>NZ_CP090446.1:0-2400000 GCF_021442025.1 Sphingobacterium sp. SRCM116780
CCAATCTTAGTTTTAGCCCAACAAAAACAGACGACACTATCAAAAATTCCCGGTCGTGTAACTACTCCAAAAGATACGACTCAGCTTCAGAAAAACACAACATCGGCTCTCCAAGATTCCGTTAAATCAACAAAACAGCCAACAGGAATATTGGGTAGTACACAAGGAGATACGCTGAAGCAACATGTAGATACTTCTCAGGTTCAAAAAGGAGCAATTAACACTGCTAACCAGTTGAAAAATGTAGATAGTTTGAATAAGACCAATAGTATTGCAGATTCCAGTAAGGCAACATCCAACGATAGTCTCTCAGTGGAGGGGAATCCTCCAACTAAATCTGAGCAACCTTCCTCTGTCGCGAAGGGTTTGGTACAGGATCAAAATGGTAAACCCATACAAGCGGTGACTGTTTCAGTAAAAGGTGCAGCGGGTTCTGCAATTACCGATGAAAAAGGAGCGTTTGAAATAAATGCCAAAGTCAATCAGGTATTGGAATTTAGTTCCGTAGGATTTAAAACGACTGAGCATTTCATTAGCAACTTGACAGGAATTGTCGTGAAGATGACAACTGCTACCAATACATTGGGGGAAGTCGTCGTTGTATCCTATGGTAGTCAGAATAAAAAAGCGTTAACAGGATCGGTAACACAAATTAAGTCAGAAGATATACAAGATATACCTGCGGCAGAGTTCGGACAGAAACTTCAGGGTAAAGTTCCAGGTTTACAGATCAATCAAGTCACAGGACGGCCTGGGCAAGGAATGACTTTTAAACTCCGTGGCGCAGCTTCGTTGGGGTCAGGCAATCAACCTTTGGTTGTGGTCGATGGAATGCCAATTTCGGGAGATATCAATATGATCAATCCTGACGATGTCGAAAGTTTCAGTGTTCTGAAAGATGCTTCAGCAACATCCCTCTATGGTTCACGAGCTGCAAATGGTGTGATTTTGATCACCACAAAAAAAGGAAAAGAAGGAGTGACTTCTGTTTCATTGAATGCTTATTACGGGATTCAGCAGGTTCCACAACGAGGTCGTCCTGAAATTATGAATGGAAAGGAGTTTGCAACTTTCATGAAAGGATTTTATGAAGATAAGATTAAATATGAAGGCTGGGTGGATCCAGAAACCAAATTGGCTAAAGTTCCAGCAGATTATGCCAATCCAGAACAATATGGAGCAGGAACGGACTGGTATAACGAATTGCTTCGAACTGCACCTATTCAGAATTACAACTTGAACATTAATGGTGGAAGCGAAAAATTTCTGACCAGTAATTCGGCAACATTTTTTTCACAAGAGGGTGTGATGCAAAATACGGGGATGAAACGTTTTTCTATGCGTTCCAATAGCGAATACAAACCCAATGATTATATCAAGATTGGATTCAATATTTCGCCAACCTATCAAATTGATAAAAATACCAGAGGCCCCTTAGATGGAAATCGACAGATATTAAGTGGAGGTATGATGAGTTCACCGCTTATTCCTGTATATAATGAAGATGGGGGCTATAATACAACAACGTCTTCTTATGGTATGTATGCATTACCAAATTTTTATCAACAATTACACAATGCGGCAATTAATCAAAATACGTTACGTTTGTTGGGGAATGCCTTTTTGGAAGTCGAACCACTTGAGCATTTAAAGGTAAAAACAGCCATCAGTACTGACGTTGGAACAATGGAAAATAATGCTTTTTATCCAAGTACCTATGGTAGTTTTGGTAATCCTCCACCCATTGTGGCAAATGCAAACCATAGTTCAAATAATTATGCATCATGGTTAAGTGAAACGACTGTTAACTATACTTTTGACCTGCAGGAAGATCATCATTTTGATGTCTTAGGAGGATATAGTGCGCAGCGATATGAACGGACTTTTAGAAATATTAGTGGCAATAATTTTCCATCAGATGATATCCCTTGGATAGTCGGTGCAATTACCACAAATGGGACCACTGATCGAACGGCATGGACCGTGCAATCTTGGTTTGGAAGATTGAATTATAACTTTAAAGACCGCTATTTTCTAACTGCAAATATTCGTAGAGATGGATCTTCTCGATTTGGATCAGAACGTAAATATGGTACGTTTCCATCCGTTTCCGCGGGATGGGTGATCAGTGAAGAGAATTTCTTTAACAAAGAAGGTGTTGTGAATTTTATGAAAATAAGAGGTAGTTACGGAAAGGCAGGAAATAATAATATAGGTGATTATACACACACCTCTTTAGTTCGGAATTCAAATTATGTGGAAGCAGGAGCTATCATTCCGGGGACAGCTATCACAAGTCTAGGTAATCCATACTTGACTTGGGAAACTTCGACACAGGCAGATGCAGGGATAGAATTGAGCTTATTCAATAGTCGCATCACCTTTGGATATGATTATTTTAATAAGCGTACGGAAGGCATGTTATATCAAATTGATCTTCCTTACTCTTCAGGATTTCCGAGCGTCAAATCCAATGTTGGTGAATTTAAAATGTGGGGTCATGAATTTAATTTTGATACCAAGAATCTGACAGGCGATTTTAAATGGAATACCAATTTCAACTTTTCATTTAATGACAACAAGGTAATCCGATTGAATAATGGTGTTGCTATTGGAGGAACTGGGCAGTATAACGATTATAATCAAACAGCTGAAGGGCGACGCATTGGAGAATTTTACGGCTATGTCTTTGATGGCGTTTATATGAACCAAGCTGAATTTGCTGCTCAACCGAAGCATTTAACCTCCCAAGTGGGAACTGCCCGAATGAAAGATATCAATGGTGATGGTGAAATAACTGCAGATGATAAAACGTATCTAGGCAATCCTAATCCAACATTTTTATTTGGTATGACCAATGATTTTAAATACAAAAATTTTGATTTGAGTATAGTCGCATCTGGGCAAGCAGGTAATAAGATTATGGATATTAATAAACAGAATACACAAAATCTCGACGGTATATTTAATATAGAGAAGGATATGGCAGATAGATGGCGTTCTCCAGAAAATCCAGGGAACGGAAAAGTTCCTCGTACGTTGGCAAATACAACAGAGCTCTACCGTTTTGCAAATTCGAATTGGGTGTATAGTGGAACCTACTTGACTATTCGAAATATCACATTGGGATATACTTTCCCAGAAGAGAAGCTGAAATTCTTAAAGTCATTGCGATTATATACAAGTGTCAATCAAGCTTTTGTTTTTACTAAATACCCTGGACAAAATCCAGAGGTTAATGATGCTCGAGATGATCAAACCAAAGCTGGTCTTGACAACGGTTCTTATCCTGTACCGCGCACCTTTACATTTGGACTCA
This sequence comes from Sphingobacterium sp. SRCM116780, assembly GCF_021442025.1. Lineage (NCBI taxonomy): Bacteria > Pseudomonadati > Bacteroidota > Sphingobacteriia > Sphingobacteriales > Sphingobacteriaceae > Sphingobacterium > Sphingobacterium sp. SRCM116780. The sequence continues at coordinate 3,320 of NZ_CP090446.1, forward strand.
ATGTTAACTTTTAAACTGTCTCTTCTATGAAAAAAATAAATTTATTGCTACTATTCTGTGTTTTTGTCTTTGCATCCTGCAAAAAAGATTTTCTAGAAGAGCTTCCTGAAGGTCAGATCGGAGTTGACAAATATTTCAAATCTTTAGAAGAATTCAACCAAGCATTGAATGGTGCTTATGTACCTTTACGATATGTCGCGGATACCGCATTTTATATGGATGAAATGCGCTCTGATAATACGCATTATGATTACGATAGTAAAGATCGGGGAGGCTCAGGTTATGAACAGTTGGCAGATTTTATGGATGATGCCGAAAATGCAGTAACACTACAGCGCTATAAAGCCAACTATATTGGTATTCATCGTACAAACACGATTTTGGATCGTTTAGAAAAGATCACATTTGAGATGTCTGATGCAGATAAGAATAGAATTATTGGAGAAACAAAAGCCTTAAGGGGACATTATTACTTCGATCTGGTAACGCATTACGGAGGAGTACCACTACATATCCATGAGGTGACACTCGTACAGCAAGCTAATTTAGCCAGTAGTACGAAAGAAGAGGTATATACACAGATTATAGCCGATCTTAAAGATGCTTACGAGAAAGTGGATGTTCCTAAATTTCCTCAAACAGGACGTGTGACGAAAGGAATGGTTGCTGCCACATTGGGAAAAGTATATATGAGTTGGGGTAAGCCGAATGAAGCTATTCCATATCTGGAAGCCGTTACTAAAATGGGGTATGATCTATTGCCAAATTATGCTGATATTTTTAGTCCTACGAATAAAAATAATATAGAATCCATATTTGAAGTGCAATATAAGGCGGGTACTGATGGACAACAAAGTTCTTTTATCTATAGATTTATTCCAAGAACACCTGATACGAAAAATATACTAGGTGTTTCCTTTAACAATACGATAGGAGGATGGAACACACCGACCCAAGATTTAATAGATGCTTATGAGGATGGAGATAAAAGATTAGATGCATCTATAGGTGTGGTAGAAGGAACTTTAAATAGCAGTGCCGATTTTATGCCGACCAAAATTGTTAGCATACTTGATTATAAAACCAATGATAACGTTGTTGCTAAGTATTTTACACGTAAGTTTTTTCACCTTCCTTATAATATGAATCGGAATACAGATGATAATTGGATGTTGATCCGTTATGCTGATGTTCTTTTACTATTAGCAGAGGCATATAATGAAAATGGAAATTCGAGTGCAGCTTTACCATTGCTGAATAAAGTTCGAAATCGTGCTGGCTTAGCTGCTATTCATGATGGAGCTAAAGAAAATCTGAAAAAGGCAATCGCTCAAGAGAGAAGAGTGGAGCTCGCTTTTGAGAATCACCGTTGGTTGGATCTTGTTCGAACAGGTAAAGCACAAGAAGTAATGACCGCTCATGGTAATCAACTAAAAAAGATATATGGTTATCTATTGGCAAACAGTTATCATGTCAATGAGAACCGTTTGATTTACCCAATCCCTTTTCGAGAGCTAAAGCTAAATACGCTGTTGGAGCAAAATCCAGGCTATTAAGATAAATAACATAAAAAAATAGGGCAGTAAAATTATTACTGCCCTATTTTTTTATGTTATTTAAATCTGCTAAGATCTCTTGTTTAGCTCGTCTTGAAGTTGACGTTTCAATGCCTGTTCTTTTTCCAAGGCTTTTTTACGGAATAGTGCCAATTCTTCTTGTGCTTGATCAGCGGTTTTTTGATATTCATCTGTATTCACTTTCGCCTTACGATAAGAGAACAAAAAGGCAATAGTACTAATTAAAAGACCTGCAATAATTAACCAAACCACAGTGCTATAAGCCGATTTTGTCGTGTTTATTCCTAAAAAAGAGAAGCTATCTACTTTTTCCTGTTCTTGTGCCAACTGATCTTTCAAAATTTGGACACTATCTTGCAATCCCTTCGTTGTTGATCCATAATTAGAAGATGCAGATTTCAATGACTTAATTTCCTTTTGAAGCTTGCTGACAGTATCCACTACATTTCTTCTGATGATGTCGAGATTCGTTTTACGAATCATCTTATAATCGTAATTATTTTTAGAGATGTAGTTTAAGTGATCAAATTGATTGGCAAGGCTTCCTTTTTTTAATCCGTCTGGACTATATTTATAAGCATTAGTTGCTGCAGCTTGAGTTGCTGGAACAACTGCTGCTTGAGCTGAAGCAAATTCTTGATGAGCGAATAAAAGAGATACAGTTATAACGAGTGTTTTTAAAATATGCATATATGAATATTTGTTACAAATTTTTTACAAAAATAATGATTGCTTCTAATATATATTAAAAAAGTTAAGATTTTAAATTTTAATGTTCAATATTTATAAAATAGGCATTTTCTTTATGTAAAGGTAGTAAATTATGTACAAGGTATGAATTTACTATTGTAAATAGTAAGCCAAATTTTTTATCATTGATGAGGCTGTTTTCTAATAAAGAAAGTCATGTTATTCGTTCTCATTGTACCTATGCTTGGTATATGTGATGCAAAAAGAATGAAACGCAAATGTCTCAACAGTAAATTATTCTTCGTAGATTTTAAAAATTATGATTCTAACTGCTATCCTAAAAGATTATTCGTGAATTTGAACCTTATACCTAACTGAAAATTACTAATTGTCTTAAATATTTCTTTTAAAGTTGCTTTTTCAATTTTTGTAAGACTTGCTATTCGAATATAATTATCAGGATTTAGTTTCATAGACATAATCTCATTCGCTTGATTTTTTAATCGAAGAGCCATTAAATAGTAGTAGGATTGATAAAGCTCTTCATATTGAGACTGGTTAAAAATTTCCAATGCGACTAACCTCTTAAGTCTCTCGCCAGTATTTTCTTCATAAATTCTGTTTTTCAATGCATATACCCGTACAAGATCGACAATTGGAGTCATTGCTTTTTTTATGTCCAGAACTTCAGAAGCTCCGATAGTTTGCGTTTTAATGGCATTAAAAAAAGTTAATGGTGGTTCATATTGTAAGGCGTTTTTAGCAATGAATAGAAAAAAACGCTCATTAGGCTTCTGCAATTCTTCATTTAAGAATAATTTTAGTTGGTCGATAATTCCTTGGTCTCCATACAAACGTCTACAATCAAAAAATGTTGAAAACTTCATTGCATGCTCAGGAATTGTTTCCTCAATCCAGCTTTTATAATTTTGTTTCCAATGGGATAAAGAATGTGTCCATTCAGAATTACTTGCCATATATCCTCCTGTGCAATACGCAAAACCAATTGTATTTAAATAATCAGATACGCGATTGGCAAAACTGAGGAAATAATTTCTTACCAATTCACGTTGTTCATTAGCTTTATCTTCATAAATAATCGCATTATCTTGATCAGTTTTTAACGTTTGTTCTTTTCTTCCTTCACTTCCTGTTACCATGAAGACGAACTTTGCAGGAGGTTCTCCAATTTCTTGGATAACTTTTTCAATCACCTTTATGGCAATTGTATCAGCAATGGTCGTAATAACTTGATTCGCAATTTCAGCATTTACACCACGTCCCAGCAATTGATTAATAATTTCAGGAACGTTATTCCATTTTTCCTGTAATTCGGTTAAAGATTCTGCTAGTTTCACAGATTGTATAAAAACTAAAGGTGATTGGCCTTGTTCACTTAATAAACGATTACGGCTTAAAAAACCAACATACTTTCCTTCTTTCTCTACTAAAAGATATCTTGTTTTGGTTCGGAACATCATCAGTACGGCCTCATAGAGAAAAGCATGGTTTGAAATACTGATTATGGGATTGTCCATAACGGTGCCAATATGCTCATTTGGATTGATTTGATTGGAGATGACATTATCTCTTAATGTAATGTCTGTTGCATATCCAACAATTTGTTCCCCCTCAGTAATGAAAATACAGCTCACTTTATGCTGCGACATCTTTCTGGCAGCTTCAAAGATTGGCCGATCAGACGCAATGGATACAATATCTTTGTAAATAATATTATCAATTTTACGAGAGTATAATTGATCTGCTGCATAATAACTTTCTTCAAATGAGGCTGGTGATTTGACAAAATGAGAGAACTCATCATCCAACATTTTACGCCCAAATGAATTCGTGAAAAAATGAAAGAAATCTTCATTGACATGACACAACTCAATAAAATCCTTTCGAGGCAATCGATATATAATGGTACCTTTCTGAACCATGACAGATTTTAATGCTTTAGTACGGTTTAAAAGCACAGATATCCCACCAAAACAATAAGGATTGTGATGAATCTCTATCGAACGTTTATTTTCTGTAGAATCCAAGAAAAATGTTTCATATGTCCCTGTATAGATAAGATCAACACCTTCCATATCCGTAATACCTTGCCTATAGATAAGTACTTCTTTTGAAAATGTGAGCTTGGTCATCAAATCGACTAAACTTCTATGTACAGATTCAGGTAGTAGATGAAAAGGTTTAGTAGTTTTTAATAACGATAAGATAGTTTCAGAGTTATTCATACGAAGGTGCTATGATTGAAATATGTTTTGAAATTTAGCTTGTTGATTTTCTATATCGAGTATAGAAAGCTCATTTCGGCGAATCATTTCAAAATAACATTTTGCAGTAATATCGGCATCGTTCTCCGCATTGTGCGCATCTGTAGGTAATACCTCAAATAGCGTTTCATATAGCGAAGTAAGATTCATGTGAACCATATTGGGATTATGTACATATTTTTTGCTATGCCATAATGTACAGAAATAAGTCAATTGCTGAAAAGGGATGGCTAATCTAGATCGGAAAAATTCTGCGCTGAGTACTTGTAGATCAAAGGTCAAGAAATGTCCAATGATTAATGGTTGATATTTTTTTATGTCGTGTGCCAGTTTGCGCAAAACAACTTTTTTATTTTCTCCATGTTTCATCAAAAACTGAGGCTTTAGTCCGTGGACTTGTTCAGATGAAGGACTGATAAAAATAAAAGGTTCATAAATATATTTGTTCGTACGTTTTATTTCATTAAAATTTTCATCAAAAATTATCCAAGCCACCTGTAATACATGTGGCCAATTTTGACTATCACTATACTTTTTGTCCCATTTTTTTGGTAGGTCTGAAGTTTCAGTATCAAGAAATAATATATATTTTTTCAAAGAGTTACTACTATATTTCTTACTAAAAATAAGAAAATTTTCAAAAACAAGGGTAAGAAATTAATGATCATCTAACTATATAAATACATACTAAAAGAGAAATCATAGTTAGAGAAGTCTATAAAATCAAATGCTATCATAAGAACTGGAATTAATTCGCTTCTTCCATCATTTGGAAGTTCTATTGTGCATAACACGAAGACCTAAAAACCTATTGATCATAAAAAAACCCCAGAAAGTGTCTAACTTTTTGGGGGTAATATCTTTTGTCATGACTTTTTAGCCTAAATTATTTTTTCAATGTAATGGGATATTGTTTAAATACACCCTTTACAACTTTTGCAATATTGTTGATTGCTTTTTCTGGAGTATTCACATCTCCTGATCCGCGTGCTTGCCAAATAACAGCATTTGTTTTACGATCTACAGCCTCAATAATTAAATGAGCATAACGATACTTTTCCTTCGCTACTGGATAAGTAGCATACATACCTCCATAGTAATAAGGAGAAAACCAAGGTCTATACCAACCCCAAGGACCGCCCCAAGCATATGTATTTCCGTATACTAAGCGACTTTTGTTATTTACGATCGTAATATAACGAAATAGTAAATCAGGATTTTCCTTACTATAAGCAAGACCTCTCGCGTTTAATTCTGCGTTGCTAGCATCTAATATATTGCTTCTAGCAATATCATTATCAAAATAAGATTTTGACAACGAGTCCACGGGAGGTAACCAGCCATAAGTATGATACTGGGAGAAATCTATTTTTTCGACACGTGTCGTATTATATTGATAGGAGGTACAAGATGTAAGAATTAAACTTACAAATAAGAAATAAATTATTTTTTTCATGACCTAAAAAAGTTATTTTTTAAAGTTAGACAATTTGAACTAATAAAGGTTTAATTAAATTTGTAAAAATATTATGCATAAAAAGCGACTAGAGGCATTGAACGTCCAGAGCCAAATGCCTTCGGGCTAACACGTAATATAGGTGGAGCCTGGAAGCGCTTAAATTCTGCGTTATTCACCAATTTTACTATTCTTTGTACTAACGTTTCATCAAAACCTAATGCGACAATTTGTTCTTTAGATTGTTCTTTTTCGATATATTGAAATAATACTTGATCCAATAAATCATAGGGAGGTAAGGAGTCTGAATCTTTTTGATCAGGTCTTAATTCAGCAGAAGGAGCTTTTTCAATCGTATTTACAGGAATAATTTCTCCATTACGATTGATATAACGAGCAAGTTCATAAGCCTTAGACTTATAAACATCCCCAATAACGGAAATCGACCCCGCCATATCTCCATATAATGTCCCATAACCAACCGCAGCCTCACTTTTATTAGAAGTATTTAATACAATATATCCCAATTTGTTAGAAATCGCCATCAATAAAGTACTTCTGGTACGTGCTTGAATATTTTCTTCTGTAATATCCGCTTGAAGTCCCTCAAATAAAGGTGCTAAGGTAGATTCAAAAGCCTGCGCGACATCTTTTATAGGAATGATCTGATGCTTGCATTTTGTGTTCTTCACAAGATCTAAAGCATCTTGTATGGAATGATCAGATGAATAAATAGAAGGTAATAATATGGCAAGTACGTTTTCGGAACCAAGTGCTTCACATGCCAAGGCAGCCACAAGAGCCGAATCCAATCCCCCTGAAAGACCTAATACCGCTTTTTTAAATCCCGATTTATAGAAGTAATCTCGTAAACCCAATAGCAAGGCATCGTGTATGAGGGCAATTTCTTGATCGGCTACTATAATGGGAACAGCATCAGATAGAATCGTATGATTACTATACTCCACAACTTGAAAATCCTCTTCAAATTTTTTTAATTCGCAACAGATATTTCCATTTTGGTCAAAAGCCAATGATCGTCCATCAAAAATAATATCCATATGAGCCCCTACCTGGTTCACATAAATTAAAGGACACTTCGCTTTAGTTACATGTGATTGAAGTACGGCAACACGATTTTGAAAATGAGTATAAGAGAAAGGAGATGCAGCAATGTTGATGAGTAAATCTGGATTTTCTTGACGGAGTTCTATCATAGGATCCCCTACGTACGAATTATTACCTTCATCGTCATCCCATAGATCTTCACAAACAGTAAGTGCAATTTTTGTATTTTTATAGGTAAAGCATTCAAAGTTTCGATTGGGCTCGAAATAACGATATTCGTCAAATACATCATACGTTGGTAGTAGGCCCTTCTTACTCATATGCGTAACTTTTCCATTTTCAAGACAGACAGCAGCATTGTATAGCTTCTTTCCTTCTGGATCTGTATTTGGAATGGGGGCACCAATAATACACAATATATCATGACAAGCATTTGCAATTTTGGTTATTGCTTCTTGGCAATGATATAAAAAACTAGCATTGTGTAATAAATCTTTTGCAGGATAGCCTCCAATTGCTAATTCAGAAAAAACAATAATTTCAGCCTGTTGTGTTTTCGCTTTTTCGATAGCTGCAATAATCTTTGCAGTATTAGAACTGAAATTTCCGATATGATAATTTAATTGGGCTAAAGCTATTTTCATTTTGCATTGATATTGATTAAAATAATTTAAAGCAAGATAAGAAGTTTTTAGCTTATCATTTTTGAATTGATCATATAAATCAACAAAAAATTACAAATCCTACAACGCATTTATGTATTTCACTTATATCGAAAACAGATAACCTAAAGGTAATAATTTTAGGGCTATTATTGAAACAAAAAAGGATCTTTACAATTGTGAAGATCCTTTTTGTGACTTGTTTTGATTAAGCTTATTTAATATCAACCACTTCAATCGTAAAATCTAAAGGAGAATTTGCAGGAATTTTTGCTTGTGCAAAATTTCCATAAGCCCAATAAGAAGGAGTTACAATATGAATTTTAGAACCTTTTGTTAACCCTTTTACGGTTAAACCATTGGCAACTTTATCGCCAATTTTTTTAGGTAAGAAAGCGATATGCCAAGCAGGGATAAATTGTGATAATATACCTGAAATTCCTGTTGCTGAATTATTTTCATCAAATACAGTTCCATCCAGTAATTTTCCAGTATAACGAACGGTAATTTTTGGAGCTACTACAATTTTCTGCGATTGACCATTTACCACAGTATCCTTTGTTGTATATTGGTATAAGCCGTCACCTTCTGCTATTGTTTGAAACCAAATTCCAGAATTTGTATCTAGTACTGATAAAGGAAATTTAGCATTAACATAAGTCTTAATTGCTTGCGCATCAAGTTCAAATTGTTTGTTTGCGTCGAAATAATCAGTGTCATTTTTGCTACAAGATGCTAATGTGAATAATACAGCAACTAAGGCAAATAAATTTTTAATTGTCGTTTTCATGTGATTTTGGTATAAGGTCTTAATTTTTAACATTAGCATTATCTTGCTATTTGTCTGATTTTAAAAACTCAAAAGTATGTGCTTTAAGCATGAATAGCAATAATTATCAAATTAAATATTTAAAAACAAGCTTAATATCCATTTTTAAGCTTGTTTTTAAATTTAATTACTTGATTGATGTAACTTCAATTTCAGAATAAAGAGGTGAATTTGCAGGAACCTTGTCTTTTACAGTTGCATCATATCCATAAGGAGATGGTGCAACAAATTTTATTTTGCTTCCTTTTTTCAATCCTTTTGATGTTAACCCACCAATATTAATATCCTTACTATTGTAAGACATTTTCTTAGGAAAGAATGCGATTTGCCAAGCTGGAATAACCTGGGCCACAGAAAAAGTCGCTGGAGTATCATCTTTAGACTCATCTACAAGAGCCCCTTTATCTTGACCATTCAGTAAATTAACTTTATATTTTGTCACTACAGTTGGAAACATGAGCGATCCGTTAGAATTGAATTGATACGTGTATGAAGCTTCTTCACCTTCAGCAATTAAATCGTACCAAATACCAGTAGTGGAATCTAATTTTGGATTAACGAAGTTTTTCGTTGCAAATAATTTCAATTGAGGAGCTTGATCCTTGATTAACTTTTGAATTCGGGCATTGTTGATGGAATCTTTAATTCTCTGTTCTTCCGCTAACTTATCAAAATCGTCGGATTTATTACATGAAGCGAAAGCAATGATAACTGCTAATAGAGCAAAAAGGATTTTTGTGAAATTTTTCATAAAATTCAATAAATAAAATTTGATTATATAGATTGAACGTTTAATAGTTTTATTATGCTACACACTGTTAATGAAAAATAATCAAACGCCTCCTTTGCATTAAAATTATAAATCTGAGCGTTCGGTTTCAAAATAGAATTGTTGATAGGGTAATTTGATAATACATCGAGTTCAACTGGTAAAATAGTAGGGAGCTGGTTCGTACCTCATTCGTACCTTGTTCGTACCTCGTTCGAACAAAAGCGAATGAGGTACGGTTGAAATACGCATGAGCTACGTTTTAGATATGAGTTATTTTACTAGCTGATATCCCTTAAAAACCTTGTTTTACCCTTAAAGAATAAGGATGGTTAAATAATTACATTCCGACCTGAAATTTACATGATTAGATTTTTTACGATCATCTGTTTACATGATGTTGTTGATCTCTTTTGCGTACATACTTAATTGTTCTTTTTCAAAAGATTTTGAAAAAATTTACCAATACATAGGATCATAATTACCTTGATATGCTGTTAAAAACAGTAAACAATAGTTATAAATGCTAATAAAAAACAGCTATAAAGGAATATAATCTCTTATTAATTCTTGAATAAGCTAAGCAGCTTTTTGCTAGATAAATAGGAAAAGTTACGATGGGTTACTTCAAAGTTTTTGTTCAGGATTATTGTTGTAGGAAAAGAATATCCCTGTTTTCTAGCAGCTAAAAGCTGAGCAATTTCATGAATTGAATTTCTTGATTTCGGGTTGGAATTTTTTAACAATTGTCCTTCAAATAAAAATTCATCTTTACTCTCAGCATTGAATCTCACTGGATAGAATTTGTTATTTAGTTCTTTTATGATTTCAGCATTTGAAAACACTTCATTTTCCATTTTTCTGCAATAGGAACACCAATCTGTATAAAAGAAAATAAATACAGGTTTTGGATTTATTTTTAATGAATCTGATAATTGTGGAAATGAAATCCAATTCACCTCTTGCGCCTGAATAGGAAGGCGCAAGAATAGGAACAGGAAGAATGTAAGTGTGATTCGCATTAATGAAAATGGCCAATTTTAATACCAAAGGTTAGTGTCCGCGGCTTGGTAGGGCCATAGATGTAATTTGAATCTCGATTAGCACCTGTATCAAAATCTTTTTGAAAAGCATTAAACATATTTTGAACACCTGCAAAAATTTCCAAATTAAAATCTTTATGAATCGCAAATGTATAACCCAATCGCGCATTTAACTCTATAAAGTCTGTTGTCTTTTTAAGACTCATGATCTGCTGTTGAATATGAGAAATCATCATTTTTCCTGTATACACTCCTGTAAGATCAACAGTGAATTTTTGCGTAGCTTTCCAATTGGCATTTAAATACCCGTAGACATTCGGTGTACGTAGAAAATCTTTAGATAAAATGGCTTCTTGACCTGTCTTCGCTTCTGCAATTAATTGGGGTGACTTAAATTGAGATTGTTGAATAGTTCCTCCAGTCTGTAGCGTAAAGACACGAGAAGGTGCAATATTCAGTTCAAGGTTTGTTCCATAAACATAGGCATCTGTTCCATTTCTCATTTCTTCAATCATGATATCATTGGATTCTGAGGTTAAAACTGTCGTAAATGGATTGTTCAATTGGGTATAAAACCCCTCTACCAAAAGACTTGTTTGTGTATTGCCAAAATTTCTATTGAAGTTAAATGACCCTGTATAAGCATTGGAATATTCGGTTTTTAGATGCTCTCCAATCAAAACAAATACTTGTTTTCCTCCAATGGAAGTAACATGCATATCTTCATTAAAAGCTTGTGGAGCACGAAATCCACGTGCATAGCCTCCACGAAATTGAATGTTATCATGGATGTCGTATAAAATAGTTAAACGTGGATTCCAAGACCCAAAATTCTTTTGACTATTCCGTTCTGTTTGCTGCAATTGGTAACTTCCATCGACAAAGATATAGTCATATCGCATACCTATTAATGCTTTAAAAGAGGCTAACGGTTTCCATTCATACTGCGCATAAGTTCCTATTCCTTTCGTTTTCTGATCAATGATACGTTGATATCCGGGGATTTGATCGTTGGTGTTGTTATAGTTGAACTCGATACCGCCAGTGAATACATCTTCATCAAAACTATTCGTATATTGCGTACCCGTAACGAAAGATACATCGTCCGTATCCCCATAAGAATTTGCGGCTCTTAAGCTATCCGTTGTAGTGGGGGCATCGCCCAAACCACCATAAAAGCTTTTGCGTGTTGTCTTTTGTCCAGATGCATACACAGATATTTTCTGCTTATAATTTGCTAAGTAGTGGTCATAAGTCAATCCTCCAATAAGAGAACTGGTTTCTAATTGTTCAGTAATGGCTGTGAAATGTGGTGATTTGGTAAACTGATCTCCGCCTCTTCGGAATTCATGAATCGTACTCAAGTCTAATGTTATCTTGTTAAATTCAGATGGTTTAAAAAAAGCTTTGCTACCAAAAGTAGTATTTTTTAATTGTGTTATTTCAGAGAAACCATCATCGTTTTTATCATAGGGTTGACGGTCGCGATGCATACCATAAAAAGTCACCCCAGTGATTAAATCCTCATCTACGAAGGAAGTATTGAAATCGATGGTATTATCCCAGCTTTGTCCTCCTATGAGTGAATTGGTAGATTTTATTTGCCAATCATTTTCGACAGGATCTTTTGTTATAATGTTAATGGTACCTGCTATGGCATTTGCTCCAAATAGAGCAGACCCACCACTACGAACGACTTCAATGCGGTCAATCATACTCGTAGGTAATTGATCTAAACCATAGACACTGTTAAGTGCACTGAAAACAGAACGACTATTGATTAAGATTTGGGAATATGCTCCTTCTAAACCATTTAATCTCACTTGTGAAAAGCCACAATTCTGACAATTGTTCTCGACACGCACACCAGGTTGATAATTTAGGGTCTCGGACATAGCAACGGATTGAGTCGCTTGAAAAAGCTTAGGGCCCAAAACCTGCACAATGACAGGAGCTTCTTTTTTATTCACACCATAACGTGTTGCACTGACGACAACTTCATTAAGATGAAGATTGTCTGCTAATAATTTGAAGAGTAGGGTTGAATCTGTTGTGAATACGGTTTTTTTTAAGGTTTGATAGCCAATAGCTGTAATCAGAAGATTTAGCTTCTGTTTACCCACGTTCGGAATCACAAATTGTCCTATCGAATCTGATACTGTTGCAATTTCACTGTTTTCTATGCTGATGGTTGCACCAGAAATGGAGCCCCCTTCTTTATTAGTGACTTGGCCAACTAATTTGTGTTGTGCTTGAGCATATATATTGGTCATCATGAAGAGGATCAATAAATTGATGTTTTTCATTGAAATATAGTTGTTTTTATTAGGTAATGAAGCTTTCATGAGCACATTTTTATACTTTCAAATGCGTTTAAGACAACGCTTTGTTCAGTTCATGGCCATTTGTGAGCGGTATGCTCATGCTCGTTTCATTTTCTTGCTTGAAATAATAAAATAATGCGACACATCGTGATATGACTCACCTATGTGAACGACAAATAAGCATTCTTCTAAGCGTAGATGAATGCGAAAGATGAATTGATATTAAGCAAGAATTGGAGGACCCCGAAGAAAAGCATGATCGACTATACGATTAGAAAAAAATGCTGTATAGACCTGATAGCTATAAACACGAAAAGCTGTAAGAATTGGTTCTTCAAAAAGGATAAATTCACTCTGAATAAAATTTTGATGATAAACGACATTGAGAAAGTCAATTTGATCATCAGATTCTTGTGGTCTTGGTTGATCACTGGTAAAATCGTAAGGGTGATTGTGCATGACAATCTCTCCGTTGGACTTAACCTCCTTGTGCATAAAAATAACACCAGAAATAATAATTAAGCTCATCAATGCAAGTTGCATGGACGCTAATATATTTCTGATATTTACTTTATAGGACATGAAAATAATAAAAAAGCACTCGAAAAAGCGAGTGCTGTAAAATTATTGAAAATAAACGAAGCTTTCTACTGAAAGTTCGCTTTTGTAAGATTATTTTATCAATTGATTATTGTCATCTGGAAAAACTAGGCTCGGAACATGTTTCTTTGCTTCTTCCATTTCCATTTGTGCATAGGAAATGATAATCACAATATCACCAACCTGAACTAATCTTGCTGCCGCGCCATTTAAGCAAATCGTACCAGAAGCCCTTTTACCTGGAATGACGTATGTTTCTAAACGGGCTCCGTTATTATTATTAACAATTTGAACTTTTTCATTTGCAATAATATTTGCTGCTTCCATTAAATCCTCATCAATCGTGATACTGCCAACGTAATTCAGTTCGGCTTGTGTAACACGGACACGGTGGATTTTAGATTTCATTACCTCTATAATCATCGGACAAAGTTAGATTTTTCTTGTAAAAATATAAAGTCAATAAGCATATTGTGACAATTAATTCAAAATCATGTTGTCAATGAGTCTTACATCTTCCACCCAAGCGGTAACAAGTGCAACGTATTTCTTTCCAGGTTCAATTACGTTCGCTTGATGGAGTGTTGTTGTTTCGCAGATCGCTAAATATTCCAAAGAAACGCCATCACTTTGCTGCAACTTGTCACTTGCTTGTTCTTGTAATTCAGCAAGGGGTTGAATAGCAAAATTATCTTTTATAAATTGTAATGTGCTTGATAATGCTAAAGCCTGAGTCTTACCGTTAGCAGAAAGACGCATATTTCTTGAACTTAGTGCCAATCCATTTTTATCTCGAATAGTAGGACATAAAGCGATTGTTATCGGTAAGTTTTTTTCTTTGATCATGTGTTGGATCACCATGACTTGTTGAAAATCTTTTTGACCAAAGCAAGCGATATCAGGTTGAACTAAATGGAACAATTTGTAAACAACTTGTGTCACTCCTTGAAAATGTCCGGGTCTCATTTTACCTTCCCACATTTCATCTAATCCATTGAGATCGATATGCCACTTCTCTTGAGGATCAGGATACATTTCTGCGACAGAAGGTAAAAATAAAACATCGCAATCGGCAGCTTCTAATAGTTGTATATCCTGCTCAAGCGGTCTCGGGTATTTTTCTAAATCTTTGGGGTCGTTGAATTGCGTTGGATTAACAAAAATACTACACACTCGGATGTCAGACAACGGTTTTGCATAGTTCAATAATGAAATATGTCCCTCATGTAATGCTCCCATAGTTGGGATAAGTGCTATTTTTTTGAGGTTGACACGTTCAGTTTCTAGATAATCCTGTAGCTCCTTTTTAGTCTTGAAAATTTTCACTTTTAGAAATTTTAATACGAAGCAAAAGTGAGCAATTAATTTGTGATTATAAAACGATGATTTGTAATGAATTGTATTCTTGGGATATTTTGTGTATCTTTGTACACCGATTTTACTGTTCTAATAAAAAATAAATAAATAAAACTGGAGATGGCAAAAACGAAGATATTGTTTATAACCCACGAGATGTCGCCTTTCCTCGAATTAACTAAAATTTCTGAAATCACGCGTCAATTACCACAAGCTATGCAGGAGAAGGGTTTTGAAATCCGTATTCTAATGCCGCGTTTTGGTAATATCAATGAACGTAGAAATCGTTTACATGAAGTAATTCGTCTGTCAGGCTTAAACATAGTGGTGGATAACAATGACAATCCGCTAATCATTAAAGTAGCTTCATTACCTGCAGCACGTATGCAGGTTTACTTTTTGGATAATGAAGATTATTTTCAGCGGAAAAAAGTTTTTCGTGATGAGAATGGAGAATTTTTCGCAGACAACAATGAGCGTTCTGTGTTCTTTTGTAAAGGAGCATTGGAGACGGTAAAAAAATTAGGTTGGTCTCCAGATGTGGTGCATTGCCACGGATGGTTTTCAGCATTAGTGCCAGCTTATTTAAAGACGACTTATAAAGATGATCCTACTTTCAAAGGAGCTAAAGTCATGTATTCTTTGTATAATGAGGAATTCTCTGGAACTTTAGGGAATAAATATAGAGAAATCGCTCCGGAAGGGGCTTTGACAAATGATGATGTTACTTCCTACAGTGACGGTAGCTATGTCAATATCTATAAAGGAGCATTGGATTTTACAGATGTTGCTATTGTGGCTGAGACTGGTGTTAATCCTGAAATTTTAGCTTATGCACACGAAAAGGGAATTCAAGTCTTTGAACCCAATGGTGATGAAGATTATGATGCGTTCAATGATCTTTTTGATCAATTTGCACCCATAGAGGAAGAAACAACAGTTTAATTGCAAAGCTTTTAATAAAATATGAATAGCGTCTAAAGAATTAGACGCTATTTTTTTTGCCTTCATTGCTGTATATTTTATCTAGTGTGATTTCCATTAAGAAATTTTAAAATGTTACCTTAGCCTTATTATGAAGATAAAAGTTGGTTTTGGTTTTGATGTACATCAAATAAAAGAAGGACACCCATTTATAGTCGGTGGGGTTGAACTAGATCATCATGCGGGGGCTTTTGGACATTCTGATGCCGATGTTTTGGTGCATGCTATATGTGACGCCATACTGGGCGCAGCTAACTTGGAAGATATTGGTTATCATTTTCCAAATACAGATCCACAATGGAAGGGTATTAGCAGTTTAGTGTTGTTGAAACATTGTATTCAATTAATTCGTGATAAAGGGTATCGTTTGGGAAATGTAGACGCGATGTTGTGTTTAGAAGCTCCTAAGATTAAGCCCTATATCGGACAGATGAAAGAAAAACTAGCGGAAGCTACAGGCTTGGATATCGATGATATATCCATCAAAGCAACTACCAATGAAACTATGGGATTTGTAGGTCGAGAAGAAGGTGTTGTTGCATATGCTGTTTGTCTGATCGAGAAAGTTTAATAGTTGTCCATCTAAACGGAAGGTACTTATATATTTAAATAAAGGAAATTATTAGTCTTACACTTCTATTGGATGAATTTTAAACAGCTCATGTTATGATTCAACGTTGAAATAAAACAATATTATCCTGTCAATTCTTAAATTGTTATAAATAATTTTTTAGCTTTTTTAGACCATTCCTGAATAGAATTTCTATTATAGTAGAAAATTGTAGCATAATATTTTTAATGATGTGCTGTCTAATGAAGATTCCTCAGAATATTTGTAATATCTTTGTTGTCATGCATATACTCTTTGGCACATTATCTGATGTGTAGCGTAGAGCATTTGTTGTTAAGTTTATAAGATCAAATTGAGAAAGAATAAGGTTCAATGAGGAGAGAATCAAAAAAAAATCAACTAAATCAGGAAGATATCAAGCGTTATACGCGTAATTTCTGGAAATTTATTATTGGAATAATAGCTTTTGGCTTTCTATTTATATTGAGTGTTCGTATAGGGTTATTGGGTAAACTACCTTCTTTTAGTGATTTAGAAAATCCTAAAAGTAATTTAGCATCTGAAGTTATTACAGAAGATAATAAAGTTTTAGGGACTTATTATATTCAGAATAGATCAAACGTTAAGTACAGTGAATTGTCACCTTATCTGGTTCAAGCACTGATTTCAACGGAAGATAAACGTTTCTATGATCATTCAGGGATCGATTATCTCCGTACTTTTACCGTGATCTTTCATACATTGACGGGTAATAAACAAGGGGGTAGTACGATTACGCAACAATTGGCACTGAATCTTTTTTCTGATGGACGTGCCAAAAGTGCTCCTAAGCGTATCATCCAAAAATTCCAGGAATGGGTTACCGCAGTTCGATTGGAACGGAATTATACCAAAGAGGAAATTATTACCATGTATTTTAATACGGTGGATTTTGGAGCTTACAATACATATGGTATTAAATCTGCGGCGCGTACCTATTTTAATACAACTCCGGATAAGTTAACGATGGATCAGGCCGCTTTATTGGTCGGTATGTTAAAAGGTCCAGGTGTATATTCTCCTGTCCGTTATCCCAAGAATGCATTAGCACGTCGAAATACGGTTCTTGATAACATGAATCAAGGAAACTTCATTACTGCCGAAGAAGAAACCAATGCGCAAGCTAAACCACTTGGCTTGCAATTGAAAATTGCAAATTATGGAGAGGGACTAGCCCCTTACTTTCGTGCAGTATTAAAAGAGGAAATCAAAAAAGAATTTGCCCGTCTATCGATCACGAGATCTGACGGTACGCCTTATGATTTGGATCGTGATGGATTAAAGATCTATACAACGATCAACATGTCGATGCAGCAATATGCTGAAGAGGCGCAAAAAGAATGGATGAAATCTTTGCAAGTTAAATTTAATGCGCAGTGGAAAAATAGAGATGCGTTTAAAGGAGACAATGCGAAGTTGTTAACAACGGGTATGAGACGCTCTGAACGTTATCGGGTATTGAAAGATAATGGTCTCTCAGAAGAAGAAATTAGAAAAGCTTTTAAGGAAAAAGTACCGATGTCTATTTTCACTTGGAGAGGTTCTGTAGATACAGTTATGAGTCCTCTGGATTCCATTCGATACAACAAATTGATGCTTCGTAATGCCATGATGTCCATGGAACCAAAAACAGGACATATTAAAGCTTGGGTTGGAGGAATTAATTTTGAACATTTCAAGTATGATCAGGTAAAAATGGGAACTCGTCAAGTGGGGTCAACAGCAAAACCTTTCACCTATGCAGTTGCAATAGATAATGGATATTCTCCTTGTTATAGTATTCCGAATTATCAACAAACATATGGTACTTGGACACCAAGAGGAAAAGCGGATGGTGGTAACCCCATTACATTAGGAAATGCCTTAGCTTTATCTCAAAATTATGCAACAGCTTATTTAATTAATCAGGTAACACCTGAAGCAGTAGCTGCATTAACCAAAAGAATGGGAATTACTAGTGATGTACCTAATTTTCCTTCCATTTCGCTTGGCGCTTATGAAGCTTCTGTGTTTGATATGGTGGGTGCTTATTCTGCTTTTGTCAATCATGGAACATGGATAGAACCGAACGCGATTTTGAGAATAGAAGATAAAAATGGAACGCCTATTTATGAAAAAGCTCCAAAAGTTGTTAAAGCTTTAAACAGTGAGTCTGCTTATATTATCGTTAATATGCTAAAAGGTGTTGTTTCCAAAGGAACAGCAAGACGTATTCAGTGGAAATACCATTTAACAAATCCTATTGGTGGAAAAACAGGTACAACGAATGATAATTCCGATGCTTGGTTTATAGGTGTAACACCAGAGCTCGTTTCTGGCGTATGGACAGGTGCTGAAGATCGTGGAGTAAGCTTTGAAAATATGCAAGACGGTCAGGGAGCTGCAGCAGCAATGCCTGTATTTGCTTTATATATGCAGAAAGTATATGCAGATAAAAATCTAAATTATACAAAAGGAGATTTTGAACTTCCTGAAGGTGGCTTGACCCGTGTTGTTGACTGCTCGAAATATTGGGGAGGTGGTGGAGGAGGTTCAAGTGCCGATAGTACAGGTGCAGAGTCAAACTTGAATGATGATCGATTAGGGTTTTAAAATAAATTAAAATATAAAAATGTAGCCAGGTAATAGAGTTTTTCGAAATTTGTTATCTGGCTTATTTATTGAGAATGAACGTGTTTGATTATAAAGAAGAACTCAAGAGAATTCCTCATAAGGCAGGTGTTTATCAATATTTTGATAGACATGATGTATTAATTTATATTGGTAAAGCCAAAGATTTAAGAAATCGCGTAAGTTCCTATTTTGTTAATGAAACGCAGCTGAATGGAAAGACACGTGTTTTAGTGCGCCAAATTAATCGTATTGCTTTTACGATTGTGGATACAGAAGTAGATGCCTGGTTGCTCGAAAATTCACTGATAAAAAAACATAAGCCTAAATATAATGTCTTACTAAAAGACGATAAAACCTATCCTTGGATTGTTATTAAAAACGAAAGGTTTCCCCGTGTTTTTTGGACGCGTAGATATATCAAAGATGGTTCTCGCTATTATGGCCCTTATGCATCTACAGGAATGATGCATATCGTGTTGGATGTCATTCGAGACTTATTTCCGTTGCGTACCTGTAACTTAGCTTTGACCCAGGAGAATATTGCCAAAGGAAAGTTTAAGATCTGCCTGGAATATCAAATTGGAAATTGTAAAGGTCCATGTGAAGGATATCAATCGGAAGAAGATTATGATCAAAATCTGAATGATATTAAAGATATTTTGAATGGTAAGATTGCGGTTGTTACGAACCGCATCAAAGAGGAAATGCAACTAGCAGTTTCCGATATGAACTTTGAAAAGGCTCATCTGTTTAAAATGAAGTTGGATAAACTAGATGCCTATCAAAGTAAGTCTACGGTTGTTAATTCTTCGATTAGTAATGTTGATGTCTTCAGTATTGCATCGGACGAAGGATATGCATTTGTTAACTATTTAAAAGTGATGAATGGGGTTATTATCCAGACGCAAACCGTAGAAATGAAGCGGCGTTTGGACGAGACCGAACAAGAGCTGCTTGCATTGGCTATTCCAGAAATTCGTGATCGATTTAAAAGTCTATCCAGAGAGATTATTGTTCCTTTTGAATTGGGTATTCAGGAGAATGAGCAAATTAAATTTACCATACCTAAGCTAGGTGAGAAACGCAAATTATTAGATCTATCGTTAAAGAATGTGGCATTCTTTAAGAAGGAACGTTTATTGCAATATGAAAAGTTGAACCCTGACTTACGTGTTGAGCGTATCCTGACACAGATGAAGAAGGATTTACGACTAAATGTATTACCACAACATATTGAGTGTTTTGATAATTCCAATATACAAGGTAGTTATCCTGTCTCGGCTATTGTCGTATTTAAGGATGCAAAACCTTCAAAAAAAGATTATCGACATTTTAATGTGAAAACAGTTGTGGGACCCAATGATTTTGCAACGATGGAAGAGGCTGTTTATAGGCGGTATAAGCGCGTTTTAGAAGAAGGAACAGGTTTGCCTCAATTGATTATTATTGATGGGGGTAAAGGTCAATTGGGTGCTGCATTGAAAAGTTTAAGGCTACTCGGTATCGAGAAGCAAGTAACCGTCATTGGTATCGCAAAACGGTTAGAAGAGTTGTACTATCCGGGCGATCAATATCCACTTTATTTAGATAAAAAATCAGAAACGCTCAAGATCATTCAACATTTACGTGATGAAGCTCACCGATTCGGGATAACTTTCCATCGTAATCAGCGTAGTCGTAAAACTTTTGTTTCCGAATTAGAAGAGATTCCAGGTATAGGAAAAACGACTGTTGAAAGATTGTTAACGACTTTTAAGTCCGTTAAAAAAGTAAAAGAAGCATCAGAAGAAGAGTTGAAAAGTATATTAAATTTGAAACAACTTCAAGCACTTTTAACCCATTTCAATCGTTCTGGGGCATAAGATAAAAGAGCCTCAAAAATCTTCTTCGATTGTTGAGGCTCTTTTATTTATTTTGATAGTATTAATCGTCGTAGCCAAATCGTTTTAAGTAATTCTTTTTACTTCTCCAATCTGGAATTACTTTTACAAAAACCTCTAGGAATACTTTTTTACCGATGAACTCTTCTATATCCTGACGCGCATAAGTGCCAACTTTCTTAATCATGGAGCCTGCTTTACCAATGATAATATTCTTTTGAGAGTCCCGTTCAACGATTATCTCTGCAGCAATTCTAGTGATTTTAGGTTCTTCTTTATATGAGGTAACAATAACTTCCGTACTATAAGGAATTTCTTTATCATAAAGCTTGAATATTTTTTCACGAATCATTTCCGAAACAAAGAATCGCATGGATTTGTCAGTCAATTCATCTTTCTCATAATAAGGAGCATGGACAGGTAGTTTTTCTTTTATATACTCCATAACGCCTGTAACATTATGATTAAGTAGTGCTGATATGGCAAAAATAACTTCAGGATTAAGTGTTTCTTTCCAGAAAGCGACCTTGGCCATCACTTCTTCTTCTATTGATTTATCAATTTTGTTAATTAAAACAGCGACTGGTGAATCTGTTTTCTTTAATTTTTCGATCACATCATTTTCATCATATTTTTCATTGATATCTGTAACAAATAAAATAATGTCCGCATCAATGAGTGATCCTTGGACAAAATTCATCATTGATTCTTGAAGAGAATAGTTCGGCTTGATGATGCCCGGAGTGTCTGAAAAGACAATCTGATGCTCTTCATCATTGACGATTCCGATAATGCGGTGTCTGGTTGTTTGGGCTTTAGGAGTGATGATTGACATCTTTTCACCCACTAAAGCGTTCATTAGTGTAGACTTACCTGCATTAGGTTTTCCAATGATACTTACGAATCCTGCTTTATGCGACATTTTTTAAAATTTAATTAGGATTACAAAGAAACAAAATATATCTTTGTGCTCCAATTCGGAGGTAAAGATATCTTGCTTTTCTTTGTTAAAAAGCCTGATTGATCAAAAATATATTGCGGGATGGAGCAGTTGGTAGCTCGTCGGGCTCATAACCCGAAGGTCATCAGTTCGAGTCTGATTCCCGCTACTAAAAGAGTCCATTGAAAGACATGGACGCTAAGACATTAAAAATACATTGCGGGATGGAGCAGTTGGTAGCTCGTCGGGCTCATAACCCGAAGGTCATCAGTTCGAGTCTGATTCCCGCTACTAAAAAGCGTCCGTTGAAAGACATGGACGCTAAGACATTAAAAACACATTGCGGGATGGAGCAGTTGGTAGCTCGTCGGGCTCATAACCCGAAGGTCATCAGTTCGAGTCTGATTCCCGCTACTAAAAGAGTCCGTTGAAAGACACGGACTTCTAAGACATTAAAAATACATTGCGGGATGGAGCAGTTGGTAGCTCGTCGGGCTCATAACCCGAAGGTCATCAGTTCGAGTCTGATTCCCGCTACTATAAGGAACCTTTAGTCAAAAACTGAGGGTTTTCTTTTTTTTTAAGACAAAGCTATTTTAATTGCTTTTATTTTTGTGTTTCTTCTTCCAGAAGACTTGTTTTTTATATGCTATATCAATCAGACGGACCTAAAAGATCTGGTATAAATTATGCATACTCCTTTCCTTTGTGATCAATAATATTTTTAATAAGCTAAACAACCGATTGCGTAAAATTACGCAACCGATTTCGTTTCATATTAAATTTAAATTAAGAAATCTTTAAAGTAATTTGCACAATATAAATTGTGATAATTTACTAATCTACTGATTATCTTAATATTAAGTACATGAAAAACAAAGTTACAAAACCTTTTTTTGTAGCTAATTTTTATCCCGTAACGTCAGCATTAATGTTGGCACTTGTAGCTCCAAATATGGCGCAAGCAAATCATTCTGGTGATTTAATTAGCTTAACAAATAATAATTTTCAACAGAGTGTATCTGGCTCTGTCAGCTCCAGTTCTGGTCCATTAAGTGGTGTAACCATTTATGTGAAAGAAAATTCAACAATTGCAACCTCAACAGATAAAAATGGTTATTATTCTTTGAATGTTAAAACAGGACAAACCCTGGTTTTTTCTGCTATTGGCTTTAATAAAGTTGAGAAGCTTGTGCAAAGTGCAACTTTGAATGTGACACTTGAAGAATCTAATGAGTCGCTTGAAGAAGTGGTTATTGTAGGTTATGGAACACAGCAGAAAAAAGAAAGTTTAACAGGTGCTTTGCAAACGGTGAAAGGAGACAAACTAAGAGATGTGACGTCACCTTCAGTGGAAAATATGCTAAATGGAAAAGCTGCAGGAGTATATGTTGCTCCTGGTACAGGGAGGCCAGGTGCAAGAGGGGGTGTTGTCATACGTGGACAGGCAACTTTAAGTGGCACAACTAGTCCATTATGGGTAATCGATGGCGTTATTGTTGGATCAAGTGCTGGCGATTTAAATCCAGATGATATTGCATCTTTAACGATCTTGAAAGATGCTGCATCAACCGCTATATATGGTTCCCAAGGAGCAAATGGTGTTGTTGTGGTAACAACAAAAAATCCATCTGCACAAAAAACAGCCATAAATTTTTCTACAAAGATGGGATTTAACCAATTGACCAATGGTAATTTGGAAATGATGAATGGAGCAGAATTGTATGATTACTATGCTTCTTTTGCAAATGCCAGTAGTATTAAATTTCCTCGTTGGAACGAAGACTTGAGAAATAGTGATTTTGATTGGTGGAAATTGGCAACTAAAAATGGTTTTACTCAAAATCATAACCTTTCGATTCAAGGTGGTACTGAGAAATTGCAATCATTTATGTCATTGGGCTATTATAATGAGGTCGGTGCTGTAAAGGGCTATGACTTTGATCGCTATAATTTCCGTCTCAATACAGTTTATAAACCATTTGAATGGTTAACAATTAAACCAACTATAGTTGGAGCTCGTCGTGGTGTTGAAGATAAGCAGTATTCAACAACTGCTATGTACTCGAACTTTCCTTGGGATAGTCCGTTTGATACAGATGGTAATCTGGTTCCTCATCGCTATAGTGGTTGGGTAAACAGTGCTAGCACGAATTATCTTTACGATTTGCAATGGGATCATGCAGCGAATACCAACTATGAGTTTAATGGAAGTATGGATTTTGATATCAAATTCACCAATTGGTTAACATTCTCATCTGTAAATAATTATCGTTATAATACCTTTTCGGCAGCGGGTTATACAGATCCTCGTTCAAATGGAGGAGAAAGTGTACAAGGGCGTTTAACAGATTATCGTTCGGAATATGCGCGTCGTTATACCAATCAAATCTTGCGTTTTAATAAAACTTGGGGTAAACACGCTTTAACTGGTCTAGCAGCATATGAATTTAATGATTATTGGACAAAAACATTAGATGTATATGGAACTGGCTTTATTCCTGGATTTGAAGTTTTGGATGTAGTTGCCAAACCCGAGCGTACGAAAGGTGGGATCAGTGAATGGGCTGTACAATCTATATTATCAAATGCAAATTATGCTTATGATGGAAAATATTTAGGACAAGTGTCTTTCCGTCGCGATGGTGCTTCAAATTTTGGAGATAATGCGAAGTATGGTAACTTCTTCTCTGTAAGTGGGGGATGGAATATCAATCGGGAAAGTTGGTTTAAAGCGGATTGGGTTGATGCGTTGAAACTTCGTGCATCTTACGGTTCTGTTGGAAATCGCCCTAGTTCTTTATACCCACAATATAGTTTATACTCTGTATCCGCTACATCAGGCTACAATGAATATTCGGGGGCTCTAATTAGTCAAATTGGTAATAAGGATCTTACTTGGGAGCGTACATTTACTAGTGGAGTAGGAGTAGATGCCGCTTTATTTAATAACCGCGCTAGATTCAGTGTAGATTATTATAATAAAAAAACAGACAATATTTTATATAACGTGCCTATAAGTGGATTGACAGGTGTAACTGCTATCTGGAAGAACATAGGTAAAATGCAAAATAGAGGGGTGGAGCTTACGTTGGGAGGTGATATCATTCGAAAAAATGATTTGACTTGGAGCTTGGATATCAATTTAGGTCATAACAAGAATAAGTTAACAGAATTGTATAAGAGTAGAGATGCTAGTGGTAATTATATCGTTAAACCAATTATCATAGGAGATGGTTTGGGCATCGCAGGATCTGCAAGTCGGGTTTTAGATCCAGGTTATCCTGTTGATACTTATTACATGCCAATATGGGCAGGTGTAAATCCAGACAATGGAGCACCAATGTGGTATAAAGTAGGAAAAGATGCAGAAGGAAACGAGACTCAAACAACAACATCTAAGTATTCGGAAGCGACTTTGAAAAAAGCAGGAAAAGCATCTCCTGATCTTTTTGGAGGTATCAATACAGGAGTTACTTACAAACAATTTGATTTAAGTGCCGTATTTGGTTATTCAATAGGAGGTAAAATTTATAATTACTCCCGTCAAGAATATGATTCGGATGGTACTTATACGGATAGGAATCAAATGAAATTGCAGGATGGATGGACTCGTTGGGAAAAACCAGGTGATGTTGCAACGCATCCAATAGCGAAGTATAATAATAACGATAAAGGAAATTCAACCTCAACGCGCTATTTAGAAGATAGTGATTTCTTTAGAATGCGTTCATTGACATTGGGCTATAATTTTAAGTTAGATCAATATCATATTAAGAATGTGCGTGTATTTTTCGCAGGTGAGAACTTGTTCACCATTACGAAATATTCTGGTGTAGATCCAGAAATTTCAATTAATGAAGATTCAGGCGCTGTTTTAGGTTCAGCAGGTCCTTCTGTGTATCCTGCAACCCGGAAATTTATGTTTGGTCTTAATGTGACATTTTAGTTAAAACAGGAAGAAAATTTTATGAAAAAGATACTATTTGTACTATTAGCAGCAGCTACAGTTACATCATGCGATATTGACCGTTTACCTTATGGATCTCTGGATTCGGAAAATATTGTTAATAATCCAGATGCCATGATTAATGGTACGTACGCACAATTGAAAGCTTGGTCAGATCCGATGCACCGTGCGGGTGAGTATGCCGGCGACAATATGATGATACGAGGTTCTTCTACGGATGCATTTTATGAGTTTATCTCCTATGCGCGTACACCAAATAATGGACGTTTATCAAGTTTCTGGGACTCAGGATATAAGGCGATTGCACAGGCTTCCAATGTCATCAAAATGGTTAAAGAAGGACAAGGCACTGATAAAGATAATCAGTTAGGTGAGTGTTACTATATAAGAGGAATGATGTACTTCTACCTCTGCCGTGCTTATGGACGTCCTTATTATCAAAATCCAGAAACAAATTTAGGTGTGCCTATTGTAAATGGAACTCCAGATGATGTCTTTAATGATCTTAATTTACCTGATCGTTCAACAGTTAAACAAACGTACGAACAAGCAATTAGTGATTTAAAGAAAGCAGAGTCTCTATTGACTATTAATAAAGGACATATCTATGCTTCAAAAGGAGCTGCGCAAGCCATGTTATCTCGTGTTTATCTGTATATGAGTGGTACTTACAAATCACCTAATGCCGAATATGCAAAACTTGCCGTGGAATACGCCGATAAAGTAATTAATTCAGGTCAGTATTCACTACTTGCTAGGGATCAATTCATGAAGTATAATACGTTTACGCCAGAGAACAATGCAGAAACGATTTTTGCAATTAAAAGAGTTGCCTCAGAATTTTCTGGAGATGACCATTATTATGGTATTGGCGGTATGTATTCCAATATTGGTGGTATGGGCTGGGGTGAGATGTATGCGAGTGCAAAATATATAGATTTGCTAAATGAAACTGGTCGTAATGATTGGCGTCCAGATAGCTATTCTATTGTGGATGCTCGTGCAGCATTTATTGAACCTACCTACTCTCAAGACGAAAAAACAGGAAATTATACGGAAGTTTTCCGTTTTATCAAGCAAGATGGTCCTGACATTTTAAATTATGTGCAAGCAACAGTTACGCGTAATGGAAACACGATTACATGTAAAGATGGAACGGATACCTATACGCTAACACCAATTGATGCAAGTCAAGGAACGTATAAAATTCAATATAAAGATGGTAAAACATATAATGGTGTATTAGATTACTATATCACACTAAACCGTGTATATCCTCAATTCTATATCACAAAATGTTCTCGAGAAGGAGAGAATTCACAATTGCATTCTCCGGTTATCAGTAGATTAGGAGAAATTTATCTTAATCGCGCGGAAGCAAATGCTAAACTTGGTAATTATAGCGCAGCCTTAACGGATTTAAATACCATTAGAACACGTTCAATTGTGAATGGTGGATATGCTGCTTTGAATGCTTCAAATGCAAGCAAATTAATTGATAAAGAGCGTGAACTCGAATTGGCTTATCAAGCAGAGCGTAGTTATGATGTATTTCGTAATGGTGAACCATTGACACGTCAATATCCAGGACCTCATAGTCAGTTTGAAAATATTGCACCAACAGATTTCCGTGTGGTATACTTTATTCCTCAGAGTGCGATTAATTCGTATCCAGGAACATTAACACAGAATCCTACTCAATAGGGTCACTGTTCAAAGACTATAAAGAGTAAAAAAAGCTTTGCAATTTTGCAAAGCTTTTTTTGTGAAATTAAATTCGCAAGCAGGTATCGATTAAAATTTTTATTCGATCTCTATGCTTATGAGTTGAAATAGCTCGTTTATAATGATCAGTTAACAAATCTTATTTGTTTACGATAAGATTAGATTGGTTTCCAAAAATACCAGGTATAATGCGTAACTTTGCCCACTGAGTAAAATTGTATTTAAATAAGTTGCCGTGAGGTAACGAGCATAATATATAGAGTAAAAATATGGCAAATATTGTTGCAATTGTAGGTCGTCCAAATGTTGGGAAATCCACGCTTTTTAATCGTCTGACGGAGAGTAGAAAAGCTATTGTTGATGACTTTAGTGGAGTGACACGTGACCGTCACTATGAAACGGCAGAATGGATAGGAAAGAAATTTACAGTAATTGATACTGGGGGATTCGTCCATGGTTCGGATGATATCTTTGAAGAAGCAATTCGTGACCAAGTTCATATTGCCATAGAAGAAGCATCTGTTATCGTATTTATGGTGGATGTAACAACAGGAATTACTGATTTGGATGATGAAATCGCAGATCTTTTAAGAAGAAGTTCTAAACCGGTATATGTTGCCGCAAATAAAGTTGACCATGCTAAATTACACCATGATTCTGCAGAATTTTATGCTTTTGGATTGGGTGAAATTTATAACGTATCTTCAGCTACTGGCTCTGGAACAGGGGAGCTATTAGATGCTGTAGTCTCAAATTTTGAAGAAGAAGTAGAAGATGATACCACATTACCAAAATATACGATCGTAGGTCGTCCGAATGTTGGTAAATCATCTTTAACAAATGCATTATTGGGTGTAGATCGTAATATTGTAACACCGATAGCAGGTACAACACGTGATTCGATTCGTATTCATTATAATCAATTTGGACATGAGTTCTTATTGATTGATACAGCAGGATTGAGACGCAAATCTAAAGTAAATGAAGATATTGAGTTCTACTCCGTAATGCGTACGATCAAAGCATTAGAAGATTCGGATGTGGTCCTTTTAATGTTAGATGCCAATGATGGAATCGAAGCACAAGATATTAATATCTTCCATTTAGCTGAAAAAAATAGAAAAGGGATTGTGATTGTTGTCAACAAATGGGATACCATTGAAAAAGACAACAAAACCATGAAAGAGTTTGAAGCGCGTATCAAAGAGAAAATAGCACCTTTCACAGATATACCTATTGTCTTTACTTCGGTAACGGAAAAACAACGTATTTTCAAAACATTAGAGGTGGCAGCAAAAGTTTATGAGAATAAAACGAAAAAAATACCAACTTCAAAATTAAATGAAGTGATGTTACAGGTGATTGAAAATTATCCTCCACCCGCATTAAAAGGAAAATATATCAAAGTAAAATATGTCACGCAATTACCTGGTCGTACACCCATGTTTGCGTTTTTCTGTAACCTTCCTCAGTATGTGAAAGATCCATACAAACGTTATATTGAAAATAAACTACGTGAACACTTCGATTTTGAAGGTGTTCCTGTGCAAATATATTTTAGACAAAAATAGAAAGTGATATTTTCTAGATATGGAAAACAATCTTTATTTATATAATACCCTTACTCGTAAGAAAGAAAAATTTCAACCATTACATCCCTCTTTAGTAGGGATGTATGTTTGTGGGCCTACGGTATACAGTGATGTGCATCTTGGAAACTGTAGAACCTTTGTTTCTTTTGATTTGATCTTTCGTTATTTAAAGCATTTAGGTTTTAAAGTCCGTTATGTGCGTAATATTACAGATGCAGGTCACTTAGAAGGTGATAATGACGAAGGAGATGATAAATTTGCAAAAAAGGCAAAATTGGAACAATTGGAACCCATGGAAATCGTTCAGAAATATACGATTGGTTTTCATGATGTCTTACGTTTATTCAATACATTACCTCCAAGTATAGAGCCAACCGCAACAGGTCATATTTCTGAACAGATCGAGATGGTTCAAAAAATCATTGCGAATGGTTATGC
This sequence comes from Sphingobacterium sp. SRCM116780, assembly GCF_021442025.1. Taxonomy (NCBI): domain Bacteria; kingdom Pseudomonadati; phylum Bacteroidota; class Sphingobacteriia; order Sphingobacteriales; family Sphingobacteriaceae; genus Sphingobacterium; species Sphingobacterium sp. SRCM116780. The sequence continues at coordinate 32,731 of NZ_CP090446.1, forward strand.
TTATGAAGTTAATGGAACTGTATATTTTGATGTGGAAAAATATGTGAAAGATTACGATTATACTATTTTAACGAATCGTAAGTTGGAGGACATGTTGAATAATACACGTGAGCTAGGGGGACAAGATGAAAAACATGGTCGGTTAGATTTTGCGCTTTGGATTAAAGCAAAACCTGAACATATCATGCAATGGCCATCACCTTGGAGTGTTGGTTTTCCTGGTTGGCATATTGAATGTTCAGCAATGAGCCGTAAATATTTAGGAGATCAGTTTGATATTCATGGAGGAGGGATGGATTTAGCAGCAACGCACCATACCAATGAAATTGCTCAGTCAGAAGCTTGTAATCATACTGCTCCAGCGAAATATTGGATGCATACGAACATGTTGACCGTAAATGGTGCTCGTATGTCTAAATCGTCTGGAAATGGATTCTTACCGCATCAGTTGTTTACAGGAGACCATCCTTTATTAGAACGTGGATATTCACCGATGGCGGTACGTTTCTTTATGTTACAAGCACATTATAGAAGTACATTGGATTTTTCAAATGAAGCATTGGATGCTGCGGATAAAGGATTCAAACGGTTAATGACTGCAATTAGCTTATTGGATAAATTAAAAGCGTCGAAAGGTAAGTCGTCGGTTGATATAGAAGATATTCGTACTCGATGTTATGCTGCCATGGATGATGATTTCAATAGTCCAATTTTAATAGCCGAATTATTTGAAATCGTTCGTTTAATCAATTCTATTTACGATGGAAAAGCTACTATAAGTGAACAAGCATTAGCGGATTTAAAAATATTTTTACAACACTTTGTTTTCGATATTCTTGGATTACAAGATGATCAAATTTCGAGCAATGATAACTTGGATGAGATTATGAAAATTGTCATCAAATTACGTGATGGCGCTAAGCAAAATAAAGATTTTGCTACGTCCGATCGTATTCGAGAAGAGTTGAATGCTGTTGGCATCCAATTGAAAGATAGCAAAGATGGGACGCTTTGGAATAAGATTTGATAGAGAGTGTCCAAATAAAAGACATTACATGAATATATGGAATAGATTGTCGGCAATAATCGTCATGAGTGCAATTTCTGCACAGGTTTATGGACAAATACCCGATAAAGTTGGCAGTTTAATCAATGCAGATAAAGATGCTGCACTGATTTCTAAAACAACGACACCACATCAAGCATTTTTATCAATTGTCGATAAAGAATCGAATTTTTTTGTCCCTTCTGAAGTTAATGCGCTTAATTACTTAAATAATAGACCCAATATACCTGATGTGCTGACTTGGGAACCTACATTAGCTATGGTTTCAAAAAGCCAAGATTTTGGGGTGACAACAGGGCCTATGGAATTCCAGAAAATAGGAGCCAGAAAGCGTTTTGGTCAATATTTGACTGTATGGAAGAGAAATAAAAAGGGAAAATGGTTGGTCGATATTCGTGCTGAAGTAGAAAGCTTAGCTAAGGTTGAAGCTTCAGATTTAGAGTTTTACGAACCCAGTGAAGCTTGGTATTTAAAACATCGTTCTCAGGTACGATTAGATCAACGGAAAGAAATTGTTTTTGAAACAGATAAACTTTTGTCTACTGTTCTTAAAGCAGATAACCAAACGGGCTATAAAGAGTTTTTGCATGAAGATGCTAAACTTCTTTTTCCATGGATTCAACCAATAGCAGGTAAAAAAAATATTTTGGCTTATCTTAAGAAATCCCGAATTAATATCGTCACAACACCAGAAAAAGTGGGAAGAGCTTATAGTGGTGAATATGCCTATTCTTTTGGTACAGCAACAGTTAATTTGAAAGATAAAGTCGTAAAATATAATTATATCCGCATCTGGAAATTGAGTGAGCTTGCAAAAGATGATGTTTCAAAGGCAAATTGGAATGTATTGGTGGAAATGATGTTTGAAAGATAATGTAGCATTATTGATAAAAAAATAAAGGGTTTCAATTGTAATTGAAACCCTTTATTTTTTTATCTTATTTTCGTGTATTTCTATTTTTTAGTAATCCATACTTTCAGCTCATCGCAATTTTGAAAATCTTCTGCGATGTTGATGTAGGTGTTTAATCTTTTTGACTCAAACCAAGTATTCAGCTTACGATTGACTTTATCTTGTCGTGCAGCTTCTTTTATTTTTGCAAAATCTTCATCTAAATTCGCTTTGTGAGGAGCTACTCGAGACTTTAAGTAATTAAATCGTATGCCTGTTTCACCTGTACGATCAGTAAATTGTGCTGGTTTAGAATATTCTCCAGGTTTCAAGGGGTCAATTGCCTGAAATACGGAAGCCTCTAATTTGTCAACAGGAATTAATGTCGTACGAGTTTCTCCTTCTTGATTTAAAACCATCCCCCCATTAAATTTAGTTTCTTCACTGTCTGAATTCGTAGTTGCGGCATGGTAAAAATCTAATTTTCCTGTTGATACGAGATTATAAATACTGTCCATTTTTGCCTGTGTACGCTCAAGACTGGCTGGTGTAGGTTTTATCTTAATTAAGATATGTCTTACATGCACTTCTTCACCACGTCTTTCTAATACCTGAAGAAAGTGAAACCCATATTTGGTTTCAAAAACAGGAGAAATATCTCCAGTTTTCAGTTTAAAAGCCATTGCTGCAAATTCCTTAACCCAATTCTCACGCGTATTAAATCCTAAATCTCCCCCTGCAGATGCAGATCCATCTTCTGAATATAACCGCGCGACAGTTCCAAACTCAGAACCATCCATTACTTGTTTTCGCAAACCTTCTGCTTTGGCTTTAAACTCAGCTTTTTCTTCGGTTGTTAATTTTGGAAACATAACAATCTCACCAATTTCTACTTCTGTGTTAAAATAAGGAAGACTATCTGTATTTAAAGCTTCAAAATAACGCTTTACTTCTATAGGAGTAACGTCAATTTTTTGTACAATGTTTTGACGCATTTTATTTGCTTTCAATAATTCAGCAACACTAGGTCGCATATCTTCTTTATATTGAAGTAAGGATCTGTTTAAGAATTTCTCCAAGCGTTCTTGACCTCCTGCTTGTTGAGACATATAACGTAGTCGACTATTTAAATTGTCATCGACTTCAGTTTCCCCAACTTCAATAGAATCGATTACAGCTTGCTGTGAAAGTAATTTTTGGGTTAACAGTTGTTGCAACATTTCGCATTTGATATTATCGTTAGGTTTCCTTCCATCCGATAGGTATTGGGCATATTGCATGTCGACATCTGACTGTAAAATAATACCCGACCCTACTGTTGCAACTACTCGATCTATTATTTGTTTTTGAGCAAATACTGTTTGTGCCGTCACAAATATCAATAATAGCAACGTATATATATATTTCTTCATTCGTGGAGTGTAATTAATTTCTTTTCTAAAATAAAACTCTTGAAACCTTGCACAAAATTATTAGAATATATTAATTATTCTTAATTTTATTTCAATAATATTTCCAAGGGTTTATACCTATTCATTGTTCAATTATCATAAAAAAAAATTGAACGCCTATGGAACAGCTAAAATAAGCATTTACGAAGTACTAAAAGTAGTTTTAACCAATTTTAACACTACATTTTATTTAGAAATCATGAAAAAAATTATATTATTTATTTTGACCTGTTTTCCTTTTTTTTGTTGGTCACAGAAAATTTCGATGTTTGTGGGGACGTATACTTCGAATACACAAAGTAAAGGTATTTATGCTTTTGATTTCAATACCAAAACTGGTGAAATAGAGCTGATCTCAACAATATCGATGGTTAATCCATCCTTTCTAGCTCGAAAAGATAATATTCTTTATGCGGTGAGCGAACAAGAACAAGGAAGTTTAGCCGCCTATTCTTTCTCTCAAGAAAAATTTACATTATTAAATACAGTTTCTACTAAAGGTGCTAACCCTTGTCATGTTTCAGTGAGCCCAAATAACAATTTGATTGCAGTGTCTAACTATTCTGGGGGATCATTTCTTCTTTATGGATTAGAATCTAATGGCGTGATTGGGGATATAAAAGACTTTGTTCAACATGAGGGAGCAGGAATTGATAAAGTGAGACAAGCTGGTCCACATGTTCATTCTGCTTTTTTTTCTAAAAAAGGAGATGAACTTTTCGTTCAGGATTTGGGTTTGGATCAAATCTCTATTTATAGACTGATTAATCCTAAAAAATCAACTATTAAATTGGGTCAAGATCCGGAAGAAGTATTTTCTTCTGCAGGTGGTGGGCCAAGACATATCGTTTTTGACAAAAAGGGGAAATATATGTATGTCGTTCTCGAAATGACAGCAGATATTGCCGTATATGAGCGTGAAGGATCAGATTGGCTATTCTACCAATCTATTAATATTAACCCAGATGGTTTTTCCGGTCAAAATGGCGCTGCAGATATTAAGGTATCTCCAGATGGAAAATTTCTTTATGCAACGAATCGAGGGGACGCCAATACGATTGGTATATTCGCTGTAGGGAGAGATGGCAAATTAATTAAAGTAGCAAATCAAAGTACAAAAGGGAAGGGACCTCGTAATTTTAATATAAGCCCTGATGGGAAATTTTTGCTAGTTGCTAATCAGACTACTAACGAGATTGTTGTCTTTAACCGTGATGAAAAAACAGGTCTTCTAACAGATTCTGGAAAGACCGTTAGTATCCCATCACCAGTTTGTATTATTTTTTAGATAGATCATTGTCAGATGAAGGGTCTTCTAAATGACTTTTAAGCTTATGCGATTCTTCATCATATCTACCTTTTAATTCATCTGTAGTTGTTCCTTTCCACACTTTAATACCTGTTATATAGGCCACTCTTCCAATCATATGAGCGGCTATAGGAGCTGTGAGTACTAGAAAAAATGCAATAGCGATTGTTTTAGTGGTTACGGAGACATCCGGAAATACGATGGCAGCACAAAGTAATAATAAACCAACGCCTAATGTAGCGGCTTTTACAGTTACAGATAATCTTAAATAAAAATCGGGCATTCTTAAAATTCCAATGGAAGCAAACAGAATGGCTAAAGCTCCAATAGTACTTAGTATGGCAATAATTATATCAGTCATGGTGATCTTGTTTTTCTAGATAAAAGGCAAATGCGATGGTTCCTAAAAAAGCAATCAGAGCGAGAATCATCGCTACATCAAGAAATATTTCTTGAGCAGTTGTAATGCTATATACTGTAATAATACCAATTCCTGTGGTAATGATTAAATCGAGCGCAATGACACGATCGGCTACATGTGGCCCCTTGAAAAGTCGTATAAAAGTGATTACTGTTGAAAGAAGTAATATAGGTAGAATCACATAATTTAAATAATTGGTTAAATTCATCTCAAAATCTCTAATAGTTTACGTTCTACGCGATTTTTTAATTGCGTCATGAATTTTTGTTTGTCATGTAGATACATAACATGGATATATAAGGTTTTTTTATCTTCACTGATATCTAAAATCAATGTACCTGGTGTTAATGAAATAATGGTAGATAACAAATTAATTTCAAAATCAGATTGTGCATCCATGGGATACTGAACGATACCAGGTTTGAAAAAATATTTGGGAGTGATAACGTCGTAGGCCACTTGAAGATTCGCGATAATCATTTCATACAGAAAGAAGAAGATAAAGCTAATTGTTTTTGGAACACGGTAATAGTAGCGTTGATCAGCTTCATTACGATTCATAATCCATAGCGTAAAGAAACCTAATAAAAAACCAAAAAGAAAATTTGTATAATACATCGAACCTGTTAGCGCTACCCAAATAAAAGAAAGAAGCAGGTTCATTAAAAACTGTTTAATCATATGATTTTTATTTACCTAATACAGCTTGTATATAAGGTGTTGTGTTTAACATTTCGGAAGATATACGATCTGCCACCTGAATAATACTTTCAGCATTTAGGCCAATAAATATAGAGCATGCTGCCAGTATACAGATGGGTAAAATTAATGCTATCTTTCGAATACCGATAAGATCTTTAAACTTATCTTCAATAAGATGTGTGTCCTGAGCCTTTTTCCAGAAGACTTCAGACCAGAATTTTGCTATGACAAATAAAGTCATAAAGCTTCCAAAAATTAAGGCTGCCGCATAAAAGTAATGCGCTGTTTTAAAAGCATCCTGTAATAAATATATTTTTGGCCAAAAACCAGATAAAGGAGGGATACCAGCTAGAGAAAAGATCACTAAGGCGATGAGTAAAGAGACTTTAGGATATTCTGCATAGAGTCCTCCAAGTTTTTTCATATCCATTGAACCTCTCATTTGTCTGATCAATCCTGCAATTAAGAAAAGATTAGTTTTTACCAGAATGTCATGAATTAAATAAAATACAGCCCCTAAAATAGCTAGTTTGCTATACATCCCCAATCCACCGATCATAAAACCAATATGACAGACGATCAGATAGGAAAAAAGACGCCTGACATTTGTTTTAATTAACATCCCAAATGCACCAGTTAAGATCGTTAAAATAGCCAAAATGATCAATAAATTGCGAATAAACTCATTCGGTATAAAAATGAGGGTGAATACACGAAAAAGAGCATAGATACCTACTTTAGTTAATAATCCACCAAATGTTGCAGCTACAGCTGATGGTGGGGTATGATAGGATGATGGTAACCAAAAATAAAGAGGGAAAATAGCCGACTTAATACCAAAACCAATTAAAAAGAATGTGGCAGTAATATCTACGATAGCACGGTTTTGAATTTTTGGAACGATCAAGGCTAAATCCGCCATATTTAAGGACCCAGAAATTCCGTAAAGAATACCGATCCCTGTCAAGAAGAAAGTAGAGGCAAGTATATTCATCGCCATATATTTTACCGCCCCTTCTAATTGAGCTTTTCTTCCCCCTAACGTCATTAATACAAATGAAGAAATAATGATAACTTCAAAAAATACATATAGATTGAAAATATCTCCCGTTAAAAATGCACCATTCAAGCCCATTAATAAAAAGTGGAATATAGGAAAATAACCATATAACATGCGCTGTCGCCCGATACCAGTCGCTGAGAAAATAGAGACTGCTAATCCCGAAATTGCAGTTAATAAAACTAAGGTTGAACTAAATAGATCAGCAACAAATACAATTCCAAATGGAGCTTCCCAATTTGCAGCATTCATAGTCAAAATACCTCCATAATATACTTTTGAGAACAGTTTGATAGCAAAAATGAGCGCAATAAAACTTCCCCCAATACTTAAGAATCTTTGTACAAATGTCTTTCTCCAAAAACCAAGCTGTATGATTGCTATAAATAAATGGACAATTATTGTTGCTATAATTTGATTGTCGATCATATATCTTCGTCTTCAGGGGTGTTTAAGTTATCTAAATCATCCGTGTTAATCAATGCATAGACACGCTTTAATAATACAATAGCAAAGGAGGTTAAACCAAAACTGATAACAATAGCCGTTAAAATCAAGGCTTGAGGGATAGGATCTGCGTATATATCTTGAAACACTTTTAATCCATCTTTGATGATTGGGGGTTTTCCTTTAGTAATATTCCCCAATAGGAAAATCAGAATATTTGTTCCGTTCCCTAATAACATGATACCCAGGAGTAATTTAACCATGCTCCTTCTTAATATGAGGTAGATTCCTGTAGCATATAATATGCCTATGAGTAATATGAGTAGTAATTCCATAGGTTTAATCCGAACTTAATGAAATGCTGAACAAAATTGTTAATACAACACCAATAACCACGAGGTAAATGCCTAAATCAAAAAGTAGTGCTGTACCAATCATACCGATAACTGGAATTGGCTGTTCCAGCCATAAACCGGTCATAACAGGAAAACCAAAAATAGCTGGCAAAAACATGCTAAAAGCAGATATTCCTAATCCAATTGGTAATAAGGACAAAGGTTTATATCTTAATATTTTCATGGTTTCGGTTGTGCCGTGGGCAAAACTGTGCAAAACAAAAGCAATAGAAGCAACTAAACCACCAACAAATCCTCCTCCAGGATAATAATGTCCCCGTAAGAGTAAAAAGAAGGAAAATAAAAGTAGTATAGGAAGTAAGTACTTCGAAGCTGTTTGTAAAATTGTACTTTTCATATTATTCTTTTTCGGATGATTTTAAACGCAATTTTAATAGGCTATAAACACCTAGTGCTGCAATTGTAAGCACGATAATCTCAAACATAGTATCAAATCCTCTAAAGTCAACAAGAATGACATTAACAACATTTCTACCTTTTGCCAATAAGTAAGAATTTTTACCATAGAATTCACTAACTGCAATATTCGTTGGCACATGCAATACCCTAAGCGCAACCATTGCTAAAATAATTCCAAATACAATTGCGACAACAGCATCTCGTATTAATACTTTTTTATTGGCAAGATTGAGGAATGGTGGTAATCTAAAAAGCACAAGTACAAAGAGTACAACCGTTAATGTATCAATGGTAAACTGGGTCATTGCTAAATCAGGAGCGCTATAGAAAACAAAAATTAAACAAATTCCATATCCAATAATGCTCGTTGAAACAACAGCCGTTAATCGAGAAGAAGTGCTGAGGGTTAGTATAACTGCTCCAATTAAAATAAGTATAGTAATCGCTTCATATATGCTTATTGATGATAATAGTTCCCAATCAATATGAAGGGGTCCACCGAGATAGAGTTGATAAGCAAGGAGAACTTCTGCGAATAAGATTATTTTTAATAGATATGATCTTAGGTATCCATTATGGAAGTAATTGGAATAGCGTGTCGAGAAGTTATAGATCGTGTTATAGACGCCTTGAAAAATGGATTTTGGAGCAATATAATTTAATTTCTCAATCCATTTTAGTTTTCGTTCACTTGGTTTATTCAAGAAAAAAATAAATGTGCCTACAACGAGTGTCAGTACACTTAATAAAAGAACTGTATTGAATCCATGCCAAATTTTAAGATGAAAATCGCTAGTGACCTTCATGATACTATTCACCGTTGGTTGTGCAATCCAATTGCCAATAATGTCAGGGAAACAACCGAAAACTAGTCCTAAGAAAGCCAGTAAAAAAGGGGGGATCCATAGTGATTTTGCTGGGAGGTGTATTTTTTCAAACTTTTCGGGAAGTACACCTATAAATGGCTTAATACCGGCCATGAAACCAGCTGACACTAAGAGAATATTTGTTAAGACTACTGCAGCTGTAAGATACAAGGTCAAATGTTGTTCACTATGTAGTGTTGCTTCGTATATTAAATCCTTTCCAATAAATCCAAAGGTTAGTGGGAGACCAGCACTTGACAGAGCCGCTAAAAAACCAGCAATTGCGACAGGTAATAACACCTTTCTTAAACCGTGTAAAACAGATAAATCCCTCGTATGAGTTTCATGATCAATAATGCCTGTAATTAAAAATAATGTTGCCTTGTATAAGGCGTGAACAACAATGAATACCGTTGCTGCAGTAATAGCTTGCGGAGTTCCTAAACCTAATAAAAAGACTAAAATTCCTAAAGCGGAAATGGTAGAATAAGCAAGAACGCCTTTCATATCTGTTCTGAAAAGAGAATGAAAGGCGCCATATAACATGGTAACACCTCCAATGATCATTAAGCTATATGTCCAGTAGGGGTCACCTCCTAAGATTGGAAAAAATCTCGCAAGCAGGTAAACTCCAGCTTTTACCATTGTGGCAGAATGTAGGTAAGCAGAGACTGGTGTTGGTGCTTTCATCGCCCCTGGGAGCCAAAAATGAAAGGGGAATTGTGCCGATTTAGTCATTGCTCCAAGGAGAACAAGTCCCAATATGAAAGGAAACAATTGATGCCCTTGGATAAATTGTGCTTTATCTACAAGTTGTGAAATAGAATAAGTTCCTGCAATATTTCCGAGAAGAACCAATCCCGCAAGTAGAAAAAAACCGCCTAATCCAGTCACACTTAATGCGAGTAAAGCACTTTTTCTAGAAGCGCTATTTTCGTTGCTAAACCCAATCAAGAAAAATGAACTGATGCTTGTCAATTCCCAAAAAGTGAACAATAGAAAAATATTGTCTGATAAGACGAGCCCAAGCATAGCAGACATAAACATACATAAGTACCCGAAAAAACGATCGATGTAAGGATCATTCTTTAAATACGATTTAGCATAAAAAAAGATACAAGTTCCTATTCCTGTGATCAATAAAGAAAATAAGAGAGATAAGCCATCTAATCTAAAGTCAAAATTGATTCCTAAAGAAGGGATCCAGCTAATATGTTGTGTATAGGATTTCCCCAAATTAATTAAAGGAATATACTGGAGGTAGTAGAGAAATAATAATAAAGGAATGAATGCGAGAGTAATCCCAAGTTTGGTTTTAATGAATTTGCCAAACGGAACAATAAGGCTCGATGTTATTAGTCCTAGCAGAACAGTAAATAGCATTTAGTCTCTGTTTTTAAATAGTGAAAGTTTACAATATACATAAAATTGACGGCTTTTGGTATATCGATTATTCATTTTGACAGGGAAAAGTATGTAATTGACATTCTTTTCTTTCATTTTCCCATTAGGGAGAATCCAGATGGAATGTTGGATTACCTATAAGGCAAAATCAAGTATCATATTGGGAAATGATGAAAGCTTGATACACGAAGAGAATTACTGATGATAAACTGCATAGCGCTATAAATGATATAAAAATGGAAACGATTTTTATAAAATTTGAAGGATTGTATAAATAAGATGTTTTAGTTTATTTAAATAAGATTATAGTATTTAACAAAATTTAACATTATCTTAGTTCATCTAATATTGTTTGTTATTTCAACAAACTGCTAACTAATATTATTCATCGCTGATTAAAGTGTTTATGGAGAGTGATTTTAATAAACTGTTGTTTGAGCAACACTATAAAAGCTTATGTCATTTTGCTTGGAAACTCTGTGGAGACATCGTTGAAGCAGAGGATTTAGCTCAGGATGCTTTTATTGCCTATTTTAAAAATAAAGAACATATTTCTTCTCATGAAATTGCCATTAAACAATTTTTATATACTTCTATTAAATATGCATTTTTAAATGTGAAAAGAAAGGAGAAAGTAGAAGAAAAATATTGGTCCGCAACTCCTTTTAGTGAACAAAGTGTTGATTCTTTTGAGCTGAACATCATTCATTCCGAAGTTTTGGCAGAAGTTCATAACATTGTAAATTCATTACCTATTGGTTGTCAAGTTATTTTTAAAATGGGTTATTTTGAAGGATTAAGTAATCAGGAAATTGCTAAAGAATTAAATATTAGTGTAAATACGGTTAAGACTCAAAAACAACGCGGATTAAAAATAGTTAAAAGTAAACTTCACCCTGAATTTTTACCTTTTTTTTTATTGTTTTATTCCCTACTTCAATAAATAATCATCTGCACAATATAGATAAGCATTCTTTAAAATGAAAGTTAATAGAACTTTCATTTTAAAGCCTATATCAGCTTAAGCAAGTATGAATAAATTAAGAATGGCATATTTTATACTTGTATGCAAAATTTTTTTCAATTCAATTATTTTTAAAGGTGATTTTAAACAGAGAAACTGTTTTATAATAAATAATTTATAAAAAAAATCATTTCTTGTCACCCATTTAACTCGTTAACGTTTCTTTATATTATCTTATGGAGAGTAAAGCATTTATCATAGCCGAAATTATTAAAAAATCATTAGTTGAGGAATTAACTAAAGAAGAAAGTGCCGTGCTCGAAGATTGGAAAAACTTGAATCATGAAAATAAAAAACTGTACGATAGTTTTAAACAATCCCAAACGATAAAAAACGATTTGGATATGTTGAATCATATTGATACAAATCAAGCTTGGACTAATTTAGAAAAAAAACAAGGGCATGTTAAAAAGGTAAATAGTGGTTTTAACTTTAAAATTTGGATTCCATTAGTTGCTTCTTGTTTAGTTTTGTGTTTCTATTTTTTCAATTCTTATCAAAAAAAATCTCTAAAGAACACAAAATTTATAGCTATTCAATCATCTAAACATAAAAACGATATTAAACCAGCTTCTACTAATGCTGTGTTAGTACTGGATGATGGTGAAAGTTTTGATTTAAGCTCGATCAATCGTGAGAACATTAGCAGTAATATTAAACTCGCAGATGATGAATTAAAATATGTAAAGGGAATTAATGAGGGAAGTGAGCCCAAGTATAATACCCTAATTGTTCCTAAAGGGGGATATTATAAAATCGAATTATCAGACGGGACTAAAGTGTGGGTAAATGCGATGTCAAAATTAAAGTTTCCTGAATTTTTTACACAAGGAGAACGTCGGGTTCAATTGGATGGAGAAGCTTATTTCGAAGTTGCTAAAGATCCTACTCGTCCATTTATTGTTCACGCAAATAAAACAGATATTAAAGTCTTAGGTACCCACTTTAATGTAAATGTTTATGATAACAAAGTAAGAACAACATTGGAAGAGGGAAAAGTAGAGGTATCTGTGGATGATCGTTCTATTCTACTACAACCTGGGGAGTTTTCAGAATCTGCAGAAGGGATGTTAAATAAAGGGATCGCAAATTTAGAAAAGGATTTGGCTTGGCATAACAATGAGTTTTATTTTAAAAAGGATAATATTCAATCCATTGTAAATCAATTGTCTAATTGGTATGATTTGGAGATAAAATTTGACAAAAATGTTAAACGCAATAAGATCATTACGGGTTCAATTGATCGCAACGTACCTCTTTCTCAGGTGCTTGAAATGTTGGAGTATGTGAGTGATTTAAAATTTAAAATATCAGATAATCAATTAATAATCGAAAACAAATAATAAAATATGAAGCACAAATACTAGACACAATGATGAATTAAAAAAATACAGAGATGTTGCAGCATCCCTGTATCCATTCTTATTCAAGAAGCTAACCTAATAAATTAACTCTTAACCAAATGTAAATGTATGAATAACTTACCATTTGGCAAAAAACGACCTTGGGATTCTCAAGACTCGTTATTTTGCAAACCTTTACGTATTATGAAAATTAGTACTTTTTTAATGTTTGCTTTTGTTACCGGTGTCCAAGCTGAAGGTATTGCACAAAAAGTCAATCTTAACCTTAAAAATGTTAAGGTTGAAGATGCATTATCAGCTATTGGTAAGCAAACAAAACATCGTTTTCTTTACAGTGATGATGTGACAAAAGGAGCGAAGCTCATTAGTTTAAATTTAAAAAATGCAAGCCTTGAAGATGCTCTTCAAGAGGTGTTAAGTGAAAACAACTATTCTTACAAGATTATTGCGAATACGATATCTGTAAACGCTGCAAATACAAAGAATATTGTTAATAATGAACTTCAACAATCAGTATCTGGTACTGTCCGAGATAAAGATGGTAAAGGACTGAGCGGTGCTACAGTTTCTGTTAAAGGGGGGTCAATTTCCACGCAGACTGATGAAAATGGTAACTTTAGAATTAACGCAGCTGGGAACGCCATATTAATCGTTCGTTATGTTGGGTATGCGGGGAAAGAAGTATCTGTTGGAGGTCGATCAACAGTATCTGTTGTGCTTGAAAGTAACGATCAAAAAATTGATGAAGTTGTCATTACCGGATTGGGAGGAAAGATTGATCGCCAAAACTTTACGGGAGCAACCGCAAAAGTTAATATGAAAGATGTAGAGCTGGGAGGGATGCCTGATCCAAGTAGATCTTTAGAAGGTCGAGTAGCAGGTGTTTCAGTTCAAAATACAACCGGAACATTTGGTACTGCCCCTAAAATTCGTGTACGTGGTGCTACTTCTATCTATGGTAGTTCTAAGCCTTTATGGGTTGTAGATGGAATTATTATCGAAGATGTGAACGACGTTTCTTCTGATGCGCTTTCTTCTGGAGATGCATTGACACTGATTAGTTCTGCTGTTGCTGGATTAAACGCAAATGATATCGAATCCTTTCAAGTGTTGAAAGATGGCTCTGCAACCTCTATTTATGGTGCTCGCGCCATGGGGGGTGTAATTGTTATTACAACTAAGAAAGGAGCGGCTGGAAGAAATTCGTTTAATTATTCAGGAGAATTTACCTCACGAGGAATTCCAACATATAATAATTTTAATATTATGAATTCCCAAGAACAGATGTCTTTCTACCAGTTCTTACAACAAAGGGGTTGGTTGAATCTGTCTGATCTTTCCGTAGCTTCCGAAAGCGGGGTTTACGGCAAAATGTATCAATTGATTAATTCTGGTCAATTGGAGAATACTGAAACTGCTCGGAATTCTTATTTACGTGAAGCTGAATATAGAAATACAGATTGGTTTAAAGAATTGTTTAGTCCAACAATCATGCAAAACCATTCTGTAAGTATGTCTAGTGGTACCGATAAGGCGCAATATTATACATCTTTAAGTGCAATAGATGATGCTGGATGGGCAAAACAAAGTGGAGTAAAGCGTTATACAGCTATGTTAAATGCCAGTTATAATCTTTTTGATAATTTAAAATTTAATATTTTATCAAATGGATCATATCGAAATCAACGTGCTCCTGGTACTTTGGGGCAAAGTATTGATGTGGTAAGTATGAAAGTCAAGCGAGATTTTGATATCAATCCTTATCAATATGCGCTGAATACCTCACGAACATTAGATCCTACACAATCTTATACTCGAAATTATGCTCCATTTAATATCCTAACAGAATTGGATAACAACTACATGGATATTAATGTGGGTGATTATAAATTTCAAGGTGAGCTTTCTTGGAAGGTAGTAAAACAGCTTGAGCTTACGGCAATGGGAGCTATGCGTTATCAACAAACTTCGCAACAGCATTATATAAAAGATTATTCAAATCAGGCTTTAGCTTATCGTTCGATGGAGACGACAGTAATAAGAGATAGAAATCCTTATTTATATACTGATCCTGACAACCCTTATGCTGTGCCAGTCTCTATATTACCTTCTGGAGGTATTTATAACCGTCAGGATTATAAAATGTCTTCTCAAGTTTTTAGGTTTAATTTTAATTACAATAATACATTTAACGAAGTTCATAAATTATATGCATTTGGAGGAGCTCAAGTAAATAATGATGTTCGTAATAACGAGCGGTATCGTGGTTGGGGAATTCAATATGAGTTGGGAGAAATTCCGTTTACTGACTATAAAGTATTTAAGCAAGGTCAAGAGCGTAATACAGAATATTTTAATATTAATAACACACGCAATCGTGAAGTTGCTTTTTTTGGTCAGGCAAATTATACTTATGACAACCGATATACCGTTAATGGAACGTTCCGTTATGAAGGAACAAACCGTCTCGGTAGAGCTACTTCGGCACGTTGGTTACCAACTTGGAACGTAGCAGGTCTTTGGAATGTACATAATGAAAAATTTTTTAAAGATTTAAACTCACCAATTAATACGTTAGCTTTAAAAGCATCTTATAGTTTGACCGCAGACAGAGGACCTTCATCTGTTACAAATTCTAAAGCAATTTATCAAAGTTATAATCCATGGAGACCTAATACTGTTGATAAAGAGACAGGGTTGGAGATTGATCAATTGGAAAACTCTATGTTGACTTATGAGAAGAAAAAGGAATTAAACATTGGTGCTTCCATTGGCATGTTTGGAAATAGAATGGCTATTGACGTCGATTATTATACAAGAAAGCAACATGATTTGATCGGTGAGATAAATACGCAAGGCTTAGGAGGGGAGATTACAAAATATGGTAACATTGCGAAAATGAATTCACATGGTCTGGAAGTGAGTCTTGCGGGTACTATCATAAGTAATGATCAATTTTCTTGGACTTCTAATTTTATTTTTACTCGCGCAGTCAATAAAATTACAGAAATGGAAAATCACAAACGTGTTGTTGATTTGATTTCAGGTAATGGATTTGGAATTCAAGGGTATCCAGTAAGATCTTTATTCTCGATACCATTTGAAAGATTAGATGTCAACGGTTTACCTATTTATAAAGGACCGGATGGAAATACGACAACAGGTATTAATTTCCAAGAGAGCGATAATATTTCCTATTTAAAATATGAAGGACCGACAGAACCTACTACAATGGGAAGTTATAGCAATATCTTCGGATATAAAAATTTTAAACTTAATGTATTCTTTACCTATTCATTCGGAAACGTGGTACGTTTAGATCCTGTATACAAAACGAAATATACTGATTTGACAGCTACAACGCGAGAGTTCTATGATTCTTGGACTGTACCAGGTGATGAGCTGATTACGAATGTTCCGGTCATATTAGATACTCGATTCGATAGAAATAATAACGAATATGAATATGCATACAATGCGTATAATTATTCTACTGTAAATATTGCAAAAGGCGATTTTATACGATTAAAGGATCTTTCATTAAGTTATGACCTTCCTAAACATGTCGTTAATTCATTCAAATTAGCATCCTTGGGCTTTCGGTTTAATGTAACGAATCTTTGGTTGGTTTATGCAGATAAACGATTAAATGGACAAGATCCTGAATTTATAAATTCAGGTGGGGTTGCTTTACCGATACCAAGACAATATACGTTGACTGTTCGAATGGGACTATAAAATTAGAAGTTATGAAAATAAAACATTTATATATATACATAATAGCTAGTTTATTTGTTACAATTACGTCTTGTAACAAATATCTAGATGAACTTCCTGATAATCGTGCTGAATTAAATAATGCAGACAAAATTTCGAGAATTTTGGTATCTGCGTATCCAACCAGTAGTTATATCATGCAAACCGAATTGTCATCGGATAATACAGATGATTATGGATCAACTAATCCCTATTCAACTAGGATACTGGGGCAAATCTATAACTGGGAAGATCAGACTGAAAATGATGATGATGCGGCAAATGCATTTTGGGAGGCTTCATATAAGGCAATAGCAAGTTCAAATGCAGCTTTATCCGCGATTAAAGAAGCTGGAAATCCGACTTCTCTTAATCCACAAAAAGGAGAAGCATTAGTAGCCCGAGCTTACAATCATTTTATGTTAGTTAATGTATTTGGTCTACATTATAGTAAAACAACATCCAAAACGGATTTGGGAGTTACTTACATGCTTGAACCAGAAACTACTTTGTCACCTAAGTATGAGAGAAATACGGTTGCTGAGGTTTATGAATTAGCCGTTAAAGATTTGGAGGAAGGTATACCATTAATTGATGATTCCAAATTTGTAAGTAGTTCTGCAGCGAAATATCATTTTAATAAAACCGCTGCATATGCATTTGCTGCTAGGTTATATTTATATATGGGTGAATGGGAAAAAGCTGCAGACTATTCAACCAAAGCATTGGGAAGTGATGCTACTGCTTCTTTACGCAATTATGCTCAAATTGTTCCATTTACTTCGGTTTTCAATAATACTAGCAGAGAATATAATTCAAGTACGTTGAAAGCAAATTTTCTTGTTTTGACATCTGGATCAAATATAGGAGCGACTTTTGGACCATATTATGAGAATTCTAGATTTAATCATAACGCGTATCTTACAAAAAATGAAACTTTGTTCTCAAGTGCACCCTATTTGGCAAAGCAATATTGGCCATTGATTGAAGCGGGACAGACGGTATATAATGCACTTAACTATCGTATTAGGGCTTATATCTATAGCGGTACCAATTTAGATAAATCATTATTGCCACATGTGGCATATATGTTTGAATACACTGATCCAGTAGCAGGAATAGGATTCAGAAGAGCGGTGGTCTCTGAGTTTACTTCTGAGGAAGCGGTGTTGACTCGTGCTGAAGCAAATATTCATCTAAAAAAATATGCTGATGCCTTGAAAGATATGCAATTATGGGCTGGTAATACGGTTAATTTTGCATCAACTATGACAGAAAGTATAATTAATGAATGGGGAGATCATTTTGCTTATTATACACCAACAGCTCCAACACCGAAGAAAAAATTTAACAACAAAGATTATATAATCGATCCAGGCACGCAAGAGAATATGCTTCATGCAGTTTTATATATGCGTAGAATACAAACTTTACATGTTGGATTGCGTTGGTTTGATCTTAAGCGTTATGGTATTGAGGTCAACAGAAGAACATTATCTGGTGGAAAAGTTGGATCTGTTTCTACCAACGTTTTAAAATCGGACGATAAAAGACGGGCAATACAATTACCATTAGATGTAATCAGTGCAGGTTTAACTCCTAATCCAAGATAAGATGAAAAGAAAATTAACATTAATGATGTTGGGCATGGTGTTATTGGGAACAATCTCATGCAACAAAGAAGATAAATTAGACGCTAATAGTGTATTTGTTGATTCAGAAATAGAGCAAAATGAATTTGATAAATATATCTATACAAATTTTACAAAACCTTATAATATCGATATTTTGTATAAATATGTTGATCGCGAATCAGATTTAGATTATAATTTGGTACCAGCTCCTTATGAGTCATCTATTCGAATGACTAAGTTATTGTCCTATCTGGGACTAGAACCTTACAATGATTTAACAGGAAGTAAAGAATTTATTCGTAAATATTTTCCGAAATTGTTGAATTACATAGGGTCGGTCGCAGTAAGAAATAATGGTACAGTTGTTCTCGGTACGGCTGAGAATGGTGCTAAAATGTCTTTATATAATTTGTTGGATCTAAATGCAGAGACAGGTCAGGATAAAGATTATTTGAATTATTATTATTTCAAAACAGTCCATCATGAATTTCAGCATATTCTAAATCAAACGAAGCCTTTTCCTTCTGATTTTCGAGCTATCACAGGGTTAACGTATGTTGATGATGCTTGGAATACAGTATATCCGAATAGTGCTGCAGGAAATGCGAATGCGATATCTGCAGGATATATTTCACCATATGCATCAAAGGCTGCTGAAGAAGATTTTGCAGAGCTTTATTCATTCTATATTACTAGAAGTCAAGCAGATTTTAACGCAATGTTAAATATTCCTGGAGCAACAGATGCAGGTAAAGCAATTGTTATCAAAAAATTGAATGTTGTCAAAACATACATGAGGGACAATTGGAATATTGATATGGATAAGCTGCGTGAAAATATAATAGCAAGAATGGACAAATTGGATACTTTTGATCAAACCTCTTTAAATTAATAGTTATGAAAAGAAAGTCAATATTTATATTATTTTTTGGATTGCTATTATTAAATAGCAGTTGTGATAAAAAACGAGATCGCTTTTTTGAGGATAATCCTACTGAGCGACTAAATGAAAGTGTCAATAATGCCTATCAGATTCTTAAATCTCAACCAAATGGATGGATTATGCAATATTATCCTAGTGGTGACTTAGAATATGGGGGTTATAATTTATTTACGAAATTTACTTCAAATGAAAAAGTAGAATTTCAAGCAGATTATATTCCTAATTTTATTGAAAGTGATTATAGTAAACAAGTAAGTACTTACAAAGTTTACCCAAGTGCTGGGCCAATTTTGACATTTGATACTTTTAATGAGATTATTCACTTTTTTGGTTTACCAGGAGCATACACGGATGAAGGTGCTGTTGATAGTGGTACGAAAGGAGATTTTGAGTTTTTGGTTCTGAAAGCTACTGCTGACTCTGTTATCTTACAAGGCCGCAAAACATTGAATCGTATTGTAATGTTACCTATCAAATCGAATCCTGAAGTTTTAATAAAGAAATATCAAGATAACGCAGCTAAATTTGATGCTTTTTTTGAATATGCTGTTGAAGTTGGAGGGAAATCATACGCGGCATATATTTATTCAAATCTAAATCGTGCTTTTGTATTTGATGATCCTGAAGATGAAAATATTTATTCTTACGTATATACAGAGAACGGACTTGAATTCTATAAGGAATTTTCAATAAAAGGTGTAAAGGTTAAAAAGATGACCTATGTTGCACCTACAGCAGCATATCCAGATGGTTATTTTGAAAATCCGGAGAAGACTGTTAAATATGTTCCAGTAGGATAGTGTTTCTATGTTTATTTAATAAGCCTTTCCAGATTTTCTGGAGGGGCTTTTTATAAATAATAGAATAGGACATCAATAATGCTCATGGTTGATTGTCAGTAATATTCATTAATGATTAAATAATAATTTTTGAAATGTTCTAAAACTATATCCAAAGTTTATTTATGAAAGAAAAACAACAATCTCATATAGTCTATTATGTATCTATGATTACCTTAATTTTTTTTACACTAGTGATTATTTCGTTTACATTTTATTCAGTCTCACCGCAATGGCTTATCGTTATCTCAGGAGTATTTGGAAATCTACTGATGATACCAGCTATATTATTAGTTATCTTACTGTTAGGGATATCACTCTTTCAAATTTTGATAAGAAGAACGTATCACTATCATTGGCTATTAAGCTGTTTATTTAATTTAATGAGTGTAGGAATAATGTTTTTTGGGGATTATTTGATAAAATAAGATTACTTGGAATTTTCAATATGAGACTCTTTCCATAGTCTAATAATATATTTTTCTGAACAAAATAAATCAATTTAACTATGACTTATAAATCACGTATTCCACTGACAAGCTACTTTTGGGGACTTCTGATGCTCACTTTTACGATATGGCTATCGTATCCGTCTATGCAAGAGGGTAGATTTTTTGGAATGATTTTCTTTGGATGTCTTTCAGTTGCGGTATGGTATTTCACTTTTATATTCCCGAGTTACAAGATTGAAGGAAAAAAACTTCTTGGAAGAAGAATCGGAACTAATATGAATATAGAAATCAATACAATCCGAAAGATTGAAATGTATACGCATTTGTGGGGTATCGGAATATTTAAACCTGTTCAGAAAGGGTTGTTAATTCATTACGATCGTTTTGAGGATGTATTTGTTAATCCAGTAAATCAAATTGATTTTATTAAGCATTTACGTACAATTAACCCAGATATTGAATTAGTAGGGAAAGACATGGTTGCATGATTTATACAGAAACAAGCCTCCTATCAAAGGAGGTTTGTTTCTGTATAAATTTATTATTGATTACTTCTTTAAGTTTCCAACACCTTCAATAATCTTCTCCACTACTGTAGGATCTTGCAGCGTCGAAGTATCTCCTAAGTTAGTCGTTTCACCTTCTGCAATTTTTCGAAGGATACGGCGCATAATTTTTCCAGAACGGGTCTTCGGTAGATCGGATACAAATTGGATGATATCTGGCTTCGCAATTGCACCAATCAATCTCGTAATGGTTTGCATAATATCCTTTCGTGTACTCTCTTCATCAATATGATGATTGGCAATTACATAAGCATAAATACCCTGTCCTTTTACAGGATGTGGGTAACCTACAATTGCGGATTCGACAACGTCAGAATGCATGTTAATCGCATTTTCAACTTCAGCAGTACCGATGCGGTGTCCAGAGACATTTAATACATCATCTACACGACCTGTAATTTTGTAATAACCTTCTGGATTTCTATAGCAACCATCACCTGTGAAATACATATTTTCGTAAGTCGCAAAGTAAGTTTGACGACAACGTTCATGATCCCCCCAAGTCGTACGTAACATACCAGGCCAAGGGAACTTGATACATAAATTTCCGGAAACATCGTTACCTTCAATTTCTTTACCATTTTCATCCATTAATGCAGGTTGTACTCCTGGTAGTGGCAACATTGCATAACCGGGTATGGTTGGTGAAATACCTGCCATAGGAGCAATTAAAATACCTCCATTTTCGGTTTGCCACCATGTATCAACAATAGGAGCTTTTCCTTTACCTACTTTGTTATTATACCAGTGCCAAGCTTCTTCATTGATAGGTTCTCCAACAGATCCCAATTTGCGAATGCTACTTAGATCTTTACCCTCAATAAATGAATCTCCAAAAGCCATCAATGAGCGTATAGCCGTCGGTGCAGTATATAAAATATTGACTTTAAATTTATCGACAATATCCCATAAACGACCTGCGTCTGGATATGTTGGTGTACCTTCAAACATTAACGATGTAGCACCCTGTGATAATGGACCGTAGATAATATACGAGTGACCAGTAATCCAACCAATATCCGCGGTACAGAAATATACTTCGCCTTGTTGGTATTGAAATACGTTTGCAAACGTGTAGCCCGTATAGACCATGTAGCCTCCTGTTGTATGCACAACCCCTTTAGGCTTTCCTGTAGAACCTGAAGTATATAAGATAAACAGGGTATCTTCAGCGTCCATCTCTTCTGCTGGACAAGCTGGATTTCCTTGTGTTTCTACTTTCTTAATTTCATCTTCCCACCATACATCACGACCTTTGATCATGGATACAGCTGTACGTGTCCTTGTTAATACAATAACTCTTTCAATTGAATCACATTGCATTAAAGCATCATCTACAATGCTCTTTAACTCCAATACTTTTTGACCACGGTAGCTACCATCGGAAGTAACGACTAGTTTACAAGCAGCATCATTGATACGGTCAGCAATAGATTGTGCCGAAAAACCGCCAAAAACAACGTTATGAATAGCGCCAATACGTGCACATGCTAAGGTTGCAATAACCAGTTCAGGAACCATGGGCAAATAAATACATACACGGTCTCCTTTGCGAATATTGTTATTTTTTAAAACAGTTGCAAATTGCTCTACTTTGTGTAAAAGTTGCTTATATGATAAAATACGATGAGCTTCACTAGGATCATTTGGTTCCCAAATAATGGCAGGTTTATCTCCTAAATTATAAATGTGACGGTCTAGACAGTTCTCTGTAATATTTAATTTACCTCCTTCAAACCATTTTACATTAGGTTCTGTGAAATTCCAATTCAGAACATTTGTCCATTTTCTTTTCCAAAAAAAGTTCTCCGCTATTTCTCCCCAAAAAGATTCTGGATTTTCGACACTTCTTTTATAAACTTCTTGATATTCTTCAAATGATTTGATTTGTAAACTCATATTTTGGTCTTATTAAATTCAATTCCATAAAAACCTGCTTCTTTAAGAAAACAGATCACTTTGGAATCAGCTAATTTAGTTTTTTTTGTGGCAATTGTCAATTTATAAACTTTATAATTTAAGATTTAACTTTTTTATAACACTATTGTTATCTTGCTTAGCAAATAGATTCATTCATATGAACATATTAAAAAAGCTATATTATTTTTTTATTTTTAGCAATATACTGATTGCTTTGGCGGCGGCTTCGCAATGTATACTAACCTATATCATTCTGGAACAGGAGGTGAATTGGTATATTGTTTTGATTGAAGGAACCGCTACTCTCGCACTTTATAATTTTAGTTTAATCCTATCTAAACCTAAATATCCTGAACAATCAGCTTTTGCTAGAACGCGTTGGATTTTTAAAAATGAATGGTTCTTATGGATTAATACTTTTGTAGCAGTATCTATTTGTCTATGGAGTCTCTTGCATATCCATCTTTATTCCTTCTTCTTTTTAGGTGTTATTGGAGCTATTAGTGTCCTGTATAGTTTTCCTATTATTTTATTGAACGGGAAATGGGGAGGGTTGCGACAAGTTCCAGCGCTAAAAATATTTCATATTGCCTTGGTTTGGGTATTAAGTAGTGTTTTTCTTCCTTATGTAGAATTACGGAGTACCCATATTCTTGTTCATATGGATATCTTATTGTACATAACATTTTTGAAGTTTATTTTCTTAATTATTTGTACCCTTCCTTTTGATATTCGAGATATAAAACAAGATTCTTATTACCATCTTCGTACATTACCTAGTATGTTAGGAGAAAAAAAAGCCAAACATTTATGCTATTTGTTATTGTTAATCCATAGCCTTCTAATCCTTTTTGTTCCCTATTTATTGGTGTTTAAAATAGGACTATTAATAACAAATGTTATTATTTATTGCTTACTGAGGTTGGTTGTTTTCAAAAGTAATGAACATTATCATTATGCTTATTTATTAGATGCTAGTTTGGTTTTGCAATTTGTTATTGTCAGCACCATACCTTGGATTACAGCTGTTACTGTTTAAGGTAAGTTTATATGTATGGTGAATATCTTCTTTTACGAGTTGAGTTTTGAATAATGAAGTCTGTCACTCACTTCTTGGCTAATGTGAAATGTATCAGACAGAAGATGTACTACTTAAATAACGATTGTTTTCTAATTTTCCAAAGCAATAATCTTTTCTGCGACTACTTCAGATAACTTGTAATAACTTTCAAATGTCCATCCGGCAATATGAGGACTTAGTATTACATTGTCTCTCTTGATAAGATCTGTATACCAAGTTTGTTCAGCAAGTGCTGGAAACTTTTCTACTGGTAATACATCAAACGCTGCTCCAATGATTTTCCCCTCATCCATAGCTTTTAATACAGCAGGAACTTGAACAATTCCACCACGTGCACCCATTAAGAAAAATAATGGTTTTCGAAAATGGTATAGATATTCATCATTAATCAGTCCTTTAGTCTCTTTGGTTAAAGGAATATGAAAACTTAATACATCTGCTTTTTTTACAATTTCTTCCATCGAAACCTCGGTTGCATATTGATCTGAAAAACCGGTTTTATATTTGTCATAAGCAATTACATGAACATCAAATCCCGAAAGTTTTTTTGCCATAGCCTGTCCATTGTTTCCATAGCCGATTAATGCAACAGTTCTTCCTTTTAATTCATACCCTCTATTTGGTTCTCTATGCCAGAATCCGTCTTTAATTTCCTTATTCCCGCGGTTCAGATGGTTCATCAGGTTCAGTAACATGCCAATCATATGTTCGCCAACAGCATCGCGATTACCCTCATTAGCGCTGATTAATTTGATTCCTTTAGATTCGGCATATGCTTCATCAATATTGTCCATCCCAGCACCACAACGAGCAATAAACGTTAAATTACTTGCTAAATCTATGAATGCCTGATCTACTTGAAATTTTGAACGGATAATTAATCCCGAATAATGAATGATATGTTGTTCTGCATCTGCTCTCGTAAAATCTGGTTTATAATCAAATGAGATTCCAGCAACGGCTAATTTTTGCATCAGAATAGCATGAGCATCATCAACGATTAATATTTTAGTTTTCATCACGGATTATTGATTGTCATAAAATCAACACTTAAAAGTGTTTTTAATTTATACTGTTTAATTTTTTCAGGTAACATCTTCATGAATGCATTTCGAGTGGCAATACATAGTGGGTTCTCCCATTGTGCTATTTTTCCTATGGACCATGATGTTTCCGTAATATAGCGTGTCCTTGCTAATCTTCTTTTTTCAAAATGTTGGAAAGCCAAAGGTACGTCGGAGGTTTTCTTTAGCTCATCGACCAAAACCGCAACATCTTCTATCGCTTGACAAGCGCCTTGTCCCATATTCGGAGTCGTAGCATGTCCAGCATCTCCGATGAAGAGGATATTCCCCAAAGCCAATTTCTCTAAGGGTTTGATATCAATAATATCATTCCAAATGAGCTGTTCGTCTTTTGTTTCTTGTAAAATCGTTCCAATTGGTGCATGATAGGAAGCAAAGTTTTCCTGTAAATCTTTAATGGTATACTGGCTATATTTTTTGCTATTTGATTCTGCGTTAATACATGCATACCAGTAGATTTTGTTTCCTACTAAAGGGGTCATACCAAATCGTCCTTTACTTCCCCAGGTCTCAGACCCTATTTTGAGTTGAACACTAGCATTATCGATAGTCGCTCGCCAGCAGGTATATCCAGAATATCTGGGTTTTGAATGTGGAAGTAAAGACTGTCTTAATTGAGATTTGACTCCGTCAGCAATGATCAGGTAGTTGGTTTGATGGACAGTTCCATCTTCAAAGAAGATGCTAATTCCCTGCGCATTCTGTTCTACTTTGAATGCTCTTTTTCCTAAGTGTAAGGAATTTGGATCAATCCGTTGCAATAAGAATTGATGGAGATCTGCTCGATGTATTGCAAAATTATCTTGATTATATTGGGCACTGATGGTGTTGGTATCTGGTGCTGCAAGAATATTTCCTTTCTCATCTAGAATATTGTAGGTTTCTAAATAATGTCCTAAGGGAACAACCCCAGATTTTAGATCTAAATACTCCAATGCTTGCATGGCATTTGCGGCTAGACCAAATCCAGCACCAATACCTTTCAGTAGTTTAGCACTTTCAAAAACACATACTTGTAAACCAATTTGATGGAGAGCGATTGCAGCAGTTAAACCTGCAACACCACCTCCAATGATGGTAAAGGATTTCATGAATTAAAATTTAATTATACATTCGCAATTTCATTCGTTAATACAATGAAATCATTTACTGTCAGGCGTTCAGCTCTTAATTCATATAATGGATTATCAGACATTTTGTCTTTCGTGACAACTGCAGATAGTGAGTTTCTTAATGTTTTTCGTCTTTGATTGAATGCTGCTTTCACAACTCTCCAAAATAGTTTTTCATCACAAGCTAATACATCACGGTCATTTCTGGTCATACGGATCACTCCAGAAAGTACTTTTGGAGGCGGATTAAAAGCACCTGCTTTCACCGTAAATAAGTATTCTACATGATAGTAAGCTTGTAAAAAAACACTCAAGATTCCATACTCTTTACTTCCAGCTTTCGCTGTACAACGTTCTGCAACCTCTTTTTGGAACATCCCTGTCATCTGCACAACACGATTGCGTTCATCCAATATTTTAAATAAAATCTGAGAAGAGATGTTATAAGGAAAATTGCCAATAATGGCTATTTTATCGCCAAAATGTTGAGAAAAATCTAAGGTTAGAAAGTCACCATGTATCAAACGGTTTTCCAATTGAGGATATTTGTCTGCCAAAAATTCAATAGATTCATCATCCACGTCAATCATCCACGTTTCGTAGGATTCTTTTTGTAAAAGAAAGTCAGAAAGAACACCCATTCCAGGACCCACTTCTAGTACTTGCGTAAACCCCAATTTGGGATCCAATGCATCGACTATTTTTTGTGCTGCATTTTTATCATTTAAAAAATGCTGTCCCAAATGCTTTTTAGCTCTTACCGTACTCATATATGATTGTGTTTCCTACAAATATAGCTAACTTGGATAGGATAATAAAAATGCGAATAAAATGAATACGAATTTATCTGGAGTATCTCTTATAACATATGAAGATAAGCATTTTGAAAAATTGACTTATCCATTGGATG
This sequence comes from Sphingobacterium sp. SRCM116780, assembly GCF_021442025.1. Lineage (NCBI taxonomy): Bacteria > Pseudomonadati > Bacteroidota > Sphingobacteriia > Sphingobacteriales > Sphingobacteriaceae > Sphingobacterium > Sphingobacterium sp. SRCM116780. The sequence goes on from NZ_CP090446.1 coordinate 59,850, forward strand.
AAATACAAAGTCAGTTTACCAAAAGTGTTTATCAAAACATTGTAGTTGACGAAATACTAAATAATAAAAATAAATTTCCTATAACAATTCTTTATAGACAGGAGCCAGTTGGTTTTTTTGTATTGGATAAAACTGCTGATCACCTGTTGGTAACAGCTAATCCTTTCTCTATTTTATTGCGAGGACTATCTATAAACCCTGACTTTCAGGGTAAAGGAATTGCAAAGCAAGCGCTACTCTTATTGAATTCTTTTGTGAAAACATTATTTCCAGGAATAAATGAGATTGTATTAACCGTTAATACAAATAATATGAAAGCTTATCATTTATATTTGCATATAGGCTATATCGATACAGGTAGGTTTAAGGAAGGAAGATATGGCTTACAACATATGCTATTTAAGCGAATTTGATATTTCCTTTGATGCTTGACTATTTCATATAATTTTAATTACTTTTGAATCAATAATTTCATTTTTACTATGGCTGACAAATTAAAAATAGGTATTACAGTAGGAGACATCAATGGTATTGGATTGGAAGTGATCATAAAATCCTTATTAGACAATCGTGTTTTAGAATTTTTTACACCGATTGTTTATGGTAATACAAAAGTTGCGTCTTTTCATAGAAAAGCATTAGGCGTTAACGATTTTAGTTTTAATGTCATTAACGATCCTGAACAGGCAAATCCTAAACGTGCAAATATGATTAATTGTTGGCAAGAGGATGTCAAAATTACTTTAGGAGAGGAAAATGAAATAGGAGGTAAGTATGCTTTTATTTCACTAGAAAAAGCTGTTGAAGATCTGAATGCAGGGAAAATTGATGCGCTTGTAACTGCTCCAATTAATAAACATAATATACAACAAGAAGGCTTTCACTTCCCTGGACATACAGAATATCTACAAGAGAAAACAAATGCAGCTGATGTATTGATGTTTATGATCTGTGATGAATTGCGTGTTGGTGTTGTGACAGGACATATTCCTGTTAAGGATGTTCCAGAACATGTTACTGAAGAAGCAATTTTGAATAAATTGGAATTGATGAATACAAGTCTTAAAAAGGATTTTTGGATTCAAAAGCCCAAAATAGCTGTTTTAGGTCTTAATCCTCATGCAGGAGATAACGGAGTTATCGGTATTGAAGACGATACTGTCATTCGACCAGCGATAGAAAAGGCGAATGAAAAAGGAATACTATGCTTTGGACCTTATCCTGCTGACGGTTTTTTTGCAAACCGTGCTTATGAAAAGTTTGACGCTGTATTGGCGATGTATCATGATCAGGGGTTGATTCCTTTTAAACATATTGCAAACCGTAACGGAGTGAATTTTACAGCAGGTCTTCCAATTGTACGTACTTCTCCAGATCATGGAACAGGTTACGATATCGCAGGTAAAAATTTAGCGGCTCATGAATCATTTATGGAGGCTATATTTCAAGCTGTTCATATTGTAAAACATCGTCGCGAACAAGCTGAATTGTCTCAAAATCCATTAGCTTTTCGTAAGCTTTCTAGAGATCGCGACTAAAAACGGTCGCTGAATTCATTAGTCTCATGTGCTTATATCATCAGACTAATGTCTATTTTATAATAATTTCCTTACTTTTGCATCCTAGTGTTTTTTTAAAGACCTAGATTCATGCTATGAGTGATAATTTACAACATCCTATTTTCCCAATCATTAAAGAGTTAGCCGAAAAAACAAATACGGAGTGCTACGTCATTGGCGGTTATGTGCGCGACCATATTATGGGACGGCCTTTTAAAAATGATGTGGATATTGTTGTTGTAGGAAGTGGAATTGAATTTGCTACTCAGCTGGGAGATAAATTGAAAACAAAAGTCGCTGTTTATAAAAGTTTTGGAACAGCGATGTTAGTTTTTGAAGGATTGAATGTAGAGTTTGTAGGTGCTCGAAAAGAATCTTATCGTAGAGATTCTAGAAAACCAATCGTTGAAGATGGTACTTTGGAAGATGATCAAAATCGTCGCGATTTTACCATCAATGCTATGGCATATTCTCTCAATAAAGATAATTATGGCGAATTGTTGGATCCATTTGATGGCGTAAATGATTTAACATTGAGAACGATACGTACACCATTAGATCCTATTTTGACCTTTTCTGATGATCCTTTACGTATGATGCGTGCCATTCGTTTCGCTACACAGTTGAATTTTAAAATTGATTCCAAGGCTATTCAAGCGATTACTGATACCAAAGATCGTATTCGTATTATTTCCAAAGAACGTATCATTGATGAGCTCAATAAAATAATTTTGTCTAAAAAACCTTCTATTGGTTTCAAATATTTATTTGATACAGGTCTGTTAGCGTTGGTTTTTCCAGCCATGCAAAATTTGTATGGAGTAGAGATCATCGATGGAAAAGGTCATAAAGATAACTTCTATCATACATTGGAAGTTTTGGATAATGTGTGTGAAACAACCGAAAATCTTTGGTTACGATGGGCTGCAATCATGCATGATATTGCAAAACCTGCGACAAAGCGATTTGATAAGAAATTAGGTTGGACTTTCCATGGACATGAAGATAAAGGAGCTCGTATGGTTCCTAAATTATTTTCAGAATTGAAACTTCCTCTGAATGAGAAAATGAAGTTTGTTCAAAAATTAGTTTTACTACATTTAAGACCAATCGTGCTGGCACAGGATATTGTTACCGATTCTGCTGTACGTCGGTTATTGTTTGAGGCTGGTGACGATATTGATGCTTTGATGCAATTGTGTCATGCTGATGTAACGACAAAAAACGAATATAAAAAGAAAAAATACCGTCAAAATTTTGAATTAGTTAAGCAAAAACTAAAAGACGTAGAAGAGCGGGATCAAATTAGAAACTGGCAACCTCCAATTACTGGAGAAGATATCATGGAGATATTCGGTATCAGTCCTGGGCGTGAAGTGGGAAAAATAAAAAATGCAATTAGAGAAGCAATTTTAGAAGGTGAAATCCCGAACTCAAAAGTTGAAGCGTATCATTTTATGGTCAACAAAGCACAAGACATGGGATTGACCGTTAGAAAGGCATGGGATTTGAGTCCTACATTTTAATAAAAAAAATGTAATTTTAAACGCCTCAATTCAATTGAGGTCCATTATTTTTAATAAACAAACTAATATTAGAAATGGCTATTTATAGATTTAGAGTCACTTTTGAAGATTATGAGGATGTATATAGAGAGATTGATATGCTCTCTAAACAAACTTTTTTAGAATTACATCATGCTATTCATAAGACAACTGCTTACGAATTTGAGCGTACATCTTCCTTTTATGTAAGTAACGATCAGTGGAAAAAAGGAACTGAAATTGCTCTTTTACCAACTACTCGTAAAGTTTCAGACGGTGTTTTATTGATGGAAAATGTGCGTTTAAGTAAGTTTATCGATGATCCCCATCAAAAATTTTATTATATCTATAATTTTGACAGTCCCTATGAATTTCATGTGGAACTGGTTAAAATTTTGAAAGAAGAGGAAGGTAAGGATTATCCGATTGTTTTTAAATCAATTGGTGTCGCCCCTAAATCTTTGGCTGCAGCTAATTTTCCTGTTGTTGATCCATTAGACGATGACGACGAAGATGAGGTATTGGTTGATGAAACACAATATGGAGTTGATGATGACGAAGAGTTTGATTTGTTCGATGGAGATGATGAGGAGGAAGAGAAACCTGAAGAAGAGAATAATGGTTCGTTTGACGAATATTAATGTTAAATACCCTCAATAATAAAAAAACTTTAATCGCCATAGTAGGTCCTACAGCTGTAGGGAAAACTGCTATGGCGATTCAGCTTGCTCAATATTTTGATACAGAGATCATCTCTGCAGATTCAAGACAATTCTATCGTGAAATGAGTATTGGTACAGCTAAACCGACTAAATCTGAGTTAAGTCTTGCTCCTCATCATTTTATTGATTCTCATTCTATTGAAGAAGATTATTCAGCGGGCGATTTTGAAAGAGATGCATTGGAAAAAATTAAAACCTTATTCCAAACGAAAGAAATAATGATCATGGTGGGTGGTTCCGGTTTATTTGTTCGGGCAGTATGTGAAGGATTAGATAACCTGCCAAAAGCGTTGCCTAAAACCCGGGAACAGTTAAACCAAAGATTCGAAAATGAGGGAATCATACCTCTTCAAGAATATTTGAAAACAGTAGATCCAGTTTATTATAAACAAGTGGATAGTTCAAATGTACAACGCGTTATTCGTGCTTTGGAGGTTTTTGAAACGACAGGTTTACCCTTTTCTAGTTTTCTTCAAAATACGAAAGCAAACAGATCTTTTGATATCATAAGTATTGGATTGAACATGGATCGAGAGGCATTATATAATCGTATCAATTTGCGTGTAGATATGATGCTGAAAGAAGGTTTATTGGAGGAAGTAAAATCGTTGCTCAAATATAAAAATAAACCCGCTCTCATGACTGTTGGCTATTCTGAGTTATTTGATTTTTTAGATGGTTATATTTCTTGGGAAGATGCGGTTGCGAAAATCAAACAAAATTCAAGAAGATATGCCAAAAGACAATTGACTTGGTTTAAAAAAGGCGGAGATACACAATGGTTTGATCCTAAAGATCAGCTAGGTATTATAGATTATATTCAATCGCAGGTTTAAATGTAAGGTATAGAGCTATTCAACCATTTTGTGGATTTGGTTTATTATATAAATAAAAAGCGCTGGATTAAATATATTTAATCCAGCGCTTTTTATTTATGGTGATGTAATTTTTATTTTACAAGCATATTCCAACCAAATTCATCTGGAATTCTTCCATAACGAAGATCATCCAAGTACGTTAGCACTTTTTTAGAAAAATCACGACTATCAACTGATGGTAATTGGAACAGTTCACCTTCATAACCAATTGTTGCTATAGGTGTTAACGTAGCAGCAGTACCAGCTGCAAATGCATCTGTAACAATACCCGCTTTAATACCATCAATTAATTCTTTTACTGAAACCTTACGTTGCTCTGTTTTATATCCCCAGCTTTCTGCAAGTTCCATAATTGTACGACGTGTTACGCCATGTAATATCGTATCTCCATGAGGAGTGATAATACAGTCACCAATGCGGAAGATTAAGTTAGCTGTTCCAGCCTCCTCAATGTACTGATGTTCTGATGCATCTGTCCACATTAATTGATCAAAACCTTCATCGTTTGCTAAACGTGTAGGGTACAAAGATAATGCATAGTTACCTGCATTTTTAGAGAAACCTACACCACCCTCTGCAGCACGTGTGTAGTGCGTCTCAACCTTTAATTTTAAAGGAGTACTATAATAAGCACCTACTGGGCTTGTGATGATAATAAATTTATAAGAAACTGAAGGATGAACACCTAAAGCTGCTTCAGTACCAAACATAAAAGGGCGTATATATAAGGAAGTTCCAGGGGCATTTGGAATCCAGCTACTATCTGTTGCTAATAATTCTTTTAAACCTTCTAAAAAGATTTCTTCAGGAACCTCTGGCATTTCCAAACGAGCCGCGGATTTGTTGAATCTTTCCCAATTTTTTTCAGGACGGAAAATACTGATGGTGCCATCTTGAAATTTATAAGCTTTTATTCCTTCAAAAATAGCTTGTCCATAATGAAGTGCTGACATGGATGGACTAATATTAATATCACCATAAGGAACAATGCTGACATCTGTCCATGCTCCATTTTCATAATTGGCGACCAACATATGGTCGGATAATATTTTTCCAAATTTTAGATTGTTAAAATCTACTTGCGAGAGTCTCGATTGTTTTGTGGGCTCTACGCGAATTGAATAATTTTCTGTCGCGCTCATTATATTTTAATTATATATGCTAAAGTATGAAAAAAACTGTGAATTTGAAGCAAAAAACTCCTGTTTATCAGAATTTATTCTGATTCAATCATTTTTATTATGTTATAGTAAAAATGTCCATTTTTTAGGATGCAACGCTTTTTTTTATAGACATTTTTTTACTTGCTATATAAATCTAACTGGCTGTTTAGAAGCATTTTTAGCATGGATTATGAGATTTAGATTTCGTTAATATTAAATTTATATGAATTAATGTGAAAATTATGATGTGGCATGTTATTTGGTTTATGCACAGTCGTCACTTGTCATAAAGACAATTGATTTTTTAGGCGCTAACGTTTCTAATCACATATTCAGTAATAAACAAATTAAACGAATGAAACCATGCAGGATCTAAACAGTAAAAACAATGCATTGGAAAAAGATGAATTAGAGTTTGATCAAATGACTGCTGTGAAAGAAAGAGGATTTTCGCTAAATTTTATTTTAGGATTTCTTGTTTTTCTTTATAAAACAGCTATCAAACCGTAAGTACTTTCATATTTTTTCAATTAGACAAGTACTCGAAAGGACAAGGAGAGGTTATAAAATCTCTCCTATTTTTTTATAATTTCTAGAATTGGATCTAAGTAATCTCGATTGTTTGATAATCTTGGAACTTTATTTTGCCCACCTAATTTACCTTTTGATTTCATCCATGCAAAGAAGGTATCTTTAGGAGCATTGTGAATAACAGGAAACTGTAAAGCCATATTTTTATACCGTTTGGCATCGTAATCCGAATTAATCTCCCTTAAAGCTTCATCCAATAACTTACAGAAAGTTTCAAAATTATCAGGCTGTTGTTCAAATTCTATGACCCACTCATGAGCTCCAGCTTCGCCTTCTTTAAAATAAATTGGACCTGCAGTATAATCTTTTACAATCGCATGTGTGATATCACTAGCTTTTTTTATGGCATCTTCCGCATTATCGACGATCAATTCTTCTCCAAACGTATTAATAAATTGTTTTGTTCGTCCTGTAATTTGAATACGATATGGAGATAGCGTTACAAATTTAATCGTATCACCAATCATATATCGCCACAAACCAGCATTTGTCGAAATGATTAATGCATAGTTTTTATTTAACTCGACCTCATGTAATCCCAAAGTTTTTGGATTTTCATCGTAAAGATTTTCCATGGGTAGAAATTCGTAATAAATACCGTAATCAAGCATTAATAATAACTCATCAGAATCTGATAAATCTTGAAGAGCAAAGTATCCCTCCGATGCATTATAATTTTCTAAATAATACATCTTTTCTGAAGGAATCAACTTTTTAAATTGTTCGCGATAGGGTTTAAAACTTACACCCCCATGTGTGTAAAACTCTAAGTTTGGCCAAACTTCAAGCAAATTATCTTTCCCCGTTATTTCTAAGATTCTCTTTGCCAATACAATATTCCAAGTTGGTACACCAGCTAGGTTGGTTACATTTTCATGAATGGTTATATGGGCTACTTTTTCTATCTTCTCTTCAAAATCAGGTAACAAAGTAACTTCTAAATTTGGAGTTCTTTTAAATTCAGCCCAAAAGGGTAAATTTCGTAAAAGAATAGAAGATAAATCTCCATAATAAGAATCAGAACTGAAACTATTAATTTGAGAACTACCACCTAATACCACCGATTTCCCACTGAAAATTTGACTTTCCGGTTTGTTATTGAAATAGATGGTCAACATATCTTTGCCTCCCTGAAAGTGACATTCTGTTAACGACTCCTCACTTACAGGTATAAATTTACTGCGATCTGAAGTCGTTCCTGAAGATTTCGCGAACCATTTGATATCGGAAGGCCACAAAATATTTTGCTCGCCTTTGATCATGCGGTCTATATAAGGTTTTAAAGAGTTATAATCTTGTATTGGAACTCTATTTTTAAATTCTTCAGGTGTTAAAATGCTATTATAGTCGTATTTTTTTCCCCATTCTGTCGCTTCTGATGATGATATTAAACTTTGAAACCATTCTTCTTGTACATCATGCGGATATTTCATAAACAATTCAATTTGATGAATTCTTTTCTTCATGAACCAAGTTAATAGAGAATCTAATATTGCCATATAAAGTTGGGGTGAACGTTAGATATTTATCTTTTTTCGACGGAGTTCGAAATGTTGACCTAAGTAGAATTTACGTGCCATTTCATTACTTGCAATCTCTTCAGGTGTTCCTGCTAACATGATTTTCCCCTCTGTCAATAAATATGCTCTGTCAGTAATCGATAGCGTTTCTTGTACATTATGATCAGTAATCAGAATACCAATGTTGCGTGTCTTTAGTTTTGCGACAATTGTTTGAATTTCCTCAACAGCAATTGGATCGACCCCCGCAAATGGTTCATCTAATAAAATGAAAGCAGGGTTTGCTGCCAAAGCTCGTGCAATTTCTGTACGACGGCGTTCTCCTCCAGATAATAAGTCACCTCTGTTCTTGCGTACACGGTGTAAACTGAATTCAGATAATAGCTCTTCTAATTTTTCTAAACGTTCCTTCTTGTTAGGATAATGAATCTCTAATACAGCTAGAATATTGTGTTCTACAGAGAGTTTTCTAAAAACGGAGGCTTCCTGAGCAAGATAACCAATGCCTTTTTGCGCACGCTGATACATGGCATCTTGTGTAATTTCTTGATCATCCAAATAAACATGACCTTCATTTGGCTTTATTAAGCCGACGATCATATAAAAAGAAGTTGTCTTTCCAGCTCCGTTTGGCCCCAAAAGACCAACAATTTCTCCTTGCTCTACTTGGAAAGAAACATCGTTAACAACAGTGCGTTGTTTGTATTTTTTGATGAGATGCTCTGCTCTTAGTATCATTTGATTAGTATTTTAACTCAAGACAACAATCTGATTATTGCAAATATATTAATATCGAATCCCTTTTATGTTTAATTGTAAATTCTTTTTGCCTCGCCACACATTTTCCTCTATACTATAACATATGTCAAAAGGTTTTCCACAATTGATAATTTGAATATGTTCTGCAAGACCAAAACCAATACAATCAAAAGAAGCTGAATTTTCTTGTTTAACAGTCATTTTTAAATGATTGGAGCCTACTAAATAAGATACTCCTATTAAGCTTACTTTTTGACTTAAAAAAATAGGACTTTCGTTCTGTGGGCCAAAGGGTTCGAATTGACTTAGAATACGATAGAATCTGGCATCAATATCATTCAGGTGAAGCTTTGTGTCAATCAAGATTTCTTGCGTTAACATTTCAGGCTTGATTAATTTAGTTACCACTTGTTCAAAACGATCTTGGAACAATTTGATGTTATCCACTTGCATTGTCAAACCTGCAGCATATTTATGACCTCCAAATTGATCAAGTAAATCACTACATTCACTTAAAGCTTCATATAAATCAAAACCAATTACCGACCGACAGGAACCTGCAATATGACCATTCGTTTCAGTAAGAATGATGGTCGGTCGATAATACCTTTCCGTTAGTCTGGAAGCAACAATACCAATAACACCTTTGTGCCAATCTGATTTATAGAGAACCGTTGATTTTCGCATTCTCAGTGTCTCATCTTCATCAATAATAGACAATGCCTCTTCCGTTATTCTAAGATCAAAATCCTTTCGTACATTATTTTGATCATCGATATTAATACTAAAATCTTTTGCTTCTTGCAATGATTTCGAAATCAATAATTTTACAGCATCTTTAGCATGATCAATTCGACCAGAAGCATTGATACGAGGTCCAATTTGAAAAACAATATCATTTACAGTGAATGTCTTTGTTTTATTGGTTGACAAGTCAATTAATGCCTGAAGACCGCAACAAGGATTAGTATTTAATTTTATAAGACCAAAGTGGGTAAGAATTCTATTTTCACCTGTAATAGGAACGATGTCAGATGCAATACTGACTGCTACCAAATCTAGATATTGATAACAGACATCAAGCGACATATCATTTTTTAGTATGAATGCTTGAATAAGCTTAAAACCGATGCCACATCCCGACAATTCTTTATAAGGATACGTACAGTCCTTTCTTTTCGGATCCAAAACAGCACATGCCTGAGGAAGCTCATCTCCAGGAAGGTGGTGATCTCCAATAATAAAATCAATGTTTTTTGAGTTTGCGTATTCGATTTTATCATTTTCCTTGATGCCACAATCAAGTGCAATAATTAAAGAAAAACCATTTTCATGTGCATAGTCGATTCCTTGAGTAGAGATACCATAACCTTCTGCATAACGATTGGGGATATAAAACTCGATGCGTGAGTGAAATTCTCTAAAAAAACTGTAGACTACAGCAACCGCTGTAGTTCCGTCTACATCGTAGTCTCCATAAATTAGAATTTTCTCATTTTGACCAATTGCTGTTGTAATTCTTGCAATAGCTTTTTCCATATCTTGCATTAAGAATGGATTGTGCAACTGATCTAAAGATGGTCTAAAGAAGTGTTTAGAAGCCTCAAAAGTCTCAATATTTCTACTGACTAATAATTCTGCTAGTATTGGATTAATACCAAGCTCATCGCGTAATTTATTGACTTTTTTGACCTCACTTTTAGATTTTAGTACCCACCTTTTTTGCATATCTTTGCATCATAATTATGTGTAAATATACGTTTTGTCCCTTGACTAACCTAATTATAGAATAGGCTAATCATGAGGGAGTATATAACACTCAAGTTTCCAATAAATTAAAGATGATACAAGCATATTCCTTATTTGAAGGCTCGTTTTCAGTTGATGCTTCGAAAAAATTTGTTCCTTTTGATCCTGCTATTCATAATGCTAAAGATCGACCTGCCTCAATGTTTATTCACGTTCATCCATTTCTGATTGAAACAAGCGATGGGCTAGTTTTATGTGATACAGGGTTAGGTTTAACAGCTGAAGATGGCGAATTATTGATTTATAAAAATATTAAAAAAAGAGGCTATGAGCCTAAGGATGTCAAATACGTGTTGATGTCGCATTTGCATAAAGATCATGCAGGAGGAATGGTTGTCTTTGTTGATGGAGTTGCAAGGATCGCATTTCCTGAGGCAGAATATATCGTACAACGAGGTGAGTGGGAAGACGCTTATTCAGGAAATAATGATTCTTATCGTACCGATATTTTTGATGTGGTCCAACGGAGTGGTAATTTGCATTTGGTAGAAGGAGATGGTATTGTTAATCATGAGATTAGTTTTAATTTGAATGGAGGACATACCCGAAATCATCAAGCTTTTCATATTGAAACAGGAGGAGAACATTATTTCTTTGGGGGAGATGTATTACCTGAGCCTGAAGAGATCTTTCATAATTATATTGCAAAATATGACTATGATGGTCGTCGATGCAAAGAACTACGTCAGGAATATTGGGAAGAAGGTGCTCCAAAAGATTGGATTTACCTCTTTTATCATTCTAAAAGTATTGCGGTAGGAAAGCCAGCTTTACGGACAGATGGAAGTTATAAACTTATCGAAGCTAAATAGCAAAGAACGGCTGCTCAGGAATAACATCGGGCAGCCATTTTTTTTAATATCCGTTCTTAAATTGTATTATAGGTTTCTGTTAAACCGATGAGAAGGGCAGAATAATTCTTATTTGACTGAATTTTTAGCTAAATTTGTAGTAGGCTGCTAAGTGTGCCTTTTACGTCAACTATTGAAAAATTAAGTTTTATCTAAAGTAAAAAAATATGTCTATTGTAAGAGAGTCGGATCTTATTGGTATAGGAAAGAAATACCAAATTGAAACTGAAGCTGGAGACAATATGGTCGTGGTGATACATGACGATGGTCGAAGAGAATTGTATCGTTATGATGAAGAGGAGAGTGAGTCTCGTTGTGTCATGACTTTAAGTGATGAGGAATCTAGGCAGGTTGCTGGAATTATTGGAGGGTTGTCTTATAAGCCTAAAGCTTTAGAGACAATGGAAGTTGCTTTAGATGATTTAAGGATTGAATGGTACAAAGTTGAAGGTAAAAGCGAAGGAGTCAATAAAACTATTGGCGAATTGGAAGTGCGTCAACGTACAGGAGCATCTATCATTGCTGGTATTCTAGGAGATAACACGGTGATTAATCCAGGTCCCGACTATGTCATTAGTTCAGGAACAACTTTAGTTATCGCAGGCAAGAAAAATAATATTAAATTATTAAAAGAAATACTGTTATAGAATTGTAAGCAAAAGAAATTTATATGCCATCACAGACACTTATTTTAGAAATTGGAATTGCTATTGGATTGGTTGCATTTGTTGGCTTAATTGCCAATAAGCTCAAATTTTCTGTCATTCCATTTTTTATATTAATAGGTATGGTGTTGGGTCAACATGCTCCACAAATCGGTCATATTGATCTTACATTTACAGAGAGCAAACCCTTCATTGATTTTATGGGGCGTTTGGGCGTTTTGTTTCTTTTGTTTTATTTAGGCCTTGAATTTTCTGTAGGTCGGTTAATCAAATCAGGTAAGGCAATCGTAACTGGTGGAACAATTTATGTCCTACTCAATTTCATTGCAGGTCTGTTGATTGGATGGATGATGGATCTTCCTTTTAAAGAGATGATGGTATTATGTGGTATTATGACGAGTTCTTCTACCGCTATCGTGGCTAAAGTATTGACAGATTTGAAGCGTACAGCTAATCCGGAGACTGAAGTGATCATGGGCATGATTATGTTTGATGATCTATTCATTGCTATGCATATTTCATTTCTTTCTGGATTGATTCTGACAGGAAGTAGTTCATTTTGGACCGTTGCTGGTACTTCATTACTTGCGTTGGGATTTATATTAACATTTTTAATTTTGGGAAGAAAATTGGTGCCTGCGATTGATAAGTTATTGCAGGTTAAATCATCTGAATTATTTATTCTACTCATCTTTGCTCTGTTATTTATAACAGCTGGTTTTTCGGAAACGATACATGTTGCAGAAGCAATTGGAGCTTTGATGGCGGGTTTAGTTTTAGCTGACTCTCAATATATCAAGAAAATAGAGGGGATGGTTTTGCCTTACAAAGACTTTTTCGGAGCGATGTTTTTCTTTAGTTTTGGGTTATCTATAGATGTTTTGTCTTTAGGAGGTGCAGTAATGTGGGCTTCTATAGCAGCAATCATTACCGTCTTTGGAAATTTAGCATCAGGTTACTTTGCTGCGAAATTCTCCGGAATGAAGAACAAAACAGCTTTTGATATTGGCTTTACCTTATCAGCAAGAGGAGAGTTCTCGATCATTATGGCAAACATTGGAAAAGCAGGTAACCTGTTACCTGTTATTCAATCATTCGTTGTTGTTTATGTATTGATTCTATCTATTGTATCACCACTTCTGACAAAAGAATCAAGAAATATTTGGACCAAACTCTTCGGGAAAGATGACATCAAACCCAAAGTAATCAAACGACTCAGTGATTTAGAATCTGGACAATCATTATAAAAAAAGCGAATTTATATTATAAGTTCGCTTTTTTTATAGAAAGCCTAATTCCAATTTTGCTTCTTCACTCATCATATCTTTTGTCCATGGCGGATCAAATGTTAACTCAACAAGAGCTTCCGTTACGCCAGGAAGCGCCGCAACTTTGCTTTGCACTTCGTCCATAATTTGACCTGCAACAGGACAACCCGGAGCAGTTAATGTCATTACGATTTTTGCAGTGCCATTTTCTTTTGTGATAATTTCATACACCAACCCTAAATCAACGATGTTCGCCGGTTTTAATTCTGGGTCATAGACTGTTTCTAGAGCCTCTTGGATGCTTGCTGCAATATTTAATTTATCTAGAATTATAATACTCATGTTATGATATTTTCTTTTTATCATGAATTGCTTCCTGATATATTTGTAATAATTGCTTTTTATTTTCTGTAGGTGTAAAATTACTAAAATAGAATTCTTTTGTTGTTTGTCTAATGTTAAATTTTTCTTGCTGACTATAGTTTTTCCAACAAGTCAACGTTGTTAACATACTTTCCACATGCTGTGGATTAAATAATAGACCTGTTCTGTTTGGAAGAATCAGTTCACTTAATGCTCCAATATCACTTCCTATAACAGGAGTACCAACAGAAAAAGCTTCTAAGATAGTCATTGGCATTCCTTCAAACCATAGCGATGGAACAATTAATGCTTCTGCCTTTTCTACTAAAGGGATAATATCTTCACGTGATTTGAAACCTAAATAGTGAATATTCGTATGTTGTTGTGCCGCATGCTGAACAGACTGCTTCAATTCACCGTCACCTATGATCAGGATTTTGTAATCCACTTTAGCAAATGCTTCTAACAAGTTTAATATTCCTTTTTCTTCTGTGAGTCTACCAATGTAAATAAAATAATCTTCAAAAGACAATGAAGACATGTCGATAGGAAAAGTAAAATTAGGTTTGATGACGAATTTATTTGGATCAATAGTTAAAGTAGAGCTTGTAAATAATTTTTTTGCAAAACTTGATAAGGTAATATAACGGTTGACGCTATTCCATGTTCCTATTTTGCGATGAAACCAATAGTTCAATGCTAAAATGAAGGTTTTGATAGTAGAATGATCCATGACTTTCTTTTTTACGGCTGTCCAAGGAAATTTTTCCTGAATGCTAGCTAAAAATAATTCGTGATCATGATACAGAATTGCTGAAGGGCAAATAAGGCGAAAATTGTGAAGCGTCATAACTAAAGGAATCCCCATATTATGAATAGATCTCAAAATAATAGGACCACTTGCATAATGCGTATTGTGGATATGGATGACCTCTGGTTTAAATTCTTTAATCGTATCCCTTACACGATATGCTGCCGCTAAATTCCAAAAAGAAAAAAGTGTTTGCAAAGCACCTTTCCATCCTTTTTTATTTTGAAAAGTTAAGGTTAAGACATCATTATCTATAGCAAGTAATTCACTCTCTTGCTGAAAAACAGTGTCTTCACCCCCTGGGTTCTGATAGAAAGTATGGATGATAAGAATGCGCATGAAAAGTCGCTTTTTTTACAAATGTACTATTTTGCATGAATTAAACCGTTTTCAATAGTACTTATCAAAAGATTGTTTTTATAATTCTTATCTTCGCGTATCATTAGGAGATGATGACTAAAGACTATGCAGCATTTACAGAAACTAATCTTTGACTCGATTCAAAACAGTCAATTTCCGAATCAACCTTCCAATTTGTATGATCCAATTCGTTACTTTTTAAGTCTGGGAGGGAAACGTATCAGACCTGCTTTAACTTTAATGGCTGCTGAAATGTTTGGGATTAAAGATATTACAGATGCTGTTCCTGCCGCAAAGTCTATTGAGTTTTTTCATAATTTCTCACTCATACATGATGATGTTATGGATAAAGCGCCATTGCGGAGAGGAAAGGAAACAGTTCATGAGAAATGGGATTTGAATGTTGCTATTCTTTCTGGTGATGGTTTATTAGTGAAAGCTTATGTCGAATTAGCAAACTGTCCACCTATCTATATCTCCGATTTGCTGAAAACGTTTAACCGAATAGCAATCGAAGTATGTGAAGGACAACAAATGGATATGGATTATGAGCAGGCAGATCATATTACCATGTTTCAATATATCGAAATGATCAGGTTGAAAACTTCTGTATTATTAGGCGGAGCATTACAGATGGGAGCTATATTAGCAAATGCTAGTCTTGAAGATCAAAAACTGATTTACGAGTTTGGTGAAAATATTGGAATAGCTTTTCAACTTCAAGATGATGTATTAGACGCATATGGTAATCCTGAAACCTTCGGTAAACAAATAGGTGGTGATATTTTGATCAACAAGAAGACCTATCTTTTAGTCAAATTAATGGAACTTATTGTAGAAGAAGACAAGCAGATTCTTCAAGAATTATTAAACGCTACAACAGCGAATAATCCGAATAAGTTGGAAGGTATATTAGATCTATATCGTAAATATGATGTTAAGATATTAGCAGATCAATTGAAAGATGATTTTACGCAAAAAGCATTTGAAAGATTATCTGCTCTTAGTATACCAAATGATAAAAAAGAAGCGTTAATAACATTGTCGAATCAACTACTCATTAGAGAGCAATAACAAATCTATATTTGTAAAATTGTCTTTATTTAATAAAAATTTCTTAATTTGTAGATCTAATTCATCATATACTTACGAAACAACTATAAATGGAACCGTTAAAAGTAACAATCTTTCAAGCATACCTTTTTTGGGAAAACGTTGATAAAAACTTGAGCAATCTTGCTCTTAAACTATCAAATCTGAGAGAAAAAACGGATCTCATTATCTTACCTGAAATGTTTAACACTGGATTCACAAATAATGTGGAGAAATGTGCCGAAACATCAGATGGAAAAACCATGCAATGGTTATTTCAAATGTCTCATGACTTAAATTGTGTTATTGCTGGATCTTTAATTATTACTGAAAACGGAAAGTATTTTAATCGGTTTGTGTGGATGTCTCCAGATGGAACCTATGTGAAATATGATAAACGTCATTTATTTGCGATGGCGAAAGAAAATGAATATTTTACCGCTGGATATGAACGTATTATAGTTAATATTAGAGGTTGGAAAATCTGTCCAATGGTTTGTTATGATTTAAGATTCCCAGTATGGTCTAGAAACGTAAATAGTGCTTATGATTTACTTGTTTACACGGCCAATTGGCCTGATAAGCGCTCTTCTCATTGGCGTACTTTAATTCCTGCTCGAGCGATTGAAAATCAAGCTTTTGTTATTGGGGTAAACCGTGTAGGACATGATGGAAATGATATTTATTATTCTGGAGGATCTATGTGTATCTCACCTTTAGGAGATGTGGTTTATTATAAACCTGAAGATGAAGACTTGTATACTTTTACCATTCACCCCAAAGATCTTCAAGAAGCCCGAGAAACTTTCCCATTTTTACAAGACGCAGATTCTTTTACAATAGAATAGTCGCTTATTGATAGGGTCTATCTAGTATGATAGACATAATAACTGCTTTTCTAAGGTCAAAATCATCAGCTATGCTTTTTTCTTGATCAGTATGCATCGATTTTGCTTTTTTACTTAAAGCTAAACGATGTTCTTCTCTCTCTTGTTTAAAACGTTGAATCTCATTCGTTTCTTTTATTTTTTCAGCATAAAAAGGTGGTGGAATATCTACATGATTCTTTTTGTTTTCTATTTTGGGTACAGGAGAAGTTCTTTGTACAGGACTAATAGGAGGCAAGATTGTTTTTTTTCTTTTTAGTGCAGCCTCTTGTTCCTTGATATAATTTTGGTAAGATTTATAACCAAAAATGGCTAATCCAATTAATAACGGTATTAACTTTTCCATATGATGAAGATAATAAAAATATCACATAAATTTTTGTTATACCATGTAAAGTTATATATTTATGAACATAATCTTATTTTAACCAAAGACTCATAGTTAATTTTATTATTTATACGAAGTAAATATCTTCTTTGGTTAAAAAAGGTTTCATATACTATAACCTAAAAAAAGACTTTGATTATTATGCTAAATGAAGATTTAATTGGAAAAGTAGAATTCTATGATTTTCTAACAGGTAAAGCAACTACGGCAATATCGCGTAGGATGCAGCGTAATTTAAAGGATGTGGGAATCAATATTACGGCTGAACAATGGAGTATTCTGTACAATTTATGGCAAGAAGAAGGACTGACACAACAAGAGTTAGCTACTCGAACTTTTAGAGACAAACCTAGCATTACGAGATTAATTAACAATTTGGAAAAATTAAATTTAGTGATTCGGGTAAATGATAAAGAAGATCGTAGGTCTAATTTGATTTATTTAACTAAGGCTGCTCGAAAACTGAAGGAAATGGGGATGCAGCAGGCGAATAAAACTATTGCAGAAGCTTTAGATGGCGTATGTTCTGAGTCTATTGATATGGCTCAATTAACTTTGCAGCAAGTGATTTGTAATTTAAGAAAATAAGAAAGGTCCTTTAATTTAAAGGACCTTTCTTATTTTAAAATACTCTAGCTTCAAAGTCTGTGTGACTTTCGATTAGCTTGCCTTCCCTTCCAAAATAAATTTCTTGAAAGCTTAGCGTATTGACAGCATCTACTTTTCGGAAGAATTTATCAGCATTAACATCTGCTAAGGTTTTAAAACCGCAAGCTTCCATGATTTCGACAGTAGCACGTAAAGTATTACGATGAAATTGAGCAACACGTACATATTTATCATTCACATCTAATCCTTTATATAAATGAGGTTGTTGTGTAGCAACTCCAACAGGACAAACATCTTCGTTACATTTGAGTGCTTGGATACATCCTAAAGCAAACATCATTCCCCTTGCGCTATAACAAGCATCTGCTCCAAGGGCAATTACTTTCAATAAGTCAAACCCAGTAACAATTCTACTCGATACTAATAATTTGATATGTCTTTTTAATCCAAATGCAATCAAGGTCTTGGTTACAAATGCTAAAGCATCATACAAAGGCATTCCTAAATTATCTGTAAATTCTAATGGCGCAGCACCCGTTCCCCCCTCAGATCCATCAATAGAAATAAAATCTGGAAATATTTGAGTAGTTTGCATCGCACGACAAATGTCTATAAACTCTTGCTTGTCACCGATACACATTTTAAATCCTACAGGTTTGAAATCACTCAATTCTTTCATTTTGTGAATAAATTCCATCATTTCAATTGGATTAGAAAATGCACTGTGTGCGGGCGGTGACATAACATCTGTACCAGGAATGACGTGACGAATTGCAGCAACCTCAGGTGTGTTTTTAGCAGCAGGAAGTATACCACCATGACCAGGCTTAGCTCCTTGAGATAATTTCAACTCAATCATTTTTACATTGGCGCGTGAAGTCTTCTCTCTATATAGCTCAGCATCAAATTTGCCATCATGTGTTCTACATCCAAAATATCCGGTACCTACTTGCCAAATTAAATCCCCCCCACTGTTGTGGTAATCGCTAATACCACCTTCTCCTGTATTGTGTGCAAAATTTTGTAATTGCGCTCCTTTATTTAAAGCTGTAATAGCTGTTTTACTTAAAGCGCCATAACTCATAGCTGAAATATTGAATACACTTAAGCTATAAGGATGTTTACAAGATTCGTTACCAACAGTGGTTCTTAAGTCATGACTCTCTATATGACAAGGAAAAACAGAATGAGCAGCCCATTCATTACCTACAGCTTGAGGATCTGTTTGCATACCAAATGCCACAGTTTCCCTTTGATTTTTGGCACGTTGATATACGATAGACCGTTGTCTTCTATTGAAAGGACGGCCATCTGTGTCAGACTCCCAGAAATATTGACGTAATTCTGGACGAATAGACTCAAAGAAATAACGGAAATATCCCACTAAAGGATAGTTCCTTAAGATAGCATGTTTGTGTTGGAAACTATGATATAGAGCAACAAATAAAAGAGGCATTGGTATAACAAGCAACCAAAACCATTGTGGAGTAAAAATAAGACCAAAGGAGATAATAATCAAATTGATTACGATCATGGTACCAAGAATTAATTTTCTAACGGTCATAATTTAAATAGTATTTTAGACTCTTATTTAATAAAAATTAGCTAATCGAGATTAATCATCTGTGATAAAATTATACAAGATAAATCCCTTATCTTTCAATATTTATATGTATTCAATTATTGAACCAATATTCAATTTTTTGTAGAGCAAAAGTACTAAGTTCCTTTTTCAAAAGAAAATTATTGGCAGGAATGAGATAGTTTTAAAAACTTACTAAGGAAATGATATTTAGTTTTTTCTTTTTACAATCTCTTGTGATAATAGTTGATAGATTTGTTTCCAATTCTCCTGATCACTGATAAAATCCAAATGCTTTTTTATCGTGATTTCGTCATTTCTTATTGCTGGGCCAGTTTGAACATCCTTTGGCAGCTTGGATTGGACTTTTAGAGCAGTTTCCAATATAATAGGACGAATCAAATCAAAAGGTAGATCGTTTTGAAATAAAAGATCATAACTGATTTGAAAGAGTGCGTTCGCAAAGTTATTTGAAAATACAGATGCGACATGAATGGCAAGCCTTTGATATGAAGTGCAAGCAATAGACTTAGGAGCTATTTCTTGTATAAGATTAAATAAGATATTAAAAGTTATCGAGTTGTCTCCCTCAATACAGAAGGGTATCAAACTAAAATCTGAATCTTGATTTTTGGAAATGGATTGAGGGGGATAAATGATACCATACCGTTTGAATTTATTTAATACTTGTATGTCAGTCGCTCCAGAGCAATGTATAACAATGCCATTCAAAGTGTCAGGAAGCTTTTCTATTATCGCTAATATAGCTTGATCACTAATCGCGATGATATATAAGTCAGCGTCTGGATTTATAGCGGAAATTTGATTAATTGCTTCTGCATTTACAACAAAGGCCAATGCTTGCGCATTGACCTTTTGTTGACTGAATATTTGTACTATTTTGTGACCTTTATTATAGAAGTTATGAGCAAAATGTGTTGCTATGTTCCCACTTCCTAAGATAACAATGTTCATTAGCTTTGCTTTTGATCTAATCGTTTTATTTCCTTATTTCTTTTAAAGATAGACATAAAGAATCCAATTGTCATGATAATTGTACCACACCAGAAAAAATTAATGTAAGGGAACTTAATCGCTTTGAATACAATCCATTTTTTCTCAGGTAATGGTTTTTGATAAACCATGATTTCCAATTTGTCTTTTTTAGGCAAGATGTTGGAAAAACGGAAACGTAATCCCTGATCATTGACATCTTTATTGAAATCATAAGAAGTACCATCTTTTATTAGGAAGACAGGCTCTACGTTATATTCTTTTTTATCAGAAGCTATGACTTTGATTTTCAAACCTACAATAACATCTTTTTCTCCTTTAGGGATATTTTCTAGATGCGCATTTTTATTGACACTTTCAATTACAAAAAAGCCATTACGATAACGAAGAGTATCTCCTACATTGACTTCATAAGTGGCAGGTTCTTCATAATCTTCAAAACCAGTCTTTTTATCTGCAGGAATATTTGCATTTTTGGCTTGTAAATCTGAAGCTGCTGCTGTAATTAACGTATAAATATCATGGGTAATGTAATGTTTGGTTGCAGGAGTACCAATCAGCCCACCCATTTTTGGGTTATTTTGAGCGAAAGGCATAAGAACAAATGAACTTTTAGCTTTTCCACTTTCCTCATCAATACTTTCATATTTGATTTTATAGAAAACATTTGGTTCAGCAACACTATCTCCTACATAAGTGATTCGGTATTCACCCATTTGGACAGGTTCTCCTTCGGTTAAGAATAGATTGTCGCCTGGTTTTTCCACTTTATCGAATCCAGATACAGCAATATAGCCAGTATTGTTGATCGAAATTACCTCATTAGTTGATGCTGCTATCATTGCACCAATTAACAATAAACCAAAACCAATATGCGCCACAGCTGAACCTGCCAATTTCCATTTTCCCTTTACAGCGCCAGCTAATACACGGATATTCGCTAATATGCAAAATATAGAAGAGAACGTAATTAAGATAAAAATTAAGTTGGTATATGTTTTCGTAATATACGAAACCGCAGCGGTCAATATAACGGCTACAATTAGTGATGCGATAGTAGAGGCAAAAAATTTCTTTGGATCAGTCTTCTTGTACTTTAAGAATTGTGTGATTGAAGTCAAAATCATAATAATAACAGCAAAGCCCGATTGCCATCTATTATAATGTTTAACTGGATCTAATGGAGGAGCAATCTTAGTTCCGAAGATGGCATTATAAACAGGAATAGAAGTTGATGCGATTATCTGAACACAAGCAACTGTTAACACCAATGCTCCAATAAATAACCAAAACTCTCGAGAATAGATATCTTCTTCTTTTTGAGTACTGGGCATATGTTTTTTACGAACCACCAGTAGAACAATGGTAATAACAAAAAATACCACATTGAACGCAATTAATTGGACATTTAATCCTAAATCAGTAAAAGCGTGTACAGATGTTTCGCCGAGAATACCACTTCTGGTTAAGTATGATGCATAGATTACCAATACAAAACTGATTAAAGCTAAAAATGTAGCAGTGAAGTAAGAATGCCCTGAATTTTTATTGGCAATCATTACGTGAACAGCTGCAATCAAAGTAAACCAAGGAATAATAGATGCATTTTCAACAGGATCCCATGCCCAAAATCCACCAAAGTTAAGTGCTTCATACGCCCAAAATGAGCCCATGATGATACCAGCTCCCAATACCATTACAGCAAAAAGTGCCCATGGTAATCCTAGTGTTATCCATTCTTTATAGCGTTTTGTCCATAAACCTGCTGCAGCATAAGCAAAGGGAACCACCATGGATGCAAATCCTAAAAATAGGGTCGGGGGATGAATCACCATCCAATAATTTTGTAATAAAGGATTTAATCCATTTCCATCAGGAATTAAAGATAAGTAGTCGGGTTTACTAAATATTGGCGCCTGGATAGCATCTCTCAGTAAAATAAAAGGAGAGCTACCAAAATGAAATCCAAAAATTTGAACCCCAACGATCATTGATGCTAAAAAGACCTGACACAACATGATGAAGGTCATGACAGGGCTTTCCCA
The DNA here is from genome assembly GCF_021442025.1 of Sphingobacterium sp. SRCM116780. Classification (NCBI taxonomy): domain Bacteria; kingdom Pseudomonadati; phylum Bacteroidota; class Sphingobacteriia; order Sphingobacteriales; family Sphingobacteriaceae; genus Sphingobacterium; species Sphingobacterium sp. SRCM116780. The sequence goes on from NZ_CP090446.1 coordinate 82,330, forward strand.
ATCTTTTGCTTTAAAAAATAAAACCGACCCCAACACACTTTGCCAAAACATCCATAACAAAAAGCTACCCTCTTGGCCTTCCCAGAAACTGGAAATGATATAATGTGTAGGTAATGCTTTTGAACTATGCGCCCAAGCATAGTGATATTCAAATAAATGATTGTGTATAATGTAGAATAAAATTACGCCGATAGCTATAATTGAAATGGTATTTATCCAAAAAGCAATTCGGGCAATTATTAACCAAGACTTATCTTCTTTATTTTTATTGACAGTAGCAAAATAATAACTTATAAAAGATAATAATGCTGTTCCGAATGAAAGAATAACAAAAAACTGTCCTATTTTTCCAGGTAATAGGTTTTCACCTACGAAGTTTACATCCATTTATTTGGTGATTTTATATTTTTAGTTATTGAATGCAGTAGCGTTAGTTTCAATAACCTCTACCTGATCTTGATTATATTTTGAAGGACATTTCATCAAAATCTTTGTCGCGTGGAAAACATTTCCATCCATTTTTCCTGTTAATACAATTTGTTCAGAACGTTCAATATCTTGTGGCTTTGAACCATTAAAAACAATTTGACATTCCGTACTATCGTTGTCATACATGAAAAATGAAAAATGATTAGCATTCGTTTTTGGATCATAATGCAAAGCTTTTTGTTTATTTAATACACCGACCACATACAGTTCAGTCTTTTTTTCCTTCGCTTCAGTAAAAGTTGAGTAGGTACTTGAATCTGTATATATGACAAGAATCATAGCAATTGCAACAGCAATGATAACGATTAGAATAATGGAACTTTTTTTCATTTTTTGACTTTTAACACTTTATCGAATACAAAATTACAAATAGATTGGCGAAGTAACTAAATTTGCAACTTTTGTTCTTTATTTGTAATCTTTCTAAATAAATAATTGTTGCTTGCAAAATAGCTTCGTGATTTCTTCGCTAATCCATTAAATCTGAATTAATATCTGTAATTTAGTTTACATCTTAATTTTTTACAACCAATTGAATGGAATGAAAATATTTGTGTATGGTATTACCACTATATTTTTGACTGTTTTTATTGTCCAATCTGTTCGTTCACAGACAAAAGTTTCTAATCATGAGATTGTTCTTCAAAATGATAATGATGTTTATCTATTTACAGCCCAAGATCGATATTATACAAATGGTATCAATATCAACTACCGGATAGGGTTAAAATTGGATACTACGAAAGTGAAAAATCGTATACTGGATATCGAATTTGGCCAAAAGATGTATAATGGGGTAGATCTAAAGCTGGATCAAAAAATTAAATGGGATAGACCCTTTGCTGGCTATTTATATGTATCAGGCGAATTCAATCAATATCATAAAAATGATCAGGTATGGAGTTTGAAAGTCGAACTTGGACAGGTCGGTCCTCTTGCACAAGGAGAAAAAGTTCAGGAAGTTATACATGATATTTTTAACATGTATCATGTGTCAGGTTGGAAAGACCAGATTTCAAATGAATTAGGTGTAGATGTGGGTATCAAGTATCAAAAACTATTTTATAGATCAAAGAATAAGAATTTTGAAATCTCTGCTATTGGATCAGCTACCTTAGGAATGAATCATACAAATACAGGGTTTAGTGTACCTATTCGATGGGGGTATCTACGCTCTTTTGATCAATCTGTTTTTACTAAAGGGCATGTCAATAGTCAATCAAACAGTAAAGAATTATTTCTTTATTATACACCCTCAGTTAATTTTCATCTCTATAATGCTACTCTACAAGGTGGTTTAGGAAAACGTGATCCCATAAAAGAGCTATATCAGATCGAAAATGTAATTGTCAATCATAAAATTGGATGTATGGTAGCAAACAAAAAATCTTCATTTGGATTATCTTATATTTTTCAATCAACAGAAGAACGCAAGATGCTTTATAAGACACATCAATATGGTAGTATTTTTTATGGATTAAGATTCTAGCGAGTTATCGATCGATTTATCGAATGTATTACCTGTGAATTTAGAGACTAACATACTTGCTACTGTATCACCTGTAGCATTCAACATGGTCGCTAAGGGGTCAACGAGCGTGCCAATAATCATGACTGCTGGTACAGCCTCAATGGGTAATCCGAGTACAGATATCATTAACATCTCTCCTATATATCCTCCATTCGGAATTCCTCCTGCAACTATACTCGCTAATAAAGTAATACCCAGTGAAATAATTAGCGTAGATGGATCAAAAAAATCACGACCAATGAGTAAGAAAGCAACATAAATTTTGAAGATAGAAGAAATACTAGACCCCTGCTTATGGAGGGTTGTTCCTAGTGGAATCACTACATTCGCAATTGGATCAGGAATGCCAATCTTTTTTGCAGCAAGTAGATTGGCGGGCATTGTGGCCAAGCTACTGCAGGTTCCAAGAGCTGTAAGCGAAGGCAGAATATTATTTCTCCAATAACTCGTAACCCCATGTTTCCCAGCTGAAATAAATGCAAACAGACTGAAAGCCAAAAAGAAATAGATGGTGCCAAATGCATAGTATAGACCTAAAGGTTTGGCATAGAATCCAAAAAGCTGGGGGCCAAGATCACTTACCTGGTAGGCGAAGTAAGCCCCTAGTCCAACAGGTGCTAATTTCATAATTAAAATAAGCAGATTTTTCATGACTTCATTTCCTCCATTTAAAAAGGAAAGAAATGGCTGAGCAACAGCACTAGATTTTCGAGTAGCAATACCTACCAAAAAAGAAAATATGACAAGGGCTAACATATTTTGTCTTGATAGTAAATTTGAAAATTCAGTAACAGTGATAAATCGAACCATTTTATCTCCCCAAGTGTCTTTGGGATTATTTTCTAATGCTTCATGTACCTGAGGGATATGCGGAGGGTCTAATGGAAAAAGATAAAGAATACCTATTGTCATGCAAGCTGCTATGAGAACTCCCATAATGAATACGACAGACATCGTTCCAATGATCTTTCCTAGTTGATTGTTTCCTTCAATATTGGCAACCGACGATGATATGGCAAAGAAAACCAAAGGAATAACAGATACAAATAGTAGGTTGAGGAAAACATCCCCTATAGGTTTTATATATTGAACAATATCAGGTAAATAAATACCTAAAATACTTCCGAATACGATACCTAGAAGAAGTAATAGGATACTTCCATAATTTTTGAAAAATATATTGGTTGAATACGCCATTGTAATCGCTAAAATAGCTGTTTTTTATTTTATTTTTGTCTAAAATATTCGTGAAATGGAATTTATTATGACTAGGGATGGTTCAAAAACGTTGTTTAATGAACAAATAGGAGAATGTTATCACTCCAAACATGGAGCTGTTCAGGAGAGCAAGCATGTTTTTATCAAGATGGGATTAGATCATTTCTTTCACCAATATGATCAAGATGAAATTGCTATTTTGGAAATAGGCTTTGGTACAGGCTTAAACTTTATTCAAACTTTAGCCTATACTAATGATCAGAAAATACAGATTGATTATCTCGGAATAGAAGGATTCCCTTTATCATTGGAAACGGTCCAAAAAACCGGATATGATGATTTTATCTCTAGAGACAATTGGAATGATTACATCTCAAATTATCAACAGGCATTCAAAGAAGATACTTCTATCAATGCAAAAGTAAAATTGCATATCGATCATACGTTATTGATGGATTTTGATAGTGACAAAAGATTTGATATTGTATATTTTGATGCGTTTGCAACTATTCATCAACCGGAGATGTGGTCTGATGAAGCTTTAGCACATGTTGCTAAATTTATGAAATCAGGGGCTGTATTTGTAACCTATGCGATTACAGGAAATTTAAAAAGGAGTATGAAGGCCTTAGGTTTTCAGATAGAAAAAGTTCCAGGAGCACCAGGGAAAAGGGAAATGCTGCGGGCAACTAAAATTTAAACTTATCATTGTATTTTGTTCCCAGATAGGGGTAAAGCAGTGCATAAGCAGGGATTAAGCGTTGTAAAAGCGTGTCAAAGACGTTTCTTCGAGAAGAACCATCATTGAATATGCTTGACACAAATAGTTGACAGGTTAAACATATTGCATTCATACCCATATACCCAGATGGCTATCTGTGATACGCATAAAAGAGGGATATAGGGTTACCACTGACCAACTATTATTTAAATAGGATTAGGAGATATTTTAAAACTGACCTGATTCAACTTAGGGTGAGCTTAGACTCTTGTCGACTTAATTTTTGAAAATATATTGAATATATATTGCACGTTGGACAAGGCACAACGGGAGATATATCGTAGTACAAACGAAGTAGTACCGAATATTGTTGGCACTTGTACGGACTTTCATGGACTTAGAAGGACTTTGGTTTGTAGAAGACCGCTGGAGGGCAATAATTTTTTATCTGTAGCTACAGGATTGTAGAAAGCAATTTTATTGAAAATAAAAAAGGACGCAGTCATAAAACTGCGTCCTTTTGTTAATTATAATCAATATTAGTGACCTTGTGTTCCATCAACACCATGAGAGTGACCATGGGATAACTCTTCTTCTGTTGCAGGACGAACATTTAAGATTTCAATTTCGAAATGCAATGGTTTTCCTGCCATTGGGTGGTTTAAATCTGCAACAACGGCTTCTGGAGTTACCTCTACTACTACAGCGCGGAATTGATTACCTTGATTATCTTGTAAAGGGATAACTTCACCTATAGGAGGTAAGCCTGTTTCTTTAAACATATCAGCAGGTAATTGAGCAACAGCGCGCTCATCTTTTTCGCCATATGCATCTGCTGCAGATAATTCAAATGCAGTAGTTTCACCGACATTTAAATGAGCGATATTTTCTTCAAACTTAGGTAGCATCATGCCAACACCATATAAAAAGTCTAAAGGATTTTCTTTTGTTGTTTCTTCTACGAATACTTTCTCTCCGTTTTCGATTGTGTGAAGTTTGTAAGTTAACGCTACTACGTCATTCGTTACTATTGCCATTTGTTTTGATTTTTGGGATTTGTCCCGTTATTATTCTATTATTTTAATAAGTTCTGCAATCGTATTCTGTGGCAGACTACATGTTTTATTTCGACAAAGGTATGCTTTTGATTTTAAATCTTGTCTATTTAATAACAACGGTAGACTGCTCTTAGTTCCACCTAATACAATTTTATTTGGTATATAATGTTGGTCCAATTCCTTTCGAAATGCCAATGCATCTTTACCTGTCAATGCGATTTCATTACATCCATATAATTCTTCTAACAATAATATTGCCCAATTTGAATAAGCAGAACCATATGTCTTCATTTGTGGAAATACATTTGCAAATATTTGATCTGAAATCGTTGTATAGCTTTCATTATCAAGAAGTAATCCTATTTTTTTTAACTGGCGACATAACGTTGAAGTAGATGACGGAATGACATTATCCATGATTTCACTTTTACGGGCAATTAATTTCTCTGCAGTTGATGCACTATAAAAGAAAGTCTTTTCTTCGCTATCGTAAAACAATTCGATTGCTTTATCCGTTAGGGCTTTTGCCCTGGATAACCATTTTTCTTCAAACGTAGCTTCGTACAATGTGATAAATGCTTCTATTGTAAAAGCATAATCATCTAAAAAACCTGGAATACTGCGATTCGTATCTCGCGGTTGATGAAGCATACTGTTGTCTTCTAAAACTAATTGCTCTCGTATAAAATCGGCATTTTTTAAAGCTAAATCTAAATATTCTTGTTTGTCAAAAACACGATAAGCATCAATAAGCCCTTTTAAAAGAAGCGCATTCCATGTCGTCAATTGTTTATGATCAAGACCTGGATGAATACGCTTTTCTCTGTAATCAAATAGCTTTTTCTTGATGGATTGCAGGTACATTTCCCATTCTTCATCCTGATAACCAGCTTCCTTTGCCATGTCATCAGCATCAATAGCACATTTTAAAACATTGGTATTTTCATGTTCCCAATTGCCCGATGCCGTTATATTGAAATAAGAAATAAATAAATCAGCATCATCACCTAAAACCGATTGAATTTCGGATAGATCAAAGGAGTAAAATTTACCTTCTACACCTTCACTATCAGCATCTAATGCAGAATAGAATCCATTATTTGGAGCAAGCATTTCACGTTTTGCCCATGCGATTGTTTCTTCCACAACTCGTTTGTATAATGGATTTGCCTGTTGCTGATAAGCTTCAGCATAAAGAGAAATGAGTTGTCCATTATCATATAACATTTTTTCAAAATGTGGAATATGCCATTCGCTATCGACAGAATAACGGGCAAATCCACCTCCGACATGGTCATAAATGCCTCCAGAAGCTATTTTTTGTAAACTAAAGTGTACATGGTTTAATATTTCGATATCTTGAGCAAGTACAGCATAGCGAAGTAAAAAAAGCCAATTATTCGGTAATGGAAATTTTGGACTTCGATGATATCCGCCATCTTTTTGATCAAACAGCTCCTTCCAAGGTTCTACGATATCGGATAAATCTGTAATATGATATTGATCTGGAATTGTATTTATTGGTAATCGCTCGCTTTGTTGAATACCTCTTGTCAATTTGTCAGCATATTCTAACGTAACTTGGGGTTGCTCTTCCCACATACGAGCAATTTGGATTAACACATTTTGCCAATCATGCGCTTTAAAGTACGTACCTCCATAGATAGGTCTTCCGTCTGGTAGACAGATACAGTTTAATGGCCAGCCTCCAGCATTTGTCATCAATTGAACAGCAGTCATGTATACTTGGTCGATATCAGGCCTTTCTTCCCGATCAATTTTAATCGGAACGTACAGCTTGTTCATCGTTTGAGCGATCACCTCATTCTCAAAACTCTCTCGTTCCATAACATGACACCAGTGACAGGCAGAATAACCAATACTGACAATGATGAGTTTATTCTCCTCTTGAGCTTTTTTTAATGCTTCTTCTCCCCATGGCATCCAATGTACAGGATTATGTGCATGTTGTTTCAGATAAGGAGAATTTTCAAATTGCAATTGATTTGCCATAACCACTAAGATACGAAAACGAATTAAATTATAGAACGAACAAGGCTTGCACTGTTGGCTGTTAAACTGTTAAAATCAAAATCATCATCCAATAAAAGCTGCACGACTTGAGATGTTTTTAAATAGATTGATGTATTGCTGACATATTCGACAAAATCGGATAGCCCAGGATTGTGTCCAAAAATAAACGCCGTTTGGATCTGTGTTGGTATTTGATTGATTACTTTCAATATATCCAAATAAGAGGCTTCGTAAAGCGACTCTTCTTTGACTAAACCAATTTTTGGATATTTGATCGCTTCAATAAAGATTTCAGCTGTTTGATAAGCTCTTTTCGCGGGGGAGGAAATACATAATGTTGTATGCTCAGCTTTAAAGTCTAATGCTAATTGTTTGGAAATTCGTGTAGCTCGTTCTATCCCTTTATCAATTAATATACGATCAAAATCTTTTTTGGAAAGTGACTGTTCCGCTTTAGCATGACGGACGATGTAGAGGTTCTTGCTCATCATAGAAAATAGTTCATATAAATGTAGCAAATTGACTTTAATTTCGTTCAAGATGTAGGAAAAATTAATATAAAAAATATACTTTTGACATCTGAAAAAGTAATGTTATGCCATACCCTACAGTAAGTTATTTCTCTCTATGAAGATATATAACTAAGTATAAGCTGTCTTGTACTAATTGACCAGAATGATTTTTAATTAACCGTTATATTTTTTTATGTTTAAAAACATACTTGCAGTTTTATGCCTAGGAAGTTTACTGATTTCTTGTAACCGAACAGATGAAAGTTTCTATGCTCAGGATCCCGAAAATTTTGAATCGAGCGTTAAACCGTTAGATTCTGTAGCTTTTGATGATGTAAAAGACAACGTTAATATACATATTAATGCTAATGCAAATTTTTCAGGACTTAAGGATGCAAACTTTTTCTTAGATATTGCCAATGACAATCATAGCTATTGTCATCCAGATGTACTTTATTTTGCCAACGGCTTTCATGGATTTAAATATTGGATGGTATTTACACCCTACTTTGGTGCGGTTGGCACCACACAAAATTCTAAACGGTATGAAAACCCGAGCATAGTTGTTTCAAATGATGGAATAACCTGGTCAACTCCACCAGGTTTAATTAACCCAATCATGAATGCTCCTTATCCACAAGAAAGTTTAAAGGAAAATAATCAAGATCCGATACAAGGTTTTTGGTCGGACGTGGATTGGGTATATGTAAATAATAAATTTTACCTATACTACAGAGGTAGTTTTATTTCGGCACAAGCACTTAAAAAAAGAGCTGAAAAAAATACTTCAAACCTTAAAAAGCTAGAGACGAATGCACACCGAACTATTGTGCAACAAACTTCTGTAGATGGTGTAAATTGGTCGCGAATAGGAATAGCATTTACGAGTAATCCCCCCTTTACCCCTCAGAATAATCATGTTTTATCTCCCTCTTTTATTCACAATGGAAACGAATTTATAAGTTATGAAGTAGAATTGAATTTAGGGAAGAAAAATTTTAAAGGCAAAGATGGGTCTTATGTAATAAGAAGAACTTCTAATGATGGGTTGAATTTTGATTACTTCAAACAGAGTAAGATTGTTCATTTTGCAAACAAACCATGGTTAGCGCTAAATCCTGCTTATTCACCTTGGCATATCCAAGCTAGCTACGTGGATGGATATTATTTTTTATGTCTAGCAATAGGAGATGTTAAGAAATATACTTCCGAAGCACTTTATATTGCTTATTCAAAAGATGGACTTCATTATAAGGTTTGTCCAAAAGCTATTCTTGAGCATAATGCTTATCGATCTGCTATATTTCCGATGAATAGTGATGAAAAGATCATTCATATGGGAGCAATGATTGCAACTAAATCAGGAGAGTTTAGATACAAAGAGTTTTTATTAAATAAGGATAAGATTGATAAATCCTGGAAATAAATTTATCATTTCAGTTGGTTATTTCAATTACTTACCTTTATTGTTTAGTTGTTAATATAAGATAAAGTATGTTTTTGCAGTCAAATGAAATAATCATATCCGTTATAATTCCAATTTATAACCAAGAATTGTTTCTTGATGAAGCCATTCAGAGTGTCTTCCAGCAAAGCTATCCATATTTTGAATTAATCCTGGTGAATGACGGAAGTACGGATAGATCTGCAGAAATTTGTCAAAATTATACCCATCAATACGATAATGTATATTATTTTGAGCAGAGTAATTCTGGCGTGTCTGTTGCTAGAAATAATGGATTAGCTCAAGCCACTGGATCTTATGTGTTTTTTTTGGATGCTGATGATACAATTGGAGTAAATTTTTTGAAAGAAACACTTGAAATAGCCCTAATCAATAAAAATGATATTGTGGTAATAGGTGAACATTATTGTTCTCGTTCTCATCATGTAATGGCGCTGCCCACCTGTGCAATGTTTCTAAAAATGGATTTTCTTAAGAAATATCCTGACATTAGATTTCCAGAAGGTATACAACCCTGTGAAGACGGTTTATTTTCCCATCAATTATTAGCGTTAACCACTCAAGTTGGTTTAAACCCAAATGGAATTTATAATTATCGCCAGCATGATAATCAAAATCATGTTATAATCGATCAGAACAGCGAAAAAGTTTTACTTCAAATCCCTAAATGGTTTTCTATATTAAAAGACTTTTATACCAAACATAATCTTTATCGTTCACAGGCTTTTCATTTAGCTCTTTTTATCGAACATGAACCTTTTGAATTTCGCTATCTAAAAATGCGATTTTCTGCCTCACATAAAAAACAGCTATTTGAACTCATTAATACTTTTATGGATGAAAATGTACTTCCATTTCTAAGTAATAAAGAAAAAAGGGAGTTAAGTGTCTTATTTCAATATTTTTTAATAGCCAAAAATTTTCAAAGTTTTGATAAATTTTATAAGCGATATCAAACTAGAAAATTAAGAAAAATAGAATTTCAATTGTTACTCATTAAAATTATTCCATTTTCTAAAATAAGAAGGAAATTACGTACACAAATCAGAAAGAAATATAATAGATTATGAAAGTACTTTTAATTCAACATATGTACTTTCTTAATGGGAGTGGAGGAACAGAAAAAATTTGCTCTTTTCTTGCTAATAGTTTTGTTAATAAGGATCATCAAGTTGAAATTGCTACAAATGAAAATACTACTGGTGTACCCGTATTTCCACTAGATGAAAAAATTAGAGTAAGCAATATTTATAACGCAACTATTCCACAAAAAGAACTACTTCCTATTATAAATTATAAAGGCAAAAACTTGCTTTTGTGGGTCCTTTATAAGATTAAAAAAAAGTATACTAAAGCGTATAATTTCTTTTTAAAAAAAAGAATGAAAGGTGAAGAAGGGTTATTCGTTTATAATTTACAACAGCGCGCAAAAGCTTGGAAAAGTTATATCGATGATGTAAGTCCTGATGTCATCATTACGATGTCAATTGGTTCACTGCTTGAGATTACTTATAATCATAAGATTTCTATTCCCATTATTGATTCAGTAAACGGACGCCCAGATTATGATTATACAAATATTTTTGGCGGAAGAAAACCATTTGAAGTTCAATTGCTAACAGATTCATTTCAAAAATTAGCTGGGATCCAATTGTTGTTTGATAGCTATAGAACTTATTTACCAAAAAGTTTTCAAGGTAAGAGTATCGTTATTTCTAATCCTGTTCCTAACAATACAGATGAAGTAGTTAATCATTTTGCCTCTAAAGATCGATTTAAAATTATTCATATAGCTCGATTGGATACTGCTTGTAAGCAACAACATCTCGCTATTGAAATCTTTTTAAACCTTGCACATAAATATGTGAATTGGGATTTTGAATTATGGGGAACTGGACCAGATCTACATCAATTAGAGAAACAAATTGCTGTTCATAATATAAAAGATCGAATCTTTTTAAAAGGCTTTACAAAAACTCCTATCCAAAAATTAAGAGAAGCTGATATTTTTATCTTTCCTAGTAAATATGAAGGTTTTCCATTATCATTAACGGAGGCCATGTCTGTTGGTTTACCTACTCTTGGTTTTAAGAATTGTTCTGGTGTGAATGAATTAATCAAACATGGCGAAAACGGATTTTTGGCAGAGGATACGGAAGAAATGGGAAGATTTTTAGAGAAATTAATGAAAGATGCAACTCTTCGTGACCAACTAGGTAGAAATGCTAAAAAATCAGTAGTCGAATTTGATGAAGAAAAAGTTATTGAAGAGTGGGAACAATTTATACATGAAATAGCGGCAGCTAAATAAATTTGAAAATAAATTCAATGGAAAATAACAGGAAAAAGCGGATACTTTATTTAATGCCCGATAATCCATTAGGAACGAAAGCTGGAAATCTCACAAGGACTAATTATTTACTTGATTATTTTGAAAGAAATAAGGAATCATTTGACGTAGATTTCGTTTCTTATTTGTATTGGGATGAAGAAAGTAAAATGAATTTTTCCAAAAGATTTCCGACGATTAATTTGAAAATTGTTTTAACAAAAATGCCAAAAGATAATTTGGTTAAGTATTTTTTTAAAAGTAAAATTCCTAAACTGCTTGAGAGATTTAGAAAGAAAGCAAAGATAGATGAAGTCACGCCTTATCTGAAAACAGAGCTGGATACTTTGCAAAAAGAAAGAAAATATGATATAGCTTTAATTAGCTATTCAAAGGAAGGAAGAGTTATAGAACATTGGTCCAATACATACTGTATTTTGGATACACATGATTTTCTAACTTTACAGAAGATTTCTTCGATTACAGAAGAAAGAAAATATTTTGGTCAAGCATTTCAAGAGGAAATTGATATTTTAAATCTTTATGATGAGGTGTGGACTTATTCATCTGAGGAGCACTATATTTTTGATCAATTTACGAATGCGAATGTCAAACTAGTTCCTGTATCATCTCCGATAATAAAAAATAATGAAAACAGCACTGTTAAGTACCCGATTTTATATGTGGCAAGTGATAATCATCATAATATTAAGAGTATGAATTGGTTTATTGAACAAGTTTTACCATTACTGGGGGGTACAGAGGTATTTGTTATCGGTAAGATCTGTTCAAAGATTCAGAACGCAAATCATTTAATTAAATTAGGAGTTGTCGATGATTTAGATGAATTTTATCAACATAGCAAGGTCATTATATGTCCTATGCTAAGTGGAACAGGGATTAAAATTAAAGTATTAGAAGCCCTGTCCTATGGCTTGCCGGTCGTGACAACTAGAAGAGGTGTGGATGGGTTAGTGAATAAATCCCAAAACGGTTGTTTAATATCCAATGATCCATTGGATTTTGCCCAAAATATTAAGAAGTTACTGGAGGATCCGATCTTTTATCAAGAGTATAGCTTAGAGGCAAAAGTTTACTTTGAAAAGCATCATCACCCTAATTTAGAGCTCGAATTTCTAGATAATACATTTCATCCAAATATAAAGTGATACTTTATATTTGGAATATTTTTACTTTATCCGTACTGTACTTCACTATATCCAGGAGTCCTGCGGATTATTCTTTCTCTTACGGTTTCCCTATAAATCAATTCGTTAGGTGCAAAATTAGCCCTACAACTTAATGGATGAAAGATATGGAATCCGATTGCCGCCCATTTTAGTCTTTTCTTTTTAATTCCTGAATTGATCATACGTTCAGCAAATTCATAATCTTCCCATCCCCAACCTTCAAAACCATTGAAATATCCATTGATATGGATATAATCTTCTTTCCAAAAAGCTAAATTACAGCCTTTAACATTGTGAGAACTTGTTGGATTAGTTTTAAAAATTCCTGATAATAAAGGAAAACGAATGGCATTAAAACGGGTATGCATACCATTTGACAATGCGTGCAGATTGTATTGTTTTGTTTCTAAAACCTTTTTGGATCTAGCTTCTCCTATCATCGCACGACTTCCTTGTACAAAAAAGCCTTTCTGAGCTGCCTTTAAATGATCTGCAACAAAATGTTTATTTATAATAATGTCTCCGTCTATTTCTATAATATAAGAACCAATACTCGCCTGTAATGCTTTATTCAGAATGATACATTTTCTAAAACCTTTATCCTCATGCCAGATATGTTTGATGGGAAGATTATATTCGGATTCAAAGTCTGCAATTAGTTCACGAGTCTTATTGTCCGATCCATCATCAGCTATGATGATTTCATCGGGCATTCTACTTTGTTGTGTTACACTTTGCAATACTAATGCTAATGCTTCAGGCCAATTATATGTAGAAATGATTAAACTAATAGTCGTGTTCATAGTGTTTATTTGGACAATTTTATTCCTTGTTTTATTAAAGAACGATTTATGTCGTGTTTATGTTACAATTATAATGTTAATAAATGTAAATTTTATTTTTGATTGTAAATTAATTGGTTAAAACCTACATTTGTTCATATTTCAAATAATATGCCTAAAGCAAAAATTTCCGCTTTTATTATTACGTTTAATGAAGAAAACAAGTTGGCACAAACGCTAAAAAAACTGACTTGGTGTGATGAAATTGTAGTTTTGGATTCATATAGTACTGATCGTACAGTAGAAATAGCAAAGGAATTTGGCGCAAAAGTTATTTTTCAAAAATTTGAAGGTTTTGGAAAGCAAAAGCAATCGGCTTTAGAAGCATGTCAATATACTTGGAAACTATCCGTTGATGCAGATGAAGTTCTGGATGACTTATTAATCTCCAATATTCAGAAAGTGTTGTGCAGTGAATCTAAATTCAAAGCATACTATATTAAAAGACGACAAGTATTTATGGGTAAAATTTTCAAATATGGAGATGAATCTGCTCGAAAAATATTACGTTTAGTATCTGAGGAGGTTAGATTTACAAAGGACATTGTTCATGAAGTATTAAAATATGAAGGAGAGATCGGGGTATTAGATGGCTATATGCTGCATGATAGTTATGCATCTTATGATGCATATGTAAATACAATGAATAAATACACGAACATTAATGCTGAGAAAGCATATAGCAAAGGAAAGAATTATTCCATTCTAGAAGTTTTAATTAAACCAAAATTCCAATTTTTCCGAAAGTATATTTTAAATCTAAACTTTTTGAATGGTGTGGAAGGATATTATTGGAGTAAACTTTCAGCATACTATGTGTTTTTAAAATGTTTAAAAGTAAGAGAATATTATAAAAAGGCTCGTTAATAGCTAATCTTTGCCTAAGATATAAGCTTCTAATTTTCCATAAATGCTTTTTTCATCAAAAGAATCCAGCACAAATTTTCTCCCAGCTAACCCCATCTTGTTTCTAAGAATAGGATTTTTTAAAATCTTTATTTTTTCTATAATCTGTGGAATACTATCTGTATTGGTTAAGAAACCTGTAACCCCATCAACTACTAATTCTGGATTACTACTACAATTAAAAGCAATGATTGGTTTTTCTGCTAAGGATGCTTCTGCTAAAACATAACCAAATCCTTCCCAATGGGAACTTAGAATAAAAACATCGATATCAATTAAAAAGCTTCGTGGCGAATCGGTAAATCCTAAAAAACGAACATTTTTATCTGTTCCTTTCTCAAGATTATAAGTTTTCAATTCATTTTCCAATTCTCCTTTACCCGTAATATAAATTTTGTGGCTAATATTTTGGCGAGACAATTCTGCTGATAAATCGATTAAAAATTTTTGATTTTTTTGAGGAGCAAGCCTGGCGAGATTTCCAATAATGAGATCGTCGTTGTTTCTATTGGGAACAATTTTTTTATATTCCAACTGATCAAATCGATCAATATCAATCGGGTTGTAAATAACTTTAATCTTTTCTATTGGAAATAATTTCGGGTTATTGGACAGAATTGTTTCTTTCGTTGCTTGTGAATTTGCTAATATATCGGTCACATAATGACCAAAAATACGTTGATTCAAAAAAGTGTTTTTAATCGGAATAGCAGATCCCCTTCGGTAAATAATACGAGATACTTTGGCTGTATGTGCAGCATAAGCTGCAATTTTAAGATCTTTTGGGTTATTGATCAAAATAGTTTCAATCTGTAGTTCCTGAAATTTAGCCGTTAACGAGCATCGTTTCACTGGATTTAAAAAACTAAAATTCGTTAAGTATACAGGGATATAAGTGATGTGTGGAAAAGCGATTAACTTCGTTTTTAACTTGCTATCGTTATCACCAAAAAAATACACGTCATGTCCAATGCTCGCAAAATGTATTGCTGCATCAAAATGCCATTTCTCGCCTCCTCCCCAAGACTTTATAGAATTAAAAAAAGCTATCTTCATTTTTCAGGAGTTAATTGCGTGTATAGATTCATCCATTGATGAGCTAATATATCATCGTTAAATCGCTGTGCATAATCCCATCCTTTTTCAATCATTTCGTTTTGTGTCTGCTCTGAATTTAAAATAGACACAATGGCGTGACTCATTTGTTCGATATCTTGTGGCTCAATATAAGATGAAGATGATCCACCAGCCTCAGGAAATACACCAGTATTTGTTGTGATAACAGGAGTTCTACTATATAAAGCCTCAATAATCGGTATTCCGAAACCTTCAAAAACTGATGGATAAACAAAAATCTTTGCGATACTATAGAGTAAGGATAATTCGTTCATGGATAATCCTTGCAAAAAGATAACGCGATTTTCCATGCCTTTTTTTACAATAAATTGTTGTAATTCTTTTGCATAAGCTGTTTGTTTTCCAACAATAACTAAGGGAATATCGATATTTTGTATTGCCCTAACAATAGATAATGCATTCTTTCTTGGCTCAATAGTCCCAACATTCAAGATAAATTCTTGCGGTAAGCCTAATTTTTTAATTAAATCTTTTTTTTCCTGTTCAGTCTTATTTGATTTGAACGATTCGTGACAACCTTGATAAATGACTTGAACCTTATTTTCATCTATACCAAAGAAGTTTACGATATCAAGCTTTGTTTGATTGCTGATAGCGACAATCTGATCTGCATATTCACAAGCATATTTAAATTTCTTATGATAAAGTGATCGATCAATTCTTTTATATAGTTCTGGAAAACGAATAAAAATTAAATCATGTATAGTCACTACAGATTTTATTCCTGTATCCTGTATATGGAATGGAATTTCTCCAGAAAGGCCATGATAAATATCAATATGATCTATAGCCAGATCTTTGATAATACGATGGGAGCGCCAATAGCTTTTAAAAGTCGTGTTAATAAAACCAGCAGGTTGTCTTATGATATCACTTGGAATAAGCTGATTATATAAAGGCTTTCCAAGTTTAGGTGTATACAATAAATATTCTTGTTCAGGGTGAAATGCACGTAATATCCGAATCAAATCTCGGCTATAATTTCCTAAGCCTGTTTGATTGTTAAAAAAACGTTTTGCATCAAATCCTATTCTTAACATGACAATTTACTTCAATTTTAACTTTTCAATAATAGCTCTTAGCTTGTTAATGATGATATTCCATTGATAATTCTCTGCTACATACTTTACTCCTTCAAATCCTTTCTCTTTTACGATTTTTGGATTATTGATTAAGTGCACTAATATATCATGAAGATGACGAGATGATTTGTAGCAAATTAAAGCCCCATTACTTTTTCGCTCATGTTCAATCATCACATTACATTTTTTATTGGCGATGACCATTTTGCCCAAAGATAAAGCTTCTAATGCTATTAGAGAAAGGCTCTCGTAGATAGAAGGATTTACAACAGCAAAGGAATTTTGTATTAAGGCTGTTTTCTCTGATTCTGAAACAAAACCTGTATAAATAATATCAGAGTGATTTACTTTTGGCATAAACAGGTCACCGGTAAGGATTAGTTTGAGATCAGTTTTATATTTTTGCTTAAACGTAATAAAAAAATCCAGAAAATTATTTAGTTTTCCTTCAACAATACGTCCACAGAAGAGTAGATATTGTTCAGGATATTTTTGCTTTACCAACTGAAGTTCTTTTTCACTTACAGGAGTAATATCAACACCTACAGAAACTACTTGATTTTTCGCTAATTTTTGTTGAAATATTTGGGCGCACATTTCCCTTTCTGTATCCGTATTAAAAGCGATGAAACCTACTTTCGTGAATAAGTGAGAATTGATGGTTCGAAATAACATACTCTCTAAATGAGCAGTAGGTATCAAAATTGTTTTTTCTGGAGCTATTAGCGCTCCAAATTGTGTAATGGCATTTTCATAAGTTAAGAAAATCAATGCATCATATTCCTCCTGATGATCTTCAATATAATGAAGTAAATTATCTGAATAAAAGCCATGATTTTTCATTAACTTATATTCTATTTCTTTTTGATAATTCCAGATAGGAAAAAGAGGAAAGATTATATTGGACAATTTCAACCGATAAATTAAACGTCTAATTTTTCGAGCCTTCTTTGTTCTCTTCTGTAGTTGGATAAAGCTGTTTTTATCAAATGGATTATTATTAAAACGTTTAATTTTGACACCATTTAATTCATCATCACCTTCTTTTGATTCGGGAATAAAAGTAGTATAGTCTTTCACGGTAGTCGTCAAAACTTCAACATCATAATACCGTATAAGTCTTTCGGCGAGCATTCGACAATGAAACTCAGCACCCCCTGTTACATCTAGTCCATATCGAACGGTTATAAATGCAATTTTTCCCATTTAAAAAATCTGATTGATTTTACTAATAATCATTTCTGATGTGACTAAATCGATCGCCTCTTTCCCATCACAATCACAAGGTTTATTCCCGTAGATAGAATTTGGTCTATGCGGATGATCCACCTGAACACAGTCTACGATCGATTGTCCATACCCTAAAAAACCAGCAAAAGGATGAGTTGCTCCCCAAATAGAGAGGCAACGAATACCCATTAAAGAGGCTAAATGCATTCCTGATGAATCCATACTAATCATCAAATCTAAATTCGAGATGATAGCAAGCTCTTCTTTTAACTTGAAACGCCCAATAGTACTATGTATATTAGGAGATAAGGATTGCCATTTTTCTGCTTGATCTTGTTCTATTTTTCCACCTCCAAAAATATAAATATCATAATTGTTTTGTGATAAATATAGCATAACATCCTGCATTTTTCCTAAAGGAAAAACTTTATAGGGATGTTGTGCAAACGGTGAAATCCCGATCTTTTTACTTTGATCATTAGCAAATAATGCATAAGCTAAATTCGGGAGTGGTAACCGAAGCGGTCTTAGCTTTTCCTGCAATTCAAATTCAAATCCCAATGCTCGAAAGACATCTGCATAGCGTTCAACAGTTGGTTTCAACTGTTTTAAAATCCTATTTTGCTGTCGTGTTAGGGCTTTCTTTTCTTTTCTCCCTTTATCAAGTTGTTTTACTTTTAGACCTGAGCATCTAAAAAGTGTGGCTAAAACTCTTGACCTCAAATTAAAGTGTAAATCTGCAACAGCATCAGCCTGCTTAACCGTTAATTCTTTTTTTAGTGCTATTATTCCTTTTAACCCTTTATGTTTATCTTTTGGGTAAAAGGGGTGAAATTGAACATTTGGGATTCCTTCAAAAAAAGCTTGAAATAATGGACGGCTCACCATCACTATGGAGACGTTCGGATATTGTTGTACAAAATCCTTCAATACAGATGCCACCATAGCAACATCCCCCATTGCAGAAAAACGAGTAACAATTATTTTTGAAGGTAACTTCATTATTTGGATGCCTGATATAAGACAGGATTTAAAGCAGGATCATTGTACATTTTCATCTGTTTGTAGACTTTCATGTATTTTTTACCTGTTTGAATATCTGCTAATAATTCATCAATGCTTTGGGATAGATCTATCCGCTGATCCAACAAGATATTCAGTTTAATTTGACAAGCATCAATATGACTTTGTTCAGCATCCTGACGCATCGTTTCCTGCTCCATATGATAAACTTTTAACGCTAATATCGATAAACGGTCAATAGCCCAAGCAGGACTTTCTGTATTAATTTTGGCATCTGCTAAGGGTGTTACATTTTGGAATTGTAGTAAATAATAGCTGTCTATAAACTCCACTGTATCTGTACGTTGTTGGTTTGATTCATCAATACGTCTTTTCCAATGTAAACCTTCTTTTGGATCTATTTCAGGATTTCTTACCACATCTTCCATATGCCATTGTACAGTATCAATCCAACATTTCATATATAATAAATGTTCTAATGAAGACGATTCAAATGGATTTTGAATTTTATGATCAATTTCGTTTGTAACGTGATAATCCACGATTGCACGTTGAAAAATAGTGTTAGCTAATGCACTTATCATAGTACAAATATAATTATAAATGAAATAGAAAGTTTTATTTTAAAAGATTCAATAGTAAACTTGGGTATAGACCTAATAGAACGACAAGGATACTTAATGAAACAGCAATATATACGAGTAAGTTATTGAACCTAGTATGGTCAATAATTGTGTCTGCTTCTCTTAAAAAGGCTTGCAATGGAATTTTGAAATAAAAGAATAAGGAGATTACGGAAGTTAGAGCACCTACGATCAATAGCAGAAGTAATGGTAAATCCTGCATCACTTGATATTGTTCAAATACCTTTGAAAAAACTAAAAGTTTCCCTATGAATCCAGCTGTAGGTGGTAGACCTATCAAGGAGATCAACACGATTGAAAAGCTTACAAAAAGTAGGGGATATTTCTTTCCCAAGCCTTTATAAGATTCAAAAGAAGTACTACCAACACTTTGCTCCAACTGATCAATAAATAGGAAAACTGCAATATTCATTAATGCATAGATCGCTAAATAGAACAACATAATAGCTGTGTCATTCTGAATATAGACGAGTGCAACCATCAAGAGTATACCTGTATGGCCAATAGATGAGTAGGCCATCATTCTTTTGACATCTTTTTGCATTAATGCCGCTAAATTTCCAATAAGCATTGTCGCGATTGCGATAATTAGGACAACAATTATTAAGAATTCAGAATAATAAAACGGACTTGCGGCCCAACTTGTTAATAATCGAGACAATAAAACTAAAGCACCAATCTTAGGTGCTGTTGAAAGATAGGCTGTAATAGGAGTCGGGGCACCTTGGTAAACGTCAGGACTCCATACATGAAAAGGAGCAAAGCTCAATTTAAATCCAATACCTGTTAGCAAGAATAAGAATGCAATGCTCATCATAATTTTAGGAGCTTCGATCAATCCCTGTATATGCTGTTCCGAGTCAAAATTCAAGTTTCCTGTGAAGCCATAAATCAATGATAATCCATACAGCATCACAGCAGCACAAATAGACCCAAAGAGTACGTACTTCATAGCCGCTTCAGCTTCAAATTTTGTTTTTGAAAAATAACCTACCATAATGTAAGAGCTGATAGAAAGGGTCTCAATCGCGATAAAAATTAATAACCAATTGCTACTTAAAGTCAATAGATGTAATCCTAAAGTAGCGGTTAACAAGACGCTATATAAATCTGCAATAGGACGAGTATGCTTCGAGAATCGTTGCTGAATGAAGATTGTAATCAATAAGGTTGAGATAGATAGAATAATTCTGGATAAGATGGATAACTTATCCACTTTAATCATCTCAAAAAAACCTGTTAAGTCAGCAACATGGCTGTATTGATCAAATAAAAAATAGAGACTGGTTAATAAACCAATCATAGTACATGCAAAGGAAGTATAGCGCCATAACTTATCAATTAATAAACTACAGATAATACTGCAGACAAAAGCAATCATTAAAGCAAGTTCCGGTTTAAATAAAGGAATGCTTTGAACAATATGGTTCAGGATTGAAGAAATAGATGACGCAAATTCTGACATTTTCTTAGTTATACTGTTGAATGAAAGTAACTAAATTTAAGACGCTGGTATTCATGTGATGAAATACTAAAGATGGACAAACGCCTAAAATTAAAGCAAGTGCCAGTGTTGGGAATAAAATGAGCTGTTCCCTTGCCGTTAAATCCACTAGGGCAGTACTCCATGTTTCACCTCCTTTTAATCTTGTTTGTCCAAAGAACATACGTTGCAATGTCCAAAGTAAATAAGCAGCGCTCATCAGGATTCCAATAGATCCGGCAATCGCCATCCATCTGGGAAGACCCGTGCCCAGACTCTCTGAATTGAATGTCCCGATAATGACAAATGCCTCCGCTATAAATGCCGAGAATCCAGGTAAACCTAAGGATGCAAAAAACGCAATAGCGATATAGGCGGTATATTTGGGCATAATTGTCGCTAACCCTCTGAAATGAGGGATATACCGATCATGAACACGATCATAAAGAACACCTACCAAGAAGAATAAGGCCGCAGATAAAAACCCATGACTGATCATTTGGAACATTGCACCTGAAATCCCTTCTGCGGTGAAAGACGCCAATCCCAATAACACAAATCCCATATGAGAGACGGAAGAATAAGCAATCATCCGTTTTAAATCTTTTTGAGCTAATGCATTAAACGCACCATATAAAATGGACACGACACCTATTAAACCTAACCACCAATTCGATTCAGCAGCGGCATCGGGAAATATACTGAAGCAGATCCGAATAATACCATACCCACCAATTTTCAATAAAATACCAGCAAGGATGATCGATACAGGAGTAGGAGCCTCCACATGGGCATCGGGTAACCAAGTATGAAGAGGTACGATTGGAACTTTAATGGCAAAAGCGAAGAACAGTACGATGAATCCAATCAATCGAGCAGATATGCCAAATATTTCCTGATAACCATCCAAAGCAAATATTGAACCTTCAACAAAGTTGGCTGGATTCATCATGTAAATCATGTTAAAGGTATGCGCTCCTGTTACAGGATTGATGACTGAAAAATATAACCCCACAATGACCAAAAGCATAAAAACCGATCCAAACAGAGTGTATATAAAGAATTTCATCGCTGCATACTCTCTGCGTTCACCTCCCCAAATGCCAATCAAGAAATATAAGGGAAGTAACATCACTTCATAGAACAGGTAGAATAAGAAAAAATCTAAAGCGCAAAATATACCAATAACAGCCATGTTTAACAACATGAGGAGGGCAAAGTATCCTTTTAAACTTTTCGTCATATTCCAGGAAGCTCCAATTGCCATGAGCATGACAAACGTACTTAAGACCAATAAAGGCATTGAAATCCCATCTACACCAAGCAGATAATCTATTTCTAACTTCCCAACACTCCCCAAATCTAAACGAATCCAAGATAATTGTTCGACCAATTGATAACCTTCAAGGGTATTGATACCTTTTGCATTTGGATTAAAAGAAAAATAGGCTATTCCTGCGAGGACAAATTGTATGGCAGTGATAGCAAGGGCAATATATTTATAAGAATCTTTGTATCGACTAGGAAGAGCGAGTATAATTGCTGTCGCTAGTAAAGGTAAAAAGATTAATAGGGATAGTGTAGGCATTTTCTAACGCAATAAAAGATAAATTAAACCAACGACAACAAGCAGGAATACAGAATATAGATACGTCTGCAGTTTTCCATTTTGTGCTGATCGCGCAAGATTTCCTAATGCAAACGCGATTTTTGCCACGGCATTTACGATGCCGTCAACGATATTTTTATCCAGCCAGTCAATCAGACTAGCGAAATTTTGAATTATTTTAGTAAATAGATGTATAAATCCATCAACGATATTCCGATCTATCCAATAAGCAAATTTGCTGATCCACAGCATACTAGAGACAATAGTTTTTTCATTAAATTGATTCAAATATCCCTGATGCAATGATAAGTGGTTAGCAAAGCTATTTTCATTTAATGGATACTGACCTTTGGCATACCATTTCCAACCCAATACCCATACAGATAACGCGCCTACTGTCAATAGAATAGGAATCACGATATGTGCCATGTGATTGGTTTCGTACGGATAGGCGACCAATAAGCCATCCATAATCCAAGAGTCATGATAGGAGATAGGATTAATGGAAAATAATGGAAAGAAACAACAGATCCCTAAAAAAAACATTGGCCAAAGCATTGTTTTAGGAGCTTCTTTCAAATGAACATGTTGTCCAATAAGATGCTGAATACGCAATTCTCCCAAAAATGTTTTAAAAATCAATCTTCCAATATAGAAGGAAGTTAAGATACTAACTAGGACCAGTAGAATAGGGATGATTTGAAATGCCATACCTTTGGTCGAAGCCCACTCAAAAGCTGAAATAATGATACTATCTTTAGATAAATAACCAGAAGTCAATGGGAAACCAGAGAGTGCTAAAGACGCCAAAGCCATTAAGATAAATGTTTTAGGCATATAGGTGCGTAATCCTCCCATATTTCGAACATCTTGTGGATCAAAATCTCCTTGACTATGTTCTTTTAGGTGAGCCATTTCGTGAATAACTGCACCTGCACATAAGAACAACAGACATTTGAAGAAAGCATGTGTCAGTAGATGAAACATGGCGGCATCCCAAGTACCTATGCCAATCCCCACCATCATGTATCCCAATTGAGAAATTGTCGAGAAAGCTAAGATTTTTTTGATGTCGTATTGTGCTAGAGCAAAGTACGCTGCGGTAACTGCGGTGAGGGTTCCAATAATAGCAATAAACAGCAAGACTGTTTCATTGAATAGTGGGAATATTGTACTCATTAAGAACACACCAGCAGCGACCATCGTCGCAGCGTGAATTAGAGAGGATACCGATGTAGGACCTTCCATGGCGTCAGGTAACCAGACGTGCAGTGGAAATTGTGCTGATTTGGCCATTGCACCTAAGAAAAATGCTATTCCAGCAATAGTTAGCCATATCTCAGGCATGCTATTGTGAGGTGATACCCACAGTCCATTTTCAATTGTGGTATTTGCCAGCAATCCTCCAGTTTCAAATAAATGTACAAGATTTAGCGTTCCAAACTGTGAATAAACAATCGCTATTCCAATTAAGAAACCTAGATCACCGATTCTATTGACTAAAAACGCTTTTTTGTTAGCTTGAACAGCAGCATCTTTTGTAAACCAAAATCCAATCAATAAATAAGATGCAAAACCCACTAATTCCCAAAATACATACATGACCAACAAATTATTCATGATCACTAAGCCTAACATCGCAAAACAGAATAAGCTCAAGTACATCCAATAACGATGTACTCCTGTATCCGCATGCATATACGATTTGGAGTAAATATGGACAGGAACAGCTATTGTCGAAACTAACAATAACATCAGTGCGGTTAGGTTATTTAACAGTATGCCAATTGTGAATGTAGTATTACCTATTTTGAACCAATCAATTTCTACCGTTTGAGGAAACGTATTCCAAATACTCAGAAATGTGAATAAGCCACATATAAAACTCACGGTAATAGCACCTATTGCGACAAGACCAGATTGATCTTTTTTCCCAACAAGTGCTTGATAAAAAAAAGCCAATAAAGGCATCACTACAGTTAAAAATGCAGTTGTAATCGGCGATATGTCAAGTGAAAAGTTCAATTTTAATCTTTTAATTCACGAATTTGATCTGGATTAATGGTTTTGTAATGTCGATATACATTTAAGACAATCGCTAATCCGACAGCTACTGCTGCTGCTGCCAGTACAATAGCAAACAAGGCGAATATCTGTCCTCCATAATTGACTTGATCATATTTTCCGAAAGCAACAAAATTTAGAATAGCTGCGTTAATCATTAACTCAATACCAACTAAAATCATAATGGCATTCTTCTTTGCAAGCACAGCGTACAGACCAATACAAAAGATACAAGCTGAAACAACTAAAAAGTGTGTTAGTGTTATCATTTTTGTAAATCCTTTCTTGATAAGTGTGAAGCTCCAATCAAAGCCATCATTAAGAAGATGGAAATTACTTCAAAAGGAAGTACATATTGTGTCATAAATTTAATACCCAGTTGATGAATATTGTTATCTGTACTTTTAATCACCGTATTATTTTGAATAGCTGTTGCCATCCAACTTGGAGTGGTTGCTCGCCATTCTTGTATCCCAAACAATAGGATACACAAAAAAGAGAAAACTACTGGAATAACCTGCCATCTTGGTAAGCTAAATAAAGACCCGCTTGTTTGTTGTAAGTCATGCAGCAATTCTTTATTAGATAGCATAAAGGCAAATAACATCAGAATTAAAACTCCTCCAACATACACCATAATTTGTGTTATCGCTACGAAATCTGCTAAAGCAAACAAATAGAGACCCGCCATCGCAAATAAAAGCACAAAAAATAAAAACAAGGCTCGAGCTATATTTTTTAGACTCACGACTAGCAAAGCTGAACCTATAGCTAAAAAAGAAAAAGCATAGAATAAAAATAATTCCATCGTCATTATTTTAATTTTGCCGCCTCCTTTTCAGCTTGAAATTTTGTCCATTCAGATTTTCGTTGTGCGACTTGATCATCAGTCATGTCTGAGAAGCCATAAATTAGATCAGTTAATTTTGTTGAACTACGATCATATTGATCGGTCATGGTGATACATTCTGTAGGACATACAACTGTACATAATCCGCAATACATACATTTTGCCATATCGATATCAAACCTTGCTGGGTACAGTCTTTTTACACTCCCATCAGAAGTTTTTCCGATTACTTCTGGAGATTTGATCGCTTCGATAGCGATACAATCTACCGGACAGGCTTTTGCACATAAATCACATACGATACAATCATCGATTTCCACATCCAGTTGATAACGCGCGACTTCAGGTATTGGCATTTTAACTTTTGGATATTGTACTGTAGCAATACCAGTTTGGTTGTCAAAATAATGATCTTTTGTAATATCTAATTCTTGACGTGCTTTTTGGGCTCCAAATAAATGCTTCACAGTCAAAGAAAGTCCTTTGAAGGCCGTTTTAAGTGCATGAAAAGCAATTTTGAATACCATATTGATCTATACCTAAATTAAGTGATTACTAAAATTCTCCAAATAGCAGAAATGGCCATGCATAGGAATGCGAGAGGAGTTAACACCTTCCAACATAAATTCATCAGTTGATCCGCTCGTAGACGAGGCAACGTCCATCGAATCCACATTTGAATGCCAACTAAAAATAGAGATTTGAAAAACGTCCAAAATATTCCCCAGCCAAATCCAGTTGTCCAATCTGCTAACCGTATTGATCCTATATTTGGAAAAGGCGTATTCCACGCCCCTAGGAATAAAACAACACCCAGCATTGACACCAAGAACATCATGGCATATTCTGCAAGAAAGAAGAATGCAAATTGTATACCGCCGTACTCGGTATGAAAACCCCCAACGAGCTCGGACTCTGCTTCTGGAATATCAAATGGAGCACGATTACACTCTGCTAGTGTTGCAATGAAAAAGATGATATACGTGACAATCATATGAGGAGCCTGAAAAATATTCCAAGCCAATACACCCCCTACATTTTTGATTGACCATATTCCAAGGAATTTAATCTCTTCAGTGGCTAATATACCTTGATTGGTTGCAATATCATTCAAATTTAATGACTGTGTTAACATGACCGCTGTGATTAACGTCAAACCTACAGGAATTTCATAGGAAACCATTTGTGCAATAGCACGCATAGCGCCTAATAATGAAAACTTGTTGTTAGAGCCCCAACCTGCCATTAAAATACCGATAGCGTCAATCGATACAACTGCCATAATTAAAAATAGACCAGTGTGTGTATTGACAGGAATAAAGTTATGAGACCAAGGAATGACAGAAAAACCAGTGAATATCGCAACAAAAATGACAATTGGCGCTACTCGAAATAAAATCTTATCCGCTAAAAAGGGGGTGATCAATTCCTTCTGCAACAATTTTAAGATATCAGCGATTGTTTGCAGTGATCCATATTTTCCTGTTTCCATAGGACCTAACCTATCTTGGACGAATCCCGCTATTTTACGTTCTGCATAGACCGCAAATAAGGTAAAGATTGCTATAAACATAAAAATAGCAACGGGAACAAGGATATGGATAAATAAATCTAACAAATCTTATTTGTAATGATTATCAATAAGTGAATTCTTGTCTGCAAATCTAAGGAAAACCTATGAATTTAGTGCAGGAAAATTAAATTATATACTAATTTAATAGACATTTTGTTGATGGAAATAAAATCCTTCTGAAAACTTTTACTTCAACCGTATTGAAAACTTATTACAGGCTGTTTATATGCAATAAAAAATAAATAGTTTTTCAGAAAAAAAGCATCTCGAAAGATGCTTTTTAATAAAAATATTTTTAGAAATTAACGTTTCGAAATATCAACGTAATCACGAATAGTAGCCCCTGTATATACTTGTCTTGGGCGACCAATTGGCTCTTTGTTTTCACGCATTTCTTTCCATTGTGCGATCCATCCTGGAAGACGACCTAATGCAAATAGTACCGTAAACATATCTGAGTTAAATCCTAATGCTCTGTAAATGATACCAGAATAAAAATCAACATTTGGATATAATTTTCTATCAATGAAATATTGATCATTTAGGGCTGCTTCTTCCAATTTTTTAGCAATATTTAAAACAGGATCATTCACACCCAATTTTTCTAAGATGTCATCACATGCTTTTTTAATGATTTTAGCACGAGGATCGAAGTTTTTGTAAACACGGTGTCCGAATCCCATTAAACGGAAAGGATCGTTTTTATCCTTAGCTTTCGCTAAATATTTCTCTGCATCTCCACCATCATTTTTGATCGCTTCCAACATTTCGATTACAGCTTGGTTAGCACCACCATGCAATGGTCCCCAAAGCGCATTGATACCTGCTGAGATCGATGCGTATAGATTCGCGTTTGATGAGCCTACAATACGAACTGTAGATGTAGAACAGTTTTGTTCATGATCTGCATGCAAAATCAATAATTTATGCATGGCATCAATCACAACTGGATCAAACGTTTTCTCATTATTCACTTCTCCAAAAATCATATTTAAGAAGTTATCAATGTATCCCAAATCTTTTTTAGGATAAACAACAGGGTGACCTAATGATTTTTTTTGAATCCAAGAAACAATTGTTGGCATTTTAGCCAATAGATTGACGATTGTTTTATCTTCTTCTTCTTGTGTTGGATTCGGATTTAAAGATTCTGGATAGAATGCAGATAAAGCACCAACAAGACAAGATAATTGTCCCATTGGATGAGCTTGTGAGGGAAAGCCAGCAAAGAAGTTTTTCATGTCTTCATGAATCATCATTTGCGATTTGATGTCCGTTCTGAACTGTTCTAAAACTGCTTTTGTCGGAAGCTCGCCATATATTAATAAATAAGCAACTTCCAAGAAAGTTGATTTTTCAGCTAATTGTTCAATAGGATATCCTCTGTATCTTAAAATGCCTGTTTCACCATCTAGAAAAGTGATCGCACTTTTCGCTGCCCCAGTATTTTTAAAACCTGGATCTAAAGTAATATATCCAGATTGATCTCTCAGTTTAGAGATGTCAATTGCTTTTTCGTTTTCTGTACCAGTAATTACTGGGAATTCGTGTGACGAACCATTTAAAATAATAGATGCTGTTTCAGACATAAGCTTCTTACTGTTATCTTGTGTTTATGCAAATGTAATAAAATTGATAGCTAATATACTAGAGTTTTCGTAATAATAATGCCATAATGATTGCTTTATTTATATTATTTTTTAGTTTAAAACCTATTTCTTTTACTCATAATTGCCATTCTTTTATTCAAATGATTCCTCTTAACTGAAAAATTAAAATTATCCTGTTGTTCGTATTTTTATCCCTTAGTACGATATTCAAATAAGAAAGATAAACCTTACTCTACTTATTCTTAGGAACTAAGTTATCTCTCTTGAATAAAGTTTCGAATTTGATAACAAACAAACCGAAGCTATTTTTTAGGGATTTCAAACCCATATTTTTTGTAGATATCTTGAGCAGACTCCGATTGTAAATAAGCCATGAAATCGATACCTGCTTGTTTATTTTTAGATTTTTTCAATTTCCCTGCCATGTATTTTGCAGTGATATTTTCGTTATCTGGGATCGTTATACTTTCTATCGGATGATTAATCATTTTCTGAAATGCAGCTTCCGAATACCATACTGGAGCAACATCTGCATGTCCTTCCAATATACGTAAAGGGCTTTCTCGATGATGTATTTTGGTCAAATAAGTTGTTTTATCGGCGACTTTTTCTTCCATAATCGTACGGACAAGCTCTTCACCACCTACTTTTCTATAAGCTGTTTTTATTTGTTCTCCTACACCTTCCCAAGCAGGATTGGGCATGCTGATACGTACATCTTTACGTTGTAAGTCTCTTAAGGATTGTATGTTTTTTGGATTTCCTTTCGGCACCATCAATGTCAGTTTGTTTGTTGCATACGTAATTGTTTGATCAAAATAATCTCCCATTTCCGTAATACGTCGTTGACCTGCGGTGTAAACATCCGGTGTATGGGTGATCTTGAGATTCCCGATTGTTAATGATCCACCTTGTATCTGTTTAGCCAAGATTCCTGGAGGCAATGTTTCGACAAATATCCTTTCGTATTGCGGATATTCTTTTTTAAAAGTTTTGATAAGATCATCAATTACCATAAACTGATTGCCCGCAAAGAAAA
This sequence comes from Sphingobacterium sp. SRCM116780, assembly GCF_021442025.1. Classification (NCBI taxonomy): domain Bacteria; kingdom Pseudomonadati; phylum Bacteroidota; class Sphingobacteriia; order Sphingobacteriales; family Sphingobacteriaceae; genus Sphingobacterium; species Sphingobacterium sp. SRCM116780. The sequence goes on from NZ_CP090446.1 coordinate 111,969, forward strand.
TAACCAATTGTGGATTTTCAATTTCACCATAAAGATCGGGGATATTATCGATCCCGGGAATTGTAAAATTTACAGCAGATTCAGGAGGAGTGTTCCATGGTGGATGGAATTGATAATCTTGTGCATGTACAGCATTTATTCCTACTAATAGTACAAGTATACTTCTTAATAATCGTTTCATGATAGTTTAACTTATGGTTTTACAATATTCCATCCTTGATGCGCACGTATAATAAGTTCCCCATTACCACTTGGAACATAACCGATGAAGTCAAAGAGCTCTTCTTTTGTTAAATTTCGTTCTTTTAATGAGTTAAGACATTGTGCTACAAGAACACCTCTTTTGATCAGTTTTTTAAACGGTTCTTCAAATTTGGAAGTGCTTTTTAAGAAGGCTTCAGTTCCTCCTGAGAAAGCAATCAACTCAATATGTAATTTTCCTTTTAATCGAGGATCATCTAAGGCATTATTGATATTACGGATCGCTTTTTCAATCGTTTTTGGATCATTACTATCCAATTGGTAAATGGCGTGATAAGATTTTTTCTCGGCAATTGCTCCTTGAAACGCCGCATTTTTAATTAATGCCTCTTCTTGGGTTTGTGCGGACAATTTTCCCATGCTTAATAAAGCAAGGATCATGATCATAACTGTTTTATTCATTTTTTTAAAAATTAAAGGGACCGTATTTATGTTGTATTGCACTTATGTTGTCATGGAATGGTGGATAAGGAGAATCCTTAGGTTTCTTGGCCAAGTTTGGATAATCCTTTTCTTTATTTGCTTTTATTGGTCTTGAAAAAGAATTGATATAAGCTGCTACATCATAAGCCTCAGCATCTGTTAATATCGGATTATCATGTGTGGCACCTAAGGGCATATTCCCTTTGATGAACTGCATCGCAGTAAGCACTCGTGCCATTCCAGCACCATCATTGTATGAGTCCTTTCCCCATAGCGGTGGATATTGATAACCTTTATTGGTTGCTAATTTTTTCCCTTCTCCTTGTTGTCCATGACAACTTTGACACTGCTGTTGAAAAACTATAGCACCACTTTTTGGATCAGCTGCTCGTTTAGGTGTTTTTACTTTGACAAAACCTTGTCCTACAATTCGTTTTCCAGTAGGAGTATTCTTACTAATGTGTTTGATATAGGTGATAATTGCCCTCATTTCCATACTGTTTACATCGATGGCTTTACCGTTCATACTACGTTCAAAACAACCATTGATACGCTCTTCCAACGATTCAATTTTATCCTCTCTTCCAATATATACTGGAAAAACTCCCGTAAGTCCAACATAAGGAGCAGCAAAAGCTTTCGTTCCCCCATTGAGGTGACAATTTGTACATGCTAAGTGATTACCAATCTTGTTACCATTTTTTTCATAGAAATAATTGTACGTTTCTTTGATTAGCTTCTCACCATAACTTGCAAGCTTATCTTCTTCGCTATCTGTAAAAGGACTCAATTTTAAATCATCTACATGGGTGATGAGTTGTTCTTTATTGGGGACAATTTTCTCTATATTACGAGGTAACCCATTGGTAATGTAAGCTGATAAAACAATGAAACATAACAATACAGAGGTCACTAGTATAATGGTATTGCTACTCTTTCTAATTTTTTTCAATTCTTCTTCCATCAGCGTTAGGTTTTATACAAAAGTAGACTATAATGTCACGCTGTTATAATTCATAATTATTATCACCTATAATGAAAAGTTATGAATAGATTTTACTTTTATGTTGTTGTATGAAGTTCATAAATTTGAGAGGCAAACTCGTTAATCCTCCAACTAAGTGTGTGATATAGAAATATCTTTCCATACTCAAGTTTTCTAATTCGATAATTTGAAGCTCCTGGTTTTTAAGCTCCTCCTGTATGGCATGAATGGATAGAAAAGCAGCTGTGTTGCTATATTTAAGATAACGTTTGATACTTTCGGAGGAAGATAATGTGATCACTATATTTAAATGTTGTATGGAGATGCTGGCTTCTTTCAGTTTGGTGTCAATGATATCACGTGTTCCTGAACCAGTCTCTCTAAAGACGAGAGGTATTTTATATAGATCATTGATCATATATTTGTCGTTGTCCAATTCAGGGTTGTCGCTTCTCGTAACCAAGACAATTTCGTCTTTTATATAAGGAGTAAATTTTAGTGAGCGATTGTCTGGTAAACCCTCCGTGATACCCAGATGGATCTCATTCTTGATGAGGAGTTCTTCCACTCGCTTTGAGTTTGCTTGAATTACTCTTATCTCATTTTTCGGAAATTGGAAATTAAACGCTACTAACAGTTTTGGAATAACATATTGTGATATTGTTGTACTTATCCCCAAAAAAAGGTTACCATTTTGTTTTCCGATTATTTCATTAATCTCATAAGTCGCTTGATTGTATTGTTCCAATATGATCTGGGCATGATGATAGAGCATCTTTCCTGCAGAAGTAAGTGCTAGTCGATTTCCTAATCGTTCGAATAAAGGTGTTCCAATCGAATTTTCTATTTCTTGAATATTTTTGCTGACTGCGGGTTGAGATATAAATAATTCGGATGCAGCCTTTGTAAAGTTGAGCGTATTTGCCGCGACATAAAAAACTTTTAACCTAAAATCGAAATCCATACAAGAGCTAATTTAATGCGTAACTGAAACCTAGTATTATCAAATCTATTAAAAAATAGATGCGCTTTGTTGTGTTAACAAAATTGTCACAATCTAAGCGGTATAATTATTTTTTGGAATAGCGTGACTCAGCTCGAATGAGTACTACCGAACAATAGTATATATAGCGCTCTAAAATGGAATAAAACAACATCTTTTTTAGGTTTTTAGAAATACAATGGTTTTGAAAAACTTTATGTTATTCTAATGAAGTGGCATTGTTTTTTAGTTCCATTTCAAAAAATAAAAATAATTTCTTTTGTTATTACGAATTTTTCGTATTATTGCGTATAAATAGTAGCTTAGTAATCAGATATGGAAAAGTTAACCGCACAAGAAGAACAAGCAATGCAAGCCATTTGGAATCTTAAGGCATGTTTTGTAAAAGAAATTTTGGATAATATCAAAGGAGAGAAGATGCCGTATACAACTTTGGCTTCTACGGTAAAAAACCTAGAAAAAAAAGGATTTGTAAAATCGGTGAAGTATGCCAATGCAAACCGATATGAACCATTGATTTCTGAGGAGAACTACAAGGACAAATTTATGCATTCCTTTGTTGGTGATTATTTTAAGAATTCGTATAAAGACATGGTTTCTTTTTTTGTGAAAGAGGAAAAACTCTCCGCATCTGAATTGGAAGAAATCGTACAAATGATTAAGGACAATAAAAGCGAATAACGATGGAAAATATCCTAAATTATGCTATTCAAATTAATGTATTGCTCAGTGTCGTATACTTAGGCTATGCTTTGTTATTAAAAAACCTAACATTTTATAAGCTGAACCGCTCTTATTTTATGGCAGGTATTTTATTTTCATTCACTTACCCTTTTTTAGATATACAATCTTGGTTTGCCAAACCTATTCCATCCGTAGGGGAGATCGCGATGGATTGGTCTATGTATTTTAGAAAAGATACTGAAACTTCAATTTTTACATTAAATAATTTACTGCTCGTCTTATTTGCAATTGGCATTTTGCTATTACTTTGCCGTTTTATTCTGCAGATGGTCAGCTTATTGCGTATTCATATTTATTCGGAACCAGCGCAATGGCAGTCTTATTTCTTCAGAAATGTTTTTATACCGATCGTCCCTTTTTCTTTTTTAAATAAAATATATGTCAATCGTGAACATCATAATGATCCTGAGTTACTAGATATTTTTAAGCATGAGGATATCCATGTAAAGGGTCTGCATTCGATTGATATTTTAATCAGTGAGTTTACTTTAATCAGCAGCTGGTTTAATCCTTTCGTATGGCTCATACGCAAAGCGATACGCGAAAATTTAGAATTCTTAACGGATCAACAGGTATTAAATAATGGCGTTGATAGACAAACATATCAATATAGTTTGCTACGTGTAAATAATAACGATGGCACCGCAGCATTGGGTAATCAATTTAGTTTTAAAACTTTAAAAAGAAGAATTATGATGATGAATAAAAAACGCTCCGCAAAAATACAAATGAGCAAATATGCTTTTATGTTACCTGTTTTTATTTTAACTGCAGGCGCTTTCACTTTAAATAAAGCAGAAGCCAAAATCATGGAAGCCATTGATGCAACTAAAGACATCAATTTAAAACCTGTTTTACCTAATATCTCAATTTTAGATTTAAGTCAAGGCACGTTGAAAGGAAAAGTGACTGGTATAAGGGTGAAAAGTGACACACTGTCTGTTAAAGCAAAACAAGATGGTGGTTCGGTTAAGATCGTTAAAAGAATAGAAATTGAAGATAATATCACCCAAGGAAATCCAATTTTAAAAAGGGATGTATTGTATGTTATGGATGGAAAGGAAATTGATGCAGAAGATATTAAGACTGTAGACCCCAATAGCATAAAAGCAATAAATGTTCTTAAAGATAAAAGTGCAACTCGCAAATATGGAGATAAAGGTAATAATGGGGTTGTAGAGATTACGAGCAGATCGAGAGAAAATTCTGTTGAGGAGGTAACAAAAGGTGACGCTGTTGGTTTATATATGGAGTCTGTTGATCATGTAGATGGAGTTAGCAAAATTAGGCTACGTGGGAAAGCGGTAGAACCATTAGTTATTCTGGACGGAAAAATCTATGATGGTGAAGTAAATTCTATTAAACCAGATAATATTGAAAGTATAGAGGTACTAAAAGACGCTTCAGCTACTGATCTTTATGGAGTTAAAGGTGGAAATGGTGTTATTTTAATCACTTCTAAGAAGGGAGAGAAGGTCGTGGGATATAGTTCTAAAAATTTTGTAGATAAAAAAGAATCTTCAAAAAATTACAAAACAATAATCTTAAACAATAAAAAACCATTCATTTTAGATGAGACTTCTTCAAATAAAAACAAGATAATGATTCGTGAAAAAGAAATAAAACCATTAATTGTTTTGGATGGAAAGCCGAAGGATAATGATTTCGATTTGAATACCATAAATCCAAACGATATTGAATCGGTTACTGTCTTAAAAGACGCTTCAGCTACTGATCTTTATGGAGCTAAAGTTGGAAATGGTGTGATTCTTGTCACGACAAAAAATGGTGACGATAAAACGGATGGAAAGTCAGGTTACAAAACCGATACTGTCACTATTATGGGAGTGAAATCAGTTGGATCCGACAAAAAATAAAATATTAAGAGGCAAATGAAGATGGAATTTGAAAAATAAGAAATATAAAAACCTTCAAAATTCTTCAATTTTGAAGGTTTTTATATTTCTTATGCTTCCGTTATCTCGATTCCGCTATGGTAAAAGGTTGATAAGGACTCAAATTGAAAGTAAAATTTCCATATGAATTTGTACCACCAACACTTCTCACTTTGGCCATTACCGTATATTTTGAATGAGGGTTATAATTTTTGACTTCAAAATTAAAGAAAAAAGGTTTGATTTTGTTCGTCCCCCTAAATTTATCAGCCAAAGCATGATGATTATCTGAAGCAATAACCTTTCCATCTTCTAAAAGCTGTACGCCATCAATTTCTAAGAAATTTTTACCTTCAGTAAAGAAAAAACCTGTTTGGATACGCCCATTTGTGTACACTTTTTTAGTTACGTCAACATTCATTTCCTTGAATTCTTCAGAAACAGTAGCAGGCGACCATTTTGATACGATATAGCCACCACTTCTATAATAATCAACCTTCAATTCGTTTAATCGATCATAATGATGATTCAATCGATTAGAGAAATTAGTGAAATCTTTCTTGTCTTTAGCTGTCCATCCTGTTTCGGCAACAGCTAATAGACGAGGGAAGTTTTGAACATTCATATCTTTTACTTCTTGGGGCAATGCAGTCCATTGATTTGCTTGTACACCTAATACCAATTTTTCTTCTTCAGACGTTAATCCTTGAGCTGGATCATAATTATAAACCCTCTCAATTGTATTGATATTATCATAAGCAAGGTCACTCATCGTACCATCATTGCGATCAGCCTGTGTGATATCGAAATATAAAGGGGCAGTAGGAGTCGCCACACTTTGAAAGCCATTCTCAACGGCTTGTTTTATGGCATCAGCACCAAGCCAACTCATAATCGCAGTCTCCTTTGGTAGATTTTTAGCATCAGCTAAAATATCATTCCATCCTAGTGGTATCTTTCCTTTACCACTGATTATTTTTGAAATTCTTGTTACAAAGTAGCTTTGAAGTTCTTGAACATTTTTGAGGTTATTTTTTTGCATGAAATCTATTACATGAGGCTCTTTTTCCCAAAGATCATGACGTACTTCATCTCCTCCAAAGTGAACATATTGACCTGGGAATAAAGAAATGACTTCGGTAAAAACATCATTTAGAAACTCATACACGATCTCTTTGGTTGGATCTAACGTATTTGGCGTAAATTGATTTCCCCAATAACCCCATGAAGAAACAAAAGGGAATATATGGTTTGGGTAAGAATGTTTATTAACTCCTAACTCTGGATATGCCAAAATTGTTGGCCAGGAATGTCCTGGAACATCAATTTCTGGAACAATCGTAATATGTCTTTCTTTAGCATATGCTACAACTTCTTTGATTTGATCTTGTGTATAAAATCCACTTCTTTCAGCTGGCTGATTCGTCGTGTGATGGAAAACAGTTGTTTTTTCAGAAGTCAATTTCGGATATTTTTTGATTTCAATGCGCCAACCTTGATCATCTGTTAAATGCCAATGAAAAGTATTCATTTTATATAGCGCCATCACATCCAAATACTTTTTAATGACATTAACACTATAAAATGTCCTGCTTGCATCTTGCATATAGCCACGCCAATGATACCTTGGAGCATCAGTGATGGTGACATTTGGAACTATCCATTTGCTATTATTTACGATAGATGTACTTTCGATCTTACTTGGTAATAATTGTCTGAGGGTTTGTGTCCCATAGTATAAACCAGTGGGTGAATTTGCTTTGACAATAATATTATTGGCTATTACATCTAATTTATATCCTTCTATTGGAATATTTTTTAAAGTTTTATCAATGACGAAGTGTATTCCTTTTTTTCTTGTACTTTCTTCTTCAATTTTAAGATCAAAACCCGTAGAAACTTTAATCAACTTTGCTAGTTCTTGTATTTCAGAACGGTTTTCTTTATTTATTAATATTAATGTTTGTGGAGTTAACGTAAATTCTCCATTGTGAGCAATGATTTCCGTAGGCTTTGGGATAATTGCAAAACGAGAATCCTGTGCTTGTAATTGATAAGAAACGAATAAAACAGCTACCGAAATAAGGTATTTCTTCTTTTTTTTTGGAAATAAAACATGATGTAATCGGATTGATATTAATTTAAGTTCGCTTAAAGTTAGAAAATCATTTTAATTGAACTGTGGAGTTTCTTATATCAAACGTTTGCGCTTTTTGGAGATGTCGCTATAAAATAAATATAAAGCCGTTCACGTAATTTAAGCAACGGCTTTATATTTATTTTGTATTCAGATTTGTCATCGTCAGTTCGATTCCGATGTTGATGAAGCTATTGATCATTTTTACAGCATGATCGATAAGTTGAGGCAGTTCTTTTTGCTCCTCGTAGTCAAAAGGGCCTAGAACATAATCGATTTGTCTTCCTTTGGGATAATTGTCACCAATCCCAAAACGAAGGCGAGGATATGCTTGACCTCCACATAATGCTTCGATTGATTTCAATCCATTGTGACCAGCTGCAGAGCCTTTAGGTTTAATGCGCAGTGACCCAAAAGGAATAGCTAGATCATCCACAATCACCAACGTGTTCTGAATAGGTACTTTCAGTAGCTGCATATAATAGTTCATGGCCTTACCACTCAAATTCATATAAGTTGTGGGTTTAATGACATAGACACTATGTCCTCGTTGTTTATATTCTGAGTAAGCCGCTAGTTTTAAGGTTGAAAAAGTCGCATTTGCCTCTTTGACAAGCTGATCAGCAACCATAAAACCAATATTATGTCGAGTATCGGCATATTCACTTCCGATATTGCCTAATCCTACGATAAGATAATTCATTGTTTAATACTTTACCTGCAAAAGTAAGGAAACCTTTTTATATACAATAGCGTTTCTGTATGAGTAACAAAGCAAAATAATTGCAATCATCATTTGATAATCAAAATTTATGTAATACAGTAACCAAAACTGAAGGAAGGGTAAACGATAAGATTGTAAGTAAAACTTCCTTGTTAATAAAAATCAAATGGATATTAATAAAAAAAGGCATCGAATTTCGATGCCTTTTGTAGGCGTTTAATAAATCTCGAGAGATTATTTTTTACCACCTTTAGTTGCTTTTGCAGCTTCTTGTTCTGCTTGACGTAAAGCACGTGACATGATAACAGATACGATTGTATCGTCAGCATTGTTTAATACTTTAGCATTTTGTAAAGTTACTTGAGCTACGCGGAATGATTTACCAACTTCTAAAGACTCCATAGGAACTTCAATCTCTTGAGGCAAGTTTCCAGGTAAAGCTTTAATACGTAATTTACGTAGTTTTTGAACTAATTTACCCCCTAATTTAACACCTGGAGAAGTTCCAGTTAATTTTACAGGAATATTTAAAGTAACTTCTTTCTCATCATTTAACTCCAAAAAGTCGATATGAGTAACTAAGTCAGTTAATGGATGGAATTGAGCGTCTTGAACAATAGCTTTTACAGTTTTTCCATCAAGGTTTAATTCTACGAATACAACCTCTGGTGTGTAAAGAACTGGTTTCAAATCAGCTGCGGATACAGACAGGTGTGTTTGTGTAGCACCACCATAAAGAACTGCAGGAATATTACCTTCATAACGCAATTCTTTTGAATCTCTTTTCCCTACGTTCTGTCTTACAGAACCGCTAATAGCAATTGATTTCATGTTTAATTTTTATTAAATTTTGAGGTGCAAAGATATGTATTTAATTGGATAATAAAATACTGATTGCTATTATTTTAAATAAAAAACGAATCTCTATGATGGAGATTCGTTTTTTATTATACATTGATTTCTATATCAGCGATTAATCAATCGTGAATAAATCTGAGATAGAACTATGTTGATTTACATTTTTAATCGCTTTTCCAAATAAATCTGCTGTAGATAACACTCTAATTTTAGTAGACTGTTTCATTTTTTCAGGATCTAATTGAATCGTATCTGTAACAATCATTTCAGACAATACCGAATTCTCAATTGTTTCATATGCTTTACCAGATAATACAGCATGTGTACATACTGCTCTTACTGATCGAGCACCACTTTCCATGATTAATGCAGCAGCTTTTGATAAAGTTCCAGCAGTATCACAGATGTCATCGATCAATACAACATCTTGACCTGTTACATCACCAATGATTGACATAGATTCAATTTCATTGGCACGTTTACGGCGTTTATCACAAATAATAACTTCAGCATTGAAGAATTTTGCAAATGTACGAGCACGGTATGAACCTCCCATATCTGGAGATGCAATCGTCAGGTTTGGAAGGTTAAGTGACTTGATGTAAGGAACGAAGATAATGGAACCATCTAAGTGATCAACAGGAATATCAAAGAAACCTTGGATTTGAGCAGCATGTAAGTCCATTGTCATGATTCGAGAGGCACCTGCTGCTGTGATCAGGTTCGCGATCATTTTTGCTCCAATGGCTACACGTGGTTTATCTTTACGATCTTGACGAGCAAAACCAAAATAAGGAACCACTGCAGTGATGTAATGTGCTGAAGCACGTTTTGCTGCATCAATCATCAATAATAATTCAAACAAATTATCGGTTGGTTGATTGGTTGATTGAACGATGAATACATCACTTCCACGAACGGATTCATTGTAAAAAGGTTGGATTTCTCCATCGCTAAAACGAGATAAACTCTTGTCACCAAGAGGCTTTCCATAAGCAGTAGCGATTTTTTCTGCCAATTCTGTAGTGCCAGAACCAGCGAATAACTTAACCGTGTTGAATTGCAAAGGCATGGTTTTTATTTTTGATATAGTGGATTAGAATAGAATTTTCTGTTAGTATGTTGCCAATTACTTTCTAATGATTTAAAAAAAATGGATTGTCTTTTTACAACAATCCATTTTTTTTAAAGTTGCTCGACCTGGATTCGAACCAAGACAAACAGTACCAAAAACTGTCGTACTACCCTTATACTATCGAGCAATCTATCTTAAAAATAAGAGTAGCCTTCACTACCGAATCTTTTCGATGCTGCAAAGTTATATAAATGTTTTTAATTTCAAAACTCGATTTCAAAAAAAATGAAAAGGCTGTCAAAACACAACGTATACGAAATACTAAAATATAGTTGCACAGGGTTTATCGGGTTGTAGCTTATGATCCCTTAGATTTTCCAAAAGTAACTTGGGATCCTACTTTGAATCGATTTTAAAAAGAAAAGGCTTACCTAAGTAAGCCTTTTTAAATGTTGCTCGACCTGGATTCGAACCAAGACAAACAGTACCAAAAACTGTCGTACTACCCTTATACTATCGAGCAAACATTATCAAAAATGGAACACTATGGAAGCGTGTCGGTCACTTTTGATGATGCAAATATACGGCGCTTTTTCATTTCTGCAAATAAAAAAAATCGAATAAATGTATTTTAATTGATTCTCAGGCTAATAATTTTAAAATACATTCGTTACGTATTGGAGATAGAGGCAATTCTAGACTAAGAAGAAGTAACAAATTTGAATTTTATAGGATAAAAAAATATAATTTAATTCGTTTGTTATTAAATATCCTTATTTTCGGTGCGTATTATAATCTTTATACAGTATAATTTATGAACTATACTAAAATTAATAATGTTTTAGGGTGGGCTTGTGCTATTATAGCAACAGTCACTTATATGTTAACCGCCGAACGGTCAACGAGTTGGTGGGATTGTGGTGAGTTTATAGCTTCCGCATATAAAATGCAGATTGTTCACCAGCCAGGTGCTCCTTTATTTTTGATGATTCAAAATATATTCTCAAATCTTGCCTTAGGTGATGTTACACGTATCGCTTTTTGGATGAATGTGGGTTCTGGTGTATGTAGTGGTATCACTATTTTATTTTTGTTTTGGACGATTACTGCATTAGCACGAAAAGTCGTAACAAAAACTGTAGAAGGAGACTACTCGAGCGCCGATTTGATCAAGATTTTTGGATCAGGTTTGGTAGGTGCATTGGCGTATGCTTTCTCAGATACATTTTGGTTCTCCGCAGTAGAGTCCGAAGTATATGCGATGTCTTCATTATGTACTGCTGTTGTATTCTGGGGCATCTTGAAGTGGGAGAATCATGCAGATGAACCAGGTTCAGATCGTTGGTTGATTTTTATCGCCTATGTAATGGGATTGTCTATTGGTGTCCATTTATTGAACTTGCTTGTTATTCCAGCAATTGCTTTGGTGATCTATTTTAAAAGAGCAAAAACAGTTACAAGTAAAGGTGCTATCCAATCATTCTTATTAGGTGTTGTTGTACTAGCGGTTATTCTATGGGGTGTCATTCAATACTCCGTTAAATTTGCTGCCTATTTTGATTTATTCTTCGTGAATTCTTTAGGAATGGGCTTTGGTACTGGATTTTCTTTCTTTGTTATTCTGTTAGTCGGATTATTAGCATATGGCATTTGGTATTCTATCAAAAAAGTGAAGCCAATTCTAAATATAGTGCTTATCGGTGCATCCTTTATTATTTTTGGTTATAGTTCTTTCGCTATGATCATGATTCGTGCAAAGGCCAATCCTACTTTAAATAACAGTGATCCTGAAAATGCTTTTACATTCTTGAGTTATTTGGGACGTGAGCAATATGCAAGCGAACCTTTGTTTAAAGGACCTAACTTTGATTCTAAAATTACAGGTGTAGAACCTACCTATTCGTATAGAAAAGATCAAGATAAATACACCAAAATACAAACAGGTTCCACTTATCAATACGATAAGGAAGTCTTGTTTCCAAGGGTATATAGTAATCGCGATGGACATCCTGGCTATTATGCTGATTTCTTGAAATTAGGTGAAGGTCAATCTCCTACATTTGGCGATAACCTGAAATTCTTTTTTAGTTATCAAATAGGACATATGTATGGACGCTATTTCTTATGGAACTTTGCAGGACGTCAAAATGACCAGCAAGGTCATGGCACCTTTACGGAAGGGAATTGGATTTCGGGGATTAAGCCTATTGACCAAATGCTCGTAGGCGGACAAAACGCCATTCCTGATTCGTTGAAAACAGATCCATCGAATAATAAATATTATTTCTTGCCCTTGATTATTGGTCTAATTGGTGCTTTTTGGCACTTTGGTAAAAGACAAAAAGATGCTGGTGTTGTTGGACTATTGTTCTTTTTTACGGGTTTAGCTATTGTATTATACTTAAATCAGAGTCCTTTACAACCTCGTGAACGTGATTACGCTTATGCAGGTTCTTTCTATGCATTTGCCATTTGGATCGGATTGGGGGTGTTTGCAATAGCAGATTTTCTAGGAAAGAAAATGAATCCAAAAACTGCTGCTGGATTGACAACGGTAGCTTGTTTGTTAGCAGCTCCAGTTTTATTGGCAAAAGAAAACTGGGATGATCATGATCGTTCACATAAATTAACTGCTCGCGATTTGGCAAAAGATTATTTAGAATCTTGTGCTCCAAATGCGATTTTATTCACTTATGGTGATAACGACACCTATCCATTGTGGTATGCACAAGAGGTAGAAGGTATACGTACAGATGTTCGTGTGGTGAATCTAAGCTTATTGAGTGCTGATTGGTACATGGAACAAATGCAGTATAAAGCGAACAATGCCGATGCACTACCGATTAATATTGATAAAGAGAAATTTAAAAAAGGTGTTCGTGATGTGATGTATTATCAAGATGTACAAGTTCCAGGACATGTTGATTTGAACCTGGTATTACAGATTATGCTTTCCGATGATCCTAAAAATAAGGCGCAGTTAAATACAGGAGAGTTTGAGAATTTCTTACCAACGAAAAACCTTTCTTTGGCTGTAGATAGAAATGCAGTTATTCAAAATAAAGTAGTGCCTAAAGAATGGGAAAGCTCAATTACAGATACCTTAACATGGACCTATAATAAAGGATATGTAACGCGTGCAGAATTATCTATTTTATCTATTCTAGCGCACAATAACTGGAAACGTCCTATTTATTTTGCAACCACTGTTCCCAATGATAATTATTTAGGTTTAGATAAGTATTTAGTACAGGAAGGTTTTGCATTGCGTTTGATGCCGATTAACGTAGCTAAAGAAAATGAAGGATCTGTGATTAATACAGATGCAGCATATACAGATATCACAAAGAAATATGCTTGGGGTAATTTTGCGACATCACCTTATTTGGATCCTGAATCGTACCGTATGTTGAGTTTGATTACCAATACAATAACAGGTAGTACCGCTACGCAGTTATTAGAACAAGGAAAAGCAAAAGAAGCCAAAGAAGTTGCGGTATTGACTTATGAGAAAATGCCAAAACGTGTTTTCTTGATGCGTGATGCTTTAAGTTATGCACTAGTTATTAATGTATTGTATAGTGTGGGAGAAAATCAGAAAGCAAATGATATTGTTAGTCGTAATTTGTTATTCTTAAAACAAAATATGGCTTATTATAATGACATCGCTCAAACGAAAGCAGAATTAGAATACGCAAATATTCAAACAGCGCTTCGAACACTAGGAGCCTATAAAAGTATTTTATCACAAACGAAAGAGACGAAACTTCTACAAGAAGTAACTCAACTTGAAAATGGTTATAAAAAACAATTTGGATTAGAATAAATCAAAATTTGAAAAGGGGCTTACATTTCGTAAGCCCCTTTTTTTGTGCCTTAATTTTATACTTAAAAATAGTGATCGACTAGCTCTTACGTGAATCCGGATCACCGACGTATTCGCATAACCTATACAACTTTGTCTAAAGGGCTTTTTTGAAGAATTCTAATTAATACCATCGGTGGTTTCAATTGTAAAGTCTTGTTTACAATCTGCTAAAACGATAAAATTGTTTTGAAATGTCAAGTGTTTTCAATAATTTGTACCTTTATCTAGCAATTATTGATAACCAAAATTTTTGGAGGGTTAAGCTCAAATAACCAAATTTTATGGTCAAACTAAACTAAACCTTCAAAAACAAAAAGTAGATTATGGTAAATTATCAAATAAAAGAAAGTGCAGAAGTCTATGATGCTATTGTCGTTGGATCAGGAGCTGGTGGGGGTATGGCAGGTTACATCTTAGCAAATGCAGGTCTTAAAGTATTGATGTTGGAGGCTGGACCTTTTTATGATCCAGCAAAAGACTCGTTGCAATTACGTTGGCCTTGGGAATCTCCACGTAGAGGAGCTTCTACTACGCGCCCTTTTGGGGACTTTGATGCCTTATTCGGTGGATGGCAAATTGAAGGAGAACCTTATAGTCAGGTGGATGGAACGGAATTTGAATGGTTTCGTGCACGAATGCTTGGAGGTCGTACCAACCACTGGGGACGTATATCTTTGCGTATGGGACCTGATGATTTCAAACCAAAAGATGGTGTAACCGCAGAATGGCCGATTACGTATGATGAGGTTAAACCATTTTATGATCGTGTCGATCGAATGATTGGTGTTTATGGTACCGTAGAAGGAATTCATAACGAACCCGATGGGATCTTTATGAAACCACCAAAGCCAAGGCTAAATGAATTATATATAGCAAAAGGAGCTAAAAAAGCAGGAGTACCGGTTATACCAGGTAGAGGAGCTGTCTTGACCGAAGTATCGAAGGAAATTAAAGGTAGGGGGACTTGTTTTTACTGTGGGCAATGTGGCCGTTCTTGTAAAGTGTATGGTGACTTTTCTTCATCTTCTTGTCTGGTTATTCCAGCTATGAAGACTGGAAATTTAAAAGTAATCGATAACGCCATGGTGCGTGAAGTCCTGACAAATGATGAAGGGATAGCGATAGGAGTTTCTTATGTAGATACCAAAGATTTGCAAGAATACTCTGTGAAAGGGAAAACGGTTATTTTGGGAGCTAGTGCTTGTGAAAGTGCGCGTATTATGCTTAACTCAAAATCAAAATCCCACCCAGGGGGTGTTGGAAATAGCAGTGGAGTCGTTGGGAAGTATCTCCATGATTCAACTGGCGCTAGTCTTTCTGGTTTTTTACCGCAACTATTAGATCGCAAACGATACAATGAAGACGGTGTTGGTAGTGTGCATATTTATTCTCCTTGGTGGGGAGAAAACAAGAACTTAAATTTCCCTAGAGGTTACCATATTGAATACGGTGGTGGTTTACATATGCCTTCTTATGGCTTTTTAAATTGGGTGCCTAAGGTAAATCAACATGCAAAAGGTGCTGATGGAAAAAATAAACCACAAGGAGGATATGGAGAGTCATTAAAACAGGATTATAATAGTTTCTATGGTGCAAATGTAGGTATGGCGGGAAGAGGAACGGCACTGGCGAGAATTGATAACTATTGTGAAATCGATCCTACTAAAGTGGATAAATATGGTATTCCTGTATTACGCTTTCATTATAAATGGGCGAATGAAGAAATTGCGCAAGCCAAACATATGCAGGAGACGTTCCAGTCGATTATGCATGAAATGGGAGCGGTGGTTACTTCAAAGATGCCAGGTGCAGATACGTTGTATGGTTTAGAAGCCCCAGGTAAAATTATTCATGAAGGTGGAACAACGCGTATGGGTAATGATCCTAAAACCTCAGCCTTGAATAAATGGGGACAAGCACATGATTGCAAAAATCTGTTTGTGGTAGATGCGGGACCTTTTGTTCAACAAGGGGATAAGAACCTGACTTGGACAATATTGGCATTGTCTATGCGAACAGCAGAATATATTTTACAAGAGAAGAAAAACTTAAATAGCTAAGACTCATGAACAGAAGAGAATCACTAAAAGCATTAGGTCTGATCGCTGCAGGAACTGGCCTATTGGCAGAATCATGTAACTCTGACAACAGTAAAGGCGCAGTGGCGGCATCTCCTAAGGATAAACTTCCAGGTGTTCAGGATTTTGAGTATGAACGTACAAAAGCACTGTTAGAAGAGAAATTTTTCAATGAACATGAATTTGCTACAATTACGGTTCTTGCAGATATCATTATACCAAAGGACGCCACTTCAGGAAGTGCTTCGGACGCTGGAGTACCAGATTTCATCGAGTTTATTGTCAAAGATCTACCAGATAACAAAATTCCAATGCGTGGCGGGTTAAAATGGTTGGATGTACAGTGTCAGAAAAGATATGGACAGGCTTTCATTAAGTGTAAAGAAAAAGAACAATTGGCTATCGTTGACGACATTGCTTATCCAGAACTAGCGAAACCTGAAATGCAACAAGGAGTATCGTTCTTCTCGTTGATGCGTAATTTAACATCTTCTGGATTTTATACCAGTGAAATTGGCGTGAAGGCGATAGGATTTCAAGGAAATACACCCGGCGTTTGGACAGGTGTTCCAGATGATGTTTTAAAACAACATGGCTTTGATCCTACGAAATTTTTTGGATAAAATATTTCGTAAAAACCAAGTCTATAAGATTAACATTCATATGACCCCTCTTGGGGTAAAAACACGGTTATGATAAGTTTCATAACCTTGTTTTTTTACTCTCATCATTCGTTTTGATTGCCGCAGTTTTATTTGTTTGTAAATCAATTGTTTTTCAAGAATATTTGTAAGTTTGTTAACAGGTAACCAACCTAAATGTAAGAATTAACAATTCAAGATGAATCGACAACTCAAACTTTGGGATGCTATTATGATTGTAATGGGATCCATGATTGGAAGTGGAATTTTTATTGTTTCATCGGATATGATGCGACAATTGGGTTCAGGATGGTGGGTGATAATTGTTTGGCTAATTACCGCTGTTATGACAGTTTCAGCGGCCATTTGTTACGGTGAGTTATCTTCCTTATTTCCTAAAGCTGGTGGTCAGTACACCTATTTGACCGAGGTTTTTGGCAAAATGACAGGCTTCCTATATGGATGGAGTTTGTTTACCGTGATCCAAACCGGAACAATTGCCGCGGTTGCGGTCGCTTTTGGGAAATTTGCTGCTTATTTGATTCCTCAGCTAAATGATGCAGCCCCTCTTTATGAAAATGGTTCTTTTAAAATTACCTGGATTCAAATACTCGCTATTTTCATTATCCTGATACTCACATTTATCAACACCAAAGGAGTGAGAAGCGGAAAAATCATTCAGTCATTCTTTACTTCTTCCAAAATAATTGCTCTTATTCTTTTGATTATAGGTGGGGTTTTTATGATCAAGGAAAATCATTTTTCTGAAAACCTGAGCTATGGATTAGACTCCTTTCAAAACTTAAAAGGAGAAGGATGGACTGGTATAAGTGGTGGTTTACTTCTTGGAGGTATTGCGGCAGCAATGGTAGGTTCCGTTTTTAGTAGCGTTGCTTGGGAGAATGTCACCTTTATTGCTGGAGAAATTGATAATCCAAAGCGTAATGTTGTACGTGCGATGGTGATCGGAACCTCCTTAGTTATGTTGTTGTATTTATTCTGTAATTATGTTTATCTATCGGCATTAAATAGAGAGGAGATTGCATTCGCTGTCAACGACCGCGTAGCAGTAGCTACTGCCCAAAAGATATTAGGAGGAACAGGAACAATTATTATGGCTATTTTGGTGATGATCTCCACGTTTGGCTGTGTCAATGGTATCGTACTTTCTGGAGCTCGTGTCTTTCAACGGATGGCAAAAGATGGCCTGTTTTTGAAACAAGTTATTCCAAATAACAAAAATGAAGTACCAGAAAGATCGTTATGGATACAGGGTATCTGGGCTTCTCTGCTTTGTCTAAGCGGTCAGTATGGAGATTTGCTAGATATGATATCTTTTGTGATTGTACTCTTCTATATGATCACTGTTTTTGCTGTAATTTGGTTAAGAATCAAAAAACCACAACTGGAACGTTCTTATAAAACATTCGGATATCCTATTGTTCCATTGATTTATTTATTGATTGGAGGCACATTTTGTATCCTCCTGATTTTATATAAACCTCAATACACGTGGCCAGGTTTTATCCTCATCGTTTTAGGTCTCCCTGTTTATTGGTTGATCAATAAGCGGGGTGCTGACGTTGGTAAAGAAATAGAATAGGTTGTAAGGACATCCATTCAGTTTGTAAGACACCTTGACCTTTTTCTAACCTTCTTCGTACTTTCTTCTAACCAACTTCGGAGTTTCAATACACCTGGAACACTTTTTTACCGCTATTGCACCGCCTTTTTCCCGATGCAGGTGTGGTAAAAGAGTGGTGCAAGAGCGGTGTAAAGGTGTTGGGCGCTAGAAGAAAGTCCGAAGTTGGTTAGAAGTTGATCCAAATTTGGTATCTGAGCAGATCATTTAAAAAGTTGTTGAAATCGTTTGTGTCTGCACTATAGTCAATAAGATCAGAAAAAAGGATCAGTCTCTATTTTTTAAGTGATTGATTATGCATAGACTCGGCAATAAAAGTCTGCTATAATTCGGTTTTTTTCAAAAAAAGTAGTACGTTTGCTTAAATATTCCCTTAATGAAACAATCGATTTTATTAGATGGACCAAAATTTCAGATCACCATTCAAAGACTATGTCGTCAATTGATTGAGAATCATGGTGATTTTTCAAATACCGTTATCATTGGTATACAGCCTCGAGGAACTTTCTTAGCCAAACGTATTGTCAAAGAATTGGAACACATGTTAGGCGCATCAATTTTAAATGGCGATTTGGATATTACATTTTATCGTGACGATTTTCGAAGAAAAGGTAACGATGGTCCCATTCTAGCTAATAGTACAAATATCAATTTTATAATAGAAGGTAAAAAGGTCATTTTAATGGATGACGTTCTTTGGACTGGTCGAACCATTCGTTCCGCGATGGATGCTATTCAAGCGTTTGGTCGTGCAGAGCGTATCGAATTGCTGGTATTGGTGGATCGCCGTTTCTCGAGGCAGATACCGATTCAACCGGATTATATCGGGATACAAGTTGATTCTATTGATTCACAAAAAGTAATTGTCAATTGGCAGGAGTCAGAGAATCAAGATAGCATCACGTTAGTAACTGAGAAGAAATAGAATAAAGAAAATTTTGAATACGTTATACAATGTCATCAACAGCTGAACAATTAAGTACACGTCATTTATTAGGAATAAAGGATTTGAATGAATCTGATATTCAATTGATTCTAAATACAGCAAGCAATTTTAAAGAAATATTAAACAGACCGATAAAAAAAGTTCCTTCTCTTCGTGATATCACGATTGCGAATGTCTTTTTTGAGAACTCTACACGCACGCGCTTATCATTTGAGTTGGCTGAGAAAAGGCTTTCTGCTGATATTGTTAATTTTGCTGCTTCATCATCTTCTGTGAGTAAAGGAGAGACATTAATCGATACTGTTAATAACATCTTAGCGATGAAGGTCGATATGATTGTGATGCGTCATCCCTATGCTGGAGCAGGCGTGTTTTTGAGTAAACATGTGAATGCACAGATTGTCAATGCCGGTGATGGAGCACATGAACATCCAACGCAAGCATTATTGGATTCGTTTTCCATTCGTGAACGTTATGGAGATGTAGCGGGACGCAAAGTCGCGATTATAGGCGATATCACGCACTCACGTGTGGCACTATCAAATATCCTATGTCTTCAAAAACAAGGAGCAGAAGTAATGGTTTGTGGGCCAACAACGTTGATCCCTAAATATATTTCATCTCTAGGCGTTAAAGTCGAATATGATTTGATGAAAGCGCTGAATTGGTGTGATGTGGCGAATATGTTGCGTATCCAGTTAGAAAGACAAGACATTGCTTATTTTCCTTCCTTACGTGAATATTCGATGTTATATGGGTTAAATAAACAGCTATTAGATTCCTTGGATAAAGAAATTACAATTATGCATCCAGGACCAATCAATAGAGGGGTGGAGATTACGTCCGATGTGGCCGATAGCCAACATTCGATTATATTAGATCAAGTCGAAAATGGAGTCGCAGTCCGTATGGCAGTTCTTTATTTATTAGCAGGACAGCGCGGGTAATAAATCGATAATCAATAAAGAAAAATATGCCTGATTTTTATTTTAAATCAGGCATATTTTTTTTGTATTAAATACGTTATATAGTAACTATGTTAACAATTGTTAATAACTTTTGAGGAAAACTTCTTATTTAACGCTTAATTTAGTACTTTGAAAAATACTATGGATTTTACTTTACTTTCCTAGGATATCTGAAAGGTAGGGAACATTCAATACAAAATAAAAAACAGATAAAATATTTTACATATTATGTATAAAAAGATTTACCAGGTAGGGTTTGCGCTAAGTTTGATGGCGACACCAGCGTTAGCACAGCAAACAGAATGGCAACAAATCAATAAAGCATACAAGTCCGGAATGGAGTTGTTGGAAAGAGGTAAGTTTACCTCTGCTTCCGAACAATTTAATCGTGTTGAAGCACTACGTACAAAATCCTCTTTGCAATTAGATGAAACTGAAGAATTGACATTGTTGAAAGAGAATGTTCGTTACTATCAAGCTGTTTGTGCTTTAGAGTTAGGTGAGACGAATGCGGAAGGTCAATTTCTGAAATATATTAAAGACTATCCGGCAAGTGCCAATGCTAAAGCAGCATATTTCCAAATTGGAAAATCTTATTATGCAAAAAAGGATTATGTAAAAGCAATCGAATGGTTTACGAAGATTGAAAGCAAAAATCTTGCAGGTAATGAAAGTTTAGAATATCGTTTTAAATTAGGTTATTCTTATTTTACGACTAAAAACTATACCACAGCTAAACCACTCTTTGAAGCATTAAAAGATCAAAAATCTGAATATCAGGAAGCATCAATCTATTATTATGCCTATTTATGTTATTTAGACGCGGAATATAAAACTGCTTTGAATGAATTTGAACGCTTAAATGGTTCGAAAACATTTGAAACAAGTTATCCTTACTATATTACAGCTTTATATTTCTTGGATAAACGTTATGATGATGTTTTGGATTATGCATTACCTATTTTGCAGAGTACAAAACAAGAAAATGAAACGGAGATGTTCCGTATTGTAGCGGCAACATACTTTATCAAAGGCGATTTAAAATCTGCTAAAAATTACTACGATAAATTTCAAGCACAAGATCAAGGAAAAACCCAAAATAATCAAGATAGTTATCAAATCGGTTATATCGCTTATAAATTGAAAGATTATGATAAGGCGATTCTGGAGTTGGAGAAAATGACGGAACCAGATGCATATTATCAAAGTGCGATGATTACGTTAGGAGATTCATTCTTGAAAAAAGGAAATAAGCAATCTGCACGTAATGCTTTTTTCAAAGCATCGAAATTGGATTTTGATAAAGACATGCAAGAAGAAGGTTTATTCAACTATGCTAAACTTTCTTATGAACTAGAATTTCACCAAGTAGCTTTGGCTTCGACACAAGAATATTTAAAAACGTATCCAAAGTCAAAACGTCAGGAAGAAGCCAAAACGTTGTTAGCAGAAGTTTTATTAAGCACTAAGAATTACCGCGATGCGGTTGATATTTTGGAAACTATTCCAAAAAGAGGAAAAGAAGCAAATGCTGCTTATCAAAAAGTAACTTACTACCGTGGTTTAGAATATTATAATGAACGTGCTTTTGAAAATGCGATTTCTCTCTTTATGCGTTCCGAAGCAAATCGTTATGATGAAGAAATCTATGCTTTAGCAACTTATTGGAAAGCTGAAGCTATGTATGAAGTACGTAAGTATGGTGAAGCAGTAACTAATTTTAATAAATTTTTACGTTTACCAGCAGCAAGTAAAACAGATGTGTATAACTATGCTAATTATGCATTGGCTTATGCGGCATTTAGAAATGAAAATTACAATACCTCAGCGAATTATTTCGAACGGTTCTTAGCGACTGGCGGTTCTCAAGGAATTGAGCTCAATACCCGTAATGATGCAATTGCTCGTCTTGGAGATTCGTATTTTTCTGCTAAAAACTATGGCAAAGCCATGGAACAATATGATAAGCTGATCAATGCGAAAGCTGCTAGCCAAGATTATGCCTTATTCCAACGCGGTATCATCCAAGGATTACAAGGTAATAACAATGGCAAGATTGCAACATTGAATTCTGTTATCTCAAAATATCCGTCTTCAAATTATGCAGATGATGTTGCTTTTGAGATTCCTTATACTTACTTCTTGATGGGACAGTCAGAGCAGGCGATTTCGGGTTTGCAAACGATGGTAGAGAAATACCCGCGTAGTAGTTATGTTCCACGCGCATTGGTAACCATTGGTTTAGTTCAATATAACCAAGATAATAATGACGCGGCATTAAAAACTTTCCAACGTGTGGTCGATCAGTATGCAACTACAGACGAAGCGAAGCAAGCGATGCGCTCTATTGAAAATATCTATTTGGATAATAGCGATGCTACTGGATATATACAATATGCTACAGGTACCAACATCGGAGACTTACCGAAAGCGGAACAGGATAGCCGTACATTTGCAGTCGCAACGACTTTATTTTCAAGGTCGAATTATAAAGGTTCGGTAGAAGCTGTGAATGCTTATTTTGATAAATTTCCAAAACCAATTCAAGAGAAATATGCACGTTTTATTCGTGCAGAAAGTAATGCCGCTTTGGGTAATACCGATGAAGCTCTTCATGATTACAATATTATCTTGAATGATTGGACAAGTGCTTATACTGAGCGTACTTTAGTGAGTGTGTCACAATTGTACTTGAAACAGAAAAAATATAATGAGGCGACTCAATTGTTGAAAAAACTTGAGCTGACTTCTGAATATAAATCAAATTATAGCTATGCGATCAATAATTTAATGGTCAGCTATTTTGAAATAGGAGATTACAAAGAAGCATTGAACTATTCAACCGCTGTTAAAAACTACGAAAAATCATCAGAAGAAGAGATTGCAAATGCTTACTTATATGCTGGTAAAGCTTATTTGAAACAAAGCAAACGTACGGAAGCATTAAAGGAATTTAATTTAGCCGCATTAAAGAGCCGTACAATTGTTGGCGCAGAAGCACGATACAATGTGGCTTTAATGCAGTATGAGAACAAAGAATACGATTTGGCAATCAAATCAGCATTTGATGTCTCAGACTCCTTTTCATCGTATGATTATTGGGTAGCGAAAAGCTTTATTTTAATGGCTGATGCATACGTAGGCAAAGGAGATAATTTCCAAGCGAAATCTACTTTAGAAAGTGTGATTGAGAACTATGAGGGTAAGGACGATATTTTGCCTACAGCAAAAGCTCGTTTAGAACAATTGAACAAAAAGAAATAGGAAATAATGAAGAAGTTGCACAATACAACAGTGAAGAAATATACATTAGCAACCTTGTTACTGGGAGCTGGACTACCTTCCTTTGCACAAGAAACACCAAAGAAAGTCGACCCTGCAACACCAGTGACGATAGATTCTTTTGATGTCGTTCGTGACTATAAGCCTATTCTTGCTGATGCGGTAAAAATCCGTCGTAGCCCTGATATGACCAATAAAAGAGAGTATCAACCGAAGTTAAGCTACAATAATATAACAGATAAGAAGCTCGACATCAATACGGGTTTGAAAGAATTGAATGTAAAAGAATTACCTTTTTCTCAACCTGCAGATCAGACGAGTAATTATATCAAATTAGGTGTTGGTAATTTCAATACCATTTTAGGCGAAGCATACTTAGCTGTTGATAAATTTGAGAACACACGCTTTGGATTATTTGCTAAACACTTGAATCAAAAAGGAGATATCGAAGGACAAAAATTTTCTACGCAAGATATTGGTATTTTTGGTCGTCGCGTTTACCAACCTTTTACTTTAAATGGTACTTTGGGTTATAATCGTTACGCTACAAACTTTTACGGACAGGTGTTTGATCAAACAAACACAACGTTGTTGAATATGACACCAGAACAGCAAACGTTTAATGATATTTACTTTAATGGCGAATTGACTAGTAATGTTGATCCTGAAAAAGAAGGGTCAGTAAGTTACTCTGCTAAAGCAGATGCCTATTTATTCAAGGATAAGTATAATGCAAAAGAGAATTCCATAGCTATTTCGGGTTATCTGAACAAAAAAATAAATACATTCAATGTTGGTGCTAATTTAAGTGCGAGCTTTAATTCGGTAAACGATGAAGTAGCAACGAAAAATCATGTTGCGAATATCAATCCTTATATTCGATTTAAAGGAGATAACTACAATGTAACATTAGGCGCTAATTTGGTTTCTGAGTTTGGTGATGTTAGTCGTTTTAATGTGTTTCCAGCTGTAGAAGCTGATTTCGCTTTAGTTCCCCAATATGCACATTTATTTGCAGGAGTAAATGGAGGTGTGAAACAAGGTTCTCTTCGTGGATTTGCGAAAGAAAATCCATATTTAAATAGTGGTATTGACATTCAGAATACTCTTGAAAAACTACATGTATATGGTGGTATTAAAGGAAATGCAGGAGCCAACTTTGGTTATAAAGTAAAAGTGTTCTACAAACAGATCGAAGGACTTCCATTATTTGTCAATAGTGCTGATACAGTATCGAATGGAGGATTTGTACCTTATAAATTCGATGTTGTATACGATGGCTTAGGCAACAAAGCAACACATTTTGGTGTAGAAGGTGAAATCAATATTCGTTTATCACAATTGGTTAATCTTGGTGGAAAAATCAATATTGATGACTATAAAGTGACTACTTATGAGGAAGCTTGGTCATTGCCAAAATTCCGTTTCTTAGCCAATGCAAGATTCAATATATCAGATAAATTCTTTGTAGATGCTGAGTTGTCAACACAAGGTCAGACCTATGCATTAGCATATGATTACGTTGATGGAACCAATCGCTCAGCAACTGCTTCGAAAGTAACGATACCTTCTTTTGCAGATTTTAATGCAGGAGCAGAATACCGTATTAAAAAACAATTAGGTGTATTTGTAAAAGCAAATAATATCTTTGGAAAAGAATACGAACGTTATTTATATTATCCACGTTTAGGTTTTAACGTAATTGGTGGTATAAACTTTTCTTTTTAATACAAGAAGATGATAACTTTGCGAAGGCAAACAATGAATAAGAATGAATTTAGGTAAAAATATCAATAGTTTATTAAAGCGTTACCCAGAAGTTTACGTCAAGGGCTTAGGTGTGTTCAAAAGGAAACATTCTGCGGCGCAGTTCGATAAGCAACGGGCATTATTTTTACCCCCTATTTCTTACGTAGAATTTGATTCGACAGGAGGAGAAGGATTTAATTTTATTCATTATATCCAACAGCAACAAAACTTGAATCTGGATGCTGCAACAGCTGTATTGCAACAGGCCGTTGCAGATTTAAAAGATCAATTAATACAAAATGGACAAGCTAAACTAGAAGATTTAGGGCATATTGTTAGTTATGGCTCTAGTTTAGTCTTTAAACCTTTAGATTTAACTGGTTTCAATTTTGAGCCTGTTCAACATGTTGTTGCTGCAGAAATCGAAACTGTTATTCCAGATCGAGAATTAGCGGAAATTCTTCCCTTACATGCAGTTGAAGAGAAAAGTACGGTAATAGCAGAATCGTATAAGGCAGCTGATGAACAAACGGAGGAAAGTTCTGATATTATCGCAGATGCTGTATTGATTGACGAAGAAACTTCTTTAGCTTCTCCTGTTTTAGAGAAATCTATCTCTTCAGAAGAAGTCTCGAAGGATGTCGAATCACCCGTAGAGCATACAGATCTATACCAGGAAGAAGATAGTCCTAAGTCAAATACCATCTGGTATTATATTTCAGCAGCCATCATTGTTGTTGTATCTGTTATTGTGGCTTTTTTACTAAATCCTTCCTTGAAAGATCAGCTATTGAGCACAAAAAAGGCAGCTCCTCATGTAGCTACAGTTCCTGTTGATACTTTATCAAAAATAGATAGCATACAACCGAAACAAGATGCTATTCCAGTATCTGATACGGTTAATGTTGATAGTACGGCTCAACGTATCGGAGTACATCAAGAGACGACTGCTGTTGTGCAAGAATCTGTGCCTCTTGGACGACCTAATTACCAATTGGTTATTGGTGCACATAAAACAATGGCATTAGCAGAAGCAGAAGCAGTCGCCTTACGTAAAAAAGGTTATACAACCGTGCGTGCGATTGGTGGTCGATTTAAAAAAAATAAAAAACGCGTAATTTGGAATACCTATATGACAAAAGATGAAGCCGAACGTGATCAGGCAACTGTCGTGAAAACTTTCTCTGGGGCATGGGTTGAAAAAATAGCAAAATAGTCTAGTATACACATTTTTAAAATTATAAATTATTATGTCATTGATTCAGAGCGACAGCAATCTTTTGGACACCCTTAATCAGGCTGCACAACAAGCAGTTCCAGTAGTAAAAGAAGAAAATTTGAGTTTAATCCAAATGATGATGAAAGGGGGATGGATTATGGTTCCAATCTTACTTTTATTGTTTATAGCATTGATTATCTTTTTTGAACGTTATTTGACTATTCGTAAAGCAGCAAAATATGATGTTTCATTGATGTCACAGGTGAAAGGAAATGTCCTTTCTGGAAAACTGGACGCTGCGTTAGCGGTTTGTCGTTCAAGCAACTCTGCGTTGGGGCGTATGTTACAAAAAGGATTATTACGTGTGGGTCGTCCAATCAAAGATATTGAAGGAGCTATTGAAAACGTAGGTAAACTTGAGGTCGCTAAATTGGAAAAAAACATCAACATTTTAGGTATCATCGCCGGGATTGCACCTATGCTTGGGTTCGTTGGAACTATTTTTGGGGTAATTACAATCTTTCATGACGTCGAAATGGCGGGCGGTATTGACATCGGTTCTGTATCAGGTGGTCTTTATGTAAAAATGGTTGCTTCAGCATCTGGTTTAACAGTTGGTATCCTTGCTTATATTGGTTACCATATCTTAAACATGATGGTGGAACGTTTGATCTTACGTATGGAAACAGATGCAGTAGAATTTATTGATTTATTAGATGAGCCTGGCGTGTAATTGCTTAGGATTTTAGCTAATTAATCATTTAAAATTTAGGATAATGAATTTAAGAAGTAGAAAAAATAAACCAACAGCAGAAGTGCATACTTCTGCATTGAACGATATCATGTTCTTTTTGATGTTGTTCTTTCTGTTGGCATCTGCTGTTGCCAATCCGCAAGTTGTGAAGTTACTGCTTCCAAAATCTAGCGCTGGAGAACAGTCTGTATCGAAAAAAACATTGACAGTGTCCATTACCTCTGATCTAGCGTATCATGTCGATAAGGCTGTAGTGCCTTACGAAGCATTGGAAGCAGCTATTCAGTCGCAAATACGAACTGGAGAAGAGTTGACGATCATGATGTATGTGGATAATACCGTACCCATTCAAAATGTAATTTCTGTGATGGATATTGCAAACCGTTTGAAAATAAAAGTTGTTCTGGCGACCGAACCAAAGAAGGATTAAGTATCATTTAAACTTTCTAAAAGGTTTACGCTCTAATTTTAAGAAATAGGAGATATAATACATGGCTTACCATCTTCAACATGAGGAAAATAACTTCCCGAAGGCTTTAGGGATTGCCACTGCCATAATGGGGATTTTGGTTTTGATAAGTTTCTTTATCATTTTTGGTACTAAGGTACCAGACGAATACGGTATGGGTGGCATGATTGTGAATTATGGTACAGCTGAGGAAGGGATGGGAGAAGATTATATGAGTGTGGAGGAACCTTCGGTGGATCCAAATGCCAATAATGTAAAACCTGATCGTGTCGTGCCAGAAGAGATTCCTACGCCAACACCTTCTCAACAAGTGGCTGATAAAACTGTGGTTACACAAGATGTAGAAGATGCCCCTGCTGTGACAAAATCAACAAAAGCTGTCAAAACTGTGGCACCTGAAACAACGAAGGAAATCAAGGATAGTAAACCAACAGTCAATTCAAATGCACTTTATAAGGGCAAGAAGAATAATGGGACAGGTTCAGGTGATGGTACAGGTACAGTTCCTGGGAATCAAGGAAGTAAATTGGGCGATCCTTTGGCAAGTAATTATGGTGCAGGCGGTTCTGGTAATGGAAACATGATGCTTTCTATAGAAAACAGAAGTTTTACCCAAAGACCTAAAATAGATGATAATGGACAGCAAGCTGGTAAGGTTGCTGTTGAGTTTCGCGTGAATCAATCAGGTGTGATTATCTATGCTCGCGCAGGAGTGAAAGGAACAACGATTACAGATCCAGGTTTGTTGGAAAAATGTGAACAAGCTGTTCGTGGAGCTCGCTTGAATCAATTAGCAAATGCGCCTGATTCTCAAACAGGCAGAATTGTATTCAATTTTAAATTAAGATAAAAATTCATTGTCAATGAATAACTATAAGGAGGTAATCGAGTATCTATATGCTCGATTACCTATGTTTACCCGTGACGGGGCATCTGCATTTAAAAAGGATTTAGATAATACCCTGGCATTCCTACAAGCGCTAGGTAATCCACAACATAAATTTAAATCCATTCATATTGCAGGCACCAATGGGAAGGGATCTTCTTCTCATATGTTAGCTTCTATCTTTTCTGAAGCGGGATACAAAACCGCCTTATATACATCACCGCATTTACTTGATTTTAGAGAACGTATTCGCATCGATGGTCAGATGGTGAACCAGCAGTTTGTGATTGATTTTGTACATACGCACCGTGCATTGATCGAAGAAATTCAACCTTCCTTTTTTGAAGTGACCGTGGCTATGGCTTTTGATTTCTTTTCAAAACAAGCAGTTGATATTGCCATCATTGAAGTAGGATTAGGTGGTCGTCTCGACTCTACTAATGTGATCCAGCCTTTAGTTTCGTTGATCACCAATATTGGTTTTGATCATATGAATATGTTGGGTAATACACTTGCTGAAATTGCTTTTGAAAAAGCAGGCATCATCAAAGAGAATACACCAGTTGTAGTTTCTGAATATCAGCTCGAAACAGCACCTGTATTTATTGCTAAAGCAAATCAGGAACATGCAGCGTTGGTATTCGCATCCGAATCCTTGACAGCGACTATTGTTGCTTCAGATGAAGATTATCTGGTCGTCCAAGTTGCCGATAAAGATGGGGAAGCAGAAGAGTACGAATTGGATTTAAAAGGCACGTATCAATCTAAAAATATCTTAGGTGTTTTGCAGGTGGTTGAACAGATGCGTATACTGGGATACAATCTGCCATTACCTGCTGTTAAAAGTGCGTTGAAAAAAGTACAAGCATTTACAGGTTTACAAGGTCGTTGGCAAACGCTGTCGAAACAACCATTTGTCATTTGTGATACTGGACATAATGAAGACGGTATTCAAGTCGTGCTTGAAAATTTAGCCAGAACGACCTTTACTCAATTGCATTTTGTGATTGGCGCGATGCGTGATAAGGATCTAGGACATATATTGCCGTTATTACCAAAAGATGCTATTTATTATTTTAGCAATCCGGATATGCCAAGGGCTATGCCTGCTGAAGAGCTTGCCGAGCAAGGACATGCTTTCGGATTAGTAGGAAAGGCTTATGGACTTGTTTTGAAAGCTTTTGAAGCCGCTCAGGCAAATTATCAAGAAGGAGATTTAATCTTTGTTGGCGGAAGCAATTTTGTTGTCTCTGAGGTATTAGCAAACGGTCTTAGCCTTTAAATAAAAGATATGAGACTTTAGATTTGGGAGTATATTAATCTATTATCTCAAATCTCTCCTCTCATATCTATTAATTAGTCATTAATGGTCAATTCGCCTCTGATATTTTTCTCTATCCAATACGCGACATCTTGTTGTCCTTCAAATTCACCCTGTAGATACATAAGCTTCGTTACCGCAGCTTCAAATGTCATATCATAACCATTCAGTACTCCTATTGCTTTCAAGCCTGTACTGGTCTCGTATCGACCCAACTCCACAGAACCAACTTTACACTGCGATATATTGACAATGTTTTTCCCGTTATCAATCGCTTCTTTTAGTAAGTCCAAAAACCATTGATCCGTCGTCGTATTTCCAGAACCAAAAGTTTCCATCACAATAGCACGCACATCGGCATTCAAAATGGATTTGATTGTATTGGGACTGATGCCAGGAAATAATTTCAGAACAGCGACCCGATCATCTAGTCTTGTGTGTAAAATAAACTCCTTATCCCGATTGTCCAGTAAGGCTTCCTGATTGTATTGCAGGTGAATACCCGCTTCAACAAGAACAGGGTAATTTGGCGATCGGAACGCTTCAAATTTTGCTGAATTGTATTTGAAAGAACGATTTCCTCGGAATAATTTATTATCAAATAGAATACAAACTTCTTGAATCATGGATACACCCAGATGTTTGGTTGAAGCAATTTCCAAGGCGGTCATCATGTTTTCACGGGCATCGGTACGGATTTCTCCGATTGGCAATTGCGATCCGGATAAGATGACAGGTTTTTGCAGACCTTCGAGCATAAAACTCAAGACAGACGCAGAAAATGACATCGTATCCGATCCATGTAAGATCACAAACCCATCATAATCATCGTAATTATTTTTAATAATTTGTGCCATTTCAATCCAAATTTCAGGCTTCATATTGGAAGAATCAATAATTGGACTGAAAGAGTGTACAGTCAATTTATAGTTTAATCGACTGAGATCCGGAAGATTGCGTTTGATCAGTTCAAAGTCGAAAGGAACGAATGTTCCCGTTTCGTCTTTCACCATTCCAATGGTTCCGCCCGTGTATATGATAAATATATTATGCATGTTATGAGTTAGATTCCAAATATTCTTTTTGAATTTTCAGTGGTTATTTCTGCTACTTTTTCTATTGAAATCTCCTTGATATCAGCTACTTTCTGTGCGACATAGTAGAGGTAACTACTTTCATTTTCTTTTCCTCGAAAAGGGCTAGGAGCTAAATAAGGAGCGTCTGTCTCTAAGACGATATGCTGCAAATCAATTTGTTTCACCACTTCGTCCAATCCTGCTTTTTTAAAAGTAACAACACCACCTATACCGAGTGCAAAACCGAGATCAATCGCATGTTGCGCCTGGTGAATGTCTCCTGTGAAACAATGCAGTACGCCAAACAATTTTGTATCCTTTAATTCTTTCAAAAGGACGAATAATTCATCAAAAGCTTCTCTACAGTGAATGTCAATGGGTAAATTCATGTCTTTAGCCCATTGTACTTGTGTTCGAAAGGCATCTTTTTGAATTTCTAATGTGGATTTATCCCAATACAAATCTAAACCAATTTCTCCAATAGCATACACGTGATGCTGCTGCAATGCCTCATATATTTTTGCTAATTCTTGCTGATAATTTTCTTTCACATCACAAGGATGTAATCCTAGCATAGGAAAACAGTTTTCTGGATATGTCGCGACAGTTTTCATTACCGCAGGAATCGATTCGCTATTGACATTGGGAAGAAATAATCTTTTAATATCTTTCTCAAAGCAACGTTGCATCTGTTGTGTTAATGTATTGCTATCGGCGTGGTAATATATATGGGTGTGGGTATCTGTTAATAACATCAAGTCAAAGTTGTAGGTATCACTAGGGTAAAAATAAATGTTTAGGATGATATGACCTAATTTGATGAAATTTTATCATTATTATGCTGATTGTAATAAGGACAAGACGTTAAAAATTAAGAAGATATCAGACTGTTTTGTTGCGAATATACTAGGCTAGTTGTACTGTTTTTCTTTTTTTTGTGAAAAATGAAGATAATGGAAGAAATGAAAATTGCTTATCGAATACCTGTTTAGTACTTTTTTATACGGGTTTAACCTCTTGTTGTAAAAATAATTCTTTTTGCTTAGGATATGAGAGCATAAGCCAGTGCTTAAAGATAATGCTCGTCTGCTATTTTAAGCTGGTACTTTGGAGTATAACTAGCATCGAGAGCTGTATTTTTGTGCTATTTTTGAATGAAATATCATTCGTTAATGGCTAATTTTGCTATTAATGATTGATATTTCATGCGTATCTGTTTTGTTAAATCAAAAAAATATAGGTATATTTGAGTGATATTTTACGCATTAATAATAAAAATGATTAGTTATGAATGATATATCATACCATCCATCTTATAGTGATGCCGCTATTCTCAGGGAGATTGGCGAGTTTGTCAAAGCTAAACGGATAGATCATAATCTCACACAGGATGAAGTCGCCGAAAGGGCGGCTATTAGTCGTTCTACGCTTAGCCTAACTGAGCGGGGCGAAAATATTGGGTTAATCAATTTACTCAAGGTATTACGGGTTTTGGATGCGCTCTATGTATTTGATCTGTTCAAAGTCGAGCCAAAGATCAGTCCAATGCTGTTGGCAAAGGAAGACGAGAAAAAACGAAAAAGAGCTTCTAAAAGCAATCCTCAAATCACTAAAGATGATCTCGGATGGTAAAGACAGCCTTTGTAAAATTGTGGGGTAAAAGAATTGGAGCGATCGCCTGGGATGACAAGCAGGAGCTTGGTTTTTTTGAATATGATAAAAAATTCAGTACAGGAAACCTGGATGTTGCCCCAATCAAAATGCCATTATCTCTACGTATCTTTTCTTTTCCAGAACTTCGAAACAGCAATACCTTTAAAGGTCTTCCCGGATTATTAGCAGATGCGTTGCCAGATAAATATGGTCATGAACTGATCAATATTTGGCTGGCTCGAAATGGACGTCCTGAAAATTCACTAAACCCTGTTGAATTGCTGTGTTTTATCGGTAGTAGAGGTATGGGAGCATTGGAGTTTGAACCGACTATCTTATCTACGGCGGATAGTTTCCGCAGTATAGAGCTCTCCAGCTTGATAGATACGACCATGAAATTGCTCGAGAGCAGAGCTGGTTTTGAAGCTCATACTGACCATGATCTGCAAGATGTCTTGTTAGATGTCTTGAAAATGGGAACATCGGCAGGTGGGGCTCGCCCTAAAGCAATCATTGCCTATAACGAAGCCACGGGTATGATCCGCTCTGGGCAAACGTTGCAGGAGAAAGGCTTTGAACATTGGTTGATAAAATTTGACGGAGTAAATGATGCACAATTTGGGGCATCGTATGGTTATGGCCGTGTGGAAATGGCTTACTATAAAATGGCTACTGATGCAGGGATAGTGATGATGGAAAGTCGTCTGATTGAAGAAGAAGGACGGGCACATTTTATGACCAAACGTTTCGATCGAAGAAAAGGCAACCAAAAATTACATGTACAGACATTTTGTGCCATGCAGCATTATGATTTTAATCAGGTTAGTAGTTATAGTTACGAGCAATTGTTTCAAACCATGCGACAATTGAAGCTCACTTATGCTGAAGCAGAGCAACTATATCGTCGAATGGTATTCAATGTGTTCGCTCGAAACTGTGATGATCATACGAAAAACTTTGCTTTCTTAATGGAGCCTGATGGTAAATGGACATTGGCACCTGCCTATGATGTATGTCATGCTTACCGACCAGATAGTGAATGGGTAAGTCAGCATAACCTTAGCATTAATGGTAAAAGAAAAAACTTTATCAAAGAAGATCTCCTTGTCATTGCCAAACAAAATTCCATTCGTCATCCAGAGGGTATTCTTGCCGAAGTACAAGATAAGGTAAATAAATGGATGGAATACGCGCAAGAATACAACGTAGATATCAAATTAGCAAAAGCCATAGATACTACACTCATTAAAACCATGTAAGTCGTCTATTTTTTGTGCAAGCCTCATGTGATAAATAAGGAGGTTATAGGGTAATTGCATCACAATAGAGATCGCATTATAAAGTAATCCTATGAGCTATATTTATAGCGTGAAACACCTTTTTATAATTATTTCACCACTATAGTTAAATAAAATTTTAAATTTTATTATCCTTCTATTCCCTTTCTTAGGGGTTTAAACCTACTTTTTGTAAACCTTCGCCCTTTATTTTCGGTATCTTGAAGATACCGCTTACAAACCTCACATATTTTGTTTTTTTATACCAAAGGTGCTGTACTTTTGTAGTAAGATATTCCAAAATAGAATAAAGTAAATATGAAAGAAAAGATTTTAGCAGCTCTTACGACCCGATATAAAGATCTCGGTTTTGGAGCAAAAGCAATTGCAGAAGTAGCCCATTATTTGGCTAAAAAAGTAATTTATGAAGAAGAAATTGATGGTGCCATCCAAGATGTAAAGGGACTGCTAGAAGTCTTTCAAAGCGATACAGATGCGCGGGTCCAGCGTGCGGTTATCAAGACAAAAGCAAAGGTGCAGGAAAAGCGAACTGACGCAAACAAAAACAAGTGTTGTAATTTAAAAAACATGCATACATCCAAGCAAAAAGAAAATCAACAAGGTGGAGAAGCATCAAAAAAAGAAACACTTAAGCAGAAAGAATACGTCGATCAGCAAACGACAGACAGCTATCAAGCTCTTCTTGATGCTCTGACGAAACAATGTATAACACAAGTAACTCCAAAAAATAAGGTGCCAAATAATGTGCACAATATCACAGTAATCTGTGTTGAAGGAAATAACTATACAGTTTCTGTTCAGAGCAAAAAGACGGACAATGAGACTAATCAAGCAATTGGTTATTGGAAACAATTTCTACGGAACATACGGATACGATAACTGATGCTGATGGGTTGTAGCGAAAGACCGTTCACTACAATAGTCCGTTTTTTGGAATAGATTAGAATAAATGAGAGCTCTCCGTTTGGAGGGCTTTTTTTGACAGGAAAGAAATATAATGAAAACAGGACAAAAAGGATTACAACTCATAAAGGATTTTGAAGGTTGGTATAGTAAACCCTATCTGGATCCGATAGGAATACCAACGATAGGCTATGGATTTACCTATTACATGCCCAGCAAGCGTAAGGTTACGATGGGAGATGTTACCTTGACGAGAGCAGAAGGCGATCGGATGTTAGCGGAAATTCTTTGTAATTATGAAAACGATGTACGAAGACTAGTGACTAAATCACTGCGTCAGCAGCAATTTGATGCATTAGTGTCTTTTACCTACAACTTAGGTGGAAGTAATTTAAGTAAATCAACCTTATTGAAAAAGGTAAATAGAAATCCAGAAGACAAGAGCATTGCTGAGGAATTTGTAAAATGGAATAAGGCAGGAGGAAAGGTCTTATCCGGGTTGACCCGAAGAAGGGTCGCAGAATCGAAATTATATTTTAGTTAAATGATATGGAACTATTAGACTTATTAGAAAGATTTGGAGCGCCCATAATCACTGGAATAGGTGGTTATTTTGTTGGACGCCCAAAACAACAAGCGGAGGTGGAAGCCACCAATGTGGAGAATGCAGGAAAAGTCATTGATAAGTGGGAAGGCTATGCCGATAGATTAGAGAAAAACATAGAACAGTTACGTTCTGTCATTGGAGATTTAAACGATGCCCTGAAGCTTGCCAATGATGAAAAAATTGCCTGCGCAAAAACATTAGCAAAGTTAGAGGCAGAATATGATGACCTGATGAAGCTTTACAATGAATTACAGATTGAATTAAGGATAATTAAAAATGAAGAAAATAGCAGGAATGATCATAGTCATACTCTTAATTAATGGATGTGGACTATTTAAAAAAACTTCCAAAACAAAGCAATTGGAAACCGTTGAAGCTGTGAAAACCATAAAAGGTAATCTGCAGCAAGAGAAACAGATAGAAATGAAGACGGAGACAGATTTACAATCTTTTGTATGGAAGGATGGGCAAATCGTGACACAACTTGAAGGAGAAGATATTGTCATTGCGAAGGATGGAACTGTTCGGATGGGTAAAGGGAAGGTCAAAAAGCAAGAGGTGGAGAAATCCAATGTTGTT
Source organism: Sphingobacterium sp. SRCM116780 (assembly GCF_021442025.1). Classification (NCBI taxonomy): domain Bacteria; kingdom Pseudomonadati; phylum Bacteroidota; class Sphingobacteriia; order Sphingobacteriales; family Sphingobacteriaceae; genus Sphingobacterium; species Sphingobacterium sp. SRCM116780. The sequence continues at coordinate 148,013 of NZ_CP090446.1, forward strand.
CAGTTGAAGAACCAAACAAAAGAAATCCACCAAAACGAAAAGAGTCAGGAATCAATTGCATCTAAACAGAAATTGGCTTTTGAAAAGAAAGTGTCAAGTCAAGTGAACGAACCTGAATCGAGCAATTTTTTCTGGTTTTGGATCGGTCTTGTTGGTCTGATTTTTATTTGTCTTTATTGGATAAAGAAAAGAATAGGCGGAACTAAATTTTGACAAAAAAGACCACTTTTATAAGGTGGTCTTTTTTGATTCAATGAAATACTAACATAATTTTGAAGGTTATGAAGTTACTCAGGCAATATCCTTAAATTAGTTCAGTGAGGTTTGAAAAATAAATATACACTGATTTCCATTTGAACACAGTACTGTTAAAGTTATTATCAGATCATATCTGATGATGGTTCGTCAATCGATACATCTTATGGAGATGAATGATAGCAATAAAAAATAGTCGGATCATTACTTGCTGTTAAACCGAGAATGAATTAAATAGTAATTCGCAATCTGCTTGATTTCTTTTTTAAAATCTGTATATAAATCATACTGATTGCAGGCGCATATAATGGATTTCTGCAACGTATCGTTGTTGATATTTAAATAAGGCCCTGCCTCTTTGTAAATCGAACTTTTTACTTTCGTTTTTAAAAGAACCAGTTTTTCAGGTTGAAAAATCCTTAATACAACAGATATGGCCTTATAGCGATGTTGAATGTCCTTGTAGTTGATAAACTCTCCCTTAATCTGTTCAGGGTTAATCCCTACAAATGCACAATAACAATCGATGACAGCTTGAACCCTAGATAGATCAGGCTCATACATGGTGTTGATTGTCTTTAATATTTCCGGGTGATTTTCTGTTAAAAAGCTCATAATAAAAGAATGATATAAGGTGTTCATGTTGTGTGATAATTAATGTTGTTGATAACGCATTGAATTAAATGCTACGATTGTCTTGTGATGTTCAATGAACCTACGACAAACAGTTTTTTTCTAAATGTTTGTCAATGAAAGTTATGTTTGACTGTTGATCAGCTTTGGTTTCTGTGACATCATTTAATCTTAGTCGTTCATTTTTTCTGGTCTGCTCATAGATATATTGCATCCAGTCATTGTAGCTATCCATTCTGTTTTCGCGATCAAAATCCAATGGATATAGCGATTTGCTGACTTTTAATGTTTTTATTGATTGTTGTGCCATGTCTATTGTTCGTTTAAATATTCAAAAGCTTTTCTTTCTGCAATTTTTAATGCTTCATGTGTGTCAAAGGCATCATGTTGATCCGTTAATTCCTCTGTTTCTTCACTCGCGATAAATCCTTTTGCATAATTATAATTTGTCAGGATTTCATATTGCGGTTCAAATTCCACGAGGATTTCCTTAAGATCCGTCTGTTCATCATAATCCTGTGTAACCCATTTTTCGATGGGTAAAAAAAAAAAGATAGCCCCCATCTCTACTGTTTCATAATCAATGTAAGCGTAGCCTTTATACACGAATATATTTTCGGATACATGGTAATGGATGTCCAAACCTCTTAAATGCGTGTCAAACTTTGATACTAATGACTTTCCTTTCATAATCCTGAGTTTTTGTGCTGTATATATTATTCTGTCGTCTATTGTAATGGATTAGTTAAACAAAGTTAAACATAAAAGTTAAACAATCAAATGTTTTTACAGATTTATTTTAAATATTGCTGTTTAATATGAAATATATTAAACTTTTTTGTTTATATTTAAAGTGTTTATAATAAGATATTTATAATTTTTAACTTCTTATTATTTGTTTAAGTTAAATAGATTGTATAACTTAGCCTCAGGTTGTTATGAAATTGTGTAACAATTGTTAAACACTATGAAAAAGATGGAGACTTACCTAGATAATAATTTTGAGGTCTTGCGTTCAGAGATGGAAGTTACCAATCGTCAATTTGCTGCTATTTTGGGTGTAAGAGAGCAAGTTTATTCCCGGATCAAAAAAGGAGAATATCCTATAGGTCTTACAATGAAGACACGAATAGAAAAAGCTTTTCCACAGGTGAACTATGACTGGTTGGTTTATAACAAAGGAGAGCGTGAAAAACGAGGAAGTTTTGTACAGTCAAATGCTGTTTCCATGATCAATGTGGGCAATGGAAAATCGATCGGTTATTTTTCTGATGAAGTGAAATTCATGGATGAAAACAAAAACAATATCTTTTTTGAAGTTTCTCCTGGCCGTTATCTCATGCAGACAAAATTAGTGACGGAGAAAGCAAAAGCAGGTTATCTGTCAGGTTTTTCCGATTCCGAATATATGGATGAGCTACCCGCACATTTTATCACCGTAAATGAGTTCCATCGGGGCGTATACCGATCATTCGAAGTCAGCGGTGATAGTATGACCGACGGTACAGATGCAAGTGTTCTGGATGGAGATATCGTGACAGGACGTTTGATAAAAAGGGAATTATGGCAATCCAAATTCCATACCCATAAATATCGCTATTGGGTTATTGTTCACCGGTACGAAGGTGTCATCATTAAAGAAATTGTCAATCATGAGGTAGAGAAGGGTATTCTCACCCTGCATTCGCTGAATACAGATAAGGATAAATATCCTGACTTTACAATCACACTAGACGATGTCGATCAGATTTTCAATGTCGTAGATATCAGTCGATCATTATGAGGCTATCAGGAATATGCTGCTCACAAGCAGAGCGGAGTCAAACCTGATAGGATTGGAGAAGACTTTGAACATGATGGAAGAATAAAAATCGAACTTGGATGCTCAGGAAGTAAATATGTATGATTACTTTATGACCGTTAAAAACAATTTATTCGAATGAAAAAAGAAGCACAACGTTTAAAAGAGTTTCGAACATTGTTAGGACTTACACAAACTGAGTTTTCGGAAGGTGTGGAGGTATCTCAAGCCTATCTATCCAAATACGAAAATGGACAATATGAAATTCCGATCGACTTTGTAAAAGCTTTATACCGAAAATATAAACTGAACTATGAATGGTTTTTTCATGGTTATGGCAAACCAATCTTGGGACAGATTCAGCGGGCTACCATCACCACTGATGTGAAAGAACTCCTGCTGGAAAACAAGATCCTGAAATCAAAAATCGAGTCCATAGAGAAAAAAATAACATATTTAATGGAACAGCTGGATAAATAACAGCTGTTCCATTTTTTTTTTGTTTATTCAAGCAATTACCTCATCTGCTTAGCTAGATATTGATGATAGTAAATTGGAAAATCAACAATAAGTCGGTAATTCTCGTGCTGTTACCTACCTTTAAATACTTAAATATAGAACTTTTAATCTTCCTGAATTTTTTGAGAGAACGATACTTGGATGTTTTCACTAGAAAACATCCGCTAGTGATCCAGTCGTTAAGCAGGGACTAAGCAGGGTATAAGCGTCCTAAAAGCGTTATTCAAGAGAGCACAATATTTGGAACAGGTAAGAGCGTGGTAAGAGCGTTGATAGTGCGTTTTAGATGTGCTTTTAATACTGTATGTACGCTTTATCCCTGATTAGTCTCTACTTAGCCCCTACTTGATCCCTACTTATGAACAAGAGGACATACAATCCTATAATAACGATACACTATTTTAGCTTCAAATTACCATTCCTAATTTAATAGATACAGCCGAATTGTTTATAAGAGACTGTTCGGTTGTATCTTTTTTCAGCTATCCATTGGATAGTTGTTTTGTCTTTGGGTACTCCATTTTAAGCCAACGCATATAATCCTATTTCTTCTAATAAAAGCAACATAACCTAAAATAATCTTATCAGACTACTTAAGTCAAAAAAAGTAAACCTTTTCAATTATATTTCTTATTTCTCAAAGGTTGACCAAGTGTAGTGATCCAGTAGTTTGCTATTGGATGGTGTAAAACCATATGCTCTTCTCCAAAAACAACAGTTATTTTCCCGAGTTTTCGGTAGTTTTCAAATACCGAGAGAAAACAGCAGTTTTATTGATAATTCAGCCTCACTCCCCCCTTACTTTTGCTATACCCCGTTTCAAAGCGCTTGTCTTCAAGGCTTGTTACGACTGTTTTATGAGCGCACAACTAGCAGGTAATAAAGATAATATGAAATGGGATAACGAGTTCGAACACCGTGGAAATGATCATGGAACCATCGATTTGAAGTACTGCTGTACAGCGCTCTTTATGCTGCAGTAGCAACTTAAGTGGAGTGGGTATCCATGGCTAACAAAAGGTTTAATAAATAAAAAACGAAAACTATGTTTATACCGGAATCACATTTTTTTACAGATACCAATGGGATCAGCCAAACGGCGGAGCAATCCTTTGGCCCAAAGGATGTAAATACCTTCGATGTTACTGCACGGTTTAGCAGTACGGGAGGGATGGCTTATGCGCTCTGTAAGAGCGTGGTCTTCATTCAACCACAGGAAGGTAATAGTCAATTGGTCAACTTGATCCTTCGTCCATACCAGCAGCCCATTACAGGGCTTAATATTCGCTATATCGTCTATCGCGGATTGCGTAGGCAGGATTTTTTTACAGGCGAATTGGTGCTGCCTCCTACAGCCGCACAAACAGATTTTATTCGTAAAGTCAATAAATCTTTTGATGATTTTTACGAACAGACCAAAAGTGAGAAGCCAACATTTGAAACCAAATACATTGGCTTCGATCCAGCGAATCAACAAGACAGCGAAACCCTGGATAGTTATTTCTTCAAAGAAAGTGAAGTAACGGTTACAGGAGATACAACCGTTGAATCAGCAACAGATGCCTTTGAATTACCAATGGTGCAGGCAGGTGATAGTCTTGGTTTTTTTCAAACGGGCGAATGCGGTATTGATATCGTATTAGGGTATGGCGATTATAAGCTGGAAAATGCTGTCGACGAATTTGTCTTTGATCTTGCCTATGCTAGGAAAAGTCATGTCAAGATCGATGTAGCCAATGTAACAACCGCAGCACAAAAGAAACGCGTGAAAGAGCAGGCAACTCAATTTATTGATGTAGCAGCTTTTTATGGATTTCATGTCGAGAACGGTAGTGTTACGGTCAACGATAATGGTTCTCCGGTAAAAACCAAAGGACTGGATATTTATAACAATATCGTATCCAAATTCTATTCGAAGAATACATTGTACCTCTATATTCAAGGCGATCGTGGACGATCGTACAATTTTTACGGCAATTACAGCTTGGCATCTGATTCCAATTTTAACATCAAAGTTGATGGTACAGGAACCAACTTTGGAAAGAATGAGTGGCCGGTGCACGTCGTGGAATCAACGCAGCAACATGAAGAGGTCAATAACTTGACCATTATTCAATTGCTGACAGATAGTAATCCCGAAGCGATGCTTTACGTACAAGTTGGTGATTTGACCAATGCTGTGAAAAATAATTTTATGAATGCGACAGCATTAAAAGCACCTGAAGATCCGAATAGCCAAACATCGATAGCGTATACACCCGATTTGCTATTAAGCAACCCTTCAGTGGGCACCACGGATAAGAAAATCGTAGCAACGTTTAATGTGTTGATTTATCAGGGAGTGGGACGGAAGTATAAAATAAATAACACGGATCAGGAAGAGTATGATAAAAATCAATATGATGATCTGTTTGATTTAATTGCTGAAGTTTCATTGTTAAAATCAAGTTCAAATGCTGAACAATCTGTGATTTCTTCACAAATATTAAAATCAGTACAATTCAATAAAGATTCCAAAGGCTTAGCAATTGTGCAGACAAATAAAGTGCAGGGTTATATTGAGCAGGGAGAAGAGCGATTTAATCGAGTAATTTATGCTACCGACGTAATTGACCACATGAACAATGCAACTGATTATATAGAGGCAACTTCTCCACAGGTAAGTACTGGATCCAGTACTGTTGGAAGTGTGACTTCTTCTAGTCAACGGAATCTATTATCAAAATTCCCTTTTTATCTGCAAGAATTTTCGGATGGACTGGAAACGATAAAAGGCATGTTGTTATTGGACTCTGGAGTTTTTAAAGGCTCTCAGTTGATCATTGGTATAACTGATGAAGAAAACAATCAAATAAAAAGTATCATTTCTGATCAGAATCTAATCAAGAAGAGGTTATTTCTGCTGGCGTATTATAATGGTCCCAACCAATTGGTTTCATCCGAAAATGTGGATTACCAAAAGTTCAAACTTGGAATAGTTGCAGAAGATAATTTAAACAATATAAATATTTACTTACCTGACCAAGAAGTTGTTCTTTATTCCTTGGATAACAGTTATTATTTCTCCAAAGACTTTAGTAGTGTTTTGGAACAGGAAAAACAACAAGTAGGTAATGGAACATTTGACTTAACACTTTAATTTATGGCAGATTTAATTGTATTATTGACACAACCCCTGTTAACGGGGATAAATACACCTGTAAAACAATCCATTATTGTACCATTATCATCGATTAGTGATAAAACTATATTTGATCCTTTGGATCAAGACCTCATGTTTTTTAATAGCGGACGAATAAAACGATTTGTGTTAAATGGGGTACCATTGATGAGTATTTTTGATTCAGATACAGGAAAATTTAAAGGTTATTTTTCTGAGACTAAGTTTTGGGAAAATAATAATATAAATGACTTGAAGACCAATTTAACGACAGCTTCTATTGGAAAATTGGGAGAAGCCTTCAATTTTTATACATACGGTAATTTAGATAAGATTAAACCCGATGATAATGTTATTTTGGCGACGGCTTCAATAGGTAGTCGACTTAAAGAAAACAATACGCAAGAGCATAATTTTGATATTTATTATAGTTATAAACGGATACCTTATGCGGTGTTAAATCCAATTCTCGATGAAGTCACAGATTTGGATTATTCAAAAATTTTGAGTTATGAATCGACAGAGATAAAAATACCTATTTCTGATACGGTAAGTAACTATGGCAATTACGTTTTGCGAAAGGGATTATTACGATCAAATGGCACTGTTGATGAATTTAATGAAGATGAGAATAACGTATTTCTAGATATTATGCGGGTTTTTGAAATCATTGAGACTGAACAATCTTTCAAAGATATATTAATTAATGAAAATCTATATGCACCGTTTGAAGCACATCTGGCTCTGTTTAATAGATATTCAAAAGATTATGGTCAAATTGATGAAGCATATCACAGATTGTATACGGACGAATATTTTTCGATTTTTCGTTTGAAACTTATTCAGTTTAGATACTGGATATTACAGTATAAAGAAACAAATTACACCACAATACATCCAACAGATTTGAAAGTGCAAATATTGGATTTGTTTCCCTCAGATGAGCTCGCTTTTTTGCCTTATCAGTTTAAGATTGATCTTTTAGAGAGTTTATTTATAGAAAAAGGAGGTAACATTAGTTACATTTCAAATCTTACAGTGCCACAGCAGGAAACTGTAATTAAATTGGTGCAGGCCATATACATAGAGAGAAATGGGCAGATTAATTATACGGAAATAAATGACTTCTTCAGTTTTTTGCGAAAGGATATTCTGATAAATGAAGGGTTGCTCGCAGAAAAAAGACAGACGTATTATGAGATTCTATATAATGAAATAGATGATCCACGATTATTTGGAGATGATGGTAAAGGACGTAAAGGGCAATTTGTACATGCTGTTTATAATTTATGGACTTTAAGTAAGTATAATCCTGGTCACGTCGATTCCATTATAGCCAATAATGCTTTAAGTAATTTTTCATATACAAAATATCCTTATTACGAAAAAGATCAGTATCCAGAGGGGATTCAAATAACAGCAGCACCTGCTGTTCTGACTTATAGATCAGATAAAATTCTACTATGGTATGTGGATAATTTCAAATTTAGGTTTGTAAATAAACAGATTGTCGTGGTAGAGCAACGCAATGAAACGCTTGGAAATACAGAACTAGGAATCAATTTAACAGATTATACTATTGGGTTTTATGACCCATTTCAACCTGTGGCAATTGCAGCAACAAATGCAGATGATACTATTATAATGTTGCCAGTAAAGACATTGACACCTTCAAATGGTCAAGATGTGAATGTTACAGAAAATAGTATGCCGATTTTTTATTTACATTACGTAGATGATTTGGGTGACTATAGTGATTTTAAGCAGTCAGTAAGAACTGTAATAGATATTTTAACTTTATATTATGGAGCCGTGTCAGCGTTTAAATATGCAAGAGCATTTTCTTTATTAAGAAATACTGCTTCTGGACTTTTTGAAATAGTTGATATACATTTACTTTATAAGATTATAGGAGGTTTAGTGACTTCAACTGCAGAAACATTAGCATCTGCTGCAAATATAATTTACCAGTTAGTGACAAGTGACTGCGAAGTTTATCTAAACTCTAGTCAACCACCTCCATCAACAAATGATTCCAATAGTGATGATTACAATTTTTGTAAATCTGCTAATGCCTGGTTGTTTGCATTGGAAATGGTTTCCATGTCTGTTAATGCGCTTACAAGATCAGCTCTAAAAACAGCCACTCGTAAAATGATGAATGCGATGAGTTCTGAGACAAATGTATTATTTACTGAAGCCCAAAGAAGTTGTCTTTGGGAATTGGCAGATATTAATTTGGACGTAAATAGATTTGTTAATAATATTCCATCAGAGTTTGAAAATGTGAAACAATATTTAAATGGAATTAAGAATAATTATGCAAACAGGGTGTATGACTTTTCTACATATTTTAGAAATGATGTGAAAAATAGCAGAAAGGTTCTGGCTGAATATAATGATGATATCACTTTATTGGAAGAATGGATTATGACACCAGAATATGATAGATTCTATTTTAATCTTCTAAAATTTGATCAAGCACCATTATTTTTAAAAAACATTCGGTATATTAAACAATCTGATGAGCTTGATTTGGAGATTTTTAAAGGAGTTATTGCACCAGATACTACAACAACTCCTTTTAGTTGGGATGCAAAAGGAGTACACCATTATGATGCATTGATGATAAATGGTAAAGGCGGGTTAGGGAGAATTGTTGAAAATACAAAATATCCAGTTGGTCCTGAGGGACTTGGTTATTACAAAGCAAAAGTGCAGCTATATCATTTAGATTTTCCAAATAATGGTCATTGGAAAGTTAAAAATAGTAGTAAAGGGATGAGTACTTTTTTCCCTGATTCTTGGGATAAGAAAAAACTACAAAATGAATTAGCTTATGCCTATACATATAGAAAATACGTTGAACATAATCAATACACAGGAATAATGACAGATGGAGTAAAGGTAAGATTTCATATAGATAATGGGATTATCAAAACTGCATTTCCTAATTTATAAGACATAAAATTCTGATATATGAATATAATAAACAAATATGAGATATCTTTCTCTAATAAAATACTTGACTTCAAGACTGGCAATGAAATTGTCAAAATAGTTAATGTTAATAATCCCATATTAGGTGAATTCTTAATTGGTTGGTTTTCGGCAAAAGAAATTGACGAATTATTATTACCAGATGTAGATGATGCATTAAGTAATCCTAATGCAGCGCTAGAAAATGGCAGTGAAACGGTATCTATTTATATATATTACCAGACTGTGAAGTTTCATAAAGATAATATACAAGGTTGGGCTTATGAACTACCAACTCAGGATTTTAAGGAAATAGTCCTACTATGGCGTGATTTTCTGTTAACACCGCCATTAAATGGAACTAGAGTATAGGTGCAATTCGATAATGTAAAAAGTATAGATTTTGCAGGAGATGGTATATTCTACACTATTCTTTTTAATATACAGCCGAGTTTCCCATTTTGGAGACTCGGCTGTATTTTTAAGAACTCATTCTGTCCTTGTTTCTATAAGGTAGTCAGCTATCCAATGGATGGTTATTTTGTCTTGGGTACTTCCATTTTAAACCAACGCATATAACTCTATTTCTTCTAATGAAAGCAACATAACCTAAAATAATCTTAACAGACTACTTAAGTCAAAAAAAATAAACCTTTTCAATTATATTTCTTATTCCTCAAAAGATTGACCAAGTGTAGTGATCAAATAATCTACTATTATGATCAGAAAAAACTACAAGCTCATCTCGAAAAATAGCAGTTATTTTCCCGAGTTTTCGGTAGTTCTCAAATACCGAGAGAAAACAACAGTTTTATTGGTAATTCAGCCTCATTCCCCCCTTACTTTTGTTATATCCTATTTCAAAGCGCTTGTCTTCAATGCTTGTTACGGCTCTTTTATGAGTGCACAATTAACAGATAATGAAGATAATATGAAATAGGGTAACGGGTTCGAACACCGTGAAAAATCATGGAAACATTGCGATTGAAGTCCTGTCATAGGGGGTTCTTTCTGCTTCCCGAGTTCTACAATGGGAAAGGTATCCATGGATAACAAAAGGTTAAACTAAAAGTGAAAAATGATGAACAAAGAATTCAATAATAACAATACACATGCGATTGCTGAGACAAGATTTGTTCGGCAGACTGTTCGATTGGAAGTCGAGTCATTGGAAGAGAACAAAGGACGATCTATATGTCCTTGTACGCATCAGCTCCATGGCGATACAATGACAAGCAACGGTCAGTCGATGCTAGATGCAACAGGATTTACCAACTAAAATTTAAATTATTATGTCACAAACTATATGTACACAATCGGCCAAGTTTGCAATCGGAGGAGAAGCAGTATTCCCCGGAACCAAGTTTCAGGTCGATATCACGTTTACAGATCCCAGCTTAACGGCGAGCAATGTGCTTGCATCCGAGTGGTTTCTCGACGGGGTTTTGGTGGATGGTATCAATGGTCTGCAGCTCAAAGGTCAAGGCTATTGCGGTGACCATATCGTAGCTGCACGCATCTTAACAAATGAAGGGTGGTCGGGATTAAAAACGTTTGCTTTTGCGAATTGTAAGTCCATGCTTAATCCTTATTTGGTGGGGCCGACTAGCCTTAAGGAAGGTAGTTCCGCGGAATTTAAGGTGATTAGACCTTTTACCGATGACACCACATTTGATGTGTCCTCATCCTATACCTTCTCTGCAACTGAAGGTTATTTTGAACGGAATATTTTCCATTCGGAGTATAGCGATAGCTTGGTGGGAACCAAAACAATTGATATTCAGGCGCAATTTGATGGAACGACATTGATCCAACAGATCGATATTATCAACATTGACCAACCTGTTGTTCCAATTGCAGATTTCGACTATATGATCATTCGCTACAATTGGCAGGATGGTGCTTCCGGAGGACTAGATGTTGCGGTAGGTCTTGAAAATACCGATTCTGGATTTAATAACCAATATGTGGGTTATGGTAATCCAAGCGCAATTATCCCCGATAATGGTACGGAAAGCAATGCCTATCTCTGGTGGGCGAATGACAATGTCAAAAGCACTGGCGAAGAATCTGTTTTGATCAATGTGAAAAAATTTACCGAAGATTTTGCAGCGAACACTATCATGGGTGACTTTACCTATACAGACTTTTCACCGACTGATTTCTCCGTAGACGATATAAAGAATGTGGGTGAAGTCGGTTTGTATGCCATCTGGAGAGGTGCTCCATCGCAATATGGTTTATTTCAAGTGGAGATCAAAGCCTACAAAGGTGGAACCATGCAGCTACAGGGAACGGAGTTCATCAATCAAGGGGGTACCGAGCTCTATAAGAAAACCTATACGTTATCGACTAAAAAAGAGAACAGTAACCTACTTACAGACTACTACCGTTTCGGTAAGCTCCGTTTCAACAAGAAGACCAGAAAATCGACCATCTCTTTGTAAGATGGATCAAGTAATTAATTAAATCATGAAACAAATAGCCAAAACTATATGTCAACAACTAACACCATAACCAACCGTTACTATCCGGCCTTGTCGGAAGTAATTACTGTGGATGACCTACCGGAGTTTTTGCACTCCGCGGAGGAAGGCTTGAATGGCTTGCTGGATCGCATCCATTACAAGAATCTACAGTATTCTCGGTCACAGCGTGGTGATTCGGCTTACTATAGTCTTGATGTCGTAGCCAAGAACATTGGCTTGGCATTGCCCTTTAGCATGCGCCTGGTGCTCAATCCCGATGAGGATGGAGATAGCAGCATTTCCTCATTTCCGGTCTCATTGCAGTACCAATGGGAAATGCTCGCGTATTTAAGGGCTTTCAAGACACAGAAGTTTGCCTTCACCCCTGAAGCGTTTTTCGATCTCGGACTCCAGATCTTTAAGATCAGCGAGGGCGAAACTGCCGCTCATATCATTAATAATTTTATCGAATCTGAGGAAGGGATCGATGATAAATTTCAACAATTGGTTGATGCAATCAATCTGGCTTATCCATCTGCTAATTTAGCTTTTCCTGCAGGCGAAGAACCCACGGCAAATAAATTGGTGGAACTGATCAATGCCAATGTACAGATCAATAAAACAGTTTCGGCAGTATTATTTGCTATTTACATCGGATCCGATGTAAGTGATGCGAAGGATAAGCTGCAGCAATTTTACCAACAGATTATACCTTCGGGTATCGAGGAGTATATCCGAAGTTTAATTGTTCCTAAGGTACGCGCTACGGTGACACTATCTGCAGGAATTGAATTCCCAAAGAATATCCTGAAACCTGTAGATGCACAAGGGAAAGAACTTCCTGATCCTGACCGAAAAGCGCTTTTCAAATTTGCAGAGGCGACTTTTTATGCCGATACAGAAGCTGGTATTGGTTCTGAAATCGAACTGGCAGGATCTTTATTGCCTGGACCCTGTATGATAGGGAATACTGGCTTTATCGTGGAATTCGAAAAAGCAAAACTCGATGTCAGCAAGCAACGTAATATCCCCGAAGCCGATCTTGCAGGTTATGGACCAGATTTTACGGGTTTGTATATTAAACATGCAGGTATCAAGTATCTGGGTTTCGGAGAAACAGATGGCAACACAAATTCATTAGCGATTGTAGGCGATGACCTGTTCATTGGAACGGGGGGACTTTCGGGTCGTATTGCCCTGGAATCAGAAGGAGTACTGAAGCGTAAATTCGGCAATTTCACAGTTGAACTTGACCGTTTTGCGGTAGATTTTAATAAGGGGAAAGTTAGCCACTCGGATATTGCAGGAACATTGACAATCGAAAGGTTCAAGAAAGATACAGGAACTTTTGTCATTGATATTGACGCACAGATTGAGGATGATGGCAACTTTATGGTGACGGCCCAACCACAGTCCGAACCGTTGAAAATTACGCTGGAGAATATTTTGGAAATCAAGATCCGTAGCCTCCAATTAGGAAAAGAAGATCGTGGATTCTATGTTGAAGTAGCAGGTTCACTTGACTTTCTTGCAGATATTCCAGGATTGGGTAAAGTGCTTCCAAAAAATATCGAAGTCCAAAGATTCCGTATTTGGGAAGATGGTGATCTTGAATTTGAAGGTGGAAGTTTCATCATTCCACAGGCTATCACGTTGAAAGTAGGTCCTGTTAATATGGAGATCAAAGAGATTTGCTTAGGGTCTTATACCAAGATGCATAATGGAGTAGAACGTCGTTACCGCTATTTCGGTTTTGACGGGATGATTAATACAGGAAGAGCTGGGGTAAAAGCAACGGGTGATGGAATCAAGTACTATTTTACGGTCGATGATAACGACACAGACAAACCTTTTGACAACTTTACCAGTATCGATGGTATTGGCATCGACTTGACTATTCCAGGTAATGTGAGCAAAGAACAGGCTGCCTTTATTTTAAACGGTTACTTAAGTATGAGCAATCCCGATCCAACTATTGTTGGATCCAATGCAGGAGTCGAGTATACGGGCGCGGTCACCTTTGCCCTACCTAAACTTAAGTTGGCTGGATCTGCAAAGATGCGCCTGAATCCAAAAGTACCAGCTTTTATCGTAGATATTGGATTGGAACTTCCAACTCCGATTCCATTAGGACCTACAGGTTTAGGTATCTATGGATTCCGCGGATTGATTGGTCAGCATTATATGCCTTCTAAAAAGGCAACTACACCGCCATTGAGCGAGGATGCTACTTGGTGGGACTATTACAAAGCAAAGAGTAAGATTACAGGTCTTGAGGGTATCGAAATCGATAAGTTCGCCAACGAACCTGGATTTTCTGTGGGAGCAGGAGCAAGTATTGCGACAACATTTGATGGTGGCTATACCTTTTCTTCTAAACTCTTCCTGATGTTGGGCTTACCTGATGTTTTCCTATTACAGGGACAGGCAGCTATTCTTCGTGAACGTATCGGTATAACCAGTGATGTGGATCCACCATTCAGTGCGATGATCTCCATCGATAACAAATCGGTGATGGCTAGCCTGGGTGTCAATTACCTTTTGCCTGAAAAAGGTGCAGCTGCAGGTGATATTTTGACTGTACAAGGTAAAATGGAACTGGCTTTCTTCTTCAACAACGCTTCCGGTTGGTATATCAATCTAGGTAAAGATCAACCCGAATCGGAACGTGTTCGAGCGAGGATACTGTCGCTTTTCGAAGGTTATAGTTATATGATGCTTTCAGCGAAAGGATTCAAAGTAGGGGCAGGAGCAAAATTTGATTTTAAAAAGAAATTCGGACCTGTTTCCGTAGGCTTAGGAGCTTATATCGATCTATCGGGATCGATCAGTTTCAAACCGATTCAGTTTGGTGCTCAGGCACAGTTTGGGGGATATGCCTATCTGAAAGTATTCTTTGTGAAACTTGGTCTTTCTGTGAATGTCATTTTAGGTATTGATGCGCCAAATCCGTTCCGGATCTATGGTTCATTGGAAGTCAAACTCAATTTACCATGGCCAATCAAGGATATCAAATTTAAGTTGGCTGTGGAATGGACATTCAACAAAAATACAACAGCCTTAAACGAACCTATTGAAGTTCTGAAGCTACCGAATGAAGCGGAGGGTTATATGCCTGCGGCAGCGATCAATATCCTGTCGGAAGAAAGTTTCCCAATCAATTACCTCAATAAGGCAATTCCGGGAACGATGGTGAATATCCCTGCTCCTGGTTCGACAGGCTGGCGCCATAATTTCAACACGGAAGAAGAAGCTAAGCTAGTAACGATTCCATTGGATAGTTATATCGATATAGACCTGATGAGCCCGGTGAAGCCATATGGAGCCGATCGATTGGGAGGGGCAATGAACCAACTTCCAGATGGATACCTACAAATGGTGCCTCCTGAAAAGGGACTCAGTGAGCAGGTACCACACGAATTGCGGATGATGGGATTGGATATCTTCTGTTGGGCGGATAACCAGTGGAAACCTTACCATGTCTACGATGCGGTAACGGCCATTGTCGAAGCCAATCAAGGGCAAGTGGATCTGCATACGCTTAAAGATGGGTATTGGCAATTCGACGAACCTAATAAGTATAAAAAAATCCGTTTGCTGTCGCAGAATATGTTTGCCATGACCAAAGACGAAACATCGGCTGTTGTAGATATGGACGCGTTGAATTTTAAACGTAAGGATCTGTTTTGTTTTGAAGATGCCATCAAGAAATATCAGGTGGATTGGAAATATACACCAGAAGGTATTATCTATAGCAAAGGACGTGTTTTTGAGCGTGAAGGATTCAAGTTTACTTTGAATGGTATTTCGGCTGTTGTTGTATCAGATATCACGACCATCCACAACAACTTCCGCTTGCGGGAGAATGGTGGAAGTTTGGAAATTCTATTACCAGAACCGCTGACTTACTTCCAACTGCGCTTGGCAAAAAGTGAAAATACAGGTACTGTAGCTTTTTATACCCATCGTGAGGTGCCAACACAATTTGGACATACCGAAGTGGAGGCAATTTTGATACAAACAGCGGATATTCAGGTAACAGAAGAACAACAAGAGCTGGCTTACGAAAATCTGCAGCAACCGATCCATAAAGTTGTGGTTCAATTAGCACCTAAAAGGGTGCTCGGATTTGAAGGCAATCTACAGATCGGTGGTTATCAGAGACTACCGGAATCAGCAGGATTGACTGCGCCACATGCTTATGAAGCTAAAAAAACACTGGCAGATGTCGTGCTCTTCAATCGTGCACTTGCTGCACAAGAACTGTTGACTCCAGATTTGGAGACACTTTCAGGTGCTGTGGGCAATTGGAACGGATTCGATCGTCTTGATCATGTGGGGACTAATGATGCAATCATCATGAATACGCCAATCTTGCTGGATACCCTTTGGTTGAAGGCTGCACAGAATGAGTTGATGGAACTGTCTAAGAACCATACCTATATCGCCAATGCAGATAGCTTGCAGGTAATGGCATCACCATCGTTAAAAGTGGAAGAAGGAGATTTCTCAATCGCTTTAACCATGATGTTCAGCGCACTGGAAACAGGTGTTAGTACACTACTTTCCAAGGTCTACGTACATCCGGAGAATGGGGATAAAAAAGGATTCTCTGTTCACTTGGTTCGTCGAGAACGAATGGTGGCTAATCATGACTATCGTAACGATCAGGTATTACCAGGTTACGACGTCGTATTTACAAGTTACAACGATCAGACAGCCAGCAGTATCACGGCTCATGCCGATATGCTGATGGATTGTAGCAACGGTTTCATTCCGACTTCACAATATGCGCAGATCGCAGTGACAGTATCTCGTGCTTCCAATACCATCCATATTTATGTGGATAAGGTGCTGAAAGCAAGTGCGCCAATTCCAAGTCAGCTCAATCTGGATCCACCGCGTGATTATGCGACGGATATCTTCGAAATGATCTATATGACCGAGTCTGTACACCGACGTGTGGAAGAAAGCGAAATGACCAGAGAAGGTTTCATTGAAGAGAATGAAAAGATCAATGCCAACCTCAACCAAACAATTCAACCTGTTTGGAGACCGGATACGATTTATGCTGTTGTCGTGAAGACTAAGGATGTGGTCAACAAGAATGAGGCAGGTGCTGTTCAACAGAATTTTATCTACGGATTTAAGACTGCAGGACCAGTTGGTCACTTCCACGAACAAAGTGCCGTGTACCAGCAGTTGGCGAGCCAAGATCAGGCAGCTTCATTCAAGCTAGCCAGTCTGAAACATTACATCGATTATGAGCGCTCTTTCCCGGATGCTTTGGGACGTCAAGATCGCAGTAAGCCTTTGTTCTACGACGAAGCCAAAGTCGGACTGCTCTTTACTAAGCCTTACTTGAATGCGATGTATGGTAACTGGGATGGTTACCAAGGTCGACCAGCAGTTCAAAGTCGACTGGATATGAAGTTGATCGATCCGTATGGAGCAGCATTCTCACCAGAATTGGTATGGGAAGAATTGCCAGAGGAATCCATTGATGACAGCAATTTCAGAAGTCTTCCTGCCGATCAGCAGCGGATCTATTTATTGAACCGCTCTGCTTTTGAGGATGCTTGTAATCCGAGTGATATTGTCATTACGAAGAAGAAGAAGAAAGGGGAGTACCGCTTTCCGACATTATTGCCAAACCGATTGTATACTGCGCTATTCGAATCAATCTATCAGCCGGAAGGCCAGGCAGAGAAGAAAGCTGAAGTACATCGTTTCGGGATCATGACCTCGCGTTATGCCAACTTCAATGAGCAAGTGAACAGCCAGCATGCCATCTATCCAATTGTAGTGGAAATGGATACACAACAGCTCGAAGGACTGTTGCTGGATATCTGGAACAATACCTATGCAGGTAATGATGCAAATATTTTGCGGTACACAGATCCATATGAACGTATGATCTATGGTGGATTACAGTTGCAGAATTTGCAAAGCTACGACCATACGGTGGTACAACCGATCATCCAGGTAGATCCAATCACGAAAAACAGGAAGATCATTGCCGTACTCGTTCGCAATCCGGAACCGTTCAACCATCCGAATTTACCAAAAGAAACATTGGTGGATACGATCCAATTGGGAAGCCTGAATGCAAGTCTGGAATTCCAGGCAGATACAGCAATCCAGGCGATCCACTCGACCAATCTGTCGTCGGTCTTATTGAGCAATGCACAATTGTCAATAGCAGCAGGTTATCATCACCTCAGCTTTAAGTATAAGCAATTCAATGGTCAAGATTACCAGACCGATGTGGATGCTGTGATCTTACCGATGCATCTGTCAACGGATGGCACGGCTTAACGAAAAGTATTAAAGAATAATTCATCAATCATTTAGATAGATAAAAAAATGACTAAAGTAATAAATTATCACGCCTATCATGCAGCGTATGGAAACATTGCCAACTGCCTAGATAGCATTTACCAGCTCGAAAGAGCTGGTAAATTTGAAATGCATCCAGCTCTATTGCAGCAGTTTCGCCTATTGGAAAGCGATGTACTCAAAAAACTGTATACACATGCGATTTACCTGTATGCCGAACTGGCCAAAGTTGCTCCTGAATCCTCACCATTACCAGACGAGTATTTCCATGGCGATTTTGATGAGGAGGATTTTCTGTTCGACGATTTCTATGCAGGCTACCTCGATTTTGATAGTACCTCTTACAACGTGATCTTTCGAACAATCTTACTTATCCTGAACGAGATCAAACAACGCGGATATACCTTAAATGAGGAACAACTCCGTCTGTTGGATGCTGACCTGGTGGTTTTTCTGTCCGTTTTTTGGAAAATACAGGCAGCCATCAAAAAATTAGGTATACAAGTTTGTATGGATTTAGAAGCGAACGCTTTCCACAATTCGGATGGTGTGATGGTACAGGCTGCAGGTTCTGATGGACAACAAGGAGTAGTGCAGGGAGTACATCTGCGTTGGAGTTTCTCAGATGAACTGGGACACAATCATTTGCCTAAAGGCGACTATTTCAATGGAAAGTCTGTGACGTTGAATGGATACAATCAAACAGACGATTTTGTACACATTTATCGTACCCCTTATAGCCAGGAAAATAAGCTGTTTGTTGATTTTTTAATACACAGACCTGTTATCCTTGCAGCAGATAGAACATGGATTTATACCATCAATGAAACCCAAGGAACGCAGCTCCGTACCAGCCATGTGCGGATTGTATTTGAAGATCAAGAAGCCTACGATCAGTTGCTGGGTCCCTTTGATCCTTCGGAAGATCCACAAGGTTTCATCAATCAGTATGACGGTGTATTGTCTATTGATGTTCACGGTAAATCTTATTTTCAGATCGGATTGAGTTTATCCAATGGCACAGATGCAGGTCAACACGTCAAGCTGGAAGGGATATCGGGGCTAGTACCCAATAATTCTATGGATGCGGATGATCATACGGCATATGCGACCGAAATACTCGCTGCTGAACACAGCCGTATGGTGACTTTTATGGCTGACAATCTTAAATATGTACGGGTCAAAAAAGCGCAGGAATTGTTCTTGAAAGGCGTGCAGATCGAAACTTACGAAGGCTTATTGGTCAACAAACAAGCAGCGGACTGGATGGAAGTAGGCAATGGATTTGGTCTGTCATTGAATGATGCGGTGGTGTTGGATCGTTTGGAAAATGCAAGCAAACGGATTGATAACCTCTGGCCACATTTTAATGAGGGCACCAAACTACGTGCAGCTAATTATGTAGATAAATGGCAGAGTGGCGATGCTGACGATCCAGCACTTAAGGATTTGGTCAGGAAGTACCTCACATTGTCCGAAACTGATTTTCGTGCCATAGAGGAATTGGAACGCGATGCATCAGTGGCTGAAATGGAAACCATTCGTATCAGTAATTTGGATGTGATCAATTTGATCGCGTTAGATTATCACTTTGCTCGTATGTTGGGATTGGGACATATCGATCAGGATGCCGCGACAGATTCAGGTGAAAAATATGTATATCAGTTGCGGTACAGTAACCGTAGCTCATTGGTGTCAACAGAAGAAACGGTGTATCAATATACCAGTATTCCGACCTCGATCCACGATGAGCGTTTGCCCGAAAAACCTGCCATACGTCCCGTGAGCTACACGTTTCCCAATAACATGGGTACGTTGAACAATATGTTGGATGCAAAAGGTTACAACAAGACTGCACGTATGCGTGTCATCAATATCGGTCGTGAAAAATACCACTCGGAAGAAAAAGAATTACAGTTCTTTGATGATCTGACAACGGAGATGAATCATAACGAATCCTTACAGAGTAAAGCTGTTTATTATGGCGTAGAATACCGTAATGGAAGCGATTCGAGTTATGTGAAACCTGAGATTACACATGCGATGGAAATCGGAGGGAAGATATACTATGATTATGATCCAGCATATCCTGAAGGTGTAATGGAAACGGTGCCTGTGATTGACAACGATGAAAGTCTATACACACACTTTGTGACGGAAAATGGGGAGCATGTCTATGCGATCTATGGGATCAACTGGTTTGGCCGTGCATCGGTTATCAGTGACGAAGTATCTTCTGACGAAACTGTATTTCCTGCGATAAATAAGTTGCAGGCACCTGGCAATGTTACTGTACAATACCTACAGGAAGAAGATCCGATTATCTTCACCACACAGACGGAGCAAAACTGGTTGACAGGCCGTAAACAAGCTTTTCCGAACCAAGATACAGGTATGACCCGTGTTACCTTTGACTGGCTTGATATGATGGATATTTCAGATCTTTCGAGCCATAGTCCAGAACGATTGGCAGAGGTTGTCCGTGCAGATCAAGTCGAAGGTTTATTCCTGGATCGAATGCCGCTACAATTGGTTGGTAAACTCTTATCCGTAGAGGAAATTGTAGGGGAAAGCGAATTAGTTCGATTGAAGACAGGACCCCACATTTTGATTGATGGTAGTCAGTTGGCACCGATCATTCCGGAGACAGATCACTTTCGTTTTCAGGATAGTGTGCTGACGACTTCTGATGGAAACTTTAGAGTCAAAGCTGTGGAAGCAGGACAATCAGGTGTCGATATTATCCTGTACAAGCGAAGAGTAGGAAACATCGTTTCGGATGAGGATGAAGTTCCAAGTTACGGTATTGCAACACGTTGGCAGTTACCAAAGAGTGGTGATAAATTCACAACGATTGAAAACTTAGGGCAGCACGCCAATTGGTCTCCCATCCAAGCAGCTATTCCATTGGTTGACTTTGCCGATGTAAATCAACCTACGATTGAAACTCGTGTCGATATCGAAGGAAATAAGACGCATTTATGGGTTGGTGGTATTACCGATGAAGCAACAGTAACACCTTTATTTGGAGCACATTTGCAAGCCAACGAACAGTTACCTGGCTATTATGAAGTACGCTTGCCGAATTATGTTTTGCCAGCGCATCCGCAGACTAATATTCCTTATCTAGCGGATCAACCCAATAGGAATGCACCAAATACGGTCAATCCTGCCCATGTAGAGTGGTATAAAGGAATTATCCGTATGCCATTAGCAGATCTTAGTGGTGAAAGTATCAAGGAGTTGCAAGTTGTCCGAATCGAGTCCTTAAATCCATTGTTGCTTTATGTGGCCGATCCAACTTATGTCGAAAAACCGATCCAAGTACCAGCAACAGTAACAGAATTGGTTACAGTCAATTTCCATCCTGGATATCGGGCATACTTTTTCAATGAACCGCTTTCAGGTCAGTTGAATAAGACGCATATTGAGCCTACTGCTGGAGAAAATGATCGCAAGACGCTGTTGACGTTATACAGTAAGGATCGTATTCAAGAAGGTTTTACTTCTGGTATTGCTACGCCTACGGTATTATTTGCCTTGCGTCATGATGAACCACAGGATATCGAGCAACCAGTAGCCTTAGGTGAAGGGAATGAAACAATGGGAAGAAGAGCCTTTGCAGGACGAGCTGTCGATGGACCATTGGAAGTGAAAAAAGTACGTCCTGATTCGACAAAAAGTGCGGCGTTTACATTTGACATCACAGTCGGTTCAGATGCGAACGGTAGTTTACGTAATCCTTTTGGATATGTCTTTTATCGGACAGATCAACAGGAAATCTTGGAAGCGTTGTACAAACCGGAGACGATTGTGGCTATTCAGCAGCAACTGTCTGGCTTGACTGAAGACCCATATTATTACCAGCGTTTTTACGAATTGGCCAATCAGGTCTTTGATGCAGCAAATCCAACGCAATACAACGTGTTTGAGGCACAACCTCAGGCATATGGATTCCCTATACCTGATCAAACAGGATTGGATCTTGCGACCGATGCTTTGGAGATCAAAAAGCTGAAATACATAGGAGCCATTCAGTCGGCATTAATGCCGATTACGGAACAGCCTGTAATCTTTACTTATGTCAAAGAAGGACAGGTAACTGAAAATGCCATTCCAGCCATTCGGGATATCGATGGAAAACTCATGGATCCAAATGATTCGAAGTTTAATCCTTTCCCGATGGTACGGAAGTTTCAAGATGCACAATTGCCCAACAGCTGGTTCTTGCGATTTACAGATTATAATTTAAATGGTAATTCAAATAATCTCTATTTCTATGCTGCTGTGGAAGTCAATGCCAAACTGCAACCAGGTAATTTGAGTCCATTTGCGGGACCTGTGACTGTGCTATCGACTGTAGCAAGTGAAGCTCCGAAGATCAAGAGCTATGTGTTGCAAAGTAATGAAAATATGGAGTGGTTATCACCTTTGGTAAGTTTTACACTAGATGCATTTTTGAAAGAAGATCAGGTGACGAAAATCCGTTTGTATCGATTTGCTTCGATGGAACAAGCTAGAAGTCTTTCAGGCAGCGAAGCGACAATTGATGCGATAATCGATAACCCAGCCGACCTGACGCATACGTTGATCGATACGTTTTCGGATAAGAGCGAATTTCCGTATGGCAGTACTTATTACTACCGCTTTGTAGGTGTACGTACCCTAGTGAATGAAGGTGGAGCATTGGAAGAAGTGCTTACTGCGCCATCGGAAATTATCGAGATGCTGATTCCGGATACACGGAAGACAGCAGGGGCGGTATTGACCTATATGGAGAATCCTTCACAGTTGACTTGGGAACCAATTGGTAAAGATTATGCTTACTACCTGTTCCAGATGAATAACAATGGAAACTGGGTTAAGGTTGCAGAACAGCATGCTCCTGATACCAATCAGACGATGCATTATGCAATAAATACAACCGAATATCCAAGACTGGATGCGGATGGCGATGCGTTGTACTATCGCTTTAAACTAAGTGTGACCAATACCTTGGGTGAGTATAGCCTACAAGAAAGTGAATTAACAATATAAATAAGTTTAACAAAAATTAAAAAATACAATTATGGCAGATATTATAAGCAAAGCGCCGATCACGGATGCGATTGTTGATCAGGTGATTAAAGCGAATGAAATTATGGATGAAAATTCGCAAATCACTCAAGGCGTACAATTGAGAAAGTTAGTGAAAGATCTTCGTGACCGATTAGAGACGGAAATTGAGAAGAGTAATGGGACGATTGATAATAAAGTTGATAAAGATGGAGATAAAGTTTTATCAGACGTGAATTGGACAGTCGAGGAAAAAGATAATGTCCAGACCGCAATAGGGAATTTTGATACTTGGTCTAGTGGTTCCGCATCAACAGAGTATGTTGATGGAAAGATTACTCCATTACAAACAAGTATTGATGGCTTGACAAGTGATATGAATGGAGTAGTTAAATTGTTGGATGCACCTAGAACACCTATTGTAAATAAAAGCGAAACAGATACATGGACTCCACTGTCAATCTTAAATAACAATGGAACATATGAAAGTTTTGATTTTAAAGTTCCTGAACGTTTCTATTCGAATCCTAATGAAAAAGGTTTCTTAAGGTTAAGGTTTGTAGCTACTGTTACTCCAAAAAGTGCTGGGATAGTAAGTCTTCGGATGAAATACATACCATTTGTAGAATATGAATTTGTTGATCTTGGAGATGGTATAGGATATGAAAAAGACAATAAATATTACTTTACTTTATTTTCTAATATGATAGAAGAGAATGATACTACAGCAAGGCAGTTTCATATAGAAGTAATGGCGCTGAGAACGTTAGATGACACAAATCTGTCTATATCTACAACAATAAATGGTAAATCTATTATCAGCTCAGGGCATGTCGTTGATGGAGGATGGATTGAAGCAGATTCCATTAGCGGTTTAAATTTTAAAAGCTTTGAGTTTATTGCTAATAGAAGCACTAACAATGCAGATATTGTCATCTCTGGACTAACAGCTGAAATGGCACTCTTGAATGACTAAAGAATTTTTTTCTATTAATTAGAATATCAATCCTAATAAATATAACATGGCAAACGAACAAATAACGGATCAATACATCGAGGATGTTATTAAATCCAATCATACATACAACCCCAATTTAAATAAAACGCAGGGGGAAAAACTGCGAGAATTAGTAAAAAACCTACGCGACCATATTGGTGAAGTAGGTGCAGGTAGTGAACTCTTTATCAATTCGGAACTGGACAGAGAACCAGATCTAGCTTTTTTCCGCGCCAATTATGGTGCGGATTTTGAAACAGGTTCGCACGTTTATTTCATCAAGTTGCTGAAGCTGTATATCAAGGTTAAAGATTCCAGCTGGATCTGGTGGGATGTCAACTTATTGACCGACGAAGAGTATACGTTTAGTATTGATGTTGTTCCTGCAGATGCAGAAGTCATCATCAATGGTGAAGTACGAAACTCGATTATTGCAAGACCGGGTACAGAGATCAACTGGTCTATCTCTCGTCTCAACTATAAGCCAGCAAGTGGCTATGCCCGAATTGGGGACAGGGATGAGGCGTTGCAAATCCAATTGATCCCGATTCTGAACAATGCAGATATTATCTTTAAGGTAAAGACGACGGTTGCCAATACAAAAGTACCAACGATTTTACTCCGTACAGATACGGTAGAAGGATTAGCAAAACTTGAATATGGCGATGGTCAGGAAGAACTTGTGAATATTCCAGTTTATAATGGCGATGACCAATGGATCGATTCAGAAGGTACTATTCATTATATCGATGCTGGAAATACGTTTTACCATACTTATGCAGAACCTGGTACTTATCAGATCAAGGTTACAACAGGTGATTCTGTGAACTATTTTAGATTGTGTGAAGCCTTGACAAAAAGTTCGGCAGGATATATGGCTCCATCGATCAATAATTTTGTAGTCGAAATTGTGAAGGTTAAATCAGCTACCTTGACAAACTTGGATTACAGCTTGGCTGGATTACCAAATGCTACTGTTGTGAGTGGATTCCAATTGGAAACACCAGAAGTGGAGACAATGGTCGCTACATTCTATGAGTTCGGAAGGAATATTACCACATTAAGATGGAGCTTCCCGGCTACGATGCTAAGTCAAATTACTAAACCGACCGAATTGACAGGAACGTTCTTCCGATGTGGATTCCGTAAGATAGAAACAGGCTTCCTGGATAGTTTTGTGAATCTGACATCTGTTTGGGAAATCTTTAAGAATTCTTATTTAGGTTTCGACTACTACAAAGGTATCGATGGTGGAGCTTTCCGAAGTTCATCTGTCAATGGAACAGACGATTTCGTTCCGGTATCCTTATTTTGGAAAAATAAATATCTGACCGATATCAGCCATGCGTTCAACTTTATTGGTAATGGTAACTTCGGTAACTTCACAAGTGGGTATAACAGTTTCTTTGTGATCCGTAGAGAGTTGTTCTGGAATGGTAAAGATGTTGGCAATGCCAATGGAACAATTGCTACTGCGCTATATACGTTTGGTAAGTGTAACCGTATCTTGTTTGAACCGAATATCTTCAAGCATGTTCCTAACATCAGTATTATAGGTGGGATGTTTACACAAACTAGTTTTACATCGCATCCTATCGCATGGGCAACGATGATACCTATTGCCAGATCAGAGTCTACAATTGTTACATCGGTTACGGCAGAAGGTGTTGTGAACACAGGAAATGGTAAAGGGTTAACCTTTGACCTGAATGTGATCTTCCCGAATAGCTATCCTTCAGTAACTTGTATGAATGGTGCCTTTACTTGTGCGGCAGATGGTGTCGATTATGGATTCAACAATCCAATTGATTATGTGCCGAATGGAATAGCCGGTATGAAGTTCTCTCAAGCGTTTAGTGGGGCTGATTTCTTAGCCAAATTCCCGAATGCGAAGGCAAATAGCGTAAGTGCATCCGCAAAAATGCTATTGGGCCAAACAGCAGGAACTGAAACCGATAAATCCGATGGTCGTAATGGCGCGCTTTATCGTCTAAATCAGGCTGATGGTCGTTTGACAGACGCAGCGACTTTACCAGCATTGGTATTCAATAATGCCGTGGCTTATTAATATAGCCTAGATAATGCAATCGATTCGTTAAAGCAGATGGAAACAGCTGTTTTAACGGATTGATTTGAAGTAAAAATCAAAACATGTTTGACAAGACTTGTCGCAATGCAAATGTATTGTTGATCCGAATGGCATCATAGATCAAGCTCTTGGAGAATAATGATCAGAATAATTTTGACGAGACTTTGACTTAGATATTTCATTTAGACTGGGAGCTTTCTCAATAAAGATTTTCTGATTTACATAGTCTATTATTTCTATTGAAGCTTCGGGCAACGTTTGCCCGAAGCTTTAATACGTTTATGTACTTCTGATTGCCAACCATCTGAATGATCAAGTTATTGAAATAAAAACAGATAAATCTGATTCATACCTACCCATTTATTTCCCGACTTTTCGGTAGTTCTCAGATACCGAGAGAAAACACACAATTTCAGTAAGTTTTACCCTCACTTGCTCACTAAATTTGCTTTATCTAAAGGAAATAGATTTACTGTTTCATTATTGGAAGTACATCGTTGATGTATTCCATAGTGAAAATATAAGACCAATAATGGATATCATCGGGTTCGAACTCCGTAAGAAAGTTGGACATGTTAAAAAGAATTAGCTGTTCGCATTCTTTTCATTTGCCTTATGACGATAACGCAAAGATGACCAAATGGTTAAATAGTTAACATAAAATAAGATAACAATGAGTAACGATAATTCATACTTCTTTGTCGCCAAGGGGGAATTGATTTCCCAGCGTAAAGAACAAGCATTTGGAGTTGTTGATGAAAATAGATTTCAGGTAACAGCTTCATTTGATGTCAGCTCACCCAGTATGGCTTATGCCATTTGTAAAGGTGTAGTCTTTATCTTACCTCAGCAGGGAGCTGAGTCAGATACTGTCAATTTAATTTTAAAACCATATACACAGCCTATAGCTGGTGTAAAGATCAAGTATTTTGTTTATAGAGGTCTACAACGATCTGAATTTTTTACACAAGATTCAACCCCTCTAGTAATCGAAGGGCCAGATACTTCCGATTTCATACAAACAATACAGAAGAGTTTTACAAGTTTGTACAAACAGGGGGAAACCCCAGAATTTAAAGCCGAATATATTGGATACAACGCCGGCTTTCAAATGGACACATTATTGTCCTCTGTATTCTTTAAGACTTCATCTCTTGTTAGTGATGCTGGAATTACAACAGAAAACGATGCCTATGAATTGCCCATGATCGATATGGGAAAATCTTTGGGACAGTTTAAATCTGGTGAATGTGGCATTGATGTGGTGCTAGATTATGGGGATTTTGAAAATCCACAAGATGAAAGTCTGTTTCGATTAGATATCGCTTATGCAAGTGCCAAGAAGGTAGAAATTAATATCGCGACCATAAGTGATGCTTATCAAAAGAAACTGAAAAAAGAACAAATCTTTCAATTTTTGGATATCGCCGCATTCTATGGTTATCATGCTAACGGAGGAACTGTTGATACCGTATTGGGTAAGCTTAATGGAGCAAATATCTACAACAATCTGTTGCAGAACCTTTCAACGAAGAATAACGTTTACCTCTATATCCAAAGCGATCGAGGGCGCTCTTACAATTTCTATAACAACTATAATGTGGGGGAAAGTACGGTCTTTAGCTTACTGAAAGGTAGCACAGATACAGCGCTTGTGGAAAGCAACTATGCGGAAAATGGTTGGCCAATCTTAATCGATAGTCAAATTCAAAATCATGATGCGAACGAAAACAAATTGGTTTTACAGTTTCCTATCGACTACAATAAGAATGTCGCATTTTATGCGCAAGCCGGGAACTTGCTTTCTTCGACAAAAGAGGGTTTCATTTCTCTTGAAGATTTATCAATTCCTGTAGCTGTAAACGAGATTTTACCATCATACTGCAAGCCGATTACACTCTTGCATACCAATATCGGTAATAATGGAGCTAAGTCTCCCATTGCAACATTTGATTTAGTATTGTACAGAGGTAAAACATACACCTATCAAGTAGAAGATGATCTAGCTTTTGGAAATGCAACCATCGGCAATGTAAACGATATTTTTGATCAAATCAACGCCGCATCGGTGTTCAAGTCGAGCGAAGAAACACACAATTCCTTATTAGCTATACAGAAGCTAAAATTGATGAGTCCTTATTATGATAAGGAACAAAGAGGAATATGGGCTGTACAGACCGTTATTACACGCGATACATCGCGTTATATGGGCGATTTGCATCGGGTGACCTATGTCGCTGAAGCCGTAGATGCCTTATATTCAGCAGTAGGTAGTGAACGTACATTACCGGATACGAGAACGAGCTCTTCGTCATTATTGCCTTCGAACAGCGGAGACTTTTTCCATGCTGATTCAGGAAGCTATTTTGACTTTAGCTATTTCAGTGACAATCAGCTCAACATCCCTGGTATTTCCCTAGTATCTATTGATGGTAAGGGAGTCAATCGTATCCAGATTGGATTGACAAAAACTGAAAACGATCGTTTGATCGCCGCTATGGGAATAGCAGCATTGCATAATGTTCAGCTGATCTTATTGGATCTACATGGGGCAGGAAATCAATTTCTGTCAATAGAAAATGTGCAATACAAAAAATTTAGATTGGCTTTATCTGGAGAAACTGCAGATGGACAACTTAAACTGCAAAGCATCGATGAAGATATCGTGGTCTACACGATCGATCAATACTGCTATTTTTCATTTCAGTATGCAAGCAGTATTCAGGATCTGTTCAAGGATGTGCAGTCGAATAATAGTTTTGTAACTTTTAATATGAATTGACGATGGGATTAGCAGGAATATTAAACTTAGGATATAAGATCAAGAATATAGATGATCTGAGTGAGGAGAAGTATCATGTTTTTACGGGTGTCATAGTCGCTTTTAAATATAAAGAAGATTTCTATCGATATTTTGAAGCTCGTGATTTTCGTAAAGGAGATTATCAAAAACAAGTAGTGTTAAACAAAGACAATGGAGACGAGAAAGTACACACTGTAACAGCAGGGTTTTATGTTGAAAAAGAATTTTTAAAATATCTTTCGGGTGAACTAGATCACGCTACGTTAATAACTAAGCAGAAATTTGATATTGATGTTTTATCCGATGCCATTATCAGTAAAGATACAATCAAGCTTGTACGAGCTAATACCGAACCGCCATACAAAAAAGAGTTCGAATCACAGGAAGTTACTTGGCTTTATCAAGGTGAATCAGTATATGATGAGAATGATGGTCAATTGGTGATTCCAGAAAGTGCAAAAAAGGAGCCAGTATCATATGAATTGGGAGATACAGCAAGATCTTACTATGCCAATAATATTGATGTTGTTACAAGAAGTCTCAATATCAAGAGTAGTGAACGTGGTCAGGCAGTCGGAATACTTGCATCCATTGCTTTGGTTATTGATCAGATCGAGCAAAGTATATTTCCAATTTTGAATAAAAACAATGCATTCAATGAATTTATCGTATCACAATCTAATTATTGGAAAAATGAACTGATACATACAGAAACATCTTTGGAAATGCTTAGTGCATACAAAACCAATTTTGACTCATTCTTTGAAACTGTTTATAAAAATCAACTTTACCTAAACAGCAATAGTGAGAAAAATGCGTTGCTACTATTTGGACATATTTTGTCCGAGTCAGCATTACGTATCGTACCATTAAATAAACGGTTAGAAATACTTAAAGTAATTGTTGATGAAAGGGTGGAAATCGTGGGAATTACCCTTGATGATGCGGTACAGGGTGAGGTAAGGACTGCTTTTGGCGGCATAAATAGAGAAGCAATCGTTATCAAGATTGTTCGGACAATTCAAACAGGAGAAGAGAACCTTTTTTTAAACGAACTAGCTAAAGCACAAACCTCTGATAGAGAAACCTTGTTTGAACTCTTATATAAAGGTATTGAGAATAGCCATTTTTTGGTTGGTGTCAATAATCTAGATGGATTTATGAACGAGATGTATAAAGTTTGGTTGCGTAGCTCTTATAATCCCAATAATTTACTATCAGATGATGATATTATAGGGAAAGAAGATAACAAACCAATTTCCATCAATTACAAGACAAGTACGGCTTGGTTGTTTTTCAATGATACTAATTATTCCTTTGAATTTGATAAGAGCCAGATTGTAGTCAAACTAGATGATGATACAGAAACACATAAAGAAGAGGCCTTCCATATGTTTCGTTGCATATTATTGATGGGAACAGAAAGTATAAGTGGTGACCAACAAATAATGGAAATCTATATTAATGGTCAACAGGAGATGGCTATTCCGCTTTTCTATCTCAAGTATATCGATGACAAGAAAGTGACCGATAATATTAAAACAGGTATACAAATTGGAGTAGATATTGCCTTGACTTTAATTCCTTTAGCTAATTTGACTAAACTTAGGTATATCCTCCAACTAACCAAATTTGGAAGAGCTATTACAGGGCGATTAGCTGTTACCGAAGCGGAAGCTGTTCTTTTACGGTTAGAACTTTCGCATGGTTTTGCTGCAGCAGTGGAGATTACCGCTGGTTTAGCGTCTATTTATTACAACTATGCCAAACAAGTCGAGGAAGTATGTGAAGTTACTAACAGCAAATATGATCAAGATAAATGCAAATATTATCAAAAAATGGCCGATTTGTTTATGTATATCGGGCTTGTGGGAGGAGTATTGGATTTTGTGGCTGCGCGTAAAGTCAAAAATGTTGCAAAACAGATACTGGACTCACCTCTCGCGAATACTTTAGATCCAGATATTTCTAAAATACTTCGTAGGTTTGCAGCTCCACTTGGAGAAAGCGTAGAGGCTACCAATACTTTTTGGACGTATGTGCGAGATCCTAAGAATAGTAAACTATTTTCTGAGGAATTTAAATTATGGTGGGAGAAAGCGGAAAATTGGACAGATACATTACGTGCAAAATTTGTTGAAGATTTTGGATATGATGTTGCTCGATTAGAACGGTTCAAAACACCAGAAATGATGAATGGTTGGAAAATAATGGCTACTCGAGATATTCCTTTATCCAATAATATAAAATTTTTGGAGAATACAGATGTTGCGAATCGGTTAGTTAGTCTTTATGATGATATCAATCTGAAGAATGTATATAAAGCATTGATAGAATCTCAAGCTCCACCAGAATCCATTACCGCATTTTTGAAAACTTTTGACGATATTGGAGCTGCGTATTATACTAAATTTGCAGATGATGTTACTTTGGTGAAATCTTGGTTTCGATATTATGATGAGCCGGTGTTAAGTTCAATCTTTTTACAATTAAAGAAAGACGGAACGCTTAAATTTGTGGAGAGATATGGTAAATGCTCTGATGAAGGTTTTAATATGATAAAATCTAATGCAAAAGTACATATTGATCGCTTATTAGAATATCCAGACGCAACACATCATATAGATTATTTTAACAATAGAAGAGCGGAAATGTTACCGCCTAATTTTAAAGATATGGCTACAAATCAATTCTATCGTTTACATGAGACTGATAGTTTTATTGAAATAGAATTAAAATATGGTGGAAAAGCAAAAGGATCATTAATTAATGAAGCAGGAGATATAATAATGCAAGGAGGAACTTTAAATAGTCAAAGTTTAGATCCTTTAGGTATTAAATTCGATTTACCTCAAAAACTATTACAACAACAGGATATAAATCGTTTTTATAATAATTGGCTAGGAGAATATATTCCGAATAATAAAAGCACAGGATTTTTAGGTTCAATAGATAAACATTTTAAAAAAATAAATAATCCTGATGTGGGAAAACCACCGCTTGATAAGGTAGTCATTGATTATAAGTACTTAGATGAAATATCTGCAGCTATAGGACAATCTTCGGATTACTTGAAAATACAAATAGATCAATTTATATTGACTAATTTTAATCAATATAATAACGATAATTTTTTAATTAAACTAAACTATTAATATTATGTCAGCTACATTTATTGAATATAATTATAATAAGGGCTTCTGGGTAGAAGAAGAATTTATGCAATTAGTATACTGTTACATTTGTGATGAATTAAAGAAGATACAGTATAATTTAACTAATAAAGATGATTTACTTTATTCTATTAAATTTCATATTGATGGTTACTCCACAGGAAGTATGTCCCTTGGTTGGAACGATTATATTATTACACAATCAGACGAACAATTGATGCTTCAAGTTTTACAAAATGTAAAAGCAACATTGCAGGCTAAAGGAACATATATTTCTGTTACAGAACTACAAGCTATTTCTACAGAGGATAAGGACTTTAAGAGATTATTCAGCAGAAAACCATTTCCTACAGCTGAGTTAATTAAAATAATTGATGCACTTATTAAGATGTTGGAAGGTACTTGGGATTCTACAAATTATAGTATGAAAATTGATTATCAGTATTAGTGTGAATAAATCAGTCAATATTGTTAAATTTAGGTTTTAGTAGTTTTAAAGCATTAACTTTTCTGAAATTTAAACATATATTATTGAATCTGTTCCCAAACCGCATTGGTTAAAGAATAGATAGCAAATAAATGTTTTAGTAAAACATTGTGGTTGTAAGTTAAACTACATTTTCAATGTATTTTCTGAGATCTAATGTTAAATTAAATAATGTAAAAAACAATTCTGGTATAACTCGTTTATCGCCCAAAGTGTTCGACTTTGGGCGTTTTTGTTTAAGGTTCACTAGAAAGACGCAAGTTTTATGCTTGAGAAGAAGTAGATTGCTTTATTTTTTCGGGAATAAAATTTGGAAAAATTATCAAACTATCCTTCTACAAGGAATGAGCTATAAGAGTTCTCATCTATCATCTGCATAATAAATCTGATGAATGGCTATTGCTCTGCCATCATCGTTTATGAACGAGGTTTGATGCGGTACAAAAAACGTAAAATCTATGCAAATTGTTGCTGTCAAAAAATTGTGCTAGCACAACGTATCCAAGCGTTCTAGTTACGAATATATTGAAAACAATTGAAATCTTGCAGACAAACTCATATTGTATACCTTCTTGATTTTGATGGCGTGGGTAAGTTCTTAAGATGTAGAGTCTCTGTAAAACGACTATTTTTTAATTAAATCTTAAAAAAGCGTTTCTTTTGAAATGCTTTTTTTATTTTAGGGCTGTACAAACAGATCATATAAAAAATAGTGAGGTTAATGCTTAATAAAGCGCTAAGTAGATCTAGAAAAAGAAAACACAAATAACAATGGACCAATAAGAAATGGAAACGGTAAAAAAAATTAGTAGTTGGCTATTACCACCTATCCTTATAATAGCATTGCTCTTACCAACTTATCTGGATTTACCCCTATCGTATCACCTTTGGGTTTTATATGTTGCCGTGGGTGTAGGTATTCTGCTGTACATTACCCTTTTTACCTTATTTTTTGATGTATCGGGATGGCGTATTTTTTTTAAAGAATTCTGGAAAAGTCTTGGACTTGGGGTTTTAATTTATTTCATTGGTTACATATTCCTTTTTTATGTGTCATGGCTGAGTGTCGCTTTCGTTACCCCTCAAATAATGAAAGCTGAAATCATAGCGGTGTATAGGCCTATAGGAAAAAGTAGAGCCACATGGAGCATTAGGCTTGAAGATGGAACGGTGAGTAGAGCGATTGCTCGTCCAGGATTAAATAAGTTCTCTGGAGAAGTCCGTGTATCCGTTCAAAGAAGCTGGTTGGCAGATATGATTTATTATGTGGATGATACTACCGAAAAAAAATAAAAGAAATGAAAAAACTGCTCTTCATCCTGTCAACAGTATTCTTACCTCTTTTTCTTTTCGGACAGGAGGCTTTAGAGTCGAATTTAATAAATAGCTTGTTAGCATATGATCAAGCAGCGAAAAATAGTGGTACAGAAGAGAATGATCCTGATCTCCAAAATTTCACACATATATTACAAGAGACAATTTTAAAAACTGATCTGAAGAACCTAAATAAATTCAAAGAAACGATCGATACCCTCAACTTTGTGTTAGAAAAATATAAATCTGAAAAAGGTGATTTTATACTTTATCATCTTTCCAGTCCTACCTCGTATCATTGGAGTTATATCATCAATGATGATCGGATTATATTGCAAGATAATAGATATCACCAATATTTTACCGAAATACACAATTTAAACCTACAAGAATTCTTGCTGATAAGCCAAATGGATGAACTAGTATTTTCTTGTAATTATGCAACTGTTTTCCGAAAGAAAAAGAATATATATGTAAAGAAGGTCGCTTTTGGAAAAAAAATGATGTTAACCGTATGTAATTTCACTCATGTCGAAGATGGGAAGGGTCATTATAGTTTACCAGTGAAAAGAATAACGTTTGACTATGCGAGTAAGACCATTTCCTATGGTTTATGTATGGATTTAGAGACTGGAGAAAAAACAGTTGGAAAATCAGCCTATATAAACGGGAAATTCAATATAAAAGATTGCGATGAAAGACAAGGATTTACAAAAATTGAATAACAGTTAGCAATTCTTGTTATTAATCTTTATAGCCATATTTATATGAACTGATCACTTCTTACAGATTTATTGTTTTATCAATTCGAGTAGCTGCAATGCATTTTTTATAGCAGCAGTTGACGCTGTATTATTAAAATAAATATATACCTTCTTAAATCCATAATTCTTTATTTCCTCATAAAGATCAGTTATTTCCTTTTTGCTGTATTCCGAATAAAATAATTGCGGATTGCCATGCAGACGAAAATAACCGGTTGTGGTTGTTTGTTGTATGGATGTAGGGAGATGAGGATAGTTTGGATTGCAGAAGGTTATAGAATTTTTCTCCAGATCTTTTGTTGCTTCGGTATTACACCAACTTACATGTCTGAATTCAACAACATTCTCAAAGTGTGAATCCATCAGGCTGATAAGCAAATCCAATCTTTCTCTGGTAAAGCTAAAACTAGGAGGGGACTGCCATAGAATGCATGCCAGTTTATTTTTTAATCCTTCTTTGCTTATCTGATAAAAATCACTGACTTCTTCCGTGCAATCTTGAAGTTTTTTAATGTGTGTAATTATTTTTGGAACCTTTACACTAAACTCGAAATGATCAGGGGTTTTATCATGCCATGATAACAAATTTTTTACAGTTGGGAAACGATAAAATGTTGCATTGAATTCATATGTTTTAAAATATTGACAATAATACGCGAACCATTTACTCTTTGGTAAGTCTGTCGGATAAAACAACGTTTGCCATGAAGGGGTAGTATAGCTCGAGCATCCTATCCATAACTGTTCTGTGCTCATCTCTTTAGCAATTATGATACTTAATCCTTCTGACATATCACAGAAGTATACGATAAAACTTTTTATAGTATAAACCTATGAGCGCACAAAATCGTTTATAAAATCTGAAATAATAATTTTAATATAACATCTTCATTCTTGAAGTAGTGAAGATTCCTAATAGATACAAAAGAAATAAAAGGAGTACTTAATATGTAAAATTGCAGTACGATTATGGCTTGTGCTTCCTACAATGGTTAAGTATATCGACTGTTAGTCGCTATTTCTGTTTGGAAAGAATCAAAAAACTAGACAGATCTGTAATCTTCCCTTAAAAAAGTAATATAAATGATTGTAGTGAAATGAATATGAACTTCTTTTTAGCTTGAGATGGATCTTTATCCTATAGCCTCAAGGTCTTTAATATGTATGTTTTTGCTGATTGTATTTTACCAGCATTATGGGAAAATAACGCTATTTCATATTATTATTTTATAGGGAAGGTTTGCCTTCTAATCTTTCGGATTTATGTCTGCTGAAAAAAAACAGTATTTCGGGTTGGGTAGTTGCATTAGGCTTTAAAACGCTTATGTGTTCTTGTAAAAGATCTCGGAGTATGTAGGAGATATAGTATACTTAAAAGCTATCGAAACAAAAAAATAGCGGTAATCAGGCCTATTTATAGGTATAAATAAAAAGGCACTTTCAGCGATGAAAGTGCCTTTTTATTTAACTAAATGCAATAATTAGATGTTGAAAACACCACCTAATATACCACCAAGGTTAGAGAAAAAATTTCCAACAACTTTGAAAATTTGTCCGATAGTTCCAAAAGTACCACCTTCAATATTTTGCATTTCTTTTGTGTTCAATTCTTGAACGCCTAATTTGTTTAAATCTAAATTTTTCATCTTTTTTAATTTTTTTAATTTCCTTTGTATTAATCTTTGGTTTTTCAATCTTTCTTTTGATTAACCTTAACAAAAATAAAACTTAATTTTATTTAAAAAAATTATATCAATCGCTTTTTTACTCCTTGTAGCTAGTTGTTTACGATAATTTTTTAACCTTTTTTATAATGCTGATTTGTGCTGTTTTTTAACCTTTTTTTCAGCTATACAGGGATGTTTTTCAGAGCGCTAATTATTAGGTTATGTATGATTTAGTAGATTCAAATACTATTCTGATTTTTGTAATCG
The DNA here is from genome assembly GCF_021442025.1 of Sphingobacterium sp. SRCM116780. Lineage (NCBI taxonomy): Bacteria > Pseudomonadati > Bacteroidota > Sphingobacteriia > Sphingobacteriales > Sphingobacteriaceae > Sphingobacterium > Sphingobacterium sp. SRCM116780. The sequence continues at coordinate 184,783 of NZ_CP090446.1, forward strand.
TCCTATATAAAGTTGCAATAACTGCACACTGAAATAACATTTGTATTTTGCTTGAAGGCATTCACTTTGTGTCGCTAGAAACTGATTGCGGGACTGATAGACATCGTATACAGAGATACGTCCAGCATCGTAACTCTTTATGGTGTGATCGAGTGCTATTCGAGTACTTTCGGTCGCTTTTTTTGCAGACTGATATTGTTGAAAGTAAGATTGATAGTCAAATTGAATGGATTCTATATCTTGCTTGAGCTGAATATAGGCTTGTTTTTCTTCGATTTTTAGCTGATCTATCGCAATTAAATTTTGTCTATACTGAGAGCTTGATTTATGTTTATCAAATATTGGGATATTTAACGAAAGTGTTAATTGCTGTGAAAAATTATCCTTTATTTGTGGGAAAAAGCTATTATTGGGCAATCCATATGCATTGTGACCATTTAAACCAAAATAGAAGGGGCTACCTATAGCTGCACCTGCTTTTAAGCTAGGTCTTCTTTGCGCTTTATAGATGGCGCCTTCCATCGCTAAAGAACGCTGCATGGGCTCGTATTTTTTGAGTAGTGGATTGTTACGAATAGCTTCCTCCATCCAGATGTTGATTTTGCTTGAGCTCCATAATTGCATCACCTGTTCGTCAGGGAATTTGTCCTCTATCTCGAAGGTTTCGTAATGCTCCACTTGAATAAGATGGGCTAAACGCATCAATAATCGTTTAACTTCTATTTTTGCTACTTCAGCCTGTTGCTCCTCTCTTGCAAGTTGTGCATTGGCTTCGTAGACTATCGTTTGCGCTGTTTGCCCCGCTTTAGTCGTCTTTTCTGCTTTCTCATATTGTGTCCTTGCAAAATAAACCGCCGTATCTCTTGTCTTTAATATTTCTTTTTGTAAAAGAACATCTAAAAAGGATCGAATGATTTGGATGGTCAGATCCTGTTTTTGAATATCGGTTTCGACATGAGCAGTTTCTATATCAGTGCTTGCTTTTTGTATTTGTTTTTTTAAAATTCCTCCAGAATATAGTGTAATTTCACCACTGATGCCAATACTACCATTCAAATTGTCATTGCGTTGTTGTCGTCCATACATATCTTGAGTTTGTCCAAAATTGGACTGATTTTCCATATAACCTTTGATAGTGGGTAAACGGTCGAACCGTGCCATCTGAAAATTGTTCTTTTTATCCTCTTCACTAAGCTGTTTTGCTTGTCCGGCAAAACTATTGGTCAAACCATAATTGATGCATTGTTCTAGTTTCCAGGGTTGAGCTTTAGCTAATTGGGCAAATAAGCAATAGGCTGTACATAGGATGATAACAACTATTTTTTTCATTTCTGCTCGTATTACAATATGTTGGTTTGTTTTTTCCATAAATTAAAATAGACACCTTTGTCTTGTAATAGTTGAGTATGGTTTCCTTCTTCCACAATTTTACCTTCTTTGATGACCATTATTTTATCAGCTGAAGTGACTGTGCTTAACCGATGTGCGATGACAATAATAGTTTTCCCGTTATCTTGGAGTGTTTTTAAAGCTTGTTGTATATAATCTTCAGAATCTGAGTCCAAAGACGAGGTCGCTTCGTCCAAGATGATGATTTCAGGATTTTTATATAAAGCACGTGCAATAGCAATACGTTGGCGCTGGCCACCTGAAAGCAACGAACCATTTTCTCCTAAGTGAGTTTGAAAACTGTTTGGTAAGGATTCAATAAACTCCAAAATACCAATGTCTTTACATATCTGCAGAATACGGGTATGATCTGGAAATTCTTCTCCAAGAGCAATGTTTTCTATGAGGTTACCTGAGAAAATATCCAGATGTTGAGGAACGATGCTGATTAAATTACGTAAGGAATATTTGGATATATAGCTGACATCTAGTTCACCAATACTGATCTTTCCACTATTGACTGGATATAGATTTTGAATAAGTGCAGCTATAGTTGTTTTACCAGAGCCACTAGGTCCTACAATAGCTGTCATTTTATGCAGTTCGATTGTACAGTTAAATCCCTGAAAGATTTCTTCTCTTGAACCATAACGGAAATGCACATCGTTAAATATAATGTCTCCTAACTGTTCTTTATGAAGATCCATTTTATTTGTGTTTTCTTCTCGTTCGAGATCCATGATCTCAAATAATCGATCAGATGCAATCAATGCACTCTGTACCGTCTTGTTGCTTTCAATCAGTTGAGATATCGGACCTGTGAAATAACCGATTAATGCATAAAATGAAATAAGCTCACCAGGAGTCATCTCTTGACTAATCACAAAATAGGAACCAGACCATAACAGGATAATTGTAAATAATCGGGAAAGAAATTCTGAAGAATTTGAAGTGAAGATTCCGTTCATCACGGATTTGTAAATCGTTTTTAATAAAACTGTGAAACGAATATCCGTTTTATTGTTGGCATAAGTGTCAATTCCAAATTGTTTGATCGTTCTTACAGCATTTAGCGATTCGACGAGATGGGACTCTAATTGTGCCCCTTCTTCCATCATACGGCGTTCGACCTTTTTATTGAAGTAGTTGGTGAGCCAGTAAACGGCAAAATAAAAAGGAATAACCAATACCATGATCATGGCCAATTTCCAATTGTAAGTAAACATCAAAGCAAAGGAAAAGAAGACAATGAAAAAATTTACAACAACTTGAATGGCGACATCGTTGATAAAGGATCTTATTTTCACAGCATCACTTACCCGAGAAATAATCTCACCAATCTGCATTGTATCAAAAAAACGTTGGGGTAGAGAAAGCAGGTGCTTGTAATAGCCTAGAATTAAATAACGGTCAATGCGTTGTCCTGTCTGTAAGACTAAGATACTTTTCATGGTACCGATGAAAATCTGAAAAATCAGAATAACAACCATACCTATGGACAATAAATTCAATAACCGAGTATTACCATCGATTAGCACATAGTCGGAAATCTTTTGTATATAGATGGAAGTAGATAACCCAAGAACGGTGTAGACGATAGCACCAATAAGCGCTTGTACTGCAATGTAACGATGTGGTTGTACCAGATTCCAAAATCTTTTGTAAGTGCTAACTTTTTCATTTCGCTGTTCAAAATACTCATTGGGCTCTAGTATGACTAAAACACCCTTCCAAATCTTTTCAAATTCTTCTATGCTGTATTCTTCCATGCGTCCAGGGCCAGGATCCATAACTTTAATCTTGGTTTTTGAAACTTCATAGATGACCACAAAATGTTGCAATTGATTGTGCATGACAACATGTGCGATAGCTGGTAGTGGTATTTGTCTCAATGCGTTTAGATCTCCACGAACTCCTTTGGCCGAGAATCCTAATGCTTGAAGACCTTCTACTACACCAAGGATGTTCGTTCCTCTGGTATCTGTGTGACAGAGCTGTCTTATTTTCGCAATCGGCATCATTAAGCCAAAATGTGCTGAAATAGAGGCTAAACATGCTGCTGCACAGTCCTGAATATCGTGTTGTTTTACTACTACTTCTTTTTTCATTATAATTTGTTCTTGAACAGCAATGAAGTATCATGAGTCACTCATATTCATCTCTGTTTATAAGCTTTATAAAACTTATGATGATTGATGAAACTTCTTATATTGCTTAAATCAAATTTGGATTAAACCAATCGTCAACCCGATCAAACAACAGTTGCCAAAGGGTGCGGTCAGTCAGATAAAAACGTCCAGTTAACGTATTACCTTTGGAGATAGTTGCCTTAAATCCATTCCGCAACTTCAGGAAATTTTTGTCCAACTTGCATCGAACTTTAAAAAAACTGGCACCAGATTGTTCGTTTACAACAATGTTTTGATCAATGTCTAATACCTTTCCGTCGATCATACCCCATTGATTATAGTTGTAGGTGTCGATCTGAAATCGAACTTTTTGCCCCTGCTTGATGAATCCAATTTCTGAAGAAGGAACCATACATTCAGCAATCAATCTGTTTTCAGGAGTGATCTGAACGATCTCTTGGCCTACTGTGACATAATTTCCCTGACGGATACCTGAATAATTGTTAAGTCTACCAGAAATAGGAGCTCGTATAATATAGTTATCACTTTCAATTTCTAATTGTTTGGCTTCCGTGTTGACATTGAGCATTTGTCGTTCGATATCTCGTTTTTGACCTTGCCATTGGGCTAACTGTTGCTCAGTAATGCTATTGCTTTGACTTTTAAGCTGTTGATAGTTATACAGCGCTTTTTCATATTCTGCTTGGGAAGCTACACCTTGATCAAAAAGATTCTTTGCTCTTTGGTATTCTTTTTCAGCCAAAGTTGTTTGTGCTTTTAATTCTCCCAATCGTTGAAAAAGTGATGCAGCCTCTTTTTGATATTGTCCTGTTTGTAGACCACTACGTTGACCACGTACAAGTTTATTTAAGTCAGCAAGCTGTAACGCATAGTCAGATGCTAATAATTGCTGTTGTGTAGTTTTGTTACTGATCTGGTCAGCAGCAATAACAAGCAAGGTGTCTCCTTTATTTACTTGTTGATTATTTTCAAATATATTCGCATTTAATACTCTTCCTCCGACCGCTAAACTAACCTTACTATTCTCCTCGATTGGTCGAATAATCCCTTTAGCAGATACTGAAATTGGAATTTTTACTAATGGTAAGCAAAATAGCCCAACTAAGATTAAAAGTAAAAGTATTAAATAGATTATTTTCGATTTTCCCATCGTTTAAATAATTAAAACCCAGCAATATTATTAAACTCTATTGGAAATTAAGGTATTTTTTGCTATACAAAAGTTTGGTTGTAGTGTATTTGCTACAATTTTCTTGATTAGAAAAAATAAATTCCCATGTTTTCCGTTTAGTATAATTTATTGTCTAACAAACGTTGTAATATAAAGTTAAATAATATGCTTGCATAGTAATGTTTTTTTAACAATAAGGTTTAATTTTTGAAATATTTTTAACATTTACTACTTAATTGCATTTTAATGCCGATTTAACTGCGTTTTATTACCCTAATTAATTGATATTTTAGAGCTTATGCTGTAGTTTGTTAACTACAGTTTAATGAAATCAGTAAATAAAAGGTTAATAAAATTAATCAAATGACCTATATTTGACAACGGATATCTGATAATGTTAACGAAATGTTAAATCAAGTTGCTAAACTATATTTATTTAACGAGTTGATTTAAGTTAATAGTTATTTAACTACAAAAAAATACAAAAACAAACAAAACAATGATAATGAAGAATAAATATGTAGAACCTCTAATCAACTGTAGTGTGATTGAGATGGAGGAAGGATTAGCAGCTTTGTCTGGTGCTGTAACATTTGGAGGAACCGCTCCAAATCAATTAAACCCTACAACGCCAGATTGGGTAGATCAGAACGTTGATAGCCCTACTGGTCCAATCGAATTGTAATTGATATATTCAAAAAAAGATTTAGAATTTAAGATGAAAACATACAAATTTAAAATATGTATCGTGGCTCTTTTTGCCATTGGATTGACTCAAAGTTTTGTGAGCTGCTCCAAAAATGAAGAAAGTGCTAAGATAGCGGCTGATGGTTCTTCTGTTTTATTTAATATTGCAGGAATCCAGGATCCTAATGAAACATCTACTGTAGGAACTGCAGCTTCAAATGAAAAACAAGCACGCAGTACAAATACGGGAAATATTCAGAAAATTTATAATTTTTCTGATTTTGATGTAGAAACATCACAAGCTGCTCCACAAACACAAACGTCGATTATCCAAGTCGGTAACGGTGTCTTGTCTAGTGGTAATCAGGCACGTACGTTACGTGCTGCAGTTATGGCTACTGGTATTAAATATCGCGTCATGATCTACAATAATGCAACAGGTGCTTTTGTAACTTCTGTTGAGTTAACTGCTGGTCAAGCAGATCCAATTCCTTTGGAAAAAGGAGTAGAATATGCTTACTATGCCTTTTCGTATAATACGACTGCAAGTATAGCTGATTTGAATCATACTACTCCAACAGTGCCAACAAAACAAGATGCTGATTTTTTGTTTGTGAATGGTACATTTACTATTCCTAATATCAATCCGAATCAAGTGGTAAACATCAATCAGGCGCTTATATTTACACGTAAGGTAATGCGTATAGGTGCGGTAGTCGACACAAGAGGATTGGGTGCTAGAATTGTATCCGCAAATGTAAAATATACCGTTGCAGGCAATTTTTACACAGGTAATTTTGACTTAAAATCGAACACGATGACGAAAGCTACGCCATCGTTTACTCCGACTAGTTATGCCTCTCCACTGACATTACAACAGGTTAATCCGACGACTACAAAGGATTCAGTTATGGCAGGCTATTTCTATTTTATTAAAGACGATGCTAGTCCAACAACAGGTGGAGCTACTATACAGGTGTCCAACTTAAATGTTGCCTACAGTTCTTCTACTAGTCAAACCTATACAGGTCCTTATTCATTTACATTCAATACTGCAGCTGAAGCAACAAATTTAAGTCTCAACTGGTATATGAAATTTACCAAAAACTTTGTTGTTGTAGAGGGAGTAAAATGGGCTAAAGGGAATCTATATGATGATGGAAGCATATTAAGTACAAATAGACCACAATATATTAGCAACAATCCATTTAGAAGATTTAATAATGACAATTTTAATGATACCTATTTTTATAATGCAAAGGCATCTGTAGGTGATGGAGGAAATTCTGCAGCTACAAACTCAGGAGATCCTTGTAGAAGAGTGCTTAATGCTCAAAGTATTGCTGGAGATTGGAGAACACCTACTTCTTCAGAAATTAACAAAATGATCAACAGCTCTCAAATAACATCAGGCAAAGATCTAGCTTCTGGCTTTACGTATATCAAGTTTACAAGTGATGGTAATCCAAATGATAATGTTACATTTGCTATGTTAGGTCAATTTAATTGGGGTTCAGGAAGTTGGTCTAAACCTAATGAAGGTTTCTATTGGTCAAATGATGGAAATACACCTGGTTATTATGCTTTAAAAATGAAAACTGATGCTGCAGGAGCAGCGCCGCAAAGAACTCCTTTTGCAGGAAGTTCAAGTGGACTTTTCGATTATTACCATGTGCGTTGTGTTCGGGCAAACTAACCGATAAAAGCCCATAATACAAAAACAGGCCCTTGATCATATCGAAGGCCTGTTTTTGTATTATGGGCTTACATCCTTATCTCTCATAACAGATGTGTATGGATCAATCTTGCTACCCACTGCATATAGCAGTAATGAATAGCTATAGGGTTCAAACGACTTTAACGCTCGTTCTGTTAAATCGTTAATTGTAACATCTCAAACCAGATTAAAACTAGCACCAGTATTTCGTTATGGATATTCATAACGGCGAACCTGAGTCAGCAAAATCGTTAGGATCCATATTATAAAGCATATAGACAGGCACAGATTCTATTTTTTGGTATGGTCAAAAATTTTCATTACAATACACAGTTTAATCACTTTTGAATAATCAAAATCTATTAATCCTAGATATCCTTTTTGAATGATTCCCTCAATTGAGATAGAGGTTTTTTATAAAAAATAGGATCTGCTGAGATCCATAATACTCCGATAGTCAGTCTCATTAGTCCATTTTTTTCACTTGCACAGACCTCGTTATAATATAAGAGGATGTCTCTTTCCAAGATTTTATGGAGGTATTGTGTGAAAACTAAGCGCTCCATAGATAGCTAAGAAATGGAAGATTTAGTTTGAAAAGAATCAAAAAGTAAGTCTGTCTCTATAATTTTATTTCATAAAAAAAACGCTTATCGGTTATCCGATAAGCGTTTTACTTGATATTTTCTTTACTTATTTTTTCACTGGAGTAGCTGTTGTTGGTGCAGCAACCTTCGGTGCGCCAGCTGAAGGAGCTGTCATCGGTGTCGCTACAGGAGCTTTACCTGCAATAATGTCTAATACTTCAACTTCAAATACCAATGGTGCAAATGGAGGGATACCACCACCTGCTCCGCGTTCACCATAAGCTAAAGCAGAAGGAATGACTAATGTCGCTTTTGAACCTTTGTTTAATAATTGAAAAGCTTCTGTCCAACCCGGGATAACACCATCAACACCTAAGTGTAAACGTAAAGCTTCGTAAGGTCTTTGTGGGTTAAATACTTTTTCTTTCTTAGCTAAATCGGGTTGGTTCGTGTCAAACACTTTACCAGTTGTCAATTTACCAACATAGTTTACAACAACAGTATCACCAATAGCAGCATTTTTACCTGCCCCTTGTTTTGTGATCACATATTGTAAGCCAGAAGCAGTTTTCTTTGGTGTTAACTTGTTATTTTTAACGTAAGCATCAACTTTTCCTGCTTCAGCAGTTTTTAATTTTGCTACTTGACTATCAAAATATTTCGTTACTTGCTCACCTAATTGTTGATCTGTTAATTTACCTTTTTTGAAGTGTTTTTGAACTTTCAACGTATAGATAATGTATTTGTCAGCAAACGCTGGTTTTGGTTGTTTTGTTTTAGCTGCTACAGAATCTAAATTGATTTTGAACACCAAGCTATCACCCTCACCTACAAATTTGAATAATCCAGTTGGATCACCAGGATTTTGTTTGATGATACTATCTGGGTATAATTGTACAATTTGTGGAACACCAGCATCGTAAGTACTATTTAATAATGAATCTCTATCAGTTTTAACAATCATGTCAACTGACAATAAATCACCAGATACAGCTTTTTCAGCACCAGCATCTTTTGCGATTTTGTATTCTAGGCCTCCTTCAGCCTTTTTGAAATTTTGGCAAGCAGTTAATAATAGACCTGCTGCTGCGAATAATAGAATTGATTTCTTCATTTCAGTTTTAATTGCTATCTTATTTTGTTAATATTTCTTTATAATTTGGTAAAGCTAATTTAAATGTATTGATGACCGTTTGCAAATCCTCACGAGAACTTCCTCCCGATGCATTCAAGTGGCCACCTCCGTTAAAATGTGTTTTACAGATCTCATTGCAGGGAATTTCCCCAATTGATCGCAAAGATAATTTAATTTGTTCAGTTCTATCAATAATTAATGCCGCTAATCGAATGCCTTTTATCGACAAAGCATAGTTGACAAGTCCTTCGGTATCTCCTGTGATAATCTCAAAGCTTTTTAAATCTTCTTGCGTCACATAAATCATGGCCGTATTGTATGCTGGAATAACTTCTAAACGGTTTAAAAGACAATATCCTAAGAATTTTAATCGTCCTTCTGATGAACTGTTGTAAATAGATTCGTGAATAGCCCAATTTTGCGCTCCACAATCTATTAAGTTGGCAATGATACGGTGTATTTCTGATGTAGTAGAGCGGAAGCGGAACGACCCTGTGTCAGTCATAATCCCGGTATAGAGGCATGTTGCCATATCTGAGGAGATATGCTCTTCATCATGCATTTCTTCTTTTATAAACCTGAAAATTAACTGTGCTGTTGCTGCTGCTTTTGGATCCCAATATTCGTAATCATGAAAACCTTCAGGTTCTAAATGGTGATCAATCATACATTTAATGCCTTTTGCATTTCTAATGGGTTCTGCCATATCATGTATACGAGCGAGTCCATTGAAATCTAGACAGAAAATGAGCTCGGCATCAGCAATTATTTGTTGATTCGCTGGTACATCTTGTGTGTAAATGCGGACATGTTCCAAACCAGGCAACCAGTCTAAAAAAGCAGGAAAGTCGGAAGGGACAATAAGGCTTACATCATGTTTATAGGCTTTGAGCCAATAAAATAAACCTAAGGAAGAACCCAATGCATCGCCATCAGGCTTGAAATGCGTTGTGATTACAATTCTTTTAGGTTCTGATAAAAGTGTTTTTAGTTGTTCTGATGTCAGCATATTCGTATTAAGTCTGCAAACCTACTATAAAAAAAAATATTTCTAGCATTTTTTTATAAACATTTGAGGGGTTTTTGCAAGATAATTTTTACTTTTCAAACTTTATGTTTATAATTTGTTAAAACTTGTAAGCATAAAGCTTATGATCTCGTTTAGAACTTATTAAATAAGAAGCGTTGTTTCCAAAATTAATGGGGCCAAAATAAAATTTTGACAGTCCGTCAATTGGAAATCCGTCTCGGACAAAGCCATCTTCATTAAAGATATAAATCATCCGATTGTCAGTTCCTACAGCCATAAGATCATTGTTGTTGGTGGCCTTAAAAAATATCGGTCTATTACTGATGTCATCTACAAATTTGTATTCAAAATACTTCGTCACATCCTTTTGGTTATAGACCATGAGCTTATTTTCACTGATGATGACATAATCTTTGTCGGCAGTACCACTTACATCTTCAAAATTGAAGGTGAAGCTATTACTCCAGTCACCCACCTTCACTTTGGTGGGTATACCTTCAAATGGTACTTTAAAAATCTCTCCTTTACCTTTTGCTAGAATAACAAAAGAATTTTTCTCATCTGAAGTCGTAATAAGACCAATCGGGTTTTTTAATGTCTGACCGTCTATATCCAAGTCTTGTTGATGATACAAATGACCATTTTCGTTAAAGAAGTAAATAGAACCAGCATTGGTCCCTGCAATGATGAAATGTTTATTGGCTATAGTCGTTGCTTTTAAATCGTACAGAATTTTACTATCCAATTTTGGATTTTCCCATTCTTTGATTTTATTTCCTTCAAAATCGTATACTGCGATTTGATTTGAACAAGGAACATAAATTCTTTTTTCATTGTTGAAATTGGTTATTGTTAAACCTCCAGAAGCATTGTTTTCTAATGCAAGTGAAAATCCTGGAATCATTTTCCCATCTGGAGAGAAGCGGTAAACCCGACTTCTAGTATTCAACAAAATACTGCGATCTGGCAATTGAATAGGTTGCCCCATGATTTCTCCTTGGAATAATGTTTTCCACAATTCTTTGCCTGATGGATTTAATGCATATACGGTATGGTCCTGTTCCTGTACTAAAATGAATTTGCAGGTATCAGATTGATCAAAAACCCATGGATTATTGATCAATTTTGAATTCATCTGAAATGTCCATTCTGCTGTTCCTCCCAAACGATTCGTTGTCTTATACAAAGCGAAAAATCCAGAAACAAATCCACCCTGATTACCAGTTAGCTGAAAGGATGTGGAGTAGAAATTTTGATAACCAAAATTTTCTTTGTCTCTATAATCCTTTGCATATTCCGATTTTAAATTACTAATGATCGTATTGCTTGCAGTTTCGGGTTCAATATAGAAAGTAATGTTAGCCCTGTTACTTTGTATAGCGCTATGATTTTTGAAAACAGCAGTGCCAGATAGCAATTGATTCTCTTCATATGCTTTACGGTATTTTCGTAAAATGTTTGTTTGGTTAGCGACAAAAAGAACGTTACCTATTCTTGTAAAATAGGGGCGTTGAAAAGTTTTAAAAGGATCTCCAAAGCTAGTATATAGTATATTAGAGTAATCAAACTGGTATATAGAATCGCCTTGATTACTACTTATTTTCTTGGCCGTTTCCAAGAATTTGTTGGTATCGGCTAAACTTACAAGCCCTAACAGATCTTCATTGTCCAATTCAGCTATTGCAAATTCGTCATTCCATAGCGGTAATATGTCTTTTTGGAAGAGAACCTTTCCTTCATTTTCAATCATTTTTTGCTGACTTGCGATTTTGTCAGCTTCCTTACGATACACAAATAAGTCGTGGAGGGCACTATGAAAGCTGTTGATGTCAGATAAACTATAATTAATGTATGAAGCTGTATTTTTTGGTAAAAAATTGGCTAGGGTCTGTACTTGTCCCGATTGATTTGCGAATAGACGTAAATAAGTTTGCTGATTTAAATCAAGCTTAGTTTCTCCTTTAAAAATAAGTGCATCATTTTTAAAGTTTAAATTCCAGGCTGTCTCTCCATGTAAAGAATCGATTTGGTTGAGATAGACGCCAAACTTACTACGCATTATTTTTCTTGCAAATGCAGCAATTTGATTGTTATTGAAATAAAGACTTAAAGGTGTATTTTTACTATTATGATTGACGAAGAATTCAATCTGCTTGGTAGCTAGTTTGGGTACTTTTTTGTCAATTACTTGATGAATAAGCGATCGCTCGTAACTCGCAAAAAGGATGTTTTCATGAAGTGTACAGTACAGGATAGAGTCCTTAGCTCCTTGATCAAAACTATAAATAGTATGATCTAGTGTATCTGTTTGATTTAACTTATATTTTTTATCTATCGAATGAAATAGTGTCGCTAATTCTTGGTTGTTTAATTTTTCATGTAATGCAATGGTATATAATGTTGCTATACCTGCTTGACCGGGATGGTAAGAAAGAATGATTTCTTCATCATAAACGTTTTCTTCCAGTGCTTTTGAACGAAGAAAATCTTGTTTTATCTTTTTTAAATCTTCAAAATTTTGCTTCCCTTGAATGGCTTCAAATAATTCAAAATTTTGAAATATAGTATCCGTTGCTTGATTGTTTTTGAAAGTAGCAATAAAATAAGTGTCTGCTGGTAAATATTGAAGTGGTTTTGTTGCATTTTTTTGCTTATTGCTGTTGTCGGAGAAGTAATAAATAGAGGCCGCAATAACAGCAATAAAAAGTAACACCGTAACAATGATCGTATTTCTCATATCTAATAACAAACGTACTAAAAATTATCTGGAACCCTACTTTTCAAAGACAAGAACCCCATTTATAGCAATAAATTTAATAAATATTCTGTTTTTATAAGGAAGATTTGATACATTTATGCGGCATTATTAAAATATAAACATAATTTTAAATTAATGAATAAGAAAATCATTCTGGTGGCTGCATTATTTGGTGCACTGGCTGTTATTTTAGGTGCTTTTGGTGCACATGGTTTAGAAGGGAAGGTTAGTGCAGCGCATATCGAAACATGGAAAACAGCTAATCAGTATCATTTCTATCATACTTTAGCCTTATTGTTTTTGTCTACTTTTTCAAGAGCTAAAACAGCTTCTATTCGGGTATCATTTATTTCTTTTATAATCGGATTGATTTTCTTTTCGGGTTCTTTATATCTGTTAAGTGTTAGAGAAATTGTTGGATTTGTTAATCCTGCAATTTTAGGGCCTATTACACCTTTAGGAGGAGTCGCTTTCATTGTTGGTTGGATCGCATTATTTATCGCTGCACTTAAAAATAAATCATAGCTTATACACAAGCTCTTTGTAAAATAAGCCCTCGGAAAAATTCAAATTTTTTCGAGGGCTTATTTTTTAGTAATTTTACATCATACTTGAAATTAGCATGCCAGAGCCTCAAAATTTATTTTTCACAGACCGAACTACAGTTTTTGTAGACGTCATTCTGCCTTTAGCAATAGCCAACACATACACTTACCGTATTCCATCGGAGTGGAATGATAAAATCCAGATTGGTGTACGTGTCATGGTGCAGTTCGGAAAAAACAAAATTTATTCGGCTATTGTGAAGCAGATAAGTAAGGAGGCCCCAAAACATTATGAGGCAAAGTATATTTTAGATATTATTGATGAAAAACCTGTAGTTGATCGAGCACAATTACTATTGTGGGATTGGATATCAGATTATTATATGTGTTCATTGGGAGAGGTGATGCAGGCAGCATTGCCATCTGCTTTGAAATTGGCGAGTGAAACTAAAATCATTTCGTCTATTCCTGAAGATTTCGATCGTTCTTCGCTATCAGACAAGGAATATTTGATTATTGAAGCACTGGAAGTGGCAGGAGAGTTAAAAGTAAACGATATTGTCAAACTGTTAAGTCAGAAATCTGTATTTCCGATATTGAAAACCATGTTTGATAAAGGAATCGTCTTGATTTCTGAAGAGATAGCGGAACGCTATAAACCCAAGACCAAAGTATTTTTCTCGCTTTCGCCTGAATTTTGCAATGAAGACGGAAAACGTCAGTTGTTAGATTCATTAAAACGAGCTCCAAAACAACAAGATGCCGTGTTAGCTTTTATGCAATTGTCAAAAAAGGAAACAGATATTACGCGTCAGATGATTATGGAAGCTTCAGGATGTGGTTCTAGTGCGATAACCACGTTGATCGATAAAGCTGTATTTCAAGTAAAGGAAAAGGTTGTGAGCCGTTTTCAAGGGCAGGATCTGGATCTGGATGCAAACTTTGAATTCAATACCAATCAACAACGTTCTTTTGATGAGATACAGCAAAGTTTTGAAGCGAAGGATGTCACTTTACTGCATGGTGTCACCGCCTCTGGAAAAACACAGATTTATATCCGTTTAATTGAGCAAGCGATAGCAGCAGGAAAGTCTGCTTTATATTTATTGCCCGAAATTGCGCTAACAGCGCAAATAACAGCAAGATTGAAATTACATTTTGGAGATAAATTAGGTGTTTATCATTCTAAATTTAATGATAATGAACGTGCTGAAGTATGGCATAAAGTTTTAAAAAATGAGTTTCAGGTAATCATTGGTGCACGTTCATCGGTATTCTTACCTTTCCAAGATTTAGGGATCATCATTATTGATGAAGAGCATGAGAGTTCGTATAAACAATATGATCCTGCACCTCGATATCACGCGAGAGATACCGCTATTTATTTAGGTCATATTCATCAAACAAAAGTGTTATTGGGATCGGCAACACCCTCCATTGAAAGTTTTTATAACGCTAAATCAAATAAATATGGTTTTGTGCAGCTACTAGAGCGATTTGGGAATGCACAGTTGCCCGAAATTCATATTATTGATATTCCACAGGAAGGAAGGAAAGAGAACATGTTTTCTTATTTTTCTGGAACTTTACTAAAAGCAATCGAAGGAGCCTTAGAACGAAAAGAACAAGTCATCTTGTTCCAAAATCGTAGGGGACACACCACGATTACCCAGTGTAATACCTGTGGTTATGTGGCCAAATGTGTGAATTGTGATGTCAGTATGACGTATCATAAAAGTTCGAATATGATGCATTGCCATTATTGTGGACACGTGGAATCTCCTATTAAAATCTGTCCTGCATGCGGTATGCCCCATATTGAGAGTAAAGGGTTTGGAACGGAGCGTGTAGAAGAAGAGTTGGAATTGCTGATGCCGAAGGTCCGCATCGGGCGTTTGGATTTAGATTCAACTAAGGGTAAACATGGTTTTGATAAAATTATAGGTGCATTTGACGAACATGAATTTGATATTCTTATCGGTACGCAAATGGTCGCTAAAGGTTTAGATTTTGGAAGAGTTAGTTTGATCGGTATTATTAATGCAGATGCGATGATCAATTTCCCAGACTTTAGAGCTTATGAAAGATCTTTTTCCTTGTTCTCTCAAGTAGCAGGACGTGCAGGACGTCGGGAAGCAGGAGGGCAGGTCATTATCCAAACGTATACACCAAAACATCGTGTTTTAGAACAGGTAGTTGCTAATGACTATCAAGCTATGTTTGATACGGAAATAAAAGAACGTAAGAATTTTGGCTATCCTCCTTTTTATCGGGTGATTCGTATCGATATTAAAAATATGGATATGCAGAAATGTTATGATGGTGCTAAGAAATTTGCCTCAGCTTTGCGTCAGCAGCTAGGTAGCCGTGTTTTAGGTCCGGAAACACCTTTAGTGGGACGTGTACGTAATTACTTTATTCAGACGATCACATTAAAAATTGAACGGAATAACATCAGTATGGCTAAGGTGAAGGATTTGATTCGAGTGGTGAAAAATGACTTTGCGGCTGATAAATCGAATACAGGTGCTCGAGTTGTTATCGATGTTGACCCGTATTAATTTTTAGATCAGTTGGTGTTTTTTGACAAATATTTTTCTTTTAAAATGAAAGACCTTGCAGGTTAGTCGGTTAGTTTTGAAATTGTTCTTATAGTGGTATTTGTTAAATAACAATAGTATTTTTGAATCACAATGGCGTATAAATTTGTAGATAATTATAGAGAAAAGGGTGCTCGTAAGCAGTTGGTTCAATTACTAAAAACAAGAGGCATTAGTGATCAACATGTCTTGAATGCAATTGCTAAGGTGCCACGACATTTTTTCTTTGATGAAACATTTTGGAATCAGGCCTATAAAGATATCGCTTTTCCCATAGGTGATGGACAAACCATCTCTCAACCCTATACCGTTGCCTATCAATCGGAATTACTACATGTCAAAAAAGGAGACAAAGTATTAGAAATTGGTACGGGCTCTGGTTATCAAACTTGTATTTTAATGGAACTAGGGGCAGAGGTATATACCATAGAACGTCAAGAAAACTTATATAATAGAACCATACAAGTGTTGCCATATATGGGATATAAACCGCATTTCTTTTGTGGTGATGGTTCAAAAGGTGTTGAGAAACATGCACCGTATGATAAAATAATTGTGACTGCTGGTGCCCCCTTCGTCCCAGAAATTATGTTGAAGCAATTAAAAATTGGTGGTATTTTCGTCATCCCAGTAGGGGATGAAAAGGAACAAAAGATGATGACGATCATTCGTGCTGGAGAAAATGATTTTGATCGTATTGAACTCGATACATTTAGATTTGTACCTTTAGTTGGAGATCAAGCTTGGTAAACCCCAATCTTTTTTAGTTATGAAAATATATGCGTGATCAGATAATGGATTTCTACCATAAAAATAAGGAGGAAATCGAACAACAAGTAAAAAAACTAAATCGAACGATAAACCAAAATAGTTTTTATCGGTTAGCTGTTATTATTTTGGGTGGTGCCGCATTATTCTATTCCTTTCAGCTTGAAAGCCTGATGCTGGTCTTGGTTTTATTTTTTGCACTTATTTTTCTTTTCGCTTTTCTAGTGAACCGACAAAGTAAACTGGAAAAAGGAAGAGACTATCAGCAAGCATTACTAGCAGTCAATGTGAATGAGATTACCATAAAAAATAATGGTGTTAATATCTATGATAATGGGACAGATTTAGAAGATAGTAAACACCCTTATAGCTCAGATCTGGATATTGTGGGAAACCATTCTTTATTTCAATTATTAAATCGTTCCGCAACTAAATTAAGTATATCCGTATTAGGAAGTTGGCTGTTAACGAATTCTGATCGCTCAGATATTTTAAGAAGACAAGAAGCGTCTAGTGAAATTGCAGAAGATGTTCATTGGAGTCAAGATTTTCAAGCAAAGCTTTTATCTAATTTGAATCAAAAATTAGATGTCAAATCATTTCTAAGTACCTATTTTGAATCAGGAGATTTTAGTTTTGGTAGTGCATTCATGCGAATTTATGTGAAATTAGCGCCTTTTTTATTTATTGGTTCTATTGTCTTTGCTATTTTTATTCCCTTCTTTACTTTTCTGCCTGTCGTTATCGGCTTGATTCATTTATTATGGACGATGGCAAATGGGGGTAAAGTTTCATTTTTCTCTAGCCGTATTGATAAAGTTGGTCATCTTTTGGGTGCGTATGCTTCGAGTATGGAACTTGTCGAAAATAGGACGTGGAAAGCAGAGCGGAACATACAGTTGCAGAATCGATTGAAAATTCAAGACGCAACAGATTCCGTTTCGAGTGCATTTAAAAAATTGGGAAGACTCATCGGTAATCTGGACGCTCGGAATAACATGATGGTGGGAACAATTTTAAATATTTTCTTGCTATGGGATTTTAAACAAGTGTTGGCGATTGTTGACTGGAGGTCGAAATATCAAGCAAATATTTTAGATTCCTTTGATACATTATCAGAAATGGAAGCTCTTGTAAGTTTAGGGACATGGAAGCGCAATCATCCTGATTGGACGACAACAATTATTCTGGAACAATTGGATGATACTATTGAAGCTGTGGATATGTCGCACCCCATGATTTCTACAGAGAAAGCGATTGCAAATACCTATACAAACGAAGATCATCAGATTGCTTTAGTAACCGGTTCGAATATGGCTGGAAAGAGCACTTTTCTTCGTACCATTGGGATCAATGCGGTATTGGCTTATGCAGGTGCTGTTGTACCAGCACGTTCATTTCGAATCCCCATCTATCATTTGATTTCCTATATGCGTATCAAGGATAACTTAAATGAAAGTACTTCTACTTTTAAGGCAGAATTGGATCGGATGAAGTTTATTCTGGAAACAGTTGCGGTGCGTACCGATAGTTTCTTTCTAATTGATGAAATGCTAAGAGGGACAAATTCTGTTGATAAATATTTAGGATCTCGTGCGATCATAAAAAAGCTGATCAGTGAGAAGGGAAAGGGAATGGTAGCAACGCATGATTTACAATTATCAACATTAGCAGATGAATATCCAAAAGTGGTCAAAAATTATCATTTTGATATTCAGGTTATTAATGATGAGATGCTCTTCGATTATAAACTGAAAATAGGGGAATGTAAAATATTTAATGCTTCAATGTTGTTAAAAGGAATTGGAGTGGACGTAGAACAAGGTAAGAATTAAAAAAAAATGACATTACAAGAGAGAATTGAGGAGTCGAAAACGCACCATTTCATGACTGTTTTCCCATTTACAACGAACCACCATGCTAATTTATTTGGTGGAAAAGCAATGGCGATTATGGATGAAGTAACCTTTATGTGTGCAACACGTTTTTGTAGAAAAGCACTCGTTACGGTTTCTTCAGATAAAATTGATTTCGAAAAAGCAATTCCAGCAGGGAGTATGATTGAAGCTATTGCAGAAGTAATACATGTGGGAAGAACAAGTTTAAAAGTAAAAGTGGAGATTTTCTTAGAAGATATGTACAAAGATGGACGAGAATTGGCTGTAAAGGGCGTGTTTTCTTTTGTAGCTTTAGATGATAATAAACAACCGATACCTGTGTTGCAAGGCTTAGAAATTGAAGATTGATTAAAGTTTGTTCGTTATAAAAAGAATGGAATAATAGATCACTATTATTCCATTCTTTTTATAGGTGACAAATCTCATACGTTTGATTTAAAATAGGGAAAGAGCAACCGTAGAGGCCTATTATGTTACCCGTTTAGTTATCTTTTCAATACACGATCCAACTCTCGTTTACCTTCTCTTTCTTTAATTGTATCGCGTTTGTCGAAGTCTTTTTTACCTTGAGCTAAGGCAATTTCTACTTTAGCAAATCCTCTTCCACTAATAAAAATGCGTAAGGGAACAATTGTAAATCCCTTTTCTTCACCCTTTAAACGTAATTTTTTTAATTCTTTCTTGGTTAATAAAAGTTGACGATCACGTTTTGCTTCATGGTTGTAAAAAGATCCGTGCGAATATTCTGCGATATGCATATTTCGTAGATATAACCCATCATCAAAAAAATTACAAAAACTATCGTTAATGGTTGCTTTTCCTTCTCTTATTGATTTAAT
Source organism: Sphingobacterium sp. SRCM116780 (assembly GCF_021442025.1). Lineage (NCBI taxonomy): Bacteria > Pseudomonadati > Bacteroidota > Sphingobacteriia > Sphingobacteriales > Sphingobacteriaceae > Sphingobacterium > Sphingobacterium sp. SRCM116780. The sequence continues at coordinate 204,057 of NZ_CP090446.1, forward strand.
CTCTGTTCCCAAAAGTCGTATTCCAGCGACATATTTGTCTAATAGGTGATATTCGTATGAAGCTCTTTTATTTTTTATATTGATATCTGATGATATTGCCATAATTTCTTAATATATTTATTATTCCATTTTTGATGCAAACCCAGTTAAAAAGTTGTTGTATGCAATCCATGGGAAGCAAATATAAATATTATAATGCTGTTTTTTTATCATTGTGATTATTGGATTTTAATTTAAGTGTTAAATTAAAATTATTTTTACGATATTTATATGTGAAAAATATGACTTAGATTAAGTGAAAGTCAGCTTTTGTTTTCGTATGTTTGCATCGTTTTTGATTTAATATTGTATTTCATTACATTATTATAAGATCATTTTGTATTAATCTATTTGGAAGTAGGCGTTGAAAGTGTGAATGATTAAGCTGGATTTTGGTAATCATTTCAATCAAGAACAATTATAAAATTTAAGAAATACCTTTTAATCGCATGAGTAAAGGAAAATTAGGCGAAAGAATATCGCAATTTAAAATCGTTAGTGAATTAAAGGCCAAAGGCTTATACGCTTATTTTAGACCGATTCAATCGAGGCAAGATACCGAAGTGAAAATTGATGGCAAACGTGTTTTAATGTTTGGTTCTAATTCATATTTGGGATTGACGACTGATGAACGTATTATAAAGGCCTCTCAAGATGCACTAGCGAAATATGGCACAGGCTGTGCTGGTTCTCGTTTTTTAAACGGGACTTTAGATATTCACGTTGAGCTTGAAGAGAAATTGTCGGCTTATGTAGGAAAAGAAGCTACTATTTTATTTAGTACTGGCTTTCAATCAAACTTAGGCCCGTTGTCGTGTCTCACTGGGCGTAATGATTATATTCTGTTAGATGAGCGTGATCATGCTTCTATTATTGATGGAAGTAGATTGTCTTTTTCTAAAGTAATCAAATATGCGCATAATGATATGGACGATTTACGTGCCAAAATTGCTAGATTGCCAGAGGAAAGTGCCAAGATGATTGCTACAGATGGTATTTTTAGCATGGAGGGTGATATTGTTAAATTGCCGGATTTGGTTAAAATTGCAGATGAATTCGATGCAACTGTTATGGTGGATGATGCACATAGTTTAGGTGTTATTGGAGCAAGAGGGGCGGGTACAGCATCGCATTTTGGATTAACAGATAAGGTTGATTTGATTATGGGTACCTTCAGTAAATCGTTAGCTTCTTTAGGAGGCTTTGTTTCTGGAGATGCTGATGTGATCGAATATTTGAAACACTCTGCTCGTTCTGTGATGTTTAGCGCAAGTATGACTCCAGCTTCTGTTGCTTCCACTTTGAAAGCTCTAGAAATTGTCCAAACTGAACCTCAGCATATCGAGAAATTGTGGGCGAATACGAATTACGCAAAAAAATTATTGTTAGAGAGTGGTTTTGATCTAGGAGAGACTGAAAGTCCTATTCTACCAATCTTTATCAGAAATAATGAAAAAACATTCTGGGTAACCAAAATGCTTCAAGATGATGGTGTTTTTGTAAACCCAGTCGTTTCGCCTGCTGTTCCTGCGGAAGAATCATTGATTCGTTTCTCACTTATGGCAACGCATAGCTTTGATCAAATTGATGAAGCCGTTGAGAAGATGGTAAAAGTCTTCAAATCCGCAGATGTTGAATCTTTAATATAATTCTGTTATGATACAGGTTATTCCCGTTGAAACAAAGGAACAAAAACGGTTATTTATAGATTTTCCGCATAGTTTATATGCGGAAAATTCTTGTTATGTACCCGAGCTTTATCTCGCACAGTTAGACTTATTAACACCAGGTAAGCATCCCTTCTACAAACATTCCTCTACACAATTATTTTTAGCGTACAAAGATCAAAAACTAGTTGGTCGTATTGCTGCTATTTGGAATGTGAATCACAATGCTTTTAATGAAGTCCAAGAGGGACAATGGGGATTTTTTGATACGATTAATGATCAAGAAGTTGCTAATGCATTATTTCAAGCAGCCAGAGATTGGGTAAAAGCCAAAGGAGGAAATAATATTGTTGGTCCAATTAATTTGACGACTAATGATACTTGTGGCCTATTGGTTGAAGGATTTGATAGTCCTCCTGTTGCCATGATGCCCTATAATTTTGCTTATTATCCAGATTTAGTGACAAATGCAGGTTTTCAACAAAAAGTTGATCTACGTGCGTATTTGGTCATGGAAAATAAAGCGAATAAAAGATCTGTTCTTCTTTTGGAAAAACTGGAAGAACGATTAAACCGCTCTGGTATAACAATCCGACAAATAAATTTGAAGGATTTTAAGAATGAAACAGAAAAAATTAGAGAAATCTACAACAAAGCTTGGGATAAAAATTTAGGCTTTGTGCCCATGACAGAGGATGAGTTCAATTATGCCGCTAAAGACATGAAAATGATCGTTGACGCTAAGTATGCGCTATTAGCAGAAAAGAATGGTCAGGTCGTTGGGTTTGCTTTAGGGGTGCCTGATATCAATCAAATTTTAATTAAAATTAAACGTGGAAGATTATTTCCAACAGGTATTTTTAAATTATTATTTGGATTAAAAAAGGTGAATCTAATTCGTGTTTTGATGTTAGGTGTATTGGATGAGTATCGTAAACAGGGAATAGAAGCTTGTCTTTATGGCCGTATAATAAAAAACTCTGGAGATGGATTTACTGTCAAAGGAGCTGAATGTTCTTGGATGTTAGAGCATAATTATATGATGAATCATGCCATAGAACAAATCAATGGGGAATTATACAAACGGTATCGTTTGTATGAGCAGGCGCTATGAACAAAAAAATCTTAATCACAGGCGCAAGTGGTTTTGTCGGCTATCACCTTGTTCAAGCTGCCCATGAAGCAGGCTTAGAGGTGCATGCAGCCGTAAGGAAAACCAGTGATGTCAGTGAAATCAAAGCTTTTGTTAATAAATTTGTCTATCCAAATTTTAAAGATAAGGAATCATTAATTGAACTTTTGGAACAAGAACAATATGCTTATATTGTTCACGCCGCTGCAATGACAAGAGCGAAAAATGAAAAGGATCTTATTGATGTAAATGTTGGTTATACCGAACATTTGGCAGGAGCAATACGTGAAGCCAATATTCCTTTAGAGCGTTTTGTTTTTATCAGTAGTTTGGCTGCGGTTGGTCCTGTAGCTTATGATGCCCCAGCTATAAATGAACGTAATAAATTCCATCCTGTAACAGCATATGGTAGAAGTAAAGTCTTAGCAGAGCAAATGCTTGAAAAACAGCAAAACGATAAGCTTTCTATTATTCGACCTACTGCAGTTTATGGACCTCGAGAGAAAGATCTTTTTGTTCTATTTAAAACATTAAATTCTGGATTCGATGCCTATATTGGGAAATCACCTCAAAAACTAACTTTTGTATTTGTAAAAGATTTGGTAGATGCCATCTTGAATGCTTGCTTTTTTGATACAGGTAAAATGACCGCCTATAATATTACAGATGGTCTTGTCTATGATCGTTATGATATGGCAGCCATTTTCAAAAAATATACAGCTAAATCACTGTTTAGGTTTCATATTCCATTTACCATAGTCAAAGGTGTCGCTCGGGTGATGGAGTTAGCTTATAAAAAATCGAAGGCTATTCCAGTGCTATACCCAGAGAGATTGAATGAATTGACAGCTGCTAGTTGGGCTTGTGATATCAGTGCTTCAAAAGAAAATATTCAATATAATCCTAAATATGATTTGGACACAGGTTTGAAGATCACTCTTCAATGGTATCGCGATCATAAATGGCTTTAATAAAAGAGAGATGAGTGGTCAAAAAATAAATAAGAAACTTTTTGAAGATAGAAAAAGGACAAATATATTGAGTAATCCGGAGCAGAAATTTATTTCTTATTTGGTGCCTCGTATTCCCAACTGGATTTCATCGGATGGTCTTACAGGAATTGGCTTGTTTGGATCTATAATGATTATGGCAAGTTTTATTTTAGGTAAATACTATCATATTGATTACTTGCTCTTGGGAATTGTAGGTTTCTTTATTCAATGGTTCGGCGATTCACTTGATGGTCGAATTGCCTACTACAGGAATAAATCTCGTAAGTGGTATGGGTTTTCTTTAGATATTGTCATGGACTGGATTAGTACAGTGATGATTGGACTAGGATATGTTTTCTATGCTCAAGGTAATTTTGAACTTACAGGATTTGTTTTAGTATCCTTATATGGTTGGGCAATGATTTTGTCACTATTGCGGTATAAGGTTACAGATAAATATACTATAGATGCTGGTATTGTAGGACCTACGGAAATCCGAGTTATCATTTGTATTGTTTTATTGATTGAGGTTTTCTCTGTAGGAGCCATCCATTATTTGGTTATGGGAATTTGTGCGATCCTTTTTATTATTAATATCATCGATACCAAGAAATTATTAGTCTTGGGAGATGCGAGAGATAAAGAAGAAAAGGAAGCTAAAAAGTCTGAAAATTTATAAGATGAACTCAAAACTAAAAGAATTCTTGAGGGCACAGCTATCTGCTTTTGTTGGTGGCCTTTCAGACTTTGGTATTTATACAATCTGTTATAAGTTATTAAATTTTTCACCAGCATTCTCAAATGTAATTAGTGGCTCTTTAGGAGCCATTGTTAATTTTGTCATTAATAGGTATTGGTCTTTTAATAATACATCCTCACCATTAGGAAAGCAATTAGGAAAGTTTGTCGTTGTTGTTGCCGGAAGTATTCTTTTAAAATCCTCTGGTATCTATCTGTTAGATGATAGATGGCATTTGCATCCGTTGTTGTCCAAAGTTATTGTCGAAATTATAGTTTCTTTAGGGTTTAATTATACACTTCAACGTTTTTGGGTATTCAAAAAATAAAAAAGTCTTACAGCATAGAAAAGCTTATCTCCATAGAGATGAGCTTTTTTTGTTTTCTGAATATCGCTATCCTATCAGTTTTTAGAGGAAGTCCGTTGACGTCTTCTTTCTTTTGAAATGAATTTTATTGATGCCAATTTATGATCAATTTGACCATCAAGAGAATAATAGAATGGCTTAGTAAAGATGGAGCTATTATTTTTTCTATTTTGAATAACGTTGTCACTTACCTATTCCTAAATTTAAGACTCATGTTAATATGAAGTTTTATGTTAGCCTCGATCATATAAAACAATATCTGAGAATCAAATCATATGATATACCCATGCACCTTGTTGTCGTATTTTTTCTTTTGATAAAAGAAAGAATATGAATCCTGTAAAGAGCAAATAAACGGATATAGGTATCCCAGGGATCAAATTAAAACGAACTAAGGACCAGCTCTGGACCGTGGGTACCCTGCTCTCACTGTGCCCACAGGTAGGAGTTGATCCCAATTTGGTCCCCAGTTGACCCCCGTCATTACCTGCGATGGATAGCAGAACAGTTTATTGTTATCCAGAGAGCCGTACCTATTTTATTTCCCTGTGGTAGAAATTAATCGTTCAATGTTACAGCCAGTTAAGGTTAATATTAAGAAATAAGTCGGAAAAGGTTAGGAATTTCGGTTAAGAAGTTGGTATCTTTGCACCACTCCGCAAGGGAGGAGAGGCTGTATCGCAAGAGAAGGCCTTGAAAAAAGGAGGGTTTAAAGTGATTTGAACGCAGAAATCTGAGGAGAAGCGATAAAAAATAAATTCATATTTATTTTGGAATTTCGGAAAAGATTTCTACCTTTGCAGTCCCAACGGAGACGAAGGGAATACAACAAGAGAAGATCGGGGCGCAATGCCGAAGATATAAAAGCAGAAGCGTGAAGCGGATGCGAAGCAAGTTCTTTAAAAATATAATCATGTAACGTAACGAGTAGTGTTGAGAAACAGCGAAAGTTAAAAAAATCAACCTGTCAATTTTAGAATTAGAAATAAAAATACAAGACAATTCTATTTATTATAAATAGTCTTGATCTTACCCTTCATTTTACAATGGAGAGTTTGATCCTGGCTCAGGATGAACGCTAGCGGCAGGCCTAATACATGCAAGTCGGACGGGATTGGGATCAAAGCTTGCTTTGGTTCCATGAGAGTGGCGCACGGGTGCGTAACGCGTGAGCAACCTGCCCATATCAGGGGGATAGCCTCTCGAAAGAGAGATTAATACCGCATAACATCATTTAACGGCATCGTTGAATGATCAAATATTTATAGGATATGGATGGGCTCGCGTGACATTAGCTAGTTGGCGGGGTAACGGCCCACCAAGGCTACGATGTCTAGGGGCTCTGAGAGGAGAATCCCCCACACTGGTACTGAGACACGGACCAGACTCCTACGGGAGGCAGCAGTAAGGAATATTGGTCAATGGAGGGAACTCTGAACCAGCCATGCCGCGTGCAGGATGACTGCCCTATGGGTTGTAAACTGCTTTTGTCCAGGAATAAACACCTCTACGTGTAGGGGCTTGAATGTACTGGAAGAATAAGGATCGGCTAACTCCGTGCCAGCAGCCGCGGTAATACGGAGGATCCAAGCGTTATCCGGATTTATTGGGTTTAAAGGGTGCGTAGGCGGTCTTATAAGTCAGTGGTGAAATACGGCAGCTCAACTGTCGCAGTGCCTTTGATACTGTAGGACTTGAATACACTTGAAGTGGGCGGAATAAGACAAGTAGCGGTGAAATGCATAGATATGTCTTAGAACTCCGATTGCGAAGGCAGCTCACTAAGGTGTGATTGACGCTGATGCACGAAAGCGTGGGGATCAAACAGGATTAGATACCCTGGTAGTCCACGCCCTAAACGATGATAACTCGATGTTGGCGATACACAGTCAGCGTCCCAGCGAAAGCGTTAAGTTATCCACCTGGGGAGTACGGTCGCAAGATTGAAACTCAAAGGAATTGACGGGGGCCCGCACAAGCGGAGGAGCATGTGGTTTAATTCGATGATACGCGAGGAACCTTACCCGGGCTTGAAAGTTAGTGAATGATCCAGAGACGGATCAGTCCTTCGGGACACGAAACTAGGTGCTGCATGGCTGTCGTCAGCTCGTGCCGTGAGGTGTTGGGTTAAGTCCCGCAACGAGCGCAACCCCTATGTTTAGTTGCCAGCACGTCAAGGTGGGGACTCTAAACAGACTGCCTGTGCAAACAGCGAGGAAGGTGGGGACGACGTCAAGTCATCATGGCCCTTACGTCCGGGGCTACACACGTGCTACAATGGATGGTACAGCGGGCAGCTACATAGCAATATGATGCTAATCTCTAAAAGCCATTCACAGTTCGGATTGAGGTCTGCAACTCGACCTCATGAAGTTGGATTCGCTAGTAATCGCGTATCAGCAATGACGCGGTGAATACGTTCCCGGGCCTTGTACACACCGCCCGTCAAGCCATGAAAGTTGGGGGTACCTAAAGCATGTAACCGCAAGGAGCGTGTTAGGGTAAAACCGATAATTGGGGCTAAGTCGTAACAAGGTAGCCGTACCGGAAGGTGCGGCTGGAATACCTCCTTTCTAGAGCATTCGGAATTGAAGCTCGTTACGTATACACATGGTTAATATTAAGAAAACAAAGATGAACATTTGAAGAAATGTGCCCGTCCCTTTAGGATGGTCCATTGAGAGATGAAGAATGATAAGCTAGTCCCGTAGCTCAGTTGGTTAGAGCACTACACTGATAATGTAGGGGTCAGCAGTTCAAATCTGCTCGGGACTACCATCTAAGATCAGAGATGAAAGATAAGAGACAAGAGACAGAGTAAATAGTCTCGGATCTCGGCTCTGAACTCTGCTGTCTACACAAAGGGGAATTAGCTCAGCTGGCTAGAGCACCTGCCTTGCACGCAGGGGGTCATCGGTTCGACTCCGATATTCTCCACATCTCTGGATATGAGACGATAGATATGAGACAAGAGACACTTATGGGCAACCATACCAGATCTCAAATCTCCCATCTCTGATCTCACATCTAGAAGAAGAGTTCTTTGACATATTGAAAGAAAAAAAATTACAAGAGAAGACAACAGTAGAGACCATACTGTGGTGTGCTTGATGTATTGAGAAGACCCTCGGTCAAAAGCCGAACGGATCGATGCGTAGCACCATGGTTATATATCAAAAGCAACCCATAGTAGCAAAAGGGCTATGAGGTGAAGAAAGTAAATAAGGGCACACGGGGGATGCCTAGGCTCTCAGAGGCGATGAAGGACGTGATAAGCTGCGATAAGCTTCGGGTATTAGCAAATGTGATTTGATCCGAAGATTTCCGAATGGGGCAACCTAGCATACTGAAGGTATGCTGTATAAAACGCGAACGCGCTGAACTGAAACATCTAAGTAGGCGTAGGAGAAGAAAATAATAATGATTTCCCAAGTAGTGGCGAGCGAACGGGAAAGAGCCCAAACCGGTGATGTTACGGCATGACCGGGGTTGTAGGGCTGCGATGTGGCATTAGCAGACAGAAGTGGAATGGGATGGGAAGCCCAGCTATAGACGGTGATAGCCCGGTACACGTATAGAAAGCTAGCCTAGCAGTACCCTGAGTACCGCGGGGTCGGAGACGCCCTGTGGGAATCTGTCAGCACCATCTGATAAGGCTAAATACTCCTGAGAGACCGATAGTGAACTAGTACCGTGAGGGAAAGGTGAAAAGAACCTCGAACAGAGGAGTGAAAAGAACCTGAAACCGTGTGCTTACAAGCGGTCGGAGCTGGCGGGTCCAGTGACGGCGTGCCTTTTGCATAATGAGCCTACGAGTTACTCTTGTCTGGCAAGGTTAAGCGGTTCAGCCGCGCAGCCGAAGCGAAAGCGAGTCTTAATAGGGCGCATAGTCAGATGAGGTAGACGCGAAACCTTGTGATCTACCCTTGGGCAGGTTGAAGTTGCAGTAACATGTAATGGAGGACCGAACCGATAAACGTTGAAAAGTTTCCGGATGACCTGAGGGTAGGGGTGAAAGGCTAATCAAACTGGGAAATAGCTCGTACTCCCCGAAATGTTTTTAGGAACAGCGTCGGCATGGAGTCTTATAGAGGTAGAGCTACCGATTGGGTGCGGGGGAGTCAAATCCTACCAAATCCAGACGAACTCCGAATGCTATAAGATATGGCCGGCAGTGAGGCTTTGGGTGCTAAGGTCCAAGGCCGAGAGGGAAAGAACCCAGACCATCAGCTAAGGTCCCTAAATATACGCTAAGTTGAACTAACGAGGTCCGGTTGCCCAGACAGCTAGGATGTTGGCTTGGAAGCAGCCATTCATTTAAAGAGTGCGTAACAGCTCACTAGTCGAGCGGCCGGGCGTGGATAATAAACGGGCATCAAGTGTATTACCGAAGCTATGGATTTGCAGCATAAGCTGCATCTGGTAGGGGAGCATTCCATGTGGGGCGAAGCGGCCTGGTAATGGACCGTGGACCGTATGGAAAAGCAAATGTAGGCATAAGTAACGATAAGGCGGGTGAGAAACCCGCCCACCGAAAGACTAAGGTTTCCTGATCAACGCTAATCGGATCAGGGTTAGTCGGGGCCTAAGGCGCATCCGAATGGAGAAAGCCGATGGACAACTGGTTAATATTCCAGTACTTTTTATAACTGCGATGTGGTGACGGAGTAGTGACACTGCCGCGGACTGACGGAATAGTCCGTTAAAAGGCGTAGGTATAGGGACGGTAGGCAAATCCGCCGACCCTGCTGAGACCCAATAGTACAGCAAAGCTTCGGTGGCGCTGATAGAGCAGGTAAACAGACTTCCAAGAAAACCCGCTAAGCTTCAGGTTATAAAAACCCGTACCGTAAACCGACACAGGTAGTCGAGGAGAGAATCCTAAGGTGCTCGAGTGAATCATGGCTAAGGAACTCGGCAAAATGGCCCTGTAACTTCGGGAGAAGGGGCGCTTCCTTGTAGCAGTACAAGAAGCCGCAGTGAAAAGGCCCAGGCGACTGTTTAACAAAAACATATGGCTTTGCAAAATCGAAAGATGAGGTATAAGGCCTGACACCTGCCCGGTGCTGGAAGGTTAAGAGGGGATGTCATCGCAAGAGAAGCATTGAATCGAAGCCCCAGTAAACGGCGGCCGTAACTATAACGGTCCTAAGGTAGCGAAATTCCTTGTCGGGTAAGTTCCGACCTGCACGAATGGTGTAACGATCTGGGCGCTGTCTCAGCCATGAGCTCGGTGAAATTGTGGTATCGGTGAAGACGCCGATTACCCGCAACGGGACGGAAAGACCCCATGCACCTTCACTATAGCTTAACATTGGAATTGGGTACAGGATGTGTAGGATAGGCGGGAGATGTTGAAGTGGCTTCGCCAGGAGTCATGGAATCAACCTTGAAATACCGCCCTTTCTGTATCCGGTTTCTAACTCCCCGATGGGGAGGACATTGTTTGGTGGGTAGTTTGACTGGGGTGGTCGCCTCCAAAAAGGTAACGGAGGCTTTCAAAGGTAAGCTCAGTACGCTTGGTAACCGTACGCGGAGTGCAATGGCATAAGCTTGCTTGACTGTGAGACCGACAAGTCGACCAGGGTCGAAAGACGGACATAGTGATCCGGTGGTTCTGTATGGAAGGGCCATCGCTCAAAGGATAAAAGGTACGCTGGGGATAACAGGCTGATCTCCCCCAAGAGCTCATATCGACGGGGAGGTTTGGCACCTCGATGTCGGCTCGTCACATCCTGGGGCTGGAGAAGGTCCCAAGGGTTGGGCTGTTCGCCCATTAAAGTGGCACGCGAGCTGGGTTCAGAACGTCGCGAGACAGTTCGGTCCCTATCTGTTGTGGGCGTTGGAAGTTTGAGTGGATCTGTCCTTAGTACGAGAGGACCGGGATGGACTGACCGCTGGTGAACCAGTTATGCCGCCAGGTGTACGGCTGGGTAGCTACGTCGGGAATAGATAAGCGCTGAAAGCATCTAAGTGCGAAACTAGCCACGAGATGAGACTTCCTTATAGGGCCGTAGCAGATGACTACGTTGATAGGTTGCAGGTGTAAAGGTAGAGATACCATAGCTGAGCAATACTAATCACCCGAAGCTTTCTCAAGCAACGCATACACTGTTGTCTTCCTCTTTGATTTTTTCTTTCAATTGTCTATAGATTAGATATGAGACGATAGATATGAGAGACCTAGATTTTCCGAAAGGAATGATCTGACCTCCGATCTGATGTCAAATATGAGACTTAAGATAAATACATGGGCGACCATATACTATCTCAAATCTCCCATCTCAAATCTAATATCTAAAAAACATTTTAGGTGCCTATATCGGCGGTGTCTACCTCTTCCCATTCCGAACAGAGCAGTCAAGCCCGCCAGAGCCGATGGTATTGCCGTAACAGGTGGGAGAGTAGGTCGGTGCCTTTTTTTATACAGAAGCCTTTGCTGAAAAGTAAAGGCTTTTTTGTGCACTTTACTTTTCCCCTCAAATTCTCTCTCTTGCTTAAATTCTCATCTTTTTTGTATAGTGGTGAAGTTTGACTTTAAAGATTTTCTGTAGCTGAACATTAATTTTTATACTATATGTATGATTGTTAATATTGCTAAAAGCAATTGATGTAATCAAAGAGTTACTAAAATTACCCCTCTGGTTTAAGTGTCCGCTCTTTCAGCGGTCACTTAAATCCCAATATAAAACCGAAGACTCTGTCTGGAAATAGAGTAGAACCAATGAAATTTAAAACGGAACAATGACAATAAGATATAGAGATAATAGTGTCCACATTTATAACTTTTGCAGTTACCAACTATAACATTTATACAATAATATTTTGGTCTGAGACTTTAGTTTTCAAAGAAGATCGAAGTGACCCTTTGGAACACTTCAGCTAGAGGACTGTTCACAACTTCTGTATAATATCATCTATTACTTTTCTGAACGTCTATTTATGAAGTCGGTATGTTTATGATTAGCGAATCATCATGTTGCCCCACTTAATTGTACTCATTAATATTGTCAACAACTAATCTAACTAACCATCTAACTTAACCTAATATATAGATAGCAAACCAATAAGAACGGCTTATTTAAAGCCTATTTTTTCTAACAAATTTAAAATCGAAGTCTTCGATATACGTAATCAAAAATGGATTTTCAATAAATCTTACCATGTATATGGAATACTCCATTAATAGCTCATACGGACTATCATTTAATAGACATCACAAGACAACTTTGATGATGTGTGTAATAACCGAACATCATTCAATCATAAACATTGTTTTTTAGGAGATTTGAGTCCTTACTGAACTAAGGTCAATAGATTCATCTTATAGAAAATTCTTATTTTACATCCTGCAATTGGTGAAATAATGACTAATAGTAGTCAAACTAAAAGCAATAAACTATACATAAAATAGAAGATCTTGAATCGATAATAAATATTGATATATAAGAAGAAATATTTATTTCACAATCAATCAGGGGGTTATTGAATAAAGTGAAAAATATATTTGGCAAATATAAAAATCACTGTATATTTGCATCACAGTAAACAAAAGGTGATACTTTTCGGGGTGTAGCGTAGCCCGGTATCGCGCCACATTTGGGATGTGGAGGTCGTAGGTTCGAATCCTGCCACCCCGACAAAAAAAAGCTCTAACGAAAGTTAGAGCTTTTTTTTGTTTTATGTGTCTCTTCCTAAAATAAGTTAACACCTAAATAAACTTATAAAAATGGTTTTGCGAGATTTTTTGGGATCAAGATGAATTGTTGGGGGAATATTAAAAATTTGTTAGTTTAGCATTTTAAATACAATATACTTTGCAAGAGGCTGAACGTAAATTACTATCCTTATTAATGCCTGAAGGGCTTTTAGAATACTTTCAAATTTTAGAGGTCGATCAGGTTGATAATCAACTCCACATTTATTTAGATGAACTCAATATAGTTCCAGCTGGTTTTGAGAACAGTAAGCTAGAGTCGAAAGGTTTTATGCCTTCCACCGAGATTTCAGACTTCCCTATTCGAGGGCAGAAAGTTACGCTACATATTCGTCGTCGTCGTTGGACGGTTCTTGATACTGGAGATATTATCACAAGAGATTGGAACCTCGTACGTGAGGGTGCTCGAATGACAACGGAATTCGGGCTTTTTTTAAAGAAGATATTTGGATAACCATCCTGTAAGCGCCCATTTGGTGGGACTATTTTTTCATGTGGATGGTAAGCAATTACAGGATCAATACAAGAATCATCTCAGTGATTTCCATGACTGGGATCAGAAGCCTCATGCTGAACAATGGATTCTTTTCCCTGAAAACATCTCCGAACACCTAAGCATTGATGAGACCAGTTTTAGTAATGGCGAACTTTATACGATAATAAGTAGCAAATCTGCAAAAGGTAGGAAAGGAACCATTTTAGCCACTATACGGGGCACTAAGGCCGAAGACATCATTACTGTCTTAGAAAAGATTCCTTTACGATCAAGAAACAAGGTTAAGGAAGTGACCATGGATATGGCGCCAAACATGGCCAAAGCTATCCGCAGATGTTTCAGGAATGCTAGACGAGTGGTCGACCGATTTCATGTTCAAAAGCTAGCTTACGACGCTGTTCAGGAGCTTCGGATAAAATATCGTTGGGAAGTATTGGATACTGAAAGTAAGAATATAACGGTATCCAGAAAACAGGGACAAACCTATGAACCTGAGCTGCTAGTCAACGGAGATACTCTTAAGCAGCTTTTAGCTAGATCTAGGCATCTCCTTTTCAAGTACCCAAGTAGATGGACAGAAAGTCAGAAACATCGTGCAGAACTTTTATTCCTGCGGTTTCCCAAACTAAAACAAGCTTACGATCTAGGAATTGTCCTGGGCGATATCTTCAACAAATGCAAAGACAAGAAAATAGCTTTTACCAAGCTAGGCCTGTGGCATAATCAGGTTGAGAAGGTAGGAATAATTTCATTTGAGAGTGTAGCAAGGTCAATAGCTGCACATCATCAATATATCTTACATTACTTCGATAACAGAAGTACAAATGCATCTGCAGAATCCTTCAACGCTAAACTTAAAGCTTTTAGAAGTGTATTTCGCGGAGTAAGGGATACTACATTCTTCTTATACAGAGGGATGAAATTGTATGCTTAAAAATATTATCCCCCAACTTTTCGGTATGATCCATTTTTTGTATATTACTTTCGCTAAAAGTACGAAAATGACAGAAGCAATTAAAAAATTAGAGCAATTAGTAAAAACTGGAACCGAATATATTTTGAAATTTTCGGAATCTGAATTGACTTTCAAATCAACTCCTAAAAAATGGTCGAAAAAAGAAATAATGGGGCATTTAATCGATTCTGGAATAAACAATCTTCAAAGATTTACGGAAATCCAATTTGATAATAAACCTTATAAAGTAAAAAAGTATAATCAAGATGAATTAGTGAAAGCAAATGATTATCAAAATTCTGAAATAAAGGAAGTTATTGAGTTTTGGAATTCTATAAATAATCGAATTTTATTTTTGATGAAAAAGCAAACCGAAAATACTTTGAATTATAAAATTGAATTGGAAGAAGATGATATATCTGACCTGAGATTCTTAATGAATGACTATGTTATCCATATTGAACATCATCTGAATCAAATAATGAAATAAAGTAGCTAATAAGAGTGCTTGGCATCATACGGGCTGATTTCAAAACTCAACGGTAGTTTTTCAATGATAATATCGGCTTTTCTTGAAGATAAATCGGAAGAAGTAGTGCTTTGATATCCGCAACATCGCAAAGTCCTGCTCGTTGCCAGCAATATTCCCAACCAAAGTACTGACCCGAAAACTATGAACTTTTATATTTTTAGAAACAAAAAAATGCCTTGGGGCGACTATGGAAATACATTACTTGTGGGCTATGCATTTCCTGATGAAAATGATGAAACAAAAATTTTGATAGAGAGAACTGGACCCTTTGTTCCACCAGTTTATTATTGGTCAGATTATTTGTTGATTTCAAATATAATGAAACAAAAGCTTGAACAATCTGACTTAAAAGGTTTTGATTATCAAAAAACTTTTTTTCATAAAGTTGTTGATATTGACTGGACAAACTGGGACTTAGAAGCTGACAAGCCAAAATTATATCCAGCCGGAGGAGAACCTGAAAATTATATTTTTACAAGAAAACACAATCCCGACATTGCAAATAAAATGAAACCAATTTGGGTATTAAATTTATGTGAGGAAGTGTTAATTGGGAAAAAGGATAAAGATGCAATAGGCAGACAAAATCTTTTTTTAATTGAAAATTCTTGGAAGGAAACTGATATTTTTTTAGCTGTAAATACAGGTTTTGTATTCCTTTCAGAAAAAGCAAAAATATGGTTTGAGAATAATTCTGACGGATTTGCAGACTTTGAACTATTTAACTCAAAAGTCGCAACACAAGAAGAAATCGCAATCGTAAAAGACAGTATCAAATCAAAACCCATAAAAGTTAACCCATTTGTTCATTTAACAGAAAAGGACTGGAAAAACTATCAAAAATTTATAGAACAAGCGAATAAGTCTATCGCGAAATCAAAAACCGACAAAACTAACGAATCAAAATTAACAAGCATAAACAAAACGATTGAAAGTTTAAAAAACGCCCAACAAATAAGAACTTTAGGAAAAAAAGAACAAGATTTATTAAACAGGCTTACAGAACAATACTATTTCTAGTAACAAGGATTTTGCAATAGTGAGGTGAAACTGCAAAGTTCAACGGTTGTTTTTCGATTGAATTTTTATGTAAAGGCTCAGCTGATGTTTTTCAAATGCCATACGATCGCCAAGCTCTACTCGTTGTTTAACTAAAAATCTATTGAATGATTGTTCATTGCACAATGATATAAAATTTTATATTTTTGTTTAAATTATTCAAAATACGCTATGCGTGTATTTGGGAGTTGGTGGCAATTTTACCGAAACCTAATAAATAGTAACAACCAAGACAGAAGAAAAAAAAACTTATGACTAAAACTTGCAAAAATTGCACTCAACATTTTAAAGGAAATTTTTGTAACACATGCGGACAATCAGCCGACACGCACGAGATTAACACTCATTTTCTTTGGCACGACATTCAACACGGACTTCTTCACTTTGACAATGGTATTTTTTATACCATTAAACAACTTTTTACTAGACCGGGACATACAATACGTGAATTTATTGACGGAAAACGGATACGACATTTTAAACCGCTATCCTTAGTTATTATTTTGGCGACCATTTATGGACTTCTAATACATAATTTTAATGTTGAATTTGTCCCAGAGCTTCAAAGATCTCGTTCAGCTCAGGAAATAAACTTCTATGAAGAAATAAAAGATTGGATATCAGGTCATTACTCTTGGGCAACTCTTATTTTTCTACCATTTTATGCTTTCGGTAGTTTTGTTGTGTACAAAAAACAGCACAGAAATTTCATAGAACACTTAGTTTTAAACGCATTTTTGGCTGGACAAAGATTGGTTCTTCACATAATTACATTCCCATTATTATATATCTACAAAGACACATCAAACCTTAGTATTACTACAGGAATACTAACATTGCTTGATTTTGTTTTATTGTTTTGGGGGTATTCCCAGTTTTTTAACAAAATAAGTAAACCCAAAAACTTTCTACTAACGCTTCTTACTTTTCTTATTTTTACTATAAGTTTAATCATCATAGGAATTTTAGTTGGTGCTTCAGTAGCTTTATTAATTACAAAAAAATAAGTATGACAAATTTAGATAATTACAAAAAGGATGAACTGACAATTAACCCTGGTAAAGCACAAATTTTAGGAATCTTATATGCTGTACCGTTTGTTTTGCTTTTTGCATCAATTTATTATTTAGTATGGGGTTCTTCCATCCTTGAAAACCCTTTCATATATTTTAAAAATGTTTTTGGGAATGCAAGTTTGTTAATCATAGTGGGGGGAATGATAGTAGGTATCGTACTTCACGAATTGATACACGGAATTACTTGGTCTCAGTTTGCAAAAAACGGACTTCAATCAATGAAATTTGGTGTTATTTGGAAATATGTGACACCTTATTGTCATTGTAAAGAGCCACTACTATTAAAGCATTACATAATCGGTGCATTAATGCCCGCAATAATTTTAGGATTTATTCCGAGCATTATTGCTATTTTATTAGGACATTATGGACTTTTAGTATTTGGTCTCTTTTTTACATTTGCTGCAGGTGGCGATTTTATGATGACAAACCTATTGCGAAAAGAACCAATGAACAATTTAGTTCAAGACCACTCATCAGTAATTGGATGCTATGTTTACAGACTGAAAAATATTGACGAATAAAAAACTGTCACCAACAAGGTATTGCCAAAAGCGGAGCTGAACAGTTTCGATTGAATACTTGTGTAAGGTTCAACATTCTTTCTTCGATTTACTTTAGTACAAAAAATCCCCCTTCGACAATACCCAAACTGTTAGTGGAAAACTAACAGAACACCCGAGAAACTAAAAACATAATGAAGAATAAATTTACTATTAATAGACCAATGCCACCATTATGGCTAATGTATCCTCATATTTCTCAATTTAGCATTGGCTGGAGAATGGGATATGGCGAAAGTTATCGGAACAATCTTTTTGATTGGTTAGAAACATTGACTGACGATGAAAATAAAAAATACCAAGAAATGTTTCCTGCCCCTAAAACCTGGAGAGAATATTATAACATTGACTATGATTTTGAAGATGTAGAGGAATTTGAATGCGAGCATGTACAACTATGGAATAAGGGGGGAGAAATGGAGTATTCACGGAACAAACTGATCGGACAATTTGAAACCGAAAAACCAACGTACATTTTCTTTTGGAAACCAAATATTGGAATAGTTGACAAATCATGTTTAGGGCAATGGCAGCCATCAATTTTTAAAGTTGATGCAGACACCTATTGCTGTACGGAACAATATATGATGGCCGAAAAAGCCCGTTTGTTTGAGGATGAAGAGATTGCGGGTTTGATAATGAAATCAACTGACCCAAAAGAAATGAAAGCATTAGGAAAAAAAGTGAAAAATTTTGACCAAACTATTTGGGACAGAGTAAAATACTCAATAGTGCTTAATGGAAACTATTTCAAGTTTAGCCAAAACAAGGGAATTCGACAATATTTACTTGCGACAGAAAATAAAATTTTGGTAGAAACAAGTCCTTTGGACACGATTTGGGGAATTGGATTGAGTGAAAACAACGGAAAGGTTTTAAATCCTAACACATGGAGAGACAAAAATCTTTTGGGCTTTGCGCTTATGGAAGTAAGGGATGAACTGCGAAAACTTTATAAAAACTACGACAGGATTGATTGGCAAAAATTAGAAGAATACGATTAAACTAAAACTTTCCGCTAACATTGGGTTTGGCAACAGTGAGTCTGACCTACAAAACTTAACATCAGTAATTCTCATGAACCTTTGTGTTAAGGCTCGGCTGACGTTTTTCAAATACCCACCATTGACAAACCTTTCTCGAAGGACGTAATTACTGACAAATTGCATTATGAAAGAAAACGAATGGATTAACAGAACAACAATTTCCAACTTTGAGATAACAGTTGCGTTTCTTACGAGTAAAGAATATTTTTTTGGAATAAGAATGACCATAAACAAATTTCACGGAACCACCTTACATTCCCTATGCTGACAAGAATTTTTTAGTAACGACAAAGAATATTTCTGAAGATCTTGATGAATTAATGAGGTATTACGAGGACGTTTTAATACTTTCCAAAAAATACGGAAAAAAACCAAGTCAATATTATTTTTGGATTAGAACAATTATTAGAAATTTGGAAACGAAACAAGTTTTGATAGGCTTTCCGTGGTATGACCCTAGCCAGTTTAAGTGCGCACTCTTTCAGAGACCACTTAAATCCAATATAAAATCCAAGACTCTGTCTGGAAATAGAACAGAATCAATAAAATTAAATAACGGCAATAAGATATAGATTTGAAGATGATAGCGTATGGATTTTATAACCTTTACTGCCGTAAGCTGAATAAATGTTTTTTATTGCGAATGTATAAATAGATTTAATTAAGGATTTAAAATTCTGTATCTATCCCATTGATCCGTATTTTAATATCTTCATATGAAGTTAAAGCCAGGAAAGTGTTTCTCCTTAAAAATATAACGCATTATTATACCAAGCTTAACAGTACACCTTCAATACCATATTCTTTACGAATCGTAAATCAACTCCAACGAATTGTAAATGCTTGATGAAATTGAAACATCCATTTATATTTTTAACGAACGACATCGGCTATTATAGAATAACAGTAATCGTAATCATGCAAATGAATTTTATGCGAAATACGCACACAGTGAATGTTTTAAAATATTATTAAGCTAAGAATAAAAACAAAATATGGATCGAACTAATTTCAATACGAATCATCCGCAAGAATCTAATCATCCACAAGACTCAAAAGGTAAGAATAAAAAGAAAACCATTATCTGGATTGTAGTGTTGGTTGCACTAATTGCAATAGCTGTTGTTGTTGCGTATAGCTATGGTGGATACATACAACGTCAGAAAGATTATAATTATGGAGATGACCAAGCATATTCTGCTGATAGTGTTTTAGTAAATGGTTGGGCTAGTCAAGAAGATTATGCAAATTGGAAAGGTGCTACTTTTACTATTCCGGAATATAACGATATTCCAGTGTCGTTTCAAAGGGCTATTGTGAAAATCTTTATGGATAATAATTTCTATACCAATGAGAATGATAATCAATACTTTTTTACAAAAATTAAAGATCGTGCGGCTAGAGTACTCGCTTATGGTAATTTTACAGGTCAGGGGGATAGGGAATTGGCTTTTTTATTAGAAAAACAAGATTTCAGCAGTAGCGCTATCTTCATTATAACAGAGACAGGCAACCTCTTGTATTGGAAAGAACTCAGTAATGAGTTGCCAACCATCAAACGTTTTGCCAAAGGGAACCTGATTTATATGGATGAGATGAAATTGGTACCTGCCCCAACAGATGGTATTATCAAGCAAAATAAAAGTTCAAAACATGTGTTGATTTACAACCGTCAAACCAAAACTTTTGATGAGTATTATCAATACACGAATGATGATATTAAAAATTCCCAAGCTGAAGAGGAGGGTGAGGAAGAAATCCCACAAGTTATAGATACAACCGAAGTAGAACATCAAGAATAAAACTATTCTTGAGGAACTGGTATTAAAATTTATATCGGATTGAAAGATATAGACTGTATTATTCTTTTGTTGCTCTTACTGGTTTAAACTATAGTCATTAAATAGAATGATCTAACCTATTTAATCGTCTTAATATGCTGGAAAGCTTTTATTAGTCGATCTTCAATATAACTTGTGGTTTCAGATTCCGTAGGATTACTAAATAGTTTAGATCCCATGCCTACAGCAGAAACTCCTGCATTGAACCAGTCCGTAAGATTTTTCTCATCTAATAATACTCCGCCAGTGGGCATAAATTTTAACGATGGAAATAAAGGTTGAATAGCTTTTAGATAATTTGGACCTAATGCATCTCCTGGAAAAAGTTTGACTAGTGGAGCGCCTAGTTCTTCTGCTACGGAAATCTCAGTTGGAGTCATGCAGCCTGGGATCCAAAGGATATTATTTTTTAATGTTACCTCTGCTATTTCGGGTTTTACAATAGGACTTACAATAAATTCTGCACCTAAATTCAGAAAATCTAATGCTTCTTGTTTACTTTTTATAGTTCCAATACCTAATTTTAAATCTTTTAGATTTTCATCGCGGTATTTTTTTAGCAACTGGAAATTTCTCGTCGCCTCAGACCCTCTATTGACAAATTCAAAAACACGTATACCACCATCATAACAGCGTTGAAGAATTTGGATGCAATTATCAATATCATCTTGATAATATACTGGGATAATGGGTGCGCTTTCAATCGCAGATAAGATCGTATTCATATTCATTATTTTAAATGGAGAAAATCGCCTTTATTAAATAGTTTTTTAAAACCAATTTCTGTTGCCGTATCGATGATTTGTTGGGAAGACTTTTTCTGATAAATCGCAGCAATTAACCCGCCCATAAATGCATCTCCACTACCAATCCGATCAATCACCTCATTTGTTTCCAAAATTTGACTCATCTTATTTTCCAATGGACTGTGATAGGTTCCATAAAATAGATTATGCTGAGCATTATCCATAAAACGAAATGTATTGGCAACATGTTTACACTTCGGATATTTTTCAAATATTTCCTGAGCAACTGTACTGGCGTAATCAAAATATTCATCTGGAGAAGTGGTTCTATCAAGTTTCTTATGAATGGATGTTCCCAGCATTTTGTTTTCAGCCCAAATATTACCCATAATAACATCGCAGTAAGCAACTAAACGTGGCATAATAGTAATAGGCTCCACACCATATTGCCAAAGTTTATTTCTATAATTTAAATCTACAGATATGGTTATTTTTTTTTCCTGCGCAATCCGTAACCCTTCTAACATCAGGTCTGATAAATCAACACTAAGTGCCGGCGTAAGAGCCGTCCAATGCAACCAAGAACAATCTTTGAATAGTAGATCCCAATCGATATCTCCAATTTTAAGAGCTGAAAATGAAGAAAAGTTACGGTCATAGATGACCTCACCTTTGGATAATCCATTAGCAGATTGTAATATATAGGAGCCTAAACGCTGACCACCAAATACAAATTTACTGATATCCACATTTTTCTCCTTTAATAGCCTTAATATTTCTTGTGTTAAAGAATGATTAGGCGCAGTTGATACATAGGAGGAAGGTATAGAGAGCGCAGCTAAAGTAACGGCGACGTTGGCCTCTGAGCCTCCAGGATAAGCATACACGACAGACGGATCAGTATTAAAAAAATGATCTCCTTTTGCTTGTAGGCGATACAGTATTTCTCCAAAGCAAAGGACTTTATTGTAATTCATAAACGATAAATTTGCTTTTCTAAAGTAGTATAAATAATTATATTAATAACTTGTTTTTTCACTAAATGTCCGCAAACGTTTTAGTAAATAAACTGTTAAGGAAGTTTCTTTAGCAATTATTTATTTCATAAAATTGGGACTTAAAATCTAATAATTATAAAATGGGTATATTGGATAAGTTTTCATTAAGCAATCATGTTGTTGTTGTTACCGGAGCCACTGGCGTACTTGGGAAATCTTTTGTAGATGCTTTAGCCGAAGCAGGAGCAAAAATAGCTGTATTGGGAAGAAATGAGAGCAAACTCCAAGAACGCGTACAAGCAATCGAAGCAAAGGGTGCTGAGGCATTAGCGATAAAAGTGGATGTCTTGAATGAGGAAGATGTAGTGCGTGCAAAAGATCAGATATTGGCAAAATGGGGAACGATTGATGGTTTGGTAAATGCAGCTGGAGGAAATATCCCCGGAGCGACTATTGCACCAGATCAGAATCTTTTTGATCATGATGTCCATGATACCCTAAAAGCGGTTGAACTTAATCTATTTGGTACCATTATACCAACACATATTTTTGGACGTGTAATAGCAGAATCGGGCAAAGGATCTATTATCAATATTTCTTCATTAGCGGCCAGTAGACCTTTGACTCGAGTATTGGGCTATACGGTAGCTAAACATGGTGTCGATGGCTATACCAAGTGGATGTCTGTAGAACTGGCATTACGTTACGGAGATAAAGTCCGCGTCAATGCAATTGCTCCCGGAGTTTTCTTAACAGAACAAAATAGAAATTTATTAATTAATCCTGATGGCTCGTATTCAGAGCGTACACAAAAATTTATAAATGGAATGCCTTTTCAACGATTAGGAGAACCTGATGAATTAAAAGGAACTTTAGTGTATTTGTTAAGTGATGCGTCAGCATTGGTTACTGGTGAAACAATTTTTGTTGACGGTGGGTTTAATGCTTGGTCTGGCGTTTAGAAAATAAGATATGAACAAACTGGAACAAACATGGAGATGGTATGGACCGAATGATCCCGTTTCTTTAGATGATATCAAACAGGCTGGTGCAACTGGAATTGTGACAGCATTGCATCATATTCCTCATGGTGATATTTGGCCAATAGAAGATATCTTAGCGCGTAAAAAAATGATTGAAGATCAAGGGTTAGTTTGGTCTGTTGTCGAGAGTGTTCCTGTTCATGAGGCAATAAAAACGCGCAATCAGGATGCGGAGAAATATCTTGACAATTACAAAAAATCATTGGAGAATCTAGCAAAATGTGGTATTAAGATTATTACGTATAATTTTATGCCTGTTTTGGATTGGACTAGAACCCAATTAGATTTGATGATGAAGGATGGTTCGAAAGCTTTGTATTTTGATTGGATTGATCTTGCAATATTTGATATTTATGTTTTGAAGCGGGAACTTGCTGCAGAAGATTATTCAGAAGAGATTTTAAAACAAGTAGCGGAGAAAATTTCTTCGTATGCAGCATCTGATTTCGAAGAGTTAGCACGTATTGTTTTAATGGGAATTCCAGGAGAAAATGATATTAGTTTAACGGATTTAAATAAGAGTATTGCAATCTATAGTAAGATCGGTAGAAAGGGATTATTAGAAAATCTACTCTATTTCTTATCATCAATCTCTGAGATCTGTGAACGAGAAGGAATTAAAATGTCGATCCATCCCGATGATCCACCGTATTCAATCTTAGGTCTTCCTAGGATTGTGAGCAATCAATCGGATTTATCTGCTATCTTAGAAGGGGTAGATAAGCCTTTTAATGGAATTTGTTTCTGTACAGGTTCTCTTGGTGCAAGTCAAACAAATCATGTGGCATCAATATTAGAAAAAGTGAAAGATCGCGTTTATTTTGCACACCTAAGAAATGTGAGAAAAGATCATATAGGCAGTTTTTATGAAGCTGATCATATCGATGGAGATGTGAATATGTACGCTGTCATGAAAGTGCTGTGTGAAGAAAATCAGAATAGGACAATACCTATTCCATTTCGACCTGATCATGGCCATCAGATGTTAGATGATTTAAAAAAAGTATCTAATCCTGGATATTCTGCTATTGGACGATTAAGGGGGCTTGCAGAGTTGAGAGGTTTGGAATATGGTATTTTGGGTGAATAAAGAAATTAGATATGTCGGATTTTATAAATGAAAATTTTATTTTGCAATCAGATATTGCGCAACAATTGTATCACAATTATGCAAAAGATCTACCAATTATAGATTATCATAATCATCTTCCTCCAGATCAGATCTGCAATGATCATCAATTTGATAATATAACGGAGATCTGGTTGCATGGGGATCATTATAAATGGCGCGCTATGCGTACCTTAGGTGTTGAGGAAAAATATATTACTGGTGAGGCTTCTGATTTTGAAAAATTTCAAAAATGGGCTACAGTTGTTCCTCAAACATTGAGAAATCCGTTATACCATTGGACACATATGGAATTAAAAAATCCATTTGGAATCACTGAATTACTGAGTCTAGCTAATGCAAAAGATATTTATGAGAAAACAAAACAACAATTAAATACTTCAGCATGTAGCACACAAGGCTTGCTCACTCATTTTAATGTTGAAATGGTGGGTACGACTGATGACCCGATAGATAGCTTGATGTATCACAAATCTTTAAGGGATAATAAAAATTTTAAAACTAAAGTGCTTCCTACGTTTCGTCCAGACAAAGCTTTTCAATTAGCAAAGGGAGATTCTTTTAGGGCATACCTTCAAAAATTAGCTCAGATATCGAATATAAAAATTCACAACTTAGATTCTTTGTTAGAGGCGTTAGATCAACGGATCAATTACTTTGACTCATTGGGATGTGTAGCCTCTGATCATGGGTTAAAATATTTACCGCAAAAAGGTAAGTTTAATATCGCCGAAGTGGATGCTGTTCTCATGAATGTCATTAACGGAGATGATACAAAGGCTTTAGAGGTTGAAGATAGTTTTACTTTTTATGTCTTAAGTGAATTGAGTAAACGTTATCATTTAAAAAATTGGGTACAACAATTTCACTTAGGTCCTTTGCGGGATACAAATAAAGGGAAATTAGCAATTTTAGGTGCAGATACCGGATACGATAGTATAGGCGACTATTTACAAGCAGAAAGAATGGCTGACTTTTTTAATTATTTGGATAGTACAGATCAATTGACAAAAACTATTATTTATAATGTAAACCCTGCTGATAATGCTGTTTTTGGTACTATGATTGCCAATTTTCAAGAAGAAGGTGTTAAAGGTAAAATTCAATTTGGTTCAGGCTGGTGGTTTCAGGATCAACTAGATGGTATGACAGAACAAATTAATGCACTTTCTAATTATGGATTGATTAGCTGTTTTGTCGGTATGTTGACAGACTCAAGGAGCTTCTTATCCTATTCAAGACATGAATATTTTAGAAGATTGTTATCTAATATTTTTGCTGAAGATATCAGAAAAGGATATTTGCCTAATGATGTCGGTATGATTGGAAAGATGATTACGGATATCTGTTACAATAATGCATCGGCATATTTTAAAAAATAAGATGACTTCATGAATGTGGAAGTCGTTAAATTTATCAATTTAAAGAACTCGATTTTCTTATTTCTAATATAGTTTCTAGTTCTACGGTTTCAAAGTCATTGTAAGTCGGGTGTTTGATGAGGTAAATAAGCTTTTTCATGGCTATATTCCCTATTTCACCAGCAGGTTGCTTAATTCTACTTAATGCAGGATTAAGGGCAAAAGGAATAGAAATATTAGAAAATCCGATTACAGCGATTTCTTCTGGAACTTTGATCCCAAGATTTGCTAAGATGCCAAGAGTTCTTGTTGTAATCACATCTGTAGCTCCAAAAATAGCGTTAGGTTTGTTATCAGAGCTTAGAGCCTTTAGAATTGCGGTTTTTATTTGCTGATCAAGTATTTCAGTATCTTGAATATTGCATTCAATAAAGTAATACGGCTTTAAAGGAATGTCAAATTCTCTCAAAGCATCTTTATAGCCATTTAACCGATCTTTGGATACACCTAATTGGTGTCCTGTAATATGTAAAATATTTGTTCTTCCTTGTTCTATTAAGTGCTTAGTGGCTTTATAAGCTCCTTCGAAGTTATTGATCCCAACTTTATCTGTTTTTAATTGATTTACGATTCTATCAAAAATTACTACTGGTGTTTCATTTTCTTGTAATTCTTGTAATAAATTGATATTCGAGGTCTCGCTTACGGGGGAAATTAATAATCCATCAATACCTCTAGCATTTAGAACCTCTATGCAAGCTTTCTCGATCATAATATCTTCTCTACTTTGCATAATAACAATATCATATCCTGTTTCTATGGAAGCTTTCTGAATACCATCTAATATTTCAGACATGAACGTATTGTTAATGGCACATACAATAACCCCTATCGTGTTTGTTTTACCAATTTTTAAGCTTTGGGCAACCTTATTGGGACTAAAATTCATTTTAGAAGCATATTCTTGAACGATCTTTTTCGTCTTTTCACTAATTTCATAGCTATCTGCTAGGGCTTTAGATACTGTTGATATCGAAATGTTTAGTGCTTTAGATATGTCTTTTAAGGTCGTTTTAGCCATGGTGCTTAATATTTTTAAAATATTTGGTTTAAGATTGCTAAAGATATTTATAAATATGAGATATACCTAGACAATCTTATAATAGGACTTGGATTTAACGGTATTGAAGTTGTATCGCGTATGTAAATTATCCCCCACTATGTTAGGTAGTTAGGGTGGGGTGTCGGTTTATTTCTACACGGTTCTTGGAATTGCGCCTAAGAAGTTGCTATCTTTGCACCACTCCGCAAGGGAGGAGGGGTTGTTCCGAGAGGAATGGCATTGAAAAAAGGAGGGTTTAAAGTGATTTGAACGCAGAAATCTGAGGAGAAGCGATAAAAAATAAATTTATATTTATTTTGGAATTTCGGAAAAGATTTCTACCTTTGCAGTCCCAACGGAAACGAAGGGAATAAAACAAGAAAAGATCGGGGCGCAATGCCGAAGATATAAAAGCAGAAGCGTGAAGCGGATGCGAAGCAAGTTCTTTAAAAATATAATCATGTAACGTAACGAGTAGTGTTGAGAAACAGCGAAAGTTAAAAAAATCAACCTGTCAATTTTAGAATTAGAAATAAAAATACAAGACAATTCTATTTATTATAAATAGTCTTGATCTTACCCTTCATTTTACAATGGAGAGTTTGATCCTGGCTCAGGATGAACGCTAGCGGCAGGCCTAATACATGCAAGTCGGACGGGATTGGGATCAAAGCTTGCTTTGGTTCCATGAGAGTGGCGCACGGGTGCGTAACGCGTGAGCAACCTGCCCATATCAGGGGGATAGCCTCTCGAAAGAGAGATTAATACCGCATAACATCATTTAACGGCATCGTTGAATGATCAAATATTTATAGGATATGGATGGGCTCGCGTGACATTAGCTAGTTGGCGGGGTAACGGCCCACCAAGGCTACGATGTCTAGGGGCTCTGAGAGGAGAATCCCCCACACTGGTACTGAGACACGGACCAGACTCCTACGGGAGGCAGCAGTAAGGAATATTGGTCAATGGAGGGAACTCTGAACCAGCCATGCCGCGTGCAGGATGACTGCCCTATGGGTTGTAAACTGCTTTTGTCCAGGAATAAACACCTCTACGTGTAGGGGCTTGAATGTACTGGAAGAATAAGGATCGGCTAACTCCGTGCCAGCAGCCGCGGTAATACGGAGGATCCAAGCGTTATCCGGATTTATTGGGTTTAAAGGGTGCGTAGGCGGTCTTATAAGTCAGTGGTGAAATACGGCAGCTCAACTGTCGCAGTGCCTTTGATACTGTAGGACTTGAATACACTTGAAGTGGGCGGAATAAGACAAGTAGCGGTGAAATGCATAGATATGTCTTAGAACTCCGATTGCGAAGGCAGCTCACTAAGGTGTGATTGACGCTGATGCACGAAAGCGTGGGGATCAAACAGGATTAGATACCCTGGTAGTCCACGCCCTAAACGATGATAACTCGATGTTGGCGATACACAGTCAGCGTCCCAGCGAAAGCGTTAAGTTATCCACCTGGGGAGTACGGTCGCAAGATTGAAACTCAAAGGAATTGACGGGGGCCCGCACAAGCGGAGGAGCATGTGGTTTAATTCGATGATACGCGAGGAACCTTACCCGGGCTTGAAAGTTAGTGAATGATCCAGAGACGGATCAGTCCTTCGGGACACGAAACTAGGTGCTGCATGGCTGTCGTCAGCTCGTGCCGTGAGGTGTTGGGTTAAGTCCCGCAACGAGCGCAACCCCTATGTTTAGTTGCCAGCACGTCAAGGTGGGGACTCTAAACAGACTGCCTGTGCAAACAGCGAGGAAGGTGGGGACGACGTCAAGTCATCATGGCCCTTACGTCCGGGGCTACACACGTGCTACAATGGATGGTACAGCGGGCAGCTACATAGCAATATGATGCTAATCTCTAAAAGCCATTCACAGTTCGGATTGAGGTCTGCAACTCGACCTCATGAAGTTGGATTCGCTAGTAATCGCGTATCAGCAATGACGCGGTGAATACGTTCCCGGGCCTTGTACACACCGCCCGTCAAGCCATGAAAGTTGGGGGTACCTAAAGCATGTAACCGCAAGGAGCGTGTTAGGGTAAAACCGATAATTGGGGCTAAGTCGTAACAAGGTAGCCGTACCGGAAGGTGCGGCTGGAATACCTCCTTTCTAGAGCATTCGGAATTGAAGCTCGTTACGTATACACATGGTTAATATTAAGAAAACAAAGATGAACATTTGAAGAAATGTGCCCGTCCCTTTAGGATGGTCCATTGAGAGATGAAGAATGATAAGCTAGTCCCGTAGCTCAGTTGGTTAGAGCACTACACTGATAATGTAGGGGTCAGCAGTTCAAATCTGCTCGGGACTACCATCTAAGATCAGAGATGAAAGATAAGAGACAAGAGACAGAGTAAATAGTCTCGGATCTCGGCTCTGAACTCTGCTGTCTACACAAAGGGGAATTAGCTCAGCTGGCTAGAGCACCTGCCTTGCACGCAGGGGGTCATCGGTTCGACTCCGATATTCTCCACATCTCTGGATATGAGACGATAGATATGAGACAAGAGACACTTATGGGCAACCATACCAGATCTCAAATCTCCCATCTCTGATCTCACATCTAGAAGAAGAGTTCTTTGACATATTGAAAGAAAAAAAATTACAAGAGAAGACAACAGTAGAGACCATACTGTGGTGTGCTTGATGTATTGAGAAGACCCTCGGTCAAAAGCCGAACGGATCGATGCGTAGCACCATGGTTATATATCAAAAGCAACCCATAGTAGCAAAAGGGCTATGAGGTGAAGAAAGTAAATAAGGGCACACGGGGGATGCCTAGGCTCTCAGAGGCGATGAAGGACGTGATAAGCTGCGATAAGCTTCGGGTATTAGCAAATGTGATTTGATCCGAAGATTTCCGAATGGGGCAACCTAGCATACTGAAGGTATGCTGTATAAAACGCGAACGCGCTGAACTGAAACATCTAAGTAGGCGTAGGAGAAGAAAATAATAATGATTTCCCAAGTAGTGGCGAGCGAACGGGAAAGAGCCCAAACCGGTGATGTTACGGCATGACCGGGGTTGTAGGGCTGCGATGTGGCATTAGCAGACAGAAGTGGAATGGGATGGGAAGCCCAGCTATAGACGGTGATAGCCCGGTACACGTATAGAAAGCTAGCCTAGCAGTACCCTGAGTACCGCGGGGTCGGAGACGCCCTGTGGGAATCTGTCAGCACCATCTGATAAGGCTAAATACTCCTGAGAGACCGATAGTGAACTAGTACCGTGAGGGAAAGGTGAAAAGAACCTCGAACAGAGGAGTGAAAAGAACCTGAAACCGTGTGCTTACAAGCGGTCGGAGCTGGCGGGTCCAGTGACGGCGTGCCTTTTGCATAATGAGCCTACGAGTTACTCTTGTCTGGCAAGGTTAAGCGGTTCAGCCGCGCAGCCGAAGCGAAAGCGAGTCTTAATAGGGCGCATAGTCAGATGAGGTAGACGCGAAACCTTGTGATCTACCCTTGGGCAGGTTGAAGTTGCAGTAACATGTAATGGAGGACCGAACCGATAAACGTTGAAAAGTTTCCGGATGACCTGAGGGTAGGGGTGAAAGGCTAATCAAACTGGGAAATAGCTCGTACTCCCCGAAATGTTTTTAGGAACAGCGTCGGCATGGAGTCTTATAGAGGTAGAGCTACCGATTGGGTGCGGGGGAGTCAAATCCTACCAAATCCAGACGAACTCCGAATGCTATAAGATATGGCCGGCAGTGAGGCTTTGGGTGCTAAGGTCCAAGGCCGAGAGGGAAAGAACCCAGACCATCAGCTAAGGTCCCTAAATATACGCTAAGTTGAACTAACGAGGTCCGGTTGCCCAGACAGCTAGGATGTTGGCTTGGAAGCAGCCATTCATTTAAAGAGTGCGTAACAGCTCACTAGTCGAGCGGCCGGGCGTGGATAATAAACGGGCATCAAGTGTATTACCGAAGCTATGGATTTGCAGCATAAGCTGCATCTGGTAGGGGAGCATTCCATGTGGGGCGAAGCGGCCTGGTAATGGACCGTGGACCGTATGGAAAAGCAAATGTAGGCATAAGTAACGATAAGGCGGGTGAGAAACCCGCCCACCGAAAGACTAAGGTTTCCTGATCAACGCTAATCGGATCAGGGTTAGTCGGGGCCTAAGGCGCATCCGAATGGAGAAAGCCGATGGACAACTGGTTAATATTCCAGTACTTTTTATAACTGCGATGTGGTGACGGAGTAGTGACACTGCCGCGGACTGACGGAATAGTCCGTTAAAAGGCGTAGGTATAGGGACGGTAGGCAAATCCGCCGACCCTGCTGAGACCCAATAGTACAGCAAAGCTTCGGTGGCGCTGATAGAGCAGGTAAACAGACTTCCAAGAAAACCCGCTAAGCTTCAGGTTATAAAAACCCGTACCGTAAACCGACACAGGTAGTCGAGGAGAGAATCCTAAGGTGCTCGAGTGAATCATGGCTAAGGAACTCGGCAAAATGGCCCTGTAACTTCGGGAGAAGGGGCGCTTCCTTGTAGCAGTACAAGAAGCCGCAGTGAAAAGGCCCAGGCGACTGTTTAACAAAAACATATGGCTTTGCAAAATCGAAAGATGAGGTATAAGGCCTGACACCTGCCCGGTGCTGGAAGGTTAAGAGGGGATGTCATCGCAAGAGAAGCATTGAATCGAAGCCCCAGTAAACGGCGGCCGTAACTATAACGGTCCTAAGGTAGCGAAATTCCTTGTCGGGTAAGTTCCGACCTGCACGAATGGTGTAACGATCTGGGCGCTGTCTCAGCCATGAGCTCGGTGAAATTGTGGTATCGGTGAAGACGCCGATTACCCGCAACGGGACGGAAAGACCCCATGCACCTTCACTATAGCTTAACATTGGAATTGGGTACAGGATGTGTAGGATAGGCGGGAGATGTTGAAGTGGCTTCGCCAGGAGTCATGGAATCAACCTTGAAATACCGCCCTTTCTGTATCCGGTTTCTAACTCCCCGATGGGGAGGACATTGTTTGGTGGGTAGTTTGACTGGGGTGGTCGCCTCCAAAAAGGTAACGGAGGCTTTCAAAGGTAAGCTCAGTACGCTTGGTAACCGTACGCGGAGTGCAATGGCATAAGCTTGCTTGACTGTGAGACCGACAAGTCGACCAGGGTCGAAAGACGGACATAGTGATCCGGTGGTTCTGTATGGAAGGGCCATCGCTCAAAGGATAAAAGGTACGCTGGGGATAACAGGCTGATCTCCCCCAAGAGCTCATATCGACGGGGAGGTTTGGCACCTCGATGTCGGCTCGTCACATCCTGGGGCTGGAGAAGGTCCCAAGGGTTGGGCTGTTCGCCCATTAAAGTGGCACGCGAGCTGGGTTCAGAACGTCGCGAGACAGTTCGGTCCCTATCTGTTGTGGGCGTTGGAAGTTTGAGTGGATCTGTCCTTAGTACGAGAGGACCGGGATGGACTGACCGCTGGTGAACCAGTTATGCCGCCAGGTGTACGGCTGGGTAGCTACGTCGGGAATAGATAAGCGCTGAAAGCATCTAAGTGCGAAACTAGCCACGAGATGAGACTTCCTTATAGGGCCGTAGCAGATGACTACGTTGATAGGTTGCAGGTGTAAAGGTAGAGATACCATAGCTGAGCAATACTAATCACCCGAAGCTTTCTCAAGCAACGCATACACTGTTGTCTTCCTCTTTGATTTTTTCTTTCAATTGTCTATAGATTAGATATGAGACGATAGATATGAGAGACCTAGATTTTCCGAAAGGAATGATCTGACCTCCGATCTGATGTCAAATATGAGACTTAAGATAAATACATGGGCGACCATATACTATCTCAAATCTCCCATCTCAAATCTAATATCTAAAAAACATTTTAGGTGCCTATATCGGCGGTGTCTACCTCTTCCCATTCCGAACAGAGCAGTCAAGCCCGCCAGAGCCGATGGTATTGCCGTAACAGGTGGGAGAGTAGGTCGGTGCCTTTTTTTATACAGAAGCCTTTGCTGAAAAGTAAAGGCTTTTTTGTGCTATATACTTTCTTAAGCTTTCGATTTTATTTCTATATTTGAGATGCTTTTATTTTAGCACAAATGTCACAGATAACAATTGTAGAATTAGCAGAACGTTTGGGTTTATCCAAATCAACCGTATCACGGGCTTTCCGGAATGGTAATGATATTAATCCAAATACCAAAGCACGTATTTTGAAAATGGCAAATGAATTGGGGTTTTCTCCTAATATGTATGCCAGTAACTTGAGAGCTAATAAAAGTAGTACCATTGCTATTATTATTCCAGAATTTGGTAACAAATTTTTTAGCCAGGCTATTAAAGGAATTGAATTAGTAGCTAGATCGAAAAATTATCATACTTTAATTTATGTAACTGATCATCGTGTTGATAAAGAAGCATCTATTATCCGATCATTGGTAAATGGTCGAGTAGATGGTGTAATTATGTCTGCATCTGGAGAAGGACATGACCATAGTCATCTCCAAGTGTTGAAGGATAATAATATACCGCTCGTTTTTTTTGATAGGACTTATGATGATGTTAATGCTACCTATGTGACAGGTAACGACTTTGAAGCTAGCTTTGCTGCTACAGAACATTTAATTGAGAATGACTGTAAAAAAATAGCTTATTTGGTGATTAACCAGAATGTATCTATCGGTAAAGTACGTATGGCAGGTTACAGAGCTGCTTTAGAAAAACATCAAATTCCTTTTGATAAAAATTTGATCCTCGACACTGTGAATGAGTCTGAAGGTAATATGGAGGACATAAAGAACTTGTATAGAATACAACG
Organism: Sphingobacterium sp. SRCM116780; assembly: GCF_021442025.1. Classification (NCBI taxonomy): domain Bacteria; kingdom Pseudomonadati; phylum Bacteroidota; class Sphingobacteriia; order Sphingobacteriales; family Sphingobacteriaceae; genus Sphingobacterium; species Sphingobacterium sp. SRCM116780. The sequence continues at coordinate 237,449 of NZ_CP090446.1, forward strand.
ACCTGATGGACTCTTTGCAGCTGTTGAACGTTTGGCTATATCTGCTATGCGTGTTGCAAAAAATGAAGGCATACATATTCCTGCTGAATTGAAGTTGATCTGTTTTTCATGTTTAGATATCGCAGATATGTTAGAACCAGCATTAAGTGTTGTTAAACAACCTGCTTATGAAATGGGAAAAGTAGCAACAGAATACCTCTGTGAATTGATTGCTAAACCGATTATGTTCTCTAATCAAGAAATTACTTACCTACAATCTTCCTTAATTTTTCAAAAATCTAGTAAAAAAAATTACTAAAAAGTTTGGATTTAACTATTTAGCTTTTTATCTTAGATAAAATATTGGGAACGTTCCCAATATATAGTAGCCAATTGTAAAGGAATTTCATTATTTAATTCATAGTACATTTTAAAGGATAGGCTTGTTTTAAATAATATATTGGGAACGTTCCCGTAAAATAATACAACCAATTATAAATAGTTATGAAGCATTATCTTATTTGCATTTTTTTTATTGTATCTATTCTTTTTTTTGGTTGTAAGAAAAACAACTTACCTTCTGAATCACAAGAGGAAGAAGTAACTCCTAGTGGTATTGGGCTAGTTACAAGCAATCAACTATTTAATTATTGGGATGAATCTATTACTTTCTTTTTTGATTTAAATAAAGGTAATCGAGCACTTGTTTCGACCAATGAAACCCTATACTTACACCTAGGTCTAATTACAACAGCCAGTAAAGATGAGCATGATTGGAAGGAAGTTGCAACAGATTGGTCAAAAAATGTAGATGCATATAAACTCATTCGTCAATCTGATGGTAGGTATGCAATTACATTAAACCCAAGTCAGATTTTCAAAGGTGTCAATGGAAATGAAGTTATGAAAATCGCATTATTGGTGCGAAATGCTACTGGTACTAAAGTGTTAAGGAATAAAGACGGCTCTGATATCTATGTTCCAGTTGCAACAAAAAATAAAGCTGCTCTTATATTTTTAAAACCAAATACGCAACCTACCTATGTATTAGGAACAGAACAAGAATCTTATTTATTGAACGAAGAACTTGCTATAGAAGTTTTATCAAATGTACAAGGTAAACTTTCGTTAAGTATTGATCAGGTGCTGCAAGAAAGTGTAAATGGAGCATTAAAACATACTTTCACATGTAAACTTGGACGGGTTGGTTTGCATCTTATTACTGCCCGAATTGAGGCAAATGGAAAAATCTTTGAAGAGAAGTTACAGGTCTTCGTTAATGATAAACCAGTAATTGCTGAATTACCATTAGGTGTTAAGAAAAATGGAATAACAATCGATAAGCAAAAGAAGGAGGTTAGTTTTGCATTGACAGCTCCCGGCAAATTAAATGTTTTTTTATTGGGTAGTTTCAATAATTATCAAGCTGAATCCAAGTATGTTCTGAAACAAACACCAGATGGAAATACATGGTGGTTGACGTTAACAGATTTTGATTTTTCAAAAAAATACACATATCAATTTTTAATAGATGGTCAATTAAAAATAGCTGATCCTTATAGCAACCTTATTTTAGACCCAATCAATGATACTGGTATTGGTAGCACAATTACTGATTTACCAGCTTATCCCACAAACCAGACGCAAGGTAATGTGAGTGTATTGGAATTAAATAAAGAAGAATATGTTTGGAAAGTTCAGAACTTCAATAAACCAAATCCTTATGATTTAGTTGTTTATGAACTATTAACACGTGATTTTTCTAAAGAGCATAATTTTGTATCTATCCGTGATTCAATCCCTTATTTGAAAAGGTTGGGTATTAATGCAGTAGAATTGATGCCTATTCAAGAAAGTGAAGGAAACTCCAGTTGGGGTTACAACCCTTCTTATCATTTGGCTTTGGATAAGTATTATGGACGTGAAAACGAATTAAAAAGTTTAATCGACAACCTTCATCAACAGGGTATTGCTATCATTGTTGATGTTGTATTGAATCATGCATTTGGACAATCCCCTCTTGCCCAACTGTATTTTGAAAATGGAGCGACTTCATCGAGTAATATTTGGTTTAACACTGTAGCGCGTCATCCTTATAATGTTGGATTTGATTTCAATCATGAAAGTCCCTTCACACAAACTTTTGTAAAGGATGTTTTGAAGTATTGGATGGAGGAATTTAAAGTAGATGGTTTCCGGTTTGATTTATCAAAAGGATTCACACAGAAAAATTCAGGTACGTCAGACAATAATGTTGCTTCTTGGTCAGCTTATGATGCCAGTCGAATTGCGATATGGAAAAATTATCATGATTATCTAAAAACACTTGATCCAAATTGTTATGTGATCTTAGAACATTTTGCTGCAGATGAAGAAGAGAGAGAATTGGCAGCTGAAGGGATGCTTTTATGGAATAATTTAAATGGGCGTTTCAATGAAGCGACAATGGGCTATAATACAGAATCTAAATCAGATTTGAGTCGATTGTTTGCCGAGTCACATGGGTTTGAAACACCCAATTTGGTTAGCTATATGGAATCTCATGATGAGGAACGTATCCAATTTAAAAATGCACAATATGGAGCTATTGATGGTTCTTATTCGGTTAAAAACCTAGCAACAGCTTTAGATAGAAACAAAGTTGCAGCAACGTTCTTATTAACAAGTCCAGGGCCTAAAATGATTTGGCAATTTGGTGAATTTGGTTATGATATTTCAATTGATGAGAATGGAAGAACTGGGGAAAAACCTTTGAAATGGGATTATTTAAAAAATTCGTCACGTAAGGGTTTATTTGACCATTATGCGAAATTAATACGCTTGAAAAAAGCAAATTCAATTTTTAGAAAAGCAACATTATTATCATCCTCATTGCAGGATGGGTTAAAGTATTATGTAATGACTGACGGCAATCAAAAAGTACTTGTCATTGGTAATTTCGATGTTGTAGATAGACAACTTACAATAACAACAACTTTATCGGGTACCTGGTATGATAATATGAACCAATCGAACCTAAATTGGAGTACAAATAATCATATTACCATTAAACCTGGGGAATACTACCTCTTAAGTAAAACTAAATTAACAAACTAAACAAACTAAAATCAATTACATTATGAGCAAATTTACATTACGAGCTGTAATGACCTTTGGTCTTTTGATGATGCTTTGGGTTAATGCTTTCTCTCAAAACTCTTCACTTTCAGGTAAAGTGTTAGATGACAAGGGAGAAGTATTAGTAGGAGCAACTATTCAAGTCAAAGGAAGTCAAATTTCGACAGCAACAAATCAAAACGGGGAGTATAAGATTAGTCAATTACCGCTAGGTAAAACGACTATTACAGTCAATATGATTGGCTATAGCTCTATGGATTTACCCATTCAAATTATTGAAGGAGCAAATGTTTTAAATTTCACATTAAATTCGACTACCAGTAACTTAGAAGAAGTAGTGGTAATTGGTTATGGTGTGGCTAAGAAAAAACAAATTACAGGTTCTATCTCTAGTGTAGGACCTAAAGAATTTAACGCTGGAGTAGTCAGTTCTCCAGATCAATTATTAGCAGGTAAAGTTGCTGGTTTAACTGTTAATAGATCAGGAGGTGACCCTACAGCTGGATCAACAATACAATTGCGTGGGCCATCATCATTGACAGCGAGTTCTTCTCCATTATATGTTATCGATGGAGTGGTTGGTGCAAATATTGAATTGGTAGCGCCAGATGATATTGTTTCGATGGATGTTATGAAAGACGCCTCATCAACAGCAATATACGGATCTCGAGCTGCAAATGGTGTTATTTTCGTTACGACGAAACGTGGAAAAGCAGGCAAGCCTGTTTTATCTTATAGTGGCTATGCTGCTGTTGAACGTGTAGCAAATCGTGTAAATGTATTAAGTGCAACTGAGCATAAGCAATTTGTGGAAGACAATGGTTTAGCGGTTGCTGCTTCCGAAACTGGTTTTGATACAGATTGGCAAGATGAAATAACTCGAACAGGGGTTTCTCATAATCACAATTTGTCATTAACAGGTGGTTCAGAAGGTACAAGATACAATGCTTCTATCAATTATTTTAATAATCAAGGAATTGTAAAGAGAAGTGATCTTGAACGGGTTGTAGCAAGAGTTGGTGTTGATCAAAATGCTTTTGATGATCGATTGAAGTTGGCTTTCAATGTTGCCAATAGTATGAATAAGTCCAATCATGTGGATTATGGAATATTCAATGGGGCTGCACGCTATTTACCAACATCTCCAGTGCGTTCTGATGATGCGGCATACGCAGCATATGATGGTTATTTCCAAGTTCCAGGAAGGACAAATTATTTCAACCCAGTAGCCATGTTGAACCAACGTGATGAGGAGCGAAATAACAATACCTTATTGGCGAGTTTAAAAGCAGACCTTACAATTTTTAAAGGATTGACCTGGACAAATGTGATATCATATCAACAAAATCAATTTGATAAGAAGTACTATATGCATCGAACAGATTTCGATTCTAAGGCTTTAGGAAGAGGTTTTGCAGAACGTTCAAATCTGAAAAATATAGATAAGATTTTTGAGTCTTATATTAACTATAATTTCACTAAGAATCTTCACTCGTTTGATGCGATGGCTGGTTATTCTTATCAAAAAACAAAAAATAATGATGGAGTTGTAGCCTCTTCTGTAGGATTTATGTCAGATGATTTAGGAGCTAATAATCTTAATTTAGGAACATTACCAGACGGATATAATCCATATGGTTCATACCCATATATTTTAGAGTCTTTATTGATTTCAGTCTATGGTCGTGTGGGTTACAACTATGATGAAAAATATTTATTAAGTGCATCTGTACGTCGTGACGGTTCTTCAAAATTTGGAAAAAATAATAGATGGGCGACATTCCCTTCTATTTCTGGAGCTTGGAGAATTAGCAGAGAAAGTTTTATGCAAGACCAAGATTTATTTAGTGAATTAAAGCTACGTGTGGGATATGGCGTATCTGGAAATCAGAATATAGATCCATATCGTCAGATTATTATTTTTGGTCCTCAGAATGGTCAATTTTTATATAATGGAAATTGGGTGAATGCTTATGGTGTCAATCAAAATGAAAATCCTGATTTGAAATGGGAAAGTACATCGATGTTCAATGCGGGATTAGATTTTGAATTATGGAAAGGTCGTTTAGGTGGTACGATTGAATATTACAATAAAGAAACGAAGGATTTATTGTATGAGTATGATGTTCCATCACCTCCGTATCAGTTCAATCGCTTATTAGCGAATGGAGCGAGCATGAATAATAAAGGGGTGGAGATTACTTTGAATGCTGTAGTTTATCGTAATAGTGATTTTTCATATAACACGACGGTTAACTTTGCTAAGAACGTCAATAAAGTAGGATCATTGGCTTCTAATATTGCAAACATTGGTGTTTCACAGCGTTATGAAGGAAGTATTGGTTTAGATGGATGGACGGGTCAAACTGCTGCAATTGTTTTGCCTGGTTATGCTTTAGGAACGTTTTATGTAGCCAATTATATTGGCTATGATGCAACTGCTCAAAAAACAATTTATCAAAAACCGTCGGGTGAATTAGTAACACAAGATCAAATTTCTGCACCTGATGATTATATGGTGATGGGACAAGCTCTTCCTAAATTTACCTACGGTTGGAATAACAGTTTTCAATACAAAAATTGGGATTTCAATTTCTTTCTACGTGGTATGTATGGAAATCAAATTTTTAATGCAACACGTGCCGATTTGAGTCGCCTGCAACAAGCTAATGTAACGAATATCTCTCAAGATGCTGTTAAAGAAGGAATATTTGAAACACCATTAATTGCTTCTAGCCGATTCATTGAAGATGGTTCCTTCTTACGATTGGATAATGCGACTTTAGGGTACACCTTCCATACGAAAGAGTCTAAATATTTTAGAAATGCAAGGTTATATGTATCTGGACAAAACTTGTTCACCCTGACAAAATATTCTGGTGTAGATCCAGAAGTAAGTTTAAGTGGCTTAGCTCCAGGTATTGATAATAGAAATTATTATCCAAAAACAAGATCATTCTTGTTAGGTGTAAAATTAACTTTTTAACCTTTATTCACAATTAGTTATGAAAAAGAGATTCAGTAAAATTAACTTATTCTTGTTTGCTGGACTATTGGTAGCAGGACAGTCTTGCACCAAGTTCGACGATAAGATGTATTCCGCATATACAGAAGATACATTTCCTAAAACTCCAGAACAGTTTATTGCAGTAACAGGACCTGTATATACTGCTGCTAGAGGTTATTTTGATAATTACTTTAGTCTTCAAACGGCAGGAGCCGATGAAGTTGTTATTCCCACAAGAGGGGGAGATTGGTTTGATGGAGGTAAATGGCGCGATATGCACTATCATACCTGGTCACCATCACATGAAGTGGTTCAAAATAACTGGGATTGGGGATTTAATGCCATTGGTACTTGTAACCGTGTGTTAAGTGTTTTGGAAAAAGCTCCAGAATCGACTACGAAAGCACAGACTATTTCAGAAATAAAAGCCATGCGTGCTTGGTATTATTTTTTGATGATGGATGCTTATGGAAATATTCCGCTAGTAACCAGTTTTGATACAGGAACAGAATTGCCGGCAACTAAACCTCGAGCAGAAGTGTATCAATTTATTGTTCAAGACTTAGAAGATAATCTTGCAAATTTAAGTGAAGAAAAAAGCGAAGCTACTTATGGTAGACCAACAAAATGGTTTGCACATACCTTATTGGCAAAATTGTATCTAAATGCACAAGTTTATAGTGGTACTGCAAATTGGAATAAGGTTGTAGAACATAGCAATGCTGTCATTAATTCAGGAAAATATAGCTTAGAAAATGATTTCTTGACACAATTTAAACCAGATAATGGTCCGTCAAGTCCAGAACCTATTTTTTCTATTCCCTATGATGCTTCTCGTGCAACAGGTAATACGTTGTTTAACCGTGTATTGCATTATGCCCATCGTCAAACATTTGAATTGAGTATTAACCCTTGGAATGGATGGAGTGCTCAACCTGCTTATTTTGACTTGTTTGAAAATGCGGATAATCGTAAAAAACAATGGTTATATGGTCAACAATATAATTCAACAGGACAGCCACTGGATTATAACGGTCTTAATGTAGTTTTAGATCCATATGCTTATAACTTATTGCCTGGATCTGACTTTGATATTGGAGGTGCAGATGACGGTGGACGTTTAGCTGGGGCTCGTTGTATTAAATACTATCCTGACAAAAATCAAATCAGCAATAATGCGGGTAATGACGTTGTTGTATTCCGCCTTGCAGATGTCTTATTAATGAAAGCAGAAGCTGTTTTAAGAGGAGCTACAGCCGCAAGTGCTACACAAGCATTAGATGCCGCTAATCAAGTCCGTAAACGTGCTTTCCCTGTTAATCCAGAGAAATATTTTACAGCAAGTACATTGACTTTGAATGCGATTTATAAAGAACGTGCCTTAGAATTTACATTTGAATTGACGAGACGAACTGATATGATTCGTTTTGGAAAATGGGAAGATGCTCAATTATTTAAACCTGCAAATCCTGGAGAAACTTATAAACGTTTGTTTCCTATTCCAGCTAGGGCAATAGCAAATAATAATAAATTGGTGCAAAATCCTGGTTATTAATCTTTAAATGAATAGAAATTATGAAAATGTTTAATATATTTCGATTACTATTAGTTTTACTCGTTGGTGTTTTTAGCCTCTTGTTCTCTTGTAAAAAAGTGGAACATGGTATTGACGATGCTATAGTTTCGATCAATGAGAATACGGTATCGACTATTCAAGTCGGGAAAAAATTAAAAGTCGGTTTTATTGCCAACCAAATTACTGAATTTACATTCTCTATTGTACCTGTAAATGGTACTGAAGCTTTGATTACAGAAAATATTACAGTTGATCCAAATACATTTATTGCTTCAAAAGAATTTGATATTCCAAACGAAGCCTCTTGGATTGGGGATGCTTTATTGAAAGTTACGTATACTTCAGGAGGACAGACTATTGAGAAAACAAAACCCATCACATTTACCGAAAGTAATCCACAAATGTTTGTTGTCGGAGGTTCTATAGGTGCGGGTTGGGAACCAACATTAGGAGTTCCTATGCGCTTATATGATGAAGATAGTAAATTTAAGTTTGAGACATTTGAGTATATCACAGTTGATGGTTCTGGATTTAAGTTTTTACCTACCAATGTAGATTGGACAGATGCTTTCGGAAAAGGAGCTACTGAAGGAACCTTGCTACAAAGTGGTGACGCTGGAAATATTACAGTTGCTGCAGATGGCTTTTATAGAATTCGTATGGATGCGGAAGCAAAAACATATGAATTATTGAAATCAACATGGGGTGTGATTGGTAGTGCAACTCCTAAAGGTTGGGATGCTGATACCGATATGACGTTTGCAGGAGGAAAAGGAACTTATACTTGGAAAGTAAAATTGAACCTTGTAGCCGGTGAATTAAAATTCCGAATGAACGATGATTGGGCTGTCAATATGGGTGGAACTGTTTCTGCTTTACAACAAGATGGTGCAAATCTAGTCATTGATGCTGCAGGTACATATGATGTTGAATTAAATTTGACACCAGGAGGCTATACAGCTAAAATTTCTAAAAACTAATATAATAGGGAGCATTTAGCTCCCTATTTCAACAAACTTTTATTGAATCATGATACGTCTATTGTTAAGTAGTGTTTTTATACTACTTCAGCTTTCTTATGCTTTTTGTCAGGATAATTTTTCTATTCAAAGGGTTGAACCGATGAATTGGTGGGTGGGAATGAAAACTTCCAATGTGCAATTAATTATCTATGGTAAGAATCTCGGAAAAAGTACCGTTAAAATTCAAAAAGAGGGCTTAACACTCTTAAAAACGCACACAGTTGAAAATTCTAATTATTTATTTCTTGATGTAGCAATTGAAGCCGATGCAACTGCAGGTTTTTACCCCATTGAGTTTTATGTAAATAACAAACTTGTTGGACGGTATAATTATGAATTGAAAAATAGAGATGCATCTGCTGTTAAAGCACAAGGTGTTCATGCCGAAGATCTGATTTACCTCATCATGCCAGATCGTTTTGCGAATGGAAATAAAAAGAATGACCAGGTAAAAGGTTTAAGGGAAATGAATGTAGATCGCGATTCCATGTATGCACGACATGGGGGTGACCTTGAAGGTATTATTCAACATCTGGATTATTTAAACGATCTAGGTGTTACATCTGTTTGGTTGACACCTGTATTGACGAATGATATGCCACAAGCTTCCTATCATGGATATGCAAATACAGAAAATTATCAGGTCGATCCTCGATTTGGAACAAATGAAACTTATCGTAAACTTGGAGAAGAGCTGCACAAACGAAAAATGAAATTGGTACATGATGTTGTACCAAATCATGTGGGATTGTATCATTGGACTGTCATAGATAAACCGTTTAAAGATTGGTTGCATGAATGGCCAAGTTTTACACAAACTACTTATAGGGATCAAACTATTTTTGATCCTTATGCTGCGACTGTTGACCGTGAAAAAATGGAAAAGGGTTGGTTTGTGGAAACAATGCCTGATATGAATCAACAGAATGAATATGTTCAAAAATATATTCTTCAAAGTCATATTTGGTGGATTGAATATGCTGGGATTGATGGTTTTCGTATTGACACCTATCCTTACAATGATTTGGCTTTCATGGCGAAATGGACAACCGCTATCAAGAATGAATATCCAAACTTCTCCTTCTTTGGTGAAACATGGGTACAGTCTGTTCCTAATCAGGCCTATTTCTTAGGTGGACAGCGTGTTGGTCAATCGATCGATACGAAACTTGACGGTGTCACTGATTTTCAATTAAATTATGCTATAGGAGATGCTCTGAATAATGAACAAGCAAATAGATTGTATGCTACTCTAGGATCAGATTATCAGTATCCTAATCCATTGGCGAACGTCATCTTTTTAGATAATCATGATAAAGATCGCTTTTTCTCTGTAGTGGAGGAAAATTTAGAAAAGTATAAATCGGCTTTTTCTTGGCTCTTGACATCCCGTGGGATTCCTCAAATGTATTATGGCGCCGAGGTGTTAATGAAAAATTTCAATAAACCAGATGGCTTACTTCGAGAAGATTTTAAAGGGGGATTTGAAGGTGATACTGTAAATAAATTTAGTACAGTAGGTAGATCTGATTCGGAAAATGAGCTATTCAATCATGTTAAAAAGTTAGCAAATTATCGTAAGAATAATACAGTACTGCAATATGGAACGACACAACATTATGTTCCGGAGAATAATGTATATGTCTATTTCAGATCCAATGAAACTCAAGTTGTCTCGGTTTTTATGAATTGTAATGCCAAGGAGATTACGCTGTCTTTACCACGATATCAGGAAAGTCTAAAAGGAGCAAAACGAATGAAAAATATCCTGACAGATGTAGAGCAAGATATACCATTAGAAATAACATTAAAACCTCATCAAACACTCGTGTTTGAACTAAAAAAATAAAGAAATGAAAAACGCAATAAATCTTTTGGGAGAAATAAAGGGGGTAATTTTTGATTTGGACGGTGTGCTGGTAGATACTGCGGTATTCCATTTTCAAGCCTGGAAAAGGCTTGCCCAGGAACTGGGTTTTGAATTTACAGAGATTGAGAACGAACAGTTAAAAGGAGTCAGCCGAATCGCTTCCTTGGAGAAGATCTTGAATTGGGCAGGTGCAGAAGCCTCAGAAAGCGAAAAAAAAGATATGGCAGAACGTAAAAACAGCTGGTATTTAGATTTAGTTCTCCAGATGAAAGTAGGTGAGGTTTTGCCAGGATCAATGGAACTGCTGCACTGGTTAAAACAAAAGGGTTATCCGATCGCATTGGGATCGGCAAGTAAGAATGCACCACTTATCCTTGAGAAAACAGGAATTTTTTCTTTTTTTGATGTTATTGTGGATGGCAATGTGGTGACCCTGTCAAAACCAGATCCCGAGGTTTTTTTAAAAGCCGCGAGTGAACTGCAACTGCTTCCAGAAGAATGTCTGGTGTTTGAAGATGCACAGGCTGGGGTAGATGCCGCAAGAGCTGCAGGAATGAAAGTGATCGGTATTGGTTCCGGTTTACAGGGAACCGACCTATCGATCAGTAGTCTGAAGGAAGTTTTGAATTAATAAATTGATTTTGCAATGAAGAATTACATCGTCCACAATGAGTGGAATATCATAGAAGAGGGGTTTGAGCCAGCATATAATGAAGTTTCAGAAAGTATCTTTTCCATTGGAAACGGAAGAATGGGACAGCGTGCAAATTTTGAGGAAGATTATAGCGGAAAATCCCTTTCAGGATCATATTTAGCCGGGGTTTATTATCCTGACAAAACTCGGGTAGGCTGGTGGAAGAACGGTTACCCTGAATACTTTGCAAAGGTCATCAACTCGATCAACTGGATCGGACTCCATATAACAGTAAACGGCGAACTGTTGGATCTGGCAACATGCGAGGTACGTAATTTTCAGCGCAGGCTGGATATGAAGCATGGACTGCTGACAAGATCTTTTGAAGCAAAACTTCAAAATGGAACAGAAGTCCGTATCGAAAGTACAAGGGTATTCCATCTTTTCCTGTCCGAAACAGCTTCCTTGAGATATACTATTCAGGTGCTTAATCAGGAGAAGGCATCTTTACAGGTAGTGTCCTATCTGGAAGGTGATGTGGTCAATCGGGACAGTAACTATGATGAACATTTCTGGAATTTTATATCAAGCAGCACAGATTCACAACTGTCTGTGACGATGAAAACAAAGAAAACAGATTTCATTGTCCGGGCTGATCTGATCAATAGGTTTACCGTTAATGATACAGCCCTTGAATCGAAATTCTCCAAAGAACAGGGAGCACGTGTTTCCGAAGCTGTAGAAGTTTCATTGGTACATCAGGATGTCTTCGCTGTTGAAAAACGTGTTTCGATGGTAACCTCCCAAAATCATATCGAGGGTGAACTGGAGCAGGCCGGAAAAGCCAATGTTGCACATATCACTTCTTTATCATTCGATGAAATAAAAGATAAACAGGCATCGTCCTGGGAGAGTTTCTGGAATGAAAGTGATATTGAGATCGCTGCCGATGTTGCTGCCCAGCAAGCGATCCGATTCAATATATTTCAGTTATACCAGACCTATACAGGAGAAGACTCCCGTCTTAATATTGGCCCGAAAGGTTTTACAGGAGAAAAGTACGGGGGGGTGACCTATTGGGATACCGAAGCATACTGTGTTCCTTTTTATCTGGCTACACAGCCTGCAGATGTTGCCCGTAATTTATTGTTATACCGTTATCAGCATCTGGATAAAGCGATTGAAAATGCGGCAAAGCTTGGTTTTTCAAATGGGGCTGCTTTGTATCCCATGGTAACGATGAACGGAGAGGAATGCCATAATGAATGGGAGATCACCTTTGAGGAGATCCACCGAAATGGGGCAATTGCTTTTGCCATCTATAATTATCAGCGCTATACAGGCGACTGGTCCTACATAGAAGATTATGGACTTGAGGTGCTGGTTGCTATCAGTCGTTTTTGGGCACAGCGGGTGAACTGGAGTACAGAAAAGGAAAAATATGTCATGTTGGGGGTTACAGGTCCCAATGAATATGAAAATAATGTCAACAATAACTGGTATACCAATACCATCGCAGCATGGTGTCTCAAATATACACTGGAATCCATACATACTTTAAAAAACAGTGTCCATACTAAATTAACTTCCATAGTTGAAAAAATAGCTTTTAAGGAAGAGGAAGCCGTGCTGTGGCAGCATATTATTGATCACTTCTATTATCCGGTTGACGATGATCTTGGGATCTTCCTGCAACAAGATGGTTATCTGGATAAAGAACAGGTGCTGGTTTCCGATTTACCTGATACGGAACGTCCGATCAATCAAAAGTGGAGCTGGGACCGTATTTTAAGGTCATGTTTTATTAAACAGGCGGATGTACTGCAGGGGCTGTATTTTTTCGAGGATGAGTATGACCTGGATACCATCAGAAGGAACTATGATTTTTATGAACCCCGAACTGTTCATGAAAGCTCACTTTCTCCCTGTGTACATGCTATTTTAGCTTCGAAACTGGGCAACGAGGCCAAAGCTTATGAGTTTTACCTCAGAACGGCCCGGTTAGACTTGGACGACTATAATAACGATACAGAAGACGGTCTGCATATCACATCGATGGCCGGAACCTGGATGTCGATCGTAGAGGGTTTTGCGGGCATGCGGGTGAAAGATGGTACATTAAGTTTTCAGACTTTTATTCCCAAAACCTGGGATAGCTATGCTTTTCATGTGCAGTTCAGGGGAGTGAAATTATTTGTGAAAGTAAAACAGGATGATTTTGAACTGGTCAACAAGTCTGATCAGGAAATTAATGTTATTTTTAATGGAGAATCAATCTTGGTTGAACCGCTTACAACCATCTAAGCAATAAAAAATTATGACTTCGAAACTGCATAAAGCAAAAATGTCTACTGCTCAGATCATTAATATGAGTATAGGTTTTTTGGGAATTCAAACGGGATTTGCTCTTCAAAATGGAAACGCATCACGTATTCTCCAAACTTTTGGAGCTGATGTTGAACATTTATCACTTTTTTGGTTAGCAGCACCCATTACCGGGATGATCGTACAACCGATTATTGGACATTATAGTGATCGAACATGGAATAGAATTGGACGAAGAAAACCTTATTTTTTGGTTGGAGCCATTTTAACAGCAATAGCATTGATACTTATGCCTAATGCGGCATTATTCACAGCAATATTACCCCCCTTATTGATAGGTGCAGGTATGTTGACCATCATGGATGCTTCGATCAATGTTACCATGGAGCCATTTAGAGCTTTAGTAGCAGATAATCTACCCAGTTCGCAACGAAGTCTTGGGTTCTCGATTCAAACTTTTATTATTGGATTTGGTGCTGTTATAGGTTCTTGGTTACCTTATGTGCTGACCAATTATTTTGGAGTGGAAGGGACAGCTGCTGAAGGGGTAATTCCTCAGAACGTCATTTATTCTTTTTATTGTGGAGCAGCTTTATTGTTGACCTCGATTTTATGGACAATTTTTACGACAAAGGAATATACTCCTGAAGAAATTGCTTCTTTTGAAGATGCAGCATTAGAAGTCGAAACGACTAAGCATCGCTCAGGTCTACTGACAATTCTGGAAGATTTTAAATTGATGCCAAAGACCATGAAGCAATTAGGATTGGTACAGTTTTTTTCTTGGTTTGCACTCTTTATGATGTGGGTCTATACAACACCTGCTATAGCAGAACATATCTTTTATTTAAAAGATGGTGAAAAGTCTAAATTATATATGGACGCGGCAAATTGGGTTGGTGTGTTGTTTGGTATTTATAATGCTGTCTCAGCGGTGTATGCTTTATTTTTAGCTAAAATTGCAAATAGATATGGACGTAAACAGACGCATGCGTTCTCATTGACTATGGGAGGTATCGCGTTGATCTCTATGTTTATCATTAAAGATCCGAATCTTTTAATTATCCCCATGATTGGGATAGGTCTGGCTTGGGGAAGTATCTTGGCTATGCCTTATGCTATTCTTAGTGATAGTCTACCTGCAAAGAAAATGGGTGTTTATATGGGTATTTTTAATTTCTTTATTACGTTTCCTCAAATTGTTTGTGGTTTCTTTGGGGGATATATCATCAAGTTGTTTTTCCACAGCCATTCTATTTATGGGATTTTATTAGCAGGTATTTTTATGCTATTGGGCGCATTATCTGTGTTGAAAATTAAAGATAAGATTTAAGGTTATAGGTTGGTTTTTTTTAAAGCTTCCTCATTGAGGAGGCTTTTTTTGTGTTCAAATTGAAAGATATTTTTTAATTTAGAGATTAACTGTTGAAAGTCCACGTATATGAATAACTGTAAAATTCCTTTTATCATTTTTCTTTTTTGTCTTATTTTTTTATCAAGATTGTCTGCACAACCCATGAATAATGCATTAGACGATGGGGTTATACGTATACTGGCTATAGGAAATAGTTTTTCAGAAGATGCGCTAGAAAATAATTTATACGAGTTAGCGAATGCTAGGGGGAAGAAAATAGTTATTGGTAACCTATATATAGGAGGTGCTCCACTTGAGCTACACGTTAAAAATGCTTTGGGAGATAGTAGTTCTTATAGCTATCGGAAAATAAATGAGATCGGAGTGAAGCAAGTGATAGATAAGGTGAAAATCTCGACAGCTTTACTCGACGAACCATGGGATTATATTAGCTTTCAACAAGCGAGCCCTCTTTCAGGAAAATATGAAACTTATTCAAAAGATTTACCCCTTCTCTATGCCTATATAACGCAACATGTAAAATATCCAGAAACAAAGTATATTTTGCATCAAACATGGGCTTATCAACATGATGCTGATCATGCTGGTTTCAGTCTATATGAACGGAATCAAAAAAATATGTATCAAGCTATTGTATCCACATCTGAAAGAGTCTATGATTGGGGTGATTTCTCCATACTCGTACCTGTTGGCACGGCAATACAAAATGCAAGAACAACCTATATAGGAGATCATTTCACACGTGATGGCTATCATCTTAATTTAAATTATGGTCGATTTATTGCCGCTTGTACATGGTATGAGGCTCTATTTAAGGAAAATGTGAAACGAAATACTTTTGTTCCTCTTACTATAAGTTATGTAGAGAGTAAAATTGCGAAGGAGGCTGCACATGCTGCTATTATGAATCCTTATAATATAACCAATCTATCTTATTATAGTACTTGGACTTATTGATATAATTTTCGATGGAACAAAAATGGCTCAATTCTATATTTAAGTATATTGGTTTAATTATTTTATTCATGCTTATTAAACCAGGTGCTATTTATTCACAATGTTATGAACATATTGTGAATTATCAGGTACATTTTACAGCTCTTTCTTATAAAGGACAGCAATATATCGGTATTAGAAGTTTTCGTAATGATGGACAAGACTATGTTTTATCCGTGAATCCAAACACCTTGGATACATACGTAATGAAAAGTACGGATTGCAAAATCGTAGCTGTAAGTAATATTCAGAAAATTGGTTATTTTTCTCCATCCGTTTATTCAAAAAGTTTTAAACGTGTTCGTAATAATGAGGGTGTTCTTCAAGATGCTGGGATCGATTTTGCTTTTCCTAAAGAAATGGGAATCAATTTGACAATTGATTTATGTCCATCACATAAACCTCTAGACAAAGTTGTTTTTGAGTCTTTATTTTCAGCGTTTAAAGGTGTTGAAAGTTCGCTCCCCGTTGCTATTTCACTTTCTGGAAAATGGATATTGAACCATGAAGCAGATTTGCATTGGTTGCTAGATCAGAAGAATAAAGGATTGTTAACTATAACCTGGATCAATCATACGTATAATCATAAGGTGAATAAAGATCCTTTGAATCATAATTTTTTATTAGCCGAAGGTACTGATGTGACCAATGAAATTTTAGCAAATGAAATGTTAATGCTTAAAAAGGGAATAGTTCCATCTGTATTTTTTAGATTTCCTGGTCTTGTTTCAAGTAAAAAAATTATTGAAGAAGTATTGGGTTTTGGACTGATACCCGTTGGATCTGATGCTTGGTTGGCAAAAGGACAACATGTGAAGGATGGGAGCATTGTTTTGATTCATGCCAATGGTAATGAAGAAGTGGGGATTCAAGATTTCATTCAATTATTAAAAAGTGAACAAAAAAATATTAAAAGTAAGCATTGGATTTTACATGATCTTCATGAAGGTTTCGAGTATTAGTATTATTTTTAGGGTAGTTTAAGCAAATCATTTTTTTATTTAAGATAAGGTTATGAGTATTAAAAAAAGTTTTCTAATTGAGTTAGAAAAAGAGACAAACAATACTGCACGTATTTTAGATCGCATTACAGATGATCATTTGGATTGGCGACCACATGAAAAATCAATGAGTTTAGGCGAATTGGCCGCTCATGTTGTTGAATTACACAGTTGGGTTTCTAAAGCTATTCCAAAAGATGTTTTTGATTTTAAAACAGATTACCAACCTTTGAAAATCAATTCTGTTGAGGAGTTGAAAGATATTCTGAAAAAAGGCTTAATTGTGAATAAACAGACCATTGATCAACTACCTGAAGAAGATTGGTTAAAAGAATGGGTATTGAGAGCAGGTGATTGGGAAATTGTAAGATTACCTAAAGCAGGTGCTATACGATTTGTCATTACAAATCACCTCATTCACCATAGAGGTCAGTTGACCGTTTATTTGCGCTTGTTAAATATACCTGTACCGGGATTATATGGGCCATCAGCTGATGAATAGCATGATAAACCGAGGCTTGTAGCTTCGGTTTTTTTATACATTATAATACCAATTATATTTTTTTTAAAAAGCATGTAATATTTCTACTGCCTAGTTTGTCTTCTATATAAAGCGATTAAAATTTATGAACCAAGAAACCTTTAAAACGACAGTATTCATCCTTAAGGATCGATTATTTCGTTTTGCGAATAGGTTTTTGCTCGATCAAGATGATGCATTTGATTTGGTTCAGGAAGTTTTATTGAAATTGTGGGAATCGAGGGTTGAATTGTTGAAAGTGTCAAATGTGGAGGCTTATGCCATGCGCATGACTAAAAACTTTGCTCTGAATCGATTAAATCGTGAAGGAGTTAAGGCTAAGTATATGGGACAACTTGATCAAGACATGCAACAAGAAAAGTATCCAGCTTTGACGCGAGAGCTAATCTTGAAGATGGTTGATCGTCTTCCTGAAAAGCAACGGTTAGTCATGTATTTGCGAGATATCGAAGAATACGAAATTGCAGATATCGTCACATTGGTTGGAATAGATGAAAATGCTGTACGCGTGAATTTGTCACGAGCACGGAATGTCGTAAAAGCTAATTTGACAAAAGTTTTTGATTATGAAGAAAGAAGAATTAGAGCAATTAAAGGCTAAGTATCTAGCTGGAGAAACATCTCTGGCTGAAGAAAAACTGCTCAAAGAACATCGTGAAGATGCGTATTTTTCAGTACTGGGTGAGCAAGGAGGAGAGGAGATGAATCTTGATTTCGAACAGTTTTTAGCGACTGCTGAAGAAAAGATTGTTATACATCAATTGCCTAAACGGAATTTATGGAAGATTCTTTCTTCAATTGCGGCTGCAGTATTATTGATCTGTCTTGGTGTTTGGTATTTTCCCAATAACAAAAACACAAGTACAGAACATGAGAGAATAAGTCAAACAAAACCTTTAAAAGAAGTGCTGAAAGATGATGTAGTTACAGTTAAACCTGTATTAGATACGAAAGAAAATACAGAAAAGGTATCACATCGGCTAGCTCAATTCAAGAAACATGTTCCTAAAAAGCATGCACCTGTTTTGGTACCTGAATCCGAAAATCAAGTAACTCCACAAGAGTTTTATGTGGAAGTGAATGGTGTGAAGATTACCAATGAGGCAGAAGCTTTACAGATTACTGAAGAAGCTTTGCAATTTGCTTCATTGAATTTAAAGAAAGGTATGAAAGAAGTAGAAAATATAAAATGTTTAAATATTGAATTATAGAAATTATGAAAACGGTATTATTAGTAATCGCGCTATTGTGCTCCAGTTTAGCACAGGCTCAAATCTCAAGATTAGATGAAATTTTTGAGCAATATAAAGAAGGAAAAGGTGTGACTTCAATTAAAATCGGAAAACCTATGTTTAGCATGTTGAACAAGATGAAACTGTCCGATAGTGAAGTAAATAGTATTAAGCCTTTACTTTCTAAGATTAATGCAATCAAAATGTTGATTTTAGAAGAAGCTAATCCAACCGTACAATCGGATGTTGCAAAAGCTATTGATAAATTGAAGTACGAAGAATTGATTACCATAAATTCGGAAGGTAATAAAATTAAATTTTTGGCGGAAGATACGGCAACAGATGTTATCAAAAATTTATTGCTCAGTATTCAATCTGAAGGAAGTACAATTTTTATGATCCTCGATGGCAAGGTCAGCTATGATGATGTTAATAAATTAGTGAATACTAAATAAGTTGAACATGAGACAATCAATAATCATAGGAGTACTTTTATTCTTTTGTTTAACATTGCAAAGTTGTTTTGTAAAAACCAGCCCGAATATGTCTTTCGTAAATAAGGAGGATCTAACGAATGATACAGAAGTTGCCTCGATAAGAGTACCCATGTTTTTAACAAAAGCATTTCTCAAGGGCAAGATTAAAGAACTGAATGAAGATGATGCAATCGCAGCATTAGCTTTTCGGAAGATTAAGAAGTTGAAGATCATGACCATTTCTGGAGAAGGGAAGGGAAACCTAATGAAGAAGTTTAATACCTATTTAAAAAAGAATAATTTCGAAGAGATGATGAGTTTATATAGTGATGGTTCCAAAATCACTATTAATACAGAAATGAAAAAAGATCATGTCAAGCGTATACTTCTTGGAATAGCAGATGAGGAAGACTATGTATTTGTCGACATTAAAGCTGATTTGGATCTAAATGAATTGTCCAGAATGATTGAATATTATGAGAACAAAAATGATAAATCAAAGAGCAATACATTAGTTGAAAATTAGCTGATTGTCTTGTTGTCTATTTAAAAACGAATAGTTCGTCCTAAAAAAAGAGGTTGCATGTAGTACATGCAACCTCTTTTTTATTTATAAAGCTTACGCTTATTTTTTCTTAGCTAATTCTTCAGCGATTGCTTTTCCGATTTCTGCAGGAGATTCTACTACACGAATACCGCACTCAGCCATGATTTTCATCTTAGCAGCTGCAGTATCATCAGCTCCACCAACAATAGCACCAGCATGTCCCATACGACGTCCTGGAGGCGCTGTTTGACCAGCGATGAAACCAACCACTGGTTTAGTTCCATGTTCTTTAATCCAATGAGCAGCTTCAGCTTCCATACCACCACCGATCTCACCGATCATAATGATAGCTTCAGTTTCGGGATCGTTCATTAATAGTTCTACAGCTTCTTTTGTTGTCGTACCAATGATCGGATCACCACCAATACCAATAGCAGTTGTGATACCAAGACCAGCTTTCACAGTTTGATCAACAGCCTCATATGTTAATGTACCTGATTTAGAAACAACACCAACTGTACCTTTTTTGAAGATAAAACCTGGCATGATACCGATTTTTGCTTCATCAGCAGTGATGACACCTGGACAGTTAGGTCCGATTAAACGAGATTTTTTGTCGCTCAAGTAAGATTTTACTTGAATCATATCTTTAGTAGGGATACCTTCAGTAATACAAACAATAACACCGATACCTGCCTCAGCAGCTTCCATAATCGCATCAGCTGCAAATGCAGGAGGTACGAAAATAATAGAAACGTTAGCACCAGCTTTTTCTACAGCATCTTTTACAGTATTGAATACGGGACGATCTAAATGTGTTTGACCACCTTTTCCTGGTGTAACACCACCAACTACGTTTGTTCCGTACTCAATCATTTGACTAGCATGATAAGTACCTTCTGTTCCAGTGAAACCTTGAACAACTACTTTTGAATCTTTATTAACTAATACACTCATTTCTTCTTAAAATTTTGCATCACAAATCTACTATTTTGCATTGAAAATAGGAAGTAATATGAATACTTATATGACCATAATTGATAAAAAATTAGCAAAACTTGCTTTTTTGAATAAAATCCCAAGATACAATGCCAATTGTGACAGAAACATTAAAAGAATGTTTGGTTCCAAATTGAGGAATTTCGATACAATGGTCGATGTGTTCCATCACCTCTTCGTCTACACCATTTACTTCATTGCCAAATATTAAAGCATATTTAGCTTCTTTTAATGGGGTAAACTCTTGTAGCATGATACTATTTTCCGCTTGTTCAATCGCAATAATGGTGTATCCTTGTTCTTTTAATAGGTTAACAGCTTTTGTTGTTTCTTGAACATGCTCCCATGGAATAGACTGGGTAGCGCCAAGTGCAGTTTTTTCAATCTCGCGATGAGGAGGAGTTGCGGTGATGCCACATAAAAATATTTTTTCTATAGCAAACCCATCAGCTGTCCTAAAAGCTGATCCGACATTATGCATACTCCTCACATTATCTAGCACTAACGTGATAGCAGTTTTCTCTTGATTTTTGAACGTTTCAACATCAGCACGTTGCAGCTGATCCATTGATAATTTTTGCATGATGCAAAGATAAGTATAGAAAACTTTAAAATAGATTTTGAATATTAGAAATAAGATGTTATTTTTGCATTCCGAATTTTAAGTAAAGAACGAATAAAAATTAGCTAAAAAAATGGCAAATCATAAATCAGCGATCAAAAGAATTAGAGCAAACGCTACAAAGCGTTTAAGAAACCGTTACCAAGCAAAAACTACTCGTAACGCAATTAAAAAATTACGCACTACTGCTTCAGCAGAAGAAGCTAAAACTTTATTGCCTCGTGTAATTTCTATGCTTGATCGTTTGGCTAAGAAAAATGTTATCCACAAGAAAAAAGCTTCTAACAACAAATCTAAGTTAACTAAGTTTGTTAACGGATTAGTTTAAGCTTTTTAGTATAAAATTTAAAGGGATACAGTTCTCTGTATCCCTTTTCTTTATGTTTGTACTTTACCTGGATTTTCTCTTTTCCAAGCGAATGAATGTAAATAAAAAGTGTCGAGATTTCGACACTTTTTTTATGCACTTCCTTTCTATTTTTTCATTACTTCTGCGATAACCTTTTTTAGTTTCTCTGGATTTTTCATATAAGGTGCTAGATCATATAATTCAACCTTTTTGAAATCTATAGGGTGGCTCTCACTTTGTAATGAAATACTTCCTTTACTGATTAATTGACCATCTTTCTTTTGTTTAGGGTCGAAGTTGCTCACATTACCGCCCCCATATTGCGGTTTTTCATATTCCAACACCAAATCTCCGTTTACGAAATGTTGAATAATAGAATCTCCTAAAACTAGAAAATCTGCTGTTACCCATTGATCCCCATGATATGTTTTTGATGTAGAACTGAGACAGTGAGGAGTAAATAATTTTCCTTTGATAACCACATTGGTTCCCGGTGTACATAAGTTACTTGTGGTGCGTTCATTTTTTCCATCACCACCTAACAATTGGCCTTCAATCGAAATCGGAAAGTCTTGATCCTTAAGCATGGTTTTAGGATCCTGACCATGTAACATAGCGCCGCTGTTACGCCATGCCCAACCTTCTCCTCCATTCGCTTGATCGCCTACGAAACGGTATTGAACACGTAATATATAAGCAGAAAACTCTTTGTTGTAGAATAAGTGACCATATTGTTGATCAAATTGATCATAGCCATCGTATCTTACTTTTAATAAACCATCTTCTACACGAAAAGTATTCGCATAGTTTTCACCAACGTTGTGTTTACTAATTTTGGGAGTCCAATTTTTAATATCCTTCCCGTTGAATAATTGAATGGCTTTTGGTTTTTTGTGGAGAGATGAAGCATTAACAAAAACGCATAGTGCAATTCCCGCCAAACCAAAAAATAGTTTTTTATAATTCATTATTAAGATTTTAGGTATCCGCGACCTAAAATACTTAAAAAAATTAGATTAACAATTCTTTTTGTTTAACATATTCGCTAGGTCTTACTCCAATAACTTTATTGAATGTATTGCTAAAGGTTGGCAAACTGCTATAGCCTACTTTTAGTGCAACCTCGTTAACACTCAACTTTTCATCTAAAAGAAGTTTTAGCGCTGTTAACATTCTGAGTATGGTATAGTATTGAATAAAAGACATATTCAATTCTTTTTGAAAGAGTCTTGCTAAAGTACGTTCACTAATGTTGAATTTTTGAGAGAGGACTTTGAAACTG
Source organism: Sphingobacterium sp. SRCM116780 (assembly GCF_021442025.1). Taxonomy (NCBI): domain Bacteria; kingdom Pseudomonadati; phylum Bacteroidota; class Sphingobacteriia; order Sphingobacteriales; family Sphingobacteriaceae; genus Sphingobacterium; species Sphingobacterium sp. SRCM116780. The sequence continues at coordinate 260,399 of NZ_CP090446.1, forward strand.
ACATTTTCCTCAATACGACTTTCCAAATAGGTCACAATATCCTTTAGTTTCTGATTATTTGGATAAGGTAAGGCCAATGGAAGTTCATGCTGAGAGATTTCTGGTAGCAAGAGTTTAAAAGCTTTTGCTAAAGAATATTTAGGTTCTTCTACAGGAAAGATATTTCCATTCCAACGATTTGTAAACATGATCAATTCATTTAATAGATCATGAACAGGATAGATGTTTACTTTTTTATAGAACTCTTGATCTGTTTCGTATTTCGGGAAATAGAGATTACGCATCACCACCTGAGGTGTGCTAGGATGTATGCTATGTCGAACTCCCGCTGGGATCCATATATAATGTCTAGCTGGAAGAAAATAAGACTTTTCTGCCGTTTTTAAAAAAACAACACCACCTTCTGTATATAGAAATTGATCCTTATTGTGAACGTGCTCAGGGATAAAGTTTTCACCAATAATCGCATGATGACAGTAGATACTATCCTCAAAAGAGTCAACCTCTGTTACATAATAACGATTGACATATTTTGGATCAATTATAGTGCTTTTTTTATTCATGTTCTTTGCAGTTTCCGTTACAAAGTTAAAATTTTTATGCAATAGCGATGTATTTCTTCACGAATGTAAGTCGTTACTCACCTCTATTACTTACTGTTTTAACCTTGTAAGTAAGTGTGTATTACATTTTAATACTTTTTATTAATTGTAATTGTTTGATTATTAGTTGATTAATTTTTTAAATTCTAATTGTTAATCTGATCAATCTGTGTAATTTTAAATGTTAATTTCTGATTTATAACCCATTACAAATGTATCGTCTTTATTGGATAATTTTGTGACGAATTGCAATAAGTTGGAGCAAAAAAAATAACCTAATATTGTTTATGCTAATATTCAAACAACTAAATAAATATATCTAGTGTGAGAATATTAGTAAATTGAAGAAATAAGTTAAAAGTATATGTCGTACGATAGAATTAAACTGGAAAGTTTACATGATAAAGTAATTACAGCAGAGCAAGCTGCACAGCTATTTAAAAATGGTATGGTCGTTGGCTCAAGTGGATTCACAAAAGCAGGCGATAGTAAGGTTGTTTTGCCAGCATTGGCAGAACGTGCTAAGACAGATCCTTTAAAAATAACATTGATTACAGGTGCGTCCTTAGGACACGGTACAGATGGTAAATTGGCTGAAGCAGGTGTTTTGGCTAAGCGTATGCCCTTTCAAGTTGATCGTATATTAAGAGGGAAGATTAATGCTGGTGAGGTTTTATTTATAGACCAACATTTAAGTGAAACAGCCGAATTATTACATAATAAAAATTTGGCAGCTGTTGATATTGCCGTTTTAGAAGTGACAGCAATAGAGGCTGATGGTAGTTTTATTCCAACTACATCTGTTGGAAATTCAGCGACTTTTGCTGCTTTGGCGAAACAAGTAATACTGGAAGTAAATACAGCAGTTCCAATGGCTATTCGCGGTATTCATGATATTTATCAGGCAGAAGATTATCCCAGAAGAAATGTAATACCTATTGTTGCTCCTGAAAATAAAATCGGAAGAAAAACGATCGCTTTAGATCCAGCTAAAGTCGTTGGAATAGTCTTTACCAACATTGAAGATAGTCCGGCAGATATTGCAGAACCAGATGATAAGACAACGGCTATTGCGAGCCATATTCTAAGCTTCTTTGAAAAAGAGGTCGCAATGGGACATTTATCAGAAAACCTATTGCCTTTACAAGCTGGCATTGGTAAAGTTGCCAATGCTGTTTTGACGGGTTTTAAAAATAGCAACTTCCGTAATCTGACTATGTTTTCAGAGGTATTGCAGGATAGTACTTTTGATCTGATTGATGCAGGGAAAATAGATTTTGCTTCGGCTTCTTCTATCACTGTTTCCAAAGCATGCTATGATCGTGTATTTGCAAACTTGGATAAATACAGAGATAAAATGGTTTTAAGACCACAGAATATCTCAAATACTCCAGGATTAATTCGTCGTCTAGGTATTATCGCAATTAATACAGCGATTGAATTTGACATTTATGGCAATGTGAACTCTACGCATACTTCTGGTACCAATATTATGAATGGTATTGGAGGATCAGGAGATTTTGCTAGAAATGCATACTTAAGTATTTTCGTGACTCAAGCAGCTTCAAAAGAGGATCGTATCTCCCATGTATTGCCCATGGTATCTCATGTGGACCACACCGAGCATGATGTAGACATCTTGGTAACTGATATTGGTTTAGCTGATCTAAGAGGTCTAGCACCTCGGGAACGTGCAAAAGTAATCATTGAGAATTGTGTACATCCTGATTATAAGGAACAACTACAAGACTACTATGACCGAGCTTGTGACCGAGGAGGACATACTCCACATATCCTAGAAGAAGCCTTTAGCTGGCATGTCCGATTACGTGATCAGGGTACAATGAAGAAATAATCCGATAAAACAAAATAGGCATCTACAGATGCCTATTTTGTTTTATGAAACTCGTTTTAATCAAAAGCAAAAGTATGATAAATCATTGCTTTTTCTTACTCCTAATAAGAAAAGATCTTTTTAATCCGGATGTATCGTTAGCAGGTTTATTGAATAAACTTGGATGTAATGTTTCTTTTTTTGATATAAAAATCTAAGACCCGACCAGCTTCAAGAGGTCGGTCTGTACTTAAGATATCTGCCCCATTTTCAATAAATTTGGCATACAATTGATCTCCTTTTTGTTTCGCTTGTTTATCTAAGTTACCCAGTGTGCCTAAGATACACATAATGCCATGATTATGAAGCTCATTGATCAAGCTTTTGTCAGCTTCTCTAGTTCCAATGAAAGCAACAATTCTATTATCAGGGATATCCCGGTCATTTAGACGTCGCAAATCAGTGGCATTTTTTATAGGTGCTGATAACATTAAATCTGAGGCTAAATTATGAACAATTGAAGCTTGACTTGCCGAGTAAGTAATGATTACAGCATTACTTTCTGCTTTTTGATTACGAATAGCCCGAATCACTAAATCATAAGGAACTTCTTGTTTCACATCCAATGTGAAAACAACTTTTCCTTTACCCCAAGCTAAGGCTTCTTCTAAAGTCGGAATTCGGTAAGGCGTTAATTTAGCATTCGAATCTTTTAGTCTCAAATTCTTTAACTCTTGAAGTGTGCTTGATTCAACTTGACCAGAACCATTGGAAGTTCTATCCAAGGTGTTGTCGTGCATCAGTACCAAAACAGAGTCTTTCGTTAAGCGCACATCACATTCTACAATGATAGGTCTATAACTGGCATTAAATGCAAAAGTCTCAATTGCATTTTCAGGATAGCCTGTTGTAGGTCCCCCGCGATGAAGGCTGATAAGCGGATACCGATTTTCATCATATGTTAAAAATTGATAAAGCTCTTCTACTGTTTTTAAATTCAGGTTTTTATTGTTTACTAATACGTCCGTTGAAGTACTATTTCTAAAACAAGAAACAAAGAAAACAGGAATAAAAACAATAAAAAGAAAGCATTTTATTTTGCTAATCATATGAAAAGGATGTTATAGCTGTTTTTGTAATAATACGATAAGCTCCTCTACAGATGTGTTCATATGATCAATAACCAAATGTGCCTGACGGTAAAAAGGTTCTCTCTCTATCAGTTTTTCGTCAATAAAATCAAATAATTCTTGCTCTGTTTTTCCAATTAAAATAGGTCTTTTATTCGGTTTTGATTGAGATAAGCGGTCAAATAATGATTTAGTAGACATCTGTAAGTAAACAGAAATACCATTTTCATTCATCCATTGCATATTGTCAAAAAAACAAGGAGAGCCGCCACCTGTAGAAACAATTACTTCTTGATTTGCTGTTTTTTGTAACTGTAACCGTTCTAATGCTCTGAATTTCTCCTCACCGTGTTGTTGAAAATACTCTGTAATTGACATCCCAACCTCTTTGACGATTTCATCGTCTGTATCAATGAAAGGTAATGCTAATTTATTTGCTAGTTTCTTGGCTAACGTGGTCTTCCCACTGCCCATGTAGCCAATTAAAAATATAGGTTTAGGCATACTTATTATTATTTATCTAAACTTAAATATTGATCTTCGATCTCTTTTGCTTCAGGAAAAGAGTTGTAATGCCATTTATTAATTACTGTTCCTGATTTCAACAGTAGAATCCCAGGATTGGCACGTACCATACTTTTAAGAGGAATAAGATCGGCATAGAATACCTCTGAAATCAAATGCAATTTATCACTTAAATAATCCGATTCTTCAGACGAACTTGCAGTTAATAACACAATTCTCAGATTATAGCTCTCTGTTAGTGTTGTCGCGATCTTATTTATCTTCTCAATAGCATCTATATTGGATTTTGATAAATCTTTTGCTACGATTATTAAATTGTAATACGGATTGTTGATAATTTCTTGAGTATGATCGTTACCTTCGGCATCTGTAATCAACAAATCTGGAATAGGTATTTGATAACCTTTTTTTATTAACCTGCTTTCTGGTTCGCCTATAATTTCCCAATTTGTATCTTCCCAAACCTTCTCAGACATATAGATTTTATCTGTGATTTTTTTTGTTTCCCCAGTCTTCACATTTTTCATGTTGTAGATCTGTTCATAAACATCGCCCTCTTTCCCTTTTGGCAATACCATCAATGCTGGTATATTGTTGCCAACTTTATAGGGTAAAAAATCAATAAATGGCAGGTAGTTGACGGTATAAATGCCAATTCCAAAAGATATAACAGCTGTTACTGTAGCCAAAAGTCCACGGCTAAACGAATTTTTTATAAGTGGGTTGATCTGGTTGCGGTATATGAAAATAATCAGGATGAGCACGAGTAATACAAGATCCTTACCAAATGATTGCCAAGGAGTCAATGGAATGGCATCACCAAAACATCCACATGAAGTTACGACTTCAAAAAATGCCGAGTAAAAGGTTAGGAAAGTAAAGAAGATAATCAGGAGCAAAAGGCCCCACGCGACTAAACGTTTGTAAAAACCTAGTAATAACCATACCCCCAATATAATTTCAAATGCACAGATAACTACGGCAATTGTTGTCGCGTAATCATTTAAAGCGTCTAGGTGAAATACATGAAAATATTCTTCTAGTTTATAGCCAAATCCGGTCGGATCATTTGCCTTAATAAAACCTGAAAAAATAAATAATAAGCCAGTGAATAAGCGAGCGAACCAAAGAAGGTAATTGGTTTTTTGACTTTTATTGTGATTGTTAACGATCTCTGATGCCATTTTATTTGGTATTAGCTAATCCCATTTTTATTAAAGCGAAAACAGCATAATTCAACATATCTTGATAGTTGGCTCTGATTCCTTCAGAAGCAATAGTTTCACCATCATTATCTTCGATTTGTTTAACACGATGAATCTTCATTAATATCAGGTCAGTCAGCGAAGAAATTCGCATATCACGCCATGCTTCTCCATAGTCGTGGTTTTTTGCAAACATTAAATCCCTGGTTTCAGTTACTTTTTCGTTATATTTTTCATTCACAAAATTAGGATCTAAGTTCTCTTCTCCTTCCTCTCCCAATTCAAGCTGAATCATTCCTATGATACAGTAATTGATGATACCAATGTACTCCTCTAGAATTCCTTCACCCACTTTAGAGACCTTTTTAATTTCCAAAGTCCGGATACGTTGTGCTTTGATATAGATTTGATCGGTAATGGAGGGTAACCTCAAAATTCGCCAAGCTGTTCCATAATCTTTCGTTTTTTTGATAAACAAATCTTGGCAATGCTGGATAACGGTATTATATTCCTGAGTTGTGTTCATAACTATTTTTACGTATTTCACCAGATATATGAAGTGAACTATTGTCACAAATATAATTAGAAATAACCATTTTTAAGCGTCACAGTTGTGTCCAATTTGGATGAAATCCTACAATAAAAAGGAAAAATGTTGATATTTGATTAAAGGATTTATTGCTTGGATAGTAGAAATCAAAAAAGTCAAAAAAATGAGTACTAAAAAACCAGAAATAAGAGAGGTAAAGATTACACGCTATTTACAACCTTTTCGTGAAGGAGGATCGTTGCCAGCGTTGGTTGATGCAGACGATGGTTTTAGCTATGTCATTAAATTCAGGGGAGCAGGCCAAGGAAAAAAAGCATTAATTGCAGAATTGATAGGAGGTGAGTTGGCTCGTTTACTTGATCTTCGTATGCCTGAGATTGTTTTTGCAGACCTGGATGAATCTTTTGGTCGGACAGAACCAGATGAAGAAATTCAAGATCTGCTGAAATTTAGCATAGGTAAGAATTTGGGTGTTCATTTTCTAAATGGAGCAATTACATTTGATGCAAACGTTGACCAGATTAGTGGAGAAGAAGCTTCTCGAATAGTATGGTTAGATGCTTTATTAATGAATGTCGACAGAACTGTTCGAAATACGAATATGTTAATATGGCACCATGAATTATGGCTAATCGATCATGGAGCCTCTCTGTATTTTCATCATAGTTGGGATAATTGGGAGGAGCAAGCTCTAAAACCATTTGTTCAAATAAAGGATCATGTGCTGTTGAAAAATGCCAGTCAAGTTTCAGAGATTGATGCAAAATATCGTCCTCTTTTTACAGAAGAAGTAATCCGCAACATTGTAGATGTTGTACCTGATGAATGGTTGGATGATGAAACGAGAAACCTAAGTGCTCGTGATGCTCGAGAAGTTTACGTGTCATTTTTAAGAAATAGATTAGCGCATGCCGATCACTTTTTAAATCAAATAGAAGATGCCAGAAAAAACATTGTATGAGTATGCAGTGGTACGACTGGTACCACGTGTAGAGAGAGAAGAATTTATTAATGTTGGTGTAGCATTGTACTGCAGGAAACATCGGTTTGCGAATATGTTGTTCCAAATTGATGAATCTCGTGTTCGATTATTATGTCCTGACGTTGACATGCACATGATAAAAGCACATTTAAAATCATTTGTCAACATCTGCACAGGAGCAAAAGAAGGCGGAAAACTAGCCTTGCTGGATCAGACTGAACGTTTTCGGTGGTTGACAGCAAAAAGAAGTACGGTTATTCAGTGTTCGGCTGTACATCCAGGATTGTGTGAAGATCCAGCAATAACTTTACAATTACTTTTTGAAAAATTAGTTTTGTAAAATTGTATATTTTATCTACCATATAAGTATAGTATATTTGTGTTGTTATATAACAATAAGGCCTAAAGCCATGAATAATTTTTACGAACATATTTATCAAAAACAATTGGAGGTATTTGAAATGCCTTCCAATAAAAAAATATCGAGCTGGGCTGTCCATATTTTAGATTTATTGTTTCCAGAGCGAAATGCTGGTGGAATAAAATCGGTGGAGGATGTGAAGCTCGCTTTTGGACAATCCGAGATAGAATTGGAACAATTGCTAAGCAAATCCAAGGCTTGTGAAGTATGCGATCACTTTCGAGTAGCACAAGATTTTTTTCAATCTTTACCAAGCCTATATGCGTTAATGAGTGCGGATGCTGAGGCTTTAATAGCAGGAGATCCTGCAGCTAAAAATCATCGAGAAGTTATCCGTACGTATCCAGGTTTTTTTGCGATTAGTATTTTTCGAATTGCGCATAAGCTACATGAACTTGGTGTCCCCTTGATACCTCGTATTTTAACAGAATACGCACATTCTAAGACAGGTATTGACATCCATCCAGGGGCAAATATCGGACATCATTTATACATTGACCATGGTACAGGTTTGGTGATAGGAGAGACTTGTGTGATTGGTAATTATGTTAAACTATATCAAGGAGTGACTCTTGGAGCATTGAGTGTAGAGAAAGTGCTCTCGAATGTAAAGCGTCATCCTACCATAGAAGATTATGCGATTATCTATTCAGGAGCAACTATTTTGGGAGGAGATACAATTGTCGGTCATCATTCTATTATAGGAGGAAATGTTTGGTTAACGAATTCCGTTGAACCCTACACGACCGTTTATCATCAAGCGCTTACTAAATTCATTGATTCCAAACCTTTAATATAAATATGGGAAACATCATAGACACCATTGGAAATACACCGTTAGTCGAAATCACGCAGTTTCACGAAAATAGAAAGGTGAAAATCTATGCGAAAATGGAGGGAAATAACCCAGGAGGTAGTGTAAAGGATCGAGCAGCCTTGAATATGATTCGTTCGGCAATCGAAAGAGGCGAAATCACGAAAGATACGAAACTGATTGAAGCAACAAGTGGGAACACAGGTATTGCTTTAGCTATGATCGCAGGGATGTATGGCTTGCACTTGGAATTAGTGATGCCCTCTACCTCTACACGAGAACGTACATTGACGATGGAGGCATATGGAGCAAAAGTTATCTTGTTAGATACGATGGAGATCTGTCGCGACTATGCGGAAGAGAAAGGTCGTACTGGAGAATATTTCATTTTGAATCAGTTTGCCAACCCCGATAATTATGGAGCTCACATCAAAACGACTGGCCCAGAAATTTGGCGGGATACTGAAGGAAAGATAACCCATTTCGTGAGTGCTATGGGGACAACAGGTACGATAATGGGTAATTCTATTTATTTAAAGGAACAAAATTCTGCTATTCAAATTGTTGGTTGTCAACCCACCGAAGAATCTTCTATTCCTGGAATTCGCCGTTGGCCTGCAGAATATTTGCCAAAAATATTTGATCCTTCCCGTGTCGATCGGATCATTGATATATCTCAAAAAGAGTCTACCGAAATGGCTAGAGAACTGGTGAAGAGAGAAGGAATATTTGCAGGTATGAGTACAGGAGGTGCATTTGCTGCCGCTTTAAAAGTTGCAAATGAACTTGAAGCGGGTGTTATCGTTTTCATTGCTTGTGATCGCGGTGACCGTTATTTAAGTTCTGATTTGTTCGCATAAATTTAATTTATCCATTTTGCAAAGAGCTATTCAAATCTGAATAGCTCTTTTTTTATTATGTTCCTCATGGATATGCATGGAAATCTCTATTCCTATCTAACACTCATACTAACCTGAGTTTGAGAATTAATCCTTATAAAATTGTAATACTGATTATCTTAAATATGTGCACCCTGTCATAATAGATCAGGTCAAGTAAGAAAATGTTTGGAAGTATTGGGATAGGAGCTAAGTCGTTATCAAATTCTAATTTACCTTGTATTTTAAACGAACTTTGTTCGTACTTCAAACGTACCTGATTCGTTTTTGTTCGAACGAGGTACGAACAAAGTACGAATCAGGTACGAACCAGCTCCCTACTAGTTTACCAGTTGAACCCCATGTTTTATACTGTGTCTTATCCTGAATTATCCTTACAGCATTCGGATAGTTAAACGGTTAAATCCTTACAATTATAAAAAGCTATACGGATATATCCTTACATTGGTTTTTCTTGGTACGGATATCTCCTTACAGCTGAGCTATGCTATTTTTGGTTTTTAATGATTTCCTGACTGTGTCTTTGCACTGGTGTGATCATTTTTTAGCTCATATGTGGTCCTAACATTATTGTATCTTTCTATCGCTCTGTACACAGGTTCAATAGCCCTTGAGTAAGACTGAAAGGTGTTTATCCTGAATTATCACAAAATATGTAGCTGTCTATTTTATAATATGATTAATTGGGAGATATGTAGTTACCCACAATGTTAATCAACATTGTGGATAACCTATTGACTGGATACTAAGCTTTTCCACACATGTGTATTTAAATGTTGAAAACTTCAAACGCTCAAATACTACTTTTAGCCTATTTAAATCAAGTCTTTGTTATCTAAATAGTGCTTTATTAAAGCGTAATTCATTATTATTAAATAATTTTGAATTTTCTAGTCTATTTTTAGTGACCGAATGAAGAGCTTGGTAATTTTATCAATAGACTGCATCGCGATATGCTTATTCACATTCTAATGAGTTATTCACATAAAATTGTTGATAACTTCTTAATCCTTAAAGTTTAGCTACCCAATGGTTTTTAATGCTTATTTTTTGTAACCTAATTTTACCTATCAAATAAAAAAAGCTTATTTTTTTTCAAATTAGAATAATTTAGAGTATATTAGATGGTGTACATTATACAATCTTAGTGTTATGTATACAATACCAATTTAAACCCATTAAATCTACCAAAGATTCTGTTTTTCTTAATTATTGGCATTTTCTTGCCAAAGAAACAGCATTTTTCGTTGATTTAATATCATCTATCAACTATGTTAAACCAAATCAAAAATTATGAGTAATCTTAATTTAAATCAAAATCAATGGAAAAGAGCTTTTTGGATAGGAACAATATTTTCCTTATCTACTATTTTCCAATCACCAGTACTTGCAAATCCTAAGAGTCCTACTTTCTTACATGTTGCACAAGAAAAAATTACTGTTAAAGGCGTAGTAACTAATGCTGATAATGGATCTCCAATGGCAGGAGTAACCGTTTCTGTAGTCGGAACAAATCTAGCTACGACGACAAATCAAGATGGGGAATACAGTTTAAATAACGTTCCTATTCATGGTAAGTTGAATTTTCGAATGGTCGGAATGATTTCAACAGATGAGGAAGTCAAAGGTCGCACCAGTATTTTGGTTAGCCTGAGTAACTCAAACTCCAACCTAGATGAAGTGGTTGTGGTTGGATATGGTGTTCAGAAAAAGGAAACGGTTACCGGATCTGTAGTCGCGGTTAAAGGTAATGAACTTGCGAAATCACCTGCTCTAAATGTTTCGAATGCTTTAGCTGGTCGGGTACCTGGAGTCATTGCAACAAACGGATCTGCAGAACCTGGTTATGATGGTTCTACCATTAGTATTCGAGGTACAAACACCTTGGGAAATTCTAGCCCCTTAATTGTTATCGATGGAATCCCTGCACGTCAAGGTGGATTTGAACGTTTAAATCCAGCTGATATTGATAATATCTCCGTTTTAAAAGATGCCTCCGCAGCTATTTATGGAGCTCGAGCTGCAAATGGTGTTATTTTAGTGACGACAAAAAGAGGAACGAATGGTAAACCAAAATTATCATACAGCTTTAATAAAGGTTTTTCACAGCCAACAGTAATTCCAGAATTGACAGATGCTGTCGAATATTCAGAATTGAGAAATGAATTAGAGATTTATAAACTACCTGTATCTGAATGGGCGGCAGCACAAGAAGCCTTCAAGAGTACAGGCAACTATGTTCGTCCAAATAATACAACTGTTTCAGCTCCTTTTACACCAGAAGATGTTCAACTATTTAAAGATGGAACAGATCCTTGGGGACATCCAAATACAGATTGGTATGGTGAAACATTGAAAAACTGGTCACCACAAGAGAAACATAATTTACAAATAACAGGAGGAAATGAGGATGTAAAATACCTAGCTTCATTAGGTTACCAGAATCAAGATGGTTATTATAAAAATTCGGCAACTGGATATAAGCAATATGATCTAAGAATTAATCTTGATGCGAAGATTAGTAAATACATCACAACCAAATTTGGTGTTTTAGGTCGTCAAGAGAATCGGAATTTCCCAACCAAAGGAGCAGGGACCATCTTTAGAATGTTAATGCGCGGAAATCCTACACAACCTGCATATTGGCCAAATGGAATGCCTGGGCCTGATATCGAAAATGGTGAAAATCCTGTAGTCATCACGACGAATAAAACAGGATACGATAGAGACAAACGTTACTACTTCCAAACGAATGGACAAATTGATATTACCATTCCTTGGGTCGAAGGTTTGAAGTTCTCAGGAAATGCTGCGGTAGATAAATATATTAAGAAAACTAAAAAATGGGAAACGCCTTGGTATTTATATACATGGCAAGGAGCTTATGAAGCTGATGGAGTAACACCTCAATTGGTTGCCGGTAAACGTGGTCCTGCTGATCCTCGTTTAAATCAAGCGGACGAAGATCAATTGAATATTCTATTAGGCGGAGTATTGTCATATGATAAAGTGATCGGTGACCATACCTTTAATATTTTAGCAGGAGCAAATAGAGAAACAATTCAAAATGACAATTTTTCTGCTTATCGACGTTATTTTCTTTCCGATAATATCGACTATTTGTTTGCAGGTGGTGATGGCGAGAAAAATAATGATGGAGCAGCGTGGCAACGTGCGCGATTGAATTACTTTGGTCGTTTCAATTATAACTATAAATCTAAATACATTGCCGAACTACTTTGGCGCTATGATGGTTCCTATATGTTCCCTGGAAATTCTCGTTATGGATTCTTTCCTGGTGCTATGTTGGGTTGGGTGGCTTCTGAAGAGAAGTTTTGGAAGGATAATCTTGCCGCAATTAAGTATTTCAAAGTACGTGCCTCTTATGGACAAATGGGAAATGATAATATCGAGTACGATGGAGCTCTCCAAGAATACCAATATTTCTCTACGTATAAATTCGGAACCTATATTATAGGAGATGATTTGGTCAAAACATTGTACGAAAGCCGTGTTCCTAATAATTTTATCACTTGGGAAGTTGCCAATAACTACAACTTAGGTATTGATGCACAATTTTTAGGAGGAAAGATGAATTTCGAATTTGACATCTTTAAAAACAGTCGTAATTCTATTCTTTGGAGAAAAAATGCTTCCATTCCTCAAAGTACAGGTATGACATTGCCCGCTGAGAATATTGGAAAAGTAGATAATAAAGGATGGGAGTTCAACTTAGGGTATCGTGATCAAAAGGGAGATTGGGGATACAATGCTTCGGTGAACGGTGGTTATGCTAAAAATAAAATTATCTTTTGGGATGAAGCTCCTGGGGCTCCATTGTGGCAGCAAACTACAGGTAGAGTAATCAATTCTGGATTGTACTATCAATACGATGGCGTATTCAAAAACCAAGAAGAAATCAATAGTAACACGTTAGACTATTCGTCGATTACCAATAATCTTAGACCTGGGGATATGAAGTACAAAGACTACGATGGGGATAGTAAAATTACTCCAGATGATCGTGTACGTACAGATAAGAATACAAATCCTACTTTTCAAGGAGGTTTGAATCTAGGTCTTCGTTATAAAGATTTTGACCTTTCTATTTTGTTCCAAGGAGCAATGGGAGGAGAGGTTCGTATCGCAACTGACGAATCAGGAGCTATCGGAAATTATCTGCATGAATTTTATGAAAATAGATGGACTATCGACAATCCAAGTGCCGAACATCCACGTATCACGGATCGTTCAGATCAATATTATTCTGGAGGAAATACCTATTGGTTGCATTCAAATAATTATTTACGGTTAAAAAATGTAGAGATTGGTTATAATTTAAGTGCTAAAGTGACAGAGCGTCTCGGGATTTCAAGTTTCAGAATATATGCCAGTGGTATGAATTTGTTGACTTGGTCAAAATTAAAAATGTATGATCCCGAATCAACCAATACATTAGGACATTATTATCCTCAGGCCCGATTAATTAACACGGGTATACTTTTATCTTTCTAATTCGCTATTATTATGAAAACAATAAAATTATTCTATATACCGATTTCAGCCTTATTATTTACAGGGCTATTTGCAAGTTGTAATGATGATTTTGTCAATACAAAACCCTTGTCTGAAGTTCCGCAAGAATTAGTGTGGACAGACGCAGGATTAGCACAAGCATTTGTGAATGACTTATATAATGGCTTGGGACAAGGTGGTTTTAATGAGCAAATGTTAGCGTCATTAACGGATGAATCCATGTTTACGCATCCGGGAAGAGGTATAAATACCATTACGGAAAGTCGATCAAATCCAGCTGATCAGGGATGGATTGTTGACGCATATGAATATGGAAATATGTATAAACGTATCCGTGCGACTAATATCGCAATTGCAAATCTAATCGAGCCAAAGTTTGATAATGAAGCGAAAGCCAAACAAATGTTGGGCGAAGCTTATTTCTTGCGGGCTTATTATTATCAACAGTTGTTGCGGTTTTATGGAGCAATCCCGCTTATCACGAAGATTTATTCATTAGAAGATACGGATCTTACAGTTGCACGCAATACCTATGAGGAATGTGTCAATTTTATCGTTAAAGACTGTGATGATGCCGCCACATTATTGGCAGGGACAGCACGAGTAGATGGTCGTACGAGTGAAGCTGCTGCACTAGCATTGAAAGCGCGAGTTTTGACGTATGCTGCATCCGACCTGCATGATGTTCCTACAGCAAAAGCAAAATCAACTGTCATCTCTGCCTATGCAAATCCAGAATATCTGGGATATGTAACGGGAAATCGTAATGAACGTTGGCAAAAAGCTAAAACAGCGGCAAAAGCAGTACTTGATCAATCAGAATTAGCGTACAAATTGGATTTGTCAGCACCTGCCTCTCCAACGCAAGGAAGAGCTAATTATATCGCTTTAGCAATGGGAGGAAATTCAAAGGTTGCTGATGTCGATGCTAAACGCGATTTGATCTTTGGAAGATTCTTCAATGATTTAAAGGATGAAGCAGGTGCGTATGTTGGACGTAATAATGGACCAAATGGTTATCATAATTGGTCAGGAAATAGTCCAATACAATTATTGGTAGATGATTATGAAACATTGTCCGGAGAGAAGTTTGATTGGAATAACCCAACACATAAGGCAAATGTTTATAAAGATCGTGACCCTAGACTAGGCGCTTCTATTCTTTATGACGGTGCAACATGGAAACCTCGGACAGATGATGTCAAAAACAGAGATCCTTTTAATCAAATTCAAACTGGACAATATGAAATAACAAATGCTTCGGGAGTCAAATCTATTCAATATGGTTTAGATACGCGAAACTCTCCTGTCGAAGATTGGAATGGTAGTTATACAGGATATTACATGCGTAAATTTGTGGATGCTGATCCTGCTATGGTCGATCAAAATACCAGACAACACGTACCGTGGCCAGTTCTTCGATACACAGAAGCCGTATTAAACTATGTAGAAGCTTGTATTGAACTTGGAGAAGACGCTGAAGCAAGAACCTGGTTAAATAAAATACGCTTTAGAGCAGGTATGCCAGCCGTTACTGAATCAGGAGCAAGTCTGAAAGGGCGTTATCGAAATGAAAGACGGGTAGAGTTGGCCTATGAAGAACACCGTTTTTTTGATACACGTCGTTGGATGATTGCTAAGGAAACTTTAGGAAGACAGGTAACATTGATCAATATTTTTGGAACATTGAAAGCAGGTAAACTCGTTAGCTTATATCAGTACAACCCAGACAATTATAACTATTCGTATACTGTCAATACGATTGCTCCAGGAATTGAAAATAGAAATTGGTTAGATAAAATGTATTTTATCTCTATTCATCGAGATGAGATGAACAGGAATACCAAATTAATTCAAAATCCAGGATATTAATAGCTCCAGTAAGCTATTCAAAATTATACTTCGGACTGTATGTAACAGTCCGAAGTTATTTTATGATAAGCTCTTTTTAGCCCCTACCACTATCATTACAAATAAGTTTTAACGAGCTCTTCCCATTCATCATCTAAAGAACCTATATACGCTGGTTTTTTAGCACGGTTATACCAATATCGCGCATTCCAAAGATCTTTTTCCTTGCGGTGTAGGTAAGCATGAACATGTGCCGATTTTGCATCCTGTAGGTGATCTATGAGATCATGTGCTTTTTGCCAATCTCCTTTCTTATCCCACCACAGTGATTCCAACAAAACTGAAAGTTCAGGAGGAGGAAATGCCAAGGCAACAGAAGTTGAAAATTTTTCGAATGTTAACATAGTTCTAAAATAGAAAATATTGTAAATAAAAAGGACGATTTCATTTAAATCGTCCTTTTTGTTTTTATTTAAATTTGCTTGCCAGTGCTGCTAGTTTAGAAGCCATATCTGTTTCAGGTTCTTTTTCTTTAGGTTTAAAGTTTTTATGATCCTTTTTTGGCTTTGGGGAAGAAGGAGCTTCATTTGTTTTCATCGAAAGACCGATACGATTTCTTTTCTCATCAATTTCAGTGACTGTTACTTCAACATGTTGTTGTACTTTTACCACTTCATGTGGATCCGATACATAACGGTTGGATAACTGACTTAAATGTACGAGACCATCCTGATGGACACCGATATCTACAAATGCACCAAAATTAGTGATATTCGTGATGATTCCAGGTAATTTCATTCCTATTCTTAGATCAGAAACGGCGTTCACGCCATCTGTAAAAGAGAATGCTTCAAATTTCTCACGAGGATCTAGTCCTGGCTTTGCCAGTTCGTCGAGAATATCATTCAAAGTAGGAAGCCCAACCTCATCAGAAATATAATTTTTCAAAGGAATTGTTTTTCTTAGTTCCGCATCTTTCAACAGGTCATGAACACTTGTTGACAAATCTTTTGCCATTTGTTCAACCAATTTATAACGTTCGGGATGTACAGCAGAAGCATCTAATGGATTCTCCGCATTGCGAATATGTAAGAAACCCGCCGCTTGCTCAAAAGCTTTATCACCTAAACGAGGAACCTTTTTCAATTCACGACGTGATTTGAAAGGCCCATTTTCTTTTCTGTAATTGATGATCGATTGTGCCAAAGCAGGACCTAAGCCAGATACGTAAGCTAGAATTTGTTTCGATGCCGTATTCAACTCCACACCAACATTGTTAACACAACTCATCACCGTATCATCTAAGGATGTCTGTAACTTGTTTTGATCGACATCATGTTGATATTGCCCAACACCAATAGATTTGGGATCTATTTTTACTAATTCAGCAAGCGGATCCATTAATCGACGACCAATAGAAACAGCCCCTCTAACCGTAATATCTTGATCTGGAAATTCCTCTCTTGCCGTCTCTGATGCAGAATAAATAGAAGCCCCACTTTCATTAACCATCACAATGATCACATGATCTAGATTCAATTTACGAACGAAATCCTCGGTTTCACGTCCAGCTGTTCCATTACCAATAGCAATGGCTTCGATATCGTATTTTTTTACTAAAAATGGAATGGTGCGGTTTGCTTCTGCTAGGCCACCAGCACCACTGTGAGGGAAGATGGCTGTGTTTTCTAGTAAAGCACCCTGTTGATCCAATACGACAGTTTTACAACCTGTTCTAAATCCTGGATCAATGGCTAAAATTCTTTTTTGACCTAAAGGAGCTGCTAGGAGCAACTGGCGCACATTATCTGCGAATACCTTAATAGCTTCTTCATCCGCTTTTTGACGCGTCAAGACACGAATCTCTGTTTCCATAGAGGGTTTTAACAAACGTTTATAGCTATCTAATAAAGCCAAGCGAACTTGCGTTGCGGCTTCGTTAGCAGCTTTGATGTAGATATGGTCAATGACAGGAATAATTTCTTCTTCTACGACTTCTATATCTAAATAAAGAAATTCTTCTTTTTCACCACGACGCATGGCTAGTACACGATGCGATGGTGCATTTTTCAAAGATTCAGACCATTCATAATAGTCTTTATATTTAATGGCAGCTTCCTCTTTTCCAGGAACAACACGCGATACAAATTGTCCTTTATCTAAGAATATTTTACGTGTTTTATCTCTTATCTCTGCGTTTTCAGCAATTACTTCAGCAATAATATCTCGCGCACCAGCCAATGCTTCGTCCACAGATTTTACACCATTTTCTTCATCAATTAAAGACTCCGCTAAAGCATTAAAATCTGTATTTCCTTGTGCCAATAAGACATCAGCAAGAGGTTGAAGTCCTCTTTCACGTGCCACACTCGCGCGTGTTTTACGTTTGGGTTTGTAAGGAAGATAAATGTCTTCCAAATTAGCCATTGTTTCTACTGTTTGAATTTTGTTTGCTAATTCAGGGGTTAATTTTCCTTGCTCTGAAATAGATTTTAAGATCGCTTCTTTTCTTTTGTCTAAATCACGCAGTTGTTGCATGCGATCACGGATGGTAGTGATTTGCACTTCATCTAAACTACCCGTCATTTCTTTTCTATAACGAGAAATGAATGGAACAGTAGCTCCTTCGTCCAATAATTCAATTGTTGTTCGTACTTGTCTTTCGCTTATTGCTAATTCTTTCGAAACGATAATTTCGTGTGTCATAAATAGGGACTGTAATATTTATTAAAATAGAAAGCTGTTGGAAATCATCCAACAGCTTTATTTGACATATCTTATTGAAAATAATTTGCTTAAAGTTAGGCTTCTTTTGAAGGAGCGTCTTCTTTTTTTGCAGGATCAACACTTGTTTTTTCGATCGCTTCTTCTGTTTGATCCGTCTCTGCGAAATGATCAGAATAACCGTATTGAAAATGATTTGGCTCTTCGCCATATTCTGGTTGGCGGCTGTATTGTATGGTGCCTTCAGGTGCTGTAAATTGAGGTGTTTTTTTCTCAGTGTCCTCAGCCTTTTCATTTTCAGCAGCTTCTATTACTTTTTGTTCTGCAACCTGAACTTCAGCTAATGGATTCACTTCCGTCTTTAAATCAATATCTTTTTCAAAATTATTAATCTGATCTGAAATTTCTCTTTTAATGCCTTCTGAAGCATCTTTAAATTCTCTAATTCCACGACCTAGGCCTCTAGCCAATTCAGGTAGTTTTTTACCACCAAATAATAAAAGAGCGATTACTAAAATCAACATCATTTCTGATGTTCCTATGTTAAGAAATGCAAATATTTGACTATACATCTTGGTACTTTTTTAATAAATTATAAATGCTAAGTTACAGCAATATTTTAAAAATGAAACAGTATTTAAGGAAATATTGACATTTAGATTGTAAAAATTTAGTATAGATATTTCATACGCTCATCATGATTTGTTGACAAATAAGAGACTTTGGAATGATAAAAATCTCGTACTTTTGAAATCTTTTCAAATAATTAAGCGGGAAATATGTTGAAGCGATTAAAATCTTACAAACCTTATTATTGGAGTACCTTTATGTTGGCAGGTCCTGTTGTGATCTCTCAGCTCGGTCATACATTGGTACATATGGCGGATAGTGTAATTGTAGGGCATTTTGCGGGTACAATTCCTTTGGCTGCGGTTTCATTGGTTAATGCTGTATTCATGGTTGTGATGGTTATTGGCCTTGGTATCGCTTATGGTATTACACCATTGATAGCGCAAGAAAACGGGCGTGATAATAAGGAGGAGTGTGCTAAGTTACTTTCAAATAGTATTTGGTTGAATGCGTTGGCAGGTGTGTTGTTGTTTTGCCTCGTTTATTTTGGATCTATGCTGGCTATTGATCATCTTGATCAAGATCCTGCTGTTGTGAAAGAAGCAAAACCTTATTTGCTCATCTTGAGTCTATCGATTTTACCTTTAATGATTTTCAGTGCTTTTAAACAATTTGCTGAAGGCTTGGGATTCACAAAACAAGCGATGAATATCACCATTTGGGGTAATGTACTGAATATTATTTTAGCGGTTATTTTTGTTAAAGGGATGTTTGGTATTAAACCAATGGGCGTTAGTGGAGTCGGGTATAGCACGTTGATCGATCGTGTGATGATGATGGTCGTTATGTTATTTTATGTGATGAAATCATCGTATTTTAAACCTTATATCAATAAGTTTAAAATTTGGACTGTTGACATTATTCGAATTCGAAAAATATTAACAATAGGTGCACCAGTGGCTATGCAATATGTTTTTGAGATAGGTGCATTTGCGGGAGCTTCTCTGATAGCAGGAACAATAGGTGCCGTCGAACAGGCTTCTCATCAAGTCGCTATTCAGCTAGCAGCGATGACCTATATGATGGCAAGTGGTATTGCGGCGGCTGCAACCATTAAAACAGGGAATAGTTTTGGTAATAAAAACTTCTTCCGTCTCCAACGTTTTGCAGTTTCATCTTATCAATTGGTGTTAGTGTTTATGACATTGACAGCAACGATATTAGCCATGTTTAATAACTACCTTCCTTTTATTTTTACCAACGATATGGCAGTGGTGACTATTGCCGCTCATTTGTTGGTGATAGCAGGTTTATTTCAACTTTTTGATGGAACCCAGGTTGTTGGTCTAGGAATATTAAGAGGTATGGGAGATGTAAATATCCCAACTTTGGTTACGTTTATTGCTTATTGGATCATCGGCTTACCAAGTGGTTATTTTATGGGAGTTTATCTGGGATGGGGTGTAGAGGGAATTTGGTATGGCTTGACCTTAGGTTTGTTGACCTCTTCCATTTTATTGTATTTTAGATATCGAATTGTTATCCAAAAACATTTAAACGCGTAACAAAAATAGACTTGTGTTTATATGAAAAGAGGCTGTATCATAAATAAAATCAACAATCTTAAAACAGAATAAAATTTTGAACATTCTCTGTTTTATTTATAGATTATAAAAAACGGGCTATTTTCAAATCGAAAAAAGCCCGTTTTAGTTATAAAACTTTAGGTATCCAAATTTAATTTGGTTACAAAAATTGAAAAGTCACTTATGATACAGCCTCTTTTATGTATTAAGATTTTTATATTTCTCTATTGATATCCCAATTTTCTAAATAATCGGCTACTCGCTTTAAGAATGTACCTCCTAAAGCACCATCAATCACACGATGGTCATAAGATAAAGACAAATACATCATCTGTCTGATACCGATTAAATCTCCATGTTCTGTTTCGATAACAGCAGGTTTCTTCTTGATCGTACCAACTGCCAGAATAGCGGCTTGAGGTTGATTAATTATGGGAGTTCCCATAATATTACCAAACGCACCAATATTAGTGAATGTAAATGTTCCTCCTTGCGTGTCATCAGGTTTTAACTGATTAGATCGAGAACGATTGGCCAGATCATTGACAGATTTACTAAGACCTACTAAGCTCAATTGATCTGCATTTTTGATAACAGGTACGATTAAATTTCCATTTGGAAGAGCAGCTGCCATTCCGATATTGATATTTTTCTTTTTGATGATTGTGTTACCATCGACTGAAACATTTACCATTGGAAAATCCCGTAAGGCTTTTGCAATAGCTTCAATAAAAATGGGCGTAAAGGTGATGTTTTCTCCATCCCGCTTTTTATAAATTTCTTTCGCTTTATTACGCCAATTGACTAGTGAGGTTACATCAGCTTCGACGAACGAACATACATGAGGTGAGGTCTGAACACTTTTTACCATATGATCAGCAATCAGCTTTCGCATACGATCCATTTCGATGATTTCATCTCCACCAGAATTTATCGTGTGAACCGTTTCGTTAGCTTTTGTTGCAACTTTCTCGTCAGCTTTTGTTGAGATCACAGAATGTTCGGTAACCGAAGTCGCATGGATAGTTTTGCTTCCTTTGCTTGCCACATATTTTAAGATGTCTTCTTTTGTCACACGTCCTTCTGATCCAGTGCCTGTAATTTGATCTAATTCCTGTTGGTTTAGACCTTCATGAGCAGCGATATTCTTGACCAAAGGCGAATAAAATCTCAGACTATTATGTAGGGTAGACTGATGATTTTCAATGATAGGTTGTATCTGATTTAACCCAGGTATTTCTATCTTTTGATCTTCAATCTGTATTTTGGGTACTACTGTCTCTATCTCTTCAACAATTGGAGTTTGTTCTTGTGTTGTTGTTGGAGTAGCGATTTCTGTCTCTGTTTGATCTCCTTCAATTTCAATAATAGCGATTATATCACCTACTTGAGCCACTTGATCAATAGAAAAAAGTTGTTCTTTTAAAATTCCTTTTACTGGAGAAGGAACATCGGAATCCACTTTATCCGTTGCTATTTCTAAAATTGCTTCATCTTCAACGATCGTATCTCCTGGTTGTTTTAACCATTTTGTTACTGTTGCTTCAGATACACTTTCCCCCATTTTTGGAAGTAATAATTTATACAATGCCATAATAATTAAGCTGCAATCCTTTTAAATACTAAGTTAGTTATTTTAAGGTTTATATTTTACAAAGTAAAATATAATTTCTGATAAATCAATTTTCACGGAATAATATTTCAATATTCAACCCCTATTTGATGTTCTTTGACTAGGAGTTGCCAAAGCATATATACAGCTAATTGCCTCGTTCTTTCGATATTAATAATTCTTTCATTATGAAAATGAAATTTTTTGGTGATGGTTTCTTTTTCACCTGCAATTGCAATCCATACCGTACCCACTGGTTTTTCTAAAGTGCCTCCGTCTGGGCCAGCAATACCACTTGTAGAAATCGCATAATTTGTTCCAAATCTATTTTTAGCACCTTCAGCCATTTCAATCACTGTTTGCTCACTCACTGCTCCAAACTGTAATAATGTTTGTTCTTGTACACCTAACAACTGCTGTTTAAGTGTGTTAGAATAGGGGATTGTACCACCAACATACATAGCACTACAACCAGGTATAGTCGTAATTATGGCTGCGAGACTACCTCCTGTACAACTTTCTGCAGTTGTCAAGGTCAATTGCAGATCGATGAATTTCTTAACCAGAAATGCCTCAATAGTTGTATCATAGTTGGCGATTACATGATCCGTTAATCTAGCGATCAATCTGTTAGCAAATAATTGTGTTGTTGTTTTTATCTCTTGCTCATCAGTACCGTTGCCAGATAGACGTAATCTAACAAACGATAAAGTTGGAAGATAAGCTAGTTTTATAGATGGAGGTAAATCTGCTTCTATATCCGCTATTTTTTCTGCAAGAAAAGACTCTCCAATTCCGCCTACTATTATATTTTCCTGTACAAGATAATTGCTGTTATCTCGATTCGAAATTCGGGGAA
Organism: Sphingobacterium sp. SRCM116780; assembly: GCF_021442025.1. Lineage (NCBI taxonomy): Bacteria > Pseudomonadati > Bacteroidota > Sphingobacteriia > Sphingobacteriales > Sphingobacteriaceae > Sphingobacterium > Sphingobacterium sp. SRCM116780. The sequence goes on from NZ_CP090446.1 coordinate 283,099, forward strand.
GTACTTGTGTTTCGATCAGATGTTTCATTTCAAATGGAACACCTGGTAGGAATACGAAAATAGTTTTTTCTTTTTGAATCCACATCCCTGGTGCAGTTCCATACTGATTGAACAAGACGTCACTTCCAACAAGAATGTCTGCTTGATGGTTATTTATTTCTAACATTTCTCTACCACGAGATTCAAAAAGTTGGATAACATGTTCCAATACAGTTTGATCTTTTTCTAATGAGGTATTAAAATATTTTGCAGCAGTTTGTTTTGTAATATCGTCTTTTGTAGGACCTAAACCACCCGTAATCAATACAAGATCCACTTGGTTTTGTGCCTCAGATAATGCCTTCAAAATAGCTCCTTCTTGATCTGATATGGAAAGAATTTGTGTAATTGAGATATTGTTATTTTGAAGCTGAGTAGCGATCCATGCGGAGTTGGTATCGACAATTTGGCCAATTAGTATTTCATCTCCTATGGTAATGATTTGTGCTTTCATTATGTAATATAATAAAAAAGCAGTTATTAATAATAACTGCCTCCTGAACTATTTCTTTTCGAAAGTTTCAAATCTTGTAATATTGAAGATTTCGCTCGAATCGTGACATTGTAACTCTGATACCTTCCAAATGGAGTCCATCCAAATGCCATATCCCAACAATGGAGATCTCGATAAATATTGAATTGTGTCAAGGTTATTTCCTTTGCTTTAAGATCATAACCTGAATTAAAAGTAACTTTCCATTTTGGCGTTAAACTAAAATCACCATGAATATTTATGGTGCTCGTAATGGTTGATTCGAGTCCTGGTTTAGAATACTGGAAGCTGAATGAACCCGCTAAATTCCATGGAATATTAAAATTAACAAATGCGTTAGGGTCGGAACTGATACGTGACAATGCCTGCGCTTGTTCTGGTGTCATATTGCTCCCAATTTGATTACGTAAAGAATCAATATTATTATTTCTGTTTTGGGCAGCCTTAGGATTGAAGCTATAATCAAAAGAAAAACCAAAACTAGTTAAGCGTGCAAGTTTACCCTCATTAATCACATATTTATTATAACGTTGTCCCGCTTGATTAATCGCATAAGGATCCAATGTTCCATTAAAGTTTATATTAACTTTTTCTTTAAATAAAGCTGTTCTCCCAGAAAAAGTAAGAGGGGAGAGTTTCATGGAGTCTGCTACAAAATTATAATTTCCACTGATTGAGAGCCCCTGTATCAAAGGAACCTTCTTAAACCCTCCATCTGTGGTATCGGATTTGCTTTTTATTTTTGCTTCAATATTATTATCAACAGAGAAACCTATACCCATTGATTTTCCTGCTGAAGGGGATCCATAAACATTATCTTGAAAGATCGAATAGCGGTTGATCATACCGTATTGATCGACATAGTTCTTATAAAATCCATATGTAGCATCCGAAAAATCTGGTCTGTAGTTTAGATTAATAGATGGTGTAATGATGTGTCTGATTGCTTGAATGTTACCAATCTTAGGATACATACCATATATTTTGGTCGATAATCCAGATGATACAGAATAATCATATGCTCTTCTAAATCCTTGTATGGTATCTTTTACAGGAATATATCCCTCTTTTGTATTTTCCATTCGCTGACGCGTACTTTGTAAATACCATCTTTCCGTATAATTTACACTGGTATTGAATTGAAAATATTCGAACGCATTTAAAGATAAACTGATTGGAATATTGTGTTGAAATCCATTTGTAAATTGTTTCAATGTTTGTTTTGAAAACAAAGTAGAATCACCAGTATTCAAGGTATTTGTTCCCTGTAAGCTATAGCCCACATTAATCCGTTGATACCATTTTTGCTCGCCTGCGCGATCTTTGGAATCAAAAGGATTAAAAGAAGATACGTTTAAACTAAAGTTCGGGAGCTGTAAGTATACATTACCTGTACTCATGTCTTGACGATGACTTAAGCTGGAAGTAAAGTTGATTTTCCCGTCGGCAAATACACGTCCATAACTGATCGAAGAGGACATGTTATTCTTCGTGATATCATTGTAAGTGTTCGTCCCATTGGCACCCGTATTTCTAAAGTAAGAGCCCGTTCCAAAGTTTACATTAGCAGAAAAAGAGGTTCCTGGATTTGCTTCTTGTCTTTGCGTATGATTCCAGGTAACATTAAAATCTTTATTTGTCCCATAATTGTCGGTTCCTTCTACACCCGCTTTTGTGGAAGCATAGCGAATATTAAAACCTCCATTGTATTTATAGTTGACTGTATATCTGGTGTTGATAGAAGCTTCCCACGATCCTTTTGAATATAAAGTACCCCTTACTTCACTGTCCCAATAATCATTGAAGGCTAAATACCAACCAATATCACGCATGGCAAATCCTCTTGTATAATCTTCTCCAAAGGAAGGAAATAAAAAACCAGAAGAACGTTTATCTGGTTTAGGAAAAAAAGCAAATGGGAAGCCAATAAATTTTAAAGGAACATTCTGGACGACCAGATAGGATGGACCAGCGATAATTTGGTTTTTTGTAACAATACCTTTCGTTAGGAAAATTCCAAAATGCGTATGTGGTTCGGGTAAATTACAGGTACTATAGAGTCCGTGATACAAGGACATTTCATCGTACATATTTTTACGAACGACTTTTGCTTGAATGAAACCACCGTCCACATCCGTCATAATCCCGTAAGTGTTACCCTCTTGTTTTTCATAATCATAAACAAGTGAATCGACTGTTTTTGGACTTTCAGCTCCAGAAATCACAATAGGGCGACCGACATATTTTCCATTATGATCGATGACACCAGAGGCAAAAATTTGCTTTTTATTTCGATCGAGTCGAATATAATCTGCTGATAATTCGAAATCTTGATATTTAACCTTCGCTCCTTTATATAAATGACTGATGTTTTTGTCAACTTCAGTACGTTGCGAATCACGTGCAATAATACTTACTTCTGCCTGAAGTCCTCCTTTATTTTTGGTACTGTCTTTGACTATAAGCGTAGAATCGCGTTTAACCCGTATAGAATCTGGTACATTTTGGAGAGAAGTAGAGTCCTTAAGACTTTTTGAAGTTGTCTTTAATGGAGTTTTGCTTTGCGAAACTGCTGAGAAAGCATTTATCGAAAGTATAAGAAATATTGTTAAAATGTGTGTTAACGACTTCAAAATTAAAGACAAATGTTATTTTTGTAAAAATATTAAACTAAGATGGACAAAATTAGTCAAAAACAAATAGAAAGTGGCGTTTTTTAACGAGATTAACATTTCCTATTTTGCATACAATAATACTCATTACATTTTGTTATTTAAATGATAGAAATTAAAAATATATACATGAAATCAAATTTGAATATTAGAAAGCGGAATTTTATATTTTTTTTAGCACCAGCGATATTGTTATTCATGGTACTGACGAGTGCAACTCCTCCGCCTGCCTATCAAATTAGAACTATTGTCATTGATGCTGGGCATGGTGGTAAAGATTCTGGTGCAAGAGGTTCCCGTTCTTTGGAAAAAAATATTGCTTTGGAAGTAGCTCTGAGATTAGGAAAGGAAATCGAAAAGCAATTACCAGGAGTACGTGTGATGTATACCAGAAGATCAGATGAATTTATCGATTTGTATAAACGCATCCGTATGGCTAATGCCGCTAAAGCAGACATCTTTATTTCCATCCATTGCAATTCTGCACCTGGAGGATCTTCCAAAGGAACAGAAACAATAGTTTCGGGATCTCATCGCTTATCACAACAAACAGCTGCTATTCGTGAGAATGCTTCGCTATTACTCGAAGAAAATTATAAAGAGAATTATCAAGGCTTTGATCCCAAAGATCCAGAAAGCTATATCATCTTTTCGTTGATGAAAAATCAATACCGTGAGAAAAGTGTGAAATTGGCAAATTTGATGCAACAAGAATATGTGAATTCTGGACGAGTGAGCCGCGGAATTTTAGAGCAAGGATTAGCTGTACTAGCAGAGGCAGGAATGCCTGCTGTATTGACTGAGATCGGCTTTATGAGTAATCGTACAGAAGAGGCTTTTATGTTATCAGACGAAGGGCAACAAGAGATCGTTCAAAATATAGTTTCAGCAATAAGTTCTTACAAAAAAAGCGTTGAACGCTAAACATATTTGCTTTTGTCTTGTTTAAAGCATAAATTGTGTTCAAAAAACTTAAGGAAATATTATTTTGAAAGTATCAAACGAGACCAAAGTTGGAATTTTAGCCGTAGTTGCAGTAGCTTTATTATTTATAGGTTATAGCTTTTTGAAAGGTAATGATGTATTTAGCAGTGATCATACTTTTTATACATCATATCGAGCAGTCGATGGTTTGACAGCTTCCAAACCCGTATTGGTAAATGGATATCAGATTGGTCGTGTGTCAAAAATGACCTTACAGCCAGATGGGAGTATCTTAACAGAATTTAAAATTAATTCTGAATATGAAATACCTAAAAATACAGTAGCTCGTATATCCAGCACCGACTTACTAGGAGGAAAAGCGATTGTTTTTGAAATGGGCGATAGCAAGGAATTTGCTAAAGATGGAGACCGATTAGCTTCCGGTATTCAAGCGAATATTATGGATAAAGTGGAACCCATTCAAAAAAGAGTAGAAAATATCACGATAAAATTAGACTCTGTATTGACTGTTGTCAATGCTGTATTGGATGATCAATTTCAAGATGATTTCAAGAAAAGTGTTCACAGTATATCTACATCCTTAAAAAATGTTGAGGTAATAACAAAAGATGTTGAAGGATTAGTTGGCTCAGAAAGAAAGCGATTGAACACGATCATGTCTAACTTGGAAATCATTACCAATACATTTAAAAATAATAGTGGACAGATTACATCAATTATGTCCAATTTAAACACGATAACAGACAAAACTGCTAAGCTGGATTTTCAACAAACCATGGATAAAGCGAATACGGCAATGACAGATTTTCAAACCATTGTAGATAAGATTAATAAAGGGCAGGGTTCAATAGGATTACTGATAAACGATGAAAAGCTCTATGATAATTTGAATAATGCTTCGCAAAGCTTAGATTATTTGATGAAAGATATCAAAGAAAAACCTGCAAAATATATCAAATTGTCCATCTTTGGAAAGAAAGGTAATCAATAAAATAAATGTGGGACTAGCACTTAAAGGATGATAGTGCTAAATAAACAAAAGAAAGGGCTTGAAATATTTCAAGCCCTTTCTTTTGTTATAAGGTTTCTTTCAACCATCCGAAAAATTCTCTTTGCCAAACTTGTGCATTGTGACCTGAGAGTACCCAGTGGTTTTCATCTGGCAAATAAACTAATCTACTTTTAATTTTCTTCAATTGGGCAGCTTGGAAAGCGCCTAGACCTTGTCCAATTGGTACACGATAATCATGTCCACCTTGGAAGATTAAAATAGGCGTGTTCCATTTGTTTATATATTCAGAAGGATTGTATTCATGATATGATTTTTCATTTGCCTTATCCCAATATGGACCACCCAATTCATGGTTAGCAAAAAACAGTTCTTCAGTCGTTCCATACCAACTTTTCATATCGAATAAACCATTGTGTGCAATTAATGATTTAAATCTATTTTGATGTACACCTGCTAGCATATAAACAGAATAGCCACCATAACTGGCGCCAATAGCAGCACGACGTGTCGTGTCTACATAACTTTCTTTTGAAATATCATCAATAGCAGTAAGATAATCACGGATAGGCTGTCCACCCCAATCTTTTGAGATAGCCTCATTCCACTTGACTCCCCATCCTGGCATTCCGCGACGATTAGGAGCAATGACAATGTATCCTTGAGAAGCGATTAATTGCAAGTTCCATCGGAAAGAATAAAATTGCGTTAAAGCTGACTGTGGACCTCCTTCACAATATAAAATGGTCGGATATTTTTTTGTCGGATCAAAATCAGGTGGATAGATTACCCATGAAAATAAATCAGCACCATCCGAAGCTTTTGTTATTCTCGATTCTACTTTGTTATCACTAATTGATGCGTATATTTCGTCATTGACAGTCGTCAAAGGCGTTAGCTTTTTAGAAGCAAGATCATACTTATAAATCTCTGTTGCACGTGTGAATTTTGTTGAAGTAACGATCAACTGATTCCCAACCTGACCAACAATACCTGTAATATCGAAGTTACCATTTGATATTTGTTGGATGACAGGTAACGATCTATTTTTTAAATTTGTCGGAACGATTAACTCAAAAAGCTGAACCGTTCCTTTGGATGGAGCGACAAAATAAATTTTACGATTATCTTTACTCCAGGTAAAAGAATTAACAGTACCATCCCAATGAGCCGTTAGATTCAGTCGTTGAGAAGAAACCTTGTCAAACAAGATGATATCATTCTTATCAGCTTCATATCCTTCCTTCGCCATGCTCAACCAAGTCAACTTGTTGCCATCAGGACTATAAATGGGGTTGGTGTCATATCCATTCATCCCCTCCGTTAGATTGGTGGTTTTCTTTGATGCAAGATCATAACGGTAGATATCCGTATTCGTACTAACAGCATACTCTGTTCCAAATTTTTTCTTGCTCACATATAAAATAGCTTTGCTATCTGGAGTCCATTCAAAATCTTCAGAACCACCAAATGGCATTTGTGGACTATAGTAAGGTTCATCTTGTAACAGATCTACGGGTTCTCCAATTTTTCCATTTTCATAAGATGCGACAAAAGGATGGTTAAATTTACCATTATTGAATGTATCCCAGTGGCGGTAATCTAAATTGTCGAAGACATAGGCATCAGATTTTGGTAAATCATCATATTTGTCCGTACTATGATATTTTTTTAATAAAACCGCTCTACTGAATAAAATGTATTGGCCATCAGGAGAAAGTTTGACATTCTCTAGATCTGTTTCACTTTTCGTCAGTTGAGTAGCAGTGTCATTAGCACTATTTTTTTTCCAGAGTTGACCTTTAAATAAGAAGATGATATCACCATTCTCTAACACCTGTACAACAGATTCGGCTCCTTTTTCGGACGTCAGTAAGTCGACTTTTCCGGATTCAATAGTTAAAGTATAGAGATTTTTCTCTGAACTATTGCTCTCTAATGAATAATTCGAGACGCCGTAAATAAGCGTTTTTCCATCAGGTGTGATTCCTTCAGCAGAAACACGGCCCAATTTCCAAAGAGTTTGAGGACTTAATGGTGATTTTGTATTTGAGACCATTTTAAGACTGGATTTGCCTTCTTTTTTTTCTTGAGCCATCGTGATTGATGCTCCCAGTAAAATTGAAAACGTTATTAAAGATATTTTTTTCATAAAGATTACGAATATGAATGGGCAAGTTACAAAATCTACCTGATCTAATGTAATCCTATTCTCTGGTTAATTATGTGTCCTATCAGTATTGTAGACGCTGATTATTAATGATAAAGTACTTCTTGTCTGTCTTGTAATAAGAAAGTTATCATCATAAGCATTATATTTGAATTTGTTTTTTGGTAAATTTTATTTAGATTGTAAAATTAGTAGTGGTTTCCGTAAAAGAATTACATCACTAAAATCATATGCATTCTAAATTAGGTATCTATCATGTATTCAAACGAGAAACTGTTACCCTATCAGAATATGGGGTTAGAGGATCTAGAAGATGAAATCTGGAAAGATATTCCAGGACTGGAGGAATATGGCATGATCTCCAATTATGGACGAGTTAAGCGGCTCTCTTTTGAAGCGTACAACAGTATGGGACGCTTGTACAGATATGAGGAACGTATCCAAAAACAGAAGATATCAGCCTATTTTAATGTTTTCAAGCAGGAATTTCGAGGTAATCTGAGTGCACGAATACAGATTGATAACATATCCCATAGCATATCCATTGGAAGGATGGTATATTATTCCTTTGTGGAGACTTTTGACCTCTCAGACCGATCTATTTATATCTCGTATAAAGACTACGATGCGCTTAATACTACTCCTAACAATCTTTTTAAGACCGATCATGCTGGCTTGCAACAGCATATTATAAAGGCTGGTCGAAAGGACTTACACTTTGGGCACAACGAAGCCAATCAGGCAGTATTTACTGAACTTGGGCGCCAGGTGAACCGCAAAAAAATCCATCAGTATAATATGCAGGGCAACTATGTGGCGACCTATAATAGTTTGACAGAAGCTTCTCAGGAGACTGGTGTCAGCTTGTCGCATATCAGCTCCGCATCCAAAATGGTGACACCTACGGCTGGAGGCTTCATTTGGCGTTCTGGACGTAAACGAGTCACCATAGGAGTAAAGAATATCCATGCACGTATCCGCGCTAGTAAAGGAGCTTCTGTAAGCCAGTATGATTTGGATGGAAATAGGATTACGACTTATTACAATATTAATCAGGCGGCGAGACAGATCGGTGTCAGGCGCGAATCCCTTCGAAATGCTGTATACGGCAAGATTCTTGTCATGGCTGGCTCCGTATGGCGTAAGGGAGAGGCTGATCAGATAGACACCACCCTTGAGCGACGATCAGTGGGATTGCGCAGTGGATATACTCTCAGTCAGTATTCTGTAAATGGTGAGAGGTTGATTACTTTTCACTCTAGCAAAGAAGCTGCGCGATATGCTAGTGTCCAGACGGAGCAAATCAATGCGATGGCGATCCGTGATGATTTGCTATTAAAGGGTTTTATCTGGCGATATGGTGATGCAGCATTACTATCGGAAGAAGAGGTGAACCGTATTCAGCACAACGTGGGTCAGGAGAAAAGGAGAGATGTTACCCAGTATGATCTTCTGGGTATTCGTGTCGGTTACTTTCCAACGATGACTGATGCGTCGTATAGGGTAGGTGTTCCATTGGGATCAGTGATAGGTTGTGTCAATGGACATAAAGCTACTGGAGGTGGTTTTATCTGGCGAAGGGGTAATGGAGCCATAAAGCTCAATATCCCTGAGACTCCCTATCCATTGGGCAACAAGCTGGTTCGTGGAGTCTCCCAATACACCCTTAAGGGTGAGTTAATATGTAGATATGCTACCATTGCAGAAGCAGCTAAGATGACAGGTGTTCACAAAACGAATATTTCGAATGCCACGAAGGGACGTTCAAAATCAGCAGGAGGCTATATTTGGAAGACGGGAACTGAGTAGATTGAGAACCGTTCAGAGCCGCACTTCAAGCAAGTGCGGTATAGGATATGGCCTATTCTTACTCGTCTAAAGTTAAATCTTAGAATATTTGAATTGTCACAATCTAGAGCAATGGTAACATTATTTTAAATATACGATTAATCGTTATCGAACTCTCTTCGGAATTTTGCTGTTCATAATTTTATTATTACGAGAGACTTCTCTGCATTCATTTATAGTATTTTACCAATTATATAATATTTTTAGATCTTTAATAATTGCATATGCTCATATTGATATTCTGTTGATTATTACTTGATTTTATCTGAGTTTAAAATTCATGATTATACCAATCAAGCTGATTATTCTTGTAAAATCATACTCCTGCCAAGGATGAAGTGAGGATAAAGCAGGGATAAAGCATATGCTAGGCGTTGTAAAAGCGTTTCTTCGAGAAGAACTATCATAACAGATGATTAACACAGATAAATTGTAGGGTAAGCATGTTAAGTTGATACGTGTATACCTTGATGGCTATCTGTAGTATGCATGTAAGATGAGTTTAGAACAACTTCCAGTCAACTGTTTTTATAGTAGGTTTCAATTATTGTTCAAGTTGGTTCTGAAAGGGGTTCAAAACTGACTTGACTACACTTTGGTTGGGGAAAGAGTTTTACTTGCCTTGTTTTTGAAAATATATGGAATGGAGACCTTACAACTATCACAGGTCGGGTAAGACACAACTGTAGCTGTATCGTAGTAGATACGAATAAGTACCGAATATTGTTGGCACTTCTATGGACTTTAAAGGACTTGCATGGACTTCCAAGGACTTTTGCTTGTAAGATATACTGAAGGATTTAGCTGTCTGAAAGTACAAAACCGGACCATACGGAACTGTTGAGGATACTTTTAAGCATACAGTTTACCATCCAACTGAAAGAAAAGCCCTAAAAGATGGAAACTGATGGGATAGTTATCCAAATATTCCCTTTTAAAAAAAACGAATTCCTTAGTCATCCGAGCGCGCTGAGGAATCAGGTTCCAGTCCCTGGTAATGATCTTCCCGTTTTCCAGAACCGTCCAGCTTTTTCGTCTAATTATGAATGGTAACTTTCTGAACCCAGAATAGGAAAGTCCTTGATCTGTGAAGAGGGCAGAAAACCTTTTGATTCCAATTCGACATTTTCATATCCGGATGGAACAATATTTTTTTCATCAAGATGGATGTGGAGCTCTTTGTCCTGCTGGACAACTTCCATAATATCGAAATAACCCAATAGCCCTTCGGTATCAATAAAGTCAAAAGTTTACATTCGGTGTCTTGCAATATATATTCTTTGATGAAGCTAAATTAAGAATTATTTAAATATCTCCCAACAATTTCACCTGATCCTAAACTCATTCTTGACGATAACCAAATTACAAAAGATCTAAGTAGTTACAGATATTACATAAGATATATCGTTGAAGTTTATTTCATAATGGAATTATACCATATTAGGAGCACTTTCTCATAACAAAATAGTTTATCCATGTGTAGAACAGACTCAAAATATTGTCATTCTCAGTATTGATTTATCATATTTTTTTAAAAAAATCATAAATTATTTTATATATAAATAAAATAATTATATATTTAACCCAGCTATTATTAACTGGTCAACACTAATTTTTTCGAATATCATTCTTTTTCAATTGCTGTCATAAAGACATTGAACTCTTGGTTTATTTATATTTATTGAAACGTTATTGTTGTTAAGCCAAATAATAAACAAAAATTCTTCATTATAGATTTTTGAAGATCTTCTGATCAAAAGAACACCAATTTGCATCATTCTCCTTTATATTTCAGGAGCTATGAAATTAAACAGCAAATATGAAAACTAGACTGGGCGGATTCTATTCGAATATGCAACGTTCAGGTATATATGTTATTATTATTATTTATGAGGATTATAGTTTTTTTACTTCTACTCTTTTGGTCCCATTTAGCTGGAGCCCAGGCCACTGACGTTAAACCTAAATTAGAAAGCCCAAATGTGGCCAGTTTGGGAAAGTTTGGAGAAATCCCAGTATCATTATTTACTGGAACACCAGATATTTCCTTGCCTTTATTCTCAATTGGTCATAAAGATTTTCAATTTCCCCTGAATTTAAAGTATCATCCGTCGAACATCAAACCTAATCAACGAAGTGGTTGGGTAGGATTGGGCTGGAGTCTTGGGTCTCCAACAATAACTAGAGAAGTGAAGGGATTTCCGGATGAGTTTGATATCGTAGGAGGAACCAAAATAGGATATTATTACAATAGATATCTATTAGGAACGGATTGGGCAAGCTATGCAACAAATAATTCGAATACTACAGATATCCATTCTAAGGATCTAGAGCCAGATATTTTTCACTTTAGTGTTATGGGAATTCAAGGGACATTTTTCCTTGATCAAAATGGAACATGGAAAGTTCAGAGTGATCAATTTGTTTCGGTCGAATTGGACAGATCAGTTCCCCTTTTTGTAGATCCGTCGATAAAATCTGGTTTTATTGAATCGAGTGGTTCTGTTTCCAAAACGTTCAATAGATTTATATTAACAGACCACTATGGAAATAAGTATATTTTTGGAGGGCAAAATGCTACCGAGTATGGGGGAGATCTCACTGGGCAAACTTCAAGGTCAATAGGGTATCTTCTACGAGCGACCGCATGGCACCTTGTAGAAGCAGTTTCAGGTACGTCAGGAGAAAAGATAATCTTTGAATATGAAAGAGGTCCTTTTGTGACTAATTTATTCAGGTTTGGAAGCTACAATTACATGACCAATAACTCATTAGGCTGTAGTAGCACTTCAAGCTATGATATGCATATAGGAGGGGGCTTTATATCTCCAGTGTATCTGAATAAGATAAAATATGGTTACCAAGAAATAAGTTTTCAATATTCCATATCAAATGAACTGAACTATACCGCATCTCAATATGGTAGCCTAGACTTTACGGGGCACAACAGTGGTACTATTTCAGCACTGGAATATATTACTAAATACTCGGATGTAAATTACTATCTGAAACACAACATCAGTCTGGCAAATTATTATGATCGGGTCTTATGGTTGAAACTGGATGGAATCAGCTTTAAGATAAAAGATAAACCGATAAAATCTATTGCCCTAAATTATAATAATAAGTCCACTGAAAGATTATTTTTGTCTTCTTTACAGATCAGCTCATCTGAAAGTGGAGAAAAGATGAATTATAGGTTCAGCTATAAAGACAGTTTGACTATGCCAACCTATTTGCAGGATTATACAGATCATTGGGGATTCGGAAATGGAATAAATTCACCCGCTTTGTTTTCTCCAACAGCAGTTGATGGTCAAAAAGCACCATCGCTAACCAATGCATTAAAAGGTGTTTTGGATACGATCTGTTTTCCAACTGGGGGTAAGACGGCATTTGATTATGAGCTTGGGGATTATTCAAAAGTTGTGAATCGATTGAACCGTAAGATATTGACCGACGAGAATGGTATCGGCGGGATTCGGATCAAGAAAATAACTTCATATGTACATAATAATGTTGTTGCAAGTCAAAAGGAATTCAAGTATCAAAAAAATTATTTTTCGAAACCCCAGACTTCTTCAGGTATATTGAATAATAAACCCCGATATAATTTTGTTATCGTCAATGGAAAAGATTACGAGAATAGATCTTTCAGCATGTCTTCTTATAAAACCTCATCAATGGACGATCTGACAGATAACAACGGCATTGCTATCGGATATTCTGAAGTTACCGAAATCTCCATTAATGGTAAGGACACCACCTTTATCAATCGGGTTTTTACAAATCATGACAATGGATTTACAGATGATGCCCCTACTAAGGTTTATAACGGAGATTTTCTTAGTAACATTTCTGTAAATTCAAGATCTTTTGAAAGAGGAAGAGAATTGAAAACCATCTTTTACAATAACAAACGAAAACCAGTAAAAGCAAAAGAGAATATCTGGATCAGTAAATTTTCACAAGATAGTTCCAGTCGTGCCATTTCATATAATAGCTTTGATGTGGGATTGGCATGTAGGTCGACTGGTTTTTTTGAGACTTCAATTTCTTATCTAAACTTCTATTATCCCGTGATCCTGAAAAGGAGTATCGATACTCTCTATTCTGATGGGGACAAGATAATTAATGCTGTAGATTATGAATACAGTAATTATTTTAGACTGACTAAAAAGAAAATCTGGAAAAACAGTAAAAATAAAAATAGCGAGGTTTTATACACCTATCCCTATGACTTGGCAAAACTTGGTGGGCAATCTGTCTTCACCTTAATGAGAGCAGAGAAATTTTTGAATTTTCCAATTGAAACTATTGAGAAAGAGGATGGCAAGGTTATCAGTGCCGAACTTATTGATTATGTTCAGAGGAAAGGCAGATTTGTTCCCAATAAATATTATGGACTGAAATTAGCCTCTCCTCTATCAGCTATAGATACTGCTGTAATTAATGCCCAAGGAGGTCTGGTATTTGACTCGAATTATTCTCTTGATAATGAAGTGTCCCTTTCAGATGACTTTGGGAATCCAGAGGAAGTAAGGATGAAAAGTGAAGCAATGCTATCCTATCAATGGGGAAATAATGGACAATCCCCCGTTGCAATGGTCAGGAATGCATCAAACGCTCAGTATGAAGATAAAGTCTATGATGATTATCTCTCTATTTCTGTACCTCTAAATGGAAGTCAGAGCGCGGTTTTTACAAAGAATTCGAATGGACCGACTTCTGTACAAATTTTGTCAGGTTCTTTCACCGAAACCAATATGACAGTATATGTCACCTACAAAATTTCTGGACCTGTAGAAGTTGGTGGTACTTTCTGCCTGAGCAATAATGTTGGAAGTTCCTGTCATCCTAGCAATCTGAACAATAGTAAAATTAATATTAATGACCTGCCTATGGGAAACTACACAGTTTCTGCTTCAGTCACTTATACTGGAAGCAATCCAAATGCTAGTGTTCTTTTGCGTGTTATCTATCCTAAGCAATATTCTACTAAAATTGCTGATAAGGAATTTTTTTATGAAGGATTTGAAGAGTCATCCGCTGGAGTTATGTCTCTTTCTGCAATTGGTGAAAAGTATTATTCGGGTGACTACACAGTCCCTTTTATCATGCCTAACAATAAACTTTATAAGATTGATTACCGATATATTTCAAATGGAAGTTTATTTTATATCAGCAAAAACTATACAAATAATATGATTCTTTCCGAAGGAGATGCAATCGATGAAGTGAGGATATACCCACAGGGGGCAGAAATGCTAACTTTTACATACGATTCTTTTGGCAGTATGACAAGCAAGACAGATGGGAAAGGTATTACGGAGTTTTACAGATATGATGGTCTGCAAAGATTAAAGGAAGTATTGAACAAAGATAGAAGTATTATAAAGTCTTTCGACTATCATTATAGAGCGAAATAACTTTTGTGCTTAATCATTAGATTTAATACAAATAAATAATAACCAAGATAAAGTTAATAATGGGTATAAAAGCCTAAAATAGAAGAGTATGCGCCAATTATGTTTTTTAGTTTTTACCTTTTGCTATATTTCAATAAGTCAATCATTTGGTCAGGACATAGCACTGAAGACTTATAGCGGTCAGAACGAGATCTCTGCTACTAGAAGTATCGTGCTGGAATCTGGATTTTACATCGCTTCAGGTCAAAATGTGAGGATCTTCATCAGTAGCCTAGCCCCTCAGGCTCTAAATTCTACACCGAGTGTTGATCAGAACTATACCATTACCAATATATATAGGAAACCTTATAATACTCGCCTAACAAGCCCCACCACAGATGATCAGATTCAACAGATCGATTATTTTGATGGATTGGGAAGGAAAGTTCAATCAATTTCTACCAAAGGAAGCCCAACAAAAAGGGATGTTGTTCAGTATGTTGAGTATGATGGTTTTGGTAGGGAAAGTATGAAATATCTTCCCTACGCTGAACAAACAAGCAATGACGGCAGTTACAAAGCTGTTGCCAAAATCAATCAGGCCAACTTTTATAAGAGCACAGGCTGGGATAGTCATGTTAAGAAAACCGATCAGCCTTTTGCTGTTACCATTTTTGAGAACAGCTCTTTGAACCGTGTGCAGGAACAGGGGGCACCTGGAGCAGCATGGCAACCATTGGCTGTAGCAGGGACAGGGCATACATTGAAAACTACTTATGGCACGAATGCCACTACAGGACTCGATGTAGTCAAATTATGGACAGTTGGGACAAACGGAGCTTCTGGTACGACCAATTACGCAGCAGGCAAACTCTACCGGACTACGCTCAGAGATGAGAATGCAGTTAATATCACTACCCGTACCGGATCAGTGGATGAATACAAGGATCTTGAAGGACGAGTAGTGCTCAAACGAGTCTGGGAAACAGAGACCAAAGCGCTGAATACCTATTATGTCTATGATGATTTTGGTGAACTTTCCTATGCGATTCCACCAGCAGTGACTGCATCAAGTTTTACAGAACTGGTGACCGATCCTAATTTTGACAAATACATTTACGCCTATAAATACGATAAAGGAAGAAGGCTGATCAAGAAAAAGATCCCGGGTAAAGGTTGGGAATATTTGGTTTACAATAAAAATGATCAATTAGTGCTCAGCCAAGATAGTCTACAGCGTGTCCGTAAGGAGTGGATCTATAACCGTTATGATGCCTTTGGACGTATTACTTCTACCGGACTCTACACCAATACGGTGAAGACGACGTTAAATGACATGCAGACATTGGTCAATACTGACTCAGGACCATTGTGGGAAACGCGTATAGGAGCTGATTATCCTGCTCTTGCGACGACCTTTCCGATAACAGGTACAGGGATTACAATCATACCGCATGTCATCAATTATTACGATGATTACAGTTTCACAGGGGCAACCACGCTTCCTGCGACCATCACTACGCAGAGCCAGAGGGTACAATCATTACGGACAGGAACCAAAGTGTACAAAATTGATGGAACGCTGCCACTGTTAACCGTTCTATACTATGATGATTATAGCAGGGTGGCACAGACAGCTTCTGCCAATCATCTAGACGGCAAAGATTATACTACCAATACTTATAGTTTCATGGGTGAACTGGAGACTAGTACACGAGTGCATACCCCAAAAACAGGAACTGCGACTACGATCCTGACGAAAAATGAATACGACCATGTTGGAAGATTGGTCAGCACAAAAGAGAAGATTGGTACACAGGCAGAGGTAATATTGGCTTCTAACGACTATAATGAAATTGGTCAGCTGAAGAACACTGCCGTAGGTAAGGCAGGGGCGGAGACAACCTTTATCAATACCATCTCCTTCAGCTATAATGAGCGAGGATGGTTAACGAAGAGCAGTTCACCGAAGTTCAGTCAGCAGCTGAAGTACCAGGATGGTGTCAATCCGCAGTGGAACGGCAACATCAGCCAGCAGCTCTGGGGGGATGATGATGCGGCGACTCTACCGAATACGTTCAGTTATCAATACGACAAGCTCAATCGGCTATTGAGTGGAGTAAGTACTCCGACAGGAGCTACGAGCATGTCTGAGGTAATTACGTATGATGATCTTGGTATGGGCAATATCAAGACATTGAAGCGCGATACTTCGACTGTTACAACCTACACTTATAATGGTAATAAGCTAACTGATCTAACAGGTGGGGTTAAAGGTACCTATACCTATGATGGTAATGGAAATGCGACCAAAGATAGGACAGATATGATCTTCACCTATAACTATCTTAACTTACCACAGAGTGCTTCAAAAACGGGTACCGCAGTAACTTATCTGTATGATGCCACAGGTACCAAGCTCAAGAAGACAGCTAAGGTAGGCACAACTACGGTAATCACTACCACGAGAGATTATGTAGATGGCATCGAGTACAATGGCGCCGATATCGATATCATCCACAATGGGGTGGGTTATGCACTTAAGAGTGGCGCAAATTATATCTATCATTACAACCTGACCGATCATCTAGGTAATGCTCGGACTACGCTCAAACGAGGAAGTACAGCGACAGGAGTAGATGTATTGCAACGTGACAACTATTATCCATTTGGAAAGCAAAAGGTTGTCGCAGGTGGAAATAATAAGTATCTTTATAATGGCAAAGAAATTCAGGGCGAGCTTGGAGGTCAGTACGATTACGGGGCAAGGTTCTATGATGCAGAGATCGGTAGGTGGAATGTGATGGATCCGATGGCAGAACGAATGCGTAGACATTCGCCTTACAATTACGCATTTAATAATCCGATAAGGTTTATAGATCCTGATGGAATGGCTCCAATGTATAATTGGGAGGAGCATGATAAGGGTAATAAGGGCGTATATACAGATGATGAAAGCGGAGAGAATGTCTCCTTTGCCCAAACAATGGAATATTATGAACAAGGAGGTAATCAGCAAGATCCTCCAGTAAAGGACACATCACCTCCTAACTGGTTAGACATTTGGATGTCAAACCCAACTTGGATAGAGTTTACCAAACTAATTGCAGGGCGTGAAATTAAGAACATGGAAAATGCATTGGAAGTTTTGGAAGAGGATGGGACTATGGGGTATATTTACCAAAATATGGGTAATGCTGCTAGAGAAGAATCATTTGCTTTTGCAACTGGAGCTTACGGTCAGTTTAGTAGAAGATTGAATTTAGGCGGAAAGATATCTAAGGCAGGGTTAACCTCTGCTCAGATGGGTAGAATTATTGGTTGGGGTGAGAAACAGAGCATTGAAGCAGTTCAACAAACTATTAATATTACTAAGAACCTTACAAAAGCACAATTACGGGGATGGGTAAAACAGGGACTAACTAAATCTTGGGTACAGGATCAATTGAGTAAATATTCTGCTTCGCTAGCCAAGGCAGGTGATAAGTTAAAGAATACCCAGTTAGCACACAGAAAAGAAATGATGGAAAAAATATTAAACTTATGGGATTAAAAAGAATATTATTAGTAATTAATCAACTCGTTGAGTTTTGGAAAAAACAGAATATAATTATATATACAAAAACAAAACAAGAAATTGACAATATTGAAAAAAATAATTCTTTAATCTTGCCAAATGACTTTAAAGAATTTTATGAAAGGGTAAATGGAATGCAAAATTTTTATCCTAATGAAATAGATGATGAAGGTTTTTTGTTTTATCCAATTGAAGCTATTATTTCTGCTGAAAAAGAAAGTGAAAAATGCGATATAAAAGATAAGGATAAAATTTTCATATTTTCTGAATATATGCATAAGAGTTGGCTGTATGGTTTTGAGGTAAAAGAAGATGGGAGTTATTTAATAGGAATTATTCCAGATGACAAAACATTTAAACCAATTGTTAAATCACTTGAAGAGTTTCTTGAATTGTATATTGAAAACTCTTCTAAGTTGTATGATTATTCATAAAATTTCAATATATGAATCTTCTGTAATTAATAAAGGTTTCCTTAATCCCAATATCGCTAGACATTTTGGTTATTCTTTTGAATCAATCAGGTAGTGGCGTTTTTTTACAGAAAATTTTAAGATAAATTTACCACGAACACTATTGATAAATCATCAATATTTATATCAATTTTCAAAAGAATAGGCAGTGAAAGTTCCAATACGAAGATTATTGAAAAACAAACAAAAAGGATTATAATAGTTTATTTTCTCAATTAGAAGAGAATGAGAAGCCATTGCTTATTTACTTTTCAGACTTGTTGAATTGGTTTTTTGCTCACTAATAGTAGAATTTTGATGTCTCAAAACGGACAATCTATATCTTTACATATTACTGAGATAATTGAAGTGCGTCCAGCATTGAAAGAAGAAATGAATGATAGAATTATAGATAAACAAAAGTTTACTCGATTAAAAATAAAAAATGGTGAGTATTATGTTTGTAAATTAGGGCAGGGAAAACCTTATGAAGAAATTTACTAGATATTACATTTCATAGCGACAAACAATATTAATTGACGTCATTAAGATGGTAAGTTCATTTTATCGAGCTATATCAAATGCTGAATTTGTACATTAGAAAGTAATATCGGTATAACATACGTGGAAAGAAATTGTTTATTTCTTCTAGTTAGACTTATTCACGATTATACTTTCAAAATTCTGACTATGATGTACATGTTGAACTCGATATGAGCACTATGTACAGTGAATTACTTTAATAAGAGGAGTGCAATACATAGAACTATAGCAAATAGCAACGGATGGACTAGTTGGGGAAACTTATTATGGAGAACTTAATATAAACATACAGTCAAATACACATATTTTTAATACTTGGATACATAGTTTTAAAGCAATACCATAATGTTTGATTTTTGGAAGTTTTACAATGGACTATTAAATAGGACAGATTATTTTGACAATTATTGGGATCAATTTCCACAAGGTCATCTTTTTCGTTTTAAAAGCCTAACACTTTCTTTATTGGAAGATAATTTTTCTAATAAAAATGTGAAAGGGTTATGTAATACGCTTGCGGTTATTTGCAATGATGGAGCAGATCGTGATTATACAAATATTTTATTACAGCTTCTAGATGAGAAATGGCATATTTCAGAAGAAGATATTGTCAGCGTTTTAGAACTAATTAAAGACCCTAAGAGTATAGACAAATTATATGAGATAGCTGTCAATGTACCTGATTATGATGATATGCGTGCTTTAGCGAAAAAATGCATGTGGGCTTTGAGTGATATTAATACACCAGAAGCAATACAAAAGTTGGAATTATTATCTAACTCTGATGATTTTATAATAAAAGAAAATGCATTATTTCAACTCCACCAAGTTATTAATAAGAGCTAATTTTTAAAGCGATTTTTTTAGATAAAGGATAAGGTTGTTCATTCGGCAATAAATCCTTTGCCTGATTGATCTTATTTTCATTGACAAGTTGATGAATTTGTTTGCAATACTCTGTAATATCCTCAATACTTACAATTCAATCATCAATATATTTTTCTAACGCGATACTTGATAACCCAATTTGAATAGAACGGTAGTTTAGAGGTTTAAGGAAAATGTCTTTTTCCGGATCCCATTGAATACGTATAACTGAATTTTGTAATTTTTCTTTCCAGTCCTTGCAAGATGTATGAATGTTGTTGTCGAAGTGGGATTGACATGCATTCTGTAAAGCCCATTCAAAACCACTCCTCTTTATCTTTATTGCTAAAATGTGTTCTTGATTTTCTTTAGTTGCCCAACCTGAACGATACATCATCCACAAGAATGAAGGTTTGATCCAAGTCATTCTTTTCTTTTTGAACGGAGGGTCTATAAAAGTTTGGCTCTCTATTGCTGAGTAAGCAATCTTTTTATTGAATGCTTGATAAACTGTAATTGTATTTTTGTCATATATTGCTTTTATTCTTCTTAGATTCATATTGCTAGAAGATTTTTAGGTTTAATGAACTTGATAAGTCGTCCAACACATCTAGGATGTGGCTTTTGTCTCCATATTATATATTATCAAACTTAACAAATTGTTAGAAAATTATAGTTTTATACATATTGCATAAATATCCTTAAGTGGAAATGTCGCAAAATGAAATCAAACTAATAATATTAAAAATAAATAGAACCCTCTAATTTTAATTAAAAATATTATAATAAATTGATATAATCAATGAAAACCTATCTCTAATTATTAATGTTATTGGCTTGATTTATAAAAAAAAACTAAAAAAAGGTCATATTTAAGTAAGGATAATATTCCTTTGTGTACGATGAAAATATAAAGAACTTCAACTATTATATTGACAATGAATTAATCATAAGAAAGATCCTAAGTAATTAGTCGTGTCTTAAAATGGAATTTTTAAGACACGACTATCTAATCCATAAAATTCTAACTTAACACCAGTTAAAATAAAAGCTAGTGGATGATAATTTTCCACTAGCTTTTTATATACTTAATATCTTCAATATTAAATGAGTGCTATTGTTTTCAGTTTTATCTATATCTGAAATAACAGCTTCGCCTTATTAAAAAATGGCTTCATTAATGAAAGTAATGACCACTTTTTTTGAAGTAGATGTAAATAAAAGTCACATACATCTTCATATAAACAATGCTTTTCATGTGATTATTTCCTTTCTATTTGATCCCAATTGATCTTGGTCGATAAACGCATCAATACAGCAAGAATGATGAATATACCAACGGTTCCTACAATCAAAGAAAGATCGCGTAATTGCATCAATACATATATAAAAACATAAAAAGTGCTCAAAATAGCAGAAAATAAAAGTGCAGATTTGTTGTCTTTGGTAATGGTTTTAACAAACGAAGCAATTAATACAATGGTAGCAATAGCAGCTAATAAATAAGCAATATTAAATCCTAAATGTTCACTGATCGCTAACAAGAGCGAGTAGAACAATACCATAGCAAAACCAATCAACATATATTGGATAAAATGAATACGTTGTTTTTTGATAATTTCTGTAAAAAATAAAGCTGTAAAAGAGAGAATGATAATCAGGATCCCATATTTTGCTACACGAGTTGTTTTTTGATAATTGTTAACCTCATCTAAGAAGTTGATTTGAATCATATCTTTTTCCGATGCGGTATTGTTGTCTGTAGCAACTGCAACTGTAGCTTCGGTTTGATTAGTGGTGACAGTATAGTTGTCCTCACTGCTGCTGTTGATCTCATAATTGTTGTTGATTTCATACAGTCGTTTCACATCTCCTGTCCATTGTTGTGCTAACTTACGACTGAAGCTTGGGATATTCCAAGTTGCATCAAAAGTTTGAGCTGTTATTTTTCTGTCATCAGGTAAAATGGCACCATTGAAACTTGGGTTTCCCCAATTTCCTTTTGCATGAATAGTGGTTTGCTTTGCGAGCGGAAAGAAGTTGATCGATTGAGATCCCCGCAGGTTAAATTTAATTTGAAAATTCCCTGTCGTTGTCTTCGATTGATTCAGATCAATAGCAGCGACCATGTTTTTTTCAAAAGGATCTAAAGCCGACATATTCGTTTCAAATTCAATTTTTTGATCATTGATCTGAAGAAAAGGAGAGGCCCCCAAACCTTTAAGATCACTTAAGCCAATTAATATCTTTGCATTTTTCCACTCTAAATCTGCAGGAGAAACTTCGAGTTTACTAAAATCAATCGCATCAAAAGAACCTTTCAGATCCAGCTGAGCATTGTACACAACACTTTGATAAATGCCTCTTTTCAGTGATTCTGGCAAAACCAGACTATTGATCTGTAGCGATTTTGGTAATAAGTACACATAGTTTGTTACATACGTGTTTTTGGTCGATATCTTATTACTTTCATTCACGACCACTTGTTGCGCCGTTTGATAGGGAATGGCAAAAATGGGTCCTGAGATGACTTGTTGATTTCCCCATTTAAAGGCAATCTCTTGACTCACCTCTTCTTGTCGACTCTTCCTTTCTTCGATCAGTTCCTTTACCCAAAATAAAGGAATTAAAAGTAAGAGTACAAGTATGAAAATAACACTCAATTTTGCAAAAATTGAATTACTAATACGATCGAATAGGGATGTTTTATTTGTTTCCATGATCTTTAAGATTTATAATATTGTGATGTAATACTGTTGAAGATGATTTTTAAGGTCAAAATTTAACGAGCTTTTGATTTCGGGAAGAGGAATTCGTAATAAATTTTTAAATTCCAAATCATAGAACCGTTGCATATTGCTTCCTTTTAAAAAGGCTTTGATGTATGTTTTAACATATTCGGGATAAATACAGGTTCCGATGCCAATCATGGCGAATTGATATGCACTAATTTTTCCATTACCCAGTAATAGATATTGCATCGCAACTTCATCATGAATCTCAGTGCCAGTTTCTGTAATCACATGAAAGACATCATGATTTTCTAATTTAGGAATGACATCGAATCCTTTTTCTTGATAGAAAAGACCCAATTGATAACCAAGTGAATGCTTGGGGAACTGTAGAAAGTCTTCCTTTGAGATATCCCAGGCAGCTTTCTGACGCTTGAATAGTTGCATGTAAACCTTTTGGCTAGCATTGTATAAGGCTAACATGATATTTAATCTTATTTTCATTCTTTCTTTTTTAAAAGTACTTTGTTTTTCAAAGTTAATAGTCAAAAAAATTATTTGTACTGCTGTTTAATCAAATTTTCAAGTGCTTTTAAGTGATCTTCAAAAGCTTTTTCACCTTGTTTGGTTCTTCTGTAACGTGTATTTGGTTTTCTATCCACAAACATTTTAAAAACTTCGATATAATTTTCTTTTTCTAACGTTTTTAAATTAGAAGCTAGGTTGCCATCTGTGACATCCAAAATTGCTTTTAATGAATTAAAATCATATTCGTCATTCGCCATCAGCACACTCATGATTTGTAGGCGAACTTTATTTTCAAATATTTTATTATATAATGTTAAATCGAAATCCACTATTCGTATTTTTTATGAACGATTATTCCATAGATGATGTGCAATACACCAAATCCCAAAGACCAAAAAATAATGCCATTTCCAGGGAAGAGCAAAGCTAACAGTCCTAACACAATTTCTAAAATTCCTAACCCTTTTATTTCTTTAAATGTATAGTTACTTCCTGCGGTCAGGGCCAAGCCATAAAAAATCAATAAGATGGACGCCACGACTGCATAGTTTTCTTTGAAAATTGAAATTAGAGCAAACAGACCACCTGCGATAAGAGGTACGGCCATTGCAAAAAGTAGGGAACGGCTCGCCGTATTCCAGATACTTTGTTGATTGGCTTTTGCTTTTTTCTTCGCCATATATACTCCCGTAAATACAGAAGCCAATAAAACAACAGCTGCAGTTATCAGAAGCTTGACAATGATAATTGGTTCGGTGACATAATGATCTCGATACCCAGCTTGGCTGTCAAAACCATATACTTCGTAATAAGCATAAGCTGCGCCGAGTAGTGCATACATGCCAATGAGAACGCTTGAAATTCCGCTAATAGAGATAAATTTGCTTGATTTCTCCATTAAATTTCGAATGCTTGCTATTTCTTTTACTAAATCTTCTTGTTTCATAAAAGTACTTTGTTATTCAAAGTAAATGAATAAGAATGAATTATGCAAATTTATTTTTGAGAACGAAAAATAAATGAAGAAATAATAGAAATTATTGAAAAAAGACTTGCAGAATATGGATTAGGTTTCTATCTTTGTGCCACAAGAAATCCTAATGCGGAAGTGGCGTAATTGGTAGCCGCACCAGACTTAGGATCTGGCGCCGCAAGGCGTGGGGGTTCGAGTCCCTTCTTCCGCACTTGAATGTCCTCCCGAATTTAAATCCTCGGGAGGATTTTTTTTATCAAAATAATGCGTAAACGCTTAGAAAGAGTATGAACATTTCACACGAAAAAGTTGACGCAATCAACGCAGTAATTAAAGTTGATTTAGCGCCTGAAGATTATAATCCTCAAGTAGACAAAGAAATCAAGGATCAAGCTAAGAAAGCTAAATTACCTGGATTTCGTCCTGGTTTAGTACCTACCGCTCACATTAGACGTACTTATGGTAAATCAATTTTGTTTGATACGATCAACAAAGTTGTTAATGAAAAAATTACAGCATACATCGGTGAAAACAAATTAGAAGTATTGGGTCAACCACTTCCTTTAGAAGAAACTGCTGAGTATAACTGGGATTATAAAGACACTTTCCAATTTGCTTATGAAATTGGTTTAGCTCCAGAATTTGTAAATCCTTTCACGAAAGATGCTGAATTCAAAGAGTACGAAATCAAAGCTGACGAGGAAACTTTAGCTTCTCGTATTAAAAACTTACGTCGTAGCTACGGTAAAATGACAAATCCTGAAGTTTCTGAAGAAGGCGATGTATTATACGCTAACTTGAAACAGGATAAAGAAGAAGGTATTGAAAAAACAACTTCAGTACGTACTGATATTATTGAAGATGCTAAGATTAAAAAATCTTTAGTAGGTCTTAAACAAGATGATGTTGTAAAAATCGATATCAAAAAAGCATTCAAAGCTGAAGACATTGCTCGTATCTTAGGGATCACAGAGGAAGAAGTAGAAGCATTAGATGTAACTAAATTTGAATTGACTGTTAAGAACATTAACCGTTTAGAAGAATCTGATTTGAATCAAGAATTCTACAATAAACTATTCGCAGAAGGTGAAGTAACAGAAGAATCTCAATTCAGAGAAAAAGTAAAAGAAGAAGTTGAAAACTTATTCAAACAAAATTCTGACCAACGTTTACGTAATGATATGTATACTTTCGGTATGGAGAAGGTAGCTGTAGCTTTCCCTGAAGAATTCTTGAAAAGATGGTTAAAAGCAACAAACCCAAGCATCTCTGAAGAAGAGTTGAATGAAGGTTTTGCAGATTTCTTGAACAACTTGAAATGGACAATTATTGAAAACCGTGTTGTTACTGAAAATAATCTTGAAGTAAAATATGATGAAGTCATTAATTTAGCGAAAGAACGTATCTATGCGCAAATCAAAATGTACAACATCAATGAAGAACCTACTGATGAGCAATTGTCACAATATGCGATTCAATTATTGCAAGATAAAGAACAAGGTAACCGCTTGTTCGAAGAAGCAAAAGCACTTAAAGTGTTTGAATTCTTAAAAGGTCAAATTAAAATTAACAAAGAAGAGATTGAATACGCTGCATTCGAAAAATTAGCGTAATCCAGTACACTTCAAAATAATATAGAAAGCCTTTCCAAAATCTGGAAAGGCTTTTTTGTTTAGCGGATTCTTTCTATGTGAAAGGGATCAAGTTCAAAAATTGTGGACTCAGCAAATAATTTGGTAGATCTGAACTGGAAATTGGAGGCTGATTTAATATGGTCTTTCTGGTTTAAGTGTTCGCTCTTTCAGCGGTCACTTAAACCCAGTATAAAATCGAAGTCTCTGTCTGGGAATAGAGCAGAACCAATGAAATCTAAAACTGAACAATGACAACAACATATAGATTTAAGGATAATAGTGTCCCGTATTCTATAACTTTTGCAGTTTCCAACACTAACGTTTATGCCATAGTATTTCGGTCTGGAGACCAAGTTTTCAAAGGAGATTGAAGTGACTCTTTGGAACACTTCAACCAGAGAAACAGTCCACAACTTTTGTATAAGATCCGGTGAGAGCCCATGAATTCAAACAGCATAACCTAACCATGATAAAGGCTGAAATTATAACAGTAGTAGCAAAAAACCACTATAAGAAATACAAGGTACCCTCATCATTGCGCATGCATATTAAAAAGAACTAATTTGGATTTTTTATTAAAAAGCTATTGCTGTTTAGCTTTTTTCTTCTTGCCAAAAGGAAACATACGCTTTAAGAATTCAGAAAAGGAATTGAACTCTTGGCGGTATACTAAACCAACAGCACTGACATACTCTTCACCATTGGGATTGATTAAGAAATTGCGTGTATTCAAACGGTTAGAACCTCTCAATAAAAGCCGTCCATCCTTACGTAAATAAAATAAGGCTTCAGCATCTGTAGATACCCGATCTGAAAATACATTTAAATCATTCAATTGATTGTTTCTATTATCTGTAATTCCTCCGGTTAGAATCAGACGATCATTGAATAATCGTAAAGAAGCAGAAGCATCATTCAAGGATTTGATATTGAGATCAAAGAAGTTAATATTTAATGATTCTGCAATGATATTATTCAATTGATTGAACGCAATTTCAGTTCCCGCAGATAAGAGTGTGTTGTTCACTTCCTTTCCAAAATCTGTTTGAGAGCCAGGTGTAAAACTACGACGGACGATCAAACTCAATGCTTGTTGATTGACATTGTTTACATCAGAAAGATAACCTTGTAGTTCATCTTTAACGTATGGATCTTGAGGGAAATTCAAATCAAAATTGATCTCAGGTTGATTCAATTGTCCTTTCAGATTCATGTCTGCTTGTGCCAATACACGTTGTGGATTGTCCGTTTGACCAGCAGCATTATAAAGGGCAGATAAAGATGTCCTTTGTTGATAAATAGCCGTTAAATTAATATTTGCTTCCGATGGATTTCCTGCCCACCGAATGGTTCCACCTTCTTTAAGGTTAAATATTTTATTGATATAATCCTGCGCTTTGAAATTAAACTTACCCGAATTAATGACATAATCACCAAACATTTCAAAGTCACCTAAAGAAGAGATATTCATGTTGATATTACCAGTTCCACGTCCAGATAGACCTCCTAAGGATGTGAATAAGTTCATTTCAGCATTTGGTGAAACAGAAAGATCCATATTCATGGTGATACCATTGAAATTTTTTCTTTTTATTGATCCAGACGTCTTTAGGGTATCATTCGAAACGAAATAAATAAAGTCATTATCACTAATCGTCATAGTGCTATTGAACGGAATATTGATGACCGTATTGTCATT
Organism: Sphingobacterium sp. SRCM116780; assembly: GCF_021442025.1. Lineage (NCBI taxonomy): Bacteria > Pseudomonadati > Bacteroidota > Sphingobacteriia > Sphingobacteriales > Sphingobacteriaceae > Sphingobacterium > Sphingobacterium sp. SRCM116780. The sequence goes on from NZ_CP090446.1 coordinate 310,688, forward strand.
TGATTTCGCTTTGATGTCGATATTAATCGCAGAAGTTAATCCTTTGAAATTAAAGTCACCAGTTGCATAAGCAGTTCCATAATATAGATTATTATCTTTAACTGTCGTATTCAGCGTTAAAAAGTTATTCGCTTTAATTTTAACATCAATAGTTGGATCCGAGAGTTTATTCAAATCGACCATACCATTGATAGTAGCCTCATTATTTTTAGGATCGAGCAGTTTAAAGTTTTGTAGGAAAATACCATTCGATAGGACAATAACCTTATCGTTTAAATGGTAAGGTGTTTTTAAATAATTGATGGTAAATACAGCATCTTTAAAATTAGCATTTCCACTTATCTTAGGATTATGAATATCGCCTTTGATCGTTAAGTCTGCATTGGTTTTCCCATTTAGGTTTGAGATGAGCGACTTTAAAAAGGGTTGAAATAAGATGAGATCCGTATTTTGAAGAGAAGCCTCCAAATTTAGTTTATCCTTCTCCTCTTTGATATTATAAGTTCCAGATAATTTAATGAGTTTGTTGCCCTCTTCAATTTTACTATCCAGATTTACTAGATTGGAATTTTGATCATAATTGGCTTTTAAACTCAATTCACCAATGGGAAGTTGATTGTAAAGGATTGGGTTTGTATGCAAATTGGCAATAAAATAAGGAGATTTAAAGATAGAATTGATTTCTAACTCTCCATTCATTTCTCCAATCAGATTTATTCCCAACGGTTTTGTGATTCCATTTAATGAACTCAGATTAAAATCTTTGAATCCAATATTAAGTTGATCACTTTCTTCATTTGACAATACACCATTTAGATTTACCTTTTGTTCCTCATGGTTTAAAATAAGATTTTGGATGTACCATTTACCCTTAGATACTTTTAATTCACCTTCCTGCTTTATAGCCCATTTATCTTTATTAATTATAATTGTTGAGGGATCAAAGTTGATATAGGCTGGTTTCTGGTTGGCAAAACGAATAACACCATTGAGATCTAAATTATTACTCGCATTCAGTTCCGATAATTTCATATTGAATCGTAAACTATCGTTCGCAAGAACATTGGAAATATTTATGTTTTTAATATAGGTACTATCTGTTAAGTTGATCCGATCTGCTGAAACAAAAACAGACATGGATTCGGGATTAGAAATTTGATCAACAATTAAATTCGATACCTTAATCCCACTATATTTAAAAATAGGACTATATAAATTGAATTGCGCATTATGTTCTTCACTTGAAAATTTTGCTTGCAGCGTTGCGCCACTATCTAAACTGATTTCTTTTTTAAAGAAAGTCGCGATAGGCTCAAATGATTTAATGTTAAGATGAAGTTCAAAGTTCTGATTATTATAGCTGCTTACTTCAAACCCAATTGCTGGCGCATAGCGCATGGCAAGCATTTTAAAATAAGGAATGATGGTGTTTAGATCAATTTGACCATTCAGCGTCGCATCCACAACGTCAGAAGAAAGTGTTAAGAGCCTGTTATTTTCATCTCCCTCTGCTTTAAATAAAATATCATTAATATGAAAATTACCCTTACGCGTACTAAAATTAATGTTTTCTGCTTTTAAATCGCCAACTAAATTATTGATGTTGCCCCCCATTAGATTGGTTGTCATTGTTGTGTTTTGAACAATGATGCTATCCCTTGCTGATAAGTGAATAGCATGGAGGTTGGTATTTTTAATAGCTGCAGAAAGGTTGTACTGAATTGCAGGATTAGACCAATTGATATCTGTTTGGAAATCAATAGTTGCATTTGGATCGATAACTGCACCAGATCCTACAAATTTCTCATCTTTTATAATTCCTTTAACAGGGATTTGACGATAGGTATAATCTCGAAAGAAAAAATTCTCTAGCTTTCCATTCACATCCAATGCTAATGTTTGAGAGGAAGTGCCACTACCTTTTAAGTTAAGATCAAATCCAGTTGTTTTTAATAGCTTATTCTCTAATAACTTGCCTAAATCAAATGACTTTGACTGATATAATCCAGCATACTGAATCTTATTTTTGAAGTTCAAAACAGATTTTGTACTGACTAGTCCTAAATCTGTTTTGATCGATCCTTGAATCTGAAAATTATTGTATTGACCATTTAAATCCCCATCATACTGAAGAGTATTGAATGTTTTGACTAATTGCGGAAGCTTAAAATTTTTGTTATTACTGAGATTGGGAATAATTTTTTGCAGATCATCGTAAGATGATGTTACATGTAAGTTTGTCAGTTTAAAATCCGTTTGCTCAATATCAGGAAGTCCAATTATTTGAACATCTCCAATGACTTTTGTAGATTTTTCAGTTTCTAAATTTATATTCTTTGCATAAATATGATTGACTTTACCCTGAGCACTTGCCTGTTTTATTTTTAAATCAAATCTGACCTGATGCATCGTCGAAGAGAAAAATGCAATATCTTCAGAATGTAAAAAAGAATTCTTAATGTTGAGACGAACATGAACCCGATTGTTGAAGTCTGAAAAATCATCAAAACCATTAAATTCTAGTTTTACATAATCTTTTATAGTTGACCTATTGGTGGTGAGAAAGAGGTTCGCAAGCTCAATTTTTTTATTACTCACAAATGCGTTTGCAGTAAGACCTTTTATCTTTAATCCCTTTTTTTCAACTAAATTAAACTGTTTAATCTTCACATAGATGGAGTCATGATCAAATTTTATATTGTCAAATTCTGCGTTTAAGTGTTTAATATCCAGATCTCCAAAATCTACAACTTTTGTATAATGTTTTTTAGTATGGTTGATATAGCGAAATTGGTTATTCACCAATTTCAATTGTTTCAAATCTAGAATAAGTTTTTTACTCGTTTTCTTTTCATCTTTTTTTGAAGGAGTAAAATAGTCCAATAAGAATTTAATATTAGAACTGTCCTTGTAAATTTGATAGTTGGCTGTTGTATTATCCAAAGTCAGTTTCTTGATGACAACCTTATTATCATTCCAATACTGACTGAGATCTATCGCAGCATTTAATTCGTCAGCGATTAATATGGTATCACCTTTTCGATCATATAGTTCAAACCCCTCTAACACCAGCGATTGAAAAGGTTTTAAGTAAATTCTTTTTAAGGCGATTTTTGTATTTAATTCTTTTGAAAGATAATGAACAGCCTGACGTGCAATAAAATTCTGAACAGATTCTAATTGAAGAGAAAGCGTCACTCCACCTAGCAAAACGAGTATGCTAGCCAATGTGATCAGTGCTATTTTAATTATTTTTTTGATACTTTTGTACAATATTAATTACCCCAAAGCTATGGCTGTTATTCTAGGTATCGAATCATCTTGTGATGAAACTTCTGCTTCAATTTGTATCGATGGTAAAATATTTTCAAATGTGATTGCTACTCAGGCGATTCATGCTAAATACGGAGGAGTTGTCCCAGAATTAGCATCGCGTGCACATCAGCAAAATATTATACCTACAGTTGAAGAGGCCATTCGCTTAGCAAAAATACATAAAAATCAAATAGATGCAGTAGCTTTTACTCGCGGACCAGGATTATTAGGCGCTTTATTGGTTGGAACCTCATTTGCAAAATCATTTGCTTTAGCTCGAAACATCCCTTTGATTGATGTCAATCATATGCAGGCACATATTTTAGCACATTTTATTGATGATCCAAAACCTAGTTTCCCATTCTTATGTTTAACGGTTTCAGGAGGACATACGCAAATCGTCTTGGTGAAAGACTATTTTGACATGGAAATATTGGGGCAGACTTTAGATGATGCTGCAGGAGAAGCATTTGATAAGACAGCAAAGATTTTAAACCTGCCTTACCCTGGAGGACCTTTAATTGATAAACATGCACAGCATGGAAATCCAGAAGCTTATAGACTTCCAGAACCCCAAATTCAAGGATTGGATTTTAGTTTCTCAGGATTAAAAACGGCAATTTTGTATATGGTACAACGGGAGGAAAAATTGAATGCTAATTTTTTACAGGATCATATCGATGATGTATGTGCCTCTGTTCAATCTCGTATTGTGTCCATTTTATTGAATAAATTGAAGAAAGCAGCAAAAGAAACAGGCGTAAAAGATATCGCTATTGCTGGAGGAGTTTCTGCTAATTCAGGCTTACGAAAAGAATTATTAGCCATGGGTGAGCGTTATAAATGGAATGTATTTATCCCTAAATTTGAATATTGTACCGATAATGCTGCTATGATAGCCATTGCCGGTTATCAAAAATATTTAATCAAAGATTTTGTCGGACAAGATGTGGGGCCATTAGCACGCATGCATATGTAATAAAAAAAAGAGGAATTTTTATAAAATTCCTCTTTTTTTGCCTTGAACTATCAATTAATCCGTTTGATTTCTTTCTGGAGGTCGATTTGCGGCCAAATTGTCCCGTGTATTTTTTTGTACTGCAATTGCACCAAATATGGCTAATAAAAAGGCAAACGCATAAAATCCTTTCTCACTTGGTAATATGGTAGCATTGAAAAGACCTACTGCCAAAAGTACAATAGATAATATCGTACCAAACCAACAAATACCGTAATATGCATCTGTAACAGGAAAACCTTCTAAACGGTCACGAACACTTTTTTGCAAGGAAATAACAGCAAAAAGTCCAAACATTAAAACGGTAAAATAATATCCTTTTTCATTCAATAGCATTTCTGCCCTCCATAAGCCAAGAGCAAATCCAATTGTTCCTGCTGCTAAAGCAATCCAAGAAGCTGCAACAAATGCAGGAGAAGTTTTTTGATTCATAAAAATTAGTTTAACAAGATCTAGTTTTTAAAATTACGATAATTTTTTAAATGAAAAAATTTATTAATTCTTATGGAATTATTTTAAATGTGCATCATAGTATAAAATATAAACTTAATTTTTAAAGCTATGTGGAACTCAAAATTGAATATTTACAAAAATGAATGGTTAGAAGTCGTTTTTGCGGGACGTAATCAAACATATGGTGCATATGAATTGCGTAAGATTTCTAACAAAGCCACCAATTGGGCGATTATAACAGTAACGGCTTTGATTGGCATTACCCTTATATCGAAAGGTGTTTACGATCGGTATTTTAAGGAAGCTGATGCTCCTTTTGTACAGGAGACAGTAACGAATATTGATTTGGGAAAACTGGAAGAAATCGAAAAAAAATTCGAGGAGAAAAAAATTGAAGAACCAATTCCTGTACAAGAAAAAGCACCACAGCAAATTGCGCAAGATCCACCAAAGCAAGATCTAATTCGGTTTGTAGAACCAACAGTGGCACCCAGAAGCTTGGTAACGGAAGATGTCGTTACACAAGATGAATTAAACAAATCAACTAAAATGTCGGCACGTTTGAGTTTAAAAGCAAATCCAAATGGAACATACGTTGCAAGGGGAGAGTTTGGAGCTGTAAAACGGGATGGAGGTATTACTGGTGCCAAAGTAGGATCGATAAATGGAAATCCTGACGCCATAGTTGATTTTAATAGTGTTGAAATTATGCCAACACCACAAGGTGGAATACAAGCTTTCATGAAATGGGTAGGGGAGAATTATCAATATCCAGAAGCAGCTTTGCAACAAGGGGTAAATGGTGTCGTAGAAGTTTCCTTCGTTGTCGAGAAAGATGGTTCACTAACGGATATTGTGGTTAAAAGAGATGTTTCTTACGGTACAGGTAAAGCTGCGGTGGAATTGTTAAATAAAGCAAAGAAGTGGAAACCAGGTATTCAAAATGGACGTACAGTGCGAGTAGCCTATACATTACCCATTCGTTTAAACACAATTTCGCAATAAAATTATACTGAAACTGGCTTTAACCTTTTTTAACATCAGCAAATTTAAACTTTAACTCGCTTTCAGCATCTTATTAACAAACCTCAGTAAATTGGAGGATTTAAAATTAAAATAACGGTTAGAAATTGTTAATAAAATTTAAAGAGAAATAACATGAAAAAGTTAATGTTAAGTTTGGCACTATCAGGATTAATGTTTGCTGGTTTTGCACAAGAAAAGGGTAATGTGAAAAATCAGAATGATCGTGGAGATCGTAGGTTTGTAAAAAAAGAATTCCAATTAGATAAAAAGTCAGCAGAAGAAATTGCACAACTCCGTACCGATCGCATGGATGAAAAATTAAAATTTACCGATAAACAGCGTAAAGAAATTTATTCATTGCAATTAGATCAAGCAAAGAAGGACAAAGAATATGCTTCCAATCGTAAAGAATCTATGGAACGTATGAAAAAGGATCGTATGGCTCAACGTGAAAAATTAATGAAAAACCTGAGTCCGGATCAACAAAAATTGTTTAAAGAATCTTTTGCTGAAAATCGTAAACAACGTCACAATCGTAAAGAAGGTGATCGTCCAACACGTCGGAACCGTATAGAAAGAAATGGTAGCGATGGAAGAAAAGGTGAAGAAAATAGAAAAGAAGCCGTATCAAAAAATAGTTAATCTGTGTAAAGGATTTTAAGTTTAAGTTGTTTTTAAAAATGGTCCGTTTGTGAAAACGGGCCATTTTTTATTTTACAAATCTTCTTGTAATCGTATTGGAGTCAAATATTTTGGTGACTAAATAGCTTAAGACAAAACTAATCGTTGCAATGATCAATATTTTTATACCTGCAGGAATGTAGGGCATTTTGAAAAATAAATCTGATATGATCTGCACAATAATAAAATGAGAAAGGAATATCCCAAAAGTTGCAGACGACCAGTCTTTCAATATTTTCGATTCTCTTATGTTTAATTTTTGAAAAATGATAAATACAGCGAAAGTCATCAGAGCCACATTTATAGAACAGAAATACCAGACAATTTCTAGATTGGCATAGTTGGCAGGGAAATATTTTTGAGTAATTAAAAAACCAGAAAAAGTAATCGCAAACCCAATTAAGAATAAAGGTATAGCAACTGCTAATGTTTTGTTGAAAGACCAGTTTAATGGAAACTTAACCAAATAGTAAGCTAACACAATGTAACCGATGAATCCTGAGAAATAGTAAAAAGTTCCAAACTCGTTCCAAGTACAGACACCCCAAATTCCCATGTTGTCGTAGTTTCCTGTATACCCTACTGTAGGAGCAACCATTTTGATATAGGGTAATAATAAGGATACGATCCAGAATCCCAAAAAGATTTGTACATCCTTTTTAGAAGCCTTGTCTAGCCAAGCACCAAAAATGGGGATGATCAAATAAATGCCAATGAGCATATAGATGTACCATAATGGCGTGGTATCGTAGTTGAAATTGAAAATAGAAGTAAAAATCTTCATCACTGTACCTTGGACGGAATATTTTTCAATAGATAAGAGTCCATTTGTACTTGTCTTTACAAAATAGGTATAAATGGCAAATGCAATTGGCAATACTAGAGACCAGAATAACAAGGGTATCACGATCCTTCCAATGCGTTTTTTATAAAACGTAGCGAGATCTGTTTTGATCGGGAACAGTAAAATGCCAGACATCATGGCAAACAAAGGTACGCAAGGTCTAACAAGGCTCCCTATAAATACAGCCGTATGAAAAGAGACACTATTGTCAAAAGATGCTACAAATGCATCACAACTATGACAGATAATGACTAAAAAACAAGCGAATATTCTTAAAAAATCAATCCAAGGGATGTAAGTTCTTTTTATTTGTGCGTCCATTAATAGATGAGGTTATTATTGATCGCACTAAACTAACAAAAAAAATAGCAATTGATTTCAAATCAATTGCTACAATCTTGTTAATCTTTATTTTTTTGTTGCTCTTTCCATTGCTTGGAGAAAGATTTATCTGCCAGTTTTGGTAGCTGACGATTATTTCCCCATGTCTTTTTGAAAAACTTGCCCAAAAAGAAGTTTTTGAATTTACCTCCAAATAAATCAATGAGCTTTCTTCTTTGGATTAAATAAGTAAATCCCTTCCAAGCTTTTTTCTCTATTGTAGGCGCTAAATCTTCCGTTACAGAATCTCTTCTGTTTAACAATAACATTCTTTGGATATCAATTCCTACAGGACAAACTTCCGTACATTTACCACAAAGCGATGAAGCATAGCTCAGGTGTTTAAACTCTTTCATCCCACTGAGGTGAGGAGAGATAAGAGATCCTATTGGGCCCTGATAAGTTGTTTCATAAGTATGTCCCCCTATATTTTGATAGATCGGACATACATTTAAACAGGCACCACAACGAATACAATATAAACCCTGACGTTGATCTTTCTGCGCTAAGAGATTGGTTCGACCATTATCTAATAAAACGACATACATTTCCTCAGGTCCATCCGACTCATAAGCTTGTCTTGGCCCACTTAATAAGGTGTTGTAAACCGTTAGGTTTTGTCCCGTTCCATGACTGGCTAAGAGTGGCCAGAATAAATCAAGATCATTGATGGATGGTAATACTTTCTCAATCCCAACAACAGCAATATGAATTTTTGGGAAAGCAGTAGTCAAGCGCGCATTACCTTCATTTTCCGTAATAGCAATGCTACCCGTATCGGCAATTAAAAAGTTAGCTCCAGATATCCCAATATCCGCAGTTTTATATTTTTCACGTAGCAATTCACGAGCCTTCATTGTCAACTCTTCCGCAGTTGCTTCAAGTGGTGTACCAAATCTTTCATTAAATAGTTGGGCAATGTCCGCCAAACTTAAATGCATGGCAGGAGTAACAATATGATAAGGTTTTTGATCCAGTAATTGAATGATAAACTCACCTAAATCACTTTCCAAGGCTTCAATTCCTTTTTTTTCTAAAAAATGATTCAATTCAATTTCCTCAGAAGCCATAGATTTGGATTTGATAACACTTTTCGCATTATTCTTTTCCATGATCTTCCAGATCTCTTGACGTGCCTCTTCTGCATTATTTGCCCAGATCACTTTGCCACCTCGCGCTGTAAATTTGCTTTCAAATGCTAACAGATATTTATCTAGATTCTCTATTGCGCGCCATTTCGTTAAATTTGCTTCTAATCGGGAATTTTCCAGATTCACAAACTTACTTTTACCTTTTTCGAAAGCAATATTATATTTGTCGATATTATAGTTGATAATATCGCGATGTTTACTGTCGAAAGATTTTGTAGCACTTTCTTTCAAAAACTTATCTGCAGAGCTCACTGACATCTAATTTCTTTAATTTTTACAAAAAAAGTTGGTAATAAATCACCAACTTTTAAATATAACGTTAATAAATTATTTCTCGCATTTTGAGAACAAATTATTTAATTTTTAAGTTCAAATTTAAACTTAGCTCATCCAATTGATCTTGATGAATCGTCGAGGGCGCATCAATCATGACATCTCTTCCTGAGTTATTTTTCGGGAAAGCGATGACATCACGAATAGAATCTAATCCCGCCAATAATGATACCAATCGGTCGAATCCAAATGCCAAACCACCATGTGGGGGAGCGCCATAAGTAAATGCCTCCATTAAGAAACCAAATTGTTTTTGAGCTTCTTCAGGCGTAAACCCTAAATGCTTAAACATCAGTGATTGTAATTCACGGTCGTGAATACGGATAGAACCACCACCCACTTCAGTTCCATTTAAAACAAAATCGTATGCATTTGCTCTGACATCACCAGGATGAGTATCCAATAACGGAATATCCTCTGGTTTTGGAGAAGTAAAAGGATGGTGCATCGCGTGGAAACGTTCCGATTCTTCATCCCATTCCAATAACGGGAAATCCAACACCCATAGTGGAGCGAATTTGTTTTTGTCACGTAATCCCAATTGATTTGCCACTTCTAAACGAAGTTCGTTTAATTGTTTACGAACTTTATCTTTAGAACCAGACATCATTAAGAATAAATCGCCTGGTTTCGCTTGGAACAACTGTGCGAATGCTAATAATTGTTCTGGCGTGTAAAATTTGTCAACAGAAGATTTAACGGTTCCATCTTCATTATAACGCGCGTAAACTAAACCTGTAGCACCTATTTGAGGACGTTTTACAAAGTCCGTTAAGGCATCTAATTGTTTACGTGTATAATGAGCACATCCCTCCGCATTGATACCAACAACCAATTCTGCAGCATCAAAAACAGGAAATCCTTTTCCTTGAGCAACTTCGTTTAACTCTACGAACTGCATATCAAAACGAATATCAGGCTTATCAGATCCATACAAACGCATCGCATCGGCATAAGTCATACGAGGTACTTCTCCTAGGTCAATGTTTTTGATTTTTTTGAATAAGTGTTTCGCTAAACCCTCAAAGATATTTAACACATCTTCTTGCTCTACAAATGACATTTCGCAATCAATTTGTGTAAACTCTGGTTGACGGTCGGCACGCAAATCTTCATCTCGGAAACACTTTACAATTTGGAAATAACGATCAAAGCCCGATACCATTAATAATTGTTTAAATGTCTGAGGAGATTGTGGCAATGCATAAAATTCTCCTGGATTCATTCGTGAAGGAACAACAAAATCACGCGCCCCCTCAGGAGTAGATTTGATTAAAACAGGAGTTTCTACCTCGATGAAGTTCTGTTCGTCAAGAAAACGACGTACTTCTTGTGCTGTTTTATGACGCAATAATAAGTTCTCACGTACAGGAGCACGACGTAAGTCTAAATATCTGAATTTCATTCGGATGTCTTCTCCACCATCTGTTTCGTCTTCGATAGTAAATGGAGGAGTTTTTGCCGAATTTAATATTTCTAAAGAAGAAACTTTGATTTCAATTTCCCCTGTTGGAATTTTTAAATTTTTACTAGAACGTTCGATAACTGTTCCAGTCACTTTAATTACATATTCACGTCCCAATTCACGTGCACTAGCACGTAAGGAATCATCGTCATCTGAATTAAATGTTAATTGTGTAATGCCATAGCGATCTCTTACATCTATGAAAGTCATTCCGCCTAAATCGCGCGATTTTTGAACCCAGCCACTCAGTGTAACCGCTTTACCTAAGTCTGCTATTGTCAATTCTCCGCAAGTGTTTGTTCTATGCATACTCTAATTATATTTAGTCGTGCAAAATTATCTGTTTTTCTGGACAATAACGAATGGCAGTTTTGTTTTATTTAAAGAAAAACGGATTCACATTTTTTTGTCTGGTTTCCACAGAGCTTAATACGCTTATATTTCCTCAGCTTAATCAAGAGCAATCCACTTCTATAGCTATAGATGATGGTACTTTTTATAATGACACATTATAAAATAGCATTTGTCAAGAGGTTAAGTTCTAAAATTCATCCTGTTTTCAACGTAGCTTATTCGAACCTCAAACGTACTTTATTCGTTTTTGTTCGAACGAGGTCCGAATGAGGTACGAACAAGGTACGAGTCAGCTCCCTACTATTTTACTTATTAACCCCCACTTCCTATCGTTTCTATTTCCATATTTATGAAAGTGTCCTCCTATCCCTAAGCAGGGACTAAGCGTATATAAAGCATACATATAGTATGAAAAGCATATCGATAACGCAATTACCCTACACTTATCATCTATAAATAGCATGCTTTCTTGAATAACGCTTTTAGTGCGTTTATACCCTGCAGTATACTTGTTAAGGGACTGGATCAATAGCTGCTAGTTACTTCAATTAGCAACTAGCAGTTAAATGTATACTTTGGGTGCTTGGTGAATAGTTGTGGTTCAGCTTTTAAGATGAGCACTGTTCTGCTTTTTATTGTTTCAGCTCAAATAAGATCAGTAGACATCCTAGAGGACGGTTTATTCCTTTACTGATATAAAAGTTTCTACCTCTGCCTGATCTCCATCATAATATTTTTTACCATGAATAGTGAAATCAGCTTTATAAGCTCTGTTTAGCTTTTTGTTTTGCCATATTTCCAGCCAGGTATTGAAAACCGCTTCTGGCATCTTACCTTTTGAAACAAATTTTTGGTAGATCGAAGTTTCAATTGTTATGCCTATAAATCCTTTAGGAATATGTTCTAGAGAATTTACTGCTAATCCAATAATGGTTGTGTATGGACCTGTGAAGTCAGTTTCGTAATCTGTATAAACGGCATAAATATCATCACTAATTTTGTTCGGAATTTGTTTTTGTATTTCTTCGTTCCAAAATTTCCCCCATAATGTTTCAATGTCTTTGGCGGATTGCCCATTTTCATTGGTTGTTCTTGTTGATATTCCAACGACATAAAATTTTTGAATGATTTGATTGTTCATTGTTTTAGATTTTTTTGTTTGTACTTGTGACTGAGCTGTGATGGAGAATAATAGACATGCAAGAAGCATGAAGTTCTGAAAGTTTTTCGTTCTCATTTCTTTATGATTGTGTTATCCTGCAAATTTATAATGCTCTTGTGACAGCCCTATGGCAAGGGTGTTAAACATTTTTTTCTACAAATGTCAAAATACTCTTCAAAGGTAATTTTGTGCGGTTTGAATGTTTGACTCAATACCCATAAACTTGCAATGCGATCTAAACGGAATGCTCTATAATCATTTCTTAATCTGCAAAGTGCAATGAGCAACCAATTCTCATCGGAGGTGTAAATTGCAAAAGGTTCAATGGTCCTTTCAGTTGTTTGGTCAGTATAAGGCGAATAATATTTTATCTTGACTAGATTGAAATTTGTCAAAGCCAACTGAAGAGTTGATAAGTTATTACTTGTTCGGTCGTTGTCCGTATTTTGTCCAGATATAATTCGATTAGAAAGCAAATTGACTTTATCTTTTGTGTTGTTTCGTAAAACAGATTTTATTTTACTAACCGCTTCTGTGTAGTCTTTTACAAATGATGCATCTTTGTTTTTTAAGACCAATTGTTCCGCTGTAATCAAAGCATTGGCCTCACTTTCAGAAAACATCACAGGTGGAATTCTGTAACCATTCATTAGGCTATAACCTTTTCCCTCTTCTGTTAAAATGGGAACACCTGCCTGCTCTAATGCTTTAATGTCTCGATAGATTGTTCTTTTACTAACTAAAAACTTGTCAGCTAATTCAGAAGCTGTCAACAGCCGTTTCGTTTGCAATTGGGTTAGGATTGCAGTCAATCTAGAAAGTCGTTTTATATCCTTATCGTTCATGAGTTGTCTGTCTGCTAATTTTTATATGGTCACTGCTGGTATTATATCTTGTATCTAGTATGCGCATTTTGTATCCCTATTTTCTATGCGATATACAACAATTTTTAAAAATAAAATCACCTGCACTAAATCAAACGGCTTTTTTTGTTGTTTTTCGTTGCTTTCTAAATAATCGGATTACTTTTTTCCAGTTATTTTGTTGGACGACTCCAGCCTAGTTTTAACTTTCCCGATCCGATTAGACGTAGAATTTAGGGGGTTAAAATAAGTTTGGAAAAATGCCCCACTTTTACCCATTTTTTCGATTTTCTTATAAAAAATATGTTTTTAAAGAGTATTTATTGTACCATTTGACGAAAAAAAACATGGCTTAATGTTTAAATTTTTTCGTGCTATACTATTTTTGAAAACGGTTCAAAAACTGTGTTTATGCATTGATATTTAGCTTTTTGTCCTTGTCTTATTGCAATTTGTTTTGATTAAATGTAGATGTTTTGCTATGTGGAAAACTTTTTTGTGGGTAAAAGTGGGTAAAAGTGGGTGAAAGTGTATACTTTTACATTAAAATTGAAACATTGTATACAAAATGAGTTTTTTAATTGGCGAATATGAATGCAAGTTAGACACCAAAGGAAGAATGGTGTTGCCTGCTGCGCTCAAAAGGCAGTTGCCTGATGTTGAGCGTGAGGGGCTTGTGATCAATCGTGGATTTGAAAAGCATTTGGTGATTTATACGCGCGAAGAGTGGAATGCAATTACAGCTCGACTTGCGCAGTTGAATCAGTATGTAGAGAAAAACAGGATGTTTATTCGAAATTTCACTAGAGGAGCAACCGAATTAAGTTTAGATGCAGCGGGGCGTGTGTTGTTACCAAAAGGTTTGTTGGATTATTCTGGTATAACCGGGGAAGTTGTTTTAGCTTGTCAGGTAAATAAAATTGAGGTTTGGTCAAAAGATGGGTATGAGGATTTTATGAATGGAGATTTGGGAGAAGATTTCTCTGCTTTGGCTGAACAAGTAATGGGAGGTTTTGATTTAGGAGGATTGACGAATGGATAATGTTTATCATGTACCTGTAATGTTGCAAGAGTGTATGGATGCTTTGGCGATTAAACCAAATGGCGTGTATGTTGATGTGACATTTGGTGGGGGGGGGCATTCCAAGGAAATATTGAAGCGTTTGGGGTCTGAGGGTAAATTGTTTGCCTTTGATCAGGATCCAGATGCACTGAATAATGTCATTGATGATTCACGGTTTACACTGATTCATCAAAATTTTCGCTTTTTAAAAAATAATCTTCGGTTAAATGGTATAAAGCAAGTGGACGGTATTTTGGCTGATTTGGGAGTTTCTTCTCATCAGTTTGATGCTGCCGATCGCGGTTTTTCTATTCGTTTTGATGCCGACTTGGATATGCGGATGGATCAAATTTCAGATGTAGATGCAAGAACAGTTTTGGCGACCTATACAGAAGAAGATCTACATCGTATTTTCGGTATGTATGGGGAGATCATCAATGCGAAGACGTTGGCGAAAACGATTGTAACCGCTCGATTGACAACTCCGATCAACACAGTTGCTGAATTAAAAGAGGTTATTAAAAAATTAGTTCCAAGAGGGAAGGAAAATAAATATCATGCGCAAGTTTTTCAGGCATTGCGTATTGAAGTGAATAAAGAGTTGGAGGCTCTTCAGGAATTTTTGATGCAAACAGTTGATGTTTTAAAACCTGAAGGACGTCTTGTAGTGATGTCTTACCATTCATTGGAAGATCGCTTGGTTAAGAATTTTATAGCTAAGGGTAAATTTAGAGGAGATGTGGAGAAGGATTTTTTTGGAAATGAAATAAAGCCATTTCATGTCGTGAGTCGTAAAGCGATTACGGCTAATGAACAAGAGTTGGTTGAAAATAATAGATCGCGCAGTGCGAAATTGCGTGTTGCTGAAAAGTTGGAAATAGCTTAATGGTGTAATTGATTGTTAAGATGGGTAAGAATACAATTAGACAGCAAGAATTAAGCGAGGAGGTTCAAGAAGAACTACAAGAAGCTGTTGAGGAAAAAGCTGAGGAAACCCAAAAGTTTCTAAGGACTTTGCTTACAGCTGGTAACTTATCTATTTACTCTATCGTCAATTACTTGCCATTTATTGGTTTTGTTGCCTTGTTAATGATGCTTTATATTACAAATCGTCATTTTGCTGAGCGTACGATTCGGAAGATTGATAAGTTGGGTAAGGAGGTTAAAGAATTGAGCTGGGATCATAAATCTTTATCGGCTGAATTGATGAAAATGTCTACCCAAACCGAAATCGCAAAGCGTGTGGATTCGTTAGGGTTGAAAGAGCGTGTAGAGCCGCCCATCAAGATTGAAATTGTAAAAGAAAAAAAGAAATAGGAAACGTTTATGAATATCAGAACCACCATTCTATTTCGTGTTTATATCGCATTTGGTTTGATCGTCCTTGTGGCGATTGCTGTTTTTGTGAAGCTTTTTCATTTGCAATATGTTGATGGTGAAAAGTGGCGTGCTTTATCTGATAGTCTTTCGATTCAAGAGCGTGAAGTAGAAGCTGCTCGTGGAAATATCTATTCCAATGATGGAAGTCTATTAGCGACTTCTGTTCCTGAATATGAATTGCGTTTTGATGCAATGGCTATTCCGGAGGAGGAAAATGATTATTTCAATTTGAAAGTTGACTCTTTAGCAATTAAGTTGTCCGGATTTTTTAAAGATAAATCTTCTAGACAGTATTTGACATTATTAAAACAGGCAAGGAATAAGAAACAACGTTATTTTTTGATCAAGCGTGAAGTTTCGCATCAAGATCTGAAAGTGATTAAAGAGTTTCCTTTGTTGAAATCTGTGCGTGTGGGTAAAGAACGTTATCCAGGAGGGTTGATTACTGAGCGTCAGAATAAACGTATTCTTCCATTTGTAAATTTGGCTGCACGTACGATTGGGTATAAGAATGTTCGGGAGAATATTCATGTGGGGTTAGAAGGTGCTTACGGTGAGTATATTGATGGAAAAAGTGGTAAGCGCTTAATGCAAAGAATTGCCGGTGGTATTTGGATTCCTGTGAATCGTGATATTGAAGTTGCTCCTGTAGATGGTGCTGATATTATTTCGACAATCGATATCAATATGCAAGATATGGCGCAACGTGCTTTAGAAAAACAAATGATTGCGAGTAATGCAGATGAGGGTTGTGTTGTGATGATGGAGGTGAAGACTGGAGAGGTTCGTGCAGTTGCCAACTTTACAAAAGATAAAGATGGTGTTTATCGGGAGAAGATGAATATTGCGATTGCGCAAAGTGCTGAACCAGGTTCTACATTTAAGTTAGCGTCTTATATGGCGGCTATTGATGATGGAATGATCGATACCACTACAACGGTAAATGTCGGGAACGGGAATTGGCCGATTTATCGTCATACAATTAAAGATTCACATGCACCTAAAAAATCAGTGATGACTGCCATAGAGGCTTTTGAACAATCTTCAAACGTGGGGATTACGAAGTTGATCTATGAGCATTATAAAGATAATCCAGAGAAATTTACAGCTAAGCTGCATTCGTTTGGTTTGGATAAAAAATTAGAGTTGCAAATTACAGGAGAGGGATCCCCTTTGATTAAAACTCCAAAAAGTAAAAGTTGGAGCGGTTTGTCTCTTGTACAGATGGCTTATGGTTATGAATTGAAGGTAACACCTTTGCAGATGCTGACCTTATATAATGCTGTTGCTAATAACGGAAAGATGATTGCTCCAGTCTTTGTAAAAGAGATTCGTCACTTAGGTAGTACAGTTGAAAAATTTGAAGCGCGCGTTATCAATGAAAAAATAGCTTCTGATAAAGCTTTGGGGCAGATCAGAGGGATGATGGAAGGTGTGATGAAAGTAGGTACGGGTAAAACATTGCGAAATCCATCGTATACGTCGGCTGGTAAAACTGGGACGGCGCAAATGGCAGATGGGGCGATGGGTTATCGTAATCGTAAATATCAATCGTCCTTTGCAGGATATTTTCCTGCTGAAAATCCGAAGTATTCGATTATCGTAGTGATACGAAATCCTAGAAATGGTTACTATGGAGCCTCGGTAGCGGGGCCAGTTTTTAAAGAGTTGGCCGATATGGTATATGCCAATGATTTGGAAATGCATGGTGCCTTTAATAAGAAAAAAATAAATACTTCTGCTTTAAATACGACAGCATTAACATTAAAAGGATCGCGTGAAGCGACTCAAAAAGTATATGAACAGTTGGGATTGAAAATGGTGAATTGGAATTCAATTGCACAAAATGATAGCTCAACATCAACGCTTGGAGTTCCTTTTGTAGAATATCAAATAAAGGAAGGGGTGGTGCCTAATGTAATGGGAATGGGATTGATTGATGCTTTGTTTGCGCTAGAAAATTCTGGGTTTAAAACAAGTGTTAGTGGAAAAGGGAAAGTGGCGATGCAGTCTTTAGTTGCTGGTCAAAAGTTACCAATAGGTACAGGGATAATGATAGAATTAAAATAGGATGAAGAACTTAAAATCAATATTACACGCTATTCCTGTACAGGAAGTTGTCGGTCAACTGGATGTTGATGTAGTATCGCTTTGTTTTGATTCTCGTCAAGTTGTATTTGGAAGTTTGTTTATCGCAATTCGAGGTGTTCATACAGATGGACATTTATATATAGACAAAGCCATTGCATTTGGGGCTAGAGCTGTTATTGTTGAAGAGTTGCCTGCCGATACCTTGGATACTGTTGTTTATATTGTTGTTGCTGATTCATCCTTTGCTTTAGGAATAGTGGCTTCTAATTTCTATGATAATCCATCTAAAAAAATGAAGCTGGTGGGAGTGACTGGAACCAATGGTAAAACAACCGTTGCGACATTATTATTTCAATTGTTTTCGCAATTGGGTTATCATGTTGGTTTATTGTCAACTGTTCAAAATCAAATTGGAGAGCGAATTATTCCAGCGACACATACAACACCTGATCCGATTCAGCTTAATCATTTATTAAGTGACATGGTGGAGGAAGGCTGTGATTACTGTTTTATGGAGGTGAGTTCACATGCTGTTATACAACAACGTATTGCAGGATTGAAATTCGCTGGCGCCATTTTCACAAATATTACGCATGATCATCTGGATTTTCATAAAACATTTGGTAATTATATTAAAGCAAAGAAAAAATTCTTTGATGATTTAGATACAGCTGCTTTTGCACTGACAAATGAAGATGACAAAAATGGTCAAGTGATGTTGCAAAATACATTTGCGCATAAAAAGACTTACGGTCTACATTCTGGAGCTGATTTTAAAGCTAAAGTTGTGGAAAGTCATTTTGATGGCATGTTGTTGAATATTGACAATCATGATGTCTGGGTCAAACTAGTTGGTGGTTTCAATGCTTACAATTTGTTGGCCGTTTACGGGGCTGCAATCTTATTAGAGCAAGAAACCATTCGTGTATTAACAGCGCTCAGTGTGTTAACAGGTGCTGAAGGTAGATTTGAAACGATAAAAGCTCCAAATGGAGTTTTTGGAATTGTGGATTATGCACATACGCCAGATGCTGTTGAGAATGTATTGGAAACAATTGAGAAATTACGTCAACAAAGTCAACAGATCATTACGGTGTTGGGTTGTGGCGGAGATCGTGATAAAACAAAGCGACCAGAAATGTCTGAGGCTGCATTGCGTTACAGTGAT
This sequence comes from Sphingobacterium sp. SRCM116780, assembly GCF_021442025.1. Taxonomy (NCBI): domain Bacteria; kingdom Pseudomonadati; phylum Bacteroidota; class Sphingobacteriia; order Sphingobacteriales; family Sphingobacteriaceae; genus Sphingobacterium; species Sphingobacterium sp. SRCM116780. The sequence goes on from NZ_CP090446.1 coordinate 329,436, forward strand.
CGATTAATCATCACCTCGGACAATCCAAGAACAGAAGATCCATTAGTTATCATTAAGGAGATGGAAGCAGGGGTTCCTGCTGAAAAAAGAAATAAGGTACTTTCTATTGCTGATCGTAAAGAGGCCATTCGAGTTGCTTATCAGTTAGCCAAGTCTGGTGATATCATTGTGGTGGCGGGAAAAGGACATGAAAAATATCAAGAGATAAATGGTGTGCGTCATCATTTTGATGATAGAGAGATTTTAGAATTAACATTTAACGAACAATAAGAATATGTTATACCATTTATTCACATGGTTAAACGAATATGTACACATTCCTGGGGCAGGTTTGTTTCAGTATATTTCTTTCAGAACATCAATGGCTGTCATTGTTTCATTGATTATTACGACTGTTTTTGGAGGAAAGCTGATTCAGGTGCTTCACAATAAACAAGTCGGAGAAACGATTCGTGATTTAGGATTAGAAGGAGAGAAAAAGAAACAAGGGACACCGACAATGGGTGGTTTGATTATTATTGCTGGTATTCTGATTCCGACCTTGTTGTTCGCTAAGTTGACAAATATTTATGTCATCATTATGATTGTATCAACCCTCTGGATGGGAGCGATTGGTTTCTTAGATGATTATATTAAGGTATTTCGTCATAACAAAGAAGGATTGGCAGGACGCTTTAAAGTGATTGGTCAAATTGGTTTGGGGATTATGATTGCCTGTACGATGTATTTTCACCCAGAGATTGTTGTTCGTCAAAATGTGGCATCACCGACTTCCATTAAACCAGTTGAAGTGATTATTAACCAGAGTACTGGCGAGAAAACATATGCGGAGAATGTGAAGTCATCTAAGACAAATATTCCCTTTTATAAAAATAATGAATTTGACTACGCGAAAGTATTCAAAATGTTTGGGCTGCATAGCGATGTTTTGACTTTCATCGTGTTCTTGATTGTCGTGGTATTTATTGTGACGGCAGTTTCCAATGGAGCGAATATAACCGATGGTATTGATGGTCTGGCAACAGGTACATCGGCTATTATTGGTGTGACGTTAGCAATATTGGCTTATGTGTCTGGTAACGTAATTTTCTCAGACTATTTGAATATTATGTATATCCCGAACTCTGGAGAGCTGGTAATTTTTGCCGGTGCTTTTGTTGGTGCTTGTGTCGGGTTTTTATGGTATAATACCTACCCAGCTCAAGTTTTTATGGGAGATACGGGTAGTTTGGCTATTGGAGGTGTAATTGCTGCATTTGCTATTTTGATTCGAAAAGAATTGTTGATTCCTATTTTATGTGGGGTTTTCTTATTGGAAAATATATCGGTAATTCTTCAAGTCTCATACTTCAAATATACGAAGAAGAAATATGGTGAAGGTAGACGTATTTTCCTGATGTCTCCATTGCATCATCATTTTCAGAAGAAAGGCTACCACGAGGCTAAAATCGTGACACGGTTTGTTATTATAGGAATTATTTTGGCCATTTTGACCATTGTAACATTGAAAATTAGATAATCATTATGGCAAACATTTCATCCATATATTATCCTCAGTCAGGTAAGCTGGTTGTTCTCGGAGCAGGTGAAAGTGGTGTGGGTACTGCTATTTTGGCTAAGCAAAAAGGATTTGATGTTTTTGTTTCTGACAAGGGAACAATAGCTGCATCGTATAAAGCACAATTAGAGGAAGAGCATATTTCTTTTGAAGAGGGTACACATAGTGAAGAGCGAATTTTATCTTCCGATTTGGTGGTGAAAAGCCCGGGTATTCCAGAAACGGCTCCTTTGGTTGTTTCGTTGAAAGCGAAGCATATTCCTGTCATTGCTGAAATTGAATTTGCAGCACAATATACAGCTGCTAAGTTAATTTGTATTACGGGTTCAAATGGGAAGTCAACAACAACGATGTTGACCTATGAGATGTTGAAACATGCAGGGCAGCATGTTGGATTGGCAGGGAATATCGGCAAAAGCTTTGCGCTACAAGTCGCACGAGAACAATTTGATGTGTACGTTTTGGAAATTTCAAGCTTTATGCTGGATGATATGTATCATTTTAGAGCAGATATAGCTGTTATTTTAAATATTACGGCAGATCATTTGGATCGCTATGATCATAAAATGGAAAACTATGTAGATTCTAAATTTCGGATGATTCAAAATCAAACGAAAGACGATTTTTTCATTTACTGTCTAGATGATCCAGAAACAAAGAAAGGTTTGATGCGTCACAAAACAGCGGCCATGTATTTGCCTTTCACACTAGAACAAGAAGTAGAAATTGGAGCTTATTTAACTCCAGATAAAGATATTATAATTAGCATACCTAATAGCGATACATTTACTATGAGAACGGAAGAGTTGTCTTTGACAGGAAAACACAATGTGTATAACAATATGGCCTCTGGCCTTATTGCTAAGGTTCAAGAGTTGAGAAATCAATCGATGAAGGAAAGTATGGGATCGTATGTAAATATTGCTCATCGTTTAGAGCAAGTTGCTTGTATCGGAGGGGTTAATTACATCAACGATTCTAAAGCGACAAACGTTAACTCTGTTTGGTATGCGTTAGAAAGTGTGTCAAAACCAGTCGTTTTGATATTAGGAGGAGTGGATAAAGGAAATGACTATGATATGTTACGTGATTTAGTTAAAAATAAAGTACGTGCTATTATTTGTATTGGGAAGGATACTGCACCTATTCATACGGCATTTGAGAGTGATACGGAATTGATCGTGAACAGTTCATCCATGAAAGATGCTGTTCAATTGGCGTCGCATTTAGCTCAAAAAGGAGATACCGTATTATTATCCCCTGCATGTGCAAGTTTTGATTGGTTTAAAAATTATGAAGATCGTGGCGATAAGTTCAAAGCTGCGGTAATGGAGTTGTAGTGGATATAGGTTTAAAATAAATCTAAAGTAATTAGTTATGTTGGAGAATTTACTTTCTAAATTAAAAGGCGATCGTTGGATCTGGATCATTGTGATCCTGCTTTCTGGATGGTCTTTGTTGGCGGTCTACAGTTCTGTAGGTACGTTGGCATATAAAGAAGGAAAAGGAACAGAATTATATTTGTTCAAGCATTTCTCTTTAATTGCTGTTGGATTTGTTTTGATGTACCTGTCACATAAATTAGATTATCGATATTATGCAGGTATCTCCAAATTGTTAATGGTCATTACAGTCCCTCTTTTACTGTATACCTTAGTCTTTGGTAGTAAAGTGAATGATGCAAGTCGATGGGTAACTATCCCGGTGATTAATCAGACTTTTCAAACTTCCGATTTGGCAAAATTGGCTTTAATCACTTTTTTAGCACGTATGCTTTCCAAAAAGCAGGAAGAAATTAAAGATGTTAAAAAATCATTCATCCCTATTATGGGAGCTGTTTGTGGTGTCTTTGTTTTAATTGCCTGGGCAAATATGTCAACAGCAATTATGCTATTTGGGGTATGTGTGTTGTTGCTTTTAATTGGACGTATCAGTTTTAAACAAATTGCTATTGTATCGGCAGGGGTTATGTTATTGGGGATTGTGGTTGTATCGATCGGTCCTCGGCGTGCTACTTACTATAGTCGTGTCAAATCTTTTATGGGGATTGAACATGAAAAGCAAACGGGTATGCCTGTCTCTTTCCAAGATGATAAAAATTATCAGGCGAATAATGCTAAGATCGCCATTGCTACAGGTGGATTATTTGGTAAAGGGCCAGGTAATAGTATTCAGAGAAATGTACTTCCTCACCCTTATTCCGATTTTATATTTGCCATTATTATTGAAGAGTATGGAACAATTGGTGGTGTCGTACTCATTTTTCTATATCTGGCATTGATGTATCGCTGTATTCGGATTGTCACATTAAGCCCGAAGGCCTTCGGAGCGTTTTTGGCTGCAGGTTTAGGCTTTAGTTTGACGATTCAAGCATTTGCAAATATGGCCGTTGCCGTGGGATTAGGCCCCGTTACTGGGGTACCCTTACCATTAGTTAGTATGGGGGGGACATCGATTTTGTTTACAAGTATCGCCTTAGGAATTATCCTGAGCGTGAGTAGAAATATTGAAGAGTTAAAAGGTAAGCAGGAATTGGACGAAAGACCAAAAGAAAAAAGAGTCGTAGTGGGTACAATTCCCGCGTAATTAATATAGGAAATATAAAACATGGCAATTCGAGTGATCATAAGTGGAGGTGGTACAGGTGGACATATTTTTCCAGCTGTGGCAATTGCCAATGCATTAAAAGCATTGGATCCACAAAATGAGATCCTATTTGTAGGAGCTAATGGTCGCATGGAAATGGAAAAGATTCCTGCGGCTGGTTATCGAATTGTTGGTTTGGACATTCAGGGAATAAATCGCCAGGCAATCTGGAAAAATATTTTTCTGCCGTTCAAGCTTTTGAAAAGTCTGAATAAAGCGCGTAAAGTAGTAAAGGAATTTAAACCTGATGTTGCGGTTGGTGTTGGTGGGTTTGCTTCTGGTCCTTTGTTGATGGTTGCGAATCGATTACATATTCCGACGCTTGTACAAGAGCAAAACTCTTATGCAGGTGTTACCAATAAAAAATTGGGAAACAAAGCGGCTAAGATTTGTGTTGCTTTTGAAGGCATGGAGAAATTCTTTCCTGCTGAAAAAGTCATGTTAACGGGTAACCCGATTCGACGTGCTTCGGTGGCGATTGAAGGAAAACGTGAAGAAGCATTCGCGTCTTTTGGATTGGATCCTGCTAAAAGGACAATTTTGGTCACTGGGGGGAGTCTAGGGGCACGTACATTAAATGAAAGTGTTATTGAGGCATTGGATAAATTGACGCAGGAAAATATACAGGTGATTTGGCAATGTGGAAGTTATTATTTTGATGATTTGAATCAAAAACTACAGCATAAATTACCAAACAATATCAAGATGTTGGCTTTTTTGCAACGGATGGATTATGCATATGCAGCGGCTGATGTCATTATTAGTCGGGCAGGGGCGGGGACAATTTCAGAATTATGTGTTATTGGAAAACCTGCTATTTTAGTTCCTTCACCGAATGTTGCGGAAGATCATCAAACGAAGAATGCGATGGCATTGGTTCAGAAGGATGCAGCCATATTAGTTAAGGATGAGGTCGCTGTGCAGGAATTATTTGAAGTTGCATTACGGTTGTTGGACAATGCATCAGAATCAAGTTCTTTGGCGCATAATATAAAGAAATTAGCACTTCTGGATGCAGATACAGTGATCGCAAAGGAAGTTTTAAAATTGGCAAATAAATAGGAAGAATGATGAAAATAGATACAATTAAACAGGTATATCTTATCGGAATCGGCGGCATTGGAATGAGTGGGTTGGCACGTTATTTTGCTCATTTGGGATGTCTTGTAAAAGGATACGATCGTACAGAAACAGAATTGACGAAAACGTTAGCTGCTGAAGGAATTGATATTTCGTATCAGGATGACATCGCTACTATTGATCCTATTTTTAGTCTTGCAAACGAAGAAACATTAATCATTTTTACACCAGCTGTTCCCAAAGATTTGAAAATCAAACATTATTTGGAAAGAGTTGGACATACCTTATATAAGCGTTCTCAAGTATTGGGAATCATTAGTGAAAGTCGTTTTACAATTGGTGTTGCGGGTACGCATGGGAAAACAACGACTTCAACGATGGTCGCTCATATTTTGAAGGACTCTGGTTATGATTGCTCTGCTTTTTTAGGAGGGATAAGTTCTAACTATGATACAAATGTTTTATATGGAAAGAATGAAGTGGTGGTGGTTGAAGCAGATGAATATGATCGTTCTTTTTTAACCCTACATCCTAATATCGCAATCGTTACTTCTGCAGATGCAGATCATTTGGATATCTATGGTGATGCCAGTCATTTATTAGCATCTTTTCAACTGTATTTGGATCGTGTGGTTGAAAATGGAACTCGCATTGTAAAGAAGGGACTTCCTTTTGATGGTCAAATTTCTTACTCTGGTCATAATGTCGCGGATGTTTATGCCGATCATGTACATGTGAGAGAAGGTGAATTTTATTTTGATTACGTATCTGCAACGGGCAAAATTGAAGATATCCATTTAGGGATACCAGGAACACATAATGTTGAAAATGCTGTAGCTGCAATTACAGTTGCTCGTATTTTAGGTATCGCTGATGATAAAATAAAAGCTGCTTTAACAAATTTCAGAGGTGTTAAGAGACGGTTTGAATATATAGTAAGAAGTAAATCATCCATTTATATTGATGATTATGCGCATCATCCCGAAGAGTTGAGGGCATTTCTAAGTTCTATGCGAAAATTGTATCCGAATAAAAAACTGACAGTTGTTTTTCAACCGCACTTATTTACACGGACACGTGATTTTATAGACGGATTTGCAGAAGTGCTTTCCATGGCTGATCGTTTGCTGTTGATGGAAATTTATCCTGCGCGTGAGCTGCCAATTGAAGGTGTCGACTCGACGTGGTTATTAAGTAAAATTACAGCTTCAGAAAAAGCAATTGTAACACCCGAAGAAGTGCTGGCAATTGCTAAGATGGAGAAACCAGAATTATTGGTGACAGTGGGAGCTGGAGACATTGATAAATTAGTAAAACCGTTAAAGGAAATATTAGGTAATGCTTAAATATTTACACAACATAAAATGGAATCGCGTGTTATATCTTTCACTCTTTTTTCTTGGAGTGATTGCTGTAGTCATTGTGATGTCCTTGGTCAACCGTAAAGATGATCAGCAAGTATGTCGTGAAGTAAATATTTTTATTGAAGGAAAAGAAGCTTTTATTGATCAAGATGATATCTCGAAGTTGATCAGAAAGAATTATGGAGATATTGTGGGGAAATCACTGATAGGTATTCCCTTGCAAAAAATAGAGGAAACGTTAAGAAAATTACCATATGTGTCAAAGGCTACTGTGCATCTAGATATGGATGGAGCTTTAGCCATTAATATTGAACAACGAGAGGTTGTGATGCGTGTCATTAATAAAAATGGACGTGAATATTATATTGATCTACATGGATTGAAGGTTCCAACAACATTGAAATATGTGCCACATGTCATGATTGCTACAGGTAATATTGAAGAGGGATACAAAAATCCTTTGGATTCAGTGAAGTCATCACTGGTGAAGGATTTGTTTCGTGTAACACAATTTATCGAAAAGGACGAATTATGGAGTAATCAAGTGGTGCAGGTTTTTGTCAATAATGATAATGATATCGAATTGGTTCCGCGAGTGGGTAATCAACAACTTATCATTGGTACAGCGGATTCCTTAGATCAAAAATTTAGTTTATTACAGACATTTTATAAAGAGATCATGCCTAAAGTAGGTGTTGATACTTATAATAAAGTAAATGTAAAATATGCAGGTCAGATTATTTGTGAAAAACGAGGTGTTTGGACATTTGACGATTTGTATAACCCGGAAAAGAAAATAAAAAATAACACATTATAATACAGCATCAATACAGAATATTATGAGTTCAAAATCAGCAGAAATTGAAAGAGAAAACCCAATAATTGTGGGACTCGATATTGGTACAACCAAAATTTGCGTTACGGTAGGACGACGTAGCGGAGGAAACAAAATTGAACTTTTAGGAGTTGGTAAGGCAGATTCGGCAGGAGTAAGTCGAGGTGTAGTTGCTAATATTCAGAAAACAGTGAGTAGCATTCTTGAGGCGGTTGAAATAGCCGAAAATCAATCGAATGTTGATATCAAAGTTGTGAATGTTGGTATTGCTGGTCAACACATTAAAAGTATTCAACATCGTGGTATTTTTACCAAGACTGATAGCGATGATGAAGTAACAAGAAGAGATATTGAACGTCTGATTTCTGATATGTATAAATTAGTGTTGCCTCCTGGAGAAGAAATTATCCATGTGTTGCCACAGGAATTTACGATCGATAACGAACCTGGAATCCGTGAACCTATTGGTATGGCTGGACGTCGTATTGAGGCGAACTTCCATATTATTTCTGGACGTGTTACGGATATCAGAAACATCAAAAGATGTATTGATAATTCAAATCTAGAAGTTTCGGAATTAATTCTTGAACCGTTGGCATCATCTGAAGCTGTATTGGATGATGACGAGAAAAATGCTGGTGTTGTTTTGGTTGATATTGGTGGAGGTACTACTGATGTAGCGATTTTTCATGAAGGAATAATTCGCCATACTGCTGTTATCCCACTAGGGGGAAATATTGTGACAGAAGATATTCGCCAAGGATGTTCTGTATTACGTAGTCAAGCGGAGTTATTAAAAACACGATTTGGATCTGCATTAGCAGATGAAAATAAGGAAAACGAAGTGATTTGTGTTCCTGGATTGAAAGGTCGTGAGCCAAAAGAGATCTCTGTTAAAAATCTTGCATATATCATTCAAGCACGTATGGAAGAGATCATTGAACACGTATATTACGAAATCAAATCTTCGGGCTATGAAAATAAATTGATCGGAGGTATCGTTATTACTGGAGGTGGGGCACAATTGAAACATTTAGTACAATTGGTTGAATACATAACAGGTATCGATTGTCGTATTGGTTTTCCAAATGAGTACTTAGCTAAAAATGAAGTTTTACCAAAAGCTTTATATGAAGAATTGAAAAGCCCATTATATGCAACAAGTATTGGTTTGCTGATGAAGGGTATTCAAGCGCATGAAGATGAAGTGGATAGCAGAAGAACACCTAAAGCTGTGAAAAAGGATGTTGATTCTGTTAAAGAAGTCGGCGAGGAACAACAAAAAGAACACGGTCTATTGACTTGGTTTAAGAAATTAATGAAAGATGGTAACGAAATTGATGACGCCACTTTCTTAGATAAAAAATAGTTTTCAACACCATTGGTATTTTTCCACATTCTTAACAATTGTGGAAAAATATTGTTGAAAATGTGGTATTATTACATTGCGATTGTTGAGTTTAAGTATAATTGGTACTGAGCTCATTATGAGTTAAATAGGGATAAGTTATGTCAATACAGTTTGAAATGTTAAAAGAACAATCATCAATAATCAAAGTTATTGGGGTTGGTGGTGGTGGCGGTAATGCTGTTAACCACATGTATAAACAAGGAATTAGTGGAGTTGATTTCATCGTATGTAATACGGATGCGCAAGCTTTGGAGTTAAGTCCAATACCTAATAAAGTACAGTTAGGTATGAGTTTGACAGAAGGTATGGGTGCTGGTGCAGATCCTGATGTGGGTGAAAATTCAGCTATCGAAAGTATTGATGATATCAAACGTATGTTAGGTACAAATACAAAGATGCTTTTTATCACCGCTGGTATGGGTGGAGGCACGGGTACTGGCGCAAGTCCAGTATTAGCGAAAGCGGCTAAAGAATTGGGTATTTTAACTGTAGCGATTATTACAACTCCTTTTACTTTTGAAGGTAAACGTCGTCGTTCTCAAGCAGAAGAAGGCTTGTCCGAGCTTCGAAAATATGTCGATTCTTACTTAGTGATCTCTAATGATCGTCTGCGTGAGATATTCGGAAATTTAACGATGACAGCAGCGTTTGCTAAAGCAGATGATATTTTGACAACTGCAGCAAAAGGTATTGCTGAAATTATTACAATTCCAGGTTATGTGAACGTCGATTTCAAAGATGTGCGCACGGTTATGAATGATAGTGGTGTTGCGATTATGGGTAATGCTGTTGCTGAAGGCGATGATCGTGCTATGAAAGCTGTTGAAGGTGCATTAGCTTCCCCGTTATTAAAAGATAATGAAATCGAAGGCGCTCGTTATATTTTATTGAATATTACTTCAGGTTTGAAAGAAGTGACCATGGATGAAGTAGCCATCATCACGGATTATATTCAAGAAAAAGCGGGTCTTTCAGCTGATTTGATTTGGGGTAACTGTATTGATGAAAACTTTGGAGAAGAACTGTCAGTTACGATTATTGCAACTGGTTTTCAAACTTCTGAAGAGCGTGATAAAGAACGTGAAAATACAAAAGTTTCGCTACCTCTTACCGCTACAGAACAAGCTGTTTCATTTGTAAAACCTGTTAATCAGTTTGTGCAAAAAGATGCTACAGCTACAACGCTTGTTAATCCAGTGCAATCGAATCCAGAAAATGTAACTGCTCCAACTCCTTCAAATGATTTGTTCTCAACTCCTAAAAATGTTGTTCAACAACATGTTGCAGTAGAAGAGAATGCAATTATTCGTCATGAACTGAATTTGGAAGAAGTGGTTGAAGAAGAAGCTCCTGCAATAAATCAAGGAAATGATTTTCAATTGAAAACTTCTCCATCGGTGTTTCAATTTCAAATGCCTACAGTATTTGATGACTATGCTACGTCACCTGCACCCGTTCAGGATGAACAGTCAAATAACTTTTCAGCTTCTATTAACAATAACGCTGAGATAGAGCAAGTAGAGGAAGAACAAGTTTCTTTTGAAGATCAATTAGTACGTACGAAAGAGCGTATTTTGAGATTGAAAGAATTGAGTATGAAATTGAAATCTTCTAATGGACTTCAAGAATTGGAAAATGAGCCTGCTTATAAAAGAAAGCAAATGTCATTAGATGATACTCCTCATTCTTCACAATCTCAGGTTTCTAGATTCACATTATCTTTTGAAGATGGAAATACAGAAATTAGACCTAATAATTCTTTTTTACACGATAATGTAGATTAGTGTCTATTTAGGCGAACTATATGAAAGCTATCTCACCCGAGATAGCTTTTTTTTTGTATCTTTAGGTTATACCGTTTATATAGAATTGTATAATATTTATGAATAAGAAAATGAATAATCCAATATGGGTAATGAGTTCAGCCTTTGACAAGTTGGACTTACCAGAATTAATTGAAAAATCTAAACAGGTGGGTGCTTCAGGTATTGATTTATGTGTTTTTCGAAAAGATGGAACGCGTCAAGATCATACTGCCACACATTTAAATTATGAGGGATTCGGTCTTGAAGAAGCCAAACGTACCATTGGAACTTTTAATCAAGCAGAGTTAAAGCTGTCGTTAGGAGCTTTTGAAAATATGATTGGTGGCGATGAGGATCAACGTGTAAAAAATCAGAATCATTTATTGAAGCTTATTCGAATCGCTTATTTGTTAGGAGGTAACGCAAACAATGTTAAGGTGGGAACTTTTGTTGGCTACAATCATGAATTGGGGAATGAAATCGATGGCTTTCAGAAAAACTTAGATGAATATAAACGTGTTTTTGCCCCTATTATAAAATATGCAGAGGATTTGGGCGTGACCGTATTGTATGAAAACTGTCCGATGGAAGGATGGCGTTCATCTCGGTATAGTTCTACTTACAATAACCTACCTGCTGTATTAGCGGCAAGAAAATTAATGTATGAGATCATTCCAAGTCGCGCGCATGGTGAAATTTATGATCCCTCGCATGATGTTTGGCAGAACACAGATCCAGTAGCTGTAATAAAAGCAATGGATATCAGTAGACTGCACCGTATCCATGTGAAGACTACGCGTAATTTAAACACGCAAGCGCGTGTCGATTGGGGTGGTATGTATCCAATGCAACATGTTGATGCAACGCTTGCTAGAGCAGCTGATATTACAATACCTGCCCATGATTGGGATAGACATCATTATGAAGCGATGTTGCCAGGTTTCGGAGGGTCAGATAGCATGGATTGGAGGGCTTTTGTTGATACACTAAAAAGTCGTGATTTTACAGGAGTTTTTGAGATTGAAAATGAAGCGAAAAACTCGAAAGATACAGGTGTGATGTCTGCTACACTACAAGGGTTCCGTTCTTGTATTAATTTTCTAGCACCAATGCTTTGGGATCTGGACGAGAAAACAGGATATTCTTATAAAAAGGAATCGGAATTAACAATACCTGATGCGAAAGATATTCCGGAAGTAACGATGGATAAATTAAGATAATATAGGTAATAGTATTCACTCTCCCAATTAATTGGCAGAGTGAATTCTAAATATCTCAATGAGTTCTGGAATATTGGAAACATTTAATTTTTCAAATATTCTACTTTTATAAGTACTCACCGTTGAAGGGCTCAATTCTAATGTAGTGGATACTTCAATAATACCATATCCTTGCGTAAGATATTTCGCAACATCTACTTCTCTATTTGAAAGTCTAGACAAAGGATTCAACGTATTAATCTTTGATTTACTTTGTGTCAGTTTTTTAACATATAGATCTTTTACTTCGTCTGACATATATTTTCCTCTCTCTTTGATTGTTAATATGGCATTGCCAACTTCTGACATCGCTGTGCTTTTATTAACATATCCTGCAGCTCCAGCTTCAATATAGCGTAAGGCATATAAGGATTCGTCATAGGAAGAGAATACTAAGATCTTTATTGAAGATTGAATTTCAAGTATTTCTTTCACTACTCTAATATTGTTTCCGCCTGGCATATTGATGTCTAACAAAAGCAAATCAAAGTTTTCTTTTTGAAGTAAGTCAAGTACCTCATTATAATCTTGAGCCTGTGTAATTACACAATCTGGTATAACTTCCTTAATAATAACAGACACCCCTAATCTAACAATACTATGATCGTCAGCAATTAATATTTTTTTCATGATAGGTATTAGGTAAAATTATATTACACATATATAGTTAAGTTAAAAATAAATAAAAATCCTGAAATACAGACAACAAAATTTATGCAAATATAATCAAAGATAAGCTTTTTTTACTTATTTAATTCCTTTGTGCTTTGTGTAATAATCCTATTAACAATATCTTACATAAGATTAACTAAAATTTTGTAGTTTTATTGTTGTAATTAGTTTATTTTTAGAGTAAAATTACGATAATTGCAGTATTAAAAAATTATTTTATGGGATTTTTAAAAGAATTTAAAGAGTTCGCAATGCGCGGAAGCGTAGTGGATTTGGCAGTCGGTGTTGTTATTGGCGGTGCATTTGGAAAAATTATTACGTCTTTAGTAGGCGATATCATCATGCCTCCGATAGGATATTTAACGGGAGGAGTGGATTTTTCAAAAATGAAATATGTGCTGGAAGCTGCTGATGAGGTTGCTAAAAAGCCAGAAGTAGCAATTAATTATGGTACCTTCATTAATGTATTGATCCAGTTTATTATTGTTGCATTTTGTATTTTTTCGGTGATAAAAGGTATAAATTCACTGAAACGTAAAGAAGCGGCAGCTCCAGAAGTAGAACCAGAAGCAACAAAAGAAGAAGCTCTTTTAACTGAAATTAGAGACTTACTTAAAAATAAGTAATCTAAGGTCGTTCTATAAAAAACAGATAAGGAGCTTGCTTTCCTTGTCTGTTTTTTTTGTAGAATATTTTGTTTTTTGGATAAGTTGCAATTATTGTTTGTAATTCTCTAAAATATATTTTACTTTTGCATTCCTCTTTAGGGAGTTTTATTAATAGAATCAAAACATAATTTAGCATATTAAGCGTCATGAAAAGAACATTTCAGCCTTCGCAAAGAAAAAGAAGAAATAAGCACGGATTCAGAGATCGCATGAGTTCTGCAAATGGTAGAAGAATTTTAGCTTCTCGTAGAGCAAAAGGTAGAAAACGCCTTACAGTTTCTGACGAAGGTCGTCACAAAGGTTAAGATTTTTGCGTAGCTGGTGGCCAGGTGGCTCGTGTAATAACATGGCCGACTTTTCAGTCATCGATTATGATTAAAAATACATTTAAGAAAGAAGAACGTTTATGTAGTGTCAAGTTAATTGACTTATTATTTCATAAAGGTTCTTCTTTTGTTTGTTATCCCTATCGCATTGTCTTTTATTCTCCAAAGGAAGACAGTAACACTACACTAGACAATTCTTCATCGCAGGTTATCCTTTCCGTTTCTAAAAGACGATTTAAACGAGCAGTCGATCGGAATGTAATGAAGAGACGAATGAGAGAATGTTTTCGCTTACAAAAAAAAACAAATCTGACGCCGTTTTTACAGGAACAACAGTTACCTTTGTTACTGGCCATACAATATGTTGGTAAAGGCTTATTGGCCTATAATTTTCTATATAGCCATTTGGAAAAAGCTTTGTTAAAACTTGAGAATGAGTGTTCTAAATTATATTTGGCAAAAGATAATCAAACGGATATTTAGTCTGTTTTTTTTGGCAATCATTAAATTTTATCAACTCTTTATCTCACCTTTTTTGGGTGCTAACTGCCGCTATACACCAACATGTTCTCAATATGGGTATGAAGCCATCCAGAAATATGGTCCTTTTAAAGGTGGTTGGCTTGCAATCAAACGTATTCTGAGTTGTCATCCTTGGGGTGGTAGTGGTCATGACCCAGTTCCTTAATCTTTTAATAACATGCATACTTATATTTTACAAATAGAAACTTCTACTTCTGTCTGCTCTGTTGCTTTAGTTGAATCTGAACGGGTTTGTCAAAGCGAAAGTTTAAATGAACCGAATGTTCATGCTTCTCAATTGACCATTTTAATCCAAGATTTATTGGACCTTGAGCATATAGGCTTTGGAGAACTGTCCGCTGTTGCTGTGAGTATGGGGCCAGGTTCATATACAGGTTTGAGGATTGGCGTTTCTACGGCTAAAGGATTGTGTTATGCACTGGATATCCCTTTGATAGCTGTTAATACCTTAGATGGGCTGTATGAAGGATTTAAAACAGATAGAAAGGAGTCTGCTCTATATGATCTTTATATCCCCATGTTAGATGCGAGAAGAATGGAAGTATATTGTGCAGCCTTCGACAAAACAGGTGACTTAGTATCCAACACGGCGGCTTTAATTATTGATGAAACAAGTTTTGATCAATATCGAGATCATTACCCTCGTATTTGTCTCTTTGGTCCTGGAGCAGATAAACTGGAAGCGCTATTTGTGAATACAAAAGGTATTACTATTGTACCAGGTATTCAGACAAATGCTGTTGCTATCAGCCGATCTGTTTTTCAGAAATATCAAATGAAAGACTTTGAAGATATAGCCTATTTCGAACCTTATTATTTAAAAGATTTCGTTGCGACTGTAGCTAAGAAAAGTCCCAGTTTATAACCATCCTTTTCTTTTAAACCAGTAATATATAGCAATAGAGGTCCCGAGCATGATACCTATTGCTATCGGATAACCGTAATACCATTCTAACTCTGGCATATTTTTGAAATTCATGCCATAAACGCCTGCTACAAATGTAATAGGCATAAAGAAGACAGAGAAAATGGTCAAAATCCGCATGATCTCATTGGTATGGTTGGAAGAGATATTAAAATAGATATTTAATAGCTGACTGGTATTCTCTGATAAATTGTCGTAAAGGGTATTTGCTCTTAAAAATAAATCTTTTAGATCTCGACTATAAATATCTCTTTTGGGGCTGGAATGAAAATGGTCAACAATTTCTTTATACAGAATAATCACTTTTCGGACAACATCAATCTGTCTTTTAATAAAATAAACATGTTTTAGTACTAATTTCTTTTGCCGGGTCAAAAAAACAGCTTCTTCGTATTCATCAAGCTTGATAGATATTTTTGGTAATAATTTTTCAAAAGTAGCTATTGCTGCTGTACTCAAATGCGTAGCTAAGTGCCTGCTATCTTTTAATTTCGACGATTTAAAATCTAAAAGTTTTATTTTATGAATGAAATCTACATTTTTTTTATGCAAGGTAATGACAAAATCAGAGCCATAGAAAATAGTAAGACGATCTGTTATTTCCCCTATATTGTCGGAATTATCTTTGAAAGTTGAAGAAACCAAACGTAATATGATGAATGTATAATTTTCAAACTCCTCTATTTTAGGCAAATGTTCAGGTTCCAGTGAATCCTTGATAGATGCCTGATTCAAATTGTATTTTTCTTTTAGTATTTCGAGATCTGCTACACTTGGTTCAAAGACATCGATCCATTCATAGTTCGCTTGTTCTTTACTGATTAAAGTTGATATCATATGATTACATTCGATTTTTTGGTTAATATACCGAAGAGAATGACAAAATGCAAATTGTGTATAAATTAAGAAAGCCGCTGATTAGCGGCTTTCTTATTCTTTATTTTGAAATGTTATTTCTTTTCTTTTTTGTATTCTTCGTTTAATTGTTTCACAACTTCGTTTGTGATTTCCAATTTAGAATCCGCATATAGAACGGTTGGATTTGTTTTTGAATAGGTTAACACTAATGTGTAGCCATTATCACTTGCGTGTTTTTTCAAAAACTCCGTGATTTTATTATATACGTTGTTAAATTCTGCAGATTCGTCTTGAGCGATTGAAGAAGAAGCATTTTGATCCAAACGGCTTAGCTCATCTTGTTTACGTGCTAATTTTTCTTCCGTAGCTTGTCTTTCAGCAGCGCTCATAGAAGCAGCTTTTTGTTGATATTCTGCTACTTCACGTTGAAAAGCTTGACTTTTAGACTGAAGATCTGCCTGTGCTTTTTTTACTTTAGCTTCTAGTTTACTTCTGATATCTTTGAAGTAATCATATTTTTGAGATAATGAATCCGAATTGATATATACAATTTTCTCAACCTTTTCTGATGATCCTTTTGTCGATGTAGAATCTTTCGTAGTTGAAGAACTTGAATTTTTTGATCCTTGATTACAAGATACAGCAGCTACCGAAATTGCTAAGCCTAAAGTTACTTTTGATAATGTTGATACTATATTATTCATTGTTTATTGGATTACATACTGTTATATTAAGAACAAACCTACTATAAAAAAATTACATTTTGGTTTTTTCGGTGCTAAAATATGAATTATTCTCCATTATTCGCCTAATTAAATTGCTATCTATAGCTGATTCTTGACTTGTTAAAGTGGTTAAAATTTCGTATTTTTGATTACAAGTATTTAATTATTTTCAATGAGCGAAGAAAACAAAAATGCATCATCATATTCAGCCGATAATATCCAAGTTTTAGAGGGATTAGAGGCTGTACGTAAGCGTCCTTCCATGTATATTGGGGACACAGGGGTGAAAGGTTTGCACCATTTGGTCTATGAAGTAGTCGATAACTCTATCGATGAAGCCGTTGCAGGTTATTGTACAGACATTATTGTCACAATCCACAAAGACAATTCTATTTCCGTTAAAGATAATGGACGAGGTATTCCAACAGGTATTACGAAGAAAGAAAAGAAATCAGCACTAGAGATTGTTATGACTGTCTTACATGCTGGTGGTAAATTTGATAAAGATACCTATAAAGTATCAGGTGGTCTTCATGGTGTTGGGGTTTCTTGTGTGAATGCTTTATCTACACATTTGTCAGCGGTGGTTCATCGCGATGGTAAAATCTTCGAACAAGAGTACGAAAGAGGAAAACCGATGTACGATGTGAAAGAAATTGGAGAATCTGATCATACGGGTACTACGGTTAAATTTACTCCTGATGCTGAGATTTTTACAACAACTACTATTTATAATTACGATACATTAGCGAATCGTCTTCGTGAGTTATCTTTCTTAAATAAGGGCATTACTTTATCATTAACGGATGAAAGAGAAACTTTGGAAGATGGAACATTGCGTCAAGATGTTTTCTTATCCCAAGGTGGCTTACAAGAGTTTGTTCAGTTTTTGGATGGAAACCGTCAATCGATTATCCCTCATCCAATTTATGTAGAGGGAATTAAACAAGGTATTCCTGTTGAATTAGCATTACAATACAACGAGACTTACACAGAGAATGTTCATTCGTATGTGAATAATATTAATACCATCGAAGGTGGTGCTCACGTAGCGGGTTTCCGTCGTGGATTGACCAGAACATTGAAAGCATACGCAGATAAGTCTGGTTTATTGAAGAATTTAAAGGTTGAAATTACAGGAGATGATTTTCGTGAAGGATTAACAGCTGTTATTTCTGTGAAAGTTGCAGAACCTCAATTTGAGGGACAGACGAAGACTAAATTAGGAAACTCGGAGGTAATGGGGGCTGTTGACGTTGCTGTTGGTGAAATTTTGAATATTTATTTGGAAGAAAATCCGAGAGAAGCAAAAGCAATTGTACAAAAAGTTGTTATTGCTGCGCAAGCTCGTGCTGCGGCGCGTAAAGCGCGTGATTTGGTTCAAAGAAAGACAGTAATGGGTGGTTCAGGCTTACCTGGTAAACTTGCCGATTGTCAAGATAATGACCCAACGAAATGCGAAATTTACTTTGTCGAGGGAGATTCAGCGGGTGGAACAGCAAAGTCAGGTCGTGATCGTAAATATCAAGCGATTATGCCACTTCGTGGTAAAATCTTGAACGTTGAAAAAGCGATGGAACATAAGATCTACGAAAACGAAGAGATTAAGAATATGTTTACCGCATTAGGCGTTAGTGTAGGGACTGCAGAAGATCCAAAAGCGTTGAATTTGGAGAAACTACGTTACCATCGTATCATCATTATGACCGATGCTGACGTCGATGGTTCTCATATCACGACGCTTATTTTGACTTTCTACTTTAGATACATGAAAGAGCTTATTGAGAATGGGTATATTTATATTGCTACTCCTCCTTTATATTTAGTCAAAAAAGGAAAGGAACATCAGTACGCTTGGAATGAAGATCAACGATTAAATGCAGTACAACGATTGAAAGGTGCGGGTAAAGAAGATAGTGTACATGTACAGCGCTACAAAGGTCTTGGAGAAATGAATGCGGAACAACTTTGGGATACAACCATGAATCCAGATACACGTACATTACGCCAAGTAACCATTGAAAATGCTGCGGAATGTGACCGTATATTTTCTATGCTAATGGGTGATGAGGTAGCTCCTCGTCGTGAATTTATTGAGCGAAACGCACGTTATGCAAAAATAGATATCTAAAATCTCATTTATATAACTATATGAAAGTCTAACTATGCAAATAGTTAGACTTTTTTATTGACTATACTTTTGCAAAATTTTAAAACTAAATAATGTAAATTTAATCTAATAATTTTAATTTAAATTTATGATTAAATTTTATCTATTGACATGCTACCTATTGTTCAGCTTCACCTATTGTTATGGACAAGAGTATCATGAATTAACCTTAGATCAACTACTTGAGCAGTTGTTGGAGGAGCTGGAAGAAGATGTTGATGTAAGTGAGATCTCAGAACGTTGGCAATATTACTTAAAGCATCCCATCAATTTGAATAAAACAGATGGACGAGAACTGCATGATTTGCAGTTTCTGACCGTTTTCCAAATTGAGAGATTTTTAGCTCATCGAGTGGAGTCCGGAGATTTTCTGTCTTTACAGGAATTGCAAAGTATTGATGGGTTCGATCTGAAAACAATTCAATACTTATTACCTTTTGTTACAATAGCCAATCCTTCGCTTTATCAAGATTTTACTTTTAAAAACTTACTACAAAAATCAGATCAAGAAGTTATGGTTCGTTATGGTCGAATGATGCATACGGCAAAAGGGTATGCCATAACCGATACAACACGTTCACGCTATTTGGGTGATCCTAATCGGTATTTAATACGATACCGATTGAACTATAACAATCATATTCGATTAGCGATTAATATGGATAAGGATGCAGGGGAACCTTTTTTTAAGGAGAAACAAAAAAATGGCTTTGATTTTTATTCTGGAAGTTTGGCTGTTCGTGATCTAGGAAGAATTAAACAGATCGTAATTGGTGATTTTGCTTTGCAAATAGGGCAAGGGCTGACCATGTGGAATGGTTTGAGTTTTGGTAAAGGCAGTATGATTGAAAATGCTGCACGACAAGGTATAGGGCTTAGGTCCTATACCTCATTGAATGAAAGTAATTTTTTGAGAGGAATTTCGAGCACACTAGTATTCGGTAAATTTGAAATCACACCCTATATTTCTTATCGATACATCGATGGCAATGTAAAGCAAATCAATGATGAACGGACAATCGCTACATTGACAATTTCTGGCTTACATCGTACTCCAACAGAACAACGCTACAGGAGAGCAATTGGACAATTTGTTTATGGTTCTAATCTCCTATACACTAAAAATAGATTAAAAATAGGGTTCAATTATGTCACGACTCATCTTGATGGTATCAAAGTGCTTGGTAAAGCGTTAGAAAACAAATTTGATTTTGAAGGGAATCTACTTCGTAATATGAGTATGTATTATAATTATACTTATAGAAATTCCTATTTCTTTGGCGAAGTTGCTACCAATTTGGATCAAGGCTATGCATGGCTAACGGGTGCAATTACGAGTATTACACCGCAGTTTTCTACGGTTTTATTGTATCGGGATTATCAAAAGAATTATCATAATTTCTTTGCGCAATCTATAGGGGAGACTACGGGTACTCAGAATGAAAAGGGATTCTATACTGGAATTGTTTATCATCCTTCTCGGAAGATTCAATGGACGACGTATGTTGATCTATTTAAATTTCCATGGTTACGTTATCGGGCAATTGCGCCATCAGCAGGATATGATGTTATGTCCCAGTTTTCTTATATGTGGTATAAGAAGGGACAGCTTTCAGTTAGGTTCCGTCACCGATTGAGAGAAGAGAACATTCCTGCTTCGAAAACAAAAGAAGTTGTATTAGCTAAGGTGAAAAGATACCAAATAAGATTGGAGTATAAATATAAATTGAGTCCTATATGGAGTATAAGGAGTCGGATGGAAGGCGTTCAATACACAAAAGAATTTGAGAAAAAAGAATTGGGGTGGATGGTCTTTCAAGATGTCTTTTTTAATCCTAATCGGAGTAAAATAACAACGAATATACGCTTGGCTTATTTTCATACCGATAGTTACAATACGCGTATCTATGCTTACGAAAATGATGTTTTGTACTCTTCTTCTTTTCCTCTGTATTATCAAAAAGGTTGGCGAATCTATAATAATATACGCTATAGGATACATCGGAATATAGATTTATGGACTAAAGTTTCTGCGTTCTATTACCCTGAATTGGAAAAAGTTGGTTCAGGATTAGATGAAATTCAAGGTAACATGAAATCAGAAATTAAGATGCAGTTAAGAATCCAATTTTGATGAAAACAAGTTTCTACGAACAAATAAAAAAGATTCCATTTCTCAAGATAATTGCATTATATAGTTTGGGAATATTGTTTGCTGGTTTTACAGAACCAACAAACGGTAGATTTTCAATTTTAGAAGTTGTACTATTTGCTGCGTCAGCAGCTAATTTTGTGTTTTTCTTTCTACGATCTAGACTACGCATATACTTTATTATAAATAGCTATTTTATTCTTCTTGTACTTGGTGTTTGGAATATTTGGAAGTTAAATTTTCAGATAGAGCCCCTGCATTTTTATCATGGTTCAAGTGCGCAATTGATTGGTGTTATTGACGATGAACCTATTATAAAAGATAAAAGTATTCGGTTTCCTGTAAAGATTATCGCAAAAAATGTGGACTCTGCTTTTCAAAAGGCGACAGGTATGCTATTGATGACTGTGAAATTAGACACTTCTCTTGTATTCAAATATGGTGATGAAATTATCTTTTTAAATAAAGTAAAGGTGGTATCGCCACCCTTTAATCCTTTAGAGTTTGATTACAAAAACTATTTAGAAAATCGGAATATCTATTTTCAAACGTATCTGAATACGGATGAATATAAGATTGTTAATCATAATAAAGGTGCTATTATTAAAGGGCTAGCTATGGAATTAAGAGAGTGCTTGGTGATTAAATTCAGGAAATACATTGTGAAAGAGAATGCTTTCCAAATAGCTGCAGCGCTTATATTTGGATATCGGTCTACGTTATCTCCTGACACGTTGCAAACATTTAGTAATACGGGTACGATTCATGTATTAAGTGTTTCAGGGATGCACGTGGGTATCCTGTTTCTATTTCTTATTTGGGTGCTCCAAAAAATGAATGGTAATCCTGTTTTGCACTGTTTACGGCTTTTACTATTACTTCTTTCGATTTGGAGTTATACGATCTTAACAGGAATGGCTCCTTCTATATTGCGGGCTGCTATTATGCTAAGTTTTTTTCTCCTTGCAAAATCGCTAAAGCGTGAGTCCAATATGTTGAATACCATGGCAGCATCGGCTTTCTTACTGCTGCTATTTCAGCCTCATATGTTATTCGATATTGGTTTTCAGCTATCTTATTGTGCTGTTCTGGGTATTATTCTTCTTTTTCCATTATTAAAAAAAATCTCTCCTTTTGAGGGTACTCGCTTTGTTCGACTTGTTTGGGATAGTTTAGCGGTTTCCTTAAGTGCTCAGATCCTGACTACGCCACTGTCTTTATTTTATTTTGGTCAGTTTCCGAACTATTTTTTGATCGCTAATATCATTGTCATCCTTCCTGTTACTGTTATTATGTACGGAGGTTTAGTACTGATGATCATGCCTTTTGATCGTATGAATATTTGGGTCGGCTATACGATTCAATGGGTGATCGATAACATGTTTTTATCGCTTCAATTTTTGGATCGGCTACCATATGCTACTTGGAATGGAATTGTCTTTTCTCCATTCACGGTTTTTATTAGTTCAGGGTATATATTGACCTTCTCTTATGCGTGTTATTGGAAAAGTAGAAAAGCATTAGCAGCGAGTTTTATTCTCGTATTGGTATTCGTTATCTCTTTTGGCTATAAGCAATATTCGCAGTTAAATTATACTGGCTTTCGAATTTATAATACTAGAAAAGAAATAACTTTCGCTTTTATAAAAAAAGGAAAAGTAACGGTGATAAGTTCTGTTGATTCTTTGAATGACAAGAATTTGATTTATAGTATGAGTAGGGATTTGAACAGATTTTCTAACTGGGAAAAGATTGATTTTCATCAATTGCCATCACATGATTCACGAAGAACAAATTATCTAATTCAACGGTCAAATCT
The DNA here is from genome assembly GCF_021442025.1 of Sphingobacterium sp. SRCM116780. Classification (NCBI taxonomy): domain Bacteria; kingdom Pseudomonadati; phylum Bacteroidota; class Sphingobacteriia; order Sphingobacteriales; family Sphingobacteriaceae; genus Sphingobacterium; species Sphingobacterium sp. SRCM116780. The sequence goes on from NZ_CP090446.1 coordinate 352,252, forward strand.
GTGTATTCAAATCATGGAACATAAACTTGTTCAAAATTTGGATACGGATATTCTGATTGTTAGAAAAAATAGTAAATGGAATTTTATTGATCATGTTAAACTTATCCAGCCTAAAATTGTCCTCTTTGATGGTACAAATAGTGATTTAAATATTCAGTTATGGAAGCATCAATTGGATAGTTTAGCTATTCCAAATTATAGCTTGAAAAATAATTTTGCGTATGTTTGGGATAAGGAATTACTATGAATATTGATAGTGTAAGTATATTAAAGCAATATTGGGGGCATGATGCCTTCCGTCCACTTCAAGCGGAAATCATTCAATCTGTTTTGGATAAGAAGGATACATTGGCTTTATTACCAACTGGTGGTGGGAAATCAATTTGTTTTCAGGTTCCAGCCCTAATGCTTCCAGGCATTTGTATTGTTGTTACTCCTTTGATTGCTCTGATGAAAGATCAAGTACAACATCTTAAAGATATCGGTATTCAAGCAGTTGCTATCTTTTCGGGATTGAAAAGTCGGGAGGTTGATATCATATTGGATAATTGTATTTTTGGAAATATTAAATTCCTTTATTTATCACCGGAACGATTGTACAGTGAGCTAGTGCAAGAACGTATTAGACATATGTCTGTTAATCTTTTTGCTATCGATGAAGCGCATTGTATTTCACAATGGGGATATGATTTTCGTCCTCCTTACCTACAATTGTCCAAGTTGAAAGAATTGCACCCCGATGTACCCTTTCTAGCACTTACTGCAACAGCTACAGCTTCTGTCGTAGCCGATATTCAAGATAAGCTTCTTTTTAAACGGAGGAATGTCTTTGTAAAAAGTTTCTTGCGGGATAATCTTGCATATATGGTCTTGGAAGAAGAGAACAAGTCGGGCCGTATGATTCGTATCATTCAAAAATTAGGGGGGGCTGGTGTCGTATATGTGCGTAATAGGAGAGAAACACAAGAGATTGCACACTTTTTAGTCAATAATGGGATTTCTGCTGATTTTTATCACGCTGGATTATCAGGCAAGGATAGAGATCGTAAGCAGGAAGCTTGGATGAAAAATGAAATCAGAGTAATCGTAGCTACAAATGCGTTTGGAATGGGGATTGACAAAGCGGATGTCCGATTTGTGATTCACTTTGATATTCCGGAGTCCTTGGAAGCTTATTATCAAGAAGCTGGTCGAGCTGGTCGTGATGGTAAAAAAGCTTTCCCTGTTTTGTTATATCAGCAAGAGGATAAAAATCGCCTTTTGAAAAATTTGGAACTTAGTTTTCCTTCAGTATCGTTTGTGCAACAGGTATACCATCATGTATGTAATCATTTTCAAATCCCTTATGGAGCAGGAGAGGGTTTGACTTTTGATTTCGACGTTGTTTCTTTTATTAAGAAGTATAAATTGGAGACTATTCCGACATTAAGTGCTTTAAAGTTTTTAGAAAAAGATGGATGGCTAGCACTGTCGGAAGCTGTTTTCATTCCTTCAAGATTCAAATTTGAAGTTAATCATCAAGAGTTATATAAGATACAAGTTCAATATGAACGCTATGACAAATTGATTAAAGCTATCTTGAGATCTTATGGTGGCGTATTTGATGATTATATCTCCATTAACGAATATGAGTTTGCTAAAAAATTAGGATTATCTTATGAACAGGTTGTTAACCTCATCAATGGACTTGTTCAAATGGAGATTGCAAGTTATATCCTGTCTACTGATGCTCCTCAACTTTCTTTTTTACAAGATCGTATAGATTATAAAAATGTATATGTTGACCATATGTTTATTCGAGAACGGCAACAGATAAAGAGGGATCAAGTGTCGGCAATTTTAAATTATATTGATCATTCGAAATGCAGAAGCCAATCGTTATTGCAGTATTTTGATGAAAAAAATGCCTTGTTTTGTCAAGTATGTGATTTATGCCTTATTCGTAATCATCAATTAAATTTGAATAAAAATATCAAACTAGAAATTGAACGCATATTATTACGAAATCCCTCATCTATTCACGATCTCATCGAGCAAATCTCGATTGGTGATGACCATACGAAATTAGAAGTCGTGAGAAGTTTAATTGATCATCATAAAATTAGCATAGAAGGAGATCGCTATTTTTGGAACAGTCCGATATAGTTTAGAAATCAAATTTGTTTACTTTTTCACTCGCCTCTAAATACATGGGTAGTGCTGCTGATCCATACCATAAGGTTATTTCAGGTAGTAATAACCCAGCTTTAATAGCAGGGTCTGTTGCTAATAGTTCCTCCGCTTCTTTAATGGTTTTTACATTTAAGATAAAAAGACCTTTATAGTCTCTTTTATTGTCGCCAAAAGGTCCCGCAACAATCAACTTTTTTTCTTTGGCCAAACGTTTAATATTATTCATGTGTCCTTGAAAAAGCATCTTGATAGAATCTTTACTTGCTATTTTGACATTCCCTGATTTTAGGATAACAAAGCTGTAATATTTCATTCCATAATCATTAGCGCTCATCGAATCTGCTAAAGCTGGATCGAATTTTGGATTTAGTTTCTGAGAATAGGCAGTTGCAGATACTCCTAAAATAAAACATGTCGTGTAGAATAATTTTCTCATCTATTTTTTATATTGATCATGTAGGCTTTTACCACCCAATATATTTGGTTTTATTTTTTCAATGCGAGCTAATTTCGTTTTGTCTTGCTTGGCCTCATGAATAAATTCGTTATACTCATTTTGTTTCGCTAAGCTAAGTTTTTCGAAAGCTTTTTTCAAAACTGGTTCCTGATCCAATGCGAATTGAAGTAATGCTGGAATTGGAAGATATTCCTTTTTCCCAGGAATAATCTTTAATCCTTTTTGTTCAATATCAATAGCTTCCTGTATATATTGTTTTAAGACAGATTCTTCTATTTGGCTACGATCTGTAAATTTCCATTGTCGTAAGTTCTTTGTTTTATCCCCTTGCGTAGCAATTAAAACTGAAGCATGATCTTCTAGATGGGATCCGTTGAAAAACCAAAGTGCAAAATGATCTTTAAATCCTGCAAAAGAAATAACATTTTTACCGTTAAATGTAAAAACAGGACTTCCCCATTTAATGGTTTCTTCAAACGGAAATGGTTCTATTATTTGACGTAACAATAATAATTCCTCAGCCCATTTATTTGTTTTATCCATGTAATTTTCAAAATTTATGATACGATTGGTAAAATAAGATTTTCTTGCCCCCACTCGGCCCAAGATCCATCATAGACCCTAATGTTTTGATGCCCAGCTAAATAACTGGAAAAAGCAATAATGGATGCGGTAATACCAGAGCCACAAGTGAAAATTTGTTCTGTTCCAGATGAATTAGAGGCTTCGAAGATCGTACTTAACTCTTCTTTTGTTCGATAGTAATTTCCATTTAAGACAACTTCGAACGGAAGATTATGTGAATTAGGGATATGTCCGCCACGTAGTCCTTTTCTAGGTTCAGCAACTGCACCATTAAATCTACCATTACTTCTTGCGTCAAAAATGTAGGTATCATTGTTTTTATAGCGTTCCAATATATAATCTTTATCAGCATACCATTTATAGGTAAAATGAGCTTGAAAATTTCCGTTGATGGGAATAGAAGCGTAGTGCTCAGAAACTGCATATTGATGCTCTATCCAAGCTGGAAGTCCGCCATTTAAAACATAAACTTGATTAAATCCCATAACTTTAAACATCCACCATGCTCTTGGACTGGAATATATTCCCCAACGATCATAGAGAACCAAGATAGAATCTTGATTAATACTCAATGCTTGAGCCTCTTTCGTGAAAATTTCTTCTGAGACAAGTGTATGGGGTAACTTACTATTTGGGTCGGAAAATCTATTTTCGATGTCAAAGAAAAGAGAGTTTGGAATTAAGGTCAATGGACTATCTTTTAATGACTGGCCAACTTTATCAATCGTACAATCTAAAATGATTAATTGAGGATTGTTTAATTCTTGTTTTAGCTCAAGGGCGCTAATAAGGGGAGATGGGAAATACATAGTTTTATAATCGTTACGCTATGTAAATTTAATTATGTTTTTGATAAAAACAAAAAAGCCCTAGCAAATTTGCTAGGGCTATATTTTAGTAAGATAATGTTAAAAACTATTTAGCGTTTTTTTCATCACCTTCCATTTGTGATTTCAATTGTGCAAGAACGTCTAAGTCACCTAATGTAGATTTCTCAACTGAATCTTTCACTTTTTTCACAGCATTGTTTGCTACTTTAGCTTCTTTCTTACGAGCATTGAATTCTTCAACACGTGCTTCAGCTCTTTCATCTTCCCAAATACGAGAGTGAGAAATTACTAAACGTTTGTTTTCTTTGTTGAATTCAATGATTTTGAATGAAGCAACTTCGTCAACTTTCAATGAAGAATTATCTTCTTTCACAGAATGTTTAGAAGGACAGAATCCTTCCACACCATATTGTAAAGCAACGATATCACCTTTGTCTCCAACTTTCAATACAGTACCTTCATGAACTGAATCAATTGTGAAGATTGTTTCGAAAGTATCCCAAGGGTTTTCTTCTAATTGTTTGTGACCTAAAGATAATTTTCTATTTTCTTCATCTAATTCTAAAACAACAACATCTAATTTTTCACCAACTTTAGTGAATTCGTTAGGGTGGTTGATTTTTTTAGACCAAGATAAATCAGAGATGTGGATTAAACCATCGATACCTTCTTCTAATTCTACGAACACTCCGAAGTTAGTCATGTTTTTAACTACTGCAGTTTGTTTAGAACCAACTGGGTAACGCTCGTTGATGTTTTTCCAAGGATCAGGAGTCAATTGTTTGATACCTAAGCTCATTTTACGCTCTTCGCGATCTAAAGTTAAGATCTCAGCTTCGATTTCATCACTTACTTTTAAGAACTCTTGAGGAGAACGTAAGTTTTGAGACCAAGACATTTCAGAAACGTGGATTAAACCTTCAACTCCAGGGATGATTTCTAAGAAAGCACCGTAATCAGCAACTGTTACAATTTTACCTTTTACTTTAGAACCAACAGCTAAGTCTTTATCTAAAGATTCCCAAGGATGCTCAGAAAGTTGTTTCAAGCCTAAAGCGATACGTTTTTTCTCATCATCAAAATCCAATACTACTACGTTGATTGTTTGATCTAATGATAATACTTCTTTTGGATGCTCGATACGACCCCATGAAATATCAGTAATGTGAAGTAAACCATCAACACCACCTAAATCGATGAACACACCGAAATCTGTAATATTTTTAACAGTACCTTCTAATACTTGACCTTTTTCTAATTTAGAAACGATTTCAGATTTTTGGTTTTCTAAGTCGTTTTCAATTAATACTTTATGAGATACGACAACATTTTTAAATTCGTGGTTGATTTTAACAACTTTGAATTCCATAGTTTTACCTACGTAAACATCGTAGTCACGGATAGGTTTGATATCGATTTGAGATCCAGGTAAGAATGCTTCAACACCTTTGATATCCACGATAAGACCACCTTTTGTACGACTTTTAACAAAACCGTTAATGATAGCATCATTTTCCAATGCTTCATTGATAGCTTCCCAAGATTTTTGAGTTTTAGCACGTTTGCGAGATAATACTAATTGTCCATTAGAATCTTCTTGCGACTCTACGAAAACGTCAACTACGTCACCAACTTTCAACTCTGGTAAGTCACGGAATTCAGATAATGAAACCAAACCGTCAGATTTGAAACCAACATTCAAGACAACGTCTTTATTGTTGATAGAAACAACAGTACCTTCGATAATTTCACCTTGATTGATTTGGTTGAAAGTACCTGCGTATTGTTCTTCTAATTTAGCGCGCTCAGCATCGCTATAATTTCCGAAACCTTTGTCATCTGCATCCCAGTCGAACTCTCCTTCTGGAGTGATCCACGTGTTAGATTTGATTTCTTCGATTAGTTTTGAATCAGCCTCTGATTCAATTTTTTCTGTGTCTTTCACCACTTTGGTGTCAGCGCCTTGTAGCTCCGCGTTTTTCGCTGCTAACTCTTTTTCTACTTCTTGTTTTTTTGCCATTAATTATTTTTTCTCCTTTTCCCCACATTGTAGGGACTGCAAAAATACGAAAAACTTTTATTAACAAGGATTTATATATTATTTTTTTTAAAATTATTATCCACATTTACATATGGGTTAATAAAAATGAATGAAATAAGAGCATAAAAGACCTTGTTTGCAATCATTTATTTGCTGATTGCTTTTAATAGAATATTAGCAAGAGTAGCCTCATTAAACGGTTTAATAAGAATACCATCAAATTTGACCTGATGTAATTGTTCAAGTTGTAAAACTTGTTCATTGTCAGAAGATGTACCAATGATGATAAGATGCTGTGTTTTGCTATTTTCCTTCAGTTTTTTCAAAAGTTGATCACCGCTTAACATCGGCATATTGATATCCGTAATAATAATGTTAATGTCTTTTTTTTCAATAATCTCCAATGCTTCAACACCATTGCTAGCGGTATAAACTGTTTCATTATGTTGAAAAAACTGTTTCATATAGAGTAAATTCAAAGAATTATCATCTACAATAAGCCAGTTAATATTTTTTGGTAAATCTGAAATCTGATTAATACGTTTGATAACAGATTTTATATGTTTTTCAATCATAACTGGAATTTCAACATCAAAAGTAGTTCCTTGGTTAATGACACTGTTTACTTTGATTTCTCCCTTTAATTTTCTAACGAGTTGCTTTGTGATATAAAGACCTAATCCGACGCCACTATCTATTTTAACTTCTGAGTTAACTGTGAAATATTTTCTAAAAATAGAAGGTAACATATTTTTTGCGATACCTATTCCTTGATCAGAAACGGTAATGAATAATTTATTATTATTTACTTTAACAGCTATTTTGATAATACCTTTTTCAGAGTACTTAATTGCATTTGAAAGTAAGTTCGTCAGTATCTGTCTAATTTTAAATTCATCAGTTTTGATTGAAGAGTTTTCATTTTGAACCAGATTATACTCTATCTTAATATTTTTTAACGAAGCCTGGTTTTGATGGATAGAAATTACATCTTGGACTAACATATTGATGTCAAAAGTGCCAATTGTATTTGCATGATCTTTGCTTTCTAATTTGCTTAAATTTAGAATATCATTGATTGTTTTGGACGTGGATTGAATACTAGAAAAGGCAGATTCAATTAATAGACGATCTTGCTCCTTAAACTGCTCTTTTTGTTTTTTCAAGATATCTACTATTCCCAATAAAGAATTAATTGGCGTTCGAATTTCATGACTTATTTCTGCTAAAATAGCCGTTTTTTCATCTGCTAATTTTTTCACATACTTCTTTTCTTCAATAAGCCTGTTTTCATAATACGTTGTAAAATATTGATAATAAATAATAAAACATATCATGAGAAACATCGTAATGAAACATATGATCATTTCCCATTTTAGAACCTCAGTTTGAGCAATCAAACTCTTAATTTCTGCATTGGTTTTTTTATGTCTTTCTTTAAGACGGTAGTCTTGAATATCTCGAATTAACTTATTCAATTCATGTAAAATTGAAAAATTGTTGGCGAGAAGCTTTCGTTCACTTTGTCGTAGTTTTTGAAAATAGGTATTGACCTCTTCTAGTTTTTTGTTAGTAAGATCCTGTTGTGTATTTAATTCTTTGAGATGTTCTTGAATAATTATTTCTCTCTCTTGTTTTAGTTTTTCGATCTGATCTAAGAAAATTGTGTCATTTTGTTTATCGAAAATTCTTTTAAGCAAAGATTTTTTCTTTGTCACTACGTAATTTGTTGTCTTTTTTTCAGAAGAATTTTCCTCAGGAGTTTTTACTATTTTTGAAGAACTTTTTGTAGACTTTTTTATAAATGAATCGGGTAAAGAATTTATTTTTTTGTTATTTGATAATAGACTGTCGATCTTAAGTTTCAACAAAATAAAATTTTTAGCCAGACTTTCTTTTTTATTGAAGTTATTTTCGATTATGGAATTTGGTTCATTGAAATTCAGAGCTATCAATGAATCTAAATCAGTTTTTATCTCTATTAATTTGTTTTCGTAATTTGAATAATTTTTTTTGTCAAAATCAATAGAAAATAATCGAAAATAATTTTCCGCTTCATTGTACTTACTTATCACTAAGCTAAAGTCAGAATTATCGTTATTAATGGAAGCGTAAATGTTTTCAATTCTGACTTGAATATTTTTGTATTGTTGATATTGTGATACAAAAACAACAAAGCATGAAATGAATAATATAAGAGTTGAAATAAGAAGGATAATTCTTAATCTCTTTGTTGAAGTATTACTATTTTTTTGAGTTGTCTGCATTATTCACATTTTATGAATTAAAGTAACACATTTTACATTAAGCAACTTAGTCCTGAATCTTGTTTTTAAAAGAATTGTAAGATTGTGGTCTAACTATTTTGATACTCTGTTTTGATAAGGCAATAGCAGCATTTAATTCGTAACCAATTAATAATATTAACGTGTTCAGATACATCCAAATCATAATAACAATTAGCGTACCTATTGACCCGTATAGTTTATTATATGTACCAAAATGATTGATATAAAAAGCAAATCCAGAGAAAGTAAGAATAGCTAAAATTGTTGACAAAGTTGCTCCTGGACTAAATAACTTCCATCTACGAGAAGATGTTGGTGCAAATTTATAAAGACAGCTAACGGTAAAAAAATATATTCCAAAGATAATGATCCATCTCGCAGCCTTGATAACAAAGGCCCAAAAACTTTTTGTTATTGCTATGCTGTCTTTTAAATAATTGACAATAATACCTGCATAAGTAAATATTGTCATACCAATAGTGAGAGCCGTAATGATTAAAAATGCTAATCCTAATGCAATCAGTCGACGTTTAATCCAAGTTCTTTTTTCCGCAATTAGGGAGGCTTTGTTAAAAGCACGCATCATAGACGCCATACCATTAGTCGCAAAATAGGCTGCTAAAATAAAACCAAAGGATAAGAGTCCACCATTTTGATTTTTAACTATGTCTTCTAATGTCGTTTCGACAACCTGATAAGCGTTATGCGGAATAACAACTTCTAAAAAATCTAACAGTTGTTCCTGAAAATTTTTGATAGGTATATACGGAATCAACGTAAATAGAAAAATTATTCCTGGAAATATAGCTAACATGAAACTATAAGAAAGAGACGATGCCTTACTTAAAATAGAATCTTGAGAGATTTCTTGGAAAAAAAATACGGCAACAGTATATAATGGAAGTGATCCAAATCCAGGTAAAATAACAGTTTTACTCCATTCAATAACTTGATTGTAAGGTTTTAATTTCAATAAGTATTGATGAATATTGGACATAGTTATTCAAAAAATTTCGCCATCTTTTCAAGAAATATAGATGGCGGCATGGTTGGTTTATTTTTAGTAATATCAACAAAAACTAATGTTGTCTCTCCCGTATTTAATAGTTCTCCTTTTTCATTGAATAATTCATACTCAAAGATTATTCTTACAGCAGGTTTTTTTCGAATAGTTGTCCTGATGGTTATCAAATCATCATAGCGCGCGGCTTTGATGTATTTACATTTCATTTCCGTCACAGGCAACATGACGCCCATTTCTTCCAACTCTCGATAAGAGATGCCGGTACTTCTGAGCATTTCAGTACGTGCTATTTCATAAAAGGCAGCGTAATTTCCATAATATACATACCCCATTTGATCGGTTTCTGCATAGCGTACACGTGTCTGATATTCAAATTGAAACATATTATTTTTTGATATTTCTTTCGTCTAAGGCTTTTTGAAATTTACGAGCATTTACTTCATGTTCGGCAACATTTGTTGCAAAAGCATGGTATCCAGAAAAATCTTCTTTCGCACACATGTAAATATAATCGTGATGTTTATAATTTAAAACAGCATCTATGGCAACAATACTTGGCATCATGATCGGCCCTGGAGGGAGACCTTTGTAAATATAGGTATTATAAGGATTGTCTGTACGTAAATGTTTATTCAATACACGACGTATGGTGAAATCATTATTGGCAAAAATAACAGTAGGGTCAGCTTGTAAAAGCATTCCCTTTTTTAATCTATTTAAATATAAGCCAGCGATAGCAGGCATTTCATCTGTATGTAGAGCTTCTCCCTTTACGATAGCTGCAAGCGAACTTACTTCTTGGGGTGTCAGGTTAATTTCTTTGGCTTTTGCTAAACGATCACTTGTCCAAAATTTTTTCCATTCATCATGAAAACGAGCAAAAAGCTTGTCTGGAGCTGTGTTCCAATAGAGTTCATAAGTATTTGGAACAAACATCGCAATGAAATTATCTTTGGTGAAACCATATGATTTTGCGAGATTTTCATCATTTAACAAATTTAGAAAAGTCAAAGAATCGGCTTCGAAATTTTCTCCTAATTTTCCTGCAAAGTTTTCTTTTAAACGAATATTCTCAAATCTAAACTTCACAGCCTCTTGATAGCCGCCTCTTAAATTGCCAATGAACCTTCTATTATTCATACCTGGTGTCAAAGCATATCGCCCTGGCTTAACACTCTCGGGATATTTTTGGTACTGTGCTGCACGATCAAAACTTACTGGGTCAGAAACAATTTTCTTATCCTTAATCTTTTGCAACACTTGTGCATAAGTATCTCCTGTATTAATATACAAGTATTTCTCATTGCTAGTAACATTTGATGCAAAGAAAGTGCTATAGGCTGTCCATCCAAAATATCCTCCTATAATTAAAACGAGGAGAATGACAATTTTTAACCAACTAGGTATTTTCTTTTTATTTTCCATATTATGGATTCGTTTTTTGTTTTTGCGTTGATGTAGGGTTTGTTGTTTCTGGAGTTGTAGGGATATTATTTGACAATGTTAAATCAACTTTAGCTCCAATACTTATAATACCCGTTTCTAATCCTGGGAATTGTGTGATCACACGAGCGGTTGTTGTGTCCGTAACACCAATATCATAAGTTACTGTACCCAATGCCAATCCTATCCCTTGTAGCGCAAATCGTGCCTCAGCAACTGTTAATCCTGATAAATCTGGAATTTGAACCTCATTTGCTCCCTGACCATTTCCTAATATTAAATCAATCCTAGAGCCTTTCGGAATCATTCTTCCATCTCGAATCGATTGTCCAGCAAACTGTGCATCTAAAACAATATCTCTTGCAATGTCAGCAACATAAGTTGTGTCACCTATACGCAAATTATGATTTTTTAGTACGGCAGATGCCTCAATTAGTGTTTTATCTTTGATTTTTGGAAATGCGATCTCGGGTGCTACTTGTGTAATGATCGTTAAATAAATCGTACGCCCACTTTTTACATGAAACTTAGGTTCAGGATCTTGTTCAATCACTAAACCAGGTTTTGCGTCCATTTGATAAACAGAATCAATCTGATATTCCAAATCAGCATCTTCTAATGCTGCTATTGCAGCATTGACATGTAGCCCTTTTACTTTTGGAACTTCAATGGATTCATCGTGTTTTGTGTATACTTTTAATCCTAAATAGATGAAAACAAAAAGAGCTAAAACAACTCCAATGGCAACTAATAGGTTATTTCTAAACGTGTTCGTTCTTAAATATTGTAAGATTTTTGACATTTCTTTTCTTTAAAAAAATCATTTTATTGTATTCTTCCATAGCAAGATTAAAGCCAATGCTTGATTCTAAATATGCTAATGTTAAATATTGAACAAAAATATTCGTTTTTCTGTGTATAGCAAATTATATTTGCTACAAGAATCACTATAATTTTATGAAAACAAAAATAGCATTAATAACTGGAGGTTATACGGGTGAAGCTGAAGTTTCTTTCAAAAGTTCCGAATTTGTCAATTCGCAGCTTGATCATAACAAATATGATATCTATCAAATTACGGTTACAACAGATGCTTGGTTTTATATTAGTGATTCAGGAATTAAACACAATATTAATAAAGAAGACTTTACATTATTGCTAGATAATGGTCTAGTTAAATTTGACTTGGCCTTTATTATGGTTCATGGATCACCAGGAGAAGATGGACGTTTACAAAGTTATTTTGATTTAGTTGGAATTCCTTATACTTCTTGTGATGCGCTGACTTCAGCTTTAACCATGAATAAAGGATATACTAAAGCAATACTTGCTGACATTCAAAATCTCAATTTAGCAAAATCCGTCTTATTATTTGAAGTTCAACGTGCTCAAGCGGTTTCTTTAGTGGAAGAGAAGTTGTCCTTACCGTATTTTGTGAAACCGAATGCTGGTGGTAGCAGTATTGGTATGACAAAAGTAAAGGTAGCAGGTGAACTAAAAGAAGCGATAGACAAAGCATTTGATGCGGAGAATACAGGAAGTCAAGTTATCGTCGAAGAGTTTGTCAATGGCCGAGAATTTTCTGAGGGTATTTATCGCAATATAGCTGGAGAGTTGGTTGTACTACCAGCGACAGAAGTGAAAACTACACGTGAATTTTTTGATTTTGAAGCTAAATATATCCCTGGCTTAACCGAGGAAATAACACCTGCTGATCTAAACGAAGAGCAACAGGTTCGTGTCTCCAGTATTTTGAAAGAGATTTATGTACGTCTAAATTGCAAAGGAATGGTACGCATTGATTTCTTTTTGGAAAAGGATACAGACAAGTTCTATTTTATCGAAATCAATACGATTCCAGGCCAAACTCCTCAGAGTTTTATCCCACAACAGGTGCGTGCAGCTGGTATGACAGAAACAGATTTTTATGGACAACTGATTGAAGTTGCTTTGAAAAAATAAACGTGAACGAAGTTAAAAGTAAAAAGGCTTTTCAATAAATTTGAAAGGCCTTTTTACTTTTATTTTCTAAAATCAAATTTAGATAAGTCTGGTTTAAACTTTTTGACTCTTTTTAACTCTTCTTGATAGATGACTTGACCTATATTTTTGAGAAAAGGATAAGTAACAGTTTCATACTCGTAAATACCATCATTATAAATACCATTTTCATTGGACTGGACAACTACTGCTAATAGAAACTCTATTCCATTTTCAAAATCAACGATATAGGCATTGTCGATATTATAGCCATAAGAATCTCCATATTTATTGAAAACACGGATATTAGGATTTATTGTTGCCTCTTTATCCCTGCCATAGAAAAGCAACTTACTATAAGTTGGCCAGAACTCAGCGGTATCATATTTAGGATAATCGGATTCAAACGGATATCGAGACATGTAGTCATATATAAAGGCATAATCCTCTTTTTTCAGTTTAAATCTTTGCTTGCTTTCAAATACTTCTGGAAAGAGCAATTTTTTCATAATCAATTGCTGGTCTTCCAATGCAAATACATTTAGTCCTTCAAAACTCCAAGGTTCATAGATGATTTCTTCCTTGTCATTCATATATCCTTTTCCCTGAGTTGTATTCTTCAGCTCGATTGTATAATCATTCGGATCAAATTGAGCTGGTTGTTGATATATTGTTTTGCCATCTTGATAGAATGTGATAGGGTTTGTATGTTTTGCCCAGATTCCCTTATCTCCAATCGCTAACCGATTTACTATTCGACTATTTAGCGTTCCATATTTTTTCAGCTTGCTATTCAGCTCGGCACGACCTATAAACTCAAAAAGTCTATTCTGTGCATCGTTATCACTGGTGAGCAGAATTTTTTTGATATATTGAGCGACAGACGGTAACCCGTTTCTTGCAGACGTATCTTTCGTAACAGTTGTTTGTTTTTCGAAAGCCGAATCAATGCGCAACGGTGTGTCTTTGGTTAGTCCTGGAATATGGAGTTCATTGATCTTTTCTAGGGCTAGGATTGCTGTAGGTAATTTTACTGTACTCGCTGGATAGAAATACCAATTAGGGTTCAATCGATAGCTATAAGATCTAAAATGAGGGGTGTTATTTTTGTCCCGGTCAATCTGTGTGTATAAGATCTGTACTTCATTTTTACTTGGATGATTTAAGATATTTTGAAATAAATCGGGGTGATTTTGAAGTAGTTTCTCTAGATAGATCGTATCCATTTTTTGAGCATAGGAGTGAGAGATGATGCAAATGAACAGTAGGGTTAACGTCTTCGTTATCGTATTCAATATCATTAGATGTAATTTTAAGCTCTTATCTATTGTTATAGTCTTTAATCGCTTTAAGTAGTTTGTTCTTATCAACTAGCTTTAGTACCGCTGGATTATCGCCAATGAGTGGTCTTAAATTGTCTGGAGTAAGAGCCAGTAATTTTCCATTTTTACCCGATTGAATATAACATATTGTTGGTGAATTAAAGTCAGAAGTTATACTATATGTTCGTATTTTCCCAGAGTCAATTAAAAATGCCCAGCAAGTATCTAAAGGGATACCCGTTATTCTTCTATTGTCAAAGGTAGTACGATAAATTTCCTTTGTTTCTTTAGGTGTAATTGTATGTTGTATTCCTTTTGATTTCCAGTTTAGATCACAGTGATTTTTTTCTAAATCAATTTTTATTTTAGTTTTTGTTGTAAAGCTACTATCATTTAATAGAACAATTGTAAAATCATATTTGCCACTAACAGGAGAAGCACCATTAAAAGAATAAATTCTAGGAGAATAAACTCCAGGTATATTAACTTTTCCATAAGGAGTTGAAATTCGACTAGGGGGAATGGAAAATTGCGCTTTTACAGGAATGATATTTCCTAAAGATAGTAGAGTGATAAAAAAAATTAATCTCTTAATTGGTAAATGGATTACATTCATGAATTTGAATCGCTTATGATTTTATATATTACACTCTTGTATAAACTTGAAAACTATAATCAAAAGCATGTTTTTCATCCTTTGCGTGTTTTTCTTCACTTTCTAAAGTCCATTCATGGGCAGGCAATTCTGGGAAGTAGGCATCTCCGTCAATAGTTGTATATAATCGTGTGAGCAACACTTTATCTGCAAATGGTAATGTTTGTTTAAATATTTCACCGCCACCAATGATGAAAATTTCTTTTTCATCTCTACAGTAATTCAATACTTCTTGAAAGCTATTTGCGATATCGACTTCATCAGATTTCGCTGTCATATCGCGAGTCAAAATTATATTTCTACGGTCAGGAAGAGGTTTTCCAAGTGATTCAAAAGTTTTTCTTCCCATCACCACACTATGTCCTAGTGTGGTTTTTTTAAAATATTTAAGGTCATTAGGTAAATGCCAAGGCATTTTATTTCCTTTGCCGATTACATTATTTTCAGTAGCGGCTACAATGAATGTTATTTTTAGTTTGCTCATTTTTATATTTTACACAATTTTACAAGGACCATTACTATTAAACTGCTACTGGCGCTTTAATATGCGGGTGAGATTCGTAGTTTAACAATTCAAAATCCTCAAATTTGAAACTGAAGATATCTTTCACTTCAGGGTTTATTTTTAATTGAGGTAAAGATTTTGGCTCACGACTAAGTTGTCGTTCCGTTTGTTCGAAATGATTACTGTAAATATGTGCATCTCCCAAGGTGTGAATAAACTCTGATGCTTCCATATCACATACTTGCGCTACCATCATGGTCAACAAGGCATATGAGGCAATATTAAAAGGTACACCTAAGAAAATATCAGCACTCCTCTGATATAATTGACAAGAGAGTTGCGGTTTTAAAATACCATTTTCAGGATCAGCAGGAGCAACATAAAATTGAAAAAATGCATGACAAGGGGGTAAAGCCATATCTTCAATCTCAGCTACATTCCAAGCAGAAACAATAATACGTCTAGAATCAGGAGAGGTTTTCAATTGTTTAATGATTTTCTCAATCTGATCGATGTGACCACCATCTGGTGTTGGCCATGAGCGCCATTGTGAACCATAAACTGGCCCTAAATTACCATTTTCATCAGCCCATTCATCCCATATACTAACGCCATTATCTTTTAAATATTTGATGTTTGTTTCTCCCTTTAAGAACCAGATTAGTTCGTGTATAATCGAACGCAAATGTAATTTTTTGGTGGTGACAAGTGGAAAGCCTTCTTTTAAATTGAAACGCATCTGATAACCAAATACACTTTTAGTACCTGTTCCTGTACGGTCAGTTTTAGTTACTCCAGTTGTATATACGTGCTTTAGTAAATCAAGATATTGTTTCATCTTATTGTTGCTTTATTTTGTATAGTTCTTTCTTGTTCAGAGAGACGAAAAGAATATACGAAGATAAGATATTTTTGAAGGATTCAAATAATGATTCGAAAGAAGGGGCCATCAAATACGGTTTGTTTAGATCATTAAAATCTCATAATTAGTTGAAAAGCATGTAAATCAGAATTAAGAGTTTTCATTTGGAGCTTTTTGTTGTATTTTTGCAAAATCATTATGAGTAAAAAAGTAGCTTTCTATACCTTAGGATGTAAACTGAATTTTTCAGAAACGTCCTCCATAGGTCGTGTTTTTCAAGACGCGGGTTATGAAACTACCGCATTTAATAGTGCGGCAGATGTTTATGTCATTAATACATGTTCAGTTACTGATCATGCAGATAAAAAATGTCGTAAGGTGGTGAAGGAAGCGCTTAAATATTCACCGAATGCTTACATTACAATCGTAGGATGCTATGCACAATTGAAACCTGCGGAAATAGCAGAAATTCCAGGAGTGGATATGGTTTTGGGTGCGGCAGAGAAGTTTAATATCATCGAGCACATCAATGACTTGACTAAAAATGAAAAGGCTGTTGTTCATAATGCTCCCATAGATGAAACGAATCAATTTGTCTCGGCTTATTCTATCGGCGATCGCACCCGTACATTCTTGAAAGTACAAGATGGTTGTGATTATTCCTGTACATTCTGTACGATTCCACTTGCTCGTGGAGGAAGTCGATCAGGTAAGATTGAAGACATTGTACAGCAAGCCAAAGAAATTGCTGCTTCAGGGGTTAAAGAAATTGTTTTAACAGGGGTAAATATTGGAGATTTTGGTATTCGTGAGGGCAAGCGACAAGATAAGTTTTTGGATTTAGTAAAAGCATTAGACGAGGTAGAAGGAATTGACCGAATTCGAATTTCTTCCATAGAACCCAATCTTTTAGCCAATGAGATCATTGAATTTGTAGCACAGTCTAAACGTTTTGTACCACACTTTCACATGCCATTGCAATCTGGAAATAATAAAGTTTTAAGCATGATGCGTCGTCGATACAAACGTGAATTGTATGCACAACGTGTTGAAAAAATTAAACAATTAATGCCTGACTGTTGCATTGGTGTCGATGTAATTGTAGGATTCCCTGGTGAAACACGTGAAGATTTTATCGATACATACAATTTCTTGAATGAGATGGACATTTCTTATTTACATGTGTTTACTTATTCTGAACGAGAAAATACAATCGCTGCTCAGATGGAAGGCGGTGTTCCTGGATCTCAACGTAGTGACCGTAGTAAGATGCTGCATATCTTGTCAGAAAAGAAACGTCGTGCTTTTTATGAGAAACAGTTGGATCAGGTAGGAGAGGTCCTATTTGAAAGCGATGAGAAAGATGGATATATGCATGGATTTTCTAAAAATTATGTAAAAGTTCGTACCGCTTATGACCCGTTATTAGTTAACGAAGTTGCGCATGTAAAATTCTTGTCTATCACAGATAATGGTGAAGTGGAAATTGAAGAGCTAAAAGAAGAACTTGCACATTAAATTAATGTACTAATATAAATAAAAGTAAAGGCTCAATCCGATTAGGATTGAGCCTTTACTTTTATTCTTGCATTTTACAAACTTGTTTCCTGACTTTTAGTATTCAGCCAAACGACTGTAGCTAAGATTAATAATACACCTGTCCATTGTATGGGATTCACGACTTCTCGTAAGATAAAGTAGGACATACATATTGCAACAGGTAGTTCTGCAGAACTTAAGATACCACTTAAAGAATAGCCAATTTTTGGTATTCCATAAGCAAATAATAGTGGTGGGATAACCGTTCCAAAAAGGGAAAGGATAAATCCAAAATGCCAAATACTATTTCCTAAAACTCCTGAAATCAAAAATGTAGGAGGAAAAATACAGCAGATCATTATACAAGATCCCGTTACCATTAATGCACTTTTCTGAATAGGAGGATAATCATTTCCTATACGTCCATTTACAATTAAAAATGAGGCATAGGCTGTCGCCGCTAGTAATCCATAAGCGATCCCTGTCCAGTTAAGCTTGTCAATTCCTTGTTCTATAAGGTCTGTCGCTAATAGCGTTCCTATTAAAACAATGACGATTCCTATTAATTGACGACTGGACGGTTTGTTTTTAAATACAATAAATTCGATTAAAGTTCCTATCCAGATATACTGCATCAATAATACGATGGCTAATGATGCAGGGACCAATTGTACACATTTGTAATAGATGATGCTGACTAGACCTGTGGAAATACCACTGATTAAAATTTTCCATTTGTTTGATTTCTTAGTATAAGATTGATTTGCCGTAGGGTTTAAAAGTTGTATCAACCAGTAAACCATCCACAAGATGATCATTCCAAAAATAACTTGTACACCCGTCACTTGACCTAATGTATAATAATCTTGAGCATATGCTTGTTTGACAAAAGTTGATAATACTCCAAAACTACTGGCTCCCACAAAAACAGCAATAGCACCTTTTAATTTTTCCATATAAATTTTTACACAATCGCCAAAATTACAATTTGAAAAAGTATAACAAGAACGATATAAGCGTTTGTCAGTTAAATTTGGTTTTATTACATTTGATCAACATTACTTCAACTATGTGTTTAAAACGCAATCTTTTATTTTTTATCTGTCTGATATTTGTATTAAGTAGTTGTTCTTTGAATAAAAAGACGACTACGAATAGACGTGGCAATGCAGTTTTGACAGATGCAAGTGAGGCTAGAAATACCACTTATACCAAAAAATCTTTGGATAATTACGCAAACCTTTTACATGTTGGGACAAGAGAGCTAAATCCTAGTCTTTATTCTTTTATTGATGAATGGATGGGAATACCCCATCGCTTAGGAGGGACAACCAAAAGTGGTGTGGATTGTTCTGGATTTGTAGGTATGCTTTATCGATCCGTGTATAAGGAAGATTTACCTCGATCTTCAAGAGATATGGATGCTGTAATTAAAGAAAAAAGTGCTAGTAAGTTAAAAGAAGGTGACCTCGTCTTTTTTTCTTTCGGAGGCCGGAGTATCGATCATGTTGGAGTATATCTTCACAATAATAAATTTGTGCATGTGTCAACCAAAAAGGGAGTTATTATTTCTGATTTGACAGATTCTTGGTATGCTAAATATTTTAAGAATGCTGGAACTCCACAATCGTAATAGATTTCCCTTTTTTATGTCAAATAACAGATAAAACTTTCTAAAGCTATTTTAATCCTTATTTTTGTCAAAAATTAAAAATTAAGATGGGTATCAAGGGTAAAAAGATTTTTTTGGCATTATGTATTGTTGTGCCATTTCTGATATACTGTGTTTACTACTACAGTAACATGATCAAAAATGCACCTTTCCGTTTTGCGGATTTTCAATCTGTAGTTTTTCGATATGGCGAACCAAATCATATGGATAATCAATATGATTCAAGAACTGGAATTTTCCAGTACGTAACCAAGACAAATCAAATAGAGAAAGATACTGTACGTATGAATAAAGATGATTTGCTCTATTTACATCGTAAAGCCCAAGAATTGGGATTTTGGAATCTAGATGATGATATGACAGGTCCTGAAGCTCGAAAAAATCCAAAGACAGCAACTGCTCCCCGTTTTTATTTAGAGTTCAATTATAAGGATAAATCAAAAAAAGTAACGATGGATGCTGATTTTGATGGTAATGAAAAAATGAGAGATGCTGGTAAATCCATGATTGATGAGGTCAATCGTATATTGGCCACTGCTCAGTCCAGATCGAATTAATGTAATTATTATAAACTTTACAAAAAAAGGGAATCATTTGATTCCCTTTTTTTGTAAAGTGAATAGCTATACTCGTATAGTAAATTATCCTATCCAAGATAAGCGTATCCTGAGAATTGATCTAATTTTTGTGCGTAAGTTTTATTGATTTGAAAGAACCTTCAAGAAAGCATTTTAGCTCTAAGCATAGTGTTGTATGGATATAAATTAATAATTTGTTAAAGTTTAAGTGATTTTTGTTTCATGTTGCATCATTAATTTTGTCCAAAATTAATTTATACCTCAACATGAAAAATATATTTGCTATTGCCGCGATTCTGGCTTTAAGCTACTCTGTTAATGCGCAAGAGTTTGCTAAAGGTGTTGTTTTTAATGATACCAATAAAAATGGTATACGTGATAAAAAAGAAGTTGGAATTCCAAGTGTGTCTGTCAGTAATGGAATTGAAGTTGTACAGACCGATACCAAAGGAAATTACACATTGCCTGTTACAAATGATAATATTATTTTTGTGATTAAACCTTCAGATTATACCTTACCCTTAAATAACGATTATCAACCTCAATTTTACTATATTCATAAACCTGAAGGAAGTCCAGAATTGAACTTCAAAGGTGTTTCACCAACAGGACGATTACCTAAAGAAATCAATTTTGCATTGACAGCTCAAAAGGAAAAGGAAGATTTTTCTGCATTTGTCTTCGGTGATCCTCAGGCTTATGATCAGATCGAGATGGATTATTTCAAACGAGGCATTATCGATCGGATTGCTGATAAGCATGCTGCTGTATTTGGTATTAGTTTAGGCGACTTAGTCGGTAATGATCTGTCCTTACATCCTAATTATAAAAAAACGATAGCATTGATGGGGTTGCCTTGGTTTAATGTAATCGGGAATCATGATCTTAACTTTGATACCAAGGAAGATATTTATTCAGATGAATCTTTTGAAGCTTCATTTGGCCCAGCTAACTATTCATTTAATTATGCGAATGCTCACTTTATTGTTTTAGATGATATTATTTATCCCAATCCAGATACCGGAAAAGGTTATAAAGGTGGTTTCCGTAAAGAACAGCTAGATTTTATTGAGAATGATTTGAAATTTATTTCAAAGGATAAATTAGTGGTTTTAGCCTTTCATATCCCATTAGCTCACGAAAGTGCTGCGGTTTTTCGGACAGAAGACCGAGATCGATTATTTAATATATTGGCAAGTTATCCGCATACACTTTCCTTATCCGCACACACGCATTTTCAACAACAGAACTTTTTTGGCGCAAAGGATGGATGGAAACAAGAGAAACCGCATCATGAATATAATGTGGGAACGACTTCAGGAGATTGGTACTCTGGAGCAAAGGATACAGATGGTATCCCAGTATCGACCATGCGTGATGGTACACCTAAAGGATATGCAGTTTTGAATATTAAAAACAATCAATATACATTTGATTACCATGTAGTAGGAAAAGATACTCAATATCAAATCGCCTTATCTGGACCATCTGTTGTTGATCAAAAATATGTACAGAGGTATCCTATTTATGCTAATTTTTTTATCGGAAAAGGAGACGATCAGGTGCTATATCGTATCAATGAAGGTAAATGGAAAGAAATGGAAACTGTAAATGAGACTGATCCTGCTTATAATTATGCCGTTGATAAATTTGATTTTGCAACTCATTATCAAGAGGGGAGAAGACCTTCCGATGGAGCGATTTCTTCCCATCTTTGGAAGTTTAATTTACCAAAATTAAAAGAAGGTAAATATAAATTAGAGGTGAAAGCAACGGATATGTTTAATCGTGTGTATACTGCCACGAAAGAGATCGAAGTGCTTAACCGTTAAAATAATGGAACTTGATAATAGACTAAGCAACCTTTATACAAGGTTGCTTTTTTTGTAAATGATATTGAAAGATTAAACATTCCTTAAGGCTAACTTAATATAGGTGGTCTACATTTGTATCAAGTAGTTTTTGATTCATATAGTAAGGGTTAATGTGGGATCTGTTGTGAAACATGTCCAAAATTTAGTTTGTTTTTTAATAAAGGTAGTCTTGTAAAAGATTACCTTTATTTTTTTATAACAAGACTTTCATATATAAACTTCGTACATCATCAAAGGAGGGACTTTCAAATATTTTCTAATTCTTTTGAAAGAGCTATTGTAACAAACAATCACATAAATCAAATAGTATCATAGTTCTCTACTTGTATTTTATTTATGGATAAAACACTATCCGAGATAAAGAAAGATCGTTTTCGGAGAAATAGAAACAGCCATTTATCGAATGGCTGTTTTATTATTTAGCGTTAAGGGGTACGTTTTTATCATGTTTATGCTTAAAAAGAATAGCAAATAGAATCGCTACGATTAATGTATAAACAGAAAAAACGAGCCAGATATGATGCCAATCTTTTAATAGTATGTCATGGTCAAATATTCCATTTTGAAAATTAATCTTTCTTTTAGTTAACCAATTCAAGAGTCTAGGATTATCAGGTGTTGTTTCTAAACGAATGGCCAAATCATGCAAATTGTTGTATGATTTTGTGTAGTATTTATCTATAATCCATCCAGAGGCCAGACTACCAAATACAGCACCAAAACCATTAGTCATCATCATAAACAACCCTTGAGCAGAACTTCTGATTTGGGAATTCGTAGATGTTTCAACAAATAGAGAGCCTGAAATATTGAAGAAGTCAAAAGCCATTCCGTAAACAATACAAGAAAGAATAATCATCCATAAACCAGATGAAGGATCTCCATAAGCGAATAGTCCAAAACGGAGTACCCAAGCAAACATAGAGATAAGCATGACTTTTTTGATTCCAAATCTTTTCAAGAAAAACGGAATTGCTAAAATGAATAAGGTTTCTGAAATTTGGGAAATCGACATGATAATAGTCGAATATTTTATGACGAATGAATTTGCATATTTTGGGAAAAACTTAAATTCATCTAAAAAAACATCACCATAAGCATTCGTTAATTGAAGCGCCGCACCTAAAAGCATTGAAAAGATAAAGAACAATGCCATTTTATAGTTGCTAAATAATTTGAAAGCTTCCAATCCCAATGTTCTTATCAAAGATGAATTTTCGTTCTTAATGTTTCTTGGGGGGCATTTCGGAATAGTAAAAGAAAATAAGCCTAATCCTACGGCAGCTGCTCCTGCTATGTAAAACTGCATACCCGTCGCCTTGCTTCCTGTTAAGTTAACAATCCACATTGCAGCAATAAATCCAACCGTTCCCCACACTCGAATAGGGGGGAATGCCTTCACTAAATCATATTTACCTTGGGTTAGAACTGTGTATGCAATTGAATTTGATAATGCAAGTGTAGGCATATAAAAGCACATGGCTAATAGCATGGCATAGAAAAAAGCAGAGGGATCATTTATTTGTGGTAAATAAAAAAGAACAGCAGCATATAGAAGATGAAGAACTAAATATAATTTCTCCGCATTTATCCATCGATCAGCAATAATTCCAATTATGGTTGGCATAAACAAAGATGCAAATCCCATTGTTGCAAAAATAGCTCCGAATTGAGTTCCGTCCCATTGTTTGGTGCCAAACCAGTAGTTTGCTATTGTAATCAACCAAGCTCCCCACACAAAAAACTGAAGGAAGTTCATAATGGTCAACCGTAATTTAATAGACATAAATAAAGTATAGTTGAGTTTGTTTTTCTTTGAGGATTAATTCGTTATTTTCTTCGCGAAATCTCATCACGAATTAAAGCTGCTTGCTCATAATTTTCATCAATAAGGGATTGATTGAGTACAGTTTTTAATTGTTCGTCTGTAAGACTTGAGAAAGGATTTTGTACCTCTGCTTTTTTTGTGGCTTCTTGTTTTATCTCATCTTCCACGATTTCTCCTTTTACTGCATTTTCAAGGTTGTCAAGAAAAGCAAACTCATTACCTTCAATGACAATACCTGCAGAAGCCAATATGAAATCATAGGTGTAAATAGGAGCTCCAAAACGTACAGCTAAAGCAACAGCATCTGAAGTACGGGCATCTATCTCTACAACTTTATCTCCATCTGAGCAGATAATCTTAGCATAGAATATACCTTCGATTAAGTTGTAGATAAGAACTTCTTCAAAATTGATGTGAAAAGATTCTGCAAAACTTTGAAATAAATCATGTGTTAGGGGACGACTAGGAATCATTTTTTCTATTCTAATCGCGATAGCTTGTGCCTCGTGACTTCCGATAATAATCGGTAGACGACGATTCCCTCCAGACTCACCTAAAACTAATGCATATGCTCCAGATTGTGTCTGACTGTAGGATAAGCCAACGATGTCTAACTTGATTTTCTTCATTATAATACCCTTCTTACGGTTTACAAATATGCGAATATTCGAAGCAAAAAAAAACTCCATTCACAATAAATTTATGAATGGAGTTTTTATAGGAGGAAATTTATAGTCCTTTATAAGCTTTTAAAGCCGAAATTAATTTAGGAACAACGTCAAAAGCGTCGCCTATAATACCATAATCTGCTACTTTAAAAAAAGGCGCTTCAGGATCTTTATTAATCACAACAATCGTTTTTGAGGAACTTACTCCTGCTAAATGTTGAATGGCACCAGAAATGCCAATAGCAATATACAAGTTAGGACTCACGACAATTCCTGTTTGTCCTACGTGCTCCGAGTGAGGTCTCCATCCTGCATCAGATACAGGTTTAGAACAAGCTGTTGCAGCGCCTAAGACATTGGCTAATTCTTCAATCATCGCCCAGTTTTCGGGACCTTTCAAACCTCTACCTGCAGATACAACAATATCAGCCTCTGGTAAAGATATTTTATCTGTAGCCCTAACAATTTCTTTCACAATTGTACTGAAATCCGAAGCATCAACACTTGGAGTATAATTTTCGATTGCAGCAGATACCTCTGATTCTTTTACTTCAAAAGAATTTGGATTTAAAGCGATTACTTTTATAGCAGAAGTTAGTGCTACAAATGAGAATGCTTTACCTGAGAAAGCACCAGTCTTCACTTGTAGATTTTGACCATTTATGGTTGGTAATTCAATCGCACCATCTGCTAAGGCTGCATTTAATTTTGCAGCAATACGTGGAGCTAAGCCCTTCCCTGAAAAGGAATTTGATAACACAACCACAGATGCATCATTTGCTTTTGATGCATCAACGATGATAGCAGCATAAGCCTGGTTGACAAATGATTTTAATTGCTCTGTATTTACACTCAAAACTTTGCTTGCACCGTATTTGCCCAATTGACTCAATTGAGCTTCTTCTACATTTCCGATAGATATTGCAATAACCTGATTTTGCGTTTGATTAGCGATAGCTTTAGCATAGGAAACAGCTTCGAACGCTGATTTCTTAAACTTACCATCTGTATTTTCTACATATACTAATATTGACATGTTTTTTCTTTTAAATGTTGATTAAATTACTTTTGCTTTTTCGTGCAAAAGAGCTACTAATTTTTCCACGTCTCCAGCATCCACTAAGGTGACAGTACCGCGAGGTTCTGGAGTCTCAAATTTTACAATTTGTGATAGTTGAGCGACTTCAAGAGGTTCAATCACATCTAAAGGTTTTGTTCTTGCGCTCATAATACCTCTCATGTTCGGAATTTTAGTTTCAGCAACACCTTCAGCTGTACCAATGACAGCAGGTAAGTTTAACGTTAATACTTCCTTTCCACCTTCGATTTCGCGTTCTACGGTTGCCGTATTTCCATCTATATCTAGTTTTTTACTGATGGAGACAGAAGGGATGTTTAGAAGTGAGGCTACAAAGCCAGCTACTTGTGCACCATTATAATCAATGGATTCTCTTCCTGTTAATATAAGATCAAAGTTGTTTTCTTTCGCATAATGAGCAATTTGATTGGCTACAAACCAAGCGTCCCTAGGGGTTGCATTTACGCGGATTGCATTGTCTGCACCTGTTGCCAAGGCTTTACGAATGGTAGCATCAGTACTTGCATCTCCAACTGTAATAACAGTTACAGAACCTTTTCCTCCTTCTGCTAAATCTATTGCTTTTGATAAGGCAATCTCATCATATGGATTCACAATGTATTGTACACCCGCACTATTAAAAGCGGTGTTGTCATTGGTGAACGTAATTTTTGAAGTAGTGTCGGGGACATTACTTATGCAGACTAATATTTTCATAATTTATTACCGTTTTATACAAACCTACTATAATTTAGGTTAAATGTAAAGATAATTTAGGAGAGTAGGATATGAATGAATAGTGAATATTCAATTTTGTTTTTATTAAAATTAAAGGCTTATTTGTCTAAATTATCGAATTTTATATTCGTTAAATGTGTATATTTTACGAATTATATAATTTTTATTTCAATTTTTCTAAATTTCTACCTGATTATTCATTCGTCAATATTCCGTCATTTTTATATGCTAGCATAGTATTTTGTTTTCAATCTTTGATTTTTAGCTTCTCCAATTATTTATAACTTTACAGGTGTAAAATTTATAAAATTGAAAATACATGACAGCTGATCGTTTGCAACAATTACTGGACTTTTTGAAGGATTCTCCTCAAGATCCTTTTTTGAAATATGCTTTAGCTACAGAATATTTAAAGTTGGGAAATCAGGGAGAAGCGCTTAATGGCTACCTGGACTTAATTGCCAATCATGAAGATTATGTAGGAACCTATTATCATCTTGGTAAACTGTACGAAAAACTGAACCAATTGGAAGATGCGCGGGAGATTTATAAAAAGGGAATGTTGATTACCCAACAAAAACGTAATATGCATGCGTTAAGTGAGTTACGTGGAGCCTTGAGTTTGCTTGATGGCGACGATGAAGATGAGTATTAACACTTTTTTAACATTTAACATTTAATTTTTGGTATTCATTTTGAGTATAACTTCTTAGGATCTTGAGGAGGAGTTATAAAGAAGATGAAAAGGCTGTTTATTTTACTATTATCTATACTATTTGTCTTTACAGCATGTGACAATCAGCGTAAAGGAGCTGAACTTATAAAAGACAAAGAGCACAGAAATGCAGATTTGAATAATCTGAGTGGTGATTACATGGGCGTTATGCCTTGTGCTGATTGTGATGGTATTGAAACGGTCTTGAAATTAAATAAAAATTTTTCTTATAGCTATTCATCCAAGTATTTGAATAAAAGTGATGAGGTGTTTGTGAAGGATGGAAAATGGAAATTTGAAAATAATATCATTACGCTTGAGGGAGTCGATTATAAATTTAAATTGGGAGATACAAAACTCTTACAATTGGATTTAGCAGGTAATGAGATCGGAGGAGAGTTGGCTGATAATTATAAGTTGGAAAAAATGAAAGAGTAATAAAAAAGCCTTCATGAAGGCTTTTTCTATGAAGTTATTTTATTTGCATAACTCTTTCAAATGATTGACTACAAAATCAATTTCGGCTCTTGTATTATTTCTAGAGAATGAAAAGCGAACTGAAGGTCGTGTTCCATCAGCCTTAATAGCGCCCAATACATGCGAACCAATATCAGTCCCTGAACTACAAGCACTACCTCCTGAACAAGAAATACCTGCAATATCTAAATTAAACAATAACATGTCTGCCATCTCTGTGCAGGGGAAAGATACATTCAAAACCGTATAGAGCGATTTATTTGCTACTGTTACACCATTAAATTTGATATCTGGAATTGCAGATTGTAATTGTTCCATCATATAGGTTTTTAAACCTTGTATATAGGCAGCGTGCTCTTCCATATGTTGATAGCTAAGTTCAAGTGCCTTAGCTAAACCTGCTATGCCGTATACATTCTCTGTACCACCACGCATATTACGTTCTTGCGCTCCTCCATAAATCATTGGTTTGATTTTGTTGTTCGCATTGATATATAGAAAACCAACACCTTTCGGACCATGAAATTTATGTGCAGCACCTGTAATAAAATCAATTTTTAATTTACTTAAATCATGTGGATAATGTCCCATAGTTTGGACCGTATCTGAATGAAGGACAGCATTGTATTTTTGACAGATTTCAGAAATTTTTTCAATATCATTTATATTCCCCAATTCATTATTAGCATGCATGATGGAAACAAATGTTCTTGGGTTTTGGGCTAATAATTCTTCCAATTGATTTAAATCAATATTCCCCTCCGCATCTACTTGTAATAAATCGAGATGAACTTTTCCCAACTTTTGTATTTCTTCTAAGGTATGTAATACAGCGTGGTGCTCAATTGGTGTTGTAATAGCATGCGTGATACCAAAATCCAAGATAGAACGTACGATTGCCATATTATCTGCTTCAGTACCTCCTGAGGTAAAGAATATTTCAGAGGGTGAGGTTTTTAATATATGGGCAATTGTTTTACGAGATTTCTCAACAATTGTTTTTACTTGTCGACCATGTGAATGAATAGACGATGGATTACCAAAATTATTTTCCATCGTGTCTATCATGACACGAATCACTTCTGGATCTAGTGCTGTAGTTGCAGCATTATCAAAATATACTTGCATAGTGCACAAAATTAAGTAAAAGTAGGTTTACTTACTGTGCTACATGATAATTATTTAATAAAATTGCTTGCTTTTGATTTTTTAAAAAAAGTTAATACACCGAGGATAGCAATGAGTAGACCTAAATAAGCAAATAAGTCACCTGTGCGCGTGTAGAGCGTTAATTCCTCATTTAGATTAATTTCTTGTGTCAAAGCGGTTGGTTCCCACCATTTTGTTTTTTGGACAATATCACCTCTTTGATTAATAAATGCTGAAATACCGGTATTGGCAGACCTTGCTACCCATCTACGGTTTTCTATTGCCCTTAATTTTGCATAATCTAAATGTTGATCTTTACCAGAGGTGTTTCCCCACCAACCATCATTGGTTATGATAGCAATAAATTGAGCTCCTTGTTTGATGTATTGCGTTACATAGGATCCCCAAATCGATTCATAGCAGATAATTGGAGCGGCACCAATACCACTTTGAGCATAAAAGACTGTTGGTGCATCTTGTTTTCCATATCCTCCAGTCGTACCTCCAAATGCTTTAAACAATGGTTTTAGAAAATTAATAGCAGAACCAAAAGGCATCTGCTCTACACCTGGAACCAATTTTGATTTATGGTAGAATTGTAGTTTTGATGAGAAATCAATTAAGGTAGCTGCATTGAAATTGTCTTGGTATACTTTCGGCGCAACTTCTCTTGCAGATAAGGTTCTTTGATCATTGTACAACCTGTAACTTTCTATTCCGGATAGCACATTACCATTTTTATACTGATCCAAAAAACGTATAATGGAATCAAATGTTGTTGTACTTCTAAAATTCTCTTCATCAAAATCACCTTGTTGTGATAAAGCGGTTTCAGGCCAAATGAAAAACTCCGTATTGGGTTTGGCCACAGATCGAGACAGTTGCATTAATGTATTTAGCTGCTCTTCTGGTGAAATATAACCAAACTTTCCAAATGGATCGATGTTGGGTTGAACCGTTACGATTTGGGAAGGATTGATATGCTCTTCATATGTGCAATAACGAATAATTGAGTATGTAGATGGAACAGCCAATAGTAAAATAAGCGCAATTTTTGTGGCTTTCGGTCTTCTTAAAGATGCTATTTCCTTTTTGTTCAGATAAAGCAGGAAAATCAAAATATTGCTTAACCAAATCCACATGCTTCCACCATATACACCCGTAAATTCGTACCATTGGATTAACTGATGAAAAGTTGCAAATCCATTGCCTAAGGTCATCCAAGGGAAAGCTAAATCCCATGATTGATGGAGATATTCATAAGCTATCCAAAAACCTAATAGACCAATTAAAGAAAGGAAAATAGAGACTTTCTTACGCATTTGATAATATAAACGAAATGCGATAGCCATCAAAAAAGATCCTAAACAAAAAGGAATTAATGAAATAAAAACAGCGATATACCAAGGCATAACTGCCGAGATCGAATTATATACCCAATAAATGGAAGCCGTATTCCACACGATAGTGGTTAATCCTGCTGTCAGAAATACTTTTTTACCTTTTTTTGTAAAACTTTCATTTCTAATGATATTTTCAATAGCAATGAGCAATGGAAGAAAAGCTATTAATAATATAGGGCTAGTGTATGGGATAGGGGGCCATCCCAACCATAGTAAAAAGGCACTTAAAAGTGCCAGTAAATATTGGTTTCTCACGATTAAATTTGAGATAAAATTTCGTTTTTCTTGTTTTCGTATTCAGCTTGTGTAATTAATTGTTTGTCAAATAAGCTTTTCAGTTTTCGAAGCTTTAAGGTTATTTCATCATCATCTTCCTCTATTTTGGGAGCTGGAGACTCAACTATAGCAGGGATAATAATAGGTTCTCTTATCGCCTCTTTCACCGGTTCGATCACTGAATTATTTTGTACGACTTCCTCTTCAACAGGTTGATGAATTTCAAACGTAGGTGCAGGTTGAATGGGAGGTGTGGTTACAATAAACTTTTCTTTCTCTAGTGCAATTTCTTTCAATTTAGAAGTTTCAAGTGCCCCTTTAATTAATTGATATAATTTTCTAGCCTGAATCTTAGGGATATAGTCAATACTTAGATTCTCACCAGTAAAAGGAATAACGGTTACCTTAGAACCAAATATTTCTTCCTTAAAGGCGATGTCTTTAATATCTTTCCAGCTGAATATCTCAAAATCAGTTGCTAAACCTAATTTTGTGAACTCACACATGAAAATACGCTTATTACTAATGGTGATACTATCAGGAAGGATTGTAACAGCAGGTTTCTTTTGCACTGCAATATAATCAATATGCTCCCCATCAGTCATCATATCTTGCAATTTGACAACTAATTTTTCAATTATTTTTATGTCTTGGCCATCTATGGCGAAAAGTTCAAAGTTCATGTTATAGCTATTTAAATATGAGAATAAACAAAGAGGTTGAAAATTATTCTAATCCTCCTACACAAAATACAAATTCTCCTTTAATTGGATTGTTTTCAAAATGTAATTTTAATTCTGTTAAAGTCCCTCTGACATTTTCTTCGAACAGCTTACTTATTTCTCTTGAAATGGAGGCTTGCCTATCTGCTCCAAAAACTTCAATAAATTCGTCTATCGTTTTTAAGACACGATGTGGTGATTCGTAAAAGATCATTGTTCTTTTTTCTTCGGCTAAAAATTTCATTCGTGTTTGACGACCTTTTTTAACGGGAAGAAAACCTTCAAAACAAAAACGATCATTAGGAAGTCCAGAATTGACAAGAGCAGGAACAAATGCTGTAGCTCCTGGTAGACATTGTACTTCAAGTCCTTCTTTTATAGCCTCTCGCACTAATAAAAACCCTGGATCCGAAATAGCTGGAGTACCCGCATCGGAAATGAGCGCGATATTTTGACCTTCTTTTAAAAATTTAATGATTTCAGAAACAGCTTTATGTTCATTATGTTGATGGTGAGCAAATACTTTTTTCTCAATTTCAAAATGTTTTAAAAGTGGCGCACTCGTACGTGTATCTTCAGCAAGAATAACATCAGCCTCTTTTAGCACACGAATGGCGCGAAAAGTCATGTCTTCTAAATTGCCAATTGGCGTTGGAACTAAATAAAGCATGTACAAAGGTAAGTTTTTTTTGATAATTGTATTCAAGACTTTATGCGTTCATTTTCCATTATAAGTTTCCCGTTTTGGATGGGAATCTGCATCATAAACATCCTAATATTATTTTAAGTTACATCGGTTATTTTTTAGATTTTAGCGCTTTTATATTGATCTAAACGATCTGGACATTGGGTGATAACAGTTCCAATATAAAAAGTACTATTTAATAAAATACATACATAATACTCAAAATAAGAGTGAGAAAAACATGTGGTTCAAAAGATTAATTTCATAATCTTTTGAACCATATGTTTTTCTTTAAGCACGATCGTAATGTGCTCTTTATATGTTGGAGAATCTATGATTGAATGTTCAGAATATTCAATCTCTTTTCAGATACTTTCTTTAAGCAAAGATGTTCTATCAGCGTACAAAATCAATATAGGTTAAGCTATGATAAAATCAAGTCAATGCTATTCAACTCCTCTGTTGAAAAGTGTTGATTTTTTACAGCATCCACAGCATCTTGTATCTGAGCAACTTTACTCGCACCAATCAATACAGAAGTAACCTGAGGTTTATTCAACAACCAGGATACGGCCATTTGTGCTAGTTTTTGATTTCTTTGGGATGCGATCTCATTTAAAGCTTTAATTCTTTCTATTTTTTCTGCAGTAATATCACTCTCATGTAGAGAAATACTAGAAGAAGCTGCTCGAGAATCTTTAGGTATGCCGTGCAGATATTTATCTGTCAATAAGCCTTGTGCCAATGGTGAAAAGGGAATACAGCCGACTGCTTCTTCTGTCAATAAATCCAATAAACTTTCTTCAACCCAACGCTCAAATAAAGAATACTTTGGTTGGTGGATCAAACAAGGAGTACCCATTTGTTTCAATAAATCAACGGCACGTTTTGCTTCTGGAGTTTTATAGTTCGAAATACCAACATATAGTGCTTTCCCTTGTTGAACGAGTAAATGTAAAGCTGCCATTGTTTCTTCTAACGGTGTTTCAGGATCGGGTCTATGGTGATAGAAAATATCCACATAGTCAAGTTTCATTCTCTTTAAGCTTTGATCAAGACTTGACACCAAATACTTTTTGGATCCCCAGTCTCCATAAGGTCCATCCCACATGGTGTATCCAGCCTTAGAAGAAATAATCATTTCATCTCGATGTCCGCTAAAATCTGTTTGTAATATTTTCCCGAAATTTTCTTCTGCAGAGCCTGGAGGCGGACCATAATTATTCGCAAGATCAAAATGCGTGATTCCTGCGTCAAATGCTGTTTGAATTAATTTACGACTATTTTCAAAATCATTGATATGTCCAAAATTCTGCCATAACCCTAATGAAATCGCAGATAATTTAATGCCCGAATTACCTGAACGACGGTATTCCATTTGTTGATATCGATTACTTGCTGCTGTATACTGCATATTATAATTTTCAATTAAAGATTTCCAAAGGCAATTTACAAGTTATCTGAATTAAATATATACTTAGCTGCAAAAATGATTTTAATTTTAAATTACTACTTATTAATTGCAGTTCACTTGTTATCTTTGTTCCTTTAAAAACACATACAATTATGTTGCAATTGAATTATATCCGTGAAAACAGGGATAAGGTAATCGAGAGATTAGGAGCCAAAAATTTCAAGGAAACTGGATTAGTCGATGAGATCATCAATTTAGATGAACAACGTCGTAAAATTCAATCTGAGTCAGATGCCCTTTCAGCTGAAGCCAATTCATCCGCAAAAAAAATCGGAGAATTGATGCGTCAAGGTCAAAAAGAAGAAGCTGAAACCGTAAAATCTCAATCCTCTGGATATAAGGAACAAATCAAGCAATTGACAGAGCAATTAGCAGAAGTGGAGCAGGATTTAAATGCAAAAATTGTTCAACTTCCAAATTTACCCCATACGTCAGTTCCTTTAGGGGTATCTGCTGATGACAATGAAGTGGTATTGGAACATGGAGATGTACCAACATTAGCTGATGATGCATCTTCACATTGGGATTTGCTGACAAAATATGATATTGTTGATTTAGAGCTTGGAGTAAAAGTTACGGGAGCGGGGTTCCCAGTTTATAAAGGAAAAGGAGCCAGATTACAACGCGCATTAATTAACTTTTTCTTGGATGAAGCTGCTCAAGTAGGTTATGAAGAAGTACAGGTGCCAATTTTGGTTAACGAAGCCTCTGCTTTTGCAACAGGTCAGTTACCGGACAAGGAAGGTCAAATGTATCATGTAACAAATGATGATTTGTATTTAATTCCAACTGCTGAAGTTCCAGTTACCAATATATATCGTGATGTTATCGTTAAGGAAGAGCAATTCCCGATTAAACACTGCGCTTATACTCCTTGTTTTCGTCGTGAAGCGGGATCTTACGGTGCACATGTTCGTGGATTGAATCGTTTACATCAATTTGATAAAGTAGAAACTGTACAGATTGTTCATCCAGATCAATCCTACGCTGTATTAGAAGAAATGAGTAATTATGTACAAGGGCTATTGCAAAAATTAGAATTGCCCTATCGGGTATTACGTCTTTGCGGTGGTGATATGAGTTTTACAGCAGCCTTGACATATGATTTGGAAGTGTATAGTGCAGCTCAAAAACGTTGGTTAGAAGTATCTTCAGTTTCTAATTTCGAAACTTACCAATCCAACAGATTAAAAGTAAGGTTTAAAAATAAAGAAGGTAAAATGCAATTGGCTCATACTTTAAATGGGTCAGCGTTAGCCTTGCCTCGTATTGTAGCATCTTTATTAGAAAATAATCAAACAGAAAAAGGAATTAAAATCCCAAAAGTGTTAATCCCATATACTGGTTTTGAATATATTGATTAAAAGATACGCACAAAAATAGGAAGGGATGCAAAATTTTGTATCCCTTTTTTTATGCTAATTTAAGGTAAGCGTACTGTTAAAATTTTGTTAAAATAGAATTATACCGTATAAAATTCTGCTGTAGAGGTTTTTTGTGAAAATTTAATTTCTTTTAATATTTTTTGCTATTTTAATAATAGACCATCTTCTTATTTGCATTTGTTTGGGTAAAAAAACTTTTCTATTAAAATACTTGCAACAACAACTTCAACTTTATATATTTGCTATCCGTTTTTAGCATGTCACGCATGTTACTGATCATACTACCACATTATTTATCGTAAATTTTAGAAAGAAAAATTTACAGATCCTCGTTGAGTCGAATTTTAACACGTGTTTACTCTTGTGTTTTCGATTTTCAGACTATTGAATCTGTTTATGACATTAAAGAATATTCCTGTGAGAGTAGGGGTGTTTTGTTTTGACTTTAAAGTTGTATTAACACTTAAGGTGAACATTATTTAATATGAATATGATTTATTAATATATATTAATTAACGAAATCAATAATATGAAACAAACATTACTTAGTTTTCTTGTAGGGGGGATGATACTTTCATCAGTGACATTCGCTCAAGAAAAAAAGATTAGTGGACGTGTTACATCAGCAACTGGTCAGGCAGTACCTGGTGTTAAACAAAACAATATCAACTTCGCCCTTTCTTCGGACTTTCTTCTAACTTCCAGTACTCTTTTACCGTCCTTTCACCACTTTTTTACCATAGTTGACTCGGGGAAAAGGCGGTGCAACAGCGGAAAAATAGTTGTCCAGATGTAGTGAAATTTAGAAGTTGGTTAGAAGAAAGTCCGAAGAGGGTTAGGGGGTGGTATCATTGAATTTCAATAGTTTTATAGTAAAATTTCAGATTAAAGGTATGATCAAAGGAGTGATCCAAAGATATTGTTAATTCTCAAGGGATTGAATGAATATAAATATATTCCTTTCTAAAAATTACTTTTTACATACAAAAAACTTTTTTAAAAAATATGCTAAGTTTATTTAGAATTTCTTTCATGGTAATTAAATAGGTTTTTAATAATGTTACAAACTGAGTGTAAATTAATGTGCTTATATTCAGTTGATTATTGTTGCTTTGGTATTGGTGTTTAAATTTTTTACTATGTTAGCATTGTAAAATAGAAATATATTTTAAATTTGCTTTTAACATTTCTTTAACAATTATTGAATCAATTTGAAATGTAAAACTATCTGTTGAAGTTAAAGGTAGTATTGGTTAGCCAGCATTTAATTTTAGTAAATAGACTTAATTACTTAATAAATATAAACATATGAAACACAAATTACTCAGTATTTTTTTGGGTAGTATGATTTTGACCTCTGTGGCATTTGCACAGGAGAAAAAAATTAGTGGTCGCGTAACAGGAGCTGATGGGAAGCCATTAGTTGGTGTAACGATTGCTGTTCAAGGATCAAATATCGCTACTCAAACCGACGCGAACGGTAATTATTCGTTCTCAGTTCCAACAGGAAAAGTGATCGTTTTTCGCTCAATAGGTTATTCTGACAAAACATTAATTGTTAAAGAGGGTCAAAGTTCTTTTAATATTACATTAGACAATTCTGACAATGCTTTGGATGAGGTCGTTGTTACTGCTATGGGCGTTTCCAAGCAAAGTAAAGCCCTTGGATACTCTGCTTCAACAATTAAAGCCGATGATATTACAGCAGCCAATAATATGAATGCCATGACGGGGCTTCAAGGTAAAATGGCAGGTGTAAATATATCGAACTCCGGAACTACGGGTGGATCAACGAAAGTGATTATCCGTGGTGTATCTTCATTCTCTGCTAATAACCCCCTTTACGTAGTGGATGGAGTGCCTATCAGTAATGGTTATCAAGCTGATGTTAATTTTTCTAGATCTGTGGATTTAGGTAATCAAGCCAATGATATCAATCCTGATGATATCGAATCAATGACAGTATTAAAAGGAGCTTCAGCTACAGCTTTATATGGATCTCGTGCTGCACACGG
Source organism: Sphingobacterium sp. SRCM116780 (assembly GCF_021442025.1). Lineage (NCBI taxonomy): Bacteria > Pseudomonadati > Bacteroidota > Sphingobacteriia > Sphingobacteriales > Sphingobacteriaceae > Sphingobacterium > Sphingobacterium sp. SRCM116780. Next base: position 388,692 of record NZ_CP090446.1, read on the forward strand.
TGTTGTTATGATCACGACTAAAAAAGGAAAATTAGGCCAAAAGTTTGAAGTTTCATATACGGGAGCGATTAATGCAAGTAAAGTATTAATGGTTCCTCAAACTCAAAATCTTTTTGGACAAGGATGGCCTGATTTTAGTTTTTTAGAAAATGGATCTTGGGGACCTAGATTAGATGGTATAGAAAGACCATGGGGATCAGAGATTGACGGTGTTAGGCTGACAAAACCTTATGCTTATGTAAAAGATAATATCAAGAATTTTTATGTAACTGGTTTAGATGCGACGAATGTTTTATCTCTATCTGGTGGGGGTGAGAAATCATCGTATATGTTTTCTTATGGTAATTTTTATCAACAAGGGGTTCTACCTGGTCATCCTGATAAGTTAAAACGTAATAATTTTTCTTTTAGAGGAAACACTAGTCTTGATAAATTTACATTCAATTATGGTGTAAATTATGTGAGAAGAGATTTAAATGCCGTTTATCAAGGACAGGGTACGGCAGATGGTGGAGATGTTACATTTCAAGAGTTGATTCAAATTCCTGTTGATGTAAATATCTCATCATTGAAAGATTATAATAATCCATATAACAATTACGATAATTATTTTACTGCTTATGCATCTAATCCGTATAAAGCTTTAGTAGATAATGGATCAAGATTGCAAGATGATCGCTTTTATGGAAACATCGATCTTTCTTATAAAGTTCTTCCGTGGTTAAATGCAGTCGCGAAATTAGGTGGAGATTTTGCAAATACACGCACGATTGATTTTGCTCAAAAAATATCTTATACTGAGGGTTCTACATCTGCTGATAATGCGAAAGCACCTGTTACTGGTCGCTATGGTGAAAACTATAGGAAAACCAATCAGCTTGATGCAACTTTAATGTTCCAGGCAAACAAAGATATTTCAGACGATATTAATTTATCTGGTTCTATTGGCTATAACTTTAATCAAAGAGGCTATACCTACCTTGATGCTTATGTAAGTGGATTAAATGTACCTGGATGGTATAGTTTAAAAAATACAAGTGAGGCTCCAATAGTTAATAATGTTTTTGTAAGGCAACGTTTAATGGGAGCATTTGCTGATGCGACTTTCGCTTATAAAAATTATTGGTTTGTGAATGGGTCATTTAGATCGGATTGGTCATCGACTCTTCCTGTTAAGCAAAATAACTATATATATGGAGGTATTAATACTTCTTTAATTGTTACTGATGCATTTAAAGATTTGAAATCAGATAATTTCAATTATTTAAAACTGCGTGCAGCATGGGGTAAAACTGGTGCTGATGCTACTACCTATTTGACAGAAAATTATTATCAAGCTGCACAAATCGGTTTAGGATTTGGTAATACTATCTTGCCTTTGGGTGGCATTGCAGGTTTGCAACATGCAAAAACCTTGGGTAATGAAGACTTAAGACCTGAAATTACAACTGAGCTTGAGTTTGGTGCGGAAATGAAATTCTTAAAAAATAGAATTAGTTTAGATGCATCTTATTATAGCAGAAAAACTGTAGATCAGATTTTTGCAATTAATCTTTCTCCAGAAACTGGATATACAAGACGTACAAGGAATATGGGAGACATTCGTAATAAAGGTGTTGAAATTGGACTGAATACTACACCATTAAAATACAAAGATTTTCAATGGGATTTAGGCATAAACTTTACGAAAAATACGAGTAAAGTAATGGCCTTATATGACGATACAAAAGAAACATTGATTGAAAATGCATATTCTGTAGATTTTGTTGCTGAAATTGGTCAACCATTAGGCGTTTATAAAGTACCTCAAGTATTAACGGTTAAAGAGGGAGAGTTTGCTGGAAAAACAGTTGTAAATAGTGCTGGTATTCCTATTACTGAGCCCAATACTAAGAAAACTGTTGGTAAATATGAACCTGATTTCCAGATGGGTTTCACGACCAAATTTAAATATAAAGATTGGAGTTTGGGAGGAGTAGTAGATTGGCGTAAAGGTGGTTTCTTCTATTCTTATACAGCGCAACTAAATTATTTTGTTGGAAACGCGACAGAGACAACATTTAACGAAAGACAACCTTGGTTGGTTCCTAATTCGGTAAAACAATTAGCTGGAGGAGGTTATGCAGAAAATGATATACAAATTTCAGTAAATAATCAATATGCATACTGGTACTCTAATACGAATAATTCTATGTACGAAAAAGCAGTATTGGAAAGAGATTTTGTTAAACTACGTGAATTAGTTTTGACTTATTCTTTACCAAAACGTGTATTGGGTTCAAAAATTAAGGGAGTAGACTTTAGTTTAGTTGGAAGGAATTTGTTTATTTGGACTCCAAAATCAAATAACTTCGTGGATCCTGAAGCTACAAATTATGGTAATGATATTTCATCGAATTTTGGTGAATTTGCTGCTGGACCAACTTTTAGAACATATGGTGGTAGTGTAAAAGTTAGATTCTAAACTTATTTGATAATTATAAAATGAAAAATATTAAGAAATTAGGATATATATTGGCTGCAAGTGTGATGACACTTACAGCCTGTACCAAGGATTTGGATATCAATAGAAGTCCTTATAATCCGACTGAAAATGATGCAACACCAGAGCTGCTTTTTCCTTCGGGCGTAGCCTATAGTGCAGCGAAAATTGGGGGAGACCTTCAATTGATAGGTGCATTTTGGTCACAACATTATACACAAAATAATTCTTCAAATCAATATACAGGTATTGACTCTTATAATTTGACCATATCTTCATACAATGGTATATGGTCAAATCTGATGGGTGGAGGAATGAAGGACCTTGTTATTTCTAAGGAAAAAGCAGAAGCGGCAGGACAATGGCATTATTATGTTGCATCTCAAATTATGCTGGCTTTTGATAACCATGTTTTGGTTGACTTATATGGTGATTTACCTGTAACAGAAGGATTACAAGGAGATAAAGGTGTTTATTCCCCAAAATGGGATGATGGAAAGACCGTTAATCAATTGATCTTAACACAATTGGATAATGCTATTAGTAAAGTAGAAGATGCTAAGGCTCTGAAAACTATGGGGGCTCAAGATTTTGTTTTCGAAGGAGATCTTGATAATTGGCGTAAGTTTGCCAAAACGTTAAAATTAAAAATTTTAATGCGAGATTTTGCAACTAATACCGCTGCTATTACGACGCTTTTAAATTCAAATGATCTTTTAGAATCTGATGCGAAAATGACAGCATTTATGGATGCGGTTAATAAATCCAATCCATTGTATGAGTCAGATAGACGTTCGCTAAATTCATTTGTCAATATCAGAGCTAGTAAAACGTTAATGTCATATCTTCAAAAAAATAATGATCCTCGAATAGAAGATTTTTATGAATTGACGACTGAAAAAGACAAACCTGCTATTTATGCAGCTTTAAGACAAGGTGATTATAATGCTCCAACTTTAGATTTTCCTCCTGGATCAACTTCAAGAGCAAAACTAGGAGCAACTGATCCTGTTTATTTTATGTCTTATGCAGAATGTGAATTTCTTCAAGCGGAAGCATGGGCTCGATTAAACAATGCAATAAATGCAAAAACACATTATGATTTGGCTGTTACAGAAGCTTTTTCTCGTTGGGGTAAATCGGCAGCATCTTTTATCAATGGAGGTGTTTATGAATTTAAAGCAGGTACGGTAGATAAAATGATAGAGCAAATTATTACTCAAAAATGGGTTGCTGCTACTAGATGTCAGGCCTGGGATTCTTTTTATGATCAAAACAGAACAGGATATCCTGTTATGAGTTCTGTAGATTCTGATGAACCATCATATATTCCTGGACAATATACGAAGTCGATTACTTCGGTATTGGTTGGTAATGAAATTCCTAGACGTTTGCCATATCCAAAAGTATCATCTGATAATAATGCAAACACACCTAAAGCTGTCGCTATCTACACGAAAATGTGGTGGCATAAACAATAATCTTTATTAAATTAGAATAAAAATGAAACATATATTTAAATATTTTTTAGGACTATTGGTACTTGGAATTGTTTCTTGTAAAAAAGATCAGCCAGAAGTAGAGCATTCTCCTATATATCCTATTTCAGGGGAATGGCATACCCATATCTTTAATGAGGACGGAACTAACGTCACGACATTAAACCCTGCTACTGGAAAGTCTTTTTCATTCTCAATTGCTACTTTAAGTACTTACAATACTGCTAATAATGACAGCGATATTGCTTGGATGAAATTTAGTAATGCTACTTATCCTTTTGGCATGTTAATTAAAGTGAATGTTGATGTTCCTTCAGTAACAATCAAAGGGGGAGAATATGTTAATACATTAAATGTAAAAAACAAAAGTATTAACATTATTGATACAAAGATTTTACAAGCAGCTTCTAAACAACCAAGCCAAGTAATGGCTGATAGTATAGTTGTGAAGTATAAAGCTGGAGTTGATGGTAAAACCTATTTAATTAAAGGTCATCGCCGAACACAATGGCCTGAAGATCAATATTAAAATTTCGAATAGTTCTGTCAAAGAAATAAGGACTTTAGATAAAAATGAAAACAGCAGTAAACTTTGTTTGCTGCTGTTTTTTATTTTAACAACTATAAAGTACTTATTCAGTAATAAGTACTTCCTGGATTAATATGCTCTTATAACTTATTTTACAGGGAAAGTTAAGCTTAAGACTTTTTCTCTATGAAAGACACCTATATAATAGTCTAACATTTGTAAATATTTGGTTGTAAGTTTAAATAATAATGTTTGACATAGTTTTAACATTTCTGATTTAAACAATTATATGTTCATGTTTTCTTTTTGAGAATAACAATAAATAATCGTTATCACTTTCATATATTTTTTTAGCATAAAAGATTGCTAAATTAAATTAATATCATATATTTGTTTTTAACATTATTTAACAATTAAGTTGCGGTAGAAACTTTTTGAATTGAATATGTTGTATAACCTTATTTGAAAAGTAAATCTTAGTCAGTTTAATTGAAATACCTTAAGAATTAGCTAGAATATATCTGACAAAACATTATTTCACAGTAGACAATCGATTGCATATTTTATAGTCGCAAATTAATTAATTTAATCAAAGGTCTTAATTGAGACCATTTAAGTAAATGATTAAAGTATATATTATAGTTGTTTTACAAACAATAATGAGATTTTAAAAAAAGAATAAGATACTTACTATTAACCAAAGTCTCCTCTGGGGATTTTAAATACTTAAATAAACATAAACATATGAAACAAAAATTACTCAGTATTTTCTTGGGAAGTATGATTCTGACTTCTGTAGCATTTGCACAGGAAAAAAAAGTTAGTGGTCGTGTAACTGGAGCTGATGGTAAACCATTAGTAGGTGTAACGATTGCTGTACAAGGATCAAATATTGCTACTCAAACCGATGCGAATGGTAACTACTCGCTTTCAGTACCCACAGGAAAAGTTATTGTTTTTCGTTCTGTAGGATTTGCTGATAAAACCTTAATCGTCAAAGCAGATCAATCCGCTTTTAATGTTACGTTAAATGATGCTTCAAATTCTCTTGATGAAGTTGTCGTAACAGCATTAGGTGTTAAGAAGGAAAAGAAATCAGTTGGTTATTCGGTTCAAGAAGTAAAAGCTGCTGATATCTTGAGTTCTCGTGAACCAAATGTTGTGAATGCATTAGCAGGGAAAGTAGCTGGTTTACAGATTACAAGTTCTGGAGGTCAAGCGGGATCTTCTGCTTCGATACAGCTTCGTGGAAATACATCCATAACGGGAAGTGGTGAACCCTTATTTGTTATTGATGGCATACCCATGGATAATTCTGTTAATCAGGGAGATGATAATATTTCCACTTTATTTACAGGAACGAATGGTAGCAGACTTTCTGATTTGGATCCAAATATCGTTGAAAGTGTCTCTGTATTAAAAGGGGCAGGTGCAAGTGCCTTGTATGGTTCTAGAGGTGCAAATGGTGTTATCATGATTACGACTAAAAAAGGATCAATTGAAGATAATAGAAAATTACCAAGAGTTTCATTGTCTTCTAGTGTAACTTTTGATGATGCTTTCACTGATGGTTATCAAACGACCTATTTGCAAGGAGTTAATGGAAAATACCGAAGTGGTATACCTTTAGCTTTAGGTGGGTATGCAGAAGAGGGGGGAACAACAAATCCACAAACTTCGGCGGTTTGGGGACCTCATAAAGATTCTGTCAGTCAAAAAGTAATTGATGCAATTGGTATGCCAAAGCTTGTAGACCCTCGGAAACAATTCTATCAAACAGGTGTTATGTGGAATAATTCGGCTTCTATAAGCGGCGGTCTTGCGAATACAACGTATCGATTAACTTACTCCAATACAAATCAAGATGGTATAGTTCCTAATAACACTTTTAAAAGAAATAGTTTTAATGGTGCATTTGCTTCTAAATTAAGTCAAATTGTCACTTCTAATACTTCAGTATCTTATGTAAATTCCAAAAATAATAGAATGCTTGAAGGAAATGGTGGGCAATCTTTTTTATATGGTTTGAATTTTGCTCCTGTTAGTTTTGATATGAAGGAAGCTTATGATAAATATGGAAACCTTTCTTGGCAATCACCAATAGCTTTAGGTACTGGTTTTAATAATCCATATTGGTTAGTAAATCATAACTCAAGTCCAAGTATTACAGATCGTTTTGTGCTATCCAATGAAATTAATATTGATATTTTACCTTGGTTAAAAGCGACAAATAGAGTTGGATTGGATAGCTATACAGATTTATTAGAAGAAAAAATTGATATTGGTACAAAGGCGATACCTAAGGGTCGTTATTTTTCAGCATTGGTAAAATATAAGCAATGGAATAATGACTTCATTTTATCTGCAAATAAGAAGATTAATGACGATTGGAGTATTTCAGGATTACTTGGAACAAACTATAACCAAAGAGGATTTAATCGTCGTACGGTAAGAGGCCTCGATTTGAATATTCCAGGCTTCTTCGATATCAGTGGTATGGGAACAGTGCAAGCTTTTCAAAGTGATGAACTGAGACGATTGGTAGGTATTTATGCATCTGCAAATATTGACTTTAAAAATTATTTGTTTTTAAACGCAACTGCAAGGAACGATTGGTCATCAACTTTACCTAAAGGAAAGAATAGCTACTTCTACCCATCAGTATCCTCTTCATTCGTTTTTTCTGAAGCATTCGGATTAACAAATGATGTGTTTTCTTTTGGTAAGATTAGGGCTTCTTATGCTGTTGCAGGTAATGATGCTCCTCCATATTATACAACCCAAACGTTTACAAAAGCGAATCCTAGTGATGGAACAAGGGGAAATATTGATTTTCCATTTAATGGATTGAATGGCTTTAATATGAGTAGCGTGCTATCAAGCAATGTTTTAGAACCGGAAATTGTAACAGAGTATGAATTTGGTACTGAATTGAAGTTTTTAAAGAATCGAATCAATTTGGAATTCTCTTATTATAACAAGCAAAGTGAAAAACAAATTATTCAACAACCAATTGCTGCTTCATCAGGTTCTCAATTATTAGTTGCTAATGCAGGAAAGTTGAAAAATTCGGGTATTGAGATTATGTTGGATGTGGTACCAGTAAAAACTGAAAACTTCAACTGGAATATTGTGACCAATTTTGCAAAGAACAAATATAAACTTCAATCGTTAGCTGAAGGTGTTGATAATATTTTTATTGGTGGGTTTACAAATCCTCAAGTGAGAATTGATAAAGATTATGGTTATGTGATATGGGGAACCGGATACAAAAAGAATGATCAAGGACAAACACTTATCGATGATGATGGATTACCAGTTATGTCAGAAGATTTAGGACCTATTGGTGATGTTATGCCAGATTGGACAATGGGTATTCGAAACAATTTTAGATATAAAAACCTTTCTGTTTCAGGTTTATTGGACGTTAAAACAGGTGGCCAAGTCTTGAACATGGACTTATTTTATTCAACTTTTTATGGTTCGGCTGCAGTAACGGGTGATAGGGGTACAAAAATAGTTCATGAAGGTATACGTGAGTCTGATGGCGAAGTAAACACGACAGAAGTAGTTAAAAATCAGTCCTATTATCAAAACTGGTATTCCAGTATAGATCAAAACTTTGTAGAAGATGCTGGATTTATTAAACTAAGAGAAGTGACGCTAAGCTATTCTCTTCCTAAATCATGGTTGAAAAAATCAAAATTGGAAGATGTAACCTTCTCTGCAACTGGACGTAATCTCTGGATTAAATCGGACTTCTCATATAGAGATCCAGAAGGAAGTTTGTTAGGTAACCAGGTGCAAGGATTGTATCATGCTGTTACACCAAGTTCAAAAGGATTTACCTTTGGTGTCAATGTTAAATTTTAATCATATGAAAAGACAAAATTATATATTATCAATACTTTTGATATTATTTATATCACCCCTAATATTTGTTTCTTGTAACAAAAATCTGGATATTAATCAAGATCCCAATAACCCGACGGATGTTCCTGAAAACTTGATTTTATCAGCACTTTTATCAAATTTTTCATACGAAGTAAACGGAGGCTACCCGACAAGAGTATCTGTATTATGGACAAAACACCTTGCTGGTGGAATTGCTGGAAATCATGAAGGAAATTATTTGATTACAGGTGGAGATGTCAATAACTTTTGGACCAGTTTTTCTTATTCAGATGTTATGAATAATGCTTATGTTTTGAAGAACAAAGCTACTACGAATGGAAACCCCAACTATTCTGCAATTGCTAAAATTGTGTTAGCTTGGAATTTATCCATGACAACGGATGTGTTTGGAGACATTCCTTATTCCGAGGCTTTTAAAGGAACTGAAGGTATTTATAAACCGAAGTATGATAGTCAAGAGGACGTATACAAATCTATTCAGGCCTTGTTAGATGAAGCTATTTCGGAAGCGGCTTCAACAACAAACGTTTTGAAACCAGCAGCTGATGATCTTTTGTATCAGGGTGATATGACGAAATGGGCAGCTTTGGCACATACGTTAAAAGCAAGATTTTACTTGAGATTATCAAATGCACCAGGATTGACTGCAAGTGCGCAAGCTAAATTAGCCTTAGATGAGTTGGCAAAGGGTTCAATTACGATGGCTACACAGCCTAAATTTAAGTATTTTGCAACAACTGGTGCTGAAAACCCATGGTTTCAATATGCGATTGATGGTAAATGGGCGGTAACAACAAGACCATCTCAATATTATGTTAATAAATTATTAGCATCCAATGACCCTAGAATTGCTTTTCAAGCGACTAAAGTTGTTGCAGCTACAAATGTTGATCCTGCAAATGTCGGAAAGTACATTGGTTTAACGAATGAGGCTCCTGGAAATAACATTCTGAATTATTCTGCAATTGCACCTTTCTATAGTGCTAAAGATGCTCCTCTATATTGGATGGTTTATCCTGAGGTTGAGTTTATCAAAGCAGAAGCTGAGTTTCTTGTGGCTAATAAGACGGTTAATGCAACCGTTACAGCTGCATATGAAAAAGCTGTAAGAGCATCAATGGATTTTTATGGAATTGCTGCTACAGATGCAAACACATATTTAGCTAATAATGCATTAAGTAGCAATGCAAATACGGCTTATGGCCAAATTATGAACGAGAAATATATCGCTAATTTTTTAATGTTTGAAGCGTATAATGACTTTAGAAGAACTGGACTACCTGCACTTCCTATTAATAATGAAATGTATCCTGGTCAAACAGAATTGGATCAACCTCCTCGTATAAATCAAATTCCTGTAAGATTTCCTTATCCTTCTGGAGAACGTCTTTATAATAGTGATAATGTTCCTGCTGACATTCCTACTGATCCTGTAAAGGCAATTGTGATTCCTGTTTGGTGGGATAGTAAATAATACTTATCAACAATAAATGTATAAGGCTCTTTCTGTTTATCGGAAAGAGCCTTTTTTGTGTACAAAAAATTCCTATAATTAAGTTGATCAGTATTTTCCTTCAATGCACTTTTAATAGCTTAGTGGGAAGATTCTGCGATTACTAGTGAAGGACACCGTGTTATTATTTATCGTACATCTGATGCTTTTTTCTTATATTGTCTATACCAATATAAACTTCTATGAAAATAAGATTTCTTCTGATCATAAGCCTGTTTTTTCAACTTGCTTTCGGGCAATCGGCTTTTGTCTTGAAGAAAAATAAGAAATTGAGTATTCCTTTTACATTTGTCCATAATCTTGTGATTATACCTGTAGAAGTTAATGGTTTTATGATGAATTTCTTATTGGACACTGGTGTTAAAGAAACAATGGTTTTTGGTAAATCGTTAGGAGATATTGACAGCAGCATCTTTAAAAATAAACTTCAAGGTCTAGGTCGAAATGAGGGTATAGATGCGGTATTGGCCGTCAATAACCGGCTTCTGATTGCAAAAAAGATGGAAGATAAGGATCATCCAATTTTTATCTTGGATAATGAACATATTGATATTTCATCGCGAATTGGTGTCGAAATAAATGGCATATTAGGAAGTCGATTTTTTGCCGATTATCGAATAGAGTTCGATTTTTTAAAAAAAAGAATTATCGTATTTCCGCATGGAGAAACTCCTAAATCTTGGTCTAAAATGACTATCCTTCCTCTTGATATTAAAGGAAATCGACCCTATATCGATATTGCCATACAACAAGATGAAAGTCAAATTCACGGAAAAGCACTTATTGACATGGGAAATAGTGATGCAGTGTTGCTGTTATTGCAAAGAATTGAAGGGTATCAAGTTCGATTTCCCTTTATCACTGATTATATTGGACAAGGTTTGAATGGCGAAATCTATGGCTTAAGAAATAGAATAAAACAGCTAACGTTAGGGCCATTTACTATGTCTTTTCCTTTGGTCGCATATCCAGAGAGCGAATCTGTCCAAAATGCGAAGATCATAAATGAGCGAATCGGCTCCATCGGAAATGAGTTATTAAGACGGTTTAAAATTGTATTCGATTATCCCAATAGTCAAATTTATTTAAAGAAAAATAGAGAATTTGATAAGTTTTATTATCTTAATATGAGTGGTCTTGAGCTTATCCATGATGGTGTTGAATGGGAAAAACAGGAAGTTCCTGTTACATTGAAAAATGATGGTAGTAAAGAAATTAGTTTTGATAATAAAGTACAATTTAAGTTTGTTTTAAAACCTTTATTTAAAATAGATATTGTAAGACCAAGCTCTCCTGCACAGCTTGCAGGTTTAATGGTTGACGATAAGATTTTAGCGATTAATGGAAGGCGTGCTAGTTCTTATAGCTTAGAGGAAATCAACAATTTGATGAAATCAGAGGAAGGAAAGGAAATTCGAATGAAAATAGAGCGAAATGGACAAACGAAAGAAGTTCGATTTATTTTGAAAGATCCTTTACCTTTTGATCATGAATAATAATTGTTTTCTATATATTTTAAAATAAGGTCTAATTTAAATAATTTGGCCTTATTCTTTTTAAAACCAAATTATGAAAAACTTAACAAAACAATTGACATTGGGGCTTGCTCTTGTATTCGGGTTAACTTCTTGCTCAAGTAAGAGTGAGAAAAAAGTAGAGTCTAATCAAAAACTTTCAGGCACATATCGTCTTATCGAAAGTAAAACAATAAAAGGAAAGGACACAATAGTTGCTTTTACAGATACATTGAAAACTGAAATGTTTAAAATGTTTAATGATGATCATTTTTCTTTCTTTAATCACGATAAGGAAAAAGGCAAAGGAAAAGAGCCATTATTCGTTTCGGGTGGAGGGACCTATTCCCTAAAAGGCAGCCAATATCAAGAAAATCTGCAATATTGTAGTATGCGGGAATGGGAAAATAATACGTTTCATTTTGTACTCACCCAAAAAGGTGACACCTTGATCCAAAAAGGTGAGGAAAATCTACCTGAATTGGGTATTAAGCAAATCATTATTGAAACTTATATCAAATTGAAATAAAAGGAGATTAATAATGTTTAAAATTCTATTTTAGTATACATTGATTACCGTTTTTAAAGCATCTAAGGAGATCCTCTTAGGTGCTTTTTTATGAGGTATAAAATAAAAGGAAAAAAAATAAAATTATTTTGCAACATTTGGAATATATGTGCGACTTGAATATAGAACATAGAAAATAAAAGATTAAAACGCGTGCAGAATCAACTTAGTGATAAAGATTTGTTACACTTATGCCAAACAGGTAATGAACTGGGGTATGGGCAGTTGTATCATCGCTATGCAAAAAAGATTTTCAATACGATCTTTCGTGTATTATCAAATACAGAAGAGAGTGAAGATGTGTTGCAAGAGACATTTATACAGTTCTTTTCCAATCAGGAAAAGTGGGAGCAAATCATTTCAGTAGAAGCTTGGTTGCGTCGCGTAGGGATTAATAAAGCGATTTCGTTGGTTAGAAAAAGACAATATTATTTTTCGCCAGTAGAAGAATTGGAAATTCATGACGAAGGAGAAGAACAATTGTTAGAGAAGGAATGGCGAGAGTGCCGATTGATTGATTTAGAGCAAGCGATTAATCGTTTAGGAGAGATTCCAAAAATGGTTGTAAATCTTTATCTGTTTGAAGATATGAGTCATGATGAAGTCGGAAATTTATTGGGGATGTCTGCTGTAGCAGTGCGAACGCAATATCATCGAGCCAAGAAAAAAATTTATGAAGAATTGAAAGAAAGGTATAACTATGCAGGATAAATTAAAAGAGTTTGTTAAAGCAAATCGGGAAGGATTCGATCATCGTGAACCTTCAGCAGCGCTTTGGGAAAAAATCCGTCCTCAAGTCATCCCTCAGAAGGAAAAAATAAAACCATCTCTCCATATTTGGAAATGGGCTAGCGCAGCAGCAGTTTTCCTAATGATTGGTATAGGTGGATATTTTTGGAGCCAAACAGTTAATACCAATCAACAGGTTAAAATGGCTACAAAGGTTCAACCTACTACTGTTGAAACAAGAGAAATAAAGCCAACGGTGAAAGACGCAACGCAAGTAGCTCAAATAACAATAAGCAGATATAATCTTCAAGGAAAGAAGAAAAAGAATCTTAGAGAAACTCCTGCTAATCTTTTTGCGGATAAAAAAAGCGAATTGAATCATTATTTTGCTTTGTTACAGGATACGTTATCTGCAAGTAAACGTTTAGAAGCTGTTCTGGCATTTAAAAATTTACCTGATTTAGGAAACAACGAGATGAATGCTTTGGAAGAAACCGTAATAACTGATCCCAATAGTAACGTACGGATGGCAGCTCTGGATGTTGTCTTAAGTCGGGTTGACAAACCAAAAAAACAGGATAAGATTGAAGAATTGTTTGTAAAGCAAGATGATCCGTCACTTCAAGTAGAAATGTTACAATGGTTGGCACGGGGTGAAAGTGGTGATGTATCGGAGTCAACTAAGAAAAAGTTAAATGAAATTTTGGAAGACCCATTTGCATTGAAACTGGTCAAAGACCAAGCTTATGCAGTATTATTAAATCAGTAAAAAATAAAAAGTATGAAAAAAATAAGTGTATTAATAGGGATAATGGTTGCGATTTCGAATTTATTGCAAGCGCAAGAAAATACGGAATCCATTGTGAAAAAATCTGTAGAAATGGCAACTCGGTCAATTTCAGGTTTACCCATTGATGATTCTGTTGAGGAAGGACCTAAAACATGGAAGGAATTTAAAGTTTCAAATCCAGGTAATAAATTGTTGATTAAATTTAGTCAGGTATACGTAGAGGGTTACAATGGAAAAGAGATTCTATTTGAAGCGAAAGTAGAAGATAGAGAGCAAGATGAGCGGGTAAAAGGTCTTCGTGTTATCAATAGCTCAGAATTGAAAGACAATTCAGGGATTGGATTAAATATTACGACGAAAGATCAAGTAACAGAAGTGAGTTATGTTGGTTTTGCATTAAATGATTCCGTTCGAATAAAGATTCCAGATCATATGGCAGTTAGTATTATGGGAGATAAGGGCACTGCTTTTCTTGGTGGAAATGTAGAGCTGAAAAACTTGAAAAATGAAGTGGAAGTATCTGCTCTTTTAGGAAATGTGAAGTTGGTTGATATTACAGGACCGACGAATGTGAAAATCACTCAAGGAGATGTGGAAGCTCGATTTGTAGGACCTGTAAAAGGTCCAATTTCGTTAATTGCATCTATGGGAACTGTTGATATTGCTTTACCAGCAAAAATAGGAGCCAATGTAGATATTAGCACTTCTATGGGGAACATTTATGCTGGAGATGAATTTCAATTTGAAAAATCAGCTACAGCTGAAAAACCAGTACTTTATAATAATCAGGTCAAAGGGAAAATGAATGGAGGAGGACGGGATATCATTTTGAAAACATCCATGGGAGATATCTATATTCGTAATAATAGCAAGTAATTAAAAATTTAATATGTTTGTTTGAATAAAAAAAGAAGCCATCTGGCTTCTTTTGGGAGTGTAACTCAAACTGTGTCATTGGATAATTATCTAATGCTAAAATCCTCTATCCAGCTTGAGCCTATCTCCAAATTTAATATAAAGTTGAGATATCGTCAAGCCCCAGTTGTGCATCGGCATTGTCCACTTTTTAGAGATATCCTTAATTATCAGGAACATTAACTTCATAAGAGCTTGCTCAGAACTGAATGCACCTTTAGACTTCGTAATTTTACGGATCTGACGGTGCATGCCTTCAATAGGATTAGTGGTGTAAATAGCCTTGCGAACCTGTTCATCGTATTCGAAAAAAGTAGATAAGTTGATCCAATTGTCCAGCCAGGATTTAGCAGCAATTGGATATTTCTTACCCCATTTCTCCTCAAAGGCGAGTAAGTTTTCGTAGCCCATTTCTTCGTTAATCGCTTTATAAACAGGTTTTAGATCTTCAATGACTGCTTTTTTATCTTTTTCTGTAACATAGCGCATACTTGATCTGATCTGGTGGACAATACATAACTGAACTTTAGTTTTAGGGAAAATAGCTTCAATAGCTTCGGGGAAGCCTTTCAAACCATCGATACAGGCAATTAGAATATCTTCGACACCACGCTGTTTTAGGTCTGTGAGAACAGATAACCAAAACTTTGCACCTTCATTCTCTGAGCTATAAAGACCTATCAGATCTTTACGTCCATCCATCCCTACACCTAATATATTATAAATAGCCCTAGATTCAACTGTACCATTCTGACGTATTTTATAGTGCATGCAGTCTAAGAACACAAAGGGATATACTGCTTCCAATGGACGACTTCTCCACTCATTTACTGCTGGCATGACACTTTCTGTGATACGGGATATTTCAGTAGCAGAAATATCCATAGCGTACATCTCACGAATAAAATCGCTGATAGCACGCGTACTCATGCCTTTGGCATACATACCAAGAACATGCCCTTCTAGCTGTTCTGTAATAATAAGCTGACGCTTGGGAACTACTTTAGGTTCGAATGTGCCAGATCTATCACGCCCTGATTCTAGTTCAAAAGTACCTGTATTAAGACCTCGAACTGTCTTTTTTGTCTTTCCATTACGACGATTAGAGCTGCCAGAGGCCTTCTCCTCTTGAAGATGATTCTCTAGCTCTCCATCCATCATAGACTCCAGTAAATGTTTCATTAAGGGCGCTAGAACGCCGTCGTTGGGAGATAGACTCTTGCCGTTGTAGAGACCTTGCATGGCTTCCTGTTTGAAGCGGTCAAAGTCGAATGGGGTCTTTTCTTTCATGACCATGTCGTTTGAATAATTAAATATAAAAAATCTTATTAAATTATTCCGTTGACACAGTTCTCGTTACAGTCTCCTTCTTTTTTTATTTTCTTTTTTCCATACGAACCAAGTATTGATCATTTTCATCTTCAAAAAGGACCTGTACAACCCATCCCATTTCATGTGCAATTTTGATTAACATTTTCTGGTCTAAGTATAACCATTTAAACTTTTCACCAAAATTACCTTGATATTGATATTGATAATTAATCTCTCCAAAATAGTGGTCAGGACGCTTTATTTTATACTCTTCATATAAATAGTCAATATTCGACGAATCGAATAAGAGCTGCCCTCTAGTGGTCAATAAGGATTCTGAATGAATCAAAAGTTTTTTGAACCCTTCAATATCTCCAGCCAACCCGATCCCATTCATTAAAAAGAGTAACGTATCGTATTGCTGATCTTTGAATTGATAAAAATCTGCATGATGTATTTTTTGAACGCCTCTTTGTTGCATGATGTGACAAGCTGTGCTCGAAATTTCTAAAGCTTCAACATCAAATTTCTTTTCTTGTAAATACAAACTGTGGCATCCTGCACCAGCCCCAACGTCCAAAACACGGCCATCACATAAAGAAAGCGCTATGAATTCTAATTCAGGAAGTTCTTCCTCTTCTCTGAAGAAAATATCTAAAGGCATCTCTTCAATATCACCATAACTACTGTGTAAAAGTAGTGGAGCCAGCTCTTTTTGATGTTTATAATAATCATCTAAGGCTTCGCCATAAACATCTCTAATCATGAATCATTAATATTTTTTTAGCCAATTGAATAGATTCAGGATCTCCTGTATGTTTTTTAGGTTCATCCGATAGCTTAATTACAGGAGTCCATTCATCATCTTCTGGTTGTGCTTCGGTCATTTTTATAACGATATTCATCTGTGGTACTCCTACATCATTAGTAAAATTGGTTCCCACTCCAAAAGAGTATCCAATTTTTCCTTGACAATGTTCCGTAATATGTGCAACTTTTTCATAGTCTAAGCCATCAGAAAAAATAATCGTTTTTGATGATGGATCGATACCATTTTTCACATAATGTGCGATGATTTTATCTGCAAATTCTAATGGATCTCCACTATCATGTCGCACACCATCAAACAGTTTTGTGAGCTTCTTGTCAAATTGTTTAAAAAAGACTTCGGTCGTATAGGTGTCTGATAGAGCGATACCTAAATCACCACGATACACATCTGCCCAGTGTTCTAGTCCTAACAAGTTTGCCATTTTATACCCATATTTGGCTGCATGAAACATAAACCATTCATGTGCATGAGTACCTATAGGTTTAGTTTGATATTGCATAGCAAGTTGTACATTGCTCGTTCCAATAAATGTACCGGTCCCATATTTCTTTAATGTCTCTACAACAAGTTGATGCACGTGATAAGAATAACGTCTCCTGGTACCAAAATCGGCAATTGTAATATTCAATTTTTTATATTTCTGTATTTTATTTTTTGCATCAGCGATGACTTGTTCATCTGGAAAACGTTTTAAGTCCCCTAATTCGTAATATAGTTCACAAATTAGTGCCATGATTGGAACTTCCCAAAGAATGGCTCTATACCAGTATCCCTCTATTTTAACTTCTAAATCGGCCCCAGTTTGGCTTATCGTGATTTCATCAGGGTCATATCGGTATCCTTGCAAAAAATCAAAATAAGTAGGATCTATATAGGGACAGTTTTGAGAAAAAAATATTTTTTCTGCTTTGGTCAGTTTTAATTTTGCCATCGCATCAATCGCTTCACGTAATTTTAAATCAAATCCTGTTGGAAATTTATGTTGTCCACGATTGATAAATTGATAGCGTGCTTTTACTTTTGGAAATAACTTGACGACAGCATATTGCATCGTAAATTTATAAAAGTCGTTATCTAATATGGATGTTAGTTGAGCCATCTTGCCTCGTAATAAAAATGAATAAGGATGTAAATTTACTAATTAACATCAACTTAAGGTAATTGTTCGAGAAAACATAGGATTTACAGCTTGTCTAGCTATATAAAAAAGAGGGTTGATACAAAACGATCAACCCTCTTTTTTATACTCTTTTATTGCTAATTTATCTTGTGCGTGAACTTCCGTTTGTACGGTTTGATCCTGAGTGTGATGAACTTCTTGCTGAAGAATTAGAACTTGATCCTCTGTTAGAAGAAGATGTATTTCTTTCTATATTACTTGTATTCACTTGCACTGGTCTGCTGCTTCTGCTTTCATTACTAGTGGAAGACTGCACACGTGCAGGACGTTCAGATCGACTTGTATTCTGTGTTGTCACAGGTGTAGACGTTCCTCTTGATCTTTCAACATTCATAGACCCACTGTTTGTCCAACTTTCAGTTGCTTGTGTTCTTCCTCTTGTATTACCCGAGTTGGAAGAACTTTCGATAGAAGAATTACTTCTTGTTCGACTGTTACCTGTATTATTGTTGATGACATTATTATCTCGGTTTTGTGTTCTAACAGCATCTGTATTGTTATTCACACGTTCTCTACCAGTTGTTGTACTTCTGTTTTCTGTACTATTTGTATTTGATCTTACAGAAGCATTACCATTACCATCAATATATAATTCCCGATTACCTCTTGTGCTAGTCATATTGTCTCTAGAAGAAATGACTCTATCATTTCTGTTTTGCAAATCTGCATTGTTGTTGCGTGTACGAGTAGAAGCGTCTGTAATTCGACTTGGTCTAGCATCTGTTCTTGAATTGCGATCTATTGAAGGACGGTACATGTCAATGCTATTGTTTCTCACACGTGAAGCACCTGGTCTTCCTGAATCATTAATATTTCTTACGCTAACTCGACTTCCTGTATTTCTTTCAATATCAGATCTTCTTGGACCACCTACATAGTTTCTGTTGTTGATGATAACCGTATTATTGATAATGGTTGTTCTATTATAAAAATTATTATAATTACGAGGATGAACGTAATAACGATCTAGTCTATTGCTGAAGATATTAGAAGCTCCAACAAATACCCAAAAATTCATTGGAATATTAATCGAAACATTTATACCTAACGGAGCCCAACCGTAATAACCAGATCCTTCTCTCCAATTCACCCAAGCAGGTCCCCATTCATAATCTGGAATCCAAGCCCAACCATAACGGTTACTGAATTCCCATCTTCCATAGTGAAAAGGCGCCCAACCCCAAGAATAATTTGATACCCAAGTATTTCCATATTCAGTCATGGTCCAATATCCATTGGTAGAATAAGGTTGAAAGTTTGGCCCTTCATTAGGAATCCACATATAACCATATTCGCGGTCATTTACCCAATCTCCATATGGAGATAACTCATCATAGAATGTTTGGAAAGAAACTCCACTATTGTAATCATTATTATAACCTCTATTATAATCATTATTATAACCATGATATCCGGGTTGTGCTAGCATTGACTTTGGAGCTACAAAAAACAGGACACCGAACAATGTGTATGCAATCCATTTTATATGTTTAAATCTTTTCATGACAATTCTATTTTGTAATCGTGAAAAATATATTCTTTAATTTATAACTATGACATCAGAAATTAGCTGATGGTTTAATGGAGAACTTATTTTTTTATAATACAAACTTATTTTAGATTATTTTGTTGTGTTTTAAGGCTATAAAAAAGCTTATTAGTAAAGTAACTAATTTAAAGGTTGATAATAATTCCCTATTTTTTGTACCTTTATCCCTTTATTCGTGTAATAGAATATTATAGACAGGAAATATTTATTTTAATGTTAAATAAACTTCAATCTTTTTTTACTGAATTTGCAAATATTCATCGTTTCTTAACTCGATTTTGGAGAGAGCTTGTTACTCCTCCTTATGAATTTAAAGAGATAATACGTCAATGTTATGAGATTGGTTGGAAATCCCTACCACTAATTACGTTAACAGGTTTTATTGTTGGATTTGTTTTTACTAAACAATCTCGACCTTCTTTGGAAGAGTTTGGTGCAACGTCTTGGTTACCTTCTTTGATTTCCATTGCGATTATTCGTGCTCTTGCTCCTTTGGTTACTGCACTTATCGCTTCAGGTAAAATTGGGTCACAAGTTGGAGCCGAACTGAGTTCTATGAACGTAACAGAGCAAATTGACGCCATGGAAGTTTCAGGAACAAATCCATTTAAATTTTTAATTGTCAGCCGTATTATTGCCACTACTATTGGTATTCCTATTCTATGTTTCTATGTGGCAGGAGTTGGTCTTTTAGGTGGATATTTGAGTATGGCAACTAAAGATGATTTGAGTTTTTTAAGTTTCTTTACACAAGTATTTGAAACAATCGGATACCAAGATTTGTGGGCTATGGTTTTTAGAGCTGTGGTTTTTGGTTTTACAATTGGAGCCGTAAGTTGTTATTGTGGATATTATTCTTCAAAAGGAACAGAAGGAGTTGGTAAAGCTGCAAATGCTGCGGTTGTTGCTTCGATGTTTTTGGTATTTATTGAAGAAATTATCATTGTACAAATCTTAGCGATAATAGGGTAGTCATGGAAAAGATAAAGGCACATATTGATTATCAAGATCCAGTTATTACTATACGTGGTGTTAGTAAATCATTTGGTGAAAACCATGTATTAAAAAATGTTGATCTGGATTTATATCGTGGTGAAAATTTAGTTGTTCTAGGACGTTCTGGTACCGGGAAATCAGTATTGATAAAACTGATAGCAGGATTATTAAAACCAGATCATGGCACAATTGATGTTTTAGGGAATGATGTGAAAGAATTGAAAGATCATGATTTGATGCAATTACGTTTAAGAATAGGCTTTTCTTTTCAGAACAGCGCCTTATATGATAGTATGACGGTTCGTGAAAATCTTGAATTTCCATTGATTCGAAATAAAAGAAAGCTAACCCGAGCGGAGATTAATAAAGAGGTGGAAGATGTACTGGAAGGTGTTGGGTTATCACAAACAATCAATCAAATGCCTTCTGAATTATCGGGAGGGCAGCGGAAGCGGATTGGTATTGCCAGAACACTAATTTTACGTCCAGATATCATGATGTATGATGAGCCAACTGCAGGATTGGATCCAATTACTTGTTTGGATATCAATAGTTTGATTAATGAAGTTCAAGAGCGTTATAAAACTTCATCCATTATTATCACTCATGATTTAGCTTGTGCTAAAACTGTTGGTGACCGTATTGTGATGTTGCTAGATGGTAAATTTGAGAGACAAGGGTCTTTTGACGAAATATTTGAAACAGATGATGCGCGAGTTAAAGCGTTTTATGATTATAATTTTATTGTTTAATTAAATGAGCAAAGCAGAAAACAAGAGAGCAGTAATAGTTGGACTATTTGTTTTTATAGGATTGGCTATTCTGATTGCAGGTATATTTGTATTAGGAAGCCAGCAAAAAAAGTTTACCAGAACTTTTGAAATTACGACATCTTTCCCTGATGTCGCAGGATTGAAAGTTGGTAGCAATGTATGGTTTTCAGGTGTAAAAGTTGGGATTATCAAAAATATTCATTTTAAAAATCTTCAAGATGTAGAAGTGGTAATGACTGTTGAAGAGAAATCTGCTGAATACATTCGGAAAGATGCCATCACGAAATTGGGATCAGATGGTTTGATAGGTAATAAGATTATTGTGATTTCTGGAGGCTCTCAAAATGCACCTTCTATAGAAGCAGGAGATTTCCTTCGTTCTGCAAAAGCAGCAGATATGGAAGCGATGATGGAAACATTACAATTGAATAATCAAAATCTAGCAAAAATTACAACAGATTTTGTTGAAGTCTCACGCGGCTTAGTGGAGGGGCGCGGGGTTGTTGGAGCGTTGTTAACAGATACAGCTTTAGTTACATCTTTACATGAATCCCTTAAATCCATTAGTCAGGTAATGGCAAGTGCCAATACAGCATCATCCAATCTCCTTTTGTTGACCAATAAGTTGAATGCAAATAAAGGTTTAATACATGATTTGACAACGGATACAGCAGTTTTTGCTAGTTTAAGATCTTCAGCTGCGCAATTGCAAGGCGTTTCACAAACTGCCAATGCATTAATGACAAACTTAAATTCAGCTTCAAATAAATTAAATAGTAAGGATAATGCTATTGGTACATTGATTAATGACCCTGCTGTTGGAAATGAACTGAGAGATGTTGTTCGCAATTTGAATACAAGTACAGCTAAATTAGATCAAAATATGGAAGCTTTACAAAGTAATTTCTTATTGAGAGGATTTTTCAAAAAGAAAGAAAAAGAAGCTAAAAAAGTAGCTGAAACAGCAGTGAAGGATTCAGTACAATAGTATTACTACTATACGTTAAAAAAGTAAAGGACAGTTTTCTCGTAAAATTGTCCTTTACTTTTTTAACGTATTCCGATTAGACGTATCTTTGTGCATTAATCATAAACATAGTATGCAATAAAAATTATGTTTATTATCGAATTTTTACTTTAATATACATGCGTAGTATTTCAGATATGGACGTTATCTATGAGGATAATCACCTCATCGCAATAAATAAAAGAGCTGGAGATATCGTTCAAGTAGATGACACAGGAGATAAATCTTTAGAAGATATGGTAAAGGAGTATTTAAAACATAAATACAACAAACCTAATGAAGCTTTTTTAGGTGTTATTCATCGTTTGGACAGACCTGTTAGTGGACTTATTGTTTTTGCTAAGACAAGTAAGGCATTGGAACGTATGAACAAATTGTTTAAAGATCGTCATGTCAAAAAAACATATCTCGCTGTTGTGAGACAAAGACCACAAGAGCCCACAGGAAAACTGGTAAATTGGTTAGTTCGGAATCGCGAAAAAATGGTAACGAAGGCTTTTAATAAAGAAGTCAAAGAAAGTAGTTATGCTGAACTAGATTATAGCTTAATTGGAGAGCTCAATGGTTTTCATCTTTTGAAAGTAGAGCCGTTGACAGGCCGAACACATCAAATCCGAGTACAGTTAGCCACAATGGGATGTCCTATCGTCGGTGATAATAAATATGGCTATCCCAGAGGTAGCTCCAAAGGAAGTATATGTTTACATTCTCGATCACTTTCTTTTGTTCATCCAATCAAAAAAGAAGCTATGCACTTGGTAGCACCATTACAACAAGATGGATTCTGGGAAAAATTTTCAAAATTTAAAGACTAATTCGCTATTATCTATCTTAATATTTTTAAGTATCTTTGTCCTATGAAAACAGTTAAGTATTTGCTAATTACAATTGTTTTATTTTGTACGATAACAATAACTCAAAAGAGTTCAGTACAGGCACAATGTGCTATGTGTAGTTTAAATGCCGAAAATTCAACCCAGAATGGAAATACACAGGGGAAGGGTTTAAATGATGGTATTTTATTCTTATTAGGTATTCCATATTTAGCTGCTGCAGGACTGGGATTCCTATGGTATAAAAAATTTCGTACCTCAAAAGAGAATAAATCACAGGAAAAGTTTTAATATGTCTACATCTAAAAGTTATGCTATCCTCCATTCAAAATGTCCAAGATGTCATGTGGGAAATATGTTTGATGGGCCAGCCTATAGTTTGCGTAAACAAAAGATGTACGATACATGTCATGTTTGTAATTTGACCTTCGAAATTGAACCTGGTTATTTCTATGCGGCTATGTATGTAAGCTACGCTATGTCTGTTACTGAGGTAGTAACATTCGCTGTGGCAACAGCGGTCATTTCAGGAAGTGAATCACCTTGGACTTACTTGCTTGTACTTTGCGTGACTATTATAATTTTTGCCCCCTTTAATTATCGTTATTCAAGATTGGTGCTATTACACTTGATGACACCTAAAATCAGTTATGATCCGAAATGGGAGCTTCAATATGAAAATAAAAACAAGAGCGATTCTATTTAGAATCGCTCTTGTTTTTTATAAATATCTCATTGTACTATCAAAAACAAATGCTTTATCCTTATATTTTGATAAAATTTCATTTTGTAAATGAATAAGATGATCTTGTTGAAATTGCGCGATATCATCCTCCGAAGATACTTGAATCTGTAAACAATAGGTCACTCCTTCGTGCGGAGAATGTAGCATTTCTAAAAGTTTTGGACTAAAATTTGTTATTGCTAGCAGGTTTTCCTTCATCCAAGAAACGAGTTCTTGATGTACAGATTCTTCTGAGATAATGGATACGTTATATAAATACATGAACACAAAAATATAAATTTTAATTGCCATATTGAAACATATATTACTTATGTTGAAACACAATAAATTTCAAAGGTTCTTGTAAAAATAAAGTTGCACATGAGTTGTTATTGATAATTAATTTTAATCTTTGATAAGGTTGAAGAACGGTTTGTTTATGCGGACGCACATTATATTTTATACACTACTTATTATACTGTTTTTGGACAATAGCTGTTCAAAAAAGAAAACAGAGCGTATACCTATTGCGAGCTTTTTCTCAACTCCTGAGAAGAGTTCTTTCAAAATTTCTCCAAATGGTAAATTCGTCGCATATATCGGGATGGACAACCACTGCAAAAATATTTTTTTATTGAATTTGTCCAATCAAGATAGCTCCAAACAATTGACCTATCAAAACGATATCAACGTTAACAGTTTTATTTGGGGAGATAATGAAGAAATTATTTTTTCGACAGAACAAACATCCAATGACAGTCTAAGATTGTCTGCTGTTAATATTCATACAGATGCTATTCAACCGCTAATAAAACCCGTGAAAGCAAAGTTTCGTTGGGTGCAACCTGCGAGATTATATCATGATGGAATTATTGTGGCTATTAATCAGCGCGACTCTTCTACTTTTGATTTGTACAAATTGTTTGTTGATGGACGAAAACCAGAGATGATCTATCAAAATCCTGGAAATATCAGTTCTTGGTTTATTTCAAATGATGGTGAAGTTAGATTAGCGATGGCTAATGATAGTGTCGAAGAATCGTTGATGTTTCGGGCGAATGATCTAGAACCATTTCAACAGGTTTTAAAAAATGACTTTAGTTCTACGATTATTCCGATGGGTTTTGTTAAAAATTCGACAACTAATATTTATGCATTATCAAATATAGGAAGGGATAAATTGTCATTAGTAGAATATGATTTGAATCAAAAAAGGGAAGTCCAGGAAATATTTAGTAATAAAGAAGTCGATCTTGATCAAGGAGGTTATTCATTTTACACAAATGAAATGCTGTATATCTCTTATACCATCGCTAAAAAGAGACGACATTTTTTTAATAAAGATATTGCAAATATTTTTAACATGATTTCTGAAAAAGCAAAAGGCTCCGAATTCGAAATCATGAATGCAGATTCTGCTCTGAATAAGATTATTGTGAGAACATATACCGATACAAATCCTGGAGCGATTTATTATTTTGATCGTCATGATGATGAATTACATAAACTCACGGATAATAATCCAAATCTAAAAGAACGGGAATTATCTCAAACGGAATTTGTGAAATATCAAGCACGAGATGGGAAAATAATTACTGGTTTTATTACTTATCCATTATATGAAGATCGAAAAAATCTTCCTGTTGTTGTTCTTCCGCATGATGGTCCTAACAATAGAGAAGTTTGGGGATTTGACCACGAAGCTCAGTTTTTAGCTAATCGTGGTTATGTGGTCTTCCAAATGAATTACCGAGGATCAACAGGTTTTGGTAAAGAGTTTTGGTCAGCAGGTTTTAAAGAGTGGGGAGGCAAGATTCAAGATGACATAACAGATGGGGTAAAATGGTTGATAAAAGAAGGAATTGCAGATAAAGATAAGATCGCAATTGTAGGGAGAGGTTTCGGTGGATATTCAGCCCTTCATGCCGCTTGTTTTAATTCAGATATGTACGCTTGTGCAGTCTCTTATTCAGGCTTTACCAACTTATTTACTTATTTTAGAAATATTCCTCCTTATGTTAAGCCATATTTACAGAAGTATTATCAAATTATCGGTAATCCAGTAAGAGAATCCAGTATGTTTAAGCAAATCTCCCCAGTATTCCATTCTAATAGTGTGAATATCCCTGTTTTGATTGCGCAGGGGGGGAAGGATCGATTTAGTTCTGTCACAGATGCAAACCAATTTGTTCAAAAGCTTAAGAATAATAATATTCCTGTTCAGTATATATTAAAAGAGGAAGAAGGCAGAACGTTTAAAAAAGATGAAAATATTATTCAATATTATCAAGAATTAGAGAAATTTTTGGATAAATATATCGGTAAATAGTTCGAAATGAGGGAAACGAGTTATAATTATCGGAAAAATTTTGGCTTACTTTTTGTTTTTTTTGCCTTTGTAACGCTGCTATATTTAGTTGTTATTTTTGCTGCTCGAAATTATACAGTAAATCATATTGATAATGAGTTTACGAACCGAAAATCGGAAATCTTTGATCAGACACTAGTTCCATTTAATGACTTTTTTCAAAACCGTATTCCTGAAGTTTCTTTTTATCAAGGTTATTTGGATTCTTTAGAAGCGGGTAAATATTCCTATAGTGTTCTCAGTTCATATCCATTTGTCAAGCAAATTGCATTTTATGATATGCTTTTTAGCAATGATAACAGAGAGCTTACAGGTTTTTCTATCAATGGATTAAATATTAGACCAAAAACATTATCCATTTTTACTATCACCAAACGGGGTTTAAATAAAAGGTATATTACTAAGCGTGAAGAGATGGGGCCTTACAACGATGAGTTGAATAATATGGGCATTAAGGTGGCAAGTTATATTGATAAATTACAATCAAGTTCTAAATTAACAGATCGCGATATCCTGCAAATTTTTTACTCTAGTCAACCTGGGCGCATTACTTATCTGAATATACCCCGCATTACGGACTTATTGGTCTATAAGGATATCATGGATAGAAAATTAGATCAGATAGTGAACTACGAACAAGATATGTTTGTTTTTAGTTTGGATCCAACTGTGTTGGATATTAAAAACATCTATCCAAATCTGTATGAGAAAATAGAAGTAGTACCTATTGTCAGAGCCCCCGTAACTTCTGAGATTAAAGAATATATAACCGAAATGCCATTACCTGGGGCTTTGGCTGATTATAAATTACTTTTTCACTCCAGTGAATCATTTATTTCTAAAGAAGTGAACCGTAGTTTTTTTCCAATCGTCATTGGTATTTCTTTAGTTTATTTAATCCTATTGGTTATTCTGTATTTGATTTATCGTAATTTAGAGATCAATGGACGGCTATTTAAATTGCAATACGACTTTATCAATAATCTGACACATGAATTTAAAACGCCAGTTAGTGTAATCAAAATAGCGGGGAATAATATTAAAAGTGCACAATATTTGTCAGATGATGAACGTATTATGTATGGTAATATATTGGATCAAGAATCTGATCGATTGAATAATCTGATGAACAAATTGCTTTCATTTAGTCAGATTGAAAATAAGACGATTAAGTTAAAAAAAGAAGAAATTGATCTGAATTCTTTTGTTGATAATATTGTTGCTTCAACACAATTAAAACATACAGATTTTAGAATATCAAAGGAAATAAATGTTAAATCAAGTTTATTAGCCGATCCTGTATTGTTGACTAGTGTGTTTCAGAATTTGATCGACAATGCCTACAAGTATTCAGACCAAAAAAGGAAAATATTAGATATTAAAATACAACAAAATAAAAAGAATTTTGTTATTATCTTTAAGGACGAAGGGATAGGTATAAGTAAAAATGAATTTACGAATATATTTAAGAAATTCTATCGTATAAAAAGTCAATATAATCAACAAGGAAGTATTGGTTTAGGGTTAGCCTTTTGTAAAGAAATAACAGAATTTATGGGGGGTGAAATTTCTGTTAAAAGTGAAGTAGGTAAAGGAACTACTTTTACTCTCATTTTTTCAGTCTAAAAAATATAATTAATTATGAGCAAAGAAATAACTGTAGCTGTTATTGAGGATGATGAAAATTTACGCTTTTTAGTTCGACACAGATTAGAAACGGAAGGATACAATGTTGTTCAAACTGGAGATGGAAATGAGGCTGAAAAGCTAATTCTAGAGCAAAAACCAGATGTTGTATTGTTAGATTGGATGTTACCTGGTAAAGAAGGTAATGAAATCTGTGAACAAATTCGAAAAGCAGGATTTGAAAATATCGTCATCATGATGACTGCAAAGTCACAGGATATAGATAAGATCGAAGCTTATAGCTTTGGTGTTACAGATTATATTAGTAAACCTTTTAATATGGATGTGTTAATCGCCATGATTGAAAATAAGGTGCGTTTCTTCTTACCAAAAAATACACCCGAGGTTTATCATTTCGGACAAACAGAGCATCACCCAAATGTCCATTCTCTTGTAAGGGACGGTAAGAAAATCGAATTAACTATATTGGAGAATCGTATACTCTTGCACTTTTTACAAAATGTAGGCAAAGAAATTACACGTGAAGAGTTAATGGAGGTCGTGTGGGGGTATAGTTCAAATGTCAATACGAGAACATTGGATATGCACGTAGTCAGATTGAGAAAAAAGATTGAGAAAAATCCAGATAAACCTTATTATTTACAGACAGTGAGAGGGTTAGGTTATCGATTTGTTGATGAGGAAGATAATTAATATGAATTTAGGTTTGAATTTGTTTTGTTAAAAACAATTCTTATCTTCGTATATATAGAGCGAGACCATGTTATCTGACAAGGATAACATGGTCTTGTTTCATTTTTGAATTTTGAAAAAATAAAATAAACAATAATAATTATGGCAGAAGTAACTTATTACACCGCAGAGGGATTACAAAAACTCAAGGAAGAGTTGCACTATCTTAAGACTGAAGGAAGATCTCTTATCTCCAATGCAATAGCTGAGGCTCGAGATAAAGGAGATTTGTCTGAAAATGCAGAATATGATGCTGCAAAAGAAGCTCAAGGTTTACATGAAGCGAAAATCGCTAATTTGGAGAATACATTAGCTGGAGCACGATTGATTGATGAATCAAAATTAGACACATCAAAAGTATTAGCATTATCTATCGTAAAAATTAAAAATAAGAAAAATGGCGCTGAAATGACTTATCAATTGGTTTCCGAAACAGAAGCGGATATGAAGTTGGGTAAGATTTCTGTTAAGTCACCTATTGCTAAAGGTTTACTTGGTAAATCAAAAGGCGATATTGCTTTAATAGATGTTCCTGCTGGTCAGATCGAATTCGAAATTATCGAAATTTCTAGATAAAATATAACGGTTATGTGCGGTTTTGCCATAACCGCATGTTATTAAAACGTTATCTAAACATATTAAGGTTGCATTACATGCAGCCTTTTTTTATATTTGTTTATAAACAAATTGCATATGTCTACAATTTTTTCAAAAATAGTGTCGGGAGAAATTTCTGCTTATAAAGTCGCAGAAAGTAATGATTTTTTAGCTTTTTTAGATCTTAGCCCTTTGGCTAAAGGACATGTTTTAGTTATTCCAAAACGAGAGACTGACTATATCTTTGATATAAATGATGACGAGTATATGGCTCTTTGGGTTTTTTCAAAAATTGTTGCACAAGGTATTCAACGTGTTTTTCCTTGTAAAAAAATTGGAATCGCAGTAATTGGATTGGAAGTGGCGCATGCTCATATTCATTTAGTGCCATTGAATAATGTTTCAGATTTAAATTTCTCTGGACCAAGATTGTCTTTAACGAATGAAGAATTAACAGAAACCTCTGAAAAAATTAGAGAATCAATTATCAATGTTACAGCTGATAATTAGTCAAAATGAACCTTATCTAAAAGTAGTATTTTAAATATAAATACAAAAAAAGACTATAATATATTATATCTTTGCAATCTTATATAGAAATAATATATCTATATGGAATGTCATCATTAACAATAATATCAAAATGGCATTTTTCACGAAGTAAGTGAAGAACATAAAAAAGAAATTATGCAAGATCTTTTGTTGTCTTTTCAACAATTATTGAACCCAGAGGAATTACTAAGCTCTGGCGGTTTTTATTTAGTTTTACTAATTGTATTTGCTGAAACAGGTTTATTTTTTGGTTTCTTTTTACCGGGGGATTATTTGCTATTTTTAGCTGGATTATTTTGTGCTTTAAATAAAATTCAAGTTGATATCGTTACCTTATGTGTGGGATTAGTCGGGTCTGGAGTTCTTGGGAATTTTGCAGGATATTGGTTTGGTTATCGAGCTGGGCCTATGCTCTTTAAAAGAAAGGATAGTCTCATATTTAAACGCAAATATGTGATAATGGCAGAGGAGTTTTATCATAAATATGGAGGTACAGCACTAATTATTGGTCGTTTTGTACCTATTGTCCGTACCTTTGCACCTATTTTTGCCGGAGTTGTTAAACTTGACTTTAAAAAATTTGTAATTTTTAATATTTCAGGAGCATTACTTTGGGTTCTAATATTAACCCTATCTGGTTATTTCTTAGGAATTGAATTCCCTTGGATTATCAATTATGTAGAATATATCATCGTTGGATTAATTGCAGTTGCATTTTTACCAATTGTTATTACGTTAATTAGACGTAGATTGAAAGAAAATAAAAACAAACAAAACATACAGTAAATCAATGAGTACACAAAATCCTTGGCATCAAGTATCTCCAGGTACTGATGTGCCAAATTCAGTAAATGCAATTATTGAAATTTCAAATGGTTCAAAAGGTAAATATGAATTAGACAAAGAAACAGGACTTTTATTATTAGACCGTGTTTTGAGTTCTTCTGTTGTATATCCTGCAAATTACGGCTTTATCCCACAAACGTATTGTGATGATCATGATCCATTGGATATTTTAGTAATCTGTTCGGTTGACATCCTTCCTTTAACCTTAGTAGAGGCACAAATTATTGGTGTGATGAATATGGTTGATGGCGGTGAACAAGATGATAAAATCATTGCAGTAGCTAAAAATGATCCAGTTTATAACTATATTACGGATATTGAGCAACTTTCACCTCACAGTATGAAAGAAATTGTTCAATTCTTTGAAAGTTACAAAGCATTGGAGAAAAAGAATGTTGTTGTTGAAGGTGTTCAAGGACGTAAGAAAGCACAACAAATTCTATTGGATAGTATAGAATTGTACAAAAAAGAATTTGTTAACAAATAAACCCCATAATGGCTCTTGATATATTTTGGACGCTATTTCTAGTACTTGCAAATGGATTTTTCGTAGCAGCAGAGTTTGCTATTGTGAAAGTTCGTGCATCACAAATTGAATTGCAAGCTAAGTCAGGTAGTAAAGTTGCGGCAATTGCAAAAAATATTACTGAGCATTTAGATGGTTATTTGGCAGCAACACAATTAGGTATTACATTAGCCTCACTTGCTCTAGGTTGGGTAGGTGAAGCTGTAATGACACAAATTGTACATAACTTTTTCGGTTTGTTCAATATTGAGCTAAATGGACCTTGGTCCAAAAACTTAGGTCATATTTTAGCGTTTAGTATTATTACCGTACTTCATATTGTTTTTGGAGAATTAGCTCCTAAATCAATTGCTATACAAAAACCTGTCGCTACTACCATGAAGATTGCGATTCCATTGCAAATCTTCTATTATGTGTTAAGACCATTTATTTGGGTTTTGAATGGCTTTGCTAATTTATTACTTAAAGCAATAGGTATTAATATACATAGTGGTGAATCTTCGCACTCCTCAGAGGAGCTACAATATTTATTGGATAAAGGAAAAGAAAGTGGTGCTTTAGATACTTCGGAACATGAGTTAATTAAGAATGTGTTCGATTTTAACGAACGTATTGTTAAAAATATTATGGTTCCCCGTACTAAAATCGTAGCAGTCGAAGAAACTTGTGAAGCGACAGAATTCATTAATATGGTGACCGAAGAAGGGTATTCTCGTATTCCTATTTACGAAGATAGTATAGATCAAATTGTTGGTATTGTCCATACCAAAGATATTCTGCCTATTGTCATGAAAGGTAAAGAAGTAGTGTTGAAAGATATCATGCGTAAACCTTACTTTATTCCTGAAACGAAAAAAATAAATGATTTGATGGCTGAATTTCAATTGAAAAGAATTCAGTTAGCGATTGTTTTAGATGAATTTGGAGGAACAGCTGGTATGGTCACATTGGAAGACATTGTAGAAGAACTTGTTGGTGAGATCCAAGATGAATATGATGAAGAAACACCAGTAGTGGAGCGTATTTCTGAAAATGAATATATGGTTGATGCTGGTGCGAGTATTCATGATGTCAATGAATTCCTGCCATTAGAATTACCAGAGAGTCAAGATTATGATACTGTTTCGGGATTGGTGAGTGATTTCTTTGATAAAATTCCAGAAGTAGGGGAGTATAAAGAAGTATTTGGATATACATTTACCATTATTCGTAAGACACAACAGAATATTGAATTTGTGAAATTGGAATTGGTAGAATCTATGAATGACGATCAAGATGATTAATACCTATGCAACTTTTTTTTACAGAAGAGATTAAACCCGATTTTAAGAATTTCATCTTAAGTGAAGAAGAAAGTAAGCATGCCATTCGTGTTCTTCGCCTTCAAGTAGGAGATGGGGTTCACTTAATGGATGGCCGTGGTGGATTGTATGAAGCAGAAATTTTAGATCCTCATCCTAAAAGAACTGTTTTAACGATTTTAAATGTACAGGAAAACTATCAACAGTCTTCCTATCATTTGCATATTGCAGTAGCACCAACTAAAAATATAGACCGTTTTGAATGGTTTTTAGAAAAGGCTACTGAAATTGGTATTCAAGAAATTACTCCCTTGATATGTGAACATTCAGAACGAAAAGAGGTTAAATTGGATCGCCTGAATAAAGTGATCATTTCAGCAATAAAACAATCATTAAAAGCTTATATCCCCAAATTGAACCCCGCTATTAGCTTTAATGAGTTCTGCAAACAGCAAGAAAATACAAATGCTATTAAAACAATAGCACATTGTACCGATAGTGAAAAGAAATATTTAAATCAAGTTTTGACACCTAAAAAGACTTATATTGTACTGATTGGTCCAGAAGGAGATTTTTCAACAACAGAAATTGAACAGGCTCTAAAAATGGGCTATCAACCGATCTCTTTGGGAGAGGCTCGATTAAGAACCGAAACTGCAGCTTTAACTTCCTGTATGGAAGTTTCACTACTAAATAGAGCATAAAAAAACCACTTTTCAAAAGTGGTTTTTTTTATGCTCTATCGTTTAATTCTTTGAAATTGTCCTTTGAAGAAGGATCTTGAAAACGCTGAGTTTATGCCTCTTGCCACATAGCTTGGTTGTTGGCATTATTTAATGATAACAGCATCTGTAATCATGATTTCTGAATTACCTTTTAAAGGATCTTTATTAAAAACCATTTTTCCTTTTAGCTTCACAGGATCTTCTGTAAATTTAATGGCATCTCCCTTTATAAAAACTTCTACCATTGGAGGAATTCCGTTAGATCCACAAAACATACATTGTGCTACTGGTAATACTGAAATCATAAAATTTTTATGTGTTCTTCCACTTGTTAATGGCACCATATAACCAGGGATCTCAACAATTTTATTTTCTAAAGATTTCAGTTCTGTTGGATAAAAAGGTGTATAAACCTTTTTACTTCCATTGTAAGAAACTTTGTAAGCCATCTTGTCAATAGCTTCCCATGTTTTATTCATCATTGAGGTATGGTCAGGTACATTTGGATCACGACCGATTTGTGCACTCGCAGTAAAGCTGATGATCAATAGTAAACTAAAGAATGTGAATATTTTTTTCATTATATATTAATTGTTCGATAAAATATGCGATATAGTCGTCTTGTATGCTTTAATAGCAGGAATCAAAGCCGAAAAGATACCTATAAGACAAGCTAATAGAATAAAGACTAGTTCTGATGGATTAAGTTTAAAAGCGCTTATAAAATCGGCACTTTGACTTGTTTGTAAACTGATATAGTAAAGTACAATATGTGCGATAATGAGACCTATAAAACCGCCTATTACTGTAATTACTAAGCCTTCCAAGATCACTAATGAAAACAATTTCAACTTGGAAGCTCCTAATGTACGCATGACTGCTAGGTCATACTTACGCTGTTTTAAAGCCGTATAAAGGCTTATGAAAACACTTAATCCAGCAATGGCCATAATGATATAAGCCAGTATTTTCAATGAATCAATCCCTACGCCTAATAAAGAAAATAAACGTGTACTTTCCATAGCAGGGGAGGCTGCCTGCATTTGGGTGTTTTGGGCGATGTATCTCGGCAATATAGCGATAGCAGCAGGTGATTGGTATTGTACTAATAATGCGGTAATTTCTAAACCTGAGGACTGTATCATGTCTGCACCGATTGATTTCACAATAACTTCTCCTTCTTGTGGAGTTTCATGTGTATGATCATGTTCTTCATCTACTATTTCTCCATGATGATGGAGGTAGGCATCTCTTGTCTCTTCTAGGTCTTCTTTCGCTTCTATTTCTTTCGGAGTTAATGTCGTTTGATGATCATCTGTATGCGCAATACCATGAACATCCCAAACACTCGCTAAACTTGTTAAGATTAAATTATCTGTAATATTATCATTATGTTTTAATATACCAACAATCGTGAAGGGGTGCTCGTCGTGGCTATGACCATCTTTGCTCAGTCCATGAGAACTATGGATCTGATCACCAATTTTAAGATTTTGTTTGCGTGCAACGTCGGTTCCAATAACCACGTCGAAGTCTTTTTGAAACAATTTACCTCGTTCAACTTTGGTTTCATAGAGTGTAAGAAAACTAGTATCCGTACCCACGATGCGGTGCCCTTTATAATTATCTCCTAAAGATACAGGTACTGCTAATTTAACCAATGGGTTATGTTGTATTTTTTCAGCTTCCACTAGAGGGATATTCCCTGTCGGGTTATCGATGTGATAAACACTAGATAATATCAACTGTAATGGACTCCCTTTGGCCCCAATTACTAAATCAATATGTTTACTATTATTTTCAAGTTGTTTTTCAAAACTATCACTGGTAATCGATAGGACACATAATATCGCTACACCAAAAGCAGTGAGTAAAATACTGAGTACTGTCGATCCTGTTTGTTTACTGATGTTTTTCCAGACTAATTGAATGGTATTCATACTATTTTTTATTTAGGATTGATGAAGTTTAGGTCGTAGGTATTGGAGAAGCTATTTTTAATTCTTTTATCATGGGTAGCAATTAAGAGTGTGGCTCCTTGTTGATTAGCGATTTCCATTAATAAGGATAAAACACGTTCTGTATTTCGATCGTCTAAAGAAGCTGTGGGTTCATCAGCAATTAAAAGAACTGGCTTATTGATAACAGCGCGAGCAATAGCTGCACGTTGCAATTGTCCTCTACTCAATTCATTGGGATAAGCATTTGCTTTGTCCGCTAATTGAAGGCGATCTAACACGTTTAATATTTCCGTTGTATCTATCCTTTTTTTAGCAAGGGATTGTGCTAATTTAATGTTTTCAAGAATCGTTAGGTTTTTCAATAAATGTGCTTCTTGAAAGATGAAGCCAATATGTTGTGACCGAAATTGGTCTAATCTTGAAGAATTTAAATAGTAAATATCTTCCTGACTAATGATGACCTTTCCTTGATTAGGCTTCGAGAGTCCCCCCAACAGATGGAGTAAAGTCGTTTTTCCTGTTCCTGAATCTCCTAAGAGAAGACTATGCTGTCCTTTTTGAACAAGAATAGGAGGAAATTGAATCGGTAAGCTACCTTTATATTGGAAGGAAAGTTCTTGCGTTTCTACTATATAATTCGTCTGCATCGTATGATCATTCATTCAAATGATAAATTTAACCTAATTCTTGCATATAACTAGAATTGTTATGACATTATTACATCCTATGTTTCTTAAGTATTAAGTAGTTCGTTTCTTAACATTTTACCTGTTAATCTTTTGTTAATCTATGAAAACACGCTCAGGCTACAGAGAGGTGGTTGTTAACAATTTATTAATACGACGCTAATATAATGGTAATCCTAATCTAATATAGAGATAATACTACGGTAATAGATTTGCAGAAACAAAAAGCAAATAAATTGAAATCACAAGTTAATCTTAAAAATGCACTTTTAACATTACTAATGGTAATTGTTAGTGTAGTTGTGTTTGCCCAAGGATCAGGCAGTATTGTTGGTGTTATCACAAACAAACAATCAGGTGAAACGATAAGTGGAGTTACAGTACGCGTAATTGGAACAAGCAAAGGTAGTAGTTCTGATGTGTCAGGTAAATATGGTATTCAGAATTTGGTTCCAGGAACCTACAAAGTTGAATATTCGTATATCGGTTATGCAACAAAGCAAATAACAGATGTGGAAGTTAAAAAGGACGATATTACCAATTTAGATATCATTTTAGAAAATTCAGATTCTAAGGTACTGGACCAAGTCGTGGTAACGGGTAGCTATAAAAAAGAATCTATAGGTGCATTATATGCACAGCAAAAAAATAGTGCTTTGATTTCAGATGGTATTTCTAGTGAGCAGATCAGAAGATCTCCGGATAAAAATACATCAGAAGCATTGAGACGTGTTAGTGGAACAACGATTCAAGATAATAAATTCGTGATTGTTAGAGGACTAAGCGATCGTTACAATACCGCTATGTTGGACGGATCTGTATTGCCTAGTACTGAGGCTAATCGTCGAGCGTTTTCATTTGATATAATTCCTTCAAGCCTTATTGATAAGATTACAATTTCAAAAACAGCTACCCCTGATTTACCTGCAGATTTTGCTGGAGGAGCAGTTCAAATTACAACGAAAGACATACCAGATAAAAACTTTATTTCTTTTGGACTTGGATATGGCATCAATACAGCTTCAACATTTAAAGACTTTTTAGGAACAAAACGTAATTTTCAAAATTATGCAGGTTTTGATGATGGATCGAATAATTTAGCGACTAATTTCCCAAGTCGAGAGACAGTTGCTGCTGGGCTTTCTTCAAAATGGAATAGATTAACATTAAAATCTCTTCCAAATGATTTTGCAATTAAAAACACGTCTGCTTTACCTTCTCAAAACTATCAATTTAGTGTTGGAAATGTAAAACAATATGATAATAATAATCGCTTCGGATCATTGTTCGCTGTTACTTATCGTAATTCTCAGAATATTCTGTCGGATATAAAACGTCAGTGGTATCAATACGATTATACAGATAATCAATATAAATTTTCGACAAATTTGGGTGCGTTAGCAAACTTTGGATATACGTTTGGTAAAAATAAGATCACGTTCAAAAATTTGTACAATCGTTCTTATGACAATACTTATACAGAAAGAAGAGGTACAAATGTCGGAACAAGTAGCGATAATAAATTTTATGCTTATGATTTAATGCAAAAATCATTATTCAAAAGTACACTAGAAGGAGAGCATATCTTGAGCGAAAAGAATGATAAAGTGAAATGGACAGCTTCTTGGAGTAATATTCTGAATAATCAACCCAATCAAATGAAGATTAATTATGCGAAGAATATCGATAGTAAAGATGACTCATCTGTTCCCTATTTAGCGAATATTACAAGTCCTGGAAAAGATAATACTCGTTTATTTTCAAAATTGGATGAAAATGTGTTTTCAGGAGAAGCCAGTTATAGTTCACCATTTAATTTCTTAGCTGCGCCTTCAACATTAAAAGTAGGAGCGGGAGCAAATTATAGAAAGAGAAATTTTGATGCTCGTTTTGTTGGCTTTGAATTAAATGCAACAGCAATCGATCCAGAAACTCAAAATGAAATTAGACAGTTAACACCAGATAAAATCTTCTCAACAACATTAATTGATAAAAATTATTTCAAATATGCTGAGATAATAATGCCTGGTGATCAATATGATGCAAACTCGTTAACATCATTTGGCTATGCAATGTTAGATCAAAAGTTTAATGACAAATTGAGAATAGTATATGGTTTACGTTTAGAAAATTATAATGTTCAAGTAAATATTCCAGAGCGAGTAGTTGATGATAAAAAATTAGATTTCTTACCTTCAGTTAATTTGACCTATAATCTAACGACAAAGTCTAATTTAAGAGCTTCTTATTACCGTACAGTGGCAAGACCTGAGTTTAGAGAATTAGCACCTTTTAGCTTTTATGATTTCGAGCAATTAGGTATGATTTCCGGAAATGTCAATTTGAAAAGAAGTTCGATTAATAATGGAGATTTAAGATTCGAGATTTATCCATCAGCAGGAGAGATTTTCTCTATATCTGCTTTTTATAAGCAATTTACAGATGCAATTGAACCATTTCGATATGATGTAAACTCTACTGTAGATGTTTCCAATGGAAATACACCTAAAGCTAATTTATACGGAGCAGAGATCGAAGCAAGAAAAAAACTAAGCTTTATAGCTGATGATCAATTTTTTGCAAATACGACTGCTTATGTGAATTTGTCTTTGGTACATTCAAAAGTTAATAATCCAACTGATCAAACTTACATTGAAAAAACACGACCTATGGTAGGACAATCTCCCTATGTCATCAATGCTGGTTTACAGCACAATGCTTTAGATAATAAATTAAATGTAAACCTACTATATAACCGTATTGGTAAACGCATTGCACAAGCTGGAGGGCAAACTTTTACAAGTGCTTGGGAAGCACCTAGAGATATCTTGGATGCACAGATCGGATATAAAGTATTAAAGAGCAAAGGTGAAGTTAAATTAAGCGCAAGTGATATCTTAAATAATCCTGTGAACGTATATTTCGATAATAAACCTCTCAACAAATCTAATGAGACACTTTATAAGTATAAAACGGGATCAAACATTTCATTATCATTTAATTATACATTCTAATTTAATAATACACATTTAACAAAGGCTTAATTTTTAAGTCATCTTGAAACAATTTATTTGTAAAAAAATTAAAACTTGAAAAAATGAAAAAAAGATTTTTATTCTTGTCATTAGCAGCTTTATTAACTGCTGGAGCTTGTAAGGAAACGACAATTACGGATGACGGTGATGATACAGAAACACCTACAAATCCAGCCGATAAAGATGTCGTTGTGGTTACTGGTGAGATTACAACAAATACGACTTGGAAAGCTGATAAAATCTATTTATTAAAAGGTTTTGTATATGTTAGTAACGGGGCTACATTAACGATTGAACCGGGTACAATTATCAAAGGTGATAAAGCTTCTAAAGCAACTTTAACCATAACAAGAGGCTCTAAAATAAATGCAACGGGTACAGCAGAAAAACCAATTGTATTTACTTCTGCATTAGCTGCAGGAGCTCGTTCCCAAGGAGATTGGGGAGGTGTGATTTTATTAGGAAAATCAATAGTTAACACAGGAACAGATGTGAAAATAGAAGGTGGACTTGTGGTTCCTCAAGGAAAAGATGAAAAAGCATATATCTATTATGGGGGTACGGATGCAGCTGATAATTCAGGTGTAATGAAATACGTGCGTATTGAATATGCAGGTATTGCTTACTCTGTTGATAATGAAATAAATGGTTTAACCTTAGGAGGAGTTGGAAATGGTACGACATTAGACTATATTCAAGTATATCGTTCAGGAGATGATGCATTTGAGTGGTTTGGTGGTACAGTAAATGCAAAACATCTATTGGCTGTTGGCACTTGGGATGATGACTTTGATACAGATTTTGGATATTCTGGAAATGTACAGTTTGCATTAGCTCAACGTGTTTCTACAGTTGCAGATCAATCAGGATCCAATGGATTTGAATCTGATAACAATGGAACAGGTACTGATCAAACACCCAAAACATCTGCTGTATTCTCAAATGTGACGATTTTAGGACCTCTTCAAAAAGATGGCGGATCATTCAATGCTAATTATCAACATGGTAGTCAAATTCGTCGTAATTCATCTCTAAGTATTCTGAATTCAGTGATATCAGGCTTTCCATTAGCAGGTGTATATATAGATGATACGAAAGTAGTTACTGCGGATGCAACTTCGAATAACTTCCTTACCATGAGTGCTGTTTTTTCAAATAATCTTGTATACGGATCAAAAAATACCGATATTAAGGTTAGTTCATCAAAAAATGAAGTGGCTGTAAGTGATTTATTAAAAGCTAGTAATATCATTGATAAAACTAAATTCGCTGGATCATTATTTGTCGCTCCGTATGCTTATGGTGCTGACTTTTCAGCTACTGTTGCAAGGCCTGACTTTACGTTATCAACAGGTTCAGTTGCAGCTGCAGGAGCATTGTTTACGAATAGCAAAGTTAGTGGGTCTTTCTTTGAAAAAGTAGCTTATAAAGGCGCTTTTGGAACAACAGATTGGACCACAAGTTGGGCTCATTTTGACCCTCAAGGCTTACCTTATACAACACCGGGTGTTGTTAAATAAAGAATATAACAAAAAAGAAAAGCCTCATGTAAAATGAGGCTTTTTTTGCATGTAGAAATCCATTGATTTGTAACGTTTTCATCAATATCTAACATTATGATAAAAAGAGTATATATTGTTGCGACTTGCATAATTGCCTTACTATTTACATCCTGTAAAAAAAGTAATGTAAATGCAACATCTTTAGATGGATTACAAGTTGAAGCTGAAGCTATCTCTGGCTGGTGCGGAAGTTCATTTAAAGTAACGGTAAATAAAGAAAAGACAGAGAAACAGTCGTTGAAAAGCAATTGTCAACCTGATGTTGATAATCATACAAAGAGTTATAAAACAAATGCGGATCTTTTTAAAAAGTTAAATGATTTTATTCTTTCGAAAGCGCTTTTAGATACCAACATTCAAGAATGTGCTCGTTGTTTAGATGGTGAAGACTACCTGATCACCATTAAAAATAATGATCAGATCAATAAATTGTCCATAGCGAATAAAGAGGGGGAATATAAAGCCTTTTTAGACTTGATAAAACAACTTTAATTTTATAGAATTAGATATTTGCAGGCCTGCTCTATTACTAAAATTACATGTTGTTCGCTTAAATAGGATTTGTATGAAGAGGTTTTTCGATAGAAACTGTAAGAGCAGATAAAAATAAAAGGTAGCCATCATATTCCCATGAATGGTTATCTTTTATTTTTTGTTCAAGAATTAGAAAAATTCTGATCTAAGCATATTCCTAATTGATAGTTGATAACAATATGGAAAGAAAAATAATTCTGATGAATAAATACAAAACATAATCGTTATCTATTTTAATTTTTACCAAATAGCGTATGGATTACTGAGGTTCATAGTGATACACAATCTGATAGGATTCGTTTTTCAATTTATCTGCGAGTTGTCCAATCGCTAAGTTCTGCTTCTGAGGTGTTGGTTCGCATAGTGAATAATACTTACCATTATACAAAATTGCATCTCCAATAGGCTTCTCAAACTGTACAGCCATCGTAATATGCGTAGGGTATAATAAAGTTATCATCGGAAGATTATATATTTCTTTTACCAAATAAAAAAACAAAGCAGCACGATCATCACAATCACTGTACTGATTGTTTAACGTTTGTTCAGGAGATAATCTCTTCTCTTTCCCAAAATTAATATCATCATTTTCGTACAAGAAAGCATAGCGTGTAAATCTCATCAAATAATCGACCCCTTTGATCACATGCATGCCTTTTAAATTTTCTTTTAATACAGGTATTAACGTTTCATATGTTTCTTTACTTAATGGAATATTGAAGTAAGTTTCGAAATCTACCCCAGGATAATTCGCAAAAATTTTATTAACCTCATTGTTTAGTTTCACCTTAAAGTGATATAATTTTTCATTGTACTTAAAGTCGATTTTCTTATTTACATAATTTTGAGGACTAAAATCAGGCATATGCGTTACTTTATAACTAAAGTCATGAACGGCATTATCTATCTTTAATTGAAGTGGTATATACGTGCCATCTCTTTTAAAAAGCTTACCGTAATCATGGTAATTCAAACAGGTATATTGATTGCCATCAACATTGAAAAATGGAATATCTGCAATATCTTCATGATTCTTGATGTAAAATATAATTTGATTATTGCCAATTGCTAAGCGTGCATCATATCCAGATTGACATAATAAGAACCATTTGTAAAGCGTATAACGACCATAATTAAGCTCTTTTGGACTCAGTTCTTGTGCAGTTTTTCTTATCAGCTGATAATAGATCCAATCATTGAGTTGATATTTTTGTTTATAATTGAGCAATGCATTTATAATCGGTTTATAGTTACTTACTTTTATTTTATCATAAAAATCTAATACATGTGCTTCATTTATGTCTGAAGGAAAATTGACCAAAAATGTAGAATCAGCTGAAAAGTCAAAAGAAGAATTGTAAAAATCAATTTTATAATTTTGCGCATAAGATTGTTGTTGATGTATCAATATAAACATCAAAGCGATCAGATAATGTGCGATATAGAATTTATTGAATTTCAATTTGTTAACATTTTCTTAATATTAAAGATACTTAAAATTAACATATTAAAGAATAGAAAAGAGATTTCTTACAGATAGATGACTTTGGGTTTTTTGGTCTATAAATTATAGATATTGTGAGGAAAATTTTGTCAACTAATCTCTGCTTTTTTTTCTTCTTTATAAGAAAATAATTAAATGAGGCAAGATATTTGATGCTATTCGCGATATATTAATAAACATTGAAATGGAAATAAAAACTTCTACAAAATTCGTTGCCGAACTAATTGGGACATTTGGTTTGGTATTATTTGGTTGTGGAGCGGCTGCAGTAGCCGGGGCAACTACTTTAGGCGGTCTTTCAGGATTAGGTTTGTTAGGTATCTCACTTGCATTTGGTCTCTCAGTTGTTGTTTTTGCTTATGCAATTGGAGGAATTAGCGGTTGTCATATTAATCCTGCAGTGACTATTGGTGTATTAGTTGCAGGAAAAATTTCTGCGAAAGATGCTGCTGTTTATATCGTTGCACAATTTATAGGCGCATTACTAGGTGCTTTTGTTTTGCAACAAATTTTAGGAGGACAATTAGCCGGCTTTACTGCTGGTGAGTGGGCATATGGTTCGAATGGATGGGGTAAAGGGTATCAGAATGAATATGGTGTTACAGCAGCTTTTTTAACAGAAGCAGTTTTGACATTTCTTTTCTTATTTGTGATCCTAGCGACTACTTCTAAAGTTGGTAATGGTACTATGGCAGGATTAGCGATAGGTCTTACCTTAGTATTGATTCACTTAGTTGCCATTCCTATCACTGGAACATCTGTCAATCCAGCACGTAGTTTTGGTCCAGCTATATTAGCAGGAGGACAAGCACTTTCTCAATTGTGGTTGTTTATTGTAGCACCTATTGTAGGAGCAGTAGTAGCGGCAGTTGTTTGGCGTGTTTTAGAACCAAAACAAGATTAATTAAAATTTCTTTTTATAACTGAGTAGCTCCATATATTAATGGAGCTATTTTTTTATAAGCGCTATTATCAGATTTGCTCCTTTTTGTTTTGCAGTGCACTCGCAAAATTCGTATCTTCGTACAATGGAAAATTTTATTGTTTCTGCCCGTAAATATCGTCCGATCACCTTTGAATCGGTTGTTGGTCAGCAACACATCACGGGTACCCTAAAAAATGCGATTCACAACAATCAGTTGGCACAAGCATTTTTATTCTGTGGACCAAGAGGTGTTGGTAAAACAACTTGTGCTCGTATCTTGGCAAAAACAATAAATTGTGAACATATTTCTGCTCAAAGTGAGGCTTGTGGTGAATGTGATAGCTGCAAATCTTTTCAGAATGGCAATTCATTTAGTATCCACGAATTAGATGCCGCATCTAATAATTCAGTCGATGATATTCGTAGTCTTATCGATCAAGTTCGAATCCCCCCTCAAGTTGGTAAGTATAAAATCTATATTATAGATGAGGTGCATAT
This sequence comes from Sphingobacterium sp. SRCM116780, assembly GCF_021442025.1. Taxonomy (NCBI): domain Bacteria; kingdom Pseudomonadati; phylum Bacteroidota; class Sphingobacteriia; order Sphingobacteriales; family Sphingobacteriaceae; genus Sphingobacterium; species Sphingobacterium sp. SRCM116780. The sequence continues at coordinate 432,370 of NZ_CP090446.1, forward strand.
GCTTTCTCAACAAGCTTTCAATGCTTTTCTGAAAACATTAGAAGAACCACCCACCTATGCGATCTTTATTTTGGCAACTACGGAGAAACATAAAATTTTACCAACGATTTTATCGCGTTGTCAGATATTTGATTTTAATCGTATTCGGGTAGAAGATATGGCCACTCATTTGAGTCATATTGCGAATAATGAAAATATCCAATATGACCAAGATGGGCTTCATATCATTGCTCAAAAAGCTGATGGTGGATTGCGAGACGCACTCTCGATGTTTGACCAAATCGTTAGTTTTTCAAACAAAAAAGTAACTTATCAAGCGGTTATTGACAATTTGAATATTTTAGATTATGACTATTTTTTCAAATTGACACAAGCTATCTTGGAAGAAAATCCAGCGCAAGCTTTATTGATTCTGAATGATATTTTGAATAATGGATTTGATGGTAGTCATTTTATTTCTGGATTGGCATCACATCTAAGAAACTTATTAGTAGCGAAGGAATCTACTACTTTAAAATTATTGGAAGTAAGTGAACGTATTCGTGCTCAGTATCTGGAGCAAGCTCAAAAGGCTTCAACAGGATTATTATTATCTGCCTTGAATATCTCAAATCAATGCGAGATCAATTATAAAACAAGTAAAAACCAACGACTTCAAGTAGAATTGGCATTATTAAAAATGTGCCATTTGTCTAGTGCCATTAAGTTGAGCCAGCTAGGTTCTATTCAGATTCCAAATACCGCGGAGGCATTAAAAAAAAAACACTCTAGTATAGCACAAAGTGATGCGACAGCGATTCCTGCTGTTATCCCTTCTATACCAGTTCTGAAGAATCCTACTGAAGAAAATAATCACGCCAATCTACATACAACTCCTTTAAAAGAACAATCTAAAATAGCTGAACCAGCAAACTTGCCTCCAAAAGTAAAAAAAGGAGGGTGGGGTGCAGTAAAAAGTTCCATACCAGCATTGCCTGATCTGAACGCTATCTTCGATTCTAAATCGGAAGAAGCTGATGATGATGGACCTAGTTTAATTAGAGGAGCAGAAGAAGAAACGGTATCTTTTGAACAGTTTCTTCAAGTTTGGAACATCTTAGCCGCTAAGATTAAGAAAGAAAATAAAATCAATTTATATACCTTGATGACTGCCGTCACGCCAAAATTAGATGGCAATCAAATAAAAGTCGATGTCGAGAATATGGTTCAAATGGATGTATTAAATACGGCAAAAATTGATTTGTTGAACTATCTACGTCCAACATTACGCAATTTTTCCTTAGATTTAACGGGTATTGTGATGGAACACGATGTCCTGCGTAAACCTTATACATCACAAGAAAAATATCAAGCTATGGTTCAAAAGAATCCACTTTTGGAAACACTTCGAAAAGATTTAAATTTAGGACTGAGCTAAGGATCCGTTATCTTTTCTTGCAATAAGCCACTTTTCTTTTCGTATCTTTGCCTTTCAAATTGGTATTAGGCAATACAATAAAACCAAATCTTAATTCATACAAAGCATGCAAAATTTTCAAAGACACGATCGATCACCTGATAGAAGAGAAACTAATCAAATGGTTTTCGGTATTCGTGCCGTTATAGAAGCAATAGATAGTGGTAAAGAAATAGAATCATTATTTGTGCAAAGAGGTTTAGGAGGAAGTTTATTTTTAGAATTGAAAGCACTTTTAAAAGAACATGAAATTGGGTTTCAACAAGTACCTATTGAAAAGTTAAATCGTATCACACGAAAAAATCACCAAGGTGTTATTGCCATTATTTCTCCTATTACTTACCAAAAAATTGAAGATATTGTTCCTGAAATATATGAAAAAGGGGAGGTACCCTTATTCTTAATATTGGATGGTGTTACCGATGTTCGTAATCTTGGTGCGATAGCACGTACTGCAGAATGTTCAGGTGTTCATGCGATTATTGTTCCTAAAAAAGGTTCCGCAGAGATCAATCCAGACGCAATTAAAACATCAGCAGGAGCCTTATATAAAATTCCTGTTTGTCGTCATGAGAGCTTGTCTAAAGTTGCTAAATTTCTAATTGAATCGGGCATTCAATTGGTTGTAAGTACAGAAAAGACAAAAGATAGTATTTATGATGTGGATTATACAGTCCCGACTTGTATTATTATGGGAGCTGAAGATGTGGGTGTTTCTGACGATTTAATTCGTATTGCGGATCATTTAGCAAAAATTCCCATGTTTGGAGAAATTGGTTCTTTAAACGTCTCCGTTTCCGCTGCTGTCGTTTTATATGAAGCGATACGCCAACGTATCAAATAGTATTAACTAATTATTTTAATAAATATAGAAAGGAGTAATTTTACTCCTTTTTCTGTGTTCTGTAATTCCGATTCCTGTGTTATCATGAAGACGTTCTTCTAATTCATGAATTTCATGTTACATTTTTCCTATCCACCTCTGTGAACCGGATATTTTAGGAATTTCGTTACCCTGGTTATCAATGCTATATTTGTTCATTTTACAGGACTCATTCCCCTTAGAAAAATAGGATCAAGTTCTAGTCTTCTACTATTATTAGCGTGTTGGATTATTTAAAATAGAAAGAAATGTGTAAGAAAGATAAAATAAAGGACATAAAAAAGGGGCCATTTTTGAAAATAGCCCCTTTATCTTATATTCTAAAAAGAATTAGTATTTGCTTTTAGATTCTTTTCTTTTTCCAGAAAAGTCTCTAAAACCACCACCGTTACCTTCTCTGCGATCTCCACCACGGAATCCACCCTCACGTCTTTCACCACCACCGCTGTTTCTGCGATCTCCACCACGGTATCCACCTTCACGTCTTTCACCACCACCAAAGCTTCTGCGTTCACCACCACCACTGCGACTTCTGTTTCCACCGCCACGGTTTTCACTTTTTCCATCTCCAGAAACTTCGATACGAACATTACGTCCGTTGAAATCAACTTCTTTGAATCCTTCGAATACTTTACTTACTTCAGCATCTTCTACTTCGAAGAAAGTAAATACTCCCTTTAAATCAATTTTACCAATTGATTTTCCAGAAATTTTAGCGTTGTTACAAATAAATCCCAACATGTCTCCACGACTGAATTCATCTACAGAACCTAAGTTCATGAATAAACGTGTGTATCCTTTTGAACTACCACGTTCTCCTCTTTCACCACGCTCGCCTCTTTCGCCACGTTCGCGGCCATTGCTGCTGATATCACGTGCTTCGATATTTAAATCATGAGCCCCTTTGTAATAATCTAAGAATCTATTGAATTCTAATGAAGCAAACCTTTTTACGATATCCTCTTTCGATAACGATTCAAAACCTTCCATAATAGCTGGTAAGAATTGATTGATTTGATCCTCATTAACTTCTACATTCTGAACTTTATTGATGATCGTTAATAATTGTTTTTCAACAACATCAGATCCTTGAGGAACTTGTTTACGTTCAAATTGTTTTCCGATAACTTTTTCAAGTTGACGAATTTTACTTTGTTCTTTAATGTTGATCAACGAGATTGAAATACCAGTTTTACCTGCGCGGGCTGTACGGCCTGAACGGTGCGTATAGTTTTCAATTTCATCAGGTAAAGAGAAGTTAATCACGTGAGTTACGTCGTTTACATCAATACCACGCGCCGCAACGTCAGTAGCAATTAATAATTGTAAACTACGGTCACGGTAACGTTTCATCACTTTATCACGTTGTTGTTGAGATAAATCTCCGTGTAGTGAATCTGCATTGTAACCATCTTTAATTAAAGATTCTGCAATTTCTTGCGTTTCAATTTTTGTACGACAAAATACGATACCAAAGATATCAGGGTTTGAATCTACAATACGTTTGAAAGCAGCATATTTGTCTTTAGCTCTAATCAAATAATATTGATGCTCAATATTTGCATTACCTGTATTTTTTGTTCCTACAGTCATTTCTACAGGATCAGTCATATAGTTTTTGGCGATACGACGAACTTCTGTAGGCATGGTCGCTGAGAATAACCATGTTTTTTTAGTGTCAGGAGTTTCTGACAAAATGTTGTTGATGTCTTCTTTGAAGCCCATGTTAAGCATTTCATCTGCTTCATCTAACACAACATATTTTACTTGAGAGAAATCAATCGCATTACGGCCAATGATATCTAACATACGACCTGGGGTCGCTACTACAATTTGCACGCCACGTCTGATTTGACGTAGTTGGTCACTAATATTTGCACCTCCATAAACAGCAACAACATGTGCGTTGTCGAGGTTTTTAGCATATCTTTCTATATCTTTCGAGATTTGCAAACAAAGCTCACGTGTTGGACATAATACCAACGCTTGAGGATGTTTCTGAGAAAAGTCTAATTGCTGTAATAATGGAAGACCAAATGCTGCTGTCTTACCTGTGCCGGTTTGGGCTAATCCGACAAAATCGTCGTTACCAGTCAATAAAACAGGAATGGCTTTTTCCTGAATTTCAGAAGGTTTTTCAAAACCTAATTCTGAGATGGCATTAACAATTTCCTCACGGATTCCCAGTTCTAAAAATGGGTTCATGAATTAATTTATACAATAGGCTCTATTGCCTAAGGCGATGCAAAGGTAAGTAAATAATATTTACCAAACTAATTTTTAACCTAAGTATTTGATATAATGTGTTTTTTGAATGACAAATAAGTAGATATCGACTCCTAAGTTTTAACGCGAAGTTGTTAAAAAGATTATTTTTCCGCTTCTTTCAAGGTAATGCAGTAGTAGTATTTTTTCGAAAGATAAAAATAAATTCAAGGATAAATAAAAAACGGGATACTCAAAAGAGTATCCCGTTTTTTATTTATATGATATTATCTACTAATATAATGTGAATTCTACACGACGGTTTTGTTGACGACCTTCTGCAGTTTTGTTTGATGCAATAGGTTGGTTCGGTCCGTAACCAGTAGCTTCTATACGAGAAGCATTAGCTCCCTTAGATACTAAATAAGCTTTCACTGCTTCAGCGCGCTCTTTGGATAATCTTAAGTTTAATTGTTGAGAACCTGTGTTATCGGTATGTCCAGCTAATTTTAAGCTGAAGTTTTTGTCAATTAACAACGCTGCTACTTTATCCAATGAACCGTAAGAACTAGGACGAATAACTGATTTGCTAGTTTCGAATTCTAAGTTTTTGATAGCTTCATCAACAGTTTTTCTGTCAGCTTCTGTTACCATTACTTTTTCGATAACTTTAGTTTCGTTTTTAACTTTGATAGGACATCCAGCACCATCAACTACAGATCCAGCAGGTGTACCAGGACATTTGTCAAATTTATTCGCAACACCATCACCATCATCATCTTGTAAATCAGCATTTAACGCTTCAACTTTTGATTGCAATGCTTTGTTAGAAGCCTCTAACGCATCACGTTGTGCTTTTAACTCATCATATTTACCGTTATAATCGTTCACTAATGTAGCTACTGGATTTGAATTGTTTAATGCAGGTTTTGAAGAATTTCCTAAAGCAAATTCTAAACCAGCATGTGCATATGAGAATAAATCGTTTTTGTACGTACCTGTATTAGCACCATCAAAATCTTGATTAGCCCAGTTCAATTGGTAACCTAAATCCAAGTTGATACCTTTAGCAATTGCAAATTTAAATCCGAAATCAGCAGGAACGAATAATTTTGACTGAGATTCTTGTGTAGTAGCAGTTGTACCAGTGGTTACTGTTGGTTCGAAATTCAATACTCCTAAACCTACTGAGAAATAAGGCTTGATGAAGCTATTGAAAAATCTCCAGTTTGAATTCGCCATTGTCCACTCTCCAGATAAAGCTGCAGACCATGGTGTTTTTGTTTCGTAACTAGCACTACCATCTTTATAAGCACCACCAACTTTACCACCTAAATAAGAAGCCTTAAATCCGAAAGAAGGAGATATTTGTTTCTTAATGTATGCAGAGTATCCTAAGTTATGATCTAAATCATCGTAACCTTTACGGTTGAAACCAAAAATATTAGATTGATTTAAAAGACCTGCACCTATACCAATGGACCAAGTTCTATATTGAGAAGATGATCCAAGGGGAGTAGTACCCTCAATAGAGCCAACTTTTGCATTTTGTGCGAATGAAGCGGATGTTAACAATCCTGCAGTGACAAGTAAACCAGTTTTTTTAAAATTAATCTTCATGTTTATCTAAATTTGATTTTAATTTAAAGTTGTTTTTAAAACTTATTGTGGTGTTGGCAATAATGTTGCCAATATTGTTTTTTAGCATAAATTTATAACTGATTATCGTATTTGTGTAGGTAATAAGCTACATGTTTAATGCGTTGTAGTCTATTAGGCGCAATTATGAGATGATTATTATTCTCAAATAAAAGCATGTATAATAAAACTAACATTTCCTCGTTTCGGTGTAGTCTGTTTAGGAATTTATCCTTTAGCGTCAGTTCTGCCAAAGAAATTTGGAATGACAATACCCATAGCCATTTCTTTAACAATATTTTCAGAAAATAGGTTTTGAAAAAATGTTTTACGGCTTTTAGTGATGAGAATAATATTAATATCTTCATCTCTAATTATAGTTTGTATACCATTGGCAATGTTTTCTGCTGAATTTGCAAAATAACTTCTATTTTTTACTGTATATGAAATATCGTCAATACCAGTATCAGCAATAATCTTTTCAATCCACTCCTCCAATTTATTGTTGAGGACTTTAATATCTTCTTCTGCTTTATTGATATGTATCAGTAACAAATGGAATTTTTTTCCAAAAATAGGCATGGCTTGTTTCAAAACCTCTAATTCACCGGGTTTAAAATTTGTTAATAAAGCGATATTATCTTTGTTATATACTTTCGCATTCACCGGAATAGCTAAAATTGGCGTTTGAGAATCTCGAATTACATCATAGGTATTGCTTCCTATTAAAACAGATTCAATACCTGATGATCCTTTTGTTCCCATTACCACCACCTTGTATTTATTCTTCACTGTTTCTCTTGTCAAGACTTCTGAAAGAACACCTTCGTCAAATAATTGACTGACGATCAAGTCAGGAAATTGTGTTTTTATCGTTTCAACAACAGCGTTTAATTTTTCTTCTGATTCTTTGATTGTCGGATCTACTAATTTTTCACCTTGGATGATCACATTTGCATATTTGTTGATGTGTGCTGTGTATACATGTAGAAGAACAAGTTCATCTTGATTTTCAATAGCAATTTCAGCTGCATAATGTGTTGCAACGGTTGCATTTTCAGAAAAGTCGATCGGTACTAATATTTTGCCCATAATAGTTAAGCTTTAGAAAAAAATGTAGGAATAATAGGGTGGTGAATAATTTGTTTTGACACCGATTTTTTAAATAGTCTTTCAAAAAAAGATCTTCTTGTTTTGGTTATTAAAACAACATCGATTGCCTCTTCTTTTATAATATCATTAATTACTTCGGGAATGGTGTCTAATTCTTCAATATCAGTTTTTATAGAATCCACTTCTATATCCACTTTCGTAATTTGTGTGTGTTTCTTAATTTGGTACTTCCAAATTTCTAATTTATTTTCGATATCATCTTCCGATTCTTTATGATAATGAACATGAATAATTTTAACTTGAACATCTGTTCCAAATATTTTAATATATTCATTTAAGGTGTCTAACTCCTCATATTTGAAATTAGATAGAAGCCCTATTTTTTTAATATCTTTTGTCTTGTAGTTAAAAGGGATAGCGATAACTGGAATACTACTTTTTTGACTGACTGCATATGCTGTACTTCCCATGATAACACTTGTATCATCTGTTTTTCCTTTTGTACCGATAACAATCGCCAGATAGTCTGAGTTTTTTGTCACTTTCAGTAATGATTCCGTAATAATACCTCTTTCACAGGTTGAAGTAAATAGAACTGCAGGATGGTTCGTTTTTAGTTGATCCATTAGATCTGACATCAGGACATCAGCCTTGAAACCCTCTTCCGGAATTTCATCTTTTTCATTATCAAAACTGCTTGAAGCAACGGTATAATTATGATACAAATGAATCGAGTAACCTCTTTTCTCAGCTACATCAATTGCAAATTGAATAGCAGTGTTAGCATTAATTGAAAAATCAATTGGGACTAAAATTTTATGGCTCATGTTGTTTAACAATTAGTTTTTAAAGATAAATTAAGTAAATGATCTTCTTTATGTTTTTCGGATTGTTCATTCGCTATGATTGAACTGAAATTCTTTATACAAAGATACATTTTCTTTCCAGTTGAGTACGTGTTTAAGTTAATGAAATAATTGATCTTAAACATGCTTTTTATCAAATTGTGTCTGCATAATTATATAGGCATAAAGTTGGAGTATTTATTGAAATACGCAAAACCTATTTCAATTCATGACATTCTGAGTACATTATTAATAACGAAAACTAATTGACGCAATTGCATAACGACCCAAATTTAAGTAAGTTTGCAACATCATATTAGACATTTAGATTTTCAATGACAAGTAAAGAAATTCGTCAGGCTTTTTTGGATTTTTTCAAAAGTAAAGGACACCAAATCGTACCATCTGCGCCAGTTGTGGTGAAAAATGATCCCACATTGATGTTTACAAACGCGGGAATGAATCAATTTAAAGATTTGTTTTTGGGAGAAGCCGCCATTAAGTTTCCACGAGTTGCAGATACACAACGTTGTTTAAGAGTTTCTGGAAAGCATAATGATTTAGAGGAGGTAGGGATTGATACTTACCACCATACGCTATTTGAAATGCTAGGTAACTGGAGTTTTGGTGATTATTTTAAGAAGGAAGCGATTCAATGGGCTTGGGAATTGTTTACCGAAATTTATAAATTGGATAAAGATCGACTTTATGTAACGATTTTTGAAGGAGATGATACAGAAGGACTAGCTCGTGATACAGAGGCTTATGATTTTTGGAAGGCCTTGATTGCAGAGGATCGTATCCTATTAGGAAATAAGAAAGATAATTTCTGGGAAATGGGAGAGACAGGGCCATGTGGTCCATGCTCTGAGATCCATTATGATATGCGTACTCCTGAAGAACGCAATGCAGTTTCTGGACAATCACTAGTGAATGCGGATCATCCGCAAGTGATCGAAGTTTGGAATTTGGTATTCATGCAGTTCAATCGTCTGAAAGATGGCTCATTACAACCTTTACCAGCGAAACATGTGGATACAGGTATGGGATTTGAACGTTTAGTACGTTCTATTCAAGGAAAAACGTCCAATTATGATACCGACGTTTTTCAACCAACGATTCAGTTTATCTCTCAAAAAGCAGGAATTGCCTATGGAGCGGATGAAAAAACAGATATAGCGATGCGCGTTGTTGCCGATCATATTCGTGCAATCAGTTTCGCAATAGCAGACGGGCAATTACCTTCCAATAACAAAGCGGGCTATGTCATCCGCCGTATTTTGCGTCGTGCTGTTCGGTATGCGTATACCTTCTTGAATTTCAAAACTCCTTTTATTAACGAATTAGTGCCTTTACTGGCGGATCAGTTTGATGGTGTTTTTAATGAATTGAAAGCGCAAGAAAGTTTTGTTCAAAAAGTAATTTTAGAAGAAGAGGTTTCCTTTTTGAGAACTTTAGTAACGGGTGTACAACGTTTCGAAAACTACGCCGAAGTGAATACAACTATTGACGGTGACTTTGCTTTTGAGCTGTATGATACTTATGGCTTTCCAATTGATTTAACAGAGTTATTAGCACGAGAAAAAGGACTTTCTGTAGATATGAATGGTTTCACTAAAGCTCTACACATTCAAAAAGAACGTTCACGTGCAGCAACTGCTATTGATACTGGAGATTGGATTGTTGTCAATGAAGATGACGGTTTTGAATTTGTCGGTTACGATACGTTAACTGCGCAAACAGAAATTGTGAAATATCGTAAAGTTTCAGCTAAAGGTAAAGATCAATATCAATTGGTGTTAGCGATGACACCTTTTTACGCAGAAGGAGGTGGACAGGTAGGAGACTCCGGGGTGTTGATTTCGGCGGATGGTAGAGAAAAGATACGCATTACCGATACCAAAAAGGAAAATGGTTTATTTGTTCATTTTATTGATCAATTACCACAAAGTTTAGGCGGCATTTTTGTTGCTCAAGTCGATCAAGCGAAGCGAATAGATACAGAAAATAATCACTCGGCTACACACTTATTACATGCAGCGTTAAAACAAGTATTGGGTGATCATGTGAATCAAAAAGGTTCCTTAGTGAATGCTGATATATTGCGTTTTGATATTTCTCATTTTGCAAAAGTAACGGATGATGAAATCAAACAAGTCGAAGATATCGTCAATACAAAAATTCGTGAGAATATTTTATTAAAAGAAGAACGAAACATTCCTTATCAACAAGCTTTGGATTCTGGTGTCACGGCATTATTTGGTGAAAAATATGGTGATTATGTCCGTGTAATTACATTTGATGATCAATTCTCCAAAGAGCTTTGTGGGGGTACTCATGTAAAAGCTACAGGACAGATTGGATTCTTTAAAATCACTTCCGAATCTGCTGTCGCTGCAGGTGTTCGTCGTATTGAAGCAATTACTGGAACGAGGTCAGCCGCTGTTATTCGTGAACATTTTGAATTGGTGCATCAAATCAAAGAATTATTGAACAATCCGAAAGATTTTGTTGCTGCAATGGGTAAGATTGTGGAAGAAAATGGTGCTTTGAGAAAGGAAATTGAAAAAGCAATTACAGCGAAATCATTAGCGTTAAAATCTGATTTGGAAGGTAAACTTCAACAAGTAGGTGCTATTAATTTCTTAGCAACTATAGTCGATTTGCCAAATGCCGAAGCTGTTAAAACATTAGCATATGCATTGAAGGGCGCTGTGAGTAATTTGTTTTTAGTGCTAGGTGCTGATTTTGACGGAAAACCAAGTTTAACTGTTATTATCTCTGATGAATTAGCTAAATCAACAGGATTGAATGCAGGCAATATCATTCGAGATTTGGCTAAAGACATCCAAGGAGGAGGAGGAGGACAGCCATTCTTTGCAACTGCAGGTGGTAAAAATAGTGCTGGATTGAAAACTGCCATTGAACGCGCAATAGAATTTGTAAAATAAAAGGAATATAGAGATGAGATATGTATTGCTAGTTGTAAGTTGTTTGTTATTTCTGATAGGATGTAAAAACAAAGATGAATTTACAATTTCTGGTCAAATTGAAAACACAGGAAATGTTAAAGTGATATCACTTTATGAAGGAGATCGAAAGTTGGATTCTATTTTTTTTGGAGACAACAATGCTTTTCAATTTAAAAGACCAACTAGTCAAGCACGTTTATTATCGCTTCGTGTCGGTAAAAATCGATATGATTTAATTGCATCTCCAGGAGAAGAAATTACGTTCAAAGCTGATCTTCAAAAGGATGTTAACAATTATCAAATTGAAGGTTCCAATTTATCATCAACTATTCAAAGCTTTTCAAAAATGAGAAATCGACGTGATTTTGTTCGTGATTCATTACAAGCCGAATTTGGAAAAAAAACATTGGCTGCCGATGCGGATGAGATTGAAATTTTGAGAAGTGAGTATAAACAGAAATTTACAGAACAGCTTAAATACTATACTAAGGCAGCAGTAGATTTTGCTAATCAACATGACGATATCGCTGGTTTTTATGCGATAAGTACATTAGATCCAGAAATTGCAGAATCAGAAATCATTCGATATGCTGATCAGATTAAGGATAAATTCTTGGATAATGGATATGTCACGCAATTTAAAGAAGAAACAAATAAACTGAAAAGATTGGCTGTTGGTCAACCTGCTCCAGATTTTGAATCATTTACACCAAATAATAAATCTGTTAAATTATCTGATTTTAGAGGAAAATATGTGTTACTCGATTTCTGGGCATCCTGGTGTACACCTTGTCGTCAAGAAAACCCCAATGTAGTCAGATTATATCATACCTATAAAGCAAAAGGATTTGACGTATTTGGTGTCTCGTTGGATGATAATCCAGGTCCTTGGATGCGTGCTATTACAGATGATCAATTACAGTGGACCAATGCATCGGATTTGAAAGCATGGGGATCATCTGTTGTTGGGTTATATCGCATTACAGGAATACCGACCTCGTATATCGTAGATCCCAAAGGTTTAATTGTCGCTAAAAACTTAAGAGGACAAGAATTAGAAGAATTTTTAAAGAAAACTTTAAAATAGCGCTAATTATATATTAACTTGCTATGTGTTACTTAACAATTTAATAACATTGCATTAATGTCTTGTTGTCATTTTGTTCATAAATTTATCAAAAAAAAGAAGATGAGCATTGCAAAGCAAAAAATATTGGTAGTTGATGATGAACAAGATATTCTAGATTTAATCGCATTTAATTTAAAGCGTGAAGGATATCAAGTATCAACTGCATCTAATGGTTATGAAGCGATCAATGTAGCAAAAGATATCAATCCAGATTTAATTATCTTGGATGTGATGATGCCTAAGATGGATGGAATTGAAGCTTGCCGAGTTATGCGTGCTATGCCCGAGTTTAAAAATACGTTTATGGTGTTTTTAACAGCTAGAAGTGAAGAATATTCTGAAATTGCGGGTTTTCATGTTGGAGCAGATGACTATATCGCAAAGCCGATTAAACCTCGTGCTTTAATGAGCCGAATCAATGCTATTCTACGAAGAAATGCTTCTGAAGAAGCTGCGAGATCTCAAGATAAATTAGAAATTATGGATTTGGTGATTGATCGAGATTCTTTTTTGGTGTATCGCGGTGAACAAAAAATTGTATTAGCAAAAAAGGAATTTGAATTGATGTACTTACTAGCTTCTAAACCTAATAAAGTTTTTACGAGAGAACAAATTTTGAAAAGTATCTGGGAAGATTCAGTGGTTGTAACGAATAGAACAATTGATGTGCATATCAGAAAGCTAAGAGAAAAAATTGGTGAAAATTATGTAACTACAGTTAAAGGCGTGGGTTATAAATTTGATGTAGCTTAAAATAAGACATTAAGAATGAAGTAAGAAAGCAGTAATTAATAATTACTGCTTTTTTTTATGAATAAACTTTAGAAATGAGCTATCTAGCTACATTTTAATAAAAATAAAAACTATCAAAGTTATTTCAGTTGTGAATTTTTTATTTTCATATATCGTAAGAATAGAATATTAAAATTTAAAATAAATATGAAAAAATTAAAAATTATTGTTTTAACTTTTTTGGCTTTAGTGCTGAGTACAAGCATCTATGCGCAAGAAAAAGTTCAAGAGATTGAGAAAGTCTCAAATGTAATTTCAACCGAAAAACAAGGTGTTGTAGCTGTACAAGCAACTGAAAAGGAAAGATTAGCAGCAGAAAGGAAAGAAGAAGCTAAAGTAAAAAAGAAGGAAAAAGAACTAGCGAAAGCTCAAAAAGCAAAAGATAAGGCTCAAGCAAAATATGAAAATACGGTAGAAAATATTGATAAAACTTCCGATAAGATTGATAAGCAACGCGAAAAGATAGAAGATTTAGAATCTGATTTGGACAAAAAAATCAGCCGAGATAAAATCTCTGGTATTCCTTTAGATAAAGCTAAAATCAAAATTAGCAAAGAGGAGATTAAATTAAAAGAGTACGAAAAAGATTTAGAGTCGTATAGAAGAGATTTAAAAAAACTAATTCGGTAAGGTTATTGAATTGAAAATTGAGGGCTTATTTCTTTAGAAATGGCCCCCTTTTTATTTGTGAAGTATTTTATTTAATTAAAAGCACCCAAATAGTTAGTGGTGATTTGAAAATATGAGGATATCTAATTAGCATAATCAGATGATTGTTTATATTTGTTTATCTATTAACATATCGATAAGCAATGTCAACAATACTTATAAAATCTGCACAAATTGTTAATGAAGGAAAAATAACAACAGCAGACGTATACATTAGCAATGGTCGTATAGAGATGATTGCTTCAGAGATCAATCACCCGGCCGACCAGGAAATCAATGCAGAGGGCTTACATCTTCTTCCTGGCTTGATTGACGATCAAGTTCATTTTCGCGAACCTGGATTAACACATAAGGCCGATATCTGGCATGAAAGCCGTGCTGCGGTAGCAGGAGGGACTACTTCCTTTATGGAAATGCCAAATACAGTTCCCAATACGTTAACACAAATATTACTGCAGGACAAGTATGATATTGCTGCTCGAAGTGCATTAGCGAATTACTCGTTTTTTATGGGAGCTGCCAATGATAATTTGGAAGAAGTATTGAAAACGAATCCACGTGATGTATGTGGCGTTAAAATATTTATGGGCTCTTCAACGGGTAACATGTTAGTTGATAACGAACGTGCTTTGGAAGGTATTTTTGCCAACTCACCAACTTTAATTGCGACACATTGTGAAGATGAAGCTACTATTCAAGCGAATTTAGCTCAATTTAAAGAAAAATATGGAGAGGAAGGTTTGACAATCGATATGCATCCTTTGATTCGTTCAGCAGAAGCTTGTTATTTATCGTCTTCTAAAGCCATTGAATTAGCAAAAAAGAACAATACCCGCTTACATATTTTACATATCTCTACAGCAAAGGAAACAACGTTATTTCGAAATGATATCCCATTGGCTGAAAAACGAATTACAGCAGAAGCTTGTATTCATCACATGTGGTTTTCAGATGTAGATTATGCGACAAAAGGAAATTTCATTAAATGGAATCCTGCCGTTAAAACTGCAAATGACCGTGATCAGATTGTGAAAGCAGTATTGGATGGACATATTGATGTCATTGCTACAGATCATGCTCCGCATACGCTTGCTGAAAAATCTCAATCCTATAGCGCAGCTCCGTCAGGAGGACCATTGATTCAACATGCTTTGCAAGCCTTATTGGATATGTATCATGATGGTAAAATGACGCTAGAGCAGATTGTTCAGAAGTCAGCACATAATACTGCTATCTGTTTTCAGATAGAAGAACGTGGATTTATTCGCGAAGGTTACTGGGCAGATTTGGTTCTGGTAGATTTGAATAAACCTTATACAGTAACAAAATCTAATATCCTTTCAAAATGTGGATGGTCTCCATTTGAAGATCATACCTTTAAATCTTCTATTGAGTATACCATCGTATCCGGAAAATTAGCGTATTCGAAAGGAAGCTTGATTGAATATGGATATGGTCAACGTATGTTGTTTAATAGATAGTCTTTGATTGATCTAAACCTATGGATAAGAGAACATTTTTAAAATCTTTGGGACTAGCGGCTACAAGTATCCCTTCTTTATCTTTTGGCAAAGAAGATTTCTTTGAGACAATAGAAAACCAAAAGAAACTACTTGCTTCAATTTTGCAAAAAGGAGACACCATTGGATTGATTGCTCCAGCGGGAGTTATTGATACAGAAGAATCCATTGTGTTGACGAAAGAAATATTTGAAACCTTTGGCTTTAAAGTAAAAGAAGGAAAACATATTCGTAGTCGATATGGCAATCTTGCTGGGAAGGATGAAGAACGTTTATCAGATCTTCACAGCATGTTTGCAGACAAAGAAGTCAAGGCTATCATATGTATCCGAGGAGGTGCTGGAGCTTCCCGTTTATTGCCCCAAATCGATTATAAATTAATTTCCCAAAATCCAAAAGTCTTGCTTGGATATAGCGACATTACAGCATTGATCATGGCATTATTTAAGAAAACAGGTTTAATCTCTTTTCATGGTGCTGTGGGAATTAGTACATGGAGTAATACTGTTGCTAAAAGTTTTGAAAATCAGTTTTTATTAAATAACCCAGTCGTTTTTGCAAATCCAACGGATAAAGGAGATAACTTTATTCAGTATAAAGAACGCATTACAACGCTGAAATCTGGCCAAGCTGAAGGAACGCTGTTAGGTGGAAATCTAACATTGATTTCAGGCTTATGCGGATCAGATTATTTACCTGACTTTACAAATGCTATTTTATTTCTTGAGGAAGTTGATGAAAATATAGAACGTGTCGATCGTATGTTTTGTCAATTGAAATTGGCGGGTATATTAGATCAGATTAAAGGATTTATCTTTGGGAAATGTACTGACTGTGGTCCAACAGCAGGATATGGTTCCTTGACTTTAGAACAAGTTTTAAATGAGTACATCAGACCTTTAGAGATCCCAGCTTATTCAGGAGCGATGATCGGACATATTGCCAACCAATTTATTTTGCCAGTAGGAGCAAAAGTGAGGATGGATGCAGATAAAGGTACAATAACACTTTTAGATAAAGTTTTAAAAGATTAAATGAAACAGATTCTCATCCTAATGGCCTTTATATTTTCAGAAACAACAATTTCTGCACAAACAATGAATTTGAATAAAAAAGATTTTGATGAAGCATATTCATCCTACAAAGAACAACTACTACAGCAGCGTCGATTTAAACACAGTACGATCATTCAGCTAATCAATAAACATCAGGCAGCTCAAGTTTTACAAGTGAAGCAAATTGGTGAATCTGTTCAAAAACGTTCGATTTACGAACTTACCTATGGAATGGGTAAGAAGAAAGTGATGCTTTGGTCACAAATGCATGGAGATGAGCCTACAGCAACGATGGCACTCTTTGACTTGTTTAATTTTTTATCAGGTACACATGATGAATTTGATGCGGTAAGAGACCTGTTAAAATCAACGTTAGAAGTTCACTTCATCCCAATGTTAAATCCCGATGGGGCAGAAGTGTACACGAGAAGAAATGCGCAACATATCGACTTAAATAGAGACGCTCGTGATATTGCAACTCCAGAAGGAAAACTTTTAAGATCTCGAGCGGAAACTGTAAAGCCTCAATTTGCGTTTAATCTACACGATCAAAATATTTACTATAATGTTCCAGGAACTAAAACTCCTGTAACGATATCTTTATTAGCTCCAGCCTATAATTGGGAGCGAGATGTTAATGATGTTCGTGGAAATGCGATGAAATTAATTGCTGGTATGAACAAAATCCTACAAGATTATATTCCAAATGCTGTTGCCAAATACGATGATGAACATTCACCTCGAGCATTTGGCGATAGTTTTCAAAAATGGGGAGCAAGCACTATATTGATAGAATCAGGTGCTTTTGCAGGAGATGCGGAGAAACAGGAAATCCGAAAATTGAATTTTATTTTGATATTAAATTCTTTACTTCAAATTGCTCAGGATAGTTACCAACAATTCTCCATTGAGGATTATCATCAGATTCCATTCAATGCATCCCAATTGCATGATGTGGTTTTGCGTCATGTGTCGACGGTTTCCCAAAACTTACCCCTGCAAGTTGATATTGTGATACGTCGAGATGAAATTACGGTTGATCAAGATTATTATGTGAAGGGATATATTGAAGATATAGGAGACTTACATGATTTTTATGGTTATACGGATCTAGATCTAACAGGATTTGAACTGGTAGAAGCTAAGATCTATGAAACCGTGTTTAAAAATTTTGATGCTTTAAAAACAATTAATTTTAAAGATTTACTAAAACAAGGCTATGCGGCTGTGAAAATTGCAGAATCAGAATTAACAACTTTGCATAATTTTCCTATGCAAATCTTATATAAAGGAAAATGGCAACCGTTTGGCTCCCTAAATCTCGGTCAGGAAGCAAATTTCTTCTTAAAAAAAGACAATAAGATTCAATATGCCATCATCAACGGTTATGTCATAGATTTAAATAAAGATCTTTCATTAGATTTAAAACAAGCGGTACATTAAAGACTGCAGAAATAAAGTAAGGCTAGGAATAATTTGATTTTCTAGCCTTACTTTATTGATATACTGTGTAACATAATAGTTACTCAATCCTTTGTGTAACATAGAATTGCGATTTAGTTACAATAATTTGTTCTTGTTGCTGTTTTAAAATTTATAATTTGCTCATCAATTATAAAAAACCAACATTAAGATGTTTAAATCATTGACAATTTTAAGTGCAACAGTATTGTTGACTACTTTCGTGAGTCAGGCACAACATATCTACCCACCTCAAAAGCAATTATGGGATGCCGATAAATTAGGAAATCAAAGAGCAGTCGTTCGAGTTGATAAAAACGAGAAGCAGGTGACGGCGATTATTCCTTGGAAAAATCGAAATGTCTCTGTTGATCAAAAAATTTTATTAGTTGATAGTGCTACCCAAAAAATCTTTGAACCCTCACAATACATACATATTTCACCAGAGTCAGGCACCATTCAATTTGACGCCATCTCTGGAAATGGTATTTACTATATCTACTATTTACCTTATGAAGTCGGGGGGAGAAGTAAATTTTATCCTGATGCCATTTATCTGAAACAAGATAAGAAGAACAATACAATAGCAAAAAGTACAAAAGCAACCGCGAAATTCTTGCGATTGGAATCTGTAGATCAGTTCAACAAGTATGATGAAATGGATAGGATTGCAACGGACAAGGAGTTAGCTGCATTTTTGAAAAAAAATGCCTCAAAGTCTTACTTTATATTTCCAGAAAACCGTGATTTTCAAATTAAGATGACGGACTATTTACCGCAACGTTGGATGAAATCTACTGCAGAAGGAAATCTTTTAAAAGCAAAATCGGATAAAGGGGAGTTGGTCGCTTTTCAATTTGGATTGTATGCTGATAAACAAGATTTAGAAGATGTTAAAATTTCTTTCTCCGATTTAAAATCAACTACAGGAGCAACGATTTCATCAAATTCAATTACATGTATCAATACAGAAGGAACAAGTTATGCAGGCAAACCAATTTCTTTCACCGTTTATGTTCCCAAAGGTAAAGTTCAAGCCCTTTGGTGTGGTGCAGAAATACCATCGGACATTGCTGCTGGAACATATCATGGTAAAGCAACGATTAAACCTAAGAATGCACCTGAAAGACAGATCCCGATTGAAATTGAAGTAAGCAATCAAATTGCTAAAAATAAAGGATTCGACGAACCTTGGAAATTGACGCGTTTATCATGGTTGAATTCTACCCTAGCTCAAGAAAACACAGTTATAGCTCCCTATTTACCACTAAAACTTTCTGATGATAATCGCATTGATATCTTAGGAAGACAAGTTACTCTGGGTAAAGATGGCTTACCTGCACAAATTCAAACCTTCTTTGCAGAAGACATGTTGAGCTTACAAACAGAGGGCAACGATTTATTAACAGAACCTATTCATTTTCATTTTAATGAAAAATCTGGAAAAGATATTTCATTTACATATAAAGCTTTACAATTTGATAAGAAGGAAGAAGGACTTTATGCTTGGCATACGGATGGAACTTCGGATGCCTTGCAACTACATGTCAAAGGTTCGTTGGAGTTTGATGGATTTATGGACTATTCTGTACAAGTTATTGCGACAAAAGATATTGACTTAGCTGATGTGCAATTTCACCTACCTATGCAACCCAAGAATGCCAAATATTTTATGGGATTGGGTGAGAAAGGTGGTTTAAGGAAAGAGCAGATTGCATGGAAGTGGGATGTGAAAAATAAGAGTCAAGACGGGGGGTGGATAGGATCTGTAAATGCGGGCGTTCAGTTCTCTCTTCGAGACGAACAATATTCTCGACCATTAAACACCAATTTTTATCTTCAGAAACCATTGTTGCTTCCCAAATCTTGGGGTAACAAGGATCAAGGGGGAATTACGATTGCAGAAAAAGGAAAAGCAATTCTAGTCAATAGCTATACAGGAGGACGTACGATGAAGGCTGGTGATACACTGTATTACAACTTTCATTTGATGATTACCCCATTCCATACCTTGAATACAGATTGGCAATGGAATAATCGTTTCTTTCATGCATATAAACCAATAGAAGAGGTGAAAAATAGTGGAGCGAATTTGATTAACCTTCATCATGGAAGTTTGGTTAATCCCTACATTAATTATCCCTTTGTAGCAACAAATGAAATGAAAGCGTATATCGATTCTGCGCATCAGTCAGGGTTGAAAGTAAAAATCTATAACACGGTACGCGAGGTTTCAAATCGCATGTATGAACTGTATCCATTGCGTAGCTTAGGACATGAGGTTTTTTCTTCAGGAAAAGGACAGGGATATTCGTGGTTGCAAGAGCATGTTGGTAAAGATTATATTGCAGCTTGGTTTGTTCCTGAGTTTAAAGATGCCGCGATTATCAATAGTGGGATGAACCGTTGGCATAATTATTACGTAGAAGGAATGAATTGGTTAGTTGACAATATTGGTATTGATGGCATCTATCTGGATGATGTCGCATTTGATCGGGTAACGATGAAGCGTATCAAACGGGTGATGACTAAGAACGGTCATCCTGGTATCATTGATTTACATTCCGCAAATCAGTACAATAAGTCCGATGGATTTAATAATAGCGGCAATTTATATCTAGAACATTTTCCTTATATCAATCGCCTTTGGTTTGGTGAATATTTTGATTATGAAAACAGTAAACCTGATTTTTATTTGACCGAAGTAAGTGGTATTCCATTTGGCTTGATGGGAGAAATGCTGCAAGATGGAGGTAATCCTTGGCGTGGAATGATTTATGGCATGACCAATCGCTATCCTTGGGAAGGTGCTCGGGATACGCGAGATATCTGGCGTATCTGGGATGAATTTGGTATTCAACAGGCTAAAATGATTGGTTATTGGGTAGAAAACAACCCTGTTAAAACAGATCAAGCAGATGTATTGACGACCGTATATCAAAAGCAAGGAAGTACCATGATTGCATTGGCAAGCTGGGCGTCAGGAGATACGCAAGCAAAACTGATCATCGATTGGAATAAATTAGGTTTAGACCCTAAAAAAGCAATTTTACACGCTCCATCGATCAAAAATGTACAAGAAATGAAAACATTTAATGTCAATGAGCCGATTACCATAGAAAAAGGTAAAGGTTGGATCTTGATCTTAAAGTAATACGCTGATTACATTAAATGCTACGCGCTGATAAATCTGATATCAGCGCGTTTTTTTGTTTCCTATTTTGAGAAATTAATTCTTCAAATTCTTACTTTTGAATATGGATATTCGAAAAACAACAGTAGAAGATTTGGATCAAGTAATGGCAACTATTGATATTGCCCGAGGATTAATGCGCGCTAGTGGAAATACAATCCAATGGACAAATGGATATCCATCTCGGGAATATATCCAATCGACGATTGAAATAGGAGAGAACTATGTGTGCACAGTACAAGGGGAGATCGTCGGAACATTTTGTTTTTCCTTAGAGCGCGACCCTAACTACACCCTTATTGAAGATGGTCAATGGTTGAATGATGAACCTTACGGTGTCATTCACCGATTAGCATCCAACGGAAAAGTTAAAGGTGTAGCGATGAAATGTTTTCAATGGTGTTTTGAACAATGTCATAATATTCGTGTCGATACCCATGAAAGCAATATCCCCATGCAAAAGGTCATGCAGAAATTAGGATATAAACGCTGTGGTATTATTTACGTGCATGATGGAACTGCCCGTCTAGCCTTTCAAAAGATCGATTAACTCGCTTTTTTAAATACAAAAGCCTTCGGATAATGAGATCCGAAGGCTTTTGTTGTGAATATAGTATTAATACCCAGGGTTTTGTTGTGCACCAATACCCGGATTAGCATTGATCTCATCTAAGAAAATTGGAAGTATTGTTTTATTAAACGTTCTATCAATTGTTTTTGTACGATGAATGGTATTAATAGCGCCAAATTCATCATTAAATACAATCGTTTTATTCCAACGAATCATATCAAAGAAGCGGTGACCTTCACCAGCCAATTCTTTACTTCGCTCATCAGCGATCATATCTAAGTTTATTGTAGCAGCATCTGCAGCAGCTAAATTAGGTGAACGCTTACGGATTTCATTTAAATAAGTTGCTGCAAGCGCTTTGTCTGATTTTAAAGCAGCCTCTGCAGCCATTAAATAAACTTCAGAAAGGCGAATAACCTTAAAGTTTACAGCAGTGCTATTCGAAGTTTTCTTATCACCTTCTAAGTTGACACCTCCGCTATATTTGTAAATAGCACCCAGTCTTGTTGCAGAAGTCTCATCTCTAGCCATAACCCCCCAGCGTACATCTGCAGCATCTTGTTTGAGACGATTTAAAAAATAATCACTCGCCATGAAATTACCCAAGATAGCTGAACTTCCATGTCCAGATCTTCTGAAATATGCACCTAATGATGAATTACCTAAATCACTTTCATTCGGATAAACACCTAATTCGAAAATTGATTCGGTTCCAAATTCTGATTTCCAAGAATCTACCCAAGCGGCATTACTATATAACGTATATACTTTTGAATCGATGATTTCTTGTGCAGCAGTTAAAGCATTCGGATAATCTTCCATGTATAAATATACACGTGCTTGAAGTGCTTTGTTGGCATAATAATTTAGATAGCCATTCAATTTTGTTTTTGGGAGTAAGGTTTCTGCAGCTTTCAGATCGATCAGGATTTGTTTGTAGTTATCCTCCACTTTGCTTCTCAATTCTTGTGCACCTGGACTTAAAGGTGTCGTTATATTTGGAATACCCCAAGCGGCTTTATTTTCATTATAAGGTTCACCGTACAAGCGTACCAAATCAAAATTGATCAAAGCACGAGCAGTTAATGCCTGGCCTTCATATGAGCTGAAGTTTTCTAATGATCCAGCCGCTTTTAAGTTGTCAATACTTTTTAGCAAATTGTTGATCTGTGTTATTCCATTGAACCCTTTAGCCCAAACGTCTGAATAACTATTGGAAGAGGCACTATGATTGAAAGTATATAAATAATCAAATCCACGACCAGCAGCAAAAATAGTGAAATCTCCACCTTTTACATCTGCGTATAAAGGAAAGTTTCGACCATAATAGTCCCGATTAGACAATATACTCATCAAACCATTGATCATGACTTTAGCATCAGCGGCAGTCTGAATAGCTGTTTCCGCGTCTCCTGAATTTGTCGGTTTTACATCTAAGAAATCTTTACAAGAGCTAACCGAAAGAGATATAAGGATGCACGAAGCAATAAATAATTTTTTCATTTTTCTTAATTCAATAGGTTAAAAATTAAACTCTAAACCAAATGTATAGGTTTTAGCAATTGGAGTTTCCCAACCACGTGTTCCGTATTGGTTAACCTCTGGATCCATGTACTTGTATTTTGAAAGTGTTAATAAATTACTTCCATTGAAAAAAACACGCGCATTGTTGATACCTATTTTACTTAAATAAGTATTTGGAATCTTGTACGCTAAGGAAATGTTTTTCAATCTCAAGTAAGAAGCATCATAGAGATGGCGACTACTGATTTGATTCACATCTTCTAGATCTCGACCAGTAACCATTGGAAAATCCCCATCTGTATTCGTAGGAGACCAAGATTCATCAACAAAATATTGGGCATGAATTCTTTCCCAATAATAGCCATCGTCAGCCACATCTTTTGATGTCGCATCGTACAATTTACCTCCGATTTTATAAGCGAAATTTAAGCCCAATGAAATTCCTTTGTATTCAGCGTCCGTGTTGATACCACCATAAACTTTTGGATTCGCATTACCGATGATGGTTTGTTTGGCTTTCGTATAGGTATAGCTAGCTCCCCTGCCTTCAAATAGGAAATCTCCTTCTGTTCCATCATTGGTATACCATACATTCTTGCCATTTGTTTTGTCTACACCAGCCCATTCTAAACCGTAGAAAGCCAATGTAGATTCATTTTCTTGGTAAATGAAACGTGCTCGGTCATCTTTTCCAGTTGGATCATACCATACAATGGGTTGACCCTCGCTTAATTTTGTTATTTTAGAATCGATAAACGCAGCATTTATACTTGCTGTCCATCTGAAATCCTGCTTCTTAATGATATCAGAACCCAATTCAATTTCAATTCCTTTATTATTAATTTGACCGATATTTCTAAGCGTACTAGAGAATCCCGTTATCGTTGAAATCGGAACTTTTTGTATTAAATCTTTTGAATCTCTGTTGAAATATTCTAATGAACCAAAGATCTTGTTTTGAAAAAATCCAAATTCTAAAGCAAGATTAGTCGTATAATTTCTTTCCCATCTTAAGTTTTCATCAGCGGCATTACTTAAAGCTCCACCAGCCTGAGTCATATATTTATTACTATACGCTGTTAATGATCTCCATCCAAAATCATCTAAAGGTAAGGTGCCATTTACACCGTATGAAGCTCTAATCCGTAAAGCATTGATATCTTCTATTGAAGCGATAAAACTTTCTTTTGCTAAATTCCAAGAACCAGCCATCGACCAGAAGTTTCCCCAGCGTGGACCAGGACCTAACTTAGAAGAGCCATCCCGACGAAGGGATGCCGATGCAAAATAACGTTCACCATAGTTGTATTCAGCTCTAGATAATACCGACATCATATTACTACCCCAACTATAAGCTCCAGCATCTAGCTGTCCTGCAGTAGAAACGGTATGTAAAGCAGAAGAAGGTAAATCCTTACCTGTTGCTCTTACGAAACTACCATCATTTTTTTCTGCCTCAAAACCCGCTAATAACGCGATATTATGTAAACCGAATGTTTTATTATAATTTGCTGTCGTTGATGAGACTAGTTTTTGAATGTTTGAAGTTACCTCTGTTACGACGCCATTTGTGGAAGATCCATTATAATGTTTAGCACTGTAATAGATATGGTCTTTTGATTCTGTCTCGTCATAGGAGAAGATAGTTTTAACCGTCAATTCCGGAAGAAGGCGTAATGTCAAGGATTCTACCGCTGATATTTTGCTTGTTTTCGAACTATTTTCCCATTCCTTATTATAATAAAGGGGGTTATAGGCTAAACTACCATAACGAGCAGTCCATTCATTTCCAGTTTTATAGTCTGTAGGCCAATAAAGAGGCCATAACAAATTTCTGGTCTGCATTAAATAATTGGTACCTGTATTTCGCGTATCATTCATCCCCACTAATTTTGTCTTCGCGATATTGATATTAGAACCAAATTCCAAGTATTTACCAATTTTTTGATTCAGGTTCACACGTCCGTTGATACGATCGTAATCATTCAAGATGATGCGACTTTTATCCTGTGTGTAAGAAAGGGAAGTATAGTAGTTGGTGTTATCTGTTCCCCCACTCACAGATAAATCATTAGTATTGAAAATACCCGTTCTGAATAAAGCATCATTCCAATCGTAATATTTACCCTCTCGATTTTCAATACCATCTGTTTTACCTGTAATGGTTACTTTTTCAAACATGGATGTTCCTGTTGTTGAAAAGTCGTAACCATGAATGCCAAATTTAGTTTTGAATCGATCTAATACCCATTTGTTAGCAGCAGCATCAGTTAGCCCACCAGCGATACGAGAGTCATAGAGAACACTGTATAGCATATCAATCTCATCTTGTACCGAAGCAGTTTCATTATTATCTGTTGCCCAACTTGGACTGAAACCAAGACTTGATTTCAGGTTAATTTTTGGCGCACCATTTTTACCCTTTTTAGTCGTAATGATAATGACACCATTTGCTGCACGAGAACCATACAAAGCAGATGCTGCGGCATCTTTCAATACCGTCATGGTTTCAATGTCAGCGGGATTTAAGGTACTCATCACATTATTGGAGTTGACCAAATAATCGTTCATTTGTCCAGTAGATCCAGAGATTACGGGCACCCCATCGATGACATATAGCGGTTCGTTTGAAGCGCTCATAGACCCAATACCACGGATACGAATAGCAGGGGTAGAACCCGCTTGCCCTGAGCTTGTACTGACTTGTAACCCTGCCACACGACCTGTCAAAGCATTTTCGAATGAAGTGACTGGTTGTTTGTCAAGGACATCATTTTTTACTGTTGACGCAGACCCCGTATACGTGCTCTTTTTTGCCGTTCCATACGCAACAACCATGACCTCATCTAAAGCATTTTCATCCTTTTGTAAGGAAATTGTTAACGTCTTGCGACCATTTAAGCTGATCTCTTGTTTTTGATAACCTACAGCAGAGATAACGATCGTCGCATCTGCATTTGCATTTAGCGTAAATAAGCCGTTTGAGTTTGTGGATGTCCCTGTATTGGTTCCTTTTACAGCAATGGTCACACTAGGAACTGGTGTACCACTTTCATCAGAAACTTTACCAGCAACTTGGATTTGTTGTGCATTTACGACTTGTAAAGAGCCACAAGCCATCGTACATAACGAAGTGAGTAAAAATTTATTCATAAGATTTTTGGTTAGTTTTATGTTGAATAGGACACCTTTAAGGAACCTATTTTTTTATGCTTATTACCTATTTTTCTATTGCGGTATAATTCCTATTCCAGGTCTATCAGGCAATATACATTGGCCATCAATCACTTTCATTCCATCATAAATATCGTTTCCGATCAGTAAGGCTCCATCTAAATCAGCCCAATCCGTTAAGGGTGCCAATTGCGCTGCTGCTGAAATGGCACATGAAGTCTCTGTCATACAACCGATCATCACTTTCATCTCTAATGCACGCGCTAACTCGGCCATGCGTTTCGCTTCTCTCATTCCTGTACATTTCATCAATTTGATGTTAATGCCAGAATAAACACCCTTTAGAGCAGGTACATCTATTAATCTTTGACATCCTTCATCTGCAATAGTAGGAATTGGACTATGTGCTGTTAACCAGGCATTATCATCAATTTGCTCTTTAGGCATAGGTTGCTCCAAGAAAATAACACCACGCTCCGCCAGCCAATATGACATTTCCAATGCCTCTTCACGAGTTTTCCAACCCTGGTTGACATCAGCACAAAGAGGACGATCTGTGCATTGACGAATGGTTTCGATGATCATTTTATCCGTATCAAGACCAAGTTTTACTTTTAAAATCTTGAATTGATCCGCTTCCATTACTTTTTTACGAACGACCTCTTCGGTGTCAATACCAATCGTATAGGTCGTCGCAGGTATCAATCCTGGATTTAAACCCCAAATTTTGTAAAAGGGCTGGTTCATGATTTTACCTAATAAGTCATGAAGAGCAATGTCTACAGCAGCTTTCGCTGCGGTATTTTTATAAGCGACCTGATCGACATACTGTAAGATATCTTCTGTTTGAAAAGGTGAATTGAAGCTGCTAAGATCAAGTTGATTTAAAAAGTTAATGACACTTTCTTGTGATTCTCCCAAGTACGGTGGCATACTTGCTTCCCCATAGCCAATAATACCATCATACTCCAACTGTGTTAATACAACGGGAGTTGTCGTTCTACTGAAAGAGGCAACAGTAAAGACATAACGCATTTCTAATGTATACGGTTTGAACCTAAGTTTGAAAGTTCCAAAATCTTTGGTAATCCAATCTGCATGTGTACTCATGATTATTGTAAAGTTTTATTTTATACTGTAATAAGCGTTATTTTCTATTTTCTGTATTTGAGGATCTTTTGATCCTAAATATCTTCTTGCAGCAACCACAGTTCTGGTTTGAAAATCATCATAATTCGCGGCATCTTTCAGCATGCTATTGATACGTACAGATCCGGCAGAGTGAATAAATGTACCGTTGCCGATATACATAGCCACATGAGTCACACGAGCATTGGGATTACTATTTTTTCCTCCAGCAAAAAATAGTAAATCTGCGGGTTTCAAATTATTTAAAGCTTTTGTTGGGTCAAAATGACCTTCTGCATCAAGAATATCTACTGCCTCACCAGCCAATACCTGTTGGGAGGCATCACGCGGTATGACATAGCCATTCATAAAATAAGTAGTTTTGGTAAAACCGCTACAATCTACCCCTTTTACAGAGGTACCTCCCCATAAATAAGGAAGTCCTAACATACTTTTAGCACTTGAAATCAAGTTCTCGGATGTAGGATTACGCGAGTCAATCCATTTTTTTAAAGAGAGACTCTCTTCTTTTTTGATATAGGCCTTACGTTTATCGGGATAAGTAACTTCATAGTATTTGCCCTTTTCAGCTGTTAACGCTAAGATATCACCATATACAAGATCCGACACACGTTGACTCTGTTCATTGGGTTCAGATAACGATTTTCCAAATTCTGCCGTATAAATCAATTTAGGTTGATTGTTCCATGCTATCGCTTCTTCTTTTGTCATGGCTGTAACCGAAGAAGTTGGCATCCATGCAATATATCCTTCAGGAGTACGTACACGATATTCACCATGATCTTTTTGTAAAATGTCTACTTGCGTTCCCATTAAGGCCTGACTTGCCATTTCAGCAGCATTGTCCGGTTTTGTCCTCATATTGCTTACAGACAAATGCACAATTCCAATGAGTTTATTATCGAGGTTTTGTTCTGGTAATAGATTGATATTAACCGTTGTTGGTATATTTTTAATCTGTTGCTCGAAAGCTGTTTTAGCAGCTTGCTCTGTGGTTTCTATTTGATATTCATTATGAACAACATCTGTTTTGGTAAAAGCAAATATTTTGATACGTTTATCTGGCGCATATTCTTTTTTTACGGTTTCTTGCAGTTCTTTCACTTTAAAGTAAATTGTAGAATCTACTTGTTGTGAAAAAGTATAATGTATACTAAAAAGGCTTGCAAAGGTTAGAATCGCATATTTTAGTTTGTTTTTCATGCTGATTAGTTTGTTCTTAAAGATAAGCTAAATTGCATATTTTTCCCATAAAAAATGACGATTTGTGAATTTATTTAATATTCTTTTGCAAAAAAATGAATTACTCTAACCTTTTTGAATAGAAAATATTAAAAGAAACAGGCAATTTTGTATCATTGTAATGCTAAATCGATAAAAATATGAGTTCAAGACGTCATTTTATTAAACAGGGAATTATTGGAGCAACAGCTTTAGGTTCTGTGGAGACTTTGTCAAGTTTTTCAAATTCTCCAAAATCGGCAAAAATGAAACCTATTGTTATTTCTACATGGGATTTTGGTATTGCAGCCAATCAAGCGGCCTGGGAAGTTCTCAAAAATGGCGGAAAAGCCATTGATGCGGTTGAGCAAGGAGTACGTGTGCCAGAGGCTGATTTAAAAAATATGACTGTCGGTAAAGGCGGTTATCCGGATCGTGATGGTTTTGTAACCTTAGATGCTTGTATCATGGATGCAGAAGGAAATTGTGGATCAGTTGCTGCATTGGAACATATTGCTCACCCGATTTCAGTTGCTCGTCTGGTGATGGATAAGACCCCACATGTCATGTTGGTGGGTAATGGTGCATTACAATTTGCCTTAGAAAATGGTTTTGAAAAAGAAAACTTGCTAACACCTGAAGGAGAAAAGGCTTGGAAAGAATGGTTAAAAGAAAAGAAGTACAAGCCAATCATGAATATTGAAAACAAGTCGTTTGCAGTAGAACGGTTGCCTGGCAATCAATATAATCACGATACAATCGGTATGTTGGCATTAGATGCTGCAGGGAATTTGTCAGGTGCTTGTACGACAAGTGGGATGGCTTTTAAAATGCATGGTCGAGTAGGAGATAGCCCTATTATTGGAGCAGGTCTGTATGTCGATAATGAAGTTGGAGGAGCAACATCAACAGGTGTTGGAGAAGAAGTTATTCGAACAGTAGGCAGCTTCTTAGTCGTGGAACTCATGCGTCAGGGCTATACGCCCGAAGATGCTTGTAAAGAAGCGGTGAAGCGTATCGTTAAGAAAAAACCACAGATCGCAAAAGATATTCAGGTCGGTTTCTTAGCCTTGAACAAGAAAGGTGAATATGGCTCTTACGCTTTGCAGAAAGGATTCTCTTACGCTGTTTGTCATCAAGAAAAACAAGACTTATTAATTCCTGGAGCATATTACTATAAGCCCTAAAAATCAGTAAACTATTATGACGCTGTTTTTGTGATTTAATTTCTAATTTTCCTCTATAAAATAATTCTTGATGGAAGAGGAGATATCGATAACTGCAAAGCATTCATGAGTACCATAAAAATGAATTTTAACGAATAAATTTGTTTTATATAGGATGTAATTATATTAAACAAATTTATCTAAGTTTGAGTCTTAACTATATAAAGATATGAAAGCAACATTTGGAGGAGGCTGTTTTTGGTGTACAGAAGTTATTTTTCAGAATACAGAGGGAGTAAAGAGTGTTTTACCTGGATATATGGGCGGATTGAATGATCACCCTACTTATGAACAAGTATGTACAGGAACAACGGAACATGTTGAAGTGGTACAAATAGAGTATGATGAAGAACTGGTAAACTACGAAGATCTATTGCAGATATTTTTTAAAACACATAATCCCACAACATTAAATCGTCAAGGCAATGATGTCGGAACACAATACCGATCGGTTGTTTTTTATCATAACGAAGAACAAGAGATCTTAGCTAAAAATTTCATTGACGAGTTGGATAATGAGGATGTTTTTGAAGATCCAATTGTCACAACGGTAGAACCAGCTGTTACTTTTTGGGTAGCAGAGGATTACCATCATAACTATTTTAATTCGCATCCGGAGAACCCATTCTGTTCTGTTGTGATTGCGCCAAAATTGCAAAAATTCATGAAAGAATTTAAATCATAAAAAAATCCGCTTTTAGCGGATTTTTTTATGATTTAAAGCAAGACCTAAAATAATTCAATTTGACCGCTATCATCTATTTGAATATCATCAGGATTTGTTATTTCCAGTTTAATATCCTCTTTTTCTTTTGTTGGCTCTTCCCTTTTTTCAGACTCATCCGTTGATTCTTCTATTTCTTTCACAGGTTCCTCTACTTTTGTAGCAGTTAACGTTAAGTCCATCTCATCCGTTATCAATTTGACATTTTTTACGGTATGGAATGAAAGTCGATTACCTTGTGCTTTTATTCCTTTTACATCAATAATTTCATTCAAAGGTTGATCTAAAGATTCCTCCGTTTGAGACTTTCCTTTAAGAAGATCTAAATGAACCACAGGTTCTGCATTATTGGTTACGAAAATGAGTTTAGAGCAAGGCTCATCACTGATAAATGACATACTTTTTCCAATGGCTAAATCATCAAATTTAAATCGTTTGACATAATAGGTACCTAACTTTCCATCTTGATGAATAGCTGTATAGATATGATCAGATAAATGTTTTTCGATACGAATCATTTTTTCATCAAAATGATTGCTCAAATCAAAATTGGATAACTCGTAAGAACCGTCAGACAAAACAATTAAAATTTTATCATCTCCATCAAATTCTCCTAAATATTTACCCCTTTCATCTACATTTAAGCGTTTCAAAATGGGATCAAACCAAATCTTACGACCTGCTAAAGTAGATACACCCGCACTTTTGAAACTAATTTTTTTGACAGGATATTTAGACACAATATTTCCTTGTGAAGCACGACCTTTTATCGCAATCTCTGCAAAATCCATATCAAAATTAAGTTTTCTCAATTTCGTATGTGGCTTTAGTTGAATGTTGACAATCTCTGCTTCTCCATTTGGATTTGAAGTAAAATAGGTCACTTTTGAACCTTTTGAACCCTTACTGATATCGTATTCCTTATCTCGAGTAACCCCAACAACAGCGAATCGCTTGATATAACTCGTACCCGTATCACCTTCCTTATAGATAGCATTGTAAATGGTTCTTTCGTCTCCTTTTTTAAAGACAGCAATATGAATGATATCTTTTCCGACAAATACCTTGTCTTGGATTTTAGTAACCACGTATTTACCATCTGATCGGAAAACAATGATATCATCGATATCCGAACAATCACAGACAAATTCATCTTTTTTCATTCCTGAACCGATGAATCCTTCTTCACGATTGACATAAAGCTTAGCATTTGCCAATGCGACCTGTGTAGCTTCGACTCTGTCAAATGCACGTAGTTCTGTCTTACGTGTCCGACCTTTACCATATTTATCCCGTAATCTTTCATACCATGCAATGGCATAATCAGTGAGGTGTTTTAGATGACGTTTGACATTTTTGATTTCCTCTTCTAGAGCAGCCATTTGATCATCTGCTTTTTTAACATCAAATCGGGTGATGCTACTCATTGGTTTATCAATCAAACGCTTGTAGTCTTCAGGGACAATAGGGCGGTAGAATTGAGAGAAAAAAGGTTCAAAAAGAAGATTTAAAACATCCACCACTGTATCAAAATCTCCTGCATTTTCATAGTCAGGATGTTTATACATCCCTTCCTGAATGAAGATTTTTAATAAACTACTGAAGAATATTTTTTCTAGAAGATCGTGTAATTTAAGCTCTAGTTCTTGTTTTAGTAAATCTTTTGTGTTTTTTGTGTTTTCAATCAAGATATCATTGACACTCATAAAATGAGGTTTATCTTTCTTGATTACACAGGTATTTGGTGAAATAGATACTTCACAAGCAGTGAATGCATATAAAGCATCGATGGTAACATCAGGAGATATTCCAGGAGCTAAGTGAACGATGATCTCAACAAATTCAGCCGTGTTATCTTCGATTTTCTTAATCTTGATCTTTCCTTTGTCATTAGCTGCTA
The DNA here is from genome assembly GCF_021442025.1 of Sphingobacterium sp. SRCM116780. NCBI lineage: Bacteria > Pseudomonadati > Bacteroidota > Sphingobacteriia > Sphingobacteriales > Sphingobacteriaceae > Sphingobacterium > Sphingobacterium sp. SRCM116780. The sequence continues at coordinate 464,790 of NZ_CP090446.1, forward strand.
CCACACTGTCGATCAATCCACCAGTTGTTGTTCCAAAAGGAATTTCGGTAATGGCTAAGGTTTTTTTATCCCGCTCCTCAATTTTCGCACGAACACGAATCTTACCCCCACGTTGACCCTCATTATAAGCGGAACAATCAGCCATTCCTCCCGTAGGAAAATCAGGTAAAATATTCGGTCTTTCTCCATTTAGAACTTGAATGGATCCATCAATTAACTCAAGAAAATTGTGAGGCATGATCTTGGTCGCCAAACCTACAGCAATACCTTCTGCACCTTGCGCAAGCAATAATGGAAACTTAACGGGTAAAGTAACAGGTTCTTTATTACGGCCATCATAGCTCAACTGCCAGTCTGTAGTCTCCGGATTGAAAACAACATCTAATGCAAACTTAGATAAACGTCCTTCAATATAACGAGGTGCCGCAGAAGCATCGCCAGTGATAGGATCACCCCAGTTTCCCTGACAGTCAATCAATAAATTCTTTTGGCCAATCTGTACCATGGCATCGCCGATAGAAGCATCACCATGTGGGTGATATTTCATCGTGTTACCAATCACATTCGCTGCTTTATTGTAACGTCCATCATCCATTTCTTTTAATGAATGTAAGATACGACGTTGTACGGGTTTGAACCCATCATTGATATGAGGTACTGCACGATCTAAAATAACATAAGATGCATAGTCCAAAAACCAGTTTTCATACAAACCTGAAAGTGGAATTGTCTGACTATTATGCGTTTGATCGTTATTTGTTACTTCTTCTTGATTATCGTCTGCAGGATAATTTGTTTCGTCACTCATGAATCAACAATATGGTGTTTTTTATTATTATGTGTTGCAAAAGCATAGTTTTTTGCAAGCGTAAAAATACGAAAAGCATTTCGTTTTATCCAATGGATAGCTAAATTGATTTCTTCGTCGAATCTTTCTGAACAAAGATAGGTTTCTCTTTGAGAAAAGAAGAATAAGTTTGTCATTTGACTAAAAATATTAGTATTTTTGAACACTGGATTTTTATAGCATATACAATGAATTGGCAAGAAGATAAAAGATTTATATCGCATTTGGACCTGGATACTTTTTTTGTGAGTGTAGAGCGACTTAAAAATAGTTTTTTTGTTGGTAAACCTTTAATCGTTGGTGGATTAAGTGATCGCTCCGTTGTTGCAGCTTGTAGTTATGAAACCCGAAAGTTTGGTATTCATAGCGCTATGCCCATGAAGTTGGCGCTTCGGCTATGTCCACATGCCATTGTTTTGCGTGGCGATATGGACAGCTATAGTTATTATTCTAGACTAGTGACAGATGTAGTGCGGGACTATGTACCTGTGATGGAGAAGGCAAGTATTGATGAGTTTTATGTGGATCTGACTGGTGTTGATCGTTTTTTTGGTTGCAGTCAATTTATTTCCGAATTAAAGCAGAAAATCCAAAAAGAGACAGGACTTCCGATTAGTTATGCGTTGGCTTCCAATAAATTAATTTCTAAAGTGGCGACAGAAGATGCAAAACCTGATGGAAATAAAGAAATCGAACATGGAGGTGAGAAAGGTTATTTGGCTCCCCTCAAAATAGAGCGCATGCCAGGCATTGGTCAGAAGACAGGAAATCTGTTACGTCAGATGGGCGTACAGACGATTAAAGTGCTCAGTGAAATTCCTGTTCCAATGATGCAAAACCTATTGGGTAAGAATGGTGTTGACCTCTCTCGAAAAGCTAATGGTATTGATTTTACACCAATAGTTCCCTATTCAGAACAGAAAAGTATGGGTACAGAAGAAACCTTTGAACAAGATACTATTGATGTCTATTTTTTAAAAAGCGAATTGATTCGCATGACCGAGCGGATGACTTTTCAACTGCGGCAACAGCAACGCCTGACAGGCTGTATCACGATCAAATTGCGGTATGCTAACTTTGATACAGTAACCAAACAAATGGTGATTCCGTATACAGCTTCGGATGCTGTTTTATTAATCAAAGCACAAGAGATCTTCGAGAAGTTATACGATAAACGACTACTTGTACGTCTTCTGGGGATCAGATTTAGTCATTTGGTACAAGGTAATCAACAGATTAATCTTTTTGAAGATACAGAAGAAATGGTTAAGCTTTATCAAGCCATGGATACTATCCGTAAACGTTATGGCGATACAATGGTCAAGCGAGCAATCTCTATCCCTTATGTCAATCGGAAAAAGTAGTTCTTCATAGAAATTCTTTAAGCATTGATTTCATACCAATAACAGTCAATATCCCAAACCGCTAAATGAAAGGAGTCCGTGACGTTAAATCCAACTTTTTCTAATACATTTCGAGAGCCCTTGTTATCAATATGTGTCATCGCGTGGATCGGAAAATGTTTCATCTCTTCATGGTAATATGCCATACAAGCTTGAGCTGCTTCGGTTGCAAAACCTTTTCCCCAAGCCTCTTTACGAAAGCGGTATCCAAAATCTAAAAAATTGATCTTATTATTGGTTAATTCATCGATGTATTTGAATCCTGTCCAACCAATAAATTGATTAGTCGCTTTTTCAATTACGGCAACCCTTCCCACACCATACTGCTCATATTGTTGATGCAACCCTTCAATAATACCTTTTGTTTCTTCAATGGATTGCACAGGTTGCCCTCTCAAGTAAATATGGACTTCGGATTGCGAGTCCATTTCGTAAAATGCTTGTACGTCATCGCGAGTAATTGGACGGATAATTAATCGTTCCGTTTCTAATGTAGGCAAATATTTCATGATAGTTGGATCTGTCATAAAGTTAGAAAAATTAATTATCTTCAACGACTAAAATAGCGTAAAAGTAGATGAGTTTAGAGGCAGAAAAAATAGTTGATTATTTGCAGTTTACTGATTTTATATCGTTGATTGCTGTGGCTTTTATAGGGAATTTTTTACTGTTTCTGTTATCTATTCTATTTTATGAAATTATTCATAAAATATACAATCAGCACGACCAATTGGTTGCACGTCATCCTATTCTTCAGGGGGACATTTGGAATGCCCTTTTCAATATGTTGCTAAATGGGGTAGTTGCTATCGTAGGTCTGTATCTGATGCGAATGGAATGGATGAAAATCATTGATTTTAGATGGGAAACATTTCTGTTCAAATTTCTTGCAGTCTTTTTTTTAATTGATTTTCTGATGTTTATTCTACACTGGTTAGTTCATAAATCTTTTCTATATCGTTATTTTCATTATCGACATCATGTCTTTGAACGTACAAATGCCTTAAGTCTTTTTGTGATGCACCCCTTAGAAAATTTGATGTTTGGCTGTGTCTTGATCATTACCTTTATACTAGTTCCTTGTGATATTTTTACCATCGTGTTTTACTTAGCATTTAACTTATTGTGGGGAATCTTAGGGCATCTGGGATTCAACCTATTTCATTTTAAGAACCGATTGATCACCAATGGTATGTTCCATATGCATCACCATCATGATATTCATGTCAATTTTGGTTTTTATACCTCCCTATGGGATAAGTTTTTTAAAACGTATAAATGATTCTGAACTCTTTATCCCCTGAATTGCTCTCTTGCATCTTAACAACATCATTTCTTGTAATCATACGATAAAAGAATCGTTTTTAATGAAATTCATTATAGAGATAAAATAGTATTTTGCTATTATTTTTAGTAATTTTGTGTTATTAAAAATAATAACATATGTTTTTGAATTGTAAGACCTGGTTCAGTTTTCATTATGGAACTTATTCTACCAAAGAACTCATCGCACATGCCGTTGAATTGGAAGTCAAGGTTTTGGGATTGACCAATATCAATTCAACAGCAGATTGCTGGGATTTTGTCATGAAGTGCCAGGAAGTACAGATAAAGCCAATTATAGGAGTAGAAGTACGCAATGAAAATCAATTTTGCTATGTATTATTAGCAAAAAATAGACAAGGACTTTTAGCCATCCATAAGTTTCTTTCTTTTCATAAACAGCTCAAGATTCCATTTCCCGAGAGACCCAATTTCTGTTTAGACCATGTATGGGTGATTTATCGATTAGGTACTCATCCGCAGATTGAAAAATTGAGTGAACAAGAACTGATAGGCGTAGATATCGCTGATTTAAATAAATTGGAATGGCAGGAATCTATAGATCAGCATAAATACATCATGCTGCACCCTGTCACCTATCAAAATAAGACCTATTTTGATTTGCATCGCATTTTACGTGCTATTGCCAAGAATACATTATTGAGCAAACTGACAAAAGAAGATCTGGCAGGCACCAATGAATATTTGTTAAAAGAAGAAGATCTAGCTGCAGCCTTTACCCGATTTCCAATAATTATTACCAAAACGATGCAAGTTGTTGAAAGCTGTTCTGTAGAGATGGAATTTCACAGCGATAAAAACAGGAAATGCTTTACCGATTCCATAGAAGAAGATCATACTTTGCTCCGAAAGCTAGCTTTTGAGGGCGCAATAATGCGTTATGGAGCCGATCATCAAGAGGCTTTTGAACGTGTGGAGAAAGAGTTGAATATGATTGATAAGCAGGGATTCAATGCTTACTTTCTCATTGTTTGGGATATGCTACACTATGCGCATGAACACAACTTTTATCATGTCGGACGTGGGAGTGGAGCGAATTCCATTATTGCCTATTGCTTGCGGATCACCGATGTTGATCCGATTGAACTTAATCTATATTTTGAACGGTTTTTGAATCCCAATCGAAGCTCTCCACCAGATTTTGATATCGATTTTAGTTGGCAAGATCGGGATACTATTTTTGCCTATATCTTTGAGAAATATGGTCAAGAACATGTAGCCCTTCTTGGGATGTATAATACCTTTCAACGAAGGGCAATTATACGTGAATTAGGAAAAGTGTTTGGTTTGCCAAAAGAAGAGATTGATATACTTGCCCATAAAAGAGAATGGTCTGCAGAAGATAAAATCCAACGGTGGATAAAACGTTATGGAGCACTTTTAGTAAATTTTCCAACCCATGTAAGCATACATGCTGGAGGTGTATTGATCAGCGAGCAGCCCTTGCATGAGTATATGGCTACCGAGTTACCTCCAAAAGGACTGTTGACGGCACATCTGGATATGTTTGAAGCAGATCGTATTGGACTATTCAAATTTGATATTTTGAGTCAGCGTGGTCTTGGACATATTAAAGATGCACTTGCTTTGATTGAAAAAAATCAAGGAAAACAGCTGGATATCCACCAAGTAGAACACTTCTTTCTAGATCCGATATTAGCAGAAAAAATACGTAAAGCAGATACCATAGGTTGCTTCTATATCGAAAGCCCAGCGATGAGACAATTATTAGGCAAATTGAAATGTTCGGACTACCTAACATTAGTCGCAGCAAGTTCAATTATTCGTCCTGGAGTAGCCCAGTCGGGGATGATGAAGCAATATATTGAACGGTTTCATAATCGGGATAAGATCGTGTATCTACATCCCAAAATGGAAGAACTCTTGGAGGAAACATATGGTGTGATGGTTTACCAAGAAGATGTCATCAAAGTTGCGCATCATTTTGGCGGTATTTCGTTGGATGAAGCCGATATTTTACGGCGTGCGATGAGTGGAAAATATCGGTCGGAAAATAAATTTGAAATTCTGAAACAAAAGTTTTTCACGAACTGTCGATCTTTTGGATATGAGGATCAAGTAACCGCTGAGGTATGGAGGCAAATGGAAAGTTTTGGTGGATACTCATTTGCGAAAGGACATTCTGCCTCTTTCGCTGTAGAAAGTTATCAAAGTTTATTTTTGAAAACGTACTATCCAAAGGAATTCTATGTGGCAGTGATTAATAATTTTGGAGGCTTCTATCGTACTGAATTTTATTTTCATGAGTTACGTCGTCACGGTGGAGATATTCAATTACCCTGTTTAAATCATAGTGATTATCTGACCAATATAAAAGGAAATCGGGTGTACGTCGGCTTAGGTCATGTACAAGGACTAGAAGAGCAACTGAGCCAACGGATAGTATCGGAGCGAGCACTCCATGGATCATATCAGGATCTAAATGATGTGCTGACACGCATTCATCCTGCACCTGAACAATTGAATTTATTAATTCGGATAGGAGCATTGCGATTTACAGGAATGGATAAGAAATCATTACTTTGGAAAGCGAACTTCAGCACGAAGAAAAACTTTCAGGAAGTTCCCAATTTACTATTTGCCCAAGAAGAAGTTCATTTTGAATTGCCACAATTTGAAACCAATAGACTCGAGGATCTGAAAGATGAATTGGATTTATTGGGTTTCGTAACGGGAGACTTTTATGAGTTACTTGATGATAAATATTTAAAAGGAACTGTTAAGACAGTAGATTTTCCAGATCTTATCGGGCAGCATATCAAGATCATTGGTCGTTTGGTGACGACAAAGGAAAGTAGAACCATAAAGAAAGAAAGAATGTGTTTTGGAACTTTCTTAGACGTAGATGGCGACTGGTTAGATACCGTACACTTTCCTTTAGTATTAAAGCAATACCCATTTTTAGGAGCTGGATTTTACGAATTACACGGTCAAGTTACAGCAGATTTTGATATCTGTAGTATGAATGTGTCGGTAATGCGCAAGCTGGGCTACCGTTTAGAAAAGTAAAGTATCGGCGAAATAGATGAAATCGCCGATACCTAATGATCAAGTAAAAAAACTGATTAACTACTTCGATCGAATAAAGAAGAGGGGTTATTGACCTTCTTGGTCATCACTATTTTTCGATGTCTCTTCTACCGTTTCCACTATTTCTGACGTAGGAACAGTTTTTGGTTTTCTGACAATTCCCCATTTTTGTAACAATTCTTGCGTGGCATTTCGCTTGAGGTGTTCTTTCTCAGGTTCACCGATTAAATACCCAACAGGTTCCATGGATGGAATAGCATCAAAAATAACTTTTAAAGTCGCAGTCATCGGCAACGCAAGAATCAAGCCTGCTAATCCAAATAGCATTCCTCCCAATAAAATGACGACAATGGCCATTAATGGATTAATACTTACTTTACCCCCTACGATATTTGGAGTGATAACATTTCCTTCTAAAAATTGAACAACTTGAAACCACGCAACGACACCAACAGCATAGATGGCATTATCTTTTGTGGCCAAGGCAAATAAAGCTGGTAATATAGATCCAATGGCGATACCAATATAGGGGAGTAACATGAGTAACGATGCCAATGACCCAAAAAACCAAGCATATTCGATACCCATCAACATCAGTCCACCTGTATTTAAAACAGCAACGATTCCCATCACCGTGACAAGACCTAAACAATAGCTTTGAACAACTTCATAAATCTTGTTCAGCACCTGATTTATTTTTTTATTATCCGTGTTTTTGAATGATCTAAAAAAGAACTCTTTAAAAAAATCACGGTAATAAAGTAAGAAAAATATAAAAATTGGAACCAAAACAACACCTGCCAATATACTTCCAATGGATCCAAAGGCCGTTGATAAATACCCGCCAACATTCTCTAAAATTTTACTTCCTTGTTCCCTCGCTTTAGCAATTACCTCTCCACGTTCCAATCCAAATTGAGTTTGTAGCCACTTTTGCATCCCCTCAAGAGCGATAAGTACTTTATCTTGAATAGCACTGGCATCCTTTCCGATGATAATACTTTGATGGATAATAAACCAGATGATGGTACTGATAATCAATATGGCCACAATGACTGCAATAATGGAAGACGTGGCCTTTCCTAAATTTAATTTCTTTTCAAAAAAAGAAGCGACAGGAAATAAGGTGATCGAAAGAATAATGGCAAACAATAAGGGAATAACAACACTTTGCGTAAAATAAAGAAATACAATAATTAACGCGAGAGCCAATAAACTTGAAGCAAGCCCGACTGAGTAAGGCCTTTTACCTGATTTTTCTTCCATAGTGAAATCTGATTAATATAAGGTTAATAATAATTGCAAGATTGAATCAATCTATTTCCTTTTGTAGCCAATTCCCTGCCAAAAAAACAGGTATACTAAGGCAATACCTAAAAATAACGCATTAAAATACATCACCTGCGGTATTCTCATTATAATATCTTGATAGTAAAGTCCTGCAAATAATGCCCCTAGACCAATACCTGCTTCCATGGAGATATACATAGTCGCGACAGCACGCCCTCGTTGATGAGGTTTTCCAAGATCAATGGTCCAGGCATTAATCGCAGGAGACAAGATCCCTGTACCGATCCCGTAAACACTCGCACCTAACATCAATTTGTTAAAACTATCACCTTGCCCAATGAGAAATAAGGAGATTCCAACGATAACTAAACCGACCATGATCACTTTGGTGCGACCATATTTGTCTGAAGCTTTTCCTGAAACAAAACGAATTAAGATAGAGGTAACCGTATAAGCAGCAAAGAAGATTCCTTTATTGCTCAACTGAAGATGATCGCTCCAATCGGGTATCAGTGTTAATATGGCTCCAAAAGCCGAATAGGAGAGAAACGTAATAATACCCGCAGGTAAAACACCAATATCGATGATATCTGTTCGTGATATTTTGAACATGGAAAGATTAAGTTTTTCTTTATTTTTCAATGTTTCTTTCATGTTCATTACAATGACGATAGAAAGTAAAGCAAAAAGAGAAGAACTGTAAAACATGACGTTGATACCGTAATATTGAAAAATTGCACTTCCAATAGCAGGCCCCACTGCACCACCAATTGCAAAACAAAGCCCATGCATTCCCAAGGCTTCACCCCAGCGCTCTCGAGGGATAATATCAGCAACATAAGCAGAAGTCGCTGTCGGTTTAAATCCCGTTGAGAATCCATGAATTAATCGTAATAGCAAAAAACCCGAAACACTGGTTAATACGGGATATAGAAAACCGCAGAAGAAACAAACGATAGATCCAATAGCCATCACGGGGACACGACCCCACCTGTCCGTTAATTTTCCACTAAAGGGTCTCGAAATTCCAGCAGTTAACGTAAATAGCGCAATGATTAAACCCTTATACTCAGCCCCACCCATTTTACTCAAATAATTGGGAAGCTCAGGTATAATCATGTTGAAACTCGATGAAAATAAAAGAGAACTCAAACAAAGAAGGGCAAATTGTAAGGTATATATGGATTTTTTTTCTGTCATGTAGGAAGGAGCAATTGTATGAATATTTTGAAAAATGAAACGCCCTCTTAGTAAAGAAGGCGCTTATACTATAATTTTTTTGTTCTTGCGATTTCAGAGCAGAAAATGGTTGTTGCTACAGCGACATTCAGGGATTCTGCTTGGCCTATTCGAGGGATAGCGACGGGTTTGTCCACCAGCTGGATAATCTCTTCAGAGATTCCATTTCCTTCGTTTCCTAAGATAATAAATGATTCTTGTGGCCAGTCCGTCTGGTAAATACTTTCGCCATTCAATAAAGCACCAAAAACTGGAATTTTAGCCGCCAAAATAAATGCTTTTAAATCGACATAATGTACATGAATACGCGAAAGAGAACCCATTGTTGCTTGTACTACTTTTGGATTGTACGCATCGACTGTACCAATCGAGCAAATGATATTTTGAAAACCAAACCATTCGGCTGTACGGATGATTGTACCTAGATTTCCAGGATCCTGTACATCATCCAATAGCAATGTATGTTGTGATCTGAAGTCCGCCACATTTAATTCCTTTTGTTCAGGTATGTGTACCAAAGCCAATATTCCCTGAGGAGATTTTAAAGCACTGATTTTTTGAAATTCGTTTTCACTCAGTGGATAAGATTTTATTTTTCCCGATATTTTACCCACTTTTGTCTGTACATCTTCTGTATAAAATATACTATCTACTTGATAAGAGGAGGATAGAAATTCAAGAACAGATTTGATTCCTTCGACAATAAAAAGACCATGTTGTTTACGAAACTTTTTATTTTGAAGAGATGATATAAGAGTAATTTGTGCTTTTGACAACATTTTTTAATGATAAATAATCTACGCTTTTTAGCTTTTACAAGTATAGCGCTTTTGTTGCTAATTTTCACATCTTGCCGTTCAGCACGCTTTTTGGACGAAGATCAAACCCTAGTAGCGCATGTGGATCTTCAGGGTATAAAACCAGAGTTGAAAGAAGCAGCTTCTCTTTATATCTCTAATGATATTAAACCAAATTCCAGGGTTAATTTATTTGTTTATAATCTATTCAATACGAAAAACGGACAATACAAAAAACGTAACATCAGAAATGTTGGTGAACCCCCTCATTTATTGGACTCGAGTCTAGTTGATTTGTCGGCAAACCAAGTAAAAAGATTCTTATTTACAAAAGGCTATTTTGATGCACAGGTACAACCAGAGATTACGGTTAAAAATCAACGAGCAACAGTTACGTTCAATACGGTACAAGGGGAGCCGTATGCTAGGAGTAACATCAAATACAGCTTTGCGGATACTACTGTTGCTCGCTTATATGAACAGAAAGTAAAGCCACTAAGTGCAGTTAAACCCGGAGCTCAATATGATGCTGCTGATCTGATCAAAGAAAGAGAAAATCTTTATTTAGCGATGAGAAATAATGGCTATTTTGATTATATCCGCCAATATATGCGTGTAGGGGTAGACTCATCCTCAAAAAATCATCAACTGAATCTCGATATTCAAGTCGAAAACCCAAATGATTCTACACGACATCAATTGTATAAAATTGATCAGGTCTTTGTCACTATTAAGAATTTTGGAACCCTTAAAAAGGAAATTCAAAAATCCTACGATAGTATAGCACATATTCATTTTACAGATGAAACGAATAACTTTCGGTTGAAACCCTTGACGCGCTATCTGTATATCAAATCTGGTAATCCTTATAATCTCGCTAAAGAAAATATTTCCTACGATCGTTTGTATGAGATGAATGGATTTAGAAGTGTTAAAATTCACTATCAAAAAACAGATTCCAATACATTAGACGCCTATTATGAAATGGTGCCAAGACCATTAATGGGCAATCAAATCGAAGGAGAGTTTACGTTTAGTTCAGGAATGAGCGGATTCAATATTGGTAATACATTTTCGCATCGGAATATTTTTGGAGGAGCTGAATTATTGGAAGTAAAATTACGATATGGTATCCTGTTTGATCCCAGGCTAAGCGGAGGTCTTTCCAATAAAATTTTTAATAATGATTTTCAAATTGGTGTAAATTTAATTGTACCTCGATTGATGGCACCATTTAATGTCAATAACAGTGGGCAGTACGGATTACCCAAGACGACATTTTCAAGTAGTCTACAGATTTTTAATCAAGATGCCACCTATTCCAATCGTTATTTTATTAATACTTTGAATTACTCCTGGCACGAATCTGAAAATAAGTTTCACAGTTTCACACCCATTGTGTTAGAATATAGACAAGGACGTTTAAATGAAAACTTTGCGCAAAGTCTAATCGAACAAGGCTATTTATTGTACGTGAGAAGTAACAATCGTGAATATTTTGGATTTGGGTCACAATATGCATTTACATACAATGCCAAGAAATTAACAAAAAAAGAGAACTTTAATTATTTCAAAGGTTCTGTCGATCTAAGTGGTAATATTTTAGCTTTGCTGAGTCAGGCAATTAAATTCGATAAAAATGATGATGGCGAAAAAAAGGTGTTTGGAGTACCCTATTTGCAATATGCCAAAACAGAATTAGATTATCGTTTATATCGTAATTTGGGAGGAAACAGACAATTTGTATTTCGGATCAATCCTGGAATAGCGATTCCTTATGGAAACAATTCAAGTCTCATGATTTTTGAAAAAAGTTTTTATGGAGGAGGGATGAATGGTATGCGCGCTTGGCAAGCGAGAACATTGGGGCCAGGAAGTTATAATCGTGAGAGCGTACAAGAAGACCTTCGGTTGAACCTAAGAAATTTGGATCAATTAGGAGAAATTAAAATAGAAGGAAATGCGGAATATCGGTTCCGAATATTGAATAGTTTCTTAGGAGCAAAGATGAATGGAGCTACTTTTGTCGATTTTGGTAATGTTTGGAGACTAAAAGAGAATGAACTAAATCCAGGAGGAGAATTTAAATTTGATAAATTTTTAAATCAAATTGCCATAGGAACTGGTTTTGGGCTACGGTTCGATTCCGATTATTTTATCATCCGATTAGATGCAGGATTAAAAGTAAAAGATCCTCAATTCACAGGAAGTGATCAGTGGGTATTGCAACATTTCTTTAACGCCAAAGAATTTAAGGATCAATATTATCAGACACATAAGCCTGATCGCTATAATTTTATCCAATACAATTTTGGTATTGGTTTACCATTTTAAAAAATCAGATTTTTTAAACTTGCAAAAATAGATTCAATAATGGATGTTACATCCAAACCTTGCCAGTGATTGAAGAAAAAGAACCCAATAACAAGTACAATTGCCGTTAGTAATAATTTCTTGAAAGCATAGGCAATCAATAAAATAACAGCAGGAATAATTAAAAACATCAATCCACTAATCGCAAAGGTCGACAACCCTTTATCAGATTTGTAAATGTAAAATAAACGACCTTTTGAATGATCTTGATTTTTGTGTTTAAAAAACACAAATGTAGACGATTCAATTTTATCGTTGGGAACCGCAATTCCATCATGAAATTTTAAGTCTTGCGTAAATCCATTGATACTGAACTTATAGATACCATTGATATTTTCGTTTGTTTTTTCCATCGAATCTACCGCAATAATCGCAAGCTTTCCGTTACGGGACAGATTTTCTTTAACGACAAAATTTTCAATTTTTTGCGTTTGAGCATTCCCCAAAAATGGAATGAGTAGGAGGAAAAATAATAACTTGTTCATTAAAAATTGTTTTCAGTACAATTTTAGACATTTTCTAGCTCTTTATAAAATAGATAGCCTGTATAATTTATAAATGTTTTTGTTATTTTATTTTTGAAACTATGAATATTTTGTACCTTTGTGCTACAAAAATAAAATCGAAATGGCAGAAACAGTACAACATAGAGAACCAAAAAAGACTGATAATAACGCAAATCAGACTCATTATTACAAAACTTTAGTCGTAGCTATCGTTTTGGGTCTTATAGGAGTATTCATTAGATTTGTACCAGATGTTTGCAGAAACTTTGATCAACATGTATCCTTGTTTTCAACAATCGCAAATATCTGTCTTGTAGTAGCATCTATTATTGCATTTAGAACAGTTTTTGGAATCTTAGGATTCGGAAAAAATAAATAAATCGATCCAAAAATATATAGAAAACGTCAACACTAAAAAGTTGACGTTTTTTTTATGACATAAATTAGCACTTAAGTAAGAATTGTTTACGGAGGATGGATATGGATCATACGGAATTGTTGGGGAATACTTTTAAGCATACAGTTTACCATCCAACTGAAAGAAAAGCTCTAAAAGATGGGCACTGATGGGATAATTATCCAAATATTTCCTAACAATTCCGTATGATCCGGTTTTGTACCTTCCGACAGCTAAATCCTTCAGTATCTTACAATCAAAAGTCCTTGGAAGTCCATAGAAGTCCTTTAAAGTCCATAGAAGTGCCAACGATGTTCGATACTGATCCGTACATACTACGATACATCTACAGTTGTGTCTTACCCGACCTGTGATAGTTGTCAGGTATCCATTCCATATATCTTCAAAAACAAGGCAAGTAAAACTCTTTCCCCAATCAAAGTATAGTCAAGTCAGTTTTGAAACACTTTCAGAACCAACTTGAACAATAACTGAAACCTACTTAAAAAACAGTTGATTGACAGTTGTTCTAGACTCATTCTATAGGCGTACTACAGATAGCCATCAAGATACACGTGTATCGAGTCAACAGGCTTAACCTACAATTTATCTGTGCAAATCATCTGCTATGATGGTTCTGCTCGAGGAAACGCTTTTACAACGCCTAGCATATGCTTTATCCCTGCTTCATCCTCACTTCATCTGCGGCTCAGGAGTATGATTTACAAGAATAATCAGCTGTATTGGTACAATCATGGATTTTAAGCTCAGATAAAATCCATTAATGATTGAAGAAGACAGAAGATCTATTGGATGCTCTTCTCTCAGATAGCTATATTTTCTATCAAAAATGAGAAAAAGCGTTAAAGATTGTATGATTTATACAGGTCTTTCTCGTCTGATCTCAACTAAATTCTTCCTATATCGTGTAATGAAATTGTATGTTTAAAAGTATCCTCCCAACAATTCCATTTGATCCATTGATATACGATAAAAAGAAGAAGCTATCTCCACGAGTAGAGATAGCTTCTTCTTTTTATTTTTTAATGAATAACTAAGCTAATATGGACCACGTAGACCAAGGAAGACGTGATAAGATTAAGATCAATCCAAGAATATAAAAAATCAATACTGTTTTATTTGCTTGTTTAGCGTCAGTCAATTTTTTAGCTTTAGAATAACCGATCGTAATCAAAACAATTGCAATAATCATCGTAAGAGGATGTTCAATGATTTTGAAACGCATGGTGGCATCCTTCATAATAGCACCTGAAATCATAGATGGATATTTCAATACGAAGAATAAAATCAATCCAATTAATAGTTGTAAATGTGAGGCAATAAAACCTAATAAAGCAATCTTTCTGTTATAAGGTTTGTTACCTGAGAAATTCACAAAGGTAATGATGATTGAAACTAACAGAGCTAACAATAAGATAATTGCTAATGTTGAATGTAAGTGTAACATAATTTCTTTTTCTTCTTTAATTAATTCTTTGATTACAAAAGTATAAAATAACTAACGCTTTTCGCCTATTTCTTTAAATTCCGATTTTTCTTTCCATTTACAACTCCTTTTTATTTATTTCTATCGGGTCAACTTCTGCAATGGGACTGAACAGGTACATCCTGTTGGTACGAAGCTCAAGACACTTATAACGTTTTCTTATTTTCTCCTGTTTCTGAAAAATACGTCCATTCTTTAATCTAAAATGATCTTTATCCGATAACATTTCAACCGTAAAAATTTGTTCAGACTGCTTATCAAAACTTTTTAAGGTACGAAATAGGTTCAGATCGGTACAACTAGAGGCAGCAGGGTTTTCTAAATATTTGATGACCGCAAGAGTAATTTCAGACGGAAAAATATGAAGCTTTAAAAAAGGATCCATCAAAATTTTAAAATTATTTTTCCATTCTGTACCATGAGGTTTCACACGATGTTTAAACTGTTGCCAAGTTTGTAGATGTGCAAATTCATGAATAGTAGTAATCAAAAAAGAAAAAGGGTTGAGGTCATGGTTAACGGATATCCGATGTCCTGCTCCACGAAAGGGAGCCCGGTAATCTCCTAATTTAGTGCTACGAGATTTTGCTATTTTGAATAAACATCCTGTATCATTAATCCATCTGGAGATAATGGGAGCAGCCGCTTCAGGCATATATTTTCGCAATGTGCCACTGTAATCTTGCATAATACAAACATAACTTTTTTTATTATGATTGATCTTATTAGATGAAGAAATTAAAAAAGAAAACCGCTGTTTGCCTACAGCAGTTTTCTTGTCTTATCAACAATATTTTTAGTAGATATTGACTTGCTTATCCTTTGGATATTTGATGGAATAACCAAACCGTATTTTTTTGGTCGTACCAGCAGGCACATCTACCTGCCATTTGAGTATACCTGTTTCCTGTAATATGTCTGCTCCATCATGCTCATCTAATGTAATTTCCATCGATTTGTCCGTAGAGACTGGTATTTGATCTTGCAAAGAGATTGTCACATTGCTTTTCTTATTGTTTTTGATCGTAATCTCATAAACCAAACTTTGTTTTTTGCTACTGCCCAGTATCTTGGTTTGGGACAGATCATTGATTTTATCCCGCTTAATACTAATCATCTTGTCTTTCCCCATACTCAATTTAAGGGTGTCAACAGTAGCATTTGGATCAATAACGGTGGTACCGACCAACATATTTTCAAACATCACATGTGCGGTTCCAGGCATGAGATTGAGCTTCTCATAATCTGTTAACTCTGCCATTAAGTAAACATTTGGATCTAATCTAGGTACAGTTAAATAGCTATAGCTTGCTGGATGCTCATATTCCTTCAAAGATACAGCGTGTGGTTTACCGTTGGAAGCAATGTCATAAGGAATAGCAATGTCAAATGTTGTATTGAGTTGATTTTCGGTCTGTTGGGTATAGTTATTAATACTGCTTATCCCACGTATAAGTGTGCTTTTCTTTCCTTTTACAGCGGCTTCATCTAAAGCATACCCAACCTCTTCTTTACGATCCATCAGCATCGGGTTATCTTGGTTATAATAGAGTTGCCAAGGGTTCAAAATTGGTGCGATTCCAAATTGAGAAGGATTACCTGTTGCCAAGGTAAGATGAACTTGTTTCCAATCGATTCCTGTTGCTTGTGTTACATTTGCCTTATATAGGATTTCGAGAGGAGAGGTGATCGTAGCAGTCCGAAGATCGTAAGACGCATACCATGATGCCTGAGAAGAGGTATACGTAATATCAAAAGGTTGGTTGCCCACCTGATTGTTCATGACCTGTACGATTAATTGCCCTCCAGAACCTGTAGTCTGTCCTCGCACTTCATCCAATTGAATCTTTGCTTTATTTACAATACCTTGTTGAACAATTATTTTATCATCCAATGCAGTGATATTACTTTTCACTTCCAGATACTTGGCTTTATAATAGTTCGCCATTTTGGAAAGCTCATCAACTGTGGTACTGCCGTTGATTCCTGCGATTTTTTGATTATTTTCCAACAACTTCAAGATACTTTCCTCAGTCGCTTTTTGATTTTGAAAAGTTTTCAGTGTAAGAGATTCCCGATTATAATAACTTTCAGCTTTTACAAAAGCATCGCTTTTGACATCACTATCAATATAGTTTACGGCTGATCTTACCGACATAACCGTTACAGCAGGAGAGCTTCCGATCTGTATACTGTTCTCATCAATGTTATTTGCGACATGTGTAAAGACAAGTTCACTTGATCCAGTGGGTAGGTTAACCGTCGCGTGATGATTGAGTTCAGCAGAATTGGTGTAGAGTATAACCTCTTTTAATTCTGTTTTAATGACTTTAGAGCTTTGCGCAAATAAACTACTAGTGATTAGTATACCTCCAATAGTGAATGAAATCTTTGATATATTCATAATGTTCCTTTGATAAATTTAGACAGGGATGCAGGAAATCTTGATATTCCACAAAAATATTTTCGAATTTAATTTACGAATGTGAATAGCTGTTTAGTCATCATAGTAATTGTGCTTTTTTGTCTTTATCTTAGTGCTGGTGTATTGCTATAAAACCATATTTTAGCGCGCTTATTCAATTACAATAGGATGCTATATGGGATAGAAAGTCAAGATGAAATCATAGGATTGTTGCACAGTAAATACTACTTTCAACAGGAAGATAAGGAGCTTGATGAGATACATTAAAGTAAAAATAGACGTATATAAAGCATGTTAGCGAGATTAGATATTAAGAATTACGCATTAATTGACGAGTTATCCATTCAGTTTGATAAGGGATTAAATATGATCACTGGGGAAACTGGTGCTGGAAAGTCCATTATCATGGGCGCATTATCTCTTATTTTAGGAAGTAGAATTGAAGGAAAGTACTTTTTCAATCAAGATAAAAAATGTAGCATTGAAGGGTTGTTTCAAATCGAAGCATATGATTTAAAGAAGTTTTTTCAAGATCATGATTTAGATTATGAGAAAGAAACAATTATTCGGCGTGAAATTAGTGTAGATGGAAAATCACGTGCATTTGTAAATGATTCTCCAGTCACATTAGCTATTCTCAAAAGTTTGGGAGAAAAGCTGATTGATATTCATTCCCAACATGCAACATTACAGATCAATACCGAAGAATTTCAATTCTTGGTCGTCGATAATGTCGCTAAAGCCTCATCCTTAAAAGAGAACTATTTAATTTCTTTTCTAAGCTACAGAAAAGTAAAAAGTGAATTAAAAAAAATAAAAGAACTCGCGAAGCAAGCGCATGCTGAGGCTGATTTCAATCAGTTTCAATTTGATGAACTCCATCAAGCACAACTGTTGCCTGATGAACAAAAGGAACTAGAAGCGGAACAACAACAATTAGAAAATGCCGAAGAGATAAAAAGAGGCTTAGTGGCAGCTCTTCATATCCTGGAAGAGCAGGAACAAAATGTGGTATTGCAGTTGAAAGAATCATTAGGACACTTGGATACCGTCTCTCCCTACTTAACCGCATTACCAGAGTTAACAAATCGACTTCGAAGTGTTTGGATCGAAACAAAGGATATTGCTGCAGAAGTCAGCCATTTGGAACAAGAAACAAACTTAGATCAAGGAAAACTAACATTGATCAATGAACGATTAAGTTTGATCTATAATCTCCAAAAAAAGCATCATGTCGATACAGTAGAAGAACTATTGGCTATTCAAGAAGCATTAGAGCAAAAATTAATGGATGTCAGTTCCCAAGACGAGCGCATAATAGTACTTGAGCAAGAATTAGCAGAAACGTATCAAAACACCGTTAACATAGGAAAAGAATTAACAACATTGCGTAAGAAAGCACTACCTCAGATTGAAAAACATGTAGTATCCGTTTTAGCTGAAGTGGGAATGCCCAATGCTAAACTGGAAATTGCCTTACAAGATTTACCAGATAACGAATTTAAGGAAAATGGGATGAATAGTATCCAATTCTTATTTTCTGCAAATAAAGGGCAAGAATTGCAAGCCATCCACAAGGTTGCATCAGGAGGAGAGTTGTCGCGTGTTATGCTGGCCATTAAATCATTGGTAGCAGAAAGCTCTGCCTTACCTACCATTATCTTTGATGAAATTGATACGGGTATTTCGGGTGAAGTAGCCTTAAAAGTAGGCGAAATCATGGAACGTTTGTCGCATAATATGCAAGTAATTGCCATTTCTCATTTACCACAAATAGCCTCAAAAGGATTCGCCCATTTTAAAGTGTATAAAATTGATGAAGGAGATAAAACGAAATCTAATATTGTCCTTTTAAACCAAGAAGAGCGGATCAAAGAAATTGCACAGATGTTGAGTGGAGCCAAACCAACTCCTGCTGCATTAGAACATGCAAAAGCTTTGTTAAACATTGTAGAATAGCGTTTTATTGTTTGATAGTTGAAATAAAGAAAAAAGGAGTAATGGGATGGTAAGATGGTTTTTATTTCATCGGTACTGCTCTATTCCCAGACGGAGTCTTTGTTTTTATATGGATTTAAGTGGCCGTTGAAAAAACGAACACTTAAACCAGATGGGAAAAATTTTTGGATATTGAACATTTCTTTATATTGAAGAGACAGTACCATATTCTGCACGTATATTAAACAAAAAATGCCCTCTCTAGTTTAAGTGTTCCGAAGGGTCACTTAAATTCTCTTTTAAACCAAGGTCTCCAGACCAGAATTTATGTACCATTATTCCCAGACAGAGTCTTTGGTTTTATATATACTCTAATAAAAAACAAGTTTTTTTTCACTTTTTCTGGAGCTTCCCATGTTATTTTTTTCTCTTGGATCAATACATAAGTACTCAGGACTGTATATTGTCTTGCTGATCACTACGCTGTAAATCGTTCTCAATAATTTGTTCATGACATTGTTCATGATTAAGTAATGATGTTTCCCCTCCAGCTTCTTGTGCTGATAATATAGGTTATATTCCTTATTATGTTTAATAGCTGATTTTGCCCCCATATACAGTAAGCATTTAAGGTCTTTATCGGCGAAGGAACTTGTCTTGGATTTACCCATCATGTTGCCAGAAGCGTTCGGGAATGGACACACACCTGCATAAGAGGCCACCTTTCTCGCTGTATCAATCACTTGGAAATTCCCTGTTTTTATGATCAGATCGGTAGCGATCACAGGTCCAATTCCTTTGACAGAAGTAGCAAGAAGATAGTTTTGTTCCAACTCGGCATCATTCTTAATGATGGTATACATTTCATTTTCTGCCCTGGTGATCTGAGCATCTAGTGTATCTAATGCTTTCTGCAACAAAGTGTTTGACACTATACTTTGCATGGGCATTAGCCCTTTTGAATGGGCTCCCGTCTGTAATTCTTTTCGGGCTTTGACCATTTGACTACGAAGAGTATACAGCTGCTTTAGCTCCAGGATGTTTTCATTTTGATATTCCTTAAAAGATAACCTGTCATAGAAACGCTCCCCATATTCTCTTAACCCTCTAGCGTCAATTGGGTCAGATTTCCCTTTCATCAAACCAAGGCTATGTTTGAGCGTATAGCCTGGAACCAATGCGATGGAAATATCGTATTGGTTGCACAAAAACACTAATAAGTCGCCGTAAGTTCCAGTGTTTTCTGCACATAGCACCGCGTCCGAACGTATTGTCGATAGAAAGTTCGATATACCTGATAATACGTTTTTCACTACTTTGTTCTTTTGTTTTCCGTCTACGTCAATAAAGTTTACATCAAACTTGTCTTTTGACAGATCTATTCCATATACTTGCATAAAGTAATAATTTATGCTCCAAATTGAGTGGCTAAAATCGTGATAATGGGTTCTGCCCTAAATACTCTCTGGCTTTGACTCAATTAATCTGCTGTCCTTAATATATAAACTAGGTTCTGCCTTTTTGGATTTCTAAGTTAACGCAGCAGATGGAGCTTTTCATGCCAAGATAGTATTTCAAGATATTAGTTTCTTACTCTCTTTTTATTTCTAGTACAAACTAACGATGGATTTAAGTGACCGTTGAAGGAACGAACACTTAAACCAGATGGAAATCGCTTGGATATTTAAAGAAGATGAGTTATCATAATATGCTATAAAACAAGAAATGCCTCTTTTATGAGGCATTTTTCGTTATCGCAATGCTATTTACTGTACGAAATCAGCCTCAGTTAAAGTAACTTTAACGAAAACATGATTAGGTACATTAATAGTTGTTCCATTTTCAAAAATAGGATCTTGTGCATAGATTCTTACAGAACCAGTTGTATAATCGTAGTTGTAAGATACACCATCAATGGTTGCTGGTAAAGCATTATAAGTTTGTTCATTATCAAAACTCATTGCTAATGTTACCACACCTTGGTCAACATAATAATTACTCAACTCAGGTACATCTAAGTCTACATATTTATCTTTTGAAGAATTTGCCTTCCATTGATTTGCAGTTCTTTCATAAACCATCGTCTTCGAGACAGGAGTTACATATTCTTTCGTGCAAGAACTGAAGGAAGTTAAGGTTGCACTACCTATTAATAGGGCTAATAAAAGTCTTTTCATATTGCTAATTTTTGAGTTGTTTCTTGTTAGACACCTTATAAACGTAAAAGTTTAACATTTGTGTACAAATAATAAACAAAAAATGCACCACGAATGGTGCATTTTATAAAAAAAGTAAAAAAACTATTAATCTTCTTTTTTATCAGCAGGTTCGATTGGTCTTTCTGACCGATCCGCAATGACCTCTATTTCTTTGGTTTCTGGATTTAAATCCACTTTTAGACGATCTCCAGATTTAACATCACCTTTCAAGATTTCTTCAGCAATAGGATCTTCTAAATATTTTTGAATCGCCCGTTTTAATGGACGTGCTCCAAAATTAGTGTCATATCCTTTCTCTGCAATAAAATCTTTAGCAGTATCTGTCAATTCGATGCTGTAACCTAAATCTGTAATTCGACCGAAAAGAGATTTTAATTCAATATCAATGATTTTGAAGATATTCTCTTTCGATAATGAGTTGAATACAATGACATCATCAATACGATTTAAGAACTCAGGAGCGAAAGCACGTTTCAACGCTGTCTCAATCACCGTTCTGGAATGTGTATCCGCTTGCGTTGTTTTCGCTGCAGTATTAAAACCAACACCTTGACCAAATTCTTTTAATTGACGAGCACCGATATTCGAAGTCATTATGATGATGGTATTTCTAAAATCAACTTTACGACCTAAGCTATCTGTTAATTGTCCTTCATCTAATACTTGCAACAATAAGTTGAAAACATCAGGATGCGCTTTTTCAATTTCATCCAGTAAGATGACAGCATAAGGTTTACGACGAACTTTCTCGGTTAATTGTCCACCTTCTTCATAACCCACATATCCTGGAGGCGCTCCCACTAAGCGTGAGATGGCAAATTTCTCCATATACTCACTCATGTCGATTTGAATCAATGCATCATCAGAGTCAAACATAAAACGTGCTAACTCTTTTGCCAATTCTGTTTTACCAACACCAGTAGGACCTAAGAATATGAAAGAACCAATTGGTTTTTTCGGGTCTTTTAATCCTGCACGCGTACGTTGAATAGCTTTCACTAATTTTTGTACAGCATCATCTTGACCGATGATTCTGTTTTTCATTAGATCTCCCATATTCAATAGCTTTTGGCTATCTGTTTGGTTAACCCGTTGTACAGGAATACCTGTCATCATCGAAACGACTTCTGCAACATTATCTTCTGTTACGACATAACGTTTCGCTTTTGTCTCTTCTTCCCAAGCAATTTTTTCACGATCCAGCTCTTCCAAAAGTTTCTTCTCTGTATCACGAAGTTTAGCCGCTTCTTCATATTTCTGACTGCGAACAACACGATTCTTCTCTAATTTGATCTCTTCGATTTTCTCTTCGATATCAATAATGGTTTGAGGAACATGAATGTTTGTTAGATGCACACGAGAACCAGCCTCATCCAATGCATCAATTGCCTTATCAGGTAAGAAACGATCCGTGATATAACGAGTTGTTAAGCTTACACATGCTTCAATAGCTTCAGGAGTATAATTAACATTATGATGTTCTTCGTATTTTTCTTTGATACGATTCAAAATCTCGATACTCTCATCATATGTCGCAGGCTCTATAGTCACGCGTTGGAAACGACGATCTAAAGCACCATCTTTTTCAATATATTGACGATATTCATCTAATGTGGTTGCCCCTATACATTGAATTTCTCCTCTTGCTAAAGCCGGTTTGAACATATTAGATGCATCTAGTGAACCTGAAGCTCCACCAGCACCAACAATCGTATGAATTTCATCGATGAATAAAATAACATCTGGAGATTTCTCCAACTCATTCATCACCGCTTTCATACGTTCTTCAAACTGACCACGGTATTTTGTACCAGCAACTAATGATGCTAAATCTAACGTAACAACACGCTTGTTAAATAAAACACGTGATACTTTACGTTGCACAATCCGTAACGCTAGTCCCTCTGCAATAGCCGACTTACCAACACCAGGTTCACCGATCAACAAAGGATTATTTTTCTTACGACGCGATAGAATCTGAGACACACGCTCAATTTCTTTCTCGCGCCCCACGATCGGATCCAGACGACCTTCCTCCGCAGCCTTTGTTAAATCACGGCCAAAGTTATCTAAAACCGGAGTCTTAGATTTGATGTCCGATACTTTCTTCGGTTGAATAAATTGCTCTTCTTCAGGATAATCATCATCACCTGTAGATGACCCTGGAGCCTCATCACGAATAGTCGTTTTATTTTGTTCTACCTCTGCCTTGAAGACATCATAACTCACTTGATATTGTTGTAAGATTTGAGAAGCGATATTATCTTCATCCCTCAAAATTGCTAACAATAAGTGTTCTGTTCCTATGATTTCACTTTTAAAAATCTTCGCTTCTAAATATGTGATTTTAAGTACTTTTTCTGCTTGTTTAGTCAATGGCATATTGCCAATAGGAGCGCGAGATACAGCTGAACTTTTTACAGCTTCCTCTACAGATTGGCGCAAAGCAGCAGTATCAATCCCAATATTTTTTAGGATTTTTATTGCCATCCCATCACCCTCACGAATTAAACCTAACAACAAATGTTCTGTGCCAATATAATCGTGACGCAATCTCAAAGCCTCTTCTCTACTGTACGATATGACATCTTTTACGCGCGGTGAAAATTTTGCTTCCATGTAATTTACCTTTCTTTTAATGACTAAGAATACTATAAATGTAATGAATTTAGTTTATCAATTCTTAATCTTTTCGTAATATTTATCAACAATTAAGCCATGCTACAAAATCGATCAAAATGTCAGTATAAAACTTTACATTTGTGTTTATTTATCCCAAAAACAAAGTATAATAGATAGTATGTCAGACGAAAAAATAATCTTTTCAATGGCGGGTGTCAACAAAATTTATCCGCCTCAAAAACAAGTTTTAAAAAATATTTATCTGTCTTTTTTCTATGGAGCAAAGATTGGTGTAATCGGTCTCAATGGTTCTGGAAAATCATCATTATTGAAAATAATTGCTGGTTTAGATAAATCCTTTCAAGGGGAAGTAGTTTTTTCTCCAGGTTATTCTGTAGGTTATTTAGCGCAAGAACCGATATTAGACCCCGAAAAAACTGTTCTCCAAATTGTACAAGAGGGTGTAGCAGAAATAACAGCTATTCTACAAGAATACGAAGCCATCAATGAAAAATTTGGATTGCCAGAAGTATACGAGAATGCAGATGAGATGGATAAACTGCTCGCAAGACAAGGTGAGTTGCAAGATATTATTGATGCGACAAATGCTTGGGAAATTGATTCCAAATTAGAACGTGCCATGGATGCGTTAAGATGTCCTGAACCGGATGCAAAAATTGCCAATTTGTCAGGAGGAGAACGTCGTCGTGTAGCCATGTGTCGTCTTTTATTGCAAGAACCAGATGTATTACTATTAGATGAGCCGACCAACCACTTGGATGCGGAATCTATCGATTGGTTAGAACAACATTTAAAACAATACAAAGGAACGGTGATTGCAGTTACCCACGATCGTTATTTCTTAGATAATGTGGCGGGGTGGATTTTGGAATTGGACCGTGGAGAAGGTATTCCATGGAAAGGGAATTATTCCTCTTGGTTAGATCAAAAAGCAAAACGCCTTGCGCAAGAAGAGAAAACAGAATCTAAACGCCAAAAAACATTAGAACGTGAATTGGAATGGGTACGCATGGCTCCAAAAGCTAGACATGCCAAATCAAAGGCTCGTTTGCATAATTATGAGAAATTAGCTTCAGAGGAAACGAAAGATCGGGAAGAAAAATTAGAATTATTCATTCCACCAGGACCTCGTTTAGGAAATGTGGTAATTGAAGCTAATCAGATTTCAAAATCTTATGGAGATCGTATTTTATTTGAAAATCTAAGTTTTTCACTTCCTCCAGCAGGTATTGTGGGCATCATTGGTCCCAACGGAGCAGGTAAAACGACTTTATTCCGTCTGATTACTGGGCAAGAGCAACCGGATACAGGTACTTTTAAAGTAGGAGAAACAGTTGTTTTAGGATATGTCGATCAAAACCATGATGATCTGGATCCGGAGAAATCAGTTTGGGAAAATATTACAGAAGGAAATGATAATATTATGCTGGGTAATCGTTCTTCTAACTCGAGAGCTTATGTCTCTAAATTCAACTTTAATGGTGCTGACCAACAAAAGAAAGTTGGAGTTTTATCAGGAGGGGAGCGTAATCGTGTGCACTTAGCTATTACACTAAAGAAAAGTTCAAACGTATTGTTGCTGGATGAGCCAACCAATGATATTGATGTGAATACGTTACGTGCTTTGGAAGAAGGATTAGAGAATTTTGGAGGATGTGCTGTCGTCATCTCGCACGATAGATGGTTTCTAGATCGTATTTGTACACATATCTTGGCCTTTGAAGGTGATTCTCAAGTTTACTTTTTTGAAGGCAACTATTCCGAGTATGAAGAAAATAGAAAGAAACGACTTGGAGATGTCACGCCACATCGAATCAAATATAAAAAATTAGTCAAATAAAATATGGAGACAGCAAAGCTTTTAGAAGCGATTATTGATCATGCTATTGATGGAATTATTACGATTGATAATCGTGGATATGTCGAGTCAATTAATCCTGCTGCCTCCAATTTATTTGGTTATGCTCCTGAAGAAGTGATTGGAAATAACATTTCGATGTTGATGCCTGATCCAGATCATAGTCGACATGATAGTTACATTGATAATTATAAAAAGACAGGAAAGAAAAAAATTATAGGAATTGGGCGAGAGGTTTTAGGAAAGAAAAAAGATGGATCAACATTTCCTTTTCGATTGGCTGTAAGTGAGGTTTGGTATAGAGACAAAAATATCTTTACCGGGTTTATTCATGATCTCACGAGAGAGAAGGCCGCGGAAGATCAATTGAGGCAACATGCTGTCGAATTGGAAAAAAAGGTAAGTGAAAGAACGAAAGATCTGATCACACTTGTTTCAGAATTGGAAAAAGCAAAGTCAGAAGTCTCTAAATCTTTGGAAAAAGAAAAAGAACTTGGACAATTAAAATCACGATTTGTTTCGATGGCTTCACACGAATTCAGAACTCCTTTGAGTTCAGTTCAATTATCTGCATCATTAATCGATAAGTATATTGAGAAACCTGATTTTACCAGTGTGATCAAACACACGAATAAGATCAAAAACTCCGTAAAATTATTGACAAGTATTTTAAATGATTTTCTTTCATTGGAAAAACTAGAAGCAGGTGTTGTTACAGTAGATAAGCAATCGATTAATCTAGTCGAATTAGCAGAAGAGATTACAGAAGAAATGCAATTAATTTGCAAGAAGAATCAACATATTGTCTATCAACATACAGGAGAGGTTGGGATCTTTATGCTAGATGTCAACTTGATAAAAAATTCAGTAATAAATTTGATCTCAAATGCGATCAAATATTCTGGGGAAGATACGTTCATTGAATTTAATACAATGATCGAAGGTAATAATTGTACGATTACAGTCCGAGATAATGGTATTGGTATTCCTGTCGAAGAGCAAATTAATCTGTTCGAACCATTTTTTAGGGCACACAATACTGGAAATATACCAGGAACAGGACTTGGATTGAATATTGTGAAACGATATGTTCATTTAATGGAAGGAGCATTAGAATATAACTCCGCAATAAATGAGGGAGCTTTTTTTAAGATGATTTTTAGTCAAAATTAATAATGCGAAGTGGAAAAGAAGACAATATTAATTATAGAAGATAACACAGATATACGGGAAGGAACAACAGAGATTTTAGAGTTAACAGGTCGTTATCATGTACTAGCTGCTAAAGAAGGTCGCTCTGGTGTTGATTTGGCGATTACCCATATTCCTGATTTGATTCTGTGTGATATTATGATGCCGGAATTGGATGGTTATGGCGTTTTATATATGTTGAGTAAGAATGAAATGACCGCGCATATTCCGTTTATCTTTTTGACAGCAAAATCTGAACGATCGGATATGCGAAAAGCAATGGAGATGGGTGCCGATGATTATTTGACAAAACCCTTTGATGATCTAGAATTGCTGAATGCGATTGAGGTTCGTTTAAAAAAACGCGAACAAATAGGGGATGCTATTTCTGTCAAAAATTCATTGTATCTAAGCGCCGAGGAACAAGATTTCTTGTTGAAAGAGCTTGTTAAAAAATCTCGCGTAAAAGTTTTTAGAAAAAAACAGGTTATTTATGAAGTTGGCGATTCACCTGTATTTATTTACTTTTTGTTGAGCGGAAAGGTGCGTAATTTTCTCTATTATTTAGATGGACGCGAACTCTCGACAGATATTCACGTGGAAGGTAATTATTTTGGTTATCAAGCCATGTTACTCCATGAAAATTATTCCGATAATGCTGAAGCCTTGGAACATGCTGAAATTGCGCTTATCAGTAAAGAAGATTTCTTTGAATTACTATATCGTAAACCGCTAATCGCAGATAAGTTTATTAAATTATTATCGGGCAATATTAGAGAAAAAGAAGAGCAATTACTTGGCTTTGCCTATGATTCTGTTCGCAAAAGAGTCGGAAATGCATTGATTAGCATTGCAGAAAAAACAGTAGATGCTCGTGTCGAGGATGAATGTGTCATTCGTATATCCCGAGATGGTTTAGCAGCTATTGCAGGTACGGCAAATGAGACTATTTCACGTGTATTGGCTGATTTTAAAGAAGAAAAGCTGATTACAAAAGAGCGAAGTGCTATTCGTATTTTCTCCATAAAAAATCTTAAAAACATTAAACAATAAGTTTTATTTACTGCATGAGCATAAAAAAGGCCTTATCCAAATTTTGGATACGGCCTTTTTTATGCTCATTGAATGCTTAATATGTGATGTAAATCATTTATTAAGTTGATCAACTTCATGCTCAAAGCTTTACAGACTATTTATTTTTGTACAAGGTTCAGATATAGGATATTTAAAAGAATAGTATGAAAGTAGTTGTTTATAGTATTCAAACTTATGAAAAGAAATTGTTGGCAATCGCTAATGGTAAAATTCATGATTTGACATTAATTTCCAATGAACTTAATGAAGAAACAAAAGCTTATGCTTTGGGGAAAGACGTTGTTATTATTTCAGGTAGTGATACTTTACAAGCGCCTATGTTGAGAACATTGAAAAATATGGGAGTAGGTCGAATTTTGACCCGTACTTTGGGAACAGCACATATTGATTTAGTCGAAGCAGGGAATTTAGATATGCAAGTTGCCAATACCCCTTATGAAGACCAAAGTCCAAAGGGAATTGCTGAACAAACAATCCGTAATCTGAATCTGTGGGGAAGTGGCAGATGTGTAGGGACTGCTTGTCGTTGCCTGAAAGAATGTGTCGTAAAATTTAAATGAAAAGAGATGAACTTGAATACAACAATAGTGTTGAATGATTTGGTAGAGAAATATAACGTGGCAGCACCCCGTTATACAAGTTATCCTACCGTTCCATTTTGGGATAATAATCAGTTTTCAAAAGAAAGTTGGTCTAATCGCGTGTTTCTGACGTATCAAGCATCCAAGCAATCAGGTATCAGTCTGTATATCCATCTGCCATTTTGTGAAAGTTTGTGCACTTATTGTGGATGTAATACACGAATTACTAAGAATCATACCGTCGAAATACCCTATATCGATAGTTTATTAAAAGAGTGGGGGATGTATATTCACTTGTTAAAGGATGGTGCACCTTTAATTTCTGAAATTCACTTAGGTGGAGGAACCCCTACTTTTTTTTCTTCCCAACATTTAGAAAAATTAATAACAGGCATTCTGGCTCATGCACATGTAGCAACGGATGCCTCTTTTTCTTTTGAAGCACATCCCGGCAATACGACCCATGCGCACTTGAAGGTTTTATATGGTTTAGGTTTTCGTCGGTTAAGTTTGGGTATTCAAGATTTTGACCCATTAGTCCAGTTTGTGATTAATCGAAAACAAGATGTTGAGGATGTGCAGCGTGTCATGAAGGAAGCGCGAGAAATCGGATATACCTCTATCAATTTTGATTTGATATATGGCTTGCCTAAACAAAAATTGAATACCGTACGGGACACCATAGAAAAATCTTTATTACTGAGTCCCGATCGAATTTCTTTTTACAGCTATGCTCATGTGCCTTGGATAAAACCAGGACAACGTCACTATACAGAAAAAGATTTGCCCTACGGAGCCGATAAATTGGCTCTTTATACTTTAGGAAAGCAATTAATTCAACAAGCTGGATATGAAGACGTAGGGATGGATCATTTTGCAAAACCTAATGATGAGCTATTTATTGCCTGTAAAGAAGGAAGATTACATCGAAATTTTATGGGATACGCCGATCGCTATCGTCCATTGCTTATTGGTTTAGGGGTGTCTGCTATCAGTGATGCATGGAATGGCTTTGCACAAAATGTGAAAACAGTGGAAGAATATCAAAAAATAATCGAACAAGATCAGCTTCCAGTTGTTAAAGGTCATCTCTTAAATGAAGAAGATTTAACCATTAGACGTTATATTCTAGATATCATGTGCAAAGGAGAAACCCGGATAGTAAAAGGATTTGCAGCGAATGAAGATATTGTCAGCAGACTACAAGAAATGATTGCAGATGATTTAGTCATCATAGATGAAGATTACATTATGTTAACTTCTTTAGGGAAGCCTTTTTTACGAAATGTGTGTATGGCATTTGATTTGAAATTGCAACGGCATAAAGAAAAAGAACAATTATTTAGTCAAGCGATTTAGTTTGTAAGAAATGGTTGATGTAAAAGAAATCCAAACAGATCAGTATTGTTTTCATTGTGGCGATGAAATCACACTAACAGGATATCACGTTGATGACCATAATTTTTGTTGTTTAGGTTGTCAGACTGTTTATCAAATACTGCATGAAAACAACATGCAACGTTATTATCGTTATAACGCACATCCAGGTCAATCTAAAAAGGAGAAAGAGGGCGATTACTCGTATTTAGATGAGGCTATTATTACGGATAAGTTAATTGATTTCAAGGATGAGCAGCTAACCATTATCACTTTTTATATTCCCGTTATACACTGTAGCTCCTGTATCTGGTTATTAGAAAATTTATATAAACTAAATTCAAATGTGATTTCCTCGCAAGTAGATTTTATGAAAAAACAAGCGAGTATCACCTTTAAACATATAGATTTATCCCTTCGAGATCTTGTTGAATTATTGGTTCATATTGGTTATGAACCGAAGATTACCTTACAAGATGTTGTTCAAGAAACTAAAAAAGTAAATGCAAATCCATTAATAGCAAAAATAGCAGTTGCCGGATTTTGTTTTGGCAACTCGATGATGTTGAGTTTTCCTGAATACTTTGGCTTGGCAGATTTTGAAAAGTCGTATTCCATATTTTTCGGTTATACCAATTTACTATTTGCCTTACCCGTTTTGTGCTATAGTGCTGCTGATTATTTTAAATCGGCATGGCTAAGTATGCGACAGAAAAGATTAAATCTCGATGTACCTTTAGCATTAGGGATTTTTGTTTTATTTCTACGTACTGCTTATGAGGTCATTACTCAGACTGGAACTGGTTTTGCAGATACCCTTTGTAGTCTCGTCTTTTTTATTTTAATAGGGAAGTGGGTACAAGAAAGAACCTATTATCATCTTTCATTTGAACGAGATTACAGAAGCTATTTTCCAGTAGCTGTTACCACGATAAAAGAGAAAAAAGAAAAACCGATTCCATTAGCAGATTTGAAAGTTGGTGATCGTATATTGGTACGTAACAATGAAATAATTCCAGCAGATGCGTTGCTATTAAAAGGGGAGGCATGTGTTGATTTTAGTTTTGTGACAGGAGAATCAAAACCTGTTTCTAAAACGCTGGGAGAAGTGATCTATGCTGGTGGTCGCCAAATGGCAGAAGCCATTGAGTTGGAGGTTATCAAACCCGTCTCGCAATCTTATTTGACAAAACTTTGGAATAATGATAACGATAAACAATATGATAAGCAATTTCAAACATTTATTAGTTATATCAGTAAATACTTTACGCTAGCTTTACTGTTCATTGCGGTTTCGGCGTCTTTATTTTGGCTTCTAGGGCAAGATGTCAGCAAAGCGTGGGGAGCATGTACAGCCGTTTTAATTATTGCTTGCCCTTGTGCTTTGGCATTAAGTTCTCCTTTTACGCTTTCCGCCGCATTAAGTGTATTTGATCGGAATAAGTTTTATGTTAAAAATACAGCTGCTATTGAGCAAATGGCAGCAATTGATATTCTGGTTTTTGATAAAACTGGGACAATTTCTTCACCAAAGATGAATGGTGTCCATTTCGAAGGTTCCTTGACTTTGGAAGAGAAAGTATACATCTATTCTGCTTGTCGCAATTCAAGCCACCCATTAAGTCGAGAAATCGTCAAGTTGATGGGAGAAGTGCAACCCGTTCAAGTTGATGCTTACACAGAAAATATAGGGAGAGGATCTGTCACTAAGATTGGCAAGTTTACTATCAAGATTGGTAACGCAGCCTTAGTAGGAGCTCCTAAAATAATAGAAGAAGAGTCTATTGTATTCGTGTCCATCAATGAAGAAATAAAAGGCTATTTTTCGTTGGAACAATCTTGGCGACCAAAACTTTCCGCTGTCATTAACGGTTTACGACAATATGATTTACATCTTATTTCTGGTGATAATGATCGAAGAAAGGATACGTTGAAAGTTATTTTCCCTTCAACAGCACAGCTGCTTTTTAATCAATCTCCTTTGGATAAATTACATAGTATCCATTCTTTTCAAGAAAAAGGAAAACAGGTCTGTATGCTTGGTGATGGTCTGAATGATGCGGGAGCTTTAAAAGTTGCTCACTTAGGTATAGCTGTGAGTGATGACATTAACAATTTTTCACCAGGTTGTGATGCTATTTTGGATGGTGCATCATTTGATAAATTACCTCAATTTTTCGCTTTTAGTAAAGATGCCGTCCGCGTGATACACCTGAGTTTTTGTATTTCGCTTTTCTATAATATCATTGGATTGAGTTTTGCTGTACAAGGGACAATGTCTCCCTTATTTGCTGCTATATTGATGCCAATAAGCACAGTAACCATTATATCTTTTACCAGTTTAATGACACATTGGTTTGCTAAACGTAACGGACTGTAAATAATTTTAGAAAGTTAAAATTCGTATTATGAGTATCATTTTTATGTTAATTGGTTGCAGCGTGTTTGTTGCGGTTATCTTTTTAGGAGCATTCTTCTGGGCTAATCAATCAGGACAAAATGACGATACCTATACACCATCGGTTCGTATTTTGTTTGACGATGAAGTAGAAGAGGGGGAATCAAAACCGAATGCAACAACTAAGCTTTAGCCATTGGGTTTATGCTATCGACTTTTGAAAATCTTACCTGTATCAGTAATCAGTAGATACTGATAGGTAGGATATTTTTTTGCCAGTTTAATCCCTTCCTTTTGTCCAAGTACCATAATGGAAGTACTTAAGGCATTTGCAAATTCTGTGGATGGTCCGTATATCGTAACACTGGTTAATCCCGTTGAGGGATACCCTGTTTTGGGATTGATGATATGGGTATAACGTTGGTTATCGATCTCAGCATACTTTTCATAACTTCCTGAAGTCGCAACCGCACTTTCATTCATCCTTAATATCTTAATGGTTTTGTAAGATTTAAAAGGATTTTTGATTCCAATAAGCCAAGGCTTGTTGTCGAGTTGATGGCCCCAAGTAGATAGATCACCTGAGGCGTTGACGATTCCAGCCTCCACCGCTTTTGCTTGCATCAATGCCCTTCCTCTGTCGGCAGCATATCCTTTTCCAATTGAGCCGAATCCTATTTTCATGCCTGGACGAGTTAAATAAATGCTGCAATTTAAACTATCCAACACAATATATTGATAACCTACGTTTTCTACCGATTTCCGAATCGCATCTGCTGAAGGTACCTCGGTCATACTACCATCGAATTTCCATATGTTATCTAATCCAACGATACTGATATCAAATGCACCATTTGATAGATTGGAGTAGTCTATTGCCCTTTTCGTGAGATCAAAAACCTCCCGGTCTACTTTTACAGGTTTGATACCTGCATAGCGATTGACTTCTGAAATTTGAGTTTCCGGTCTCCATTCTGAAATCAAGTTTTCTATTCGTGTTACTTCTGCAATAACTAAATCAATATTATTTTGTGCATGTAATGTATCTTGATCTACAATCGTAATTTCAAATACAGAACCCATTAATGTTACTTGTTTTTTTAATAAAACTTGTGCACAGCTGTAATCGCTATTCGCACTCAAAAAAATAAGCATCAAATAGAAAATCTTCTTGATATAACTTGTATTGCTTTTCATTAATAACAATCCGTTAAGATTTGCTTCTTTTCTTTGTAATAATGGAGCGTTTTATGATTACGAACCTGTAAAATCTCTTCTAGCACTTTTTCGACATCTCTTTGCATATGAAGAGACCCACAGATCATGATGACACCATTATTTTCTAAAAGTTCGAAAAAGAATGCTTCATCCTGTTTGATTAAATCCATCACATAGTGCGATTGTTGCTCTCTTGAAAAAGCAATATTGAATTTCGTTAAGTGTTTACGCGCTATTTCTACTTGTGTAAATTGCTGATAGTGTTGAGTCAGCACATTGTTATGTCTGAAACCAGCATATAAATGAATCGATGTATGCTTGTGATTATCCTTGATCATTCCTAAAAAAGGTGCTATACCTGTACCATTTGCAATCATGGCTACTGCAGAAGCTTGTTTTGGGAAATGAAAATCGGGATTGCTCATTACACGTGCTTGGATGGTATCATTTTGTTCTAATTGATATAGATAGTTTGAACCCAATCCATTTGCATGCAACTTTACTTCCAATCGAATCATGCCATCGCTGCGTCCTATGGAATAGAAACGCTCTCTATTGTCGTTAGCAGGGTAGA
This sequence comes from Sphingobacterium sp. SRCM116780, assembly GCF_021442025.1. Taxonomy (NCBI): domain Bacteria; kingdom Pseudomonadati; phylum Bacteroidota; class Sphingobacteriia; order Sphingobacteriales; family Sphingobacteriaceae; genus Sphingobacterium; species Sphingobacterium sp. SRCM116780. The sequence continues at coordinate 499,061 of NZ_CP090446.1, forward strand.
TGGCTAAAAGATCTCCAGATTGAAATTTGATTGACGATTTTGACTTCAACAACACGGTGAAAGTTGAATTATCGGCACAAGTCTGTGTTTTTTTGACCACTTGTAGTTTTTTCAATCCGACAACTTTGGTTTGATATAGGGCAGGAGCAGTAGCTAATGCAATTTGTGCCTTTTCACTCCAATGATGGATCCATGCAGTAAAATCAGGAACTGATTTATCATTAACATTATGTAAATCTAAGAAACGAGAAGTCCAGCTTTGTTTTTCAAGAATTTTGTCTATATGTGTAGCATAGGCACAATAATCAGGATACGATTGAGAACCAAATCCAATAACAGCATAGGAGAGATTTTGTTCTTGCGGGAATTTTTGAAGCAGATTTTCAAAATTTGAAGCATTATGAGGAGCTGTACCTAGACCATAAGTCGAAGTAAAAACTAAAAGATGTTGTGCATTTGGATAGCTCTGGTAGTGATTCATGGCAGACAGGAAGGAACGTTTGCCATCTGCTAGTAATTGTTTATGTATTTGATTTGCAAAAAATAACGTGCTGCCATTTTCTGATCCAACCAATAAGACAATCTCCGCATCTTCTGCTTTGAACTTATTTTTGATCTTTGTTTTGGTTCGTTTACAGGTAATAACAAAACCTGTATAAATAAAAAAGAGAATGTTTAAAGAAGCAAGACCTAATATAATAGCCCATATGATATTTGTTCTCCCTGTATGAATATCAAGACTCAGTTTTTCTAATGCAGCTGTATAAGGATATTTGGTCTCTTTAACAATCGTTCCATCAAGTTGATTGATGGTGACAACCCGATCTTTAAATTTTATAGTATAGCATTCTTCCGGATCATCCTCCATAAAAGGAAATTCTATTTTTTCTATATCTGCGAGTTTACTTTGTTGAAATATAGTAAACTCTGCTAATTTTTTACTTTCAATATCCTGATGAACAATAGGGAGATTAATTTCCTCATTCGTTTTTTTTATCAGTTCCATGCGTGCCATAAACAAGTATGTTCCCGTCAGCGCAATGATTAAAATAGGAATTAAGAAGAGTCGACCACTGACAACATGAAAATATTGAGCGAAAAAATCACGATTTATTTTAATAAAGAAATTCCTTATACCTTGTTGGCGTTTTAGAATGAGCGCGATTCCACTAATAGTAATCAGCAGAAGTAAGAAAGAGACAATACCAACGATGATACGACCTGTTTCATGTATAAATAAGGAGCGGTGTAAAGAAGTCGTCCACTGTATCAATTGACTTTTAGGTGTGATCTTTCCCAAAATCGCACCTGTTGTCGGATCAATATAAGCTTTGACACTATTTCCCTCTTCATCTAAAGCATCGATACTAACAAAATGATTGTGGTCGACGGCTATTTCAATGATTTCAGGATAAACCTTGCGCAATGCCGGAATGGATTGCGCAAGATTGATGGTATTAAAATTTTCTACTTGGTATGCTGATGCTTTTTCATTAATGGCATCTATCGCCAATATAACTCCCGTAAAGGAGAGAATGAGTAAAAACAAGGATGATACTATGGCGAGCGCTAAATGTGCATACCTCCATATGGATAAGGTCATTCTTCTTATTGAAATTTACTTAATTTTATAAACTTAATGTATCCTTTTCCAGTAGCACGTTCAGCAAGAGCCTCTGTTGTTAATGGTATTTCCACATCACTAACATGGTATTTTTGCTCTTCAACAGCTGATTCAAAACGTAATTTATAACCTTTGTTTAATTTCGTGTCATCGATTTCGATTGTTCTCATTGCACGATCACCCCCACCAACTGAAGCACCCGTGATGGCACTTAATTTATCTTTAGATTTCGTTTGAAATTTATGCCATTCTTTCAAGGTGTTATACCATTGCTTATCTGGGCCTAAAACGGAAAGGGTTTTTTCATAAGCACCTTTTGGATTGATTAAAGATATAATGACATAAGCACCTTCGCCTTCATAGCTATTCATTTGAATCATACATTTATATTTACTTGACTGTGCAAATAAATTGGAAATGGAACAGCTAATTAGAAACGTTAGTAATATAAATTTTAAAGCGATTTTCATGTTATTATTTTAAGAAATCTACGGATATATTGTTTTTTGTAAGAAATTCATTTTCTTTCGCTAGATCATAGGCAGTTTCATCAAATGATGTTTTTAGATCTTTTTTAGCACCCAGTGAAACCAATTCTTTTAGTATACTATCATCTTTAGCGATCAAAGCAGCCTTATGAAGAGGACTCATTCCTTCGCTATCTTGTGCATTGATATTTGCACCTAATGCAGCAACTTTTTTGATTAGATTTAAATTTTCTTTTGCAACAGCTAGGTGTAACAGAGAGCTTTTATTGTTCTGAAGAGCGGTTACATCTAGACCATTGTTTTTTAATAGGGTTAATTTCTCTTCAAAACTATTTCCTTGTGAATTTGCTCCTTGAGGACCACGTTGCTGTCCTTCCTGACCTTGTGGAGTAGATTCTGTGTAGGAGTTTAACCAATAAAAGGCAAGATTATTACCCTCCTTATTTATAATTTTTATATCTGCTCCATTCTTCAAGAGTAGGGAAGCAATTTCTGGGGAACCATTTGCAATCGCTTTTGTCAATGCAGATTCTCCTTTTTCATTTGTTGCATTCACATTGTTTACTTTTGATAAGAGTAGTTCGACAAGCTTCGCATCTCTACCACCTGAAGCGACCATAAGTGCTGTGTTTCCTTCATTGTCAGCCTTACTAACGTCTACATTTTTAGCTAAAAAATAATTGATTATTTCCATATTTGGTCGACGAACCAAAAGATGAAGAATCGTTGCACCGTCTTTATTGAATGCTTTTGGATCTAATTTAAGTGTTTCTACTAAGTATTTATAAGTGTCAATACCGTTCGTTGCTTGTCTTGATCCTTGTGTAGCAAAGAAAAGGGCATGATTTGTAGGTTGCACCCCTTTTTTTAAAAGTTTTTCTATTAAATCAATATTTCCCAATTTGGCAGCATAATCAATTGCAGTTCGGCCAAACTCATCCTGATCTTTTAGGGATAATCCTTTGGAAATAAAATAATCTGTGACAGTAAGATCGTTATCGGCTGCTATTGCTAATAATAGTAAAGTCGCACCATCTTCATATTTTTGTTTAGGATTTACACCAGCTTGGAAAAGAGCATCAAAAACAGCTGTATTTTTGTTTCCTGTTGCAGCAGCATATGCAGCAATAGGATCACCATGGCTATCTTGATAGTTGACGTCAGACCCTTTCGCTATTAAATAATTAACCAGCTCCAGATTGCCTGCTGAGGCAGCCCAATGAAGATAACTGCGGCTATGGTGTGTTTTTTTAGTGACACTATTACCTTCCTGTTCAATTAAAAACTCAATCACATCGTTTGGAGCTTTATTCATAATAGCCATCGTTACAGGATCAAAAGATGCTGCATTTGCTTTTGATGGACTATTGCCTTTTGAAATTTCAACTTTCACGGTTGCTAGGTTCGGATTGCTTTTCCAGAAATCAGCACGCATTAAAGTATTGTTACTTTGTGCCTTTCCATATAAGGCTGATAGTAATAAAGCTGCTAAAAAGATTTTTTTCATGTTTTGAATAGAATATCTTACTGTATGTTATTATTTATACTAAATCTAAATAAAGACAAATCTATAAAAATATAATGTTATTTCATGAAAGAAATAAAAATTATCATTCTTTTAATTGAATGATCAAGTATTTAAAAGTATATCCTGCTATTTTTTATCCTGTGAATGTGGGATATATTCAAATTATGTATTGCTATTTTAAAAGCATAGCTATTAATTCTACTATTGATGCTGTTCAACTTATCTTTATAGAAATAGTAGCTATAGTATATAAGGACTTTTACTATCCAGTTTCCATCTTTTCGGGTGATTTCATCTTTATTTAAGGAAGAGGAAGTCTTAAGGCCGATCATATAAACGGATATAGGTATCCCAGGGGGCAAATTAAAACGAACTAGGGACCAACTCTGGACTGTGGGTACCTTGCGTGTAGGGTGTAAGCACCGTGTGAGTACAGTAAAAGGTGGACTCACGGTGCACGCACCGTGCTCTTACTGTGCTCACGGGCAGGAGTTGGTCCCCGTTTGATCCCCAGTTGACCCCCGTCAATGACCGCAATGGAAAGCAGAGCAGTTATTGTTATGCTTTCTATACCCCGAATAGCCGCCGTGTTAAAATTATCCCCCACTATGTTAGGTAGTTAGGGTGGGGTGTCGGTTTATTTCTACACGGTTCTTGGAATTGCGCCTAAGAAGTTGCTATCTTTGCACCACTCCGCAAGGGAGGAGGGGTTGTTCCGAGAGGAATGGCATTGAAAAAAGGAGGGTTTAAAGTGATTTGAACGCAGAAATCTGAGGAGAAGCGATAAAAAATAAATTTATATTTATTTTGGAATTTCGGAAAAGATTTCTACCTTTGCAGTCCCAACGGAAACGAAGGGAATAAAACAAGAAAAGATCGGGGCGCAATGCCGAAGATATAAAAGCAGAAGCGTGAAGCGGATGCGAAGCAAGTTCTTTAAAAATATAATCATGTAACGTAACGAGTAGTGTTGAGAAACAGCGAAAGTTAAAAAAATCAACCTGTCAATTTTAGAATTAGAAATAAAAATACAAGACAATTCTATTTATTATAAATAGTCTTGATCTTACCCTTCATTTTACAATGGAGAGTTTGATCCTGGCTCAGGATGAACGCTAGCGGCAGGCCTAATACATGCAAGTCGGACGGGATTGGGATCAAAGCTTGCTTTGGTTCCATGAGAGTGGCGCACGGGTGCGTAACGCGTGAGCAACCTGCCCATATCAGGGGGATAGCCTCTCGAAAGAGAGATTAATACCGCATAACATCATTTAACGGCATCGTTGAATGATCAAATATTTATAGGATATGGATGGGCTCGCGTGACATTAGCTAGTTGGCGGGGTAACGGCCCACCAAGGCTACGATGTCTAGGGGCTCTGAGAGGAGAATCCCCCACACTGGTACTGAGACACGGACCAGACTCCTACGGGAGGCAGCAGTAAGGAATATTGGTCAATGGAGGGAACTCTGAACCAGCCATGCCGCGTGCAGGATGACTGCCCTATGGGTTGTAAACTGCTTTTGTCCAGGAATAAACACCTCTACGTGTAGGGGCTTGAATGTACTGGAAGAATAAGGATCGGCTAACTCCGTGCCAGCAGCCGCGGTAATACGGAGGATCCAAGCGTTATCCGGATTTATTGGGTTTAAAGGGTGCGTAGGCGGTCTTATAAGTCAGTGGTGAAATACGGCAGCTCAACTGTCGCAGTGCCTTTGATACTGTAGGACTTGAATACACTTGAAGTGGGCGGAATAAGACAAGTAGCGGTGAAATGCATAGATATGTCTTAGAACTCCGATTGCGAAGGCAGCTCACTAAGGTGTGATTGACGCTGATGCACGAAAGCGTGGGGATCAAACAGGATTAGATACCCTGGTAGTCCACGCCCTAAACGATGATAACTCGATGTTGGCGATACACAGTCAGCGTCCCAGCGAAAGCGTTAAGTTATCCACCTGGGGAGTACGGTCGCAAGATTGAAACTCAAAGGAATTGACGGGGGCCCGCACAAGCGGAGGAGCATGTGGTTTAATTCGATGATACGCGAGGAACCTTACCCGGGCTTGAAAGTTAGTGAATGATCCAGAGACGGATCAGTCCTTCGGGACACGAAACTAGGTGCTGCATGGCTGTCGTCAGCTCGTGCCGTGAGGTGTTGGGTTAAGTCCCGCAACGAGCGCAACCCCTATGTTTAGTTGCCAGCACGTCAAGGTGGGGACTCTAAACAGACTGCCTGTGCAAACAGCGAGGAAGGTGGGGACGACGTCAAGTCATCATGGCCCTTACGTCCGGGGCTACACACGTGCTACAATGGATGGTACAGCGGGCAGCTACATAGCAATATGATGCTAATCTCTAAAAGCCATTCACAGTTCGGATTGAGGTCTGCAACTCGACCTCATGAAGTTGGATTCGCTAGTAATCGCGTATCAGCAATGACGCGGTGAATACGTTCCCGGGCCTTGTACACACCGCCCGTCAAGCCATGAAAGTTGGGGGTACCTAAAGCATGTAACCGCAAGGAGCGTGTTAGGGTAAAACCGATAATTGGGGCTAAGTCGTAACAAGGTAGCCGTACCGGAAGGTGCGGCTGGAATACCTCCTTTCTAGAGCATTCGGAATTGAAGCTCGTTACGTATACACATGGTTAATATTAAGAAAACAAAGATGAACATTTGAAGAAATGTGCCCGTCCCTTTAGGATGGTCCATTGAGAGATGAAGAATGATAAGCTAGTCCCGTAGCTCAGTTGGTTAGAGCACTACACTGATAATGTAGGGGTCAGCAGTTCAAATCTGCTCGGGACTACCATCTAAGATCAGAGATGAAAGATAAGAGACAAGAGACAGAGTAAATAGTCTCGGATCTCGGCTCTGAACTCTGCTGTCTACACAAAGGGGAATTAGCTCAGCTGGCTAGAGCACCTGCCTTGCACGCAGGGGGTCATCGGTTCGACTCCGATATTCTCCACATCTCTGGATATGAGACGATAGATATGAGACAAGAGACACTTATGGGCAACCATACCAGATCTCAAATCTCCCATCTCTGATCTCACATCTAGAAGAAGAGTTCTTTGACATATTGAAAGAAAAAAAATTACAAGAGAAGACAACAGTAGAGACCATACTGTGGTGTGCTTGATGTATTGAGAAGACCCTCGGTCAAAAGCCGAACGGATCGATGCGTAGCACCATGGTTATATATCAAAAGCAACCCATAGTAGCAAAAGGGCTATGAGGTGAAGAAAGTAAATAAGGGCACACGGGGGATGCCTAGGCTCTCAGAGGCGATGAAGGACGTGATAAGCTGCGATAAGCTTCGGGTATTAGCAAATGTGATTTGATCCGAAGATTTCCGAATGGGGCAACCTAGCATACTGAAGGTATGCTGTATAAAACGCGAACGCGCTGAACTGAAACATCTAAGTAGGCGTAGGAGAAGAAAATAATAATGATTTCCCAAGTAGTGGCGAGCGAACGGGAAAGAGCCCAAACCGGTGATGTTACGGCATGACCGGGGTTGTAGGGCTGCGATGTGGCATTAGCAGACAGAAGTGGAATGGGATGGGAAGCCCAGCTATAGACGGTGATAGCCCGGTACACGTATAGAAAGCTAGCCTAGCAGTACCCTGAGTACCGCGGGGTCGGAGACGCCCTGTGGGAATCTGTCAGCACCATCTGATAAGGCTAAATACTCCTGAGAGACCGATAGTGAACTAGTACCGTGAGGGAAAGGTGAAAAGAACCTCGAACAGAGGAGTGAAAAGAACCTGAAACCGTGTGCTTACAAGCGGTCGGAGCTGGCGGGTCCAGTGACGGCGTGCCTTTTGCATAATGAGCCTACGAGTTACTCTTGTCTGGCAAGGTTAAGCGGTTCAGCCGCGCAGCCGAAGCGAAAGCGAGTCTTAATAGGGCGCATAGTCAGATGAGGTAGACGCGAAACCTTGTGATCTACCCTTGGGCAGGTTGAAGTTGCAGTAACATGTAATGGAGGACCGAACCGATAAACGTTGAAAAGTTTCCGGATGACCTGAGGGTAGGGGTGAAAGGCTAATCAAACTGGGAAATAGCTCGTACTCCCCGAAATGTTTTTAGGAACAGCGTCGGCATGGAGTCTTATAGAGGTAGAGCTACCGATTGGGTGCGGGGGAGTCAAATCCTACCAAATCCAGACGAACTCCGAATGCTATAAGATATGGCCGGCAGTGAGGCTTTGGGTGCTAAGGTCCAAGGCCGAGAGGGAAAGAACCCAGACCATCAGCTAAGGTCCCTAAATATACGCTAAGTTGAACTAACGAGGTCCGGTTGCCCAGACAGCTAGGATGTTGGCTTGGAAGCAGCCATTCATTTAAAGAGTGCGTAACAGCTCACTAGTCGAGCGGCCGGGCGTGGATAATAAACGGGCATCAAGTGTATTACCGAAGCTATGGATTTGCAGCATAAGCTGCATCTGGTAGGGGAGCATTCCATGTGGGGCGAAGCGGCCTGGTAATGGACCGTGGACCGTATGGAAAAGCAAATGTAGGCATAAGTAACGATAAGGCGGGTGAGAAACCCGCCCACCGAAAGACTAAGGTTTCCTGATCAACGCTAATCGGATCAGGGTTAGTCGGGGCCTAAGGCGCATCCGAATGGAGAAAGCCGATGGACAACTGGTTAATATTCCAGTACTTTTTATAACTGCGATGTGGTGACGGAGTAGTGACACTGCCGCGGACTGACGGAATAGTCCGTTAAAAGGCGTAGGTATAGGGACGGTAGGCAAATCCGCCGACCCTGCTGAGACCCAATAGTACAGCAAAGCTTCGGTGGCGCTGATAGAGCAGGTAAACAGACTTCCAAGAAAACCCGCTAAGCTTCAGGTTATAAAAACCCGTACCGTAAACCGACACAGGTAGTCGAGGAGAGAATCCTAAGGTGCTCGAGTGAATCATGGCTAAGGAACTCGGCAAAATGGCCCTGTAACTTCGGGAGAAGGGGCGCTTCCTTGTAGCAGTACAAGAAGCCGCAGTGAAAAGGCCCAGGCGACTGTTTAACAAAAACATATGGCTTTGCAAAATCGAAAGATGAGGTATAAGGCCTGACACCTGCCCGGTGCTGGAAGGTTAAGAGGGGATGTCATCGCAAGAGAAGCATTGAATCGAAGCCCCAGTAAACGGCGGCCGTAACTATAACGGTCCTAAGGTAGCGAAATTCCTTGTCGGGTAAGTTCCGACCTGCACGAATGGTGTAACGATCTGGGCGCTGTCTCAGCCATGAGCTCGGTGAAATTGTGGTATCGGTGAAGACGCCGATTACCCGCAACGGGACGGAAAGACCCCATGCACCTTCACTATAGCTTAACATTGGAATTGGGTACAGGATGTGTAGGATAGGCGGGAGATGTTGAAGTGGCTTCGCCAGGAGTCATGGAATCAACCTTGAAATACCGCCCTTTCTGTATCCGGTTTCTAACTCCCCGATGGGGAGGACATTGTTTGGTGGGTAGTTTGACTGGGGTGGTCGCCTCCAAAAAGGTAACGGAGGCTTTCAAAGGTAAGCTCAGTACGCTTGGTAACCGTACGCGGAGTGCAATGGCATAAGCTTGCTTGACTGTGAGACCGACAAGTCGACCAGGGTCGAAAGACGGACATAGTGATCCGGTGGTTCTGTATGGAAGGGCCATCGCTCAAAGGATAAAAGGTACGCTGGGGATAACAGGCTGATCTCCCCCAAGAGCTCATATCGACGGGGAGGTTTGGCACCTCGATGTCGGCTCGTCACATCCTGGGGCTGGAGAAGGTCCCAAGGGTTGGGCTGTTCGCCCATTAAAGTGGCACGCGAGCTGGGTTCAGAACGTCGCGAGACAGTTCGGTCCCTATCTGTTGTGGGCGTTGGAAGTTTGAGTGGATCTGTCCTTAGTACGAGAGGACCGGGATGGACTGACCGCTGGTGAACCAGTTATGCCGCCAGGTGTACGGCTGGGTAGCTACGTCGGGAATAGATAAGCGCTGAAAGCATCTAAGTGCGAAACTAGCCACGAGATGAGACTTCCTTATAGGGCCGTAGCAGATGACTACGTTGATAGGTTGCAGGTGTAAAGGTAGAGATACCATAGCTGAGCAATACTAATCACCCGAAGCTTTCTCAAGCAACGCATACACTGTTGTCTTCCTCTTTGATTTTTTCTTTCAATTGTCTATAGATTAGATATGAGACGATAGATATGAGAGACCTAGATTTTCCGAAAGGAATGATCTGACCTCCGATCTGATGTCAAATATGAGACTTAAGATAAATACATGGGCGACCATATACTATCTCAAATCTCCCATCTCAAATCTAATATCTAAAAAACATTTTAGGTGCCTATATCGGCGGTGTCTACCTCTTCCCATTCCGAACAGAGCAGTCAAGCCCGCCAGAGCCGATGGTATTGCCGTAACAGGTGGGAGAGTAGGTCGGTGCCTTTTTTTATACAGAAGCCTTTGCTGAAAAGTAAAGGCTTTTTTGTGCTATATACTTTTTACTTTTCTTACTTTCTAATCTCCTGGAAACACAATAACCTCATTCTTTTCCTATTTAAACACTCTCTTTCCTAGAATTAGGATCGCCGTTGTTTTTCTGAATAGGGTAATAAAAGAAACAGCTTTAAATTCATATTTAAAGCTGTTTCTTTTATTGATGAGGTCGGTATGTTTATTATTAACGGAGCATCATGTTGCATCACTTGATTGTAATTGTTAATATGAGTAATAACTAATCTAACCATCTGCTCCCCTAACCATCTAATTATCTTACTACCTCTGAAATAGTGATGAATGTTACTTTTTTTGATTATTAGCATCATTCGAATGTCATATAACTAGTTCTACTTTTGATAATAAATCAACATTTTAAGTAATGCAGTTAGAGCAGTTTAATTATGACAATAAGATTGTCAGAAATTTCGGTATCGCTACCATTATTTGGGGGATAGTGGGTATGTCCATTGGGCTGCTTATAGCCACTCAATTGGTATGGCCAGCGATGAATTTCGGGATTCAGTTCTCAACATTTGGTCGTATCAGACCTGTACATACAAATGCGATCATCTTCGCCTTTGTTGGTAATGCTATTTTCATGGGCGTGTATTATTCTTTACAACGCGTCTTAAAAGCCCGTATGTTTAGTGATATACTGAGTAAACTTCATTTTTGGGGTTGGCAATTGATTATTGTAGCCTCTGCGATCACTTTACCACTAGGATTGACCACCAGTCATGAGTATGCGGAAATGGAATGGCCTATTGATCTCGGGATTACTTTCATTTGGGTCGTTTTCGGAATTAATATGTTTGGTACAATTATCAAACGTAGGGAACGCCATATGTATGTAGCAGTTTGGTTCTATATTGCCACTTTCGTTACGGTAGCTGTTTTACATCTAGTAAATTCCGTCCAATTACCGATTTCAGGATGGAAAAGTTATTATGTATATTCTGGAGTACAGGATGCTTTGGTGCAATGGTGGTATGGTCATAACGCGGTCGCATTCTTTTTGACAACCCCATTTTTGGGTATGATGTATTATTTCTTACCTAAAATGGCTAATCGTCCTGTATACTCATATAAACTAAGTATTCTTCACTTTTGGTCATTGATTTTCATTTACATCTGGGCAGGTCCTCATCACTTATTATATACTGCTCTTCCAGGCTGGGTTCAATCCTTAGGGGTTGCTTTTTCAGTGATGTTGATCGCTCCAAGTTGGGGAGGGATGATTAATGGTTTGCTGACACTACGAGGAGCGTGGGATAAGGTTCGTACAGAACCAGTTTTAAAATTTATGGTTGTGGCCTTGACATGTTATGGTATGGCGACATTCGAAGGTCCTATGCTCTCCTTAAAACAAGTGAATGCTATTGCTCACTTTACAGATTGGATAGTAGCACACGTTCATGTTGGAGCCCTTGGTTGGAACGGGTTTATGACTTTTGCTATTTTGTATTGGTTGATTCCGCGTATTTATAAAACAGAATTATATTCTAAAAAATTAGCTTCTGCACATTTTTGGATTGGAACATTAGGTATTCTTTTCTATGCGATCCCGATGTATTGGGCAGCTGTAGTGCAAGGCTTGATGTGGAAAGAGTTTACACCAGAAGGAGTGTTGAAATATCCCAATTTCTTAGCGACAACATTGGAAATTCTCCCCATGCATATGATGCGTGCTTTGGGAGGAGGTTTATATTTATCAGGTGCAATATTGATGACTTATAACTTGGTGAAAACCATGAAACAGGGTAAGTTATTAGCGAATGAGCCTGCTCAAGCACCTGCCTTGCTACCTGTTACTATGAATGAACAATCTAAACATCGTCGCTTGGAAAGAAAGCCGATTATGTTCATGGTACTGGCATTGATCGCAATTTTGATTGGAGGAATCGTAGAAATGATCCCTACGTTTACAATCTCTTCGAACGTTCCAACCATTGCGAGTGTAAAACCTTATACAGCATTAGAAATTCAAGGCCGCGATCTCTATATCCGAGAGGGTTGTGTGAATTGTCATACACAAGTAGTACGTCCATTCCGTTCGGAGACTGCAAGATATGGGGAATATAGTAAAGCTGGTGAATATGTTTATGATCATCCCTTCTTATGGGGGTCGAAACGTACGGGTCCCGATTTACATCGTATTGGAGGAAAATATCCGAATAAATGGCATTTCGATCATTTATTAGATCCAACAATTACTTCTCCTGGTAGTATCATGCCGATGTATCCATGGTTGATTGATCAAAAATTGGATAATTCATTGCTGAAAAATAAGCTGGAGGCGATGCGTAAATTGGGTGTGCCCTATACCGATCAGGAGATTGCGAATGCGCAAGCAAATCTAGCTAAACAAGCGAAAGGAATTGTTGAGGATTTGAAGAAAAATCAAGTGAACGTATTAGCCGATCGTGAAATTATAGCGCTGATCGCTTACTTACAACGTCTGGGTACAGACATCAAAGCTGCACCCAAAACAACAAAAGTAATCGATGAACAACATTAAAATACAGCAATTATGTTCAAACAAATTACAAACTTAAATGGTAGCGAGCTGTATTTGATCGCTTCATTATGGATATTTCTAGTATTCTTTATTATCGTGGGAATTATGTTGTTTCGAATGAATAAAGATCATATTTCGTACATGAAACAGCTTCCTTTTCAGGAGGACGACAATAATAAAAATCAATCATCAGATCGTTTATAGTTATGGGATTATTTTTAAATACAACAACGACAGCAATTTCCAATGCGGAAACATGGAGCTTTGGCTCAGGCAATATATATAATAATATTTTGATTCTTGTACTTACTGTTGTGATGATTAGTTTACTTGCATCAGCAATAATGGTCAATAGGGCCATGCGTTCTATTCTACGGATTACGATGCCGCATATCCTACAAGAAGAACAAGCAAATAGAATCAACAAAAAGGCAAATCGTAAAACTGCTTGGAATAAATTACTAGGATTACGACCTATTTCAGAAGAAAAGGATCTTGTAATTGATCACGAATATGACGGTATTCGTGAATTGGATAATCCAATTCCCATTTGGTTCAATGCGCTATTTTATTCAACGATGACTTTTGCGATTGTTTATGTGTTGGTGTATCATGTTTTCAGCTGGGGAATGAATCAAGATCAAGAGTATGTACAAGAAATGGAAAAAGCAGAGGTTTTACGTCAGGAATATTTAGCTCAGGCGGCCAATTTAATTGATGAGACTAATGTAACATTCGATGAAGCGAAAGTTGCAGCAGGTCGTGCTATTTTCCAAGCAAACTGTGTTCCCTGTCACGGTGGATCAGCTGAAGGAGGAATTGGTCCCAATTTGGTTGATCGATTTTGGTTACATGGTGGAGAAATAAAAGATATCTTCAAAACGGTAAAATACGGTATTCCAGATAAAGGGATGGTATCTTGGGAACAAACATTGACTCCCGGCCAAATCGCTGAAGTTAGTAGTTATATTATTTCCATTCGGGATACAAAACCTGCCAATCTAAAACCAGCACAAGGTGTAGCGGTAACATACGAATCCATTCAAGAAAAATCCACACCTGCTGATTCAACAAAAGCTCAATAAGATATCGTCATGAAAACAGTAGTAACAAATCCTGCCGAGAGCCAAAAGTCTAAAACAACAAGAACTTGGATCTATGCTAAGAAACCTTCAGGGCAATGGTATAATAGAAGAATGTGGGTGGGATATGGGTTACTACTGTTTCTTTTTTTAGCACCTTTTATTAAATTAGGTGGAGAACCTTTCTTAATGTTCAATATTATTGAACGTAAATTCTCCATTTTAGGCAGTGTATTTTATCCGCAAGATCTTCACATTTTCGTTTTTGGAATGTTGATTATGATGGTTTGTATTGTTCTTTTTACAGTCGTATTCGGTCGTATATGGTGTGGTTGGACTTGTCCGCAGACAATCTTTATGGAATTAATTTTTCGAAAAATAGAATATTGGATTGAAGGTGATTGGCAACAACAGAAAAAATTGAATGATGGACCAAATACAGATCAAAAAAAAATAAAAAAGATAGCTAAGCATGGGATATTCTTACTGATTTCGTTTTTCATTTCTAACATTTTTTTGTCTTATATCATTGGAGTTGATGCGCTGTATAAAATCATAACAGACCCAATCAACCAACACATGTCGGGATTATTTTCTATTGCAATTTTTACGTTGGTTTTTTATGCTGTCTTCGCTCATGTTAGAGAGATTGTCTGTACGACTATTTGTCCATATGGAAGATTACAAGGTGTTTTACTGGATGATCAAAGTATTACGGTGGCTTATGACCATCGACGAGGGGAACCAAGAGGTAAGCAGAAAAAGGATGAAGTACAGGTAAAGGGGGATTGTATTGACTGTCAGCTTTGTGTACATGTGTGTCCAACGGGAATAGATATTCGAAATGGTTTACAATTGGAATGTGTGAGTTGCACTGCTTGTGTAGACGCTTGTGATGCTGTAATGGATAAAATTGGAAAACCTAAAAAACTAATAGGTTTTTATGCAATGGGTGAAATAGAAGGTACTATTCAGAAAAAAAGTAATACCAGAACTATTGCTTATTCCATCGTCTTAATTGTTTTGATTTCAGTATTTGGATTTATGATTTTTAATCGCTCTGAAATTGGGACTACTTTGTTAAGAGCCAAAGGAAGTTCTTATCAGTTGCGAGAGGATCATACTATTAGTAATCTTTATTCATTGGAATTGGTGAATAAGAGTGGAAAAGTAATGCCTTTTGTATTGGTGCCAGAAGATAAGAGGCTGAAAATACAAGTTGTTAATCCTATTCATTCTTTAAGGAAAGATGGTACTGCTTCCCTAAGTTTCTTTTTAATCATGAAGAATGAGGATGTAAGACAGTATAAAAATGATGTGAAAGTGGATGTGTATGCTGGGAAAAGAAAAGTGAAGACATTGAAAACAACTTTTATAGCTCCTCCTGGAATGTAAATTGAAATCGCATAAATTACAGCTTTAAAAAGGTAGAAATGAATTGGGGTTATAAAATATTTTTAAGTTTAGGTTTGTTTATGCTCTGTATAGTAGGTGCAGGTATTTATATGGTCAGTCGCGATACCGATACTTTAGAGGATACTGACTATTATGAACAAGGATTACATTACGATGATGTGTATACAAAAAGATCAAATGTTGTTGCTCATGAGGCGAAACCTATTATAACAGTTGAAAATGATACGTTATATATTCAGTTTGTAGATGCTCCAAATCAAGGTAAATTAATTTTTAAAAGACCGTCTGACGGTACACAAGATATGGAGTTGCCATTCCAAACAATGACTTCGAAATTTCAATTACCTGTTACTACATTAAAAAAAGGAAGATGGCACTTGGAGATTGTATGGAAGAATGCTGAATTGGATTTTTCAACGGATCAACAGCTTAATTTGTAAAATGAGTTATTCATATTTTGCTTTTTTTATGGGCTTGTTCGGAAGTATTCACTGCGCTGTGATGTGTGGACCTTTGTTGCTTGTTGCTCAGGGAAATCAGCGAATCAGTTGGAAAATAGTTATTAATAAGATATTATACCAATTAGGACGAATTTTGACCTATGGTTCGCTTGGTTTGCTCCTTGGTTTATTCGGTAAAGTAGCCACGATGCAAGGATGGCAAAGGGGATTAAGTCTTTTTACAGGAATATTTCTGATTGTTATTGGACTGTTTCAACTCTTTCAAAATAGGAATCATCAATTTGTAAGATTACAAACCTTCTTTTTCTCACCAATAGCTAAATTAATGGGTAAATGGTTATATCGACCAGGTGGAAGTTTTATTGCAGGTATATTGAATGGAATTCTACCATGTGGAATGGTATACATGGCTATTGCTTCTGCTATGAATGCAGAATCTAGCCTTGCTAGTTTTCATTTTATGATTATGTTTGGCTTAGGAACACTACCATTATTATTGCTTTTCTCTTTTTTAGGAAATATTTCTCAAAAATATTTTAAAATTAATTTTTCGAAATGGTTACCTTTTTTATATCTCTTGATGGGAATATGGTTTCTGTTGCGTGGCGCTAATTTGGACATTCCCTATCTCAGTCCATTACTCCAAGTAGATGGAGCTCTAAATTGTCACACGATTTAGAAATAAATCATTCTCTTCTATGTGGATGTAATATTTGATTGTATACGTTGAACTTCTAGCTATTGATTATATTGGTCAAGCGATAGTGCTGTTCTTTTTATCTATTTCTTTGAACTTACCATAATGACACCTCTTGTCAATCAACAGTTAAATCTTTAATTTAACATTTTTGAATATAGTTATGTTATTAAAAAGGTATATTTCAATAATTGGATAGTTGAGCGCAATAGTTCTGTATACTATCCAATAAATTATCGGAACAAAACACTTGGAATTTACAGTTGTTATTGAATAATTAGAATAAGTTAAATATTTTATGGAGGAGCTATTTAGTCAAATTGAAATTGATTGGAGCCACGTTTGGCAATTGTTACTAAACTGGTATTGGCTTCCTTTATTTGTTTTGTATTTTGGCGTAATTAGCACCATCTTAATTGAAAATAGGAACCCAACAAAAACGATCTCTTGGGTGATGGTTATTGTTTTTCTCCCTTTTGTTGGTTTGATACTTTACTATTTGTTTGGACAGAAATTTAGAAAAGTAAAGCGATTCCAACGGATCAATCGGGAGCAAAATAGAAAATTGTTAGTAGCATGGGAAGAGAGTTTAAGTAGAATGGATGAACAATTGGAGATTATTCATCAAAGAATTGGCATGTTATCTCGTGTTTTTGATTATTTGAAAAATGAAAAATTAGCATTCTTTTCATTGAACAATCGTGTTGAACTCTTTATTAATGGTGAAGAAAAATTTCCTGTACTACTCAAAAGACTACGTGAAGCTAAAAAATCCATTCATATGGAGTATTATATCTTCGAGTTCGATCATATTGGCAAACAGGTTCTTGCTATTTTAGAAGAAAAAGCAAAAGAAGGGGTTAAAGTTCGTCTGATACTAGACAGTATTGGATCTCCTCAAGTCATTAAATATTTGCGAAAAAATAAACCGAGTTATCCTTTTGAAGCCTTTTTGCCCGTTACCTTTACTTCGTTAGCAAATAGCAATTATCGAAATCACAGAAAGATTGTTGTCATTGATTGCCAATATGGATTTGTTGGGGGTATTAATATATCTGATCGTTATATCAATCAACCTAATCAAGCGAACTATTGGAGAGATACGGCGATGGCTGTAGAAGGTATTGCTGTTAATAATCTACAAATTCAATTTTGGAACAGTTGGAACCAAACCGAAGGAGAACCATTT
Source organism: Sphingobacterium sp. SRCM116780 (assembly GCF_021442025.1). Classification (NCBI taxonomy): domain Bacteria; kingdom Pseudomonadati; phylum Bacteroidota; class Sphingobacteriia; order Sphingobacteriales; family Sphingobacteriaceae; genus Sphingobacterium; species Sphingobacterium sp. SRCM116780. Next base: position 516,573 of record NZ_CP090446.1, read on the forward strand.
TCATTAACGGAAGAATATTTAAACTTCAATGTAGCGCATATACCTGAAAGGGCAGCAGTTTCTTTTGCTTCCAGTGATCCAGGTTCATTAGGTCCTTTTAATATGGAAGCAATTCTTCTAGCGATTAATGATGCGAAAGAAAGAATACAATTGTGTACGCCTTATTTTATTCCTAGTGAACAATTGTCAACAGCATTAGAGATCGCCGCGTCTTCGGGAATCAAAGTGGAGTTGATGTTACCAGCCGTGTCAGATTCGTATATCGTTCAGCATGCTACATTTTCGTTTTTAAAACCACTTTTGCAAAGAGGAATACATGTTTATCTATATAACAAAGGTTTTATCCATGCTAAAACAGTTTGTATCGATGGTAAATTGGCATTTGTAGGGACTGTCAATTTGGACATTCGTAGCTTTTATATTAACTATGAAATTACAAGTGTCGTTTCGGATGAACAATATTGCAAACGTCTAGAACAACAATTTGAAATGGATAAATCGGCATCGGATTTAGTGACGTTATTTTCATGGGCACATCGGAAAAAATGGAAAAAGGGTGTTGATTCCTTATGTCGCCTTTTAGCTCCTCTATTATAGGCTAATAAATGTTAAAAATTTGTTAGACTTCCTATATCTGATTAAAATTGAATATATTTAACCTATTCTATTTTAATTTCCAATAGTCTATTAAATGAAATATATAAAATTATTGACGTTTACAATGGGTGTTTGTGGAATACAACATGTATATGCCCAAACAACTGAAGCTACACTACCTGTCAATACCATAGTCGAACGCGTACAAAAATATTTTCAAGTATATCCTGTAGAAAAAGTGCATTTGCATTTTGATAAACCTTATTATGCAGTGGGTGATACCTTATGGTTCAATACGTATTTGTCTCGTAATCTAGCAGAGTATGACCCCAGTAAGATTGCTTATGTGGAAGTTTTAAATAGCCGGGATTCACTGATTCAAACATTAAAAATTCCTTTAGATAAGGGAGTTGGGAATGGTTTTTTGGTTTTAGATCCGCAATATTTAACGCAAGAGAATTATCGATTTAGAGCTTATACTAAATGGATGAGTAATTTTTCAACAGATTATTTTTTCAACAAAATAGTTCCTGTAGGTGATGTGATTAATAAAAAGCTCGTCACAGAAATTTCATTCGTTAATAACGATCAGAGCGCTGCAAAAAGTCAAGCTATCATCCAATTTAGAGATGCTATGGGAAAACTTTTAATTAATTCAAAAGTGAATTGGTCTTTAATTTCAGGATGGGAAACCATCTCTGATGGTAAAGGAGAGACAGATGCTATGGGAAAGGTTACGGTCAATTTAAGTGCTAAAGATAGAGAGATCTTGAAAAAATCGTTTCTGCAAGTTAGTCTTCAGCAGAATAAGAATGAAAAACCCTTAACGAGCACTTTTTCAATGAAAAATTCACTTTGGGATGTTGATGTTCAATTTTTTCCTGAAGGGGGTGATTTATTAGCTGGAGTAGCTAAAAATGTTGCTTTTAAGGCTGTTTCTTCAGAAGGAAAAGGTGTATCGGTTAAAGGGAATATTGTCGATAGTAAAGGTAAGCAAGTCGCTGAATTTTCAGATGCTGGATTAGGAATGGGGTATTTTAACCTATTACCTCTGGCAAATGAAAAATATGAGGCGGTGCTCAAATTCTCTAACGGACAAGAACGAAAGTTTAAATTACCAGAGGTTACTCAAAATAAGGCGAATGTTGTTTTTATAAAACAAGATGAGACGAATGTGAATATGGCGATTGTGACCAGTGAAGAAAATTTTGCAAAACAACCCAATCAATCGTACTATGTTTTAGTCCAATCTAATGGTCATTTGGTATATGCTGCACAAGCGAATATGAAAGGTGCTACAGCCATGATTGTTATCCCTAAAGAACGTCTTCCAAATGGTATTGCGCAAGTTTCATTGTTATCTACTTCTGGTAAAGTAATTAGTGAGCGATTGGTCTTTGTTAATAGTGAAAAGCTATTGGATATAAATCTGGCTGTTAATAAACAACAATACAAAGCCAAGGAAAAGGTTAATTTGAAACTTTCTGTTTTGAATAATGGTCAAAAATATCCAGGTAGTTACTCTATTTCCGTGATCGATGAATCCAAAGTTCCTTATGATGATAATCAAGATTTATCGATTGTTAGTAATTTTCTATTAACTTCAGATTTAAAAGGATATGTGGAGAGTCCGAATTTCTATTTTAACGAAAAGAATGCAGATAAGGATAAAGCTTTGAATGCCTTATTGATGACGCAAGGATTTAGAAGATTTGAATATCAAGATTTAATCAATGAGAAGCTTCCTGTGTTGTCCTTTATGCCTGAGCAAGGTATTGAGATTGCAGGTACATTACGATTGAATACAGGCCGAGCTGTGCCTAATGGAGGCCTATTATTGTCTATTCCTTCAAAAAGTATTCGTAAAGATACCTATACCGATGCTAAAGGAAGATTTGTATTTAAAGATTTAGTATTCTCAGATTCTTCTAAAGTAACTGTCAATGCTCGTGGAAATGATAATTATCGTAGTTTGGTGATTAATATGGATCAAAGTTATTATCCTGAAATTGATAAAAATAATGCATATAAGAATAATTTCGTCCTAAATATTGACAAAACAATCGCTCCTTATTTAGAAAATAGTAAGAAAGAGTATCGAAAATCAATTTTGTTGGATGAGGTTGCCATTACAGGTGTTCAGAAAAAAGTGATTACAAATAAAGACTTTCCTTCTATTTCTGGTTTGTCTATGCCTGAGCATCGCATTGAAGCAGATCGATTAGCAGGTTGTAATGTCTTAACAATGTGTTTGACTACTTTGTTAACAGGTATCACATATGACTCACAAACACAAAAGTATTATGTCACCCGAGATTATAATGGTGGGAGTAGAGTTCCAGTGCAATTTTTCTTAAATGGAATGGCTATTGATGAGCCTGGTTTAAATGGTATTAATGTGATCGATATTGAAGGAATTGAGATTTTCTTAAAAGATGATTTAGGAACTGTTTCTAGAATGTATCAAAATAATGGTGTTGTCTCGATCTATACGAAGAAAGTTGAGAAAAAACCGAGAATGTCATTAACAGAAATTGAAAAATTACTACCAAAATCAAATGTGATTGATTTATTTCCATTGGGTTATATAAAAGAAAGAAAATTCTATCAACCTAAATACGAAACAGCTGAGAGTAAAGCTGTTAATGATTTGAGAACGACTATTTATTGGAATCCAAAAGTAGAAGTAACGGAAACAGGTGAAGCTGCACTTGAGTTTTATAATGCAGATGGAAACGGACAGTACAAAATTATTGTAGAAGGTATGGATCAAACGGGCAATGTGGGAAGGAAGGTGATTCGTTACCAAGTCAGTCAATAGGTAAATACAAAAAAAGGCGCTTTATTTAATAAAACGCCTTTTTTTATCTTAATATTTGTGAAGTGTTTCACCTTTTTTTGAATCTGCTTCTTCACCTACTTTCTTGATCCGTTCCGTGTGTTCTATAACAACTGCAAATGAAGCAGGTTCTATACCTCCCCCAAGTTTTTGAGCGTAGAATTTAGTGAATTCGGCACCGAAATATAATATTGCTGCAGAATAATAAATCCACAAGAGCATGACAATAATGGAACCTGCGGCACCATAAAAGCTTGCTGTAGATGACAATGTTAGATAAATAGATATAAAGTATCTTCCTAACATAAATAATAATCCCGTAAAAATAGCACCACCTAAAATATCTTTGAACTTTACTTTAGCATCGGGTAAAAATGAAAATATAAAACCGAAAAGTATAGTGATGACAATGAAAGTGATACTCGTATTGACCCAATCAATTAACGTGATTGGAATAAAGGGGAAATATTGTAAGACCATGTTGGTAATAGCAGCAATGACTCCGTTGATCATCAAAGATGCAATAAGTAGAAACCCTAATGCAATGATGATAGAGAACGAAATCAAACGATTAATAATTAATTTAAGCCACCCTTTTTTGGGTTTAGGTTTAACTTTCCAAATGTCATTGATAGAATCTTGAATGTCGACAAATAAGGTTGTTGCTGTCAGGATAAGTGTTATGACCCCTATGATAATACCAATGTTGGATTTATTTTCAAAACTTATTTTTTGAATATAGGATTGAATTTGCAGGGTTACATCTTTTCCAAACAGCACCATCAATTCATCAAAAACTTCCTTTTGAGCAGATGTTTCCTGGCTTAAATGTTTACCATAAAAAAAACCAATACACCAAATGATAATCATTAATAAAGGTCCAATAGAAAAGACAGTATAATATGCTAATGAAGCACTTTTTTTCATACAATTGTCATCCAGGAATCCATTAAAAGCATCATAGACTAATTTTAAAACCTGTTTCCAATACGTAAATGTTAGTAAATCTTTGAAATGTACTTCTTTCATAATGTGATTTGGAATTGAAAGAAAGTTTCTTTTAATAAATACCCCCTATTTTTTAGGTAGGGGGGAAACTCAGTTGCTTTCTTTATATATATCTTCAATTTTGCTCTCATTCTCTTTCAGAATGACTTTTCTTTTTAGACTTAGTTTGGGGGTTAATTGTCCAGCGTCAATCGTCCATTCTTTAGGAAGTAACGTAAACTTCTTAATTTTTTCCCAATGTCCAAATTCTGTTGACAATCTTTCTATCTCTTGATTGTATTTTGCTATTACTTGTAGATTCTTGATGGTATCTTCCTTAGAAACGACTGAAATTCCTTTATATTTCATCCATTTTTCTATTTCCTCAAAGGCAGGAACTATTAAAGCGGCAGGGAACTTCCTGTTTTCTCCAACAACCATGATCTGTCCAATGAATGTAGATTCCATTAATTTGTTCTCAATGGCTTGTGGAGCGATATATTTACCGCCAGCAGTTTTGAACATCTCTTTTTTACGATCTGTAATTTTCAAAAATCCATCGGAAGAGATTTCGCCAATATCTCCAGTTTTAAAGAAACCATTCTCATCAAAAGTCTCCTTTGTCGCTTCATCATTTTTGTAATATCCTGAAGTTACGCTTGGCCCTTTTACTAAAATTTCTCCATCTTGTGCTATTTTTACTTCTAAGTTTTTTAAAGGTCTTCCTACAGTTCCAAACTTAATACCTGTATCTTCAAATGTATTTACGGCAATAACTGGAGATGTTTCCGTAAGACCATATCCCTCTAATACTTTCATCTCTGCAGCCCAAAATACCCGTGCAAGCCTTTCTTGTAATGCCGCTCCACCAGAAACAATAATTTTTATATTTCCTCCAAGGGCTTCCTGCCATTTTGAAAAAATTAATTTCCGAGCAATGGATAGTTGAAAATTGTACCATGCACTATTTTTGAGAGGTTCTTGATAGCGAAGTCCAAGATCTAGGGCCCACATGAATAAGGATCTTTTAATTCCTTTTAAATCTTTTCCTTTGGCCACAATTTTATCGTATACTTTTTCTAATACTCGAGGTACTGTTGTAAAAAGATCTGGTTTCACATCATTGATATCGACAACAATATTATCTAGGTTTTCAGCAAAATAAATTTCTACGCCTTTTGAATAATACATATAAACAACCATGCGCTCAAAAATATGACATAAAGGTAAAAAGCTAATCGCTTTTTTGAAATCAGACCGGATGAGCGGATAACATGCTTGTACATTACTCAAAATATTTTTATGAGATAAAAATACTCCCTTTGGCTTGCCTGTGGTACCTGATGTATAGATTAATGTAAGGAGATCATTCTCAGAAACAGCATCATTAAAAGGTTTTAAATCTGTCTCTAATTTTTCGCCTATTTGATATAGGGATGCTATATTTTGATAGTTGTTAACAGTTTCGAAAGTATATATAGGTATTGCTAATTGATTGTCTTTTAATGCAACATTAATTCTAGTTGAAAGCTCTTCATTACTCACAAAAATTAATTTTGCTTCTGCATCATTGATAATGAAAGATAGATCTTGGGAAGCTAATGTTGGGTAAAGCGGTACAAGTGCGATACCCAATTGGTTACAAGCGAAATCAACAATACTCCATTCGGGACGATTACCCGACATCAGTGCAATACGATCACCTTTTTGTAGACCGATACTTAATAAAGCTTTACTGAGGCTATTTATTTTATCAATAAATTCGATGCTTGAATATGTTCTCCATTCACCTTCTTTATTACGACCTGCAATAATGGTTTTATTAGCGTGTTCAGTTTTATAATTGGTGATTAGATCGAAAATTCTAGTTTGTTGTTTCATAATGAAATATTTAAAAATATTTGCGTAATTGGTTTATTACTTAAGTATTCAAATACAGTCCAATATATGAAAAATGTTATTAACTATTTTAAATATCTAAAATAGTTAATAACAATTTAAAATTTGTGTCGTTTAGATATTGATATTAACTTTGGGTAATTAATTGAAAATAAATATTAACATTAGAAATGAAAAAACTATCTTGGATATTGGGAGTGACGTGTGGTTTAATGGGATTGTCGAATGAAGCTTGTGCACAGTTAGATTCGAAAGGAGCTATAGGAGCTCGTTTTGGTTCTTCTCAAGGGCTTACGTATCGACATACGCTTTCAAATGACCGAGCTTTGGAAGGAATCTTAAGTATTCAAAGCAATTCTAATTATAGAAGATTTAGAGTAGTGGGTTTGTATGAGATTTATAAACCGTTGTCTGCTGGATTTAATTGGTATTATGGATTTGGAGGAAGTGTAGGTTCTTACAAAGAAAAGGACAAAATTGTAGATGGAAAACGTATTGAACATGATTCAGAATTGGGATTGAGTATCGATGGTATTATTGGGATTGAGTATAATATTCCGCAAACTCCTTTTCAATTGTCCTTAGATGTGAAACCCTATTTTGATTTTCTACAATCAAGTTCGATTAAATTAATAGATCCAATCGGTTTCTCTTTTAGATATAAATTCTAGTTTGAACGGTCGATGCATAAAAAAGGTTGCTCTATATGCAATAGAGCAACCTTTTTTATTGAAATAACTTAATTGTTTTTTAAGATAACCAAAATTGAGCTAACTTTTTTTGTTCTTCGGTTTGATTTTCTAGTGGCTGTATGCGAAATAATTTTTTACTATTGGAACGAATTTGAATTTTCAGCTCTTTGATTTTACCATCTCTTGCTATCAGTATATTTAGATAGTCACCTTCAACACTATTTTGCATGAAATAATCGTATTCTTTATCTTTAGCATCCAAGCGTATACCATTAATTGCAATTATTTCATCTCGAACATTGAGCCCGCCATCCCAAGCACCAGAACCTCTTTCAACAGCGGTTATGGTTTGAATCCCGTCATTTTTGTTCATATTAATACCCAAATCTAAACTTTTAGATTCAGCATTAATATTGATGATCTCATATCCAACTAAGTTGAAATAATCATTATAGGCTAATTCTCCATAGTTATGTGCTGCTTGAAAAATATCAGATACAGAAATTCCAGTAACTTCTTCTGTTAACTTTTGGAATTCATTTTCTTCAAATCCCCTTTGCTCTTGCAGGTAAAAATAATTGTAGGTAGCTCGGAGTACATCATCTAATTTTTTTGTACCACCAGAAGAAGCAATAATCTTTAAATCCAATAATACGGTCAACATTGCGCCCTTATTATAATAGGAAATGCCAGAATTTGGAGAATTCTCATCTGGACGATAATACTTTATCCAAGCATCAAAACTGGATTCAGCAGCAGATTGAATTTCATGCCCAGGTCGATTAAGAACTGTTGTGAAATCGTTTGCCAACAAATTTAGATACTCTTTTTCTGAGAAGAAACCACATCTCTTGATAATGAGATTATCATAGTAAGATGTAAATCCTTCCATGATCCACAGGCCCGTTGTATAGTTCTCTTGGTCATAATTAAATGGGCCGAGTGCTTTAGGACGTAAACGTTTTACATTCCATAAATGGAAATATTCATGAGCAACTAGACTTAAATATGTTTTATATGTACTTTCATTGCTATAAGCAGTTCTCGATGCACCCAGAACAGTAGAATTGAGGTGTTCTAATCCACCTCCTCCAGATTGATGGTTATGTGTAATGAATACATATCTTTTGTTAGGATTGGATCCCCAGATACGGGTTTCCTCTTCTACGATTTTTTGTACGTCCTTGCTTAATCTTTCCTTACTATAGGTGCCTCCACCGACCATAGCAAATTCATGCTCCACATTGGATGCCTGGATCGTCCAAATATCTTGATTGCCAATTTCAAAAGGGGAATCATAAAGAATATCAAAATCTGGAGCATAAAAAGTATTTTCTGCTATTTTTTCTAGACCTGTTGATAGGTGTTTCCAGTTTTTATGAGGAAAGAATTTCACCGTTACAGCTTGATCAATTTTTCCATCAATATACATAAAAGTAGCTGTGGGAACTATAAATGCATGCTCTTCATCAATGAAATTGGTTCTTACCGAAACTTCGAATCCATAAATATGATAGTTAATTTCTACAGAACTTTTATCTTTAGTGTATATACGCCAAGTATTTTTACTTATTTTTTCATACTCAACTTGATCTTTTACAGAGAATCGTTCTATTTGTTTCGAATATTCTCGAACTAAATAGGATCCGGGGGACCAAACAGGCATTTTTACATCAATATAATCAGCTTGAATCTCGCTGATAGACATTTTTATAGCTGCATAATGGGCCTGTGGTTCACTGAAAGAAACATCAAAATGTATATTTAATGTAGAATTAATTTTTTCAATCATTTTAAAGAATTAAAAAACTGATATTGATATCAGTTAAAATTTTGTTTTGGTGTACAAAAGTAACAGGTTATACGTGTTATACAAAATTATTTGAATGAATGTTTCTTTGAAAGTATATAATTTTATTTTAAGCAATCGTTTGATTATTATAAACTTTAAAAATTTGTATATTTGAGACGCTTGATAGAGCATAATCTTATTTTTTATGATTTTAGTTGTCGATAGTGGTTCTTCCAAATCGGATTGGAAGTTAGAACTTCCAGATAGTCCTCCTATATCATTTTCTACAAATGGACTTAATCCATTTTTTGTGAATGATAAAGAGATCACCCGTGTAATTAAGGAGATTCCTGAGATTATACCTTATGCTAATGAGATAACAGAACTTTACTTTTACGGTGCAGGATGTACATCACCAGATCGAAGAGAAATGGTTTCAAATGCGCTTACTCCATTGTTTGAAAACGCATTTATTTCTGTTGAAAATGATCTTGTGGGGAGCGCCTTGGCAACTTGTGGAAAAAATAAAGGTTATATCGCTACTTTAGGCACGGGATCAGATATTAGCTTTTTTGATGGAGAAGAAGTTCAACCTTCTAATCATGGAAATGGTTATGTCTTAGGGGACGAAGGTTCTGGTGCCTGGTTTGGGAAAAAATTAATTACATTATTTTTGTATGGTCGGTTACCAAAGGATTTATCCGAAAATTTTGCAGAACATTATCGTGTAACCAAAGAGATCGTCATTAAAAATGTTTATCAAAAGGAGAGACCAAATGCTTATTTAGCTTCATTTGCACCATTTTTATCCGCAAATATTACACATCCATTTATAGACGAACTCGTTCGAACTGGTTTTGAAGAGTATGTGCAAACCTGTATATTGACTTATCAAGATTATCAGGAATATGAATGTCATTTTGTTGGATCTATTGCTTATTATCTCGATTTAATATTGCGAGATGTCTGCAATGGTTATGGCATTAAAATTGGTAAAATACTTAAGTCACCGATCAATGAATTATTTGATTTTGTGATTGAAAGAGAAAAAAGTTCACTTATAAATTTATAATTTTAGTATGATGATTTTATCAACAATTATGGTTTGCTTGTCTATGGTGTTTGGCAACCCAAGTATTTATGATTATAGCTTTAATAGCCTCGATGGAAAAGAGATTAAGATGTCTTCTTTTAAAGGAAAGAAAATTTTAATTGTCAATACGGCTTCAAAATGCGGTTTTACGAAACAGTATAAAGATTTGCAGGAGCTATATTCCTTATATGGAAAAGATTTAGTGATTATCGGATTTCCTGCGAATAATTTTGGAAATCAAGAACCGGGAACAAACGGTGATATTCAAGAATTCTGTCAGCAAAATTATGGTGTAGAATTTTTGATGGCTGAAAAAGTTGATGTCAAAGGAGATGGAATAGCGCCGCTATTCAAATATTTGACCTCGCAAGAAAATCCGGATTTTCAAGGAGAGATTAAATGGAACTTTGAGAAGTTTTTAATTGATGAAAATGGTAAACTGGTTCATCGCTACCGCTCAGCAGTCAATCCAATGTCGGATGAAATCGTAAATTGGGTTAAAAAATAACACGAAAAGACCATCAAAATATGAAGACTATCAGTATATTGATGGTCTTTTTTTATGTCAATTCCAAAAAGAAAAAGTCCACCTTGGGAGGGTGGACTTTTAACTAACCAATTATTAACCTAAATTATGAAAAGTATTTTGTAGCTATTGCTAGCTTTTAGTATCGTTTGATGTGAGATAAATTACAAAGGTGATGCCAAAAGTCTCCTAAGTTATCTTAATCCTTGTTAAGAATTTGTTAAATTGTAATAGCAAGATCTACATCTTGCTTCATATGCCTCTTTTTCTCCAAGAAGAACTGTTTTTGTGTCAGAAGAAGTCCTAAAAGAGTAGTTTGCAGGAGCTCCACACTGCATGCATACAGCATGCACTTTGGTCACATGTTCTGCAACCGCCATTACGGCTGGGATAGGACCAAATGGTTGTGCTTTAAAATCCATATCCAATCCTGCAACGATGACACGCATTCCTTTATTTGCCAATTTGACACAAACATCTGTCAGACCTTCATCAAAGAATTGTGCTTCATCTATACCGACTACTTGTGTATCATTGCTCAGTAACAAGATGGCAGATGAATGTTCAACAGGTGTAGATGGAATGCTATTACTATCATGAGATACCACCAAATGCTCATCATATCTTTTATCTACTGCCGGTTTGAAAATTTCAACACGAAGTTTCGCATATTGAGCTCGCTTAAGTCTTCGGATAAGCTCTTCCGTTTTGCCAGAGAACATCGAACCACAAATAACTTCTATGCTACCGTAGGAGGGACCTCTTTGCGTAAAATTATGTTCAGAAAAAAGCATTTAAATGAATTAAAATCAATATATTGACTATTATTATTAATCAGAATAAAATCTGATTTTTTAAGAAAAATATTACTGTTCAAGTCCTGCTAATATCAGAATTTAATATTAAATTTGACTCTATAAAAGCTAAATACTTAACAATAACGTATAAATCAGTAAGTTGAAATTGATGTCTCATTTCCTTTGTAAAATTTAAGTTTTTCAAGGGATTCTAAGACAAGAGGAATATATAAATTATGGCTACTAAACAGAATGTGTTTGATAAAATAGGTGATTTATTGCAAGAGTTGAATACGCAATATGTATCGCTGTCAGAAAATGGTTTCGAAAATAAAAAAGTTGATTTGGCTTTGTTAGAAGCTACAGCACAGTATATCACGGCTAACATTGGAGTTCTTAAAGCGCAAGATTTATTGGATAAGGAGGTGTTATTAAATCGTGAAGATGAACCTGCTACGCCAAAAGTATTAACTCAAGTCAAGGAGGCAGAGAAAGTAGCATTTAATAATTATTTTACTCCACCTTCAAATTTGTTTCAAAGTCAGCAACAAGAGCAAGTGGAGCTTCCAATTGTAGCGGAAAAATCTCCTGTAGTGGAACAACTTATTGTAAATGAGGATGAAGTTGCTGTTGTTGAAAAGGAAACTGCTGTACAAGAATTTGCGACTGATTTGCAAGAGGAACCAGCTGTTGTTGAAAAAGATGATACACAAACGGAATCAGTTGAACAAGATATAACATTTGAAAAATCTGTAGCAGAGCATAAAGATGGTGGATTGAATGAAGAATCTCCTATTTTTGAAGAAACGCATCAACAAGAGGTTGTTGTGGTCAATGAAGTAATCGAAGAATCGAAAGAAATTGTTATCAAAGAAGAAATTCCAGTAGAAATACCTGTTGAAAATGAGGTTGCAAATCGTCCTTTAACATTGAATGAAATCATTTCTCAACAAAAAAAGGCTGGTATTCAGAATCGTGTATATGAAATGAATACCCCAACAGGAACTTCGGGACAAGTGAAGGATATCAAAGCTGTTATTAATTTGAATGATAAGTTGCTGTTCATTAAGGATCTTTTTAATGGTTACAGTTTAGCTTATAGTGAGGCGATTGAATTATTAAATAGATGTAATGATTATGCGGAAGCAGATGCATTTTTACAAACGAATTACGCAGTGAAAAATAAATGGACTGAAAAACCTCATGCTGTTGATAAGCTATATGAGTTGATACGGAAAAGATTTGCATAAAAAAAGCTGACTTTTTCAAGTCAGCTTTTTTTTATGCGAGTTGAAATTGCATCCAAGTATCTCCTTCTAGGCCATAGAAAAAGTATTTCGGTTGTAATATTTCGGCTAATGTCTCTAACTCTAAACAGTAGTTTTTGCCTGGAGTGTTTCCAAAACCTGCTTTATTTATCAAGAAAACTTGGTTTAATTTTATTGCATTGCTTTCGTTCCACACGGATTCTGATAATAAGGAAGGAACCTGAGCGATTGTTATTTCTTCTTCATTAATGATAATAATCTTGTCGGCTTCTAAAATCTCGTTCGTGGGTATACCTCCTGCAATTTTAATGCATTCTTGTAGATAACTGCTTGTATTTATGATTGCTGGATTTAATCCGTCTAATACAATTACTTTTGGACGATCGTTTGCAGTAATGAATTTTAATTTATGAATGATAATATGTACTTCTTCGTCTAGTACTTCTAAAAGTTCAATAGTTTTTTCTTTTTTATCTAATAATTCGCCTACTTGCTTCGTATAGCTCATCACGTCACTACTGCTCACTAAATCTGTAGGTATGGAATAGATGGTCTCTAAAATTCCATCGGGTAAAAGAGCTTGATCAACTTCATATTGATTCAGAATGGATTCAACTAAAATTTCTTGATTGCTTTGCATCTTGCAAATTTACAAATGATGATTTGATTTGCGAATTAAAATGAAAGGTTATTTTGTCATCTATGATTTGAATTCAAATTTGTAAATTGCACTATATTTAGGATTGTTCATTTAGATTATATATTATGTTTGATAAATTATTCCAGGCGCAACAAAAGGCGCAAGAAATTAAACAACGATTAGATCATATTTCTGTTTTTGGAGAAGCTGAGGGAGGATTGATAAAGGTAATAGCTACTGCTAATAAGGAAATTAAAGAGATTACAATCGACCCGATCTTCTTGAGTAACGCGGATAAAGAAGAGTTGGAAGAACTACTTGTCGTAGCTTTAAATAAGGCAATGACACAGGCTGAAAATGTTAGTCAAGCGGAAATGTCGGCTGCGAGTCAGGACATGCTTGGTGGATTAGGAGGTTTATTTAATCAATAGTTTTATGAAAGCGACATACTACGGTCATTCTTGTATAGAATTTGATTTTGATGGACATAAGGTATTATTTGATCCCTTCATTACTTATAATTCATTGGCAAAAGAAGTGGATATCAAGTCTATTTTACCTGAGTATATTTTCTTGAGCCATGGTCATCAAGATCATGTTGCGGATATGGTTGAAATTCAGAAAAATAGTCAATCCACAGTTGTTGCTATTTTGGAGATGGCTGCATGGGCAAGAAGACAAGGGGTTCCAGATAATAAGGTAATTGAATTCAACCTTGGAGGAACGCTTAAAACAACTTTTGGGACAGTAAAGATTGTGTATGCACAGCATAGTAATAGTACCCCGGATGGGCAATATGGTGGGGCTCCAGTTGGTTTTATTTTAAGAGTAGGGGGTAAGAAGATTTATTTTGCGGGAGATACTGCGCTTACACTGGAAATGAAACTTTTGGCAGACCTTGATTTAGATTGGGCATTTTTACCTATTGGTGGTCATTACACCATGGATGTTGATGATGCTGTGCGTGCTGCTGAATTCATTAATTGTGATAGAATTGTTGGGATTCATTATGATTCTTTTCCGCCTATTCAGATTAATAAAGAGGAAGCTTCAGAAAAATTTTCGAATGTTGGTAAAACACTTTATTTACCTGCCATCGGAGAATCAATCTCGCTATAGTTGAAATCAATAGGGGAATCTATCGCTCTCCCTATTGATTTTTTTATATGGAGACTAATTTTTTTAAATCTTCCAATGTAAATAGCGGTGTCTCTGTGAGTTTATTTTTTATAATGGATTCTTTATAATCTTCGTAATGAAATAATTTCCACTCATCGTTATGGTACTCTAAACTACTCAGATTTTCAATCCAATCACCAGAGTTCATATAAGTAACGGTTCCCTTTCTCGTAATTACTTCTTTAATTTGAGGTTGATGAATATGACCACAGATAACATAATCATAGTTCTTTTCAATCGCAAGTTCGGTTGCGGTTGTCTCAAAGTCGGAAATATATTTAACTGCTTTTTTTACACTGTTTTTTATTTTCTTGGATAAAGAATATTTTTCCTTTCCCATCTTAAGTAAAAACCAATTGATGAAATGATTCAATTGAATGAGTTTATCATAACCCCAACCTCCTAATTTGGCTAGCCATTTTGAGTGTTGAATGGAAGCATCGAAAACATCTCCATGAAATATCCAGGCCTTTTTATTGTTTAGCGATAGTAAGAGTTTGTTGGTTAATTTAATGTTCCCTAATTTTAAATCTGCAAATTTTCGAAGCATTTCATCATGATTGCCTGTGATGTAATAAACTTCTGTTCCATTTGCACTTAAATCGATGATCTTCTTGATAACATGTAAATGTTCTGATGGGAAGTAGCTTTTTTTGAATTGCCAAATATCGATGATATCACCATTCAAAATCAACATTTTGGGAGCTATAGATTCCAAATAGTAGAGTAACTCTTTTGCATGACTGCCATACATTCCAAGATGAATGTCTGATAATACTACGATATCTAGATTGCGTTTCATAACATGTTTTTTCAAAAGACGCATTTTAGTATGATGTCTGTATAAATGCTTTGTTATGAAATCATTAAAAAACAAAGGGTGAAGATATTAATATCTTCACCCTTTGTTTTTTAACTAGAAATGATTCGAAATTATTTTGTAGCTCTATTAATGTGAAATTGAACTAAATCATCAATAGGAGAGCGTAAGATTTTTCCAACTTTCATTCCATATTGTTTTGCTTTATCTTCCAAAACATTTCGGAAGTTATACCCTACAGATCCAATACAGTTGAATGTATAATTTTGATAATTTGGATAATTGCTCACTAAGTTTTTGAAAAATGCTTCGAACGCATCCTCAACAATAGCACGAGTATATTCAATATTTACATTATTGTCATAGACAAATTTGCTAAAGCTTGCGCAAAAACGATTGGCTAATGGTTTTGTGTAAACAGCGTCCATAATTTCATCGGGAGTAATTTTGTAAGTATCATAAAATACTTTACGTACATCCTGAGGCATTAAATCGCGAATATAATCTGTTAATAATTTTTTACCAATATAGCTACCGCTACCTTCATCACCTAAGATGTATGCACAAGAATCAATGTTATAGGTGATATCATGACCATCATAAATACATGAATTTGTTCCTGTTCCTAAAATAGCAGCAAATCCTGATTCTGTACCTAATAAAGCGCGTGCAGCAGCTAGTAGATCGTGACCAACCTCAACCTGAGCTTTTGGGAAAACTTCTTGAATAGCTTTTACAACGATTTCTGCTTTTTCTTCATTATGAACACCAGCTCCATAATAATTAACCTCTTTAATATCATCATAAGGTAAATCATTTGGCAGACCTTTTTTTAAAGAATTAACGATATACTCGCTATCTACAAAGTATGGGTTATATCCTTCAGTATTGAAGTAAATTTTTTTGTTTGAATCGTCCAACAAACACCAGTTTGTTTTTGTTGATCCTCCGTCAGCAATAATGATCATTATTGAGTAGTTTTAATTGAGTTTGCGTTTTTAAATAGGATTTTTTTAATCCGATTTTCGAAAATACATTTTTTTATTTATAATTTATGTATAATCATAACACTAAAATAAAAAAATGTTTAATATAAATTATTCTTTATCTATAAAAAAGGCCTTTAAATTGTATTTAAGGCCATTTTTGTGTTCGCTAAAAAGTTGATTTGTTAGTGTATTTTATACAATTAGTTGCTGATTTAAGGAAATTAATGTGCTCCTTCTGCTTCAACCTCATCGATATTGATTCCTTGTTTTTTCAATACTGTTCGAACAGCAATTGCAAAGAATACAATATATGCAAATCCGATTAAAGGAAGTAAGTAAGAATTGTGGATACCTATAATATCCGCTAACTTACCTTGAATAGGAGGAATGATACCCCCACCTAAAATCATCATAACTAGGAATGCTGATCCTTGTGCTGTATACTTTCCAAGTCCAACAATAGAAAGACTGAATATGGATGACCACATGATAGAACAAGCTAAACCGCCTGTTAGAAAAGAATAAATCGCTACTGTTCCAGATGAAAGGAGACCTATTGTCATCGCTGTTATACCAAATAATCCAAAAATGACTAAAGTTCTAGCTGGTTTTTCTTTACTCAAATAGAATGCTATAATTTGTATAATAATACAGATAACATAATAATATAAGTGTGACATGTCAAATCCAGCCATCGAATTTACACCTATTATAATAGAGAAAGCCAACAAAGGAACAACAATCAATAAGATATTCTTCGTTGATTTTGTTAAGTTGAATGCTGTAATCGCTCCAGCCCAACGTCCAATCATCATACTTCCCCAATACATCGAGACATAAGGAGTGATTTGAGAAGATTGAAGACTACCGAATTCTTTTAGATGAAGTAATTCCCCTAAATTACTTCCAATAGCGACTTCAATACCGACGTATAAGAACAATGCAATCATTCCTAAGACAAGTTGTGGGTATTTCATGGCTCCCCATCCTTCCGCATTTTTTTGTGCTCTTACATTCGCGAATATTAAACCTCCAATGACTACAATCAATGCTCCTGCTAACCAAAGCATTCTTTGTATTTCTAATGGATGTGCCATTTCTTTGATATGAAGTTTTAATTGATCAATACTTACTTGATCAGATAAGGTTTTTAATTGTGCTTGTAATTGTTCTAAATGAATGGCGGCATCACTTTTATAACTTAAAAACACAGGAGTAAACATCGTAAAAAGCAAAATTGTCATGATGACTAATGTATTCAACGCTTTATTTGCTTTTTCCATTGGCTCATTACTAATTCCAGGAGGAACTTTTTTACTAAAGTAAAATAGACTAGCAGCCAATAAAAATAATAGACCTACTCCAATATATAGATATACGACCTTATCTAAAGGTAGATTTGCAATTTCAGAATCTGAAATTTTTTCAAAAGTTCCAAATAAGGCAAAACCAATTACTAATGGACCAATCGTCGTTCCAAATGAATTGATTCCTCCACCAAGATTAACACGTGATGCTCCAGTTTTTGGGTCTCCTAATAAAACGGCAAAGGGATTAGCTGCCGTTTGTTGAAGAGAAAAACCTAAAGCAACGGTGAATAAGCCTAGCAACATACCGATATAAATGTTAACTTCAACAGCAACTATCATGGCTCCGGCACCTAAAGCGGAAAAAAGCAAACCATAAACGATACTTTTTTTGTATCCCCATTTTCCAACTAAATCTTTTCCTGAAAATGTACTGAAAATAAACAATAGTAACGCACCTAAATAATAAGCTGTATAAAATGCAAAATCAATCAGCTGTGATTGAAATTGGTCCAAATGAAAGTAATTTTTACAAAAAGGAATGAATACACTGTTTCCTGCTGCAATAAAGCCCCAAAAGAAAAATACAATGATTAATGTATAAAGGGCTGGATAATTTGTTTTAATGAGTTTATTTTCCATTTAAATCGTTTGCTTTAATTTTTTTTGATTCGCTAACTTAAAAAAAAAATATCATATTCAAATATAATATTGATGTAAATAAGTGCGTTTATATTTTAATAAAACGATTTAATAAAAAATAATTCCATCTAAGCCCAATATTTTTCATGATTAATTTTGAATTGTCAGAATTGTTTTTTTTCTTTGTGCAGGTTCTCATAATTTATTCCGCTTCAGGTGTAAAAGAAATCACTTAGTTCTTAAATCCCTTTGTGTGTTAATCATAATGATTAATGTAGCGAAATAAATAGATTTCACTTTAAAATAAAATCCTAATATATCATAATAAAAATTTAATGGATATTAATGAATTAAATGCAAAACTCGTGTCTGAATTACGCGAAATTGCAAAATTAATAGGTATCGCTGATGCTGATAAGCTGAGAAAGCAAGAACTAATAGAAAAAATTATCAGCACAGGTGACGAATCGGACAATACTTCTCCAGCAAAAGAAGAAAATGCCGATGAATCAGTTGAGCGACCTAGAAAAAGAACAAGAACAGCGAAAACGGCAGAACCAATAAGTGTTCGCAAAAGAGAAAATGACGAAGTAGATTCAGTTAGTCAAGTAGTAACTACCGAGTCTCCAGAAAATATAAAAACAGCTCCAGCAGCAAAAGCATCTCCTTCAACAGCTCCAAAAGTAGAATCAAGTTCATCAAATGCAGATTTTGACAATGTAATTGTTAATGAAGGAGTATTAGAAATTATGCCTGATGGATACGGATTTTTACGTTCTTCAGATTATAATTATTTAACTTCTCCAGATGATATTTATGTTTCTCAGTCACAAATCAAATTGTTTGGTCTGAAAACTGGAGATACTGTTAGAGGTAGTATTCGTCCTCCTAAAGAGGGTGAGAAATATTTTCCATTAGTACGCGTAGAGGCGATCAATGGTCAAAATCCTGCAGAAATACGCGATCGTGTTCCTTTTGATTTCTTAACTCCTTTATTTCCGAATGAGCGTTTGAATTTGGATTTGGGTACAAGTAACTATTCAACACGTATCATGGATTTGTTTACACCTATTGGTAAAGGACAACGTGGTCTTATTGTAGCACAACCTAAAACAGGTAAAACAAATCTGTTAAAAGAAGTTGCTAATGCAATTGCAAAAAATCATCCAGAGGTTTATTTAATTATTTTGTTAATTGATGAACGTCCTGAAGAGGTGACAGACATGGCAAGAAGTGTACGTGCTGAAGTGGTTTCATCTACTTTTGATGAGCCTGCTGAACGTCATGTGAAAATTGCTAATATCGTATTGGAAAAAGCGAAACGTATGGTAGAATGTGGCCATGATGTTGTGATCTTGTTAGACTCCATCACTCGTTTAGCTCGTGCTTATAATACGGTTGCACCTGCTTCAGGTAAAATCTTATCAGGAGGGGTAGATGCAAATGCTTTACATAAACCGAAACGTTTCTTTGGTGCTGCTCGTAATATTGAGCATGGAGGTTCGTTAACTATTCTAGCAACGGCATTGACAGAGACTGGATCTAAAATGGATGAAGTGATCTTCGAAGAGTTTAAAGGTACAGGTAACATGGAGTTACAATTGGATCGTAAATTGGCAAACAAACGTATTTTCCCTGCTATCGATTTGACAGCATCAAGTACGCGTCGTGATGATCTATTAATGGATAAAGAATCTATTCGTCGTCTTTGGGTGTTACGTAATCACTTAGCAGATATGAATTCTAACGAAGCAATGGAATTTTTATTAGCGCAAATGCGTGGCACCAAGTCAAATGAAGAGTTTTTGATCAGTATGAATGGATAATCCCATTTGATTTTAATAATTTAGCCATCATTTATTAAAATGATGGCTTTTTTATTAACAGATAAATAAATATGAAAAAACATATTCCTAACACGATAACCTGCTTAAATCTTTTTAGTGGATGTATTGGAGTCTTATTTGCGCTAAAGGGTGATTATATGACTGCAGCTTATTGTGTATTAGCATCTGGTATCTTTGATTTCTTTGATGGTATGGTTGCGCGACTGTTACATGTTAAGTCAACAATAGGAAAGGAGCTGGATTCATTAGCGGATATGATTAGTTTTGGTTTTTTACCAGGTGTCATTCTTTATACCTTATTGACAAAGGTATTTCCAAATGAACCAATATCCATCGTCGCTTATTTAGGTTTTGTCGTTACTGTTTTTTCAGCCTTAAGATTGGCAAAATTCAATTTGGATGAGCGGCAGACTACAGATTTTATAGGCTTAAATACACCTATGAATACATTTTATGTCTTGTCGTTACCTTTTATTGCGCAAAAGTATCCTCAGATAATATTGAATCCTTATTTTTTGTTAATCAGTATCGCGTTGACAAGTTACCTGTTGATCAGTGAAATTAAGTTGTTTTCGATGAAGTTGTCATCTCTGTCTTGGTCTGAAAATAAATTTAAATTTATTTTTGTCATTTTAGCTATTACACTTTTTGCTATTTTTCAATTTGTCGCTTTGCCATTAATACTACTCATCTATATTCTTCTTTCTATTGTGCATTTTAACTATACAAAAGAAAAAGGTTAAAATTATAGTGATTTTTCGTAATGTTCAAGTTCAGTGTATAGCTCTTCGAATTGAGGTTTTAACGAAAGAAATTCAATTTGAATGCTATTAATGTCATTCATTTCCTTGGCAAGAAGTTCTATTTTTTGGAGGTGATCTCTCAAATGTGAGGCACCAATATATTCCATTGTCGGTTTAATATGGTGTGCGGCATCACCTATTCCTTTATAATCTTGTTGCAAAACAGCTTTTTCTAATTTTTCAAAATCTAAAGGAGTTTGAGTACAATATAGACCAACGAATTGTTTGATCATATCTGAATTACTAAACATATTTTGTTCAATAATCGCGGATTTAATGTGTTTATACATATTATTTATAAATGTGTACGTCTAATGTATCTTGGCATAATGCTAAGAGCTCTTCGTTGCTCTTTTTTAAAATAGGATGTATATAGCCTGGTGCAATTTCAGCAAGAGGAATCAAGGTAAATTTTCGATCTTGAAGATAAGGATGAGGTATTTGAAGGGTCGGTAGATGGATGATTTCAGTTCCATAATATAAAATATCAATATCGATTACGCGAGCACCCCATTTTTCATGTCTAATTCTTCCAAGTTTATTTTCTATTGTTTGGCAGACTTCAAATACTTCAATAGGACTAAGGCTTGTTTCAATTTCAATTACTTGATTTAAAAAGCTGGGCTGATCTTCCCTACCCCAAGCAGCTGTTTCCACTATGGTGGAAGCATTTGTTACTTTTCCAATCAAATTTTCAATCAATTCTTGCGCCTGATTTAATTGCAATATGCGATGACCAAGATTCGCTCCTAATAAAATGTAGCTACTTTTCACCTTATAAATATAGAATTTTAGTTAAATAAAATAAAAGAATTAAAAAATATTTGTAACATTTGTGGTGAATTGAAGACTAATAGGTTAATTTTAAATTTTAGAAAATTTATTTTATGAAATCATTTTTTAAATATGTGCTTGCTACTGTAACTGGGATCGTGATATCAGCAGTGGTATTATTTATAATAACGTTAGGCATTATTGGAGCAATTGTGAGTTCAGCGTCTTCGGAAAAAGAAACTGTAGTGAATGATAATTCCATTTTGTATGTTTCTTTTGATCATTCGATTTCAGAAAGAACCGTAGAAAATCCTTTTGGATCATTAGATATCCCTGGATATAATATAAAGAATTTGGGTCTGGATGATATTATCGCTCGTATCAAAAATGCAAAGTCAGACAGTAAAATCAAGGGTATTTACATGAATTTAAGTACGGTATCTACTGGTTTTGCAAGTTTAAAAGAGATTAGGGATGTTTTGTTAGATTTTAAGACTTCAGGTAAATTTATCGTTTCTTATAATGAAAACTATACACAAAAGGCTTATTATTTAGCAAGTGTTGCTGATAAAATATATGTCAATCCAGAAGGTGCTATTGATTTTAAAGGATTGGCTAGCTCGACGATGTTTATGAAAGACGCCTTTGATAAATTTGGTGTTGACATGCAAGTTGTTAAAGTTGGAACCTTTAAAAGTGCTGTTGAACCATTTTTCTTAAATGAAATGAGTCCAGCGAATCGTTTACAAGTAACTTCTTATTTAGGCAGTATCTATGATACATTTATTCAAGAGATTTCAACTTCAAGAAAAATAACTCCAGATTCATTGAAAAACATAGCCAGCAATTATTTGGTTAGAAATTCTGATGATGCTGTGAAATATAAATTGGCAGATGCTAAATTATATAAAGATGAACTTATTGCAGAGTTAAAGAAAAGAGTAGGTGTAGACGCCAAAGATGATTTGTCCGTTGTCTCCTTGTTAGATTATAAATCAAAAGCTAACGATACGAGTGGAGATGCTAATGTAGCAGTATTATATGCCGAGGGAGAAATTGTAGGAGGAGAGGGAGAAACTGGTGAGATTGGGTCTGAAAAGATTTCCAGAGAACTTCGTAAACTACGTGAGGACGATGATGTGAAAGCAGTTGTTTTTCGTGTTAACTCACCTGGAGGTTCTGCTTTAGCTTCCGATGTGATTTGGAGAGAAGTTGAATTAACAAAGAAGGTTAAACCAGTTATTGTTTCGATGGGAGATTATGCCGCTTCAGGTGGGTATTATATTTCTGCTGCAGCGGATTCGATTTTTGCAGAAAATAACACCATTACAGGATCAATTGGTGTTTTTGGTGTGATTCCAAATTTTAAAAATCTATTGAATAATAAAATAGGTGTACATTTTGACGGCGTTAAAACAGGTAAATTTTCTGATTTAGGAATGGTTCCAGATAGACCTTTAACTGCAGAAGAAAGAGATATTATACAGATGGAAGTCAATCATGTGTATCAGACATTTATGAAAAGAGTATCAGATGGTCGAAAAATCACAATTGCTCAAGTTGATACAATTGGTCAAGGACGTGTCTGGACAGGAAAACAAGCTTTAGAAATTGGATTGGTTGATCGTATTGGTGGAATTGAGGATGCGATTAAATCAGCTGCTAAAAAAGCAAAATTAGATAAATATGCAATTAAGCAATACCCAGCTAAAGAAGATCCATTTACCTCTTTCTTATCTTCTTCTAAAGAAAAGGTGCAAGTGTGGATGGCGAAGGAACAAATGGGAGAGTTTTATAATTATTTTAATATTATTAAAAATGTTTCAACCCAATCAGGTATCCAGGCTAAACTGCCTTATACGATTGAAATACATTAATTAATGTAAATTAATTAAAAAAAGCCTTTTATTATTCGGATAATAAAAGGCTTTTTTTATATTTATCTGTCCATACTAATAGATAAATAATACTTCACATAAATAATAGAGATGAAAACAGTAGATGATTTAAACTTCGCAGGCAAAAAAGCGTTGATACGTGTTGATTTTAATGTGCCCTTAGATGATAATTTTAATATTACAGATGATAATAGAATTCAAGGAGCTGCTCCAACGATAAAAAAAATATTAAAAGATGGTGGTTCTGTTATTTTAATGTCACACTTAGGAAGACCAAAAGATGGACCAACAGATAAATATTCACTTAAACATATTGTAGCACACTTATCGCAAGTTTTAGGAGTAGATGTTCAATTTGCAAATGATTGTATTGGCGAAGAGGCTATTGAAAAAGCAGGAAACTTGCAGGCAGGTCAAGTCTTGCTATTAGAAAATCTTCGGTTTTATAAAGAGGAAGAAAAAGGAGATGTTTCATTTGCTGAAAAATTATCCAAATTAGGGAATGTATACGTGAATGATGCCTTTGGAACGGCACATCGTGCGCATGCTTCAACTGCTGTTATTGCTCAATTTTTCTCTGGAGCTAAATATTTTGGATATTTAATGGCCGCAGAGATTGGAAATGCCGAAAAAGTGCTGAATAATGCTGAACGTCCATTTACAGCAATTATGGGTGGGGCTAAGGTTTCGGATAAATTGGAGTTAATTGAAGCACTATTGGATCGCGTTGATAATTTGATTATTGGAGGAGGTATGGCTTATACTTTCGTAAAAGCTCGCGGAGGTGAGATCGGAAAATCTTTAGTTGAATTAGATAAATTAGATTTAGCAACTGAATTGGTGAAAAAAGCAGCTGCTAAAGGAGTTAATTTAGTATTGCCTACTGATGCGCAAATTGCGGATGCATTTTCAAATGATGCAAATGTGTATGATGGTCCGAATGATCAAATTCCTGCAGATTTACAAGGCTTAGATATTGGAAAAATATCTGGGGAGGCATTTGCAGCTATTATCAGGTCTTCGAAAACAGTTCTTTGGAATGGTCCAATGGGCGTTTTTGAATTTGATACCTTTGCGACTGGTACTAGAGCTGTTGCAGATGCTGTTGTTGAAGCGACTAAAAATGGTGCATTTTCATTAATCGGTGGAGGAGATTCTGCTGCAGCTGTTTCTAAATTTGGTATGACAAAACAAGTCAGTTATGTATCTACTGGTGGAGGAGCTTTATTAGAGTATATGGAAGGTAAAGTTTTACCTGGTGTAAAAGCAATCCAAGATTAATAACCAGCATCTAGATAGTGAACATATAAGGAGGCCTAAAAAGTCCCCTTATACAATAAATATAGAGAGAAAAACCTTATATAAACGTGAGGTATAAACGCTCTGAGAATCGCAAATTTGAGACAAGAAGTCTATCGTTCTTCAAATATTGCAAAGAAAAGGGCTTGTACAAACCATTGTACAAGCCCTTTTATGTATTGGTAGCTTTTTAGTGCTCTCTAGAAAAGATTTCCTTTTCTATTTTAAAAGCTTAATAGGTATAATTTAATGTAAATGTAGGCACTACTTTTTGTGTTGCTGTTATATCATTGATGTATGTTGCTTTGAAAGCAGCTTCAAAATCGGGTAAAGGGAAACGGAAAGCATTAAAATCAACGGATAGCTGTAACCCAAAAGATTTTGGACTTATATTGGATTGGTGATGAATATTTTGATAGTCAGCAAATACTCCTCCTTTAATCCTCTTAATATAAGCTAAGCCTCCTATTGCCCAATCAGGATAACTGATTGGGAATCTATAATTTACTAATAAGGTGTTTTTGACTTTTTCGTATTTGTAATACCCATAACCACTAACTGTAGGAATATCGTTGCTGTATTGGTATTGACCGGTAGCTTTTTGATATCCAAATCTCACTTGGAATCCATGATTGGAGGCAAAACCTGGTAAGTAAAAGCCACTTCTAATTGAAAATATACTTCCATTCAATTGATTTTCGAATGGAAGATGTCGATAAGTAATACTGAAATTTTGTCCCCACTGCGGTGTTATATCCATTTTTGATAACATCGCATTTCTATTCCAGTAAATTTGATAAGTCAATGGGAACAATACCTCTGAGTTAAAGTTTTTTAAATCTTTGATACTTATATCGTATCGTCGAAGATAAGATGTTGAAAAATTAAACCCTGTACTGTACACATAATTCCGTTTATAAAAAGCGATGGGGATAGCAATCTGTCCAGTTACAAGGTGCTCTCTCCAATCAAAGTTCAACGTGCTATCTGCTTTGTTGTTGATTTTAGCTGTTCCGATCTGTCCTTTGTTTTCATATTTTAAGGTAAACTTAGGGAAGTATTTATTATAATTTACAGCGGCGGAATAGGTTGACTTTTTAATATCGGTATCATATTCGTAGCCTAATACAAATTGTGTTGTATTGAGAATGTTATTGGATAACCAAAATATGCCTGGTTTAAAGTTATCTAAGCTCTCAAAATTTGTATTGCTTAAAGATAGACTATGAAAATTAAATGTTCGTGAAAGACCCTTATAAGGAGTTATGCTGTAATGTCTACTTGTGTCGGTAACCGTATAAAATCTATTTTTGCTACTTTGATCGCCATCCGCTAATAAGCTGCTAGCTGTTTTAGTGCTATTATCAAAAGTTATTTTGGATATTTTATAGCCATTTGATTGGTAGTTGTTGAATAGAATTTCATTTTGTTCCGCATTATAGTATGGGTTGAACGCACCAAATGGCACATTGGTTAGTTTATTCAGTACTTTCGATTTTGGCGTATAGTTATATATGTTGTCTATGCCATCATAATGCGCTTTAAACAAGATATTGTCTTCATTGATATACTGTGGTCTTTCAAATTGTTGGTTTCCCCAGTCTTGTAAAAATGTTAATTTCCCTGAGTCTAAAGCTACTTCTACAAGATTTGTTCCTTTATCTGAAATGGCAATCGCTATTATTTTTGATCCATCGGCATTAAAAGCAGGTTGTTGTAATAAAATATTGGAACCAATAAGAACCTTTTTTAATACTTTTTTAGTGGCAATATCAATGAATACGATAGCCGTCTGGTTACTTAGATCAACTTCGATTGTTAATATTTCATGTTTGGTTGGATGTAAAATAGGGTAAAAATAACGAGTTTTGGAGCTTATTTGTTCTTGTTTTTTTGTGTCCAAATGATATAAATTGATCACATTATAAGATCTTTTTGTATAACGAATGTCTCTTCTTAATTCATCCCATACAATCATATCATTTCTTATATCATAGTTAGGAATAATCTGATTTCCTAATTTTATAAGTGTTGAAATATGCTTATTGCTATCTATTTTTATAATTTCAGCTGTTTTGTTTGCTGTTCCAAATAGCGCTAAAATACTCTTGTTTTTATAGCTTTTTGGAAGTAACCAATCCTGATAATACTTGCTCAGTTTTGGTTCAATGATATCGTATGATTTCGTTGTAATTTTTTCTTCATTTGTTGTCCATTCATTA
This sequence comes from Sphingobacterium sp. SRCM116780, assembly GCF_021442025.1. Lineage (NCBI taxonomy): Bacteria > Pseudomonadati > Bacteroidota > Sphingobacteriia > Sphingobacteriales > Sphingobacteriaceae > Sphingobacterium > Sphingobacterium sp. SRCM116780. Next base: position 543,483 of record NZ_CP090446.1, read on the forward strand.
TTCAGATCATGCATAGTTTTGTTGAACAATTCTCGACCATTGTAACCAGATATTTTCTTTAAGGATCTATTAAAATTGTAAGGGATCAGTCTATTTTTTTGAAGACTTTTGTAGAGGTCCGGTTCAAAATTTTCCTTAAAATTTTCTTTTAAATTTTTTGTCATAAAATAACCTATCGTATAATAGCTAGGTATTTTATCCGGATAGGAACCCATTAAATATTTTTCATATTTATATTTTTTTCCAGACATTTCATTTGCCTTTAATGTCATTTCAAAGGATGGAAGTCTCCCTCTTCCTCCCTTTGAATAGTTCGTTTCAGTCCATGTTGCATCTCCTTCAAAATACCAAGAAGGTAATGTTAAACCATAAATTGCGAGGGCTAATTGTTCTAGAAAAGGGGCTTTTAATTTACCTGTCAATTTGTCAAATTGAGCAACATGTCTTAGCTCGTGAAGAGCGAGGTTTGATAACCATTCTTGGTTGCTGGGTTCGGGTGATGGACTGCTGTAGAGCTCTGATTTTCGAGGCGCAAGTTGAACAAATCCATTCGGTTCGAGTTGTGTATTTTGTAAGATCAACGATATTTTTCTTGGCTTTACTTGCAAATCCCTACTGTTAATTTTTAAATATTCTTCAATCTGATAGGCTAGGGTAGAGGCTTTTTTTTCCATCTCAATAGGAAAAATAAGGTTAAATTCTGGCCGATCTATTTGGTGCCATTTTACTGATGGGGGCGCTTGTGTGTCTTCAAAAATCTGACATCTACCCATTTGTAAAGATATAATTAATATGATATATGTTAATATGCAGATTTTCATTTATTTATGTTTTGTATATGTTATTAATTCTTTGCTTTACTAATTATTTTAGCTTGTTTTTGCAAAATCAACTCTTTTGTTTGTTTAAAATATGTAACATAACTATTTATATTATAGTTTGTTATTACTTTTTATTCAATTGATGACTTGTTCAATAAAAATATGTTTTTTATTTCAATTTACACTATTTTATATATAGTATTTAATAAAATTATTTTTACTAAATACATCACGATGTTTCGATTATTTCTTAGCTGTATGTATAACTTCATAGGAATACATCGATGAAATTTGGATCAGGTTGTTTCAAAAGTTTGTTAGCTAAAAAGGTTAAGCATATTTTTTTATATTTTCTAACAACGCGTTTGATTTATTCTGAAATACGCACAAGTGAGTGATTCATTACTTTTGAAATTGTAATAACAAAATTTGTTTCATTAGATTGCGTCCTCTTAATGAAATTGTACACTGTCATAATGTCTTGTTGTGCATTTTCTAAATATGGGTCTGATGGAATCATAAACTTTTCATTTGCCTAAGAAAGCTTAATTATTTTTAAATATTGGTTACTTCTTATCTGTGATTTTGACGCTTAGAAATAAGTAATTTTAATTACTATCCAAATAAATTCTTATATTATTTTTAAAAAGACGATTTTTGCATAAATTTTTAAGGCAGCGATGTAGAATATCATAAAGAAAGGGAGTTATGGAAGAATTGGAATTGCAGGTAGAACAAATCGAACAATTCATTGAGTCGAAGGATACAGATGGATTGGAAGCATATTTAAATGAGCTAAATATTTCAGATGTAGAAGCATTAATTGATGAGCTACCTGAGCACGGTCACATATTCCTCGAAACTTTAAATTTAAATCGTGCAGTTAACGTATTTCGTATACTGGATTTCCCTACTCAAGAACGTATTTTTAAGAAGCTCTCTGGAACTAAAATCAGTGAATTAATTAATGAAATGCCACCAGATGATCGGACTTCTTTTTTTAGCGAATTGAAGGACGGAGATGTGGTGAAACAGTTGATTATTTTATTACCTCCAAAAGACCGGAAAGAGGCTCTTTCTTTATTGGGATATCCAGAAGATAGTGTTGGACGTTTAATGACTCCAGACTACATTACAGTAAAACCTCACTGGAACATTATTCGTATTTTAGAACACATCCGTCGGTATGGAAAAAATTCCGAAACAATTGATGTTTTGTACGTGATTGATGCGAGTGGAAAATTAATTGATGATATTCGTATCAAAGATATTTTAATGGCCGATCCCAACGTCGTCGTTGGTGACCTGATTGATAACCGACTTATTTCTTTAAATGCCAACGATCCACAAGAAGAAGCCGTAAATGTTTTCCGCATGAATAATCGTGTAGCATTGCCTGTTGTTAATGAACAAGGGATTATGTTGGGAATTGTCACCATTGATGATATTTTATGGGTGGCAAATGAAGAGTACACAGAGGATATGCAGCGATTTGGAGGAACGGAAGCCTTGGATGAACCTTATATGGATGTTTCTATTGTTAACCTGGTGAAAAAACGTTCAGGCTGGTTAGTTGTTTTGTTTTTTGGTCAATTGTTAACGGCAACAGTTATTGAGCATTTTGAGCATCAATTGGCGAGCGCTATCATGCTTTTCGCTTTAATGCCACTCATTATATCAAGTGGGGGTAATAGTGGCTCACAAGCTTCGACATTGATTATTCAAGCAATGGCACTTGGTGAGGTAACACTTGGGGATTGGTGGGGAGTGATGAAAAGAGAATTGTTGTCTGGTTTTTTATTGGGCTTAATTCTTGGTATTTTAGGATTTGTCCGAATTATGACATGGCAAAGCTTTTCGCACGCTTATGGTGAACATTGGGTTTTGGTAGGGCTGGTTGTGAGTTTTTCATTAGTGGGGGTTGTGCTTTGGGGTTCCTTAATGGGATCTATGCTCCCCTTTATATTAAGGAAGCTAGGAGCGGATCCTGCTAGTTCATCAGCTCCCTTTGTATCGACTTTAGTCGATGTAACAGGTTTGCTGATTTATTTTACATTTGCTACTTTGCTCTTAAAGGGCGTTTTGATCTAAATGAGATAAAAATTATTCTTGTTGGAATCGAGGGAGTTGCAAAAAATGTTTTTAAAATATTTGTAGGATTACAATAATCTTCCGATAATTGCATCACCGAAACGGAAATTACGCTTCGGAAAATGACCGGATTCCTGAATAGCTCAGCTGGTTAGAGCATCTGACTGTTAATCAGAGGGTCGCTGGTTCGAGCCCAGCTTCAGGAGCAAAACGATTTCGTAAAGTTGAAATCGAATCTCAATCAAAAGTCCAGATTGAATACGTAAGAAAATAGAATTTTAAATTCTTAACCAGAAGAAGTGTAGCAATATATTTCTTGAAAGATTCCTGAATAGCTCAGCTGGTTAGAGCATCTGACTGTTAATCAGAGGGTCGCTGGTTCGAGCCCAGCTTCAGGAGCAATAACTACAAAAGGTCTTTTTGAAAAAAAGGCCTTTTTTATGTATTGTTCCGTCCTAAAATAAGTTGACACCTAAATCAACTTATTATGAAAAAAGAAGAAAAGAATTCACAAAACCCAATCCGATTGTCAATGCTTCACAGGTTTTTCACGTTAAAAAGTTGAAAAATAGCAAAAGTTAATACAGATATCCCGAAAAAACTTGCAAGGTGTTGTCAGGTAGCTTTATAAATCATATAATCTTTAACGCTTTTTCTCATTTTTGATAGCAAATTTAGATCTCTGAGAGAAGATCATCCAATAGATCTTCTGTCTTCTTCAATCATTAATGGATTTTAGCTGAGTTTAAAATCCATAATTGTACCAATCAAGCTGATTATTACTTCTAAATCATACTCCTGAGCCGCGGATGAAGTGAGGATAAAGCAGGGATAAAGCATATGCTAGGCGTTGTAAAAGCGTTTCCTCGAGAAGAACCATCATAACAGATGATTAACACAGATAAACTGTAGGTTAAGCATGTTAAGCCAATGCGTGTATATCTTGATGGCTATCTGTAGTATGCATGTAAGATGAGTTTAGAACAACTGCCAGTCAACTGTTTTTTGAGTAGGTTTCAGTTATTGTTTAGGTTGGTTCCGAAAGTGTTTCAAAACTGACTTGAATAGACTTTGATTGGGGAAAGAGTTTTACTTGCCTTGTTTTTGAAGATATATGGAATGGAGACCTTACAACTGTCACAGGTCGGGTAAGACACAACTGTAAATATATCGTAGTAAATACGAATAAGTACCGAACATTGTTGGCACTTCTATGGACTTTAAAGGACTTACATGGACTTCTAAGGACTTTTGATTGTAAGATACTGAAGGATTTAGCTGCCTGAAGATACAAAACCGGATCATACGGAATTGTTGGGGGATACTTTTAAGCATGCAGTTTATCATCCAACTGAAAGAAAAGCTCTAAAAGATGGGCACTGATGAGATAGTTATACAAATATTCCCTTTTAAAAAAAACCGAATTCCTTAGTCATTCGAGCGCTCTGAGGAATCAGGTTTCAGTCTCTGGTAATGATCTTCCCGTTTTCCAGAACCGTCTTGATCCAGTCTTTGAGCACCTAAAAATTCTTTCTCTATCTTGATACGTTGGGGTTTTATTTCTTTTACCTCACTTTTTAAGCTTTAAAAATAAAAATATTTAATGAATATTATTTCCGATGTTCTTGCCGATAGGTAATGGGGGAAGAACCAGTTTGTTGTTTAAAATAACGGTTGAAATTCGAAATATTGTTAAAACCTGAGCTAGTACAAATATTGGAAACACTTTCATTTCCATCTCTTAAAAGTTTGCAGGCATGCTCAATTCTGACTTCAATGAGAAAGTCAAAGTAACTTCTTCCCGTACGCGATTTAAAGTAGTGGCAAAAAGCATTTGGGACCATATAAACTATTGCGACAATATCAGCTAGTTTGATGTCTTTATAAAAATTATCCATTGTGTATAAGTAGATCCTACTCAAGCGTGTTTCATCTATTTTCTTAAATGGCTTGATATGTTCATTTTCAAAATTCTGGGAAATATCCTGGCTAGTTGCTATTTCATTCATCAATAACAACAAAATTGGAAGTTGTTCATATGTTTGACAGTTTTCTAATTGTTTCATTCTCTTGATAACGCATGTTTTTAATTTCCCATCCAGCTGCAATCCGATCTTTGCGGCGCTCAATAGCTTGTTCAGTAGCTTGTTTTCAGGAAGATTAAGAAAATCTTGTCCCATTTTGTTAGGGTCAAAATGCAAAGTAAGCAGCTCCAGTGGCACTGGAGTCCAGCCATGTTTCATGGCATAATCATAGTAGCGATTCGTTTCAAATTTAAACATGTGAGGTGTGCTTGCGCCAATTAGGATGATGGTTCCGCTAGCAATTCTTTTAGAAGACTGGCCTATTGAAAAACTTCCTTGTCCTGAGTGGATATAGATCAGTTCAAGTTCGCGATGGCTGTGGAAGCTGTTCAATGCATGGTAAACATTGGCGGTAGCTAAAGTGAACGTTGAATTTTCTGTTAGGATCGTCTGGCCAAAAAAATCTTTCATTTATATAATATAAATATGATTATATATAATTATTAAATAAAATTATTAAAATAATATCATCTTGTCTTAATATTTAACAAATAAGTGCAAACAATACCCCATAACTTCGTTCAAAACAATTTATAATGAACAATAACAAACTTACAATGCGTCTGATCGAGGCCTCTATTGGAGATATTGATTTGGTAGGCGGAAAAAATGCTTCCCTAGGAGAAATGTTACAGCATTTGAAACCTTTAGGGGTAAATATTCCAGATGGATTTATTGTGACTAGCAAGGCTTATTTTCAGTTCATCGCTGACAATAAGTTGGATCAAAAAATTAGAAATGTGTTGGAGGATGTTGATATTACAGATTTGCAGGAGCTGACCAGTTGCGGGAGTAGTATACGTGAACTTATTCAGAGCGGCACTTTCTCAACAGCAATGGAACAGGAGATTCTTGCGGCCTATGAAGCGCTTATCGGTTTAGAGCATATGCAGCATGTTGGTGTTGCAGTCCGTTCTTCAGCTACCGCCGAAGACCTTCCTGAAGCCTCATTTGCGGGCCAACAGGATACCTATTTAAATATTCGGGGCCAACAAGAGCTTTTAAGGGCAATTAAAAATTGTTTTGCCTCACTTTTCACTGATCGAGCTATCAGTTATCGGGAAGCGCTTAATTTTGAGCATTTAAATATAGGACTTTCAGTATGCATACAACAGATGGTACGGTCCGATCTAGGGGCTTCTGGCGTCGCTTTTTCTATAGATACAGAAAGTGGTTTCAAGGATGTGGTGATTATTAATGGATCTTATGGATTGGGCGAGCTCGTTGTGCAAGGGATGGTGAATCCAGATGAATTTATTGTATACAAACCTTTGCTAAAACAGGGTTATGCTTCGATTGTAGAAAAGAAGCTGGGGAGCAAACAATTGCAGATGATCTACGGAGCTTCAGAAAACAAAACTGTGGAAGTGATAGATACACCAACAGAAAGTGCAAAGCGTTTTTGTTTAAATGACACACAAATCCTTCTGCTGTCCAAATGGGTATGTATTATTGAAAAGTATTATTCGGATCTCATAGGGAAATGGTGTCCTATGGATGTAGAATGGGCTCTTGACGGACTGAGAGGTGATTTATATATCGTTCAGGCAAGGCCAGAAACTATTCATTCACGGAAGAAGACCAGCTGTATTACTGAATATATAATCAATGAAAAAGACCGTGCATCGCAGATCATATTAAGAGGGGTTGCCGTAGGGGATAAGATTGCATCTGGGAAAATTCATAACTTCAAAGGAGTCAGTAAGCAAAATATACATGAAATCAACTTTAATCCTGGCGATATCATGGTTGCGGAAATAACTGACCCTGATTGGGAGCCGATTATGAAAAAGGCGTCCGCAATAATCACCAATAAAGGTGGTAGGACATGTCATGCTGCTATTGTTGCGCGGGAATTAGGTGTGCCCGCAATTGTGGGCTGTGACCAAGCAACAGAAACACTACTTACAGGACAGGAAATTACTGTTTCCTGTGCTGAAGGTGATACAGGTTTGATTTACAGGGGAAGGATTCCATATAGTAAGTATGAGCATGATCTTTCAGACTTACCAGATGTAGGTACGCCTATAATGATGAATATTGGATCACCAGATATCGCTTTTCAGTATGCGGATTATCCAGCAAAGGGGGTAGGATTGGCCCGCGAGGAATTTATTATTAACAATTACATCAAAATTCATCCAATGGCACTTTTAAAACATCGGGAAGTGAACGACATCGAATTGAGCAGTTATATTAGCTCGTTGACTATCGGTTATGCGGATGAACAGAGTTATTTTATTGAAAAGCTGTCTTATGGAATTGCTAAGATTGCATGCGCTTATTATCCGAATAAGGTAATTGTTCGTTTTTCAGATTTTAAAACTAATGAATATTATAATATGCCAGGAGGAAAGTTCTTTGAACCAAAAGAGGAGAATCCAATGATTGGCTGGAGGGGAGCCTCTAGATACTATTCAGATGCTTATAAAGAGGCTTTCGGGATGGAATGCCGAGCGATAAAAAAAGTTAGGGAAATAATGGGGTTGGATAATGTGGTGGTCATGATTCCGTTTTGCCGTACTGTTGACGAATTGCTACGGGTTTATCAGGTGATGGACGAATTTGGTCTTAAACGGGGTCAAAATGGAATGGAAGTTTATCTAATGGCTGAAATTCCTTCCAATGTTATCCTTGCCGAGGAGTTTGCTCGTCATATTGATGGATTCTCTATTGGATCGAATGATCTTACCCAGTTAGTATTGGGGTTGGACCGTGATTCGGCCTTAGTATCTAGTTTATATAATGAGCGTAATGATGCTGTGAAAATGATGATCACGAGCCTTATTCGAACAGCAAAGCGGCAAGGGGTCAAAGTAGGTATTTGTGGCCAGGGGCCATCTGACTATCCAGATTTTGCACAGTTTTTGGTTGAGGAGGGTATCGATTCAATTTCAGTTACACCCGATTCCTTTATGAAAACAGTGAAAGCTGTCAAAGAAATTGAAGATAAATTGGTCGCATACTAATGGATGGAAGAGAATACGCTACTGACCGAAAACAATATGCAAAAATACATTGCCATGATTCAGTATTGCGAAATTAAAGTGCAAAAGGGCTGATTGCCTACCTGAATCTACCCAGCTTCAAGAGCAAAGATTTTCAAGTCTGAAAATCCTTAAAACCCCATTTATAGCTATTAAGATGGGGTTTTTCTATAATAGGAAGTATCCTGCTTCATTTCGTCTTTTCAATAGCAAAAAGAGGGTGTATCATAAATCATCATGCATCTTTTTTTGTTAGAATGAGTCTTCATTAGTCCCGATAGCCTCGCGTTTTTGAAAATTTTGAAAGGGAACGAGGTTGATAATTAATAAGAAATAATAGACAAACATGATTAATTATCGCAATGAGAAGTAAGCACACATTCGAAATGAATTATATTTTTACTGTTTCATTTTATATTTACGATATTGGTATTCACGACGAGACAAGATTAAAATAGTTCCTTACCTTCACTGTCTAAATATCCAAAAGTTCCGTTTTTTGTTAATACAATAAAGAATTTATCTCTATCAACAGCTTTTATGAGCCTATACTTTGGGGTTATATATACCTTTGTATAAGGACAATATATACCAAATAAATAGGTTTCGCTGTTAAAAACATCCAAATTTCCGGGGTACTGATACCTACATATATATTTATTTTCAAATAAAACATCACCTTTTGGATTGATTATTTTCGCAACATTATCATTGCTTAAGCCAAATATAAATTCACCATAAGGGTCTAAATACTGAAAGTTTTTATTAACAGAAATTGTATCTTTTGAAGTTTTACCAATTACGTAAAAAGTACTTTCATCCCTACCTTTTTCAATTATATAATCCGTTTTGTAATATTCTTTAAAAGGATCAGCTTTTTCCTCAAACGGTTTGTAACTTCCAAGATGTTGCGCTGGCACATTGCCTATTGTTACTGTTCCATCATTAGCCTTTAATTTATAAGGATAGTGCTAATATTCATTTTTGTTATTTAATACCAAATATTCATTTTCAGTAAATATAATATGCTTTTTAGGTTCATTAAATACCAATTTAAATTTTTCGTCAATTAAATTATACATTCCTTTCAATTTAACTAATGCATAATTAGCTTTAAATGGATAAATAGAATCGTAAACTGCATTCAATACAATTTTATTATCAAAAGAAACTAATCCCCATTTATTATTTGTTTTAAAAGGAATACAATTGTTTGATGTATTATTAAAATAAATATTTTTGTATTTTACGTGAAATTCATTCTCCATTTCTGTTTTAATCCTATCGAGCTTACTTAAATTAAAATGTAGATCACTTATTACATGTGCAGGTCCTACAAATTTTAATTTATTGTTTATTAACATAAAAACGAATTTGGTTCTTATCGTTGTATCATTTAAATCAAAATAGGGTCTTTTATTTCTAAATACAATTGAAACATCGATAAAGCTTAATTTTTTTTGTTTATAACTGACTGAATCGAAAGAAACTATAGAATATATTTTTCCTAAATTTCTTTTTAATTCACTGTTATTATATTTAATCCCATCATTTAATCTTTTGTAGTTAGTTTGTATTGTTTTTTCGTCTAACGGCTTTTTACTTTCAGAAATTGATATATTTTTAAATTCATTGTACGTAAGTAAAAAGCGACTATTGATTACAATGCTATCTTTTGTGTATTGTTCAGCAAAATCAAAAACTGTTTTTTTTAGATCAATTTGTGCGAAGCATTTTGTACTTATTGAAAGAATTAAAATTGCAATAAGAATAATGTTAATTAGGCTTTTCATAATAGAATTTTTCTTATCGATGAATATCTTGGTTAAAATAAGTGAAAAAAGGTATAAAATATATTCTACAATTTTAAGATATTTAGTGTTTATTTTAATAGTTACCCACATCATATATCTTTAGAGCAAGGAAACGCTATCCTATATCAGCTTGGGTAGGTAAACTTTTGAGCATTTACATTTATTCCCTATCATCACCTAAATCCCGTAATTTAGCCAATGAAGTTATAATTTAGTCTGAAAATTACGGACTCAGGAGCAAAAAAAAGCCTTTCCATTTTTGGAAAGGCTTTTTGCTTTTATTTTATTTTTGTTCTATTTTCGATCATACCCTTGAATTGTCCAGGAGAAAATTCTTTTAACTTTTTCAGCTGATTGGTCGATGTCGTTTTACTAGAAATTCTTGAAGAGCTATTCAGATAACTACCCGTTGTAATATAATTGTAAGCGGCTTGTAAGGATTGCTCCTTTAAATTACCTAAAGCATAGGTGGCATCATCCCGAGAAGTTCCGTCAACAGTCATACCATCATAATAACCTCCTTCATTATTCGAATTTTTTGACTCAAACATACTCATATAGACATCATAGCCCCCAACTGTTAAAGGGAAAAATCCAACAGGCTTTCCATAAGTGTTTGATCCAACCAACTTAACGGATAAATATGGCTTCAAACTGTTGATAAGCAGTTCGCTTGCAGAGGCAGTACTTTCTGTAACAATAAATACAATAGAATTAATATTTAAATTTCCATTTGGATTAAATGTATAGGTATTTCCTGAAACGCTATAATCTAACTCACCATAATTTCCAGTTATTTTCGTTCCATTTGCATTCGTCGTTTCATAGGTTAAATACTTTAAATATTGCGTTTTTTTATTTTGCATGGTACTATTAAAATGTTCTGTAAACATCACTTTACCATTTAAAGAACTTGGTGCAATTTTATTGGCAATAAATTCTGCAGTATTGAGATAACCCCCACCATTATAGCGCAAATCAATAATTAAATCGGTAACACCAGCAGTCTGGAAGTCATTAAAAGTTGTTGTCAAGTCAGCTTCCGTATGTGCTAGACTTGAAAATGAGCTGAAAGCAAAATAACCAATTTTCTTTGTGCCTTTAGTATACACACTGTCAATAAGGACTGATTTTGTTTTATATGTTGTTTTGTTCAAGGTGAGATTAAAGGATTTTCCATCACTTTTTATTCCTTTGATAGTGGTTGATTCGCTATCAAAAAGCGCTTTGTTTAAGGAAGATACTTCACTGTTAAAGTTAGTGCCATATTTCACCCCATTAATGTCTGTGATGATATCACCACGTTGTAAGCCTGCAAGGGCAGCAGGGGAGCCTGGATAAGCCAACTGTATATAGATGTCATAGTCTGTCTCACTTCCATATAAGCCAACTTTAAGTCCAAAGTCTTTTCCATTTCCTTCTAAATCTAATGAAGCAAAATCATGCCTTCTGATAAATGAGGTACTACCAGTATAACTATCCTTGTCAATGTAGCTGTATTTTGTTTCATTAACATCGTCTTTATTATATTCGTAAGGAGATTGTGTAGCAGGATTTATTCCATATCGTGTAATAGCAAATAGTTCTTGTGTTAGATTTTCATATTCATCACTTCCAGTACTATATTTGCGAGGATTAAAAACAGCATAAGTAGGAAGCTCAGAATTCCATAAATAAGCATCTTTGGCGTAATAGAAAAGTGAATCTGTTAATTTTTCAATACGACTCGATGTTTCTTTTGGGATTTCTTCTGTTACATCTTTTTTGCTACAACTAAGTATGGATGCTGCAAATAAGAGAAGTGTAGTTGTTTTTATAAAAATTTTATTCATGATTTAATAACATAAAATATGGCGAAGAGGTCATCGATTATTTAATTTAATATTGCCTCTGTTGCATATGATAAATATTGTCATTATTTCGCGAATAAAAAAATTTAAAAAAATTTGTGAATTCACTGAATTTACTATATTTTTGTGGCGTTAAAAGAGAAGGATACATAATTATCTTTCTTGAGAAGATTCCTGAATAGCTCAGCTGGTTAGAGCATCTGACTGTTAATCAGAGGGTCGCTGGTTCGAGCCCAGCTTCAGGAGCACTTGGTGAAACCGGCTTAAAAGCCGGTTTTTTTTTGGTTTATAATTATATAATATATACGATGAGTTTAGTAGTAATGGGCACGGTAGCATTCGACGCTATCGAAACACCTTTTGGTAAAACAGATAAAATAGTCGGTGGTGCAGGTACCTTTGCAGCCCTTTCGGCATCATTCTTATATGATCACGTAAAATTAGTTGGTGTAATAGGAGAGGATTTTGGAGCTGATAATTTGAATATTATTAAAAGCAAAGGTATTGATGTAGAAGGTATACAAATAATAGAAGGTGGAAAATCATTCTTTTGGGCTGGAAAGTATCATAATGATATGAATAGCCGTGATACCATTACAACAGAATTGAATGTATTGGAAAATTTTGATCCCATTATTCCAGAAAGCTACCAAGATTGTGAATTCTTATTATTGGGTAATGCTACTCCTCAAGTTCAAATGACGACTTTAGATCGTTTAAAAAATAAGCCAAAACTGGTTGTTTTAGATACGATGAATTTTTGGATGGATATTGCGATGGACGATTTAAAAGCTGTTCTAAAACGTGTTGATGTATTGACTATCAACGATGCTGAAGCGCGTCAATTATCTGGAGAATATGCACTGGTAAAAGCTGCAGAAGCTATTTTGCAAATGGGTCCAAAATATTTAATCATTAAAAAAGGAGAGCACGGTGCATTATTATTTGGGGAAGGTCAGATTTTCTCAGCTCCAGCTTTACCATTGGCAGAAGTATTTGATCCAACCGGAGCAGGCGATGCATTTGCAGGAGGATTTGTTGGTTACTTGGCAAAAGTGAAAACAATCAATTTCACTAATATGAAAAACGCCATTATTTTTGGGTCTGCATTAGCGTCGTTTTGTGTAGAAAAATTTGGAACTGAACGTCTGCAAACATTGACACAAGAAGAAATTGATGCTAGATTAAAAGCTTTTGTTGCTTTATCTAAATTTGATATTTAATTTATTCTATTTTTCCTACAATAGGAAATCTTTTAAAAACTTGATCTGAATGAGGAGCTTCCGAAAGCTCCTCAGTTAGGTCTTGACCAGCCCAATGTTCATAATGTTTTCCAAACTTCCATAATCGACTTTCAGTAACGTCATAGATAAGTCCGCGAAAAGCAACCCATATTTCTGGTTTATCTTGCCCATTTCGTAGTGCTAGTTTCGATTTAGAATACAAAGGAAGATTTTCATGATTATTCATGAAACGAAGGTATAAAAATCTTAATCGATAAGTTTATAAGTCGATAACGATTTCTTCATTACTTTTCGAGCAATATGTATCCTTGTTTTGACTGTTCCAATAGGAATTGCTAAGTACTTCGAAATTTCATGGTATTTATACCCTTCAAAATACATACTAAAAGGTACATAATAGTCTTCTGAGAGTTTAGAAAGGGCAGAATTAATATCTTCCATCACAAACTTATTTTCTCCTTGATTTTTAGAGGCGGATAAGCTTAGATTTGTATTCGAAATCTCTTCTTCTTTTGTGATAAAAGAATTCGTTTTTACAATTCTCCGATAGTTGTTGATGAACGTATTCTTCATAATGGTATACAGCCATCCTTTCAGGTTTGTACCTTCTCTAAAATTATTAAAATAGGTGACAGCCTTTAATAGTGTATCCTGTACTAAATCATTAGCGTCTTCGCTATCATTTGTAAACTTCTTTGCGTAGTGTTTTAGAGAATCTGACTGCTCTACTACTAACGAGTTGAATTCATATTTAGTCATAATCACTGAATTTTTATTCACTTTAAAAATGAATGATTTACAAAAATACTGAGGAAGAAATAGAGTATTCATTCCTCAGCGATTGAATACGGTGTAGTAATCTATTTACAAATAGTATGCTAATTATTGAGAATTGATATATATATAATGATTATTTAATGTAAAGTTTCTTTTCTGAAAAGGGTATTTGTTGTGAAACTCTAATCAGATGCGCTAAATTCGCCATTTTTTTATCCATATGTGCGAATATTTTTTTATTAGAAATCAAAAAATATTTACCTCACGTTCTAACTTAACATTAAATTTTTGATAAACATCGTTTATTATTTTAGACGATAGTTCAAAAATTTCAGTTCCTTTCGCAGCATGTATATTTATTAGTACAAGAGCTTGATTCTTCCATACTCCTGCTTGTCCAATTACTTTGCCTTTCCAACCACATTGTTCAATTAACCATCCGGCTGCAAGTTTAATTTTATTCTCAGGCATAGTATAACTAATCAGATCAGGAAACAATTCTTTTAGTTCTTTGTATTTATCTATGGAGATAACTGGGTTTTTGAAAAAACTTCCTGCATTTCCCACTGTACTAGGATCTGGTAATTTTTCTACTCGGATGTAGGAAACGACTTCGGCGATATCTCGTATTGTGGGATTACTAATCTGTCTTTTTTCCAACTCGGTTGATATGGCTCCATATGAAGTGTTTATAGAAGGAGATGAGCTGAGTTTATAAGTTACTTCTGTAATGATATATCGACCCTTATACTCAGATTTAAAGATACTGTCTCTGTACGAAAACTGGCAGTCTTCATTATAAAATACTTTAAATATTCCCGCTACAGTGTCGAAGGCAATACAACTGTAAAAGATATTCATGAGTTCAGTGCCGTATGCGCCAATATTTTGAACTGGTGAGGCGCCAACTGTACCGGGTATGAGTGCCATGTTTTCCAATCCGTTATAGTTGTTATTAATACAATAACATACCAGATCATTCCAAATTTCACCGGCACAAGCTGTAATAAAGATATCTTGTTGAACTATTTTTGCTTGAATTCCTTTGTTATTTATTTTGATGATATAACCGCTATAAGGTTTTGTAAATAAAATGTTACTTCCACCCCCGAGAGTCAAAAATTCTTCTTTAAATATACCAGTCTCATATGCACTCAATAATTGTATTGGATCGGTTATTTCAATGAAATTTGTTGCAATTTCTTCAATACCGAATGTATTATATTTTTTTAACGAAACGTCTGATTGTATATTTATGCCCATTGTTGACTAGTTTTTTCAAAAAATCAAAAAAAATAAATTATCTTTATATATTAGTTAGTAAAGATAGCACAAAGCAATTATTAAGTGTAATTAAATTTGAATTGATGGCAAATGCGGATTTAAAAAGAATCAGAATATTGGAAGCGGCAACACGAAGATTTGCCCATTTTGGTATGGCAAAAACAACAATGTCTGAAATTGCTACTGATTTGAACTTTTCAAAAGCCCTTCTTTATTATTACTTTCCTGATAAAAATAGTCTTTATTCTGCCGTTTTTGAATATGTCATCAATAAGATGGTTCAAGATATTAAGGATAAAATCAGTTCCTGCACTGATTTTGAGGAAATTATGATGTATACTATTGATAAAAGAGTAGAATTAATCAATCAATACTATAATTTATTTGAATACACGATCAATATGGTAAAGGAGCTTCCTGAAGAGTTGGAGCGGGTGTTCAAAGAATCCTATGTAAGAGAAGTTGAACTTTTTGTTGAAATTTTAAATTTAGGTGTTGACAAAGATGAGATAGAAGTAGGAAATGTTGAAGAGACTGCTCGTATTCTGCTATACTCTCTTTTTGGAATGCGAATGGGTATATTGAAAGATATGAAGAATATGCTATTTCCGACCAAAGATGAGTTTGATGTCATATTAGCCTTGCAAAAAAAGATGATGAAAATATTTTTAAAGGGTTTAAGGAAGTAACTCGTTTTTTTGTTTAATATCCGCTAAAATCTGTTTCGCATGAATTCTTGAGTTTTCTATAAACCATAAGTGTGTATTTAAACCACCACATACAACTCCAGCAAGATATAACCCCTTAATATTAGTTTCCATAGTATCTACATCATGCTCTGGAATACAAGGTGATGTAGCAGGAATATGTACTCCTATAGATTGAAGAAATTCGAAATTTGGTTGATATCCTGTTAGTGCTAATACAAAATCATTGTCTATCACGACTTCTCCTTCTTGAGTTTGAATGTAAACTTGGGATTCGGTTACTTTATTTAATGTGCTATTATAGAAAACACGGATTTCTCCTGCTGCAATTCTATTTTCAATATCAGGTCTAACCCAATATTTTACTCTTGGACTAACTTGTTCCCCACGTATGACCAATGTGACTTCAGCCCCTTTTCTATATGTTTCCAAAGCAGCATCTATGGAAGAATTACTTGCGCCTATAACAACCACTTTTTGATTTGCATAATAATGTGGATCTTGATAGTAATGTTTGACTTTATCCAATTGTTCCCCAGGAATATGAAGTAATGTTGGAATATCGTAAAACCCAGTGGCTATAATTATATATCTTGAAGTATATGTGTTTTTAGGAGTTTGTGTGAAGAAAAAATCTTCTTTTTTCTCAATTGCAGTTACCTCTTCGAACAATTGCATGTTTAATTGAAACTTTTGTTGAATACGTCGATAATATTCTAGCGCTTCCGCTCTTTTTGGTTTTGCTAAGGTTGTTACGAATGGAATATCCCCAATTTCTAATCGATCAGCAGATGAAAAGAAAGTCATATTTTGTGGATAATGATAGAGTGAATTAACAAGGCATCCTTTTTCTAAGATTAAATAAGTAAGATTATTTGAAGAAGCTTCCAATGCACAAGCAAGGCCAATTGGACCTCCTCCCACAATGATGATATCATAATAATTATCGTGCATGTCTTTGTTATGTTTAAAATTAATTCGCTTGATCACGTAATGTTAATTCATTATCCGTAAGTGTTTTTTCTTTTAGTTGTTGGACCAATTTGGCGATATCAACAACTATTTTAGTAATAAACTGTAGTTGCTCTGTAATCAACGCACTATTTTCATTTCTTTCCAGATTTATATTTTCATTAATTTCTGGAAGTTGAATATCTACAGGAACAAAACGATTTTCTTCATTCGAATTTGCTAATGTTTTTATTGCACTTTCTAGTGAACTTAATATTTTTCGAATTAATTTTATATGTTCTTTTGTAATAATTTGATTCGCTTCTGTAGAGCTAACTTGATTATGGAGCGTCACAGCGTAAGAAGCAAGTACATGATTGAAGATGACAAACTTGTTTACATCCTTCGTATATCTTTGCTTATTTTTAGGTTCCGTTAACATCCGTTGGAAAGTTGAACCCATATTGGCTGTTTCTACATACAATTTTTTTCTAACCAATTTGTATTCCGTAATTGACGGCACATTTCCAGCAATTTCTTTTAACATTAATGCAATATATTGGTAGTTTGCTATCAATAGTTTTTGCATAGAATCTTTTACTTGCATGGATTCCCAATTAGGAAAAATGATATAACTAGAGAGGAAGGCTATCATTCCTCCAATGAATGTGTCAAAAATCCTTTCTTTTGTCACTGCGATGGTATTTGTACTTACAAAACTGAGCATGATAAGTACATAGGGAGTCATGAAAATGACCGCAACAATATAATTAACACGGAAAAGGCTATAGGCACTTAGGAAGAAGAAAATAAGTAATACAAAACGAATCGTTTCATCATGAATAAAGAAAAGAATGAATGAGCCTATGAGACCACCGATAATTGTTCCCATTAAACGTTGGATATTTCTTTCTTTAGTCAACCCAAAACCTGGCTTTAAAATCACCATAATGGTCAATAATATCCAATAAATATTTTCACTTATCTGAAATGTTTTAGCAATAAAATAGGAAAGAGACATCACAATGGCCATACGTATTGCGTGCCTAAAATAAGTTGAATCTAATGCAATGTTGTTTCTAAATTTTTTTAAATCAATAATAGAAGATTCGATAAATTTTTTAGCTTCATCAATTTCTGGTTTTTTGATCTCTGACGATTTTAAATGGGAGTAGTTATATATCCCATTAATATGTTTAATAATATCTCTGACGTTGATTAAAATTTTTCTTAATGCTATGGTATTATATTGAAAGCTTTTTTCTAGTATATCTATTTTACTATGTATGAGATTGATGTCTTGATCAAAATTATACATGGGTTTAGGCATTTTATTGGTATTCAATTGATAAGCAATGTGATCCAATTCGTTGGTTAATTTTAAAATGACATGTTTGAACTCATTTAAAATCCCTGTGCTTCCAAATTTTTCACTAACCGCATGATAATCATAGTGTGTTGCCATACTCTGTTCGAAAAGATCGATAATATCATTAAAAACAAGTGTCAGGTAGCGTCCTGTCTTTGTCGTGTCTTTGATGGATCTTTTGCTTTGAAATAATAAGTCTCTTACATTTTCTTGATGGGTATTAACTTCTACCTGTTTCTCAATCAGTTTTAAATAATTCTGATCATTATCGACATTGATATCGTAAAAATTGGCCTTCAATCGAATATAATCGGCCACATGACGAATGGATTCCGCTAGTTCTTGTTGGGCTAATCTGTAGGGACGTATTTGCGTTATTGATAAGCTAATGGCTATATACCACATACAACCAATACTGTAATAAAATAAATATTCGAGGGCACTTTGCAAGCTAAATGGGGTATCAATATGAATAAGCATCATCAAAATACACATCAAACCCACATTGGCTGCTCTGGCATTAAAAACAGCGAACATAGCAAAGATAAAACAGAGGACAGCAATTAGAATCGTTAATAAATAGATATTGGAATTTACTGCAATAGTAAGGACGAAGGTAATAATCGTAAATAACGCAGCGAAATACATACCATTACGACGATGGGAGGGAGCGCCGGGTGTATCCGATAAGCCAACTAACAGGGCACCTAATGAAACAAATGTTCCATTCATGAATTGACCTATAGCAGCAAAAATAATAACAGGAACAATACAGCCAATAGTAATTCTTATTCCATCTGCGAAATATTGACTATAAAAAAAACTTTTTATCTCTTGTGTCTGCTTCATAAACTTAGAATACAAACAAATATACAAGATTGAATAGGAAAAAACTGTGCTTTTACGATAAAAAGCACAGTAAATTTAGTATTTAAATACCAGTTATTTTAACTTCGATATTTCCTTTGGTCGCTTTTGAATAGGGGCATACACGATGTGCCTTTTCTGCGAGTTTTTGAGATTCTTCTGCAGTCAATGTAGGAACATGTAAATCAATTTCTGCAGAAATAAAAAAAGCATTATCCTCTTGGTTAAACGACGCCCGTACGATAACTTTTGCGTCAGTCATGTCAACATGATCCTTTTCGCCAACTGCTGCCACGGCTCCTAAAAAACAAGAACTCCATGCGGCTGCAAACAGTTGCTCTGGATTAGTAGCATTGCCTTCACCTCCCATAGTGGTTGGTTTTTTTACAATCAAATCAATTATTCCATCTGATGATTTTACTTCTCCATTACGTCCTCCTATTGCAGTGACCTCTGCTGTATATAATTTTGCCATTTTGATTTTATTAGTTTGATTTTTCTTATTTTTATCTAACTAGTATAACAGATGGAAACTGTTTTTGTTCTTAATAATATTGTAATATTATCTTATTTTTTTTATTTAAATTTCATTTAAATGTTTATTTAAATATAAAATTTATATATTTGAATGTTTGAGATTATTTGAACAAATCACCAAAATCTACAATTGTTTTTTCTATAAATATGAAGTTTAGTAAAAAAGAAGCTGTTTTTCAAGACGAAGTTTTGACACGTTTCGAACTATTTAAAAGTTTATTTTTGACACTCCCATTTCAGCGAGTTAAGGATACAGGTACATTATTGCCTTTTTTTGCCAAACATTGTGAAAATGGAGTAGAAACACATAAAACTCCAGAGAATATCATCAATACATTTTTTGAGCAACACGAAGTTTATTCCGATGAAGATAAACAAATTGATTTATTATTTCGTTTTGTACAGTATATAGAACGTCAAGTTGTTTTGTTTGATGCTATTGAAGATTCGTCTTTCAAAGCAATTGGTAAAACAGATAATTCTGCACAGCTCGGTTCTTTAATTCGGTCATCTGAAACAAATCCAGAACTAAAGCGAAAAATAGTCGCAAAATTAAAAGATTTCTCTGTACGGTTGGTACTAACGGCTCATCCTACTCAGTTCTATCCAGGTTCGGTTTTATCGATCATCAATGATTTGATTAATGCCATTAAAGAAAATGATATTCATAATATTCATTTGCTATTACAACAGCTAGGGAAAACACCGTTTATTAATAATAACAAACCGACTCCTGTAGATGAAGCAATCAGTTTAGCCTGGTTTTTGGAAAATGTATTTTATAAAGTGGCTTCCGAAATTCAGACCTATATAGATGATGAGTTAGGTATTGAGACTGCTGATGTCAAACAATTAATCGAGTTAGGTTTTTGGCCAGGAGGAGACCGGGATGGTAATCCAAATGTTAGCCCTGAGAGTACTAAAAAAGTAGCAACGCTTCTAAGAACAATCTTATTCAGATGTTATTATAGAGATTTTCGAATTGTCAAACGTCGCATAACGTTTAGAGGTGTCGAAGAATATATGGAGAATTTACAGGAACTATTTTATGAAAATAGTTTTAATCCTGTTGAATATCCTATCGATGAAACAGCAAATATTATTGAAAATCTGAAAGCTATAAAACGAGTTCTTAAGGATGATCATAATGACTTATTCGTTGAGATTGTAGATGATTTATTGCGTAAGGTGATGACTTTTGGTTGTTTCTTTACGACTTTAGATATTCGTCAGGATAGTAGTATTTTAAGCCAAACATTTGAATATGTAATTAAAAAGTATCCAAATGAAACAGGTATTCCTGCTGATTTTTTGACATTATCTGAAGAAAGTAAACAAAAAGCAATCTCTTTTAAAGAACTAGATTTAGATTATGATGACAAGGCTACTGCATTAGAAAAAGATACATTAGGTGTTATTCGTTTATTAAAAGACATACAGAAATCCGGATCTGAAAGAGCTGCTCAAAGATTTATTATCAGTAACTGTCAGCAGGCAAGTGATATCTTAGGATTACGACAATTATTCTTATGGTCTGGATGGACTAAAGATACACTGACGATCGACTTTGTACCTTTGTTTGAAACGGTAGATGATTTGACACGTGCTGCGGATGTTATGAAAACGCTCTATACAAATAAGGCATATGCAAAACATCTTAAGCTAAGAGGAAATAAGCAGACCATTATGCTGGGATATTCTGATAGCACAAAAGATGGAGGATATTTGATGGCCAATTGGTCAATCTATAGTGCTAAAATAGAATTGACGGCTATGGCTAGAGAATATGATGTAGATCTTGTATTTTTTGATGGCCGCGGTGGCCCACCAGCAAGAGGTGGGGGTAAAACACAACGGTTTTATGCTTCCATGGGACAAGAAATTGCCAATGATCATATTCAATTAACCATTCAAGGACAAACCATTAGTAGTCAATATGGCTCCCTTGATACGGCACGGTTCAATATAGAACAATTATTACATGCAGGTATTATTTCAGATCTGAAACAAAAAGCAGGCGATACTTTAACACCTCATCAAAAAGAAGTTGTTGATAAATTGGCGGATCTGAGTTATAATAAATTTATGGATTTAAGAACAAATCCTTTATTTCTAAGTTATCTGGAAAATTTATCTCCATTAAAAGTGCTTTCTTCTATTAATATTAGTAGTCGTCCTGTTAAAAGAAATTCGGATAAAGAACTTAAACTAAAAGATCTGCGGGCAATTAGTTTTGTGACTGCTTGGAGTCAGCTAAAGCAAAATATCCCGGGTTTCTATGGCGTAGGAACAGCATTAAAATGGGCAGAACAAAATAATCTTTGGAAAGATGTACAACACTTATATGTATCATCAGGTTTTTTCCAAACATTGATTGATAACTGCATGATGTCGATGACAAAATCAAATTTTGATATCACGTCTTATATACAATTTGATGAGAAGTATGGTGATTTTTGGAAATTGCTTCATGAAGAATTTTTGATCACGAAAGAATATCTATTAAAATTGAGTAATACGTCAAAATTAATGGAGAACTATCCAATTGATCGAGAATCTATATTGGCAAGAGAAAACATTGTATTACCCTTGTTGATCATTCAGCATTATGCAATTAAAGTAATTAATGAAGGTAATATAGATGAGAAGAAGCGTGAAGTATATGCTAAATTAATTGCAAGAACAATTTATGGGGTTGTGAATGCAGGTCGAAATGTGGCATAAAATTTCATATCTTTTTTAATAAGAGTTTTTAAGCTAGTTTATTTTATTATTTTTGTGCTGTTAACATAATTGATATGAAATTTAATAAGTTATTTGTAGCGGTAGCAGTTTGTGGAAGTTCATTATTAGCTTCTTGTAACTACCAGACAGGTTTGGATAACCAATATAAAAATTCACGCGCTTCATTGGCGGACGGTGATGCTTATGCCATGTTTAAGTTGGTAGGTGAGCAAGGAAACTATTTAGTGAATTTGGCAAAATTTGCTGAAACAAAATCAACTTCTGCTGAAACAAAAGCATTATCTGCTAAAATTCAAGAAACATATGGAACAATACTTCCGCAATTGGATTCTTTAGCATTAAGTCTTCATGTTAATGATCCCATGAGAGGCGTTCCTGCTTTTCAAGCACCAATTGAACTAGGGGCAGATAGTACTGCTGCTTTTAATGATCATGCTTATTCAGCTTTAGTGGCGAAAGTTCAAGCTGAAGTAAATAGTAAACTGGTTAAAGAATCACAAAATACAAATGCTGATATTAATCACTTTTCACACGAGAGTTTAGAAAAACTGGAAGAAGTTTATAAGCTTGCTGGTGGTAAAGTAGATGAACATGAACATCACTAATAAAACTTTATTTTAATGACTGTAAATAAAATAGTTACAGGTATTATGTCGTATGGAATGTCCGGAAGGATATTCCATACGCCGTTTATAGCTGGTAATGACCATTTCGAATTGCGGGCGATTGTAGAGCGATCAACAAAGAAAGCTCATCTAGATTATCCTTCTATCATCAGTTACATGAGTATTGATGAATTATTAGCAGATGAAGCAATTGAACTTGTGATTGTCAATACACCAAATGATACCCATGTTGCTTTTGCTAAGCAAGCTTTGCTAGCAGGAAAACATGTGTTGATCGAAAAACCTTTTGCACCAACGGTTGCTGAAGCAAAAGAACTATTTGAGTTGGGTAGGAGGGTTGGTAAATTTGTACTACCTTATCATAATAGAAGATTTGATTCTGACTTTAACTCGTTAAAATCAGTTTTGGAATCAGGAAAATTAGGCGATGCCGTAGAGCTTCACTTACGTTTTGATCGTTATCGTACAGAAATTGGTCAAAAAGTGTTTAAAGAAACGAAACGACCTGCAGCAGGTATATTATTTGACTTAGGCTCTCATTTATTAGATCAAGTCATTTCCTTATTTGGAAAACCGACAGCTGCTGTTAAAAGAACTTCAATTCATCGGGCAGATTCTGAAGTAGACGATTTTGCAACGATATTGTTGACTTATGATAATGGACTTACGGTTTTTATTACCGTCAGTATGTTGGTACTTGAATCACAATATAGTTTTCTGATTCATGGCACCCAAGGAACTTTTGTCAAAAATCGTACAGATGTTCAGGAAAATCAATTGATTGCAGGTATTTGGCCATTAGATAATCATTATGGCGAAGAGAATGAGCATGCAGAAGGATTACTCACCTATTTAGAAAATGGTGACATCATTTCTGAAAGTATAAAAGCAAATAAAGGCAACTATATGTTTTTGTTTGATGCGGTATATGAGCAAATTAGAAATAATAAACCTTACTTTGTCACAGAAGAACAAATATACTGGCAATTAGAAATATTAGAACAACCTTCGTTGTGTTAAATTATTCTCTTGTTCACAATAATTTAACATTAAGATTATCTCGACTTCATTTATTATTTATATTTTCGAAATAATAAATGATACTCTTAGTGATTAGATAATTTATCTATTCACATAAGGAAAATTAATTTCATTACTTAAAATGTATTCAAGTGAGGTATGCTGCGATCGATATTGGTTCAAATGCTGTTAGGCTTTTAATTGCTGATATTATTCAAGAAAAAGAAGGTTTTTCTTTTAAAAAAAATACACTGCTACGCGTTCCATTACGTCTAGGCGATGATGCTTTTATCCATCACAAATTATCACCGAAGAAGGCTGAAAATTTGGTTAAAACAATGCGTGCATTTCGTGAACTTATGGACGTTTATAACGTAGAAGATTATATGGCCTGTGCAACATCTGCTATGCGTGATGTAGACAATGGGCCAGAAGTCGTTAAACAAGTTCGTGAGATCGGTATTAATATCGATATTATTGATGGAACGAAAGAAGCAGAAATTATCTATAATAGCCATTTGAATACTGAAATGGATTTAGATAAGGTTTACCTATATATAGATGTTGGAGGTGGTAGTACAGAATTATCACTATTTGCTAACGCTAAATTGGTCAATTCAAAATCCTTTAATTTAGGCACCATTCGTATTTTAGATAACCAAGATGAACAAGAAACTTGGGAAGATATGAAAGAATGGGTTGTGAATAATACGAAGATGTACAAACAAGTATATGGTATTGGTACAGGTGGAAATATCAATAAACTATCTCGTTTAGCAAGTGAAAAAGCGGATAAACCGATTTCCTATGCAAAGTTGAAAGCCCTGTATCATTATTTGACTTCTTATTCATTAAAAGAACGTATTACGCAATTGGGGTTGAACGATGATCGTGCCGATGTAATTATTCCTGCTACAGAAATTTTTATGACGATCATGCGATACGGTCATTTAAAACAAATCATGGTACCTCGCGTGGGCTTAGTGGACGGTGTGATTCAAACATTAATAAAAAAGAATCTACTGAAGTAGAAGGGGAATTAAATTTTCTATTCTTAGCAAAAATTGCTTGTAGAATTTAAAAAAACAATTAAATTTGCGATACCATTTTGAAAATAGGCCCAGGTGGCGAAATTGGTAGACGCACCATCTTGAGGGGGTGGCGCCTGTATGGGTGTGGCAGTTCGAATCTGCTTCTGGGTACAATTTTAAATATATATTCTTAAAGTATTAATCGGACTTTGAATACTTCAAAGTCCGATTTTTTTATGCCAAATTTATGGTATAGAACTTCCAGCTTTGTTCAAAATCTTTAATAATAACAGGAAATTATAAGGGTATTTGTAAACTCTTATTTCAATTTTGGTTGATCCATTGTTTACCACAATCTATAATTACCAAAATATTTTGACTTCCTAATAGTACATATAGTCATAACTTATTTAAAATTTCTTAGCGATCATTTCAGTATTTTGGATTTTGGTCAGACTAATAACATTACCTTTGGCATCGACATTAAAGATGATGGAAGCATCCAAATCCCTAGCGAAAAATTCATGTTCCGCGAAAGGAACTAATTCTTTTCTATCGTTTCCAACTTGTCCGAATAGTTTATTGTTATCTGTAACTACTTCAAAAATAGGTCCTGGATTAAACTGATATCTACCTATATAACGTTGCAACAACTTGAACGGTATCCTGATTTTCTTTTGCGCTACGACCTTAATGTTTTTACGATTCCCCTTGTTAGGTAGCCCAGTACCTTTGATCGTAAAACCATTTATCCTCCCAAAAGAGTCTTTATTAAAATTGAAAATAGTCAGGCTATTATCTAATACGAAATGATCTTTTTCATAAGGGATCAAGCGGGTTCTTAAACCACCAAGGTTATAATACATGAGGTTTCCGTCTTGTAGTCTGATGGTGTATTCACCACCATTTTCCAGCTTGTATACTCCCTGATAGGTTTCCAACTTAGCATCTGTCATGGTTATTGGTTTATAATCATAAGGCTTTCCCAAAGCAACAGCTAGCATTTTGGATGCAAGGATGTCCAAATCAGTAGGACTGTCGCAATTTCTAAAAATAGATATTAATAAGTTTTCCTCTGGCAGATAGGCTACATAAGTAAAAAAACCATTTACTACCCCAACATGCTTAACGCTTGCACTTCCTTGTACATTGCCGATCTCCCAACCATATCCATAACCTGTTAACCGCCCATTGCTGAGTCTATAAGAGGAGTATGCTTTTTTTAGAGATTCGGGTTGTAAAAACTGACCATTATATAAAGCGCTGTACCATTTTTGAATGTCCGCTGGGTTAGCAGCCAACGAACCCGCAGCATAAGGTAAGGTCATGTTTAGATAATCCGAGTTTTGATAATGTCCGTTTCTCTGTGTATATCCTGAAACCCTACCATCGATCAGTTTGGTGGGGCTATCGTAATACGAATTATTCATCCCTAAAGCCTTAAAAATAGTCTCTTCGATATATTCTCCATATGGTTTTCCTGTAACTTTTTCTATAATATAGCCCAACAGTATGTAGCCTGAGTTAGAATATTTGTAGTCTGTTCCTGGTTTATATTCTAGAGGTTCATCTTTAAAAAGATCCACAAGTTGTTTAGGACTTAAATTCTTTCGTTTTAATTCTTCGGTGAAACTGGGCAATCCAGTATAGTTTATTACTCCAGAAGTATGTGTCAATAGAGCTTCAATAGAGATGGCTTCATTTTTTTGTGGAAAATCTGGGATGTATTTGTGGATATCATCAGTAAGTGATAATTTCCCTTGTTCCATCAACTTCAAGATTGCACAGGCTGTAAACTGTTTGGTGATCGATCCGAGGCGGAATACATCCTCCGTTTTCATGTCCACATCGAGTTCGATGTTTGCCTTGCCAAAAGCTTTTTTATAAAGTAGCTGATCACCTCGAGAAATGTAAATTACGGTGCCTGGAGAGTTCTTTGGAAGTTCGTCGGTGGCCAATGAGTCAAATAAATAATTGTTGGCTTGCCCTAGGGTAATTGCAGGTGCAAGGATAGAAAAGATAAGGCACAGCAATGCCTGTAATGATGTTTTCATTTTCTAAGAATTAATGTAAATATGAATGAATAATGTTTTAGCGGTTATGCTAACCTCTTTTTTGTATTTGTTTTAATAAGACATAAGAGGAGATCAGTGCTATACCCAAACTGAGAAATACACAAAAAATAATAATCTCTAGTTTTTGTAGGGGGAAAAAAAAGCTTATTGTGACACCTGCTGCAATTCCAAGTGCAATTCCGATACTGATTATTCCTAGTATAAGTAAAAAAGGTAAAGGATTAGACTGGCCTTTGAAATGATCAGGTGCAAGCCCCCTTGCGATAATTTCCATGCGCTCTTTGTGCCTAGTGGTGAAATAATAATAGCTGATCCCAAATATGACCAAGGATATAGATATAAATAATGCCGCTGAAGTACTTTCCATGTTAATTAGTTTTGTTAATTTTCTAATAAGACTGAAAGTATTGAACATTGGTCACATTTGTGACCAATGTTTTTAATATATAGTCTAACCAATTAGTATAAGGAAATCAATTTAGCCTCAAGCATGCTGTTCAGGAAAATTCGTAAAGAAGAAGATTATTACTTAAAGAAAGCAATTCTCGGTGAAAGGGAAGGTTTTGAATATCTTGTGGATACTTATCGAAACTTGGCTTATACAGTGGCCTTCAAAATTTGCGGGAACAGAGAGAATGCAGAAGAAGTGGTACAGGATGCATTTATGAAGGCTTTTAATGCGTTGGCTACTTTTCGTAGTGCAGCCAAGTTTTCGACTTGGCTTTATAAGATTGTTTACCATACGGCTTTAACGAAAAAAAGCTCAAGATGCATGGATAGTGTAGAGCTTAATGATGAATCGGGTGACTTGGTATATGTTCTGGATGAAAAAAAGGAATTTAATGGTTTGTTTCAAGCTGATCGGAAAGAATATATCAACTTGGGGCTCGCACAACTAGTGGAAGAGGAAAGGATTGTGGTAACACTTCATTATCTGGGAGAAAAAAGTATCGCAGAAATCGCAGAAATACTAGAGATTGGAAAATCTGCAATTAAAATGAGGTTGATGCGAGGAAGAAGAAAACTGGAGGAATCACTTAAAGGTTTATTAAAAGAAGAATTGAAAGATCTGTTATGAAAAAAGGAAAATTAAAAGAGAATGACCAACTCGCAGTCCTGCTCAAGCAAGAGCTAATGGATATACCTTCAGCTGAATTTTCAGATAAATTGTTACGTACATCTATGAACAGTTACAGCATAAGTTACAGCACAAAATATCGAAAAGAAGAGCGCTTAGGAAAAGTTATTATGATTATATTGGTATTTTTCAACTTCATGATGCTGTATCTTCTGAAGCCTCTTGGTATGCATCCGGCTATATTATTGAGTTTCTTAGCTCTCGCAGTTGGTATTGGTTTTTTGCTTTGGATGAATGTAAAGGCAGTTGGGGTTGTGTTTACAGATCGCAAATTGAAGACTAAATTCCCAGCTTGAAAAAAATGAAATGGGGGCAAATAGATTCAATCAGTAATTTAAATGCTCAAAAGTATGGTAACTAAAGGAAAGAGGTCTGGAAATTTTCCAGACCTCTTTTTATATGTTATTGGCTCTTACCGTTATTTCTGCGATATCCAGAACTTCTATTTCTTGTTCCTTCTCCTTGATCTTTACCCCATCTTTTAACATCGTCATACAAAATGGACAGGCAGCAGCAACAATTGTAGCCTGGCTATTGATTACTTCTTCTATACGTTCGATGTTGATGTCTTTTGTGCCTTTCTCGGGTTCTTTGAACATCTGTCCACCACCAGCGCCACAACAAAGTCCATTGCTCTTACATCTCTTTAATTCGATCAATTGTGCATCTAAACTTTCTAGTACTTTTCTAGGGGCTTCATAGACTTCATTAGCACGACCTAAATAACAAGGATCATGGTACGTTATCTTTTTGCCCTGAAAGGCATGACCATCGGCAGGTTTTAATTTTCCTTCGTCAATTAAACTTTGGATTAACTGGGTATGATGAATCAATTCATAGTTTCCTCCCAATGCCGGGTATTCGTTCTTTAGCGTATTGAAACAATGTGGACAAGCTGTTACAATCTTTTTGACTTCATAACCATCCAAAACTTGAATGTTCATCATTGCTTGCATTTGAAACAAAAATTCATTTCCTGATCGTTTGGCCGGGTCACCGGTACAGCTTTCTTCTGTACCCAATATCGCATATTTTATTCCTACATGTTGAAGGATACGACAAATATCACGGGTTATTTTTTGAGCTCTTTCATCAAAACTTCCTGCACAACCTACCCAAAAAAGAATATCTGCGGTTTCACCTTTAGCCATTAGTTCGGCCATTGTTGGGACATGTAATTCGTTTTCCATGATTTTTATTTTATATAAAGCTTATTGTTGTGAAGTCCAATTTGCACGATCCATTTGAGAATATTTCCATGGAGCACCATTATTTTCAACATTTCCAAACATCGCGTTGATACTGGCTGGAGCTTGTGATTCTTCCATAACAGAAAATCGCCTAAGCTCCACAATAATTTCTAGCGGATTAATATTGACAGGACATTGCTCTACACAGGCATTACAGCTTGTACATGCCCACAGTTCTTCACGTGTGATATAACTATCTAATAAAGATTTCCCATCATCAACATAGGTTCCATTGGTTTGGATGTTTTTACCAACTTCATCAACACGATCTCTTGTGTCCATCATGATTTTTCTAGGAGATAATAACTTCCCTGTAATATTAGCTGGACAAGCAGCTGTACATCGACCACATTCGGTACAGGTGTACGCGTCTAACAAGTTTTTCCAGGTTAAATCCTGTACATCTTTTGCTCCAAAGCGTATTGGTTGATCTGTAGGAGGTGGGGTAAAGGTTGGATCTAACATCGCCTTCACTTCATTTGTTACATTTTCCATATTGGTTAGTTTCCCTTTAGGATCCAAATTAGAAAAATACGTGTTTGGAAATGCTAACAGAATGTGTAAGTGTTTAGAATAAGGTAAATAATTAAGAAATGCCAGAACACCTAAAATATGAAACCACCAACTTGTCCTTTCAATTAAAATCAACGATGACACATCAGAAGGAAGAAGAGACATTAGATACTGGCTGATTGGAAAAGAACCAGCAACAATGTAATGTGAATTTCCATAAAGTTGTAATTTCTGATCAGCAGCATTCATCAATAAGAATGCGGTCATCAATAGAATTTCCGTTATCAGAATTAAATTAGCATCTGTTTTAGGCCAGTTTTTTAATTCAGGGCTATTTAAGCGTTTTAAATGAAGAACATTTCTACGGATTAAAAATACCACACAACCGAGTAATACAGCAAATGCTAACCATTCAAATGAGCTAATTAGAAAAGCATAGAAGTCACCTAGAAAGGATAAGAAACGATGTGTGCCAAATAAGCCATCAATAACAATTTCAATCATTTCAATATTGATGATACAGAAACCAGTGTATACAAAAAGATGTAAAATGGCAGGGACAGGTTTTTTAAACATTTTCTTTTGACCAAATGCGACTAATAGCATGGTTTTAAGACGTTCTTTAGGTCTGTCAGTCCTGTTCAGCGCTCTCCCTAATTTAATGTTTTTATATATCTGTCTGGCATTTTTGGCAAACAGTACGATTGCACTGATGAAGCATAATGCAAATATAAGTTGGTTAATCATATCTTTTTATCACAGTATACACAAATATAATATAAATAATATAGTATGCGTGCATAATATATTATTTATAATTTTTAAAAATTAATAACCTTTTTCGATAATTAAGAATTTCATTTTTTAAGTGGAGACTAGTAACCTAAGCTCGATTTTAAAATAGGACACGTTTGTTCTTACAAACCCAGATAGGTGTGGAATCTACAAATGAAATTAATAATCGAACTCAGGTTAGTATATCTTTAATATGCAAAAGAAGAATACAAATTAGGAGCACTTATTTGTCGAGTTATTTTTGATAACATCAGGATATCAAGTTGATCTAAGATCTATCATATAAACTCGAGTGAAAGTTTATATTGAGAAATGCGGGAGGAGGGAATAAGATAAAAGCAAAAAAAAACAGTAGCCTTTTAAGAGACTACTGTTTTTTTAACAGCTATATACTGTTTTATTTTAGCAATAGATTTACTTATTTTTTAGCTGGGGTTGATGTAGCAGTTGCCGAAATCCCTAATTTAGTTTTAACGGCTCCAGTTAAATCATCACCACCTTGAAAGTAAGGGATGTTTGTGCTTGAAATATCAAATACATAAGCAAAACCTTTTTCTTTTGATACAGCAGTAACAGCTTCAGCTACTTTCTTATGAATAGGAGAAAGTAACTCTTCTTCTTTTTTGTTTAATTCCTCTTGAGCAACACGTTGATTTTCGTTGATGCGAGTTTCAATATCACGTAGCTCTGTTCCTAATTTTTGTAATTCAGGATCTACAGTTTCTTTATTCGCTTCACTTCTATTACGAGCTTTGTCATTCGCTTCTTTTTGTTTTGTTTGATACATTGCATACATATCTTGAAGCTCTTTTGTTTTTCCATCACTCAACGTCTTCAATTGACCTTCCGCTGTTTTGAATTCTGAAGTTGACTGGATAATTTCTGCAAAATTGATGTGTCCAATTTTTTGTTGAGCATGAGCTAACTGAGTTGCAAAAAAAACTGCTACAAATGCAATTGCACCTTTAAATAAATTTTTCATTCTTTCCATTTTAATCTTAGTTGCCTCTTTAAAATTATTTTGAGACAAGTTTGTGTTTCTAATTTTAATAATTAACAATACTCGGTATTCGTTCTCGCAATATTAATAAACAAATATTTACTTTGCAAGTGTTGCATTAGGTTTAAAACCTAATTTAGTAATGACTTCATTACTTTTATCGAGTTTCGGATTGGCATATAGGAATGTTGCTTCTTGACCTTTGTCTAATACAATATCTATTCCTTGAGATGCCGCTAAATCTTGAATTGCTTTTGTTACACGTCCTTGGATGGGTTGTACTAATTGAATACGTTGTTTATATAATTCACCTTCAAAACCAAATTTTTGCTTTTGATAATCTTTTACCTCTTTTTCTTTTTTCACAATCTCATCCTCACGACGTTTACGCATATCTTCGTTTAATAAAACTTGGTCATTTTGATAAGCCTTATATAATCTTTCAATTTCTGCATATTGCTGATCTACTTCTTGTTGCCATTTTTGGGATAGATCATCTAATTGTTTCTGAGCGGACGTATATTCAGGAATATGTTTTAAAATATATTCTGAATCTACATAAGCAAACTGCTGTGCAAAAGTAGTTGACACGGTAACTACAACAAATGCTATTAATAAAACTATTTTTTTCATCTTATTCTTGATTATACTTTCAACTAATATATGAATTTCTTCTATATGACAACGTTTATGATAAAAAGTTTAAGGAGAATTAAAATCCTCCCATGTTTTGCATGATACTAAATGTAAAGTTTTGCTTCCAAGTACTGCTAGGTAATCCTGGAATTGGATCAAATGCATGACCATAATCAATACCCAACATACCAAAGATAGGTAAGAAAATACGTGCACCAACACCAACAGAACGTCTTACTTTGAATGGATTATATTCAGAAAATTTATTCCAAGTATTACCAGCCTCTGCAAAAGCTAACACAAAAACTGTTGCTTGCTCATTTAACATCACAGGATGTCTTAGCTCCATTTGGTATTTCGTATAAATAGGACTTCCTGAGTTTCTTGCTATATTAACATTTTGTGTTCCTTCTGGGATAATCACACCATTTGCATATCCACGCATTGCAATAATTTCCGATCCTTGTAAGAAGTCAAAACCCTGCATACCATCACCACCAACTTTGAAACGCTCAAATGTAGAGATATCAGTTTTGTTAGAATAACGTCCTAAGAAACCAAATTGTGCTTGTGCCTTGAAGACCAATTTACCAGCAATCTTTGCATACCATTGTGAATCAAATTTCCATTTGTGGTATTCTGTCCATTTGTATTTAACATTATTATCAGCAGTTTGATAGTTAATGTCATTAAATAAAGAATAAGGAGGTGTCAATTGCACCGAGAACTTAAGATTAGACCCTGAAGTTGGATAGATAGGTGCATCGATGGTATTGCGGCTGAATTCCTGTGTTAAGTTGATATTATAAGCTGTACCATTATCAAACAAGAAATAGTTTGCATAATTCTGTAATTTATAACGTTGGAATGATAAAGAAGTATTTGCTTGGAACCAGTTATCTGGCCATTGTAAACGCTTACCTAAAGTTGCGGTTACACCGGACATCCAAATACGATTTAACTCCGAATCTTTTACGACTTGTTCTCCTGTATAATAATTGAATCCACCATAAGAAGAACTCGAAGTATAAGCACTTAATCCAAAGTAGATTGGTTTCTTACCACCTAACCAAGGTTCTGAAAATGAGAAACTATACGATTGATAACGTTTACCTGAAGTTTGTCCACGAATACTTAATTTTTGACCATCTCCTCGAGGAAGTGGTTTCCAAGAACTTTTGTCAAAGAAGTTACTTGTTGAGAAGTTATTGAAGGTTAAACCTAATGTACCAATAATTTGTCCAGCACCATAACCACCTGATAATTCAACTTGGTCAGAAGGTTTTTCTGCAACATTATATAAGATATCAACTGTTCCTTCAGCATGGTTTAAGTTTATTGGAAGAGGGTTTGTTTTTTGTTCATCAAAATTACCTAATTGTGCGATTTCACGAACGGATTGCATAATGAGCTCTTTTGAAAACTTTTGACCTGGCTTGGTACGAATAGAACGTAATACAACTCTGTCATTTGTCACATCATTACCTTTAACCAATACATTGTTAATCGTGTATTGTGCTCCTTCATATACGCGAAGGTTTAAGTCAACCGTGTCGTTATATATTCTAGTTTGTTCAGGATCAATAGAAAATGTTAAATAACCATCATTCATATATAAGGATGAAATATCATCACTATTACGCGATGGCCCCATTAGTTTGGTCGTTAATTTCTCTTCGCTGAATACATCACCTTTACGTATACCTAAGATTCTATTTAATACAGTATCTGTATATTTGGCATTTCCAGACCATTTGATATTACCAACATAATACTTTGGACCTTCATAAACCTCAATATCTACGATTACATTTTTATCGTCAACTTTGATAACTGAATCTTTGAGAACTTCAGCATCGCGGAATCCTTTCGCTTGTAGTTTAGAAACTAATGTTTCCTTTGCCTCTTTATATTTTTCTTCTTTAAACTTACCTGGGCCAAATATGCGATACCAAGTTTTTTGTTTAACACCTTTCAGATTTTTACGAAGTTGTTTTTGACTAAATTCTTTATTACCTGTAAAATTAATTTTTTGTACGCGAACTTTATTTTTACGATCAACATCTGCTACCAATATTTCATTATTCGTTTGTGTAGTATCCTTTAAGGTGCTGATTTTAATTTCAGGATATAGATAGGCTTTCTCTTTTAAAAATCGTTGGATGGTATTGCGGGTTGTGTTAATTAAGTTTTCATTAACTACTTTTCCAGCATTGTCATTTAATCTTTTGCGAACTTCTTCAGTTTGACTTTTACTTAAACCATTAATATCTATACGTGTTAAACGAGGTCTTTCAACTACGCGTATATTTAGAAAAATAGTTTCACCTTCAATTTTTTCAGCCCATAATTGCACATCATCAAAAAGACCTTGTGCCATCATAACTTTTACAACATTTGATGTTGCTTCACTCGGAACTTCAATGTATTGACCAACGACAAGTTTTGATATCGTAATTAACACATTGTTATCAAGATGCTGTGTTCCAGAAACTGTAACACCACCAATAATATAGTCTTTCGGGGATAAATAACTTATTTGTGTAGGGTCATTCAGGTTTATAGCAGTTCCATTCACTTGAGCTTGTGCGAATTGTGTTTGGGTACATGCTAAAAATAATATAACAAATAGTATGCGCTTCATTTATAAATTTTTATTGATGCTAAAGTACATCAATCAGTTGTTAATTTTTGTTAATTAAGAAAAATTTAAGAACCAGCAAGGATGAAGGTTAATAATTAGTCAGCAAAGTTACTAATAAAGATTAGATCTGTTCACTAGTTTTTCCAAATCTTCTTTCTCTTTGTTGATAGTCTAGAATGGCTGTGAATAAATCTTCTTGTGAAAATTCGGGCCACATCTTATCTAAAAAGCAGAATTCAGCATAAGCAATCTGCCATAAAAGGAAGTTGCTAATTCTGTACTCTCCACTGGTTCGGATTAATAAATCTGGATTGGGTAAATCTGATGTATATAGATTTTGTTGGAACGTCTCTGTTGTAATTTCTTCTATATTTAACGCTCCTTTAACAACCTTTTCGGCAATTTTTCTTGTTGCTTGTACAATTTCTTCTTGGGAACTGTAACTAAGAGCAAGGGTCAATACGCAATTACTATTATTTGCTGTTAACGCGATAGTCTCTTCCAATTTTTCTTGACAATTTCTAGGAAGTTTAGATAAATCTCCAATGGCATTCAACCGAACGCCATTTTTTTGAAAAGTCTTGATTTCTTTTTTCAAAGAGGAAACCAATAATTCCATTAGCGCAATGACTTCCAATCGAGGTCTATTCCAGTTTTCAGTAGAGAACGCGTATAAAGTTAAATATTTAACACCAACTTTAACGGTAGCTTCCAGAGCTTCTCGAACTGCTTTTACGCCACTTTGATGTCCAAAAATACGTAGTTTGCCCTTTTCTTTAGCCCATCTTCCGTTACCGTCCATAATAATGGCTATATGTTGGGGAAGATTATTTCTATCAATATGATCTATTGTGCTCATGTTCTGTTTCTTTACTTTTACCAGTTTGATGACGGGTAATAACATCATTTAAAATGTATGAAAGCGTGTTATTTTTAATCATTTATCTATTCAAATATGCTGTATCAGGCTAATTTACCCTGATAGCAGATTTTTTTACTTTTGTCGTAATAAGTAAAACAAGATAAAAAAGGTCTAAAAATTAACATAGTAATCAACTTTAGTCTATTCCTTTTCTTACCTATAGAAAATGATACAATCCTCTAGCTGATCTTGTACAATAGCTAGATGTAAATACTAAACCTCTTCCTATTAATAAATCGAAGCTGTATTTGCGATCCGTCTACTACTCAACTTGCTTGCTATTCCAGTTAGGAAAGTTAGAGAACAAATAATGGTTGAACGATTCAAAACATTATTGGCGGTAAAGATAAATCTTTTTGATGAATAGCAAATTAGAAATAATGTTAATATTAATAATTTCTAACATCTATCCCCCAAAGAAGTTTTTCGCGAAGTGTTTCGAAATAACTTTCACCTTCCAATCGGATTAAATTAATGAAAAATGGAGCTTTCGTTATTTTTAGTTTTACATGACTTTCCATTGTTTCATTTTTAGAGTCACAACTTAAAATATATTTTTCCGAACGACTTTCAATTTCCAGTTCTAATTCAAATTCAGATGATATTACTACTGGTCGTACATTTAAATTATGGGGTGAAATTGGTGTAATAACAAAATTACCACTTCCAGGCATAATGATTGGTCCTCCACAGCTAAGAGAATATGCCGTAGATCCCGTTGGTGTTGCGATGATCAAACCATCAGCCCAATAGGAATTTAAAAGTTCCCCATTCAAATAAGCATTTACAGTGATCATGGCAGAGCTATCGTATCTAAAAACAGTAATGTCATTAAGTGCATAATTACTATTTCCTCCAAACAATTCTCTGTTGGGAGATTCTACAGCCAATAGTGCTCTTTTTTGTATTTGGTAATTTTTAGCAATGATTTGATCGATGTACGGTTCAAAATCCGTTTTGTTGATTGTGGCTAGAAAGCCTAATCTTCCAAAATTTATACCGGCTATAGGAATTCCAGAGTTATGTATTAAAGATACTGCGGATAACATCGTCCCATCTCCACCTAAACTGAGCATAAAGTCTGTATCAATCGGTAAATCTTGGTTAGAAGTATAGGTGGAAAAACTTTCAGAACATTTGAATTGTGTTTTTAAAAATTGATAGAAACTGTCATAAATCCAAATTTCAGCTTTTTCCCCCTTTAAATATGCTAATAAATGTTGAACATGGGGAATAACCGAAGGACTAAATTCTCTACCATAAATCGCTATTCTCATATTGTACAGTATTTTTATCTAGCAGTAATTTGTGCATTATTCGTCAAAGATGAGAAAAAAGTAGCGTAATGCTAAATGTTGATGTAATTCATTAATTGTTGATAGCGATCTTCTAAGTCATCAAATTCTTGTAACGTATTGAATGTTTCTATTACATTATAGTTTTGTCGAGCAAAAGAGGATAGTAGACTAGCTATATTTGATTTATTTACTTTTAAAGTAACTTCAAGCGATGATTTTTCTGGAATTGCCTGAGTAGCGCAATTGAGTATTTGACAATTTTCAGCTTCTACTAGATGCGAAATTTTAGACAATGAAAAATCGTGAATACCAATCTCCAAAACAACAACAGCACCTATTTCATTCATTGATTGTAATATAGAAATGGCTTTCAACAATTCTAAAGAAGTTAACATACCCATGAATGTATTATTTTCATCTAAGACAGGTAATATATCAATATGATAAGCTGTCATTAAACGAATGGCATCATAAGGATGTTGGTTTGCCTTAATATAGATGGGATCTGTTCTTAAATGGATCGTCGCAATAGTAAATTGATCATCTAGCGCATTTAATAAGTCATTTTGGGTAATATACCCTAAATAATTAGCGCCATCTACGATAGGTAATAAATGAAATTGAAAGTCCTCCATACGATCTAAAGCAAACGCGATGGTATCTGTTTGTTTTATGGTCGTGTTTTGTGATAAAGGGATGTTCGCTATATACATGTCAATTATTTATCTGTATACTATTGACTCTAAATTTAATAAAATGTTTAAATAAAAGTGTTTTTATTAACAAAAAAGATTAACGTCGTTAGGCGTCATTAAATTTTTACTTAAAATTTGCACACTTTATCCATTATTAATAATGGATTGTGCGAATTTTATCTATTTTTACAAAAGTGCGATTTATATTTTAAATATATAATGAAGTTAAATCATAGTGCTGAAATTTTATGAGTGAAGTTGCAAATCAAAAATTCATTGAAGTAAGAGAAGTTATTCGAAAGAAAAGTCCAAAATTAGCGAAATGGATTCCATCTTTCTTATTGAAATATTTAGAACGCACTATTCACGAAGATGATATCAATGATATCATGACACGCTTTGCAGATTTGCAGGGATTAGATTTTGTAGATGCTTTAATTGCGGATTTGGGAGTTCATGTAAAACTAAAAGGTGCAGAAAATATCCCTACTGACGAAAGTGTTATTTTTGCATCCAATCATCCATTAGGTGGTTTAGATGGAATAGCCTTTATGCATGCAATAGGACAGTATCGTAAAGACGTCAAATTTTTAGTGAACGATATATTGATGAATGTCGGGAACTTACAACCTCTTTTCATACCCGTTAATAAATTGGGAGGGCAAGGCAAGGATGGCATTGCTGCAATTGAACAAGCCTATGCTTCTGACAGTGCTCTATTAGTATTTCCTGCAGGTTTAGTTTCTCGGAAACAGAGTGATGGTCGTATTGAAGACCTCGAATGGAAGAAAAGTTTTATAAATAAAGCAAAGAAATATAAAAAAAATATCGTACCGGTATATATTGAGGGTAAAAACTCTAACTTTTTTTATAATTTTGCAAGGCTAAGACAAAAGATTGGCTTAAAGGCAAATTTGGAAATGCTTTATCTGCCTGATGAAATGTTTTCTCAACGCAACCAGACAGTAACTATTGTCATTGGCGAGAAAATATCTTACACACATTTTGATCAATCTAAAGGTGAAAAAAAGTGGGCCGAAGAGGTGAAACGATTGGTTTACGGAATGTCTCAAGAAAAATAGAATTATGCAAGAAATTATTGCTCCAGTTGATAGAAAATTATTAAAAGCAGAATTAGGAAAGGACGCTTTTATACGATATACCAACAATGGAAATAACGAAATATATTTAATCAACTATCATCATGCACCCAATGTGATGCGTGAGATTGGAAGATTAAGAGAATTGACTTTTAGAGGTGCTGGAGGAGGTACAGGACTATCCATTGATATTGATGAAAATGATACTTGTGCAGATTGTTATGATCAATTAATCGCTTGGAATCCTGATGAAGAGGAGATTGTCGCAGGATACCGTGTGATTAAATGTACAGATGCAGCGATTATAGATGGCGTTCCTAATTTATCTACGGCGCATTATTTTGAGTTTTCTGAACGTTTTAAAAAGGATTATTTACCTTATACCATTGAGTTAGGAAGATCTTTTGTACAACCAAAATTTCAACCTGCTATTGACAATCGAAAAGGTATCTTCTCGTTGGATAACTTGTGGGATGGTCTTGGTGCGTTGGTCATGATCAATCCAGATATTAAATATCTTTTTGGTAAAGTAACGATGTATCCGCATTATAATAAAGAAGCAAGAGATATGTTGCTTTATTTTATGGAATATCATTTTCCAGATAAGGAAAATCTAGTAGTACCACTACCTAGCTTAAATTGTGAAAATGATTTTTCTAAGTATGAAGGTATGTTTGATGGGTTGGATTATAAAGAATCCTATAAACTATTAAACAGTAAGGTTCGCGCATTAGGTGAGAACATTCCTCCATTGATCAATACTTATATGAATCTTTCTCCAACAATGAAATCATTCGGTACAGCAATCAATGATGAATTTGGTGAAGTAGAAGAAACGGGTATTTTGATTACAATTGCTGATGTATATCCTGTCAAAAAAGAAAGGCATATGACCACTTTCGAACGCGATCGGGAGTATGGTAATAAAAAATCAAAGAGAGGCTAAAACCTCTCTTTTTTATTTTTAATATATTCTAAACAGAAGAATCTCTTCTTCTTGAAGAATTTCCACCCCTATTTCTGTTTTCAGATCGAGCGCCTGTATTATTTCTTCTATTGCCATTTCCACTACTATGACCTGCCCCTTGACCATTTCTTGGATTAGAAGAGGTTTTTCTTGCAGGTCTGCCAGTTGCTTTTGCTGCAGGCTTTTTGGGTGCTACCCCTGTAATATGTAGGGCATAAGGATGTTTTTCCACTAATGGAATATCCATACGGATAGATTTTTGAATATCTAAGAGGAATGCATATTCTTCTTCATCACAAAATGAAATCGCTTGTCCATCTTTACCAGCTCTACCCGTACGCCCTATACGGTGTACATAAGATTCAGGAATATTTGGTAAATCATAATTGATAACAAATGCTAATTCATCGATATCAATACCACGAGCAGCAATATCTGTTGCTACTAAAATGCGTAATGTTCTATCTTTGAAATTTCTAAGTGCATTTTGACGAGCACTCTGAGATTTATTACCATGGATAGCCGCTGCTTGAATATTCTTTCTTGCAAGATCCTTTACAATTCGATCTGCTCCATGTTTTGTTTTTGAGAAAACTAATGCATGGCTGATATTTTTTTCTTTTAAAATATGGATCAATAAATCCTTCTTATCATTTTTCTTAACGTAATATACCTCTTGTTGAATTTTTTCGGCTGTAGTCGATTCTGGCGTGACTTCAACTTTTATGGGATCAACTAAGATATGATTGGCTAATTTCTGAATCTCAGGGGGCATCGTCGCAGAGAAAAATAATGTTTGCCTTTTTTCAGGAATGAGCTTGATTAACTTTTTTACATCATGGATGAATCCCATATCCAACATACGATCAGCCTCATCAAGAACGAAAAATTCTAAATGTTTTAAATCAATATATCCCTGTCCATATAGGTCAAGTAAGCGACCAGGTGTTGCTATTAATACATCAATACCTCTTTTTAGAGCATCACGTTGAGGTTGTTGACCTACACCTCCAAAAACCACGAGACTTTTAAGAGGTAGATCTTTTGAATATTGATTAAAGTTTTCTTCAATTTGAATAGCTAATTCGCGAGTAGGTGTTAACACTAACGCGCGAATATTTTTTTTCGCAGTTTTAACTTTTGAGTAGCTTAACATTTGCAGAATAGGAATAGCAAAAGCTGCTGTTTTTCCAGTTCCTGTTTGAGCGCAACCTAATAAATCATTTTTTCTGAAAATAATGGGAATCGCCTGTTCCTGAATAGGAGTAGGAGTAGTATATCCGACAGCGTCCAATGCCTTAAGGATTGGCGCTATGAGTTTTAAATCTTGAAATTGCAATCTTATTTATGTATTTGTAAGTTGCAAAGGTAACTTAATTTTATGGATTGCAGTCCTAATTTGTTGAAACAATTATTTTTTTCTAACCTGAAAATAAGATTAATACCTACTTATCTTCCATAAATCCTTCAAAACTTGGATCCACAATTTCCTTCCATTCAGGGTGTTTTTCTATGTAAGCGTATACCAAAGGACACAATGGAAAAAGTGTATAATGATGTTCTTTTAAATAGTGTAATGTCTTTTCAATAACAGCTGTTGCAGCACCCTGACCTGCGAGTTGAGGAGCAGACTCCGTATGCGTAAGCCAAATTTTGCTAGGTCTTTCTTTATATTCGATAAAAGCTTGATATTCTCCGATGTGAAGTTCAAAATGATTCAAATGATCATTTTTTATTAAAGGAATGGTGATAAACTCTTCTGTCATCATGTTGTTTTGTTTATATCTAATATAACAATAATAGTTCTGTTATTGTTTTTATTTTTTGATATACATTACATGAATAAATTGTTAAGATATGATGTGTTCAATTTAAGGAATATCATTTTATAAACAAGTCAACAACTATTTTTACCCTTTTTAACGCATTGTTATTTACACAACTACCCGATCCCAAAAACTTCATGTTCATGGGGGTAATAGTCAAAGTAAGAGCTTCAAGATGCTGTTTCTAGTATGCTGATGTCAATTTTTTTCATTTGCATCAAAGCTTCCATTGCTTTTGGTTTGGACAAAAGAACAGCAATATTTTCGGGAATTATTTGCCAAGAAAATCCAAATTTATCCTTCAGCCATCCACACATACTTTCTTCACCACCTTCGGATGTCAACTTGCTCCAATAATGATCGATTTCTTGTTGATCTTTACATTCGACAACAAAAGATACTGCTTCCGTCGGTTTAAACATAGGTCCTCCATTGAGTCCCATAAATCTCGTCTTGTTGATTTCAAAAATAACAACCATAGCGTTGGAAGAAACAATTTTTGCTTCCTTAAAAATAGAACAGTAAAATTCTGCAGCAGCTTGGGCTTGACCATCAAACCATAAGCAAGAATAAATTGAATTAGTCATAATATTAATAAGTTTTATAATTTTTAGTCATTACCATAAAAATACAAACTAAATTAATATAATTTGTGGTCTAATTTTATTAAGAAAAATAAAAAGGGTTAGAAATTACTATTTCTAACCCTTTTATTATCAGTGATTTTTAAATTATTGATAACCCAATAACTTCATGACTTGTTTTGAATTTTGTTCCTCACCAAATACTTCGTAATTAAATGTTTCATCTCGATTTCTACGAATAATTACATGCTTTGGAGAAGGTAGTAGACAGTGATGGATACCACCATAACCACTTAATACATCTTGATAAGCCCCTGTGTGGAAAAATCCCAAATACTGTACTTTACGTGTTTTAGGCATAAAAACAGAACTTGTATGTGCTTCTTGATTATAATAATCTTGACCATCACAAGTAATGCCGCCTAAATTAACACGTTCATATTCAGAATCCCAATTGTTAATTGGAAGTAGAATGTATTTTTGATTTAAGGCCCAAACATCCGGTAAGTTTGTAATAAATGAACCATCAATCATAAACCATTTTTCCCGATCATTTTGCAATTTACGACCCAGTACTTTATACAAAATACCCGAAGCTTCTGCAACCGTATATTTACCAAACTCCGTGATAATATCTGGCTCCATTACATCATGTTGTGCACATATTTGCTTGATTCGGTTTACAATTTCATTGACCATATATTCATAATCAAAATCATGAACCAATGAGTCTTTAAAAGGCATTCCTCCTCCAATATCTAACGTGTCTAAGTCTGGATTTACCTTTTTAAACTTACAATATAAGGTTACATACTTTTCTAACTCATTCCAATAATAAGGAGTATCCGATATACCAGAGTTAATAAAGAAATGTAATAATTTAACCTTAAAATTCGGATTTTCAGCAATTTTGTTGTTATAAAAATCAACAACATCTTCAATACGAATACCTAATCTTGATGTGTAAAATTGAGAATCTGGCTGCTCTTCCGATGCAATACGGATACCCAAAGCACATGGTTCTTCTAATTCAATCTCATCATCATACAGATTAAACTCTTCTTTATTATCTAAAACAGGGATAATATTCTTATACCCATCATGGATCATATCGATGATATACTGTTTATACTGATAAGTCTTAAAACCGTTACAAATAACGGTAATGTCTTTCGTTACGGTACCTTGACGTTCCAAAGAATCAATCATTGGCATATCAAATGCAGATGATGTCTCTAAGTGAATATCATTCTTCAACGCTTCTTCAACGATATGTTTGAAGTGGGAAGACTTTGTACAATAACAGTATTTGTAGGACCCTCTGTAGTTGTGTTTCAAAATTGCGGTTTGAAACAAAATTTTCGCTTGTTGAATTTTTTTGCTGACGATTGGCAAATAAGTAAAACGCAACGGTGTACCGTACGTTTCTATCATTTCCATTAAATTCAAATCGTGGAAATACAATTCGTCGTCGATGATTTCGAATCCGTCTTGCGGAAAACCAACACTTAGGTCAAGAAATTCCTGATAGCTCTGCATTTTTTATTATTTTTGCAAAGATATACTTTCAAGGTGAATACAAGAATAAGGAATGTAAATTATTTTTGTGTTCTATTTCAGGGAGTTGCAAATTTTACTTAATCATTACATGGCGAATTCTATTCAAACCAGACTTATTGAAGTCACTGTTCAAGCTGTAAAAGAGCTTTATCATGCAGAAATTTCTGAAAATCAAATTACTTTGCAAGAAACACGCAAAGAGTTTGAAGGACAAATTACTATTGTAACTTTTCCTGTAACCCGATTTTCTAAGAAATCTCCTGAGCAAACAGGGACTGAGATTGGCGAATATTTGAAAGCAAATATTGCAGAGATTACAGATTTTAATGTTATTAAAGGGTTTTTGAATATTTGCCTTTCAGATCAGTACTGGATTTCTTTATTGAATGATACCATAGTGAAAAGTGATTTTGGTGTATTCCCTTCAAATGGTAAACGATTAATGGTAGAATATTCTTCCCCTAATACAAATAAGCCATTGCATTTAGGGCATATTCGTAACAATCTGTTAGGTTATTCTGTTTCCGAAATTTTAAAAGCATATGGTTATGACGTGATTAAAGCAAATTTGGTTAATGATCGTGGAATCCATATTTGTAAATCCATGTTAGCATGGCAGAAATTTGGAAACGGAGAAACCCCAGAATCAACGGGTATGAAAGGTGACCATTTAGTCGGTAAATATTATGTTGTTTTTGATAAGGAATATAAAAAGGAAATCGAATCGTTAAAAGAAGCTGGTCAATCAGAAGAAGATGCCAAGAAAAATGCACCATTGATTAAAGAAGCACAAGCGATGTTACAACAATGGGAAGCTGGTGATGAGGCTGTGATCGAACTTTGGAAAACGATGAATAGTTGGGTATATGCTGGTTTTGAAAAAACATATAAACAATTGGGCGTTGATTTCGATAAATATTATTACGAATCAAACACCTATTTATTAGGAAAAGATATTATACAAGAAGGTTTAGATAATGGTGTTTTCTTTAGAAAAGAAGATAACTCTGTATGGATTGACTTGACTGCAGAAGGATTAGATGAAAAATTGGTCTTGCGTGGTGACGGAACTTCCGTATATATTACACAAGACTTAGGCACTGCGCAATTAAAATATGATGAATTCAATATGAATGATTCTATTTATGTGGTTGGTAATGAGCAAGATTACCACTTCAAGGTTTT
This sequence comes from Sphingobacterium sp. SRCM116780, assembly GCF_021442025.1. NCBI lineage: Bacteria > Pseudomonadati > Bacteroidota > Sphingobacteriia > Sphingobacteriales > Sphingobacteriaceae > Sphingobacterium > Sphingobacterium sp. SRCM116780. The sequence continues at coordinate 588,476 of NZ_CP090446.1, forward strand.
GTTTCTTATTTTGAAAAAATTAGGTAAATCTTGGGCAGATGGTTTATTCCATCTATCCTATGGTATGGTTGATTTACCTTCTGGTAAAATGAAATCTCGTGAGGGTACTGTTGTTGATGCAGATGATTTGATGGATGAAATGATTGAGACTGCAAAAGAACGTACGGAAGAATTGGGGAAAACAGAAGGTCTATCTGAAGAAAACAAGAAAGTGCTTTATAATACTATTGGGATGGGAGCTTTGAAATATTTCTTGTTAAAAGTTGATCCTAAGAAACGGGTATTATTCGATCCAAAGGAATCTGTTGATTTTCAAGGAAATACAGGTCCTTTTATCCAGTACACGTACGCTCGTATTAAATCAGTGCTTTCAAAAGCAAACTTTGATGATAACGCAACAGTATCGATCCCTTCTTCTATATCAGCTTACGAGCGAGACTTGATCATGAGTTTAGGAAATTTTCCGAGTATTATTGAGATTTCAGCTCAAGAATTTAGTCCTGCTCAAATGTCAAATTATATCTATGATGTTGCGAAGTTGTATAATAAATTCTATCATGAAGAGACAATTTTAAAAGCTGAAATTGAAGATGTGAAAAACTTCCGTTTACATTTATCGGCTTCTTCTGCGAGAATTATTGCTAAAGGAATGAATTTATTAGGAATAGAAGTTCCTGAACGTATGTAATTTTAATCATGATGACTCAAAAAATTCGTGTTGGTCTAGTAGGATTTGGTATTTCTGGACAAGTGTTCCATGCTCCTATAATGCGATCCGTTCCTGAACTGGAGTTGGTCAAAGTAACTGCCCGTAAAGAGGAGCAAAAAGTAATTCTAAGAGAAAAATATCCTACAGCAGAAGCTGTAGATCATATCGATGCTATATTAGAAGATGATTCCATTGATTTGGTGGTCATAGCAACCTCAAATGATATGCATTACCCATTTGCTAAGCAAGCACTGCTAGCAGGTAAACATGTTGTGGTTGAAAAACCATTTACTAATACTTCTGAGCAAGCAGATGAATTAATTACGTTAGCGAAAGGAAAAGGTAAAATATTATCTGTATACCATAACTTAAGGTTCAATTCAGACTTTAGAACTATTCTTAATGTGGTGAAAGATGAACGTTTAGGGGGGATTAAAAATTTTGAAGTTCGTTATGATCGTTTTCGTAATCATTTGCGACCAAATGCTTGGCGAGAAGATAACCTACCAGGTTCGGGTATTTTTTATGACCTAGGTGCCCATTTGATTGATCAAACATTACAACTATTTGGTAAACCAAATGCTTTGTTTGCAGATTTAAGTATCCAAAGACCAAGAGCAAAAGCCATTGATCATTTCGAATTGCTACTTTATTACCCTGAAATGCGTGTATCATTAAAAGGAGGGATGTTAGCAAAGGAACCTACGCCTCGTTATACTATCTTTGCTTTAAATGGGAATTTTCTGAAAAATGGAGTAGACTCTCAAGAGGCTTTGCTACGTGCAGGTAAATTTCCTGATGAAGATCCAAATTGGGGAAAAGAGGACCCTGCTATATATGGTAAGCTCAATTTATTACTAGATGGTCAGGATATAGAAGAAACCATTCCGTCCAAATTAGGAAGTTACCCAGATTATTACCAAAATATAGCACATGCTATTTTGGGTAAAGAGAAACTAATCGTAACCCCAGAGCAAGCACGAGATGTTATTCGAATCATTGAATTAGGTGTTCTAAGTCAGGAGAAACGCTGTGTAATACCTTTAGATAATCAATTAATCGCTTACTAAGATATGAAGCAGTATGATGCCATCATAGTAGGTGGAGGAGCGTGTGGTTTGATGTGTGCTGCTCAAGCGGGATTATTGGGGAAAAGTGTCTTAGTGGTTGAACGAAATGATAAAGTAGGTGCAAAAATTTTGATTTCAGGAGGGGGACGATGTAATTACACAAATCTAGGAACAAGTATTGATAATTTCGTTTCCGAAAATCCACAGTTTTTAAAATCCGTATTCAGTCAATGGACAGTTGAGGATACGTTAGATTTTTTTGAATCTCATGGTATTTTTGGAGAAGAAAAAACATTAGGACAATTATTCCCTTCTACGAATAAAGCGAAAGATGTTGTTGCTGTTTTTACGCAGATCCTGTATGATACGAATCAAGATATTGTATTAAATTCGTTAGTTAAAGCTGTCGAAAAAAACGAGGAAGGCTTTCTCATAACCATTGAAAATAAGAAAGGCGAACAGCATTTGAAAACGAAAAAAGTGGTGATGGCAAGTGGAGGACTCCCTGTTTATAAACTAGGTGCATCAGACTTTGCCATCCGCGTTGCAAAAAAATTTGAACTAGCTATTGTGCCAACAGCTCCCGCATTAGTACCCTTAACGATTACTGGAAAAGATGCCGATTGGTATGCTTCTTTAGCAGGCAATTCTGTATTCTCTCGAGTTTATAATAAAGAAATCAGTTTCGAAGAGAATATTTTATTTACACATTGGGGCTTAAGTGGTCCCGCTATTTTACAGATCTCTTCTTATTGGCGTGCAGGTGAAGAGTTTTATATAGACTTGTTACCTCAGTTTAAGTTAGAAGAATTGATTAAAGAAGAACGAAATCAAGGAGGTAAACGTTTGGTGTCTCACATGCTAAATGATTATTTTACAAAAAGAATGGTCGAAGCATTAGGTAAGTTATTACCGATAGAAACTAAAATTGCATCTTTAAGTAAAACAGATGCAAAATTAATTATCGATACCATTCACAAGTTTAAAGTAAAACCAGCAGGAGATAAAGGTTACGATAAAGCTGAAGTTATGCGAGGAGGTGTCTCTACAGCTGCATTAAACCCAAAAACTTTAGAAAGTAAGCAAGTTGCTGGTTTATTTTTTGGAGGTGAAACCGTTGATGTTACAGGCTGGTTAGGGGGATATAATTTCCAATGGGCTTGGGCTTCAGGGTATGCCATAGCACAGGCTATTTAATTCTGCATTTATATTTTTTCTTTTTTTAAAGCTAATAATTTACCAATCTAAATCCTACCTTTGCATTTGAAGCAAACTGGTTCTATCGCTGCTCCTTTTGGAGGAGAGGAAAGTCCGGGCAACGCAGAGCAACACGCTTCCTAACGGGAAGGATGCTGCATAGCAGTAGACAGAAAGTGCCACAGAAAATATACCGCTTTTAGGAGTAAGGGTGAAAACGTGAGGTAAGAGCTCACGGTCTTGTATGGTAACATGCATTACGGTAAACCTCGTGTGTTGAAAGACCAAATAGGTTACGAAACTCGAAGGCTGCTCGTCTTCTTTTAGGTTCACCTAAGATTCGTAATGGGTAGGTTGATGGAGCTAGTCAGTGATGACTAGCCTAGATAAATGATAGAAATTCCGTTTTTTCGGTTTACAGAACCCGGCTTATAAGGTTTGCTTCTTTTTTATTATATTACCGATAATTTAGATAACACCTTATTAGCAGGTAAATAAAACTTATTTATGAGTACCATATTAATTATTGATGACGAACGAGCTATCAGAAATTCATTAAGAGACATCTTAGAATATGAAGATTACAATCTATTGGATGTAGATAATGGGATTGATGGTTTAGAAATTATTAAGAAGGAAAAAATAGATCTTGTTCTCTGTGATATTAAGATGAACAAAATGGATGGCATGGAAGTTCTGGAAACAGCTCAAAAAACAAATCCAGACCTCCCTTTTATTATGATTTCTGGACATGGTACGATAGAAACTGCTGTAGAAGCAGCAAAAAAGGGTGCTTTCGACTTTTTAGAAAAACCTTTAGATCTTAATCGCCTATTAATCACCGTTAGAAATGGCTTGGAGAAAGTTTCTTTGGTTACAGAGACAAAAGTTTTAAAGAAAAAAGTAACAAGCTATAAAACCAAAGAAATTCTAGGTAAATCAGATGCAATTTCTCGAATTAAGGAAACAATTGACCGTGTAGCTCCTACAGAAGCACGTGTATTAATTACAGGAGCCAATGGTTCTGGAAAGGAATTAGTTGCTCGTTGGTTACATGAAAAATCTAACCGTGGGGAAGGTCCTTTAATTGAAGTTAACTGTGCTGCAATTCCATCAGAACTAATTGAATCGGAACTATTTGGTCATGAAAAAGGATCTTTTACTTCTGCAATTAAGCAACGACTAGGTAAATTTGAGCTAGCGACTAATGGTACCTTATTCTTAGATGAAATAGGAGACATGAGCCTTTCAGCTCAAGCGAAGGTATTAAGAGCTTTACAAGAACATAAAATCACTCGGGTAGGGGGTGATAAAGAAATAGATGTCAATGTTCGTGTTGTTGCTGCAACGAATAAAAACCTGTTGAAGGAGATTGATGCAGGAAATTTTAGAATGGATTTGTACCATCGTCTTTCCGTTATTTTAATTCATGTTCCATCTCTAACAGAAAGAGTAGATGATATCCCTTTATTGTCTAAGAATTTTTGTGAAGAAATATGTAATGAATACGGGGTTCCTGTGAAAGAAATTACTTCAGCTGCATTAAAAGAATTAAGCAACTTACCTTGGACAGGTAATATCCGTGAATTACGTAACATGATTGAACGTCTCATCATTTTAAGTGATAAATCAATTACAGATAGAGATGTTATTGCTTTTGCAAATCCTTCAAATACGGTTAATGCCGTTTCCGCTATTAATAATAACGAAGATGTAAGAAATAATACGGAACATCATAATGGAGAAAGAGTTAATCTTGATAATTTTGCTTCATTCCAAGACTTTAAAGATTTCGCGGAGCGAGAATTTATAAAATATAAATTGGAAAAGAATACATGGAATGTTTCTAAAACTGCTGACGATTTAGATATACAGCGGAGCCATTTATATAGTAAGATTGAAAAATTTGGTCTTAAACGAGATTAAAAAAAGAGCTTGATTTTATGAATCAAGCTCTTTTTTTAATAACTCAAGTATTTTATTTGCAGATATTTCTGAATAGTCGGTAATGTAAGCATCGCATAAGGGTAATTGGTCTTTGCTATGTGATGATAGTACGCCAATGACTTTCATTCCTGCCTGAATAGCGGCAGTGATGCCTGAAAAAGAGTCTTCAAAAACGATGCATTCCGCTGGAGTTACCTGTAGATTTTCAGCGGACTTTAAGTATACTTCAGGATGTGGTTTATGCAACGAAACATCTTCACTACTTAAGAGAGAATCCATCTTAGAACGAATATGCAATGCATCTAAAATCAAGTCCATATTTTCTTTAGGAGCTGATGTAGCTACTCCAGTTTTGAAACTATGTGCTTTCAAATCGTCTAAAAATTCTAAATAGCCTTTAATCGGAGACACTTGTTCTTTATAAATAACTCTAAAAAGTTGCTCCTTTTCAAATTCTAGATCTTTTAATTCATTTTTAGCTATAGGACGTTTGAAAAAATATTGCATGATATAACTATTATGTTTACCATACATATGTTTCTCAAATTCTTCTTCATTACTTTGAATATTGTAATTTTTAAAAAAAGCCTCAAAGGCCTGAGCATGATAAGGGTTCGTGTCACAAATTACCCCATCCATATCGAAAATAACAGCATAATTATTCATGTTACGAAGGTACATCTTTGGTTATCATATTATGAATGGTAAGGTAAGCCTTTTGTGATCTTAAAGTAAGTTTTTGTTAAGCATAAGGTTTACATTACATCAATTGATCTGCTATCTTTTAATCCACTTTACCACATAGATAGACTTATTGTATAGGTAACGTAAATTTGCTTCGATCAGCACTATTTATATTCGTATGAAACTCTACAAAATCAATAAAAGATTCCGCAGGATATGTTCCATCATTAATAACTAATTTTCTGTTGAAGTACAGTTTTCCATCTTTAATCTCATTTGTTACTTCATATTTCCCCATTATACAAGAAAATACTTGTTTTTCTATTGGAATGGTAAGTTTTATCGATTGTGGGAGATCGATTATAATACGATCTATCTCCGTAAATGCTCGATTGATATATACTTCTTTTTGTCTATTTTTTATTGCGCTAAGTGTTGATCGTATATTAAAAATATTCGGATGTATGATTATTTTTCCATCGGATTTTACTGCATAGTTTTTAATAAAAACATCTATTTTTTCATTAATGGAGGGTTTTGCCGATTTGTTTTCGGTATATTGAATTTTATCGAAATTGATATTATCAATATTATAATAATTGGCAAGCAACTTCGGTTTTTCTGGTGTTGACGCTAAGATAACATCATAATGATTACTGTAGGTTGTACCAGAAAAGGTTGTTGATACATTTCCCGTTAAATTGCCATTATCATCGAGTTTCAAATGTGCTTCGCGTATTTGATTATTATCTTCGACAGTATATTTAGGGGTTTTCAGGATCTTGCCTCCATCAGGAGTGCACGCTAATACAAGACGATCGTCAGTAAAATCATCTAAAAAGCCAAAAGGTAAAGTTTGACTTGTACACTCTAGCCATGTTGTGTCATTGGCGAATGGAAGACAAAGGATAATATGATTACCGTCCAATACATTAGCAAATGTTGCATTGATATCACGTTTCATACTACCAGCTTCAACGATACAATAATAGGAAGGAATATCAGCAAATGATAATAGATTCTGCATATAATTGGCTAATGCTTTACAATCACCATATCCTAAACGATCGACTTCTGATGCAGGAAAAGGCTCTAATCCTCCTATGCCAATTTGAACACTGATATAGCGTGTCTTATTTTGCATATATTCATAGATTAATTTTGCCTTTTCTTTTGGTGAAGTCACATTTTTAGTCAAATTTATAACTTCAGTTTTGACAGAAGGAGATAAATTTTGTTTACCACTGAGTAAGCTGGTATTCATCCATAAACCAAATTCTTTCCAGTCTTTAAAACTACCTTCTTTGTCGTAATAAACAAATTTCTCTGGAACGACTTGAACCCTTGGAGCATATTTTAACGGGTTAGGGGAATAAGATTCTAATCTTTGGGCCGCCAGATTCTCAACTTTCCAGGTTTGAATTATTCCTTTATCAGTCTCTGTTTTCTCAATTGTATTATTGTAATTAAGGCTATTTATTCGAACTTGAGTTTGTTTAGGTGTTATTAATTCAAAAGAGCTTTTTTCTACGGATACGTTTTCATTGTATGACGGATCCCACACAGGTAAAGCTAGATTTTGTTTGTGACGAATTTCATATTTGTATTCAATTGTATAAGGATATTCAGTTTGTTGAGGGGTATAAAATTTAACCCTTACATCTGCATATAATGTACCATTATCGACTGCACTTTTATCATTAAAATCTTTTGCAGTAATTTTTCTAGTGGCTAAACCAAATTCATTATAAACAGTTCCTTTAAGTTCTTTTATCGATGTATTCTTATTATAATAGATGGGCAAATTGGCATAAATATCTCCATTCTTATTGTAAACGGTTATTGCTTTGTTGAGAATTTCTACAACTTGATTGTTGGGTAATATTTCCAATGAAAGTTTTTCTTCTCTAATTGTGGCTGCCGCACGAGTTTTTAGTTTTGAAGGTATGTTTTCTACAGCATAATTGGTTTGCGCAATGGTTACTTGAGTAGAAATAATAGTTAATAGAAAAAGATAAATTCTCATTATTTTGATTGGATCTTAAAATCAATTTTTTGTTGTTGTATTTTTTTTGATAGGAGTTCTTTCAAGTGAAAATATTCATCCACATCGTATATAGGTTTGTTGAAAGCTGTATTTTGAGAAAATATAAAAGAACCATTTTCAAAGGAAGCCATATATCTATATTTTGCGGATCCTTCGGGTAATGTTAATGCTATTTTCTTTGGTAAATCAGCTATTTCAAGTGTTTCGGGAATTTTAATTTCAACTTGATAATTTTCTTGCGTTAAAAAACCTAGATCTACTGGATAGGTACGCTCCATTAAATTAAAAGGATTTTTGGTCGTTTTGTCAATCAAAGTTGGATTAAGAATCCAATAATTTGCTTGGTCATTTTTAGGAAGAGCCACATCAATATCAAACCTTTCGATTAATATATTATCTATACTATCCAAATTGAATATTTCATGATTTTTTAAATTGAATTTTTCTAGCTTTTCATCCATTTTTTCATTGTACTCTTCTAAGCTATTGAAAGATTTCATTTCTTGCCTTTTATTCAATGCTTTATTTCCTGAATAGTTAATTTCTAAATTTCCTTTTAAATGTCCTTGCTCTGTGATTTCACCTTTAAAGCTATAAAGAGTAATCGAGGTCAGTGCACTTTTAAGTGGTATCCACTCAGAAGATTTTTTGGAATAAATAACACGTCCTCTTTCATTCATACAACGAATGGGAATGGAACCGAAAGGAGATAGTGGTTCAGATGCATCTAAGAGAAAATCTTGTCCATTAATTTTTGCAAGGACAATGACATAGTCAAAATCTGAAAGTACTGGGAATTTAGGATTTGGAAACCCATTATCACGCGTAGATAGAATGACAGGATATGCTTCAATAGAAGCTGCCTGGAGAGCTGCAATTAGCGCTAAGTTAATATCAGCTACATTACCTGATCGTTTCTTTAAAGCATCTTCTATTCCTTCTTGTGCATACTTACCAATGTAGTGGTTCCATTTGATTTGTTTCGCAATATAATTGTAAAGCAATTTTGCCTTCGTATAATTATCATTTGCAGTAGCCGTGATTTGAGGAATTATGTCTTTGAATAATTCTTTATTTTTTATTTGACCTCCAAATGTTTTTTCATTCATTAATTCTATATCAACATCTTTCCATTCTTTTGAAAAATTCTTAATATTTCCATTGGGATATCTGATAGAAGCCAACTCATAATAAATTGCAGATTTGAAATTATTAGCGGCAGTCATGTAATCTTCTTCTATAAAGGCAGGGATATTTTGCATCGTATAGATTAACTTAGAACAATCCATTCGAGCTCCACCAAGGAAGATACAATCTGCTAAACGTTCGGATTTTTGATCTGTAAGTTTATAAAAACCTCTCAGCACAACATTATAATCAAAAGAAGCGGGTATGACTGCAATATACTTACTAGCTACTTTTGGGATATCATCTTGAAATACCCAAGTTTTGAAATTGAAATAATTGTAATAATTAATGGTGTAAGTAACTTCTATAATAGATCCTTCTTTAATATTGGGTAGTGTGAACTTATTGAGATTTATGTTTTCAGATTTTTTTTCTTTAAATACTTTAGACTTATCTAGATCAGTACGGATGATTTTGCCATTTTCTAGATTGTATGTTGTCCCTTTTACACTGGTAAAATAATCTTCACTCTGACTACTGTATTTACTGGTTGGAACGACAAAATTAGCTTTATCAAAACCTTCTTTATTAAAAATTTTAATAACAACATGATATTCATGTATTAAGCGCGGTTGGTTGGTATAATCATCCACAACAAAGCTAGATCTTCCCTCTTCACGAAGGACTACAGCATTAGCATTACTATCAATCACATTGCGATCAAAATTAAGATCATCATATGTGATTTTACCAAACTCAAATTCTTGAGAATAAGTTTTTGAAAATAGAAAAAATGTTAAAAATATAGTAAATATTTGGCGTATCATATAAGTCTGATTGACATTAAATAAATATGATACGAATATATAACTTAGAAATCTTTTTTTTATTGAAATAATTACTTATTGATTTATTTTTTTAAAAGATCATGAATCGTAAGAGCGATTGCATGCACGTCTTCTCCATCTTCAAGAAGAGAGAAGGCAATATATGTTGCATAAATTTCAATACTGAATTTTTCATGTTTATCAGCAATAAATGCATCGATTTGTTGTTCTGTGCAATCGAATCCTATTTGCTGTAATTCATTGAATAAATTTGTCGAAATAGTGGCATGATCTTCACCACTTGCAAATGCTACAAGTATGTGAAATAGAAATTTATCAACAATTTCATTATCAGATTTTTTAAAGAGGGATAAAATATGTTGATAATCAAACTTTGTTTTGGCACTATTGACAATACTGTCCCAAATTTCGTGTTTTACAGATGCTTCCATAGCTAAGCTGTTTTTTAGTTTAGTTGGTTTCTTAAATATACCTAAAAAAACAATTGATACAGAAATTTTGTTTGATTTAATTTTTTTTCAAAAAGAAAGAGACCCGAAAGCCTCTTCTTATTATTATATTAATATATGGTTAATCTTATTTGGATGAAATCAATTCGTATAAAGAAAATAAAGCTTCTCCTAATAAACAGCCTATCATTAGTCCAAGAATTATTGATAGACCTATTTTTACCCAGGAAGTTTGTTTGATGATTAATTTCATGCTGCGAACTTCGTTATTTGCTTGCTGATCTGCATATTTTTTTGGGGGTTTAATTTTATTTGTAGTGTATTATCTACATTTAGTTAGTGTAAATTTGAGATGGTATGATAATTGAATAATTATTTTAACATTTTTAGTATAAAAACGCGTTTTTTAGTACTTTTAGGATACTAAGAAAAAAAATTGACTCAATTTTTTTCATTTAAACTTTTTAATTATGGCGACTAAAATTCTTATGTTTTTTTTAATGATTTCATCACAGGTTACTGCTCAAGAATTAAATCTTCTTAAAATTCGAAAAGAGTACTCTTTGGCGGTAAAGGATGAAGAAATCTGTGAAAATAACTTGAATTTATTACGAGCCCAAGCGAAAACATCAACAGAAAAGGGTTATCTAGCGGTCTATGAAATGGTACATGGTAAGCATAGTGTAAATCCATTTAGAAAAATGAGTCAATTTAAGAAAGGAAAAAATTTACTTCAAAGTCTCATCAAACAAGACCCATCTAATGTAGAGCTCCGTTTTATCAGATGGAGCGTTCAAGCACATGCACCCTCTATTTTAGATTATCATGATGATATTTCTCATGATAAGCAATTTATGATTGCACATCTCCACGAACTTCAGAATACTGAGGTAATAGATATCATATATAAATATATAAAAGGTGCAAATTCATTTAGTGAAAAAGAATTGAAAGAATTGTTGAGATAATAACTTACCCATAGAAGGTTAGATTTCAATGTGAGGTTTGATATTTCAACACCCAATAACTACCTAAAATTAATATCATCCAATTTCAAAAACTAATATTCATAATAATTGTTAAACTTAGTATGTACATTCTTGGTTATACAAGTTTATAAGATACCTAAAGCGAGATACAAATAGGTGCTATTGTTGTAGGGTTACCAAGTTGTAAAAAAATTGTATTAATCAAAAGCTGGAAAAACTCGAAATAATGTATACGAACTATTGCAATTTCTAAGTTGAATCAATTGCATAAATTAATTGATATGGCTTTGCCTTCATTTCACAAGTATCATTAGGAAATGATGCGAAATAAGGTCGAGGCAATCTAATCCGTTTACGAAAACGTGCTATTTTAATATCTTTAACTTTTATTGCTGAATAGTCAGTAATTTGACGTTAACCTGATGAATGTTGTTTTTGATCTTTTTTTTAATTCTTATTTTTGCAATAGATAAATTGAGTTCTTAACAATTGTATTAATAGTTTTAGTTTATGGCAAAGCGTAACTTCATTTCAAACTCTACCGAATCCTCTAGAATGTTTAAAAGTGACTTGCTAGAATCCTTAACAAAAGTTCATTGGAGTGTCCCTATTATATTTTATTTACCGGTTATTGTTTACTTTTCTTGGAGAGCATTAGGACCTGGTGGCTTAAGCATTCTTAATTATATGGGGTATTTTGTTTCTGGATTAGCATTTTGGACGATATTTGAATACGCCTTACACCGATGGGTTTTTCATTATCATCCCACTAGTGAATGGGGAAAGAGAATAGCCTTTATTTTTCATGGTGTTCATCATGATTATCCAAAAGATAGATTAAGATTAGTGATGCCCTTATCTGCAAGTATTCCACTAGCAGCATTTGTGTATTATTTGTTTACATTATTTTTTAATTCAGATATTATATTGGCGGCATTTTTTTCTGGCTTTATGCTTGGTTATTTAATATATGATGAATGCCATTATGCCATGCATCATGCGAATTTTAAAAGTGGAATTTTCAAACGTATTAAACAACATCATATGTTGCATCATTATGCAGATCCAGAACACGGTTTTGGAGTCAGCTCAGCATTATGGGATGAAATATTGCGATCAGGATTTACGAAAGAGGAAGACAAGGAAAATAAAATTAGCATGAATAAATAGAGTATTCGTTATAAAAAAGGTTTATATTTCATATAAACCTTTTTTTATAACAGAGGTTTGCTATTTCCTTGTTGAATGTGGGCTATTTTATGAGCGAACATAGTAGCCATCTTTTCAGCTCTCCATTTAGCCTCATTTGCTTTCTCACCAATGAACATGCGATCTACTGTACTATAAAATAAACCTAGCCAATGAACAAAATGTTCTTCATCTATAGGAAGATGGGCATGGGGAAGAAATGGACTCCCAAAATAAGTGTATTCGTTTAAAAGAATTGTTTGCCAAAACCGATACATTTTCTCCAGATGTATGTCCCATCTATTTTGAATAACTTGACTAAATATAGGGCCTAAAAGCTCATCTTGCTGTATCTGTTTATAGAAGTTATTAACTAGTTCTTTGATGTCCTCTATATTTCTTATATCGTGTTTAACATCCATAATAGCTGAATTGATAGGACTAATATACGGAATGTTCAAAAAGGAAGTAGTTGTTGGCAAATAATATGATATAGAGATTATAAGATTCTCTGTTTGATGAATAGAAGCACTTGCAACAATCATCTTATGTTTGGTATTTTAAAAATATAGGTGTAAAAATTTGCGTAGTCAAATAACTACGCTTATATTTGAAGTCAAATGACTACATAATGAATTTAAGACGAGATGTATTTCAAGCTATAGCTGATCCAACAAGAAGAGCAATTCTTCTGTTAGTAACCTCACAATCATTGACAGCAGGTGCAATTGCTTCAAACTTTGACACGGCAAGGCCAACGGTTTCGAAACATTTACAAATACTAACCGAATGTGAATTACTCAAACAAGAACAAAAAGGGCGGGAAATTTACTATCAAATAAATCCTAATAAAATGAAAGAAGTAGCAGACTTTATTGAACCATTCAGACAGATGTGGGAGGAAAGGTTTAATAAATTAGAAACTGTTATGAAAAATTATAAACCAAAAAAATAAATTGTGATGGAACAAAAAACAAAAATTAATGCCGAAGATGGCAAACAAGAATTAGTTATAACCAGGGAATTTGATTTACCCTTAACACTACTTTTTAAAGCCTATACAGAACCCAAACTTGTTGAACAGTGGATGGGAACAAAAGTGGTAAAACTTGAAAATAAAAATCATGGAAGTTACCAGTTTGAAACCTCACATAACGGTAATATAGTCTTTAAGGCAAATGGGACAATTCATGAATTTGTACCTAATCAAAAGATCATACGCACATTTGAAATGGAAAATATGTCTATTGGTGTACAACTTGAATTTCTAGAATTTGAAAAACTTACTGATGACAGAAGTAAACTGACTATGCAAATCATTTATAAGTCAGAGAAGCATCGGGCACAACAACTACAATTACCTTTTGCTTACGGTTTAAACATGGCGCATGATAGATTACAAGAAATTTTAAACAATTAAAAATAATTCAAATGGAAAGGACAAAAAATATTGGCTATTGGGTCACTACATGTTTAGTTTGTTTTTGTATGCTTGGTGGCATTGGACAACTATTTCAAGTGAAACAAGTTGTTGACGGATTTGCACCATTAGGTTATCCGACTTATTTTATTTCAATAATCGGATTTTGGAAAGTGTTAGCAATTATTGCACTACTTATCCCGAAGTTCCCATTAGTAAAAGAGTGGGCTTATGCGGGAATATTTTTTGCTATGACAGGAGCCTCTGCTTCACATATAGCTGTGCATGATTCTATTTTTCATATCATTGTGCCATTAGTCATTGCTAGCTTAGCGATATGCTCCTGGTATTTGAGACCATCGTCAAGAAAAATAACAACGACGAATTCCTAACATCATTTTGATAACAGTAAGACAAAGGCATAAAAAGAAACTCCAACTTCATGTAGGGGTTTCTTTTTATAGTGAAGAACGAGGATTATTTCATGATCTCTAATGGGGGAGGCTTCATCTGAAAAGAGAGCCATCCACTTTTATCACTTTTTCAAGCACTATGCTGTATTTTGTCCGATTTGATATTGGATACAAATAAATTCTGCAATCAAAAATTATCTTATTCTTGGAGGTAACTTTGCAATTAGCTCTTCAATAAAAACTAATACCTCATCTTCATAATCGAATGCTAGCTTTTTCGAAACCTTACCTTCTCCAAATCTAGGGCTTATTTTATAGTTTTTTAGAAATTGTTTCTTTTTAATGCCCATCGCATAATACCAATCGCCTGTATCCGCATTTGTAAAGATAACCACTTCGTCTAATTGCATCAGCTGTTTCTTACCGAATAGTGGATTTTTTCTATAAACAGCATTTGCATAACGGTCAAACTCATATTGCACATTTAGTTTGAAAATATAATCTATTAATCCGTGAATACTCAAGTAAATAATAATACCTATACATAACAACTCACCACCTTCTCCCAACTGTTTGTGAAATATTGTCCAAATAACTGCTGTTATTATGATTGTTATAGCAAACCAGATAAGACTAGAGGTTAATCCTCTGTTAGGCTGTAACGAAATCCGTTCAGGTTCAATTTCTACCCTTAATTTATCTTTTATACTCATTTACTGTTGGAATAAAATACCTTAACAACTGCATTTTCTATTGTTTAGAAATTTGATCCAACTCGTTGGAAAGCGTCTGCATTTTCTTTTTTCCAAGAGAACTTCCTAGCAGATGTTTACCTTCTTTACCATTATTGTTAATAGTTTTTACATATAAATATGCTCCAAGTGTAATATGAGCAAAACTGATCGTCTCCAGTTCAAATCCCAGTATTTGACTAAAATCAAAAGTTTCCTGATATAGTCCTCGTCTAGGCACATCTACCTGAAGTATATTATCATAGGGATAAACTCTGTTTTTTGAAGGTTTTAGTAATAAAAAAACAAGAGATATAATAGTAATGATAATAATTGCTATTCCTGTTTTGGTATAATCGCTGTATGTGAGAATGGCAAATCCAATCAGCATCCACATACAAAGTATCAGATGATGAAAAGAAAAAAAACGTTTGATTTTATATGTTTCTGCTTCTGGAATAAGGTATAGGAAGGGCTTCATCTTATTCGTTGTTTAATTGTTCGTAAATAATTGGAAGAACCTCTTCCTTAAATATAAAAGCTGTTTTTTGCTTGTTTAAGAAAGGACTAATCTGATAGGATTTCCCGTAAGGATTTTGTTTATCTGCAATAGCAAAAAAAGTATTTCCATTCACAGTATTGCAAACAATATCAACTTCATGTTTCCGATAAATATGACATTTATAAAGCTTCCCTAAACGAAAAACAATTGGAATATCCTCTCCTTGTGGAATAATAACCTGCCATTGTACAACTGTAATTTTGTATATCAAGGCGGGCAGTCCCATGCAAAGTCCTATAGCCAATGGCAGCTGCCAGAAATCATTTAATCGCATAAATAAGAACAACCCCAAGATTAAAAACAGCAACCCCAAAATGAAGATATTGTTGGCTATTTTATTATAAACACGATTTGGGGTTAGTACCAAGTTCCCATTGTTCCAGTACATCATCTGCTTTTTCATCTTCTTCCTATTATTCTTTCTGTTTCCAGCAAAAGCTGTTGTGTATGTTTGCTATTCATAAAGCTTTGCCCTAAAAGGATATATTTAGATTTACCTTTTCTTTCTACTAAAGCATATGCAGAAGATATCAATACCAAAACATAGATATTATTGCTGATATTAAAGTTCTGAATATCTGAAAAGGCAATAATCTGCGTTCTAGCCAACAAGCTCGATTTTTGAATTATACGCTCATTGTTCATATCTATTTGTAGGCTATTGAACATCTTATTGATAAATCCAAACCCGAAAGCAACTGCTATCGCTGTCACTATACAGGCCTCAATATCTGGTGCTTTGATGAGAAACAAACCTCCTATGGCAAAGAGAATAATCGCAAATAACAGATACTGTCGCTTCCAGTCTGCTTTCTTGTAAACTTTGGAACTTATTTCCTGATAGCACTTATACTCATTCATCATGATTGTTTTTATCTGTTTCTGTTATATAATACTAAACCTGTTATCAGCAAAATACCAGCGATAAGGATTAATGGCCAGATTCCATAAATAAACATCCACGCAGTTTCTTTCGCTGGACCAACTTTCATGATGAAAGCCAGACAAGAACCGATGAGAATGAGAAACACACCAATTGTTTTTTTCATTTTAATAATATTTATTTTAACGTTTTTAAAAATGCTATTAGATATAGCAACGATTTCAAGACGATTACCCAATGAAAGAAAATTTGTTTTCAAACATTTTCCCTATCAAAGGCAATGGTTTTTGAACTTCATTAGCTGCATTGATGATACCAATAATCATTAACACAATAAATATAAATCCAAATTAGGCTTAAAAAGGATAGAGCTGGTAGAATTGTTATCACAATAGCCAGTGCAATGTTAAAGACCACACTTACAATCAGTAGTCCAAACGATTGTTTCAGATGATACTTTAAAAAACTATTAGCATTTTCTTTACCGTTGAAATAGGCAATCAGCCACCCAATAAGAGGGATATAAGATACGATCGAAAGCGTTTTGTTGTTCATGATATTTATGATTTATTTGTAAAGATCGATGAAACAAAAATGCATGATGACCTTTCATAATCCTATTCTTCTATGACTACAGAATTCTTACAGCAGTGAAATCGAACTACTACAAAACATCTACATTAAATATAATTATCTAAAAATCAATGTGTTGTATTTTTTTAAATTATAATGGATAATTCTTGTAGTCATTAAAAATGACTACAGATTTCTGTACATTTGGATATGAAAAAAATCATTCAACTCACCTTTTTCATTTTTTTTTCGATTAGCATTCAGGCACAACAACGTTTTGTAGATAGTTTACGCCATATCTTGAATACAAACCCGACACCTGAACAAGCAGTTGCTGTTCAACAACAACTAGCAGACTGGTATCGTTCCAACGAAAATGATGCTGAAGCTATACAGATGGCAGAACTCAGTCTTAAAAACAGTAAATACCAATACAGAAAACTTTGATAAGTCAAAAGAATATATTGATAAGGCATATGCGTCAGCAAAAAAACAAGAAAATACCTTAGGTCTGGCCTATGCTCATTATGCTTCAGCCATACTATATAGCACTCTTTTTGACCGTGAACATACATTAAAATATCTTCAACTGGCACTCTCCAATATCCCTGATCAGGAGAAGGAGCCACTTCTTACTGCTCGTATCTATTATTTCCTTTACGGCATTTACACAGAATGGAATGATGAACAAAAATCTTTGATGTATATCCGTAAAGCGTTGTCATTTGCCCAAAAATCTTCCAATAAAAATGCGTTGGTAATGATTTATTCCGCCCTATCTGTAGTATACACTTTTCGCTATGAGGACACACGACAAAAAAGGTATCTGGACAGTATTATGGATCCACTTGATAGGGCAATAGACCTATTCCATCAGTATCCAGGACAGGTAACGAACACTGCTTACACCCACTGTCTAAACAACAAGTCCAGTTATTATCTGCAATATTACAATACCAATGATCCCCTAATTAAACAGAAAATACGTGACAATATAAAAGAAGCATTGCGCATATCGCCCTCAAGTAATAACGAAATAGTTGCCAGTAGCTATGGTATGCTCAGCGAGCTCAGTATGATCGAGAATAATCTTCAGGCCGCTGAAAGTTACCTGACAACAGCCTATCAGCAGATGATGAAAATGAAAAAACCTTATTATCATACCCTTATAAATGTGCTGACCTCTTTAGTTAAGCTGAGTACAAAAAAAGGAGATTATGAAAAAGCACTCGGATATCAGCAAAAAATTACGGAATATAGTAATCTGCTTTTTGATGAACAATCAGGAAAAGTGACTAAAAGACTGGATGCACAATTTGAACTTAGCAAAAAAGAAAAGGAAATAGAATCATTACAGGAAAAAACTGCCAATCAGAAAAAACAAAAATATCTTCTAATAGCCCTCATAGGCATTGGTGGACTTACTACTGTTTTTATGTTTCGTTCCTATCATTTCAATCTTAGGTATTCTTTAGCTAGAGAGAAACAGCTTGCTGCTCAAAAGAACGAATCGACCATACAGATAAAATATGAACGAGAAGAACAGGCTCGTTTAAAAGCTGAGCAGGAGTTGTTGACACTGCAACAACAAAAATTGCAGAATGAGGTAATGGCAAATAAGTTGCATCTGGAACATAAAAACAATGTGCTACAGCAATTGAAACAAAAACTTGCTAACCAGGTACCTGTAAACATTCAGCAGATAATAAGGGAAGAAACGCTCACGGATAATGATTTTGAAAAAGCAAAATTCCATATTCAGGAAATGCATCCTGATTTTTTCAATAACCTAAATAAGCAAGCGAAACAAAAACTAACATCTTTAGATCTTAAGTACTGCGCATATCTTTACCTTGGAATGGATACAAAAATGATTGCCAATTTACTGAATGTCGAACCCAAAAGTGTACGGATGACCAAGTACCGCCTAAAACAAAAATTTGAATTGGCTGCAAAAACAGATTTGATAAATTATATTAAAGAAATAGGATAGGAGGAATCTAATTAACTATCTAAAAATATAAAAAAAGTTCCTTCTGATAAAGACCCTTTAGTAGAGAGCAAGGATTATTTCATGATCCCTAAAGGGGGAGGCTTCATATAAAAATAAAGCCATTCGCTACGCTCATTCCTTTTGTTGTTTATGCTCTTTTGTTCAAACGCTGTTTGCAAAAGTCCATAAACAACAAAACCCGATTGACATCGGGCTTTCTTTTTATTATGGCGGAGAGCGAGGGATTCGAACCTTGCTCGTAACGCGTTGAAATTTATCTGTTTATAAACACTTGATTTTGCGGGTCTCGAAAGGGTCTCGCTAAATCCGTTTTATAATATTCCTACTTCCATTCTCTTATACAAAGATACGAAATGAACTGCGGAATAAGGCAGGATTGAGCTAGTATTTGCATATGTAGATGGCTGTTTATTAGTCTTCTTCGTATTAATTCATTAGATTTGGTATTACTACTTTTTGATTGTACACCAATTAACTATTTATTATGGGACATAAAAGCCTTTTTAGTGATCATGTGAATATCGGCATGAATGAATATATCTTCAATATTGTTATGAGTATCGATGAGTGTTTTTATCTAATTATTGCTGAAAGCAACCCAACAGATGGTCGATTGGATCACAAGAGGATCCGAATACCTATTGAAAATGCTAGGGGCTTAAGGGATGCTTTAAATAGATCAATAGCGAAAATTGATAAGATTGACCGTATGAAGTTTGTTTCACGCTCCAGCTTATTAGATAATGTTTGGAGGGGTATTGAAAATGGTCCTGCAGAACATAAAGAAGAACCGAAAACCGAATTGGGTGTGAAATTCAGTAAGAGTTCAAACGATCTGCTTTATGAAGAACAAAGGAAGCTTTATCCCCAAGCATATATGCCTTGGTCCGTTGACGATGACGAGAGACTTGAAAAGCTATTTTGTGATGGTATCAATACTAAGGAATTAGCAGAGATATTTCAACGTAACCCTGGCGCCATTAGATCTAGGATAAAAAAGTTAGAGTTACGGGAAAAGTACGATTAACCTTTTTATAAACTTAGTTTTATTTGATCGGGATCTAGTCCCAGATATTTACATACCTCATCTAGACTTATTAGCTGATGAGCTTCTTTACTGTATTTCTTTTTGATGGCGTTGTAGATGCGTAGGCTCTGACGGTAGCTCTTACCAGTGATCCTTGCGATGTCCTTGGGGTAAATACAAATTCTTTTCATACCAATACATTATGTATTCTTTATCTCTACTGCGGATACACTGATTAACTACATCAGCTGACTAATTTTTGCTGCTGCCAAGTTGGTAACAAGTTGTGATTTGTATTGGTGGCTATTCGTTGTTGCAATTTACGAATTATTTATGGTTTGATTTTGTTAGTCCTTGTCTATTAACGCTATATGGAATGCATGTTTTTTTTCGTATAGATTGTTTTGATAAGATTTGTCTTAGGTTTTCACAATTGCTGCAGCGGTGGTGGGTTAAATTTTAGAGAAATGGCAAGACAATCTAGTATTATCAAATTAAAAGGTACTATCGGGGATATTACCTTTTACAAAAGTAAGGACGGGTATTTGGCCCGTCAGAAAGGTGGCGTGGATCGGGATCGTATTATGAACGATCCGAAATTTCAGCGTACACGTGAGAATGCCCAGGAGTTTGGAAGAGCGGGGAAAGCGAGTAAGGCTTTGTGTACGGCGATTCGACCGGTATTGAATAAGACGCAGGATTCGCGTATGATTTCGCGCTTGGTTAAGAAAATGATGGCGGTGATCAAAGCGGATGCGGTGAGTGATCGTGGTCAGCGTAATGTGCTGGACGGTGAATTGATTTTACTGCAGAGTTTTGACTTCAATGGAAATGCGAGCTTATCAGCGACAGTGTATGCTCCTTTTACATTTGAAATTGATCGTTTGGGTGGAGTAATGGATGTTAATGTGTCGAGCTTTAATCCGAGAAGTCAAATTGTTGCTCCTGGTGGGACGACGCATTTTCGCTTTATTTCTGCTGGTGTAGAAGTCGATTTTGAGAACGAGACCTTTGTTCTGGCTCAATCAAGTACGGCTGAATTACCTTATGACAACGTAAATACGGCTCTGACGATGTTAAGCAATGACCTTGGGGTACCGGGGTCAACTAAGCCGCTGTTTTTGGTGTTCGGTATTGAATTCCTTCAGCAGGTGAATGGTTCGTTCTATTCCTTGAATAATGGTGCTTTTAACGCGCTGAATTTGGTTGCTGTAGATACGGGCGTGTAATGGTTGTACGATTATTGCGGACTTATCATGGTCAGGGTACTAATGGTGAGATTTGGATCGGTGGTGAATTTGTGTGTTATGCGATTGAGTTGCCCTGGTTAGATAATGTCCGTAGTAATTCTTGCATTCCGGAAGGAATGTATCCGTTGACGAAGCGGTACAGTAAGCGGTTTAAGTGGCATGTGTTGCTAAAGGATGTTGATGGACGTAGTGAGATTTTGTTTCATCCTGCTAATGATGCTTTAAGTGAATTGAGAGGTTGTATTGCACCTGTTAATCAACTTACAGGTATTGGAAAAGGATTAGAGTCAGTAAAGGCTTTTAATCGGTTTAAGGAAATGGTTTATGCTTCGATTGATGCTGGTGATTCTGTGTTTTTGGAGATTAAAAGAAAGGGGGATTTATGAATGTAGTTGAACGAGCTCAGGCTCCTACTCCGAAGTTTTTTAAGATGCTGCGGAATATTGGTATTGTTGTGGCGACAATTGGCGGAGCTATATTGACAGCTCCAGTTGCATTGCCTGCAGCTATTGTTACAGTTGGTGGATATTTGGCAGTTGCTGGAGGGGTAATCTCGGCTATTAGTCAGGTGACGGTGGATGATAAGCGCTTGAATAAGGATGCGGAGGGTGTGAACGATGAATAGATCTGCGATTGGACACGGTACTTTTGGAGGGTTACTTTTGGGTGCTTATCCTGCGTTGATCGTCGGTGATATCTTGAAAACTATTTTGCTGGCTGCGATTGGTGCTGCTGTTAGTTTTTGTGTATCTTTATTACTCGGGTCACTGACCAAAAGAAAGAAATGAAGTTGTGGTGGCTTTATTCAATTTAATAAAAGCTCGGTGTTGTGCCGGGCTTTTATTGTTTATGAAGATAATTTTCTTCATTTGATGAATGCTTAATTCTGTGAGCAGAACTCATAAAAAAGAGCTTTACTCCAAAAGAAAAAAGGAAAAAAAAGAAAGTCTCCTGTTTCAATTGAGATGGGCTAATAAAGCAAGTTTTTTAAGGAAAATACTATCCGGCCGTAGGCGGATGGAGATTTTGTTTAAAACCTTGGCTTGATCTTGCTGTTTAGCCCTCTTCAATTAATTTTACTTCCTTTTTTTGCCTTTCTATCGCGCAGTACCTCCAATTTTTTCGCAAGTGGTATGAGCCGTAGGTGATATACCTCTTGCATTGGGGGCTGAGGTGTATGGATGTGATGACGTAGGAAGAGAGGGCATGTACCGCAGGGTGTGAGAGGTTTTCCGTTCGGGTTTAGTATTACATTGTCGTTTCGTACTTGTGCAATGAGCGAAGCGGGTTGCACAAGTACGGATGCACTTGCTCGCCGTCTGCGAGTTGAGCGAGGGTGGTGGACCGAGAGGTACGAAGTACCGGGGGCCAGCATATGTTGGTGAGATTGGTTGGCGGTATTTTTGAAGCGGGTGGGACGATGGATGTGTTTTGGCCTTTTCAAAAATAGTGACAGCCGAAAGCTCGCCAACACAAGGTGCCTAGGTATGTAGTGGAAAGCTGCTATGAAAGTGAACGCGGTGCTGAGCAAACGTAGCCGATAATGGAGCGTAGTGGAATGTAGGCGCCCCGAAGCGATGCTCCGTGTGCACTGGAGTAGCGGCGATGAGGTAATGACCGATCGGCAAAAATAGTGACAATCTGCGTAGCACCCGTAGGGCTGATAGGCTCTATGACTGTTGGACTTTGGTATTGGGTTCATAGTGCCTACAGGATTGGCACTATTTTTTGCTGAGGGAAATGGACGATGGTAGCGTTGGCCACCGATGACACCGCAGCCCGAGCGATCTGCAGGCGAGCCAAATTCGAGGCGACGGTGGATGGAACAGGACTGAACTGCAAGGATAATGACAATCTGCGTTAGCACCCGAAGGGCAAAGAGGCTCTATATGATGCCTTTTTAATATCTGGCTGAATCATATAGTGCCTCTTTGGATTGGCGGCATTCTTTGCTGAAGGAGGACGAGGAATGCCTTATTTCCTTCCTTTAATTTAGTATCCGTTACAATTTGAGTTCATTTGACCACACAACTTATAGATTGGTGAAATTATTCAGTAAATTCGTCAATGTAGAATATAATGTATGTGTGCGCTTTAGGAAGTGTACTGAATCCAATATATAAGTAGAAAATGGGTTTTTTAACAGAGGAAGATATAAGACGATATTTCATCGATGACCGCAATTACACATTGTGGGAATCTATGGTTAACCAGTTTAGAATTGGTGTTAATGATGATTACAAGTTTTATCAACTAGACTATCAAGATGAAAATAGTGATGTGTATATTCTGACAGATAAAATGTATAGCAAGAGCTTGTTTACCCATGAGCTTTTGCATCTACAATTACGATCTAAGGGCTTAAATACCGCTGACTATTTTCAGATGTTCTCGCAAGATGTATTTAAAGCTTTTGCTCTAACAATATGCAATTGCATAGAACATGTGTTATTCTTTGATGATTTTGTTGAAATGGGGTATCCGAGAGAAACTTTCGTTATGGATTATGATAATCAAGAATACAATATCGATCAGGCAATCAAAATGTATTCAGATATTAAGACACTTAATGATCAAGCTATACTTAAACTAGTGATTTTTTATCTTTATTGGACATTTAAAAACGAAGAATACATGGGTATTGATCGTGCGTCATCATTAGATTGGTTGAAAAAAGTTGAATCTAAACTATTAATCTCTTGTAATAGAATGTATGACGAGATTATCTCTTTTGATTTGGAAAGCACGAATGTCCAGAACAGATTCAACGTATTGGTCAGTAAATATCTAAGAAGACGCTATTGAGAAACCTATGTTTAATACCAGTTCCTGTTTTAGGAGAAAACATTCTAATACCTTGGGAATTGAACACACATGGGGAGTGCCTCTTTGGATTGACGTCATTCTTTGCTGAAGGAGGATGAGGATTTGCTTTTAGTATAGCTTCAAACAAGACAAGTCTTATCACCTAGAAAATAGACTTAGGAAAAATTACTCAGTAAACTATTCAAAGTGGAGTAAAGTTGGGAGTGTATATTGTGGTGGCCGGTACTCGACCAGAATGGAATTTCTACAGCAGTGACCTTTATAACTTGAGAAAGGCTTGGTTCTGAAATATGGAATACATCAGGAGAATTTATCGAATCAGATTGGTTTGGGTATAAAAGCACTACATTATTAATCCCTCTCCTGAATGCATAGGATGTCATTTGGTACAAATCACTTTGGGCTATCCCTCTTTTCTTATCATTCTTAAAACTACCTCGTAACTTGTATTTGGTGTCTAAGATAATTTTGGCTTTCCGATATTTTTTGGATGTTAAAAAAATATCATGTTGCATTTGAAATATTTGTTGGTCGGTCAAATACATTTCTGACTTTTGATATTTCACTTCCCAGTCTTCCGAAAAATGTCTTTCTAAGAACCCTGCGATAAAATCTTCAAATACGTATTCCATTGGTAAAAGTAACGACCAATGTTTTGAATCTTCGTAATGGTGGTTATAGATATGTTGTTCTAACACCATACGGCAAAGGCCGATTGTTGTTTGGTATTCCTGATAAAATGGACTGATTGGAATATTGTCTAAAAAAGTGGTGTTGCAGACTTGATCTTCTACCTCATCCAACAAAAAAATAATGTCGTCGAGTTTCTGACGGGTTTCGTGAAATCGAGTTTTTGATAATAATAACCGTGCAACATATTTAATGGTTCTGTTGAGTCTATTATCATATTCCATTGGTTGGTGGTCACATTCTAACATATGAAAGTTACCATTGGCCATGCTATTTGAAATATAACGGCTGAAGTTTAGCGAGCCTTTAGGTTTTGACATCGCTTCTTCCATATCTTGATAAAGTGAAATGGGATTTGTAGAGATAACCTCATATAACTGACTGGCAATTAGATTTATGATCAATTCTGGCAGATCGACATCTTGTAAATCACTCAGATTTACGTTAGTAAACGGAAATTTCCACTTTCGGCAATAGTCAAACCAATAAAAGAGGTGCTGGAGCATCATACGCTTCTCCATATCAGCTTCGCGAAATACTTTCGGATATATCTCGATGGATTCGTGTTCGGTTTGAATAAACCCAATGAAATTTCTTGCTCGAGCTGTATTACCATCAAAGCGGAGTATACCTTGTCGGGATTGGATATTCTCTGTTATATTTTTCGAGATTGCACTTTCTTCCTCATAACTATAGTGTGAATTCCAAACTGCATAAAGGTATTGCTCCAATATCTTTCTTGAAGTGATGCCAAAAGATTGACCGAATTCGTAACTAGTTATGGATTTCATTGCCTGTAATCGTGTCTACAATCCAGATGTAACGCTGCGTATTATATTCTGCGTTAATATTAGCTGACTTTAAAATAGCTTGAACTTCTTCTGTACGTCCAGAGAAATATTCCATCAGCAGAGGAATAACTTTTTTGAGCAATACTGTGTCTAGTGGTTCCCCTTTCATAAAATAGCCATGCCCGATAAGAAAATCGGCAGTTTTCTTACGTGCATATATGGCATCGTTGATTTTATGTAAAATAGTCCGAGACGGCTCTTCAAGTACATTATAATCTGGATAACGTCCTTCAAATTCAAAACGTCTGCGAAGCGCTATATCTACTAAAGCAATCGATTTATCGGCGGTATTCATAGTAGCAATAATGTACACATTAGGTGGAATACTAAAATCAGGTTCGCCATTTGGCAAGGTTAAGGAAAGTGCATTTTCTGCCCCCATGCGCTTGTCGTCTTCGAGCAGGGTGATCAGTTCGCCAAAGACCTTAGATATATTGGCACGATTGATTTCGTCAATAACGATTACATAATTTTTTAAAGGGGTTGGAGCAGCAACTGGTTGTTGCTTGCTGTGTATTAACTCTACGAGCGGTTTATAATAAGCGCCTAGACCTGAATGGAATTCTCTTTTTTCTTCTACAATCGCTTTTAATGTATCGACGCTTAATGTATGGCGTTCGGAACCGTTTGGTTTTTTAAAACGGATGGTACCATTATCAACGTCTGTAATAGTAAATGCATTGCCTCCCTTCATCGGTATTTCAACATGATGTCCGTCTTCAAGCGGCGCTATCAAATCATCAAAGGTTCTTTCAAAGGAGGGTATTTCCGTCTTCTTATCTTTATTAGCAATGTGGTTTGCCTTCGCCTTCTCTACTATTTTATAGAAAATCCCTTTGTGCGGCCTAAAAGTCAATTGCTCTGTATCTGCATTCGGCTTTATGCCGACCATAAAATCTTCATAGGAATATCCTTGATGGAAGGTAACAAATTCAATTTGTCCTTCTTTTCGTAGTCGATCAAACTCAACTTTGTTTTCGGCGTGAGTTCCTGATCTACCAGTTGTGATGGTTACAGCTTTGTCTATACTATTATACGTCTTTCCAGTTCCTGGAGGGCCAAAAAGGATTTGATTGAGAGGGAAGTTCATGATAGTGTCACTTGAAGTTGATATAGGTTCTTGTTCAGGTACTAATAGATTAAATACTTGATTACGAAATAACTTATTGAAAGCCATTTCTCTTAAATCCGTCTTGTCATGCTTCAGGAAGCCAGATTTTATCGTATTTGAAAGTATGCTACCAGCAGAAGCCGATATAATTTCTATTGTTTTTTCAATGTCTTTTATAATTGGGGTACGATTCAAAAAAGCTGTTGGTATTCCATCAAACTTCTCATAACGATCTGTAACCGGTTCATTACTTATGAAGCGAAATCCCTCGGTATCCAAGTTAAAAATATAACGCTGACCGATTCCTAGAATCAGCTTTTTGGGCCCCTCATAATTGAAATATATCTTCTCAGAATCTCGCTGAATATCCAGTTCTTCCATCAACTTATCTAACACCTCGAAGTATTCAGTCAAATTAATCTGCAATGCAGTCAACGTTTCTATAAGTTCTTTTGAAGGTTCGATATTTCTCCAAAACTGATCTCCGAATACAAAATAATCTTGATGTGTTGGTTTGGTCTTTAGTATTCGGTCTTGTAACTCAAAAAATGTATCCTTTTTATCTAACGGTAGCTTTAACTCTCTACAAATATTGATTAGCTTTGGTTTACTAAATACATTCAGGATTTGAAAATCACTGTAAATGAAAGCAAGCTTCCATTTTATAGTATCCCCAAGATCTATACCATCAATAGCTGTGTAATCTTTCTTTTTAACAGTATGTAATATTTCAATGAGTAAAGATTTGACTTTCTCAAAAGCCTCATCTCTGGTGCTTCCGTATTTCGCATACCATGCATATTCGCTGTCACTCTTTCTACCACGGGTATTATATATTTTGTGTTTCTGATCTTTTTCGTAAATTCCGAATTTAAAAGAAGAACCACCCCATATACTTCCCAAGTCGTTGGATTTGGCTTCTAACCAATAGCAAAAGGAATTTTTATTTCGATTAGTATATTCTTTAAGGGTCATACGCTGAATACGTTCGTATGGCCACTCGGCCTGAAAGTCTTTTAATAGTTGATATCTTGGGTCTGACATGATTAAATTATAATATTCCCTTTTTTAGATTGGCTCTTATCATTCCAGAAAATGGATGTTTATCTTTCGTAGCATTTTTAATAATACGTTTTGCCTCAACTTCTTCGATATAGGTTAATAAGCCTGCATTTAATAACTGCTTCTCTCTTTTATATAACATAAATCGATCTCTTCTGCTATTTGCAATATCTCCTCGGTCTGTTAACTTAAAAATATCAATATTTTCTTGCCCTCTATCAGTAATTCTTACGGGAATATCTTCATTAAAAGTGATATGATCTTCAGGAGCATCAAATGCTGGATTAATTATTACTGGATCTTCTTGATCTAGCTCTGTTAGACAGGTGGCTCTAGAAGGTCCGTTTATTGGAAATAAAATACCCTTTTGCCCACTTGCATTACATTCTCCACAAGAGATTAATAAATTTTTCCATCTGTAAACTAAAAAATAGTATCCTGGGTTTATTTTTGCTCCTCCGCGTGCCTGTTGACATGTGCCTTTAGGTCTGTAATGTTCAATTTCTCCATTTTCAATACCTTTCTCACAATAACAGCATTTTGGACCTTGATCATTCAAAAGTTCCTGTCTAAAAACCTCATAACCAGAGCCGAAATTGTATGCTATAGCACTTGCAGAAGCATAATGTTTGTTTGCATCTAATTGATATTTTTTCCACTTTTGCACTCCTTTGTACTTACCTGTAAGATACCTTTCTGAATCTATAATTAGGGTTTTATTTATTTTAATCATTTTCTTTAGGTAATCTTTTAACAGCTTTGTGAATTAAATGCATAGCTTTGAAATCATTTAAAGTTTCTCCACTTGGCAATAAATCATTTTCCTCGATAGATTTTAAAAAGGAATAATCTTCTGGAGTCAAGTTATCTTTACTAAGTAATTCTGATCTTTTTACCATAAATGAATCCATATTAGCAGGCCTAGTATTTATTAAGTCAAAATACTTACTTGCTAAAACCTGGTCAATTCTCCAATTACGCATTACATTTTCATTCTGATCTAATTGAATTGTACCATCTTCATTTCGACATAATAGTATAAGGTCATATCTGTAATTTTCCATGCCTTCGATATTTTGGACTAATAAAGGGCTATGGGTAGTGGCGATTATATGTGAATCATCGTCTTCTAGATTGAAATCTTCTAATAAATGGATGTATTCTCGCTGCCACTTGGGGTTTAAATAGGTGTCAGGCTCATCTAATAGAAATACCGTTTCGTCAGTTCCTGTCACTAAAACAATCCCCAATACTATGAACAATTGATTTTCTCCTTCACTTAGGGATTCATAAGATAGATTATTTGCTTCAGTTGAAGTAGCCTTTTTTATTATTTCAAATTTTAAATCATTTTGGATATCAAGAATATCTAATAAGACTAAACTTTCTAATGCATAAAATAATTCCAAAGGCGTATCAAAGTATTTTATGATATGTTCTTTGAATTCTTCTATTTGAATGTTATTAAACTCGATCGTTTCTTTAAAATCTGATATAGATTTAATATCATCCGCATTATCGTAAGAAATTAAATCACATGAATATGCTAAGCATTTTAATAATTTATCAGTTGAGCTTTTAAGGTTCCAAAATGGATAATCATATTTTTCTTCATCTTCTAAGTACATATGAATAAACTCTGTAAATCGATTATCAATTTTTTCTTCTTCACTTGTTTTATGAGGATTTTTTTTGTTAATCCATTCAGGACTGTTCAAGGTTAAAGAAAATGAATTAATTGACTCAATACCTAGATATTGTAATAGATTTGAAACTTTTTTGGAATATAATTTTTCACTTACTTTTTCTACTTCTTTGAAGATGCACAGTACTAACATTAATATTGGTGAATGAAAGTTTTTTAAGTACATGAATTTTCTTCTATTCGTCAGAAACGAAGTCTCTTTATTAGCCTTCAAACCTTTTATATATATAGCTTCAAATTTTTGAAGTATTTGCTCTAATCTTTTATTTTGACCAGAATAATAGGTTACAAAATGATCTGGAATTAGGTCTGCATTTATTCGAGAAAGAATTTTGTGATCAAAATGGTCTATACCATCCTTAATTTCTCTTATTTTATAAATTTGGTTGTCTATTTTAATTTGATAGGTACTATTGATTCCGTATGTGATTATAATACTCCTGTTTTTTAGTAGATATTCTATTTCAAAAGAAAAATATCTACTATCAAAATTAGAGAGATTTAAATCTGTATCTGTATTTGCAATAGCCACAAAAATTAAGGTCATAGCTTCTAGTAAATTAGATTTACCTAATCCATTTTGGCCTATGATTAAAGAAGTGAGATCTGTGTCAAAAAATATTTTTTGCTCTGGTATGTTTCTCCATTTGGAAATATAAATATTTTTAATTTTCATTATTGGTTTTAGGATAGTATACTAATCAGTAGCCTGGTACCGGCTACTGATTATATGTTGTTATTTTCTCTTTTTAGATTCATTTTTAAGAGCGATGATCTCCGCTAACAAATCCTTTGCATCTCCATCTGTAGGAAGTTGAGGAACTAATTCACCTTTAAAGGCTTTGTGTAGAAAAGCTTGCGGTAAGCTATCTATTTTCTCTTTTAGCGCTTGATAATGCGCTTCAATAGCATCTGCTTTAGCAAATAAGCTTTCAACACGACGAACGATTTCTTGTTGTTCTCGGAGAGTCGGTAGTGGGATCTCTAGATCGGCTAATTTTTTAGCATTTATATTTGATTGACTAACACCGTCTGACTTTACCTCATTACACCAAGTCCTAACTTGGGGGGTATTCATGTAAAAATTCAAATAATCAGAATCTAGAATAGTTCTATCATTTTCAATTTTTATTAGATAGCCTGCATAAATAGCAGGAATTTCCCCCTTATATATTGAAGTTTTCCCCACCAACTCTGGGCTATTTGTTCTGTTAAATAATACATCACCTGATTCTAAAAAGTATTTTTGGATTTCGGCCATGTTATTTGAATATTTTAAGTCTGATAAATCAAGTTTTCCGTTTTGCAAATTTCCCATTCTTAGAACTGCAACGTTCCCTTCATCATCCGATTTAGAAGATGATCCATACTTAAATCCAAAACAAACATCCTTAAGCATAGGGGTTGTCCACTCTTCCAAATCCTTTCCTTCACGCCATTCTTCAGTTAGTTTTCCGGTGACTGCCTGCGTCAACACTTGCTGACGGAAATCTTTTAGTAATTGCGGAATACGGTCAAGTGCTGCTTTTATCTTTTCGTGTTGGGCAAAGAGTTTGTCCAGTTTAGTGACGATACGTTCTTGTTCGGCTAGTGGGGGGAATACTACTGGAGCTTTCTCAAAAACAGACTTATTGACCATCGAAATCGTGGTTGAGGTAGAATTATCAATAAGCCATTTTTTCAGTGTTAATGAATAATAGTAAATATACTTTCTACTCAGTTTATCATGAGGTATAACAATAGAATTAATTTGCTGATTTGTTGCTAAATCCTCAGATGCCATTGAGATATTGCCCAAATTACCAATACATGTTACCAAGATAGAACCAGCAGGAACTTTTCTAGATTTTTGAAAACCTAATTCGCTTAATTTTTCTTCTGTTTTAAAAATGATCTTTTGTCCATGAAAATCCCCAGGCTTCACCCAAAGTATATCATCCCCATAATACTCTGTAACAGATTTTGAAGGAGTGTTTCCTGTTACTATTTCACTTACAGATCCCAATTCCGTCTCTACCCAGCCTTTCGGCAATACTTTTTCCATTAGCTCAACTCCTTGATTAAATCTTCCAATTCCTTATTAATGGCATTCAGCTCCGACATAGCTTCTTTAGCAATATCGATTGGTTCTCCGAGATCTTCGCTGCTAGTGAGTGAAGTATCTGCTATTAAGCCAATATCTAGCGAATCCGCTTTGGCCGCTACTGCTTCTCTCGTAAAGACCTGCCAGCGCTTGTCATCTTTGGCTATTTCTGCACGTTTAGCTTCGTCAATATTACCTTGCCAGTTTTCTTTGACTTCATCAATAGAAGTTCCTCCAGTATATGCTTTTACGAAATCGGCAAATGCTGCACGCGTAAATGGTGTACGCTTGCCATAGCTTGGTGCATTGGTACGCATATCGTAGACCCATACGTTTTTGGTGTTGCCGGTTTCGGTTTTCTCTCGAGTAAAAAATAAAACGTTGGTCTTGACACCTGCAGCATAGAATATCCCTGTGGGTAAACGTAGTATGGTATGTAGATTACACTTGTCCATCAAGTCGCGGCGAATCTTTAAACCGTCACCGTCTTCGAACAATACGTTGTCTGGTAATACTACAGCAGCGCGTGCTTTACCATCCTTATGAAGCGAGCGGTAGATATGCTGTAAGAAATTCAGTTGCTTATTGGAACTTAAGAACGTTAGATCCGTACGTGTTGGTCGTTCACCTCCCTTCTTCGTTCCGAAAGGTGGATTGGCTAATACACCATCGTATCCTTTGAAGGATTCGCCTTCTTGGCTTAAAGTATCTGCTAGTGCTATGGGCGACTCGATACCATGTAGTTTGGCATTCATTAGTGCCAAACGGTGAGCGTCTTGTACGAGCTCGTAACCTGAAAAAGCTTCGTATTTTTGAAATTGTCTATCTTTTTCCGTTAGCGTGAAATAGTTGTCTGTTTTTTCTTTGAGATAATGGTCTGCTGCGATCATAAACCCAAAAGTACCTGCTGCGGGGTCGTTCCATTTTTCACCAATCTTGGGCACCATGAGATCAACCATCACATTGATCAAAGGACGAGGTGTGAAATATTGCCCAGCACCAGATTTCTTCTCGTTGGCATTTTTCTCTAACAGTTCTTCGTAGATTGTCGCAATCTGATCTTTCTCTGTATCCTCAAACCAATCGATACCATCAATAGCAGTCACCAATGTGCGCAGGTTAACGGGCTTGCGGAGCATACTAGAAGCATTGGTATAGATCTCTTTTATAGTTGCATTATCTGTTTTGGCCGAAATCGTTGCCAGTAACTCACGATAGGTGTCGTATAGCTCTTTGTTGTCTTTTATAGATTTGAATCTCTCCCAACGGTATTCTTCTGGAATTTCATTTTCAAATTTCCTGACCTCTGAAAGCTTAAGGAAAAGGATATATGTTAACTCATTCAAATATTGGTGATAGGTTACTCCGTCATCACGTAGGACATTACAGAGGTTCCATAGTTTTTGGGCAATTTCTTCAGCACTCATGTTATATGTTGTATTTTCTTTTTATTTTCAATTATTAAAATTCCTATTCTTCAATAGATAGGATGACAAAGTAGCTTCAAAATTAAGCCGTTTGATTTCCGTTATACATGTAAGTATTAATTTTTTGCAGGATATCCGGTAGCTGATTTTCAAATCTTTTATTGATCCGATCAAAACCGCCATATTCAGTGGAGAAAGGTTCATTGTCCAGATCTTCGACGGTGACGATTGCTTCCGCAATCATTTGTTTCTCGATACGTTGAAGCAAGTTCTTTTGCGGTACGGTCCAACTTTGCTCTTGGTACAGTTTGTCAAAAGCCTGTTTGACGCGATCTTCTCTGCTCACCAATACGGAACCTAACATTAATGTGCGTATATAAGCAATAATATCGGCTGCTACATCCTGCCTGTTCGCGTTTTTCCATGCTTCACGTAGCGTACGAAGTGTATATCCCTTGGTGTCCAGCAACAAGATGAGTTCTTTTAAATCGGCGCGTTTTAATTGTGTAGGTGATGTCGCAATTAGTTTTAGCGCTGCAATTTCATTTTGATTGTTTTCTAAGAACTGCTTAAAGCCTTCGATATAGTCTTCGGGTTTTTCTGAATCCCCATATCCAATGGTAACATCTCTCAATACATCTGCGTGATTGGAATAAAACTGATGTGCTGGAGCGGATCTGAACTCGTCTAAATACTTCCAAAGTTCATTCGTTTCGGATAAGATTTGAATTTGTTCTGCTACAGTTTTTTCTCGAATATTTTCAATAAAGTCATCTATAGAATCCATTCCAGTGAAATACTTTATCTTTTCGGTATCTAAACCTTTAGCACGTTTCTTACGTTGTAATTTAGCGATGATCTGGTCTACTTGTTGCGCAGCTCTGTCTTCCGATTGTATATGTCGAAACTCCTCACTTAAGGTTGTAAAATCGGCCGAAGGATTGACGACTAAAGGCTTCATCTCGGTATAATCTTTAATGTTTTCGTATAAGTTGACGGCATCAAAGACTCGAAAGCTTTCTTTGTTGATCTCAGGGCATAATCGTGTAGCCCGACCTATCATTTGATCATAGAGAATACGAGATCTGACACGACGCATGAAAACCAGATTGCAGATTTTTGGTACATCAATACCTGTAGTCAAAAGATCTACTGTAACGGCAATATTAGGATATTTCTCGTTTTTATAACGTTTTACTTTATCTTCTGGTTGATCCGATTTTCCTGTAATTTTGATTACAGCGTCGTCGGGTATAGGGATACCAGCAGTGTCAAATTCTTCCTTTAAGATCTTCACAATCATGTCCGCATGTTCGTCGGTAGCTGCAAAAACTAAAGTTTTGGCTTCGCTATCCGGATCTATATGGTTTACCAATTCGCGGAGAACTGTTCGGTTAAAGTTCTCAGTAATGACACGTTTATTGAATCCTGAAATATCGAATTTTAATTCATCATCCAATTCATCTAATTCAATAATTTGGTTATCTTCTTTGTCATATACCATAGGCTTTTCACCTTTCTCCCAGACAATTCCCTCTTCGGACAATTGGGTCGTAATCTTAATCGGTGGATCCTGATCTACTAAATATCCATCTAATACGGCCTCTCGCAAACCGTAGTTGAATACAGGTCTATTGAAAATCTCCGTAGTATGCAAAGCTGGAGTAGCTGTAAGACCAACTGCGAATGCATCGAAGTAATCCAAGACCTGACGGTATTTGCTCACGTAATCGTCCTGGTCTTTGAAATAGATTTCTTCATCATCCATCTCTTTGTCCAGTAGATATCCGCGGTGAGCTTCATCAACAATAATGCAATCATAGGTGTCGATACTAAGGGCTTTTCCATCGCTATCGCCATAATATAGCCTTTTGACCATACTTTGTACCGTAGCAAAATGAATTCGGCTGTCGATATCAGGCCATGTAGTTTTTAAACCATCGATATGATAGATATCGTTAAAGCTCTTTAGGTCGTCGACTTTGTAATCTTTAAATCCATCTAATGCCTGTTTTGCTAATAATGTGCGATCGACCAAAAATAAAATCCGCTTGAAGCGATTGGTCTGTATTAAACGGTATGCCAGTCCAATAATGGTACGTGTTTTTCCGGTTCCGGTAGCCATTGCCAATAAGGCTCTGTTGGTATCGGGATGATGGATGACCACTTTTTCTACAGCTTGAATTGCCTTAATCTGATAATCGCGTAGGCCAAGTCCAGTTTTTATCTGTAGGAAATCTAATGAGTTGTCTTCTAGTTTTTTATTTGCTAGTGCAATGTCTTGCTCTAACTTTTTCTGTAGGTCCTGCGGACTGTGAAATCCTTTTACCGACCTGGAGTTGTTGTATTTTTGACGGACGTCGAGATACCATACGCCACTTTTTGTGGCAATCTGTTGTAGGTATTCCCTTCCGTTTGTTGAATAGAGAAATGGAACCTTGTAGCCATCCCAATCCCCGAGGATATCGACTCCGTCTTGTGGGATTATATTTAACGCATAACGTTTGCTTTGATCAAGATTGGTAGATATATCTTGTCCATATTTTTTTGCTTCAACGACAGCATAGAGGTTCGTTCCGATGAACAAGGCATAGTCAGCATAACCGCCTGATACGGGCCATTCTGCAATAGCCATGTTTCGTCCTCGTTCAGGCCGGGTTTTATGAATTTTGGCGTTTAACAATTTGGTGTCGGCTTCCCAGCCAATCTTACGTAGATTAAGGTCGATGAGTTCACGTGTCTGCGCTTCGTCCATATCCAATTTGGACGCAGAGCGTTTAGCGCGTTCTGTTAACGCCTGGCGTTGTTCTGCGCTAACCGTTTTGTGTTGCGCAATAGCCTCATCATACTGTTGCTTTAAAACCTTGTTTTCTTCTTCTAGTATATGTAGCGCGTGACGCGCATCTAAGTTTTCTGGCTTACTGAATCTGATATTGGAAATATCACGGTTCTTTATTGAATAGGCTTCATAAAACCATTTCCCTAACTTAAAAGCCGAAAAAAGTGATGATGTAGCGTCTTCTGTGGTACCGACATATTCATGAACGGCATCATTTCCCTGCTTACGCAAAATCGTGAAATGATCAATCACATTGCTTGGTAGAATGCCCTGATTTCTTAATGTATATACGAGGTTTTGAAATTTTGTATCTTCAGGCAAGTCGATTCCATAAGTCTCGAATATTTGCTTGGCCATATACTCTCCATATTGCCTCAGCTTAAATAAGGATGTAGCCGGATCTTGATATAGGTTGTACTCAGCGGCTTGTGCTAAGTTATACAGCAAGGCGTATTCTTCTTGTAAAAACTGGAAATTGGATTTGGCCATATTCTCTACTTAATGATTGTTGTCAGTTGGAACCAAATATACTTAAAATGCTGCTATTGGACGTGTTCAATTTGTGTTTAGGTATACCTCATTTGAAACTATGTTTGGTTAAATCTGTAATCATGTTATTCTATTAATTTTTCTAACACAATATCATTCACTTTTTGGTAAATTTCCGCAGCTAGACTGGGCTCAATTAAACCAGAACCATAGCTTACCAATTGTCCTACGAGTATTAGTCCAAGATCTTTTTTACTGACTTTTTGTGCTTTATTCTTTAAAGATTCTATTTCATCAAATATAATCTCCTGTCCATAACCTAATTTAGTCAAGTGCTCTAATATAGAATCAATTCGCTTGTGTAGGTTAATCAGCTCATCTATGGAAAATGCTTCATCTTGTACCTCTTTGTCCCCCTGGGGAACTACATAATCCTCAAATAAAGTTTGCTGATGATGTAGCTCATTGTTTAACTGGCGAATATGAGAAAGCTCTCTAGAATTTAGTCGATCTTTTTCTTTTAAAAACCCCAATTCCTTCTTTTGAGATTTTTGGTTCTCCTGTTGCTGTGTTTTGGACAGTTTATCCTGTTCGCTGAAGAGTTGCGTCTTTAATCCTGATATTTGTTTATCAATTTTTAGCTTTTCATCTTTTATACGAATCAGTTCTTTTTGTTTGCTAGCAATTTGATTTTGAATCGACTGAACTGTACTTAACGACTTACTTGCTGCTTGTCTTTTTGCTAGATCATTTATTTGCTTCTCTTTGTCTACTTCCTTTTTATAGGCCTCGGACTGTTTCTTAGATAATGCGGTGATTTGATTATTGAGACGTTTTATTGCCTGTATGATAGATGTAGCTGACATGGCGCTTAGTTAAGGTTTATATAAATCCTGTTAGGATTGTTCTTTTTTAATATATTAGGAATCTAATTAAATTCTGAAAAATTAAAATGATATCTCTTCTCGCTCTAATGTGAAAGTATCATAGTTTGGTTTTATCTGGAATAATTTGACATGGGGAAATCGATCTTTGACAAGCTTCACTATTTCTTCACGTTTTTCAGCATTAAGTGATGTCCCTAAGTACACTTCTTTTATAATATCAGTAGGTATTTCGTAATAGTGTTTTTTATTCTCATCCAACATTAATGGTCTTGATATCATTCGTATTTCCTCTTCGTAATGCCACATAGCATGTTTAGAACCAAACCATGTATACAGCATTTCCATTTCTTGAAAATTTTTAGCAGGCACGATGTTTTCTTGATATCTTACTGGTATTAAGCATGATTCACTGTTTTTAAGTGCGATATAATCTCTTAGCATGAGAAGATCATAGCCTATGCATACACCTGTATGACATCCTGCATAATGCGCCCACATGAGCATATTTAAACTGTTCTTTGAAAAGCAGGTAACACCTCTGTTTGAGTTTTCAGTATTGAATATATGCTGCATAAATTCTTTTGCAACGGGTAATATTTTAGAAGTAAGATTTCTATTTAACCTAAATTGTTCTACGTAATTATTGCCCTTATCTCTTTTTATAAGATCTTTCATATGTAACTTTACTGTCTCTTCTTCAAATTCAAACAATGACACATTACAGTCAAATGGATCATTAAAAATGCTTGGATGTGAAAATTGCAGTGTGTCATTGGACAAAACGGTTAAAGCTGTATCAGCACCATAATATTTGTAGTTTACAGGCTGCTTATACAGGTGCATACCTAATTCGATCAAATTGTCCTCGGGCATCATATATATCGTTTTAATTTTACACGTTGTTAGATTTATAGCTATTCTAATTTTAGGCTATTTGAATGCTTATCAAACTTCCCTTCCTAATATTTACTAAGAAGGGAAGTCATGTAGGGGAGTTTAAGTTAAATCGACTATTCTAGCCACTGGAGCATCTCGTTTGACCGCTTCGATTCCGTTTTCTCTCCCGGTAGATGATACATAGTTTTCACTTCTTCCAATAATTTCCCCATTGGTCGCCTTCAAATTGAACGTATAGTTCTGAAAACTATCTTTCCTTTCATAGCGACTGTCGTATGGTGCGTTGGTCCTGACTGACTCAATCCCATTTAAACATCCTTGTCTGGAAGTATAGCCTTCACTTCCTAAAATAATCTCACCATTAGCGGACTTTAACCTGAAATAGTATTGCAAATTCCTTGAACTCACGAATACTTCAAATTTTGCATTTGACATATTGATACAAAGATCTGGATCATCTATGCACTCTACGTGCACTGGATAAATTAGCTTTCATACCTGTCAAAACTTTCTTTGATTTTTTGACGAATTACAGCTCGTATCTCCATTGGCTCTAAGATTTCAACCGCTGCTCCAAGCCCCAGTAACTGGGCATAAAATTCATAATTGGGCGTTAACTCCAGTTGGATTGTGGTGTATGCATCTTTTCTATCGACTACGGTTTGAGAGGGATGTAAAGGCTTGGAGTAAATATATGGCCAAAGGGAGTTGTTGACTTTTATTTTGATGAATTGACATGCTGCATCAGTAGGTTTACTTACGCCTACAATATCTTCGAAATAGACATCATGTGTTTCCGTCGGAGGAATAAATGCGATACCTTCTGCTGGTTCAAAAGTGATTATGCGATCAAGAGCCAGATTTGTCCAAGAGCTGAAGCAATCACGCTGTCCGAAGAGAAACCAACGCTTGTTGTATTGTTTCAAAAAGTACGGATGAAATACAAAAGCTTCTTCTTTATCTTGGTTGAACGATTTGTACTTTACTTGTAATACACTTTTCTGCTGTATGTATTTAAGCAAATCACCTAAAAGGTGGAGGTTTTTGAGGTATTCATTCTGATCGAAGTATATGCTGTGTTCCAGATCTTCTAATTGAAAACTCTTCTTAAGCTTTAGCGCGAGCTCCTGAACATAATCAAATTGAGGCAATCCCTTGAATCGTCCAAGCATTTCTAGTGTAGTTTTTAATAATTCGGCTTCTACAGGATTAATCTGCTGCATGGCCAGTGTATAGCTCATATCCTCGTAACGGTAGTAGGTCTTTTTACCTTCTTTTATACTTTCTATCGGCGCTCGAAATCCAGCTTCGCTGCGCATGAAATCGATATCCTTGAATAGCTGCCTCCTGGATATACTGCTATCGGTACCGGTATAGTCTTTCAGGGCTTCGGAAACATAAGCTATGAGGTCGTCTATAAAGAACTTTTTGCCTTTATTGGAAAAACATCTATCTAGTGCTTCGTAACGGATTATCGCGTGTTTATTGGTGGCCATTTTACTCGTATTGGTCTTAGAAAGCTAATATACATATAATGTGTGTATTGTATGTGCACAGTTAAATGTTGTACTGTGTACATAGGATGCATTGCTAGTTTTAACCTTTGTGCTATGATACGCAGATATTTTCATTTACGCTTACGGTATGCCGTAAATATTAATAATCTGTATTAAATATGTTTGCCAAAATTTTAAACTATGTATAAAATAATACTTTCAGCTTTATTCGTGTTATCGCTTTCTTCTTGTAATAGTTACAAGTATGGTACCGAAGGTAATGCGCAAAAGAGTAATCTGACCATGGGAGTTGTGAAGTCTAAGGTCATCAAAGGGGAAACTTCACAAGATGAAATCCTTAAACTGTTTGGCTCCCCAAATTTGGTTTCTAAGAATAAATCGAATCTAGAGGTATGGAGCTACAACCGTATGTCTGTCGAGCAGAAAGCAGGATCGACGGATTTCTTTGCGGGTGAGCGTGCTAGTCAGAGCAGCAGCAGTAGGTCATTTGATTTGATCATTACGTTTGATGCGAATGATGTCGTATCGGATTATTCGGTGGTAGCTACGGCTTTCTAAAAGTTGTCGCTTCCTGTCTTATTGTTTATTAGAATTTTTTAGAAATATATGAAAAGAGGAGTTATTACCCTATTGATTGCTGTAGCTGTATTGAGTTCGTGTGCTACACAGATGGTGACACGTACACCTACTGAAGTGAAAATGATGACAACTAAGCAGTTTGATTCTAGCCAAGAAATGGTTTTCAAATCTATTATTAGCTTGCTGCAATCTGAAAGCTATATGGTGGAACGTGCTGATCGGGAAACGGGATTGATCAATGCCAACAAACGTATCGAAAATAAGAATGCTGCTTCGCAACGATTCTGGACGGGTACGTCGAAGGATGCCAATACGTCTAAGGCTATGTTTTATGTGGAGGGTGTGAATGATGAGGTGACGGAGGTCAAGATCTCTATGTATGAAGGGGCTGAAACTAGTCGTAACGGTTACTGGGGTCAAGTGAATAAAGAAAATAAGGAGCAGATGATCTATGAGCCTCGTGTGTACCAGGAATGGTTCCAAAGTCTGCAGGCTGAGATAGAGCGTCGGAAGGCATTGGGAAGATAGGCTTTTTCTTAAGCGGTTAAAAACCGAGGCATCTACACTCTTGATTAGATAGATACCTCGGTTTTTGTTTTACTGTGAAGTGACCAAAAGTTGCCTGGTTTTTACATTTATAACCTTCTATTGGATATCGTCTTTTAATTCGTTTTCGATTTCTTCTATGGTCGGCAAACTTTGTTTGATTTTGTCTGGAAGGGAGTTTATTATATCACTTTCCCAATTGGATACTCCGATGGGATTTTTAAATCCGTTTAAGCTATATTCTACAACTAGTTTATTTTTGCTTTTTACCAATAATAATCCAATGGTTGGGTTGTCTTCAGGTTGGCATAGTGCGTCGTTTACGACATTAAGATACATGTTGAGTTTGCTAACATAACCTGGATCAAACTCTCCGGTCTTTAATTCTATCACAACATAACATTTCAATTTGATATGGTAGAAAAGTAGGTCAAGATAGAAATCCTTGCCTCCAAGTTCCAGGTGTACTTGCCTGCCTACAAAAGCGAAGCCTTGTCCAAGTTCAAGCAGAAAT
This sequence comes from Sphingobacterium sp. SRCM116780, assembly GCF_021442025.1. NCBI lineage: Bacteria > Pseudomonadati > Bacteroidota > Sphingobacteriia > Sphingobacteriales > Sphingobacteriaceae > Sphingobacterium > Sphingobacterium sp. SRCM116780. The sequence goes on from NZ_CP090446.1 coordinate 629,628, forward strand.
TTTTGGATGTGATCAATTAATGATTGCTCTAATTCGCGTTCCAGAATATATGTTGTATTACCTATAAAATCAAAGATATAAGGATCTTTAAAGCTCTGTTGTGCCATATCTGAATTGATCGGTGGTAAGGCTTGGTTAAAATTGCTTACAGCGGATCCTTCTCTCAGGTGTAGCTGACTTTCGATTTGAAAGACAAGCATATCTCTACTCATTCCGTTTTCAAGGGCCTTATGAGCATACCAAAGTCTTAGCTCGGGATCTCTGATTTTGTCTACTAATGTGATATTGCTTCGCCATGATAGTTTTGAAACATAGTTTTGCACATCATTAAGGTTTGGCCATGATTCGGCAAATCTCTTCATGTAGTTTAGATTTCGAGGAGAGAAACCGGTTATGTCCGGGAAGTTTTGTTTAAGGTCATGCGCCATTCTATCGATAACCCTAGTTCCCCAGCCTTGCGATGTTTGTTGTTTTATAATAGCATCACCAATGTGCCAATACATAACAATCATGGATTGATTAGCAGATAGGATTGCATTTAAGCGTTCTTTTTGGATTGTATCAACAAGGCTAGCAATGAAGCTTTGATAGTCTGCTGGCATATTTGATATACTTTCAGCTATTGGAAAAATTACTTTTTCAATCTTATTACCTCTTTGTTTTCGATTGTTATCGCTCATTTTCGATGGGGTTTCTAATTTTGCAACGCGCGTTGCAAAATTACATTTCTTTATTTATAATGATTGATCGTGACTGTTCACCTTGTTGCAAGTTAACGAACTTTATGGATTAATAGTGATGTATAAGCCGCCAAATTGAATTTTGGCGGCTTATACGATTAGTCTTCGTCTAAATGAATAATGAGTGTTTTTTCTGATGTAATGACTTTTACTCGTTTTTCAGGAGCAAATCCCAATTGTTCAAGCCATAGGCCTCTTAGCGTAATTATTGGAACTTTTGTTTCACTCCAACGATTGGAATTGATTGTTGGTTGGATTTTTAAGCTTCTAACCTTTGGTTGAATGCTTACTTCTTTTTTCTCGGGTGTTCGCATAACTTTTTGAAAAATTAAAATAAGTAGCCCAGCAGTGCTGCGAACACCCAAGAAGACTTGAATTGTACAGGACTTGCACCTGCTCTCTGCTAGGCGTATTGTTAAACATTGAAGTTGACATATTAATTTCTTTTTGGGTATTGTTCGCATAACAAATATATGAATTATTTTGTTAATTTTTAATATTTAATGCTTTTGAAAAATTATTTAAATCGCTGATATTATGTCTGTTGTCTTGTTATCTTCTCTTGTCCTGTACACTCATATCAAAACCAATCAGATTGACCATTTCGCGAAGACGTGAACGGAGTCTATTTCCGTAGGCCTCTTCGAGTTCGGTAGCAGACAGATTGGTGGTAATATGTGTCTTTAGCTTTCCAGCGATGAAGAGGTCATATCTGGAGAGCAGAATCTCGGCTAATACGTTACACTCATTGCCGTAGTGCTTCATGTTTTTCTCGGTACCGAGATCGTCAAAACAATAGTTTTTAAACTCGCTGGCGTAAATCTTTCCACGGCTGTAACGGTGTATGGTTTCGTAGCCATCTTGTATGAATTCGAATGTGATGTCCCTCGCACTTTTGACGACGAATCTGTCTTCCTGGTTACAGATTAATCGGAATAGGTTCATGAGCGTGGTCTTGCCACAACCGATCGGACCAGTGAGCATAATTCCTTTTCGAAGGTCGATGCCGTGATCTTCGCAAAGTGCTGTGTCCTGAAGAAAGTAACCGGCTAACTTCAAGATGGTCGGAATGTCTTCGTGCTGCAGTTGAAACTTGAGACCGTAGAACTCTTTACCTTTCTGATCGAGAAATCGTAGTACACGATTGTAGTCATAGCGGTTCGAAATAGTTTTTGCTTGTTGCGCTATGGAGCTGCTGTGCTCGAGGTGTTTTATTGCTTGTTGCATGGTTGATATATTTGGTTGAGTTTGCGATCCAATTTTTTGCTGACGCTTCCCAGTCGATCATAGGGCTTTTGCCTCCGACCAACCATCCGTTGGCAGTGTAATGGTTGATGAAACGATTGGCTTCTTGGATGGAGGATTGTTGGCTAAGGAAGAATTCTTTCACCTGATGTACAGCAGGTGGAATTTTCTTTTCTTTTTTGGCGCAACTTTTTTCTTTTGTTAGTTCGGTGGTTTGCATTCCTGAGCTGACCATTTTTTGATTCCTATTTTCCTTTTTCTCTCGCGCGGGAGTACTGATATTATCTGTGATAATATTAGTACTAGATAGTTTATTATATGGCTCGTTTAATGGTCTTGTGGCCATATTTTGAACAGGTTCGCCTGCTGTACTGCTCTGGGGTTCTTCTTTCGGAAAAAAGGAGATTTGACTTCCTTTTAGGGGATTGTAAGATGGTTTGTAGTTGATGTACCGCTGCGCATGGAGATAGGACATGGCTTTGTGATAAGTGGCCTTGGAATTGATCTTACTGAGCCGCATCATATCGTCGCGGATGATTTGTATCTGTTGTGGAAAACGGGCCTGGTTCCATGTTTGGAACAGGGCCATGAACAGGCTTAGGTGTGTCGGTGTCAGATCTGGATCTGATGTGGACTTGTTGAAAAATAGTGTTAACTGTTTTATATAGTTCATGTTGGATTGTTTATGATACTGGACTGAATGAGTTGTCGTCAAAGGAATCGTTTAGGGCATCTAAACAGTAAAAATAGGTGCTTCCGATTTTTCGCCATTTGATGGTCCCATTGATTCGGTAGTTTTGCAATGTCCCGGATGATATCTTTAACAACTGTTCTACTTCTTTGGAGCGCAGCTATTTCTTTTTGTTTGACTCATTGCCTTTCATTAATGTTTTGAGTTCTGCGAGTAGCTCGATTTTGAAATTGAGAAGGTCTTCTTTCGTTAGAATCTGTAGTGACATATTTTTATGATTTTGATGAACGATAAAGTTGGTCATTATCTAAATTCTTTTTTACCAACTTGTTAACAAGTTGGTAAAAATATTTATAGAAACAACTCGTTATCAGTTTCTTTCATTCTCTTGATTAATGCGTCTTTAGCGAGGTCTAAGAATTTTGTCTTGTTATTTTTACGGGCACGTATGTCGTAAAATACGCGGTTGTACTGACCAAGGTCTATGTCAAATATTTCTTGAAAGTATTCGGCTATTTCTTTCAGATCTGCCTTGCCATTATTGAATACGCCTGCGGAATGGAGTGCATAAATGGATTCGATGAGATCGGCTTTGGAGGCTGTCCATTTCATCTTAGTTTGCTTTTGCTGTATTAATGGTTGTGGATTGTCGGATCCTTTGATTTTTTTCTTGAGGTAATGTCTGGTCATTTCCAATGCTTCGACATTGGAAAAAGTATAGACCATGGGCGTCGTGTAGCGTTTGTCGACATCGACTATAATATCATCATAGGGAAGGAAAAAGTCGTGATCCAGGCGTGTGAAAAATTGTTTATCTAATTTATTGCAATTGCTTTTGTAATAGTTGTAATAGAATCGGTTTTCACTTATTTTTTGTTTGATTTTCCAGAGTGCTTTAAGGTAATACTTTTTAATTTTGCGGATTGGGATTGCGGGCTTTTTGGTTTCGATTTTTTGCACCATATAATAGTACTGTATAAGGGCTAATAGGTGACATTTGATATTTTTGAAATAAAATATCTCGTCTTGCTCACTAATGTGTGGAAGGGATTCAAATTGTTCTTTAACTTTTTCGAGTTTGGCTGATACAAAACGTATGGCCATCTCGATGATCTGCGAGCTGTCGTGCTGATATTGTTCTTCTAGTTTTTTGACATAAGTAGTGATGTCTTCATTGATGTTAGTGAATGTTTGATTCATTATTGTTTGCGTTGGCTAATAAGCTTCAATTTTAAATATTTAAATTGATTGAAGATTTATACTTCCTGTAACTTATGTACTATCAACTGGTTTTCTTCATTGATCCTGACTTCTGTTGTTCTATTAATGCTTTCAGATTGTCCATATCGTTAGCGACTTTGCTATCGGTGATCTTGGCATAATGCTGTGTGGTCCGGATGCTCTTGTGGCCTAGCATCTTGGATACGGATTCGATAGGTACTCCGTTGGATAGTGTAACCGTAGTAGCAAAGGTGTGCCGAGCACAGTGGAAGGTGAGCTCTTTCTTGATTCCACAGACGGTTGCTATTTCTTTGAGATAGGCATTCATCTTCTGATTACTGGCTACAGGTAAAAGGGTGTTTTCATTGTTACATTTGGGATGGTCGTGGTACTTCTGAATAATATCCAATGCGGTGCTGAGTAAGGGAATGCGTGATGGTATATTTGTTTTCTGCCTCTTGGTGTCTATCCATAACTGTCCGTCAATGCCTTTGATAATATTATCGGGTGTGAGCTGCTTGACATCGATGTAGGCTAAGCCAGTGAAACAGGAGAATAGGAAGATGTCGCGAACGGCGTCCAGGCGCTCGATGGTTATCTGCTTTTCCGTGATGGTTTCGAGTTCTTCTTGGGTGAGGATGTTTCGCTCGACTTCCTGAAGCTTGACTTTATAGTTGAGACATGGATCTTGTGACAGCCAACCGTTGGCCATACATATCCTTATGATCTTCTTGAAGTTCTTGATGTATTTGACGGTGGTATTGTTGCTGCAGTCTTTTTCGGTACGTAGATAGAAGTCGTATCCGGTTACGAAGGCGTGGTCTATTTTGTCGATAGCGATATCGTCGGTTCCGTATTGGTGCTTGATATAGCTTTGGGTGTGCCTGAGGGATGTTTCGTAACGCTCATAGGTTCCTTCGGAATAGTCTATGCCTATTAGAGCCTTTAGTTTTTTGTTGTGTTCCTGGAAGATGGAGATTAATGTGCGTTCGCGTTTGCTACTTTTGCCTTGATAGGCATTCATAAAGTTGTCAAGTGTTAGTGTTGTTGACTGATACTCGAGAATGACTTGGGTTTGGGTAAGCTTGTTTTTGATGCTGTCGAGATAGTTATTTATTGAACGGGCTTCTTCGTTGTTACCTTTCAGTTTCATCGTTTTTTGGTCCCACTTGGTTGGGTTGACGAATTTCTTGGTGGAAAATTCGGTGCGCTTGCCTTGGATTGTGATACGAACGTAAATGGGAGGCAGTCCTGCTGCGTTGGCTTTTGCTGCACGTGCATAGATGTAGACGGTGACTTGATTGTTCATGGTGGTGGCGTTTTATTTCAATAATCAATTTATTCCTTATGCATGAAACTGTCAAGATGTTCAGCTTTTGGTCTTGTGACGACTATTTGACGCTGATTCTAGCAGTTCATTTTAGCGAGACCCTAGCTAACCATATTTTAGGGTCTCGATAGGGTCTCGCTGAAAACGAGAAGTATTGAAAAAAACGGGATTGGTCTATAAACAGAAAACCCTACAAATCTTTGAATTTGTAGGGTTTTGATACATTTTCCTTGTTAGGATGCGGAGAGCGAGGGATTCGAACCCCCGGACCTTTGACAGTCAACAGTTTTCAAGACTGCCGCATTCGACCACTCTGCCAGCTCTCCGCCACAAAAGTAGAAAAATCCATTTAGTCACCAAAACTTATTTTTTACTCCATTGAAAATGAGGAAGATTAATTTATATACTATTTTTTATTCAAAAAAAGCATTTAAAGCTTATGGATGTAGCACTTCATGACTATGCTTTTTAATATTTTGTGCAATTTTATCAATAGGTAAATCATCTGAATCTGTCCCAAATGGTTCTTCAATAGATTCTCCAATCAGTTCCAATGAAGCAAGTACATAAAAAATAAAAGGTACCGCTGCAATTACAAAGTAACCAATAGAGAAAACATATCCAATGGGTAACGAGGCCGTATAAAGGATAATGAACTTTTTTATAAATGCATTGTAGGACAAAGGAATAGGTGTATTTTTGATACGTTCACATGCTCCACATACATTCGTCAAAGACTGTAGTTCGTCATTGATGATGATAAACTGATCACCTGTGATTTTTCCTTCTTTATAAAGCCAGTTTGTTTTTTTAAAAATTAATGCAGCGACTTGATTTGGACCATGTTTTTGATCGTCTAAATTTTCTAATTCCGGATGTTGTATCTCATCCAGCATAAATTTAGTATAATCAGAATGAAGAAAGGTGAATAAGGTTTCTGCATACAATGGAATGGCCTTTCTATAAAAGCTGCGGTTTACTTTATCGTCAGACACTAAAAATGCATTCACTTTATACGCTAAACTTCTGCTGATGTTTGTTAAAGACCCCCATTGTTTTCGAGCTTCCCACCAACGATCATAAGCGGTATTGGTTCTAAACACAAGTAATAAGGAGAGTACAAATCCAAGTAAGTTATGGACGATCGTGATATTCTTAATCCAACTTTTTTCAGATAATTTGAGATATTCAAGCTCTAGGTATGCAATTCCCCAGGAATATAAACCTGCTAAGATCAAATATGGAAATAATTTTCGGAAAGTGTCCGTTTTGTGAAGTTTGATAGTTGATGTGAACCAATCTTTGGGGTTGTAAACAATCATATACAAAAATACAAAATGTTTATTTTAATTTTGATTCTTTGTAAAAGATAGGTTAAATTCATTGCTAAATGACAAAAAAGAAAGTTCCGAGTAGGAAATTAGACCATATTACAGCTTTCAAAAATAAGAAGTGGACCTATATAAAAGTAGCCGGAGCTTTTATGTTGTTGATTGTGTTAGGCTTAGCCTGGCACTATCGTGTTGGTATCAAATACTATATCCATACATGGGGTAAATCTCTTGACGGTGTAGCTTATAAAGATGCCAAGTATGATATACGAAATGTGGAGATCATGACTGCACATGCAGATAAAATTTTTGGAATCGATATCTCACAATATCAAGATAAAATTAACTGGGTTGAAGTAAATACGATAAATGATCAATTTCCAATTGATTTTATATTTGTGAGAGCAACGATGGGAGAGCGGAAGGTTGATGACAATTTTGATGAAAATTGGAAATCTATAGCTACTAGAGCTAATTTACGAGGAGCATATCATTATTTTAGACCGAATGAAAATTCAGTTAAACAGGCAAAGAATTTTATTAAAACAGTTAAACTTAAGCCAGGAGATTTACCTCCAGTCTTAGATATTGAGGAAATGCCAAAACACCAACCCATGGATAGTTTGAAAGTGGGATTAAAACGTTGGTTGGATGAAGTAGAGACACATTATAAAGTTAAACCAATTTTATATTCTGGAGATAAATTCTTTACTGATTTTCTGCAAAAAGAATTTAGTGATTATGTGATTTGGATTGCCAATTATAATTTTTGGGTTGAGGATTTAAAAGATCATTGGGACTTCTGGCAATTTTCAGAAAAAGGAACAGTAAGGGGAATTAAAGGAAATGTAGATTTGAATATCTTTAACGGAGATATTGAGGAACTGGAGGAATTGACGATTCCTTTTAAAAATTAGCAATGAAAGACACATATATGAAAAGAACAATTCAATTATTAACAATTGGCTTTCTCCTGTTGTTTGTTCATGCTGGTTTCAGTACACCTTTGGATCAAATTGTTGATAAGCCTGATCATATTACGACAAAGGATAGTATATCAATTTCAGCCTTGGATTTAAATCAGTTCAAAGCTTTGCAGACTACCGATGCTATTATTTTGGATACACGATCTGAAAGCGATTTTGCATTGGGTTATATTCCTAAATCCATTCATGTGGGGTGGAAAGGGCCATTTAAAATATGGATACCTAAAGTATTTTTGGATAAAACACAATCTATTCTTGTGATTGCAGATCTGGAATCGGTATCAGACGTATCAAAGACACTGTTAGAATTAGGGTATACCCATGTTTTAGGGTATCTTAATGGTGGAATTGCTACTTATCAACAAAGCAATCAATTAGATTCAATTCTTGAAATTTCTGCAGCATCATACTTGGCTTTATCAAATCAAGGTCAAATAATAGATGTAAGGTCTCAAAAAGAGTTTGATACAGAGCATATTGACAATGCAATGAATTTTCCATTGAAAGATTTGACTAATTTTAACCTGGATTTACCAATGGATATAGATTATTATGTTCAATGCCTTTCTGGATATCGCAGTATGATTGCTTTATCCATTCTAAAAGCAAAGAATATTCATAATGTGATTAATATTCAAGGTGGCTATCAATCATTGAAAAAATTAAAGGAGGATAAATAATGGCTACATTCGATGAAATTATTAAATCAAATGAAGTAGTATTGGTAGATTTTTTTGCCACTTGGTGTGGCCCATGTCAGACTATGGCTCCAATTTTACAAGATGTAAAAGAGTTTTATGAAGAAGCGTTGTCAATTATCAAAATTGACGTGGACAAAAATCCTAAAATAGCTTCAGTTTATAAAGTCAGTGGTGTACCTACTTTTGTGCTATTTAAAAATGGTATTCAAGTTTGGAGACAGAGTGGGATGGTAACAAAAGCTGATCTGCATAAACTTATTGATGCAAACAAATAAAAAAGGAGATGATCTATCCATCTCCTTTTTTTCTAAATAGAATTTTATCAATTCGATTACCATCCATATCTAATACTTCAAATTCTAGATTTTTATAGTTGACTTTTTCTCCTTCAATAGGTACATGGTCAAGTAATAAAAATACAAGTCCCCCCAATGTTGTTATATTGTTAATTTCTTCTTCATCTGTTTCGGAAAGACCAATTTCAAATTTTTCTAGAAATTCATCCAACTGGTATTGACCATCGGCAATATAAGAACCATCTTCCCGATATCGGATATGAGGCTTGTCCGATGATTGATCTTCAGATAAGTTACCAACTAAATCTGATAAAATATCTCGCAATGTAATAACTCCCTGTGGGGAGCCATATTCATCAATTACGATCGCTTGATGGATATGAGAACTCCGAAGTGTTTTCAAAATGCTATAAGCAGAACTATATTCATTAACGAACTTGATGGGTTCTATTAATTGATATAAATCTATTGGTTTTTCTTTCAGATATTGCGATAATAATGCTTTTACATGTACTACACCCTTTACATTGTCTAAGCTACCTTCACATACTGGATACATGGTATGTTCTGTATTCATGATAACCTGGCGGTGTTCTTCAAAGCTATCTTCCAAGTCTAAAAAAGCAATATTGCTTCTATGAGTCATTAAATTAATTGCTTTTTTATCGCCAAGATTCAGCAACCGATCTACGATATCGTGCTCTATTCCTTCAATAGCTCCACTATCAACACCTTCATCGACCAAAGCTTTTATTTCTTCTTCTGTTACTGAATTTTGAGTCGTTTTTATATTGAAAAGTTTGACGATAAAGTCTGTAGAGACACTCAATAACCAGACAAATGGACGGACTACTTTACTCAAAAGATTCATCGGATAAGCAATGATCATTGCATATTTTTCAGGAATTGCCATTCCTATTCGTTTCGGTACTAACTCCCCCAAAACAAGGGAAAAGAAAGTGATAATAAATACAACAATCAATACAGATAACTGCTCACTATAGGAAGCTAAAAAAGAGATTTTTTCAAATATTTGTCTTAAGTAAACAGCAATACTACCACCGCTAAAGAAACCAGTTAAAATACCAATTAATGTAATTCCAATTTGAACTGTTGATAGAAAATTGTTTGGAGACTCTTTTAAGGCTAAGGCTATCTTTGCTGCGGGATTCTTTTTATCAGATTCAGCTTGTAGTCGAGCTTTTCTACTGGATACAATTGCTATTTCTGACGCAGATAATATTCCATTGAGGATGATAAGCGCTAATATAATGAGGATTTCCGTGAGCATATTTTTTTCTACTTAAGCTAATGTAATAATTTTTTCGAAGCTTAACAGTAAAAGATCATAAGAGAGAGGAAGTTACTATTGATTTATTCAACTCTAAAATAAGAAAGGCTTCTAAATTTAGAAGCCTTTTTATTCTTATATTTTATAAACCGTTATCATCAAGCATAAAGGTGTTTTTCTTCGTTTTCCATTTTCCTGAAGTAAAATCTGGAAATTCTACCGTTTGATTACCTTGTTTAATAGATTCTGCCGACAATGGAAATACAGCACTCATTGTAACGGAATCATATACATCAAAAGGAGTTTGTTTACCTTGTTTTGCTGCTTGAATGAAAGAGTTAAATACAAACCAATCCATTCCACCATGTCCTGATCCTGTAGCTAAAGCTTCGTATTTTTTCCATATTGGATGATCATATTTATCTACCCATTCTTTTGCAGGATCCCAAGTGTGAGGTTTTGATGTTCCTTCAATATGAATTCCTTGAGCGACATCCATCCAAATTCCTTTAGTACCTTGTACACGGAATCCAATGGAATAAGGCCTTGGTAAATGGGTATCATGTGTCAACATAATCGTTTCTCCATTTTGACATTGAATCATTGTTTGCGTGATATCACCATTTTTATAATTCAATTTTGCATTTGGATGACCTGGAGATTTGTTTTCTACATAAGCAGCCAGACCTCTTGCCTTACTTGAATATGACGTTAAGTGTGTAAAACGATTTCCTGCATTGATATCAACAAAGGGAAGGATAGGACCTAATCCATGTGTTGGATATAAATCCCCATCTTGTTCAACATTATATTTTGTACGCCATTGTGCTTCAGAAATAGCTTTAGGGCCAAATTCCACACCTTTACCATAATAACTTACCCCATCATTGAAAAGAACTTCACGCAAATCGTGTTGATAGCCGCCCTCTAGATGTAATAATTCTCCAAATAAGCCTTGACGATGCATATTTAATACCGCTAATACATCACGACGATACGCAACATTCTCTAAGGTCATGTAAGGTTTGCCAGTTTGCTCTGATGCTTTTACAACGTCCCAATGATCCTGTAATGTTAAGCCTGCGATCACTTCACAGCCTACGTATAGACCAGCTTTCATCGAATCAATTGCTTGATCTTTGTGAAATTCCCAAGGAGTAGCAATGATAACTGCATCTAGTTTTTCTTTACTTAACATCTTTTTATAAGCATCGATACTTCCGGTATATTCTTTCGGTTGTTTTGCTCCTTTTTTATCAAATTGCTTACGACATTGGGATAAAGACTCCTCTTGTATATCGCAAATTGCAACAATTTCTACATCCTCACGGTTTAAAGCTATTGCAACATGATTACGGCCTCTAAGTCCGACACCTATAAATGCTAATCTTACTTTACCATCTTTTGCAAATAAATCTGTACTAGAAAGGATGCCTAGTCCAGCTGTCGTAAGTGCTGTAGATTTTATGAAATTTCTTCTGTCCATAATTTTTGTTCTTTATAATCAGGATATTAAATACCCTATTTTGAATTACATTGTGAGTTTAATGAGATATACCTTAATGGGTTATAAAACAAATATATAAAATTGGTAATACAAACTTGACGTGCAAACGTTTGTTTAAAATGAAAAAAAAGAACAATCGTTTGTGTTGATATTTTATTAGTACTTTTCACAACTATTTGGGATATTGCAGTCCAGTTAATAACTTAATTATTTATAGTAAGTGTAATTATTAATGTCAAACTCGAATCAAATAAATGGTCTGAAAGCTGCTGCTGCGTTTTCTTTAGGTGAAGATATCATTAGTGTAGATGCTTTTGGTTCAGGACATATCAACGATACATTCCGTGTAACAACAAAAAATGCAAACGGTAAATCTTTTTTATTACAGAGGATAAATCATCATATTTTTCAAAATGTTGAAGGACTCATGCAAAATATTAAACATGTTACGGATCATTTGAAATCAAAAGTTGCTCATTTGCCCATCTTGAATCAAGAATCCCAAGTGTTAACGATAATTCCTACAAAATCAAATGATTTATATTTTTTAGACGAAGATGGGAATTATTGGCGCATGTTTGTTCTTATAGAAGGTACGAAAAGTTATGATGTTGTGGAGACACCAAAGCAGGCTTCGGAAGGAGGAAAGGCTTTTGGTAAGTTTCAAATGCAATTAGCAGACTTAGATGCGACAAAAATTGTTGAAGTATTACCTAATTTTCATAATATCCAATTTCGACTGGATAATTTGAATCGGGCAATTGCAGCAGATACCCAAAATCGTGTCAAAGATGTCAAAGATGTTTTGGATTTCATTTTTGATCGAGAAGAGCGAATGAAAACAATTCTCAATCTTGCTGCCAAAGGAGAACTTCCTTTACGTATCACGCATAATGATACTAAGTTTAATAATGTATTATTGGATCAAAACGATCAAGCACAATGTGTAATTGATTTAGATACTGTAATGCCAGGTTATGTAGCATACGATTTTGGTGATGCTATCCGTACCATCATCAATCCTGTAGAAGAAGATGAAAAGGATTTGTCCAAAATTGTTTTGAATATACCATTATATGCAGCATATGCAGAAGGATATTTAAATGAAGCAAAGGAATTCTTAACAGATGTAGAAGTTCAATCCTTATTAGAAGGTGTATTTTTATTACCTTATATGCAAGGAGTACGTTTTTTAACGGATTATATAGAAGGTGATCATTATTTTAAAACAAAATATGATAATCATAATTTAGTGAGAACGAAGACACAATTAAAGCTTGTGGAAGAAATGGAAAAACAGGAACAAGAATTGAAAGTAGCTATAAGCTCAGTTTTACAAGACTAATCCAATCACATCATAGGATAACAAAAGGAGCATGGTTTTTAATCATGCTCCTTTTGTTATCAAAAATTAGTATTATTGTATATGATAAATTCAATCCGTATATCATCAATCTCCCTTAAAAATGATGATTTAAGAAGTTACCAATTTTTAAACGAAACACTATCTGATGTTTCTTGGAATGGAATTGCTATTGCAAATTGGGACCAAGATTATCCTTATGCACCTCAAGCTAAATTTAGAATAGGCTATACAAATAGCGCTATACTTATTCAGTATCAAATAGAAGAAGAGGTGATTAAAGCACAGTATCATATTCATAATGATCCGATCTGGGAGGATAGTTGCGTTGAATTTTTTATCTCGTTCGATAATAGAGAAAACTATTATAACTTTGAATTTAATCCTATAGGAGCTGGTCTGATTGGTTATGGGCCAAAAATAAAGACAGAACGCGCCAGACTAACAGCACAACAAATTAATCAAGTAGAGGTATTCAGTTGTATTGAGCGGTCTCATTTAGGTTCTAAATGGAGCTTAATACAATACATTCCATTTGAGACATTCGTACATCACACGATCACGTATTCATTTTTAAAAGAAAATACTATTTTTGCGAATTTCTATAAATGTGGAGATCATTTACCAAGACCACATTTTTTATCTTGGAACAAAATAGATCATCCAACTCCTAATTTTCATTTACCAGAATTCTTTGGTGAATTGCTGTTTGAATAAGAGTTGGATGATAATTATTCAAAATTACTTATATACACTTTCTTTTTTGAATTTTTTAACAAGTAAAGCATATACTAATGCACGATACTTATTACGATTTGATTTGCCAATTTGAGTCAATACTTCTTCAATTGCTGCATCAAGTTTTGCATCATCAGCAAGACCTAATTTTTTAATTAAAAAGTTTGTTTTCAGTCTTTTAATCTCTTCGGGATCAGATGCTGCAACTGTCTCTGCATCCGCTTTGTAGATAGATGGCCCTAAGCCCTTTGTTACGGCCTCAATTAAAGAATCTTCTAATGATAAGTTTAACTTTTTTCCTTCTGCAATATATGCAGCTATTTTTTCATCTAGTTTACTCATAATGTGATATTGTTAAAATTTAATAATTCCTAATTCATGTTTAAATTAAACATTATAACTTAAAATAAAGAAAAATATTATCTTTTTTAAGGTTAAAAAAGATTATCTTTGCATAAATGTAGAGGATGCTTGATAAATGACTTATTCAGAATATTTGTTACGAAATATTCTTGGAAATAATGTTTTAATAAATTATCTTTGCACCTCAATTATTGAATATACGTAATCATAAGATAAAAATGAAAAAAGATTTGCATCCTTCAAATTACAGATTAGTTGTGTTTAAAGATATGTCAAATGACTATTCTTTCATCACAAAATCATGTGTTGATACAAAAGAGACAATCACTTGGGAAGATGGTAATGAATATCCAGTTGTGAAATTAGAGATTTCTCATACTTCACACCCTTTCTATACTGGAAAAATGAAATTGGTTGATACAGCTGGTCGTATCGATAAATTCCGTAGCCGTTATAACAAAAAATAATTTTTGTTATCCTAAGGATATCACAATATTAAAACTCGATAATTCATATTATCGAGTTTTTTTGTTATTTTTATCGAGTGATAGTTGTCTTATTTGATCAATCTACGGAATCAAGTTATTCACCGTGTTTTAATAGATTAGGGAATCTATTTAACTCTGATTCCTTATGGCCATTTACGTGTGTCAAGTCTACTGCTTTATTGCGTGTAGGGATTCTTTCTATCTTTGAAAAATGGAAACTGTTAGTAGACGCTATAATTTTATATGATTCCTACGACAATCCGTTAACGATTGATGATCAAATTGCTTTATTTTCCAATAATGATTCCCTATACTTTGTTTCTTCAAATATTATCCCAAATGCCACTTTTATCGAAGCATTGAAATCCTTATCTGAAGGACAATGTTTGCAATCTGGAGATGATTTACTTGCCGTAAGGGCAGAACTTAATTTTTCTACTGAAGGGGAACAAGTACGTGTCCCTTTTGAGGGAAAGATTTCTCGAATACAATTTATAGAAGATTTATATTTAAATATCGGGAATGAAATTATTGAAGATTTTGCCACTTTAACAAAAGAAAGGCATTCCGCCAGTTATTCGACTACCAATACCATATTGGGTGACCAACTGTTTATTTGTGATGCTGTTGAGATGGAGTGTGCCACCTTAAATACGTTGACAGGCCCCATTTATATTGATGAAGGTGCTGTTGTTATGGAGGGAGCTAATTTAAGAGGGCCTTTGTATATAGGAAAAAATGCAGTTGTGAAGATGGGAACAACCATCTACAGCAATGTTTCATTGGGTGAAGGAACTGTTGTAGGAGGTGAGATCGGAAACTCAAGTATAGGTGATTTTAGTGCAAAGGGACATTATGGATATTTAGGCTGTTCGGTGATTGGTGATTGGTGTAACCTGGGGGCAGGTACCACAAATTCTAATCTTAAAAACAATCTTTCTGCTGTCAAATTGTTCGATTATAAACAATATGAACTTCGAGATACAGGTTTGATGAAATGTGGATTATTTATGGGAGATTTTAGTCGATCAGGTATACAATCGGCATTTAATACAGGTACTGTTATTGGAATGGCCTGTATGTTGTCTGAAACAGAATTTTATCCGAAATTTGTTCCCTCCTTTAGCTGGTTATATGGAGGTAAACAGGAAGCTTATGAATTACAAAAATTTGTTTCTGATTTAGAAGTTGTATTTTTGTCAAAAAATAAAAAATTACATCAAAATCTGATTCAAAGAATTATAGAAATTAATCAATCAACATTTTAAAACTAAACTATTATGCGTAAAAAAATTGTAGCAGGAAACTGGAAAATGAATTTGGATTATCAAGAAGGAGTGAGTTTATTCTCTGAAGTCGTTAACATGGCTAAGGATGAGATTATAGGCGATCAACAAGTGGTCGTATGTAGCCCATTTATTCATTTACCTAGTATTGCGCAATTGGCAAAAACAGCATCACATGTAGCTGTTGGTGCTCAAAATATTCATCAAGCAGAATCAGGTGCGTATACAGGTGAAATTTCTGCAACCCAAATTAAGTCTATCGGCGTTGAATATGTTATACTAGGACATTCCGAACGTAGAGCTTATTTTGGAGAGACAAATGCGCTATTGAGCGAAAAAGTAGATGCAGCATTAAAGCATGGCTTGTTACCAATTTTTTGTATTGGTGAAACAAAAGAAGAAAGAGAGTCTGGTAAGTTTTTTGATATCATAAAAACCCAATTGGAAGAGGCTGTATTTCATTTATCGAAAGATGAATTTTCAAAGGTAGTGTTGGCATACGAACCTGTTTGGGCAATTGGTACTGGTTTAACAGCATCACCAGCACAAGCACAAGAAGTGCATGCTTTTATTCGCAATACAGTTGCAGCTCATTATGATGAAGCCGTAGCTGATCAAACAAGTATTCTATATGGAGGTAGCTGTAATCCTAAAAATGCTGGAGAATTATTTGCTCAAGGAGATATTGATGGTGGATTAATTGGAGGAGCATCTCTTAAATCAAGAGATTTCTTAGATATTGTAAAAGTTTTTAATAAGTAATCTATTATGAAGTATAGCAAGGTAATATTTACAAGAATAGCAGGGGAGGAGTGGCAACAGGATTTGTTTATTGCTGAGCTAGCTGATATAGGTTTTGATACTTTTGAAGACATTGAATCAGGATTTGCAGCTTTTGTTCCTACTGCAAATCTTGATATTCAAGCTTTAGAAACTAAGCTGCTTCAACAAGAAGATGGTTTTGAGGTTAATTATGAAGTCGTAGATATAGAGGACCAGAATTGGAATAAATTATGGGAAAGTAATTTTAACCCTATTCTAGTTGGTGATCAATGCTATGTAAGAGCAACATTTCATCCCGCTAGACCAGAAATTCAATATGAGATTGTCATCGATCCAAAAATGTCATTTGGAACAGGACATCATCAAACGACAACTATGATGATTCAATATATTCTTGAGAATGAATTTCAAGATAAAGAAGTATTGGATATGGGCTGTGGAACAGGTATCCTAGCTATTTTAGCCGCTCAAAAAAATGCTAAACATATACTTGCTGTTGATTTTGACGATGTTTGTATCGCTAGTGTGGAGGAAAATAAAATTTTGAATAACCTCACAAATATCGAATCAAAATTAGGCTCTTTTGAAACAATTGTTGGTCGTGAATTCGATACTATTTTAGCCAACATTAATCGTAATATTTTGATCGAACATTTTCCACAATATAGTAAATCTCTTCGACTCAAAGGAGAGTTATATATCAGTGGTTTTTTAGTAGGCCAGGATATTAAAATTTTGACAGCGCGTGCGAGAGCGCTGGGTTTTGAGCCTATTTCTAATAAGGTATTAGATAATTGGTGCTCTGCTAAGTTTGTGAAAGTAAAATAATAATATGCGTATACATTTTATTGCGGTAGGAGGAAGTATTATGCATAATCTTGCTATCTCCTTGGAGCGGCAAGGACATCAAGTCTCCGGATCTGATGATCAAATTGTAGAACCCTCACGCAGCCATCTTATTGAAGCGGGTTTGCTTCCTGAACAATTAGGATGGTTTGAAGAAAAGATTACGAGTGATATCGATGCTGTTATTTTGGGAGCTCATGCGCTTATTGATAATCCAGAATTAGTAAAAGCTCAAGAATTAGGATTAAAAATCTATTCATTTCCAGAATTTATTCAAGAGCTTTCACAAGATAAAATACGGGTAGTCATTGCCGGAAGCTACGGGAAAACAACAATCACCAGTATGGTGATGCATGTTCTAAAAACTTTTAATAGACCTTTCGACTATTTAGTTGGAGCTCAATTGGAAGGTTTTGAGAATTTAATTGAAATTACAAAGACAAATAAAATTATTCTAATAGAAGGTGATGAAAATGTAGCATCTAGTTTGGATAATAAGTCTAAGTTTATGTTCTATAAACCTAATATTGCTTTGATCAGCGGAATTAATTGGAATGAGCATAGTACAGCAATTACTTTTGAAAACTATTTAAAACAATTTGAGGATTTTATCAATACGATAGAGCCAAAAGGTACTTTGATTTATAATAAGGAAGATAAGTATTTACAAACAATTATTTCAGAGACTAAATCTTGTAAAATTAATCGACATGGTTATCAAATGCCTGAATATACGATTAACAAAGGAACGACGTATATCAAATCCGTTAAAGGTGATATTCCACTGCAAGTATTTGGTAAGCATAATCTTTCTAATATTGCGGGGGCTTATACAGTCTGTGAGTGGTTGGGTATTAAAAAAGAAGACTTTTTTGAGGCGATTAAAACATTTAAAAGTTCGATTCGATATTTAGAATTTGTTTCAAGCTTTAAAGGATCTGTCGTTTATCAGGATTTTGCACATACACCAGAAAAATTGAAAGCAAGTATTCATGCTATTAAAGAACAGTTCCCAAGCCAAAAACTAGTCGCTATAATAGAGCTAAATGCTTATGATAGTTTGGACGAAAAATTTGTCAATCAATATAAAGATACCATGAATGAAGCTGACTTACCAGTTGCCTTTGTTAATATGGAGTCTATCAAAGAAGTGAATAAATGTACAACCTACTTATTAGAGGATATCAGAACCGCTTTTAATCGTTCAGATTTAGAAATTGTAACCAATTTAGTAGACTTATCAGCTTTTTTAGAGAACTTTAAATCAAAAGGAAATAATTTATTGCTGATGAGTTCGGGCAATTACAGCGGGGTTAATTTAACTGAACTCGCTGATCATTTTTTTAAAAATTATTAATAAAGTTGCGTTATTTATTTGGTTAGAATGTTATTTGTATTATATTTGTTTTTGTAAATAAAAAAATCTACCAAATGAATGCACTAGGAAAAAAAATTCGTTTATTGAGACACCAAAAAGGGTGGAGCCAAGAAGATGTTGCGAAGAGATTAGATATTTCAATTCCAGCTTTTTCTAAAATTGAGACAGGAATTACAGATGTTAATCTTTCTCGTCTAAATCAGATTTCAAAACTATTTAATTTGTCTGTAGTTCAATTATTATCCACCTCCGATACTGAGGAAGATAGAGAATCTTTGAATGAATTAGCAGATTTAAACAAAAAATTGCAATTGCGTGAAACAGAAGTTATTGACTTGCAAAAGAAAGTAATCGATCTTTACGAACAATTACATAAGAAATAGGATTTTATTCAATTTGGGAATGAATAAAGAAAAGGCTTGCAGATTATCTCTGCAAGCCTTCTTACGTTTTTAATGGACAACATTGAGCTGCTTTTATTCCGAGGTAGATTTATTATGATTAAAATTCGTCTTCGTCGTCGAAATCATCAAATTCACCAATAGAATCAATGTCATCTAAATTAAAGTCATCTTCTAAGATGTCATCAGAATCATCATCAGGTCCATTGAACGAACCGAATTTCTCATCATCTTCTACATGCATAGACTCACTTTTCATCATTGCCGTGTTCATAAAATTATGCTTTAATATTGCTTATTTAATAATGTAAAATTATATAACAAAATTCGAACTTAAAACTTTTTTTTAAAAAAAATAACCAATCTAAAAGATTGATTATTAATTGTGTTGGTTGATTTGTTTCTAAAGAAAAAAATGACTATTGTAACTATTCAACAACTTCACCTATTGTATTTTCTTCTGAAACAATATCTTTCAATTGTGGTAAATCTCTCACACCATTAATACCAAAATGATTCATAAATTGAGCACTAGTACTATAAAGCAAAGGTTTACCTATTGCATCTGATTTTCCTGCAATTTGAATCAATCTTTTTTCTAATAACCGTTGAATAGAGTAATCACAGCTAACACCCCTTATTTGTTCCACCTCAAGCTTGGTAACCGGTTGTCTATAAGCGATAATAGCTAAAGTCTCCAATGCAGCTTGACTTAGTTTTTTCTTGTCTCGATGGATCTGTAATTGATTGATCGCTTCATGATAAGTAGATTTTGTCAAGAATTGATAAGCATTATTAATTACTTTTAATTCGAGCACTTGGTCTTCAGACAGATGTTTTTCAACTATTCTATCGATTAAATTTTGTATTTCATCTTTTGAAACCTCAATAGCTAAAGCTTCTTGAAGCACTAGCTTGATATCCTGAACTGTAATACCCTCTTCCGAAGCATAAATAATCGCTTCTATGTTATGAATAATATCTTTCACCGATTTTAATAATTGATAACTTGTTCGACCATATGCTCCGGTAGCTCACGGAAATCATAACGTTGAGTTCTCAACTGCGGTTCAAAACCAGCCTCTTTTATTGCTTCTTGAATAGAATTAGCCGTAAACCGATGCGGGGCTCCTGCGGCAGAAACAACATTTTCCTCAATCATAATGGATCCAAAATCATTGGCTCCTGCATGTAAGCAGAGTTGAGCAGTTCTTTTTCCAACGGTTAACCAAGAAGCTTGAATATTTTTAATATTTGGAAGCATAATCCTACTCAAAGCAATCATACGTATATATTCTTCTCCAGTCACATCATTCGTGATGCCCCTTAATCTTTTTAATAGCGTTCCATCATCCTGGAATGGCCAAGGAATAAAGGCGATAAAACCATAATTGCCTTCTGATTTTTCAGCTTGCACTTCTCTAATCCAAACTAAATGTTCAAAACGTTCCTCAATGGTTTCGATATGTCCAAACATCATCGTTGCTGAAGTAGGGAGATTAATTTGATGCGCAGCACGCATAACATCTAACCACTCTTTACCACCACATTTTCCTTTCGATATCAGACGTCTAACTCGATCATTTAAAATTTCGGCTCCAGCTCCAGGTAGTGAATCTAGTCCCGCTTCTTTCATGGCTTTTAAAACCTCAATATGACTCATGTTCTCTAATTTAGAAACATGAGCAATTTCTGGAGGACCTAAAGAGTGAAGTTTTAATGTTGGGTAAAGTTCTTTCAACTTTCTGAAAAGATCAGTATAAAAGGCTAAACCGAGATCAGGATGGTGTCCACCCTGTAACAATAACTGGTCTCCTCCATATAAAAATGTCTCCTCAATCTTTTGCTTGTAAGTTTCAATATCTGTAATGTAACTTTCGTCATGACCAGGTCTACGGAAAAAATTACAAAATTTACAGTTTGCAATACAAACATTAGTCGTATTTACATTACGATCTATTTGCCAAGTGACCTTACCATGAGGAACTTGAATTTTACGTAATTCATTTGCTACATAGCTCAAATCTGCTGTGGCAGCATGATGATATAAATACATGCCCTCTTCTTTGGTTAAGAACTCAAATTTTAAGGCTTTTTCTAATAAACTGCTTATATTCATTAGAACAAATATAAGCACCTTTTACCTTATATTTATTGATTAACTGTAAGTTTTCGTTATACGAAGTCTATAGAATTAAAATACCATATTGTTTATTCAAAGCACTATTATTTTGAACAACTTGCAGGGATATCAACACTAAGGTCTTGATACCAGGTTATTTAAAAAAATGTACACTTAAAGCCTTATGACATTGATTGTAATGCTTGTAGCTAAAATTGTACAAGACTACGAAATGGTTTATGTCCCAATTTTCGTAGTTTTACCAAGATGAAATGTTTTAAGAAAATACTCCCTATTTTTATTTTATTCTTAAATAGCTATATTGTTTATGCTCAGCAATTTACGGATGTTTATGCTAAATTACAACAATCTCAAATTCTTAACGACCATTTTTTTGGATTTTCCTTGTATGATTTAGACAGTAATCGGTTTGTTGTCGATATTAATGGCCATAAGCACTTTACACCTGCTTCCAATACAAAGGTTTTTACACTTTATACAGCATTGGAAATACTAGGAGATTCTATACCAGGTTTACAATATGTAGAAAGGGGAGACTCTTTGCTGTTTTGGGGGACAGGGGATCCCACTTTTTTGCACAGTAAAATGGATTCTCATATTGTTTATAACTTTTTAAAGAATACAGACAAAAAATTATTTTTTGTTCCAACTAAAATGCAAAATAGATTTTTTGCAGCAGGTTGGGCAATGGATGATTTTGATGCCTATTATCAACCTGAAATCGCAACTTTTCCCGTTTATGGTAATGTAGTAACATTTAGAGAACAGGCAAATAATAAGATGAGCATTGTTCCTTCATTTTTTCAAAATAAATTGACACTCAATCCTGCCATTGACCATGGAGAATTTTCATTAAGTCGAGCATTTACTAAAAATGAATTTTGGAAATCTCGAGAGACGATACCCAATAATTATGTGAATGAAATTCCCTTTAAATACGATGATTCACTTGCTATTAAATTATTGTCAGATACCTTACATAAAAATATTCAAATAATAGGGTATACTAAACCTAACCAAGTAAAAACTATTTACTCAAATGCAACGAGTTATGTACTACGAGAAATGATGTTACCAAGTGACAATTATTTAGCAGAACAGATACTCATGATGAGTTCATTACAAAAATTTGAAACATTTGATACTTATTTGGTTCGAAATTGGATGCAACAAACCCATTATAAGTATTTCTCAGATGAAGTTGTTATACATGATGGGTCAGGCCTTTCTTCTTATAATAAAATCACTCCTCAAAGTATGGTTGATGTTCTGGTCAGTATCAAAAATAAACTTCCTGATGAATCTAGAAGATTTAAACTATTCTCTACAGGAGGCGTTGATGGAACATTAAAACGTTCCTATAGTTTGGATCAGGGTGTTCCATTTGTATTTGCGAAGACAGGAACCGTTACATCTGTTTACTGTCAAAGTGGATATTTGATAACAAGATCAGGGCGAAAGATGGCGTTTTCGTTTTTAAATAATAATTTTATTGATGAAAAGGCAAGTACAATAAGAAAAGAAATGGTTGACATTGTCACCTATATTAGACAAAATTATTAATATTTGAGTATACGATGCATATTCATTACTTTTAGTCCACTAATCCATGATATGTCAATAATTGAAAAGAATAACAAGAAACTCATTCGCTCTTGGGCGATGTTTGATTGGGCTAATTCAGCTTATAATTTGGTCATTACATCAACAATCTTTCCCGTCTACTATACAACGATTACAAATACAAAAGAACATGGAGATGTCGTTCGTTTCTTTGGATTTGAATTGGTCAATACAGCATTATCCAATTTTGCGTTAGCAGTTGCGTATCTGGTGATGGCACTAACGTTACCTTTTATTTCCTCTTATGCAGATGCAAATGGAAAGAAAAAACGGATCATGAAGATTTTTACTACCATTGGAGCAACAGCCTGTATGGGACTTTTTTTCTTTAAACTGGAGACGTTAGAAATTGGAATTGTTTGTTTTGTTTTGGCTGCGATGGGGTATATTGGAGGTGTTCTTTTCAATAACTCTTACCTTCCTCTTCTAGCCTCCGTAGATCAGCAAGATAAAGTGAGCGCACAGGGTTTTTCTTATGGTTATGTTGGCTGTGTGACCTTACAGATCTTATGCTTTATTGTGGTATTGAAACCAGAGTGGTTTGGCATCGTGGATCCCTCATTACCCGCTAGAATTTCATTTTTGATGGTCGGAATTTGGTGGTTAGGATTTTCCTTGATTCCATTTCGATATCTGCCAAATATCCCTGCTACAAATAAAGGTGATGGTTTATCTTTAGTTGAAAAAGTAAAGTCTGAAATTGCTTCCGTTTGGAAACACATTCAAAAGATACCCGAGATTAAGAAATTCTTACCAGCCTATTTCTTTTATGGTATAGGCGTACAAACCTTAATGATCGTCGCATCAGCTTTTGGTGAGAAAATTTTGAATCTAGGTGCTACAAAATTAATCGGTACAATTTTATTGATTCAATTAGTGGCGATAGCAGGTGCTTTTATTATGTCCGCTATTTCTGCTCGAATCGGGAATATTAAAGTATTGATGATGGTGGTTTGCATTTGGATTGGCATTTGTATATCGGCTTATTTCCTAAAAACCGAAATACAATTTTACATTTTGGCGGCTTTGGTTGGTTTAGTCATGGGAGGGATTCAATCTCTTTCAAGATCGACTTTTTCGAAATTAATTCCCGAAGATATTCAAGATACAACTGCTTTTTTCTCTTTTTATGATGTCACTGAAAAACTGGCAATTGTTGTGGGCTTGTTTTCTTTCGGAATGATTGAACAGATAACACACAATATTAGATATTCGACATTATCCTTATCTTTATTTTTTGTAATTGGATTGTTACTGTTAATACGTATGTTGAGGTACAATAAATCCTAAATTTAAATTTTACATTATTATACTATGAAAGTTGAACTTTTTGTTCCTTGTTTTATTGATCAATTATATCCAGAAACAGCATTTAATACGATTCGTTTGTTAGAAAAAGCTGGATGTGAGGTTGCTTATAACTCGGAGCAAACCTGCTGTGGTCAGCCTGCTTATAATGCCGGTTTTTGGGATGATGCAAAACAAGTTGGACAAAAATTTTTAAATGATTTTACTGCAGATCATTATATTGTATCTCCCTCAGCATCTTGTACAGGCATGGTGAAACATAGCTATAATGATTTATTCAAAGGAGCTGCAGAGCAAAAGCAGTGTGCTGCGATTCAGAAAAATATTTTTGAAATATCCGATTTCTTGGTCAATGTCGTTAAGAAGGATTATTTTGGTGCAGAACTAGAAGGAATTGCCGTGTATCATGATTCATGCTCTGCATTGCGCGAATGTAAAATCAAAGACGAACCAAGACATTTACTAAGTAAAGTGCTTGGACTAGAGTTGGTTGAAGTAAAAGATAGTGAAGTCTGTTGTGGTTTTGGAGGAACTTTTTCAGTGAAATTTGAAGGTATTTCGTCTGCAATGGCAGAACAAAAGGTCACAAATGCGTTGGACATGCATGCTGAATATATTATTTCAACAGATGCATCTTGTCTACTTCAATTACAGGCGTATATTGACCAGCATAAATTACCAATTAAAACCATACATCTTGTGGATGTATTAACAACTGGCTGGGGAAATATTTAAAAAAACAATAACTTAAACTAAATACTACAATTATGAATTCAAGAAGAGATTTTCTCAAAAATTTGGGTTTAACTGCTGCTGGTGTAGCATTACTACCAAACTTAGATTTATTGGCTGCACCTAAGCAATGGTTTGATATTTCCTTAGCAGAGTGGTCCTTGCACAAAACGCTTTTTAAAGGTGATTTGAAAAATATAGATTTTCCTGAATTAGCAGCAAAAAAATATGGAATTTATGGAGTAGAATATGTAAATGCTTTCTTTAAAGATAAAGCAAAAGATATGACGTATTTGAAAGATTTGAATCATCGTGCTAAAGATAATGGTGTTCGCAACGTTTTGATTATGATCGATGGAGAAGGAAATTTAGGAGATGAAGATGCAACGAAACGTAAACAAGCTGTGGATAACCACTATAAATGGATTGATGCGGCAAGCTTCTTAGGATGCCATGCAATTCGTGTGAATGCAGCTGGTAAAGGTACACCAGAAGAAGTTAAAAAAGCTGTCGTAGATAGTTTGTCAACATTGGCTGAATACGGTAAAAAATCTAAAATCAGTATTATTGTTGAAAATCATGGTGGTATTTCTTCACATGGAGATTGGTTAGCAGATACGTTAAAAACAGTTGGGAAAAAGAACTGTGGAAGCTTACCAGATTTAGGTAATTTTTACGAATATGATCGTTACCAAGGAGTAACAGATTTAATGCCTTATGCAAAAGGTGTGAGTGCTAAAACACACAATTTTGATGCAGATGGTAATGAAACCCAAATCGATTACGCAAGAATGCTTAAAATCGTAAAAGACGCTAAATTCAAAGGTTACATTGGTATTGAATACGAAGGAGATAGTATCAGTGAAGAAGAAGGTATCTTTGCTACTAAAAAATTATTGGAACGTTTACGTCCAACAATTTAGCATAACAATTGAAGTAATTAAGGTAAAGTATAAAGCTTACCTTAATTACTTTTGAGTAAATCAGTACACAAAGAAGAAAATAACTTCCTAAATAGGTATACTATCCCCAGTAGAAAATGTATATTAAAAATTCCGCAAATTTTTAATAATTATACCCCGCTTTTTAATATGATGTCTTATCATTATGTCAAGTGATAAATCAATGAATCAGGTTTTTTAGAACAAAATTTTTATACTGCTCAGAACTTTTTTGGAAATTAACACCCATAGAAAGAGTCGGATGCTAATTTCTTGAGCCTATAAAAAAAGGAAAAAATTGGTTTGATTTAACAAATCAATTAAAAATAGTATTTTGCAACGCCTATTTGGAAAGCAAAATTTTGTACAATAAAAATACAACACATATATGAGCCAGTTAAAAGATGACGCACTTACCTCACATTTGCAAACACTGCAGGTGGATAATATTCTGGTGAAAGGGCATCCTGCAGGGTTATTCGTCTTATTTTTTACTGAAATGTGGGAGCGTTTCAGTTATTATGGTATGCGTGCGTTGCTTACTATTTTCTTAATCAGTGAAATTACGAATGGAGGGTGGGGCTGGACAAATGCGGAAGCCGTGAAGCTATATGGTCTTTATACTGGATTTGTATTTTTAACACCACTCATCGGAGGAATGATCGCGGATCGTTTAACAGGTTATAAAAAGGCTATTTTAATTGGCGCATTGATTATGACTTGTGGCCATGCTGCTATGGCTTTAGAAGGTATTCATGCTAATTTTTTCTTCCTAGGTTTAATTTTGATGATTTTGGGAAATGGATTATTTAAGCCTAATATTGCTTCTATGGTTGGGAAATTATATCCAGACTCCAGTAGTAAAAAAGATGCAGGATATACAATCTTTTATATGGGGATCAATGGCGGAGCATTTCTAGGGATGATGCTCTGTGGTTACATTGGCGAGAAGGTTGGCTGGCATTATGGTTTTGGTTTAGCAGGTCTTTTTATGTTTTTGGGCATGTTACAGTTTTATTTTGCACAACGCATCTTTGGCACCATTGGTGAATCTCCAAAGGCAGTTGAAACCGATAAGATTAAAGATCAAAATCAAGAAGAGGTAAATACATCGTCCCATGTTAATCGTGATCGTTTAATTGTCATCGGTATTTTTATGTTTGCAAGTGTCATCTTTCACTTGGCTTTCGAACAAGCAGGAGGGTCAATGACCATTTTTGCAAAAAACTATACCCAACGTGTACTAGATGGTCATACAGCAATTATTTTTAAATGGATAGATGCAGCTTTGACCGTATTTCCAATCCTGGTTGTCACGACTGTCTTGTTTGCTTTAGCAAAAAAGATATGGTCTAAATATCCGATGATTGTTATCTGTTCAGGAATCTCGTTTGTTATTATTTGGATCCTTTGTGGTTGGAAATTGCAGAGAGAATTTAATTCCTTATCGTCTGAAGTAACAGTTTCCTGGTTCCCCATGTTAAATTCCTTTTTTATTATCACACTCGCCACTTCTTTTAGTCGTATTTGGGAGAAAGTGTGGAACCCTTCGGGACCAATAAAATTAGCTTTGGGTTTGGCCATCGTTGGTTTGAGTTTCGCTGTACTTTCATATGGAAGTTTAGCTATTCCACAAGGTGCAAAAACAGCATCCGTCAGTATGATCTGGTTAATATTGGCTTATTTTCTTCAAACAGTTGGTGAACTTTGTTTATCACCAGTAGGACTCTCATATGTTAGTAAATTATCACCTAAAAAAGTAATTGGGCTCCTATTCGGAATCTGGTATTGTGGAAATGCAATTGCCAATTTCATTGGAGGTCTTATCGGTTCTTACATTGACGATATAACAGCTAGTTATTCCATGTCTTACTTCTTTGGCATGTTTACGGTAGTTTCTTTTATATTTGCCATTATTTTAGCGCTAAGCAGTTCTGGCATTAAGAAAATGATGCATGGCATTCATTAATCATATCTTTTTATTTTTTTTTGCTAAAATTTTATTAATTTGCTAAAATTTTAAACATAAATAATCCTATTTAAAACTTATATGAATCTAGAAAAAGACGAGTTACTTATTTCCCATCTGAAAAAACAAGGTGTGGACGATAAGATGGTAATTGGACATCCTGCGGGGTTATTTGTACTATTTTTTACCGAAATGTGGGAGCGCTTCAGCTACTACGGTATGCGTGCTTTGCTTACCTTATTCCTCATTAGTTCAATCGCAGATAAGGGTTGGGGATGGAGCAATAAAGAAGCAATGGAATTATATGGGCTCTATACAGGCTTGGTTTATCTAACCCCATTAATTGGAGGGATGATTGCTGATAAATTGACAGGTTTTAAAAAAGCAATTTTAATAGGCGCATTGATTATGACAATGGGTCATTTATCTATGGCTTTTGAGGGAATAAATGAAAACTTCTTTTATATCGGATTAGGTTTAATGATCTTGGGTAATGGTATGTTTAAACCCAATATCTCTTCAATGGTGGGGAATCTTTATCCTGACACAAGCGCAAAGAAAGATGCTGGCTATACGATTTTCTATATGGGAATCAATGCAGGGTCATTCTTAGGTATGCTCTTGTGTGGGTATATTGGAGAGAAAATCGGGTGGCATTATGGTTTTGGACTAGCAGGTGTTTTCATGTTCTTTGGTATGCTTCAATTCTATTTTGGTCAAAAAATCTTTGGAGTTATCGGAGAATCTCCCAAAGCAGTAAAAGCTTTTCATGATGAAAAAATAAAAAATCATGAAGAAGCAACAGAAGAAGTAATTCCGGCGAATGTTGTGAGAGACCGTCTGATTGTCGTTGCTATTTTTATGATTGCCAGTATCGTCTTCTTTTTAGCATTTGAACAAGCGGGAGGTTCGATGTCTATTTTTGCTAAAAATTATACCCAGCGTGTTCTTTCTGGAAGTGCAGCAACAACTTTTAAATGGATAGATACCATTTTAACAATTGCACCAATGGTTATTGTGAGTATTGTTTTACTTGCCTTAGCTAAACGTATTTATAAGCAATATCCTTTGACCATTATTTTCACGGGCTTATCATTTGTCATTATTTGGTGTTTAGGATTATGGAAAGTTTTTAGAGAGTTCGGTGCAACAGGAACAGAAGTAGGTGCTTCTTGGTTCCAGATATTAAATGCCTTTTTCATTATTTCATTAGCCAATTCGTTTAGTAAATTTTGGGAGAAGATATGGAATCCATCAGGACCAGTAAAATTTGCTTTAGGACTTTTCTTGGTAGGTGTTGGATTTGCAGCATTAGCTTATGGAGCAAGTGATATTCCACAAGGTGCAAAAACTGCTACAGTTAGCATGATCTGGTTGATCGTTGCTTATTTCTTTCATTCTGCAGGTGAATTGTGTCTATCTCCAGTTGGATTATCCTATGTAAGTAAATTATCGCCTAAGAAATTGTTAGGACTATTATTCGGATTTTGGTTTTGTGCATCAGCAATTGCCAATTTTATTGGTGGTTTTTTAGGTTCCTATATTGATCGCATTACGGAGCAACATTCGATGTCTTATTTCTTTATGATTTTTGCCATAGTTCCAGCAGCTACAGCTTTGATATTAATCATTTTAAACCCTATCCTGAAAAAAATGATGCACGGCATCAATTAACAGAAAAACTATAAAAACAAAAAGAAGCTGTATCACAAATCATTTTTGGACATTTGATTCAAAATAATATTCGGTAATATCGCTTGTTATAATACAAAAGACCACCATTCAACTGAATCTTGGTCTTTTGTATTTATATATTTAGTCATAAAGAACTACTACCAAGAATATAACTAAAGCAGAGTCCAAGGATTTAGTTTTTCACTAATCAAGTCTATATCAACTTCGAACCAACTTCGGACTTTCTTCTAACTTCCAGTACTCTTCTACCATACTTTCTCCGCCTTTTTACCACAGTTGACTCGGGAAAAAGGTGTAGCAACAGCGGTAAAAGAGCGGTCCAACTATAATGAAACTTAGAAGTTGGTTAGAAGAAAGTACGAAGCAGGTTAGGAAAAGGGCACTGCATTATCATGACTATATTTGAAAAATACCGCTGGGGTTATAAATAAACCGTTTTGGATAGCTTCTTTTTTATTTTCACAAAAAACAGTAGCATATATTAGATATAATACAATTATTGCATAAAAAATGCGATTGTTTTTTGTTTCTTTGTAAACTGATATAAAATTCCTTTATATACATAAATTAGATTTAAATTATAGATATGAGTCAAGCATCTAATGCTGCATTTTCAGAAGGTGCATCCACAGATTTTTATAAATCAACTATTTTAGGACAACGCTCCGGATTATTTGTACTTTTCTTTACTGAAATGTGGGAGCGTTTTTCATTCTACGGAATGCGTGTTTTATTAATCCAATTTTTAACAGCAACGGTATTAAAAGGAGGATGGGCATGGAGTGCCGAACAAGCAGGAGCATTATATGGAACTTATGCGATGATGCTGTACCTTACCCCAATACTAGGTGGGATTATTGCCGATAAATACATCGGATCTCGACAAGCGGTAATAATTGGAGCCATCATTATGACGATCGGCCATGGGGCTATGGCATTCGATACGCCAACGATGTTCTTTATTGGTTTAGTCTGTTTAGTTATTGGTACTGGCTTTTTCAAACCAAATATGCCCTCCATCTTAGGAGAGATGTATAAAGACTTACCCGAAAAGAAGGATGGAGCATATACAATCTTTTACATGGGCGTGAATGCGGGTGCATTCTTTGGAATGATGCTTTGTGGTTATATCGCCGAAACTCAAGGATGGCATTGGGGATTTGGTTTGGCAGGAATCTTTATGTTTTTAGGAACATTGCAGTTTGTTTTTGCAAAACCTTTAATGGGAAATTTAGGCGTTTTAAATAAATCAAAAGAACATAAAGAAATTAAATCCTTAGAAGAGTCTGATACACGAAATCCATTTACGTCACTTGATTATCTATTAATAGCAATTATTTCCGTCATTGGATTTTTGTATGCCTTTAACGATCCTTTGTCTAAAAATGGCATTGTAGACATGTTTAGTGCATTAGATTTACCCTTCTTAAGGGGTCAATATCTCATGATTATTATCGCGTTGATTCTTTTTATTTACCTGATTATATCACGTATTTTACGCTATGATAAAGTAGTGCGGGACCGGATGTTTGCTGTTGTTTTTCTGGGATTCTTCTTGATTTTCTTCTTTATGAGTTTCGAGCAAGGTGCTACATCATTAGTACTTGTAGCACGTGATAACATTGATAGAAGTTTAACGGGTGGAACACTTACTATTTTCAACGTGCTGAATGCATTATTAACCGTTGTTCCTTTAGCGCTTATATCCTATGTATTGATTAAACTCGCACAAGCTACCTGGAAAAAAATAGCGTTATCAAATGTTATTTTAATCATTTGTTTTGCTTTGATATGGGGGGCAGTCATTTGGATGTTGAAAAATGAGTTTTCTAAGGAAACATCAGAAATTAAAGTTTCTTGGTTCTCTACTTTAAACTCATTCTTCATTATCGCTTTAGCATCGACGGTTTCCAAATTATGGGAATCGAAATATAACCCATCTGCAGCCATGAAGTATGGTTATGGATTGATACTGGTTGCCATTGGTTACTTAATTATTGGATTAGGGTCTTGGGGAATTGCAGAAGGTGTTAAAATATCGATGATATTTTTAGTATTAACATATTTGTTTCACACCTTGGGAGAGCTATTTATTTCTCCAGTAGGTCTTTCGTATGTTTCAAAATTGGTTCCAGCGCGCATGTTAGCTTTTATGTTTGGAATCTGGTATCTAGCGATTGCAATTGCACAAAAAGTCGCTGCGGTGTTAGGAGGACAAGTAGAAACGATTCAACAGGAATATTCTTTAAGCCATTTCTTCTTTTTGTTTACAGCAATTCCAGCTGCAGCAGGTTTATTGGTTATGGTCTTAAACCCAATTATTAAAAAATTAATGCACGGTATAAAATAAAAAATCAGATAGAGCTTCCTATTAAGGAAGCTTTTTTAATAACAATAGAAATGTCAAAACAGGGACAACAAACATTAGAGGAAGTTCAACAATTTGAAGGAAAATATCCAAAACAGATTTGGAGTTTATTTTTCTCAGAAATGTGGGAACGGTTTTGCTTTTACGGTATGCGAGGCATGCTGGTTTTCTTTATGACAACCCAGCTCAATTTTGCAGAAAAAGAAGCAAATTTGCAGTACGGTGCAACACAAGCATTTGTGTATGCTTTTACTTTTATTGGAGGATTATTTGCCGATAAAATTTTAGGATTTAGAAAATCTCTTTTTTGGGGAGGAGTTTTGATGATTGTTGGAAGTGCCTTATTGGCAACAGATCCACATCAATTTTTCTTTTTCGGTTTAGCCTTTATCATTATTGGTACAGGTTTCTTCAAACCGAACATTTCAACAATGGTAGGCGAGTTGTATCGTGCAGATGACAATCGTCGCGATGCAGGTTTCTCTTTGTTTTATGCTGGTATTAATTTGGGTGCATTTTTAGGTGGTTACATTTGTGTTGCCATTGGAAAAGGTTATATGTTGGCTTCCTTTATTGATGAGGCGCATCGTTGGAATGTAGCTTTTGGTTTGGCTGCGGTGGGTATGTTGATCAGTTTGATCAATTTCTATTTCACACAGCGTCAGTTAGGGCCAATTGGTCTACAACCAGGAAATGCAGATGCTACTATTAAAACAAAACCATTACCAAAATGGGTAGAATATGCGGTATATATAGGAACTTTGTTATTAATACCATTGATTCAGATAATGGTATCTAAAACACAGTATACCGATTATTTTATGTACCTCATAGGTCCATTAACATTGATCTATCTCTTCTATGAAATGACACAAGTTTCTAAAGTAGAAAGAAATAAACTGATTGCTGCACTAGTATTTATCTTATTTTCCATTATCTTTTGGGGTATTTATGAACAAAGTGGAGGTTCTTTAAGCATTTTTGCTGCCAAGAATTTAAATGATTCCATGCTAGGTGGCCTGTTACATTTAGATCCCAATGGCGTTAATAACTCAGGAGGAGCATTCTTCATTATCATTTTAGCACCCGTTTTTGGTTTATTATGGATTTGGTTATCAAAAAGAAAATTAGAACCAAACACACTTATAAAATTTGGCTTAGGTTTTATTTTCTTAGGATTAGGCTATTATGTCTTATTTGGTACTAAATTCTTTGCGCAGGACGGGGTTGCTTCATTGGATATATTCACACTGGCACTTTTAGTGATTACCGTTGGTGAGTTATGTTTATCGCCTATTGGTTTATCGATCATGACAAAATTATCGCCTGCGAGATTACAAGGTATTATGATGGGGATGTGGTTTTTAGCGAGTGCTTATGGACAATATGTAGCAGGACTTATTGGTGCCCATATGGCTGAAGCAAGAGAAGGCGATTCCTTAATGGATAAATTGATTACGTATACCGATAGCTATAAGCAATTAGGTATTTATTCACTCATTGCGGGTGTAATTTTAATCGCATTGTCGCCACTTGTGAAAAAGCTAATGGGAGGTGTGAAATAAAACGCAGTTGAAAACTTGAATAAATTTTCAATTCTTCCTTTAACAAAAAAGTTCGATAATCATTATCGAACTTTTTTGTTATTTATTTCTGATCGTAGATCCATTTAAATTTGTATTCTTTTTCTGGAATTTTCATCCGATCGGCTAAGCGAGCCAAGCGATCTGGAAGTTTTAACAAATAATCTCTTGCTTTTTCTCCTTTTTCATTCAAACCTGTTACCTGATCAATTTTCCAGTCTGTATTGAGTTCTTGTAAGATTTCGACATAATCTAATGCGGTATATACACCAAGACGTTGTGCCGCATCAGAGAAGTGTGCAAAGGCTTCACCTTGAGGTTCACCAGCCTCTCTTAAGAATTGTGCTGGCATTACAATTTTTTTACGCATCATATCTTCAAAAGCAATCATTACCTCACTAGGGTCTACAACTAAAGCTTGTGAAATAAAAGACATATATGCTTTCGCATGGCGTGCCTCATCTGAAGCAATTACCCCACACATTTTTGCTAGAAGCTTATCGCCACTTTTTTTAGAAAGTCCTGCTACACGTCTGTGCGATACGTTAGTAGCCAGCTCTTGAAAAGAGGTATAGATAAAGTTACGGTAAGGGTCGGCTCCAGTACCGATATCAAAACCATCTTTAATCAAATATTGTGTTGATATTTCGAATTGACGCATATCAATTCTTCCAGATAAATAGAGATACTTATTCAAAAGATCTCCATGGCGATTTTCCTCAGCAGTCCAAGCGCGTACCCATTTCATCCAACCACCTTGCTCATTCTTATCCACATCTTCAACCATAGCTAACCAGGATTCATAGGTTGGTAAAGCTTCTTCTGTAACGGTATCTCCAACTAGAACAGCAACTAAATCATATGGAAGTTCCCTTGCACTCTCCTGTAAATCTCTAACTTCTTCAAAAAATGTATCTCTAGAAGCATCCGGTAGAAAATCTGCGGGTTGCCACATTTCTTCTACAGGCTTTAGGTAATCGCTCATTTCGTTTAACATGAACGGTTCCAAATAGCTCATGACTTCTTTACGTGAGCCTTCGGGTAAATTTAGAGGTAATTCTTGCATATCAATACAAAGATAATTAAATAGGTTCAATAAAAATTGTATTAAAATAAAGAATATCACATGCAGAATAAATATCATGTATAGACCATATTTGAAAAAGTAGTTTCAAATTTAGATCTATACTTAAAAAGTAGATAATGAAGACAAACTTTTGCTAAATTACTGTTAACTTTGTTTAAATCATTGAGCAAAAGAAAAATTGAAAAATTTCGATATAAACAAAATTAGAGCAGATTTCCCAATCTTAAAAAGAGAAGTCAATGGCAAGCCCTTAGTGTATTTTGATAATGGAGCAACAACGCATAAACCACAGTCTGTGATCGATGCCATTAGCCATTATTATTCAGATATGAATAGTAATGTGCACCGCGGTGTTCATTATTTAAGCCAGATTTCTACGGATGCTTTTGAGGAGACAAGACGCAATGTTCAAGCATTTATACATGCGAAATATGATCATGAAATTATCATCACCACGGGAACAACCCACAGTATTAACATTATTGCGACTTGTTTTGGAAAGCAAAATATTTCTGCTGGTGATGAGATCATTATTTCTGCAATGGAACACCACTCAAATATCGTCCCTTGGCAAATGATTTGTGAAGAAAAAGAGGCTAAATTGAAGGTGATTCCTATGAATGAAAAAGGAGAATTGGATATAGAAGCTTATAAGACTTTGTTTTCTGACAAGACGAAAATTGTTGCCCTTACCTATGTTTCGAATTCTTTAGGGACAATCAATCCGGTTAAAGAGATGATTGCAATCGCACATATGCATCAAGTACCTGTTTTATTAGATGCAGCTCAAGCTATTCAACATATTAAAATAGATGTTCAGGATCTGGATGTTGATTTCCTAGCCTTCTCTGGTCATAAAATGTATGGACCTACAGGTGTTGGTGTTTTATATGGAAAAGAAGCGGCCCTAAATGCAATCCCACCTTATCAAGGAGGGGGTGACATGATTAAGGAGGTGACTTTTGAAAAAACAATTTATAACGACTTACCGTTCAAATTTGAAGCAGGTACACCTAATATTGAAGCTGGTATTTGTTTGAATGCCGCCATTTCTTATATCAATGAAATTGGTCTTGAACAAATTGCTGCTTATGAAGAGGAGTTGTTAGCCTATGCTCAAGAACAGTTGGCTACTGTACCAGGCATTCGTTTTATTGGTACTGCGGCGTATAAAAGCTCTGTTATTTCTTTTCTAATTGATGGCACTCATCCCTATGATGTTGGTGTCATATTAGACAAGTTGGGGATTGCTGTTCGTACAGGACATCATTGTGCACAACCTGTCATGGATCAGTTTGGAATTCCAGGAACAATTCGCGCTTCTTTGGCTATGTACAATACAAAAGAGGAAGTAGATATATTAGTTGCTGGCTTGAAAAGAGCTACAAGTATGTTAGTTTAAAAAATTATAAAATAGGAATGACGATTAACGAAATACAAGATGAATTAATTGATGATTTCTCTTTCTTTACAGATTGGATGGAAAAATATGAATACATCATTCAACTGGGAAAAGAAGTTCCATTAATAGACGAAGAACATAAAAAAGATGATTATATTATCAAAGGATGCCAATCGAAAGTTTGGTTGTTTCCTGAGGTAAAAGAAGGAAAAGTGTATTTCACAGCAGACAGTGATGCGATTATTACAAAAGGACTGGTTAGCTTAATGGTAAAGGTATTGTCTGGTCATACAGCGAAAGAAATTGTGGATGCTAATTTATATTTTATCGATAAAATTGGACTCAATGAACATCTTTCTCCAACTCGAGCAAATGGATTGTTGTCCATGATCAAGCAAATGAAATTATATGCACTAGCGTTACAGGCGAGGGGGTAGGAAGGTTAGATTGTTAGAAAGGTTAATTGGTTAGAAAGAACTTGTTAACCGTTATAAAACAAAAATCCCAATCTGAATAATTCAGATTGGGATTTTTGTTTTTATATCTGTTGTTATTATACTTCTAATAATAAACGAGCAGGATCTTCTAGTAATTGTTTAACACGTACCAAGAAGCTTACTGACTCGCGACCATCGATGATACGGTGATCATAAGATAAAGCGATGTACATCATTGGGCGGATAACTACTTGACCATTCTCAGCGATTGGGCGTTGAATGATATTGTGCATCCCTAAGATTGCTGACTGAGGTGCATTGATAATTGGAGTTGACATCATCGAACCAAATACACCACCATTGGTGATTGTAAATGTACCACCAGTCATTTCATCAATCGTTAATTTATTATCACGAGCTTTAACAGCTAAAGCGCCAATTCCTTTTTCGATTTCGTGTAATGACATTGATTCCGCATTACGAAGAACAGGAACAACCAATCCTTTAGGAGCAGAAACTGCGATTGAAATATCTGCAAAATCAGAATATACCAACTCATTTTCTTCAATTCGAGCATTTACAGCAGGCCATTCTTTTAATGCTGTTGTCACTGCTTTTGTGAAAAATGACATGAATCCAAGACCTACACCATGTTTCTCTTTGAACGAATCTTTGTATTTAGCACGTAAATCCATGATTGGTTGCATGTTTACTTCGTTAAACGTTGTTAACATAGCTGTTTCATTTTTTACAGCAACTAAACGTTTAGCAATTGTTTTACGTAAAGAAGTCATTTTTTCACGACGTTCGTTGCGTGCACCAGCTACAGCAACTGGAGCTTCTGCTTTTGGAGCCTCTTTTACTGGAGCAGCTACTTTTGCAACTACCTGAGCTTTTTCAGCATCTTCTTTTGTAATACGACCTTCTTTTCCAGTTCCTTTGATGGAAGTAGGATCAATTCCTTTTTCTCTTAAAATTTTTGCGGCAGCAGGAGATGCTGTACCAGCAGCATAAGAATCTGGGTTTTCATCAGCAGCACTATTTGCTGCAGGAGCAGCAGTTTTCTCTTCAGAAGCAACGGCAGCAGGTTTTGCATCACCTGCAGGAGCACCACCTTCTTCGATAGTACATACTACAGCACCGATTTCTAAAGTATCACCTTCTTGAGCAATAATTCTTAAGATACCCGCTTTTTCAGCTGGCAATTCAAAAGTTGCTTTATCAGATTCCAATTCAGCGATATTCTCGTCCATTTCAACGTAATCGCCATCTTGTTTCAACCATTGTGAAAGAGTTACCTCAGTAATGGATTCACCTACGGTTGGTACTTTAATTTCTAAGCTCATATATAATGTTCTTTACAGACAATTGCGTCTTTTTGTAGAAGACGCAATTGGATAAAAATTGTTTTTATTCGAATGATTTATTTAAAATTTCAGCTTGTTGTGCTACGTGTTGTTTCATGTAACCTGTAGCGGTACTTCCACTCTCTTTGCGAGAAACAACTCCAGTGAATGCAATTGTTGTATTCATTAATTTGCGACAGTAGAAAGGCCAAGCACCCATGTTCTCGTTTTCTTCTTGTACCCAAAGAAATTCGGTTGCTTTGTTGTATTTTTTACGGATTGTTTTCAATTGCTCTTCTGGAATAGGGAACAATTGCTCCAATCTCACTAGAGCGATATCTTTGCGTTTATCCGTCTCTTGTTTTTCTAATAAATCGTAATATACTTTACCAGAGCAGAATAATACACGTTTTACATCTTTCGCGCTTACATTTGCATCGTCGATTACCTCTTGGAAAGTTTTTGATGTAAAATCTTTTAAAGGTGATACTACTCTTGGATGACGTAATAATGATTTTGGTGTAAAAGCAACTAATGGTTTACGGAATTCACGAACTTGTTGACGACGTAATAAGTGAAAATAGTTTGCTGGTGTTGTACAATTCGCTAAGATTAAGTTTTCATTCGCACACAATTCTAAGAATCTTTCGATACGAGCAGAAGAATGTTCTGGACCTTGACCTTCCATACCGTGAGGTAATAACATCACTAGACCATTCGAACGTTTCCATTTCGTTTCAGCAGAAGATAAGTATTGATCCACTATAATTTGTGCACCATTGTAGAAATCTCCGAATTGTGCTTCCCAAATAGTCAAAGCATGTGGGTTAGCAGATGCGTAACCATATTCAAAACCTAATACAGCATATTCAGATAACAATGAATTAAAGATCGAGAATTTGTCTCCACCAGTAATATTTGCTAAA
Organism: Sphingobacterium sp. SRCM116780; assembly: GCF_021442025.1. NCBI lineage: Bacteria > Pseudomonadati > Bacteroidota > Sphingobacteriia > Sphingobacteriales > Sphingobacteriaceae > Sphingobacterium > Sphingobacterium sp. SRCM116780. The sequence continues at coordinate 668,173 of NZ_CP090446.1, forward strand.
GGTGTATAAGTCTCTTCTGAATTTTCTAACGTTAGAACCGCATGTCTGTGGGAAAATGTACCACGTTGTACATCTTGACCAGAGATACGAACACGACCACCTTCGTTTAATAAAGTAGCATAAGCCATTAATTCGCCCATTGCCCAATCGTAAGAATCTTTTTCAATCATCTTTGCACGATCTTCAAACAAGCGTGATATTTTACGGAAGAACGCTTTATCTTTAGGAAGTGTTGTAATTTCTTTTGCTAATTGCAAAAATAGCTTATCCGAAACATTTGTTTTTACTGGCGTGAATGATTCACCTTTTTTAGCAGGACGTAAACCTTTCCAAGCACCAGAAAACATTGGAGTTTCCTCTGTTAAGTTGACTACTTCTTTAGATTCTTCTAATTTTTCTTGAAGAACAGCTTTGAATTCTTTCTCGATCTTTTTTGAATAAGCTTCATCAATACTTCCTTCATCAATCAATTTTTTAGCATAAACTTCTTTTGGATTAGGATGCTTTTCGATTATTTTATACAATAAAGGTTGCGTGAACTTAGGTTCATCAGCCTCATTGTGACCAAATCTTCTATAACATAGCAAGTCAATGAAAACATCAGTTTTGTATTTTTGACGATATTCAACTGCTAGTTTGATCGCATATACTAAAGCTTCAGCATCGTCACCATTCACATGGAATACTGGAGATGAAGTAATTTTTGCCACATCTGTACAGTAAGTACCCGAACGTGCATCCTTATAATTTGTTGTAAAGCCAATTTGGTTGTTGATGACAATATGGATTGTACCACCAGTTTTGTAGCCATCCAATTTTGACATTTGTGTTACTTCATACACAACACCTTGTCCAGCAATAGCAGCATCACCATGAATAGCAATAGGAGCGATTTTAGAAGAATCTCCTTCGTATTTCATGTCAATTTTTGAACGGACTAAACCTTCCACAATTGGATCTACTGTTTCTAAGTGAGAAGGGTTAGGCGCTAAACTTAAATGGATCGTTTTTCCATCATTTGTTTTTACATCCGTAGAATAACCCAAGTGATATTTCACATCACCACCGAAGTTTATTTCTGGATCTTCTGCATAGGTTTTACCTTCAAATTCTGAGAATACCGTTTTGTAAGGTTTGCCCATGATATTTGTTAATACGTTTAAACGACCACGGTGAGCCATACCGATAACAAACTCTTGAATTCCTAATTCCGAACCTTTTTCGATAACGGCATCTAAAGCAGGGATTAAACTCTCTGCACCTTCAAGAGAAAAGCGTTTCTGACCTAAAAATTTAGTTCCTAAAAAACTCTCAAAAGCAACAGCATGGTTTAATTTATCTAAGATTCTTTTCTTGATGTCTAAAGAGTATGTCGGTTTGTTGCGGTCAGCCTCCATACGATCCTGTAACCATTTAATTTTTTCAGGGTTACGGATATATTTGAATTCTGCACCAATAGAACGGCAGTACGTATCTTCAATTAATTGTCTAATATCTTGTAATTTGGCAGGACCTAAACCAACTTCAACACCTGCGTTAAAGATGGTGTTCATGTCAGATTCAGAAAGGCCAAATGTTTCTAATTCTTTTCCAGGGTAATATTTGCGACGCTCACGTACTGGATTTGTATGTGTAAATAAATGACCACGGTCTCTGTAGCCATTAATCATGTTCAATACATTTATTTCCTTTAGAACATGGTCTGGTGTTGCATCTGAAGAAATACCAACACTTTCACCTGTGTTTTGACCAAAATCAAAACCTTCAAAAAATTTTTGCCAGCCAAAATCTACGGATTCTGGATCTTGTTTGTACGCTTGATATAACCCGTCGATATAGCTCGAATCAGCGTTACTCAAATATGTAAGTTTGTCCATCTATTTGAAAAAAATATGAATGCGTCAAAGTTAGGAATAAAAATACAGTTTTAGGTACTGTAATTGATTATTTTAGTGACGAATTTCACGAATTTATAAATTCCTTTGTGGTTTTATAAACTGCAAAATTTATGTCTAGATAACTTTGTTTGGTTTTTAATTATCCAGAATGGACATTAATTTATTTGACTCAAAAATTCATCTGGTACTTGAATACCTTGTGGGTAATGGGTCTGAATTAATTTTTGCCAATCTATGGGTGCATTTTCTCGTTCACTGGTGCCAACACCTGCAATATGAGACCAATTTCCATAATTAGAAGCAGGGGTATAATCGAAGATATTTTGTTCAAACCAGTAGGCACCCTTCAGCCAATTTATATTATATTCTTGAACAAGATAGCTGGAAACAATAATCCGAGCAAAATAAGGTAGATATCCTGTTTTTTGAAGTAATAACATGCTCTGATTGACAAAATCATTCTCCGTTTCTCCAAATCTCCACTTATCAAAAAGTAATTGATCATTTTTACTCATGATGTGTTCTTTTTTAAATCCTTTTTCTTTAAAAAATACATTTGGATATTTTTTTAGCATAAATCTAAAATAATCTCTCCAAAGTAACATATCGATAAGCTTATCAAAGCGTTTGTTCTTTTTGCCATTCTCCAGCTTCTTAATTTCATGATAAAGTCTTATGGGAGATAAAGAACCTAGTGCAATAAAAGGAGATAATAAGGTATAATCATGTTCAGAGCCACGAGGATCATTTAGAACAGTTTGCATCATTTCAAGGGCTAAATCTTCTCCACCTGTAATGAATTTATTTTTTACACGTGCTGTTTCTTCAGGACTGTATCCCAAGTCTTCTAAAGTTGGAAGGGATGTTTTCTCCAAATGTGGAGGAGTCATGAAATTGTTTGGATAGGCAGCCACAGATCTTACAAAACTTTCTCTTTCTATTTTCTTTTTGAAAATTGCAAATGAATTTGGAATATCACGAACGGGAAAAGGAAGATCTTCTTTATGATACAGTGTGTGTCCGATAATGTGCTTTAAATTAATCTTACTTTTCCATAGTTCGGTTTCAACACGCTCAGAAATAGAGGTTTCTCGATAAGCAACTTCACGATGGTGGTACACCTCATCTACCTGATACTTTTGGGCAATACGAGGAATGATATCCTCAGGATGCCCAATATAGATCATTAAATCACTTCCTAATGATAATAGTTTTTCTTTTAAAGCTTTTACTGTTTCTAATTGGAAAGCTGCTCTTATCGCATTAGTATTTAAGAAATCATATTGATTTTTAGCATAATATCTAGGGTCAAAACAAAAGACAGGAATGATGAAAGAACTTTTTGAGGACGCTTCTAAAAATACTTCATTATCATGAAGTCTCAAGTCATTTCTAAACCAAATCAGTGCGGCCCTTTTTTCCATACAGGTGTAATTTTTATATTATTTGCTAAAATAAGCGTATAGGAGTTACAAATATAAAGCTTATAAGTTGCTTTGTTGAGATTATTGATATATTGACAAAAAAAGGACAATAAATAAGTCGATAAAAAACACAATAGTATTAAACCTTGATGCAACTTATTTGTTTATTATAGAGAAAGAAGAAATTTGAATGGTATATTCATGGAAGTATTAATAACAGGCTTAAATACTTATTTAGGAAGAAGAGCAGTCAGTCATCTTAATTCTAACGAATTTAAGGTAACAGGATTAGTTCGAAATTTGAATCTCTTCAATATGCGGTTGAAAGAACCAATAACGGCTAGCTTGTTTGAAATGGATTTATTAAAGGCGAACAATCAGTTCAATGATTTTTCTTTGAAAAATTTAGATCTGGGAATTTACTTTACACAAGTTCCGCAACTCAATGATCAACTCAATATGCAAATTGAGCTGATGTCTCTTCGAAGTTTTATTCAAATATGTAAGCAAAATTCTTGTAATCGAATTGTTTATATTGCTCAGTTAATTGATTCTTTTTACATCAATGCTATTCAAAACGTATTTGAAGAATTCAGAATAAAATATACGATTGTTTTAAAAAGTAGTGCCGTTGGTAAGGGAACTATTTTAAGTGATATTTTTGAAAAACTAGCTAAAAGTAAATTTATTCCTTATTGGAGATTTATTGGCAATTTGAAATTTCGACCTATACCTTTATTGGATGTATATCGGTGGATTCAGACAATGCCATGGAATGATAATTTCATTAGTGAAGTCATTTATCTGGGAGGAGAGGAGACATTAGATTATAAACAACTTTTTTCCCGTTACATGCAAGTGTATCATCCTGATCGAGCATATCGTACATTCTCTATTAATAAATGGATGGTGAAATTAGCGTATACCAGATTTTATAATATCCATAAAGAAAATTTTGATGAGTTTAGACGTATTATGAGATACGAATCAGATGTGGATAACACGACCTGGTCTAAAAAAGCTGATTTTACTTTTACTGCCATGAATCAGAGTTTGTTGATTGATCAATAAGACAATTAAGCGGTTTTACACTTTTTCCTGCCGATTATTCTGCTAAATTTGTAATGGAACAATTTGAATGCAGGTATATGGGATATAAAAGTTTAACGGAATGTGTTGTAGATTTAGAACAACATGGACATCTGATTCGGATCAAGGAAGAAGTAGATCCTTATCTGGAAATGGCAGCCATTCATATGCGTGTATTTGATGTAGAAGGCCCTGCTCTCTATTTTGAAAATATAAAAGGTTCGAACTTTCCTGCAGTCTCTAATCTTTTCGGAACATTGGATCGCGCTAAGTTTATGTTTAGAGATACCTTGGATCATATTAAAAAATTGGTTGACGTTAAAATGGATCCTTCCGCAGTTTTAAAAAATCCGTTGAAATATATCAGTTCTTCTGCCGTAGCTTTAGGTGCTTTACCTTGGAAGAAGCAGGGCAATGCTCCTATATTATATGGGAAAACAACAATAAGCAAATTGCCTCAAATTGTGAATTGGCCAATGGATGGGGGGGCTTTTGTGACCATGCCTCAAGTATATACGGAAGACATCACAAAACCTGGAATTATGCAAGCTAATTTAGGGATGTATCGTATTCAATTGTCTGGAAACGATTATATTCCAGATAAAGAAATTGGCTTACATTATCAATTACATCGTGGAATTGGTATTCATCAACAAAAGGCGAATGAATTAGGAAGACCTTTAAAAGTGAGCATTTTTGTTGGGGGGCCTCCTTCACATCCACTTTCTGCAGTGATGCCCTTACCTGAAGGGTTGTCAGAAATGATATTTGCAGGAGCACTAGGTAATCGTAGGTTTCGTTATTTTTATGACAAGGAAGGATTCTGCATTTCTGCAGATGCAGATTTTGTTATTACGGGAACTGTTTACCCAAACCAAACGAAGCCTGAAGGGCCCTTTGGAGATCATATTGGTTATTATAGTTTGACACACCCATTTCCATTGATGCAAGTACATAATGTGTATTATAAGAAAAATCCTATTTGGTCGTTTACTGTTGTGGGACGTCCCCCACAAGAGGATACTAGCTTTGGAAATTTAATTCATGAAATCACAGGTGCAGCAATACCAAAAGAAATCAATGGCTTAAAAGCTGTGCATGCGGTGGATGCAGCAGGTGTTCATCCCTTATTATTTGCCATTGGCAGAGAAAGCTACACTCCTTATCAAAAAGTAGATCGTCCTCAAGAGATTTTAACAATTGCCAATCAAGCGTTAGGAAAGAACCAATTGAGTTTGGCTAAATATGTATTCATTGCTGCTACGGAAGATAATCCAGAACTTGATATTCATGATGTTTCTGATTTCTTTACACATATGTTAGAACGGATTGATCTTTCTAGAGATCTACATTTTCATACCAACACGACGATAGATACATTGGATTATTCTGGAGATGGGTTAAACGCGGGATCTAAAGTTGTTTTTGCTGCTGCAGGTTCAAAGAAAAGGGTATTAAATACTGAAATTCCTTTAGGGTTATCTATTCCAAGGCCCTTTAATCATATTAAAATGGCATTACCTGGAATTCTGATTGTAGATGGTGCAGTTTTCACAACCTATGAACAAGAGGAAATCATATTGAAAAACTGGTGTGATGCGATGAAGGATATAAATTTTGAAGGTATTCAAATGATTGTGTTGGCTGATGATGCAGCCTATACTGCTGCAAATGAAAATAACTTTGTTTGGGTAACCTTTACCCGTTCAAATCCTGCATATGATATCTATGGTGTCCGTAGTTTTACGCAATATAAACATTGGGGATGTCGTGGACCTGTTATTATAGACGCCAGACGTAAGCCACACCATGCTCCAGATCTAATTAAAGATCCTGCTGTAGAGAAGCGTGTAGATGCCTTAGGTGCAAAAGGCGGATCATTGTATGGTATTATCTAACTGTGTGGTAGAATGCAATAGTGATCCTGTCGTTAAGCGGGGATACTGCAGGGTATAAGCGTTCTAAGAGCGTTATTCAAGAGAGCACAGTATTTGAAGATGGTAAGAGCGTGGTAAGTGTGTACTAAGTGCGTTAAAGGTATACTTTTAACGCACTATCTACGCACTATGTACGCTTTATCCCTGCTTAGTCCCTACTTGATCCCTTTAGATAGGCTGCTTGATGAAAGTTTGATACAGCAGAACTCATCTCATCTTTTTTGTTCAATAAGTTTTAAATTCAGATTTTTAATAATCCATTTTTTGCTTTATACAGAGGTCGTATAGCATCTATATAAAAAAAGATGAAAATCGGTAAACTTATAGAGGCATACAGCAATTTATATTTTAATTGAAATACCTGCTCAACTCCATTTACAGCTATCTTTTCCACAAATATTGCAGGTAAAATAAACATGCCAAAAGCAAAAATCATAAAAAGAGCTATCGAAAAATAGTTTGGTCTTATCCCAATTTGAATAATTGTAGGATTCTCACTTTTTATTTCTCCATTTAGATAAACGTTTACACTTCTTAATCTTGTTCGTTCTCGGAAGTGACCCAGTAATGAACCGTCTCTTCCATGATTATAGCTAAAAAAATGTATTTTAAATGAATGGTTTAAGAACTCGGTTCTATATGTAGGCATATATAAATCATTCATAGAAGTAGAATCTATTTTTTCAAATATTTGCTGTTTTGTTAGAGCTGTTTCGTAAAAATCTTGCTTAATAAATGCTGACATAATTTTAATAAATTTTAAATGCTATTACTATTGTGAATATACGGTAAATGAGAGAAATGAAAGCCTTTCGGCCCTCATTTTCCTTATATCTGCAAACCAATCCTGCGAACTAATGTTAGAATGAATATTAGTTATACTATTTAATACGAATACCCGTTTTCAACGAACAGATATCAATTTGCGTATATGTATATGCGTTACCATCTCATGCAAGAAGAAAGAGTAATTAAAAACTTAAATTGGACACTATGAAAATTTTTTTTAAAAATCCACTGATAGCAACTGTTTTAATTGAAAAACCCATCTATGAAATATGGCAACATTGGATAAATTCTGATTCCATTAAAATTTGGAATATTCCATTTGATCATTGGCACTGTCCAAAAGTTGAAAATGATGTGAGAGATGGAGGAGCATTTTTTTTCAGAATGGAAAGCAAAGATGGAAAAGAAGGATTTGATTATTCAGGTGTTTATAGCCATATTCTTCCGTTAACGTATATTGAAAGTGTAGGTGGAGATGGAAGAAAAAATAGAGTAGAATTTGAATCGGTAGACAACCATACAATTATCCGGGAGACCTTTGAACCAGATTCAGAAACACCTTTAGCGATACAACAAAATTTTACGGACTCTGTATTAAAGAAGTTTAAAGATTTTATGGAACAAGATAATAAATGACCTAACGGCATTAAAAAAATAAATAATAACCTATCTTATAATGGTAATTTTGTTCTTAACTTTCAGTGGCAATAATAACAAAACAGTAATAAAAAATAACGATATGGCAACAATAGTGACTGACAGTTTAAGTTTTCAAAATGGATATGCCGAAGTAAACGGACTCAACATGTATTACGAAATTTATGGAAAAGGTAAACCTTTGGTGCTTATTCATGGAGGAGGTTCAACGATTCAAACTTCTTTTGAAAAGGTTATTCCGTTATTTGCAAAAAATAGAAAAGTAATCGCTGTGGAGTTACAGGCTCACGGGCGTACAAATGACAGAAATACAGACTCCTCCTTTGAACAAGATGCAGACGATATCGTCACTCTTCTAGAAAATCTAAAGATTGACAAAGCTGATTTTTTTGGATTTAGCAATGGGGCAACAACAACTTTACAGATCGCTATTCGTCACCCTCAAATCGTGAATAAAATTATTTTAGGTTCCGTACTTGCCAAACGTAGTGGAGTGCCTGAACAATTTTGGGGATTTATGGAACAAGCAACCTTGGAAAATATGCCTTCACAGCTAAAAGAAGCTTATACTGAAGTGTCAACAAATCCAAATGGTTTACAGGTTATGCATAACCGAGATGCGAAGAGAATGGTTAATTTTAAAGATATCTCGGACGATAAAATCCAATCCATTAAAGTGCCAACTTTAATCATCATTGGAGATAAAGATCTGATTACTCCAGAACATGCAGTTGAAATTTACAGGCAAATTGCCAATGCTGAATTAGCGATAATTCCTGGTGTACATGGAGAATATATGGGTGAAATAACAACCTTAAAATCTGATTTTAGAGAAAGCGACCTTTTTGCAGTGCCATTGATTGAAAAATTCCTCGATAACACGGCCCATTAGTAATGATGATCGTGATCAATAGCAAAAATTGAGGATCGTATAATTTCAAGAACAGAAAAAGTGAAAATCGTTGTAGTGCATCAATAAAAGCGACAATGAGGAAAGTTTTTGAGCGGAGATTATTCTCATGATCCCTAAGGGGGGAGAGCTTACTTCAAAAGCTCCAAATAGTTGTTATAATGTAGCCTATATAGTTGATGTATTGCTTGTAAGCAGTTCGTTGTTCTTCTCGTCAGTTTTTAGATTACGTTTATTAGAGAAAGTCTTGTTTCCAACTGGCTTGGACTTTCAAAATGTATTCCATACAAACCAATTTCTTCAGCGGTTTTGACATTATTTATGTTATCATCAATAAAAATAGTATGCTCTGCTTTTAGATTGTACCTGTCTAGCAACAAATGATAAATTTGTCTGTCTGGCTTAATCATTTTTTCTTGTCCTGAAACAACAATACCGTCAAATTCTTCAAAAAACGAAAATCTATCGTATGCAATTGAGATGGTTTCTGCCGACCAATTTGTTAAGCCGTAGATTTTGTATTTTGCTTTTAATTTATACAATAATGATACCGTTTCAGGGATGTCGCTTCTAAGCATCGTTTCCCATCTATCGTAGAAAAGCTGTATCATAGCATAAAATTCTGGAAATTTTTTTTGTAATAACACTGTGCCATCCGAAAGTGAACGTCCTCTGTCTTGTTCTAAATTCCATTCGTCTGTACAAATATTTTTAAGAAAGTGCTCCATTTCGTTTTTGTTCTGAAAATGGTCTTTATATAAGTATCTTGGATTCCAATCAACTAAAACACCACCAAAGTCAAAAATTATATTTTCCGTTTTCATTAGTGAATTTTTTAAGCTGAAATTTCCAAATAATTTCCTTCAGGGTCTAAAACTACGCTTTCATAGTAGCCGTCGCCTGTCGTTCTCGGTTCGCTAAAAATAGTATAACCGTCAGTTCTTAATATTTCAGTAAGTTCATTTACTTTTTCCTTCCCACCAACCGAAATTGTAAAATGAGCAATTCCTTTTGTAAACCCTCTTTGTCCAATATTTGGTGCAATGTTAGGTTTGTTCATAAGTTCTAAACGAGTTTTTTCCTCGCCGAAGTAAATAAAATATGCAGTATATTGATTCTTCTCATTCGTGTATTTTCCCCCCGAATTCGTGTCAAAATATTTTAAATAAAAAGCTCTCATTGTTTCTAAGTCGTCAACCCAAATGGCAAGGTGTTCTATCTTCATTTTATAAAATCTGTTAGTTGAAAATTTGATAAATTTTATCTGTTCGTTTTGTAAGGAGGGTCTTTTTTTTAATTCCCATAACATTTTATTGCTTTACGAAGTTGTGGTTTTCAAGACACAAATGTTCAATCAACTACAAATGCTGATTAGAATTATTGACCTTTAAATTTATCACTTCTATCGCAATTTTACAAGATCTCTTTATCGACCACCTTTCTTTTGGTTCCGTAGCGAAGTTCTTTACAGTCAAAGTCGTTGTCTTGAAGCAGGGTTATTACTGTTTCAGCAATTTCTATTTGACTTTCAATGCATAAGATTTTGTTACGTTCTTAGAGGTCAAAATTCCATTTGGAATTACGCAAATGCTTGTCAAGTAACGATTGAAGATTTCTTGTTGCTGAATTGAAGGAATATTGATTTTAAAACAAAAAATCATTGTTTGCTTTTTTGTTCATTTACTATTTTTTCAAGGTCGGTCCAAGCCCCTCCGTTATATACATGTCTAAAACCTTTTTCTTTTAATATTGTCTCAACTTTTACACTTCTTACACCGTGTGAACAGCAAGTTATATAAGTCTTACTTGTGTCGAGTTCCTTATATCTTTCTCGAATTGTTCCCAATGAAATATTTATTGAACCATCAATATGTCCCATTTTATATTCCTTCTCTGTGCGAACATCTAAAAGAATTGCACCATTCTCTATTTTTTTATCAAGTCCGTTATCAAGCGTAGCAAAGCGATATGTTCGATAAGAAATGTAAATTAACAGAACTATACCACAAATAATGTATATTGTTTTCATAGTTTACTTAAAATTTTATTGTCAATATAAAATGTTCCAAATGGAATAAAACAAGCCAAAATAATTTTCCAAGTTATGGCTTTAAATTTCCAATTCTGCTCAATACCCACACTTAATGTATGGAAGAGAAATAGTAAAAAAATTGCTCCGTGAATTGGTCCTAATACGCTGCTTAAACTTGGATTATGAAAGTAGTATTTCATAGGAACAGCCAGGAATACGAGAACTAATAATGAAATACCTTCAAGAAACCCAATAATTCTTAATCTTCCGATTTTTGTTTTGAATAAATTTATCATATTATCTAAAATAAGGTCGGTTTGATAATGGTGAAAATGGCCAAGGAATGGCTATTAAAATGATAATGAGTGCAACTAAAAACCAAACCAACATTGTTTTAAATTTTTCTTTGTCGGTTGTTTTTCTTTTTGATAATGCAGAACCAATGGTAATTAAAAGGATCGCTGTTAGCATTAAAATGATGTGAAGTAAACCAAAGAAAGCTATGTCTAAATTTTGAATTGCTTCATTGAAATTGTGCCAAAAATATTGGACTATCGGACTTTGAGTATATAGTATGATCCCAATTATAAGTTGAACATGAGCAATTATTGCTGTCCAATGACGAATAGCATTTTCTGTTTTGGAAAATTGAGTGTTTAAAGTATAACCTTTATATGCCCTATAAATAGCGTAAAGTAAACTTGTTAAAACAAGCCAACGCATTATTGAATGGTAAAATATAAGTGCCTGATACATCGTAAATTTTGCTTAACGATGCAAAGATAACAAAAACATACTAATTGGTATGTTTTTGTTGAAAATATTTTAAGCTAAATTGTTTAGGTAGATTTTTAGTTCCTTTAAGTAAGCATGATAGCAATCTGCATTGTTGTATGCTTTGCCAAAATTTCTAATTCCCCAATAACTCGACATAATGAAATACGCAACTTGTTGTGGGTTTACATTTTTTCTTACAGTTCCATTTGCTTTACCACTTTTTATACAATTCTCCATTGTTTGTTGCCATTCTAAAATAAGTTCAGATAATGCTTTCCCAAAATCTATATTCCAAGGTGTCATTTCTTGTGTCAAATTTCCTACTGGGCAACCGTATTCTAATTTTAAAAATGGATTGTCGAGAAGTAATGCTTTCGTCATATCATAAATTTCCTTTATTGGATTTTTAGCGTCTTTTAAAGGTTTAATGAAAGCGTTTTGCATTGTTGGTTTTACAATTTCATTAATTATTGCCAAACCCATTTCGTCTTTAGTCTTGAAATGATAGTAAAATGCACCTTTTGTTACTTTTGTTGTAGCTATAATTTCGTCAATACTTGCCGTTTGATAACCTTTGGTGTAGATTATCTCAAAAGCTTTTTCAAGAATTGCATGTCGAGTTGCAGATGCCTTTGTCATAAAAGATACTAATTAGTATGAAATGCAAAGAAAGGTAAACTTTGTCTGTCTGACAAGTTATCTATAAAAAATGTTAAATTTTTGAAGTGTTGATCTTGTAGGATAGGGTAGGGTTGCCGTTAACATTTTATCGTTTTGTTTTCAAATAGAAAACATAAGTTCGACGAAGTCAAATCGAAACATAAAGATAAAAAAAACAAAAATTCTGCATATATGCGTTGGTCGCAATACCTCCAATGCAATGTTAAGCATTGGTTTCTCTATTCAATCTACCAATAATTTTCGTTCGACAAAAGTCATTTGTTATTTGCTTTTCAAATTTGTCTTGTTACCAAATGTCAGCTATTATCAATTTTTGTTTGCCACCAATCACATTCAAACAATAATCCAGACAATCGGTCATCCTTATGATGAATAAATATCCATTCAGAATCCTGTGAACGGATATTTATTTTTTTGAATTTGTTTGTTCCTAATTAAACGATCTAACGATTAAAAAAATGAGCTTCTCACGAAAACTTTTATGTCTTAGATATTTGAACCTTTGCACTAAGAGATTCTACATCTCTCTAAAACTTAATTACAAAAAATAATAAAATGAAAACAATTTTTATCACAGGAACATCGAGTGGACTGGGGAAAGCAACAGTAAAGTTTTTTTTAGCAAACAACTGGAACGTGATTGCAACAATGCAAAATCTGGACAAAGAAACAGAACTTTCTAATTTGCCTCATGTAACACTTTTACAGTTGGATGTCTCCAACCCACAGGAAATACAAAGTGTAATAACCCAAGTTACTTCTAATGGCCATGTAGATATTGTCTTCAATAGTGCGGGTTATGCGCTCACAGAACCGTTGGAATCGTATTCGGAAGAGCAAATTATAAAGCAGATGAACACCAATCTACTCGGTGCAATATTGGTAACGAAAGCCTTTATTCCTCATTTTCGAATAAAAAGATCTGGTCTTTTTTTGACCACTACTTCTATCAGAGGTCTGGTTTCCTTTCCTTTAAATTCCATATATCATGCTACGCAATTAAATTGTTTCTCTATTTTCAATCCAATCTACCAATAATTTTCGTTCGGCAAAAAGCCATTTGTTATTTTGCTTTTCAAATTTGTCTTGGTATCGAATGGCAGCTATCATCAATTTTTGTTTACTATCAATCACATTCAAATGATGAGCCATACAATAGGTAATTGCCAAAGCAGTATTGTCTGTCACTTTTATGGTAGATTGCCCATTAAAATGCATTGTTGCGTCATAAGAATTGAGATTGTCAAAAACTGGGAATAAGTCCTCATTTTTAGAAATTACTTGACTTGGGGTTTCTGATTTTGGGTCGTAATAAACTTCAAAATTAGTGTCTTCTGTAAACAGTGCCATTTGTCCTCTTGCGTTACGAGTGTCTGCACAATAAGCGTATTGGTCTATCAGTTCGCGAATAGCTAATCTATCTGCATTTTGTTGTAATTCTTGTTCGATATTCATTGTATTTTGTTTTAACTTGATGATTGAATGGAAGCCGGCGTTACCCCATACATTTTTTTAAAGGCCGAATAAAAATGAGAAAGATTTTCAAAACCTACCTCTAAATATATTTCGGTTGGCTTGTGTTTTTTTTCTTGAATGAGATGATAAGCCTTTGTCAGTCTTTTTTCCTGTAACCATTTGCGTGGTGAAGTTTTAAATGTTTGAGTAAAATCTCTTTTAAATGCTGCCAAACTTCTTCCTGTGAGTTTTGCAAATTGTTCTAGGGGTACATTGTAATGATAGTTTTGTAGCATAAATTTTTCAAGGTCAATCTTATAGGGTTCAGAAAAATCAAACAAAAAAGATTTTAAAGTGGGTTTTAAATTTAATAATAATCCGATGGCTTCATAAGTTTTTATGGTTGCCAATTGTTTGCTTATTTTTTCTGATTGCTCAACGTATGGTAATAAGGATTGAAAATAACTTTTCAGCAAAATATCTGGTTTTAGCAAAAATGTTTTTTCTCCTGTATAATTTTTGTCTTTTAAAATTGAATTATTCATTGCATACTGTTGCAAAACAGTATCAGTAATAATTACCGAAATAATTTTGTACACTTCATTGGAATCAGGAATTTTTATGGTTTTCGCCAATTGATTTTTTTGAGCTAAAAGGATTTGATTTTTCTTCAAAATCAATTTTCCGTTCTCATTTTGAATATGTGTTTCTCCCGAAAACTGAAATGCCAAAACATGTTGAGGTATAAATTGTTCATGACCACGTTGGTGTTCAAAAGTACAGGTATAGACGAAGCTGTCTTCTAAGAACTTTGTAACAGGTACTATCTCTTCAGACATCATTTTTCGGTTAATAAACGTTGCTGATAAGCAGCATTTCTTGTTTCTGTATTACTGTCAATGAACATCAAAATGGTCATAAAAGCAATAGTAGTAATACCAACAGCTCTCCAAAGTGGGGCATTAGAAAACATAATTAACAATGCTGCTACTATAATAATGATTGGCAATACTTTGAAAACAATGATGAAATCATTTTGAGATTTTGCGGTACGCGCTATTTCTTTTTGAACAAATGCTTTTGGATCAGTTTTAAAAGCTATTTCAAATTGTTCAATTCGTGGTTTATTAGCAAAATATAATCCTGCTGAAACAACTACCACTAATATGCCTGCAATCAGCATAGGTAATACAAAAGCTTTTGCCATAGCAGTTTTACCTAATTGCCAAAAACCGAATGCGGCTAGGAAAAACAATAAACTAAGCAATAGAATTATTTTTGCAGAAAACATTTCGGCTTTTGCCCAATCAATACTCATTTTTAAAATATCCATTTTTTATTATTTTTTTTAAGATGGACCAATTGTCACCCATAATATTTTTAACAATTTATACTTCATAAAGGTTTTTCATATACGCAATATAATCAAACTCTTTAAGTGTGGTTCTGGCTCCAATCCAGGTGGTTGCATCATTGCCTACAATGTATCGAAGATTATCTGTGTCATCAATAGCAGCATTGTAAATAAGATTGGCTACTTGTTCAGGCGTAGCAATGCCGTCGTGCATTTTTTCGAATTTTTGTAAGAATTTCTGAGTGAAATTGTTATAATCTGCTAAGTCTTCATTAAAAGCAAATTTTTCTTCTGCGGTTTTATGAAAAGTTGTGTCGACACCTCCAGGTTCGATGAGCTTTACTTTAATGTTTTGAGATATTAATTCATAATAAAGAGATTCCGAGAAGCCTTCGATGGCAAATTTTGACGATGAGTACAAAGAAACCATAGGCATTCCTATTCTTCCTGCCGCCGATGAGATGTTTATAATTGTTCCTTGTTTGTTTTTTCTGAAATGAGGTAGAATCGCTTGGGTCACATGCATTGTTCCAAAAACATTAACCTGAAATTGTTCCTCTATTTGTTTTACTGTAGTGGCTTCAAACAACCCAAACTGTCCGAATGCTGCATTGTTTATTAGTACATCAATCTTTCCAAAACGTTCAATTCCCTGGTTAATGGATTGCGCTATTGTTTCGGGTTGTGTGATATCTAATGTTGTTACAAATATATTCTTGTAATTATTTAGATTGTTTTTACTATCTGTGTTACGCATTGTAGCGACTACATTCCAACCATTTTCGGCAAATAGTTTTGCTGTGATATAACCTATTCCTCTCGAAGTACCTGTAATTAAAACTGTCTTGTTCATCTTGTTTTTTTTAAGTTTCTATATAGCAAAGATGAATATTTATTGAGGGGTTTTATTTGGTGTAAGGCTCAAATTTTATTTGGTGCAGGGTTCAGTTCTTAAATAAAATTGGATCAATTTATCAAACCGTTGAGACTCGTATGGTGATCGGTAGTATTCTGAAGTACTTCTATGAAACATTCTTCTTATGGTTAATACTATTTTCGTCTTATCATAGGTATTTGTAAATTAGTAGGGCGATTTTCTTCGGTGTCAAAGCCACGCCCATCTATATTTCGAGCTCCCCAAAACATCATATCATTATTCAAGTAAATTAATCATACTCTTTAAATATCTGCCCTGTCGCCAAACCAAATGGTGCAAAAGCTTTACCCAAAATATTTTGTGTTTCGCCTACTTTCCATTCGTTAAAACCTTGGGTATATTTGTTCAGTACATCTGCAAAACCTTGCAATAAAGGTGTTACAGCATATTTTTCATCCGCTATGAAATCTATTTTTTGAGCTCCAGCTGTAATAAGATGTTCGCCTTTCCATTCAGTGTGTCCTTTAATTTCCATTTTTGCCAAAGGCATTTTTCCGTAAGGATCAGCAAAATTGGTTACCGTCAATTCGAATTTATCATGGGGCAGAAATGTAAATGCTCTGGTTAAGTAAAATGGCTTCAGCGTTCCGTCCGGATTTTTAGAATTGCTTGGGCGAATTTCTGTTGTTATACTTTCCCAGTTTCCTAATGATTTTTGTTTCGTTTGTTCTATTGTCATTGTCTATAATTTTTTAGGATTAGTTTTTGTTTGGGCAAATGAATCATTGTTAATTCCAATTGCAATTTATACGGTTAATATTTTTAAATTCCAATTCATTTTTCTTTGTCCAATTGTAATAGACTTATTTTCTTAATTCCCTAAAATAGGAAACATTGCATTGCCATTTGCTGATTTGTCGGCGGTAACTTCTTCTTGCATTACATCCCAATGTTCCACAATTTTTCCATTTTCTATTCGAAAAATATCTACGGCAATCATATTTTTACCGTTCCAATCTTCATAACGCCCGTGTATCATTACTATATTTCCAGCTTCAGTAACTATCCCTGGTTCGTAACTGAATGTATCGCTAAGCGTAGGGATGAACTGTTTCAATACCGCTGTACCATTCGGTAATTGTGGATTGTGTTGGATGTAATTTTCACTAAAATATTTGTCGAATGCGGTGATGTCCTTATTTTTAAAGACTGCGGTGATTGCTGTTTTTACTAATTCTGAATTCGTCATTTTTTTTGAGTTAAATTAATTTTATAATCTAAAATTACTATAATTGTCTCAATTACTTCATTAGTACGTATTAGTTTGCTTAGTACAAAATTATAGACGATTGGAAAATAAAAGAAAAAACAAAGATTTTAATCCATTTAATTGCGGAGTCGTTCACTTTCTAAATATTGTTGGCGGTAAATGGAAGGTATTGGTGATTTATGCAGTTAGTAAAAAATGTAACCGTTTTAGTTTGTTACAAAAAACCATTCCACATATCAGTAAGCAAATGCTCATCAACCAATTGCGTGAGTTGGAAGATGATGGATTGTTAGAGCGTCAAATTTTTGCAGAAGTGCCCCCTCGCGTTGAATATGCGCTTACCGAATACGGCAATTCAATGATGTCTGTCATTTTAGATATTCAAAAATGGGGTGAAAAGGATTTGAAAGAAAAGTGTCAAATTTAGTGGAATGTCTTGAAAAGAATATATAGATTCAAATAAAGATTTCTTATACATTCTATATTAGAGCTAATTTTAGCCTACATATTATTCTTATTTAGTAGTACAGTTTACTCGTTTGAATCCATCTAGGCCATTTCCATTATTGTCAATACAGCCAAATTTATCCTTTAGGGTAAAATCAATATTTTCTCCTTTTTCATTTTTTGCCAAATATTTCAGAGGAGTAAGTGTTTTTTTATCGACCACTTCAAAACTTTGGGCATCTATAGTATCAATAAGTTTGTCACCTTTTAAATCAAAATTTAACTTTCTATTTCCTAAATAAACCCAATTTTTGTCTTTTGCTAATCCTAACAAGTGACGATAAATTTTAATGCTTTTGTAATCATTAGAAGGAATTTTTTCAGTACCAAAATAATAATTGCACCCATCTGTTATCCATCTGTTGGTATAGCTTTCTTCATCATTGAAAACAAACTTGAAATTTTTTACTGAACAAACATGTAAAGCTTCTGTCTTCAGGAAAACATCTTTTCCATCCGTAGAAAAATATTCATCAATTGGTTTGAAATTTTTACCAACAGCATTTTTTATGATCTCTCCACTATAGTAAGCATAATTTTTATCCTTACTGAAAATTTCATTTATAATTTCAAAAGTCTGAGGATCTGCCCCCACAATCATATTTCCACCAATGAAAACGTTGCTCTTATCTTTTCCAAAACCATATTTTAGCTCTTCAAAAGTAGAAAAATCAGCTCCTTCTATCAACTTTTTGTTTTTCCCAGAGCCTTCATTCCAGGAGGTAAAATATACTTTATTGTCTTTTATTGTGTAATCATTACAACTCATTAATGAAAAGGTGACAAATAGTAAAATAATTATATTTTTCATTTACTTTGATTTTCTACAAATGTAATATTATTTAATTTGATACTGATAATAGTTGTTGAATGTGTTTTTTAATTAATGCTGTTTGTATAGGCTAATTAAAAAATCAACATAGTTTAATTTAAGAAAACTTTATTTACTATATACTCTTTTACTCAGTGATACTTTTTTGATACTGCCATCTTTTTTTATTGAGACATATTCATGTATTAAATCATTATAGTTGTGAGTATAATATCCACGTTGGTAGTAATCTGTGTTGTAGTCAGAACCTGTATAATTATCTTTATAACCATTAACCTGCCAAGGTATATAGCATTCCAAATAGTAGTCACCAGGTTTCATTTTAGTAAAAACAAAGTCTCCATATTCATTAGTTTTAACTTCTAATCTGTTTTTCCATGCATCGGGATTTATATAGGCGAACTTTAATTTTTGAGGATTTTCTTGCTTCTTCAACTTTAAATATTCTTCTAAGTAGGGTGTAACAGGGAAAAGTATTACAGTGACTTGATTACCTGTAATTGTTTCTCCGGAACTGGCTGAAAGATATGCTTTTCCTTTTATGGTACTATTGCCTTCTTTCAATGCTACTTTTGCAGCATCTGCATCGAAAGGTGTTTTTGCAAATAACTTTATGGTATCAATTACATTCCTTCTGTCTTCTTCTTGCGCTCGAACAAAGCTAATCGTCCCAAATAAACAAAAGAGTAAAATGGTTATTTTATATAATTTCATGTTAAATTATTTTACATAAAGATATTAAATTAATAACAGAATATAATTTGATGGAAGGAAAAAAGAAGATTGACTAGGAGGAAAGATGTAAAATAATGAGTATTTTCCATTAATTAGGCTTATTAATCTGTCCACAGTATAGACACAATCTATTTCAAGAGGTAACTCGGAAATATAATACTATTATCATTATAATTCGAAATATGGTTTGGTGGAGAGCGAGGATTATTTACATGATCCCAAATGGGGGAGGCTTCAAGCTATAGAAAGTCATTCACTTCGTTCATTCTTTTTTTGTTTATACTATTTTGTTAAAGCAAGCTTACAAAAAGTATAAACAAAAAAAGTCCAACTTTACAGTTGGACTTTCTATCGCTTGGCGGAGAGCGAGGGATTCGAACCCCCGGACCTGTGACAGTCAACAGTTTTCAAGACTGCCGCATTCGACCACTCTGCCAGCTCTCCGCGACAAAAGTACGAATTTTAGCCTTCCTGCCAAATTTATTTTGGATTTATCACCTCATTTTCCTTGTTTAAATTGTACATGCCTGTTTTTTAGTTACTTTAATTTTGATTTTTTTCTTTAAATCTTTATCCCTAGTTTGCAATCATGGAGAAGGATTATACGTTATTACGATCTACATTAATGGAAGCATGTAAACAACATGTCGAAGATCGAATTGCAAATTTAATATTGGCCTTAAAATCAGCTCATGAAGCCAGTACAGATGATACTAAAAGTAGTGCAGGGGATAAATATGAAACCACAAGGGAGATGATGCAACAAGATATCGCAAGATGTCAGATGCAATTGGCTGAAGCAAAAAAAGATGAATCAACATTGAATGGTCTAGTTGAACCTTATCAATCCGATTTTGTTCAAGATGGAAGTATAGTAGAAACAAACAAAGGAATTTATTTTATCGCTATAAGTATAGGGATTGTCCAAACACCTTACGGAAAAGTATTTGTTATCTCCAATCAATCGCCAATAGGAAAATTGTTGTTGAAAAAGAAAGTTGATGAGTCCTTTATGTTTAATTCTGTAGAACAAAAGCTACTTTCTATAAATTAATCATGTGTTTTGAAACTATTTGGTGTTTTTATTGTTAACTATGAGTTGTCTATTGAATTATGTAGATTTATAAAAAAAAGCGGTAATTATGAAATTAAAAAGAGTATTTCCTATGTTAATGATGGCAGGCACTTTGGCTGTAGCAATGCCTTCATGTAATTCAAAAGTTTCGGATGCTGATTTAAAAGCAAAAGTTGAAACAATTATTAGTAGTCATCAAGGTATTACGACTTCAGTTAAAGATGGCGTTGTGACATTGGAGGGTTTTGCATCTTCTGATACAGAGAAAACTCAAATTGAGACTGATGTAAAAGCAGCAGACAAGTCTATCAAATCTGTTGTCAATAACATCGTTGTAGAAACAGTTGCCCCAGCTCAGATTACTGTGAATACAGTTGATGAATCGTTAGCAAAAGGTATTGTAGATGCAACAAAAGATTTCCCTACTGTAAAAGCTACTGTAAAAGATGGTATTATCTCGGTAACAGGATCAATCGAAAAAGCTAAACTAGTTACGTTAAAACAAGCTTTGGATAACTTACATCCTAAGAAAGTGGATTTAAGCGCGGTTACAACTAAATAATCATTTCAAAAATAGAATATTATGGCTTTAGAAGAAAAATATAAAGTATTATTAGATACAGCTAAATCATCAGGTATTAATGATTTAAATTATGCAGAGCAAAATGGTGTTTTGCAAATTAGAGGTACTGCTCCTACAGCGGATGTTAAAAATAAACTATGGGAAACCTATGGTAATATCGATCCAAACTTCGCGACAGGTGATGTTGTCATGGACGTTGAAGTAGCAACTGAAGTTCCAAGCAGTCAAGTGAAAGTGGTGACTGAAAGTTCAAATCTTAATATTCGTAAAGGACCAGGTACTGATCAACCTATTGTTGGTAAAGCAGCTAAAGACGAAATAATCACATTGATTAGTAAAGCAAATGACCAATGGTGGTTGGTTCGCACAAATGATAATGAAGAAGGATATTGTTATGCACAATATTTGCAATCAATTTAAGTAATTCTATAATCTTTGACAAAGCCTAAAATAATTTTATTTTAGGCTTTGTTGTTTCTTGACTAGGTTCTCTGGAAATATGAACATTCGCGAGGAACTAATACAATATACAAAAGAGTTTTCTAAACAGATGCCACGATAGTGTTATCGACCGGAATACACAAAAGATAGGTATTATAGTCAATAAGTGAACGTACTATCTAGATGGAATAATTGTGGCTATATCGCGACAATATACGAGGTTCTAATAACTAATTTTAATATAGTTTGAAACATTGCTATCTTTGAATTTTTGAGCAATTTTTTAATCATACTATGCGATATTTAGCGCTTATTTTATTTTCTTCCATATTATTTTTGACATCTTGTCAATCAAAAGCTCCTACGTATGGAGATGTGTTATCCGCATCTTTTGACCAAAAATTGTATCAAGATTTCGATAGTGCTGCTTATTTTGTCGCTATTCAAAAAGAACTTAAAAACGAAAATGCGAATTTGTTTAATCCAAAATGGATGATCGAAATAGCAGATTCTGCTAAAGGATTTAATTGGATACAACATCAGCTATTAACAGGAGGGACAGATAGTTTGTTGAATTATTTGAACCGTGCGGATGAGCATGGAATCAATCCTTCTTTTTTCCATACAGCAAAAATCCAGCAAGCATTAGATCAATTAAAAAGTAAGCAAGTAGCAGATTTAAATGAAGCATATACCTTATTGGCTAAGGTAGAAATACTTTCTTCAGATGCTATGGTTGCTTATGTGAACATGCTTGAAAATGGCATTGTAAACCCTAAACGACTTTATGGAAGATATTTTGTTGCGCATAGTCGCTATACGTTGCCAAAAGTAAGGAAACTATTAGATAGTACGTTGAACGTGTCTGAGGTACTTCAACATGCACAACCAAAAAATTCTTTTTACAAAAAGTTTCAGCAATTACTTGCGAAAGGAAATCTGACCAAGGACGATCGTACGAAGGTACTGTTAACCATGGAACGATTGCGGTGGATGGGTAAAGATTTTCCTGAAAAATATGTTTTTGTAAATATTCCTGAGATGAAATTGCAAATGATTGATGAGGGGACTTTATTTAATAGCATGAATGTATGTGTAGGCGAAACGGAGAATAAAGCTTATACAACAAATAGTGAAAATCATGAAACCCCAATAATGAGTGGAATACTCGATAGAATGCAGGTAAATCCTGTTTGGAATATTCCACAAAGTATCGTTAAAAAAGAATTACTAGCAAGCGTTAGGGCTAATCCAGGTTACCTTGAAAGCCGAAATATGGTGGTTTATAACTTAAAAGGACAACTTGTGAATCCTTATAACATCAATTGGCAAGCTGATTCTGTTAAGAATTTTAAATTCAAACAAAATCCAGGTTATGATAACTCATTGGGGAATATTAAATTTATCTTTGCTAATCCTTATGCGATTTATTTACATGATACACCTGCTAAAGGAAAATTTAAGGCGAGCAATCGGGCAGTAAGTCATGGATGTGTTCGTGTCGAAAATCCAACTGACTTAGCTTCATTTTTAGTAAATAATGAAAAGGAGGCGGCTAAGATTGCTAGTGAAATAAAAGGCTCTTCTAACGATTCGAGATGGGTTAAAATGAAGGAGGGGATACCCGTTTATCTATCGTATTATACGACCTGGCTAAATGAAAATAAAGAAATTCAACAATTTCCAGATATTTATGGGTATGACCAACGATTAAAATTAGCCATGAAAAAATATCTTTAATAAATTCTTGAAAAGAAAAATCCCCTTTATCAAATAAAGGGGATTTTTCTTTTTATTCTGATTTGCTCTTACTTGCTTTTTTTGATTTTTTTTCAGCTCTTTTTTCTTTTAATGTTTTTTCAGCTTTCTTTTTATCATTTTTTACCGCATTTTGTTCTTTTGCCATGGTAGTTGTCTTTAAGTGAAAATAATGTTTCCATATAAAGCTACTGAAAATAAATGACATATGTAATAAAATAGGTATATTGCTTTAAAGATTAAACTTTACTGAAGTAGCGTAGTCCTAGTACTGAATTTTATAAATTTTATCAAATGAAGAAACATTTTCTGAGTAAAGCTTTGGCTTTATTTGAAAGATTTAAAACACAAAAAATTACTGCTGAGGATTTGGATAAGGCAGAAGAAAAGGTTAAAGATTTAGATGGAAGAAAAGAAGACTTTCAACTTCTGCTTGCTATGTGTAGAGATACGTTCTCAGGTAAGTATAAAATGAATAAATGGAATTTATCAGTCATTATAGGAACGATTGTTTATGTCATATCTCCTCTAGATGCAATACCAGATGTTATACCTGTATTGGGATGGATGGACGATGTTACAATTGTGGGGTACGCCATCTCTAAACTTTCAGAGGAAATAAAAAAATATAAACTATTTAGGAAAGAAGTACCTGTAGATAATTTTTAATGTAAAAATTGTTAGATATAGAGAAATAATTTAAAGTCTTTGTTTATAAAATAAACAAAGACTTTTTTGTGTTTGAATTGTCATATTTTTTTAGCATAATTTTGAGCTATTTTCTTTATTATTTTAGCTGTAAAAAATATTTAATTTAATTTATGTAATTAATATACTGAAAATCAATTATTTAAATCCGTGTATTTTCAACAATAAGCTAAATTTTTTTTGTATCTATCTATTATATTTAGCTAGATTTGGTCAATATTTTAAAACAAAAGTATGACTTTATCAAAGATTAAACAGTTAGCTGGTTTGGGTATCCACGCACCTAAAGCAGTATTTTGTCAATTGGATAGAACTGCCCTCATTGCGCATGCTATTCAAAATGGAGAAGCTACTCAAGCCGATAATGGAGCTTTGAATATTTTGACAGGGAAATTTACAGGAAGGTCACCTAAAGATCGATATCTTGTAAAAGATGAAATCACCGAAAATAGAGTTTTCTGGAATGAGATTAATCAAGCAATTGCTAAAGATGTATTCAATGAATTGTATGATTTGGTAAGTGATTATTTATCATCTAAAGAACTTTTTGTAAGAGACTGCCAAGCAGTATCCTATGAGGAGTTGGCGAAACACATTCTAGTTGTGTCTGAAAAAGCTACACAAGATCTATTTGTTTCGAATATGTTTATTGAATCGCCTGGAATTGAAAATACAACAGTAGATTGGACGGTTCTTGTTGCTTCTGATTTGCAAATCCCAAATTATCAAGAATTAGACCTGAATGCTTCAAATTGTGTCGCTATTGATTTTAGTCGCCGAGTTGTTTTAGTTATTGGTACAGCTTATACTGGTGAAATTAAGAAAAGTATTTTTTCAATTCTAAATTTTGTATTGCCAGTCGAAAATGCTGTACTATCGATGCATTGCTCTGCAAATGTTGGTAAGGATGGTGATACCGCATTATTTTTTGGATTGTCAGGAACTGGAAAGACAACGTTATCGGCTGATGTAAATCGCTACTTAGTCGGTGATGATGAACATGGATGGTCAAATCAAGGGGTGTTTAACTTTGAAGGTGGTTGTTATGCTAAATGTTTAGGTTTAGATCCACAGCACGAACCCGAAATCTGTGGAGCAATCAAGTCTGGCTCGTTATTAGAAAATATTAAATTTTACGAAGGAACAGCTATTCCTAATTTTCAGGACGCTAGTATTACAGAAAATATGCGTGTTTCTTATCCATTAGCCTATATCTCATCCTATCGAGAGGTTAAGTTAGTGGACGCTCCAGATAATATTTTCTTTTTGTCAGCTGATGCGTTTGGAGTTTTACCTCCCATATCAAAGTTAACGATTGAACAGGCGATGTATTATTTTATTAATGGCTATACCGCAAAAGTGGCGGGAACAGAAATGGGTGTTTCGAAACCTACAGCTACATTTTCAGCCTGTTTCGGACAAGCTTTTATGCCTTTGCATCCTATGGAATATGCGGAGTTATTAAGAGATAAGCTGAAAAAAAATCCGAATACCAAAGTGTGGTTGGTCAATACCGGTTGGATTGGAGGTCCGTATGGAATCGGAAGAAGAATAAAATTAGCCTATACACGTAGCTTGATTCAAGCGGCATTAAGTGGAGAGTTAGAAGAGTATCCAATGGAGACTCATCCTATTTTTAGGTTAAATTATCCAACATTTTGCCAGGAAGTGCCACAACAAATTTTAAGTGCCAAGGAGCTTTGGGGTAATGATGAAGCGTATGATGGACAAGCGAAAGCTTTAAAATTACTTTTTGAAAATAATTTCAAAAAATATCAGGATACATACTTTACTACCGTTTAATATATAACCTTTTTAAATTAATCGTCGACATATATGAAAACGTTAGGTCAATTTATAATTGAAAAGCAGGCTGATTTTCCTTTTGCAAAAGGTGAGCTATCACGCTTGCTACGCGATATTGGTATTGCGGCAAAAATGGTGAATCGTGAAGTTAATAAAGCTGGTTTAGCCGATTTATTGGGAGGATATGGAGAGACGAATGTACAGGGGGAAGTGCAGCAAAAATTGGATGTTTATGCAGATGTTCAATTTATTTCGGCTTTACAGCGAGGAGGTGAGTGTTGCTACGTTGCTTCAGAAGAGCATGAATTAGGAATTGACTTATCTCATGATTTTGTTTCCAAAAATGCCAAATACATTGTTTGTATAGATCCGCTAGACGGTTCTTCCAATATTGATGTGAATGTTTCCGTTGGTACTATTTTTTCTATTTACAGAAGAGGAGGAACCGAGGGAATTACGATGGCTAATGATCTTTTACAACAGGGAAAACAACAGGTTGCTGCCGGATATATTATCTATGGATCATCCACAATGCTTGTTTACACAACTGGTAATGGAGTAAATGGATTTACATTAGATCCTTCTATCGGTGAATTTTGTCTTTCGCATCCCAATATGAAAATCCCTGACAATGGACAGATTTATTCTATCAATGAGGGAAACTATATTAAATTTCCACAAGCAATAAAGAATTATATAAAATATTGTCAAATTGAAGATGCAGAAACCAAAAGACCCTATATTTCACGTTATATTGGTTCCATGGTCGCCGATATCCATCGTAATTTGATTCGTGGCGGTGTTTTTATTTACCCTGAAACCTTATCCTTTCCTAAGGGAAAGCTCCGATTGATGTATGAATGTAATCCAATGGCTTTTATCATTGAGCAAGCTGGTGGAAAAGCAACTACAGGAAGCGAACGTATTTTAGATATCCAACCAACAGAATTACACCAACGTATTCCGATTGTTATTGGAAGTAGAAAAATGGTTGAAAAGGTCGAATATTTCTATCGTATGGAGTGTGAACCTTCATTAAATGTCTAATAAATCAAGCTAAGGGCTCTAGGTTTGTTCCTAGAGCCTTTTTCATATAATAACTATTTCAATAAGCATTCATCATTTTTTTTGGTTATTTTTCATTAAACTTCTTGTGCAGAGTTTTGGATGAAGGGGGGTATTTTCCATATGGATAACCTTTCAAAAGTATTTATTCCTATAACTTGTAATCTTTGTGTTGTCAATTCATTAGTTTTGCAAAACTTATTCTCTTACTTTATTGTTTAAGGGAATAAGTTTCAGGTGAGCGGCAATATATTAACATAAGATCAAAATGGAGGGAAAATTAAGAATATTTGACTTAGCTAGTCGGCAGTTGGAGTTATATCCAAATTTGACTATGTTCTCAAGTAAAACCAATGATGAATGGAAATCTATTACAACAGAAGAGTTTTTAAAGAAAGTAAATGCTATTTCAAAAGGGTTAATCGAATTAGGTGTTAAACCAAATGAAAAGGTAGGTCTGATAGCGGAGAGTAGTGTCGAATGGCATATTATTGATTTTGCCATTCAACAAATAGGCGCTGTTGTTGTTGCCATTTATCCCAATATTACAGATACAGATTATCAATATATTTTTAATGATG
The DNA here is from genome assembly GCF_021442025.1 of Sphingobacterium sp. SRCM116780. NCBI lineage: Bacteria > Pseudomonadati > Bacteroidota > Sphingobacteriia > Sphingobacteriales > Sphingobacteriaceae > Sphingobacterium > Sphingobacterium sp. SRCM116780. The sequence goes on from NZ_CP090446.1 coordinate 695,414, forward strand.
CCGAGATTAGGTTGACAATCGTCAGTTCAAAAAGTTTATATAAAAGAATTATCAACCTGAAAGATTCTATTTATAGTCTTAAGTATGTTTTTTGTATTGCAAAAGATGATGAAGTGCGAAATTGGAGTGATATTGTCGATATTGGATTAAAAGTATCGGATCAACGTGTTCAAGAACTAAAAGATCAAATATTATCTTCTAATTTGGCAACATTGATTTACACCTCAGGTACGACAGGTAAACCAAAAGGTGTCATGTTATCACATGACAATATTATTGCGAATGTTCGATCTGCGGAGGAAATCACGCCCTGTAAAGCTTATGATCGAGGCTTAACATTTTTACCACCTTGTCATGCGTATGAAAGGATGGTGATTTACACCTATATGTATATTGGAATTACGGTATATATCGCTGAATCATTTGAAAAAATCGGACAAAATTTATTAGAAGTAAAACCCAATATCATGACTGCGGTTCCAAGAATTTTGGAAAAGGTATATGAGAAAATCATGAAAAAGGGACATGATTTGCAGGGAATGAAACGGAATATATTTGATTGGGCAGTATCCATCGGAGAGAAGTATGATCCAAATCCAGAGCAGAGGAGTTTTGCTTATAATATTAAACTAGCCTTAGCTCGCAAGCTCGTGTTAGATAAATGGTATGAAGGTTTAGGCGGAAGCTTACAAACAGTGGCCTCAGGAAGTGCCTCTTTACAAAGTAAATTAGCTCGTGTTTTTCTTGCTGCAAGAATTCCTATCTACGAAGGATATGGCATGACAGAAGCATCTCCACTTATTTCAGTAAACCATTATTTAAAAGGGACACGTGTTGGTACTGTAGGACTAGCAGTTAAAGATGTTCAAATAAAACTTGCAGATGATGGTGAGATCTTGGTCAAAGGTCCAAATGTCATGATGGGCTATTATAAAAATAAAGAAGAGACTGACAAAGCAATTATCGATGGCTGGTTGCATACAGGAGATATTGGGATTTGGGTAGATGAAAAATTCTTGAAAATTATAGATCGTAAGAAGGAGCTTTTCAAAATATCAGGTGGAAAATACGTTACTCCTCAGCCTATTGAGAAGAAGTTAGTGGAATCAAGATTTATAGAGCAAGCGATGGTAGTAGGAGATGGAATGAAATTCGCGTCTGCTTTCATTGTGCCTAATTATGCACACTTGTTGGATTGGGCGAAATCGGAAGATAGCAGTCTTGTTCATCTTGCTAAAGAAGAATTTTTCAAACAAGATAAAATTATAAAGAAAATAAATCAGGAGATTCGGTTGGCAAATCAACATTTTGGTAATTGGGAACAGATTAAGAAACCAATGATTATTCCAGAAGAATTTACTATTGAAGGTGGAGAATTGACACCAACGTTAAAATTGAAACGTAAAGTAATCTTGGAGAAATATAAGACGGAATATGATCGGCTTTATCAAAATGAAAATGATTAACTTCTGAATATGTAAATAAGATATCCTGAATACGATTGGAGATAACTTTTTAATTATATATAGCTCTTAAATAACGTTTAGTTGTATATTAGCTTCTTATCCTAAAACAAGTATATATGCACTCATGCTTGTTTTCAGATTAAAAAGAAAAAATTTTCTTCCAGATCGAAACTTAAAATCTTAATTATGAACGTTGTAAAATTTTATTGTAAAAAAATACGATAAACAGTTTTTATATATCAATAATTGTTCTACTTTTGTAGCACAAAACACGGTAGGTGTAGCTCAGTTGGTTAGAGCATCGGTTTGTGGTACCGAGGGTCGTGGGTTCGAGCCCCATCACTTACCCCAATTTTGAAAGCAGTTCTGAAAAGAACTGCTTTTTTTGTTTGTCGCCAATTTCAAATCATTGAATAGCGTTATCCGATTCTCAGATATATTGTGATTGAAATGTCTTTAAAGACATTTATCGATTAGGCACATACTTATGCTTGCTCAGGCACCCCATTTGTTGTAAAAAATAAAAATATTGTTACATGCTATTCCTTTTCTGTTTCATTCTTTAAAAAAATGACTAATATCATGCTATTGCGAACGGAAAATGATGGAGGTTAAGCGAATATATATTATGAATTGGAGGTAATTTTCCTTATCGTTAGATTAGTATTTCACGTTAATTATATAGGTATGAAAAATTTAAAAATGTTAGAAAAAAAGCCACTGTAATCTCTAAAGCAGGGATGACAGGTGTAAAAGGCGGTATGAAATGGACAAAAGACAGAAGTGTAAATGTCCAAGATAGAAGATATTTGGATGGTTGGCTTGAATATAGGAGATCAATGTCTGCTGTAGATTGTCTTTATACGTATTAGTAATAATAACCTTCGTGAAGCTACTTTTTGTATGAAAATAGCTTCACGAAGGTTAATTTACTTTTGGTAGATTGGAAAGCAGTTCTGAAAAGAGCTGCTTTTTTTTACTATATCTGTTGAAGTTAATGTATCATAAGAGTGCGTTTAACCTCTATCTAGTTTAAGTGTTCGCTCTTTCAGTTGTCAATAAATCCAACAAAAACTGAACACTCTGTCTGGAAATAGGGCAAAACCAATGAAATTTAAAGCTGAACAATGGCAACAAGATATAGATTTGGAGATAATAGTTTACCGCGTTTTATAACTTTTGAAGTTGCCCCAATAACATTCTTGCAAGAATATTTCGGTCTAGAGACTTTGGTTTTCAAAGAGGATTGAAGTGATCCTTTGGAATAATAAATCAAAGGAGCTGAAAGTGAATGAAAGTTTGCTGAGACAAGGGTACATAAGCTTGTACTCCTCATTAATTCTACGAATAATAAACTGATCCTTACGAATTGTAAATGGTTTTGACAGCTGGCGTCTTAAAAAGCTATTTTAAAAGAAATTCTCAAAAAAAATGAGGACATTACTATGTTTTATCCTGATTACATTAACAGCCTGTAACAATATGCAAAACCAGACACAACAGATTATTGAACTGAATAAAAAGCAAACCAAAGAGGAAACGAAAAAGCTGCAACAGCAAAACGTACTTACATCTGCAGAAAGCGAACAGTTGAACAATCGACTAGTACAAGATTTGGATTATTATCTCAATCACCAAGATATAGATGCAAAGGATATTACAAGGCTTTTTAAAGAAACAGTTCAGAGCTTTGAAAATATCAAAATAACGCATCAGGTTTTTATAGTGATTGCTTCCACATATTATTGTATCAGCAGCCAAAGGATGATGAGAAATTATCCGCCCAAAATAGAAATGGAAATTCAGATTCAAGTCAATAAGGCTATGAACGATTGGTTTGCAAAATACCAGACTGGAAACGACAGATTGGATGATTTAATCATCCAGGTAAAGAATTATAAGAAACTAGCTTTTAACAAAGACATCAAAGCCGACGAATACACTGTTATATTAAATACACTGACTACTATAAGACAAGACGGCCTGCTCACAGATGAGACCATGAAACAAATGTTGTTAATCGATATGGCGAAGTATGCAAACCGCAGCAACAACAGCAACCTGGAGATACTAAACATCTACAACACTGTAAATGATATCAGAAACTTAGGTATTGAAAAAGAACTAACCACTATTTATGATAGTAATTTTATGCAATCCGCCTTACCCACTTACAGCCAATTGAAGAAACAGGTGACAAAACGGTTTAAATGGATGTTGCAGGAAGATTTAATAGAAACAGAGGAGTATGTTTTATTTACCCAAACGATCTTAAGTGCCATCGACTTCTGTGAAAAATCCAATGATGACGACAAAGAAGTCATAAAAGAACGACTCGTCAAAAGTATTGGTACATTGAGCAGGAGTGAATTGGAAACAGAGGATCGTGAAGCAGTGGTTGATTGGTATTATATGTTAGCTGAAATAAAAAATGTGAATATAAATGAAGAACTAAATCACTGGTTGTATCCATTTCTAAAAAAGTAAATCTCTACGAATTGTAAATGGTTTATTGCTTAAACGCTAGAAATGTTATCATTGAAGATAAATATTTGTAAAAGCCACATAGCTGTTTGTGATCGTAAAATAAAAAATGAAAAAAATAATTGCACTTTCTTTATCCTTAATTACGATTGTCATTTGTGGTTGGCTTATTATTAAGCAATTGCATTTGCTCGATATTCCACCAAATAAGAACGACACTTATGCCATGTGGGAAAAACAAGAGATTGATGCCAGAACTGACATAGACACATGTGAAAAGAAAGTATTGAAAAATCAAATAGATCTGAAACGGAAAAATGAAAGATATATTTCAGACATTGTATTTGAAAATCAGCGAATTACATTAGCTGTTGTTATCATACAATTAATATTGCTGGTTTTTATTTTTCTATTATCAAATGGAAAAAAGAAGCAGTAATCGCATTAATGAATGATATGGAAAAATTAAAAGCTGTACCAGCAGTTATCATTGTTATACAACTGATCAGTATCATACATCTGTTTTATACATACCGGTATGAGGATAGTCATATTCCGGTTGCTTTTATTGAATTGAATATTTTAGCAGTCATTAATTTAGCCGTAGTGATCCTAACATATTTTACCTTCTTTAGAGCAAGACAAAAAAATATGATCTGGTGGGTTGTGATTACACTTGCTCTAATCGTTATTGCAACCACAGGTCTCACTTTGTTTATCATGTTGTTGGATAAATACCGATACATGTAGTGTGAAATTAAAGATACATTACTTCATCCTTATAGTTAATTAGAGGAGAGAAAATAAATACATCGTTAGAAAATAAATTTAGATATTCAATAGTATAACAATGAATAGATATTTCATGATCATAATACTGTTAATCGTATCGGTTAGCAGTCGGGCACAGTCGTTATTTTTTGATAGTGAAAAAGAAGAATTTCTAGAACAGTTAAGGAATAAATCTATTCCAGAAATAAGAATAGTATTTGCTGATCAGGTTGAAAGTATTCATAACTTTCAACAGCAATTAAAACGCATAAGCAGCTTTAATAGCAATAAAACAGAAGTCGTATATACGGAAGAAACAGCAGAAAGTACAACTCCATATACACTACCAGATGCCAAGTTGATAGAAGAGCAATTTCATGCAACGATAAAAACATCAGTTTTTAATCAGCTATTCTCCTTGCCCAATTCTGACTTCCAAATTAGTCCTCCTGATCAAGAAGATGATGATCATGTAGCTTATCTTGACCTAAATTATGTTGTGAATCAGGCTTATAAAGATGGAAAATCGTACGGTAGTGAAGAAGTAGGATTAAGGGCTATAGATAGTCTGAAAGCTATTGCTAGTCAGCATATCCCTACAAAGATGGCAACCGTAAAAATGAATGTTTCCCTACAAGAAATGTCTTACAGAAATGGTAAGATTTATTTGGATTGGGTCAATAAAAACAAAGTAAAATTCCGTGTAGATACGACTATCAATAAAGACTTGTTGGAAGTATATGCACTTACAAGCAATGGTAAACTTGTCGATCACAAAAACTTTACACGTTCAAGCTATAAACCTGATGGTAGCATAGAAATTTTATTAAAAGAAATAGATTTGTTGTTTGCTGATTTCGTAAAAAAAATTGATACCAATGAATTTGGGAGTAAAGAAGACTTGATCAATGAAGTAAAGAACAGGATCAATACCCTTAAATTACCTGAAAGATCTCCAGTAGATTATAAAGAATACGGCTTTAAAGGTAATGTTGCACATCTTGTATTTTACTTTAAGGAAGACAGTAAATTATTCAAGCAGGATATTACAGCCTATAATAAAGAAACGAAAAAAAACCAATATGAGGTTTTTAGCGATGAAAATGAACGAAAAGGTATTTCCGATGTAGATGGAAACATTCGAATTAAAGAACAATATAAATCATTGCAAAAGGAAAATGATCATTATTATTATGCTACCGACACGGCTTATCATCATACGAACTATTACTTTGATGAGAAGAAGAATGTATTGATCAATTTAAAAATGGATGGTTATTTAGACGGTCAGGAAAACGGTATGGTCGTCATACGGAAAATTGTTAATAGGGATACTGTAAATCATGAAAATGAATATTTACATGGGCTGTATAACAAAGAAGGAAAACTAATTCTTCCTTTAACATACCGATCACTCCAAGTAATAGGTCAGGTCATTATTGCACAAAAAGAAGACACATACAGTTTGTTAAACTTAAATGGCCAACCTCTGAATGATGAAAAATTTGATGAAGTAAATCGGGCATCAGATCTTGAAAATGAAATGGAATATCCATTACTTATTGCTAACAAGAATGACAAGTATGGTATTTTAGATCTAGAAGGAAATCAGCTTTGTCCATTTAAATATGATGCTATTAATTCCTTTTATAATGGAAAAGCTGTTGTTGTACAAGTTAACAAAGATGGTGATGATCGATTTGGACTGATCGATAATAACTTGAAAGAGATAGTTCCGTTAGAATACGATCTTATTTTTAATTATAAAGATGGGATGGCTATTTTCATGAAAGATGGTCGGTATGGATTATTGGATGAAAAAGGTCAGATTATGGAGCCTGCCATTTATGATAGTATGGAAGAGGTTTCAGATGGTATGGTGGTGGTGCGGAATGATGAAGGGAAATATGGTGCCATAAACAACAAAGGAGAATTAACTGTTCCATTCATTTTTTCTGAAATAAATGATTTTCAAGCTGGTTACGCTTTTGTGATGACAGAAGATCAATATGGTATTATAGATAAAATGGGGAAATATATGCTGCAGGGTAAAAAGCCAGGTAGCTATGGTCTTAGCTTAAACTGGAAAGGCAAAAAAAGAACCTATCTTTTTAATGATAAACTTTACAATTATAAAGGCGATTTGATAAAGAAACAATAGAAATCCCATCATTTCAGTAAACAACAATTGGTAATCTGGTTCCTTATACTTAGGTATGAGTTGGTTATTGCAATAAATTCTCATTATACGAAATAGTTTTGCAAATATAACAAGGAAATCTTAAAATATATACGAATAATAAATCAAGTCCTACGAATTGTAAACGGTTTTGTAACTAGCCCTGCAGAAATATTACATTTGAATACAAATAATTAAACAGCTCAATCATTACTTTAAACAATAAAAGACGCAGAAACAGGAAAACAATTATTAATTATTTTCTCTGATTATTTTTCATACCCCAATTGTCGATTAGTTTACAAACATAACATGAAAATCAGGTTTTCCCAGCTTATTTTTTTAATAGCTATATACACACCTCTTGTGTTGCAAGCTCAAGATAATAGGGCTTACCGTTTGTTTGATATACAGCGTAAAACTGGTGTTGTAGATACCTCTGGTAAGGAAATAATAGCGCCACAGTACGGCGGTATTGTAGAATATATTTATGCTAAATCACAATGGGTATTTCACGATACCAATAAAAAGAGCCTTCTTTTTAATCGCAATACTGGACAAATGAAGGAATATGATGATATCGATGTGCGTCATCTGGAATATCGTGATACTTTTTATACACGCATTAAAGACAATAATAGCTATTATCTGCTAAGCGAAGTCGATGACAAGAAAATAAAGCTGCCAAAGGGATGGGAAGATGTAGGAGCTGTCGGTGATTTTTTTGTTCTCCAGGAATATTATTCAGCACCATCTACATCTTCAAAAAAGGATAAAAAAGGAAGATGGTTACCGCCTGAAGTATCAACGATGATACCACTACTTCGTTCGGAATATGAAATAACAGCGAGAGGAGATATGGCTCATATTGTTCAAGGGAACGAATATATTGCTAGTTTCGAGACTGATCTCACAACAGGTAAAATATTTTTACCCGAGAAATACTTTTCAGAATTGAAGCTAGAAAAGATAAATATAACCAATGTACAAGAATAAAATGAATACTAAGTAAACATACTTGCTTAGCGAGAGTGAAATATTGAAATAAAATAAAAAATAAAAATGGATAAGAAACAATATGCAGAGCATCTTGCCCAATTAGTGCCCGGGATTGAAATTGATATAGAAAAGAGAGATCTTTCAGATGAATTTTATGCTTACTTTCAATGTTTTATGCCAGATGGAAAGGACATAGAAAAAGTCTTTGTATCCTTAGAAAAGGGACAAGAGTTACTAGAAAGAATTATACCTATTTATGAAGCAACTCAACAGAAAACGCTTCAACAGTTTAAAGAAGGTATTTCTCCTGGTTATTTTTGTCCTGATTCCACTGGAAATAAAGAATTGTTGGAGCATTTAGGGAAGGCACATATTGAAAGTATAAAAATATTTTCACAATTTTTGGAAGACAAAGAACTTGAACAAATGTTGGAAAATGTCCACGAAATTGTCATTTATGAAGAGGAAAGAGAATTAAAAAATGATTACTTAAATTCATATTTATACGATACAATTTCTGACTGGAGCATTGAAAACGAAGATGGGGATGGATTAATCAGCATTTTAAATGAAGCGTATTATTCCATTAACTGCGATTATTATCTGTCTTATTACTTACGGTTTCCAACATTTAAAAATAAACCTGAACACGACTTCTTAAAAAGTTATTTTGAAATATGGAAAGCAGGATATTATTGTAAATTTGATAAAACTAAACTAATTATTTATAAATAATTAGTTTTAATAATTTACACTATACGGTCACATTTTCCTTCTAAATTGTAAATAATCAGCTTTCGTTTTTTGTTGGAAAATCAGTCTGTTTTTGTGTAGACCGAAAAATACGAAAAATCTATTTTTATTCTTCGTTGATATTCACAATTATTCTTGACTCGGTAATAGTAGATTTTACGAATAATAAACGGCCATAGTGATTAAGAAAGAACGCTTGTCCATCTACTGTCAGCAAATTTATTTTTTGGATTTTGTGAGCTCTCGCATCTTTTCTGGTAGTTGTTGTTCATCTTCATTGGTATAGTTTAAGTCTATATATTTTATGATGCCATTAGGTGCAATAATATAGGTAAGCCTGTTGTTATAACCATTTTTGTTATAAGCGTTGTATTGTTTGGCTATTTCATAGTCCTCATCATTTAAGTAAACCGTGTTGTATGTTTGTAAAGTAGAACCCCAATACTTGAGCAGTGGCATGGTAGAGCTGGAAATAGCATATCTTATTTCAGTAGATCCCAATATGATTTTATCGAAAGACTGTATTTGCGCAGAACAGCTTGCTATACGAGCAAGCATGCCCCCATGAGATAAAGCACTCGGGAGTGTACCGCTAAATGCTGCTGGATAGAATGTGATTATTTTCCATTTTTCTTTATCATCTAACAACTTTTTTGTTGGGAAGATATTATTCGGATCTTTCAGAATAAAATCAGGAGCTTTGTCTCCGATTTTAAGCATAGTATATTCCTGATGATTGGTATCCCGCGAGGTTAAGGAAAGAAATTGCTTCATATAATTTTCCAGCGGTTTTAAATGTTCTCCCTGAGCGCGGTAGGCTGTGTCTTTAAAAAGAATTTTATTGTCTGCATCTAAAAGGAATAAAACAGAACTTTTGTTTAATAGTGAATCGGATGGTTGTTCAGGTGACATAGAAAGGTTGAAAGATAATGAATCTGACGATATCTTCAGGGGGGAGGACGTTTGTTGCACCTGTTGTTTCGAAAAGGGACGAAATACAGGCAAACCAACGGATGTATATATATAACCAGTTTCATCATAAATAACCTTCATACTATCCAATATATTTCGGTTTTCGAGTTTGAAAATCTTACTCTGGTTCGTTAAATCATTATCTGTCCATTTATCCTTATCGTTTACGACCAAAATAATGTCAATCTTTGGCTTTTGTCCAGATGGAAATGCAAGTCCCTGCACAAAATAGTAATGAAAAGAAGTGCTGAGCATACTGGCATATTCACAGTCCAAGTACAGGCTGGGAATGAATGCAACTAATTTGAGATTGTTCGCAGGTTGATAACCAGTAATACTGTGGATAGGAAATTTATCTTGAACATGTAGTCCCTGTGATGTAGCTTTATTAAAGAATAAAACTACAAGAAATAAGGCATAAATTTTTTTCATGGTTCATCTTTTCAAAACTGTGATTACCTAAAATTCAATGTTTAAGAACATGCTATATCACTTGTTCTAATACATAGAATAAATAAACCAATATCTAAAATATAAATTGTAAATCATTTACAATTTGCTATGACTGATTTACAATTCGTATAAATACCTGTCTTTTATAGCTGTTCAACTTATCATTTGTTTTCAATAGTTGGTTAAGCATCAACTTCGGATTGGTAAGCCCCATGGTCCTTTGTTCATTAATAATTACAAAGTCCTCTTGATTTGTATCCTCACAGATTTCTAAAAATTTGCGAATAATAAATGATCTTCAACGAATTGTAAATGCTACTGAGGAATGTATATGTAAAATGTTAATATTGATAGCGGAATCCGTATCCTAAATTAAGCTAAAGGTTTAAATAATGAAAAAAGGTTTGTCCATGTTGATTGCATGTTTAATTTTGATTTCTTGTCGTTTTAAAGAATCAAAAAATATAAAAGAAACTAAAGTCGTTACTCCAGAAGTTCGTTCAGAGAAAGTGGATAAAAATGAAAAACAAACACTTGAAATCGGTTATTTCGATACTTACGAGAAGCTTCCTAAATTCAAAATAGATTCAGTCGATCAATCCGAGTATTATAAGCTAAAAGCAACTAAGGATTTTGAACAATCCAATGTTGAAAAAGTAGATGAATTCTTTTATATTCAAACCTCATCTTCAAAACTGAAGTATAAAGAATATAATGAAAATACAGCCCCAGAGAGACTGAATGGAAATGAATATTTAGGGTTCAATAACAGATTAAAACTATTTGCTATTCAAAGTAACTCCGTTTCAGAGGGATTAGGTTTTGCGGAATTGATATTAATAGATAGCATAACCAATTACCAGTATCGAATTATTTCCTTAGGAGATTGGAGCGTTTCTTTGCCAAAACTATCTCCAAACAATAAGTTTATGGTCTATTATCAAAACCCAGAGTATGAATCCGAAACCTTAAGTATTGCCGTTTTAAAAGTGAATGAAACCGACAGATATCATCATTTCTTTAAAGAATATGCCAGTTGTATGGTTCAAAATAAGCTATCCATTGAAGAGATCAGATGGAAAGACGATCAAACATTCTATGTGAAAGCGTATAAATCAACAATAGATGCCGCTGGTCATGAGGTTAAATTATTCAACTATTTTGTAGCAATCATCAATTAGTGATTGTAATGATTTATTAAGTTTTTGCTATCATTTGTAAAATAAACTTAAAAACAGAAAATGAAACCGATACTTTTACTACTTTTCCTCTTGCTATTTGACTGGGCTTATGGTCAGTCAAAACCTGAAATTGATCATATTGTAGTCAATGATTATATGTCTGAACGGAATATTTCCGTGATAGGTCCTATTCCAGCGGGTTATAACAAAGGCATTGTTGACAGTCTGGAAAACTCTTATGTGGAGTACTATGAAAAAGGTAACCTTGTCAAAACGAACTATTATAGCACAGTAGGCACTTTGTACTACACAAGGCAATCTGTTTACGACAAGAAAAACCGTGAAATAAAAGAGTTGAAGATTGATGAATATAAAAACGATACTTGTCTGGTGATATATGAGTATATGGATAGCTTAGATATATTGACCAGTAAGCAAATCAACAATCTTTGTGACAGTAGTCGACTGGATTTCTATTACCAATACAATGAAAAAAAGCAAAGAGTTGGGCTAGCGATGTACGAAAATGGAAAGCTTTATGAAAGGAGTACGATAAGTTATCCAAATGTAAATGAAAAGGTAATAAAGTCTCACAGTAACACGGATCGTCCATCAACCTATAATTACAGGTATAATGACAAAGATGATTTGGTTTATGAAAAAATAAAAAAATGGGAGTCTGTTAGGAAAGACGAGTATTTTGAAGTAGAGGAAGAAAATGAATATAGCTATAAATACGACCAGTTTGGCAACTGGACGGAACGCATTAAACAAAACTATTGTCCTCTAAAACCGAAAAGCAGAATGGTGAAAAAAAGAAAATCTAATGGACCGCCCCAAGTTAAGACAGCAGAACGTGAATGTTTTGTTGAGATGAAAGAAAAATTAATCAGAAGAATTTATTACAAATCACTAGCTCCTTAATGTTTTTCCTTCAGGTATCTTCAGTTTGACTAGCACTATTTTAAATACCAATTTACAGTGGTTGAGCATGTGTTTTTTTACTACGATCATTGAATTATCCTATATCCATCTTTGAGGAATTTCTTCTATAAGAGCAAATGAGGATAGCTCGAAATCATTTGGATCAAGGTTCTCAATGTCTTCCCGGTTTTCAAAAGTGAGTTCCAAACCGCTTGTAAGCCTTAATTTGATTCCCAGATTATCGGTCTTCTTCTTAAAATCTATGTTGTTCTTGTTTAATTCTAATAAAACATATGAAAGTTGGAGTCTACTTGTATCTTTAAAAATCCATCTGTTTAGTTTTAATTTTTTACCACTTCTGAGTTTTGTACGAAGGAAGTGATCCGAAAAAATTAAAAATAACTCCTCTCCAAAGAAATGAAATTCGATGTTGCCGTAAGTCCAAATATCAAAACCATCTTTCTTTATTCGCTCATCAAATCGTGAATCAGGATTGGAAAAATTATTTAAAATCCATTCTTTCGTTTGACCTAATTTAATACAATCGAATTTTCCTGTTTTGAAAAATTCGAGAAAATCTATTGGTATCGGGGTTTTTATTATCATTTCTATCCTTTAATCTTTTATTTTACTAATTCTTTTACATCAAATGCTATTCACGGCTTAATTAGATGCATTTGTTTAAAATCAGGTACTTTGCTGTAAATGAGCTAAACTTGGTTCTATATTCTCGATGAAATCTTTATAGGTTTCTGCAAATTTGTCAAATTGAATACGAGTTGGTGAAGTTTTGATTTCTTCACCATCATTATATTCTTCACCTAAAAATATTTCTGTCTCTTATCTTCAAAAAACGACAACGAAAAATAAATTACAACAGAAAATCCAGTCCAGTCGGCTCCTCATTCATCCCAAAATGGGTGTGGTTTCATAATTGTGTTTAGTAAAAAATTGTTGTATGGCTATATGTATATTGCGCTATATTCAAATTTAATATTTTTACAATTTAAATTTCTTAACCGTTTACAATTCGTATAGTATAATTTATTATTCGTGGGGAAAATATAAATTTCAAAACATAAGCAATATTTTAGATGCATTTTACCTGCGAATAATAAGTCAGTCTAGGCGAATTGTAAATGGTTTTAAATAAAAGGAAAGCCATCTGTAGTTTTGATATAATAAAGTAAAAAAAGATATCAACATCTTATGTATACTGTAAAAAAATTACTTGTCATATCCTTTGTTGTGTTGACCTATCTAAAGCCAGTACAGGCACAACAAATAACATTTCCGCAAAGCTTTCAATGTGGTGAATCTTTTTTTAACGGGATGGAAATATTTAACATTCCCAAAAAGGTAAGTGAAGAAATCGGTATGAATCAAAATCCTGGTGTGATGACCACTGAAAAAGGTATTCGATATTTTCTAAAACCTGGCACATCAATAGAAGGTATAGACGCCGTATATTATGAAGTGTATCAAGATCGTATCCATGATGATAAATATGCTGGTGTATATGTCCTCCAGTTTAAAAGTAAACAGGCGATGGTACCTGTGTTAACCGGACTTACTACTCAAGATTATGTCGCTTATATGATCGTGGATAATTACCTGATCATGGTATGGCGCAGTGCTTCAAAAAATACCGCAGAAACTATAAAATCTGTGTACGATCATTTCCGTCAAAAGTTGGGTGTAGAGCTTTATGAGGTGAAACCTGAGCAACAGAAACAAGATACCGTAGCTGTAGTAAAACAGGAGCAGAGTGATGCAGGTGTTGTCGATCCCTCATACTATGTTGAACTGGGATTTGGTAATGTGGAAACCAGCATTATTGACAAAGAGGATGCCTTGATATTAAACAACAGAATAAGCGCCCTACAAAGACAATATGGAGTGGAGGTAGCCTTTCAGCAGCTACATCCTGACGATACACAAGAGTGGGATGAAGAAAGAAAAGAATTTTATGCTTCCCATCTGGTGTGGACTTTCGAAGAACGTATCAAAAATAATGTAGTGATCATGTTTGATAAAGAAAGTGGTAAATGTTGGATATTTTATGGCACACATAATAAGCAACGTTTCAAAGGCTTGACACTAGCAATGCAGGACAACTTTGAGCATCATTACAAAACTATAGGGGCAGAGAAGGCAATGGAAGTCGTATTATCTGTTATTGAACAGGTCTACAAAAAATAGAAGTAATTGTATTACATAAGTACATGCTGAAAATTGCAGTGTAATAAAAAATTATCAATTGCATATGAAAGTTCATAAAATAAAAAAAATATTTTTAGTCGTATTATTTTTAGAATTTAAAATAGCCTTTGCTCAAAATGCTGCCCATATGGATACATTAATTGTATCCCAAAATGACACGACTGTTTTTGAAAAACGAGAAACCGTAAATTATCAGCCTTGTAGTAGACCTCGACTATATACCTATTTTGAGTTAAAGAATCCTAAAGATGGAACCTATTATTTTATTCATAACGAAAAGGATCAGCTTGTTAAGGAAGGAAAATATACTTCTACATATATGTATGAAGGTAGGAAATATGAACAAGGAAACTTTTATAATTCAAAAACGTATACGTATAAAAATAATGGTCATTTAGCAACTATTCATTATCAGGAGGACGGAAGAAATGTGAAAACAGAATTTTTTGATCAAGAAAAACGATTAGAAAAAATAAGATACATCGATAAGAAAGCAGAAGAAACAACAAAACTCAAGTTTTATAAGAAAGGTAAACTCAAAGAAACACGAATATACAGCAGTTTTGATACATATTATACAATAAAAGCAAAAGAGTAAACATCTTTATAGGTTATAAAAGCAGACTGTATAAATAAGAAAATCTAAAAACTGAAACCAAAATAATAGATGTCATTCACTGAAATTGATGATATGGAAAATAAATTTGCAATAGACAACCCGATGCCACGACTTTGGATCATGTATCCAAATATCTCCAATATTCTATTAACTAACTATTTTATGAAGAAAGTATTTTTACTTTTCCTTTTGACACTTGCTTTTAGTGTAAATAGAACATTGGGACAGGATCTATTGAAAACGATAAAGAATATTTCGTTTGATAACGTAATGATCTACGAATTTGATCCATCACCTGAAGAACCAGATTTTAGAATAATGACTAAACAGGTAATCGAACTTTTAGATCGTACAGGTGGATTAAAACAGTCCTATATAACAAAAAAAGAACGAGATAAACTTTTTAAGTTCTTGACTATTTCAACATCATTTGACAATGGTTCTTCGATCTGTTGGGAACCTCATTTAGGAATTGTTTTTTTCAAAAACAATATTGCAGTAAATTATATGGCGGTGTGTATGGAATGTAACAAACTTAAATCTATGTTATATATACCAGGGACCGAAAGTATTAAATCATTAGACGCCAACGGAATCAATATAGAGAAGGGGATGTCGCCTGTATTTAGACGATTTTTAAATTCACTTTTAACGAAATATAACTTCAAGTATGCTACGAAAAGCAATGACAATATTTGGGACAGACAATAAAGCTTGCTTAGTTTTTCCATTCAAGATCTTGCATCATAGGAATCAGCATTTTACGAATAATGTACTATTAAAAGACATAACAGACAATGAAAACATTTAAAATTTTTATACTCATGGTTTCGATTTTTTCAATATTTAGTAGTTGTAACAAGCCTAGAAAGGTGGAAAATAGATATTTAACAGCTATAGCACCCAAAAGTTATGTTGATATTACTGATTTCGGAAACAATGATGTATTGCTACTAGATAACCTGAAAAATGGATTGGAAAGTATATTTTCTATTGATAACATACAAGATATTACTATCCAACCAAACTCGCAGACGATACAAGATTTTACACCCGTTGAAAGTCTAGAAAACCGTCTGAGAGTAATAAAAGAAGATACACAAGAACCTGATTGTAATTGGAAAAATTTTAGAATAACGGAATCTCCAAAAGCGATAAAATTCAAAAGTTATCGAGGTGCGGAAGCCGTTTTCAGCGTAGTTGAGAATGTAAATAATACTGGGAGAATCGTGACACGAAAAATTAAAAGAATGGTTATTTTTACAGAAAATGACTTATGGAATTTCGTTTTAGCACCATCTGATCTTGAAAACTACGAAGATGAAATGAAAATCTTCAATCAAATTTTGGAAAGTATCGAAATCAAAAAGTAGCTATTTGTGCGCATCGATTAAACTAATTTTCTTACAGATTATAAATCACTTTAAGAATTGTAAATGATTTGACTTTGAATTGTGGAAGTATTATATTTAATAAATAATTTAAATGAAAGTCTTTGTCAGATGAGTGCATCGACTACTATATACCAATACAATTTTTATGTTAAAAGAATTAGAACTTATAGACTTTATTGTTCAGACAGGACAAGAAGAGAAATTAAACCAAACAATTTTAGACCGTTACCCCAACTTACCAAATGACTATTTGACTTTTTTGGCAGATATTAAATATTGTGCAACCCAAGACGAAAAATCATGGTTTAACACCATTGGAGATTTTAATGATACGACTGATAGTGGATTTCGATGGAATGAATTTGAAATCATGATTCTGGATACCTACGAAGATGAAACGGAAGAAGATATGGAAACAGAAGAGACAAATAAGATCACTGCATTTTGGGACAAACATATTCCATTTTTAATGTCTTGTCGGAACTTCTATTGCTATTTTGCAATTTGTTTACTTGCTGACAACTATGGACAGATAGTCTATGGAAGCGAACCTGAATTTGAAGAAACAGAAATCGTTTCAAATGACTTTTCAGACTTTATGACCAAATTAACAACGAAAACATTGGACAAAAAGTATTTAGAACAAATCGTCTGATAAAATAGAACAATCAATAAGGATTTGATGCAAGAAAGGGTGAAGAATGATATGAAAAAATGCTTTTTAATACTTCTGATACTTATTTCTTTTTCATGCAAGAATGAAAAAGAGAAAAAATCTACAAATTACGCTAAAGACAAAAAAATAGCGCTACGCAATAAATCAACGAACCCTAAGGTAGAGTTAGAAAGTGAAATTGTGAAAATTGTGCATGCTTTTAAAATAGAGACGAAAAAGCTTTAAATAAGTATGTAGATCCAAGTATCGGTTTTTATATAATTCCAAACCCAGGAACGGTATTACTTTTGAAAAAATAGACGAAGTAAGTTTTTCTAATTCATATATTTCATACCACAAATTTGGAAACATGGATATTAAAAACTATCAAGTTAATTATGAAAAATCACCAGAATATGATTGTGAAGAATTCAAATGGACTAAATACGGTTTATTTGTTGACAACGATAAAGTTACACTTTTCACAGGAGTCATATAAAATCCTCAAAATAAAGAAAATGATCTGCTATTTTCAGATAACGAAATAAAGCAGGTGAAACAAATAGAAAAAATAAGTACCCAAGTATATCTAATAGAAAAAGAAGGAGATATCGCTTTTGGAGTTGCCAAACTCAATGGAAAATACATCATTACACTTTTGAATTTAAGCGAATCTTATTGTGATATATAAAAGACTAATGTTAACAGAAGTAATTATATTATATCGTGTTGACACAGAAAGTACTATTGCAATAGACAGACTTATAATTAGAGATCAATAGGTTTGTTTTAACTTCTATTCATACCTAAGTATAACATAACTGATTTCCCGTTCACCATCAACAACGAATAATAAACCAACTCTTACGAATTGTAAATAGCTTAGATAATTATAACGGACGAATCTTATTTTAGATACAATAATTATAAGGATTTAAACTATGGCAGACGTTGTAAATAATTGTTTATATCCTTATTTTACATCTTTTTTATCTGTTTCAGAAATGACTATTCCTACATGAAATTAAGAACCTTATTGATCGGCTATATTTCTATAATACTATTATGGGGGATCAATAATATAATCTCTGGTAGTATTATTCGCTCTAAACTGCTGGATTTACTTAATTACCCACTGATGTTAGCTTGGAAGGTAGGAACGATCATACTGGTAATATGGTTTGTCAGGTGGCAATATCAGCAGATGCAACAACATAAATTTCAACGTTATAGAAAACTATATTTTACATACTGTCTAATGCTGAGCTTCGTTGCAGGCATGGATTTACTGCTATACAGCAAATACAAAATAAGTTTCGTTGGTTATTGGAGTGATTGTGTATTGTTCTGGCTTTGGTTGCTTAGTACCTGTTTCCTTTTGCAGCTTTTTTGGAAGCAACTTTGGGCAAAAATATATGGAGGCATACTTGTACTGGCATTGATACTGAGTATGTTGCCTATGGGTATCATCTTTTTCGGTATTATATTGTCCACTACGGGTTCAGGATTACAGTATAAAAAACAAATCACAAAAGATTATCGCTTTCAAATTACTAATTATAGTGTGATGGGTAGACCTGTTGCTTGTATTGTGATAAATAAGGGACTTTTTGAACAAGAATTCCCTAATACCATGGGGAACTTTAACATAACCGACAGCACAGATGTAGATGCTAGAGATATAAAGTCCGTCACATACCTAAATGAAAACGAGGATTCTATTGCTCTGAAAGCAGTTACAAGGGATACAGTATCCTATAAAGTTTATTTTTATAAAAAGAATGAAAAAGAATAAATTATATAACGGAACAAACATTATTTTATAAAATAGACAGGTGAAATTAATATTTAAAATTCTAAAAGGTATTGGAGTATTGCTCATCATCTATCAGTTTGTTAGTTGGATGGCAATGGGAATTATTTATAAGGAAGGAAAAGAGCAGCCGATGTCTGATGTTCAGGGTTTTGTTGTTGATGATAAGGGTAATATTATTATTGGCGATGGTTTCTATCAAATTATTCAGGTCTATGATAAAGAGGGGCGTTTTGTTACCGGCTGGCAACCTAAGACATACGGAGGTTCTTTCCAACTATTTTTAGGTGAAAATGGAACAATAATAATCGAACCATCAAGAAGCGCTGAAACACTGTATTATAATTTGAACGGTGTTGCAATAACCAATAAGGAAATTAAGATTGCGACAAATAATTTAAGTAATCAAAAACATTATACATTAAAAGGAGGGATGTTTTTTCCTAAAATAAGTAAGGAAGAAAATGGACATACAAAAGTTGTTGTAGCGCAAAACTTGCTACAGAATTTATTAAAAGCTCCATTTCCATTCTTAGGGATAGGTGCTTTTTTACTTCTATTTTTCGGAGCACAAGAGACAATGAAAAAAATAAAGGAATTTGAGAAGAAAAACACAGAAAAATAAACCATTAATTTAACGGTTAAATACGATACTAAAATGAAAAATATACTCCTAATCTCTTGTTTCATGATGAGTTTGTTTATTGCCTGCACCAATAAGTTAGGTAATCAAAAACCTCAAACAATAACTACCTCTCCTATAGATACAAGTTTGCTGTGGATAGATTACCGTTTAGGCGAATTACCCCCACAAGGTGCTTATGATGGTATTGACACACTCGTGAAAAAATACAAGCTCCGTTATCAACGAATTGAGGCAGGTTGCGAAATTGGTGAAGAAGAAGAACGGCTAAAAGCAAAGTATGCCAATCAGAACCAGCGCTACTTTCAAGAAATGGAAAAGGTACATGGTAAAGATTGGAAAAAGCAATTTGATGAAGAATTGCATGTGCTGGATAGCACGAACGGAATACAGCTTGTTAAGCAAATAGATAGTATAAATAAACGTGAACAGATCAATTTTAATTAAAGACAATTTGCGAATAGTAAATGATCACCACGAATTGTAAATGGTCTTGTGTTAATTCTAAAACCATTTTTAATTTTGATAGCGAACATACTGTTTACTATGCAAATCAATAAACTTACTCTTCGCCTCATTCAGGTTTTTCTCCTGCTGGCTATCCTGTTTTTCTGTGGTTTCTATTATATGATGCTGACCAAAGAAATTATTCCTGCTTTTAGAAAAGAAGAATCGGAACAAGGTATACAAGTTGTACAGTATCATATTTCAGAAGTAAAGCTCTATGCCAACAAGCATTACAGAAAAGATGATCTGGATGTATCGCACCAATACGGATTTTCATTGATAGCTAAAGGCGATAGCATCACGTATGCCAGTTCTGAAGTATCCAATGGCATACCACAACCACCTTTATCAGTAAGTTTTGGGAGCGACGAAATACCCGCCATTCCTCAAGATAAATCGAACGAAACTTTCTATTTGATTTATACCAAAGACAGTGCAGAAGAGTTCAGTCGTTTTCCCGAATTTCATTTTTCTGATCATTTTTCTACCTTAAAAGAAAAGGGTTATCCAGATCAGGTTGAAGTCAGACAAGTATCTACTGATGGTAAAATGATGATCTACGCCGTACTCAACCGTCAATACACGAACTGATGAACAAGCTCACCAAAAGACTATTGAACGGTTTTCTATTTTCTGGTATAGGCCTCTTTGTACTTGTTGCCTTTACATTTATACTCACGCAGATATGGCCTACAGTATGGGACGAATGGCGGGAATATAAGAGTGGTGCAAATCTACAACCCAAAATAAAAAATATACAGCTGTATAAAAATGATTTTTATAATCCAGCTGTGAAGGATTCATTAGAAAAACTTTCTTTAAAGGAATGGTACAGTGCTCGCGAAAAAAACGACATGTTATCGCCTAATGGAGCAGCAGATCTCGACCTGTCACAAGCACAAAACAACTATCAACTGCAAATATACAATTTGGCAGATTCTGTAGTTTATGCCAAAATTAATAACAGCTTTAATCCATTCATTACTCAGGCACCTGCAAGTTTAAGCGATATGTCATATGGCCCCAACATGTTTTTTCCTAAGGATATTATTGATGATTCTTTACAACTACAACTCTTGTACAAAGACAAGGTGATTGCGCTTTTCAAACCATTTTTATTGAGACAAAGCCTTGATCTAGGCGCAGGGTTTACCAATCGAAAAAATAAAGAAATAAAACTTAAATCCCTCGATGGAAAGATCATGCTGTATCTAGAGTTTGAGTTGAACCAGTAATAGAACATATGAAAATAAAGGTACTCATCATCATGCTTATAATAGCTGCCCTAGCTTTTGTCACTGGCAAATGGCTACAGAGCCTATATGGTTTAGATCCTCCTTATGGCTACTTGTATGCAGGGATGACGCTGCAGGCAATAGCAGTGGTTACAACTATAATATCCATTATAATATTCCTGATTAAAAAGAAATGATCAATAGCATACTTCTCAATGATTCAAAGAATACGAAGAATAAACCCAGTCCTCAATGATTGTAAATGGAAAAAACTACAGAAATCCATAATTGCGTAAAAAATATATCGAGAGAAAGTACCTTTACGGTAGCCACACAACTCAGGCATTTCAGTATCGTCACTTATCTCGTTCCCATAGAAAAACTAAGAAGAGTCATTCCGCTATGTTTTGACATATATACAATAACGATTGAAGGAAAACATTGGGGGATGGTCAGTGCAGTAACTTTTATCGACAAAGATTTTCATTTTAAAAACATATTACCATTTTGGAAATTGGAGTTTCCCCAAACCAACTACCGCGCCTATATTATCAACAAGACAACTGGAGAAAACTGTGTATGGTTCTTTGGAACCGGGTTGGGTTCACGTTTTGTATTTATACCCCAGAAAGTATGGAAAATGCCTTGGTTTCTATCCACATACGAAACAAATTTTGAATATACTGACAAATACACTTCCTATCAGATTGAAATAACAGCTCAGAATGCCAATGCAAATATCGATATTATCGAAGATTCTGTACCTCGTTTTATAACAGAAGATTTCAGTAGTGCGGAAGAAGCAAGACTCGTATTGACACATCCAGTAACAGGCTATTTCAAAAGATCTGACAATTATATAGGATCTTATAAAATATGGCATCCCCTTATGGAGATAAGTACTGGTCAATGTAAAAATGCTTACTTCGAAAAATTTGAAAAACTTGAACTGTTGACTATTGAACAAATGAAGCATCCCTATTCTGTATTATTAACGAAAGAAATAGATTTTGTTATTGAACTACCACCTCAAAAGTTAGCAGTAATGGTAGAATAAAACGAAATATAAATTTTTAATTGTTTTTAATAAGAAATAATAAACTAACCCTTGCGAATTCTTACATGATTTAGAAGGAACGTGTTCGAAAAGAAGATAGAATTTAAAAACAAACGATAAGAATTTTCTATCTTGGATTTACGAATCATAAACTAATGCTTACGAATTGTAAATGCATGCTATAAGATGAAGTGAATCCTGTTTATTTGAAATAATCTAATAAAATATGATAAAATTTAAATTATCCGTACTGTTGATTTTTATCTCGTTAACCTCGTTTGCTCAGGTTCAGAGACTAGACCATAATTTTTGGTTGGGAAAAATTAATTATTCCATTTTCGAAACACATAATTCTTCTAAATCGGTCAATGATACCGCTTACTATAAACTGTATAGAGCTGGAAATCCAAAACCCATTGCTCGAGAGATTAAGTATGTTGTTAAAAAAAATAGTCGTGATACGTTAAAATCGGGTTACTACAATACGGATGAAAATAGTATCGCATTTTTTCAAATAGCCAAAAATAAGCCTGTTGTACAAAGGCTATATACACAAAATAGTAAAGGATTATTAACGCTTAAGACAAGTTACCCAACTGTTGCTCCGCCTAAATCTGTACAACTAATGGAAGCTGCAGATCCAGAAATAATGGATGCCCCATCTATAGCAGCTTCAAATCAGGTTTTTACGCAAACGATAGATGTAGACGCAGAATATCCTGGAGGTTTAAACGCATTTAGAACTTATATCGCGAATAACATTAAATATCCTAAAGAAGCGCAAGAAAATAATGTATCAGGTACAATAGTAGTCAAGTTTTTCGTAGAAGTTGATGGTTCTGTAACCAATATACTACTAGAAAGAAAATTAGGCTATGGTTGTGATGAAGAGGTTATGCGGGTTTTAAAGAAAATGCCCAAATGGAAACCAGGTCAATTAGAAGGGAAACCCGTTCGCACAATTTTTAGATTCCCGATAAGTTTTAGTAGTGAATAGCTATATGTAAAAGAACTTTCAAAGCAATAGGTATTCAGAAAACAGCTATAAAAACCCTGCGGGTGCTAGGTGCTAATGATGTGGAAGACACTTCTCCATATTTCTTTGAACACGATCGTATTAGCAAAAAAATACTTTAAAAATTAAACGTAAAAATGAAAAAACTAATCTTTTTGTTTTCATTCATACTATTACTGACCAATGTCCAATTGCAGGCCAGTGAATGTTATCATTACCACATTATAAGACACTATAACCTTGTACGATTAGCAGGTAAAAATTATCTTCAACTTACTGTAAAAGATC
Organism: Sphingobacterium sp. SRCM116780; assembly: GCF_021442025.1. Classification (NCBI taxonomy): domain Bacteria; kingdom Pseudomonadati; phylum Bacteroidota; class Sphingobacteriia; order Sphingobacteriales; family Sphingobacteriaceae; genus Sphingobacterium; species Sphingobacterium sp. SRCM116780. The sequence continues at coordinate 719,045 of NZ_CP090446.1, forward strand.
CCGATAATATTACTTATGTATCACAGGAACGGTATCTCATTACAAATGTACATGAGTCTTTAACAGTGGTTTATGAAGATGACCAAAGTATGCTGGTTAAAAACGATCAGTTTTATTATTTGCTGTCAAAAGAAATACCTTATCAACAGCCCGTAACTCTTAAAAAATTATATGCTGTGAGTGCTCTTGTTCAGGTAAAAAATAACCGTTTAATACGTTCTGGTGGTAAATGGCGCTATATTGTACCCAATAATGATGCAAAACGAGGTTTTGAAGAAGTTCTGTTAGATAAACTTCCAGCAGATTTTGAAATTTTGTACAGTTTTAATCGAGATAACGGAGCCAATTACCTCATTAAAAGTAAAAAACAAGTAGCAGCAGTAAACATCAACATCGAGTATAAGCATAACACCTATACCTATAATCCTATCACAAACCTGAATCCACGAACAACAGTTTTTACTGCAGCTGCGGATGAAGTTGATAATCATTTTTTGCGTGATGACCGACATTTTTATCTCATTAATTATGATTTAAATCTAACGGATGTTACTAACCAGTTTGTTTCAGAAAAAAAGATAGGATTTAATAAGATGCATATCAGCTTGAATAGTTTTCATGAACCTGTCTGGAGTGATGGAAGTAATACTTTATGGATTTATTTTAAAGATGGAATTAGTTTAAGTGATGGTACTGATCCCAATTTTTTTCCTATTGAAGGTGAATTTTTAAACACAGATAGTGTGATTATTGTACACAATGGCAAATATTATGCTAACGGATGGGGCGCCGCATATGAGGTAGAAGATCTGGATTTAAGTCTGGTAAGAGACAAAACGGGTTTGGCTGTATTAAACGAGGGCTCATTTGTAGATAAATACCAATATTACCGTATAGAAAACAATCGCTTATTGCCTAATGAAACATTACCTGTTCCTAATTTTACGCAGAAATTTCCTGTAATTGCATCCTACGGGGCCTATACAGCTGCTTTACAAGTAAGTTCTAACGTTATTATCCGAGAAGAAAGTACAGATAGCATCAGCCATAAGTCCGTAGTCAAGTCCTTGGTAAAAGCTTATGCTTTTGATGATAAATTACTAATAGAGAATCAACTGATAGAAAATCCAGGAAATCGTGAGAAAATGGTTTTTATAGGCGCTTTAGCTGACGTGATTGTGCCTTGTGATGGTGGTAGGGGACAACATCCTGTTGTTGTAGAGTACGATTATTTCTTCAAAGATGACAAAGCCATTTATGCATATCATAGTAAACAAAAAAATTTAAAAATTTTAAAAGACTTTAAGCCAGATGAAATTACCATTGATCATTTCGATGATATACAAAAATTGGCAAGACTCGTAAACAAATGATAAAAATAAGCTATGAATTGCATTTTTGCTATAGTCTTACTTCTTGCAGTCAACCTTCACGAACTGACAAACAAAAAACGGTATGCTGTAGATTGTATAGATAACTTTAATATAACATAAAGATTTAACCTGACAATCAAATTCAGTTTGTATCATAAAAGAGAATAAAAAAACACATTAAAATGAAAGAGTATATAATCGCAGAAAATCAAATTTTTATTAAAAATAAGAACAACATGAAAAGAAGTAGTATCATACTTGCTTTAAGTGTAATAATTGCTGGAGTTGTAATATTCCATTACAACTCTTTTATAACGATGGATTTACTGTTCTCTAGACCCACGTTGACATTCCACTTGCCGATATTTTTTGTTTTAGTTTTAGCTATCATGATTGTCATTTCATTCAATTATTTATTTTTTGATGGAAATGAAAAAGTTTTGTATAAACATACTGTATTTGGTACAAAAAAAGTTTGTGAATTTGCTGAAATTATAGAAATAAGAAGAATAGATGTCTATACAAATACTGTACATTCCTCAATAAAATATGAGGTTATAAGACAGAAAAGTAAATATGACAGTGGTATTATTTTGTGCAATTTTTTTCCAACAGAACATAAAGCAATACAAGAATTTGAAGAACGCATCATTCCGTCAATAAATCATTTGATTAAGAAATAAAACAATATGAACCTACAGTTTTATAAAAGTAAAAACAATATTTATAGGCTTTTTAAGATACATTATACCTATTTAATTCCTGCTATACTATTTCTATTCTTCTTTATCAGAATATTAACGTATGAATTTAATGCCTATAATATGAAAGATAAAAATAGCATGCTGTTTTTAATGTTATCTGTTAGCATTTTTTTTCTGGCTTATTCCTTTTCTCTTGTAGAAATTAATTGTGATAAAGAAACGATAACAACAAAAAGAATGTTTATGTTATGGAAACAAACTGCTAAATATGGCAATCATGATTTTAACTTCCTAACCATACGACAATCACTATATGGAATATTTGTTGGTGTTGATGTGGCAATAGAAATTCAATATAAAAGATTTGTCTTAAAACGTTTTTTCAAAACTCAAAAGATAGACTTGTTTATAGAGGAAACTAAAATGTTATTGGAGAAAAAATAAAATTTACACTATATCTCTTCTGTCAAAGAGCGGATCGATTGGCTTTTTTGTTGTTCCTGATTTATTTTTTTAGTATTAACAGATATACCTTGTACTAAAATAAGTTTAAATCAAATAGGAATCAATTGAAATCTGACGGATGATAATTCGATGATTAAGAAAAGTATACTATCCGTATTTTTACTAATATAAGAACATGAGAAAACAGCATTACATCTTAAATATTGAAAACCCTTGCCAGATTGTGCAATGGGATTCCATGTCAAAAACGGAAAGCGGAAAATATTGTTCTCACTGTTCAAAAAATGTTGTTGATTTCGCAACGTTAACAGACGTTGAAGTAATCAAGTATCTTGACCGTACTTCTGGAGTGATTTGTGGCAGATTAACAACAGAACAACTGAATCGGTTGTTAACGATTAAACAGAAAAGTAATAATTTTCAATTCAGCAAAATATTAACTGCTCTTTTAATTTTGAGTGCAACGGAAAGTTCATTTGCTACAGATAAACAGTTGACCCCACATGAATTTGTAACTGAACCTAATGATAAGCAATCAGACAACTATATACCAACAGCCAACAAAACTTTAGAAACAGATAGCTTGCAAAAGTACATTTCAGGAAAAGTCATCGAAGAGGGAACAAATAGAGTAGTAACACTTTCTTCCGTTTTTATTAAAAACACAAAAATTAGTGCACAAACAGATACCTTAGGAAATTTTAAACTTCAAATCCCCAACGATTTTGTTGCAGATACGATCATTTTAGTTGTAAAACATACGGGCTGGGAAAGGGATACAGAAACGATCGTTTATAAAAAAGATTTACCCATTACCAATCTCATTATTAACAAGACAAATCCAATAGTTGGCGAAATATCTATACAAGTAAAGAGAAAATGGTGGATGTTTTGGAAGAAAAGATATTACTAGGCTAAATGGGCAGTAATAAATTAACCGTTGCTGTTCTACTATCCATTTTAATAACGATAATTATTTTCATCAGCTGTGAAAATAAAAATTGGAGAGAATTGAAATGTGGACTTTGGATGAATACCAAAGGAGATATAGGATTTAAGACGAGCAGGGTAATTGCTATGGATGAGGATATAAAATATGAAGATTTTTACCTGACGAAATTTGATTTTAATGAAAATCTACCATTAAAGGGTATTATAGACACGTTGACCTTTAAAAATCTTGGAAATACATTTTATAAAGATAAGAATAACATCTACCACTATTATGGAATGTCTGACGGAGGAAGTTTTTACATTTTTGATGCTGACTATGCTACTTTCGAAATTCTGGGAGATTGTTATGCGAAGGATAAAAATAACATTTACAAGATGCGAGATGATGGAAAATCTAATCTCGATTATAAAACATTTAAAACAATTACAGGACCAGGGTGTTTCGCTAAAGATAAAAATGGTTATTATAGCTGGGGATCAAAAATTGAAGATCAAGACTTAAATGACAAAGAAATAAAAGCAGCAATCCAAAAGTTAGATGAAATGCGTTAAGTTGTATTATTGAATGATTGAAAAAGAAATAGTCCTTAACTTCTTTAGTATAAAAACTATACAGCATTTCAAGAATAATGATCTTGAAACCAAAAAACGAGAACCTCAATAAACATGGTATACCACTATCTTATACGAGTACAACTACAGGAACATGTTCTATTTCAATAAATGAAAAAAATAAAAAAGTATAAAAACCCCTTCATGTATATTTCTTTGATAGGAATTATGCTGGTATTAGGGATTAACTTTTACGTGAAGTCTAAAACCGAAGATGCTATTTTTTCCATAGTTGAAGATATCCCTAAAACAAATGTCGCCATTATCTTTGGAGCGGGGATTAATAATGACAAACCAAGCAAGTATCTTAAAGACAGATTAGATGCAGGCATTTCGCTTTATAAACAGCGTAAAGTTGATAAAATTCTATTATCAGGAGATAATGGAAATGATGCACATGATGAATTAACCGTCATGAAGCTCTATTGTTATGAACACGGAATTGATTCCAATAAAATTTATATGGATTACGCAGGTTTTGATAGCTATTCGACGATGTACAGAGCCAAACATATCTTTAATGTTGATACTGCAATTTTAGTTACACAAAAATATCATCTGAATAGGTGTATTTATTTGGGCGATAAGTTAGGTGTAAAATCTTATGGACTTTCGGCGAATAATGGAGATTATAAAGGTTATAAATATTATGCACTAAGGGAATATCTTTCCGTTTTTAAAGCTGTTTTAGATGTGATGAGGGATAGAAAACCCCGATTCTTAGAGGAAGAGGTCAACATAAACGGCCCATCAAATTATACCAAAGAATAAAAAGGGATAGACCAACTCGCACGAATTGTAAACAAAGTAATACGAATTGTAAATGAGCATCTAAAAGAAAATATGCTCATCTTAATTTTAAAGCAATTAAACTGAAATCATGTTTTTATGAAAATTATTAAAGCGATTTTAATTGTTATCGTCCTATTAATGTTGGGTTTTTGGATTTTTACAAAATCTAATTTAAAGGTAATCATGGCGGAAGCTAGGGAAGATGGATACAGAACTTATCCACAAGATTGTTATTTAAACGTTCAGGGTAAGGAATACTTGATCGAAAATGTGTATAAATATGAGCATAAGATCTTGAGTGAATTTTGGTTTCTGGGTAGTGAAGGTTTTGCTGTTCAAAAACTTAGCTTTTTTAAAAATAATTATAGCCATGAGCAAATGCCTTATCGACTTTTAACATATAGCACAAACAAATCGTATGTAACATTTAATTCAAAAAAATACAAAATAGATGCTCACAGGGGAGATACTATTATATCAAAAATTGATAACCAGAAGATCATCCTATTCATAGATAAGTAATCAGATTACTACCGAAAAATAATAGGAGTACCTCTATTCAACAGCAATGATAGGAATCCTATTTTTAGCCATAGATTTTGTATAAGTTAATTAAAGGAAATGAAAAAAATACTACTCGTAGTCTTGACCATATGTTCCAATTACATTTTTGGGCAGCCTCATCCTATTGCCTCTAAAATTGCTTTCAATGGTCTGTTTTTTGAAGAGGCAATGCCTTATTATGAGCATAGAGCATTAGTATCAATTGATGGAAAATATAAGTATATAGATACTATGGGTAATTTTTTACCCTATTCTTTTATTCGAAACTCTGAATTTGAAGTTGAAAAAAATTTCGAAAATGGGAGGGCTAAAGTTCATAATAGCAATTTAAAAAACATTAAATACGGTTATATAGATCTATCCGGAAAACTAATCGTTGATTATCAATATGATTATGCGACCCCTTTTTCAGACTCTTTAGCGGTAGTCAAAAATAACCACTTTTTTGGTTATATAGATATACACGGAAATGCCGTATTAAAAAATTTGAATTACGATATTTTGACTTCTTTTCACGAAAATATTGCAATCGTATACAATACGGGGAAAACATTGTCATCTGACTTTCTTTATGGTGCTATTAACAAAAAAAGAGAACTTATCATTCCACTTGAGTTTAATAGAATAGATGACTTTAAAGAGGGCTATGCAATAGCCCAAAAAGAACAGGGTGGTCAGTTCGGCGTGATCGATAAAAATGGAAAATTTGTCATTCGACCAAAATATGAATTATTGCAATCTTTTTCGGAAGGACTAGCCGCATTTATGAAAGATGATAAATGGGGATTTATAGATATTAAAGGAAATGTAATCGTGAAACCAATTTATGATGAGGTAAGAGATTTTTCGGAAGGTTTAGCTGCTGTATCGTTTAACGACAAATATGGGTTTATCGATAAAAAAGGGAATGTCGTTATCGATTTGAAATTTAATATTGCACATGATTTTTTAGATGGGATGGCATTGACATCAATAGAAGTGCAGCATGAAGGCCGAATAAAAGAACTTTATGGTTTTATTGATAAAAAAGGGGACTGGTACTACCAACCAATTTTTAAAGACGCAAGAGGTTTTACGGATGGTTTTGCTGCTGTAAAGTTTGACGGACAAAATAAATGGCAATACATTACTAAATAAGAAATTCTAGAAATGCTGTGAAAACTTCTTTCTGTTTTGTTAACTTTAGGTATAAAATAACTTCATGAAAAAGTATTGGTATCCGCTATTGATTTTCGTTATCTGTCCACTTTCTACAATTTTTGCACAACAGAAATTACCGAAGGGTTTTAGTTATGTCAAAGAAGTAATCCCCCATATCCATTATGATCTACGTTATTATGGTTCGCATAATTTCGTTGGAGAAGAAATCAATGGATATGAATCACCTGTCCTTATCTTAAGCACTGCTGCAACAAATGCTCTAAAAAAAGTGGAGAAAAACCTGAACGAACAAGGAATGGGGCTTAAAATTTTTGATGCTTATCGTCCTCAAAAAGCTGTTACTCATTTTAAAAAATGGGCAACGGAGATTCGCGACACCATAGCCAAACAAGAGTTTTATCCTAAACTTGATAAGCGGAATTTATTTAAATTAGGTTATATCGCAAATAAATCTGGACATAGTAGGGGAAGCACAGTAGATCTAACAGTTATTACACTGAAAGATAATGAAGAGCTAGATATGGGTAGCCCTTTTGATTTCTTTGGAGATATTTCTCATTATAGTAGCCCAAAGATTACTTTAGCACAGAAAAAAAATAGAGCACTATTAAAAACAATGATGGAAAAATATGGTTTTAAAGGCTATGACAAGGAATGGTGGCATTTCACATTAAAAGAAGAGCCTTATCAAAAAACATATTTTGATTTTAATGTAAAATAAATAAAGGTAATCGTGCAGTACTTGAATTTAATCAAGACTGCATTTTTGCATTCTTATTCTTGTTCAGCCAAGTTTTTAAGAAGCGATAATGCAGGAGGAAAAGCCTTATTCATACTATCGATATAATTTTCCAATGTATCTACATAAACCAATAACAATGTGCTATTTTCCTTTTTGACCAATTCATATCCTTCTTCAGCATTTCCCCATGTTGGGTCAATCGGCAGCTCTTTGAAATTTTGTATTTCCCCTAAATGCTGAAGTACTAAAAGCTCATTTGGAACAACAATTTTTAATAAACTATACATGCCATCTCCTTTTGGAGTTAATAGTTGTATTTTATTTCCTGTTACAAGTTCTTCTGTTTGATAATAGGAACCCTCAGAAAACATAGAAGTCCATTTTTTATAATTTTCTGGCTCCCACAGACAATTCCAGACCTTTTCGTTATCAGCCTGTATTTCGATTTGGTAGTTTAATCTTGTCAGCATAATCCATTCGATAAGTTTCTAATACAAGATAAATAAAAATTTGATAGTCATCCAAAATATGCAACGAGTATTCGCGTTCATGCTATTCTCTTGTACTTTCACTCCATTTGTTGTTTTGGCTTATCCTCAATGCAATTTCTTCGGTCTCTATTACTATTGGGTATCGTTTCTTTTGTTGGAATGCTTAAGGCATGAGTGATGTTTAATTTCATTCGCCTGTTAATCCTTTAGAAAGGAAAATAGTCAATCTTAAAAAGCGAACTTATTTCAGTATTTTTACAAGCATAAATTAGCTTTTGTTTGCTTGTCTCAAACGCTTTAGTTGACATTTATTTATAGGAGATTATCACGTGAAATATTTTAAGTATTTATTGGTCTTATTATTACAATTATCCTTTCTTCAGGATATTTTACCTCAAACCAAACCAGATTCTTTACAAGTAAAGCAAAATGTGTCTACAGGTAAGGGCAATCGTAACCAGCCTGGAACAACTTATAGTGACAATAAATCTCCGTCTCAACTTGTGGATACAAGTCGTACACAATCCTATCGTCGAGATAATAAATCCCGACGAGAAACTGGAGATACAACCCGTACGCAGTCAAGCCCTCGTCGAGACAGCATACGTGCTGATTTGAAAAAAATCAATACCAAGTATATTGAAAATATTCGTGCCGCTGCTTTGGAGAATGAGGCGATACGTAAACGAAATATTCAGACACAATTTGTTGAAAAAGTAAATAGTTTTTCAGCAGCTACTCCTACAGATTCTATTGCACCTTGGACCGCTTATGCACGGTCACAAATCTCTGATTTAAATTCCTTTCAAAGTAGCTTAGCAAGTTATAATCGCAGTCTTAACAATACCCTGACGCAATTAAAAGATTTTAGAACAAAATATGCAATAAGTACCTCCAGTACACGATTAAACACGTATTTAACGACTGCTGAACAGCAAGTACAAAGCAAAATAGATTCTTTAAAAAACTCTGTTTCGATTACCAATGATAATTTGAAAGCTTATTATGGTCTTTCTAAGAATGTGAAAGAAACTGCTGCTAAATTACCTACAGTCGAACGTGTCGTCTCTGACTCTACCAAAGCAAAAAGCTCTTTGTGGAAAGCGCAGAATACGGCAGTTACAAAAGAAAAAATCATCAGTAATTTAAAAAATAACTTTCAAAAGAGTAAATCCATAGATACGTATGTCAATAAAACCGCTTGGACAAGTAGAATTCTATTGGTCATTTTGGTCTTCGCTTATTTATACTGGATTATCTCCACGGCTTATATTCTGAATAAGCATAATAATAGCACAAGTGACACAACGACAAGACTTAATTTTTGGACACCTATTGGTAAAGCATTTATTTTGCTGCTTACACTTTTACCTTTAGTTTCTATTGTAACACCTACAGTAGTCATTCAAGGAATACAGCTACTCATTATGTGTCTCTTTGTGATCATATTGAGAAAGAAGTTTACGGTGAATCAAGGTAAAATTATAGGTCTGCTCCTTCTTTTTTATATTTTCGATGTATTTGTAAACTCGGTTGCAAGCGAAGATCTCATCTTTAGAATTCTCTGTATCATTTTTAATCTTATCGCTCTTTTTATTGTCTTCTATTTGAAAAGAACAATTAAGGATCCGAGTGCAGCAGGTTACACACAACTTCCTGTATTTATCATTTTTACGCTATTAAATGTAGCCGCTATCTTCTTAAATATATTGGGTTATGTTGATCATTCTCGAAGTTTTAGTATTGCAGCAGCGGTAGGGTTGATGCAGTCCTTTACCTTAACTTTTTTTGTACGCATGATCAAGAACGATGTTAAGAACCAATTTACTAGAAATAGAATTAGAAAAGGTTTTTGGCTTCGATTTAATGAGATTCGTGCATTGAAAAGTACAGGAGATGTTTTGAAATTTCTGTGCTTTTTACTGTCGACAATTGTCTTAGCCAATAATTTACAATTCGCGGCGATATTAGCGGCCGCTGTTTCTAAATTTTTAAGCACCGCACATCATTTTGGAGGTGCCAGTTTCACATTTGGGAATCTCGTACTGGCAGTTATTATTCTGACTGCGGCAAACTGGTTTCAAAAGAACCTGAATTTACTCTTGATCGGAGGGGAGAATGGTACGATCAGTAAAGATTACGATCAGAAGATGACACTTTTCCCTTTATTTAGGTTAATTATTATTGTCATTGGTTTCTTTATAGCTGTATCCGCTTTAGGTCTAAGCTTAGATAAGTTAACCGTTATTATAGGTGCACTAAGTGTTGGTATTGGTTTAGGGATGCAGAATATCATCAATAACTTTGTATCGGGAATTATTTTGGTTTTTGATAAACCCTTTCGTGTAGGAGATCAGATTGAATTGATGGATAAAAAAGGCCGTGTTAAAGAAATAGGTATTCGTGCGAGTGTATTAAATACTGGAGATGGAGCAGATGTTATCATCCCGAATGGCGATTTATTATCCGGAAGAGTTGTCAACTGGACACTATCGAGTAACTATGCAAGAACGAGTTTTGTTGTTCAAGTGGATCGCAGTGCTGACTTGGACGTTTCGAAATCCTGGATTAGAGAAGCGATAGAAAAGAGCACCTATAGTGTAGCTGAATTAGGAGCAACAATCTCGGTACAGGATATTAGTGAAGAGATGATCTATTTAAATATTGGTTGTTGGATTACGAATTCGACCAATAGTGGTGGATTTAAAAGCGATGTCTTAATCGCATTAGATATACGTTTCAAAAGGGAAGGATTGAAGTTCTTCAGTATTATTCCTCCAAAATAACCAAATACGGACAAAAAAGAAGTCAGCATTTTTAAAAATGCTGACTTCTTTTTTAGGATTATTATCGCCATGTTATATTCGATACAATGAAAAATACATGGATGTTCTGCTGATTATAACGGATATCGTGAAGATCTTGTCTTTTATTAAGCGGTATGGGAAATGTATTTTAATAGATACAATTCCACTATTTTCAAATTTCTTTTCTACATTTACATAACTAAAATTACAATTTTAAAACAAACGATTATTTAACTAAACAGCTAGACTAAAATCAGAAAACAAAAATTGTAATATAATGTATAAACAACACAGAAAGGTTATGTTTGCTTTAGCATTTCCTTTAATGGTTAGTCTTGCTCAAGTTCAAGCCAATTCTAAAATGGATGGCATTGAAAAGCAAACAAATCCAGCGTTAACTATTGTCAGTGCTAAAAAAATAAATGCCACGACAATAGAGGTTCTGTTTTCCAATAATCAACGCTTAACGTTCGATTTTTATGGAGATCATATTTTTAGATTATTTCAAGATAATGCAGGTGGTATTCTCCGCAATCCTGAAGCCAGCCCTGCTGCTGAAATACTTGTCTCAAATCCAAGAAAGGCTGTTCCGTATCTAAACCTTGCTGATGCCAACAATCAAATAACGATTGCAACAGATAAGATCACTATTCTGATCGACAAAAGCACAAATTTGCTTAAAGTTGTTAATCAAAAAAATAAAAATGAGTCTGTCGTATTTACAAAACCTATTCAGTTTGAAAAAGGAAAAGTAACCTTGAGCCTGCAAGAAAATCCTGAAGAGTATTTTTATGGTGGAGGTGTTCAGAATGGACGTTTTTCTCACAAGGGGAAAGCGATAGCTATAGAAAATCAAAATAGTTGGACAGATGGCGGAGTAGCTTCTCCGACGCCTTATTATTGGTCAACCAAAGGCTATGGTTTTATGTGGTACACCTTTAAACCTGGAAAATATGACTTTGGATTGAAAGAAAAAGGGCAGGTTCAGTTAACACACGATACCCCATATTTAGATGTCTTCTTTATGATCAACGAGGGTGCTGTTCCACTATTAAATGATTTTTATCAATTGACAGGAAATCCTATTTTACTTCCAAAATTTGGTTTTTATCAAGGACATCTGAACGCCTATAATCGTGATTATTGGAAGGAAGATGAGAAAGGAATTTTGTTCGAAGATGGAAAACGATATAAAGAAAGTCAAAAAGAAAATGGGGGTATTAAGGAATCCTTAAATGGTGAATTGAATAATTACCAATTTTCAGCCCGTGCTGTCATTGATCGTTATAAAAAGAATGACATGCCATTTGGTTGGTTATTGCCTAATGATGGTTACGGAGCAGGCTATGGACAAACAGAAACATTAGATGGTAATATTGCGAATCTCAAAAGCTTAGGGGATTATGCGCGTAAAAATGGAGTGGAGATTGGTTTGTGGACACAGTCTGATTTACACCCAAAACCAGAAGTAAGTGCTTTATTGCAACGTGATATTGTGAAGGAAGTAAGAGATGCGGGAGTTCGTGTATTGAAGACAGATGTTGCTTGGGTTGGTGCAGGTTATTCCTTTGGTTTAAATGGAGTTGCAGATGTAGGTCATATTATTCCTTATTATGGCAATGATGCGAGACCATTTACCATTTCATTAGACGGTTGGGCAGGTACGCAGCGTTATGCTGGAATATGGTCAGGTGATCAGACAGGTGGTGTTTGGGAATATATTCGTTTTCATATCCCTACTTATCTTGGATCTGGTTTGTCTGGTCAACCCAATATTACCTCAGATATGGATGGTATTTTTGGCGGAAAAAATACAGCGGTCAATATTCGTGATTTCCAATGGAAAACATTTACCCCAATGGAACTGAATATGGATGGATGGGGATCAAATGAAAAATATCCACAAGCATTGGGAGAATCTGCTACTTCGATCAATCGGAATTACTTGAAGTTAAAGTCTGAGTTAATACCTTATGCCTATAGTATTGCTAAGGAAGCTATAACTGGATTGCCAATGATTCGCGCATTATTTTTAGCATATCCAAACGCCTATACACAAGGAACAGCAACCCAATATCAATATTTATATGGTCCTTCTTTTTTAGTTGCTCCAATCTATCAAGCGACAAAATCGGATGATAAGGGAAATGATGTACGTAATGGCATCTATCTTCCTGAAGGTACTTGGATTGATTATTTTACAGGAGACAAATTTGAAGGAAATACTATACTGAATAATTTTGATGCCCCGATTTGGAAATTACCCTTATTTATAAAAAGTGGTGCTATTATTCCAATGACAAATCCCAACAATAATGTTCAGGAAATAAATAAAGGGTTACGTATTTACGAAATTTATCCTGCAGGAAAGACATCGTTCACAGCATATGATGATGATGGAATTTCTGAAGCTTATAAATTTGGAAAAGGAGCATCTACTTTCATTGAGTCTACACTGGATATAAAAAATAAAGTAACGGTGTCTGTGGAACCAACTGTTGGTGAATTTGAAGGATTCATTAAAGATAAACAAACGGAATTTAGAATTAATGTTACGGCAAAACCTAAAAAAATAACGGCTGCTATTGGCAAGAATAAACTGAAGCTGGTGGAAGTAAAATCTTTAGCAGAACTGGCGAATCAAGAGAATGTTTATTTCTATGATGCTGCTCCTAATATGAATAGATTTGCTACGAAAGGAAGCGAATTTGAAAAACAGATCATCACCAAAAACCCATTGGTATATATCAAATTAGCAGTTACCGATATTACAGCAAATGCAGTAAATGTATCAGTGGAGGGGTTTCAATTTGCTCCTGTTGACCGCTTTCGAGTTTCTATAGGTAAAATGTCAACACCTCAAAATGCAGTTGTTACAGACGAAAATAAAGGCGCTTATACATTAACACCTTCGTGGAATAAAGTAGATCATGCAGATTATTATGAAATTGATTTTAATAATATGCATTATACAACCATTAAAGATAATTCCTTACTCTTTGAAGGGTTAACACCTGAGACGGCTTATTCATTCAAATTGCGAGCAGTTAATAAAGAAGGAGTTTCCGATTGGACTGAAATTAAATCGGTAACAAAAACAAACCCATTAGAGTTCGCTATTCATGGAATCAAAGGAGAGATATCTGCAGAGAATCAAGAGGGCTCAGAAATGGATAAATTACTTGATTTTGATGAAGGAAACATGTGGCATACAGCATGGGGTAAAAAAGCTATTCCATTTGATATGATCTTAGATCTGAAATCTGTCAATCAACTGGATAAGTTTCATTATTTACCTAGAACAGGAAGAGGTAATGGTATTTTATTGAAAGGACAAGTATACTACAGTGCCGATAAAGAAAATTGGACTAGTGCTGGTGCTTTTGAGTGGGTGAATAATGAGGATATAAAGATCTTCAACTTTGCGAATCACCCAACAGCACGTTATGTCAAATTGGCGATTACGGAAGGTGTAGGCGGATTTGGTTCTGGTCGTGAATTATATGTATTCAAAGTACCAGGTACAGAAAGTTATATTCCTGGAGATATCAATAACGATCGATTGATTGATCGAAATGATTTGACATCTTATACGAACTATACAGGTTTGAAAAAAGGTGATGCTGATTTTGAAGGATATGTGAGTAATGGTGACATTAATAAAAATGATTTAATTGATGCTTATGATATCGCTGTTGTAGCAACACAGTTAGACGGTGGAGTCAATGACACTAAAATTGAAAAAATTGCTGGTCAAATCAGTTTGTCTACTTCAAAACAAAGCTTTAAGAAAGATGAAATCATCGAAATTACGGTGAAAGGTAAAAATCTGAAATCTGTTTATGGGCTAAGTTTTGGATTACCTTATCAATCGCAGGATTATGAGTTTGTATCTGTACAACCTTTAGCTGTAAAAGGTATGGAAAATCTGACGAATGACCGTTTGCATACCAGTGGTGAAAAAGTGTTATATCCAACTTTTATACACGTAGGGGAGCAAGCAGGAATAACAGGAAATGAAGATTTATTCGTTTTGAAATTAAAAGCAAAACGAGATGTTAAATTTACATTGAAGGCTGTTCAAGGATTTTTAGTGGATAAAAATCTGAATACAGTGAAATTCTAAATTTTCATTTGTTTAAAGGAAAGCTCTGGAAGAAATTTCAGAGCTTTTTTTGTGTTCCTTTTCAATTGTATAGGGAAATTAATTATCTTTATATCCATAGCTATCACGATGCGCATAGTGCTTTTTATACCGTTGATTTTTGTCCTGTTATCTTGTCAAAATCAGGATAAGAAAACGAGTATTGTGCATCGCATGCCATCAGGAATTGTTCAGGATACGACAAATATCGCTAAAGATACCTTAGCCATGATCTATGATTCCATTGCGTTTAGTGGAAAATTAGGATGGGTATTTTCGAAAAGTGAATTTGATGCTGTTTTTGGTCCTACGATCGATAGTAGTATCAGTGTATTTGATGATCCTCCTTGCAATGGAGGAGCCTTTGGAGAACCCAATGTTCCTACAGATAGCTTGGATCATTGGAAGAAAAATTGTCTTTATTTATATCAGAACGAAAGCAAATTTGAACAACGATTTGATTCTGTTGCGGTGGAGAATTTTAGATTTTCAGGAACGAGTTTTATTCGTTACAAAGGACATATTCTGAATAAAGAGACGACTGTTGACGATTTTGCTAAATTATTTCCGCATGTACCTATTGATTTATCCGATATGGATGTATATCAAGAAGGAACATTGCAGGTACTAAATATTCCTACCGGTATGCCACTTGATGATGGACATATCAAGATCTTCTTTAAAAATGGACACTTGTATATGATGCATTATTGGTCTCCATGTTGATTGAAGAAGTTCTAAGAGAGATGAAAAACAAAATTAGATTTCAAACATATTGCTATACTGTAAATCGTTTAGCATATTAGAAAGAATTACATGCTATGAAAGTACCCATTAAGATAATCAAAAATAGGTCGGATATTGGGGCTGGTACTCGAGGTTCAGATTTAGGAATCGATGCTATTGAAATTGCTGCTATTAACAAAGGGAGTCAATATTTTCATAAATATCCATTTGTTGATGTGCAGACACGCAATGATGCGGTTTATGATCGTCGACTTAATCCTTTTGCGAAAAGAATTAAACAGGTTTTAAAACAATGTAAAGAAGTGAGTGCAGTCGTGGAGGAAACCCTAGAAGATGGTCAATTTCCATTGGTTTTTTCAGGAGATCATTCTTCCGCCATCGGGACTATCGCTGGAATAAAATCAGCCTTTCCAAATAGAACATTAGGTGTAATTTGGATTGATGCGCATGCAGATATACATTCTCCTTTTACCACTCCATCAGGAAATTTACATGGAATGCCCTTGGCGGCAACCATGAATCAGGATAATCCATCTTGTGCTGTTAATGAGGTTGATGTGGAGACGGTTCATTATTGGGATAAGCTAAAAGCATTAGGAGGAGAAATTGGTAAGCTGACACCGAATCATTTAATTTACTTTGGTGTTCGAGATACAGAAGAGCCTGAGGATAGCTTGATTGATTCGTTAGGCATCAAAAACTATACGGTAGAAGAGGTGCGCGAAAAGGGGGTAGAAAACTGTGTAGAAGAGATGAATAAAAGACTTGCTGATTGTGATATGCTATATGTTTCCTTTGATGTGGATAGTATGGATAGCGAACTTATCTCAGATGGTACAGGTACGCCAGTCCCAAAAGGTTTTTATCCCTCGGAGGTTATTCTGTTACTTCAAAACATTTTGAGTTGTCACAAAGTGACCTGCTTTGAAGTGGTAGAGGTTAATCCGCTATTAGATAATAAAGGAAACAAAATGGCCGAAGTAGCCTTTGATATATTAGAAAAAGTCACCAAATCAATCGAAAAGATATACAGTAAAAGTATGTGACAATCTAAACTATAATTGTAGTCTTTAACGTTAAGTAGGGGATCACCAATGAACAATACCAAATATTTTTAGATAGATATAAAAAAAGATGAATAGTACCTATTCATCTTTTTTATGCTCTTTAATTGTTAATGTGCACGATCATCCACTTCGAATATGCCAAAGACATTATGATCAGTATCGATGAAATAGCCTTGGTAGCAACGTCCTGGTATTGCAAATTTTGGTAGGGCGACCTGACCACCATTTTTTATAATCTTTTCGGCTGTCTGATCAAAATTGTCAACTTCCATAGAGCAGGTAAACGCATTCGTCCCACAATGAGTAGGAGGAGTTTCCGCTGGGCGCTGTAGTAATCCACCCATCATTCCTTCAGTTTCTATGCGATAGTAAACAATAGGTAAGTTTTCATCTTTTGTAAATTTCCAACCAAAGATGTCTTGGTAGAACACCACTAATTTGGACGGTTCACTTGCTTGAATTTCAAAATAGACAACTGTATTTTTCATTATTGCATTTTTTTGTTTCCTTCAAAATGAATCATCCAAGCAATACCATATTTATCTTGAAAAGATGCATACAATTCTGCCCAAAATTGCTCTCCCAAAGGCATCTCAATATGTTGAGCCCCTACAGTAAGTTTTGCATATAAATTTTGAGCTTCTTCCGCTGTTTGGGTATCCAACATCAGATAAGCATTTGTACCTGCTGTTGCTTTGTGTCCAAAACCTTCGATACAATCAGATCCCATTAACATCACAGAATCGTTGATTTTAATTGCTGTATGCATGACTTTGTTTGCTGCATCTGCAGGTACTGGATAATTCGGATCAGCAGGCATATCACCGAAACGATGTGTTCCTAGTGAAGGCGTATTGAAAACAGACTGGTAAAATTCGAAAGCTTCTTCGCAATTACCATTAAAATTTAGATAAGCATGTAAAATAGCCATAATTCTTATTTTTATATTTAAGATAAATCAAATTTAAGGATTAGATTGACAACTCTATGTCAGTAGATAGTTCCAGTACGCATATTTTAGGATTAACAGTCGATTGACTGCTTATAAATGGTTTTTCATAAATTGTATATATGTTTTACTGATAAAAAATCTTTCTTCGCATATACCCCCTTAATAATAACTTCGATTGCGGTGATTTTGTTTTATGTATTTGATAATTTTTATTCTGATTGTATTTTGAGGGTTTTACGATGTGTTTATCAATAAAACAAACGATTGAATATTAAATTTTTAATAAAATTTAAAATAAATTATGAATTTCATTATTATTTGTTTTACTTTGTATCAATAGTTCAAACAAAAGATAAAAACGATAAAAAAATAATAATATGTGTGGTATCATTGGCGCATTTGATTTAAAGCAATCTGTAGAAGTCCTAAGACCTCAGGTTTTGGAAATGTCTAAACGTATTCGTCATCGCGGACCAGACTGGTCTGGTATTTTTAGTTCAGACAGTGCAATTTTAGCACATGAGCGTCTAGCGATTGTGGATCCAAAATCTGGAAGTCAACCTTTATATAGCCCTGATGGGAAAGTTGTGTTGGCTGTAAATGGAGAAATTTACAATCACCAAGAACTTCGAGACAGTCTTCCTCATTATAACTTTGCGACGCAATCTGACTCTGAAGTGGTATTGGCTTTATACTTAGAAAAAGGTCCTCAGTTTGTTGAAGAATTAAATGGTATTTTCGGTTTTGCATTATACGATTCGCGCAATGGTTCATTTTTTATAGCACGTGATCATATGGGTATTATTCCATTATATTATGGTTCGGATGCTAAGGGACAATTATTCGTGTCATCTGAATTAAAATCGTTAGAAGGATTTTGTACGACAATAGATCAATTTCCTCCAGGACATTATTTATATAGTGTAGAAAGTAAAGAGCCTCAGCGTTGGTATTCACGTGATTGGGAATCTTACGATCAAGTAAAAGATGCAGAGACGGATATTACAAAATTACGAGATGCTTTAGAAGCAGCTGTACATCGTCAATTGATGTCGGACGTACCCTATGGTGTATTATTATCAGGTGGTTTAGATTCATCTGTTATCGCAGCAATTACGAAAAAATTTGCTTCCAAGCGTATTGAATCTGGCGATGAAGAAGAAGCTTGGTATCCACAATTGCATTCTTTTGCTGTAGGCTTAAAAGGAGCACCTGATTTAATTGCTGCTCAAAAAGCTGCTGATCACATTGGTACTATTCATCACGAAATCAATTTTACTATTCAAGAAGGGCTTGATGCCATCCGAGATGTGATCTATCACTTAGAAACTTACGATGTCACGACCATACGTGCTTCTACACCGATGTATTTATTATCCCGAGTAATCAAGTCTATGGGAATTAAAATGGTGCTTTCAGGAGAAGGATCGGATGAATTGTTTGGTGGATATTTATATTTTCATAAAGCTCCAAATGCAAAGGAGTTTCACGAAGAAACCGTTCGGAAATTGAAGAAATTATATTTATATGATTGTTTACGCGCGAATAAATCACTGGCCGCTTGGGGAGTGGAGGGACGTGTTCCATTCTTGGATAAGGAATTTATGGATGTCGCGATGACCATCAATCCACAAGATAAAATGATCAAAGATGGTCGTATGGAAAAATGGGTTGTTCGTAAAGCCTTTGAAGATTATCTACCCGAAAGTATTGCTTGGAGACAAAAAGAGCAATTCTCAGACGGTGTGGGGTACAGTTGGATCGATACCTTAAAAGAGCAAGCTGAGCAAAAGGTATCCAATGCAGAGTTTGCTGCGGCTGCAACGCGTTTTCCAATCAATACACCTAAAAACAAGGAAGAATTTTTATACCGTACGATCTTTGAATCGCATTTTCCATCAGAGGCTGCTGCGAAAACAGTTCCTTCGGTTAAATCTGTTGCTTGTAGTACACCAGAAGCGTTATTATGGGATGCTTCATTCCAAAATTTAAATGATCCGTCTGGTAGAGCTGTGGCTGCAGTACATAATGACAGTTACGCGAAAAAAGAGGTGATTGCAAGTTAATATCAGTTCATATCATTCATAAAAAAAGACTCGTCCTAACAGACAAGTCTTTTTTTATGAAACTTTTATATGATCAGCTTTAATTTTCTGACCGAAAAATATTTCTGCCTTCGATTCAAAATCTCGAGGATCATCTGTTGTGAAAAATTGCATACTTCCGTTTTTAGAACTTTTGCTATCGATCTCCGGATGACGATCCAAATATGTTTTTAAGCTTTCAGCAACTAAAGGCCCTTGTGAAATGATATTGATATGCTCTGGGACAAATTGTTTGATTATTGGTAATAAAAGAGGGTAGTGGGTGCAAGCTAAAATAATGGTGTCGATATCTTGCGACTGTTCCAAAAGTTTATGAATGTCTTTTTCCACAAAGTATTTCGCTCCTTCAGTATCCATTTCATTATTTTCCACTAGCGGGACCCAAAAAGGACAGTCATGTTGAAAAACTTCAATCTCAGGATTGAATTTGTTGATTTCAATTTTATAAGATTCAGATTTTACAGTACCTGTTGTTGCAAGAATACCCACTTTATTGGAGGTCGTGAATGCTTTTACAATTTCTGTTGTAGGTCTAATAACACCCAATACTTTCTTTCCTGGAGGCAAGTCATGTTGTTGAATCGAGCGTAAAGCTTTTGCTGACGCTGTATTGCAGGCCAAGATGACGAGATTACAGCCTAAATCAAATAGTTTAAAAACACATTCTTTGGTGAACTCATATACAGCCTCGAATGATCGTGTACCATAAGGGACACGTGCATTGTCTCCCAAATAGATATAATCGTATTGTGGTAATTGTTTTTTAATCTCTTTGAATACCGATAAACCTCCGTATCCCGAATCAAATATCCCAATTGGACCAATTAATTGTTTTTCTTGCTCCATAAAAAAATGCTATAAGGATTCCTTATAGCATTTTTTTATGGCAATAGGGTATCCTATATTTGTTTAAGCAAAGATGGCTTTTCTTTATAAATTTTCCATTATTAACAATAAAATAAATACAAAAGTTACTTAAAATAGATTTAAATACAGATATTTGCAATTTATTTGTTGTAAGCGAAAATATTGTGCGTTAAAATCACGTATGTTTGCAACATTATGTTTTAAGAAAGTATAGCCAGTATTAATTCTTAGTATTAAAAAAAATAATTCAGCACTGAATGATACTTGGAATATTGTATTTTGATTAAATCACAAGAGACAATCTCGGTAAATTAAAGTTCACAAGATGTGAACAAAACGGATATTGATAAATCCATTGAAAAGATGGATTTTATAATTGCTCATCGAGTATCAGATTTAAAAAATATAAGAAAATTTATTAAAAAGAAAAATATTTAGAATTATAATCATATGAAAAAGTTGTTATTATTTATATGTGTGTCATTTAACTATTTGATAGCATTTGGACAATTAGAAGCTAATAATTTCATCGTTACTCCTGAAGGGCGTGTGAACTGGCAAAAGGTTTATGAAAATAAAGATGTGACATTTGATGATCTTGTAAATACTGTTCAATCAAATGTTAAATTTTCAGACATTCAAATAAAAGAAAATAAGATCACATTTTTAGGGACTGATATAAAAACTAATCCGTCAGAAGTGGGGTTTTCAAGGATGACCACATCATTTTATGCACTGGGAGAGATTAAAGCTTTTTTTACAATCGATTATAAAGAAGGCAGGTACAGAATAACAGCTGTAAATATTAGTAGTAATGTACCAGTGGTTAGTCTAAGTCGAATAAATACACAAGGTCTTGATTACGAACAAACTCCAATTGAGGAAAGTGTTGGTAATGGCAATGGTTTAAAGAAAGGTTTTATTAAAAAAGAGAGCTTAATCATGTCACATGCTATTGAATCGCAGTTTAAAATAGTTAAACAGACCGATGATAATTGGTAAAATATATATTAACTATATAAATGTTTTATGAGGGTAAAATCAACCCTCATAAAACTCATATAACTAAATCAATTTCAGTAAGTTAGGCTTTTCTTTATAAATTTTCCATATTAATTCTCCAAATAAAGTATTTTGCCAAGCAAACCATTTACGGGTGAATTTTTTAGGATCATCTTTATGAAAAGATTCGTGCATAAAACCTGTATCCGCATGTGTAGCGATCAACATTTTAACACAATGCACGATCTCCTGATCATTATTTGAGGTAAAGGCGCGCATCATAATGGACATTGGCCAGATGTAGTCACGTCCAATATGTGGGCCTCCAATTCCTTCACCAGCAGTACCCTTGAAGAAAAAAGGATTGTTTTCAGATAACACATATTGACGTGTTCTTTGGTAAATAGGATCTTCGACTTTAACGGCGTCCAAGTAAGGCAATGAAAGTAAGCTAGGGACATTGGCATCGTCCATCATTAAGAATGATCCAAAACCGTCTACTTCAAATGCATATACTTTTCCAAATTGAGGATGATCTATAATACCGTGTTTTTGAACAGCCTGTTCAACTTCAGTTGCTAAAGCTTCCATTTTACCAGCTAAAATCGCATTGTTTTTTACTTTTCGCAAAATCTCCGCTGATTGTCTTAAACTGACAACAGCAAAAAGATTGGATGGAATTAAGAATGAAAATACCGTCGAATCATCAGATGGTCGGAAACTAGAACAGATCAATCCTACAGGTTTAACGGGATATCCATAGCCATCCACCTGTAAGGTGTCGGATCCACGACCAGTTGTACGCATAAAATGATAAGGGCCTAAACTATCCTTACGTTGTTGCTCTACAAATGTTTTATAAATTTTTTCTTGCGCTGCTTCCCATTCCTCATTGAATGGAGTTCCATCATTCGTTTCTTTCCAATAATGATAAGCAAGTCTTATTGGATAGCATAGCGAATCAATCTCCCATTTACGTTCATGGATACCAGGTTTCATGTCGGTATGATCACTAAACCATTCTCCTTTTTTTGTTGGATCATTATAAAAAGCATTGGCATAGGGATCGATATTGATACACTTGCTTTGCTTATGTATTAACCCTGCTATTAAGTTTTTTAAATTTTTATCCTCTTTCATAAACGCCATGTATGGCCATACTTGAGCACTACTGTCCCGTAACCACATTGCATCAATATCTCCAGTAATGACATATGTATAATGACGATTGTTCTCGACATAAGGAAATACAGTAGTGTCTAAGGTATTTGGGAGACAGTTACCAAAAAGCCAAGCTAATTCTTTGTTGCTGGTCGCTTTACCAAACGTTGCAATAGCATTTTCGACAGCTTTACTCGAAAATAAACGTTTATCTGCTGGAATACGCACCGTCGGAAATGAAGTTTGCATCGTAGCAAAAGAGACTTTGCTTGCAAATAATCCTGCTCCTAATACAGCTGAATTTTGAATGAATGTTCTGCGTTTCATTTTTTAAATACAAAAAAGGTAATTTATTATCATACTGGTCTTCTATTACGGCAAGATAATAAAAAAACGTTGAAACCAAAAGCAAATACGTTTTAGCATAATTATTTTATTCTCTGCTAAAACAATTACTACAAAAAAAAGTGTTATTTTGTTTTTGGGAATAGATTTTGCTACTCCTTTTTGTTGTTTAAAAAAATCTCATGAAAGAAAAAGGTTCATTAAAATTTCTAGCATTGACAGGAGTATTTGCTCTGAGTATGTTAGGCGAAAACGAAGTAAGCGCTCAAATCAAATATCAACCCTATTCCTACCAGTTTTCTCAAAAAATGAATGACGTCTTGTATTCTCCCACCACGAGATTGCATACCTCTTCCAAACCATTTATCATTAAAGATGAATTATTGGTGAAGTTCGATTCTATACAAGCGAATCAGCCAGTGGCATCCGATAATTGGTTTATGCGAAAAATTTTTAATGAACATCTCATTGAAGTAGCAAAGGACGATTATACATTTTATGCGGATTTCTTACCCGATTTGACAATTGGTAAAGATGTGATGGGAGATAAGCGCAGGACTTGGATGAACTCCAGAGGCTTTCAAGCAGGAGCTACGATTGGGAATAAATTTACCTTCTATACAAGTGCGAGTGAAAATCAAGCCGTATTCCCACAGTATTTAGATGAATATATTAATAATGCTAGGGTCGTGCCAGGACAAGGAACAACGAAATTTCAAAGTGGAAATAAAAAGGATTGGATGAATGCAACGGCTAGTTTGACCTATGATTTTAGTAAGTATTTTCAAGCAACCGTAGCTTATGATAAAAACTTTATAGGAGATGGTTATCGATCGTTATTATTATCTGATTTCTCTTCCAATTATTCGCAATTAAAATTAACGGGTACGGTCGGGAATGTACAATATACTTCTGTATGGGCTTATATGAACGATCCAACCAATAAAAGATCGGATGATTTAGGAGAGACACAACGCTATGGGGATGGAAAGAAATGGGGTGTATTTCAATACATTGATTATAATGCAACAAACAGACTCTCTGTCGGATTTTTTCAAGCAATTACTTGGGCAAATTACGATGCCGCAGGAAAAAGAGGCTTTGATTTTTCATATATCAACCCCTTAATGTTTTTGCGTCCTGTAGAATCGAATAATTCGACTTCTCCTGATAAAATGTTTTTGGGATTGAATGCCAAATATAAAGTCCTAAAAAATGTAACCACCTATGGACAATTTCTGTTAGGGGAGTTCACAGCTAAGGAATTTTTTGCAGGAAATGGTTACGCACATAATAAATGGGGGGTACAATTGGGGATAAGAGGTTATGATATGTTTGATGTGAAAAACTTAAATTTCTTAGTGGAATATAATACCGTAAGACCATATACCTACGCCCATTTTGATTCAGGTTCTAATTATAGTAATAATGCAGAACCTCTAGCACATCCTTTAGGTGCTAATTTTAGAGAGGTTATAGGAATTGCGAATTATGCTTGGAAGCGATTTGATTTTTCAGCACAATTAAATTATAATCAAAAAGGTCTAGATCTTACTGATGGAAGCAATATGGGAGGGAATATCTTCGAATCTTATCGTACCATTCCGAATATGCATGGCAATTATATTGGACAAGGAATCAAGAGCCAAGTTGTTTATGCAGATGCCAAAGCTGCTTACGTGCTGAATCCTAAATATAACTTAAGATTTGAATTGGGGTATACCCAACGTTATCAAAAGATTCAGTATGATGAACCCATTTCTATGAAATCGGGCGTATTCTCTATTGGTCTTCGTTCAAGTTTTAGATCGTTGTACAGTGACTTTTAATAATTAATTGATATTTTAGCACAAATAAGCTTGATATGAAGAAAATATTAATCATCAATGGTCCTAATCTGAATTTATTAGGTGTACGAGAAAAATCAATTTATGGAGCACAAGATTTTGAGAGTTATTTTTCAACATTGAAAGCTGCTTATGAATCAGTAGCATTAAGCTATTATCAAAGTAATACCGAAGGATTTATTATTGATAAAATTCATGAGGTAGGTTTTGATTTTGATGGAATCATACTCAATGCAGGTGCTTACACGCATACTTCAGTCGCTATTGGCGACGCTATTGCTGCAGTAAATACTGCTGTTGTTGAGATACATATTTCAAATGTACATACCAGAGAAGAATTTAGACATCATTCCTTCTTGGCGAAAAACTGTGTCGGAGTCATCTGCGGTTTTGGCTTAGACAGTTATCGCTTGGGACTGGAAGCGCTTTTAGCACGTTCATAGTTTAAAATTGTATAGACATAAAAAATCCCAATGATTTGTCATTGGGATTTTTTTATGAAGTATTCGTTACTTTTTTAAATGAAGATCAAAATATTTTGCGATTTTCTCATACATATGAATGCGGTCTTTTCCAGAAACATTATGCTCATGTGTAGGGTATAGGAAATAATCAACCTGTTTACCTGCTTTGATGCAAGCTTCTACAAATTCCATACTGTTTTGTTGTACTACAACAGGATCTTGGGCACCATGGATAATCAATAAATCCCCTTTCAATTGATCCGCTTTATCAATTAAAGAGGTTAATTTGTAGCCTTCTGCGTTTTCTTGCGGCATATCCATATACCGTTCCCCATACATGACTTCGTAGTATTTCCAATCGATTACAGGGCCTCCAGCAACTGCCGCTTTAAAAATATCGTTATGATGAACCATGAATGAAGTGGTCATAAACCCTCCAAAGCTCCATCCAAAAATACCCATTTTTCCTTGATCAACAAATGATTTGGACTTTAAGTATTCGATACCTTTCATTTGGTCAGCCATTTCTGCTTGTCCCAATTGACGATGTGTTGCTGTTGAAAATGCACGACCTCGAGCATCAGTACCACGATTATCCATTGTGAAAACAATATAACCTTGCTGCGCCATATATAGATCAAAATATCCTGCAGCTCCTAGCCATTTATTCGAAACCAATTGTGAATGCGATCCTCCATATAGATAGTACATAACAGGATACTTTTTATTGGGATCAAAATCATTTGGATAAATGATACGACCTGTTAGAGGAGTAACGCCATCAGCAGAAGTTAATGTAATAAACTCTATTTTTGGTGGGTTTATCTTGCCTAAAAATGGATTTTCTGCGGTTATGACCTTATCAATTTTACCCGATTTTACTGCTTTTACTTGAACGACATTCGGCGTGGTCAAATTACTATACTGATCCAATACATAAGTACCATCACCATTCAGTTTAGCTTGATGGGTACCTGTATCCTGTGTTAATTGTGTCGTTTTGCCCGACTTTAGATCAACTTCAAACAATTGACGATCAAGGCCATTATTGGTTACACCGGTATAGGTAATTTTGTCGCCCTTGGAAGAAAAATCACCCAATTCATGTACAATAAGATTCTCATAACCTAATTTTTTGACTAATTTTCCATCGGTATCGTACAAATAAAGCTGATTAAAGCCTTCTTTGTCACTTTGATATAAAAATTGTTTAGGATTATTAGGTAAGAATACTAAATCTGTTTGTGGTTCTACCCATGTAGTTGCTGTTTCTTCAAACAATGTTTTGACAAGACTACCATCCTGTGCGCTATACTTGTTTAATTTTAAATGGTTCTGTTCACGATTTAACACACCCACATAAATAAATGCTCCTGAAGGATCCCAAGTTACTTGGGTTAAAAATTGTTCTTTGGATTCTCCTGTTGCCAATGTTATCTTTTGTCCATTTTTGGTGTCATAAATGACTAAAGTTACTTCTTCACTTTTCATTCCCGCCATAGGATAACGGATATCTTTAACAGAAGCCGTTCGTGTATCCCATTGTATTAAGGGGTATTTAGTCACCATCGTTTCGTCTTTACGATAGTACAATAATTTATCATTTTGACTATTCCACCACATCCCTTTTTTTATACCAAACTCTTGTCTATGGGTATAATCACTGCCATTCACGATGCCATCTGTTGTATCATCAGTAACTGTGATTAGCTTTCCATCCGCATTTTTAATATTGATATTATTACCAATTAAAAAGGCTACCTTACTATAATCACCTGCATATTCTTGATTTGTACCATTGACATCAGATGAAATAGCATGTGCTACAGTTTTATTTTTGATATCGTAAGCAATATAGTATTGGTTTTGTTTTGTGCTGAGCGTAAAATTAATGGTATTTGCATTTTCCCACTTATAATCTATAGGGAAGTAGGACAAATTAATTTGTTCGTTCGGTAGTTTTGTTTGCAAAGCAGTTTGTAAATCGGCTTTGCTCAATAATATTTGTTCTGACCAATTGGAAGAGGCCGTTTTTTGAACTAAATTTTGATAGCTTTTATCCAAATAGCTAAAATTGTTGCTGTTTGGAATCCAATTGCTATTCACTATGTTCGCTGGAGCATATGTGCGGGGGCCAAAGACTGTCTCTTCTATATTCAAGTTTCGCTGTCCATAGGCCATAGAACTTGCTAATAATAACAGTAGCGTGAGTTTTTTCATGCTTTATAAATTTTTAGTGCTTAAAATTATTGTTTTTCTTTTGATTATTTAGCAGATTTTTGCTAAAATAAAGATATTTTCTGTAAAATAAGATATTGTTTTTTGATGTAAAACAATATAATAGGTATGTTTTAATTTCAATTTTAAAACTATTTAGAATATAATTATTGTTTTTGTGGTATTAAATTTGGTAATTTTGCCGTTGTAAAATGGCTATAGTGAATAGCATAGTTATTAAATAAATTTTCAAATTCATATACTAACCCACATTGTTCAAACTCATAGAAAAATTATGGCAAAAGACCAGATTCTTCATCAATAGCCAACCATTTCATGAAGGACTAAAAATTACTATTGCAGTCCTTATTCCTGTCCTTATTTTTGCCTGTTTTAATCAACTCCATTATGGTGTTACGGTGGGCATAGGTGTTATCATTGCGAGTACACCAGATTTGGTTGGGCCATATCGTGAGCGTAGAAAATCCATGTTGGTGAATGTGTTTCTCATTTTTACCATGAGTATGTTAACACGTATACTTCCTTTTTCAGATTTATCTCTTGGTCTTTTTATTGCTTTTTCTTCTTTTGCGGCATGTATGCTTACGGCTTATGGCATTCGTGCAATGGGAATTGGAGCTTCCTGCTTGTTAACGTTATTTTTTAGCTTGACCCTCACACATGAGCACAGTCATCCCATTCTGGAAGCGCTGTTGATGACAGCAGGAGCAATTTGGTATATGTTGTTTGTATTGCTTGTTCGTTTCATTCGACCTTATCGTGTTAGCCAACAAGTTTTAGCCGAATGTGCTTATGAAATTGGAAATTTACTACGTGTGAAAGCAGATTTCTTTAATAGCAATATGGCTATTGCAAAAACACATAAACGAGTTATTCAAGTAAATGTCCTACTCAATCAACATCAGGAGAGTGTACGGGAAATATTGTTTTCAGCAGCAACAGATAAGCAATTTGCCAGCTCTCAATACCGTCAGTTAACCTTTATTTTTGCAAACACGATGGAATTATTCGAAAGAATAAACGCTTCTCATCATGATTATTATCGCATTCGTGATCAATACGGAGATACAAAGGCTTATCAATTAATTCCTGGTTTGTTGATTAGTTGTGCACAAGAGATGGAAAGACTTTCAACTTCCATTAGTGTATTAAAAGCCCCCAAGTCTGAAATTCAATTTACAGGCCAATGGGACCGAGCATATGTTGCTGTTATTGCGTTGGAACAAGAGGAGGGAGAAGCAGCCCTTGTATTAAAAAAGATATTGGTCAATATTCGGTATGTGATGCAGAAAATTCGAGAAATACATCGCGTCCTATCCAAATCTGCGAAACTTGATGATCATTCAAATTTATTAGCTCATAAAGAAAAATTTTTTAAACAGCGTAAATTTTCATGGCTTCAGTTACAGGCACATTTGAATTTTCATTCACCCATTTTTAGACATTCCTTACGAGTAGCTATTGTGATGTTGATCGCTTATGTGATCACAAAAATCTTACCGCTCGTTTTTCCTGAATATGCTGCTTTAACGCAACATAGTTTTTGGATCTATATTACTATCCTGGTGATTCTTCGACCTGGTTTTAGTTTAAGTAAACAGCGTAGTATCGATCGTTTAAAGGGTTCTTTTTTAGGTGGGTTACTAGCATTGCTCAATATTTTTTTTATTACTAACACCTATGTTTTATTGGGATTGACGCTGATCTATATGTTGTTAGCTTTTACTTTTTTGCGTGGTAAATATGTTTACGGTTCGTTTTTTATAACAGCATGTTTCCTTATTATCTATTATTTCTTTACAGGTGTAGACGATTTTGGTATAGTTTTATTGAAAGAACGTTTATTGGATACGATTATAGGTTGTATACTTGCATTTTTATCTTTTTATTTTATTCTTCCTACTTGGGAAAGTAATTCGATAAAACCATATTTAAAAGAAGTGATCAAAGCCAATATTCATTTTTTATCGATTAGTTTCTGCAAGTTTTCAGGTAATGAAATTGAGCTTGCAGATTACAAATTAGCTCGAAAGGAAATCTACTTAAGTTTAGCAGAATTAAATGCATTGAACGAACGCATATTGAGTGAACCTCGTCATCAACGCCCGTTCACAAAAGAATTAAATGATTTTTCTATTTATACACACTTGTTGATTTCCTATGCCATGGCTTTTACCAATATGATGGGACAAGGTTCTGCTTTACTTTATAATCAAGATCAGTATCGATTGATGGATCAGATTCTTTCACAATTGAAGAAGTGTTATGGCCTGTTTTCAACAGAACCTTATGCGATTATATTTCCTAATCGTGACACGAATCAAGAACAGTCTTCTGCTGTAATGACTAGTGATATTGCTCTAATAGGTGAACAATTGGAATTGATGCTAGATGTTGTTGATAAACTATATCATAACTCTTTAGATATTTCGCTATTGGTAAAGCGTTCTTTATAAACAAGTTATTCTGTAACTGTTAAAATTTTGGAACCTGACAATAATTGATCTAATTTTTACAAGATTTCTTATTGTTTGGAAGACAAGTGACGATATAAGAAACAAATTGATTTTCAAAAAGAGCTGCATTTTTTGCAGCTCTTTTTCAATATACTACACAAGTGGATTGACGTGATCCGCAACTGGAAACTCTTGACCTGTATTGCCAATTAATTTATTCAATTCAAATCTTGCATTATCAGTCATCTCTATACCACCCGCTAATTTTGCTTTATCCAATAAGTCTAGTGCTAGTTTTTCTTCTTCCCGTTGTTCATTTACAAGCCATTGTAGAAAATTCCAAGTCGCCCAATCTCCTTCTTGCATACTCATGTTTACAATTCTGTAAATAGACTCTGTATTTTCAATTTCTTGTTGCAAAACCATTTCAAAACATTCCAAAATATTTGTAGGCTCAGGACTTGGTTTTTTAATGGCCTCAATCTTCACAATACTTCCTCTTTCCTGTACATATTCTATTATCTTGGCCATATGTACACGTTCTTCTTGCGAATGTTTCATCATAAAGCGATTTATGCCATCCAACATATGCTCGTCAGCCCAACATGCTAACATTAAATAAACTTGAGCGGAGTAAGCTTCGAGTGTAATTTGATCATTCAATGCACGACAAAGTGTTTGTGATAATCGATCTGTTTTCATTGTCATTTCTTTAGGATTTTAAATACTTGAATGTAAGTAGTCGTTCAAGGTGATTCTTTTTAAACTTCTCTGTTAAGCACAGCTTTTTAAAATGTGTGCGCTTTTATAGTAGAACATTCAGGATAAGAAAATGTTTGGAAGTATTAGGAGAGGAGTTAAGTCGCTACTAACTTCTAATTTACCTAGTATTTTGAACGAACTTTGTTCGTACTTCAAACGTACCTGATTCGTCTTTGTTCGAACGAGGTACGAACAAGGTACGAATCAGGTACGAACCAGCTCCCTACTATGTTACCAGTTGAACACTATGTTTTATCCTGAATTATGCTTTGTCTTATGTTGAATTATCCTGACAGAATTCGGACAGTTATACGGATATATCCTTACATTGTTTTTTCTTTGTACGGGTATACCCTTACAGTCGAGTTGTGTCTTATCCTGAATTATGCTTAGGAAATACAATTGTTTATTCCTGAAATAGGTTTACAATAAAGAAGAGTCTATTAACCATACTACCTCGAAAATTTACTTGTAACACTATTACTTAAATAAATGATAACGAAAACCTAAAAATCCTCTGATTCCTTGATTGGGACCATAGACATAGGATGGATCAAAAGTCAATCCATACGGATTATCGGCTGTTACCATTGCTTGTCCATCAGTACCAAACTGTACCTTTTTGTCAAATGGATCATTAGTTCTTGCGATGATAAACGGATTTCCCTTATTTGGTGTCCAATTCAATAGGTTTTTTACTCCTCCATATATTTCGATTTTTTTACCTAAGTGTTTTGTCAACTGTATGTTTTGAATACTCCACCATGGTGAATATTCACGACGCGGATCGGTAGCACTTAGTAATGGAAGACGCATCGGTCCATACAGGTTCCCTGTGTAATCTGCTGTCAGTCCAATTCCCTTAAACGTATATCCAATATTCCATACTGCCGTAAATTTTTCTGTAAACATCTGACCAGATCTTTTACCTTCTTCGGTATTGTAAACGTCCATTGCGGTAGCACCAGCTAATATTTTCAAACCATTAGCAAAAACAACATCAATGTTTAATGAAACACCACTAGATACCGCATGTCCGTTTATATTATCGTAGATGATCTTATTGGGATCTTTGTCGTAGTTAGGGATAATTTTATTGGTAAAATATGTATAGAAAGCTGTGGCATCTAAACCAATAAATGTAGTGCCAGCATCTATTTTCTTTACAAAATTTATATTTCCATTCCAGGAGGTTTCTGGTTTAAGTGCATGCATGAATACAACTTCTCGGGCGCCAGTAAGTGCAGCATGATCTTCCGTAAATACATTAGCCACACGATATCCGTTTCCGATACTCAACCGTAACACATTATTCTTGTCAACAGAATTCCATTTATAATTTAAACGAGGCGTTAAGATACTACCATGTATCGAATTATAGTCATAACGAACGCCTAACAAAAGTTTATTGTTTCCGTTCAAGGTGATCTCGTCTTGTAGAAATAATCCAGGTAGATGCGTTTGGGTTGGTTTATTCAACGCTATGTTTCCAGCAGATGCAGTTGCTGGTGTATTGTCATCGTAATTGGTATACCTGTAAGTCAGACCAGTCAGAAGATCATGTCGACCCAATGTTTTAAACCAAGTGAATTGCCCAAATCCGATATATTGATCTGCTAAATATGGAATGTTACCGTACACACTGTTTTGGTTGTGTCCATTCGTACTGAACTGAAACAAAATCTTTTCTTTGATGGGTAACTGATAGGTTCCGAAAAATTCCCAGCGGCTTGTATAAATACTTTCACCATATACTTCATCACCACCTCTGTATTTTTTTCCCCAGTTCATTTCTCCTCCCCAACGATCTTCATAGACATAGCGACCTGCTAAAGAAAAAATACGGTTATCTTTCCTTTCAAAGTTCCATTTGTTGAATATGGAGATGCGGTGTTGTAGGGTGATATCTGTGAAATTGTCGTTGTTATTGTCAATAGGGTGTTGATAGTTGAAGTAGTTTATCCCAAGAAGAGATTGTGCTTTTTTACCAACATTAAATTTTGCAGCAACATCCGCACTTATTTCTCCCCAAGTTGTACCAAATGCATCTAAGGATAGCAAGGGCGCATTTTCAGGTCTTTTCGTAATGATATTGATCAGACCACCTACGGCTTCACTACCGTAAAGTGTTGAAGCAGGACCTTTCACAATTTCGACCCGATCGATGAGTGATTGTGGGATACCACTGAGTCCATATACGGTGGAGAGTCCGCTGACAATAGGCATACCATCAATAAGTATCATGGTATAAGGTCCTTCAAGACCATTGATATGTATATCACCTGTACTGCATACATTACAGTTTAACTGTGGACGTACACCGTTTATGTTCTGCAAAGCATCAAAAAGGGAAGGTGTCGGGTTAGCCTTAAAAAATTTGGAGGTATAGACCTCAACAGGCACAGAACTTTCCAGCTTTGACACCTCTTTCATTGTTCCTGAAACAACAACTTCATCCAGATCTGTGTTTGACTTTTCAGATAGTTCAATATGCTGTTCCAATGAATCGCTATTTAATGTAATCATTTTTTTTAAGGTATGAAATCCAACAAACCTAACTTCTAGTTCCCATGTTCCATATGGAATATCAGTCAGTTCGTAAGCACCTGAAATAGTTGATTTCACACTCTTCTTCAATTTTGGAATAGAAACAGTTGCTGCCTGAACATCTTCATGATCCCTTTGGGTAACCTTCCCCTTTATCTTTCCAGTTTGGGCTAATGCAATACAGGTTATCAGGATAAAACATACTGTACCTATCAGCTCTTTAATCTTTGTCATAATTTTCATCGGTAATTTTAATGTACTAATTATATTAATTAGTAAAGCAAAAGTAATAAGTTAGATTGATCTAACAAAATAAATCTAACAAAATTGTTAGTAAGGTCTAATTATGTTAAATTTGTTTCATGATCTCACAGACGGAAGAAAATTATCTAAAGGCACTGTTTATGCTAACCAGTGCAAAAGGGGAAGCAAACTTAAATGAACTTGGTAAACAATTAACAGTCAAAATGCCGACAGTGAGTAGCATGATGAAGCGTCTGGCCGAGAAAAATCTTGTTGTTTATGAAAGTTATAAACCTATTAAACTAACGAAAAAAGGAGAAGGAGAGGCTATTCTTATTATCAGAAAACATCGGCTAACAGAAATGTATCTGGTTGAGAAGATGGGATTTGGATGGGAAGAGGTGCATGAGATTGCTGAACAGATCGAACATATAAAATCGCCAGCTTTTTTCGATAAAATGGATGAACTTCTTGGGTATCCTAAGGTAGATCCGCATGGTTCACCTATCCCAGATCGAAATGGAAATATGAAAGATAATAGCTATGTAAAATTGGGAAAATTTAAGGAAGGAGATAAGGTAACTTTTATGGCTATAACGGATTCTTCAGAAGATTTTCTTAGGTTTTTAAACAGTCGTGAGTTAATATTAGGCACAACAATTAAGATCAATGCTGTCGAATCTTTTGATGGAAGCATGTCCGTGAGTTATTCGAAAAGAAAGAATGAAATTTTGAGTAGTATAATTTGTGATAAATTGCTTGTTCAATAAAGGACGCAATTTCGAATCGCAACTGTGAAATATGGAAGCGATGGCAAAAGAAAACATATGTTTTCTTTTTTTATTTAAAGGCTATATCATACGATATGTTAAAACAGTCATGAAGATTTTATCATCGAAAAAACATAAAACATCTCGGAAGCTATTTCTAAGCTTCTTGCTTGATAGACTTCATCTTGTTGATTGGTATTGTCCGCTATCTTCGGGTCTTCATATGTGATGGGGATTCTTTTTTCAGCACCTGGAATAAAGGGACATCCGCCATTTGCTTGCGAACAAGTCATAACAGCTGTAAATTCGGATTGCGGATTGAAGCTGTCATCATATTTTTTAGAGAATCCAATGATAGGCATTGTATTTTCGTTATATTTTATCGCATATATGGGATTTGATGTTGCGGCAATCACTTGAATATCTATTCCTGCTGCTGCTAATGTTTCTGCAACCTTCGGAAATAATGCCGTTTCTTCAGTTCCTCCGGAATAACAATAAACTTTTTGAGTTTGATAAAATGCCGAAGCTACTTGTGCCCATACTTGACAAAGATGACTTCTGCGAGAATTATGTGTACAGATAAAGTTTATATGGATTGGTTTATCTGCGTTCACTTTTTCTTGAATAAGATCAATCAAGGGTTGTAAAATTGCTTTACGTCCCTGATTGATCTCTTTAGTCAGAATTTTCTGAATGGTTTCGTTAAGTACAGCATTCATATTATACAAGTTTTTATGAGCAACATCCTGATCCTGGTGTACACACGTCATTGGTTGAAGCTATTACTGTTAAAGGTTTGGGTGTAATTCCGCATGCATCAGAAGCAAGACAAGCTGTAGTCTTACTCGTAAGAACAAAATTTTTGCCATTGAATTGCAATCCATATTTGCCAATGGTATCACTTTGGTATTCTACTTCAATTTCGTGATTTCCCATTTGAAGTTTTTCCTCAGATAATTTGATGATATCCAATAATTTTCCTGGCTTTACACGGTGTTCAACATCATGAGCATTCCACAGTTGAAAATTGACAACATTTTCTTTTCGGATAGTACCGCCACAGTCAATAAAATGTTTACTGATCTGACCTACTTCTGTTACGTGAAAGTGTTCTGGTACAAATGTTCCATTTTCTAATTGAAATTCCACATTATCTAATGTTGGAAGAACTTGTTTAATTTGTTCGAGTGTCATATTACTGGTGTTTAATTGTTTTAATGCATACTAGCGAATGGTGATACGCTGATTTATTTAATATATCGTTATATTACGATATTTGATGATAAAAAACTCTTTTAAATGCGCATTAACAACATTTCTGATTATTAGTATGGATCACAATTTCTTTGAAGTAGTTCTTGAGCAAGCTGAATGTTTTTTCATCAATACAATAGCAGATGGATGTACCTTCAATATTTCCTTTGATCAATCCTGCATTTTTTAATTCTTTTAGATGTTGAGATATGGTGGATTGAGCCAATGGCAATTCTTCCACGATATCACTGCAGATACATGCATTTACTTTTAATAAATATTCAATAATTGCAATACGTGCTGGGTGACCAAGTGCTTTCGTGATCATAGCAATTTGATTTTGCTGTTCTGTAAAATGATCTGTTTTAGTAACTCCCATGTCAATTCTATATTTGTATATCGCAATATTACGATTAATATTTTTAAAACCAAAATAATTGATTTCAAACAGATGGTTCAGCATTAAAAAATAACAAAAACAGTTCTATGTTACTGTAGAGATTGAATATTTATATTTATCTTGTCAAGAAGTTGTTATTTCCAAGACCTTAATCCTATATGAAAGAAAATATTTTAGTCAATAACGTTCGTATAGCGAAAGTCATCATTTATGACTTTATCAAACAACATAATTCCGCAGATGCCATAGAATTTATCTGTAATCAAGCGAATGTCAGGTATAAAACAGGTAGGGACATTGTGGAAATGTTTAAAGATGGACATATTGATCGTTTTGACGGGATAGATTTATTTTTGGATGACTATGATACGGTGCCCAATACAGATCCACTGGAAAGAGATGAAAGGATAACAGATAGCATATTGGAACATGACCACGAACAGCCCAAGTCAGGTTTCAAGAATGGGCTTATATTCTTATTATGTATCTTCTTGATCGGATTTGTTGTGATTAAATATGTTGTCGGATTTCATCATGTTGGTCACCACTTAAGAGAGCTTAAGGATGTTGTTTTTGGTTCAAACAAAGGTGTTGCAGCTATAGATGTAGATTCTGTAGCCAATAAGGGTGTTCTAAAAGTAGACACAACTGATTTCGCATTGACTTCTGCTGACTTATACCCTGTAGATACGAATAACCTCATTCCAGAAATAAGAGCGACTGAAATAAAGATCATTAAGTACGCACATTTTGACAAACTAAAACGAGTAACAGATCCCCCAACTGACGAGGATGCACAAGCGGCATTGATTCGTTTGACTGAAGGGAGATTAGCAGACGTTATTGTTGATCAAAAGTTGAACATAAAGATTGGAACTTGTTATGAAAATCCAAACAAAGACGGTAATTTCCGTTGTGTGAGTTGTATGATATTGTTATATAATCGGGATAAAAAAGATTGGCAAGAAGCTCCTAATGGGGAAAACTTTTTGAGTAATGCCTACGATTTTTATCAGCCTTCTAAAGGGGATGTTTGGGAAGCAAAAGAACTGAGTATACGCATTCCTTATGATTATGCACTTATCCATAAATATGAGCGAAAGGATTGATATTAAGCATATCAATTGATTGTCCACGATTCCACTTCAAAGCAGATATGATGAGGAGTCCAAATCAGTCAATATAAAAAATAAGAGCAGCCCACATACTAATACACTAAGTGTTTGTCATTTCTGACTAATTTTTCGTTATTCGTTCTGAACAACTACGATCAATATCGAAAGATCTGAAACGAATCTTGATAGCTGTCAAACGAATCTTTAAAACTTAAAAACAAGTTATTAAAATAGCCTAGATTGTTGCAAGAAAACCTTATATATGAAATTTATAAAAGAAAAGAAATTTATCCAAATCCCAGGAATAAAAAACCAATTATTTACGGTTATTCTCTTTCTAGTCATGGTATTATCTTCTTGTGGCAATAATCAGGATTTTGGTTATAATGAAAAAATGACGAGTAATTTCTATTCTTGCAAAGAACGTCTGGATGAACGACACAAGAAACTACTGGCAGGTGATTTTGATGCAGACAAAAGCAGTAAAACAGCGTTTGATATGGAACTTAAAGACGCAAAAGGTTTGGGTAGTTATTGCAATGAAATTAAAACCGAAGCAAGTCAACTTGGGCATAGTGAAGTTGCAAATGTCTTTCATGAAGCTGTTATCAGGTATATGTCAAAAATTGAAGATGAATATACGGTATTGTTAACTCAGTATGTGGAGGAACAGGATAGCACTGCTCGGAAAGCAATACGTACGCAATTGGAGACCAAAAAAGAAGAACTATCAGCGTTGGAAGATAAATGCTTAGCAGCGCAGATTGCTTTTTTGAAAGAAGTGGGTATCCAGATAAATGAAGAAACTTAACAAGTATTTAGCCCTTGTACAATAAAATATTTTCATTTTTAAATGGAATTTCCAAGCACACTCTTGCTCTTAATGGGCGATTAATTCCGTTATTATTTCGTTTAATAATAAATTAAATTCCTTTGGTTTCTCTAGCATAGGATAGTGTCCTGTTCCGTTAATGATTTTGTAATTATAATCTTTCAAATACTTTTGGTTATTTTCCAGACTTGTTGCCGATGCGTCAGAATTTATGGCTCTTACAGGGACCTCTATTGATTTGGCTAGTTGGCGAATATCCATCTTGTATAAAGGTGCAAGCGTATTGATGGCGAGTTCCGGCTGATTTTGAATAAACTCTTCTTGAAGTTGCTTTTTTATAGATGCAGGAGTTTCCACAACAAAAAGGTGTTGAGGAAGAATCTGCTCCACGGCTTCTTTAAAATCTTTTCGATAATTGCTA
The DNA here is from genome assembly GCF_021442025.1 of Sphingobacterium sp. SRCM116780. Taxonomy (NCBI): domain Bacteria; kingdom Pseudomonadati; phylum Bacteroidota; class Sphingobacteriia; order Sphingobacteriales; family Sphingobacteriaceae; genus Sphingobacterium; species Sphingobacterium sp. SRCM116780. The sequence continues at coordinate 757,452 of NZ_CP090446.1, forward strand.
AACAGGATTTGCTCTGCTTGTTCATAAGTAAAAACTTGGTCTAAGTCTTTTAACGTGTCTACTAAAATTATCGCTTTTATTTTTGGGGAATCTACAGATGCTTCAAGTACATAAGCTCCTGACATGGAATGACCAATCAATATAATTTCGGTCGTATGAATTTGGTCAAGTACCGCTTTAATATCATCAGCATATTGTGTGCTAGTCCAATTTCGTCTTGTTTTTTCTGATTTTCCGTGCCCACCTAAATCTATTTGGACAATGTTATATTTCTCTTTAAAATACGTCTGTTGATTATTCCACCAATCGATGTTGCCCAACCATCCATGGACGAAAACTAGTGTTATATTTCCTTTTCCAGTCTCTATATAGTGAATCTTCAATCCATCTGAAGATGATACATGTTTTTCCATTTGTCTTATTTTGTTAAGTCTTATATAACCACGATTACTTTAAGATGTTAGGCATTACCATTTTCCAATCGTATATAACCGATATTCAATTCTACTAATTTAGTAAGATTTGATTGTTTTATTACTTAACGCATAAATTTAAAATCTTTAAAACATTAGGTTTGATTTATGCTTTATGCTATTAATTTCTAAATCGGACTTACTTAAGCTTCATTTTTTTTGGCATATCGTCTACATGTTTATTCGAAATTGTATCTGAAATAGGAGTGTCCACTTTGTCTGTCACATTCAGTGATTTTGCAAGCTCTAAATGATTTTTTAAAGAAGATATCGTTTGATTTAACCAAGTATTCTTGGTATCATCTTTTGCCATATTACTTTTTATGGCAGATTCAAACAAAGTGATAATATTTTCATGAGAAGCAATTATTTCAGATTTGAATCTTTCGTCATAAGCCGCCCCATTTAAGTTAGCGGTCTCTGTTAACAATTGTTGTTGTTCACGACTCATATCGTTTTCTACAGTCAGATTATTCGCTGTTGCATAGGCATCCAATTGAGATTGCAACTTATGATGATCGTCAACAAGCATTTTAGAAAAGTCTTGAACTCCCTTGTTTTGAGATTTATTCATTGCTTGTTCAGAAATAGCTATTTCAAAACGATTTGACGCAATTGCTTTATTGATAAAATTGTCATGTTGATGTGGTTTAAATGATTGCAGGCTTATTAGTCCTAGAATAATAAAGCCTATAATTAAAAACTTTTTCATGATATTATGATTGATTACCTTTTCTTCTTATTTATAGAACATGACGAGTCAGTTAAGAGTTGTATGATATGAAAATTAGCGTATTAATTGCTTTTTACACACGTATTAACATTTGATTAAAAAGCTTATTATTTATTTGGGTTTCGTATGTTTATTCCGATAGTAGTCGAATTAGAGAGGGTGTCTAAAAAGTACATTTAATCCTCTGTGAATTGAATCTTTGAAAATACAACTTTGGGTTGGGACGCAAATAAAATTAAAAAAAATAGATGGTGTCCGATTTTTTTTGGACACCATCTATTTTAAATATTTATCATCAGGTATAAAATAGTTTACAAATTATTTTTTAGCATGTTGATCAACTGCTTTTGAAAGTTCATCTTTTGACATATCATGTCGTCCAGTGATGTCAAGCTTTTTTGCCATTTCTAGCAGTTCCTCTTTTGTTTTACCTGATTGCTCATCTGAATTCGAATTTGTTGCGGATTTACTGGTTTTATCCATTGTTTTACCCGATTGCTCATCTGAATTCGAATTTGTTGCGGATTTACTGGTTTTATCCATTGTTTTACCTGATTGCTCATCTGAATTTGTTGCAGATTTACTGTTTTTGTTCATGTTTTGGTTCTTGTCAGTACCTTTTCCCTGGCTATTTTTTTGATCAGCTTCTTGGGTTGTTTTTTTTGTTGTGTTCATAAGACATTAATTTAAAGGGTTTATAATTTATTTATTATTGAATTTACTATTGAATGAACACCCTGGTTAGAAAAATAGTTGGCTGATTTAGTACTTTAACTGGAGGGTTTTCTACTGTATTTTTTAAAGTATATTTTGGGTAATGCTTCTTTAAAAATAAAATGAACGAAACTATTGGTCAGCCTGTTCTTTAAGAGAACCGCTTGTAAGAGCATTAAAATGATGAACTATGGCAACAATAAAAAGTACAGCGAACAAAAGCAACGCCGCAGAAAAAACAGAAGATGTTTCTTCAGTTGCAACAAAGACTGCAGTTGCGCAAAAAAATAAAGCTAAATCAGGCGCTGCAAAAGATCTAAGTGAACTCTTTGAAGATGGTTTGAAAGATATTTATTGGGCAGAAAAGGCACTCACAAAAGCATTACCCAAAATGGAAAAAAATGCGACCTCGGATGAACTTAAAGCAGCTATTACCAAGCATTTGAAAGAAACAAAGGTGCATGTCGAACGTCTGGAAGCTTGTTTTGAATCTATTGGAAAAGCGGCAAAAGCAAAAAAATGTGATGCTATGGCAGGCCTGATTGAAGAAGGAGAGGGTATTATGGAGGAAACTGAAGTAGGGTCTGTTCGGGATGCTGGGATCATAGCAGCAGCACAGAAAGTGGAACATTATGAAATCGCTACTTATGGAACTTTAGCCGCATTTGCCAAAGTATTGGACTGTAAGGAAGCATTAAATCTTCTTCTTGAAACACTGGAAGAAGAAAAAAAATGCGATCAGGATTTAACTGCTATTGCGGATACAAACCTGAATTCAAAGGCAGTATAAAGTCTATTTGTAACGAAATACTGTTTGGATTGCTTTAATGTTGTTGGAAATCACATTTATATAAAATTATCATAGTATGCAGCCATCAAATACAAGGGATGGAGCCAAGCCTATTAATCGGCTAAATCCCAAGAAACCTGTTCAAAATAAAGATGATCTCGATAGTAGAGAGTTTGAAGAAAATGAATTTAAAGGTGAGGATATCACGCACAATAAAAAAGAAAGAAAAAGTGAGGGTAAAAAATAAAACAGAGCGCATAGCTCTGTTTTTATTTTAAAAGCTCTGGATGGATTGTTTGGTGAAAAATACCTCATCCAGAGTTTGATTGATACTGGTAACCAAAACCATTCGTAATGAAAGTTCAGGTATTCGGTTTGTTATAATGCTTCTTTGTAGTAGGCAACAAATTCACGAAATATAGAGTAAACATCTCGCCATTCAAAATAGTCAGGACTTGCACTTTCAATATTTTTGAATCCATTTTTCCGAAATAATTTTTTTGTTCTCGTTTGGTGAAAGTATTGCGAAACAGAAATGGCACTTTTATAATGCAGGCTATCCATGATTCTTATGGAATTGTGTACTGTTTTTTCGGTATCATTGCCATAATTATCGACACTAATTTTTTCAGAAGGGATATTGTTCGCAAGAAGATATTCTTTCATTTTATTACCTTCCCAAAAACCTTCTTTTCCTATACCTCCACTGACAATTATTTCCTTAACGCGTTTTTGCTGATATAATGCTATACTTTTATTTAAACGTTGTTGTAGTCTTTGTGATAAAGTTCCGTCTTCATTCACTTTGTTCCCAAGTACTATTGCCACGTCAGCATGTTTATTTTTATCGCTCAATCCATCAATTGTTATGTAAATGGAATGTATTAAAAACCACAGCATAAAAACGCCTAAAATTATTTTTACAATCCGAAACGTTCTTTTCATTGTCTAATTTTAAAGTTACTGGTAAAGCGTTATATGTGGACTCATTATTTAACAAATGTAGTGACGCAATAATCAATTTTGTAATGACCATTTTCTTCAACCAAAATGACTTGATTCTCTGTTTTAATGCCTCCTCCATAATCAACAAAAACATCATATTTAAGGTCAGCTGTAGGTATTATTTTCACATCTTGAATGTTTTCCATATCATCATTACTTCTTCCAAAAAGCCAGGTTTCTCCAATACTATCGGTTCTTAAAGGATAAATATTCGTCCATTTCTGTTGATATTTTTTAACAGCATCTGGATACTCACTTGCAGTGAGATTAGATGCGCCAAATATTTCTTCGGAATCAATCATAAATTGATAGAATCTCTTTGTGCATAGTTTTTCTTCGTCTTCTAGGTAGAAGCAAAATTTATTCTTCTTGTTATTACATGTAAAAATATTTTCTAACCAAGCTTTTCCATTCTGCTGATGGTTATTTTGAACTTCTTCCTGTTTATGTGTAATTAGATTTTCAGTATCAGCCCGGCTCACATGGACTGAACTGGATTTTTCTGAAACTGTTTTATCCAGAATAGCTTGATTTTTTTCATTCTTTTGTTTGCAGGAAAACAATAAAAATGCTGATAGATAATATAGGAGATATTTTTTCATTTCAGTTTTATAAGCTGTAAATATGATGGAATTTCGCTGTTCTTTAATTGGTTACAAACAGATTCTTTCCTACTCAAAAGAAGTAAAAATATCTGTTTCTTTCAGCATCTTTTTACAATGTGTTGAGAATGGCTTACAATTCGTTGTTGCTCCAACATTTAGCAATAATATTCCAGTCTTGGAGACCTTGATTCAAAAAGGGATTTATTGACCCTTCGGAACAATAAACCAGTGAAGGTTCGCTCTTTCAGCGGTCACTTAAATCCAATAAAATTGAAGACTCTGTCTGGAAATAGAGCAGAACCACAATACTATCCTGCATTTTATAATAGTTGTAGTTGCTTTTTATAACATTTATACCCCTCTCTGGTTTAAGTGTTCGCTTTTTCAGCGGTCACTTAAATCCATATATAAAATCGAAGACTCTGTCTGGAAATAGAGCAGAACCACAATACTATCCTGCATTTTATAACGGTTGTAGTTGCTCCTATAACATTTATACCCCTCTCTGGTTTAAGTGTTCGCTTTTTCAGCGGTCACTTAAATCCATATATAAAATCGAAGACTCTGTCTGGAAATAGAGCAGAACCACAATACTATCCTGCATTTTATAACGGTTGTAGTTGCTCCTATAACATTTATGCAATACTATTCAGGTCTGGAGACCTTGGTTTTCAAAAAAGATTTAAGTGACCCTTCGGAACACTTAAACCAGTGAAGGTTCATGATGATAAAATAGTTGAGAATAATTAAGTGTCAATATGAGTTAGAACTGAGTGAAAGTTCAATAAATCGAAACTTAATCAAAGCAGTATCGCTTTAGGCTAAGTTAATAAAAAAAACCTTATCTGGTTTAAGTGTTCGCTCTTTCAGCGGTCACTTAAATCCAATAAAATCGAAGACTCTGTCTGGAAATAGAGCAGAACCACAATACTATCCTGCATTTTATAATGGTTGTAGTTGCTTTTTATAACATTTATACAATAATATTCTGGTCTGGAGACCTTGGTTTTCAAAAAAGGTTTATTGATCCTTTGGAACAATAAACCAGAGAACAGTATTGTTGATGCTCGTTGGAGGTGTAAAACCTAAAACCGTAATTATGGTAAAAAAATCAGTAATGTGGGTCTTTTTTATTACATAATATTTTTAATCTTCGTAATGGATAATAGTAGCCTGTTATATCCATTTTTTGACGCTATATGAGGATTTGTTATCACCATCTGAATTTTTATCGTACGATAAGAATAAATAATAAAACTAATAGGTAGTTTTATGTGTTTTTATGATAAGTGTTTTGTGTACACATACTTTATTGGTAGATGATCTTCCATAAAATATTAAAAATATAGGGTGTAGATTAAGACATCTAACCATTTGACAACAATGAAAATGATTCAATTATGAGAAAGAATGATAAATTGAGTAGGCGATTTTTTTTAAAGGCTAGTGGAGCATTAACCCTATTGGCAGCAATTCCAACTGCTTTAAAAGCCACTTATATACACGTCAAGAATTTCATTATCCCAGAAAAAAAAGTGGTACCGTTAACGGTCTCCATAAATAAAAAAGCTTATACATTAAATTCGGATACACGTACGACATTATTGGATTTATTGCGGGAAAACTTATCATTGACGGGTACAAAAAAAGGATGCGACCATGGACAGTGTGGCGCATGTACTGTTCACGTTGATGGAGAACGGGTATTAAGTTGCCTCACGCTTTCCGCTATGGTTGTTGGAAAGGAAGTGACTACCATTGAAGGAATAGCCCAAGGTGATCAACTGCACCCTATGCAAGAAGCATTTATATCCTGTGATGGTTTTCAGTGTGGATATTGTACGCCTGGTCAAATCATGTCGGCTATAGCATGTGTTAAGGAAGGACATACGCATTCTGTTGAAGAAATAAAAGCGTACATGAGTGGGAATCTTTGCCGTTGTGGAGCCTATAATGGAATTGTTGAATCTATTCAAAAAGTAGCGGCATTATGAGACCATTCGATTTAAAAAAAGTAGACAGTCCAAAAACTGCACTCACACATAAAAAGGATCAAGTTCAATTTATCGCTGGGGGAACCAATCTGGTTGACCTGATGAAGAAGAATATTAGCCAACCCGATACTTTACTTGATATAGCAACAGCGTTATCGTCTACCATAGAAAAGCAGGGTGCGCACTTTCATATTGGTGCCATGACACGTAATACGACCATTGCTACAGATTGGATTATTTTAGAACATTTTCCATTACTTGCAAAAGCTGTCTTAGCAGGTGCATCCCCTCAGATCCGTAATATGGCCTCTACCGCGGGCAATCTATTGCAACGTACGCGTTGTCCTTATTTTTATGATAGCACAACCGCCTGTAATAAGCGTAAGCCCGGTTCGGGTTGTAGCGCATATGATGGACAGAATAGAATGAGTGCTGTTATTGGATATAGCAAGGACTGTGTTGCAGTACATCCTTCTGATCTTTGCATTGCTTTAGTTGCCTTGGATGCCAAAGTACATGTTACGCATAAAGATCAAAAAAAATCAGTCATTGCTTTTCAAGATTTTCATCGCTTACCAGGCAATGAACCGCATCGCGATAATACCCTACCCGAACATGCATTAATTACATCCGTTGAATTGACAGCTAATGCTATTTTTAAGCATTGTGCTTATGTTAAAGTTCGAGATCGGGATTCTTATGCTTTCGCTTTGGTATCTGTCGCTGCAGCTTTGCAATTGGATGGTGATCAAATTGTAGAGGCGCGATTAGCTTCAGGAGGAGTAGCCCATAAACCTTGGCGATGGTTGAAAGCAGAGCAGTTTTTGAAAGGTAAAAAAGCGACCGCATCAATTTTTAGTGAAGCTGCTGAGCTTATTGTTAGCGATCTAAAACCATTGTCACATAACGGTTTTAAAATACCCATGTTAAAGGGTGCTGTTGAGACCGCATTGTCACAATGCCTAACTGTTTAAAGTAGTGTAAATAAATTTACTCGTTCAGCTCTTGAAAAAGGAGGAGCGAGTTTCCGTAAAAATTAAAAGGATGAGCATCTTCGATCAACAAAATTATACTATACCTGAAGGACGTGTGGAAGCTGTCGATAAAGTTACTGGGAGAGGGAAATATGCAGCCGAATATGAGGTGGAAAATATGTGTTATGCGGTTTTGGTCGGTAGCACCATTCCTAGTGGCACTATAACAGCTATTGATTTGACAAAAGCACAACAGGTAAAAGGGGTCGTAGACTTTGTAACCCACCTTCACAAACCTGATGTGCCAGGATTTGCTACAGAGTCTTTAATAAAAGAATCGCGCTTTGGTCTTCCCATTTTCCACACAAACAAAATATATTTCAAAGGTCAGCCCATTGTACTGGTAATTGCCGAAACGTTAGAAGAGGCTACTTTTGCCGCATCGCTTGTGGAAGTGCAATACCAGTCTGAAAGCTTTCAAGTGGATTTTGATGCTGTACATCCTACCATACCTCTTCAAGAGGCAGGTAAGGAACGAGGTCTAATCGATGCATGGAAGGATGCACAGCATGTTGTAGAAGAAGAATATACCATTAAAGCTGAGGTGCACAATCCGATGGAAATGCATGCTACGCTTGCACATTGGATCGGTGAAGATCGCTTAAAGCTATACGATAAAACGCAGGGAGTCAACAATGTACAGCAGGTAATTGCACCTTTATTTAAGCTTAAAAAAGAAAATGTAGAGGTGGTAAGTGAGTTTGTTGGAGGTGGGTTTGGTTCAGGCTTACGTGTCTGGCCACATGTGCTGGCAAGTATAATGGCTGCAAAACAAGTAAAAAGACCCGTTAAATTGATGCTAACCAGACCTCAAATGTTTATCGGTACGGGTTACCGACCTGCTTCTTGGCAAAAGATCAAGATAGGGGCAGATAACTCGGGTAAATTTCTAGGGATATTCCATCAGGCTAAAAACGAAACTTCCCTTTATGAACGTTTTTCGGATCAAATTACGCGGATTGCTCGATTGATCTACAACTTTGATAACCTGAAAACGGAGGATGCTTTGGTGCCTTTGAACCTGAATGCCGCAACATGGATGCGTGGACCAGGTGATTGCACGGGTGATTTTGCCATTGAATGTGCCATTGATGAGTTAAGTTATCAATTAAAAATGGATCCTCTGGCAATACGATTAAAAAATATAGCTTCCAGTCATCATCCGGACAACAAACTACCGTGGTCTTCCAACCATTTAAAAGAATGTATGGAAATCGGTGCAACCCGTATACAATGGAATGATCGAAATTCTGCTCCTAATGCTACGAAAGAGGGTGATTGGCGAATTGGATATGGCATGGCTGTTGGGATGTGGAATGCAGGACGCAATAAAACCAGTGCAGCCATTGTCATGAAAAAAGATGGAACCATTACGATTCAAACGGCAATGACTGATATTGGCACAGGTACCGGAACAGGAATGAAAAATGTCGCACATGAAGCTACTGGTATACCCAAGGATCTGATTAAGATTGAATTGGGGAATTCCAATTTACCTCCAGCGCCTAGTCAAGGAGGAAGTACAGGGATGTCATCTGTCAGTGGAGCTGTTGTGGAAGCTTCCAACGCTTTAAAACTTAAGCTAGCGGAATATGCTGCTTTGACGAATCCAAAATTTAAAAACCTATCTCCAGATGATATTCTGTTATCAGAAAAAGGAATTTCATTGAAAAAAATAACTGGTGAAACGGTTTCTTATGCTGACCTATGGGCTAAAAATAAATTGGATACCATCGTTGTGGATGCTACTTCAGGTCCTGGAGAAGAAAGGAAGAAATATGCATTTTGTTCTTCTGCGGCTCATTTTTGCCAAGTTCGGGTAAATATTAAAACGGGTAAAGTTAAGATTGAAAAGATGGTTTGCGTGGCTGATGGTGGAAAGATAGTAAACGAAAAAGCGGCAGCAAATCAGATGTCAGGAGCAGCTATTGGAGGCATTGGAATGGCATTGATGGAAGAAAAGCTATTGGATCCAAAAAGTGGTGGTTTGATTGGGGATGATTTGGCAGGTTATCACTTTCCTGTGAATGCCGATGCTCCCATCATTGATGTGAGTTTTATAGGAAAGGCCGATCCATATATTAATCCAACGGGAGCAAAGGGATTGGGTGAAGTGGGAATTATCGGGACAGCTGCTGCGATTGCAAATGCGATTTATCATGCAACAGGTAAAAGGATTCGAAATTTACCGATTACTCCAGATAAAATATTGGTTTAAAAATGATAGTTCAACAATATGTTTATCAGTATGATATATCATGTGTTGTTGGACAAAAAGACGTTAAAAGATGAATGAATTATGTGCCATAATTGAAGCTTATCAGGAAGCAGAACAAGCAAATATCAAAGCTGTTCTGGCTACTGTCGTGAAGGTTGAAGGATCTTCCTACCGCATGCCTGGGGCTCGGATGCTGGTCACAGAATTCGGGGAAATGACCGGTGCTATCAGTGGAGGGTGCCTCGAAGGAGACGCATTACGAAGAGCTATGCTGGCATTAACACAACAAACGAATAAATTGGTTACCTATGATACCTCCAATGATGCTGATGTAACGATCGGCGTTCAATTGGGCTGTAATGGAATCGTTCATATCTTATTTGAGTATATCGATCACGCAAAACCAAATAACCCGATTACTTTACTGGAAAAGTTACTGGATAAACGTACTGCTTCTGTTGTGGTTACGGTATGCTCGTTGGATAGAAATGCCGACCAACCTGGGACATGTTGCGTACAATTGGAAAATGAAACGTTATTCAGTGATACGACAATCCTATCCCTTACAGATTTATCGGCTTCCATCGAGCAGGTGTTCGCAAGCCAGCAAACCTTACGAACGGTATTCGCACACGGGCAATCTACTTATGAAGTTTTATTTGAATATGTGATACCTGTCACGCGATTGATTCTGATTGGCGCTGGCAATGATGTACAACCTTTGGTTGAAATGGCAAACATCATGGGTTGGGAAAGTTGGATTGTGGATGGACGTTCAACACATGCCACGAAAAAGCGATTTCCAACGGCAAAATCTATCACTGTAACTTCTTCGGATGAATTTCAGCAGCAGATAACCATAGATCCCTACAGTGTATGTGTTTTGATGTCACATAATTATAACTATGACAAAGCAATCTTACAGCAACTTATAACGACTGATTGTCCTTATATTGGTTTATTGGGCCCTAAAAAGCGCTTTATGCGTATGGTTGAAGAGTTGCAAGCCGAAGGAATTACGTTGGATTCAGCGCAACAGGCTAAATTATTTGGTCCTGTAGGTTTGGATATTGGAGCGGAGACATCAGCAGAAATTGCGCTCGCTATATTAGCTGAAATTAAAGCGGTACTTCATCATAAATCAGCCTGCTCACTTCGAGACCGAACGGGAAAAATGCACCAAGATATTTCTATTATATAACGTATTATGCTCTTCGATAAATTTGGTAGACAACATACCTATCTGCGGATATCCCTTACCGACAATTGTAACCTACGGTGCTTCTACTGTATGCCCGAAGAGGAGTATGCCTTTGCTGCACCCTCCAAACTGATGCAACCGCAGGAAATCTTGGAAATCGCACAAACTTTTGTGGATCAGGGGATCACAAAAATACGGCTTACAGGTGGCGAGCCTTTTGTTCGAAAGGATGTAGACATTATTTTGGCGGGTTTGTCTAAACTTCCGGTTGAACTTACTTGTACCACAAATGGTATTCGTATTGATGCTTTATTACCTATGATCAAAGCAGCAAATTTTAGTAGTATGAATATTAGCTTGGATACCTTAAATGCTCAAAAATTTCATCGCATAACACGCAGAGATCTTTTTGATAAAGTGCGTAGCAATATTGATCTGTTGTTGAAAGAGGGGATTCGTTGTAAGTTGAATGTCGTGGTGATGAAAGGGCTAAACGACGATGAAATTTTAGATTTTGTAAGGCTCACCAAAGAATTGCCTTTGATCGTCCGTTTTATCGAATTTATGCCTTTCAGTGGTAATAAGTGGACAAGTAATCAGGTATTTACACTGGATGAGATCAAGAAGGTTATCGCAAGTGCTTTTGAGATTCAGGCTGTGGTAGGAGATGTGCACGACACAGCTAAACACTTCCAAATCGCAGGTCATCAGGGATCTTTCTCCGTGATCAGTACCATGAGCGAACCCTTTTGTGGAGGATGTAACCGTATTCGACTAACAGCTGATGGAAAATTAAAAAATTGTTTATTTTCTACACATGAGACGGATTTATTAGGCGCACTTCGTCAAGGAGAACCGATTTTACCACTTATACAGACGAACATTCAATCTAAAGCATATGCCTTAGGTGGACAACTGGAAAAAGATTTTACGCAAATAGATGTAGATAAACTGGAAAATAGAAGCATGATTACTATAGGAGGCTAATGAACAATACTGGAATAATTATTTTGGCAGCAGGTAATTCCTCTCGCTTAGGTACTGCAAAACAATTGTTGCCATTCGAAGGAAAATCTTTACTGCTGCATACGGTTGAACAAGCATTAGCCAGTCAACCTGCTGTAGTCATCGTTGTAGTAGGAGCAAATCAAGCGGATATCGTGCCCTCATTAGCGAATCAACCTATTTCCATATGCTACAATGAGGAGTGGTCTTCAGGCATGGCATCTTCTATCCGAAAAGCGGTACAGCAATTAATAACGGAACACCCATCTGTGGAGAACTGTATTTTATCTGTCTGCGATCAGCCGTATTTAAATACAGCCATTTTCAATCAATTATTGGCTACTTATTCGACTTCAGAGAAAGAAATCGTTGCTTCGGATTATGGAACTGCAATTGGTGTTCCAGTACTATTTGGTCAAAACTATTTTCAGACACTTTTGTCACTTGAAGGAGAGAACGGAGCAAAAATAGTACTGAAAAATAATATGCATGATGTGGCTATCATCTCCTTTGAGAAAGGGGTAATTGATATCGATGAACCAGAAGATATGACGCATTTGATCACGCAAATGATTACTGTATCTGAAGCACAGGATATCATCAAAGCAAACTGTCAACTGGAACATAAAGGGATAGAGAAGATTGGAAACGTTGCAGGATATGTCGTGGCAGAGTCCATTGTAGCTACGCTGGATATTCCCAATTATGTGCAATCTTCCATGGATGGATATGCCATCAAATTCGAAGATCGCTATAAAACGTTGACCGTTGTTGATGAAATGCCCGCAGGTCGACAAACAGCTATACAGTTGACAAGTGGACAAGCTGTGCGCGTGTTTACTGGTGCGCCGTTACCCGAAAATGCAGATACTGTGGTGATGCAGGAAAAAGTCATCCGCGAAGGAGATAACATAACAATTGATGCAGATGATCTTGTAGCAGGGATGCATGTTCGTCAAAAAGGGAGTGAGGTAAAAAAGGACTCTTTGGCTTTGGAAGTGGGTACTGTATTGACAGCGGCGGCTATCGGATTTTTGGCAGGTATCGGTTGCGAAGAGGTTGTGATATTTAAAGCTCCTAAAGTTGCAATTATTGTGACAGGTGATGAGTTGCAGGAAGTGGGAAAACCTCTTACATTCGGACAGGTGTATGAATCAAATTCCTGGCAGCTACAAGCGGCTTTACAGCAAGCTGGAGTTCAGGAGTTTTCTCTATACCGATGTGAGGATGATCGGGAAAAATTAAATCATGTCCTAAAAGAAGCATTGCAGACGGCTGATATCGTGCTGCTGGTTGGGGGTGTAAGTGTTGGCGATTATGATTTTGTTGTGCAAACCACTCTCGCACAACAGGTGCAGCCACACTTCCATAAAGTAAAACAGAAACCTGGAAAACCATTGTTTTTCGGGACAAAAGGTAAACAAATGATTTTTGGTTTACCTGGTAATCCTTCATCAGCGCTGACTTGTTTTTATTTGTATGTCCTTCCTGCAATCGACCATATTCTACATAGACCAAATTCGTTAATAACGGTTTCGGCAATCTCAACAGTTGATTATAGTAAAAATAAAGGGCTGACACATTTTATTAAAGCAGAATTGAAAGCAGGTGAAGTAATACCATTACATGCGCAAGAATCTTATCGATTGCATTCGTATGCACAGGCGAACTGCCTCATGGTACTAGATGAAACTTCATCAGGATGTCAAGTTGGGGATGAAGTTGAGGTTATTTTGTTACCCTAAAGATCAATGGAGACAGAAATTTTTTATAGTATACTTTTTATAGTCGCCTTTTTATATGCATCTGTGGGTCATGGTGGAGCAAGTGGCTATTTGGCTTTGATGGCTTTATATGGTATTGCCCCTCAAGAAATGAAACCAACTGCACTCTTGCTGAATTTATTTGTATCGCTCACTTCATTTATCCAGTATTATCGAGGCAATCATTTTAAAAAGGATATTTTCATTCCCATAGCACTGGCATCGATTCCATTTGCATTTCTAGGAGGTATGCTGACCATCGACGATCATCTGTATAAAAAAATATTAGGAGTTTTGTTGTTGTTACCTATCATTCGCTTTTTCTTTTTTAAGAATGTGGAGGATGATCGTTTGATTCCCTCCGTACGCTGGTTATCGGTGCTAATAGGGGCAATAATTGGACTGTTGTCGGGAATGATTGGGATAGGTGGAGGAATTATCTTGTCGCCGATATTGATCCTGCTATTATGGACCAATCAAAAACAAACGGCAGCCATCAGTGCAGCTTTTATCTTTGTCAATTCTTTGGCTGGATTAGGAGGAATGTTGACGCAAGGTATCTCGTTGACATCCCATATGGTCGTGTATATTGTTATCGCATTTTGTGGAGGTCTGTTAGGATCTTACCTGGGATCAAAAAAGTTCAATCAGGAGGTATTGAAATATGTTCTAGCAACAGTACTATTGGTCGCGGCGTATAAGCTTCTTTTTACCGCAGCTTAAGCTACATGATAAAAAAACTCAGAAGGAATTTAGTAATTTTATGATGGTATAACGGGTTATATAAAAAAATAGGAAGATGAAGATTAAGGTGCTTGCATTTGGACCACTTTTAGATATGATGGATCGTGAATTATTTGTGGAAGCGAGTGATACGAAGGCTTTGTTAGATACCCTTGTGAAACGGTTTCCTGCAATTGCAGATCGAAAAATTGCAGTAGCGGTTAATGGAAAAGTTGCCAACGAAACAATGGTCTTAAGGGATCAGGATACTGTAGCACTTTTACCCCCTTATTCTGGAGGTTAATATGCAGTGGAATCCGCGATACGAAAGACATTATAGTTTACCTGGATTTGGATCTGAGTCACAGGAAAAATTGGCGCTCTCCAAAGTGTTGGTAATTGGGGCAGGAGGGCTTGGTTGCCCTGTTTTGCAATATTTAGCGGCATCTGGTGTTGGAAGGATTGGCGTAGTGGATTTTGATGTGATCCAATTGAGTAATCTACAGCGTCAGCCACTTTACACAACAGCAACTGTTGGTCAATTAAAGACGGAAGTTGCGGTAGAACGAATCCGATTGATTAATCCTGACATTCAAATAATCGAGTACCCCATTCGCTTGGATCAAGATAATGCACATGATATCTTACAGGAATATGATATTGTCGTGGATTGTACGGATAATTTCTCTGTGCGCTATCTCATAAATGACTACTGTGTCCTGTTGCAAAAACCGCTTGTCTTTGCTGCAATTTACCAATACGAAGGACAGGTAGCCATATTCAATGTAAAGGATGATCAGGGAATTGCTTGTAATTACAGAGACCTTTTTCCTGAGGTGCCTCGTGCAGAGGAGGCTCCTAATTGTGTCGATAATGGTGTATTGGGCGTATTGCCAGGGTTAATTGGTCTGATGCAGGCTACGGAAGTCATCAAGTTAATCACACACATTGGAGAACCTTTAGTGAACAAATTAATGATTTTCAATTTGCTTACTTATCAGTCGATGATCCTAGAGATCACGCACAATTCAACCGTTTCCATCGTTGATCCCCGTGAAATAAACACCCGTATAGACGCTTTAGATCACTTCTATTTGACAGATGAAAGAAAAACCACTATTCAGGAAGAAATAGCAATGATAACGGTCCATGAAATCGAACAGTTTGTTCATGAACCTACAGTATGTGTATTGGATGTACGTGAAATTCATGAACGACCTGAATTTCCGCTTACCCATCATGCAATGCCACTTTCTATTTTACCCAATCATTTGGATGAATTAACGGCAGCACATATTATTGTTGTTTGCCAAAGTGGTCAACGAAGCTTACAGGCAGGGAAAATTCTAAAAAAATATTTTGGAAATCAAAAAAGAATCAGTCATCTTGAAGGTGGTATAATGGGGTATTTAAATTATAGTAAAGCATAAAACCGTGAAGAATATATTTGTTGATGGAGCGATATCGCCCGACCAAATTGCTGCAAGCATTTCAAAACATGCACAGAAAACGGATATTGGGGCACATGCACTTTTTTTGGGACAAGTAAGAGCTGATGAGGTAGACGATCGTCGCGTATCGGCTATTCTGTATACTGCTTATGAGGAAATGGCTTTGGAAAAGATGCATACCATACGCGAACATGTGTTTGCGAAGTATGACTTAATCTGCATGCATGTATACCACAGTTTGGGAGAAGTGCAAACCGGACAACTCTGTTTATTTGTGTTTGTTTCTTCCAAACATAGACGTGATGCCCAAGAGGCTTGTAAAGAACTTGTTGAGCAGATTAAGAAAGAGTTACCCATCTGGGGTAAGGAACTCTTTGAAGACAATACACATCAATGGAAAAAAAATAATTAGCATGGTCAATATTACTTATAAAAACTATACACTACGTAAGGCTATTGCTACAGCCACAGTGATGACTTCGGATGAGGCAACAATAGAGGCGATAAAACAACATAAAGTTCCAAAAGGCAATGTGTATGATTTTGCTCGGGCAGCGACATTTCTAGCGATTAAAAAGACCAGTGATCTGATTCCCGACTGTCATCCTTTACCTATCGAGTATGCAAAGGTCGATTTTCATATCGAAGGACTTGATATTGTCATCACTGTAGAAGTACATACGATTTACAAGACTGGGGTAGAGGTGGAAGCCATGCATGGTGCTTCAGTGGCGGCATTAGTTTTATATGATATGTTAAAACCTATTGATAAAAAAGTCGAAATAGGATCCATTCGATTGTTGCATAAAGAAGGAGGCAAAAGTAGTATTGAAACAGCAAGTAAACACACATCGCTTCAAGCGGCTGTCATTGTTTGTAGTGATTCTATTCATGCCGATGAGAAAAAAGATCGCTCTGGTTTAGTGTTAAAAGAGCTTTTGGAAGAACAAGGGATAACGGTGGTTCATTATGAAGTGATTCCAGATGATATTGACGCGATTCAAAAGCAATTGCTATCCGCTAAAGAAAAGGCTATTGATATCCTTTTGTATACTGGAGGAACGGGTGTTTCTGATCGGGATGTTACACCAGAGGCTGTTTTACCTTTTTTGACTAAACCGTTGCCAGGTGTTATGGAAATTGCACGGCAGTATGGTCAGCAATTTGTACCAACAGCCATGCTAAGCAGAGCTGTTGCCGGTCTTTCTGACCAAATGTTGGTCTTGACTCTTCCAGGATCTACGAATGCGGTTAAGGAAAATATGAAAGCTTTATTTCCACAGATCCTTCATGTATTTCCAGTGAAAGACAATAAAGGACACGATTAAACGGTCCTTTATTGTCGAAGTTTTTTGACGATTTTTTCGACCATCTCAATGGTATAGTCGATTTCATCTGCGGTTGTAAATCTTCCTAAACTAAAGCGTATAGCGCTGAGACTATAAGTGTCTGCCAATCCCATAGCTTTCAGGACATGAGATGGTCTGTTGGTAATTGAGGAGCATGCCGACCCACTGGATACAGCAATATTTCCCAATGCCAATAGCAATTGCTGCGATTGCACACCTGGAAAACATAGATTTGTTGTATTGTGTATTCTTTTTTCCAAATGTCCATGGAGAAAAACAGCATCAATTTTTAGTAAGGATGTTTCTAGATGATCTCTTAAAGATCTAACTCGTTGCGTTTCAGTTGCCATTTCTTTTTCGGCTATCTCGGCAGCCTTTCCAAGCGCAATGATTCCAGGGACGTTCAATGTTCCACTTCTTACTCCATTTTGTTGTTTTCCACCATGCAAAAGTGGGCTTAAATTTTCAACATCGGGATTTATATACAAGGCACCTATACCTTTAGGACCATAAAACTTATGGGCTGAAAGAGGCATCAGATCAATTCCCATTTTTTTGACAGCAATAGGTATTTTACCTACCGCTTGGGTTGCATCGCATAACAGCCAAGCACCGGTTTTATGCACGATATCGGCAATTGTTTGTATATCTTGTATGACTCCGGTTTCATTATTGACCAACATGATACAGACAAGTAGCGTTTCTGCATGTATACTCGCCTGCAGTACGTCTGGATCAATAAGTCCATCAGCAGATACCGGAAGATAAGTAACATCATAATCCTTATTTTCCAAAAATCGACAACAGTCCAATACTGCCTCATGCTCCGTTGATGCACAAACAATATGTTTACGCCCCTTATTTTGAATCCCTTTTATAGCGAGATTAATGGCTTCTGTTGCTCCCGATGTAAAAATAAGATCAGCTGGCCTGCAACCCACGAGATGAGCTAAATCTTGTTGTGCAAATTCGATTTGTTCCTGCACTTGCATGCCGAATAAGTGGGGACTGTTCGGATTGGCATATTGATACTTAAAATACGGTAACATCGTTTCCAGTACCCGATCGTCCACTGCTGTTGTCGCATTATTATCCAGATATACGAATGGTGATTGCATAGGTTAAATGTACTGATTTAAGTTGACTCGGTGATCTTCAAAACACGTGTTTATGATACAAATTGGTATACATATTACGGAATTGTCTACCCAAATTACTGATTCCTATGCCTTCATAAAAAAAAGCCAAGTTATTATCTTATTTTAGGATGATCATCATTGTGCTGTTGATGTTCTGACTAATGGGATCTAAAGATAATTTTTAAGATCATATGGCTTTAAAAAACAGGCTATTGCGGATCAAATAAAACTTGTTATAATAGGTTATACAACTACTAACAATAAACGATTATGGACACTATTCAAATCAATAAAAAGAAATATAAGGTAGATACAGATAAAGAAATGCCTCTTTTGTGGTTTTTGCGTGATGTTGTTGGATTGACAGGAACTAAATATGGATGTGGAGTTGCACAATGTGGAGCTTGTGTTGTTCACCTAGATGGAGAAGCTGTACGATCATGTGTCACCAAAGTAAAACGAGCGATAGGAAAAGAGGTCATCACCATAGAAGGTCTTTCGGAGCATGGTGATCATCCACTACAGCTTGCGTGGAAGGATGTCGATGTTCCGCAATGTGGTTATTGCCATGCCGGTCAGATCATGTCTGCAGCAGTACTGTTGCGCGAAAGACCAAATCCAACCGATCAAGATATTGATGATGCCATGACGGGTAATATTTGTCGTTGTGGTACTTACTCCCGTATTCGTACAGCAATCCATCATGCTGCTGATATCCAACGAAATAAGGGTTAAATATAGAATGAATCGCGATATATACTTTATAAGATATAGCTAATGAATATATTTAAAAGAAACCAAACCTTAGGTCAGTATAAACTACTCCTCACTTTAGGTGTTATTATGCTCGTTCTGACTGCCATCGTTTCGGCTTTTTCTTATGATACAAACTTAACACCTTCCGGTGACTTGAATCTTAAGGTGAAGAAAGATAGCATCAAATCGGTCGAAGCCTTTAAGAAGGTATACGCTGTACTTCAAAGTCCACGCTGTATGAACTGTCATCCAAGTGGCGATATTCCTTTACAGGGTGATAAAAGCAAATTGCACGCGATGTTTCCAAAGCGAGGACATGAAGGTAAGGGTATGTTGACCATGAAATGTGGTAATTGTCATCAAGATGAAAATACTGCTGGGTTGAAGACACCTCCAGGTAGCCCCAATTGGCATTTGCCTCCGGCGGATATGAAAATGGTATTCCAGGGGAAAAGTGCGTATGAATTGGCGAAACAGTTAGTGGATCGAAAACAAAATGGGAATAAAGACCTGAAGGCATTAATCGCCCATGCAGATGATGGTTTAGTCAAATGGGGATGGGAACCTGGAGAGGGAAGAACATTACCACCAATAAGCCATGCAGCCTTTAAAGAGGCTTGGATTACTTGGTTGACGACAGGTGCCTATGCACCAACAAAATAAGTATAATTATCATGAGAGAAAGTTACGCGCTATGACAGCAGGTAAAACAACGATAGACAGAAGATCATTTCTAAAAGCAGCTTTATTGGCTGGTGGAGGTATGGTCTTGCATTTCAATTGGCCAGGTGCTGAAGCAATGGCAACTGAGAACATCCTACTTGATGAACAGGTGTTTGAATTAAACAGTTACATCAAAATCCATCAAAATGGACAGATTACATTATTCAATCCGAATCCTGAATTTGGACAAAATGTAAAAACCTCTTTGCCGATGATTTTGGCAGAAGAACTGGATGTAGATTGGGACAAGGTGCAAGTCTTACAAGCTGATTTTTTTCCTGAAAGATATGGTCGACAGTTTACAGGTGGTAGTCAATCGATACGACAAGCATGGCCGGTTTTAAGAAATGCTGGAGCTACTGCTCGTCAAATGCTTTTAATTGCCGCAGCACAAAAATGGTCTGTTCCGGTAGAAGAGATCACGACTAATGCGGGCGTATTATTGCATCAAAAAACCAATAGAAAATTAACTTATGGGGAAGTTGCTTCAGCAGCAGCTTCTGTACCGATTCCCAAGGAAGTGAAGCTTAAAAATGTAGCGGACTTTAAGATTATTGGTACATCAAAACAGAATGTAGAGCTGGACAATATCATCACAGGAAAACCATTGTTTACCAGTGATTATAAACAAGAAGGCATGTTGATTGCTATGATCGTACATCCACCAGCTTTCGGACAAGAGATCAAGTCAATAGACGATAGCGCTGTTCGAAGTATGCCAGGTATCCGTGATGTATTTGTTATCGAAACCTTAACGAAAGATTTTAAGAAGAATTTTTTTGATGCGACAAGTTTCAGCAAGTTAGCTGTGGTTGTGGGTGATTCCACCTGGGAGGTAATGCAGGCAAAGAAAAAACTAATTTTGGAATTCGAGCATGTTGCCAAAAAGACTAATATGGATTCCAATGGGAATTTAGAAAGTACGGAACGGCATTATGCTGATATGGACAGATATTCTAAAATTCCAGGTGAGATAAAACGTAAAGACGGTGATCCGGAGACGGCATTTAAAAATGCTGCACGCATCATCGAAAGAACATATACTGCACCTTATCTGGTACACAATACCATGGAACCGGTGTCCTGTTTTGCACATGTCACAGCAGATTCAGCAGTTTTATATGCACCTATTCAAGCGCCAGAAGTTATTACAGGAACGTTGGTTGCACGATTGGGTTTACCAAAAGAAAAGATTAAAATCAATTTGGCGCGTATGGGAGGAGGTTTCGGATTACGTGCTTATGGTCATCATTTAGTAGAAGCAGCTATCATCTCACAAAAGATTAAAGCTCCTGTTAAATTGATGTATACCCGTGAAGATGAAGCAACTTATGGAATCTATCGACCTACCTATAGCGCTACTTATCGAGCAGCCTTAGACAAAGACAATCAACTGATTGGATTCCATGTAAAAGCAGGTGGGGTTCCAGAATCACCCCTTCATGAAAATAGATTTCCTGCAGGTGCTATAGATAATTATCTGGCAGAATCGTGGCAGGTTGATTCAGAAATTACAGTGGGAGCATTTCGAGCTCCTCGATCAAATTTTATAGCAAGTGCGGAGCAGTCGTTCTTGGATGAACTGGCATTTGAAATGAAAAAAGATCCCATTGATTTCCGATTGGAGTTGTTGACTCGAGCAAAGGAAAATCCTGTAGGTAAGAGCAATGATTATGACGCGGCTCGTTATGCAGGGGTCATTCAATTGTTGAAAGAAAAAGGTGATTTGTTAGCAAGACCTGCCGGAACGGGAAGGGGTATCGCGGCTTATTTTTGTCATAATACGTATGCAGCGGCATTAGTCGATGTTCTGGTTGAAAATAATGAACCTCGTGTTGTGCAAGCTGTTGCTGCTATGGATTGTGGTATTGTTGTCAATAAAGATGCTGCTACCAATATGGCTGAAGGAGCTGTGATCGATGGTATCGGCAACTCGTTATATGGGGAACAGTTATTCCGAAACGGGATACCACAAAAGAGCAATTTCAATACCTATAGAATCATTCGTATGAATGAGATCCCTCGACATATTGAAATTCATTTTGTCGATAATCAAGAGAACCCAACCGGAATGGGAGAACCTTTATTTCCTCCTATGTTCGGGGCGGTTGCAAATGCATTATACCAACATACTGGACAGCGGTTTTATAACCAGCCTTTTATAAACCGATTAACGGATGCTAAAAAGAAAGTGTAATTACAAGATGTAATAACGTATAAAAAAGCTTCTATTCGAATAGAAGCTTTTTTTATATCAACTTTTTTCTAAACTTTTTAATGCAGATTATTAACATGTTTGCTATCGTGACAATACACTACATGTTTTACCGAACCTAACGATATAGGATTAGCATATTATCATAAATACGTATTCGCAATCTGTAATAATGGTAAACATTACCGTAATCTGTATAAGTATAAAATGGATTGTAGTTTGGAAATTTGTATTATAAGTAAAGAGGAATACATATTCCAAAGTTTAAAAAGAATGGAGTGGTTAGGATGCATCTGTTCAATTTATAACAATGTTTAGTGGGTAAAGCAAAACTTGCAATTAATGGAGGTAGTATTTATCAGCTGATTTATACCGAAGTCTATACACGGAAAAATGACCAATGGAAATTGGTCAATTTACACACGACCTCTAGTTATTAAGAATAGAAAAATTTAAAGCATATGAAAACAAGAATATTAGGAAACAGTGGATTAGAGGTCTCCGCATTAGGTTTAGGATGTATGGGATTGAGCTTTGGTTATGGTCCTGCAACAGAAAAAAGCGAAGCTATTAAGTTATTGCGTGCAGCATATGAAGAAGGAATCACATTTTTTGATACTGCTGAGGCTTATGGTCCATTTGCCAATGAAGAATTATTGGGAGAAGCCTTGGCTCCTTTTAGAGATAAGGTAGTGATTGCAACGAAATTTGGATTCAAAGAGGGGAAACCTGATTTGGGAATGGATAGCCACCCAGAAAATATCAGAGCAGTTGCAGAAGCTGCTTTAAAAAGATTAAGAACGGATCACATTGATTTGTATTACCAACATCGTGTTGACCCGAATGTACCGATAGAAGATGTTGCAGGAACGATTGGAGAATTGATCAAGGAGGGAAAGATCAAACATTGGGGATTGTCGGAAGCAGGGATTGAAACCATTCGTAAAGCACATGCTATACAACCTGTTGCTGCTTTGCAGAGTGAGTACTCGTTATTTTTCCGAGAACCTGAGCATGAAATTATACCTACTTTGGAAGAATTAGGGATAGGTTTTGTCCCCTTCAGTCCGTTGGGTAAGGGATTCTTAACGGGAGCAATCAATGAACAAACAGCATTTGATAAAACCGACTTTCGAAATATTGTACCTCGTTTTTCTGAAGAAAATCGTAAAGCCAATCAGGTATTGGTTGATCTGATCAAAGCGATTGCTGTAGAAAAAGATGCCAGCCCTGCACAAATTGCACTCGCTTGGTTATTGGCACAAAAGCCTTGGATTGCACCTATTCCAGGCACAACTAAAATACAACGCTTACAGGAGAATATAGGTGCTGTTCGAGTGGAATTAACAACAGCCGATTTGATGAAAATACAAGAAAGTACATCAAAAATTGAGATTGCAGGAGATAGGTATCCACAGCATTTACAGGCTAGAGTAGGGAAGTAGGTATTTTCAAAAATTTAAATGATATTTCTATATATTGATTTATCACTATATGGAAATATCATTCTTTTTATATATTCGAAGTCGAATGAATTGTAACTAAAATTATCGTGTTCAGTTTATGGATAAAAATTCTTAATCAGTTGCGTTTACTTTCAAAATTTTTCTGACCATTTCTATTTGTTCAGTCGTCACATTATTCTTATTGTAAGTCAGATAAAGTGTGTTTGATGTCGGATGATTACCTTTCCATATTTCTTTCAATTTTTTCTGTTGTATCAAGTCGTTCACCAAATAGTCTGCTGCAACGGTAATACCTGTACCACAGCTAATACCCTTTAAGATGGAATTGAAGTCTGGAATGATAAAACGAGGTTTTATTGCTGGTCGTTTCTTGAAATTTTCTAACCAGAATCGCCTGATGATCGTGAGATTGCTGCTGTATGCATACCAATCCTGTTCACAAAGATGACGTTCAGCTTTATCGAGATCACCCTTAGAAATATATTCATCCAGGGTTTTGGTCTCAAAATCTGGATGGCCAACGAGAAGAAAATTTTCATAAACGATGGGCTCATACACAATATCCTTTTCATCGGTACAGTGAGTCGCGATGACGAAATATAATTTTCCCTTTCCAAGCTTTTGCATCAGGTCTTTGGTCAGGCCAAATTCAAACACGAGGTTAGCAGGAGCTTGGCTGATGCGTGAGGCTAATACACTATAAAAAAATTCTTTGGGAGCACCTATACAGGTTAGTGGTATATTGGACGTACGCGTATACCGAAACTCAGCTTCCACATGCTCGAGTTTATCTACAGCTTCAATGATCTGCGTGTAAAACAACTTACCATATTCTGTAGGTACCATTCGGCGTGGCTTGCGCTCAAATAATTGTTTCCCAATATGTGCTTCCAATGCTGATAAATGCTGGCTCACATTGGGTTGAGATATCAGTAATTCCTGTGCAGCACCTGTTAACGTACCTATTTGATATATTGCCTTGAAAGACCTGTACCATTCTAAATTTACCATGATACAAAGTTAGCAATATTCCTACTACGCTTACTTTTATTAGTATAAATTAATTTATATCAAAATATAAATTATACTATTTTATTTATGCATAAATGCTCCTCACATTTGCAATGTAAAAACAAAGAAATCATACCAATTTGTTGCTGTTTTAAACCTGTGGTATTGGTCAGGAATGGTTGTTCTTTGCGTATGGGCGGGGGATGTGGTATAAACAATTTTATAAAATAAGACGATGAAACAATTACTAAAGTTCAAAAGGAGCAGTTATTCAATAGCAGCGATCCTTTTATTTTTAATAGGAAGTATCTTGCATGCACAGGCACAGCAGGCTGGTTTTAACAAAGAACGATTACTTAAAATAGATGAAGTCATTAATCGTCAGATCGCAGCTCATCATATACCTGGAGCTACTGCTCTTATCATTCGTAACGGGGAGGTCGTATACAACAAAGCCTTTGGGTATGCGGATATCGGAACAAAAAGAAAGATGAAGACAGATGATATTTTTAGGATTGCCTCACAATCGAAAGCAATTACCAGCCTTGCGGTGATGATGCTTTGGGAAGATGGTAAATTCCTGTTGGACGATCCGATTTCCAACTATATTCCTGCTTTTAAAAATCCGAAAGTACTGGTAGATTATCATGCAAAAGATGGAAGTTATACAACAAAACCTGCGAATCGAGAAATAACTGTTCGAGATCTGTTACGACATACTTCCGGTATTGCTTATCCGGCTATTTTCAGTGATCCGACGATGTGGCGCATCTATGAGGAGGCAGGTATTCCCTCCGGTATCGGTACAATAAAATCTACCAGCAAAGAAAAAATGGAATTACTAGCGACCCTGCCTTTGCAGCATCACCCTGGTGAACGTTTCACCTACGGTTTAAATATTGATCTACTGGGGTACTTGATTGAGATATGGAGTGGGCAGTCATTAGAAGCTTTTCTTAAACAACGCGTATTGGAACCATTGGAAATGAACGACACCTATTTTCATATTCCGAAAGAGAAACAGGATAGATTGGTAACTCTTTATGAAACAGCTGAAAATGGTAATTTATTGCAAGTGGAGCATCCGCTTTATGAAGGAGTCGATCCTTTATTTCCAAAACAAAATGGGAGCTATCTGTCAGGAGGAGCTGGATTAAGTGCTACGACGGCAGATATGGCTAAATTCTATTCCCTTTACCTCAATAAGGGAATGTATAAAAATAAAAGAATAATCGGTAGCAAGACCATAGCCCTGATGCTGACCAATCAGTTGAATGACGATGTAAAGATTTCTCCATTACCTCCACAACCTGAGAATTTTCAATTCAGCTTAGGTGGTTTTGCCGTTGTGACCGAAAAGAACCATTATTTATCGCCACAAAGTATTGGTGCATTTGGTTGGGGAGGAGCATTTAATACACATGGTTGGGCAGATCCGAAAGAAGGGATAATCGCGCTTTTATTTACCCAAGAGTATTTATCACCTTGGTTCTCTATTGGAGAAGAATTTCAAGTAGCGGTTTATCAGGCGATTAAAAACTAAGAGGGTAAAGTAAGTAAAAATGTCTAATCTGTAATATTGGTAGAAGAAACAGTAATATATATCCCAATACACGCAATTTCAATGTGCATATTTGTGATATCATGAATTTAACCATTGAAAAAATGAAAAAAACACTTTTTGGATTATTATTAATCATGCTGAGTGTGCAGTTATCTTTTGCACAAGACTCTACTGCTGTACAAGAAATTAAGGAGCTTTCTAAATTAAAATGGCAATGGATGGCCGATAAAAATGTGGATAAGCTGGCTTCACTTTTCGATGATAAGTCAAAATTTGTTCACATGAGTGGCACATGGAAAAAGGCTGAAGAACTCGACATCATCAAAACTGGAAGCATTTGGTATAAGAAAGCAGATGTTCATGATGTTGCTGTAGAAATTTCTGACGATGTAGCCATTGTTTGGAACCGTATTACGCTGACTGCTGTCGTTCGCGGTAATGATGCGGTAACTGAATTTACCGTTACCGAAGTTTATAAAAAGCACGGAAACGACTGGAAATTGTTAGCACTGACATTTAGCAGTGTACGAGACACCCATAAGATCGCACATTAGTTGAATTAATTTTTTAAGATTTGGAGGGAAGTAATGTGAACTTGTTGAGCAAGAATTTCAAATCTATACAAAAAAGTCGTTGACGTTAAGGTCAGCGACTTTTTTTATTGGCATATGGAGAGCGCAATTATTCCAGAATGTAACAAAGAACAGAATTGATACATATTGTGCACTTCTTCAATTATCCCAATACAGTTTAAAGGTTCGCTTTTCAGCTGGCAATAAATCCAAAATGTAATAGACATGTCGTGCTGTACTTCGGTCCGGAGATCTTGATTTTCAAAAGAGGGATTGAAGTGACCCTTCGAAACAATAAACCAGAGGGGTCTTTAACTATAAATCATTCACTACGTTTATTCCTTTTTGTTGTTACACTTTTTTAAAGAGGACAAACAAATCGTCTTAAAAACCTTGACTATTTTTAAGGGAGAAAAGATTGCCTATTTGTGAAGGCTTCATGAGGAAATTCAAGCTAAAATTTTTCGCTATCTTGTTTTAAAATTCTACAAGATGAAAGCGAAAAAAATATGGGCTAATTTTAGTGTAAAAGATGTCAAGCGTACTAATCAATTCTACACACAATTGGGTTTTACGCCCAATAAGCCAAATAACCATCCTAAGCTAGCTAGTTTTCTTTTCGGTAATGATGATTTTGTGATTCATTTTTTTGAACAGGGCTCACAGATAGATGAGTATCTACCCCTAGCATCAAAAGGCTGTGAAATTATATTTACACTTTCTGCTGAGACAAAGGAAGAAGTGAAAGAATGGATGGATAAAGTTAAAGAGGCTGGAGGTACCATTTTTAACGAAGCGGGCAGAGATAAAACCAATTACTATGGTTTTGCCTTCGCTGATCCCGATGGTCATAAATTTAATATACTCCTGATGGAAGAGGGGATGTGATGAAGTTTTGGATGTTAATCTCCATCACGCATTGTGTCAAATCAGTGTTAAAGCAGGTGATTTTCTTTTAATGAATTTTCCAATTCTAATGATTCACTTTTTGATAATTTTAGCACATTAGAAAGATTCTTGAAAGAGATTTTTCCTATTGTATGATAATATATCAGAATATCTTGAATTTTTCCCATATCATATTTATTATATAATTGAAAATATGTAGTAGTTTCAGTCCCATTATTAAGTATTATAATTAATTGATTGTCAACGCCATTTGAAAAATCGGAAGCGTAAGTGTTCCCAACAACTGATTTTCCAAAGTAATCTCCATTATAAATTGATATTGTTTTTATCATGGATAAATCAATTTTCTTATCGTCTATCACAATAAAATCATTTTGAAACTCAAGAAAACCATTTAATATGCCATTTAATTTTTCAGGTTTTCCGATCATATAAAATTTTCGTATAACAGCAAAAGCGAGTATTCCAAACATAAAATATGCAATTGGCTTATTCATTTTATTGTCAACATCTATATTTAAATATGAACATAAGTATAGAATAGAAGCCAAGAAAAAAAAGATGATGGGTATTAATAAATCGATATTTATCCTAATTTTATTTGACTTAATAAAAATGCTAAATCTTTCCATAATTTATTATGAGAGAAGTAATTTTATGTACTCTAATAATGTGAAGTTTAGTGAAATTGGTGAAAAAGAAAATACTAATTTTTAACTTTACAACACAATAGTATAAACCCGGTTACTAATTTAATAAAAAATAGAATTTAAATAATTAATGGATAAAAAGAATTATTGACTTTAGTCTGGTTTAAGTGTTCGCTCTTTCAGAAGTCAATAAATTCAGGACGTAATATACATGTAGTGGTATATTTTGGTCTGGAGACCCTAGTTTTCAAAAAAGGTTTAAGAGATCCTTCGGAACATTTAAACCGAGGGGGTTACTCTTAATGGAGGAAGGGATGTGATAACCATTTTTTGTGTATCGATAATTAAGCACAAGAAATCTCCATATTTTCTAAATCCAGTTTGCTTATCTTTATATGAAATTAGGCTATTATTTTATTTGGAATGGAGACAGAATTTTTCGATATTAAAACAACGATTTCTCGGTTTATAGATGACAAAAACATAGTCAACCATACGTTAATAGCAGACATTCAAAACAGTTGTTCTTATCTAGACGAGTTTGCCATTGTCACTTTCAACGCTCCCTTGGCAAACCTAATTCCATTTAAACCAAAACATTATTTTTTGATTATAGGTATCACTGGTACTTGCCATGTAACAGCAGGATATCATACTTTTGAAATTCTTCCAGACACCATTTCTTTATTAGCAGCAAATCAACTTTGCTGTTTCACAGATAGCTCTGATGACTTTCGAGCAGATGTCATATTATTTAAAAAAGATTTTCTTACGGAGAGTTATGTGAAAGACCCTGTCATTGAGGAGTTAGTCTATATTAATCCCGATTATCCGCCTACTTACCTGTTAACAGAAGAACAAAATCGGGTGAAGATACGTCATAAGTTTGAGGATATTCAAGATGAATTTAAACAGCAGGGTCCATTTTACTTAAATATAATCCGTTTAAAAATCATCGAATTATTATATGATTATAATAGAGCTTGTGAATATTGCCTTCTTTTATTTAAAAAACAGATGAATAGACAATATCAGCTAACTTATTCATTTAAGAGGTTGGTTGATGAGAAATTTCTGTCCATAAAAACAGTTGCAGAATATGCCAGTCTGTTAAATATTAGTCCTAAATATCTGAGTGATACCATTAAGTCAGAAACAGGTACGGCTGCATTGGATATTGTGCACAAACGTTTATTGATGGAGGCTCAATATCTTTTAAAATACTCAAAAAAAAGTATCAAAGAAATAGCAGGAATTCTTGGTTTCGATTCAACTTCTCACTTTTGTCGTTTTTTTAAAAGAAAGGTGGGTACAACGCCTTTAAAATATAAAGGCAATAGGTAAAATTGGTCGTATTTACCCCTATACTTGACGTATTTCCCTTTTTATAACGATTAATTTTGAGCCATATCAAATTAAAATTATGGCTACTATCGCAGAAAAAGAAAAGGGAAGTTGGAATGAATTGCTTTCTGGTAAGAATGGTTTAAGGGCTATTGCACTGGCTGCAGGAGTGATACTCCATGCAACAGATGTTTATCTGGCGACCACCATTATGCCATCCGTGATCGAAGAAATCGGAGGACTTTCGTTTTATTCATGGGCAACTACGATCTATGTTGTTGCCGCAATCATCGGTTCAGTAATTTCATCCAGTAACCTGATCAAGCAGGGGCCTAAGAAAGCATATACCCTGGCTGCATTGATTTTCGCTATCGGTGCAGTAATCTGTACCCTTGCACCTGCCATGTATATCTTACTGATCGGACGGTTTATCCAGGGAATAGGAGGAGGATTATTGTTTGCATTATCCTATGCGATGATCGGTATTTTATTCCAAGAAAAGCTTTGGCCAAGAGCGATGGCACTTGTTTCGGCGATGTGGGGTGTTTCCACTTTTTTCGGACCATTAATTGGAGGATCCTTCGCTCAATATAGTCATTGGCGTATGGCTTTCTTGACGCTTGCCGTATGTGCTCTTTTGTTAATTATACTCATTCAAGTCGTACTTCCTAAAAGCATAAAAGAAACGAAAGCACTACCGGTTATTCCTTGGAGTAAATTGATCTTAATTACTGCAGCGACATTGGCTGTTTCAATGGGTGCTGCTAGTACGCATGTCATTATTAAGCTATCAGGAATTTTAATAGCTGTTGTATTGTTCGTCATCATGGTCATTACAGATAAAAAAAGTACGAATAGTTTATTACCACGTGGTAGCTATAACATGACTTCATCTTTGGGTGCAACTTATATGATTATGGCTTTGCTTACGATCAGTACTGCAGTAGAAATTTATATTCCTTATTTTATGCGGGAGATCCATAAATTTGGACCTCTGAAGGCGGGTTATTTAACCGTTCTCATTGGTTTAGGCTGGTCGCTATCTTCGGTTTTCTTTTCAGGCGCTAAACAAAATAAAGTCATCCGTTTAATATCCATAGGAATCATGATTGTTTTTGTCGGACTGTGTGGCTTGTCTTTTATCATACCTTCATTTCATAGCACAAATGGGATAGGATTCGTAGCGATGTGTATTTTTCTTCTATCTATTGGTGTTGGCGTTGGAATGGGGTGGCCTCATTTGTTAACGAAAGTATTATCTTCTGCGCCAAAAGGGGAAGAAGAAAAAGCATCTGCCTCCATTACGACCGTTCAACTCTTTTCAACAGCGTTTGGAACAGCTCTTTGTGGTTTAGTGGCTAATGCTACAGGTATTTTAACTCCCGGTGGTGTATCCGGTAGTCAACAAGCTGCGCTGTGGCTATTTGGGTTATTCTCGATAGCTCCTCTCATGGCGATTATCATCTTTAGGAAGATAAATAAGTAACGTGTTGTTCTTTCGTTAAGGAATAATATAATAATTTCCTTTTGATCAAACGTCGTTTGCAAAAGTCTATAAACAACAAAGCCCGATGTTATTCGGGCTTTATTATTACTCTGCTAATTTCATTCTTAACAGTGGATAGTTCCTACCTTGGTCATCCTTGTCAGTTCTCTCAAATGTTTGAAATCCAAACTTTTGATAGAATTTTATAGCTTTTGTATTTTGTTCATTGACATCAAGTGTGTTCGCCTTTAATTCTTTTACTGCAAAATTTAATAATTTCAATCCGAGTCCATGTCCAAAATAATTTGGATCTAAAAAAAGCATCTCAATTTTTTGGTTCATAACTCCAATAAAACCCAGTACCAATTTTTCGTTTGTTAAGCAAAATACTTGAAAGTCATTAAAATCTATACTCTTTACAAGTTCTTTAATTTCTTCAAAGTCGGATGGAGTCAAAAAGTTGTGTGTGGCAAGAACCGAGTTTTCCCAAACGGTCAAAATCTGCTCTCTATAATTATCATGGTATTCATTTATTGTCGTATTCATCTTTGTCTTCTTAAAATTATATCAATGTGTATTGAACTTATTGTGTTGTCATAGTTTGACCACTCACATTGCAAGCTTGGTAACCGTGGAGAAGTAAGCTGAAACTTTGAAAGTTGTATCAACTTTAGCATAGGCTAATTCATGCTTCTAAATTAGGAAAAAAGAAAACATAAGTGGCTTATGCAACAAAAGAATTACTATTGATTTTTCTTATATTATTTAGTATTCGATAACCCTCCATCAACTAAAATCTCAACTCCATGTATGTATGAAGCATCTTCAGATGCAAGAAATACAACTGTTTTAGCAATTTCAGAAGCTTCACCAAAACGTTTAAATGGAAGGGTGGGGGTAATGCTTGCTATTGCCCCTTCGATTTGATCAGGTGAAAGACCTGTATTATTAAAAATATTGGTTTTGATATAACCTGGGCTTATTCCGTTTACACGGATTTGTTTTGCTGTACACTCAACAGAAAATGTCTTTATGAATGATCGAACGGCAGCTTTTGCTGCAGAATAAATTGAAAAATTTTCTATTCCAAATGCTGTTACGAAAGAGGTGTTTAAAATAATAGAACTTCCTACATTCATTATTGGTAACATTTGTTGAACGGTAAAGAATGTTCCTTTGACCAACATATTAAATAGTTCATCAAAGTGAACTTCGTCAACCATTTCAATGGGTGCAAACTTACCATAACCGGCATTTATAAATAAAACATCCAATTTATTTGCGTGCTTTTGAACTTGCTTTTGTAAATCGAAAATATCAGATAATTTTCCTGCATTTGATACAAGACCAATGGCATTTGAACCTAAACTGTTTATCGCCTTATCTACTGTTTCTTTGCTACGTCCAGTAATGATTACAGTTGCCCCTTCGTAAATAAATTCTTGAGCTGTGGCAAAACCCATTCCGCTTGTTCCACCAGTGATTAAGACCACTTTGTTTTTAAATTTTTGCATTTCTATTTAATTTAAATTTCTATACAAAGATTCATATAGTTAAGTCGCCATAAAATCCGAAACTTGCTGAATACATTCAAAATGTGCTTTAATTCCTTCAACAATGTTGCAATGGAATAATTTGAAGGGCAGAAAGCATCTTCAAAATAGCACTGACTATTCGCTCTTCAAAGAACTTGTATGTGAGGACTACGCCTAACCAAAATACCACTGGCTGGTTTAAGTGTTTGCTCCTTCAGCGGTCAATAAATCCAATAGAATATATCTGTAGTGTTCTATTTCGGTCTGGAAACCGTAGTTTTCAAAAAAGGATTTATTGACCCTTCGGAACAATAAACCAGGGTGGGAAAAAATATACTGGAGAAATGATGAACAAATGAGCTTATCTATTCGTTAGACATAGGAACAATTTTACTAAACGAACCTCTATGGATGTTGTTCCGGAAAACAAAGTATTTACTTCCCTTTGTGATATAAACTAGGGAAACTGAATCCCTTTATCGTACCTACTTTCAAGAATGAACATTAGAATTTACAATGGATACATAAACGTCAGATACAATACTTCAGGATTAAATAAATAGCTAATGAATACGACTATTTACTACGAAAGTAAGACAAATAATGTTCGGCGGTTTATCGACAAGATAAGAGCCAAACGACCCCATTGGCAATTTAGCAATATTGTAGATGTTCAACATTCTATCCATGAATATGGACATTTGGTAACCTATACAGCATCAATGGGTGAATGTCCAAAACTATCACTTCATTTTGCATCACTTAACAGTAAATATTTATTGTCCGTTTCGGTCTCCGGCAATAGAAATTTCGGTCATGATTTTGCCTTATCAGCAGACATCATAACACAAGAGTTTGCTATACCGACATTATTGAAATTTGAACTGTCTGGCTTTAAAGAAGATGTTTCACACTTTATTGCTGGTATAGAAAAATTAGAAAATACCTTCAAAAAATAAACGAGCTATGGACACACAGTTTGGTTCAAGTGTTCACTCTTTCAGCGGTCAATAAATCCAAAATGTAATATAGATTTAGCGATGTATTTCGGTCTAGAGACTGGAGTTTTTAAAAGAGGATTTATTGACCCTTTGGAACAATAAACCAGAGGGGAGGTGACCGTAAATTCAATCTTTACGAACAAATGGTTGACTTCGCCTAAAGACATTGTTCTCGGCGCCATATAAGGGATCGCTTCTTCTTCAGTTAAACTCGCTCGTTATCATTTGGGTCAAATTCCACAATCCATTCAATACCATATTTGTCTCTAAACATTCCAGCATATGTACCCCAAGGACTGTCGTCAATAGGTCCTTCAATATTTCCACCTGCTGACAGTCCGTTAAAAAGTCTGTCTGCTTCTTCACGACTTTCTGCACTGATTGATATTTTAGACCTGTTTTCGTTTTCGTTTACCCGTCCCATAAATTCAGGAACATCATTAGCGATTAACACATTGTGTTTTCCTATAGGCAAAACAATGGTCATTATTTTATTTGCATCTTTTTCTGCTACCTGAAATTCAGGGCTTGAAAGGTCTTTGAAACGAATAATCTTTGTGAACTCTCCGCCAAAAACTGATTTGTAAAAAGTGAATGCTTCTTCAGCATTTCCATTGAAGTTGATCCAGGGATTGATTGTTCTCATAACTTTATTTTTTAATTTTTCTGTTTACGCTATTCTGTATTTCCAGTCTGGTTTAAGTGTTCGTTCTTTCAGCAGTCAATAAATCCAAGACGTAAATATACATTTACTATTTTTCTTCTTTTTTAAAAGTTGAAACTTGAGAAGCTATTCCAGTATTATCTTCATCTGGAAAATTGAATTTAAAAATCAAGATCGAGCCATCCAGTCTCACTATTTCACTAGCTGATTTTTCACCATCATTATAGACCAAATTAATCTTATTACCAGATATAAAATATTTAAAGTCATATTCTTCACCATTTCCAATATCTCTTCCGCTTCCATCAGCTCTAAATACAAAAGATTGAAATAATTCACCTCTTTGAACTTCCTTACCATCTTTATATACATATACATCTTCAGTAATAGTCCATGTTCCAACAATAAGTTTAGAATGGTTGTCTTCTCCTGTGGTTGAAATAGCAGTTTTTTCAGACGGGTCAACAGTAGCGGTACCTTCGGTTTTACTATTTGTTTCATTCCCTTTAGAAGGAATTAGTTCATAGGTAAAGTATTTACTAGGCTCAGGGACCTGTTCTCCTTGCTTTACCTCTACGTAACCCGTAGCTACCATATTATCATTCGGTAGAAGATGAACAAATCTATTGACCCAGTATTGGGTTTGATGTTTCGTCAGGTGAGCAATATCTAGATTAAACAGCTTATTAATAACCTCTCCACCTGGAGGTCCATCATTGCTATAGATCTTATTACAGGCCTGACCTTCAAAACTTAAAATTGCTGTAACCATGGCAGCTTTATCACTGTTATTGTTTATGACAGTTCCTTCTACCTGATAAATATCAAAAGTAGTTTTACAGTATTCATCATACCGGCTACCTATTTTATCCAATTTTTTGTATTGTAATACAAGTCCGTTTTCGTTGGCAAGTATTGATGTTGACTGACCAAAGCATATTGACGAGCTTAGTGCTGTATATGCTATAAATAAAAAGCTAAGTAGATTTTGCATTTTGATGAAGATTAAATGGTTAATAATGTTTTTCTTATCCTAATTAGTTTAGAAATTTTTCCGATTTATGTCATTTAGTGGACTACTTGAATTACTTTTTGGTATAGGTAAATTTCATAAAGCCCATTACTGATTCCGAAGCGCCCTGCAAAACCATTCTTTTATTGTCCAACTGTAATATTTCACGAATTATTTTAAGGCCATCTTCATATATGAAATGAATTTCGTTTTCCGATATTTCCCATCTAATGTTGTATTTTTTATCGTATGCAATTTGAATAGCGGTACCATCAGATTTAATCACATATTTTCCAGAGTTATCAGTTTCTACGACTTCTTTTCCGTTCTCATCTTCATATGTCAAACTATTAAAATACCACTCCCCTAAAATGAGTGAATTGTATTTTGAGGTATTATTATCTGGCTTTACAGGTTGGTTTGCAGAGGTTTTTCCTTCAACATTGACAGTTGAGCTGGTATTTTGCGATGGAATCAGTTCATAGGTAAAGTATTTATCAGGATCAGGGACCTGCTCTCCTTGCTTTACTTCCACATAGCCTCTAGCTATCATACTATCGTTTGGTAGAAGATGAACATATCTATTGACCCAGTATTGGGTTTGATGTTTCGTCAGGTGAGCAATATCGAGATTAAACATCTTATTAATAACCTCTCCACCTGCGGGTGCATCATTGCTATAGATCTTATTACAGGCCTGACCTTCAAAACTTAAAATTGCTGTAACCATGGCAGCTTTATCACTGTTGTTGTTTATAACAGTTCCTTCTACCTGATAAATATCAAAAGTAGTTTTACAGTATTCATCATACCGGCTACCTATTTTATCCAATTTTTTGTATTGTAATACAAGTCCGTTTTCGTTGGCAAGTATTGATGTTGACTGACCAAAACATATTGACGAGCTCAGTGTTGTATATGCTATAAATAAAAAGCTAAGTAGATTTTGCATTTTGATGAAGTTTAAGATTCATAACTTTAATACTACTCCATGATTCAAATAGTCTAAGATATTTGTTGAATGCTTTATGATAAACAGGACTTCCAACCCCCTGATAAAATCCACCAATGTAAAAAATCCATTTTAATTGAAAAAGATTGCTGTTCTATGGAAGTAACTCGATGATTTTGGGCAGAAGAAGTAAAACTAAACAGAAAACTGAGGAATACACACCATAGTAATGGGTGCAAAATAGGTCTTTTCATAGCGTAGTTTTTGTACTACTAAATTTAAGGAAAATTTAGGACATAATTTAAAAAATAATCATGTTTCAGATCTTATTTTTAATTCGTCAGAAAGGTAAGGGGCATTATGTTCATGATCCCTGATGGGGGGCTTCATCAAGCAATAAAGCCATTAGCTACGCTCATTTCTTTTATTGTTTATACGATTTTGTTTAAGCAAGCTTACAAAACCGTATAAACAATAAAACCCAACTTTGCAAAGCACTCTATTATAAGAAAAATCATAAAGAAAGCCCATTTTCACTAGTTGTGATTCAGACCCATTTTATTAAATCTATACCAGATTAATTTTTTGATAATATTATTGGTGGGGAATAAATTATTCATTACCATCTTTGTCCTTAGGCTTTCTCATTCCAATAATTTTCGCTAAATCTTCAATCTTCGGTTTTGAGGATCTTAACTCATTAATTATATTTCTGAAATCTTCTTTTTTTGAATTTGGAGAATTCTGATAAAATTTCTTTACGAAATCAGATTCCTTAATTAAAATATTTACGAATTCATCATAATTTAAAAAGTTGTTTTTAATAATTGTTCTAAAAACATCAGTATTAACATCCAAAAGTCCGTATTTAATAAAAAGAGTTAATAAATATTGTGCGGTAGTTAAATCTATTTCTGGATTATTATTTAAAAATTTATCTCTTAGATCTTTAAGTGTATTAACAACAGACAAATAAGAATTATTTGATTCATATTTTCCTAAAATCTTGTACCATTTTTCATTTATTTTTTCCTGTTCAATTTTTAATAGAAAACATTCTTTGAACACGTCCAAGGATTGTTGGGTTAATAAATCAGAATCCACATTATCAAAGTATTTAAAATAAATATCATCTCCTTTATCAAATATCATTTTTAATCCATCCTGATTTAAATTTTGAAATTGAATATTGAATTGCTTTATAAAATCATTAGAGATCTGAAACTCTCTAAAATTAAAACAATCCTGTATAAAGCTGTCATCTAATTCATTTAATACAATTAACGAAAAGTCAATATGATTGTTATTTATCTCTTTTAACAGTTTGCTACCTTCTATATCTAAGGACTCTTTCAGTTTTGAATATTGATCAGTTATTATTGCAGGAACGTTTTTAATTTCTCTATTTATTGAACTTGAAAAGATATAAAGTAAAGAATTTTTAAATAAATTAAAATCTTTAAAATATTCGCTATTTAACAAAAGATCACCATATGAAGTATAATTAAGCAATGTTTCTCCTACATTCTTTGCCATTTCAACATCTTCCCTTTCAAGTATGGCTTCAAAACTAGGTTTATAAGTTCGATGAAAATTTGTACCCTCAGCTATTCTCATTGCTATGAGATCATTTATTATTGGTAAAGAAGAAGAGGGATTATTTATATAAAGCGTATGTATCTGATTTTCGTCGAGTAGATCTGCCAGTCTTGCATTTTGGCCTTTATCTAATTCTTTAAGTTTGATAAGGACATCATTTGCTTTTTCGATATTATTTTGATCAACAAAGGCTGTAAATTTTGTTTGTAACAATTCTTTATATTTAGGTAGCTTAAAATTGTCACATATTACTTCTGAATGTTTAAGTTCTAATAACACATCAATAATTTGTTCAGATAAATATTGATCAACAGAAGTGCCAAATGCAGATAATTTATAATCTTTAAATTCACTGCCTTTTTGGTTAATTAATTCAACAAGATTTGCGGCATTGATATCTTTAGATTTTAATAGAAGATAAATTCTGTTATGTCCTAACCTTGTAACCATTAAATCTAATAGAGCAACATATTCCAATACATTTGAATCTGTCAATAATTGATTATAGTTTTGCAAAAGATTATTTAAATATTCCTCGTCACTATAATTTTCTATCAGTACTAATTGCCAATCTTCAATTATTAACTTTTCAATTATAGTTTTACTGTGTAAGGCTTGATAATAGAATTTTTTCCATGCTTGTCTTACAAGTAATTTTGAAATCTTGGATTCGTCATCAATTTTTGACAATGCTTTAATAGGATTATCCAGAACTTGAATATCTGATAATGCTGAAATAAAAATAGAATCTGCAAAATCAGAATTGCAGATTGAATTCAATTTCTCAATATCATTTTTATTTAATGAATCTATAAGTTCTTGAGTATAAATTAACTCTAAAGCTTCATCTACATCAATATGGTATGTAATGGCTGTAATTTGTTTCGCAAAATCAGGATCATTATGGTATATAGATTTCAAACCATCAAGATAATCTAATATCGTAATAGCCTTTAATGGATCTTCCAATATTTCATCTTTTTTTAGCACGAACACTGCTACATATCTTTCTTTAAAGGCTTTATCTAAAAGCTTTATTGTTAGAACTTCATTAATGAATGCAATAATCTCTCTTGGTGTATTCTTTTTACTTAAAAACTCATATACTTGGATTACCAGTTGTAATTCATCCTTATCAAAACTTGAAAAAGCTTTTTTCCATTGATTTTCAAAAAATTGCTTCCAGTCTGACATGATAGGAAGTGTAACTCTAAATACGATATCAAATGTTTTATTTACATAATCATCGCCAAATGTTTTATTTTTATCTGATCCATTTAATTCACTAAATGCATTTTGAACATGTTCCCTATCGAAAGGTAAAATGACTTTAATATTTTTATATTCTTTTTCAGCAAAGAATATGTGAATTGAGGACCATATATTTAAAATATGCTTTTTTGGCAATCTGTCGAAATTGTCAAAAACTATTACAATTTTTTTATTTAGATCATTATCAATTTCTTCCATCCATTTTTGAAAATCTCGAACAGAGGGTTGGTTTTCTGAAATTGTTTCAATTTTAGTTTCTTCTTTTTGTTTATTTGTATA
Source organism: Sphingobacterium sp. SRCM116780 (assembly GCF_021442025.1). Lineage (NCBI taxonomy): Bacteria > Pseudomonadati > Bacteroidota > Sphingobacteriia > Sphingobacteriales > Sphingobacteriaceae > Sphingobacterium > Sphingobacterium sp. SRCM116780. The sequence goes on from NZ_CP090446.1 coordinate 796,659, forward strand.
AACTTGAAAAGTTTCTTCTGCAGAGATTCGAAACGATGACGAAAATCCTTTACCATTACATAACCAGTTTTTGAAATAGTTATATAAATAAATACCAATTACAATAAGTATTGGTGCCATAACCAAAAGGACTTTTCCCAATATGGATGTAATCTCGAAATAGGACGATACATCGTCTTTGAAAACATTTACAGAAGGTATATATATAATTGATAATAAACTAAAAATAAATCCTACACTTAGATATGGTTGATTTATCGTAATGGTCTCTTTAGAATTTGCCAAAAGGACCTTAAGTTTTGATTCCCAATTATTTCCATTTTGCTTTAAAAGTCCCTCTTCAATTTTTATAAATTCTGTCAATTCAACAAGGATTGCTTTCCTTTGCTCATCTTCTTGATGTCCCCAAACGTCATATATGAAAAATGAATGAGTATTCTTAACTTTTTTCTCAATTAGATGAACTAAATTGCTTTTTCCAGATCCCCAGGTTCCGTCTATCCCTATAATTTTGAATTTTTCTTCATTTATAATTTTCGAACTAATTACTGAAGCAATTTTTTCTTGGGATTTGTTCTTGAATAAATCTTCACCTAGCGGTTGATTCGTTAAAAAAGTATAATTATTATCAGTTTTAGAATTATCTTCCATACTCTGTATTTAATTGATTAGTTAAATCATGGCATATTTTATCGAAAATACAAAAAGAAGAAGAATTTACACTATGTTTTCCCGTAAATTAAATTAGTGTTTTTTCCTATAACTAATTAGAAGATAAAATTCTGAATACTAATATTTTTAATTGTATTTATGTGTAAATTATCTGAAAATAAAAGGGTTGCTTGTATATTAAAAAAGAGGATCTTATTGATGAACACCCTCATTAGCGCAAAAAGAACGGGATTACTCCATGATCCCCGGTGGGGGGTGGCTTCATCAAACAACAAAGCCATTCGCTACGCTCATTCTTTTTGTTGTTTATACGATTTTGTTTAAGCAAGCTTACAAAACCCTATAAACAACAAAACCCAACTTTGTAGTTGGGCTTTATTTTTTGATGGCGGAGAGAGAGGGATTCGAACCCTCGGTACCGTTAAGTACACACGCTTTCCAAGCGTGCTCGATCGACCACTCTGACATCTCTCCGTAGTCTGTTGGCAAAAATAGAAGTATAATTCTATTTTCCAAAACAATTTTACTTGAAATGTGTTATTTTCTCGTTAAAAAAAATCTAAATTTACTAAGGTATTTGAAACTAGAAAATTATGGTAAATAAAAAACTGTGGTCCTTATTACCACTTGCAGCCTTAGCATTTGGTTGCCAATCCAATACAAGTTCTGATCAAAAGCAAGCAGAGCGAACGGTATTTTTTGATGTGTCTGGAATGGATACAACCGTGAATCCTGGGGATAACTTCTTTATGTATGCCAATGGGAAATGGATTAAGAATACGGTTATTCCTGCTTCAGAGTCTGGTTGGGGATCATTCTATATCTTAAATGATGAAAACTTACAGAAGCTTCACGGTATTTTAGAGAAAGCTGCAAAATCAAATAGCAGCAAAGGAAGTGATCAACAGAAAGTAGGTGATTTCTATACCAGTGGAATGGATACCGTAACCATCGAGAAATTGGGTATTAAACCAATCGAAGAAAAACTGAAAAAGATTGACGGTCTAAAATCAATAGAGGAACTGATTGCCTATAGTGCCGATGGTTTTAAAGAAGGGGATGGGGACTTGTTCTCATTTTATATTGCTGCTGATGATCGAATCAGCAATAAAAACGCAGCTACTTTTGTACAAGGGGGATTAAATCTTCCTGAGGCGAGTTATTATTTGGATCAAGATGATAAAGCGAAGAAAATCAGGGAAGTTTATACCAACTACTTGACCAAATTATTTACATTGGCTGGTAATCAAACTACAGCTAAGGCAGCTGCTGAATCTGTTTTGAAACTAGAAACAGCAATAGCAAAATCACATTTAAGTCCTGTTGAATTACGTGATCCGATTAAGAATTACAATAAAGTAGCAGTAACAGCATTTCAACAACAAACACCTAATCTGAAATGGAATGATATTCTGAATAGATTAGCGATAAAAACGGATACTTTATTGGTGCAGCAACCAAAGTTTTATGTTGCTTTGAATAACTTGCTGAAATCTGAATCGCTAGATACATGGAAACTGAAATTGAAAGCTGATGTATTGAATTCCTCAGCCACAGCTTTAACAAAAGATTTTCGGGATGCTAGCTTTGAACTATACGGTAAAACCTTAAATGGTCAAAAAGAACAGAAAGAACGTTGGAAACTGATGGTAACGACTGTTGATGGAAGTCTAGGTGAAGTGTTGGGTAAATTATTTACGGATGAATATTTCAAACCTGAGGCGAAAAAGAGAATGATCGAGTTGGTGAACAATTTAGAACTTGCTTATCGTGAGCGTATTGAAAAATTAGATTGGATGACACCAGAAACAAAGAAAAAGGCAATTGAAAAATTAGAGGCTTTTACCAAAAAGATCGGTTATCCGGATAAATGGAAAGATTATTCAGATGTTGAAATTAATAAGGACACCTATTATGCTAATTTACAATCGGCTTCACGTCATGCTTATCAAGAGATGATTAACAAGATGGGAAAACCAGTTGATAAGGCAGAATGGTTGATGACAACACCAACAGTCAATGCTTATTACAATCCTCCTTATAACGAGATTGTATTCCCTGCAGGAATTTTACAATTCCCATTCTTCGATGCAAATGCTGATGATGCGATCAATTATGGCGCTATTGGAGCGGTGATTGGACATGAAATGACGCATGGTTTTGATGATCAAGGTCGTCAATATGATAAAGAAGGAAACCTGAAAGATTGGTGGACGCCAGAAGATGCTGCGAAATTTACGACGAAAGCCAGCCAAGTAGCTTCGCTTTATGATAGCTTCACGCTGCTGGATAATCAACATGTAAATGGTAAATTGACCTTAGGCGAAAATTTAGCAGATATTGGTGGACTAAACATTGCATTTGATGCTTTCAAGAAAACAAAACAAGGAAAAGAATCAACTAAAATAGATGGTTTTACACCAGATCAACGTTTCTTTTTGGGTTTCGCGCAAGTATGGCGGGTGAAAAATAGTGATGAAAGAATGCGTATGCGCTTGAAAGTAGATCCACATAGTCCAGAGGAGTTTCGTATCAATGGACCTCTGTATCATATGGAAGCTTTTTATCAGGCATTTCATATTCCTAAGACGGCAAAGATGTATGTAGCACCAGAAAAAAGGGTAGCAGTTTGGTAACAAGAAAAAGTATAATTTATTTTTGTAAGTGAATAATAATTGCTACTTTTGCCGTTCATTAACAATAAACACATTTAATTAATTTATTAACAATGTACGCAATAGTAAATATAGCAGGACAGCAATTCAAGGTTGCAAAAGACCAATTTCTTTTTGTTCACCGTTTACAAGGAGATGAAGGCGCTAGTATTGAATTTGACAATGTATTGTTAGCAGAAGATGGTGGTAAATTCACAGTCGGTACTCCGAACGTGGCAGGTGCTAAAATTTCGGCTAAAATTTTGTCTCATTTAAAAGGTGATAAAGTTATCGTTTTCAAGAAAAAACGTCGTAAAGGCTACAAAAAGAAAAACGGTCACCGTCAACAATTCACTAAAATCCAGATCACTGGTATTACATTATAATTGAATTTTTAATCAGACACTAGTCTTAAATTAAGATAAAGAAATGGCACATAAAAAAGGTGCGGGTAGTTCTAAGAACGGCCGTGAGTCACACTCGAAACGTTTAGGTATCAAAATCTTCGGTGGTCAAGCTGCTATCGCTGGTAACATCATCGTTCGCCAACGTGGTACAAATCACAATCCTGACTTAAATGTTGGTATTGGTAAAGATCATACATTGTTCGCTTTAGTTGACGGTAAAGTAGTTTTCCGTAAAAAAGCAAACAATAAATCTTATGTATCTGTAATCCCTACAGAACAAGCATAAGTTTTGCTACACAATATTTGTAAAAGGCGTTAAGTTCACTTAACGCCTTTTTTATTTTAAAGCTTAATAACGAGTTCTTTATTGGTGTTTTTCATAATTATTTGCGACTGAACGGGAGTTTGGTACAATTTTATCTATGAAATGCAGTTTATAGGTTATATTAAACATTCATGATTTCTAAAAGTCTATCCTACAGTATCCCGGCAGTTATTGTATTACTGTTGTCATCTTGTAGTTCTATGTATATGCCGAATGTACCTGCGGCACCCATGTTTAAAGACGCTGGTGAGGTATATGTGTCGGGAAATATCAATTTAAAAGGAAATATCTCTGCTAGTGGCGGACTGGCTATTACCGATCATATCGGTGTGATCGCAAATGGTTCTTATATCGACCATAAAGAGAGTCCTACGAATTTTGCTCAAAAAATGGGTGAGCTAGGTGTTGGTTATTTTACTAGTTTTGGAAAATATCGTAATCGTGTTTTTGAGGTATATGCTGGTTATGGAAAAGGGGTGGTAAATGAAGTAGATCAACGATCCTCAACTGCTGGACAGGCTGTTGTCGAAACTCGGGATATGGATTTTGATAAGATATTCGTTCAAGTCAATTATTCTTCCACACGAAGAAAGAAGATTCGTTTGTTTGGAGGTGATCGCTCTCTGAATTACGGTACGATTGTCAGGTTATCGCACTTGGATATGACAGATTTTAAGATTGACAAGATAGCGGCAGAGAAAGAGAATAATCTGTTCATCGAGCCTGTGTTCTATACACGTATGGAAGTTGGACGAGGTTGGCAAGTACAATATATGACAGGAATGAATTTCGGTCTTCAAAGTAATGATTATTTAAAAGCAGGACATCCTATTAATAGTTTAGGAGTTCTTTATAAATTTGGAGGGAAAAAATAAATCATGATAAACGTGTTGAAAAAGAATTGGCTAGTGGCGCTGTTGAGCATAGCGCTTTTGAGTAGCTGTGGAATTAGTAGACAAAAGGCTCAAATTGAAAACCTTGGAAAATGTAAGTTCGATATCCAATCTGTTGATAGTGTTCGAGTGGCAGGAACCTCCATTCAGAAAATGATCAAAGGTGGTGGAATTGACTTATCATCTCTGCCTAGTGTTGCTTTGGGTATGTTGCGTAAAAATATCCCCTTGGATGCGGTTATCAGATTAAAGATTGAGAATCCAACCTTGAAAAAAGCAGCAATTAATCAATTTCAGTATATTGTGTTGTTTGAAAAGCAACAATTAGCAGAAGGGATCGTGAATCAATCAGTTTCTTTAGATCCTGGACAATCAACAGTCGCTTCTGTTCGATTGAATACTAATATTTATGAATTAATCAACAATGGTGATCTGGCAAGCTTTATCGGATCTAGTTCAGATACAAAAAAGGGATTATTTACAATCAAGATTAAACCATCTATCCAGGTGGGAGGTAAGTCTATTTTCTATCCAGGGTATATTACCATTGATAAAGAGGTGAGTCGCAAAATTTTACTGTAGCTCGAAAAAATTTAATAAAGAAGGCCTGTAAAACAAAGTTTTACAGGCCTTCCTGTTTTTATATTGTTCAGATAATAAGCCTTTGTAATAAAAAAGTTATGCTACTTATTGTTTATAATACACAATGAATTAATATATTAGACAAATAATACATAGAACTTCATCAAAGTTTGAAAACCAATTATTTATAGAAAAACAAAAATGTGTAAAAGTTTACTTGCTATTATCTTGTTAGGAATGTCCAGTGCCTCGTTGGCACAACAGAAGTTGGAAAACTACGTACAGGAGATAAAAGGCACAAAATTGACATTTGACATGGTTGCTATTCCTGCTGGAGTTTTTAAACAAGGCAGTGATGTGAAACCAGATGAAAAACCTATTCATGAAGTGAAAATTGATCCTTTCTGGATCGGTAAATATGAAGTTACCTGGAATTTGTTTGAACCTTTCCTGTATAAAGATTATGAGTTGACACAAAGCATTGAAGGAAAGATTGCGCCTGAAGTGGATGCGGTCACTCGTCCAACAAAACCTTATTTGGATATGACCTTTGGTATGGGGAAAGAAGGGCATCCTGCTTTGGCGATGACCCATTACAATGCGATTCAATTCTGTAAATGGTTGTATATACGTACAGGTGTATTTTATCGCTTGCCGACTGAAGCGGAATGGGAGTATGCTTGTCGTGCTGGAAGTGATCAAGCTTATAGTTTTGGAAACGATGCAACACAGCTGGATCAATATGCTTGGCATAAAGGAAATAGTGAAGGTAAAACACATTTAGTCGGGCAGAAAAAACCAAATGCATGGGGATTATTTGATATGCATGGAAATGTTTCCGAATGGACTTTTGATCAATATATAGCTGATTATTACCAACAGTTTGCTGGTAAAGTGGCTAGTAATCCAGTGGCAGTTCCCACGACATTATATCCCAATAGTGTAAGAGGAGGTTCTTTTGATAGTGAGGCGGTAGATTTGAGAAGTGCAGCTAGGCTGGCTTCTGATCCTTTTTGGAAACAATTGGATCCACAGATTCCTAAAAGTAATTGGTGGTTTCCAGAAGCTCCTTTCGTGGGGATGCGGTTAGTAAGACCCGTTAACCCACCATCGCATGAAGAAATATTAGCTTATTATGATAAAGCTCCAATTAAAGATTATTAATCAATAATAATAACCTAAAATACCTAAAATATGGAAAAATTTGAACGTCGTGATTTTTTAAAAACGACAGCAGCGATCGCTGGAGGAACCGTTTTGAGCGCAATGCCCTTAACAGGAGCATTTGCCGCAGGAAGTGATGTGATTAAAGTCGCATTGATTGGTTGCGGAGGTCGTGGTACCGGAGCAACTTTTGATGCCTTAAGCTCAGGATTCAATATCAAAATAGTAGCACTTGCTGATGCATTCAAAGATAATCTGGAGAGTACTTATAAAACATTAAAGGATAAATGGCAAGATAAAATTGATGTTTCGGAGAATCATAAATTTGTTGGCTTTGATGCCTACAAAGAAGCCATTAAAGTAGCAGATGTTGTTATTTTGGCAACTCCTCCAGGATTCCGCCCTATTCATTTTGAAGAAGCTGTACGTCAAGGTAAACATATATTTATGGAGAAACCAGTTGCTGTGGATATCCCGGGGATCCGGAAGGTGTTAGCTGCTGCTGAAATCGCTAAAAAGAAAAAACTAAACGTTGTTGTTGGTCTTCAGAGAAGATATCAAACAAACTATAGAGAGGCAATTAAAAGAATTCATGATGGTGCTATTGGTGATGTTGTGGCCGGACAGGTATACTGGAATAGTGGCGGTGTGTGGGTGAGACCTCGTAAACCAGGACAAACGGAGATGGAGTATCAGATGCGTAATTGGTATTATTTTAACTGGTTATGTGGTGATCATATTGTAGAGCAACATGTGCATAATATTGATATTGCTAATTGGGTGAAAGGTGCTTATCCAGTACGCATTCAAGGAACAGGTAGTCGTGCCCATCGTACAGGCAAAGAATATGGTGAAATCTATGATAATTTTGCATTAGAACTTACTTATGCGGATAACTCGGTGGTTTATAGCCAATGTGCACACTTCGAAGGAGTGACCAACCGTGTGGATGAGCAGTTTCAAGCAACCAAAGGAAGGGTGTATCTTTCTGGAGGCGGACAAGCTGTTCTTTATGATGCAAAAGGCAATGAAATCTATCGTCATGATCCGAAAGGGAATCCGAATCCTTACCAACAAGAGCATAAAGAATTGTTTGAAGCCATTTCGAAAGGTGAATACAAATTTAATAATGCTGAATATGGCGCATATAGTACATTAACCGGTATCATTGGCCGTATCGCTTGTTATACAGGTACAGTAATCAAATGGGATGCTGCCCTGCAATCGAATATTGATATTATGCCGACCAATTATGCATGGGATGCATTGCCGAAGCTGCTGCCAAAAGAAGATGGTTTCTACCCGGTAGCAATACCAGGTCAGAATACAAATTTATACATTTAATATAACGGATGCATTCATGTATTTTAAATCATGGATATCCATTTTAATTAGTTTTTTTAGCTTGTGCGGTAATGGCTCCGCACGAGCTGAACAAACTTCTTATTCTTTAAAATCACCCTACAAAATAGTACTAACAGGCCCTGCGCAAGGTACTTCTTATCACATTACCTATTTTGATCGACAAGAAACGATTTCAAAAAATGAGATTGATAGTATACTGCAAGTCATTGATCAATCCATGTCGATATACAATCCGTTATCAACAATTAGTCAGTTTAATCAACTTAGGGAAGGGACAGTAAAACTCGATTCCCATTTTCAAAAGGTCATCCAAGCATCGTTTGAGTACAATCGTATTACAGAGGGCATTTTTGACATCACCGTGGCTCCGCTTATTCAATTGTGGGGATTTGGTCCTAAAAAGGTCAATCATTTTCCAGATTCAAACGAGATTTCAACGACTTTACGATCTGTAGGAATGGATAAGCTGATCTGGAAAGTTCCTTACCTCCAAAAATCAAAACCCATGGTAAGCATCGATGTCAACGGTATTGCTCAAGGGTATTCGGTTGATGTCTTAGCAGATTTTCTCGAAAGCAAGCATATCAAAAATTATATTGTGGAACTGGGAGGAGAAATGCGAGTAAAGGGGAAAAATTTACAAGATGATTTTTTTAAAATAGGTATTGAAAGGCCTTCTGCTCGTCATGATCAACAATTGAAAACGGAAGTGGTTCGCATCAAATCAGGAGCATTGACTACTGCGGGTAATTTTGAAAAGTTTATGATGCGTGGAAACCAAAAGATTACCCATCATGTGAATCCATTGACTGGGTATATGTTTGCGAGTCCAATTATTAGTGTAACGGTTTATGCAAAAACAGCTATGGAAGCAGATGCTTTGGATAATTATTTTATGGCATTGACACCCGATCAGGTAATCAATTTTGTAGAAAGAAGAAAGAATTTAGAAGTTTATATTATATTTAAGAATGAAAACGGGGAAATAGAAGAAAAATTTTCAACAGGTTTTTCTACTTTTTTCTTAAAATAACCAATAAAATAACGTTATGAAAAGAGCTGAATTTTTAAAAAATACATTACTTGCAGCTGGTTCTGCTGTTAGTTTAAACGCATTTGGAGAACAATCAAAGCAAAAAAAAGATATGACTGTACCATCATTTAACTTAGACTATGCACCCCATCAGGGCATGTTTAGCGCCAGTGCAGGTAAAAATTTTATTGATGAAATAAAATATATGCACGATTTAGGCTTTAAAAGTATTGAAGACAACGGACTGTCGGAACGTAGCGTTGCCGAGCAAAAGGCAATTGGCGAAACGCTGGCTAGACTAAGTATGCGAATGGGCGTGTTTGTTGTTCCGAAGGGGGGTAACGGTGCCAATACATTAGCAGCAGGAAAGCAGGAGTATATCGATATTTTTCTAAAGGGATGTAAAGAATCTGTTGAAATCGCCAAACGTGTGAATGCCAAATGGGCAACGGTGGTTCCAGGTGACTACCAACGCGAGTTGTCGATTGGGGTACAAACGGGGAATGTGATAGAAGCATTGAAAAGAGGGGCCGAAATATTTGAACCACATGGAATAACCATGGTGTTAGAACCTTTAAGTGATACCCCTGATTTATTTTTGAGACACACTGATCAGACTTACGAAATTTGTAAGGGAGTGGGTAGTCCTTCGTGTAAAATTCTATACGATATTTATCATATGCAGAAGAATGAAGGTAACATTATTAATAAAATGAATGAATGTTGGAATGAAATTGCGTATATCCAAATAGGGGATAATCCAGGAAGAAAAGAACCAACTACAGGTGAGATTAACTATAAGAATGTGTTCAAATGGCTTCATAATAAGGGATATAAGGGCGTGTTAGGAATGGAGCATGGTGTTTCAAAAAGTGGAAAAGCTGGTGAAGAAACTTTGCTGAACGCTTATAAAGAAGTTGATAATTTCTTAGTGTAACTTGTACAATTGTTTTTTTTATGCTAAATTGTCTTAGTAAAACCAATTATTTATAGAATCACTTTTTAAAAACAATAATAACATAAACTTATAATGTCTACATCAATTAGATTTAAACTATCGTTCATGATGTTTCTGGAATTTTTTATCTGGGGCGCATGGTTCGTTACATTGGGTACTTACCTAACTAAAAATTTACAGGCACAACCGCTTGAAATAGCGAATGTCTTTTCTACCCAATCTTTGGGAGCGATTATAGCGCCCTTTATTATTGGGATGATTGCCGATCGTTATTTTAATGCGGAACGTATATTAGGGGTACTGCATATTATTGGTGCTGTATTGATGTATCAGATGTATAATGCAACAGCAATATCATCATTTTATCCATACGTTTTGGCTTATATGGTACTATATATGCCAACATTGTCTCTCGTGAACTCGGTTTCTTTCAGACAATTGAGTAATCCGGAAAAACAATTCTCCAATATCCGTATCTGGGGTACTATAGGTTGGATCATCGCTGGTCTTTCTATTAGTTATTTATTTAAATGGGATTCAGCAGCTTCTTCTACTGGAGGCGCTTTGAAAAATACCTTTTTAATGGGCGCAATCGCTTCTTTGGTGTTGGGTCTTTTTTCATTTACGTTACCTAAAACTCCTCCAGTTAAAATTGAATCGGATCAAAAACCATCGTTTGCATCCATTATTGGTCTAGATGCAATCAAATTATTGAAAGATAGAAACTTCTTAATTTTCTTTGTTTCTTCAATTTTGATCTGTATCCCTTTAGCTTTTTACTATCAAAACGCAAATGCCTTTTTAGATCAAATAGGGATGGAAAACCCGACTGGAAAAATGACTATTGGTCAGATTTCTGAGGTCTTGTTTTTATTAGCGTTACCTATTTTCTTTACGAAATTTGGTTTTAAGAAAACGATTCTAGTAGGTATGCTAGCATGGGCAGTGCGTTATATTTTATTTGCTTATGGCAATGCAGGAGACCTTTCTTTCATGCTGTTAATTGGTATCGCATTACACGGTATCTGTTATGATTTCTTCTTTGTTTCAGGACAGATTTATACCGATAGTAAAGCAGGTGTCAAATACAAGAGTGCTGCACAAGGCTTGATCACATTAGCGACTTATGGAGTAGGTCAATTAATCGGATTCTGGGTTGCTGGTTTTATAGGAGAAAAATATGCATACTTGAAAGAATCAAGTGTGGCAGATTTTTGGAAACAAACATGGATTATTCCTGCAGGAATCGCCTTTGTTGTTTTCATTATTTTCTTAGTAGCCTTTAAAGATGAAAAGGTAGAAAATAAATTAGAGTCTTAATAAGTTTGAATTTTAATAAACAATACTAAACTAAACAATATAAATAAAATGGCTGAAAATAACACTTATGATGCAATTGTCATTGGTTCAGGAATCAGTGGTGGATGGGCAGCAAAGGAATTAACAGAAAAGGGTTTAAAGACCTTAATGTTGGAGCGTGGTCGCAATATTGAACACGTGAAAGATTATCCTTCGCCGAATAAAAATCCGTGGGATTTTCCGCATGCAGGAGGTCGTACGCAAGAAATGATCAAAGAGCGTCCTGTATTAAGCAGAGATTATCCTTTGAATGAAAAAAACCTAGATTATTGGGTGAATGAACAAGAAAGTCCTTATACAGAAGTAAAACGTTTCGATTGGTATAGGGGATATCACGTAGGTGGTCGTTCTTTGATGTGGGGAAGACAGTCATACCGTCTGGGAGACTTGGACTTTGAAGCAAATTTGAAAGATGGTCACGGTGTAGACTGGCCTATCCGATATAAAGATATCGCTCCTTGGTATAGTTATGCAGAGAAATTTGCGGGTATCAGCGGTAATCGTGATGGTTTAGATGTATTACCTGATGGTGATTTTATGCCTGCAATGGCGATGAATATTGTCGAAAAAGATCTAGCAGAACGTTTGAAAAAAGAATATGGTGGTAATCGCCATTTCATTATGGGAAGAACAGCTAATATTACGGTTCCTCACCATAACCGCGTCAATTGTCAATATCAGAACCAATGTTGGTTGGGATGTAACTTTGGAGCTTATTTCAGTACACAGTCAGCAACTTTACCTGCAGCTGTTGCAACAGGTAACTTAACCTTGCGCCCTTTTTCTATCGTAACCAAGATCATTTACGATAAGAATACGAAGAAAGCTAAAGGGGTAGAAATTATGGATGCAGAGACGAATAAAACTTACGAATTTTTTGCTAAAGTTATCTTCGTAAATGCTTCTGCATTCAATTCAACTTGGGTATTGATGAATTCAGCTACCGATGTTTGGGAAGGTGGTCTTGGAAGTAGCAGTGGACAATTAGGTCATAATGTGATGGATCACCATTTCCGTTGTGGTGCCGGTGGAAACGTAGAAGGTTATTTAGATAGCTACGTATTTGGACGTCGACCAACGGGTCTATATGTACCACGTTTTGTGAATGTAGCCGGAGACGAGAAAAAACGTGATTATGTTCGTGGTTTTGGTTATCAAGGAGGTGCCGGTCGTGGTCGTTGGTCTGGCGCGGTTGCTGAGATGAGTGTAGGTGGTGCTTGGAAAGATGCGATTACGGAAGCTGGCGATTGGAATATAGGATTTACGGCCTTCGGAGAAACCTTACCTTATCATGAAAATACAATTAGTTTAGATAAAACTAAAAAAGATAAATGGGGGCTTCCTGTTTTATCTATGGATGTTGAAATCAAAGATAATGAAAAGAAAATGCGTGCCGATATGCAGAACGAGATGAAAGAGATGTTGGAGAAAATTGGCGTAAAAGATGCGTATACATATGACAATGTATATGGTTTTGGTCAAGGTATCCATGAAATGGGTACAGCTCGTATGGGTAGAGATCCAAAAACATCTGTATTGAATGGGAATAACCAAGTTTGGGATGCTTTAAATGTCTTCGTAACGGATGGAGCAGCGATGACATCTTCGGGATGTGTTAATCCTTCTTTAACGTATATGGCATTAACAGCAAGAGCAGTTGATTTTGCGGTTAGTGAATTGAAAAAAGGTAACCTATAATCATTATTTATTTTTAATTATGGAAAATAAAAATTCAAGAAGAGACTTTCTAAAAAAAGCAGCCATATTTGGTGCTGGTGTTGCCATTGTACCTCGTCATGTTTTAGGAGGTCCCGGTTTTGTTGCTCCTAGTGATATGTTGAATGTTGCTTCTGTAGGAGTAGGGGGAATGGGGGGATCTGACGTCGCTCACTTTGCAGCAAGTGGAAAAGCAAATATTGCTTTTTTATGTGATGTAGATACACGCCGTGCAGCGGATTCTGTAAAGAAGTTCCCGAAAGCAAAATTTTATAAAGACTATCGTGAAATGCTCGATAAAGAGCATAAACATATCGATGCAGTTTCTGTATCAACACCTGATCATCAACATGCTATTGTTGCCTTGGCAGCGATGCAATTGAAAAAACATGTGTACGTTCAAAAACCATTGGCTCATGATGTATGGGAAGCTCGCGCGTTGACACATGCTGCGAAGAAGTATAAAGTGGTTACGCAAATGGGTAACCAAGGTTCTTCCGGAGATGGTGTTCGACAAATGAGAGAGTGGGTTGATGCCGGTATGATTGGTGATTTGAAAGAAATCTACTGTTGGACCGATCGACCTGTTTGGCCACAAGGAATTCAATGGCCAACGCAAAAAGCGGAGATACCTAAAGAGTTAGATTGGAATCTTTGGCAAGGTACTGCTCCTCAAAAAGATTATGTAGAGAAGTTACTTCCTTTCAATTGGAGAGGATGGTGGGATTATGGAACGGGTGCATTAGGAGATATGGGGTGTCACAATATGGAAGCTCCGTTTAGTATCTATGGCCTTCAATATGTGAAAGATGTACAAGCAACAGTGGGTTCTGTCTATGTAGACGAATTTAAACGCGGATATTTCCCTGAAAGTTGCCCCCCTTCAAGTTATGCAGTGATGACATTCCCGAAAACTGCAAAAACAACAGGCGATGTGAAACTACATTGGATGGATGGTGGCATTCAACCACCAAGACCAGAAGAACTTGGCCCGAATGAAAAATTTGGTGACGGTGGTAATGGTATCTTATTTATTGGTACAAAAGGTAAAATTTTAGCGGATACGTATGCTGCGAATCCAAGATTATTACCTACGTCTGCAACTTATACAAATCCAGCACAGAAATATGCGCGTGTTAAAGGTGGAGCCGATGGTCACTGGGCACAATGGGTAGAGGGTTGTATTGCTGGTTACGGTAATATGGAAATGTCTTCTCCTTTTGAAATTGCAGGTCCATTAACAGAAGCTTTATTGATGGCCAACTTAGCGATCCGTGGATCTGACTTAAGAGTTAACGATAAGTATCCAGGAAGAAATTTACGTTTGTTATGGGATAATGAGAATATGCGTGTGACTAACTTTGATGAAGTAAATCAATTTGTCAAACGTAATTATCGTGCAGGTTGGGAATTAAATTATACATTTTAAGTATTAAAAGAGATTGATTATGAATAGAAGAGAAGCAATTCAACGTGTAGCCATGTTGATGGGCGGTGTTGTCATTGGTTCAAGCCTTTTTCTTGAGGGTTGTTCTCGTACAGCTACTAAACAGATTGAATCCTTGTTTGAAGCTAAGACGACCGATTTATTAGGTGACTTAGCAGAAGCTATTTTACCTAAAACATCTACTCCTGGTGCTAAAGAAGCTGGTGTAGGTAGTTTTATTCCAGTAATGGTTAGAGATTGCTATACAGATGAACAACAGACAGTTTTCATGGATGGTATCAATAACTTAGATAAAAAAGCACAAGAGTTAACGAAGAAAAATTTCTTGGATTTATCCGCTGAAGAGCGTACAAATTTTGTTAATCTATTGGATAAAGAAGCCAATGAGTTTAACAAGAAACAAGATGAAGAAACGAAAGCTGAGCGTGAAAAAAATGCAGTAAAGCAAAATGAGTTGTACAGGGATGTAGAAGAGAAAGCACCTCACTGGTTTACTTTGTTTAAGCAGTTGACACTAACAGGCTATTTTAATTCCGAGTTGGGATTAACAAAAGCATTGCGGTATGTGAAGATTCCTGGTAAATTTGATGGTAATTATCCATACAAAAAAGGCGATAAAGCTTTTGCACTTTAATAAAAAAAGAGTACTTCGAGAAGAAGTACTCTTTTTTTTATCTTGTTTCTATTTCTAGAGCAAATGAAATGCGTTGCTGTTTGGCAACAGTCATAAAATATCCCTTCTCTGTTGAATTGCCGTTAATTTCAACAGTATTATTGTATCTTAACTCTTTCAAGTAATTCATCTCAATCACTTGTATCTGATTGGTCAATACCAGCTCCATCGGTAATCGATCCATACACCAATCCAAGTATTTCACATTGTTAGCGTGATTGACAATATCTAAATCAGATATTTTGACGGTATAACTATCGATAGGTTTTACATGCTGTGTAAGATTCAATTTGGAAAAGGGTTTTTGCGTACTGAATCGCTCTGGAAAAGTTTGGAAATCCCCCAATGGAATCGCCAGTTCTTCAGGGCCTCTTTTAACAGTATTGATGACTGCCCAGTAAGTCGTTGCGGTAACATACAGCTGTTGATTGACAAATACTTCAAAGTTACGAATGGATTTTGCTCCCTCGAGTTGTTGTATCCACGTTTTTATAGTGACAGTATCCATCCATTTGGGTAAGCGATTAATTTCTAGGCGGATTCTACTTAATACCCAAGTTTGATTATTTTTGGCCATTTCTCTAAATCCAAAACCTACATGTGTAGCATGCTCCCCCGCTGTCAGTTGAAGTAGATTAGAAAGATCTGAATATCTAATTCTGCCATTGGAATAGCACTGTGTAAAATTGATTTCCCAATCTTTTTCGAATGTTGAATTGCCCATTTACGATAAATTTCAACAAAACTAGTTATTATAATCAAGTCAGTATAATCGTTTTGTAAAATAAATGTTAATAACTAAATAGTATTGCGATTTTATCAAGTATTCCTTACATTTAATTAAGGTTAAACATATGTTATCGCAATTAGTAACGTTATATATGAAATACCTTATTTAATCAAGTAATTGTCAATTGTAAATTAATAGAAAGTATGATCGGAGAATTGATAGAAAAAGAAGAGATTGCTTCATTCAAAATAGTAGCAGCGAATGAAGATCAAAGTCAAACGTTTTTAGAGAAGTTAAAAGGAGCTGTGCGGTTGGGAAATGAATTTAAATCGAAGACCTCTATCGCCTTTCAGACGGAAGCTGGTCCTAAAAGAGTAGAAACGACCGTATGGTCATTATCAGATAAATATCTTCAGATAAAAAGTGGTGTATTGATCCCGTTAAGGTCAATCTTAGCAATAGATTATTAAAAAAGAAAAGTGCTGAAAACTCAGCACTTTTCTTTTTTCTCTTCTGTTTTAAATGTAGCAATCAGCAACCCATTGGATTTTCTAATATGATCATTTTTTGCATCTCTTGCCCAGTTTTTTTATCCCTTCCTGTAATTCTTAAAAAATAACGACTAATGCCAACTGCAGATGGGTAATCATGGATTGATTTGATATTTTCTAACAAATCATGCCAGTCTGTACCACAGTGCAGTTGAATCGCTTTCTTTAACTCTTCAGTACTAACTTCTGGAAAATACTGTGTTTCTTTGTCTCCGTAACTCGCCCCAATAAATTGGCCATCATTATTCTTACTTAACAACTTCCATGCTGATGTATAATGTTTCCAGTCCAACAAATCGCAGTGAGGACCTTCATTCATGATGGTAACACTCGTTTCGTAGCTTTGCTCAACTTTTAAGTCTGTAAATTTGTCTGAGGATAAGCTGATTTGTTGCCCTTCTATGGATTCTCCCAGATCTACAGAAAGGATAAGAGAATCTGAGGGGTCTTTATTTGGTTGAGAAGATTGCTCCATCACCACCAATCTATTGATTGCCACCTGTAAATTTGGAAATGAAATCGTTGCAATGGTATCCGCAGTTTGTTCTACGGTATTTGGCTCGTATTTCCTCTGTATACCATTCAACTTTATCGTATCACGAACGACTCTATCTTTCTGAATAATTACTTCCTTTTTGGAAACAGAAGAATTGTTACAGCCAATAAGAAGAAGCAAACTGAATACAGGGCTTATTAATTTAAAAGAGTTTTTCAGCTGTTTGTTAATGTTGTTATGTTTCATGTTGATCACAATCTTCTTAAGGCAATACAACCTTTACTTTCATTTTCAAGTCATTAAATGTTATGGCTTGCGTTTTATAAATGATAGAATGGTCATCTGTCAGTGCATCTTTATTGATGATTTTTAGATCTTTTGAAAAATGGATATCATGGACGATATTTTCTGAGAAATCGACCATTTCTTCTCCCTTTTTGTTGATCATGCTGATACCTGATATATCTCCCAGATAGATCACAAGATTTCCATCGGTATAAAAATTAGTTTTTTCTATTCTTTTGAAATGTGTTAAGTCCCAATTTTCTGTATCTACGACATAACCAGCATAGTATAATACATTTTTATACCATATAAGTTCTTCGACATCAAATGTTTTTAATGAGGCAAGGTCTAACAATTCTTTTTTCTTAGCTGTGGCATTATAAATCCATATATTGTCCAAGGCTTGTGGTTTATCCTGACCACGGAAAAATCGAAAATATTGACCATCTACCTGTGCAATAAAATTTTCTTCAGGAGTCATATATTCTGTTTCTCCAATATCTTTCGTGACCAGCAATCCTTCCTTCTGAGCAGTATCCAAATAACGAAATTTAAAATTAGTTGCTAATAGATTTAGGGACGTTTTGGCTTTTGTGATGATCTGATTTCCATAACCAAAAGTATTCTTCTCTTGATTGCTATAACCATAGTTAAATTCATAATAATTATGTCCATCCGTAACAAACGAACTGTTATTATAAGCGTTAATAACAAGTTCCTTAATTTTTGTACGATCCAGATCAAGTTTTTCTATTCGAGAATTATCTGTTTTCGCGAATACGTTATTTTCAAAGCAAAAATAACGTTCATGCTCTTCTACAATAGGATTTTGGTTATTGCTTTTGGCGACGATGGTCGGCTTTAGTTCGTTTTCTGTCTCTTCGTTAAAATAATATAAAGCGTTTTTGTCATAAAAGAAATTGTCATCAATATGTTTCAAATTTGCGACATCGACAGTTGATAAATCCGCTTGTTGAAGAGCATAGCGATTTGTCAATAAATAATACAGGTTTCCTTTTTTATAGATATAGTCATTCACTTTCGAATAGCTTCCAATGGCAATAGGAGGAAAGGCATCCTCTTTGTATCTCCTGCTCAGTAGCGCAGTTGTTTTGGAATCAGTCAATAGCATATCTCCTTCTTTTTGTTGCATGATCCGGAGTTGAGATAGATCCATTTTACCAAAGGGTAGATCCTCTTTTAGGTAAATAAAATCTCCTATAATATACAACGTTGTCTTGTTGAAATCAATTTTAGGATCCTTTTCGTATTTAAAACCATCCCAATCTACACCGCCAGTCATTTCAAATCGATAAATGGCCTGCTCGTCAGGAACGATTTTGTAATTCCCGATGATAAATCCTGTTTTTAAAAGTGGATTTTGTTTATCCGTGTTTTTTGTAGATTTATTCTGAGCGCAGGCATGTAGTATGATACTCATTGCAATGAATGTTAAGCCTGTTAGCAGCTGACTTCTTTTCATATTTATGTAAACTTATTTAAATATAGGAAAATACCTAATTTGAACCATGTAAATATTTCTTTATCTGAATCTTTAAGGAAGTTTAGATGATTCATCTTTTGTCATTCAGTTTGACAAAATTAGTGTTGTAGCTTTTGACGGATCTTATACAAAAGTAGTGGATTGTTTCTCTGGTTGAAGTGTTCCAAAGGGCCACTTCAATCTTCTTTGAAAACTTGGTCTCCAGACCGAAATACTATGGCATAAACGTTAGCGTTGGAAACTGCAAAAGTTATAAAATGCGGGACACTATTATCCTTAAATCCATATGTTGTTGTCATTGTTCAGTTTTAAATTTCATTGGTTCTGCTCTATTCCCAGACAGAGTCTTCGATTTTATATTGGGTTTAAGTGACCGCTGAAAGAGCGAACACTTAAACTAGAAAGGGATATTTTTTCCTGTTTAGATTGACTCGCTTGTATGCCTAAAATTTAAACAGATCCACAACTTTTGGTGTTGATCCCCTTTTGGAGCGGAGGCTCTTTATGAGATTTGGAGGGTATAAAAAACAAAATCCCCTTGATCAGATAATCAAAGGGATTTTGTACCTAGGGCGGGAATCGAACCCGCACTTCCTTAACGGAAACAGGATTTTAAGTCCTGCGTGTCTACCAGTTCCACCACCTAGGCAAGGTGTATTTTGTGGAGCGAAAAACGAGATTCGAACTCGCGACCCCAACCTTGGCAAGGTTGTGCTCTACCAGCTGAGCTATTTTCGCATTTCCAACAGTCAACGAGTTGTTTTCTGTTTTGGTGATGCAAATATACGGTGATTTTTCTAAATTCAAAATTTAGCTTTATGATTTTTTTAAGTTTTCATGTAACACCCTCAAATATTGGATTTTATTTTTAAGGATTAAAGACTGTTTTTTTTAGTTGCATGTATCTATGCTTGTAAAATAGGTAGAACTATTGTAGCTGTGAAGCAATAATTTTTAGAAATAGACTTTTTTATTCATTTAAAACTAAGGAAAGAAATTTCGGAATTCTCAACTCGATATCTGTTATTGTCCCAAATCAATGGTTTCAAGTACTGCAAATTATTATATTTTTCTGTCTCGTCCTAAAAAAACTATACATCAGACTTATTAATTCTTAAATAGTACTTTAGAAGATGTCAATAGAAAAAGCGGACAAGAAATTTGGGCGATATTATTTAGACTCCTTTAAACGGGAAGTGGTATCCGAGGTTGAACGTGAAGGGAATTTAGCTTTAGTCTGTAGCCGTCATGGAATAAGTTATAAATCTATACATACCTGGTTGAAACAATATGGGAGTATTTCTTATCAACAGAATAAGATTAAACTACGTAGCCTTTGCGAACGGGAGGGTATAGCCAGGGAGATCGTTTCGGGCCATATCAGTATAGAGGAGGCGATGCTGAAATATAATGCGAGGAATCGTGATACAGTGAATATGTGGATCCGTCATTATAAACTCAGGCAGCAGGAACTGATAGATTTATTGCCTGCTGAGATCCCCTCAGCAGAGAGAGAATTTGTATCCTCTAATATTGCCACCGATGCTTTAAAGCTGGCGGAGCTGAAAATCAGGTCACTGGAAATAATGCTTGATATTGCAAGTAAAGAATTCCATGTGGACATCAGAAAAAAGTTTGGGGCCAAACCGTGATCACGCTCCGGTTACAGGAACCGGATGTAAGTGTTAAAACACTATGTTCACTGTTTGGCAAGACCAGACATGCCCATTATGATTATCTGTGGCGCCTTGAACGTGATATTCTTCTTCAGGATGTTGTGCTACGGGAAGTAGGTCAGATCAGGGCTGACCTACCAAAGCTGGGCACCAGAAAACTGCATTTTTTGCTAAAGGACCCGTTGTTGAAACATGGCATATCTATAGGACGGGACTATCTGTTTGATCTGCTCTGCAGCCGTGGGATGCTTGTCAAAAGGCGCCGAAGGCGCAGCATTACTACAGATTCCAATCACTGGATGCACAAATATGACAACCTGATCCAGGAAATAGAAATCATCCGTGCCGAACAGGTCTGGGTGAGTGATATTACCTATCTGACCCTGAACAACTCATTTGTGTACCTGAGTTTGATCACGGATGCTTATTCTCATCAGATTATGGGTCATCGGGTGCAAAATGATCTCTCGGCAGCAGGTTGCATCGGGGCCCTGGAGATGGCTGTATTAAAAAGGACAACACCCCATTTATCGCTGGTCCATCATTCAGACCGCGGGTCACAGTACTGCAGTAAATCTTATATAGATATATTGAGAACGCAAAAAGTAGCCGTTAGTATGACCCAGAACGGAAGTCCTTATGATAATGCCATTGCAGAAAGGATCAACGGCATTCTTAAATCAGAGTTTGAAATAGAGCGAAATACGGGATCTATGATACAATTACGGGATAAAATAGACCATGCCATCAACATCTATAATAACCTTAGGCCCCATGACAGCTGTGAATCACTTACCCCAAACCAGGCACATCTAAAAACCGGGGTCTTAAACAAAAATTGGAAAAACTACAGAAAAGTCAACTGGGAACGTAAAAAACAAGAAAGTGTAAATGCTAAAAACAGCACTTCAATTGATATAGGGGACTCTTCGACCGCTATATCAACTGAAGTCGCCGAAGGCTTAATCCAATTCAAAATACAAGAAATGAAGCAAACATAAAAAGCAGAGAAAAATTAACTACATTACTGAAATATCCGAATGTATAGCCATTTCAGTACTATGAAAATAGTGTATAGTTATTATAGGATTGTATGCACAAGGTGTATAGCTAATCTAGGATAATCAATCAAATGCTGTATAGCCAATTCAGGACGAGACATTCCTTAGCTTCCATACTATTCATAAGTAGAGCTAAAGTAGTGCCTAAGTAGTGCCTAAGCAGGGTATAAGCGTAGACTAAGCGTACATACAGTATAAAAAGTATACCTATAACGCACTATGTACGCTCTTACCACACCCTTACCAGTTTCAAATATCGTGTTTTCTTGAATAACGCTTTTAGTATGCTTATACCCTGAAGCATCCCTGCTTAGGGACTGAATCAATAGCGTATAGCCGGCTGGTAGAAACAAATAAAAATTGTTCTTCCGTTTGGCTGATAAGATTTGTATCCAATTATCCGCATGCGGATTAATCGAACGCAGATGCTCCATATTGTGTTTCCAAAAGAAGATTAGTGTTGAAGAATATAATTGGAATGGATAAATGATGTTCCAGTCGGTTACAATGGAAAATATAACGCTTCGAAAAACAATAAAAGCTCATCAGAAGAGGAGCTTTTATTGTACCTAGGGCGGGAATCGAACCCGCACTTCCTTAACGGAAACAGGATTTTAAGTCCTGCGTGTCTACCAGTTCCACCACCTAGGCAAGGTGTATTTTGTGGAGCGAAAAACGAGATTCGAACTCGCGACCCCAACCTTGGCAAGGTTGTGCTCTACCAGCTGAGCTATTTTCGCTTTTGATAACACAAATATAAGTAGATTGTAGATACCTCAAAATGTTTTTTCACCGTAAAACTGTAATTCCCTCAAAAGAAGCTAGATAATTTTAGGATATACAATCTCGAATATATGGTCGATTGAGATCATTCATTCCTTTTTCTACTTTAATTAGCTAATGAAGAAGAGTTATATACCCAACAAGATTCAGCTTGTATAGCCTATTTTGGTTACGTCATCAATAATGTACGTGTTAGTAGTTATTGAAAGTATCTATACATGCCTGAAAAATATAGCATTAGTATGATACTATGTCTCCTGTTCTTCAAACCCTATTAAAAATTTAATGTATTAAACCTCCAATAATAGGTATCTACGATTGTCAGCTTGTTACTATCGACAGGAAGACCCGTAATAATTTTGAGGACTTGCATCGCCATCATACTACCAATGATACCCGGAAGAGGACCCAATACCCCATATTGATCACAATTAGGTACATCTTCCGGATGTGGTGGTTCTGGAAACAAATCGCGTAGCTGTTTACTTCCTTGATGATTGAATACTGCTACTTGCCCTTCAAAGGCTAAAATACTACCGTAAACCAATACTTTCTGTAAACGTACACAAGCATCGTTGATGATATAACGTGTGGTAAAATTATCAGAGCCATCTACAACAATGTCATAATCTCCAATAATTTCATCTACATTCTCCACATTGATTTTCTTGGTATAGGATTTTATGCAGATGGAGGAATTCAGATCCTGGATAAATTGAGCAGCACTGTGTACTTTTTTCTGCTGTATTCGGTGTTCATTATGGATCACCTGTCGATTCAAATTATGGATTTCTACTTGATCAAAGTCGATAATTCCTAAAGTTCCTACGCCAGCGGCTGCGAGATACTGAAGTACGGGAGATCCTAATCCTCCTGCACCGACAACCAATACTTTGGCAGTACTAATTTTTTGTTGGCCTTCAACACCGATCTCATTAATGAAAATTTGACGACTATAACGATCAAAAGCGGTATATTGTTGCATAAGAGATTCTAATTACTGCCCTGAATAACTCATTTCCCAATCCTTCATAATCGGATCATAACCTGCCTGTCTAATTTTGTTCCGAATGGTTTCCATGCTTCTTTCGTCACTGATTTCAAATTGTTCCAGCGATTGCGGATCAACAACATACCCTCCAGGATTTGTTTTAGAAGCAGCACTCATGGTGGTCACGCCAATGGGGATGATATGATCCCTGAACTTCTCATGCTCTCGGGTCGATATGGATAGCTCCAAGTTCTCATTCCATAAACGATATGCACAGATTAACTGCAATAAATCACGATCTTCGAGGATAAAATTAGGAGCCGCAACACCTGCTGCAGGTCTTAATCTAGGGAAAGAAACCGTATATTTTGTTCGCCAATACTGTTTTTGTAGATAGTCAATATGCAAGGCATTGAAAAAACTATCTACCCGCCAATCTTCTAAGCCCAATAGCACACCTAAACCAATTTTATGAATGCCAGCTTTTCCAATTCGATCTGGCGTATCCAAACGATATTCGAAGTTTGATTTTTTACCTTTTGGATGATAAGATTTATATACTTCCTGATGATAGGTTTCCTGATAGACCAAGACCGTATTCACACCCAATTCCTGTAGCACACGATATTCTTCCAATTGTAAAGGTTGCACTTCCATGGATAGTTGGGCGAAATGCGGTTTTAATAAGGTTATCGCATTTTTGAAATAATTGATGTCAACCGTTTTATTTGCTTCTCCACTGACCAATAAGATATGATGGAGCCCCATCGATTTGAGCGCCATAGCTTCCATGAGCAGTTCCGTATTGGAGAGTGTCTTACGTTTGATTTTATTATCCATACTAAAACCACAATAGGTACAGATATTTTGACACTCGTTGCTGAGATAGAGCGGAGCATAAAGTTGAATGGTTTTCCCAAATCGTTTTTGAGTCACCCGTTGTGCTTGTTGTGCCATCTCTTCCAATAATGGCGAAGCAGCAGGAGAAAGTAGGATCATAAAATCATCCAGATTTCTTTTTTCTTTGCTGAGACTACGTTTTACATCGATGAGCGTAGTGTTGTATATTTTTTGCTTAATTTCCTGCCAGCTATATTGTTCAAATACTTCCTGAAAAGCGTGCATAATTCTGTTGTTAATCGATTAAAAATGAAGTTAATGGGCTTGAAGCGGATGCGTTATGTATGGGAGCACTTAGGCCAGCTTCAAAAGCTTTTCTACCAGCAATCACGGCTTCTTTAAATGCTTCTGCCATTTGTATTGGATCTTGTGCGGTAGCAATAGCGGTATTGACTAAAACAGCATCAGCTCCCATTTCCATTGCTTTTGCGGCATCAGAAGGAGATCCAATTCCAGCATCAATAATAACCGGAACCTGACTTTGTTCTAGGATGATTTCTAAAAAGTCGATCGTACGCAAGCCTTTGTTACTCCCAATAGGTGCTGCTAGCGGCATCACAGCTGCTGTACCTACTTCTTCTAATCTTTTGCATAAAACAGGATCAGCATGTATATAGGGAAGAACTATAAAACCCAATTTGGTCAGCTGTTCTGTTGCCTGTAAAGTTTCGATGGGATCGGGCATTAAGTAACGGGAATCTGGATGAATTTCTAATTTTACCCAATTGGTTTCTAATGCTTCTCGTGCTAACTGTGCAGCCAAAATGGCCTCTCTTGCATTCCGAGCTCCTGAAGTATTCGGTAAGAGATTAACATTGGGTATTTGTAATGCTTCTAGGAAAGTATCAGATGATGATTCATGATCCAGTCGCTTTAAAGCCATAGTAACCAATTCAGATCCTGAGGAGAGAATTGCTTGCTTCATTTGACTGAGCTGACCAAACTTTCCAGTTCCTAAGAAAAGCCTAGAATGGAACTGACGATCTGCTATTTTTAATATATACATTGCAATTTGTTTTTAAGTTTTTGAACAAGATTTGGTTGTTTGGTAATGAGCGTTGAAAGTGCTACCCCATAGACACCGACTGTTTGTAATGCTGTTATATCCTCCAAAAAAATTCCTCCGATGGCATAAATAGGAGGTAGTTGCACGTCCTGATTTTGGAGACTGTTAATGATATGTGCATAACCTTCGATACCCAAAACAGGACTTAAATTTTCTTTTGTCGTCGTAAAACGCAAGGGACCAAGTCCGATATAATCACATTTTTCTGCTATACGTTGTTGTACATCAGCAAGCGTATTGGCAGTACCTCCAATGATCTTATGAGCACCTAACAGTTGTCGAGTTTCTAGTATGGTACTATCGGTCAATCCAAGGTGAACACCATCGGCGTCGATAACTTTCGCAATATAGATGTGATCATTGATAATGAATATTGCCTGATACTGCATACACAGTTTCTGCACACGAATGGCTAAATCCATAAGCTGATCATCATTAGCTTCTTTCCAACGAAGTTGTATCCATCGAGCTCCTGCTTGGAGTGCATATAAGATGTTTTTTTCCTGCTCGAACGCGTTATTTCCTTGTGAAATATATTGTAATTTACTGTACATGATGATGACCTAATAAGCTTTGGTTGCTGTTTAAAAATTGTTCGATATAAATTTTCCCCAATCGACAGGCCTCAATAAGTGTATAACCTCTTGCTATATAGGCAGCTATTGCGGAAGACAATACACAACCCGATCCATGTTTGTCTCCTGCTTGAGGAATGGTTGGTGGAAGAACTATTTCCTCTTGTTGGTGATAGAGTATATCTGTACCTTTCATTTCTTCCCGATGACCTCCTTTTCGAAGTATGGCTACTTGCTGGGTATCTATAGTATCCAATAGGCCATTTTCTTGGAAAAAATCATATTCCAATTGATTGGGTGTGATCAGTTGAAGCTGATTTAATCCTGCTGGAAACCCTTCATAATGGTCGAGTTTAAAAAATTGAAATCCAGAACTACTCCTGATCACAGGATCCCAAATGATGAATGCGTCTTTCCGATGGTGTTGTATAGTCTTCAAAATTTTGACTAGAAAAGAAGGGTTAGGTACAATACCGATTTTAATGACTTGAATCGGATATGTTAATAAAAGTGTTTCAATGGCATGCAATACATCTTGAATGGGAAACCATTCCACGTTGAATAATTTATCTGCGGATTGCAGGGTATTGGCTGTTAATACGGACATCCCTTGGATGTTTAACTGCTCCATGGTTTTCATGTCAGCCAATACACCTGCACCACCTGAGGGATCAAACCCAGCTATACTCAATACGAAAGGTCTTGCTGTAGACATGCTTTAAAATTTGTTATGGGTTGTTGATTTTTCCAGATCGTGCCTAATAAGGCAACACCATCAACACCATTGTTCAGTAATAAGGAGATATTATCTTCTCGAATACCTCCAAGGCCAATTAATTGTACTTGATTATTCTTTCGAAGATGCAAAT
The DNA here is from genome assembly GCF_021442025.1 of Sphingobacterium sp. SRCM116780. NCBI lineage: Bacteria > Pseudomonadati > Bacteroidota > Sphingobacteriia > Sphingobacteriales > Sphingobacteriaceae > Sphingobacterium > Sphingobacterium sp. SRCM116780. The sequence continues at coordinate 823,394 of NZ_CP090446.1, forward strand.
CCGTTTGTACGCTATTGTTCTGTCCATAGCCAGGTTTGGAAATACTGGTGAACATGGGACTCAGAAAGGCATAAGACCATTGCTGATCCAATGCATTAAAATCGTCCATACTATGTACAGATGTCGACAGGATATAGTCTTTCGTATAGCTATTCTGTTTGCCTGCTACACGATCACGTTCATTAAAATGCAACCTGTTGACAGCTGTTTTTTGTGCAAGCTCATGATGCGTATGTAAGACCAAACGATTTCTAAAGGATTCGTCTATTGCAGAAATATAACCGTACATCTCTAATGCGGAGTAGGTATATTTTCGAATATGCAATAATTCCAATCCAGCCTGAAAAAGTTGATGTATCCGAGTCAATTCATTTCGGACGTTTTGTTCAGGTGTCAGTATAATGATCATAAATAAAGCTCTTTCCCTTGTTCTATAAATTCTTTAGACATGTCCATCATTCCTTGTTCTGCTGTATCTCGAATCTCTTGTGTGATTTTCATCGAACAGAATTTTGGACCGCACATTGAACAGAAATGAGCGACCTTGGCTCCATCAGCAGGTAGAGTTTCATCATGAAATTCTCTTGCTGTATCAGGATCTAAAGAAAGATTGAATTGATCTTCCCAACGAAATTCAAACCTAGCTTTGCTTAATGCATTATCCCGATACTGTGCACCAGGATGTCCCTTCGCTAAATCAGCTGCATGTGCCGCTAATTTATAGGTGATCACACCATCCTTGACATCTTTCCGATTGGGTAAACCCAAGTGCTCTTTGGGCGTTACGTAACAGAGCATAGCGCATCCATACCAACCAATCATGGCTGCACCAATAGCAGAAGTAATATGATCGTAGCCAGGAGCGATATCTGTTGTCAGGGGACCTAAGGTGTAAAAAGGAGCTTCATCACACACTTCCAGTTGTTTCTCCATATTTTCTTTGATCATATGCATCGGTACGTGACCAGGTCCTTCAATCATCACCTGAACATCATGTTTCCAAGCGATTTTAGTCAATTCCCCTAAAGTCTCCAGTTCTGCAAATTGTGCGGCATCGTTTGCATCTGCTATGGAACCTGGGCGCAATCCATCACCTAAAGAAAAGGCAACATCATATTGCTTCATAATGGCACAGATTTCCTCAAAATGCGTATATAAGAAATTTTCTTTGTGATGAAACAAACACCATTTTGCCATGATAGAACCTCCCCGAGAGACAATTCCTGTCACACGTTGAGCCGTCAAGTGAATGTAGCGCAACAATACACCCGCATGAATCGTAAAGTAAGAAACTCCTTGCTCTGCCTGTTCAATCAACGTATCCTTAAAGATTTCCCAGGTCAAATCTTCGGCTACACCTTTTACTTTTTCTAACGCTTGATAAATGGGAACAGTTCCAATCGGTACTGGTGAATTGCGAATGATCCATTCGCGGGTTTCGTGGATATTTCTTCCTGTGGAAAGATCCATAATCGTATCTGCACCCCAACGACAGGCCCATACTGCCTTGTCGACTTCTTCTTCAATACTCGAAGTGACAACACTATTGCCAATATTAGCATTGATCTTTACCAGGAAGTTACGACCGATGATCATCGGTTCACTTTCAGGATGATTGATGTTATTGGGAATAATGGCTCTACCTGCTGCAATTTCATCCCGTACAAATTCAGGAGTGATGCGCTGTTTTGGGGTACGAGCTCCAAAGCTTTCGCCTGTATGTTGTTGATTCATACCTTTTGTTGCCGCCTCTAGTTGTTCTATACGCTGATTTTCTCGAATAGCCACATATTCCATTTCAGGGGTGATGATTCCTTTTCTAGCATAATGCAATTGGCTTACATTTTTACCTTCTTTGGCTTTTTTTGGTTTATGACTATATTCGAAACGCAGTTCATCCAGTTGGGTATCTGCTAATCGCTCTTTCCCATATGCGGAACTTATTTGCGATAATACCTGTACATCATTTCTTTCCAGTATCCATTTTTCACGAACTCGAGGTAAGCCTTTCCGAATATCAATCTGGGCATGCTCATCGGTATAAGGACCGGAGGTGTCATAAATGGTAACAGGTGGATTGATTTCAATCCCTCCTTTACTCAATTTGGTTGGACTCAACGTAATTTCACGCATGGCCACCTGTATCGGAAAGAGTTGTCCTTGGATATATACTTTTTTCGAATTTGGAAAAGGGCTTTGGGTGATGTTCTGTTCTAACATAGTATTATATTTAGGTAATGAGTGAATTTATCCGCCTTGTGTGGCTGAAATGATGAGAATATGATCTTGATGCTGCAACGTGGTATTAGACCAGGCTGTTTTAGGAATAACCTGATTATTGACGGCGACAGCAATGCCTTTGGTTTTTTCTGGAAATTCCAATAGCATTAATCCTTCCAAAGAGGAGGGGAGTTGATCGTAAAAATGTGATTGGTGATTGATTGTAAGTTCCATTCCTATAAAAATTTTTAATAAAAAACTTTAGGAATGGCTACAAAAAGTGCTCGTAATAGCACGATGAAGACATCTTACTTTTCCCTACGCCAGTATGACCCGGATCAGGTTCTAAGGGTAAAATCTCAGCCTGCACATGATGCAGACACCCCTAAAGTTTGTACTAATGTAGGTGAAAAAAAACTTAAATACAAATCTTAAGGTGTACTATTTTTTGAAATGCTGTTGTATGAAGAAGGATTTTTTATCATAAGACTTACGAGTGAGTGTAGGATACTAACTTCGGAATTTAGTAAGTTATACTATAGTAGTAAGTTAGGGTTTATAGGGGTTTAGTAGGGATTTACCCCTACTAAACCCCTATAAACCCCCTATAAACCCCCTCTTATAGCTATATTAACAATGAAGTTGATATAACTATATAATATGGAAAATATTTAAAATTAAGAATGGTTCTTTTTAAACATTTTCTTCTATTTTGTCATGATACTTTGATAAGCTAAAATGCGTAACATCAAAGTCACTCATTTTAGGTTTTAGTGGTTGAAAAGGTAATCGTTCCTGTTAATTTCTTATTTCATAGATTTTCTAAGATTTAAAATAAGACTATTATTATTTTGCTTCACGATCAAGTATATAGAACCCATAAAACAAAAAAAACTATTTTTGAACTAAGGGGGTAATATACGCCCGAAGAATTTAATTTTTTAAAAGATTCTATTTTGCTATGAATCTGGAGTTTATATAAATTTAGCTAGTACTGATTTACATATCCAATTTGAAAAAATAATTGATTATAGGATGAGTACTAATTACAATTTATGTGTCTTACTACTAAAGAATCGTTTATTATGATGAAATTCTCATGAATATATCACTTACAAATAAAAAGTATAAACATATTGAAGACGCTATAGTGCAATTTACAAAGTAAAATTAATATGATTTCAAATACATCCTCCATACATTTATTGGAATGGTTTCTCGGAATGAGCAAGGGGAATAAAGAAGCATTCAACTCATTTTATAAATCATATTATTTTCGATTAAAGACTTTTGCGTTTCAACTTTTGAAAAATGATGCCTTAGTAGAAGAAGTTGTATCTGATTTATTTGTCAAGATATGGCTGAAGAGGGAGACGTTAGTAGAAATCAAAAACCCGCAAATGTATTTATATAAAACGCTTCGAAATATGTGTTTGAATGAATTGCGGAAAAAATCTTTACCGCTAGATGTCTTGGATGAAGAAATGGAATTGTCTTCTCCCGATCCTTCTCAAATATTAATAAATAAAGAATTATGGAGTCTGCTTCATGCTGCTATTGAAACCTTACCAACGCAGCGAAAAATAATTTTTACGCTTATCAGAGAAGAAGGACTAAAACAAAAAGAAGTTGCGGAACTCTTAAATATTTCTGTTCGAACGGTAGAAAATCAGCTGTATAGAGCGATGAAATATCTCACAGGTTATATTGAAACCTATATGAAAAAAGAATCAAATCAAAATAACAAGATGAACATCAGACGTTTCTTCTTGTCTTTCTAGAAACCCCTTGTTTTAAATTAATATTCAACAAAAAAATTATGGACAAAGAGGATTTTTTAAAATTATTGAGCAAAAAAATGGTCGATGGTCTTTCCAAAAGTGAACAATGTGATTATGATATTTACCTGGCAGAAAATCAGGACTATGAACCCGTAACAAAAGTTTTTGAAACCTTTTACAAGGATGTAAACACGGTAAATGATCATGCTCATAGTGGTTTGGATAGCATATGGAGTCGGATAGAGAACGAAAGTGCTGAACAGAAAATAGTTGCTATTCGACCTGCTAAAGTAAAGATGAGGATATGGGGTATGACTGCTGCGATTATCGTATTTTTTATAGCAACTACGGTTTTATATCAAAGATTTTTCACACAGGATAATCTACAATTTGAAATGGTGACCAAAACCGGTACTGGGGAAAAGTTACTTTTTTCTTTAGATGATGGTAGCCAAATTACATTAGACCGTAATTCTTCAATAAGTTATAATAAAACATTTGGTGCATCGGATAGAGATCTGCTTTTAAATGGAACTGCTTTTTTTGATGTTGCCAAGGATACAACTGTACCGATGAACATTCGGGTTGGCGATTGGAATATACGAGTTGTCGGTACATCATTTATGATAAGACCATCAGCAAATGCAAAAGAATCGGAACTTGTTTTGTATACAGGTAAAGTTCAATTATCTCAACTGCGATATCCTGAAAAAGTATTTCATGTCTTACCCAATCAAAAGGTGAAATTAGTGAGTAATGAAAAGGGTGCCGTAGATCTTTTAAAAATTGATACGTTGGATGCACAAATATTAGCTATGCAGAAAATGAATCTTCAAGATGCCATTGTTTTTAAAAATCAAAAATTTAAGGATATTCAGCGTATAATAGAAAGAAAATATCAAGTCAAATTAATCTTCGCAAATAAATTGATCAGTGAGAAGAAGTTTAGTGGCACATTAAAAGATATGCAATTTGAAGAGTTATTACAGGTTCTTAAGATTTCATATCCTTTTAAATATGAAATTAAAAATAAGGAAGTCACGATTCGATAAGGGGTTAAAGATGGCGATAAACTTAAAATATTTTGTTCTCGTAATAGCAGTTTTTTTCGGACTTATCAGTTATGGACAAAATAAACGCATCAAGATTCAGTTGGGAGAACATGCTCTGAAACAAATATTTGATGTCATTCAACATCAAACTAATTATTCGATCTTTTATAGTGATGAAGTTGTTAAAGATGAAATGACTATAAAAATTGCAACACCTGAATTTGCTCTTGATGAATTAATGGGTCTTGTGACCAGAAACAATAATTTAAATTATCAATTTATTGATAATAAGATCTTAGTGATTTCGCAAGCTGAGAATCAAAGATTGGATATAAAATCACGCATATTAACGGGTAAAATTACGGATCATAAAAATTCAGTTTTATCCTATGTTACCGTGAAACTCTTTCGTGGAGATAATTTGCTCGGAACAACAATTGCGGATAAAGAAGGTAATTTTGAACTTTCTTTACCAATAGAACGTAAAGATCTTCGTTTAGAATTTTCGTTGTTAGGGTATAAAACAACAAAAGTTATTGTTGAGGACTTTGATCAAGGATCTAAATTGAGCATAATGCTGGAGAATGAGAGTACCGTATTGGAAACGGTTAATGTTACTGCCGTTCAATCTCCTTATCAACGTTTAGCAGATCGTATGGTCATCAATGTTGAGGGAAGTATTTTGGGAAGTGGATTATCTACTTTGGAAGTATTACAAAGATCCCCTGGTTTATGGGTGGATCATAATGGGAATATAAAAATTCGTGGAAATGAGTCTGTAATCGTTATGATAAATGACATCGTTCAGAGAATGTCTTCAACAGAATTGGCGGAATATTTACGATCGCTTCCATCAGAAAGTATAAAAAAAGTTGAAGTTATTCCTAATCCTGGAGCTGAATATGAAGCTCAAGGAGGAGGAGGGATCGTGAGGATTGTACTGAAGAAAGGAGTAAATGATGGATTAAAAGCTACATTGCTAGCGAGATACACGCAGAATAACAAAGATCCATTTTTTAATGGCGGTTCTTTATTTGATTATAAAAGAAATAAATTTTATCTCGCTGCTGCAGTAGGGTACAGAAAAGATAAGCAGCGTTATATTGCAACTAATGATATTCAATATGCCGATCACTCCGAATACCTGAGCGATACAAAACGGTTCAGAGATTTAGATGGTTATAATGCTCGTCTGACGATGAACTATGAAGTAGATGACAAACAGAGTATTGGTTTACAGTCTCTCTGGACGACTTCTAATTCAGATCAAGATTTTTATACAAACAATTCGCATCACTTTGCCAACGATACACTCTATAAAAAAACGTATAATAATTGGCTGAATAAGCCAACCATGTTAAACTCTACGTTCAATTATTTGTTGAAAATAGATACTTTAGAATCAGCTTTAAAAATTATTGCAGATCACTTGTACAATGATAATGAAGAATCTAATGATTACCGTCTGACCTCACTCAATACTGCTGAAGATCAGATATATCAGAATCTTTCTCCCAATACAACTAATATATATAGTATTCAAACTGACTTCAATAAAAATTATCGTTCAGGTACTAGCTTTGCATTAGGTTTAAAGTATGTGGATACGCGACGAAATAATGAGGTTATCAGAAATAATTTTATAGCAGATCATTGGTTGCAAGATAGTGCGTACAGCAATAGCTTTATTTACAAAGAGAATTTGATTATGGGTTATTTTGCATTCAATCATAAGATAAAAAACCTATCCATTAAGGCTGGATTGAGAGCTGAAGAAACATTGATTGATGGGATGTCTGTCACCAGTTCCGAAAGAGTAGAACAAAAATATTTAAATCTGTTTCCTTCTCTCTTTTTATTACAAGATATTGCTAACGGTGGTGCTTCCATTCATTTGAATTATGGAAAACGAGTGCGTAGACCTTCATTTAAAGATTTAAATCCTTATACTTTGCAAATAGATGATTTTCTTCTTATTGAAGGAAATGCACAATTAAAACCAGAATATATTCATCGTATTGAAGCGGGTGTTACTTTAAAAAAAGGAATTTCAGTAGATTTATTTTACTCGAATACACAGGATAAAATAGTACAGTTTGCTAGCACGGTTGATAACCGTCAGATTAAGTATCAAAATATAAATTTTAAACATGGAATCGATTATGGAATGAGTGCTTTCGTTCCTCTGAAGATTACCAAATTTTGGAATCTGCAAAGTAATGTGTCCTACTTTAAATCAAAATTTAATTATACAGATATTGATCTATCGCAAGAAGTTTTTGAAGGAAGTGTATCAAATTCCTTAAAATTTAACGCTTTGTTTGATGCTAATCTATATGTTGGTTATCGTACCCCATCTTATTCTGGTAATACAAAGTACGCAGATCAATTTTATTCTAGTTTGATGGTCTCTCGAGGTATTCTTAAAGGAAAAGGAAAGGTTACGCTTAATGTTAATGATCTCTTTAACACAGAAAGAGAACGAGAGTTTACAAATCATAACGGTATGACTATTAATTTTTACCAAAAACGTCCTACGCGTACCGTTGGTATATCGTTATCCTACACGATTTCAAAAGGTGTAAAATTTCAGGATAAGAAAATTATCCAATCAAATGAAGCCGAAAAAAAGCGGGTAAATTAATTGGAGATGAACAACCGTTTTTTGCTTAAGATTACAATTAGACTACTGTTTACTGAAGACCTGAATATATAATCAACAGTATGAAATGCTCATTGCCGAACAACAAGTTTCAGCAATGAGCATTAAATGGAAAAGACAACGACTATAAAATATGGTTGAGTTTAATGTATTGAAGTAACATGATTGTTTTGGCATCTTTGATTTCACCATTTGTGATCATATTCATGGCTTCGGTAATATCCAGCTCCAGTACTTCAATATTTTCTTCCTCTTGTTCAAGCCCCCCCCCTTCACTGACTTTCATTTCTTTTGCATATTCGGCTATAAAGAAATGTAAAATTTCTGTAACCGATCCTGGTGACATATACGCTTCAAATATCTTGCGAACTTCTGTGATTTTATATCCTGTTTCCTCTTCCGTTTCTCGTCTGATACAGTCTTCCGCATTGTCTTCGTCCAATAGTCCTGCACAAGTTTCGATGAGCATACCCGTCTCATTTCCATTCACAAATGTTGGAAGTCTAAATTGTCTGGTGAGAATAACCGTTTTTTGTTCTTTGTTATACAATAAAATAGTGGCGCCATTTCCTCTGTCATAGGCTTCTCTACTTTGGGTCATTTTTGTTCCGTCTTTCTTGGAATACTCGTAAGTTATTTTTTTGAGTACGTACCAATTGTCGGATAAAATTTCTGTATTCGTGATTTTGATGTTATCGATCATAGGTAGCTTGTTTTTGCAATTGCTGTTCTTTTCGCTTACGTATCTTTTTTCAGATGCATGTTTTAAATAGAGACGATGTAAGTGAGTGAGCTTTTCTTGCGATCAAATATATCATATATAAAACTTGATATCATCATTAAATTTTGAAAATATAGGATAGATAACCGCAATTGGTACTACAGCAGTCAAATCTCTTTTTAATGGTATAAATAAGGCGTTGCAAGATAGTTTCCATTCGGTGTGAGGATATAGATATAACCTTGACGTGGAGTTTTATAAATTTTAATTGTTATGCTTGATGCATGTTCCGTTTTTTCTACGAGTAATTCATCGTAATCATCAAAACTTGTATCGGAATAAGCCTTAATCACATCGTTACTTTGTATATATTTTTTATCCATTTCCATGGAAATATAATCTGTCGTTTGCCCATTGTAGGTGGTTACGTTGCTAAAGATTTGAGTGGCAAATGCTGTCCGATCACTGATGATCTTATACCCATCTATTAATATTGTTTCACTTCCTTGTCGCGCATTTTTTATTAAAAAATAACACAATACAACAGGAACAAAAGCCAATAAGTTTAGCACAAAATTATTGCTAGCTGCACTAAATCCTCGATGTGGTTTTTTAAAATAGAAGGAAGTATAAGGACGAATAAAACAATAAACAGAAGCCACCATGATGGCTAAGAAAATAATACTGAACATTTGGCTGCCTGTTTCTTGTTTGTTATTATATAGATACTTTTGTGGCTGTGCTGTATCTATAAATAATGGAATGTGTTGTGGTAAAGGTTTATAATAAAGTTCGCCATTTTTCTTGTTGGTATGAGAAACAATCTTTACAGTACCAAAATAGGTGTGCTTATTAAAGATATAGGTTACTCCATAAGCATAAGTAAAACTAGATCCAGATCTTGACTTATGTGCTGTAAACCCCCAGCCATGCACTTTAGCCTGTACAGTTACGGTGTTTCTATTCCATTGAAAAATAGTTCTTGTAAGCTGATTGTGGATATTGGTATTTATAAAATAAAGAAACAGAAAAGATACAGGCAAAAGCATCGCAACAGCAAAAAATCTATTTCGTGTTTTTCTATTCATTGTTGTTTGTTAGAAAGAACATTTAAAATAACTTATTTCAGGAGAGCTTGATATACCGAAATATCCCGATGACCAGAAACAAGATCCAACAAGGGATAAAGAAAATACCGATTTGTATCCGTAAACCGAAAGTGAGTAGCACGTTCCATACCCCCGTAATCAATGCATTAGTCTTTTCAACAAGAGCATTATCCATAAGGTCAAATAAACTGTTTACGATAAACAGTAATGGTACAGGTAACATGGCCAATAGAAAGAAAAGGAATGCTCCTAATAACGGAATGTCCATGAGTTTGTTGAGTGACTCTTTTTGTGTTTTTAAAGTAATGATCATAACCTTTCATGCTAGTCTCTGAATATACGTTTTTTATTATGTGAGAATAACAGCGTTTATAATTCGCTAGGGAAGATTTATTATTCGTACTAAAATAAATAGGCCATTCATTTATGAATTAGGTTTTACTCTTATTTAGATGCCAGCTTCTTTATTAAATTTATGCTTATAATCCAATGGTGATAAACCGGTTATCTTTCTGAAAACTTCTCTAAAGGCTTTTAAATCGGAATAACCAACTTCATACATAACCTCATGAATGGTTTTACCAGTAGTTTCAAATGCTTTTTTTGCTGACTCAATCTTTACTCGCTGTACATACTGGATAGGGGTGTTGCCGGTTGCTTTTATAAATCGTCGATCAAAGTTTCTTCTACCAACTGAAAATCTTTTTGAAAGATTTTCTATGGATATTTTCTCGCAAAAATTGTCTTCAATATATTGCTGTGCTTTTTTTACAACTTCATCTCCATGTGACTTTTGTCCAGTGAATATGACGAATGGCGACTGTGTTTGCCGATCCATCTCCACCTGGAAAAATTTAGAGCAATAAAGGGCTGCTTCTCTGTCGTAATATTTTTCGATCAGATAAATCAAAAGATTTAAAAAGGAATAACCACCACCATTGGTGTAAATACCATATTCATCAGTGATTATTTTTTCAGTTTTTAAATGCACATCGGGAAATAGTACCCTAAAGTGATCTGCTGAACTCCAATGTATAGAGCAGCTTTTTTTGTCAAGTAGACCAGATGATGCTAGCATAAATGCCCCTGTACACATACTGGCTATTTCAGCCCCATTTTTATATTGATTTTGTAGCCAATCAATCAACAAGATATTCCCTTCTATAGCCATCTTAAATTCTGTACTTAATGAAGGAATCAAAATGAGATCAGTTTTATAAAGAGCAGAAATTTTCACCTGAGGTTTTATGGTCAACAGACCGTCAATAAATGCAGACGCTTCGTTTACACCCGCGGTTTCGATTTTAAACAATGCTTTATTGCCTTTTGTCTCCCAATAGCTATTTGCTGCGGTAAAAATCTGATAAGCGCCAACGATACAAGCAATGGTACTGTTAGCCGTTTGTATATCAGGTACTAATATGGTCAGATGTTTCATCGGCTTCACTTTTTAGCTTTACCAAGCAAAGATATTTTGCCTGATCAATTGCCTTTTTCTATGTATACGAAATTACAGAATTGTTTTGTCCAAATCAACCCACTATAAAGTCTATTTTACACCCTAAAATAGTGTTTGCTGATTGCTAAATTTGATAAGCATTTGATGAAAGTGCGGAGAAATTTTAATAAAAATTATAAAACTATGGAAAGCAAAGATTTTAACACAACCCTATTGGTTGAAGCAACAACACAGGAGGTGTTTGATGCCATTAATAATGTACGGGGGTGGTGGTCAGAAAATATTGATGGATCTACCGATCAGCTCAACAGTGAATTTCAGTATCACTATGAGGATGTACACCGAGCGAAAATAAAGGTTATTGAACTGGTACCAAATCAAAAAATAGTTTGGCATGTATTGGACAACTACTTTAAATTCACTAAGGATAAGACAGAATGGAAAGATACTTATGTGATCTTCGAATTGTCTGAGAAAAATGAAAAAACAGTGCTGAAATTTACTCACCAAGGTTTAGTTGAGGGATATGAATGCTATCAAATTTGTCACGACGCATGGACGCATTATATTCAAGACAGTTTAAAAGACCTCATTATGACAGGTAAGGGACAGGCTACACCTAAGAAGGTTGAAGATAAAGAATAGAATATTTCAAGTAGAACCATTTCAATACATCTATTATTTAGGGATGAACATACAAAGAGAAAGGGTTGCTCTTTTGGAGCAACCCTTTTCGTACCTAGGGCGGGAATCGAACCCGCACTTCCTTAACGGAAACAGGATTTTAAGTCCTGCGTGTCTACCAGTTCCACCACCTAGGCAAGGTGAATTTTGTGGAGCGAAAAACGAGATTCGAACTCGCGACCCCAACCTTGGCAAGGTTGTGCTCTACCAGCTGAGCTATTTTCGCATTTCCAACAGTAAACGAGTTGTTTTCTGTTTTGGTGATGCAAATATAGCGCTTAAAATGATAAAAACAAATTTTAACACCTGCTTTGTCTTGTTTTTTTTATAAGCCCTTTTCTTTCAGGAGAGAAGAAACGATATCACTTTCAAAACCACGGGATAACGCATATTGGAAAATTTTATTTTTGAGAATATAAGGATCTTTATCTTTTAACAACAAGCGTTTTTTATCAATCAAATCACTGGCTTTGCTTTCATATTCATCCAAATCGATTTTAGAAAATGCAATTTTTATTAATGGTTCGGATACCTTTTTAAATTTTAAAGCTTGTTTGATTTTTATTTTACCCCAGCTTTTCATACGAAGCTTTCCCAAGGTATAGGCAATGGCAAATCGTTCCTCATTGAGAAAGTTCTCGGATATCAATTGAGAAATAATGAGTTCGACATCTTCTTGATGTAATCCCCATTCGTACAATTTATCGCGCACCTCTTGTTGTGCTCGTTCTTGATAAGCGCAATAGCTTTCAGCCTTAAGCAGTGCCTGCTTAGGCGTATATATTTTCTTTTTCGTTTTCTCTTCGTCAAACATCTTTACAAATTTCAAAAATATATTGAACTTACTGAAAAAATGTGGAGCTTTGATTGAATATAAATTTTAAAAATGTATACCATAGCGGATATTTCGGGGATTTTAGTACCTACACGATCGATTGTTATAGCAGCTGACGCCATCATTCAAAGTTTGATTTATGATACACGTAAAATCGTGAATGCAGAAACAGGATTGTTTTTTGCGTTGATCAATCGTCGAGATGGACACCAATATATTAAAGATGCTTACCTGAAAGGAGTCCGTAATTTTGTCTTGCAAGAAGATATGCAGCAGGAGTTCGCATTACCTGATGCTAATATCTTATGGGTGTCGGATACTTTTTTGGCTTTACAAAGTCTGGCGGCTTATCAACGATCAAAATTTAAGTTTCCAGTATTGGGAATTACGGGAAGTAATGGGAAGACGATTGTTAAGGAGTGGTTATATCAATTGATGTCTCCTGATTATAAAATCTATCGTAGCCCTAAAAGCTATAATTCTCAATTAGGTGTTGCCTTATCACTTTGGGAACTGAACGATCAGTATAATTTTGCTATTATAGAAGCAGGAATCAGCGAGGTTGGTGAGATGGCCAAATTAGAACAGATGATCAAACCGACACATGGCTTACTCACAAATATTGGTATTGCACATAAAAGTGGTTTTGAATCCAAGCAAGAAAAAATTGCTGAAAAATTGAAACTTTTCACACATGCTGAAGCATTGATCTATCCTCAAAAGTATTTAGAAAACATTTATATACCTTCTCAAATCTATAAGTTTGCTTGGGGAGAAGATGAATCTTGTCAGTTGGAAATTTATTCAGTGAAAAGAGAGAACGATCAATCCACATTGGTTAGTTTATGTTTTTCCCGACAGTTTTTTACGGTAAAAATTCCTTTCGTTGATCAAGCATCGATTGAAAATGCTATTTCTTGTATTGCGGTCATGATTAGCTTTGGTTATGACTTCAAGGTCATTGCTGCACGTATTGCTTTGCTTCAACCGATGGAGATGCGGTTGGAATTGAAAAAGGGAAAACAGAATAGTTCCATTATTGATGATTCCTATAGCAATGATTTAGTTGCCCTACAGATCGCCTTAGATTTTCTGAAACAACAAAAGCAACATCAGCGAAAGATATTGATTCTTTCCGATATCCCTGGTGTCCAGTTGAACGATGAAAAGAGTATTACTAAATTGAGGCGGTTGATTGCTGAAAGTGAATTAACAGAATTGATTTTTGTAGGACCTATATTGAGTCAATTATTATCCCAATTTGCATTACCCATAAAAAATTACGCAGATACCAAATCTTTTATTGAAGATCTGAAAAATATCGACTATCATGATGCGACAGTTCTGATCAAAGGAGCGCGGGAATATCATTTCGAACAGATCAGTAAACGTTTGGTTGCCAAATCGCATGATACGACGCTGGAAATTAATCTAAATGCACTGGAGCATAATTTGAATGTGTATCGAAGTTTACTGCCTGCTGGTGTAAAGTTAATGGCAATGGTAAAAGCCTTTTCTTATGGAAGTGGAAGTTTTGAAATTGCTAATTTATTGCAGTTTAACCATGTGGATTATCTAACGGTTGCTTTTGCAGATGAAGGAGTTGATCTTCGAAATGGGGGAATCACACTTCCTATTGTCGTCATGAGCCCCGACGAAAGTGCTTTTGATGCGATTGTACACAATAATTTGGAACCTGAGATTTATAGTTTTAGGATTTTAGCTTCTTTCCTTCGATACCTAGAACAACATGACTTGAAAAACTTTCCTGTTCATATCAAAGTCGATACGGGTATGCATCGATTGGGATTTATGCCCGATGAAATTGATTCCCTATTGGACATTTTGAAAAATCAAAAGGCGATGAAAGTACAATCTGTTTTTTCACATTTGGCTTCTGCAGGAAATGCCCGCGATAATCAATTTACGGAAAAGCAAATTACACTATTAGATGCATTTACAAAAAAGCTACAGCATGAATTAGGCTATACATTTATTCGTCATATCGCAGCGACATCGGGTATTGATTTATGGCCTTCAGCCTATTTTGATATGGTACGATTGGGGATTGGCTTATATGGGATTGATATGGATCGTGCTGATCTACCTGTGCAAGAAGTGAGTGTTTTGAAGACGAACGTTACGCAGATCAAATTTCTTCCAGAGACAGAAACCGTTGGCTACAATCGGGCAGGAAAGTTAAGTCGCCCAAGTCGAATTGCAACGATTAAGATTGGCTATGCAGATGGTTATGATCGTCGGTTTGGTAATGGAATCGGTAAGATGTCAATAAATGGTCAGTTGGTTGCTACAATTGGACATATCTGTATGGATATGTGTATGTTGGATGTAACCGATATTGACGTTCAAGAGGAAGATGAAGTCATCGTTTACCCAGATCTTAAGGAAGCTGCTCTTGCCATTGGAACAATACCTTATGAGTTGCTTGTTAATATCTCCCAACGCGTGAAAAGAGTTTATTTTTACGAGTAATTCAAGGCATATTTTGCATCTTTGTAAAGTCTATTAGGTAGAAATAATATGTTATCAAAATTAGTAAGGGCATTTTTAAATTATCTTATAAGAGGGACTTTAGTTGTCGTCCCATTAGCAGGTGCTATATTTTTAATTGTTTGGATTGTTGCTTCCGTTGATTCAGCGTTGAATTTGACTGGATTGTTTTTGCAAGATGAGACAGGTCATCCCTTGTATATCCCGGGAATAGGTATTCTAACCGTTATTTTGATATTGGTATTAGCAGGGATTATTTTTACAAATTTTGTAACCGACCCAATTAAGAACTGGCTGAATCATCAAATCAATCGTATTCCCTTATTGAATACACTCTATTCTTCTATTAAAGATTTTACAGAGGCATTTGTTGGAGATGCAAAGAAATTCAATGTCCCAGTACTGGTGAAAGTTAATGAGATAGGTGTGAGTAAGATTGGCTTTCTAACACAGACAGATTTATCAAAAATTAATCTAGCAGATGAAGTAGTCGTTTATTTTCCCTATTCTTATTCATTCGCAGGACAAGTTGTTGTGGTAAAATCTTCTTTGGTGACAAAATTGAATATGTCTGCTACTGATGCGATGAAGTTAGTGGTTTCTGGTGGTGTAAGTGGTTTAGAACATTAATAAGCAATTATACTACAAAAAAACAAAAGGGAATCATTGGCAAAATGGTTCCCTTTTGTTTACATTTATCTGGCAAAATAAACCGTATTACATATGAATGCTGACATCAGCTCTGTAGAAGAATATATCGCTTCTTTTCCTGAAGAAGTCCAAGTCCTGTTACAAGAAGTTCGTTCAACTATTCAGCAACATGCTCCAGCAGCTGTTGAAAGTATTTCCTATGGCATGCCAGCCTATAAATTACATGGAAAACCACTGGTTTATTTTGGAGGTTTCAAAAAACATATTGGTTTTTACGCAACACCCACTGGGCATTCGGAATTTGAAACGGAACTCTCTTCTTATAAGCAAGGTAAGGGTTCTGTTCAATTTGCCTTAGATCAACCGATTCCTTTTGCTCTGATTGGCAGAATAGTTGATTTCAGAGTCATGGAGACACTTAAAAAACTTAAATAAGATTTCTTTATGAGTGGTTTATGGAATCGTTTTGTGGGAGATAAAACAGTGAAAATTTCACGTCAAGAATGGAAAGATCAAGCGGAGTTATCTTATTTATCCAGCCAGATCGATACGGAGTTGATAAAAAGATGTACTCAAAAGATAGCCAGTGAACCTGAAAATGAAACTTTATTGCAGTCTTTTTTAAACTATCAACGTGCTGCTCTTCAACAAGATCGTATCCTTTCAGTTGCTTCGGAAATTGATTTTCTGGAACAGTATGTTTCCCTATTTCAATACGTTTCAACCGCTGATATTTCGATCATTTGGACTAAAAATATTGCGTATCCAACTTTACCGATTCCTAGTTTTATTCTAGTTCCTTTAATTCAAAATGCCCTTTTCAAGGGTTATCACACTGCTGAAAAATATCCCATGAAAATCAAGATTTCAGTATCTGAAAAAGTGATCTCATTAGACATTAGCAATCATGTCAATCATCATGTTACAGATCAAAAAGTAAGTGATTTACTAACGTATTATCAAGCAAGACTGCATCACGAATTTGGTGAACAGCATACGCTCATTATGAATAGTAATGCACATACTTTTCGATCACATCTTACCTTAAGATTTAAATAACTTCAAAGTGAGCAAGTGCATTATAAATACCGTCATTATCGACATCATCGGTAATATAATCAGCGATTTCTTTCACCTCAGGATTCGCATTTCCCATCGCGATACCATAGGCAGTATGTTTCAACATCGTGATATCATTTCCACCATCACCAAATGCCATTGTCTGACTTAAATCAATATTGAAATGCTGCGTAAAAACATCAATACCAACTTGTTTACTTTGACCGATTGGGTTGACGTCTGCAAATAAGGGAGTCCAACGTGAGGCAACAGAATTGGGCATGATCGTGGTCATGAATTCGTCCTGCTCTTCTGGTTGAATAAAGATATTTGTTTGCAAAACAGATCCCATATCAAAGTCTGTGTAAGAGCGTTGTTGGGGAATCGGTAAATTCACCTGTTGATACATCGCAGTAATTTCAGGTGTAACCTGAAAAATAGAAATTTCTTTTTCAGACATCAAGGAAAAGCTCACTTGATTTTTTTCTGCATGCTGAATTAAAGATGCAATATCTGCTTCGTGGATTCCTTTTCTAAACAGGAGATCACATTCTTTGGTGATGCAATATCCACCATTGAAAGTAATAAAACCATCAAAATCTAAATATTTGATGTGATCCAAACTATTGATCGATCTCCCAGTAGAGACAATAACTTTAATGCCTTTTGATTTTAACTTCTCGATGGCTTTTTCGGTTGAAGAGGGGATTTTATGGGTGTTGAAACTTAAAAGAGTTCCGTCAATATCAAAAAAAACTGCTTTAATCATGTTTACGTATAAGTATGTGTCCTACAAATATAATCATTACAAAAGAGTGTTTTGACTGAATGCTGTCATAATAAAAATGATACTTAGGTATAACCATAAACAGGAGAAGACAATGTGAACAATCGTCTCCAAGTGTTTACCTTTCCATAATTTGCTGGAATAACCAAAGAATTGGATGATCAATCGTAATATCCAAAAAATACCCATTCCAAAACAAATTCTTTTACCTAAACTGGTTTGTACCAATTCCTGAGCAGAAGATAAGCACAATGTACCCATAAGAATAACTGCGATAGCAATAAAAAAAGTATGAATCATCATCATTTCCTTATTGATGAGACTGAGTGATTTTAATTCTTCTTTCCAATTGAAATACTTTGGAAATATCATATGTATGAAGCCGAGAACGATTAAAATAAAACCAATAATGTGAAGATGTTCAATCATTTTTCGCTAGTTTAAAAATAGTGATGAATGCTGTATGTTTATGTTCTGTTACGATGGTTAGGTCTGCTTCTTTAAAATTTTTAATCCATGTTTTTTTACGATGAAAATGAAGAAAACCAATATTGAAAGCGAGAAAATTGGGAATGTCTCGGAGATGTTCAATTACGTATACTTCAGCATTTGGTTTTAGGATACGATTGATTTCTTTTAAAAAGCGTGTACGCTCTTTTGAATTTCGGATCTCATGTGCTGCTAAAATGAGAAATACTTTGTCCGTTGTTTGGGATGCTAGCGGGATGCTATTTGTTTCAATGTTAATGATTGACTCGGATTGCGGGTATGCTTTTCTAGCGCGCTTGATCGAAACCTCTGTATGTTTCTCTTCATTATAAAAATCAAAAACTTGCACTGTTGAGTTCGTATATACCTGCTGTAATAATGGAGTTGTTTCATCAAAACCCGCATTAATATTGACAATATGTAGAAACTTATCTTCTTTTTTCAACCATTTTAATGCATAGAAATCACTTAAATCATAGATATAGAGTGATGCAAGAAGTGAGAGTAAAGTCGAAGAGATCGCTAAAAAAGTGAACGTCAATACGTAAATTTTAAACTCTGGAGGAACATGAACGTAACAGAAGAATAACCCTGCAAAAAACAATAAGGCAATGATATAAAAATGCCAATTGAATCGTATGATATTCAATACTCCCTGAAATGGCTTTCTTACTTGTTCCATTTTTCTATTTCTCCCTTTTTCCAATAATATGGAATATTTTCAATGATAAAGGCATTGGCCAAAATGGCATCTTCTAATTGCAATTTTTTAAGTAGGTCAACCTGATAACTGATTACCGTAATCGGTTTTGGTGTCCAATTTTGTCTTACACCTTCAATGATCAGCATTTCTTCTTGCTCCACATCGTAGCTAAAGGTAAAGGGAAGAGGTCCAGCATATTTTCTGGCTTCTTTCCAATCTTGAAAAGGGGAGTTCGCTGGTAGCTGAACTTCCGCTTCTTCCGCTGTAAACCTGATATCGAAATTGGATTTTTTCGAAGTTATCTGCGTCTGATTTCCGTGTTGATGTTTTTCAATAGCTATTTTATTGTAGTTATAATGCGTGAAAATATTGCCCAATAACGCCATTTTCTTTTTATCTGTTTCAGATTTGATGATGTAAAGTCCACGTAGCCTTTTACCTTTCTTATTGTGATATTTCACAAATATGCGATAGCCTATTAAAAAGAAATCATGTCCTAAGATCCGAGGAAATTCCTTTGGTCGTAATGCTTTGGTTTGCACCATCGCTACCGCTAAAAAAGCATATTGATCGTTCAAGGTATCCAATTCCAATTTTTCTGGAATTAATGATTGTAATTGCTCTTTGGGTAGGGCAAATGTCAAGACAACAGAACTTTCAAAAAATGCTTCTACGGCGAAAGGGTGATTTTTAAGAAATTTGAGCATGCTGTGCCTTTTTAGAAAGATAAAATTCGTTGAAGTAGACTGTCAATATAAATAGAAAAGCAAAGAGAACATTCCAATGTCCCCAAAGCAATAAATCTGGAACAAGTGTGAATTCTAGGCTGTTCATCACTGTAATGATGACGATTTGTAGTAATGCATTTAATCGGGATTGGATTCGACTGACAATCCAGATTGCTATTAAGATCTCAGCAATACCAATCAAGATCGTCAACAGCTTTGCATACTGATCGCCTAGTATATGGGATACAATCTGTTGGTGGCGAGGGACTAAATTACATACTTTACAAAAGAGCCCATTGACCAACCAAACGAATGCGATGATATAGGTCAGTGTGATATGAAAAAATTTATAGGGCATAGTGGCTTTAATACCGAATAAATCTACCTAGTTTTTAACAATTTATTCAATTTATATCACCTTGATTTTTACAAATGTAAACACTCCTTTACATCTTAGTTTTGCATTGATTACAGTAAATGCATTATTTTATCCAACAGTAAATCATTTACTGCAGTAGATTTTAATATTCTTTCATGCCCAGTTTCTTTGAAATCAATGGAAACTGTCTCAGGAAATTTAGATAGAAAGGATTGTAGATAAGGGTATGGAGCGATTTTATCTTCGCTATCGTAAATAACCAAATGCTGCTGAATAGCTTTAAATTGGAATAAGGTGTTCAAATCAAAGTAGGTTATTTTCATATTGAACCTTTCTTCAAAATTTTGAAAATATAGCTGTTGAATTTCTGGAGGAACTTCAACGAAATCCATACTCGCAGCAAAATTCTCTTTTAATTTCACTAGCGGCGTTAAACTGATGATTAATGAAGCTGTTAATTTTAAATTAGCCAAGGCCGCAACATTGGCCATTGCTCCAAGAGAATGACCGACAGTAACCCAGGGTGCACCATGCTTTTTTATAATCGCTTGAACAGCTTCTATATATAAAATTAGATTTGAAAGATCTCCTTCAGCTTCTCCATTTCCAGGAGCATCAAAAGCAATAATGGTAAACTCAGGATGAAGAATCAATTTTTCGATTAACATAGAAAAATCTGCTGCTTTCGATCCCCATCCATGGGTCAGTAAAATGAGTTTTTCTCCTGTTCCCCAAGTATAAACAGGGAAAGATAATGTGCGTTTACTGAAAAACTCATCTTGAACGACCAACCATTCTTTTGAAGCGAATTGCAGTAGCTGTTCTTGATGATGTCTCAAAGGCATTTTTGGTGAATAGCAGATATAGGGCCACATCAAATCAATATATTCTTGTTCAGAAACAGATGTTAAAGATTTTAAATGCGTGATGATTTGTTTTAATTTTTTCATAGTTGCTCCTTAAACGAAAAGTAGACTCGCTATATTATTGAAATAATGCTAATAATCGATCTTTATCCATAAAATCAGCAATAGGATTATGTGTAGCGGAAATGATGTTTTCGGCAATTGCTGTTTTATTGGCTTGCAGTTTCATGATCTTATCTTCCACGGTATTGGGGCAGATCAAGCGTATGGCGGTTACCTCTTTGGATTGACCGATACGGAAAGCACGATCAATCGCCTGCGTTTCGACAGCAGGATTCCACCAAGGATCGACCAGATAGACTAAGCTTGCAGCAGTTAGATTTAATCCCGTTCCTCCTGCCTTTAAGCTGATGAGTATCACCCGTTGTGCTTCATCTTCTTGAAACTGCGTTACGATTTGTTGCCTGTTCTTTGACTGTCCTGTTAGTTTCAATACGGCTATATGCTGTTTTTCTAAAGCTGTTGCAATCAAATTCAACATGCTGACAAATTGCGAAAAGATGATGATTTTTTGATAAGGACTTTTATCGACAACTTGTTCAACAAGGGTCTCGATTTTAGAGGCATCTTGTTCAACAGTTAAATCTTCCGACTTTAAGAGCTTTGTAGAATTGCATATCTGACGCAATTTGGTCAATCCTTTTAACACATGCATCGGACTTTTTCGAATATCATCACCATCTTTTGCCGAGATAAATTCTCGAAATTCCTTTTCATAAGTATCGTAGATATGTCTTTGAGCAGGCTTCATTTCACAATAAAGGATCAGCTCATTTTTTTGAGGTAATTCTTTTGCGACTTCACTTTTCGTACGACGTAAGATGAATGGCTTTACTTTTCGTTGTAACTCTTCCAGTCTTTTTTTATTACTGAATCCATCAATGGGTGTTGTGTATACATCTTGGAAATATTTTTTGGATCCCAAGAGTCCAGGATTCGCAAACGACAATTGTGCAAATAAATCCATCGTACTATTTTCGATAGGTGTACCCGTAATCACGATTCGGTTACGTGATTTTAATTTGCTAACAGCTTGGTATCGTTGTGAGTTGGGGTTCTTGATTTGCTGTGACTCGTCTAAAAAGATATAATTGAAATCGTGTTTTTTTAAATAATTGATATCGGTCAATAGGTTGTGATAAGATATGACGATCAACTCATATTGATCAAAATCAGCACTGTTTTTTTGACGATCAGCACCTTGTAATAACAAGTAGGGGATCGAAGGTGCAAATTTCTCCAGTTCATTTTTCCAATTGAAAATCAAAGTAGTGGGTAAAACCAACAGGTTACAATTGTTTTTGACTTTTCTCCTTTGATCCAAGATAAAGGCAATAATCTGGATTGTTTTTCCCAGTCCCATATCGTCAGCCAAGCATCCTCCAAAATTAAATTCATCTAGAAAATTGAGCCAATTGAGACCATCCTGTTGATAATCACGTAATGTGCCTGCAAAATCGTTGGAAAGTACCACAGGTTGCACTTGATCAATCTGTTTGATTTTGGTTTTGATCTGTTCCAATCGTTCTTTGGCTTCCTGTGAGAGCCACTGTTCTTCAAAATATTGATCGATAGCACTGTAATTTGTTTCCGCTATTTGTAATAAAGTGTCATCAATCAATTCTCCTGCTAAAAAGAAATGTTCAAACCTACTTAACCATTCTTCAGGTAATATACCCGAAGTACCATCGTCTAAGGTGATGAACTTCGATTTATTGCGAATGGCTTTTTGTAGATTTTTAAGAGACGCGCGACTTTTACCAAAACGCAAATCGACCTGCACATTAAACCAATTTTGTCCACTGAGGACTTGAATCGTTATTTTACCTTTAAAGGGATTGAGCTTATTTGCTTTTATTTCGTTAAACCCAATAATTGAAATGTTATGGTTTCGCCATTCCTCAAAAACATTTAAAAACCAGTCTTGATCGAGGAAATGTTTACGGTGGAGATAAAAATGTTGAAATTCTCCCTCCAATTGTTCTTCGAAATACGGATGCTGTTTAATAATCAAACTGACGATTTGGAGCTCTGCTTCCAAATTTCGACTGACTAGAAATTTTTTACCATTCTCATCTATTCCGAAAATAGCACGTTTACTGCGCGTAGGGACTTCCACATCAGCATAGCGCATGGTTGGAATTAAATTGATGTAATCCCCAGATTCTTCTAGGTAAATAATTGCTTCCGTATCTGCATAGAACTGCTGATCTTTAATTTGTTTGGGACTTGCCAGAGGTATATGGAGGTATTTTACTTCTACGATCTCTTCCATACGATCCAAGAAATTCTTTTTAAAGTCGTCAAATTTGGATTGATGTACTTTGAGGTGATCTTCTTGGGTATTGAAAAGTTTGAAAAGTGCACTTATGTGTTCATTTTCAATGAAGTAGTAATGTTGTTGAACTTGGATGAAGTAATCGAGTACGATCGGTAATTCTTGTAAAGGATGTACTTGTCCTGCAACTTCTATAAAGCTTCGAATCTGAAAGAAATGATCTGATTTATCTACTTCAATGCGAATCGTTTTTGGTATACTTCGCAGTGTAATTTGTGTCAATGCAGATACGCTTACATTTTCAGATATCGATTTATCATGTCTATATATCTCCAGACCAAGCGGATTTTTAAGTATATTTTTGAAAGCTAAAATTTGTTGATTGCTATCTTCTAATGTATTCTGACCCAGAAAATATAAAGCGGTAAAAAATTGACTTTCAGCCATATCTTTACTTTTCCAAATAAGCGCTTCACTAGATATTTGTTCTAGCGGACTTTTTAGTCCCCCATTCTTCGCTCGAGTAGATTGGTAAAGGAATACTTGTGGATGTTTATAGTACTTATGTTCTTTGAGGACTAGTATGTTTGTTTGCGGTTGTATTTCCTTTTTTGTTTTATTCAGCTCTGTAATATTGGAAGTGTTTAAAATGGCTAACGAAGAGTCAATCAGGTTGTCCTGTTTTTTTATAACTTGTATTTCAACATTATAGAACTGAATTTCAAAATAATCCTCCAGTTGTTCTTCCTGCTCTAGACCATATGCTGTTGCTATCTTTTTTAAATAGGTTTCATAGGCGGATGTCGTGAAAAAAAGAGCTAAATAATCTTTTTTGATTATTTGATTAAAAATAGCTTGTTGATGTATGCAAAATTCTTCTTGTTCTGAACAGTTACAAAAAAGAGAAAGCACTGGGTTCTCATAAATAACAATGACGATGTAAGTTCTTCCAAGAGATTGGATAGAAAAATACCCTTCATTTTTTTTAACTGTTTGAATCTGAATAGTTAAATTTAGTTCAGATAAATGTTCCATCCATGGAAAATAGCTGTATCGATCTAGTTTTTCAAAATCAATATCGGAGAACCTAAAGGAGTGAAAATCATCTAAATGTTGTTGTGAAGCGTCTTTTATATACATGCTATTCAAAGATAAAAAAAGGGAATGAGAATGTTTTTTTAAATTTATGCTGATTTGTTGTAACATTTCAAGACTTTCATGCATCCAATGAGAAAAATATAAGATTATGGGAAATGCAACAATGGTTACTATTCTAGGGATGTCCTTACTTGGCACAATCTTTTTTACGCTTTATTATTATTTTCAAGCTAGAAATAAAGAACGTATGGCGTTGATAGAGGCGGGAGTAAATTTATCACAATTTTACAAGAAGCAATCTCCAATCTCATATTGGTTACGCTGGGGTATTTTTGCTGTTGGAATTGGTTTAGGATTACTAATTGTGGGTTTGATTTTACAATATCAAGATGAAGGTATCCATGGGGTGTTGAGGATTTCGATTGTCGTGTTATGTGGGGGGCTGGCGATGATTGTTGCGAAATACGTAGACAAACCAAAGCAAGATAAAGATTAATGGATCAACATTATATTGATAAAGTCTTGTCGGGAGATCGGAATTCCTTTCGGTATTTTTTACAGAAATATCAGGATATGGTCTTCTCCGTTGCAATGAGTATCGTGAAAAACGAAACGATTGCTGAAGAAGTCGCGCAAGATGCTTTTGTCAAATGTTATCATAAACTGGAAAGTTTTAATCAACAATCAAAATTTAGCAGTTGGTTATATCGTATTGTTGTCAATACTGCTTTTATGCAATTGCGTAAGATTAAAATTGAAGTGTTAGATTTTCAGTCCGACTATGAGGACGATGTAATCGATGAAAGTACACTCACTGCATTGGAAGAGACCGAGCGTAGTCAAATGATCAATGAGGCGCTTTGTTTGTTGCCTGCAAACGAAAGTCTGGCTTTACGTTTATTCTATTTAGAAGAAGAAAGTATAAAAGAAGTTTCTTTGATAACAGGTTGGACGGATGCAAATACACGTGTTATTCTGCATCGCGCACGTAAGCGTATGTATGGGATCTTAAAAAAATTAATGAAAAAATCAATTGTGTAACATGGAGCATAAAGATGAATTAATGAAGCATCTTCTGAAAAGTAGTCAGCTTAAAATGCCCTATTCAGATTTTGAAAATCGGGTGATGCAGACCATTGAAAAGGAAGATGAAAAAGCGGTATCCATATTGCAAGATCGTAAGAAAGGAGTCTATTTTTTCTTAGCGGGTATGTTATTTGGGTTGGTTCTTAACTATTTGTTGATAAGCTATTTACATAATTTTAGTATACATCAGCTTCAGCAAGAAAATGCGTTGTTAGTTTCACAACTTATCTACGCCTTATTAATTTTGTTCTTTGTTGAAAGACTCGTCAAATTGTATCAATTGAATCGCATGATAAAAGGCTTATAAGAAAATGGATGGAGAAAATAGCGAATATTTTCTCCACTCATATTATCCTCTTTGGCGTTCGAGTAAAACCATCATCATGAAACAAAGAATAAGTCTGGTTTCATCTTGTGGTTTGAATTCGCCTAATTTTTCTAGTGTAAATTTACGACCAAAGAAAGAAGGTTTTTTCTTTAGTTGTAATACTTTATTCCCATCTTGATCATACATCGAGTAAGAGGGGTTGAACACATATCCTGATAAGATACCCACTAAAGGAATCTCTCCAAAAAAGCTATCGCCAACTTTTACCCAAGCATTGTCTTCCTGTATTCGATAATCTTCTAGGCTATCGATATTGAAAGATTGGTAGTTGGCTTTCCATATCGATTTCATTCCTTTTCTACCTACTTTACCAATTATTTCAGTCGTTTTGGTATCCGTAAACGTATAATTTGCATTGAAATCTAACCAACGATCTGCTTTTATTCCGTATTGTTGTTCCGCACGGCTTTCATCTGAGAATATCATAATCTCATCCTTCAATTTAAACATCTTCTGACGAACGTAAAAGATCGTGCGATCTTCATTGTCTTTGATGGTAAAGTCGTTATGAAAAGTAGATATTTTGAATAGAAATTGTAATGGATAATTGAAATTGGCCATGTTGATTTTAATTTTCTTTAAAAATTTGTTTTTTAAAGATATAGAAAATTGTTGAAATTATATAGAAAGATATCAATGCTAGTTAGGTAAACAATATGAGAATACAAGCATATGCTTTAACTGTAAATCATTTTCAATAATGGGGTCTGGATAATGGTCGAGATAAAAATTCTTGCGAATATGATCCATTTCAAATCCATTTCGCATATAAAACCGATGTTGATCAAAGCCTACATCAGCAGTTCCCACAACAAGTTTTTTAAATTTTTGTTGTTGTCCATATGCTTTAAAGAGACTGAGCATATACGATCCAAGACCTTGCGATTGTGCTAACACAGCAATTGCTATATTTTTAATTTCAAGAGTGTCATCATCTAATTTCAAGAATGCCAAAATGCCAACTGTTGTTTCCGATTGTTTGTCGATGAGGATAAAATTGGTACAATTAAAAATATAGGTATCAATTACTTCTTTTGTTTCATCTGCTAGTAATAATAAATCATAGGGTATGGCTGCATTAGCTTCCAATACCTTAATTTCATAGTGTTTTTGTAAGTGCATATTAATACGTGAGTTTTAATCCAGCAAAAAAGTTTCGAGTAGGAGAGGCATTATAATATCGAGATCCAAATGCATTGATGTCATTTCCTAAACTGTATTTTTCATTCGTTATATTGTCAATACCCATATATATATGGGCATGTAGCTGCGTTGAGAATTGAAAACCCCAATTCAGTTTTGCTTGCAACAGCTGATAGGCAGCTGAAAAATCTGTGTTCGCATCATTTAACGGAATCTTAGACGTAAAGTTATGTTGTATATACAATCCCAATTGATGTGGAAGTTCTAAGTTGATACGATGAACAATAATCCAATCGGGTACTGCTGTGAGCTTATTATGGCTATAATTTTTATCGCCGACCTGATAGGCTGAAAATCGATAGTCATTATAGGTAATGCTCGAATTGATATATAATGACCGTACAATATGTAAGGGATTAGGTGTGATGATATAACCCATAATAGCGCTTTCTATTCCTTTTTGTTTTATCTTTCCTGCATTTTGGTAAAACTCAACTCCATCCGCATTTAATTGACGGATAATAGCGTTATCCATGTTGTATTGATAATAAGAGAAATCACCGATGATGCGACGGTTCATCCATTCCCAACGTAATCCGATCTCTTTATTCTTACCAGATTCGGGACGTAATCCTGTGTTAATCACATTATCTGAAGATCGTATCTCTGCAATTGTTGGGGGCGAAAAACCCGAGGAAATGGAAGCACGTACGGCAAGATTAGTCGTAATTAAATACGAAGAGGCAATTTTGGGCATCCATGCTGTCCCAAATTTGATCTGCTCCTTGTTGTTGGAAAGTACGGGGTATACTTGTTTGTAAGCAATTTGATTCTGATTTAATCCGATGGCACCCTCTATTGTCCATTTTTTAACGATCATTACTTTCGTTCGTACAAAATAGAAATTCTGCCAATTCTCTAATTTATCTTTCGCTTGTGGAGATCCGGGTGTTCCCTTATTGTTATCATAATTGGCGATATCATACCAACCCTTTTGACCTTCTGTTCCGATTTGTACCTGCCAGTTCAACGGATCTTCAGACACATAAGAGAAGTAACTTCTATACCCTAAGTTCTTTTCATCTCGATACTCGTAATTGTTGATAACGGGATTCTCAATTTTTGTTGAAGAACCAAAAATAGTTGTGGTATTGTTGAGCTTCTTACTGATCTGTATGTTATGTGATAGCCCAGCAAAGAATGTTTTGTTATTTATTTCCGCTTTCTGTTCTTTAGCAGAGGCAGTCGTTGCTGTAGCAGGGCGGGAAGCACGTGGATTATCTTGATATTGTGCAAACGTAAGACCTCCGGGGGTCTGATAATATAAATCACTATAGACGGCAAAAAGTTTCAATTTGGCTTGAGGTATATAATTCCATTGATGTGCCGTTTGAAATGTTTTCTTATTCAATGCAGAATTTTCTCTATAACCATCCGTTCTGGTGAAACTTTGATCAAAGGAAAACCGATATTTCGGGTTTACCTGTTGAACGGTTGACAGTTGTTGTTGAGCAAAACCAAATGATCCCCCAGCTAAATTGATTGACGTTTTGGATTTATCTATTTTTTGAAAGCCATTTGGTTTCATGACGAGGACACCCCCTGAGTTTGAGCCAAAAATAGAACCATCTGGCCCTTTTAATACTTCAATTTGTGAGATGGAAGCAGGATCGATGATATTAAGGTAGGTATTCCCTCCAGCATCCGTTATCGGAAACTCATCCATATATACCTTAACATTGCGAATACCAAAGGGAGAACGGATTAAACTACCACGTAGGGCTAATCTGTAGCTTCCAGGAGACCGTTCCTCCATTCGTAGACCTGGTACCGTATTTAAACCTGGTAGGAAGCTTGAGTTGTTTTGACTGTTAATTGCCTGCTGTCCAACGACGGAGACAGAATTTGCGGTTGTTAATAAAGCTTGCTCTGTAAGATAGCCCGATACCTTTGCTGTTTCTAGCTGATAGGATGAAAGGGTATCCTTCTTTATTTCTTGCGCATATAAAGATGAGGTACACAAGAATAGTAAACAGAAGAAGACAGACTTAAAAACAAACATAAGGTACAGGACGTAAAAAATATTTAGCCCTAAAATATAAAAAAACTTTAATTTAGTTTGTTTTTAAAAAGATTCATTGAGTCCTAGAAATAATCCTCTTCGGTTATATCCACCAATGGCGTAATCAATACATAAATTAGTTCGAGTTGCTTTATTGAATAAAACACGTAATCCTGCACCACCTGCTGCTCGCCAAGATTGAAACAATCTGCTATCCATATCATTATTCGTAGATTGGATATTGAAAAAAGTGGCTCCACTTAGAAATTTATTACGAAGTATTGGAAAACGGTATTCAACCTCATTGTAAAAATAGGATAGGCCTTTGAAAAAACCAAGTGTATATCCACGTCCAGATCTGGCTGTTGCATCTTTTGCTGTTCCAGGTAAATCCAGATAGGGGAGTCTTCCAGAAATACGGTAAGAACCATAATTCCAAAAAGCAAGTACATGTTCCGGGTTTTCATCAGAAAGACTGAAATATTTTCTAAAATCTGTCGTTAGTTGTAACGCATTTTTGCTACTACCCATCCACTCTTGATTCATCCGAATGCCTACGTCCGTATAAATTCCTTTGTATGCTCGGTTTGGATTATCACGTGTCATGTATTGTACATTGAACAATAGTGCATTTGAATTATATTGCTCTGGGTCAAATCCATAACGTTTGCTATAGACATAGTTTGGATTGTCATTGTTTCCAGAAGAGGATTTGATATTTCTACGGATATCGAATGCAAAACCAGCACCTAAAAAGAGATTATTTGATACACGCTTATACAGTTTTTCATTGATGCTAAGCGAGGTGTATTTATAGACAAAGATGTCTTTATTTGGATTTGTGAGTATATCATCATTTGTCTCTCCAGAGAATGTTTTCGTCATTCCAAGCCCAGCATCTGGGTTGACCATTTTCACGATGGCCCACCCACCTTGAATATTCCATTTATTCTCTCGCGTATAGATATTGTGACTGACATAAAATACCATAATTCCCTTGGTTGTTACAGAAGCTGTTGAAGCTGCTGTAGACATGGTTGTATTGGATTTATCGCCAAGTACAACACCTGCAACTCCCTTTATACCTATTTGTGCTCCTATTGTCGGATTCAAAGCGATACCAGGCATCAATGTAAGACCAGAACGTTTTTTATTTAAGTTTTTTGGACGTTTCGGATGAAACATACTGCTAAATAAATCAGCGATATCGTATTGATAAGCGGAGTTGGAATCAATTTGATGAATAACATAAGAAGAATCTGTTTCTATTCTAGAAGAATCCGTTACAAACTTGATTTGTGCTTGACTGGTTTTACTGACAAAAGTTGCAGTGATCAACATCACAAGTGCTAAAATAATTTTGAATATGCTTAAATAAGGTAGAGGTTTTTTCATTTATTCTGGTTTAGCATGTTACACGATAATAAAATGTAAACGCTTTTCTTCATGTAATAGTGTTGCAAATATAGTTAAAAGAAGAAGTTATGATATCGTTAAACGTCTTATTTTTATGGAAAACTCAAGGTCTAAGTTGTCTATCGCATTGTAACTACTTATATTTATCAAAAAATCGAGTAATATGAAAATGAAGGTTCTAATTAGTTTGCTGTATGTGCTCACTTGGAGCATGATCGCAAATGCACAAGAATTATATACACCCCGTCATATCAAGCTGGCTTATCAAAGTGAAACAAGAAGCTTGACAGGAGCTCCTGGTGCAAAATATTGGCAAAACAAAGGGCAATATGCTATTCAAGTTACGGTTAATCCTGACACAAAAATAGTGTCTGGTCAGGAACGTATTCTGTACAAAAATAATAGTCTACATGCATTAAATGATCTTGCTATTCGTTTTGTCAATAATGTACACAAACCAACCGCTGTAAGAGCATTAGGAGCGAGTGAAGATTTTCTAACTTCAGGATTGAAATTGAAGTCATTTAAATTGAATGGTAAAGTATATTTGATCGATAGTAAAGAATGGACAACCGTTTCTTTAGTAAAGTTGAGTGAAGCTATTCCCGCTCAATCAGCTGTTACAGTTGACATGGAATGGGAATATCCGTTATCAGCAGAGAGTGATCGAGAAGGACAGATTGACTCGGGAACCTATTATTGTGCCTATGCATACCCTCGGATTTCTGTATATGATGATTATAATGGTTGGGATGTGTTAGAACATAATGGACGTCAAGAATTTTATCAGGACTTTAACGATTATAAATTTGAAGTTCGTGTTCCCAAAAATTATGTGGTATGGGCGACAGGAACTTTTCTGAACCCAGAGGAGGTTTTAGAAGAAAAAATACAAGAACGCTTTCAAAAGTCACTGGTTTCAGATGAAGTTATTGCTGTTGCTAGTGTGAAAGAAATGCAAGAAAATCAAGTCACCAAACAAAATGACTGGAATACCTGGAAGTTTGAAGCAAATCATATTTCAGATTTTTGTTTTGCGCTCAGCAACCATTATGTATGGGATGCATCAAGTATTCAGTTGAAGGACAAAAGAGTCAGTGTACAAGCAGCTTATTTGAACGGTACCAAAGATTTTGAACAATATGTAGGGTGGGAGCGTTATTGCATTGATTGGTTCTCCAAAAACTGGCCAGGGGTAGAATATCCTTTCTCAACGATGACAGCTGTTCAGGGTTTTGCGGATATGGAATACCCAATGATGGTCAATGATAGTAGTGTACCTGATAACTTGATGGATGCAAGGCAAACAGTCGATCATGAGATCGCACACACCTATTTCCCTTTTTATATGGGTATAAATGAAACACGTTATGCTTTTATGGATGAAGGATGGGCAACAGCCTTGGAACTGCTGATTGGTATCGATGAAAACGGAGAAGAGGCTGCAAAAAAACTCTTTAAAGACTTTCGTGTCAAAGGATGGATTGAAGACCCATCTTCAGAAGAAGACCAACCTTTAATAACACTTTCCTCTCAGCTGAGTGGTAAAGGATATGGGAATAATGCCTACATCAAGTCTGCTTTATCGTATTTAGCACTGAAAGATTATTTAGGAGATCAACTTTTCAAAAAGGCCTTACATCATTATATGAATAACTGGAATGGTAAACATCCAACACCTTGGGATTATTTCTATTCCTTTAATACTGGAGCTGGAAAAAACTTAAATTGGTTTTGGAATAATTGGTATTTCAGTAATCATTATATCGATTTGAAATTAACAAAAGTGCAACAGAAAAATAACGTGTTAGCCCTGAATATCGATAATGTAGGTGGTTTTGTCATTCCTTTTGATGTCGTTGTAACATATGCAAACGGTCAAAAGGAGAACGTTCATTTCACACCTGAGGTTTGGGAGAAAAATCAAAAATCAATTGAGTTAAAAGTAAAGGTAAAGGGGCAAGTAAAAGACGTTACATTGGCTAATGACATCTTTATGGATTATACAATTGCCGATAATCATTTAGCGCTTTAATCCATATTATTTTAGAGATTTTTTCTTCTTTTTATCCTTAAAAATCATCTTACGGAGCTGAAAAAAACCAAGCGTCATTTTTTTATTGGATCTTAAATAGGGGATGCTCATGATGACTAATAAGGAGATACATGCTGAAGTACCTAAGGCTCCACCAAAACCATCAAAAAATTGACTGGTATTGATGTAAATTAAGCTGTATACCAACCCAGAAAGAGCCACTCCGATAAAAGTAGACAGTTGATTGCTGGACACCATTCCGACAAAAGAAGAACCAATAAAAACCAACGGAATATGTTTTGCTAATGGTTCTGGTAGTAATGACGGAAAAAAATGAATACTTCCTGCGACAATACAGGTTAGGAGAGACGAAGATAAAACCCCACCAAGCTTTAATTTATTATTAAAATAGTACGTTAATAAACCTCCAAAGATTCCAGTAAATATGAGGATTGCTGTATGGATCATGAATGAGAGAATAAAAATAATATCAGATAGGTAATGGCTACTCCTGCAAAGGCTAAAGTTCCTAATTTTCCACCCACTCCATTTAGCAAACTTTTTGAAATAATCAGCAAAACAGCTGTACAAATGCTTGCGGCAATAATAAAATAGATGTCGTGTGCCACTTTTGTGCTCGACATTCCGATAAAGGAACCACAATAAATAGCCGCAGGCAAATGTGATAAATAAGTTGATTTTTTGTTTAAATAAGGAATCAAAGCACCCATCAGGCCAACAAGACTTGCTGAAAATACAGCACCTAAACCTAAATGGTGATTGAGTAAATAGGAACTGACTGCTCCGATAGGTACCCATACCGCGATATAAACTTTTTCAAAAGCGAGCTTATTGTGATGAATTGGCGATCTAAAGAAAGAAAAAAGTAATAGAAAAGAAATGAGAACGATAAAAAATGGAAGGACAATTGACGAACTGTTTTCTTTAAAAATAGCGAATAGAAACAGCAATTGTATTACAAAAAGAAGTAATATGGATGTATAACGAATAACTCTATTTGAGGACATTTTTGATATTATTTTACAAAAGTACAAAGTTAATTCACATACAAATAATAAAGTCACCTGTTTTTTTGATTCATCATATCCATTATGCGATGATTTTATTATTATTTTTTGGAAATTCTGAAAGAAATATTTATATATTTAATGTCAGAAATCATTACTAAATCTAATTTAACTTAATCATTACATCAATGAATACTATTTTAAGTACAAAGGATTATATTGTATTTTTTGTATACTTTATAATCGTTGCTTCTTATGGCTTGTGGATATACTACAAGAAGAAGTCTGCTTCTGACGGGGCGAAAGATTATTTCCTTGCTGAGGGGTCATTAACTTGGTGGGCCATTGGAGCTTCCTTGATTGCATCAAATATTTCTGCAGAACAATTTATTGGGATGAGTGGTTCAGGTTTTAAAATGGGACTTGCCATTGCAGCTTATGAATGGATGGCATCCATTACGTTAATTGTGGTTGCGGTCTTTTTTATGCCCGTGTATCTTAAAAATAAGATATTTACCATGCCTCAATTCCTAAATCAACGGTACAATGGAACTGTAGCGATGATTATGGCGGTATTTTGGCTTATGCTCTATATTGTTGTCAACTTGATGTCTATCCTATATCTAGGGGCTGTAGCGATTAGTGGTATTTCAGGTTTAGATTTGACGTTATGTATTATGTTATTGGCCGTATTTGCAATCATTATCACCTTGGGGGGGATGAAGGTGATTGGTTATACAGATGTTATCCAGGTATTCTTCTTGGTATTAGGAGGTCTTGTTGCGACCTATTTAGCATTAAATATTATATCGGGTGGAAAAGGTGTATTGGAAGGCTTTACAACTTTGCATAACGACGCTCCAGAGCATTTTCATATGATTTTCAAGACTGATAATCCAAATTACATGGATTTACCAGGAATTAGTGTGCTGATCGGAGGGATGTGGATCGCCAATTTAAGTTACTGGGGTTGTAATCAGTATATTACCCAACGTGCTTTAGGTGCTTCATTACCAACGGCAAGAAATGGACTTTTATTTGCGGCATTCTTAAAACTTTTGATGCCTATTATCGTCGTTATTCCAGGTATTGCTGTTTATTATATCGTGAATAAGAACCTTGGGGCTATTGACTCTGCTAGTCTATTGACTTCTACAGGAGCTCAAGATCCGAATAAAGCATATCCTGCCTTGTTGACCCTCCTTCCTGCTGGATTAAAAGGTTTATCCTTTGCCGCATTAACAGCAGCTATAGTAGCCTCTTTGGCCGGTAAAGCGAATAGTATTGCAACTATTTTTACATTAGATATCTATAATAAAGCAATCAACAAAAATGCTTCTGAAAAGAATTTGGTTGGTGTTGGTAAAATTGCAGTAATCGTTTCTATGATATTGGGAACAGGTTTAGCGCTCATTTTGGGAGAGTCGTTAATGGGAGAGGGAAAACAAGGATTTCAATATATCCAAGAGTACACTGGATTTGTTTCTCCTGGTATTTTTGCCATGTTTATTCTGGGTTTCTTTTGGAAAAAAACAACGTCAAACGCGGCTATGTTTGCTACAATTGGCGGTTTTATTCTGTCGGTTGTTTTTAAGAATCTACCGGGTTGGGCAGACTTATCTTTCTTATCAAGTACAGGATTCTCGGTATTAAATCCATCGTCTGGTCTATATGAAATTCCTTTTATTGATCGTATGGGTTTTGTATTCGTTATCTGTATCACCTTCATGATCATTATTAGTTTGGTTGACAATAAACGTGGTATTGTACCAAAAGGACTTGAAATCGATGCGAAAATGTTTAAGTCGCACAATGGGTTTGTCGTTGGGGCATTATTAGTGCTGATGATCGTTGTCGCTTTATACTCCATCTATTGGTAATCAAGAACATCTATTATACAAAAAAGGCATCCATTGGATGCCTTTTTTGTATAATAGCTATATTTTTTAAAACAATATTAGGTATTGAAATTTACTATTTTTATGCCGCTGTCTTTTTAGTAACATACCGATCCACATGGTACATTAAAAAAAGACTGAGAATAGAGATCACAACAATGACATAAGCAACTCTGTCATAATGTTCTAAAGGACTGAATTTTGTTTTCTGAACAACAATAAAACCCGCTACAGATGCAGCGATACCTCCAGCGATTTGTTGTAGTGAAGAATTGATGCTCATAAAAGCTCCTCTATCCTCCATATTCGGTATTGCACTTGTCAGTGCTGAAGAAGGAACCATGCGGCTAACAATTCCGATCATCATGAAGATATTAAAAATCACCACCAACCAAAAGGCCGTTTGTCCCAGATTTGTATATACCACACAGATGGTCATAAGCCAAATTGAAGAGAACAGAAATATTTTAAATTTACTTACTCGGTCACTTAATTTCCCGATTAATGGTAAGATAATCAGTGTACTTAATCCAGAGATCATAAATAAAATTGGTAATTGTTCTTGCGTGATCTTTAGATTATTGACGGCAAATACACTACCAAATGGCATCATCATAAAACCACCGATAGAGAGTAACGCGGTAGTTGCAAATCCAATCCTGTATTCTGATTTGGATAAGGTATGCCATAGATGTAAAATGGAGGATTTATCTGTCTGAATCTTCAAATGGTCCGCTACAGGTCTCATTTTTAATGTAATGATAATCGCTATTATAACGGCTAGACCTGCTACCATTAGAAAAGGAGCCTCCCAATCCCAAACATTAGCAATATAAAGTCCAATAGGAACTCCTAAAACCTGACTTGCCCCAAATGCCATCTGCACAAATCCCATAACACGACCTCTTTTCTTTAAGCTAAATAAATCCGAAATAATAGCCATAGAAATGGAGCCGATCACCCCTCCAAATAACCCTGTAATGATACGTGCGGTTATTAATGCGACATAACTTTGTGCCAAACCACAAAAAATAGTGCCCACTATAAAACCAATATAAAAGAATAACAGCAATTTTTTCCTGTCAAATTTATCCGCAAAACCAGCGGTCAATAATCCCGATATCCCTGCACTAAAAGCGTATGCGGATACGGCAAAACCGAATTGTTTCGGTTCAATACTTAACGATTTCATTAAAATGTCACCCATAGGAGACATGACCATAAAATCTAAAATTACGGTAAACTGTGTAATCGCCAATAGAAATATCACTAATTTCTGATAGCCTGTAAATGAGGCATTTTCCTGTTCCATCTTAATAGGTTAATTCACAGCAGTCGTAGCCATGTTGATTGATTAATGTATTGATTTGCTGATGACTCAACGTATTCGATTCGATTCTTAACACACAATCACAGTCGTCCTGATCAATCGTCCATAATGAAATTTCTTCGTGTTGGTCTAAAACTGGTTGTAACTTGTCTTTACATTGGGGAGTTGCAATGTTCGTTTTAAATATGAGTATATGATTAAAGTTTCCCATGATAAGTTTATTTTTTTAATGCTTTCATAACCGAGTCAAATGTCTGCCAGAAAACTTCTTCTGATAATTTAAAATTTTTCCCATCTATGCTTTTTCCATCCCGATCAAAACGAAGTAACGAATAAAGTGGTGCATAAGCTACAGACCAAAATGCTTCCATAGCTATCGCATTGATTTCACCCCTTTCAATACAACCCTTAAAGAAAGTCTCCATCGCTTTTTTGAAATTGGCTAACATCGGTTTTAAAATCTCCAGTTTATAAGTAGAACCTCTTAATTGTTCTAGGAACTGATAACCATATGGGTTTGCTAATACGTAATCTCTCCGATTCCGCCATTGAATGCGCATTCCCGATTCGAAATCTGCAGATGAAACAAAGTCTTTTGTAAAGGAACTGCTCATTTTTTCTATTTCTTCTTTTGCAATACTGACAATCAAATCATCTCTATCTTTAAAATAGATGTATAAGGTAGCGACAGAAATATGGCATGCTTTCGCTAATTTATTCATGCTGAAACCGTCGAAACCATATTTTGCAATTGTTTCAATTGCTTTTAACTTGACAAGTAATACTTTATCTTCATTTCTCAATCTCATGATGCAAATATAAATGAATGTTCATTCATTTATATTATTCTTTGTAAAAAAACTTTCATTTTTTTAAGGAACGACATATTCATATGAAATTGATGTCCTGTGTAAGCAAACATTTTGTATTGATTTAAAAATTAGTTCAGTTTTGAAACATATTTTGCTTAGAATTTATATTAATAATCGTTACAATACGGAATTATTATGAACACCTGGATAAGTTAGGAGAGAGAAAGCCTATAGCTGAAAACTCAAGGAAGAATCACCTATTATTGATCAAAAAAAAACGCTATTTAAGATTGGACTCGCTGTACTGTTCAGGCGTATACGTGACACGAGCGAAATTTTTGGTAATCAAAGTTGTTTCAATGACTTGTCCTGATTTGAATTTTAAAAATTTTTCTCTCCAGATTTCATTTTTACGATAGAATTGTCCATCAATTTTTAAAAATTGATGCTCTTTTTCAAACACATGATAACCATAAGCTAACTCCGTATCTACTCGAAGTTCTCCTTCCAGACATTTCTCGGAAAACCAAAGGTTGATTTGAAAAGTATGTGCCGTTGTATTTGTAAATTGATAATCTCGATAATTATAAAATACGGTTGCACCGCTTCCAAATGGTAAAACGCGACCATCATCAGGAAAAGGATCAAATGAA
The DNA here is from genome assembly GCF_021442025.1 of Sphingobacterium sp. SRCM116780. Lineage (NCBI taxonomy): Bacteria > Pseudomonadati > Bacteroidota > Sphingobacteriia > Sphingobacteriales > Sphingobacteriaceae > Sphingobacterium > Sphingobacterium sp. SRCM116780. The sequence continues at coordinate 861,377 of NZ_CP090446.1, forward strand.
TGATGGTAACGCTCTGTGACAGTAAGTGGACTATGGATAACCAACCAATGAATAAGATTGGAAATCTGACAAATTCCTCCACCAATGCCCGCTCGGGCTTCACCAAATGATAACTCCATACCTGGCAAATATCCCTTCGATTTGCTAGGACGTCCCACCGTTTTACAAAAAGAGAACGTTTCGCCAGGTCGGATCAATATACCATCAATTTTTTTTGCAGCAATCTTCAGATTCGTTACCTTATTGATTTGTAATTCCATATTATTTTCACCAAGTTTTTTTAATAAAACAGATTGATGTTTTTTAATACGGAACGGTATTTTTTCAACACTTCGATGCGTTGCATAATGTTTACGATCCACGTACCAAGTGACCATACGCATTGTTCGCCTCATCCATACGGCTAAAAAATAAAAAATAGGGTGGCGTTGACTTAATAATTTTCGCTTTTTCAAGATCTTGTGCTTATCATGATTCAAGAGCCTTCTCTGGCATGAATTCTTTTGGACTGCAGTTAAAGAATAGGGCAAGCATATTGAGCTGTTCGTAAGAGTACATACTGGAAGAATTCTCCATTTCAATTTGACCGATATAACCTGCAGATACATCAAAGAGAGCTGCAATTTTCGCTTGACTCATTTTTAAACCTTTTCTTTTCTTACGTACAAGATTAACTATTTCAAATTCTATAAGTGTTTTAGGCATACTATTTTATAAAATATTTGCTTAGTATATACTAAGTTTATATATTTGCTTAGCTTAGCATTTACTAAGTGTTTTCATTGGTCATCGATCATAGATTGAAGACCATATGAAAAACATCATCTATGAAATAAATAATGAGTTGAACGAGCTTCCGCCTCTTAGGATAAGCAATTTAAACTCATCGCTATTGGACAGATTAAATTTGACACTTAGGTATGCTCGATTAATTTTTAGACATATTTAAGCAATACTGTTTTACAGCTATGTGTTATTGTAAGTCACAGAAACGATAGGTTGAATGTAAACTTGTTCACAAACCAATTTTAAACTATGAGAACGAAAACAAACACGAATTGTAAATTACACAACGAGATCCAAAGTCAAAGTCGCAAGTTTTCACATGCACTATTTATAAAGAACATTAATTGTTGTCGAGAATAACTTTGCTCATGAAAAAACAATAAATTTTTTAGCCTAATTATGCATGGTGAAGCGTTCATGTCATAATTCCTTAACCTATATAGGGTAAGGATCCAGGTTATACTATTTGTTTTTACCGACCTGCTTTTCTTTCATCCTCTGCTAAAAGGGAAATCAGATACTATTTTATTCTTGACACAATAAATGTAGTATATCTTTTCCTAGTAAGCAAATGAAAGCGTTCTTGATTTTTCACACTTGTTTGATAGGAATGAAGGAGGTCGGTTTTTTTTTCTATTTCGTTGTCACGAAAGATGTTCATTGAGTTTGTATTGTAACATGTACACGATCTTATTGATGATTCAATTAGGTTTAACTGTTTGGTCCATGGAGATTGTATCAACTTGAAATTTATAGGTAATCTATCCTGCCTAAACATAGCGAAGTATGTACATGCAGTCTCATAAGATCTTGCATGTCAATAGGATAAATGACCTATATAACAGGTTAAAATCAGTTGAATGATTTCAAGATTGATTAAAAATTATATCGGTATTTGTGATTTTTTACCTCATGATACTAAACTACTTATTGACAAAATCCACACAACAAGAATAAGTTTTAAAATAAGAATATATCCAATTATAAAACTAATAAAATGAAGACACTATTGTTAGAGCGCTTTAAAATTCGTCAAATGAAAGAATCTCAATATCAGAATCGAGAACAACCTCTCAAAAGTATTTTGAAAGTAAGGCCACAGGGACGATATTATGCTATGTTTACACCTCCATTAGAAGAATTAGATTCTTATAGTTGTGTTGTAAGAGATGAAAAAACTGACATTATACGGATTTCTTTAGTCAATATGGCTATCTATGAATTTTACTTATTTGCACATAGCTTATCTGCAACTTTCCCAACTTCTCGAATTCTAGTATATAATGGCAATCGTTGTCAATATATTTATGGTCAAGAGTGCGGTGATGTAACATTATGGAAAAAACAACATCTGTACTGTTATGAAATTACGTTGCCCGCAGATACAGAACGCGAAGAATATCAACAACGAATTTTGAATGATTTAGATGCTACGTTTCAATTAGAAGTAAAGATTGAAAAAGAACAAGTCGTATCAGATATCTATTTTAATGAAAAAATGGGATATCCTGAAGCAACAAGCTGGCATGAACAAACGGTCATGACTATCCGACCAAGAGAAGTTATTTATCCATAAGTTTTTTGTCAATACGATACAGAGATTTGTGTGGGCTATTAAATAGATAATCTTGGAATCAAAGGATGCAATATGACAGGTATTAGGCTCGTTTTTCAGCATTCTAATTGATGATGAGTTCGCATCAATTCATCATTTGCGTTATGTGCACAAATGAACAAAGGATTTTGGAATAGCGGTTTGGATGCATCGGATTTTTTTTAATTTGATAGGAACTGTTCGTTGAAAATTATTCAAAAAAAGCGTATGCTTTTTAGCATACGCTTTTTTTGAATATGGATATAGTATATACTATCTCTGGCCTGGTAAATAAATTTGGAATCCTAACCCAACACCTAATCCTGTTTGTTTATCACCTAAATTCACATTCGCTTTCGTATAGTTATACCCTAATGTGGCTTCTAATGCTACTGTTCTGGTAATAAAATGTGCATATCCTACATTCGCACCCAGAGCTAAGGATGCACCTTTTCCAACAGAACTACCTGCAATCCCGATATCTCCTTGCGCGAAAAATCGACCAGATGATGTGCCGCCTTCAGGAAAATAATACCGAACAAAAGGCGCAATGCCATAATTCCACTCATTATCTTCCCCTTTTATAGCCGTTAAACCTAAATTCGCTTGCGCTCCAACAGCAATGCCATCAGAAACAAAATAACCTGCTCTTGGTTGTAATTGAATATTAAAAGCCTTTCCTTCAAAACTATAACCAATGTTTCCTATAGAACCACCGACCATCCAGTTTCCTTTTTGTATTGGAGCTGTACCAACATCTGCTGTAGTTTGTGGAATAGTTTCTATTTTTTGTGCCTGTGCACTTACAGTCATTCCACCAATTATCGAAAGTATTAGTGCTAGTTTTTTCATATCTATTAAGTTTTTTTGCTAAATATTAATGTTTCGTACTTGTTATAAGAACATGCTTGAGCAAATAAAGTTTTAATTTTTTAAAATCATCTCGTTATAAATCTATAAGTCAGTTGTTTATCTCTATGTTTTTAATGTTGGTTTTCCGCTCTTAATTGAATAAGATAGAGCGATCTATATGTTAATTTTTACAGACTAAAATTCGAAAAATATTGAAGTGAATTTGAATAGATTTTTAACCAACTCTTGTTATTCGACGCTATTTGTTCGGATACTGGACGCATAAGCTTAGGATACAAGCGATCAATATCCGTTTAAGATGCGTCTATTATCTAGCGAATATTAAAAGTTGGTCATCTATCATGTGAGCTATTATCTCCATCAGTTTCTAAGTATAATCTTATTATTCATACGCATGAAGTTGTTTTTCATATGATGCTGAAAGAATAGCAGAATGCTGATAACCCCACTATTTGACATTGTTGCAGATCATTTTGTAATCTATGCAATTATAGCTCGATGAGATCTATTTTCTAATAAAAAGTGGCTCATCGATAAATTCTTTTTCTTACCTTTAGTGAAGGCGAATGATTATCCGTGTATGTTATGAATTTGACTTCGTACATGATTAGTTTCGGCGGGAAGCTTTTTTAGATAATCTGAATTTTTCAGCTTATTTTCAATAACCAATTATATGATAAAAACCGCAGGGCTTCTTTTCAGAGAAGCAATTAAAAATGAAAAACCGTTACAAGTGGTTGGTGCCATTCATGCCAATCATGCATTATTGGCTCAGCAGGCAGGCTTTCAGGCAATTTATTTATCCGGAGGAGGGGTAGCTGCAGGTTCTTTAGGAATCCCAGATCTCGGTATTACAACCCTTCAAGATGTATTGATTGATGTCGATAGGATCACAAATGTATGTAATCTTCCTTTGTTGGTCGATATTGATACAGGATTTGGCCCATCAGCATTTAACGTTGCGCGAACAATTCAATCTTTAATCAAAGCTGGTGCCGCTGCTGTGCATATCGAAGATCAGGTAGGGGCAAAGCGTTGCGGTCATCGTCCTGGAAAGGAACTTGTGTCTCGATTGGAAATGGTCGATCGGATTAAGGCAGCAGTAGATGCCCGTACAGATGCTCATTTTGTTATCGGCGCCCGTACAGATGCATTGGCTTCAGAAGGATTGGAACAGGCATTGGAAAGAGCTATTGCTTATAAAGAAGCGGGCGCAGATTTCATCTTTGCAGAGGCTGTACATGATCTCGATCAATATAAAAGTTTCAGTGCCGCAACAGGTCTACCCATTTTAGCAAATATTACGGAATTTGGACAGACACCGCTCTATACTGTTGAAGAATTAAGTCAGGCAGATGTTTCGATTGTTTTATATCCGCTTTCTGCCTTCAGAGCGGCGAATAAAGCTGCTGAAAATGTCTACAATCACATTCGAAAAGAAGGTACACAAGCTGCTGTGATTGCAGAAATGCAAACACGTGAAGAACTGTATCGCAGCATTGATTATTACGCATATGAAAATCGATTAGATCAATTGTTCAATACTAAGCATGATGACAGAAACTAATGAAATGGGTTTTAAACCAAAAAAAAGTGTAGCGCTATCTGGCGTTCCAGCTGGCAATACGGCGTTAAGTACAGTAGGTAAAAGTGGAAATGACCTCCATTATCGAGGTTATGACATTTTAGATCTGGCTGAACAAGCTAGTTTTGAAGAAGTCGCTTATTTATTGATCTACGGTGTTTTACCAACCAAATCACAATTGACTACTTATCAAGGACAGTTGATCAGTCAAAGGGGTTTGCCTACTGCCATACAAAAAGTCTTAAAACAGTTGCCAACTACAGCACATGCAATGGATGTGCTTCGTACGTATGTATCGGTATTTGGCAGTATTCAACCCGAAAAGGAAAGTCATCCGCTTTCAGGAGCAAGAGATATTGCGAATCGATTGATGGCTTCCATGGCTTCAGCACTATTATACTGGTATCATTTTAGTCAAAATGGACGTGAGATAGCTGTTGAAACAACTGATGGTACATTAGGTGCACATTTCCTACATCTTTTACATGGTACAGCAGCACCAGCATCTTGGGTACGAGCGATGCAAGTATCGCTTAACCTATATGCGGAACATGAATTTAATGCCTCGACGTTTACAGCACGGGTAATTGCAGGCACAGGATCTGATATTTACTCCTGTATTGCAGGAGCAATAGGTGCTTTGCGTGGACCTAAGCATGGGGGGGCTAATGAGGTGGCTTTTGAAATACAGAGCCGTTATGCCAATGCAGATGAAGCAGAAGCTGATATTCGACAACGATTGGCTAATAAAGAAGTCATTATTGGATTTGGACATCCCGTTTATACCATTTCAGATCCACGTAATCAGGTCATTAAGCGTATCGCTAAAGAGCTTTCAGAAGAGGCTGGCGATATGACTTTGTACCTGATTGCTGAACGTTTAGAGTCCGTGATGTGGGAAGAAAAGAAAATGTTTCCTAATCTGGATTGGTATTCTGCAGTTTCTTATCATTTAATGGGCATTCCAACAGAAATGTTTACCCCCCTGTTTGTTCTTTCACGGATAACAGGTTGGTCTGCCCATGTATTTGAACAACGTCAGGATGGAAAGATTATTCGTCCAAGTGCGAATTACATTGGACCTGAGAACCGTCCTTTTGTACCTATCTCTGAACGATAGGCGATACTGAAAAGAAAATATAAATCATCTATTTAATATTAAACTATAGCTTTTTAAACGAAAATGGCTTCAATAATTTCGAATGAAAGACCGCAACCCGATCAGGTACTGACGGATATTGTTGATTATGTACAAAATTACAAAATCGATAGTAAAGTCGCTTGGAGGACGGCATTTTACTGCTTTTTAGATACACTTGGATGTGGTTTCGAAGCGTTGACTTATCCGGCTTGTACCAAACTATTAGGGCCTGTTGTTCCGGGAACGATTGTTCCAAATGGTGCTAAAGTACCTGGAACATCCTACCAATTGGATCCAATACAAGCTGCATTTAATATCGGTGCGATTATTCGTTGGTTGGATTTTAATGATACTTGGTTAGCTGCCGAGTGGGGACATCCTTCCGATAATTTAGGTGGAATATTGGCGACAGCCGATTGGTTGAGCCGAACACGTATCGCAAATGGCGAAAAACCATTGAAAACAAAAGAAGTGCTAGAAGCCATGATCATGGCACATGAAATCCAAGGCGTACTGGCTTTGGAAAATTCGTTCAACAAAGTTGGCTTGGATCATGTTCTTTTGGTCAAGATAGCATCTACAGCCGTAGTCGGTAAACTGCTTGGGTTAAGTAGGGATGAACTGATTAACGCGGTTTCCTTAGCCTTTGTTGATGGACAATCACTCCGAACGTATCGTCATGCTCCCAATACAGGTAGTCGTAAATCATGGGCTGCTGGAGATGCAACCTCGCGTGCTGTGCGTCTGGCTTTAATTGCCAAAACAGGTGAAATGGGCTATCCTTCTGTACTATCAGCTCCTGTATGGGGATTTTATGATGTATCTTTTAAAAGTCAAGCATTTAAATTTCAACGTCCTTATGGTTCCTATGTGATGGAAAATGTGCTGTTTAAGATTTCTTTCCCAGCAGAATTTCATTCACAAACAGCAGTAGAAGCAGCGATGCAATTACATGAACAACTGAAGGAAATTGGTAAGACTGCAGCGGATATTGCTCGTATTACTATCCGTACGCACGAAGCCGCTATACGAATTATTGATAAAAAAGGACCTCTGCACAATCCAGCCGATCGTGACCATTGCATACAGTATATGATTGCTGTGCCTTTGATCTTTGGTAGGTTGACCGCGGAAGATTATGAAAACCATGTTGCCGAAGATAGCCAGATTGATATATTACGTGAAAAAATGAACTGTGTAGAAGATACACAATTTACAACAGATTATCACGATCCTGAGAAGCGAGCAATTGCCAATGCTTTAACTGTCGAACTAATCGATGGGACAGTTTTATCAGAGGTACTCGTAGAGTATCCAATAGGTCACCCACGTCGAAGAGAAGAAGGTATTCCGAAATTAATCGAAAAATATAGAATTAATCTTGCGCGAATATTTGAAGAAAAACAACAAAAGGAAATCTTGAGTGCGACATTGGATTTTGATACGTTTATTGCACAGGACGTCAATCAATTGGTCGATTTGATGGTCAAATAAACGAAAGAAAGATCAATAGAACAAAAAAACTGCTGTCCAATAGCATTCATTGCAAACGGACAGCAGTTTTTTTAGTATATATCTGTTAGGATTTGATTGGCCAATTCATCTCAAATCCTGAGTAGAAACTGAAATTCTTTTCAGCAAGTTGCTTTAAGGATATAGGAACTTCCCATTGTTCACCTAAATTGCTAAAGGATTGACATGCAGTTACGAAATTCTGAAGACCAGTTTGATCTATATGACCAAATACTCCCCCAGTTTGTGCTGCATAACCAACGCCTAAGGTTGAGCCAATATCGCCATCAATAGGGCGGTCGAGTACACCTTCTTCCAAACAGCGGTAACTGTCCAAAGCCATGACATGCAAAAGTCGACTTTGTATAATCTTATTTTCTGGTAATACAGATGGTCTAGGTAATGAAGGATCTTGCCAAATGGTTTTCTTCCCGCTATCCTGATCGTAATCATAAAACCCTTTATTAGATTTTCGACCATTTCGACCCTCTTTTACAAGCTTCTCTAAGTAATGATAGCAACGTTGCTGACTATTATGTAACTGGGGTAATTGATCATAGACATTTAACATGAGCTGCAAGGAAATTTCATCCAGTACAGCCAGAGGGCCTACAGCAAATCCTGCTTGACGAGCTTGTTCATCAATAGTTGTCGCTGGAATACCCTCTAACAGCATGGTGATCGCTTCCAGTAAGTAATTAAAAAAGATACGTGAAGTAAAGAAGGCTGGTCCATCGTGAACGACGATTGGAATTTTACCGAGTTGTCGGGTTACTTTTAAGGCTTTCGCCAAAGTTTCCGCACTACTATGCTGACCACAAATGATCTCTACTAATGCCATACGATCTACAGGAGAAAAGAAATGCATACCAATGAAGTCCGCTGGTTTTGTGGTTACTCGTGCCAGCTCTGTGATCGGTAGAGAGGTGGTGTTGGAAGCAAAAAAGCCATTATTATAGAGATAAGGTAAACTTTCTGTACTTACAGCAGCTTTTAGTTCTTTATCTTCAAAAACGGCTTCAATGATCAAGTCGACCTCTTTCAAGTCGGTCATCTTTTCAGTAGGATGAATATGGGAGAGGAGTTTTTGTCTTTTTTGTTCATCCATTCGCCCTTGTTGCACCAATTTAGAAGTTACATTTTCAGCGTAAGCCTTTCCATGTTCGGCCTGTTTTAAACTAACATCTTTCAGGACGACATCAATACCAGCACGTGCTGCTTCAAAGGCAATACCAGACCCCATCATGCCTGCTCCCAATACGGCTAACCTACGCAAGTTGTAATTTGTTTGCTCTTGTGGACCAGAGGAATGAAGAGCTTCTTGGATACCAAAGTATTGTGTTCGCACCATGCTTAAAGCTTCAGTACTGTTCAAGACCTCTGTATATCGTTCAGTTTCCTGTATTAATGCCTCTTCTTTGGGTAAGGTAAAGCTATCATAAATAGTCTCCAGACAAGCATTGATACCTGGGATTAATTGATGGGTACGTTTTTTTATAGGTTCTGAAAGGGTTTTCCATACATTTTCATCAAAATCGATGTGCTGTTGCTTTATTGCAACAGGAGATTGTTGTTGTATCCATTCTTTCGCTTTAAAAAGCGCATCATCAAAATCAACCGCTATCTGATCAATCAATCCAGACGCTGCTGTTGCTAACAGGATATTTCCTTGAGTTAAGAATGGAAGTGCCTTTTCAAATCCGAGTAATTGAGAAGCGAATACTGTTGCCCCAAATCCTGGAAAGAGGCCATTTTTAGATTCTGGAAATCCCAATTTAATCGTACTAATGGCAACCCGATGTTGTGCCCAAAGCATACTTGAAAGTTGTATACTGAAACAGTCCTCATGCAGCAGTCCCACCAACGGTTTTTGTTGCCTTTGTAAGGCGAGGAATTTAGACACCAGTGTTGTTAAACGTTGTTTAAATTTTTCCTTGTCGAATGCTTCTTTAAAAAGAGATCGATAATCTATGCTCTTTTCGAAAAGCGGGTTTTTAAAAATTACTCCTTTTACCTCCGCTTGTTCAAGCTGTTTGGAAATCATGTCAACAAGCTGTTCCAAACGAACTAAAAAACTTCCTGTGTTAGTCGTGTCCTGTGTATTTGGACTGATGAATACAACTCCCTGACTGTCATGTGTGATTTGGAAATAAGTAGAATATGTATTAGTTAATGAATTCATAGTGATTTTTTTATCTTAAAACTGGGTATTCAAAACGCATCCAATATCTTATGTATTTGGTACCGTATGAACATCAGACTTTGCTTGATAATTGACTTTGTCAATGGTCATTTTGGCAATAATTTCTAACATAATTTCCGAAGTACCACCAATAATGGTTCCTACACGTACATCTCGATAGAGACGAGCAATTTTGTAATCTTCCGTAAAAGCATAACCACCGAAAAATTGAAAACATTGGTTAACCACTCGGATCGCTAATTCACTCGCTTGCAATTTTGCGATAGAAGATTCTTTTACCGCATATGCTCCTTGTTGTTGTAAATCACAACAATATCCAATAAAAGCTTTTGTGGTTGCAATATCTGCTTCCATTTGTGCTACCCGATGTCTAATCACCTGAAAGTCCTGAAGCTTCTTCTTAAAAGCTTCCCGTTTGTTGATGTATTCCAATGTATAGTGCAGCGCAGAGTCTGCACTGGCTAGACTATGGATCGCCGCCGTTAGACGTTCCAGCTGTAAGCCATCCATAAGATACCGAAATCCAGCTCCTTCTTCACCAATTAAATGGGACACCGGAACTTTCACTTGATCAAAACCTATCTCTGCGGTATCGGAAGCATGCCATCCCATTTTATTGATTTTAGTGGCACTAACACCAGCAGCATGACGATCGATCAATAAAAGGCTGATACCTTTGCTGCCTTTACTTGAGTCAGTTTTGACTGCTGTAATGAAGAAATCGCCATAAAAACCATTGGTGATAAAGGTTTTCGAACCATTGACTAGATAATAATCTCCTTCTCGTATGGCTGTAGTCTTGATGTGTTGTACATCAGATCCTGCACCTGGTTCGGTGATGGCAACTGCACTGATCAGATCGCCAGCAATGACAGCACGTAGGTAATGATCCTTTAGTTTTTCAGAAGCATATTTTAATAAATAAGGAGCTGACATGTACTGAATGACTAAAGCTGTTATGGTGAAACCTCCAGAAAAACAATAGGAGAGTTCCTCGCACAAGATCATGGAATAATAGAAATCTACGTCCAGACCGCCATAAGTTTCGGGATAGTTGAGTCCCATAAAACCCATATCGCCCATTTTTTTCCAAATAGAACGATCAATTTGTCCCTGTTCCTCCCAACGATCGATATGGGGAAGAATTTCTTTTCGAATGAATGCTCTTAAACTTTCGCGAAATACGTGATGCTCAGCCGTTAATTGGGTTGCTTGCATATACTATAAAGTTATATTGGTTATAATTTCCACAGGGAAGTTTTCCATGTAAGATGTATACGAAATTAACTTAAATAGCTGATTTTTCAGCTATTTAAGTTAAATTTTTATAAAACTCTTTTTGAATCCATCGATATATTGCTACCTGAACTTTAAACGTGTTTTTTGTGTGAAATTTAAATAAGTGCGTGAAGAGATGGATTTACTACAGACGATTTTACGTACCTTTAGACTGAACTTTTATAAATGAATGATTGCCCTAACAAGCATTTCTAACCTTATTCTGAAAGGGTGAGATAAATGCAGGAATATACGGAACGAATGTTAAAAATATTCCAAAGTAGATCTGCGTTAGGAAAATTAATAACCAAAAAAATAAACGATGACAAAAAAAGTATTTATCGTAGCTGCACAGCGTACAGCAATTGGAAGTTTTGGAGGAGGACTATCTTCTTTAACAGCGACAGCATTGGGGGGACAAGCCGTTGCTGCGGTTTTGAGTCAAACGGGAATAGGTGGAAAAGAAGTAGATGAACTGTTGATGGGTTGTGTTTTACAGGCAGACTTAGGACAAGCTCCGGCTCGTCAGGTGAGTAAATTCGCTGGTTTGCCAGATCATGTTCCTGCTACAACAATAAACAAGGTATGTGCAAGTGGTATGAAAGCTGTTGCTTTAGCTACTCAGGCTATTTTGTTAGGTGACGCGTCTGTTGCAGTTGCTGGTGGAATGGAGAGCATGAGCCAAGTCCCTTATTATGTGCCTGCTGCACGTTGGGGAGCAAAATATGGTAATCAAACCTTGGTAGATGGACTTCAAAAAGACGGATTAAGCGATGCGTATTCACAAGATGCTATGGGGGTATTTGGAGAGCTATGTGCTGAAAAATATAGTATTAGCCGGGAAGAACAGGACAACTATGCCATTTCTTCTTATACGCGTAGTCGTCAAGCCTGGGAAAGTGGTAAGTTTACAAAAGAAGTTGTGCCCATCACCATACAAACGCGCAAAGGGGATCAAGTTATTCAACAAGATGAAGAATTCTCTCAAGTAAATTTTGATAAAATTTCTGGTTTGAAACCAGCCTTTAAAAAAGAAGGAACAATTACAGCGGCAAATGCTTCCACGTTAAGTGATGGCGCTGCAGCACTATTATTAATGAGTGCGGAAAAAGTGGAGGAACTAGGTCTTCAACCGTTAGCAGAAATTGTTGCTTATGCAGATGCTGAACAACAACCTGAATGGTTTACGACAACGCCAAGTCTAGCGGTAGAAAAGGTTCTGAAAAAGGCAAATCTTTCGTTAGCTGACATTGATTTTTTCGAGTTTAATGAGGCATTTTCAGTGGTTGCATTAGCAAATGCAAAAATATTGGGAATTGAGCCCAAAAAAATAAATGTGTATGGAGGTGCTGTTTCTTTAGGGCATCCATTAGGCTGCTCAGGGGCTAGAATTCTGGTCACCTTGACAAGTGTGCTACGACAAGAGGGAGGACAATATGGTTTAGCTGCAATATGTAATGGAGGGGGTGGTGCTTCAGCCATGATTATTAAAAAATGGAATCATTAAGCATCATCAAACGATGTAAGTGTATTGGTTAAGTTGTAATTGTAAAAGGTATAACTATTTGTATACCTTGTTATTATATTTATTAATATTGATCTAAGATTTAAATAAAAGTAAAAGTTAAGCGAACGATAACGTAAGCATATCATTAAAAACACAGGATAATTTTAAAAGACCATCTCCAACTGTAGGGTAGATGGTCTTTTTTATCAAGAATACGACACTAATTTTCGTTGCTACAGATCTGCTACAAGAAGAATGAATGACAGCATAATTTTGCTCATTTATTGGATTAACCTATCATTTAAGAGCAGGATGTTATGTTTTAAATCATTTGGATAATTTGTTCTGCTATTGTTTTTAAGAGATGATGGCAGCTTATTGTGAAAAAAAATAAAAAAAATATTGCTTTCTTATTTTTAGTCTCTATATTAGTGTATTATTTAATTAATACAGTAGTATGATAACCATTAAAAATCTAAATTTCAGTTACAGCAAAACACGACCGTTATTTAAAGATATGGACCTACAATTAATGGAAGGACATATTTATGGTTTGCTGGGAAAAAATGGTGCAGGTAAATCCACATTACTCAAGAATATTGCCGGCTTGGTGTATCCAGTGAGTGGCACCATTGAGGTATTACAGCAAAACCCGTGTAAGCGAGATCCCTCTTTATTACAGGAGATAAGCTTTATTCCAGAAGAGTTTTATCTGCCAGCAGTGAAATCGGAGAAATTTGTGAAAGCGAATGCTATATTTTACCCTAAATTCGATCATCGTTATTTCAAGGAATTGATTGAAGAATTTGAGATTCCAGTTCAGCAAAAGTTAGCGGACATGAGTTATGGACAAAAGAAGAAATATATCATATCTTTTGGTTTAGCTTCGAATACCAAGATCATCATCATGGATGAACCTACCAATGGTCTAGACATCCCTTCTAAGGTACAATTTAGAAAAATTATGGCTTCTGCTATTTCAGAAGAACGTTGTGTTATTATTTCAACACATCAAGTTCGTGATTTGGAGAACCTAATTGATGCCGTCATCTTATTAGATGACAATCGAGTCGCGCTCAATGCGCCTGTCTATATGATTACAGATCGCATCTGCTTCAAGAAAGTACGAGAATTGGACGATCATGTTCTTTATGCAGAGCCTGCATTAGGAGGGTATAATACCCTACAGAAGAATACGATGAACGAAGATTCTAAATTGGATCTGGAAATCTTATTTAATGCTGTGTTGCAGAAAAAAGAACTGATTACAAACCTTTTAACTATTACAGAAAATGTCGAACCAGCTTAATTTTAATCGTTTATTCGCATTGATTCGTCGACAATGGATTACCATCGGTCGTATCTACCTAATGGCATTAGTCATCATTGGCGGAATTTTTTTAGCCTTTTATGGGGATAATCTGCGCCAATATTATAATGAAATATCGACGAATCCTCAGGCAGGAACTGAGGTATTGGAATTCAGACCCATGCTGTTCAAAATCTTGGGTTTATTTTTCGTGACTATTATTTCGAGTAGTTATTTTTCAGATTTAGGGCAAAAAGCAAAAGCTATTTTTGAATTGATGATTCCCGCTTCTCGTTTGGAAAAATTCCTAGCCGCTATTTTTTATACCGTTATTGTTAGTTTAGGATCTTATTTATTGTTATTCTTCCTAATCGATTATGCTTTTGTATCGCATCTAAGAAGTATTGGAAGTTCCATTACAACAAAAACATTATACAATGGCGATCAGTCTGTGGTTGATAATTGGACATACTTTTTTAAGATCGAACGGCAGAGGTTTGTTGCTTATTTTTATTTTCTCCCCTTTCTCCTGAATGGGATATTTTTGCTAGGATCGATCTCATTCAAAAATTTTCAATACATTAAAACCGCTATTAGTATGATTGTATATGTAGGAGTTTGGGTTGTCACACTTGTATCTGTGATGAAAGTAATAACAGATAACACCATTAATGTGACAAATGATGGCTATTTTCAGAATCAAGAACATGTTTTTCAGTTGATGATGATCATTGGAATTGTTTTGACATTCATTTTTTGGGGATTAGCATTTTTGAGATTAAAGGAAAAGGAGGTTTAATATGGATTTTAACGCAAATAAAGCCATTTATCTCCAAATTGCAGAACATGTTTGTGATCATATTCTGCTAGGGACATGGCAAGTGGATGATAAAATACCATCAGTAAGAGAGCTAGCTATACAATTGGAAGTTAATCCAAATACCGTGATGCGTACTTACGACTTGTTGCAACAAAAAGAAATTGTGGTCAATAAACGTGGAGTTGGATTTTTTTTGACAGCAGACTCGATCGGTCATGTCAAGGAATATCGGAAAGCAACCTTTTTGGAAGAAGATCTTGTTCCATTTTTCAGAAATATTTATTTATTAGAAATTAGCTTGGATGAATTAAAACAACCTTATCAAGCTTTTATCGAACGAAACTTTAAAAATAACAAATCATGAAATTGAGTACTAAAATATTGATAGGTTTAGGAATAGCAATGTTTGTGATTCCTATCGTCACGACTGCCTATATTGTAGGAAATAATAGTATAGATGTCAAATTGTATGAAGAAACAATGCGAAAAGAAGCAAATAATCCCAATGCAAAAGATACCTATCTGAAAACCTTTAAAACAAAAGATTTTCATCAGCTACAGATTAAGGGAAATAATCAAGCATCCATAGGACTTTTTATCGTGAAAAGTGATCAGTATGCAGTAAAAATTGCAAAAAGTAATGAAAAAGAGGTCGCTATTCATGTGGATGAAAATGGTCAATTAAGGATTGAACTAAAAGAAGCATCTCAAAGATATTATAATACTATCTATATTTTCACACCTGATATTAAACAGATTGATCTAACACAAATAGCAATCAATTCTTTTTCGGCTAAGCAAGATCAATTGGAAATAACAGGTAATCAGCTCCATGAATTACATTTCTATCCCGAAATGGCAATCAATACCTTATCTTTACGGATGAAAAACTCCCACATAGAAGCTGATGATGAAAGGAATGGAAACGATTTAAGACCAACCCAAATTAAGCAGTTAACCTTAGCGCTAGATAGTAGTAAGGTGAATTTTTCAAAGCAAAATTATGAAAGTGTCTCTATTCAAGCGAAGGACTCTGAAGTTTATTTTAAAAGCGGTAATCCAGATGCAATTGTGAAATGGTTGGATGTGAAAACAGTGGGAAATACTTTTATCGGATTGAATGATCTTCAGGTGCAAACATTGCAGGGGCAGTTATCTGATGGGACAAAGACGGATCTTCCTGCACAGATACTCCGTAAGTTGTTGAAATAATATATATAATTAATTGATTTACAAACAAAAAAGATCTTTAATTACATTAAAGATCTTTTTTGTTTGTACTTCGTTTTAATTCTTTTTATCTAGGTAAGTAGCTTGCTTTGACGGTGATAGTTGCCGTCTTTTTTCTTGAAGTTGTGTTAAATGCTCCACCAGAAGAATATTCTTCATTATCATTTTGACCCGTAATCTGAAACACACCAAGATCCGCTTTTACTAATTCCCCAAGTGAAGAGGAAGATTCTGTTGCAATATTTTCTGCCCTTTGATACGCATTTTTAGACGCTTGAGAGATCAGCTCTAATTTCAGGTCTTCCAATTTTGAATAATAGTAATTCGGTGTGCTCGAGCTTAATTCAAGCCCTTGTGATATCAAAGTTGATATTTCACGTGATGCATTGTCGACTTTATTCAGATCTTTAGATTCTACACCCACAGTTTGCGAAAGCGTATAACCTGAAAACGTATTGTAGCTATTTCCTTTTTCGTCGGTATGATATTCAAAATCTTTATTAATATTAACCGCTTCAAATCTAATTTCATCCGATTTTAATCCTTGTGCAATTAAAAACTTGCGTACTAATTCTCTATCCTCAGCAAGTTGTGCGGATGCACTTTTTAAATCAAAATTTTTACGACTGTAGCTCGCGTTCCATTTTACTAAATCAGATTCGAAATCTTTTTTAGCATTCCCATTAACGGTAATGGTTTGTGATGATTTAAATTTATAACGATAAGCATTGCTGAAAAGACTTGCAGCAATAATAATAACAATACCTGCTAGCAATGCAATAAAAATGGGAATATATTTCATGATGTTATTATGTAATAAGGAGTAAAATTTCTTTTGATTAATATGTAGCAATCATGATACCAAAAAAACGGGTAAATTTGAATAGAAATAAATATTTTGCGAATAGGTTTATCTAATTATCGAAAAAATTGATCAACATGAACAAAAGAATCATCCTACTCGGATTTTTTGCATTACAAATAGCGTCCACATGGGCGCAAAAACAACCATTAAATCATACGGTATATGATAACTGGCAAAGTATAACAGCAAATGAGATCAGTAGAACGGGTACATATATTTATTTTCAAATACTCCCTCAAGAAGGGGATGGGAAATTATATGTAAAGAATAATTTAAATAAGGATCTGTTTTCTTTACCAAGAGGTTATAATGCGAGTTTAACAAATGATGAAACAAATCTCGTTTCCTTAATAAAACCTAAGTTTGAAGATACACGACAAGCTAAAATAAAGAAAAAGAAGCCAGAAGATATGCCGAAAGATTCCATTGCTGTTTTTTCTATAGTAACGGGAAAATTATCCAAGTTTTCTGATGTTAAATCATACAAATTAGCAGAAGAAGGAAATCGTTACTTCGGTTTTTTAACAGATGGTAAAATAGAGGTGCGTACTAAAACAGATACAACCGCTTCACAAACTAAGAAAACAGTTAAAGGAGCTACCTTGCATGTTTTTGATTTCGCAACAGGGGATACCTTAAATTTTCAGTATGTTGATCAGTATGACTTTAATAAAGCTGGCAATATGTTAGTTTTTTCTAAGAAAGTAGATGCTAAAGACTCGATATCTCATATATCGGGTGTTTTTTTATATGACTTCACTAAAAAGTCGTTAAAAAAGATCACAAACGGCCGTGGAGATTATAAAAATTTCACTTTTGACGATTCAGGACAACAGCTTGTATACTTAGGAGACAGATCTTCGGAGAAATCGTTACTTAAAGATTTCAATATCTATTATTACACGACGAAACAAGATTCTTCCCGTATTGTAGTTCGTCAACAGACCGCTGGTGTTCCTAAAAATTGGTATGTAAGTGGTGATGGTGACCTGAAATTTAGTAAAAATGGAGAAAAACTATTTTTGGGGCTAGCACCTATTCCTCCAGTTAAAGATACCACATTAGTTGACTTTGAACATGCAAAGGTAGATGTCTGGCATTGGCAAGATGATTATTTGCAACCTCAGCAATTGATCAATTTGAAAAAAGATTTAGCGCAGAGTTTTTTAAGTGTTTATTATCCCAAACAAAATAGTCCCATTATCCCACTTGTGGATGACAAATTTAATCCTGTAAGAACCACGCTCGAGGCTGACCAAGAATATGTATTGGCAACGAGTGATTATGGCAAAAGAATAGAGACGCAATGGGATTATAGAAGTAGACAAGATGTGTATGTCATCTCCACGATTTCAGGTGCACGCCAACTCGTGATAGAGAATTTATCGGGACAGTCTTTTTTAACTCCTGATGGGCGATATGTCGTATATTTTAATCAAGAAAATGGAAATTGGTATTCCTATCAAATTGATCTTAGGAAAACAACAACATTGAATGATGGCCTACCTGTATCATTTGTTGATGAAGATAATGATATGCCAGCTAAGCCGAATGGATATGGCATGGCCGCCTGGGCAGTGGATAACAAAGGTATTTATATCTATGATAAATATGATATTTGGTATTTTGCTTTAGATGGTTCTGATCATTATATGGTAACAAATGGGTATGGCCGCGTATCTCGTATTGTATTGCGTTATCAAAATCTTCTACATGCAAAAGACAAAAGGAAAGAAACAAATATACTCGATCAACGTCAGCGTGTTATTTTAACTGCTTTTAATGAGAAAACGAAGGAGAATGGATTTTATGAATTAAAAGGAAAGCATAACGATCCAAAGGTAATCGTCATGGCTCCAAAAGCTTTTAAAAATTTACAAGCTTCAGGTGATCAAAAATACGTGTTGTATACAAAAGAGGATTATGCAAATAGTCCAGATTTATATTTGAATGACAATGCGTTCAAAAAAGAAGATCGGTTGACGAATCTTAATCCGCAACAGGCCAATTATAATTGGGGAACGGCTGAATTGGTGAAATGGACAACACCTGCAGGACATGCTGCCGAAGGAATTCTATATAAACCTGAAGATTTTGATCCCAATAAAAAATACCCCATTATTGCTTACTTCTATGAAAAATTGACAGATGGTCTATATAATTACCAAGCTCCTGCGCCAACACCTTCTCGATTGAATATTTCCTATTTTGTCAGCAATGGCTATTTGGTTTTTGCACCTGATATTTCCTATGTGACGGGTCAGCCAGGTAAGTCTGCTGAAGAATATATTAATTCAGGTATGCAATACTTGGCTCAAAATACCTGGGTAGATGCTAAAAAGATGGGTATACAGGGGCAAAGCTGGGGAGGATATCAAGTCGCATATTTAATTACGGCAACAAATATGTATGCAGCTGCTTGGGCTGGAGCTCCTGTTGTGAATATGACTTCTGCTTATGGAGGAATTCGTTGGCAAACCGGAATGTCTCGACAATTTCAATACGAAAATACACAAAGTCGGATAGGGAAGACACTTTGGGAAGATCGTGATGCTTATCTAGCGAATTCACCTTTATTTCACTTAGATAAAGTGACAACACCTGTTGTCATCATGTCCAATGACAACGACGGTGCTGTGCCTTGGTATCAAGGTATCGAAATGTTCACCGCTTTACGTCGTTTGCAGAAACCAGTTTGGATGCTTAACTATAATGGAGACGAACATAATTTGATGCTAAGACAAAATAGAAAAGATATCCAGATCCGCGAACAGCAGTTTTTTGATCATTATTTAAAAGGATCTGCTGCTCCAAAATGGTTGAAATCGGGTGTTTTAGCAAAAGAAAAAGGTGTGGATTGGGGATTTTCTACTGAATAATTTGATTTTGTAGCTTATTTGTTGCAAATAATCTCTTCTTTTTATTGTTTAGTTTTGTTTTGCGCTTGTTTTTAGTAAAAAAATAAAAAAAATTTCATTTTTTATTGAAAACAATCTATTTTTACAAAGTAGTTTGATTAAAAATCAAAATCAGGGTATTGAAAACTTAAAATATCAACCATAAAATGTCTAATTTAAGATTTAAATCTGTTGAAGCCGCGGCATCTCGCCAAAATACTTCTCTAAAAGTAGAAACTAAAAAAGCAACCGAAATTTACGGTAAAAATGTTTTTTCTAATGCGAAGATGAAAGATTATCTTCCCAAGAATTCGTATAAAGAACTAGCACAAGCTGTAGAAGAAGGAACTGCAATCTCTCGTGATTTGGCGGAACATATTTCTCAAGCAATGAAAAGTTGGGCGCTTTCCAATGGTGCTTCACATTATACACACTGGTTCCAACCGTTAACAGGTTCGACTGCAGAGAAACATGATGCGTTCTTTGAGCCCGATGATAATGGTGAAGCGATTGAAAAGTTTACAGCTGATGCATTGGTACAACAAGAGCCTGATGCTTCTAGTTTCCCTAATGGAGGTATTCGTAATACGTTTGAAGCACGTGGTTATACTGCTTGGGATCCTTCATCACCAGCATTCCTTTATGAAACAGGATCAGGTAAGACCTTATGTATCCCTACTGTTTTTGTTTCCTATACAGGTGAATCATTAGATTATAAAGCTCCTTTATTAAAAGCAATCAATGCGATTGACAAAGCTTCTACAGAAGTTGCACAATACTTTGATAAACAAATCACGAAAGTAAATGCTTCCTTAGGAATTGAACAAGAGTATTTCTTAGTTGATCTTTCGTTATATAATGCACGTCCAGACTTGCAATTAACAGGTCGTACTTTGTTTGGTCATATGTCAGCAAAAGGACAACAATTGGAAGATCATTATTTCGGAGCGATCCCAGAACGCGTTTTAGCATTCATGGTAGACTTGGAAAATGAAGCTTTGAAATTAGGTATTCCATTGAAGACACGTCACAACGAAGTTGCTCCTTCACAATTTGAATGTGCACCGATGTACGAAGAAATCAACTTAGCGATTGATCATAACCAATTGTTACAGAATCTGATGGATCAAGTAGCATTGCGTCATCACTTTAAAGTATTATTACACGAAAAACCATATAGTGGGGTGAATGGTTCTGGTAAACATAACAACTGGTCATTGATAACCAATACGGGTGTTAACTTACTATCTCCAGGAAAAACACCTAAAAACAACTTGATGTTCTTGACATTTTTTGTCAACACGATAAAAGCGGTTTATGAGCATGCCGATTTATTACGTGCATCTATTGCAAGTGCGAGTAATGACCACCGTTTAGGTGCTAATGAAGCTCCTCCAGCGATCATTTCTATTTTCTTAGGTTCTCAGTTGGATGAGTTATTGGAAGAAGTAGAATCAGCTCGTGTAGCTAAAAAAGTGAAATCTGAAGCAAACTTATGGCACGGAATTCCTAAAGTTCCTGAATTGAGATTGGATAACACAGACCGTAACCGTACATCTCCATTCGCATTCACAGGTAACAAATTTGAGTTTAGAGCAGTAGGTTCTTCTGCCAATTCAGCATTGCCAATGACGGTACTCAATGTCATTGTTGCGAATCAGTTGAACGAGTTTAAAATTGAAGTCGATAAACAAATCAAAAAAGGTACAAAGAAAGACTTAGCCTTATTGAATGTTGTTCGTAAATATATCAAAGATTCGAAATCAATTCGTTTTGAAGGAAATGGCTATAGCGAAGAGTGGGAGAAAGAAGCAGAAGCTAGAGGCTTGTCAAACATCAAATCTACACCTAAGGCATTAGATGTATATGTAAAAGAAGAAACACTGGAACTGTTTGAAAGACTAGGAATCTATACAAAACGTGAAAGCGAAGCGCGTCATGAAATCTTGTTAGAAAACTTCTTTAAAAAACTTCAAATTGAAGCCCGTGTTATCGAAGAGATCGTAAACAATCAAATTGCTCCAGCTTGTTTAATCTATCAAAACGAATTGATTAAAAACGTACAAGGATTGAAAGAATTAGGTTTAGGAAAAGAATCTTATAGTTCGCAATTGAATTTCTTAGAGCGTATTTCATTACATGTGAATACTGTTCTAGAAAAAACAGAAGCTATGCGTAAAGAACGTAAAAAAGCGAATCAAATCGAGGACGTACGCGAAAAATCAATCGCTTATGACGAGGCTGTGAAACCTTACTTTGATGAAATACGTTACCACGTTAATAAATTGGAAAAAATTGTTGATGACCAAAAATGGCCATTACCAAAATTGAGAGAATTACTATTCATTAGCTAATAAGCTCCCAGTTTTAAAAATGGAAAAAGCTATACCTTAGGTGTAGCTTTTTCTATTTGTATTCTTCTGTAACAATTTATTGTATTGTCATATTAATTTCATTTTTTTGTTGCATTTAGCTCTCCTGTTTCTTACATTAGATTTCAAATAGAAGAAGAAATGAAATTATTAAATTTTAAATACAAGAAAATAGTCTTAGTGACTTCGGTGCTAGCCTTTGCCATGACGTTAAGTGCTTTTGTTCCCAATCAGGAGAAACCGAAAGAGGAGAAAAAATTTACTAATCTGAAGGTTTTACCAAAGAGTACTACCCCAGATCAACTCATGGGAGCGATGCATGAATTTAATGCTTCTTTAGGTGTTAAATGTGGATTCTGTCATGCTCCATCTCAAGATGATCCTAAAAAGTTGGATTTTGCCAGTGACGCGAATAAACATAAAAATGTAGCACGTGCGATGATGAAAATGACGGCTAAAATCAATAAGAAATATTTCCATACCGCAAATAAAGAGGGTGAGATAAAAGCCATTTCATGTAAGACTTGTCATAATGGACAGGAACATCCTGAAATGAAAATAGCTGGTTTGTAATCAGCAATAAAAAAGGAAAGCTTTAGCTTTCCTTTTTTATGCATAACTGCTGGCCAGATTTAATTTTTCAAGATCTTGTTCACGCAATTGTATCTGAATTGCTTCTGTAAAACTTTCTAGCTGTTGTAAGCTGGTCGCACTGACAATAGGAGCAGTGATACTTGGTCGTGCGATGATCCAAGCTAATGCAACACTTGATATGGATCTGTTGTGCTGAGCAGAAACTTCATCCAAAGCTTTTAAAATACGTAACCCACGATTGTCTAGCATGTTCTTGACAGCTCCACCACGCGCAGATTTTGAGAGATCATCCAGACTTCTATATTTACCTGTTAAAAAACCACTCGCCAAGGAGTAATAAGTGATAACACTCAAGTCGTTCTCTTGCACTATTTTTTCATAGAGCTGTTCATATTTTTGTCTGTTGTATAAGTTGTATTCTGGTTGCAGAGATTCGTATTTAGGAAGATGAAGCTGTGCGCTCTTGGTTAACGACTCTTCCAAACGTGCAGGACTTAAATTCGAAGCACCAATCCATCTTACTTTCCCCTCTTTGATCAATTGCTGATAAGCGGCTAATGTTTCTTCAACAGGAATAGATTCATTATCGAAATGCGTTTGGTACAAATCGATGACTTCAATTTGTAACCTTTTCAGTGAATATTCAACTTCTTTAATGATATAGTCTTTAGCTGTATTGGGAGTAGGGCTGTCTGCTTTTGCCCCACCGACTTTCGTTGCAATTAAAACCTGTTTGCGCTTGCCTGATTTTTTCAACCAATTACCAATAATCTGTTCAGATTCTCCGCCAATATTTCCGGGTACCCAATAGGAATACTGGTTGGCTGTATCGATCAAACTAAATCCATGATCTACAAATGCATCTAATATACGGAAGGAATCCTGCTCATCAATGGTCCACCCAAATACATTACCTCCAAAAACGATAGGTTCAAATGTTAAGTCTGTTTTGCCTAATTTTACTTTACTCATGGTATCCTATTTTAGTTCACCTAAAATTAGGAAATTATCAGGTAGGCGAGGGTAGGAATGATAAATAGTGAAATTGAGATTACATTTTCTAGGAGTAAAGTTCTATATGTAAAATAATCGTGTTCATTATCAGTTATTTTCTATTGTGGTTGTATTTTTATTTTGCATATATCAAAAGAATATCTACCTTTGCATCACTCCAAACAACATAAGAATTGTTTGAACGGACCGCCCGGATGGCGGAATTGGTAGACGCGCTAGTCTCAAACACTAGTGGGAAACCGTGCCGGTTCGATCCCGGCTCCGGGTACATTAAAAAGCTTGAAAGATTTTCTTTCAAGCTTTTTTTGCTTTAAGACTTTTCGTGTGGCAGGTCACCTCAGATCAATTTCCGGACTTTTAATGAAGGTAAGAACTATTATTTCCCGATCCCTATCAATGTGATTTCAAAAAATCCTAATATTACACAAAATCCTCTTGGATAAATTAGTGTACAAGTAGAGATGGAACCACTGAGGTTGTTCTATTTTTATTTATTCTATGTGAGGTACTATTTTCAGATACCTCAAATAAAATTTCAAAGTGTTGGTCAAGTAGCTTTATAAATCATACAATCTTTAACGCTTTTTCCCATTTTTGACAGAAAATATAGCTATCTGAGAGAAGGGTATCCAATAGATCTTCTGTCTTCTTCAATCATTAATGGATTTTATCTGAGTTTAAAATCCATGATTGTACTAATCAAGCTGATTATTACTTGTAAATCATACTCCTGAGCCGCGGATAAAGCAGGGACTAGGCAGGGATAAAGCATATGCTAGGCGTTGTAAAAGCGTTTTCTCGAGAAGAACCATCATAACAGATGATTTGCACAGATAAATTGCAGGTTAAGCATGTTAAGTTGATACGTGTATACCTTGATGGCTATCTGTAGTGCGCATATATGATGAGTTTAGAACAACTGCCAGTCAACTGTTTTTTTAATAGGTTTCAGTTATTGTTCAGGTTGGTTCTGACAGTGTTTCAAAACTGACTTGACGACGCTTGGATTGGGGAAAGAGTTTTACTTGCCTTGTTTTTGAAGATATATGGAATGGAGACCTTACAACTATCACAGGTCGGGTAAGACACAACTGGAGATGTATCGTAGTATGTACGAATTAGTACCGAACATTGTTGGCACTTCTATGGACTTTAAAGGACCTGCATGGACTTTCAAGGACTTTTGATTGTAAGATACTGAAGGATTTAACTGTCTGGAGGTACAAAAGCGGATCATACGGAATTGTTGGGGGGATACTTTTAACCATACCGTTTACCATCCAACCTAATAGCCCTTCGGGCATCAATAAAGTCAAAAGTTTACGTTCGGTGTCTTGCTGGGTATATATTCTTTAATAACGCTAAATTAAGAATTATTTAAATATCCCCCAACAATTCAACTTGATCCATTGGAAGCATTCTTGCTAAAGCCTACTATGAACTTAAAAAACTGGCTTAGGAAGTTAAAGAGATTACTGAACTGAACAACAAAGAGAGAAAATAAAATTATATTTGTTTTGGGAAAAGCCCTGTAACATTTTTTTGTGCAGGGACTTTTTGATTTTAGTGTCTGGCTGGTACCTAATTTTTTTTGTAACTGCCTAGGGGACATAAGTGCCAGTATTTCTCCAGAGATTACCATCAGTACGGTTTCTATATTTGCCTTGATAACCTAAGATAAATAACAGAGCCAATTCAACATACCAGATACCCAGTTGAAGCGCTTCATATTTTGCTTGATT
This sequence comes from Sphingobacterium sp. SRCM116780, assembly GCF_021442025.1. Taxonomy (NCBI): domain Bacteria; kingdom Pseudomonadati; phylum Bacteroidota; class Sphingobacteriia; order Sphingobacteriales; family Sphingobacteriaceae; genus Sphingobacterium; species Sphingobacterium sp. SRCM116780. The sequence continues at coordinate 886,699 of NZ_CP090446.1, forward strand.
ACTGATGTTCATCAATTCAATTCTTTTGGATTCCTGACCGTGAACAAGCGCATTCCTGATTTTGACAAAGGCTTCAGGGCCATCTTTCACATTAGGTAATTTTCCTAGGGCTTCAAAGGCAGCTGGTACAGCAGCATCAATCTTAAATTGAAAAATTAAAAGTCTAATCTTATTGGCCGCAGAAAGGTTAACGGCGTCATCACCAATAATGATCTTCTGATTTTCAACGATCAGCCAATTATAAATTAATTCTAAAGCGGTTTGTATCAGGATGATAGATCCTTCAACCATACCAGTATTAGAATTCGCCTCAATATACCAGTGTATGGCGGTTATCAAAAAGTCCTGGTCAACATCATCTTTCCATAATTTGTTATAAGATTTCCATAATTCTGGCAGGCTGTTGACCCGTATGATATTCGACCAGCTAAGTGTGTATTTATACTCATCAACAGTATATCCTGAATAATCTGTCCATCTGTTTTCACCCTCGTGTATTCCTGTATAAAAAAATGGTGCAGTCCGCCTACCATTTAGAAAATATAAAAAATTATGAAACCGCAGATGCCATTTGTGCAATTCTGAAAGCGTTATCGATCCTTTCTTTTTGGTTATTTTACCTACATATTGAAACAGATATCCACCATTATTTTCAAGTTTTTCTGTCCTTGTTTTATAATCTGCAAGTTTGTCAAGAACAATAGTGTAAGGATCGTCATTGAAAACCAATCTGGCTTTATCAACTTTGACATCTCCTTTATTTACATCTTTGACTCCCTCACCAAAGTATTCCCTCATATTTGGTAGGGCAAATGTGACCTCGGTCACCGGAACGCTAAAATCACCCCACAGAAATTTCCTGCTATAACCACTACAAGAAGCGTCATTAACATTTGATAATTTAACAATTCCATAATTTATGTCATCGATCAACAATTCATATTCATCTGTCTTGAAGTCGGGCCGTTCTTTGCTCGCATAAGAACCTTTAAATTCTACAGATATAAATGGAAACCATCTGAAAGACAGTGTTCCTGTTAACGGATATTCTTTCTGATTAGCACTAATGGTAAAATTTCCTGAATAGATATTAATTCGCTCATTCGGCTCATTCATGCTGACTGGCAGAATACAGCGTTCAGGATATTCACTAGAAAGTTCCTCTAGAGTCTTGTTTAACATACTGTCTGGTTTAAACTTGGAACCAAGATAATGTTTTTATTAGGGGAACTGTTATGTCAAAATAGAGAGAATGCTTATCTTTAAACCTAAATCATTGCCGTCAATCTAAAAAAATAGAAATTGAGCAAGAGAATCCGACCCGCAGCTTACCCAGCGATGAATACTGAGGAAATTAGTGCCTTGGCTGTTTTTCGTACGCTTCTGGATTTAAAACGGGTTAAACCCGATATCAAAGAACTGGACAAATTCCCCAATATCGATGGCTATCTGGAGCTTACTGACCAGGATCAAATTCCGCAAGGAAAAATGGAAGTCCAACTCAAAAAGCTACATAGATCTAACAGTAAAGCTCCTAAATTTCAGGTGCACTTAAGTTTTATTATGTATTGCCGGGATGTTGCCGCCGTACCCGTTTTGCTTATTGTAATTGACATTGGAAACAAATGTGCTTATTGGGAGTATTTTTCTAAAGAAAGATCGAGCCAACTTTTTGATGGTGCTAAGGGTAATACATTAGTTATTCATTTTAATAAGAATAACTACATTAAAGAAAACGATACCAACTACTATGGACACTGGTTGTCGATCTGCAAAGCGCATCATTTCAGTATCAGTAATTTCAATTCGGTTAATGAACGTCTGAGGAACTCACTTTTAACCATTTCGGAACTGACCAAACTAACCAAAGAGGCTGTAGGGACAGAGGATGAGAATTACGTTCACATCCATCGATTCTTAGATCTTTATAATAATCTTTTAGACTATAAATTCAACACGATGAAGAAACTGCTTTTTCCTGGTGTATGGAAAGTCGGACTAGCTTATGTGAACTTCGAGGTGAACCAGATCGATTATCTGTTATACACCGTAAATTATAAACTGAACGATTCCCTAATTAAGAAGATTGATTTTCCAAGGGCGCGTGGACTCATGAATGAATATGGTTTTACAAGAGCGATGTCTAACCCCATCATTGATAAGCCAGTTCAAACCGCTTATCAGGAAATTTATGAAGGACTAAAAAAGGTAATAGAAGGTAAAAGATTATTTGTGATCAATGACTGTATAGCTCATGAATATATCTCCGCATTTTTAAATTACTATAAACGATTAATTCTTATTGATCCTGATGGTTCAGAGCAGATAACATTAAAGTTTCTTCGATTTCTTGTGCTTGAAAAGTGGCCGTGTTTATTGATGAATTATTCGCATAGTGATATCCCCGAGGATTATCTGGCTAATGCAATTGTGATCCCTGTCGATCTTAAAAAACTCTATGAAAAGAGCTTCAGTAGAAAGGATGATTTGGAAAAGTTATTTGCCAATTATGAGATCACGGCAATATATCAAAAGTATAAAGATAAGCTTCAACTGAACAGTAGCTTGTTTGATATTCCTTATTTAGTTAAATTGCTAGATTATTTAATTGGTAACGGGGCTATATATGCCATTAAGCCGTATTTAGATAGGGATAGAGATATTGGGGGTGGGTTGATCTGGAGCGGGTTTTCGAAAGAGGTGATGTTTGAAAACATGAAAGCAATGGTCAGTAACTTAATTACAACTTATAATACTTTTATCTATTTGTTTTTTAATGAGCTGTTTGATGAGCTGAAGTTTGAAGAAGACTATGATCTGTTGATCTTTGTTCTCCATGAGTTTGCTGATAAGTTAAATAAACCACCAGCTATTGGATATTATAAGTTCAGAATGGTTGCTGGTAAAAAAACTTCATTCAAAGTGCAGTTCTTCTATGCTGATGAGGCACCCTTTGATTATAAGAAGCCTTTTGAGAATGATTTAGAAATTGATGAAGATTTATATGAGCTTAAAGCCAGTCAGGGTATCGATCACCATATACTTTTTGAACGGACACCATTGTATACTTTACTTTATAAATTTGCGATGGAGCGGTTTGAGAAACACCTGCAAAAAAAGGGTTGGAAAAAGTACAGTTTTTAGGTCTTATAAAGCAAATACAAGTGTAAATTTTTGAGACAGGTAGGTATTACTCAACCCCATTATAAGACTCTTTGCAATTTGTGTTAACTTTACATATATTCTCTGTAAACAAACTTAATAAATATGTTCGATAAAGCCACTTATATAAAGGCACTTCAGGATAATGGTATCTATACATCTGAGGAAGCAGATAATCTTACTGAAAAAATGAAGTTAAAGCACTCCCTTATCAAGCATGGTCCCAATGTGGTTCATCTAGAATATTATGGAGGTTTACTTGATGATCGTGATATCGTTGAAATAGAAAGTACATTTAAAGGAGCAGGGTTAGAACTTAGTCGTTTTGATAAAAGCGGCATAGCTTACGCCAATATTGACGATTATATGCTTCATATAGCCTTGTTTATTAGTTCTCCTGCCTTTAAACTTATTCTGGAACATGTTGGGAAAAATACTGCTTGGGAAGCAGTAAAAGCGACTGCTATCAAGGTGTGGAGGAAAGTCAGGAATAAAAACAACTCATCTTCGATGTCAGGTCAGGTAAAAAAAACAAACGTCGGATTACGTATTGGATTTAACAACGGCCAACTAACTGATTTTAAATTAGACGGTGAACTGTCTGAAGAAACAATTCTGATGGTGATTGATAAGGTTTTTGATTATTCGTTAAAACAAAGCCAACTTCCATCGTCACAAACGGAAATGCCTGATTTCGTGGTGTTTGATGAAAAGTTATCTGAACTACGGCCGGTTAATGTTATGGAAGAATTGAGGAAAAAGGCTGAATTTCAATCAGCTAAAAGACGGACAGATCTGGCAAATAACAGTCCGACACCGAAATCTTAACTAAACATATCTATGATTGGCCATCTTCGGAGTTCAAAAGAATTTACCTCGTTTATAAACAGTATTTTGATATGTTTTTATTTTATTTTTAACCTAAAAATCTGTAGTTGTTTATGACAACTTAAGATTATAGTTTTCAATTCTTCAATGTTTGAAGTAAAATTTTCATATTTAAACTTTAGTTGATTAAGTTTTATTTTGATTTCCACAATATAGTTTTGTAAAAATAATTGATCTTGCTCTTTTACACCAGTTGGTCGAACTCTGTTGAAGATGTCATCAATGAAATCACTAAGCAATTTAAAATTTGAGATATCAACCTTCGGATCTTTAAATTTATTTTTAATTTCTATAATTTGTCGATCCAGCCAACCATCCTTAATAATTAATATATTAGTGGAATCTACTTTGTCTGATTGAACCAACAAATCAAACTCTTTATAGAATTGGGAATACATTTCATTAATTTCTACTCCTATTGATGAATGAAATGTCAAGAAATCTTCAAAAATTTTTGAGAAAAGCGAATAAGCATCATTTAAGGTGTGAATTGCAGTAAAATAATCTGATAAAACTTGTCTAAATATCTTTTCTTTATTGCTTTCTGAGAAAGCCCAATGAATTTTACTTTCGTCAATTTTCATAATTGTTTTTAATCCTGATTGACCAATTAAATACCTTGATATAGTGTGCCTTTTATCAAAATTGAATTCTTTAACATATGTATCAAATATTTTTAAGTTCTCATTATTTTGTGTGAGTACTTTATCTAAAGTTAAACCAAGGAAATCTCTAAAGATTGTTTTTGTTTCATATTCTTTCTTAACATTAGCTTTAACGTTTATTTTATGTTACCAAGACATAATTAAATATGCACCTCCAAATGCAATAAAAGAACCTGCTACAGGGATAATAAAATCTTTAGCTATATCATAGCAAGAGTGTGTTGGAATGTCTATTACCTTATATGCTGTTTGTAAAAATATATTCATATGGTTAATATTTGAGTTTCCAATATAACCAAAAAGGTAATCAATTGATTGCTCTTTTATTAATGAATGATAATATTGTCTGCGAGTACGGTTACTAACTTGATTTTTGAATTAAGAAAGTCGACGCATTTCAGCTATAGCTTCATAAATTGACATTGTTTTATCTTGATTTGAGTCAAAGATGCTTCTATCTTAAGTGCAGATAAAGGACAGTTTGATAAGTCATTTTAATATCTTACTTTCAAACAAACCCACAAATATGTTAAAACGTAGCAATAAAATATTTCTAATAGGAAATGGTTTTGATTTAAATCATGGATTAAAGACGAGCTATAGGAACTTTATAGTCGATTACCTAAAAAATTCCTTCATATCTGCTCAAAATCAAGTCAAAGGAATTTATCAAGATGAATGTTTTGAGATTCAAGTGAATCATGACTGTGAAATTAATTTAATGTTTAAAGATTTAGAATCGTTAGATAATATGATCAAAAGTCCACGAATTGACATCTCGGACGGAGTGTTTAACTATTTTGATGAAAATATTCAAATACGCTTAATTCCAAAAAATGATTTTGTCCGTTTTATTTTGAAAGAATGTTTCGAAAGCGACTGGAATGGTATAGAAGATGCAATATTAAGATTTCTTAAAACTTCCCATTCTAAATTAGTTCAGGATAAAAGTGTGATAAGCATACATAGAAAAAAATCTATTCTTTATTGCGAGGAATATGAAAATATAAAAAGTTTAAACGATTCTGTTGCTTGTTTGAAAAGTAAGCTTATTGATTATCTTAAAACACAAAACTCACCAATATCTTTTAAAGACTACTTATTTAGAAATCATGTTGATTGGGGAAATAAATTTAAACAATCATCTCAAATGGATACTGTTGGAAACACCGAACGAAATGTACTTTTTTTGAATTTTAATTATACAAATTATATTACATCAATTAGTGCCGAAGTTAAACGTAATGTTGATGATTATTATACGAATTTTGAAATTGTAAATATTCATGGCGACATTCATAGCAATATTGATAATGTTATATTTGGAATTGGTGATGAACAGAATGATTTTTATTCTGAGATAGAAACTTTGTATGATGATGAATGGTTAAAGAGCATGAAATCTTTTCATTATTTTAGAACTAGTAGCTATAGCAAACTCCTTGGCTTTATAGCTAAAGGGAATTATGAAATATACATACTTGGCCATTCTTGTAGTATTACTGATCGTACCTTACTAAATATGTTATTTGAAGATAAATACTGCCAAAAGATCCATGTATTCCATTATAGTGGAATGGAGTCTTATCTTACAACTACCTACAATATTGCTCGTAATTTTAAAGATAAAGTAAAATTACGAAGCGTTTTGCAACATTTTAATGAAGCATTAAAAATGGAATAGTAAAGTTTAAAAACACTTTACTATTCTACACTGGTGTTGTATCTTCAATTCTATTCGATCGTAACTTAACCAAGTTCCGCCATTCACAACACATCATCAAATATTTGAAGCTATCTGATAGGATTTGTTGATTCCATCGGAAGACGTAGAATTGGAAGTGATTAGGATGCTTTATTTTTAGTTGTCATCTTACCACCCATTTTAGAACAGACGCACGTGTTAATGAAACATCGTCAATTCATTATACTAGATAAATGAAAAGGACTGACTAATAAGCTCTTTTCGAATTGATATTTCCTTTGTTCTTTTGACCCATTCATTATACCTTGTTTTGAGAAGGATGTGTTAGAAATTTCAGTAAAATCATAAAAAGTTATATATTTAATACAGCATAAATAGCATTATCTCATGCTTGGATATTATGTCGAGAAAAAAAAGTCAGCGATCAATAACGCTTCATTTCCGCTACGAACGCAAAGCCCTAATCCGCTGTAAGTGTAGAAAAACAAAACTAAAATTATAACAGATGAAAATTACTATTCTGGATGACTATCAAAATGTTATAGAAACATTGAAATGTTTTGAACGCTTAAGCGGACAACATGTAGAAATCTTACACAAAACCGAAAAAGACCCCAATAAACTTTCGGTATTATTATCTGACACAGAAATTTTGGTATTAACGAGAGAACGAACTGAGATAACAGATGAACTTTTAAACAAATTACCAAAACTAAAACTCATCAGTCAAACAGGAAAAATTTCGAATCATTTAGATCTTAACGCTTGTACTAAATATAAAGTTTCAGTTGCAGAAGGTGTTGGTTCGCCAATAGCGCCTGCAGAATTGACTTGGGCATTATTAATGAATACGGTAAGACAGATTCCACAAGCTATTGAGGGACTGAAAGATGGAAAGTGGCAAATAAATATAGGCACAACGATAAATGGAAAGATTTTAGGAATTTGGGGATACGGAAAGATAGGGCAAAAAATAGCACAATATGCTAAAGTATTTGGTGCTAAGGTTGTCGTTTGGGGTAGTGAAAGTTCAAGAAAGAAAGCTGTTGAAGATGGTTTTGAACAAGCAGAAAGTAAGGAGTTTTTCTTTAGAAATGTAGATATTGTCACCTTACATTTAAGACTAAACGAACAGACAATCGGAATTGTAAAAGAAGCAGATTTACTAAATATGAAAGAAACCTCTGTTCTGATAAATACAGCAAGGGCTGAACTTATTGAAAAGAACGGTCTAGAAAATGTTTTAAAAAGCGGAAAGAACATGCTCGTAGGTATTGACGTTTATGAAACAGAGCCCATCTATGACAAAGATTTCGAGTTATTGAAGATGAATAATGTTGTTTGTACACCACATTTAGGGTATGTAGAACAAAATGGATATGAACTATATTTTGGTAAGGCTTTTGAAAATGTTATAAATTATATAAACGGAAACCCAACAAATATTGCAAACCCAGAAACGCTGAACTAAAAAAACCTACAGTCAACATCGGATCCTTGGCAATAGTAGTTTGCTCGTTTTTTAGCAATCTCTTAAGTAATCGCTTCTCATTAGTTGTTACAAACAGCGTATCAAACCATAATCATAACAGAGGAAAGTGCTTATGATACATGATCAATTCATTGTACTAATAAATGGAAAGAACTGATTAATAAGCTCTTTTAGAATTAATATTTCACCTATTCTGAACCTATTGTCAGCATCTTGTTTTTAAAAATGAGCTATCAAGAATTTCAATAAATTCATTTACATATTTCGGTTCATGAGAAAAAGTTATATATTTAATGTAGCATAAATAGCTTAACTAGATATGAGAAACACAGCTACCGTCACGAATGCCAGCATTGATTCTGCCGGTCTCCCGAAGGATTATAAAAATGCAATTGCAGAATATATTTGGAATGGGTTTGATGCAGGCGCTTCTCAAATAGATTTGAATTTTAAAGCAAACGAGTTAGGCTTCCTCACGGTGATTAATATCGTTGATAACGGTTCTGGAATTTTGCATGATACCTTATCCCAATCTTTTGGTAATTTCTTAGACTCACAAAAAAGAAAGTCACTAAAACGGTCTTCCTATATGCGGGGAAAAAAGGGTAAGGGTCGTTTCTCTTTTTCTCTTTTCGCTTCAAAAGCAACGTGGTTGACCGTTTATAAGGATGGTAATCAACTTTGGGAATATAAAATCGTTATAGATTACGATAAAAAAGAGGAATATGAAGATTTGGATAAACAAGTTTCTAATCAGAAACATACTGGAACAACTGTCAAATTAGAAGGAATATTTGGACTTACAGCTGATGCTTTGTCTTCTGTTGAATTTTATGATTTCCTGGCACAAGAATTTGGCTGGTTTCTCTTGCTTAATAAAGAAGCAGATTATGCTTTGACGATTAATGGTAAAGCAATTCAATACGAACAGCTTATCTTGGAGAATGAATCCATTACTTGGATTATCGCAGATCACAATGATAACAGCTACCGATTCAAAGTAGATTTTATCCGTTGGGGTGAACGTATTGGTGATAAATACTATTACTACTTCCTTAATCCGGATAAAACTGAAGTCAGCAAACAATTGACAAGTTTCAATAATAATGCGATAGATTTTCATCATAGCGTCTTCATTGAGTCTTCATTTTTTGATCTTTTAGAGAAGGAAGCGCTTGATGAAAGTGAAGAAGATAATCTATTCAGTCATACGGGTACATTTGTTATTTATAAAAAACTGCGTGCTGAACTAAAGGACTTTTTAGCAAAGAAAGAGAAAAAATATTTACGGGAATTGGCTGCTGACAAACATTTATTGCAAACGCAAGAAAAGCAGCTACTACCGTTAATTTCTGAAGATTTTGGAGATAAAGTGGATCAACAAGATTTACTTGATGTTCTGCGGGAATTGTACTGTGTTGAACCTAAAATTTTTAATGGATTGCGACCGAGTCAACAAAAAACTTTTTTAGGTATGCTGCAATTACTCTTGCGATCTGACAAAAGAAGAGCTATACAATCTATGATCGAACAGATTGTCACACTTTCAGAATTTGAAAAACAAAAACTAACTGCTGTATTGGAAAAAAACTAAACGAATCGAACGATATCACCTACCTATTCTTATCCTATTTTATTCAACGAATTTTTGTGGATCATATTTATGATGCTATATCTGATTATTTATGGAATAGATTTGGGGATCATGCTTAATATGAAATCAACTCTTTCAGCAGGAGGGAGATGAGGTACCTCAATTAAAGAATATCCCAAACGTACATAGCTGTCTTTCATTACTTGATAGGTCTCTTTAGCTACTTGAAAATCCTGTTGGCGTTCGTTATCTTGTTCGTATATTTCTTCCCAGGGAGGAAGAATGAAAACCATTTTATTGTATCTGTACTTATTTACTGCATGCGTTAGATTTTCGTCATCATTAAAATTCATTAAGCGTGCATAACCGTAAGTATCAGGTATTCCTCTATCGAAGAAATACAGTTCGTCCGTATTGGAAAGTTTGATAAAATCCTGAATGGAATAAGAAAGCATTAATTTCGAATATTCTTCGGGATCCTGCCACGGTAGAGCTTTCCCGTTATTCTTTATCTGGTCTTTAATGATCACTCTGGCAACTTCAGGGACACAGTTCATCTTTTTCCGTTCCAATTCATGTATTAAAGTTGTTTTACCAACTCCTGGGCCGCCAGTTATAATGTAAAAATTATTTTTTATAATTATATTGATATACTGCTGTTTCATTGGTTTTTATATTAAATACTCAAGGGCATTGAATAGGATTTTCTAGTTAAAGAATTAAAATTATTGTTGTGATTTTTAAGCTATAAAGGTTCATAAAATGAATATGTAAGACTCAGGAGGTGGAGCTAAATGGGCTGAATCAATAGGTAGATAATAGCGAAACTTCTTATTGACAAAGATAATGAAGTTTTTTAAGAAGTTCAAGATGCAGATGAGTACTAAAAATTAGTGAGAAGAAACTTATATGTTTCGTCATGTACACAGATCAAAGTAGATTTTTTAAATTATCAAAATATGAACCAACAAAGTGAAATAAGCATTAGCGTTAATAAACAGGCGATGTAATACGATTTGTGACTGTTTAAGTCATTTTTAAATTTGTCCCAGGAGAACAATAAATTTTCTAGTTTTTGATCGCTTGGCTTCGGAAACAAAAGGCTCGATAAATAAATGAGGAACATACCGAATAATGTGCTAAAAGGTACAATATTCAAAAAATGGATTGTTGGAAAGTACGTTTCTTTCGTTAAGAAAATTAAAACACTCAAAATAGAACTCCCTAGGAATCCGATAAAAGCACCCTTTGCATTTACTCGCTTAAAGAATATACCTGCAATAAATAAAGACACAATAGGGGGGGCTAAATAAGAGAGCATTTCTTGATAGTACTTTAAAAGCGAGTCATATTTTGAAATAAATGGCGCCCATATGCAAGCGATGACCAATAAGATAATAGAAAATATTTTTCCTACAATTACTTTTTGTGATGAGGTTAACGTAGGTTTCAATTGGGTGTAAAAATCAATTGTCAATAGCGTAGAAGCAGAATTGATGATGGCACTAAGGGTCGTGGTCAGTGTCGAAAATAAAGCTAAGAGAATAAATATTCGAAGAACAGTAGGTAGATAATGAAACAATAGTGTAGGGTATACGGCATCAGGATTTGATACTCCGGGTACCAATTCTTTAGCCAGTATACCCGTTGTCGTTATCAGGAATGCGGCGATAAGCGATAAAATGGCCGTCAGTAACAAGCCTTTTCTACCTTCATTAATATTCTTGGCTCCCAATACCCGTTGAACCATTGTTTGGTTATTTGCCCAAAAATATATCCCCAAAATAGGCATGCCAAATAGGACACCCGTCCAGGGCATAATCAGGTCTCCCGCAGGACGAAGAAGTTTGATCGTGTCACTATTCGTTTGTATCAGGTCGATAAAATATGTCCATTCTACATTAAAACAAAAAATGGCTAAAGCGATACTACTGATTAAAATAATGATCGCATTGATAACTTCAATTTTAATGATCACGGAAAGACCTCTTGGAATAGTAAATAACGCCGTAATAATGGAAAAAATAATGACAATCTCTTGAATACTGAGTTGCGGTAATAATTGTTTAAAGATGATTGCTCCAGCATATAGTGCCGCAGAAGCATCTAAAAAAGTACTGCTGATGATGGTAATGAAGGAGAAATAATACCTTGCTTTTTTGTCGTATCGTAATTCTAAAAATTGAGGAATAGTAAATATACGAGACTTAATATAAAGGGGGAGTAGAAAGATTGCGAAAAACACCAAGACAACAGCTCCCGTCAGGTTATAGTTATAAACGGAGAACCCGGAAAGATAAGCGTCACCAATCTGGCCGATTAATGTGGTACTGGATATACTTGTTGCAAATAATGAAAAACCAACCACAAGCCAACTGGCAGACCTATTGGCTAAGAAATACGATTCAGAAGAAACTTTCTGTTTCTTGGATAAGTAAAAGCTGAGTATAATAATCCCTATAAAATAGAGTAATAATACTACAATTTCATATGTAACAGGATAAGTCATGAATCTTTATTGGTTATACGTTAAGCTGGTGTCAAATATAATAATTTAATCCACCATTTAAGAGGTATAACCAATAAAGAAATAGAATGTGTTTAGTCCATTGTTGTTATTAATACAAATGTATTCCCAGGTATTTCTAGGCTATAACTTGCACCATTAGTTAAATTGATAGTTGTTGTTTGCTGTGGCTGTGCAAAACCATTTTGATCGACAGTTCCTGTGAAATTAGCACCATCGAGCGCCGTGTATTTATAAATTTTAGCGTTCGATAACTGCATTGTAGTTGTTGACTTTAAATTAAGATTATAAGTAACAGCATTAGAGTTACAGATAACGATAGTGGTTTTATTATTTGCCTGCGTAGCTATAGCACGAAGGCCTTTTTTATCAGGAATTTGCATATCAAAAATAAGACTTCCTTTAGGTACATATCTGCTGAATAATGAAATAGGATAAAACCAAGGTCTGATATTCTCATCCTGGGGACTATTGAATTTTTCAGCACCTAAAATATTCCAAAATCCCCATCTTTTTAGTTTTCCTTGACCATCATCATACATCGCATCATCCATATTCCAAACAACAACACCATTGTACCCAGCTTGTAAGTTTTGAATAAGCGCGTTTGCAACGTCAATTCCATAAAACGAATCATAGACGAACATATTGGAGTCATCAGCAGTATTTGGATCACTGGCAATTCTACTCTTATTTTCTACATTTAAAGGATGGTTTGCATCATAATCGTATTTACTTCCCAATTCTCCCATGAGCATTTCTACGTTTTGCGGAACTTCAGCCCGATAAGCTTGTAAAGTGCTCAGATAGCTTGTTCCATTGATATGATCTTGACTCGGGTAGGTGTGTATATCAAAAGCTTTTAATCCTGTTCCTAATTCATTATGCGCATATGTCAACCACCACAACAAATCATTGTTATTCCATACTGCTACATCAGGTCCAATCAATTTGACTTTGCTACTTAAGTTTTTTTGATCCATCAGTGTGATTAATTTCTGGAAAGTTCTGCGCCAAAGATCATAATCACCTCCAATAGTTGACCAAGATCCTGCAGGTTCATTACACATGTTGTAATATTTGATACAGGTATATCCCTTCGTATTAATGAGGTAACCTAAGAAATTTGTCGCTCGATCTAACCAAGCTTCATCGACTTGATTATTGGCCAGTTCTTCTTCTCCCCATTCTCCGAAAATAACACTCACATTATGACTTTGGCAGTAATCCAACATCTTAAATAAAGTACCTGCACTTTTATCGGGATCATAAATACCGTTATCATAATAATTCCAGCCCTGACTTGTAATAATGCGAACCAATCCTGGACGCATAAAATCAATTCGTTGAAATAATTTTGTCCAATCTTGGTTACTTAAAGTTCCTGTTCCAATCCACTGCCATAGGTTATCATAACCGCCCCATTGGGCACCTATACCTGCAAATGGTAAAGCAGATGGCTGTGTGGTTTGTATGATTAAGTCATTGTCAATATTCTGTGAAATATTGACTGTGGTAGTTTCGCACGCAGTGGACATACTGATACCCAATGCGGCAAACATTGTTTTTACTAAGATGTTCATTCTCATAATTTTTAAGTTTAGTAATTGGTTAATTTGTTTTTTTGATTTGAATCCAGTAATTCTTCAGATTCTCAACGACTTTTTCTCGATCCTTATAAATGTCTATCCATATTTGCGTAGGTACATAATCAAATCGGAATGCATAGTCTGGTACTTCTAACAGCAGGTCACCTTGTTCCCCAACCAATTTCTCTACTGTTTTATTTAGCCATACTGCCGTACTTGTTTTCCCATCCTTATCCGTAAAGATGATGGTTCCTTTAGCAGCATCTCTTTTCCATTTGCTCGTGCCAACTGGTATTTTTCGATATAGGTTGTTGACATTAAGGTTGTTATTGTCATCAACAAAATAGAAGTCTGCAAACAATTTATCTGTACCCGCATCATTGACTAGGGTTCCAAATGCATTTCCGTTTTCATCTACGCCATCTAATGCGAAAGTGAAAGTATTATCATATTCTGCGACTGGACCTGTTCCATTATCACGCCAATCCCATGGACGATCGACTAAGTTTGGGAATAATGCTGCACCTCCCCATTGTGGCCAAAAACCACCATATAAGGACATCTTGGTAATTTTCCAAGTACCAATAAGATCGTCTTTAAATGGTACATAAGTGATCTTCCATTCCTTTTGGATACCTGTTTTGCTGGTGATGATAATATGCGCAGTTTTATCTTTATTATTAAAATTTAAGACTTCACCAACTTTTACATTGGATTGCGAACCAACTGATATTTCCATGTCCGTAATTTTTAATTGGTCAATAGAAACGTTCTGCTCATTTAACATAAAGGATATTTCACCATTATTATCTTGATCACGTTTAACGGTAGCAACACCAACCTGATTTTCAAACATGATGTTAATAATGCTTCTTTCGTTATTCCAGTCACCACTATCTATATATTCTAGGGTATTATCCTTACAAGATAGTTGAAGTAAACTCAAACAAGCGAGTAGTAGTACCGGTATTCTATATTTAAATATCAACATATTCATGGCTACAGCAATAATTAGTGAATTAATGAATTAAGATCAATTTCTTTCTGAGGAATAGGATAGAAGGAGGCTTGTTCCTCTGTAACTCCAGCAGATAAAGCGTGCGGATTCGTTTGTGTTACTCGTCCTTTACGTCTTAAATCTAACAAATGTTTACCTTCGTACGCGAGCTCCCAATAACGTTCTTGCACGACAGCATTTCTAAAGTTGCTGACACTCATTCCTGCTGTTGCTGCTGATAAACCAGCGCGGTTTCTTATTTTGTTTAACCAATTATATCCTTCAGGGGTAGGTCCCACAGCCTCAGCATATATCAAGGCAACTTCTGAAAAACGGATCAAGAACGGTTTAACACTTGATTTTTCGCCTACAAAATCAGGATCAATGAATTTTCGTGTTAACCAATAATCATTGTCTTGCCAATTCGTTCCATTTGCATCTTTATAAAATCCCTTGGACATCAGGGTGCTCTTTCTTAAATCGTTATCTGCAAACGTATTGGCAAACTGTTCTGTAATCTTAAAAACACCCCAACCACGATTCGTAGCTCCTGTATAGGTACCATCGAGATTCTTAAAATATAACATAGCACCATCTTTATAAGGCATGAATAACTTGTCAATAGAAGAGAAATTTCCTTCGGCAATACCCGATTTATCGAGCGATAAAAGAAAAATATGCTCGGGTCCATCTGGATGCTTGACATCATAAATGTTCAATAAATTCTCGTCAAATTTATAGGTGCTTTGTTCGGTCAGCACTTTACTCGACCAATAGGCAGCACTATCATACATGGTTTTTACATCTCTTGGTATATCTCGATACAGAGATACATTACTTTCTTTTGCAGATGCCATTGTTAAATAAACTTTTGCCAATAAGGCTTGTGCAGCAACTTTGTCGGCTCGTCCAACGGATCTGTTTATAGAGAGATATTCTTGTGCTCGGGAAGCGTCCTGAATAATAAAAGAATATAATTCATTGAGATTCTCCACCAATGGTGCTTGTGCCTGGTCAGCAGTTTTAATCATTTCCTTATGGATGGGAACGCGACCAAACATGGTTGCCAAACTAAAATAATTCCAAGCGCGTAAAAACAGGGCTTCACCTACTAATTTGTTTTTAACATCTTCATTAATATTACTTCCTACAACATTTTCAATAACAGCATTCGCTCGGTTTATACCAATGTAAGAATACTTATAGAACAATTCCAGCTGTTCATTTTGCTTGAATTGGTTATAATCCCATTTGTTGATCTCTTGCGCTCCAAAACCTTCCTCGCCTTTCACATCAATAGATTCTGTTGCGAGTTCATTGATGTAGAATATGGAACGAGCATATTCATTATGCGTAGCAGCATTATAAGCATACAATAGGGAAGAAGTGGCATCTTCAGCTGTTTTATAGAAATTATCCTCTGAGTAGAAACCGTATGGTTCTTCATCAAGGCTACAAGAACCTAATAATATTATACTCAGCATGTAGATATACATGCTATTTATCTTTGTTTTCATTGTTTAAAAAGTAAAGTCAATACCAAAAGTAAATCTCTTCAAATAGGGATATCCACCAGCATATCGACCATCTAATCCTACTTCAGGATTGTAGCCTTCAAACTTGGTGAAGGTGTATAGGTTTTCAGCATTCACGAATAATCTCAGGTTTTTCAACCATTTTATTTTTTCTGTTTTTAAATTATAGCCCAGATTGACATTCTGAATTCTCACGAATGATCCGTCGCTGATAAACCAGTCTGAAGTATAATAAAGCCTTCCTTGTCTAGCGCTTGGAAACTCATTGGTTGGGTTATCTGGAGTCCAGCGTAATGGCGCTAGATCTGCAGCATTGTACCGTCCGCCATTCATGATATCCTGTCCGAATACACCATTCAGAAAGACACTTAAATCGAAATTTTTATAACGTGTACTTAAGTTTAGGCTGGCCGTAAAATCGGGATTTGGATCACCGATAATGGTTCGGTCTCTGGTATCAAATTGCCCATCTTGGTTGAGATCTACATATTTAAATTCTCCTGCCTTAGATTCAGGACCAACTAATCCTGCTTCAGCACCTTCTCGATCTGTTTGCAAGATACCGTCAACGCGATACCCATAGAATACATTCATTGGAAGACCCACTGCTAGAATATTGGGCGAAGTTTCTCTAAACGGCCCGATATTACCACCGTAATATTCGTATGGAATACCCGATAAATAATCTGTGGTTAAGCCTGAACTTATATTATTTCCTAAACTTACTACGGTGTTCTTATTTTTTGAGAAAATAAAGGCTGCCGAGAAATCCCAATCTTTTGAACGAATAATTTGTCCATCAAGAGATACCTCAAATCCTTCATTTTTAATTTTACCATCATTTACCCACATTTTATCATATCCAGAACTTAAGGGTAAGAAACGTTCTCGCAATAAATCATTGGTAACTTTATCATAGTAATCGGCGACTATACGTAACCGATTATTAAAGATGCTCATGTCCAATCCAAGATTAAGCTGTGCAGTCGTTTCCCATTTTAGATCTTTATTGGGGATACCGCCCCATAGTTTATATCGCCAATCTGCACCGGTATAACCAATGACATATCCAGGACCTATAGCCGTTTGCCATGTCCCTTCATTGTAGTAGTGTTCCAACCCATAGCGACTTAAGGTTTGATAAGGAGAAATACCTTGATTACCCGAAACACCATAACTTGTTCTAATTTTTAACTCATTGAAAAAATCGAGATCTTTAATAAAAGATTCTTCATGCATTTTCCAACTTACAGCAGCAACAGGAAAGTAAGCCCATTTATTATTGGCTCCAAACTTAGAGGATCCATCTGCTCGTATCGTTAAGGTAAGCAGGTATTTATCATCTAATGCATAATTAACACGACCAAATACAGACTCTAATTTCGTTTCCGTTTGTCCATTGGTATGTCTGTTTAGCTCTGCAGTACCGGAACCCATATTTTCATTTCCTAATGAACCGTTTTTAAAATCGTATGATTCTAGATTCGATGTTCTGGATACCGAATTTTCATAGGAATATCCTGCCATTGCTGTTAAATGATGTCTTTTCTGAAAGGTCTTGTCGTAAGTAAGATAAGATTCTGATGTGAAGACATTGCCCTGCCAGTTATCAATATAAGCAGCTCCATTATTGTTTGTTCCATTTTCGGTATAGATAGCAGGATCAAAACGATCTTGAATGGAATTTCCATATTTATAGTTCGCGGTTGTTTTTGCATTTAATTCTGGAGTAATCTGCCAATCAAATATCCAGGAAGAGATAAAGTCAGTACCATTGAACACATTTTTTCGATGATCTGTCCAAGCTAATGGATGATCGTAATCGTTGATTCCATTCAAGAAATAGCTACCATCTTCATTGTAGATTGGCCATAGCGGGTTACGCCAATAAGATAAACCTGTATTTTGATTTCTTCGATCCTTAGAAGCGTTATTGATCGTTGAGATGCTGAATTTATCGTTGAACTTGTGTTTGATATTAAGCCCAACCAAACCTTTCGCATAATTGTCTTTAATATAAACACCGTTTTGGTTCATAAAACTACCATTCAAATTGAAGGATGTCTTGTCGTTAGCGCTATTGATTGAAAAGTCTGATGTGCTCAGCACGGGCATGTCTCTAAAAACGACCTGAGACCAATCGGTAAAATGAGGCCATTCACCCGTTAAAATTTCATTAACAGATGGATAGTAATTCCCTGTTGATGCTGTCTCTCCTATATATAAGGGAGGTAAATTTCCATTTATTCTCGCTTCATTATCAATTTGAGCCATCAAAGCACCATCTTTCCAGCGTACTACGTCTGAGCTGAACTGTGATAACGTTGTTCGCTGTCTGAAAGATATTGTATTGACACCACTTTTAGCACGATTTGTTGTCACCATAATGACTCCATTCGCTCCCCTTGATCCATAGATTGCTGAAGCTGAAGCGTCCTTTAAAACTTCAACAGATAAAATCTCTGAGGGGTTTATTTGTTTTAGATTTCCAGCATCTCCTAATGGAAATCCATCAACGACAATTAAAGGAGCATTGGAACCATTTAATGAGCTGCTACCGCGAATTCGAACGGTATTTCCTGAGCCAGGATCTTGGGAGTCTTTAGTAATCTGTAAACCTGCAACTCGACCTTGTAATAAGGACTCAATAGAGTTTGCTGGAATTCCTTTTACCTGCTTCATGTTGACACTAGCCACAGAGCCGGTTAAGTCCGATTTCTTAACGGTACCATAACCAACAACGACGACCTCTTCTAAACCAACAAGGTCTTCCTCTAAATGAACCTGCATTCCTGGAGAGGCGATAACGGTTGCCCTTTTAAAGCCTACAGCAGTGAAGCGCAAGCTATCTTGTGCATGGGCAGCAATTGTAAATTGACCATCTGCATTTGTACTGGTTGTAGCAAGATTTTTTAAATTAATAATAGATACTCCCCGTATGGAAGTGCCAGATTTAGCATGTACTGATCCATTGATTTGTGCCCAAGCAGAGTTAGCAGTAAGCAACAAAAATAATAGCAAAATAGCATACGGTAGTTGATGACCTAGGAATCTGTTTTTGGTAGATTTTACAAGGTACACTTTTCCTGTTTCTGTGAATGATAGATTCCCGAATAGCATAATTATAATTGGGTTATAAAGGCAAATGTAATCCTAAACCAAAGTCTAGGGTGATACTTTTTTGCTCAATATTATACTATAATTGAATTCTAATGAATATATTTGTTGTTTACGGAAAGTAAATGAAAAGTATAACCAGAGAAACCACATTACTACAAAAGGACGATTTATTTGCTGTTTATAAGTATGTAGAAGCAAAGTTTGATTATCCATTACACATTCATCATGAATATGAAATCAATTTGGTGTGCCATACAAAGGGAACAAGAATCATTGGGGACTCCATTGAATCCTTTGACACTATAGATCTCATTTTAGTTGGACCAAATTTACCCCATAAATGGAAAGCACCGACGTATAACAATACGACTGTTATCACCGTATTTTTTCATGATTTACTTTCCAATTCTTTTTTCAATAAAAGTCATTTTAGACAGATCAAGGAAATGTTATTGCGATCTAAACACGGTTTAGATTTTTCAGAAGAAACAAAGTTAAAAGTAGTCGATATGTTGTTTAAGCTAAGTGAAACTACAGGCTTTAATTCTTCATTGCTTTTTCTGTCTATCCTTCAGGAATTGGCAGAATGCCCTTCACAAAGGCCTTTAGCAAGTATTTCGTATGATCGATCTAAGATTATGCATGAACACAAAAGTAGGAGGATAGCGCAGATATGTAATTATATCGAGAATAACTACGAGAAACAAATCAGCTTAGCACAAGTATCCGATATGATCGGTATGACAGAAACTTCGCTGAGCCATTTCTTTAAAAAAAGAACAAGCAGAACTTTTTCTAAGTTCTTAACAGAAGTACGCGTAAGTCAAGCGTTAAAATTGTTGATCAATACAACGCATACTATTTCTGAAATTAGTTACAGTTGCGGTTTCAATAATCTCTCTAATTTCAATAGAACATTTAAAAGTGTAAAAGGGTTAACACCGTCAGATTATCGCAAAACGATGGTTAATGAATAGACTGCACAAGATTTAAAAAATACCTTTCGCATTAATGAGTCAGATCTGATTCGGATAAATCTACTCAGGTCCTATACTTATGAAAATAAGAAAATATAGAACCTGAGAGAATTAGATTGAAAGTGTTTTTATAACTCTTTAATAATGAATTAATTATGGAATTATTTTAAAGTTTTTGTCTAATAAAAGCATAACACAGGTTAAGATGCACATCGCTAATGCATTATAAAAATGATGGTATTCTTGATGAGCCATATGCGCTGTAAAAGCGCCGATTGCAAATGGGAATAAAAATAAAATACCTATATTTCGATAAGCGGGTTTAAAAATACCAACCAGTGCTAAAATAATCCCCAATAGTTCACCAATACCAATAAGAAGGGTAGGAGTTTTGCTAAAACCCAGTGCTTGCATGTTTTGCATCATGGATGATTTCTGAAATACCTTAAACAATGATGCATAGCCAAAGACGTAGACATAATATGCATAACTCATCCAATAAATAATCATTTTGTAATTTTCCATATTAAAATTTTTATTCAAAGATATTTCCTAACTTTCAGTAAAGGAAGAACATACATAATTGTATGATACTGACAAAAAAGTAAGTGACAATGAGAAAGGAAAAATCGACTAACAGTCTAAATGAGCAATATTTGAATAAGAATTGTGGTATTACTTTCACGATGTCGAAAATTGATGGTCGTTGGAAAATAAATATTCTAGCCTTTTTGATGAACAATAAGAAGCTTCGGTATAGCGAATTAAAGAATAGACTGGAGGGGATTTCAGAGCGGATGTTGATTTCAAAATTAAAGGAATTAGAGCAAGATGGTTTGATAAATCGTATCGTTCATCAACAAATACCACCAAAAGTAGAATATGAATTAACAGCATTGGCGTATTCTTTAAAGGATATTCTTCTGTTGATGGACCAATGGGGAGAGGAAAATCTAAATGAAACCAAGAAATAAACTTATCGACTCTTTACTTATATTGTTAATGAGATTTACGGTTTTATAACGAATAATAGCTGGGCTATCACTTTTCATTAAACTGGGGTACTAATATGAGTTCGGAAGCATCTATTTTTGTCAAGCATGAAGAGCTGTATTTTCATGAAGAGCTGTATTTTATGGAAGTTAGAAGATCTGTAGAAAAGACATTTAAAATATAATAATAACAAAGAAAAAATGGAAAAACGTATTAAAATTGATCAAGTAGAGCCAGTTGGATATAAAGCAATCTTGGGTCTAGAGAAATTTATTGAAAGTACTCCTTTGAGCAGAACCCACAAGGAGTTGATAAAAATCAGAGCATCACAGATTAACGGTTGTGCGTTTTGTATAGATATGCATACCAAAGAGGCACGTAAGGCAGGTGAGACAGAACAGCGAATATACGCCCTTAATGCATGGCGCGATACGTCATTCTTTTCTGAAGATGAACGCGCAATCCTAGCTTTGACAGAGGAAGTAACTTTAATAAGTAATCATGTGAAAGATGAAACTTATCAAGCGGCTTTAAAAGTATTAGGTGAGACCTATCTGGCTCAGGTTATTCTAGCGATTATCACCATTAACGCATGGAATAGAATTGGGATAGCAACCCAGTTAATGCCAGTATAGCTCTTTAAGCAATTGATTTAAAATAGTAAAGAATGAGACTGTTTCAACTTATGAAGCAGTCTCTTTTTTTTATAATTATTCTACCATTGATTGCAGCAAACGATTAAAGATGGTTTAAACAAATTGTTGTATGATGATCGAAAAACCATTTTTAAAATCTGATTGCTGTTTATGTAAGTCTAATCGTATACTGTGAAAAAACAAAGGTCTTTTGGGTTATATTTGCATTATAAAACTTACAAAAATATAACGCAAATGTTACCGTACAAATCACTCATACAGCTAGATCGGGATTCTTCTATTGCATTGTACATTCAGATTTGTAATAACTTTATAACATTGATTACTAAGGGTATACTGCAGCCAGCGGATATATTACCAAGTTCTCGAATACTTGCCGATTTAATAGAAGTCAATAGAAACACGATTAAATTAGCTTATGAAGAATTAATTAGTCAAGGATGGGCTGAATCGATCGAACGGAAAGGCGTTTTTGCTTTATCTAATCTTCCTATCCGCTCTACTAATAAAATGGATCATGAACTGGAAAAATTTAAATCGGATGAATCATTTATATGGAATAAACCTCCTGAAATAAGTGGAGAACGAGCGCATTTTAAAAAACTAAATCTAACGATTGACGGTGGGTTCCCAGATGTTCGTATGACACCTGTTGATCTGTTAATGCGTGAATATCGTAGCATCTCAAGAAAGTTTTACGGAAAAGATTTTTTAAAATATGGAAATCCAAAAGGATCTGAACGTCTTAGAATAATACTGAGCAGCTATCTTGCAAATACAAGAGGTTTGGTTGTTAACCCTGAAAATATACTCATCACCAAAGGCAGTCAAATGGGTATTTTTCTCTCTGCTCAACTTTTATTAAACCCATTGGATCATGTGGCTGTTGGTGTATCCAATTATAATGCTGCAGATGAAACCTTTCAATATAGGGGGGCAAATCTTGTAAGGATTCCTATTGACGAATATGGTATGGATGTCGATTACCTAGAAGATGTTTTAAGAGAAAAAAATATTAAAGCGGTATATATTGTTCCTCATCACCATTTTCCAACAACTGTGACGATGATTATGGAGCGACGTTTAAAACTGTTGAATCTTGCCAAAGAATATCGTTTTGCTATTATTGAGGATGATTATGATTTTGATTTTCATTATAACAATAAGCCATATCTTCCACTAGCTAGCATCGATCATCATCATAATGTTATTTATATAGGCTCAATTACCAAAACTTTCGCTCCAGCCTTACGGATAGGATTTTTGATAAGTTCACAACCTTTTGTTGAAGCTGCTACAGCATTGAGGCATATGGTTGATAGACAGGGAGATTCCTTGTTAGAGGAAGCGTTTTCAGCATTATTTGAAAATGGAGAGATGGAAAGGCATTATCGAAAATCCCTAAAAGTTTATAAAACGCGAAGAGATCTGTTTTGCGAACTCTTACAGAAAAATTTCAATGGAGTTATAGATTTTAAAATTCCAGAAGGAGGACTTGCAGTATGGTCCGTTTTTGACAAAAATATTGATTTGAAAAAAATGTCTGAAAATGCATTAAGCAATGGGCTAAATGTCGAAGACGGTTCCTTCTATAAAAATGAAGTATTTAATGTAAACGGTATAAGGATGGGATTTGCATCTCTTAATGAGGCTGAAATTCAACAGGCTCTTGATATTTTGAAAAAAAGTCTATAAATAAGCTGCGTTAAGTAGCAAAATAATAAACAATCTTCAGATTAAACAACTATTACCTTTGAAACCAATTTTTATAAGATTTTGAAAGGTGATCTCTGGGCTATTTAAATTTTGATATCTGGTACATGAACATGGGCCAATTTGTATTTAAATTTGTATAAAAAAATGGCTAAAAGGAAATTATTAAAAGATGTTGATCCACAAGCATTTGATACAATGCTTGGATTCGAAAAGTACTTAACAACAAGTTCGTTGAGTAAAATCCATGCGGAGTTAATCAAAATCAGAGTTTCTCAAATTAATGGTTGCTCCTATTGTATCGACAAACATATTCAGGACGCCCTAAAATATGGAGAGCAACCGCGTAGAATTTTTCTCCTTAGTGTTTGGAGAGATACATTTTTGTTCTCTAAGGAAGAACAAGCCATATTGGCTCTAGTGGAAGAAATAACTTTAATTGCTCAACATGGTGTTTCTGATGAGGTGTACGATACAGCCATAACTGTATTAGGACAGCAATATACGACAGAAGTAATGATGGCAATCATTGCGATGAATGCTTGGAATCGTGTTGGGATAACAACTGGAAGAGAACCTGAATAACCATCTGATGAACATATAAAATGAATAGCATCCAGGATCTCGACCTTATTAGTTGACTTTCACAGGCTTTGTCCTTTCAGAAATACCATTTTCATTAAATGATTCTATCGAAAAGTAATAAGATTGGTCTGTGGTTAGACTTTTTAATTCAAGTGAGTTATCCTCATAAACCATCCACGAATTATAGAGCTTATCAGGAGCAATACCCCAAAGGATATTATACCCTTGCGTACCTGGCTGTTTATCCCAGGTAATTTTGGCATCTCTGCGATCCGTATGACGGTTTACAGTGAAGTGGCTGATTTTTGCAGGAACTTTTCCATTGCCAATTCCAAATACCCGTAAGCCAGAAATGGCAAGGTGAGGAGTTGGGACATGAATGTTTTTATATCGGACATATCGGACTGTTTCAGCATCTTTCAGTTCCACATAATCGTTTGGTACATCTTTATAGCTATTTGCTCTGTCAATAAGTGTACGCCATATTTTTCCATCAACGGAACCTTCAATCAGATAGCGGTGATATAGCCCATCTATTCTTCCATAAAGATTTGATTTATAATCATGGTAATTTACCTGGATGGCATATACCTTTCCTGGTTTCTGCAAATCGATCTCTATCCATTGCTTATCGTCATTTCCTTCAGCCAGCCAAAATGTTTTTACACTTTCATCCGTAATATTAGCAGGTTTAAAATCTTCTTTAAAAGAAGATGCCTTTACAGGCTTATTATAAGATAACAGCATCCAGCCTCTAAAATCACCTTGTTTGTCTGGCACGGTCGGAGCAAAATGTGGGTAATCTCCAAAAGATGTATTGGAATACATCAGTCCATCTTTATCGAAATAAGTTGGAAACATCGCTAGACGTCTTTCCCATCCGATATTTGCAGAAACAGCCATCGAAGCAAAATGCCAGTAGGTATCCTGTGGACCAATCACCGTACTACCATGTCCTGCTCCATTCATAAATCCTCCAGGTTTATAAAAAACAGGGTTATTAGGGGCATAATGATAAGGTCCTAATGAAGAGTCACTCATGTATACACCATCACCATAAACATTAAATTCTGTACCTGGAGCAGCATATTGCATATAGTACTTATTGTTATGTTTAGTTAACCATGGCCCTTCAATATATCCTCCCAACACCGTATCCGCATGGTTCTCACCAAAACGTTCCCAGCCATGTTTTTTACCATCCAGGTTAAATAGCTCAAAGGTCTCGTCCGATGGACGGAAACGGAGATCTTTATTTAAGGTTTTTGCCCTGATCGGAAATGTATTGGAAGAACCCCAAAACATATAAGCCTGTCCATCATCATCAATAAATAAATCAGGATCCTGAAGGTCATTTAAAATACCAGGTACAGCTTTCCAATCTCCTTTTTTAGGATTGTCGGTATAAAGAATACTCATGGAACCAGAAGGATCACCAGCAACATACAAAACCGAATCTTTATAATTATGAGCAGCAGGTGCATTTGAACCCTGAAAATACCATTTCTCAGGAGTAATAAAATTCCAATTGAGCAAATCCGTCGAATGCCAGTATCCCATAGACCTGGTGACAAACATATAATATTCATTTCTAAACTTAACCACAGCCGGATCTGCTCCTGAACGGTAAGAGATATCCTTATGCGCATTATAAATCATATAGGTGTAATCAACATTAATTGGATTACAATAGGTGCTCATTTGAGTCGTTTGTGCTTGTAAATGAGATCGATTGCACAATCCCAGTAGGATCAAAAAAGGTAAAATGGCGATTAGCTTGTTCATCTTAATTTGTTTGTTCGTCTTTTATTTATTCTGCTATCCTTGATGTTTTATTTATTCACATCAGGGAACCTGTATTGATTTTCTAAGCTTTTGGAGTCCATCTTTCTGTATTAGGAAAGGATTAGTTGTTAACTATTTCGCAAAGAATAGGTAATATACTTAAAATTTTGAAATTTAAAATCGTGATAATACTAAAAACTCTGTAAAAAGAAAAGCCAATCTTTCGATTAGCTTTTCTTATATGATCGCGCAGGAATTAACATTTGGTGTTAAGGTGCATTTAATCAGTTACTGATTTCTTGTTAGCTGATAATCGTATAAAATTTTCCCATCGGGAGAGATCACGTACATACCACTTATATAATCCATTTCTTCTCCAGCACTATATTGCACTGCAAAACCCTCTTTACATTTGGCACTACTCTCATACGTCATTGATTTCGCTGGCAAGACCCATAAAATTTTACCTGTCTGAACATCTAGACTTTGTAAAGTTGTTGGAGCATCTTCACTAGCATTAATATTGGTTGCGATTAGGAGGGTTGTTTTGTCTTGATAAATAATCTCAGGATCAAAATACTTCCTGTTAGGTGTGAAATTTTCTAGCTCTCCTTGATTTTTAATCTGACCAGGTCTCATTTTAGACAATTTATCTGAATAATTAAAACTAAAATAACTGTCAGTTATGAGTTTGGCTTCTGCATCTCTAAAAGAAGTCCAGTCGTCTCCATTAAAAAGTTGATCAGATGCAATGATATAATGAAATTTGTTACCTTCGTTTGTCATAATCGTTAAATTGTCATCATCAAAACTTACATTTGCAATACCTGCACTTATTTCAGGATGATTCTTAAACATCGTTTTTGTTACTTCAACCAAGGTATTTGCAGCACGATCAACTTTGAAGATTTTAGATTCTTTATAAATCATATATACCGATTGATCAGTGGTAACACGATAGGTTGAAGAAGAATTATCAAGACGTCTTATTTTATTAAAAAGAATTTCATCTTTCACCTGTTTTTTTGTTACTGGATCAATGATGACAACATGTGTATTCACAAAATCATTATGTTCGTTTTCATCTCTTAAAAATTCTCTGGCTAATCTTAAAAACATCGGTTTCCCAGAAATCGAATTCGTATAAACAATATCGTCAACACTTGAAAAATCATATGCTTCTTTTTCCACTTTGTCTGGTTCCTGTTTCTCTGGAACAAGTAATTGGATACTGAATAACAAAATTACAAAAATAACACCTGCTAAAATAGCGAGGGCAGTTTTATTTTTAGCTGGATCAACAGATGTGGTTGAAGTACCTTGATAATTATGATTATAGTTTACATTCACATTAATATCATCGCTATCCAGGAAATACTCCGTTTCGCAGCTATCACATTTATAATAATCTGGCTTAATTACTGTTTTACGGATACTGCCACAGTTAGGGCATTTTATTGCTTTAATATTTTTAGCCATAGCTGGTTAACATTCAATTTTATCGTTCATAAATTACAGTTTTGGCTGTGCTCTGTTTCCCCCTTCTTTGTTATAGCCTGTCTGATTACCCTTAAAGAAAAAGCCGTAAACAATCAATAAAACAACAATTAAAATGGCTAGTAGGACTAAAGTTAGACTACTTTTGATTACCTCATCCAAACTTACTAGATGGATACCCCATATTCTTAACATAACAATGGCCACAAATGCCATAATCAATAGGGTAGCAAGAATGCCTATAAATTTTTCATATTAAACAGATTTAAGCTTATAATTTATCTAACCATTCTTTCTTTTTTGCAGCAAACTCTTCCTCGGTTATAATTCCTTCGGTAAGTAAAATTTTAAGCTGTTGCAATTTGACAATAGGATCAGCAGCAGGAGCATTTAACTGACTATCTTTCTCTACATTAAACGCCTTCCCGAGTTCCATACCAGCCCCAAATTGTAAACCCGCACCCGCAAGTCCACCTTCATTTCTTGCAGCATCTCGAAGCGCTTTCAGCTTTTCAAGTTCAACATAGGTTAAACCTCCTTTATCTGCAGCCATAGCGTCAGCAGTTATGTCTGCAATTCTGTCGATCCTTTCTTTCGTGCCTTCATCAAATATTGTCGCGTTTAACTTAAAATCGGTAAGCTCAAAGCCCAGTTTGTCCAATTCAATATTAATCTGTACGTGTAGCATTTCTGACAATGTAGCCAACTGTGCATCAATCTGTTGATAAGAAATGCCAGCCGTTGCCAGTACAGAAGCTATGGCTTGTGGAAAACGACTTTGCAAAAGCTGTCGAGCCTCTTGAACGGAATACACATTCTTAGAGCCAATAACTTGGGTAAAAAGCTGTAATGCTTTGTCAATCTTAAAGGAAAAACTTCCGTTAGCGCCTAATTCCACAGGAAATTGATAAACAGGATCAACGTATTTTATGGGTTGTGATGTACCCCAACCCTGATTTACATTTTCTGAAGTTCTGAAAAAATAGATTTTAAGTTTATGCTCGCTTTCAAAATTTGTTCTCAACTTTAAGAGCGTCGTTATAAAAGGATGGTTATCTGTTTCAAGATTATAAATACCTGACTCGGTAATATGATCGGCCACTTGTCCTTCGTAAACCAGGATAGCTCCCTGACCAGGAGATACAATGAGCTTCCCTGCGTTTTTAATTTCATCATTTTCTGAGGGAAATTTATATACCAGCAAATCAGACTGTTGATCTTTCCACTCAATAACTTGCGATAATTGCTTTTTAAAAAATTCTTTTAAACTCATAATGCGTTCACTTTATGTCCTGATGATTTATCCTTATTGTTTATCGATGATGGAATAGCTATTTCTAAATGTATTGAGGTTTAACTGAGATAAACAATCATGTAATGATACTAATTAAATAATAAAAATACAGCTTGCTATTCGAATGGAATCATCTGTTTACAATTCGCAGGGATTGAATTACAATTCGTATGATTTGGGCAATAATTCGTTCTCAATTTTTTAAATATTCAATAAAGAATGGATCGGTTCTCCATCTGCGAAAAAGGTTTTTTCTTTTTTAATTATAATTACTTTTTAATGGCTGTTATCAGAATCTTTCCATTTTCTTGTATAGTCAATGTATGAGCTGTTTTTTCATCATTCGAGAAATCGAAATGGACGTTTATATTTGGAGTGGATAATAAGAAGAATTTCCTATTTCCAATAGGGTACAACACCTCCGTTGAATTCCCTGTCATTTCTAGTTTCCCATTCTTATTTCTAATTAAGAAAGTGGCATCACCATTACTATAATCACCAACTAACGAGTCAATATCATTTGGAGAAATAGCGATTAACTTTTTGATTGGTGGATTATAAAACCCTTTCCAATTATAGGCGATAGCTACACTATTTACAACTTCATTAATTAGTGGTTCGCCATGCTCAGAATTAGTAAGTACAACGATTCCTTTACCAGAGGTCATACTTCCATAGAAGACGCCTCTGTATCCATAATTTGCACCTCTGTGAGAAAAATAAGTTTCATTACCTTTTTCTTCCACAACAAAACCCAATGCGTAATTTGATGATGGAATAACGCGAGCAAACATTGTCAAGACACTTTCTTTATTGAGTAAAGATGGGTTTCCCTGGAGTGAATGTTGAATAGATACGATAACCTTACCAATATCATTTGAAGTACTCCAAAGACCATCGGGAGCGAGCTCTGGAAAAATATGATATCCACCCTCAATCATTTGGTTTTCCCCAAAATAGCCAACTGCGTAATTTTTTTCATATTGATCAAGTGGTCGATTATATGTACTACGGTTTATTTTTAAAGGTTTCAACAAGATTGTTCGTATCATTTCCGAATAGTCTTTGTTGAATCTGTCTTCCAAGATCTTTCGAATTACAGTCGTTCCTCCTCCAGAATATAGGTATGCAACATCAGGATAATTTATTGGGATAACAGCGTCACTATTTGCAGGTGCTTTTCCATCTAAAATTTGATTCAAAGTGGGTATTGAATCCTTTATGTTGTAGCCAAAAAAGCCACTGGTTCCCAAACCACCGGTATGGCTGAGTAAGTTCTCCAAAGTAATCTTTTTGGAGTCAGAAAATTTATTATCTGGAAAATGCCATGTCTTGAGATATTTTCTAATATCTTCATCTAAAGAAATCTTTCCCTCTTCAACAAGTTTTAAAACGGCAACGGCATTTATTGCCTTGCTCATTGAAGCGGTTTGGTATAATGTGTTTTTATCTGAAATTTGCTTATTCGATAGTTCACGATAACCATAGACTTGGACCATATTATCTGTCCATTATCGATAACTGTTATGGAGACAGATGGAACTTTGTAAAATTTCATCCTATCGATAATATTGAACCTCGTTTCCGTACTATCTTGAAAGATAACGCCTAACGGTAATCCATTTTCCACAGCAGATATTTTATTTTTGTTATTTATTTTTTGCGCAAATGCTAAAGAGGTTATAGCAAAAAATATAGATAGTATTCCAAAAAATATTCTCGTCATCACTTAGTTTATCTTTCATTTTTGTATTAGACAAGTTTCCCAAGAGAAATATTATATGTTAATTCCATTCAATCCTTTAAGTCCTTTATGGTTTAAAAAATAATATGAATAATAACCATTCTAAATTTCTACAAATTCGAATATGAAATTTGTAGAAAAAATATGAAAGCAGTAAATAAAGTATCAGCCGTGACTATTCTATTTTGGTTGATGAAAATAACGGCAACTACACTGGGGGAGACCTTGGGAGATTTTATTTCTATGACGCTTAATCTAGGTTATACTATAGGAATAGGTATCACGCTCTTATTTTTTGTCTTTATTATTTCAATACAGCTAAATATCAAAAAATATATTCCGATTATTTACTGGCTGGTAATTGTAGGTACAACAACATTGGGTACAGAGATTTCAGATTTTATCGATAGAACGCTGAAAACCGGTTATTTATTGGGTAGTTTAATATTGATAAGCGGACTTTTATTGACACTTTTTTTATGGCATAAAAAGTATAATAACCTTGAAGTCTATCCAATTTTTGAAAAGAATAAAGAGATGTATTATTGGATTGCAATTCTTTTCTCCAATAGCTTGGGAACGGCATTTGGAGATTTTCTGAATGATAATCTAGGTTTTAGTTATCTAACCGGAGCCATTATCACAGGTGTTATTATACTTATTGTTATTCTACTTCATTATTTCACAAAAATCAACCGTGTTGTACTGTTCTGGATTGCTTTTGTTTTTACAAGACCATTCGGAGCAACTTTTGGTGATTTTCTTACTAAGTCTATTTCAAAAGGAGGTTTAAATCTTGGTACACTTAACGCATCGTTAGTGTCTTTAGGACTCATGTTTCTAATGATTATTATCTCACATCAAAAGCAAAAGAAGAAACTGAATCACTAAAAATAATTGTTTGATTGTCTATGATTAAATGAGTCACTTGGGGTCAAATTCTATCTAAAAGGAACATAAAGAAAAAGTTAAAATATGTGTTGAAATAGTCTATTCAGCAATATTTTAAAAATTTTGAAATCACAGTGAGTTGCGTATATTTGAGAGTTGTGCGTCAGCTTTCACCATAGCAATGGATTAGCAATTTATCCTAAAGAATAATCAAATATAATAGAGTTCAACTAAGTCCGATGAATACATTCAGCAAATTTTCAATAGCATCTTTGAATATCCATAATCACTTGTTTGTTTTTAACTTTTCAAAAAAAGCCAAATGTTGGAGTAAATGCAGATTTGCTCTTCATTTTATTTATCATTATAATTATTTCAAGTGTATTTAGTGGAATTTATTTTTCAAAATTAATTCACGAAAAATTGATTCTTAAAAAAAATATGAAAAGATATTTATCATTTTCTACCTTATTGTTGCAATTTCATTTTACTATTTTGTTCATTCAGGAAATGTGAATTTGTTTGATAGAAATAATATGAATCCTTACGGGTTTTTGATGTTTTTTCCATTGATTCTTTTCGGAATATTTATAGTTCAAAATATCAGAATTGCTATCGATTTCATCATAAAATATTTAAAGCACTTATCCTGAGCCTCCATTGGATCTAACCCGGCCGACCTTTCGTTCGAATCCTTATATCTTTAAACAAGAAAAGCTAATCTTACGATTAGCTTTTCTTTT
Organism: Sphingobacterium sp. SRCM116780; assembly: GCF_021442025.1. NCBI lineage: Bacteria > Pseudomonadati > Bacteroidota > Sphingobacteriia > Sphingobacteriales > Sphingobacteriaceae > Sphingobacterium > Sphingobacterium sp. SRCM116780. The sequence goes on from NZ_CP090446.1 coordinate 918,851, forward strand.
GTGATCCCGCTGGGATTGGCTCAGTCGCTCAATCCCCAAACACTTATCCTGAGCCTCGTATAGATCGAACCCATCCCTACGCTTCTGTTCGAATCCGAATTGTCTTAAACAAGAAAAGCTAATCTTACGATTAGCTTTTCTTTTGTGATCCCGCTGGGATTCGAACCCAGGACCCATACATTAAAAGTGTATTGCTCTACCAGCTGAGCTACGGAATCTTACTTCTTGTTTGAAGTGATGCAAAGGTAGAAAAATAGTCTATACAGTCCAAATATATCTTATTAATAATCGTTAAAACCTTTATTTTGAGGAAGAATATTTTGAATAAATACCGCTTTCTATTGATTTTATATTTATGTATTACGGTTCTCTTAAATTATATGGTTCAGCTCTTCTGATAATACAAAGGTAAATAACATGATTCCGTTTTGGTTCCTACCACATAAGCTTTTCTCGCTTATGTATATTAAAATAATTTTCTCCTCAAAAGATTACGTCAAAGCTTATTCTTAGACCAATAATGATCGCTATAGATTACTAAAATAGGAGGGAGGGATTGGATTCTTACTTAATGATCTTACAAATTCTTCCAATCAAAAGAAATAAAGTCACAATTTTTTCCAAACAGCAACGCTCCTGATCTTTTTGGCAGGATAACACAACAATAAACACGCCTTCTTTTATTATTAAGAGGTAAAAGTGTATTTGTGTAGTAGCTTTTAACGTATATGTGACGTATATTTTCCCAATGAGTAGTAACTAGATATAAGTAATATTGTGCATACATTTTATCAAATAGCATAGATGTTATGGGGAGCACACAAAATGATACACTTTTCAGATCAAATAGTAGCTATTTATATAGGGAAGATAGCTATAGAAAGGAAGAGCGTTAGAATCATTATTAATGTTGTACTTGTAATATAGATGAATTTTGCTTAGAACAGACATCATGAGATAAAGTATATTCTTATTATCCACCTACTCCATATCTCAAATAGATGTAAGTAAATGATTATTTGGATAATAAACTGATGCTGTTTTAGCTAAATCAAAGAATTGGAAATCCGATATTCTTTACTTTTTTCTTGTTTAGTAATGTTGGCTTGATAATTTATGTTTTTCTAGTAATCCACTTTTGTAATACAATTTTGGAAACATCCTTTGCTATTAAATAGTATGATCACACATAAAAATAATTTAAACCGGTAAACAAGTATTTTATTGTTTCAGGATTCAGATTGTCTTGCATTTCTTTAAAAGGGATATAACGTTGTCTTTATGGAAAATATATTGAAAAAAAAATGGAATAATGTACGTGATAAACATACATCCAAAGAAATGAACAAATTGGAATTTATTCAGACAAGAATAATCAATCAATATGTATTTCTTATCTCCTTCATTTTAATCATAGATTCTATAAGGGATATATGGTATGGATTAACAATAAATTTTTACATACTATTATCATTAGGTTGTATTTTTCTATGTTCATTTTTATTTGCAAAACTACGCTTTAATCCTTATGTGTTGCTAATATGTTGCTTATTGTTGGCGTTTCTTATTTTTTATTTTTCTTCTGTGGGCAATTTTGGCAATGGGATTGTCTTATACTATTTTGCCTTATTATCTGCTGTTTTATTTATTTTCAACAATAAAATAAGTGTTCCATTTAGTATTATTATTTATTTCGTTGTTTTTATCCTTTTTTATTTGAGTCATACATATGATTTTCACATTTTTACAATGAAAAGGTATAATGATATACTTTTTTCCAAAAATCAACGAATCATTACTTTTATTCAAGTTTTTACTATTATGTGTCTTAATGGTTATTTTATTATAAAAAAGAATAATATGATTGTAGACTTATATCATCAAGTTTTGCGTAGCGAATCACTCATCTCAGATTTAAAAAAGAAGTTTACATCTGATACTTTGCTAAGTATAGATGATATTGTTAAACTGGCGATAGATGATGATATCGCTTTTATCCCTTTATTCAAACAAGCTTTCCCTCAGTTTTATGATAAACTGATGCTCATCAATCCGCAGATGACCAATGATGAATTTAAACTTTGTGCATTATTGCAATTGGGATTTACAACAAAAGATATTGCCAACTATACCCATATCGCGGTTCGTACTGTTCAAACTAAAAAAAGCCGTTTAAGAAAGTCATTTAATATTCCATCTAATATAGATCTTTACATATGGATAGGAAAAGTATGAATTCTTTAAGTGGCTTAATATTGAGCTTAGTTACTCGTAATTTATACAGTTTGAATGAAAAACCGAGTTGGCTATTTTATGGAAGAATCCTTTGTAATATACAGAGGTGGGTTAAAATATAGCAAGGTAATTTAAATGATATTTTAAAACAGTACCAAATTGAAACTAATTTTGTCCATCGAGTGTAAACCCTCCACTTGTGTTTCCATTTGTGTCCGTCCAATCTTCAATTTCAGGGTAATTTGATGCACTCCCACCTCCAAAAACAATATTAGTAGATCCAGCAGCAATTGATTCTTCCAGTTGTATTATATATGTCTCTATCTTGGGAGAAATATATTTTTTATTATTCATATACACTTATTTTAAAATTTTGACAAAAGTAGATTTAATTTAATGATATTCAGAGTTTATGTATTAGGTAATAACAATTTTGTAGGCATTTAGCTACTGTTGTGTGTAATTAAATTTTAGTTGCATAAACAGAGCACCCTATTTAAAATATCTATGAGTTCTAGTATATATTATTTCATAACCTTTATTTTAAAATTTTTAAATAAAAGTGGATTAATGATAAAATGAAGCCTATATATTAAGTAATAATATAATATTACAGTAGGTGTGTTACAAATTATTGCAATTTAAATTTTGGTTGCATAGATATATATTTCCATTTGAAATATGTACAAGCTCTAATATATATTATTTCATAATTTTTATTTTGAAATCTTGAATAAAGGTAGATTAATGAGAAATGGAAGCTTATATATTATTAAATAATAACATGGATGTGGTTATAATTCTACAAATTAATATAAATTAAATTTTAGTTGTATGAACATGAATTTTATATTTAAAATGCATCTTATCTTTGCAAAAAATTATTAATGACTTGTAAATTGAATAGTTATGTTTTTAAATAAAGGTATTGCAGTTAAAAATATTTTCGGAATGCTGATTCTGATGACTATATTTTCATGTGCAAAGGAAACAAAAGATAAACCTGTTGTGCAAGGAGATCTTAGTGTTAATTTTCAAATAGAGGGTATTGAGGCTAACCTGGATGAAAGTAGTTCTTTAAAACTTTTCGGGGATACGAAACAAAGAAGTATGGATAGTAATCCTAAAAGTTCTTTAAAACTGATAGATCAGCAAAAAGCTAAGCAGGATGGGCAGCCATTTGAGGCCATTGCTAGTGTTTATGAAGTTAATGAAGGCGTTAATTTTAACAATGCTAATGCATCCAACAGTTCTTCACAAGTGAAAAAGGCTAGTGTCGCTAATAAGTCGCTAGTAGCTGCAAAAATAGATATGGCAGCTGGAATTAAATATAGAATATTAATTTTCGATGCTTCAGACAACTTTATTACCTCATTAGATGCGACAGTAGGTACGGTACCAAAATTTACAGAGGCTCTTCGAAATACGACTTATAAGTGGAAAGCGTATTCTTATAATACATCAAGTACTATAACGCCAGCAATACCAGCAAATCCGACTCCAGCGCAGTTAAATGTAGCAAGTTCTAATACAGGTGGGTTATTATATGCTTCTGGCAGTATTACAACATCTAATATTAAGAATGACAATAATAAAGTTAATATCCTATTCAAACATCAGACAGCTATTATTGAAATCGTATTCAGTGGCAGAGGAATGTTTGACAGAATTTCTAAATTGACTGGTACAGCAAATATTCCGTTATATTCAGGTACATTTAATCTGAAGGATGGAACTTATTTTTCATATGGTACGCCAACAGCCTCGAAAAGTTTTGTTACTACAGATTTTACGAGCATAAAGAATGATACGATTAGAAGTTTATCTTTATATACGGTAAATGCAGCTCAGGCGATATCCAGTTATTCTGTGCAATTGAGTGAGCTTTCATTTGTCACAGATTTGGGGGCATCAATGGGATATGCTAATCGAGCATATACAACTGCAACTACAGGTGCTATGAATTATAGTTTTACCAAACCATTTACCCCTGAATTAGGTAAAAGGTATAAAATTATTATTGATCTACTAGCCCCTTCCCGAACTGTAGGTGGTGCGAGCGGGGTGGATTGGGCTTATTGGAATCTTTTTTATAATGATGTGACTAAGGTATACGGATTTAGACATTACAATTCCAATTTTTATGAAAAAGGCTTACCCGTTAGCAGTACAAAATCAGGAGAATATTTTAATTGGAAAGCAGCAAAACCTGGATTTAGTGAGGCTACAGGTATAGTGGATCCTTGTACCTTAGTTTACCCGGCAGGTAGATGGAAAATGCCAACTCAGGCTGAATTCAGTACTATAACGGCTATTCCAAGTTCAACTGGGGCAATACCAAGAAAAGCTAATGCCCGTTCTGGTGACCCGGTTCGCTATATTAATATTATTTTGGGTACAGGAAAATTTTCTCCTTATGATGGTTTTACCAATGGTTTGCCGATGTTACAGCTAGGGCGTCGCAATGTTGGTAGTGATGCGATGACGGATTATAATACAAATGGTAGTGGTACTTCTGGAGTATATTATTGGGCATCTGATCAATTTTCTGCTGCTAATGCAAATTATTTTTACATTACAAATACAAGTGAGTTTGGAATTGTAATGACTGCTAATAATTCTTCGAATCTGCCTAAAACCAATGGAATGAATATAAGATGTATAAGAAATAAAGCTTTTACGACCTATACACCTAATATAAATTAAGTAAAGTTGAATTTAGGAATAGGTATTATACCTAGTCTCTAAATTTTAAACTATTATTTTGAAACTGTAAAATAAACGAAGTCATGGATAATCAATACGTATTATCCATGACTTTGTCATTATAAGAACTAATGAAAAATAGCTTGTGTAGCCCAGATAGGTAAGGTGTAGTCCTTTAAAAAGTTGGCATTGATCAATGCTATTGGAATTATAAATTTTCTAATGAAAAATAATAAAGATTCAAAAAAGAAGCAACTTGTATTTACAATAAGAAATGATTGTAAATACAAGTTGCTTCTTGAACATCGAAATTTTGAATCGAAAAACTCAGCTAATATATGCGGTAAGTTAACTAGTTAAAATATAGTAGGTTAATTTTGTCCATCTAGTGTAAACCCTCCACTTGTGTTTCCATTTGTGTCCGTCCAATCTTCAATTTCAGGATAATTTGATGCACTCCCACCTCCAAAAACAATATTAGTAGATCCTGCAGCAATTGACTCTTCCAGTTGTATTATATATGTCTCTACCTTTGGAGAAAGATATTTTTTGTTGTTCATTACCTTTGTTTTTTTTAATTTTGACAAAAGTAGATTTAATTTCATCATAAACAGAAGCTTATATATTGTCAATAATAATATTGTAGAAATATAGCTACAATATTGTGCGAGTCACATTTTTCATGCTATAAATATAAATTTTACGTTTAAAATATTTAAAAATCTAGTATTTATTACTTTATAATCTATACTTTAAAATTTTATACAACGGTAGATTAATAATAAGCGAGAGCTTAGATATTAAATTACAATATTGCTGTAGATTTATGACTACAAATTATTTTAAACTAAATTTTAACTGCTTAAAGATGAATTTTACATTTAAAATGTATACTATCTTTGCAAAAAAATTATTACTAAATTTGTAATTGAATAATTATGTTATTAAATAAAGATATTGTAACTAAAAATATTTTCGGAATGCTAATTCTGATGACTATATTTTCATGTGCAAAGCAAACAGAAGATAAACCTGTTGTAAAAGGTGATCTTAGTGTTGATTTTCAAATAGAGGGTATTGAGACTAATCTGGATGAGAGTAGTTCTTTAAAACTTTTTGGAGATACGAAGCAAAGAACTGCGGAGAGTAATTCTAACAGTTCAATGAAACTTATAGCTCAACAAGAAATTAAACAAAATGGAGAGGCTTTTGATGCCGTTGCCAGTGTTTATGAAGTAACTGAAGGTATTCGTTTTAGCAATACTAATACATCAAGCAGTTCTTTACAAGTGAAAAAGGCTAGTGTGGCTAATAAATCATTAGTTGCGGCAAAAATAGATATGTTAGCTGGAATTAAATATAGAATATTAATTTTCGATGCTTCGGATAATTTTATTACCTCATTGGATGCCACAGTAGGTACAGTTCCAAAATTTACAGAGGCTCTTCGAAATACAACTTACAAATGGAAAGCATACTCTTATAATACATCAAGTACTATAACGCCAGCAATACCAGCAAATCCGACTCCAGCACAGTTAAATATTGCTAGTTCTAATGTAGGTGGGTTATTATATGCTTCTGGAAGTATTACAACATCTAATATTAAGAATGATAATAATAAAGTTAATATTTTATTCAAACACCAGACAGCCATTATTGAAGTTGTATTCAATGGCAGAGGCGTGTTTGACAGAATTTCAGTATTGGAGGGCGCAGCAAATATTCCGTTATATTCAGGTACATTTGATCTGAAAGGTGGAAATTATGTTTCGTATGGTACACCAACAAACTCAACAAATTTTGTTACTTCAGCATCTACAAGTGCAAAGAATGATACCATTCGAAGTTTAACTTTATATACAGTCAATGCAGCTCAGGCGATACCTACTTATTCTGTACAATTAAGTAAGCTTGCATTTGTCACGGATTTGGGTGTTACTAAGGGATATTCTAATCGAATATTTATACCTAATGCGCAGAATCCTATGCTATATAGTTTTACCAAATCTTTTACTCCTGAATTAGGGAAAAGATATAAAATTATTATTGATTTTCTAGCTCCTTCTAGAACTGTAGGGGGTGCGACAGGTGCAGACTGGGCTTATTGGAATCTCTTTTATAATGATGTGACTAAAGTGTACGGTTTTAGACATTACAATTCCAATTTTTATGAAACAGGCTTGCCCGTTACAAGTACACATTCAGGCGAATATTTTAATTGGAAAGCAGCAAAACCAGGGCATGATCAAACTTCTGGTGTAGTGGATCCGTGTTCCTTAGTATACCCCGCTGGTAGATGGAAAATGCCAAATCAAGCTGAATTCAGTACTATAACGGCTATTCCAAATTCAAGTTTATCAACTACATATCCAAGAAAATCTAATGCCCGTTCTGGAGACCCGGTGCGTTATATTAATATTGTCTTAGCCGCAGGAAAATTTGCTCCTTACGATGACTTTACTAATGGCTTACCGATGTTGTTACTAGGGCGTCGCAATGTTGGTAGCGATGCGATGACAGATTATAATACAGGTAGTTTTAGTAATTCCGCAGTGTATTATTGGACTTCTGATCAATTTTCAGCTACGAATGCAAATTATTTTACTATTTCGAATTCATCTGACGTTGGAACTACAATGACTGTTAATAATTCTTTGAATATGGCCAAAACTAATGGAATGAATATACGATGTGTAAGAAATAAAACTTTTACGACTTATACACCTAATATAAATTAATTAAAGTCGAATTTTAGAATAGGGTAATAATGCCAGTTTCTAAATTTTAAACGACTATTTTGAAACTGTAAAATAAACGAAGTCATGGATAATCAATAATCCATGACTTCTTTGTTAGAAGGGGTAATGAAAAAGCTTGTGTCTGAACAGATCAACATATTGATTAGATTTTCTTCCTTGACTTCCCTAGAATTAAATTTTGTCTCACAATTCTCGAGCTTGAGACTACAGCGAATTTCTCCTAGTTCATAATCTGTATATTAAAAGCGTATTGCTCTATTCACTTAGCTACAAGTTTTGTCTCTTCTCAAAGAGATAAATAACTAAAAATAGTCTATTTAGGATGAACTCTCATTATCTTTTTATTTGAGAAATACAATCTTTATAATAATACATTAAACAAACTTTATATCCTTAGAATAAGTCATAAGGTATCTTTGTGGTATCTATTGCCGTATGTGTGTAGTAGAATTCTGAATAAAGTGCGGCTAAGATATTATTATCATTGTGTGTAAAATTTTTGTTAAATAGAAGCCAATTGACCAGTAATCATAAGGAAAGATAAAATTAAGGAGTTGTATTTCACTTCAAAATAAAAATATCACTAAAAAGAATTGATTATGGTTGTTTATTATTGATACTATTATACTTCGATTTAGATATGCTTCTGATATATATCAACCTAATCTGAATTTTGGATAAAAGTAAATAAATAATTATTTGCAACTTAAACTCTTTGTTTTTTCGCTAAACTAATCAGTTTAAGATTTAGATTCCATATTATATTTTTCTTGATTGGTCCTGAGATGAGTCCCATTAATGGGCAACTGATATTACGCTAATGGTCTGTTTTGTTTAATGCAATTTTGAATAATCATTTATATGGAACAATAAGATCATAATGCAAATAAGTTAGCGCTATAAGCTGTTGTGTTATTGTATTAATAGTTAGATGAATTTCGCTAAAGAATCTCCTAATATGGGATAACACGTTATTTTATGAAAAGTATAGTAAAAAAAAGATGGGATCAAATATGTAATAATCATATTTCTAAAGAAATGAATAAGTTGGAATCTATTCAAATGCGGATAACTAATCAATACGTATTTCTTATTTCTATAATTTTATTTATGAACTCTATTAGGTATATATGGTTTGGATTGACTATAAATTTTTATGTATTATTTTCATTAAGTTATATTTTTTTTGGTTTATTCTTATTTAAAAATCTGCGTTTTAGTCCTTATATTTTGTTAACATGCTGTTTATTGTTGACATTGCTTGTTTTTTATTTTTCTTCTGTAGGCAATTTTGGCAATGGAGTTGTCCTATATTATTTTGCGCTATTATCTGCCGTTTTTTTTATTTTTAATGATAAAAAAACTATTCCATTTAGCATTATTATTTATTTAGTCGTTTTTTTTCTTTTTTATTTCAGCCATGAATACGACTTTAAAATTTTTAAAATACAAAAACGTGATGATATTCTTTTTTCTAAGAATCAGCGACTCATCACTTTTGTTCAGGTTTTTATAATAATGACTCTGAATGGATATTTTGCTATAAAAAAGAATAATATGATTACAGAATTGCATCTTCAGGTTTTACGCGGCGAGTCGCTTATATCAGATTTAAGAAAGGAATTTGCATCAGAAAACTTAATCAATATAGATAATATTGTTAAATTGGCTATTGGTGATAACATTACTTTTATCCCCTTATTTAAACAGGTTTTTCATCAATTTTATGATAACTTGATACTTATTAATCCGCAGATGACCAATGATGAATTTAAACTTTGTGCATTGTTGAAATTAGGGTTTACAACAAAAGATATCGCCAATTGTAGTCATATCTCCATTCGTACTGTTCAAACGAAAAAAAGTCGCTTACGGAAATCATTTAATATTCTATCTAATACGGATCTATATATATGGATAGGTAAAGTATAAGTTTCATAATTTATCTCTTTATTTCCAGCAAATCTTATCTGCAAAAAAAGTTCTCTTTTGTGTAGTTGTTAGTCTACTTATTTCTTTTTTCTTTAAAAATAGACATGTGTGTAGTAATTCATCGTATTCATGTCGTATGTGTTTTTATCGGTAATAGATAAGAATGCATCTAATTTTGTGACCTGAAATTTAATATAATTAACAAAGTTATGAATGAACAAAAAATTAAAAAAAAGGAAAAGTATGTTAATCCACGTATCGTCGAAAGTGTGATAGAAATGGAAAGCTGTATTGCAGCGGGATCAGGAGCTGCATTACCATCTGCAAGCACTACTCCTTTAAACGAAACTTGGGATAATGCAGATTTAGTAACAGATACACCAACATATTGGTAGTTTAAATTCCTGTAAGCATAAAATATAAAGCAATTGTTAAAAATAATGAAAAGTAGAATATTTAGTAAAAAGAATGTAACATGGATATTGTTACTAAGTCTGTTATGTTGTGTTATGTCATGTCGAAAATCAGATGACAGTGTCTCTGGAGAAGAAAGTGGAAAAATAGCCGTACAGTTTAAAGTAGGAGGTATTATTGAGGGAGGAAAGCCTTCAGCTCTTGCGAAAGCAGCATCATTAAATGAGATAAAGTTAGAACAAACAGGAACTGTATTTGTAAAAGAAACTGCTCTTAATAAAGACTACAATATGGTGACCACAATAACAGCAGATGCTCCAGCAGCATCAGTGAGCGGATCTTCTCCAACTGGAGCAAAGGCATCCAACAACCGTGCTGCATGGACAACCACACCTGGAGTTTCTACGACTACTCCAGTACCTGCTAATCTTCAATATAGAGTGCTTGTATTTGATGATAATGGCGATCGTGTAAAAATATCTGGGAGCAGTAGCTATATCAATAGCACGTATACAGCATCAACGCAGAGTCAGGATGTAAATGCTATAAAATTAGATGCTGGAAAATATTATTATTTTGTAGCTCTTGCTGCATTAACTTCTCCAAGTACTGCTCCAGGAGGGACTACTGCTATAACTCGAATCGAAGATGTACTTTTTGATGTCGATAGAACGGTAGACGCATTGCATTTTGTTGAACGACAATATGTGGGAAACAAAACAGAAAGTGGTAATCATATCATTAATATCAATTTTAAGCATGTGAATAGTAAGGTTACACTCAGCGTGGAAGCTTCACCAGAGATGGGAAATATTACCGCCACTACTGCTACAATAAGTGGTGCAGGAAAAACAAATTTAGCATCTGATGGCACGAAGACTGCTGTAGCAGGCTCGTTTCCTTATAATAATATAACTTTAACACCATTTACATACAGCTCAAGTACAGCTATAGGAGGCCCTTCAGTAGCAAAGAGTTCAGCTGTTTTTATAAGTTCAGCAGGTACGGTTAATGGCAATCCCCATACGATAAGCATTCCGTCAGTAGCCATGAATGGAGGTACAGCCAGAACTGATATCCCTAATATTGTCGTGCCAGCTGGTACATTTGCATCGGGAGTAAGTTACACGGTACATATTACCTTCCAACCAACTGGTATTAAAGTAGGTGGATTGATCTGGGCAAGAGGTAACCTATCTTATGATTGGACGAATAAAATATATTTTAATAGATATTATCCACAAGAGTCGGGTAGCAACTACATGAATACTGATTTTTGGCACTGGGGAAATAATGCGAATACATTAAATCCACCATTACCTAAACGAGTGGCTACAAATGAAGGTATAGATTATACAGCTTTTGTTGTGGATCCATGTAGCATGGTCGCTGGAGGAAAGTGGCGTACCCCAACATTAGCTGAATATGCTGCTTTAGGTGTATTTAAAGTACATGATGGAAGTGGTGCTGAAGGAGCGACAACGACCGCTTTTACTGGGGGAACTGCATATTCACCTAACGGGAGTTTAGCAAATACTTTTCCATATATTTATTTTGATGGAACGGTAGAAACAATAGGTGGAGCAGAACGTCTGAGATTTTATAAAAATGGTCGTTATTGGGGTCAGATAACTGCTGCAGATATGACAAACAATATCAATGGGCCTGCTTATGGTACCTATGGAATAGGTAATACGAATACATATGAGCCATGGACGGCTCAATATATGGTTCAGGATCCACTGACACAAAATGATGGAACACCATATCCAGCTGGTAATAATAGCAGACTACATCCGGTGAGAGTTAATGAAGGTTCGTCTAGTGGTGGTACAAAAAACTTTCTTTCAGATAGACCTATTGCAAATGATCTTACCTATACGGAAGATGATCGTATACCGATCCGCTGTGTGAAGAATCCATAATGAATAAAATTAAGAGCAAATTTTAAATAGATGATTTTTGATAGAAACCAATAGATCGGCTTAATTACATGATTGAGCCACCCATTTATGATCAGAAGATTATTTTTATCATCATGAATCCTATTTAAAAAGGGGTAATCGATAGCGATTGCCCCTTTTTAATATCTATTATTAAAAAGCTAGTCTAAACTTTTCTATATCAATTTTTCCTTCACTATATACAGCTACAAAAATAAAAGCTGTGCTTTCAACAATATATATATTGTTGTATTTTGGTATCAATGAAATGTTGTCGATTAATCTTAAAAATACTAAACAACTTTTGGAGCAGGATAGTGAATTTCCATATTAAAGAGAATATGGACAAATTAGAAGTGCTACAGGCCAAAATGCTAAATCAGTATGCCTTTTTCGCTTCCGTCATTATTATGCTAAATGCGGTCAAAGATTTGTTTTTTGGGTTATTTGTTAGTTTTGGTATATTAAGTACAACAGGTTTCGCTTTCTTCTTTCTCTTTTCTAGAATTAGATTTAAACCTTTATCCTTGTTTATCTGTTATGTAGCCTTGATCTTGCTAATATTTTATTATTCCTGTCTCATAGGTCTTGAGAGTGGTGTTAGCACATTGTATTTTCCTTTACTTTTTTCCGTATTATTAGTCTATACAGATCGGAAGAATTTCCGATATAGTATATTAATTGTGCTATTTGTTATTATATTTTTTTCAATAAACCACTTCCATAATTTTCGTATTTTTCCTAGTTTAAGTAATGAAAGTGAAGAATATTTAAAGAATACCCGTATTTCTATATTTATCCAGGCAATTGGTCTGGTGATTATTGGTGGATATTTTAATTTAAAGAAGAACGAAAAATTAATTAAATTATTTCAACAGTCACAACGAAGTGAAGTGATTATTTCGGAATTGAAAGTAAATTTGGATAATACTTCCAATAAAGAAGTGGAGAAATTGGTGTCTCTAGCTATGGAGAATGATATTGCCTTTATCACTCTTTTTAAAAAAGTGTTTCCTGATTTCTATGATAATCTGTTGAAAGTTAATCGGGATATTACTCCTGAAGAATTTCGGTTCTGTGCTTTATTGAAACTTGGTTTTTCAACTAAAGATATTGCAGAATCTAATTATTTGGCCATTAGAACAGTACAAACTCGAAAGAGTAGGTTGCGCAAAACCTTTGATATACCTCCAGACACAGATTTATATGTATGGATTAATGAATTTTAAAGAAACCTAGTCTTGTTCATTAAATCCTAGTCTGATTCCTTTTGAGTTTTATAATGATCATATACATCTCTATTTTGAAAAATATCGAGATGAAATATATCATGTAAAGGAAATGCTGATTGGGTATACTTCTTTTAACTCTATTTCTAACAATTTCTTATGCTGTTGTTCAGGTCACTATTCCTAGTTATACCCTTTTTCTTTTGATCGTATTATCGCTGACCCAATAGATAACCCAGGAGCTGTTCTTATGTAATTTCCATTTGTGAATGACAGATCTAGATGGATGTTATTGAAGCATAATTTTCCACATCTATTTTTGAGTAAGTGATGAAATTTTTTGTCAAATAGAATGGTAAATCCTGTTGCTGCTTCGAATAATATAGTATCATTTGCAACGAATACTCAAAATTACGCAATTGAAAGAAAATGTGGTTTTAAAGAGTATAAATGCACGTATGACACATCAGTATTTGTCCTTGTTATAGCTTTAATTGTCGAACAAAGTTATACTATGGTAGCTATTTTTCAAATAAAAATGAAGAAATCTCTTGTATCCTTTTGAAGGGTTATTTTTTATAGCTAGCTGTATCACATCCTCCAAATTAGTAGGAAAAGTTAAGTCTGAATATTAATGTATATGTCGAAGAATATCAAAAAATAGAATTTTTCATTTAACACAAGACATTTTTCGATTGCAAAGTGAAGGTCAAGAATGATGAATGACAAATTAGTTGGAAATTAAAAACCCTCATCTATCTAAAAGGTACATGTTTGTAGTTATATAGCTAATAATTTTAACTAAAAGTATCTGTGCGGTATCTTTATGAGTATCTATGAGGTACTACTTAAAGAAGTGAACAGGAATGGCTTCCTTAGTTTTGTATAACTAGCGATGTCTAATATGAAAGATTATAAAGTAATTCCGTATCCAGACGAAGAGAAAGATTGTAAAGCAATTCGATATCCAGACCAAGTAAAAGAAGAGGTGGTTAATGGCATTCTTAATGGAGAGCTATTGCTAAAAGAAGCCATGATAAAATACGGCATATTGACACATATAACAATTGTAAAATGGATAAAAAAAGCACAATTGAAAAAGAAAAAAAATCAGTGTAAATCCGATCTCTAAAATCATATTTAGCGCTGCTTAAATCTCTTTATAAACACGTTAAATATAATTGCTGTTAAAATAATCAGAGTCTGAAATATACGGCTAATCCACCTGAAATTTAATAAATTCATCGAGACAGTTAGGGATAGATTTTATTGTAAAAAATAGAAAATTGAAAAAAATAACTTTTCATATGATATTCGTTAACTGCGAATGAATATCAAGAATAATGAGTTGAGAAACAATATGTATTGTCATTTAGAGAAATATTTCGTATAATTATGGTAATTAATTTAATAAAAAAGACCTGTGTGGTATCTTGTGAATACCAATGAGGTATTACTTAAACGAAAAAAAATGGGAAACTTACCTAAGTTTGTGTTAACAACCGATGTCAATATGAAACATTCTAAAATAATTCGATATTCTGATGAAGTAAAAGAGGAAGTTGTTAATGCTATTCTTAATGGAGAGCTATTGTTAAAAGAAGCCATGGAAAAATATGATATATTGGCAGAGTTAACAATTATAAAATGGGTGAAAAAATCTCAATCTAAAACTAAAACAATCGACGTTTAAAAGTTGGAGATAACCAAATTTTTAGATCATGATATTTATCCAAGTGAACACGAGCACTTGTTTAAAAATAAACGTATTTTCGATATAAAAATAACCGTTTCCAGCTATTGATGCGATCCCTAAGCAGGGATACTACAGAGTATAAGCATAGATAAAGCGTTATTCAAGAGCGCATGATATTTGGAACTGGTAAGAGCGTTCTAAGTGCGTTGATAGTGCGTTTTAGGTATACTTTTAATACTGTATGTACGCTTAGTCTACGCTTATACCCTGCTTAGGCACTACTTAGGCACTGCTTTAGCCCTACCTAGGAATAGTATGGAAGGTAGAGAAAAAGCTTTCTTTGTCTCGTCCTGAATTGGCTATACAGCATTTGATTGATTATCCTAGATTAGCTATACACCTTGTGCATACAATCCTATAATAACTATACACTATTTTCATAGTACTGAAATGGCTATACATTCGGATATTTCAGTAATGTAGTTAATTTTTCTCTGCTTTTTATGTTTGCTTCATTTCTTGTATTTTGAATTGGATTAAGCCTTCGGCGACTTCAGTTGATATAGCGGTCGAAGAGTCCCCTATATCAATTGAAGTGCTGTTTTTAGCATTTACACTTTCTTGTTTTTTACGTTCCCAGTTGACTTTTCTGTAGTTTTTCCAATTTTTGTTTAAGACCCCGGTTTTTAGATGTGCCTGGTTTGGGGTAAGTGATTCACAGCTGTCATGGGGCCTAAGGTTATTATAGATGTTGATGGCATGGTCTATTTTATCCCGTAATTGTATCATAGATCCCGTATTTCGCTCTATTTCAAACTCTGATTTAAGAATGCCGTTGATCCTTTCTGCAATGGCATTATCATAAGGACTTCCGTTCTGGGTCATACTAACGGCTACTTTTTGCGTTCTCAATATATCTATATAAGATTTACTGCAGTACTGTGACCCGCGGTCTGAATGATGGACCAGCGATAAATGGGGTGTTGTCCTTTTTAATACAGCCATCTCCAGGGCCCCGATGCAACCTGCTGCCGAGAGATCATTTTGCACCCGATGACCCATAATCTGATGAGAATAAGCATCCGTGATCAAACTCAGGTACACAAATGAGTTGTTCAGGGTCAGATAGGTAATATCACTCACCCAGACCTGTTCGGCACGGATGATTTCTATTTCCTGGATCAGGTTGTCATATTTGTGCATCCAGTGATTGGAATCTGTAGTAATGCTGCGCCTTCGGCGCCTTTTGACAAGCATCCCACGGCTGCAGAGCAGATCAAACAGATAGTCCCGTCCTATAGATATGCCATGTTTCAACAACGGGTCCTTTAGCAAAAAATGCAGTTTTCTGGTGCCCAGCTTTGGTAGGTCAGCCCTGATCTGACCTACTTCCCGTAGCACAACATCCTGAAGAAGAATATCACGTTCAAGGCCCCACAGATAATCATAATGGGCATGTCTGGTCTTGCCAAACAGTGAACATAGTGTTTTAACACTTACATCCGGTTCCTGTAACCGGAGCGTGATCACGGTTTGGCCCCAAACTTTTTTCTGATGTCCACATGGAATTCTTTACTTGCAATATCAAGCATTATTTCCAGTGACCTGATTTTCAGCTCCGCCAGCTTTAAAGCATCGGTGGCAATATTAGAGGATACAAATTCTCTCTCTGCTGAGGGGATCTCAGCAGGCAATAAATCTATCAGTTCCTGCTGCCTGAGTTTATAATGACGGATCCACATATTCACTGTATCACGATTCCTCGCATTATATTTCAGCATCGCCTCCTCTATACTGATATGGCCCGAAACGATCTCCCTGGCTATACCCTCCCGTTCGCAAAGGCTACGTAGTTTAATCTTATTCTGTTGATAAGAAATACTCCCATATTGTTTCAACCAGGTATGTATAGATTTATAACTTATTCCATGACGGCTA
Source organism: Sphingobacterium sp. SRCM116780 (assembly GCF_021442025.1). Classification (NCBI taxonomy): domain Bacteria; kingdom Pseudomonadati; phylum Bacteroidota; class Sphingobacteriia; order Sphingobacteriales; family Sphingobacteriaceae; genus Sphingobacterium; species Sphingobacterium sp. SRCM116780. The sequence continues at coordinate 935,706 of NZ_CP090446.1, forward strand.
CAGACTAAAGCTAAATTCCCTTCACGTTCAACCTCGGATACCACTTCCCGTTTAAAGGAGTCTAAATAATATCGCCCAAATTTCTTGTCCGCTTTTTCTATTGACATCTTCTAAAGTACTATTTAAGAATTAATAAGTCTGATGTATAGTTTTTTTAGGACGAGACACTTTGGACATTATAGAGTTTTAGTTGCAGAAAAATCAATCAATTGATGTTATTGGGTATTTTTCTTATTTAAGAAACAAAGAGAGTAGAATAAATGTCCATTTATTTTCATATTTTTAGGCAGTGATTTACAGAGATTCATGATCCATCCACTCCGAAAACATATAGAAGAAGTTATATCCCTTACTGATCATGAGTTCGCGTATATTTTATCGCATTTTACAGTCAAAAAATTTAAAAAACATCAATTTGTTATCCAAGAAGGAAATGAAGTTAAAAATGACCATTTTGTCCTTTCAGGTTTATTAAAAGCGACATACGTTAATCCCGAAGATGGTAAGGAAAATATTCTACAATTCGCTTGGGAAAACTGGTGGATATCAGATTATCAAGCATACTTCAATGGAGGTAGCGCTACACTTAATATCGATTGTATTGAGGAAACAGAAGTGCTTTGTTTATCGCTTCAAAATAGGGATAAAATTTGTGCAGAGATGCATCAGATCGAGCACTTTTTTAGACGTAAATCCAATAGTGGATATGTCGCTTTGCAACAACGAATCTTATCTTTATTAACAAACTCCGCAAAAGAACGTTTCAATAATCTGTTGGCCAGTTATCCTTCGCTCTTTCAACGGGTTCCCAAATCCCTTATTGCCTCTTATTTGGGCGTGTCTAGAGAGACACTTAGTCGCTTTACAAAATGATGATGTGATGTAGATCACATCAAATTTGTGATCTAATTCCTGTGATATTTTATTAGCTGTCGTTAATTTTGTCATGTTATTTAAATAATTAAATGAGATGAATGGCAAACAAATTTCGATAGCTGTAGTTGTAATGATGTTTACCATCATTGCCTGGTTAAATCCAGCAGCTGCACAAATTAAAAAAAATCAACATAAGATGGAAAAGAAAATATTATTTGTGGTAACCAGCCACGATAGAAAAGGCAACACAGGAGAATCTACAGGATATTACTTAGGAGAAGTTTCCCATCCTTGGGAAGTACTACATACAGCGGGTTACGATATCGATTTTGTAAGCCCTAAAGGAGGAAAAGCGCCTGTAGATGGATTTGATCTTAGTGATCCTGTAAATAAACAATTTTGGGAAGACAAAACATATCACCATAAAATTGAAAATACAATGAAACCTTCAGATGTAGATCCGTCCAAGTATGTGGCCATATTTTATGCTGGAGGCCATGGTGCCATGTGGGATTTCGCTGACAATAAGGAGATTGCTGAAATTGCTCGAAAAATTTATGAAAATAATGGAATCGTTAGTGCCGTGTGCCATGGACCAGCTGGATTGGTAAATATCCAACTCAGTGATGGAAAATATTTGGTAGATGGGAAAAAGATAAATGCATTTACGAATGAAGAAGAAACTGCTGTAAAACTAGAAAATATAGTACCCTTTTTATTAGAGAATAAACTTAAAGAACGCGGTGCAATATTTGAAAAATCAGGACTTTGGGAACCTCATGTTGTGACGGATAGTCGAGTAATTACAGGACAAAATCCACAATCTGCTAAAGCTGTAGGAGAAGCTATTCGATCTGCTTTACAATAAGTTATATTAATTTTAAAACATTGTTATACTGCCACAGATCCCGCTATCTGTGGCAGTTATTGTATAACGAATATTGTGATTATATCTTAGGGTTAATAAGATCGAAGATTTCCCTCTTAAAACAGGCATAAAATCAATATTTATTTTATCTGACTCAGCTCTTCATAGGTATACGCTTTGTATTCAATCCCGAATCTTTTCGTATTTTCTTCAACTGTTGTATCAAAGCCAGCTTTTTTTCTTCTACGATTGACATTTTTGGCATCTTCAATGGGTAATACATAGATAAAATTTTCTTGGATTCCAGTTTTTGGATTCCTGATCATTCGAAATCCTACTTGCGTTCCATAAATTTGCGGTTTTCCTTCATTTGTTAATTTCCGATCCAATTGCATGGCTGTATATTTAAAAGGAAGTTCTCCTGTTTTTCCTGCTTTTTCTATTAACGAATAGTATTGTTCAATTTTATTGGAATGTTGTATTGCATAAAATACAGCAGTATTCGTCGGTTCTCCAACTAATGATTTTCCTGGATATCCGTATTTAGCAATTATACTTTCCACCTTTTTAAGGTTCTCTGTATCCGTTTTATTGATGAATGTCCAAATATTTCGCTGCAAAGAATCCCTTGAAAGATGGAGACTTTGAGCAATTTCATCTTTTCTTTTTTCTGAAGTCTCATTGTCACTAAACTCACGATAAATCTGATCATCAAAAAGGATTTGATCCAGTTCTTTTTTGAGTTCCATGTTTAATAATTTTTGTGATTTACACGCTGTTATGGAAATACAGACGATAGCAAGAAATAAATATTTCATATAAATAATTTTTTATATAAAACTGCAAGTAATAAAGAATAAATAATTGTATAAATGTAAACTAAATGATCAACCACGGATTAGCTGTTTTATATTTTACGTTTTTGAAAAGAACTTTAGGAAGAATGTTCGTAAACTTCTGTACTTCTTTGATGAAATGCGATTGATCATAAAACAAGTTCTGTAATCCAGTTTCTGTTAAACTAGCTTGTGGAAATTCCAATGCGTTTCTAAACCGTTGGATTCGTTTAAATTCAACGGGAGACTTTCCAGTATATGCTTTAAAAGTTTTATAAAGATACTGTCTTGAAATTTTAAGCTTATCAGAAATCTCGCCAATATTCATAACATCCATCATCGTAATAATTTGATAAATTGATAATACATTTATTTCTAATAGTTTGCCTATCCAATACTTTTCAAGCCTATCTCTGGACTCTTCTATATCATCAATAGACAATATCTTTTGCATTTCGTATTGAAAATCAAGAAAAGGTAAGAATGAAATAAAATTCTCTTTTTTATGATATTTTTCAAGATTGCTTACAAAATGATTTAATCCCAAAGGCTTAAAATAGATCGTTATCTCATTTATTTTTCCATAATAATCAATTTGAATAGGTGTAAAATAATTGTATGTAAACGTAGAAATAAACTTTTTTGTCTTGTTATGTTTTGAAATTAGCTGGTTTTCTTTTAGTGCTATGTCAACATGTGCAGCACAACTAACAATTTGGAAATTGTTAGGGAAGGTATAATAAGATAATGAAAAATCCTTTTCGTTATTTCTTAAAAAATAATAGCCTTCAATATACGTCGCTAATATTTGGTTTTTGGGTTTATAAAATGTTAGCATAACTTTTTTATAAAATATCAGAGTTAGTTTTAGGGACAATAATTTGTCACTAAGCATTCAGCTTTGCAATGATTTATTGTATATTTTTTTAATATATGAAAAAAATCAGAGAGAAAAGGCAAAGGAAGACGCATCTAACAGCTACCACGTTCGGACTTTCTTCGAACCAACTTCTAAGTTCCATTATACCTGGAACGCTGTTTTACCGCTATTGCACCGCTCTTTTTCCGGTACAAGTGTGGTAAAAAGGCGGTGCAAGGGTGGTATTTTAGTGTTTGGGCTCCGAAGTTGGTTCGAAGAAGGGTAGAAGTTGGTTAGGAGTTAGTCTAAAGAAAACCTAATAGAAGGTATCTATTACAAATGCTTATCAAATTATTCAAAGGTTAAATATTTAGTTTGTATATAGCATATGACGATTTTACTAAAAGTGATCTTGCGATTGGATGGTCTCATAAATGCATTCAAAAACTTATATGTAAAATAAAACTTCTACATGTTTTTAAAAAATACTGAAATTCATGCAATGAAAAATCAAGAACAATATACCCAGCAGTTAATTGAAAATAAATTAATGATTTCCAGTGAGGAGATCTCTCTTTATGAAGAAGCTGTTGAGAAACTATTTGACAGAGAAAACATATCTGCCATTGACTCTCTTATTTATGGATTCTCCGATCTTAGTGAAGATCGTGAAGTCATGTTTTCAACGCTTCATGCAATAGAATATTACGGTAAGAGTTTAGACCTAGAAATATATATGAATAAGTTATTACCCTTGCTAAGGTTACTAGAGAAAGATGCTTATGAATGGAGTGAAACATTTTTTCTTAGAATAATGAATTATATTTAGAAGGATTTTCAATTCTTCTAAATATAATTCATTATTATGATCAAGAAAATCAACTATATTTCAAAAAAATCATAGCAGGCTTGATTCAAAGAAATCCTACTAAATTTCAAGAAAAAGGAAATATACTGTTGCAGAAGTTATCATATTAAAGATATTACTGTCTAAAAGGTGGTTTAATCTTTATTTAAAGGTTTGTCAATACAGAGTTAAAGAACTTGTTTGATAGAAGTACTTTAACTCCGCATTGCCAGACCAGTATGTGCTTTTATTACATTGGTCGTTGAGATTCTTCGTAATTAGGACCATAAAGAGAAGGTACTTTATTTCCTGTAGCTCTCAAATGTGAAATTAATTCACCACGATGATGATACAGGTGGTTGTACAAAAATCCTCTGATGACCTGTATCTTTGGCATTGGTGGCATTATAGGGTTGTTATCCATCTGCATTGTCCAGGTATTCATATATTGCGATTCATCTGATTTTTCGATAGCAGCCTTAGCTTTAGCGGCATTTTCCTCAAATTTTTGTAGAATGTTGTTAGCTTTTGAAATATCACCCTTATCATATTGATAAGTGGCCATGTCGAAACTATCTTGATTAAACGTTGCATCATACCAATTGTATACCTCGGCAATATGCGATGCCAATTGAGCCACCGACCATAAATGAGGTTGTGGACGATAATCCAAACTATCATCAGGGATCATCGATAATAGTTTACGTGTGTTTTCGGCTTCGTGTAACATCTCGCCGAGAAGTGCTTGTTTCATCATTTTGCTTAAGTTTTAATTTATGAATATTTATTTTGTGGTATTTTTTCTAATAAAAATCGTTGTATTTTAACACGTAGCATCTCAAAGTTAAAATGCTATTTTGAATTGTATAATTTTTGAATGGTGACTAGCCATTATTTTCTTTTTGCTCCTTATGAATTAACGTATTAAAAAGAAAACAAATTTTTCAACCCATATATAAAGTTATTTATAATTAACCGGAGTTAGTTTATTCTTTGTAAAATAAAATGGTTTATGTAGACAAGACGCTAGTTAATAGAATTTCTAAAGTTATATGATTATCTTTAGTTAAAATTAACCATTATGAACAATAGAAATATTTTACTTATTGGATTACTCATCTTGATAGCTTACACAGGTTGTCAACCAAAGCATGACATTAATGTAAAAGGAATGATAAAAGTTAGTATTTTTTATCCCAATGCTGCAGGTAAAACGTTTGATATGAATTATTATTTAGACAAGCATATACCCTTAGTTGATAGTGTTTTTGGCGATGCTTTGAAAAAAGTAGCTATAGATCGCGGTTTAGAAGGCGGATCACCTAATTCAGCCGCTCCAAATGTTGTTATATGCCATTTATATTTTAAATCCAAGGAATCTTATCAGAAAATTTTAGAAAATAACGCTGAGAAATTTGCAGCGGACTTTCCAAAATATACAAATATAAAACCTGTGGTTCAAATCAGTGAAGTAATCAGATAGTGAAGTAAAAAACTAAAGATTTTTTTTGATAAAAAAAGATTAAATAAGTTGAATTGGATATAATTGGTAATTATAATGAAGAGTCTTTTGTCCGTAATATTGAATACATATTCCGTTTTGAATTTCTATCTGATTGATTCTTTCAAAAATGAAGATGATTTTTTAGTGGTTATGTTACTCATGGGTGCTTTATTTTTTCTTTTAGCACTCATCATTGGCACTGTTTTGATTTTAACCCTTATGCTTATTCTGTTTTTTCTGATAAGTGGAGGAGTCATTTCGACTTCAGTTTTAGTTGGTATACATCAAAGATCTGTAAGTAAGGGTTTTAAAACTTTATTTTTGCTGATTTCCATACTTGGTAGTACCTTTGTTTCTGTTATCTTCTTTTGGTTCATAAATTCAGTAAAAGGTTGGTGGGAAACAGACATTTCTATTATTGCTGGAATTATTTGTGGGGCATTTTCGGGGTGGGTTTTAGGGTTATTGATTTTTCAAGGCACAAAAAAGTTGATCATATTTCTAAGAAATAAATATAGTAATCGCTTACCTCAAAATTTATTTAAGTAAAAAAACATCTGCTAATTACTGGTATTACGTAGAACAAATTTTGATGGCTATACGAAATAAACAAGTTTTTTTATTATTCACAATTTTACCGCTCATCATCTCTTATCAATAAGAAGTTATATTTGAAATCTATACAGTAGTTAAAATTAAAACGTTACTGAACGATTAATTATTTCGAGTGTCGGCATCATATATCTATTATATAAACCAATTTCCCTTATAATATATTCAGTAATAATCAAATTGTTATTAATAAGGCGTGCACTTGTAAAGTAGTATTGTGTTTCTTCCTCAACTTTAAAACTTTTTCGGATAAATTCATCGGTTACTTTTAAATCATCATAAGCTTCATACCCACCTTCATTAACAAATCGGTCAAAAAGATTCAATTTTAACTCTTCAAAAAATTTTTTGTTGATGTTTTCTCCTTTCCATTCTTTTTGATAGCTAGCAATGGAAATACTTTTTTTTCCATTTTCCGTTTTTGCCCTGAACTTATCACTCTCATATGGAATAAATTCTATGGGGAGCTGAATCGTTAATAAGTTATCAATTAAATAAGGTTTTAGTTCCAACTGAAATTGGAAATTCCCTTTATCTGCAGGAGGAACTACTAATTCCTTACCTTTTTGCTTTTTCTTAAAAAATGAAAACATATGGAATGATTTTTTATTGGGTTAATCGCTTTAATTCGTTCAGTTATTCTTGTCTTTTTTTTAACGTAAATTATACTTTACCAGTTGGTAAGAGGAATTGTGTCAGGTATTGATGCATCCCGTATTTAAGAGCTCATGGGTATTTGCTATAAATTTTTGTGCTGCAATTTGGGTTCTAAATCTTCGTATTTCTACCTTTTTCGTTTTTCCATTTTTATCAAAAAGTAAGGACACAGCATAACCAATTGGGATTACTGTAAAATGATGTTTGGTAAATTCGAAATTTATAAAGTCAGAAAACTGGTATTTTCGATTGTAAAATCCCAAATCTTTTACTTGAACTTGCTGAATGGAAGGACTGATCATTATTTTTCTAAACAGTAATATCCAGGAGAGGAATGCTGGGAGTAGCGTAAAAATGAATAAGAATAAATAAGGGGGGGCGTCAATTTCTTTATCGATAATGCTCATCAACAATAAATAAATATTAACCGTGATAAACAGAAGTTCAACAAGAAAAGTCATCCCTAAAGGTTTCTTTAGGATGTATTTCTGATTCGAAAATTTATAAAATTGATTGCTCATATGTTTTTATTTTCTCTAAATAATATCATACTCCTTGTCGCTGTATTGTAAAAGCATATTCTAATACTAGGATAGCTTAAAATCTCCTTTTTAAAAATAGGTTTTTAAAAAGGTAGATTTTAAGAGCATTTACAATTCGTTAGGAATGATTTATGATTCGTAAATGTTTTTGTAGTAGCTATTATTATGCTTAATCTAACTAAATGTTGGAATCTTATTTAGATCTAAAAACACACTTGATGTGTCTTCTATCTATTAGCGAATTTTTTTGGCTTCCAATCCGATTCGTCACACAAAAAAGGCTAATCTTACGATTAGCTTTTTGTTGTAATTCGGTTGCGATAAGTTGTGTCGCACAAGATCCGTATGCATACTTTCTGCTTTATATAATTGTTACCTTGGACAAATTGATATCCCATAGACCTTTAAGTCCAGCATAAGTCAACTTATCCATTATGGCACCGTCAAAGCTGACGGTTTTGAAGTCTCGGTAAGATTTGTTTGTTATGGAAAAAGGTAGACGGAATGACACATTCCTGAGCGTCGCTCCCGCAAACGAAACATCATTTAGTGCAGACTTGTCAAATTGGACATCGATGAAGGTGTGCCCGTCAAAACGCATTCCTCGCAAGTCAGAATATTTAAAATCCACATGGTTAAAAATACAGTTATCAAAGATTGTTTTTCTAAGATCAATCATGGTTAACCTTACGTCAGTCAGTTTTACATCTGTAAATTTTGTTCCGACCAGTAACGACTTGTTGAAGTCGGTACGTACGAGTATGGATTTATGGAAGCTTGCATTCGCAAGGTCAGTGATGGAAAAACTACAGTCTGTTAGATTTGCTCCATCAAAATTGGCATCGTGTGCATCGCTAACCTCAAAAGAGCTGCCTGTTAAATCGGCATTGGTAAAGTCGGCTCCATATAATGGGGTTGCTTTGAACTTTCCTTTGTGTAGCATAACGCCTGCGAAGTCACTCTCTTGCAGATTGACTGCATTGAGGTTTATGCGAACCTGATGCTCTTGGGTATTTATTGGTTGAGTATCCTCTTGTATCGTTTGTTCCATGTCGCTACTAGGATCAATGGGTGTCTTAGAAGCTGTTCCATCGTCCGCGGATTGGAAGTTTTCTGAAAAATAATTCAGATCAACACCCAAAATTTCCGAGAGCCGGTTAAAAGTAATGATGTCAGGACTTGATTCCCCGCGTTCCCATTTTCCAACTGCTTGTGGACTTATAAATAGAAATTGAGCAAGTTGTGCTTGCGATATATTGATTTTCTTTCGTGCTTCGGCAATTTTATTGCCAATCATCTTCGTGTTTAACATAGCCACTATCTTTTAGTTTTTATTTTTTTGACATAACAAAGGTATCTGGGTGTATTTCCAAAATCAAAAAAATACAACTACTTGTGGTTGTCTTTACGTTACTTATAGTTGTTATTAACAAATATAAGCAGTAAAGAGTTGGATTTAAGGTTAATGTCTAACTAAAATAGGTTGATTTTAAGAAGCTGACATAAATTAGTGAATAGAATTTGCAAAGTGTGTGCAAGAACACTTTTTTGAAAAGAGTGAAATTATAAAGGATTACTATAAAACGGAAAGCATATTACATTCTGGGTCAGTTGCTCTGTTTGATATTATTAGTAATTCTGTTAATCATTATAATTTTGTCAATACAATTTTGTATGCTGTCCCATTGTAATAATATTCACCATAGAATTTAGTAGGTATAGTGTCATATACCTCTTCAATACCTTCTATAATAAAGTAGTCACTCCATGTCTTCCCCGAAGTTGAGTAACGGTAAAATTTCATTTTCTTATTGTTGTCAGCATATCCGTTTTCTGGTGAGAATTTTGATATTTTTTTAGTTTTGTTATCAATAGTTTTTATTTCACATCCTGCGCTGTAGCCGTCTGCAAGAGTAAATTTTACAGTACTTCTTGGAATTTTACCGCTATAATAAATAGCGTTATAAGCTTTTTGAGAAAAGGCAAAAATTGGTACTGCAAAAATTGTTAAAAATATAAAAGTTGTTTTCTTAGTCATGCCGTTTTATTTAATTAAAGGTGTAAAAAATATAGATGTAATTTTGGTTACATGTAACATCAGTTCGTCTAAAAGCTTGAATTTCAAATTTCCATAAACTTTATTGACTTAAATATAGTTGGTTTGAGCGAGTATAAAAACTAATCTATAATCTCTGGTGTAGGTGCTCGCTATTTCTGCTATCAATAAATCTAATATGAAAAAGAAGCTGCCTGGAAATAGGGCGGAATGAAATTACGAAAATGGGCAATTGGTTTATTACCTAAGTTTTTTTCTTAACCAGTTGCGAACCGGCTCATCATACCATTTCAAACTAGCATAGGCCAAAATAATACTACCAATTAGGATCAACGCCGCATAAGGCCAGGCTTGCACGATGGTTACGCCTTTATGGTTGCTGATCCAGGCGACATAAAAATAGACCAGTGGATAATGTACTAGGTAAAGTGGATAGGAGATATCACCTAAGAATTTGCATATCTTATGCTCAGTCTGGGTATGTATCACACCGCTAGCACCCAGGTAAATAATGAGTGGAAAAATAATAATTATACATATTGATTCGTAGACTCCATTCATCCAAAGATGCTCAGCATCACCTATGCGTGGCATATATAAAACAAGAGCGATTAAGAGGCTGCACCATAAAAAGGCATGCTTAATATGGGTGGGTTTAGCTATTCGTGAAAGTAACAGACCTGCAAAGAAGGGATACATCATCCGAGTAAAACCTATACGTACTTGTTCAAGGTTTAGTGTCCAGCCACCACTGACATCTCCGTTGGGGCTGGTAATGGCTAAATGAGCAAGGGCTATGGCTGCAATCAATACCAAAATACTCAGCGCTGTTTTTGAGAACTTCCTAACGCCGATAGCATACAGGATATTGGCAATGTATTCAAAGAACAATGACCAACCTACGCTATTGAGCGGATGCATTTCTTGCCAACCTCTTATATCCATTGACAAGGGAACAGGTAGAATAGTATAACCGATGAGCATTACCAACAGCATTTTCCAGAAGGGGATGGTATGGATGAACGGCCAGATCGTTGAATCTGTAAAATAGAACCCAATTGCTCCAAGGGTCATCCCTAAAATAACCATAGGCTGAAGTCGTTCGATCCGGCGCTTAAAGAAAGTTCCGATGGTCATTTTATGCCAGCGGTCGTCATAAGCATAGCCGATCACAAAGCCAGACAACAGAAAGAAAAAGTCAACGGCTAGATATCCGTGGTTGACCAAGATATCCAGGTGCCCAGTTCCTAATGGTTCGGTCAGGTGAAAGGTGACAACGATAATGGCTGCTACACCACGTAATCCATCCAATATAGGGTAATGTGGCTTTGCTGAGAGGCTATTATTATTCATTGGTCTTTGGATATGGAACGTAGGGTATAATAGTAAAATGGTTAAAATTTATGCTGTATTCGTTCAAAAAAGCTTTCACACTATCGCTGTGAACTATATTTATTGGTATCGTGTGTTTGATTACCATTATGAGTTTGCTATTTGATTACCATTATGAGTTTGCTATTTAATGAATTTTTAAAATTAAATAAATAACTTATCTGAATTCGACTAAATCGTATCAAAATCCAGACAGATAGTCTCATTTTTACACATCTCTTCGAACCCTATAGACAGAAGAAAAGCTAATCTTACGATTAGCTTTTCTTTGGTGATCCCGCTGGGATTGGCTCAGTCGCTCAATCCCCAAACACTTATCCTGAGCCTCGTATAGATCGAACCCATCCCAACGCTTCTGGGATCAAGATGAATTGTTGGGGGGAATATTAAAAATTTGTTAGTTTAGCATTTTAAATACAATATACTTTGCAAGAGGCTGAACGTAAATTATTATCCTTATTAATGCCTGAAGGGCTTTTAGAATACTTTCAAATTTTAGAGGTCGATCAGGTTGATAATCAACTCCACATTTATTTAGATGAACTTAATATAGTTCCAGCTGGTTTTGAGAACAGTAAGCTGGAGTCGAAAGGTTTTATGCCTTCCACCGAGATTTCAGACTTTCCTATTCGAGGGCAGAAAGTTACGCTACATATTCGTCGTCGTCGTTGGACGGTTCTTGATACTGGAGATATTATCACAAGAGATTGGAACCTCGTACGTGAGGGTGCTCGAATGACAACGGAATTCGGGCTTTTTTTAAAGAAGATATTTGGATAACCATCCTGTAAGCGCCCATTTGGTGGGACTATTTTTTCATGTGGATGGTAAGCAATTACAGGATCAATACAAGAATCATCTCAGTGATTTCCATGACTGGGATCAAAAGCCTCATGCTGAACAATGGATTCTTTTCCCTGAAAACATCTCCGAACACCTAAGCATTGATGAGACCAGTTTTAGTAATGGCGAACTTTATACGATAATAAGTAGCAAATCTGCAAAAGGTAGGAAAGGAACCATTTTAGCCACTATACGGGGCACTAAGGCCGAAGACATCATTACTGTCTTAGAAAAGATTCCTTTACGATCAAGAAACAAGGTTAAGGAAGTGACCATGGATATGGCGCCAAACATGGCCAAAGCTATCCGCAGATGTTTCAGGAATGCTAGACGAGTGGTCGACCGATTTCATGTTCAAAAGCTAGCTTACGACGCTGTTCAGGAGCTTCGAATAAAATATCGTTGGGAAGTATTGGATACTGAAAGTAAGAATATGACGGTATCCAGAAAACAGGGACAAACCTATGAACCTGAGCTGCTAGCCAACGGAGATACTCTTAAGCAGCTTTTAGCTAGATCTAGGCATCTCCTTTTCAAGCACCCAAGTAGATGGACAGAAAGTCAGAAACATCGTGCAGAACTTTTATTCCTGCGGTTTCCCAAACTAAAACAAGCTTACGATCTAGGAATTGCCCTGGGCGATATCTTCAACAAATGCAAAGACAAGAAAATAGCTTTTACCAAGCTAGGCCTGTGGCATAATCAGGTTGAGAATGTAGGAATAATTGGATCAAGATGAATTGTTGGGGGGAATATTAAAAATTTGTTAGTTTAGCATTTTAAATACAATATACTTTGCAAGAGGCTGAACGTAAATTATTATCCTTATTAATGCCTGAAGGGCTTTTAGAATACTTTCAAATTTTAGAGGTCGATCAGGTTGATAATCAACTCCACATTTATTTAGATGAACTTAATATAGTTCCAGCTGGTTTTGAGAACAGTAAGCTGGAGTCGAAAGGTTTTATGCCTTCCACCGAGATTTCAGACTTTCCTATTCGAGGGCAGAAAGTTACGCTACATATTCGTCGTCGTCGTTGGACGGTTCTTGATACTGGAGATATTATCACAAGAGATTGGAACCTCGTACGTGAGGGTGCTCGAATGACAACGGAATTCGGGCTTTTTTTAAAGAAGATATTTGGATAACCATCCTGTAAGCGCCCATTTGGTGGGACTATTTTTTCATGTGGATGGTAAGCAATTACAGGATCAATACAAGAATCATCTCAGTGATTTCCATGACTGGGATCAAAAGCCTCATGCTGAACAATGGATTCTTTTCCCTGAAAACATCTCCGAACACCTAAGCATTGATGAGACCAGTTTTAGTAATGGCGAACTTTATACGATAATAAGTAGCAAATCTGCAAAAGGTAGGAAAGGAACCATTTTAGCCACTATACGGGGCACTAAGGCCGAAGACATCATTACTGTCTTAGAAAAGATTCCTTTACGATCAAGAAACAAGGTTAAGGAAGTGACCATGGATATGGCGCCAAACATGGCCAAAGCTATCCGCAGATGTTTCAGGAATGCTAGACGAGTGGTCGACCGATTTCATGTTCAAAAGCTAGCTTACGACGCTGTTCAGGAGCTTCGAATAAAATATCGTTGGGAAGTATTGGATACTGAAAGTAAGAATATGACGGTATCCAGAAAACAGGGACAAACCTATGAACCTGAGCTGCTAGCCAACGGAGATACTCTTAAGCAGCTTTTAGCTAGATCTAGGCATCTCCTTTTCAAGCACCCAAGTAGATGGACAGAAAGTCAGAAACATCGTGCAGAACTTTTATTCCTGCGGTTTCCCAAACTAAAACAAGCTTACGATCTAGGAATTGCCCTGGGCGATATCTTCAACAAATGCAAAGACAAGAAAATAGCTTTTACCAAGCTAGGCCTGTGGCATAATCAGGTTGAGAATGTAGGAATAATTTCATTTGAGAGTGTAGCAAGGTCAATAGCTGCACATCATCAATATATCTTACATTACTTCGATAACAGAAGTACAAATGCATCTGCAGAATCCTTCAATGCTAAACTTAAAGCTTTTAGAAGTGTATTTCGCGGAGTAAGGGATACTACATTCTTCTTATACAGAGTGATGAAATTATATGCTTAAAAATATGATCCCCCAACTTTTCGGTATGATCCGAATAATTTCATTTGAGAGTGTAGCAAGGTCAATAGCTGCACATCATCAATATATCTTACATTACTTCGATAACAGAAGTACAAATGCATCTGCAGAATCCTTCAATGCTAAACTTAAAGCTTTTAGAAGTGTATTTCGCGGAGTAAGGGATACTACATTCTTCTTATACAGAGTGATGAAATTATATGCTTAAAAATATGATCCCCCAACTTTTCGGTATGATCCCGCTTCTGTTCGAATCCGAATTGTCTTAAACAAGAAAAGCTAATCTTGCGATTAGCTTTTCTTTGGTGATCCCGCTGGGATTCGAACCCAGGACCCATACATTAAAAGTGTATTGCTCTACCAGCTGAGCTACGGAATCTTACTCTTTTTTTGAAGTTTCCTTCTTTGTTTGGAGTGATGCAAAGGTAGAAAAAATATGGATATATGCCAAACTTATCAAAAAGTATGCGTTGATTATTTTGTTACTATTTAGTAATGAAACAATTAATTTTTTATTTTCTTATCTTTTAGCATGTATCATCCGTGGGTTTTGTTGCATATCGTGATATAAATCTACAGTCTTAAAACCTTTTTTACGCAGCATATCGACGGTTTCTGTTCCGTAATACTGATTTATTTCAAAATATAGATCCCCTTCTGCAGATAAATGTTTCAAAGCAAAGGATGCGATCGTTTCATAAAATAATAAGGGTGCTGTCTCTTCTACAAAAAGAGCGAGGTGGGGTTCAAATTCCAAAACATTGGGATGCATTTGCTCTTTTTCTTTGGGGGTGATATAGGGTGGGTTGCTGACAATGATATCATATTGTTGGTTTTGAAAAATATATTCCCACTCTAAAATATCGGCATTAACAAAATTAATAGGTGTATTCAACCGATCTGCGTTGCGTTTTGCAGTAGCAATAGCTTCTTTCGAAATATCCAATGCTGATATATTTGCTTCTTTGAGATGCTTTTTTAATGTAATTGGAATACAACCAGAGCCCGTTCCGACATCAATGATACGAAGAGGTGCTTGATGTTGATGATTACGGATAATCATATCCACCAATTCCTCTGTTTCTGAACGCGGGATTAGGACAAACTCATTGACCTCAAAAACCTCCCCATAGAAATCTGCTTTTTTCAATATGTGTTGAATGGGTTTTTGTTTTACCAACTCTTTTAACAGTTTATTCATTCGAATATGTTGCTCCTCTGATAATTCGAGATCTTTATTTAAACTATATTGTATGCTAGAAAGACCTAAAACATCTTCAATCACCATGAAGAATAAGTTTTTAATCTCCTCTGTATCATAAAATGTCGCTAAATTCTTTTGGAATAAGCTGTGGTAGGTTTGTAATTTTTCCATAGATCAAACTTAGATAAATTTGTTTTACTTACAATATAATTGCATCATATCTAAAACAAATTTATTCGTTCGAGTCTTTTTTATTTATACAATTATCGATCTCTCCTCTATCACTAAGAATTATTTTATAGCAGAAATTTACACTATATCCTATATTTTCTGTTATAGCATTGTTTTGATACTTTTGTATATGAATAAGCACGAGAGCTACATGCGTAGATGCCTTGATTTGGCAGTTTTGGGAGCAGGCACAACAAGTCCTAATCCAATGGTAGGAGCAGTAATTGTCTGCGATGATCGAATCGTCGGTGAGGGTTATACTTCTCCTTATGGAGGACCGCATGCAGAGGTAAATGCTATTCAGCAGGTATTGGATCGTTATGATAGTGATGAGGCTGCGGATAAGTTAAGCAGATCTGTTTTTTATGTCAGCTTAGAGCCTTGTGCTCATTATGGGAAAACACCTCCCTGTGCAGATTTAATTGCCAAATACAAACCAAACAAGGTGTTCATCGCTTGTTTAGACCCTTTTGCAAAAGTAAATGGGAAAGGATTAATGATCTTAAAGGAAGCAGGGATCGCGGTTGAAGTAGGGCTTCTGGAAAGTGAAGCTTTATGGTTAAATAGACGATTTTTTACCCGTGTACTAAAGAATCGTCCTTATATTATTTTAAAATGGGCAGAGACTTCGGATGGTTTTATCGCGAAAGATGGCAAGCAAGTGTGGATAAGCAACAATGCGAGTAAACAGCTGGTTCATCAATGGCGAGCGGAAGAGGATGCCATTTTAATTGGTACAAAGACTGCATTGGTAGATAATCCGAGTTTGACTGTACGAGAGTGGAAGGGAAGCAATCCAAAGCGTATCCTGATTGATAAGTTGCTTGCTGTACCAGCTGATGCTGCTGTATTAAACGAAGAGGCGGAGACGATTATATTTAATGATGTTAAAACAGAATGGAGTGAGACTAATAAGTTCATTGCATTGGAGAACTTTGATTGGTATTTGCCACAAAATATTTTGTATCAGTTATATTTAATGGATGTGCAATCCATTATTATTGAGGGAGGGGCTAAAACTCTTGATTTATTCATACAAGCTGGACTTTGGGATGAAGCACGTATATTTAAAGGGAGGCAGGTTTGGAATGCTGGTGTAAAATCTCCTCAAATAGGAGGGACTTTAAAAGAAACTCTTCAGGTCGCTGATGATCAATTGGAAATTTGGATTAATAAATAATTATTTTAATTGTTTATTGATTTAAAATTATTTTATTATCTTTAGGATATGGCTATTCCTGAAGATCTTTTGCATTTTATATGGAAGTTGCGCCTTTTTCAGACAGACCAATTATTAACCGTTGAAGGCAAGCAAATCACTGTTCTTAATGTAGGTGAGCATAATCGTAATGCTGGCCCAGATTTTCTGTTTTCAAAAATTCGGATCGGAGAAGTGGAATGGGTAGGTAGTGTCGAAATTCATGTCAAATCATCGGATTGGTTATTGCATCAACATCAAGACAATGCGCATTATCATAACGTTATTCTACATGTGGTTTGGGAGCACAATCAAGATATCTTTTATACAGATGGTTCCTGTATTCCTACACTTAGATTAGCAGATTATGTGCCACAAAGATTGCTGTGGCGGTATCAAAATTTAATGAAAAATGCAACTTGGATTCCTTGTGAAAATCAAGTTCAAGACTTGGATAGCTTTAAAACCGAAAGCTGGTTGG
Organism: Sphingobacterium sp. SRCM116780; assembly: GCF_021442025.1. NCBI lineage: Bacteria > Pseudomonadati > Bacteroidota > Sphingobacteriia > Sphingobacteriales > Sphingobacteriaceae > Sphingobacterium > Sphingobacterium sp. SRCM116780. The sequence continues at coordinate 952,855 of NZ_CP090446.1, forward strand.
ATCGTATGACGATTGAGCGAATGGAAGAGAAATCGAAGGTGATTTTAGATTTACTTGATCAATCGAATGGAGATTGGGAGAAAACGTTTTTTATTTGGTTGTTTCGAAGCTTTGGATTTAAAGTCAATGCTGAAGCTTTTCAAGAATTAGGAGCAAGATTACCACTTTTATTGCTAAAAAAATATCGAAAAGATACTCTTAAATTAGAGGCTATAATTTTTGGACAAGCAGGTTTTTTAAACCGTACTTTTGAAGATGCTTATCCTTTGCAGTTACAAAAAGAATATGTATATCTACAGAAAATTTATCTGTTAGAAGACATATCATTGCCTTTGAAATTTCTAAGAATGCGTCCTTATAATTTTCCAACGATTCGCTTAGCACAATTGACAAGTTTAATGCAAGAGGGGGTTCATCTCGAACAGATATTAAATTTGCAACATCCACGTGATTTTCGTCTTATGCTTGATCAGATCCAAGTAGCTCATTACTGGCACACGCATTTTAATTTTGAAAAACAAACTTCTTCACCCCATACTTGTCAATTGAGTAAACGGAGTCAAGATGGTTTGATCATTAATGTGGTTGTTCTATTTACTTTTGCTTATGGTTTGTATTTTAAACAAGAGGCTCGAAAGGAAAAAGCAATTAAATGGTTAGAAGATTTGCCAGGCGAGAAAAATAGCATTACTCAAAAATTTGAAAACATTGGAATACGAACCGTGCATGCCGCACATTCTCAAGCTCTTTTACATATAAAAAGCAGGTACTGCGATCGAAAACAATGTTTGAGTTGTGGAATAGGTGTAGAACTATTGAAACGATAAATTATTGCACTTTCAGTATTTCGGCAATCTCACTATACCCTTTGGATGCTGCAAAATCAGAAGCTGTTTTACCATTTGTTGATTTTAATTCAATTTGAGCGCCATTTTCCAGAAGTGAAACAATTAATTCAATATTTCCCTGTTGAGCAGCCAGATGGAGCGCAGTAATACCTGTGTTTTGTTGCTTGTTTACATTTGCGCCTGCCTCGATCAATAATTTGGTAATAGCTATATTTTTATTAAAAAGAGCAATATGAAGAGGGAAAAGCTGTTCATCATTTTGAGTGGGGATATCTGGATCTGCTTTATTTGCAAGTAATAAACGAACGGTATCTTCTTTATTAAAATGTGTTGCTAAAGCCAGTGCTGAATACCCATGTGTCGATATTTCATTCACGACTTTAGGCATTTGTTTGATCATCTCTTCTATGTAATTTATTAAACCAGTGGCAACTGCCTCATGAATATTTAATCCTTGGTTATGCTGTAGGAGTACCCGAATAATTTGCGGTTTATGAAAATAGCAGGCTAATAATAACGGAGAAATACCGTGGCTAGTTCTTTCTAATATTAAATCAGGATTACCGGTTAAAAGTAAATCTAAATCTCTGCTATTTCCTGATTCGATATATTCTTCTAATATACTTAAGCTCATTTTAGTTTTATTCGATCGTAATGTGGACTAAAATAGAAAAAATATACGAAGAGGATCAATAAAATGATAAATAAATTTCTTTAAAGTAATTTTCAGCTAATTCGGTTTATATGTTATTTAAACGATGACTTATAGACTATTTTTATCAATATTTGTAACAAAAATATAGCGCATACAGGGTTTTTGTAGTCGTTTGTTTACAGGTTTACTTATTGGTTACAAATTTGTTTTTAAATATTGTTTGGAATTGTACATTTGTAATGCCCCTCCCAAAGGGCATGTTTTTCATAGGTAGATGTAGGCTCGAATATTTCTTATTCGAGCCTTTTTTATAGCTTTGTTTTTTAAATGAAATTATGGCTAGAAAAATTGTAGTGGCAATAACTGGGGCAAGTGGTTCCATATATGCAAAGGTTCTACTGAATCGACTGATAGAATTAAAAGATCAGATCAGTGAAGTTGGTATCGTGATGTCTGATAATGCCAAGGATGTGTGGCAAGAAGAGTTGCAAAATCAGGCTTATAATAATTTCCCTTTTCAATTTTATAGTAAGAATGATTTTTTTGCTCCATTTGCGTCTGGGTCTGCTCGCTATGATACGATGATTATTTGTCCGTGTTCTATGGGTACGCTAGCGCGTATTGCGCATGGTATTTCTTCGGATTTAACAACTCGGGCAGCAGATGTGATCTTGAAAGAAAGAAGGAAATTAATTCTTGTGACAAGAGAAACGCCTTTAAGTCTTGTGCATATACAAAATATGAAGCTCATTACAGAGGCTGGGGGGATTATATGTCCTGCATCTCCATCATTTTATAGTTTGCCAAAGACTTTTGATGAGCTGGCTGGAACGGTTGTCGATCGTGTATTAAGTTTAGCAGGTTTTGATTTTGATCATTATCAATGGGGCAAAGAATGAACAATACAGACATGAATATTTTCTAAAATTCAATAAAGAATCGATACTATTTTGTAACTTTGTTTTTTGAAATGAAGCAGTCTAAAGCTACACGTGTTAAAAATTGCCCTTCCTCTAATATTCAAAGAGAAAACTTGTTATTTTTATGGAATGCCTGTAAAGGAAAGATGACGTTATGCCCTAAAATTGCAACTCATTATTACTATTCAAATCCCATAATTTCAACTTCTTAAGCATATGAAAAGCGTATTAATTACTTCAGTAAAAGTGGTTTTGCCAGGAAATGAATTTGACCAACAGGTGGTTGATGTATTCATTGAAAAAGGAAAAATTTCAAAAATTGCAAAATCCATTGAAGTCGCTGATAAAAACATAGAAATAGTAGACGGTTCCGGAAATATTCTTTCTGGCGGTTTTTTTGATTTAAATGCCAATTTTGGCGAACCTGGATTAGAAACGAAAGAAGATATTGCTTCGGGATCAGCAACAGCAGCAGCGGGCGGTTATACTGCAGTAGCGGTTATGCCCAATACGGAGCCAGCTATTCAAAGTCGTGCAGAAGTAGCGTTAATTGTGAATACAGCAAAAGGCAATTTGGTTGATGTTTTACCTATTGGTGCTGTGAGCAAAAAACGAGAGGGTAGTGATATGGCAGAGTTGTATGATATGAAACAGACGGGTGCTATTGCTTTTAGTGATGGCAATCGAAGTATTCAGCAGGCTGGACTGATGAGCCGAGCTTTATTGTATGCGCGAGGATTTGGAGGTTTGATCATAGCTCATGCTGAAGATGCTTCCATGGCAGGTGGAAATAAAATGAATGAAGGAATTATGAGTACTTATTTGGGTATGAAGGGTATTCCCAATCTAGCAGAATCTTTGATGGTTTCTCGCGATTTGTACCTCGCTGAATATACAGAAGCTCCTATTCACTTTACTTCCATTAGTACGGTAGAGGCTGTTGACTTAATTAAAAAAGCGAAGTCAAAAGGAATTCGTGTGACTTGTGACGTAGCCGCGCATCAATTGGTATTTACAGATGATGATGTAGTTGGATTTGATAGCAATTATAAAGTAAATCCACCATTGCGTACCAAAAATGATGCAAAAGCGTTAATAAAAGGATTAAAAGATGGCGTGATTGATGCCGTGGTATCACAACATACGCCACATGAAATTGAATTTAAAGATGTGGAGTTTCACATTGCAAAAAATGGTATTATTGGTTTACAAACCGTATTACCGTTGTTGATTAAAGCGGGATTGAATGAAACGCAAATCGTAGAGAAATTAGTTGTAAATCCGCGTCAGATTGTGGGATTGCAAGTTCCTAAAATCGAAGAAGGTGAACTAGCGAATTTAGTTGTATTTAATTTGGCTGAAACTTGGAGATTCGATCAACAATCAAATAAATCTAAATCAAGAAATAGTCCGTTGTTTGGAGAAGAGTTGAAAGGTAAAGTTAAATTAGTGATCAATAATGGTCAAATCATAAAAAATTAAAGGATGGAAGCGAATATTAAATCAGCTGTTGCAGCAGGTATCAGTACATATGGTAGAGTAGATAACATCGATACAAAAACAGCGTTTTTAGCGAGAGTTGAAACTGTTTTTGATACCGACGGAAAATACATTGATAAATTAGCTTTATTAGATGAAGCATTTGATGACTATCCACTATTTGATGAATTAAGAGAAGTATATGTCGATTTATTATTGATGAATTTTTTCTCTACAGATGTTCAAAAATTAGAAGAAGATTATCTAGATTCTGAGGAATGGGAAAAAATTGAAGATGAGACGATCGATCGTGGTACAGAATTGTTAAATATATTTTTGTATTTACGTGAGTGTAAGGATGATGAAATTGAACCAGACTTGGACGATTATTTAAAAGAATTCTTGTTGGTTGACGAAGATGAATTTCAAGATGAGCATGAGATTTATGAAGATATTATTGCTAACCAGATTCTAGTAGAAAGTACCTTTGCCGAAATTGCAAAAACAGCAAAAACAATTCAACCAGGCACAGAAGTATATGAATTGTTCTATGCTATCTTAAGTTTCTTCAGTGAGATTAATCCGAATGAGGCACAATTTGCTGAATATGAGTCTCAAAGTGGAAATAAAGCTTTTGATGCAGCAATTTATCAGATCATCGTTAACTTTTACAAAGGATAATGGAAGTTGGTGTAGATAAAAACAGCAAGATCACGAGTATCCTATATGGTGTTGTATTAGGCGTAATTTCTTTTGTTTTAGGATTATGTTCCATTTATGTGGTAAGACCACTAGAAGGGTCTTTTTTATTACAATACACCAATCCGTTTTTTAATTTCATTTTATTTATTGGGGTTACTGTTGTATTGACTTTTTCTCTACGGAAAAAAATGGGCGGTTTTTGGGATTTTACCAAAGCGTTGAAATGCATCTATATTATGCTTGTCATCAATCATTTAATTGCTTCTGTAGGTACTTTTTCTTATTTAACGTATGTTGAACCTACGATTCAGGAAGAAAATTTCCATGTCATGATGAATGCTCGGATTGAAAGTATGGAAAAGAGTACTGAGTTTGCAAATGAAGAAGAGAAGCAGAAAACAATAGATACCAATATTGAACAGATGGAAAAAGATAACGAATCTGTTGCAACGATGACATTTGGAGCGCGAGTGAAAGGTTTTATCATTACATTGTTACCTTATTTTTTGTTTGCGGTTTTATTGGCAGCTTTGACCAAGAATGGTCAAAAGAGTTTGGGTAATCCTGTAGTTTAAAAAGAATAAATTAAAAAAAATTAATACAATAAGGTGTTGTCAAGTAGACGATACCTTAATTTGTTTATAAAGTGAATAAATTGACAATGATCAACGTACATATGGATATTTCAGTTGTTGTTCCTCTTTTTAATGAAGAAGAATCTTTGCCAGAGTTGACCTCATGGATAAACCGTGTAATGACTAAGCACCAATTTTCTTACGAAATAATTTTAGTGGATGACGGAAGTAAAGATAAATCTTGGGCAGTTATTGAAGAGTTAAAAAAGAGCAACAATAACATTACGGCAATCAAATTTAGACGTAATTATGGTAAATCGGCGGCGTTAAATGTTGGTTTTGCCGCAGCTCAAGGGGATGCTGTCATTACAATGGATGCTGATTTGCAGGACAGTCCTGATGAAATTCCTGAATTGTACGATCGGATTATGAATAAGGGTGCAGATTTAGTTTCTGGATGGAAACAAAAACGTTATGACCCGATAACAAAGACATTACCTACGAAATTGTTCAATGCCGTGACTCGCGGTATGTCTGGTATTCACAATTTGCATGATTTTAATTGTGGATTGAAAGCGTATCGTAAAGATGTTGTTAAAAATATTGAGGTTTATGGTGAAATGCATCGTTATATTCCTGTGATCGCTAAATGGGCTGGGTTTACAAATATTCAAGAACAAGTTGTACAACACTATCCACGTAAATATGGTACGACTAAATTCGGTGCTGGTCGTTTTGTAAAAGGGTTTTTGGATTTAATGTCTATTTTCTTTGTTGGAAAATTTGCCAAGCGCCCTATGCACTTTTTTGGTGTTATGGGGGTGATTAGCTTCTTGGTGGGGTTGGTCATCACGTTGTATTTGATCTGTCATAAATTGATGAGTATTGCTGCAGGAACACCTTTCCGAGATATTACAGATCAACCTTTATTTTTCTTGTCTTTGACAGCAATCATTATTGGTACGCAATTGTTCTTGACAGGATTTTTAGCAGAGTTGGTTTCTAGAAATAGTACGGATCGTAATAATTATCAGATCGAGAAAGTAATTTAATAATCGATATGCGTATTGTTATTTTAGGATCTGCCTATCCATTGCGAGGTGGTGGTATTGCTTCTTTCAATGAACGATTGGCTGAGCATTATCAGCAGATGGGACATGAAGTGGATATCTATTCGTTTTCGTTGCAGTATCCTAATTTTCTATTCCCTGGTAAATCGCAATATTCGGACGAGCCTGCACCTTTAGGTTTACGAATTTTTTCCAAAGTAAATTCTGTTAATCCTTTTAATTGGATTCAAGTTGGTTTAGCGCTTAAAAAGGCAAAATATGATTTGTTGATTGTGCGGTTTTGGATGCCTTTTTTTGGACCATGTTTGGGCACTATTCAACGATTAGTGCGTCAGAATAAGCATACTAAAGTTGTGTGCATTGCAGATAACATTATTCCACATGAGCAAAGAATAGGAGATAGGCTATTAGCAAAATATTTTTTAAAATCTGTTGATGGCTGTGTGACAATGAGCAAAAGTGTATTGGATGATTTGAAGATCATCAGTCCTCAAGTGCCAGCAGTCTATACCCCACACCCTTTGTATGATAATTATGGACCTGGAATCAGCCAAGAACAGGCACGCGAACAATTGGCTATTCCAATGACGGAAAAGGTGGTGCTTTTTTTTGGTTTTATTCGTCAGTACAAAGGTTTGGACATGTTGTTAGAAGCATTGTCAAAATCTGAACTAAGCGATTTAAATGTTAAGTTATTGCTAGCTGGAGAGTTTTATGGTGATGAAGAGTTTTATCAAGAGTTGATTCAAAAATATAACTTACAAGAACGTATCTATTTGCACACTTCTTTTATTCCGAATAATGAAGTCGGAAAATATTTTTGTGCTGCTGATGCTGTTATTTTACCTTATCGAACAGCAACACAAAGTGGTATCACACAAGTTGCGTATCACTATGATCTTCCTATGATTGTGACCAAAGTCGGAGGACTTCCAGAACTCGTACATGATCAGGTTGTCGGACTTGTTGTAGAACCGGATGTACCTGATATTGCAAACGGGATTGTAAGCTTTTATCAAGAAAATAAAAGAGAAATCTTCATCCAAAATATAAAAGAAGAGAAGAAGAAATACAGCTGGGAGACGTTTGGAGATGAAATTTTTCGATTAGGACGCTGATTTTTAAATCTAAAAATTAGTATATTTGAATAGAAGCAATCCTATAATTAGAAGAAAAATTGGTAGCATTTACACAAGGTAATATCGATAAGATTGAAGAACTTTTTAAAGATCAGGGTTATAAAGTCCGATATGAAAAAGGAACATTCAAGACAGGAGCATGTATGTTGCAAAACTCACATGTAGTGGTTGTCAATAAGTTTTCTAATCTAGAAATGAAAATTCAATCCTTGATTAGTATTCTGAATGAAATTGAAGTAGATGAGTCTCTTATTAAGGAGAAACATCTGACTATATATGCACAAATTACTAAATTAAAATCTGTAAGTTGAAAATCAAGTTTTTAGGAACGGGAACTTCGCAGGGTGTACCTGTTATAGCTTGTCAATGCATTGTTTGTCGATCAAACAGTCATTTTGATAAACGGTTGCGTTCTTCTATATTGATCAGCTATGATGATAAAAATATTATTGTAGATACAGGTCCTGATTTTCGATATCAAATGTTGAGGGAACAGGTCATGCATCTGGATGCGGTCTTGATGACACATGCGCATAAAGATCATATTGCTGGTTTGGATGATGTGAGAGCGTTTAATTTTAAACAACAATCCTCTATTGACATTTTTGGTACAAAAGAACTCCATGATGCTTTAAAAAGAGAATTCTATTATGCTTTCTCCAGTACTAAATATCCAGGAATACCACAATTGGAATTAGTTGAAATTGAACCTTTACAATCCTTTAGTTTATTTGGTAAAGAAATTCTTCCATTGGAGGTCATGCATCATAATATGCCAGTTTTAGGTTTTCGTATAGATGATTTTGCCTATATCACAGATGCAAAAACTTTTTCAACAGATACAAAGGAAAAATTAACTGGCCTAAAAGTGTTAGTTATTAATGCGTTGCAAAAAGAAAGTCATATCTCCCATATGAATTTAGATGAAGCAATTTCATTTGCTCGGGAAATAGGAGCAGAGCAAACATATTTGACCCATATCGGTCACCGAATGGGATTACATGCTCTTGTTTCGTCTGAACTACCAGAGCAAATTGCATTAGCTTATGATCAATTAGAAATTTACCTTTAATTTATTTCGCGAACAATATTAGCTTTTGTATGTTATATCATTAGTGTTATATACATGAATTGAATAACAAAAATTTAATATTTATGGGAAATTTATTATACATCATCGCTGTAATATTGGTTATTATTTGGGCGATTAGTTTTCTAGGAAATTTTTATACGGGAGGAATTATCCACATTTTATTAGTAATTGCTATAATTGTAGTTTTATTACGTGTAATACGGGGTAACGCTTAATATTTTAGTTTTTTTAAATAAAACTGGGCAATTTCGATGTCTTCTGGATAGGTTATTTTGATATTGGTATAATGACCTTGAACAATTTCAATGAAATTGCCCAATTTTTCAACTACAGAAGCATCATCTGTAAATGTGACCTCTTCTTCTTGTTGGTAAGCTCGTTCCAATAAGCTTGCTTCAAAAATTTGAGGTGTTTGCACAAGCCAAACAATATTGCGATCTATAGCTTCGCTTTTATTTGCTGTTGTTAACCGAACAGAGTCTGTACTTTGTTTAGCCACAACAACAGCTTTTCCTTCTTTTACTTTTTCAAATGCAGCATCTATTGTTTCGATTGCTATCAAAGGTCTGGCGGCATCATGTACCGCAATAGCACAATGATCTGATTGGAGCTGGAGGTTTTTGATATATGCAATTCCTTTTTTTACTGTTTGGAATCTACTGCTACCGCCATAAGTAATAGCATGCGGAATATGAAATTGATATTCTTGACATAATGATTCCCAAAACCCCTCCATTTCAGGATGGAGGGCTACGATAATCTGAGGTTGTGTTTTACTTGCATAAAATTGTTCAATCGTATGCATTAAAACAGGTTTATTATGCAAGAGTAGGTATTGCTTAGGCAAATCAGACTGCATACGACTTCCCTTACCAGCTGCTACTATTAAAACAAAATTTTGATCCATCATGATATATCATATACTAAATAATTGGTTGAAAACAAAAAACGTGGATAAATGTAACACTTATCCACGTTTATATTTTATAACGTTGATTAGATAATCAACATAGCATCACCATAGCTGTAGAATCTGTATTTTTCTTTAACAGCTTGCTCATATGCATTCATAACATGTTCGTAACCACCAAATGCTGCAATCATTACCAGCAATGTAGATTCTGGTGTGTGAAAGTTCGTGATCATTGAGTTTGCAATACTGAAATCATATGGAGGGTAAATAAATTTACTAGTCCAATCGTTAGCAGCTTTCAAATGACGATCTGCTGAAACAGAAGATTCGATAGCACGCATGGAAGTAGTTCCAACAGCACAAATTCTTCTTTTCGCATCAATACCTTTGTTGACAATTTTAGCAGCTTCATCTGTGATAATGAATTGCTCAGAATCCATTTTGTGTTTTGTCAAATCTTCTACTTCAACGGTTCTGAATGTTCCTAAACCTACATGCAAAGTTACTTCTGCAAAATCAACTCCTTTTAGTTCTAAACGTTTCATCAGTTCGCGAGAGAAGTGAAGACCTGCAGTTGGAGCTGCTACGGCACCTTCATTTTTCGCATAGATCGTTTGGTAGCGAAATTTGTCTTCAGGAGTAGCCTTACGTTTAATGTATTTTGGAAGAGGTGTTTCCCCTAAGATCTCAATATTACGACGGAATTCTTCATCTGTACCGTCAAATAAGAAACGGATAGTACGTCCTCGAGAAGTTGTGTTATCGACAACTTCAGCGACTAGTAGATCATCATCTCCAAAGTAAAGTTTATTTCCTACACGAATTTTACGAGCTGGATCAACTAAAACATCCCATAAACGAAGTTCTTTGTTTAATTCACGTAATAAGAAAACTTCGATAGTAGCGCCAGTTTTTTCTTTATTACCATATAAACGTGCTGGGAAAACTTTTGTATTGTTTAAAATCATGACATCTTTGTCATCAAAATAATCTAATACATCTTTAAAAATTTTATGCTCAATTTTACCAGTATCACGGTGTAAAACCATTAAGCGTGACTCATCACGATTTTCTGTTGGTTCAGACGCCAAGAGAGACTCTGGTAAGTTGAATTTAAATTGAGATAACTTCATCTTTAATATTGATATTTTAAATGATTGCTTTTATATTGATTTAAGCTCCAAATAATGGAATTATAGGAGCATAAATAAGCATACAAAGGTAGTAACTTTTTTAGTTAAAATTGAGTTTATTTCAGCATTAAATTGATTAATGAATTGATTTTGACATAAAATCAAAACTAAATTGTATTTTAGAAGCAGAATATGCTAATTTTTGGTCTCATAAAAGAAAGTGCAAAATTTGCACTAACGGCTCTGAAAGATAACCGAACACGTACCCTATTGTCCCTATTGGGGGTTACAATAGGTATTTTAACGATTATTGGTGTTTTTTCAGCTGTTGATACACTACGGAATAATATCGAGAACTCTGTCAAAAAAATAGGGTCAAATACCCTATATATTGAAAAGTGGCCTTGGACTGGAGGACCTGATTTTCCTTGGTGGAAATATCTAAACCGACCAGAGCCAAAGTATGAAGATTATTTATCCCTTAAGGAACGAATGACAACAGCCGATAAAATGGCTTATCTTATCCAGATTGAAAGTTCAACTATTAAATATAAAAATAATAATGCTTCAGGTGTATCCATATCTGCAGGGACACAAGATCAATATAGCATTCAAAACTTAAATGTGGAGAAGGGAAGATATTTTGTAGAAAGTGAAACAAGAGCAGGTGCTTTAGTTACTGTATTGGGCGCGTCTATTGCAGAGGGGCTTTTTCCAAATGCAGATCCTTTAGGAAAATATGTGTCCATGTTGGGACGGAAGGTTCAGGTTATTGGGGTATTAAAGAAAGAAGGAGAGGGTGTATTAATCAATACATCTCCTGATAATAGTGCCTTCATTCCATTTGAGCTTGCTCGAAATTTAGTTAATTATGATAATTTTTCTCCTAGTATAGCGATTAGTGTCAAATCAAAATACTCGCTAGCAGAAGCAGAAAGTGAAATAAAAGTATTGATGCGCTCTATTCATCGGATAGCACCACAGCGAGATGATGATTTTTCTATTAATCAAACCACCATGATTACTTCTCAATTGGATAAAATGTTTGGGATTGTTAATCTAGCTGGATTTTGTATTGGTATATTTTCTGTATTAGTTGGTGGGTTTGGTATTGCTAATATCATGTTTGTCAGTGTTAAGGAACGGACACATATCATTGGTATTCAAAAAGCTTTAGGCGCTAAAAATTTCTTTATTCTTTCACAATTTTTAATTGAATCGATTATTCTTTGCCTTCTAGGGGGCGCTATAGGATTAACAATTGTTTACCTCATCACCTTATTAGTAAAATTAGCGATAGGGATGGCTATTGTTGTCAGTTTGAAAATGGTGCTATTAACAGTATTGATTTCTACGCTGATTGGGCTTATTTCGGGTATTGTGCCCGCATTAATGGCTTCTAGATTAGATCCAGTGGAGGCAATACGTAGCAAATAAGCTATGAAATAAAATATAGTTCTTTTTTTTCGTCATCGAGTGATGGTTTTTTGTATTTTTTATGTAATTTAAGTTCAACTTAAACTTATTAAATTATTTAAAAGAAATTTACAATGGCAGACTCAGGAAAAAAAGAGGAATTTGCAAGTGACTTGTTGGATGTGGAATCATTGGATGGCAATATTCAGCATGTCAACAATCCTGTATTAGACTTACCTACAATAGAGAAAAAATACCTCACAGAAGTAAGAGGTTATTCTAAGAATCGAAATACTTTCTATTTTACAGATGGTCGAGCTAAAGTTGAAATTCAGGTGGTTTCAGATGAAATTATTCGTGTTCGCTTAGCTCCACAAGGATCCTTTTTGGATGATTTTTCATACGCAGTGATTGATACCGATCACCATGCAGTGTCTTTTTCTGCAGACGAGGATGAGGTTAGTTTTTACGTAAGAACAAATAAAGTTGTTTGTTCGATTCGTAAAGCTGATTTTTTAGTTTCATTTCAAGATCTTTCAGGTAAGGTTTTCAACACAGATGATAAACCGATGCACTGGGAAGAGAATCCTGACTTTGGAGGCTACTATGTGTATTGTAGTAAAAAAGCACACGAAGACGAAGCTTTCTTTGGTTTAGGTGATAAAGCGACTAATCTAAATTTGAGGGGCAAACGATTTAAAAATTGGAACTCCGATACTTATGGTTATGCTTTTAACCAAGATCCTCTATACAAAACAATCCCTTTTTATATCGGTGTAACGGGGGGGGAAGCCTATGGTATTTTCTTTGATAATACCTTTAGAACATTTTTTGATTTTGCTTCAGAAAATAAACAACGGACAAGCTTTTGGTCTGAAGGAGGCGAGATGCAATATTATTATATTCACGGCCCTAATATGATGGATGTTGTGAAACGCTATCATAAGATCACGGGAACGCATTATATGCCACCGATGTGGGGTATTGGCTATCACCAATGTCGTTGGAGTTATTATCCAGAGAAAAATGTCCGTGATATTACATCCGAATTTAGAAAAAGACAGATCCCTTGTGATGCGATTTATCTAGATATTGATTACATGGATGGATATCGCTGTTTTACTTGGAATAAGCAATATTTTCCAGATCCTAGAAAAATGATCGCTGATCTAGCTGCTAATGGATTTAAAACCGTTGTCATGATTGACCCTGGAATCAAGGTTGATGAAAATTATTGGGTATTCAAAGAAGGACAGGAGAACAGATATTTTTGTCGTCGTGGAGATGATTATTTTATGGAAGGTTTTGTTTGGCCAGGAAGATGTCAATTTCCTGATTTTACGAATCCTAAAGTGAGAGATTGGTGGGGTACTTTATATAAAGGTCTGGTTGAAGATGGTGTTGCTGGTTTTTGGAACGACATGAATGAACCTGCAGTATTTGGACGTGGGACTTTTCCTGATGATGTGAGACATCATTATGATGGATTTAGAGGATCACACCGTAAGGCACATAATGTATATGGTATGCAGATGGTGCGTGCGACTTATGATGGGTTGAAAGATTTATATAAAAATAAACGTCCATTTACGATTACAAGAGCTGCTTATTCTGGTACACAACGCTATTCCTCTGTTTGGACAGGAGATAATATCGCTACTTGGGAACATTTACGTATCGGTCTTTTACAATTGCAAAGGTTATCTGTTTCGGGACTTTCTTTCTGTGGAACGGATATAGGAGGATTCACGGGAGAACCTGATGGTGAATTATTTACACGTTGGATGCAATTTGGTGTCTTTTCTCCATTTATGCGTGTACACTCTGCAGGAGATACGCGTGACCGTGAACCTTGGAGTTTTGGTCCAGAATGGGAAGCGATTTGTAAGAAGTTTATTGAAATGAGATACAAATTGTTGCCTTACATCTATACGATATTTTGGCAACAACATCGCTATGGTGAACCTATCTTAAGACCGATTTCGTTGATAGAACAACATATTCCAAAAAATTTATTACGTGAAGAAGAGTTTTGTTTTGGAGATAAAATTTTAGTTTCACCAGTATTGAATCCTGGTCAAAAAAGTAAAGTAGTTTATTTACCTGAAGGAGACTGGTATTATTATTTTAATCAAAAAATGTATACAGGATTACAAGAATATACCATTGATACACCTTTGGATGAGATGCCTATCTTTATTAAAGGGGGTAGTGTTATTCCTGAATATCCAGTGATGCAATACACTTATGAGCAAAAAATAGATGCTTTAAGACTGAATATTTATTTCAGTAAGGGTAAATTTGATTCTTACATCTACACAGATCATGGCGATACGTTTGCTTATGAGCAGGGTGCGTATGCAGAAAAACACTTTCTGGTAGAGGGAACTGATCATAATTTAGTTATATTACAACAAGTAGAAGGTGGATACAACGAAAGGTTTGATGATTATAAAATCTATTTAGTTGGTATTCCTTTCGAGGTAAAAACTATCAAGGTGGATGGTGTAGAGGTTGAATTGTCAAGAGACGAATCAGGTAATGAATATGCCTTGGTAGAAAAAGATTTTAGAAACTTAATTATAGCATAATTTACGATCATTAAACCTAATCCTATGAGTCAACCAGTAGAAGTTTTTTCATTACTTACAGCATTTGATGTATCCTTATTTAGGGCTGGAAGACATTATAAATTATATGAGAAACTTGGATCTCATGTTGTTGAACACGTTGGTCAATCCGGTGTTTATTTTGCCGTTTGGGCTCCTAATGCAAGTGAAGTTTCTGTTATCGGAAATTTTAATGGATGGAACCCTAATGCACACCAACTGTATGTAAGATGGGATGGTAGTGGTATTTGGGAAGGCTTTATTCCAGCTATAGGGAGTGGCGAAGTATATAAATACTATATCCAATCGACGAATGGGGAGCGATTGGAGAAAGCAGATCCATTTGCTTTGATCAACGAATTACCGCCTAAGACTGCCTCTGTTGTGGGAACAACGTGGTATGAATGGCAAGATACAAAATGGCTAAGGCAAAGAGCACAATTCAATGGATTAGATCGTCCAATGTCTGTGTATGAAATGCATTTAGGGTCGTGGCAACGCGACCCTTCAAATCCTGATCGTATGCTCAATTATCGAGAGATTGCAGATCGATTGGTACCTTATATTGTAGAAACAGGATTTACGCATGTTGAGTTTTTACCGGTCATGGAACATCCTTTTTATCCTTCTTGGGGTTATCAGATTACGGGTTATTTTGCCGCGTCTTCTCGATACGGAGGGCCTCAGGATCTGATGTACTTGATCGAATCTTTGCATCAGCATAATATAGGTGTTATTTTGGATTGGGTACCTTCTCATTATCCTGGTGATGCACATGGATTACATCGCTTTGATGGTAGTTGTTTGTATGAGCATGAGGACTTGAGAAAGGGATTTCATCCAGATTGGAAATCCTATATATTTAATTATGGAAGGAATGAAGTGCGATCTTTTTTGATTAGTAATGCTCTTTTCTGGTTGGATCGCTATCATGTGGATGGCTTACGGGTCGATGCCGTAGCTTCTATGCTCTATCTAGATTATTCTCGAAATGAGGGAGAATGGGAACCGAATGAATTTGGCGGAAGAGAAAATTTAGAGGCTGTTCAGTTTTTGAAAGAGTTTAACGAGGCCGTTTATGAACATTTTCCTGATGTACAAACTATCGCTGAAGAATCCACTTCATGGCCAGCTGTGAGTCGACCTACATTTTTAGGTGGCTTAGGGTTTGGGATGAAATGGATGATGGGATGGATGCACGATACGTTGGATTATTTCAAAGAAGATCCTATTAATCGAAGCTATCACCATCATAAATTGACTTTTGCAACTGTATATGCTTATCATGAAAATTTTATGTTGCCTTTGTCTCATGATGAGGTTGTTCATGGAAAGCAGTCTCTTTTATATAAAATGCCTGGTGATGAGTGGCAGAAGTTCGCGAATTTGAGAGCGCTTTATCTGTATATGTTTACGTTAACGGGAACCAAATTGTTATTTATGGGTGATGAGTTTGGTCAAACATCAGAATGGAATGAAAACAAATCTTTGGATTGGCATTTAACAGCATATGCTCCTCATCAAGGTATGTTACAATTCATCAGTGCCTTGAATCGCACGTATAAAAATCAACCAGCTCTTTATCAAAAAGCTTTTGTTGGAGAAGGATTTCAATGGATAGAGCAAGGGGATGATAAAAATAGTGTGTATGCTTATTTGCGCAAGGGTTATGAGGAGAAAGATGATTTATTAGTTGTTTTGAATTTAACACCAGTGGTTCGCCAAGATTTTCGGATAGGTGTTCCTAAGCAAGGAACATGGGAAGAAGTTCTGAATTCAGACCAGCTTGATTTTTATGGAAGTGGTGTAGTTGCTTCTGGATACGAATCATCAACGGTTTACTGGATGGGATTAGATCAATCAATAAGCATGACATTGCCACCGTTAGGAGGTGTAATCTTAAAACGAAAAGCATAATGAAAGTTATACATTTAAGTGTCGAATGCTTTCCTATAGCAAAGGTGGGAGGGCTGGCTGATGTCTTAGGGGCTTTACCTAAATATCAGCGTAAATTAGGGATTGATGCATCTGTTGTGATGCCTTGGTATGATCGGAAGTTCACACAAGAAAATGAATTCGATTCAATCGCTTCGGGTTCTTTTTATCAGGGTTCTGAACTGTTGCAGTATGAAGTCTTGAAAGAGGCAAACGATCAACTCGGTTTTCCTTTATATCTGATCCGAATACCTGGGAAGTTGGATCGGGAGGAAGTTTACTGTTATCCTGATGAGGCTGATCAATGGTTATCTTTTCAGCATGCGTTTTTACATTGGTTAAAAGCTGATCAGTTAACACCTGATCTAATCAATTGCCATGATCATCATGTGGGATTAGTACCTTTCTTGTTAAAGTATTCGCATGAATTTCAACAGTTCGCACATGTGAAAACACTTTTTACTGTTCATAATGGTCAGTATCAAGGTTGGATGAATTGGAATAAAGGAATTTTATTGCCAGGTTTTGATACTTGGCGATGGGGATTATTGGATTGGGACGGTTTGATTAATCCAATGGCAGCAGCAGTGAAATGTTGCGATGCATTTTCGACAGTGTCAGAAGGATATCTGAAAGAATTGTATGTGGATGCCAATGGTTTACAGTCTTTATTTGAATCTGAATCTCAAAAGGGATATGGTATTGTCAATGGCATTGATACCGATTATTGGAATCCTCAAGTGGATACGTTGATCGATGCTAATTACGATTTAAATACGGTTAGTAAGGGTAAATTGAAGAATAAAAAGGCCTTGTGCAAAAAGTATAAATTAGATGCTTCTTTGCCTCTCATGTCATTTATTGGTCGATTTGCTACTGAAAAAGGTGCAGAATTATTAGCTGAAATAATTGATCAACTTTTAGGGAAAGTTAAGGCTAAAATGATTATATTTATTTTAGGCTCTGGTGATCAGAATATTCAATCGGATTTGCAGCAGGTTTTGGAAAAATATCCGAAACAGATCGCAGTCTATTTTGGTTATAACGAATCGCTTGCGCATCAAGTATATGCGGCTACGGATATGTTGTTGATGCCTTCGCGTGTAGAGCCTTGTGGCTTAAACCAATTATATGCACTTCAATACGGAACAATTCCAGTCGTAAGGGGTATTGGAGGGTTAAAAGATACAGTTATTGATGTGCAAGAACCAGGTGGATATGGTATTGTATTCCCAGAGGCACGAGTAGAAGATGCGGTAGAAGGGGTAATGAGGGCTTTAGAAATTGTAAATCAGGGCGATTTGTTGCTAGAGATTAGAGATAGGGAAATGAAATTGGATTTTTCATGGCATAAATCAGCTCAAAAATACTTGGATTTGTACACTAAATTATTAAACTAATATGTCTCACAAAGTAGTCTCTATTGTTTTAGGGGGAGGACGAGGTACTCGTTTGTTCCCTTTGACCGAACAGCGCTCAAAACCAGCTGTACCGATTGCTGGTAAATACCGTTTGGTGGATATTCCGATTTCGAATTGTTTAAATTCTGGATATAATAAAATCTTTGTACTGACACAGTTTAACTCCGCTTCTTTAAATAAGCACATAAAAAACGCTTATAATTTCAGTATTTTTAGTAAAGGTTTTGTTGATATACTAGCCGCAGATCAAAATAATGAAGGGGATCGTTGGTTTGAAGGAACTGCAGATGCAGTGCGGAGAACGCAAAAAAACTTGATGAACGTGGATTACGATTATGTCCTTATTTTATCGGGAGATCAATTGTATCAAATGGATTATTCAGCCTTGGTTGATTTCCATGTTAAAAACAAGGGTGATGTAACCATTGCTACCATTCCTGTTAATGGAAAAGATGCAACTGGATTTGGTATTTTAAAATCTGATGAAAATGACGTCATTACATCATTTGTTGAAAAGCCAAATAAAGAAGAATTAGTGAACTGGAGTTCAGAAGTTTCGGAAGAGATGGGTAAGCAGGGCAGAAACTATTTGGCATCGATGGGTATTTATGTTTTCTCAAAAGGTGTAATGACCTCTTTGCTAAAAGAAAACCCGGGAATGGATTTTGGAAAAGAGATCATTCCGGAAAGTATAGGTTCTAAAAATGTACTGAGCTATCAATTTGATGGATATTGGACAGATATTGGTACCATAAGTTCTTTTTTTGAAGCAAATATTGGCTTAACCGATGATATTCCTGATTTTAATTTATTCAACGAGACGGTTTATACCAGGGCACGTATGCTTCCGCCATCTAAAATATCAGGTACAACGTTAAATAATACGATTGTAGCAGATGGATGTATTCTAAATGGTGATAAAATTCAACGATCGATTATCGGAATTCGTTCGCGTATAGGACATGGTACTGTGGTTAAAAACACGTACATGATGGGGAGTGATTATTACGAACAACTAGAAGAGGTATTGGAATTGGGAAATTCACAAACACCTCCACCAGTAGGAGTGGGTGAACGTTGTTATATTGAAAATGCGATTCTAGATAAAAATTGTCGTATTGGCAATAATGTACGGATAAAGGGTGGAAAACATTTGAAAGATGGTGATTTTGATACTTATTCAGTTTATGATGGTATCGTCGTTGTCAAAAAAGAAGCTGTTATCGTGAACGGTACTACGATTGGCTGTTAAATTGAATACTGAAATTAAGGTAATTATGGGAGCATAATTACCTTAATTCATTATCATGTGTGTGATGATTGTTGATTGGAAAAATAAAGTATTTGTTTTATGTCTTATACTTTTGTTTGCCTATAGTTGTACGTTGATGCTAGAGATTATCTGGGGTTATCGTCATTTAGAACTTGATGCTTCATTTTTACAAATTAAACAAACAGAAATTACGCAGATTTTTTGGTACAAATATGCTTTCTACGTACATGTTGCTTTTGCTATCCTAGCCTTGCCTGCTGGATTTACACAGTTTAATAAAGTTTTCTTAAGGAAATATCCAGTTTTACATAAAAAGCTTGGCTATATATATGTGATTGCCATTTTAATATTTGCTGCACCTTCTGGTTTTTTGATTGGTTGCGAAGCGAATGGGGGAATAATTGCTCAACTTGCATTTACTTTATTGGCCATATTGTGGTTTTTGTTTACGCTTCAAGCAATATGGAAGGCAAAACAAGGAAATTTTATAGCCCATAAAAATTTTATGATTCGAAGCTTTTCTTTAACTTGTTCGGCGTTGACTTTGCGCTATTGGAAAGTAGTACTTGTTTACTTTTTTCACCCCAATCCAATGGATCTGTACCAATTGGTCGCTTGGTTAGGTTGGGTGCCAAACCTGCTAATTGCGCAATGGATCATTAACCATAATAAAAATAAATAAGATGAAAAGACTTTATTTTGTAATATTCGGCCTTGCTGTGCTGATTTCCTGTCATAATAAAACAGAGAAAAAGAAAACCGCTCTAAATGACACTATAGCTACAGTTATTGAAAATGAAATGCATAAAGAACTGTATGGAAATTGGGTGGGCAACTTTACGGTCGATGGAAAAATCGCAGAACGAATTGTTGAAAATCTAGGAGAATTTCCAGCTGATTTTGATTATAGTCCCAAGATAAATCTGACTATCAAAAGAATTACAGCAGATACGGTAATTGCTCAAAATGTTGTCAAAGGTAATTTAAGACCTTTAGTCGGTAAAATGGAAGAAAATGGAAATGAAATTTCTTTTATTCTAGATGAACCAGGCAATAAAAAATCAGATGGAAGATTTGAGTTTAAATTGAATAAAGATACCTTGACAGGATCTTGGACAGCATTTGATCAAACAGTGAAAGTGAATAAGCGTAATTTCAAATTAACGAAAAAGCAGTTTGTTTATAATCCGAATCTCATGTTACTTAACGACGATAGTGGAGGGGATCTAATAGATTGGTATAACCCGAAAAAGGAAAAACAAACTATAGCAAATGGTGATTCAACTTATACCTATATTAATAATCTATATCGTACAGCATCACCAGTTGTTTTTACTTTGAATGCTTCAAAAAGTAGATTGACAGAAGCACAATTGAAAAACTTAAAAAAACTAGACTTGGAAATCATTCGTAATACTATTTTTGCACGCCATGGTTATGCTTTTACAAAAATCAATGTACGTCAGTTTTTTGATCCTGTAGATTGGTATGTGCCCGTTTCAAATGATGTAACCAAAGAATTATCACAATTGGAACGTGATAATATTGCTTTACTAACACGATTTGAAAAATATGCGACTGACAATTATGAACAATTTGGTCGTTAATGAACGCAAGTTGTTTTAGAATAAAATTTTGAGAAAAGGTTTGAAAATCAATTACTGAATAGAATTAAACTGTTCTTCTGATCACGTCTATTGATGAATAAGAATGATAATACAATTGTTGATTTTCAAACCTTCTCCTAATATCTTTTCTGTCTCCAAATCAGCCAACATTTACTTACTTATCAGGTAATGAAGGTTGATTACTCTACCTAGACCGTTTGCTTTAACCTCTTGATACGCTAACGTTTTCGTAAATAAATATTTGATTTTTCATTAAAATAGCAATGAAAATTGATATTATTGTGTATAGGGTATGTAATTTAGCGTATCTGATACATCCATAATTTGATTATGATTGATCTGATTGGGTGCAAAACAGTTTTCAACCAATATAAATTATTTTTCTACCGCTTGATTGATTTTACCGATTTGCATAGTGTCGTGCTTTGAAGGATAGAGAAATCTTATTGTTTTAAATTGCTTTTTAGCTAATTATAAATAAATATCATCATGAATTCGAGAAGAAACTTTATTCTTAAAAGCTTATTCGGACTGTCTGCTGTATATACAGGAACATCTTTGATTGCTCCTGTATCAGGACAAACTCGCAAATCATTAGCGCATAAATCACCTATTCGACTAGGAATAGCGGGTTATAGTTTTGTTAATTTCAATCTTGAACAATCTTTGATCATGATGAGAAGGATGGATATTCGATATTTAAGTATTAAAGATTTTCATCTACCCTATAAAAGCACCACAGAAGAAATATCGGCTTTTCATAAACAGTTATCGGAGTCTAATGTGAAAGGATATGCGGTTGGACCTATTTATATGAAGAAAAGAGAAGAAATAGACAATGCTTTTGAATATGCAAAAAGGGTAGGTGTGAATTTGATAATTGGTATTCCAGAGGTAAAAGATTTGGAATATGTCGCTGAAAAAGTGAAAGCATATGATATTCGTTATGCTATACATAATCATGGACCTGAAGATAAAATATACCCCAATGCAACTGTTGTCTATAATCATATAAAAAACTTAGATGGAAGAATGGGCTTATGTTTTGATATGGGACATAATGTAAGGGATGCACAAGATTCGGTCAAAGACTTGATCCGATATAAAGATAGAATCTTTGATATTCATTTAAAAAATGTGACAACAGCAAATGCTGAAGGAAATACATGTGAGTTAGGTAGGGGTATCATTGATATTCCAAAATTCGTCAGTGGGTTAAAAAAGATCAAGTATTTAGGAGTGTGTAGTTTAGAGTTTGAAAAAGATATGAAAGATCCTTTGGCAGGATTGGCCGAATCTGCAGGATATTTTAATGGTGTAGTGGCTGCAGGAAAATAAAAAGACAAGTCATTGTCAATACAAATTATGGACGAAGTTAATTAGTTTTTAAACTGAAATCTGAATTGGTACTGAAGATTTACAAATTATAGACGCATGGTAAAAGGAAAATTTTTGAATAGGGAAGGATATACATTATCTGTTATTGCATCGGTTTTTCTGATGACATTAAGTGCCGATAATGTACAAGCGCAATGGAAACCTTTGTTCAATGGGCATACATTGGCGGGATGGAAAACTGTTGGTGGACAGGCTCCTTACAACGTGAAAGATGGAGCTATTGTGGGAACGATGACCAAAGGTACCCCTAATTCTTTTTTAATAACGGAAAAGGAATATGGCGATTTTGTCTTGGAATTGGATATTAAGTTGGAAGGGAATAGCACGAATTCAGGCGTGCAGATCCGTAGTCATTTGGATCAGGATGCTAATAAAGGACAGGGTAAAGTATATGGACGTCAGGTGGAAATCGATCCTACAGAACGTGCTTGGACAGGTGGGATTTATGATGAAGCTCGTCGTGGATGGTTATATCCGCTAGATTTAAATGAATCTGCAAAATCTGCTTATAAACCAGGTGAATATAATCATGTTCGGATAGAAGCTATTGGTAATGAAACCAAAACGTGGATCAATGACATTCCTGTTGCCTACGTGATTGATACAATAGATACAGAGGGATTTATTGGTTTGCAGGTGCATAGTGTTCCTGTTGATCTTGATGGTAAACAAGTGTTTTTTAAAAATATTCAAATCCAGACTGAAAATCTCAAAAAGAAAGCATTTTCGAAAGATATCTACTTGGTTAATTTAACTCCTAATAAACTCTCGGAAGCGGAAAAGGCTTCAGGTTACCAATTACTTTTTAATGGTAAGGATAACAGTAATTGGCGTAGTACACGATCAGAAGCATTTCCAGAGAAAGGATGGAAGATTGCCGATGGGGTGATCAGTGTTCAAAAAGCTGATGGGGCTGAGTCGACAAATGGGGGAGACATCATCACAAAAGATCAGTATCAGGCTTTTGATCTTTCTTTTGAGTTTAAGTTAACACCTGGTGCGAATAGTGGTGTGAAGTATTTTGTAACATTGAAGGAACAAACCAATGGATCAGCTATTGGATTGGAATATCAAGTGCTTGATGATGAGAAGCATCCTGATGCTAAATTAGGTCGAGATGGAAACCGTACATTGGCTTCGCTCTATGATCTGATCACTTCCAATCGTGATCCTCGACCAAGGAAACCTATTGGTGAGTGGAATAGGGGACGTATTGTTGTGACACCTGATAATCGGGTTACGCATTATCTCAATGGGGTTAAAATGCTGGAGTATCAACGAGGTGGACAAGCTTTTAGGGATCTAGTGGCGATTAGTAAATATAAAGATTGGACTGCATTTGGTGAAGCTGAAAAAGGTCATATCTTAATTCAGGATCATGGAGACAATGTATCTTATCGTAACATTAAAATAAAAGTCTTGTAAAAAGAAAGTGATGCATTAAAATTTTAAACTAGACCAATATTTATTATGAACCATTATATATCGAGAAGAAGTTTTTTGAAAAAGTCTGTGGTGGCGGGTGGAGCAGTTGTCACAGCTAATAGTTTATTGGGTAATGTTGCATTGGCAAAACCCAATGAACGTGTAAATTTAGCTTGCATAGGGATCGGTAATCGGGGATCTGATATTATTAAAGAACTTTACAAAACAGGCCTATGTAATATTGTTGCTTTATGTGATGTGGATATGGGCGCAAAACATACACAAGAAATTCTTAAACAATTCCCTGATGTACCCCGTTTTACTGATTTTAGACAGCTATTTGATAAAATGGGCAATCAGTTTGATGCAGTATCAATTGGGACACCAGATTTCTCTCATTTCCCTATTACCATGATGGCTTTAGATTTGGGCAAACATGTTTATGTGGAAAAACCCATGGCCCGTACATTTTGGGAAGTAGAGTTGATGATGCAAAAGGCTCGAAAACAGAATAAAGTTGTTACCCAAATGGGTAATCAAGGGCATTCGGAAGGAAACTATTTTCAATTTAAAGCTTGGAAAGATGCAGGTATTATTAATGGAGTGACCCGCATTGATGCACATATGAATATGCCAAGAAGATGGCATGGTTGGGATACACAAATACAAGGTTATCCTTATCCTGAGCGTATTCCAGAATCTCTTGATTGGGATCTGTGGCAAATGCAGACTATTGGACATGATTATAATAAAGATTACGTCAATGGACAGTGGCGTTGTTGGTTTGATTTTGGTATGGGAGCTTTAGGAGATTGGGGTGCACATCTTCTGGATACAGCACATGAGTTTTTAGAGCTGGGTCTTCCAACGGAAGTTGAAGCAGTCAAATTGGATGGTCATAACTCCTTTTTCTTTCCAATGTCATCAACGCTTAAATTTCACTTTCCAAAGCGAAAGAATATGCCTGCTGTAGATATTAATTGGTATGATGGGTTAGATAATCTACCTCCTATACCAGATGGATATGGTGTTTCTGGGCTAGATCCAAATATTCCTGCACCTAGTACTGGAGCTTTACAACCTGTAAAACTAAATCCTGGTAAGATCATTTATGGTAAAGACCTTATCTTTAAGGGTGATTCTCATGGTAGTACCTTACAGATTATCCCAGAAGCCAAAGCGAAAGATCTAGCAAATCACCTTCCTGAGGTACAATCTTCTCCTTCAAATCACTTTGCTAATTTTCTGAAAGCATGTAGGGGGGAAGAGAAAACGCGTTCGCCTTTTGAGATTGCAGGGCCGTTGAGCCAAGTGTTTTGCTTGGGTGTGATGACACAAAAAATGAATAATAAAATTTTATTTGATCCTATAAAAAAAGAAATTATAAACGATAAGTTTGCCAATGCGATGCTGATGGGACCTCCGCCTCGAAAAGGTTGGGAACAGTATTATGTAGTATAGATCGGTAATGATGTTTTTTGATAAACGATATTTAAAACAACAGTTCATAAACAAAAGCGAGCGTTCTGATTAGAACGCTCGCTTTTGTTATTTCATTTTTAAAAGCATATTTATGCTAATTTTCCTAATGCTTCTTTGATACGTTTCAATGCTTCGACTAAACTTTCGTCAGAGGCTGCATAGGATAAACGAATATATTTATCATTTCCAAACGAATC
The DNA here is from genome assembly GCF_021442025.1 of Sphingobacterium sp. SRCM116780. Classification (NCBI taxonomy): domain Bacteria; kingdom Pseudomonadati; phylum Bacteroidota; class Sphingobacteriia; order Sphingobacteriales; family Sphingobacteriaceae; genus Sphingobacterium; species Sphingobacterium sp. SRCM116780. The sequence goes on from NZ_CP090446.1 coordinate 978,166, forward strand.
ACCTCCTACTGTTGCAACATGTCCTACGTTTAATAAGTATAAAGACAAGTCAGAAGAGTTTTTGATTTCATTGCCATCGTGATCTTTTTTACCAAAGAAAGAACTAATCTCAGGGAAAAAATAGAAAGCACCTTCTGGTAAATTCGTTTTCACACCCGGAATATCTAATAATAGATTGTAGACCAATTGACGACGACGAGCAAAAGCTTCTTTCATCTTATTTACGGTTTCTAATCCTTGTTCGTATGCTGCAATACCAGCTCGTTGCGAGATGGAGCAAGTTCCTGATGTGGTTTGCCCTTGTAATTTATCATTTGCCGCTGCAATTTCTTTGTTACAAGCAATGTAGCCTAATCTCCATCCCGTCATTGCAAATGCTTTAGAGAAACCATTTACAATAATAACGCGGTCTTTGATGCTGTCAAACTGTGCTATGGATTCGTGTTTGTCGACAAAATTAATGTGTTCATAAATCTCATCTGATAAAATGAATACATGTGGGTGTTTCTCAAAAACTTTTGCTAAAGCTGCTAATTCATCTTTGCTATATACCGTACCTGTAGGGTTATTCGGTGAAGAGAACATGAATAACTTAGTCTTTGGTGTTATCGCCGCTTCTAGTTGCTCAGGTGTAATTTTGAAGTTATTCTCAATCTCTGTGTTAATAAAAACAGATTTTCCTTCTGCTAAAATAACCATCTCGGAATAAGACACCCAATAAGGAGTTGGAATGACAACTTCGTCACCTGGATTGATCAATGTCAAGATAATATTTGATAAAGATTGTTTAGCACCAGTTGAAACTACGATTTGAGAAATATCATAATCAAGATTATTTTCAATCTTCAATTTATTCACAATAGCCTGACGCAATTCTGGGTATCCGGGTACTGGAGAATAACGCGTCCAATTTTCGTTTAACGCTGCTTTTGCAGCTTCCTTAACATGATCAGGTGTGTTAAAATCTGGTTCACCAACACTTAAGCTGATAACATTAACGCCTTTTGATGCTAATTCGCGACCAAGCTTAGTCATTTTAAGCGTAGCCGATTCGGATAACTTGTTTATCCTATCTGATAAATATGATTGTGTGCTCATGATAAGACAAAGATATTATTTAGAATATAAATAATACGTTAATTTTAAGAAAAAAGACAAACGATAGCTTCCTTTTTTTAAAAAAAATGTAAAATAATAGATACTTCTATTTATTTTAAAATTACTTGTAGTTTTGACGCATGCTTTTTGTAGATGATTAGCATATGCGGATATGATGAAAATAAAAATAGATTCCTTTGTTATTGGGTTATTTGTGGCTATTATTTTAGCTTATATTTATCCTAATTTGGCTTTGATAGAAGGTCGGTATTCCTTAGATTCAATCACAACATTAGGCATTTCCTTTATCTTCTTCTTTTATGGATTAAAATTGAGTTTTTCTGATTTAAAGGCAGGGCTATCCAATTGGAAACTACATCTGTTGGTTCATTTGTCCACCTTTATTCTTTTTCCATTATTGGTCTTGATTTTTCTACCTTTTGTAAAAACAGAGATACAACAGCAGTTCTGGCTTTCATTTTTCTTTTTGGCGGCATTACCTTCTACGGTTTCTTCTTCCGTGGTCATGGTATCGATTGCAAAAGGAAATATGCCTGCTGCTATTTTTAATGCAAGCATTTCAGGGATTATTGGTGTGATAGTCACGCCTCTTTGGATGGGTTTGTTTTTAACAGTTGATCATGAATTTGATTTTGGACATGTTTATTTGAGCTTGTTTTTGGAGATTATACTTCCTGTAATATTAGGAGTGGTCTTACAGCCTTATTTTGGTAAATGGGCACGTAAGTTTTCAAAGGGACTCAGTACATTTGATAAAATAATTATTCTTTTGATTGTTTATAAAAGTTTTGCCGATTCTTTTATTGAAAAGATCTTTGATACTGTAGACGTTTGGTATTTTATAGCTGTTTTTTTAGGTGTAATAGTCCTGTTCGGTTTGGTGTACTTTCTGATTTGGTATAGTGCTAGTAAACTATTGAAATTTCCAATTGAAGATCAAATTACTGCCATTTTTTGTGGATCAAAAAAGTCGTTAACTCATGGATCTGTATTTGCGAAAATTATTTTCACACACGTTGGATTGGGATTCGGACTTGTCTTTTTCCCCATTATGATTTATCATGCTTTTCAGATATTTGTTGCGAGTATCATTGCACAACGCTATGCGAAAAGAATGGATGTTAAAAACTAAAATGTAAACAAATACGTTATATCGTTACCTTTATCGCGAAATTAGCAATTTATGTCTAAACAAAAACGATTGGTCTTACTCTCCTTAATGACGGGATTAGGACTGATGATCATCAAGTTTGTAGCCTATTTCTTAACGGCATCCAATGCGATATTTACAGATGCTGCAGAAAGTATTGTAAATGTAATTGCCTCTAGTTTCGCTTTCTATAGCATCCATTTGGCCTCTCAACCTAAAGATGGTAACCATCCTTATGGACATGGTAAGGTGGAATTCTTTTCTGTTTTTTTGGAAGGGGGATTAATTTTCATTGCAGGATCCATTATTTTGGTCAAGGCCTGTTATAATATCTTTTTTCCATCTACATTGGCTAACTTGGAAGAAGGGATTAGTCTTATTGCGATTACAGGATTCATTAATTTTGCCATTGGATTTTATATCATGAAAAGAGGCCGTGCACTGGGATCGTTAACATTGGAAGCAGATGGAAAACATCTACAGGTCGATGCTTACAGTACTTTTGGTCTTATTGTTGGTTTGATTCTGATGAAATTGACTGGATTAAAATGGATTGATCTTGGGATTTCTTTTGTTCTGGGAGGTTTTATTTTATATAGTGGTTACAAACTGCTTCGCCAGTCTATTGGTGGATTAATGGACGAATCTGATGTAGAGATTATCAAAGAGGTGGTCGATGTATTGCAAGAAAACCGTAAACCGGACTGGATTGATATCCATAATTTTCGCGTGCAACGCTATGGACATGAGTTGCATGTTGATTGTCATTTAACGTTACCGAACTATTACTCCTTGACGAAAGTACATGATGAAATTTCTATTTTAGATAAAACTGTCAATACAAAAATGTCTATTAAAACAGAGTTTTTTATACATGCGGATCCTTGTTTACCAGAATGCTGTCATTATTGTCAAGTAAAAGATTGTCCTATACGCTCTACAGAATTCCAGGCTCCTATCGAATGGACGGTAGAAAATGTGACTCCAAATCGTAAACATTTTCTTTCTTAATGGACAATAACGTAAAATTTATGTGCATAAAATAGGGGGGAGATTAGCCCAAATGTCTTTCAAAAAAAGTATCTTTGCTTTTTAGCAAACGATTTTTAAAAATCCTATATGAAGCAAATACGTAATTTCTGTATCATCGCTCACATTGATCATGGTAAAAGTACATTGGCCGATCGATTATTGGAGTTTACCAATACTGTTACGCAACGTGAAGCGCAGGCACAATTACTAGATAATATGGATTTGGAACGTGAACGTGGTATTACTATCAAGAGTCACGCAATCCAAATGAATTATACACAAGACGGTCAAGAGTATATCTTAAACTTAATTGATACACCTGGGCACGTCGATTTTTCGTACGAAGTATCTCGTTCTATTGCAGCCTGTGAAGGTGCCTTATTGATTGTAGATGCCTCCCAAGGAATACAAGCACAAACAATTTCCAATCTTTATTTGGCTTTAGAGCATGATTTGGAGATTATTCCAGTTTTAAATAAAATGGATCTTCCTGGAGCGATGCCTGAGGAAGTGAAAGATCAGATTATTGATTTAATCGGAGGTAATCGAGAAGATATTATTCCAGCATCAGGAAAAACTGGTTTAGGTATTCCAGATATTTTGAAGGCGATTATAAAACGTGTACCTGCACCGGTAGGTGATCCAACAGGGCCATTACAAGCCTTGATTTTTGACTCTGTATTCAATTCTTTCCGTGGTATCATGGCTTATTTTAAAGTAGAAAACGGAGAGATTCGCAAAGGTGATAAAGTGAAATTTGTTGCTACAGGCAAGGAATATACCGCTGATGAGATCGGTACTTTAAAATTAAATCAAGTTGCTAAAGATGTAGTTAGAACTGGTGATGTAGGTTACATCATCTCTGGTATTAAAGAAGCACGTGAAGTAAAAGTTGGAGATACAATTACCCATAAAGAGAGACCTTGTGAGTCAGCTATTCAGGGGTTTGAAGAAGTAAAACCGATGGTATTTGCGGGTATTTACCCTGTTGATACCGAGGATTATGAAGAGTTGCGCGAATCTATGCATCGTCTACAATTGAATGATGCTTCTTTGGTGTTTGAACCAGAATCTTCTGCTGCTTTAGGGTTTGGATTTCGATGTGGTTTCTTAGGAATGCTGCACATGGAAATTATTCAAGAGCGTCTGGAGCGAGAGTTTGACATGACTGTGATTACGACAGTTCCCAATGTATCTTATAAGGCATATCTAACGAAAGATAAAGAAGAGGTTCAAGTACACAATCCATCAGACTTGCCAGATCCAAGTAAATTGGATGCTATTGAAGAGCCTTATATCAAAGCAAACATCATTACAAAATCTGATTTTGTAGGACCCATTATGTCACTGTGTATTCAAAAACGAGGTACCATTGTTAATCAATCGTATTTGACATCTAATCGTGTTGAATTGATTTTTGAGATGCCAATGGGAGAGATCGTATTTGATTTTTATGATAAATTAAAGACCATTTCTAAAGGTTACGCATCTTTTGATTATACTCAAATTGGTTATCGTCAATCTGATTTAGTTCGTTTGGATATCCGTTTGAATGATGAACCTGTAGATGCATTATCTTCTTTGATCCATAGGAGTAATGCCTATGATTTTGGTAAAAAAATCTGTGAAAAATTAAAAGAACTATTACCTCGTCAACAGTTTGAAATTCGTATTCAAGCTTCTATCGGAATGAAAATTATCGCACGTGAAACCATTTCTGCATTACGTAAAGATGTAACTGCAAAATGTTATGGTGGTGATATTTCGCGTAAACGTAAACTTTTAGAGAAACAGAAAAAAGGTAAAAAACGTATGCGTCAAGTGGGTAACGTAGAAATTCCGCAATCGGCATTTATGGCTGTATTGAAATTAGATTAGAAATTAAAAAATCCTATTCCTATAAAAATGAATTTATTAGACGGTAAACTCGTATCAGCGAAAATAAAAGAAGACATCAAAAAGGATGCTGCTGAATTTACAGCGAAAGCTGGACGTAAACCTCATTTGGTTGCTATCCTTGTTGGAAATGACGGTGGTAGTGAAACTTATGTAGCGAGTAAAATGCGTAATTGTGAATTAGTAGGCTTTGAGTCTACGAATATTCGTTACGATGTTGATGTGACCGAAGAAGAATTGATTGCTAAGATTGAAGAAATTAATGCGGATGAACGTATTGATGGTTTGATCGTACAATTGCCTCTTCCAAAACATATCGATCCAGATAAAATCACAGAAGCAATAGATTACCGTAAAGATGTTGATGGTTTTCACCCGATTAATTTAGGTAGAATGCAACGCAATTTACCTTGTTTTATTCCAGCTACTCCTTATGGAATTATGTTGATGTTGGATCATTACAACATTGAAACAGCAGGTAAGCATGCGGTAGTAGTAGGTAGAAGTAATATTGTTGGATCGCCAATGAGTATTCTTCTGGCTCGTAATGCTAATCCTGGAAACTGTACTGTAACCTTAACACATAGCCGTACAAAAGATCTTAAAACAGAAGTTCTACGTGCTGATATTATTGTTGCTGCAATAGGAAAGAAAAATTTTGTAACTGCTGATATGGTGAAGGATGGGGCTGTTGTGATTGATGTCGGAATCAATAGGGAAGATTCTTCAGAAACAAAATCAGGATTTAAATTATATGGAGACGTTGATTTTGATCAGGTTGCTCCAAAAGCATCTTGGATTACTCCTGTACCAGGAGGGGTAGGATTAATGACGATTGTTGGTCTATTAAAGAATACATTAGAAGCCGCAAAAGGTACTGTATACTCAAGAGGATAATTGGCATAAATATTGACTATAATATTTTAACCAAAAAAAAATATACAAAAATGAAAAAAATTGCATTTTTAGCATTGTTTGCAGGAGCTTCATTAACTTTTGCTTCTTGTAATAACACTCCAAAAGAAGATAAAAATAAAGATGGAGAAGTAACTGCAGGTGAACATTTAGATAACTCTTTAGACAGCTTAGATCAACAAGTAAATGTAGCTGCTGATGAAGCGAAAGCTAAATACGAACAAGCTCAAAAAGATTTAGATGAAGCGATTGCTAAAGGAGACAAAAAAGCAGAAGAAGCTGCTCGTAAAACAGTAGAAGAATCAAAATCAGCCTGGGAAAAAATTAAATCAGGTACTTCTGAAGTAGCATCTGATGTTAAAGAAGGTGTTGTAGATGCTGCAAATGGCACGGGAAAAGCCGTTGACAAGGCTGTTGATGCAACAGGTAAAGCTGCGAATGCAACAGGTAAAGCACTTGATAAAGCTGCAGATGCTACGGTTAACGCTGGAAAATCTGCTGTAGAAGGAACTAAAGATGCTGCTAAAGCAGTTGGTAGTGCTACAGAGAAGGCGGCACAAGATGTATCTCGTAAAGCTAAAAACGTAGGCGAAGCTTTGAAACACTAGTTGCAAGTTCTATTACAATGTATTAAAAAAGCCTTTCAGATTTTCTGAAAGGCTTTTCTTATTTTAGGACGTGACATAATAGGTGTGTAACCTTATTTTTCTTTACGAATAGTTACCGCATTTTTATGGGCTTGTAGACCTTCTAATTCTGCTAGAATCTCAACAGTAGAGCCGATGTTTATAAGTCCTTCGGAACTGATGTGTTGAAAGGTTACCTTTTTGACAAAAGAATCTACCGAAACACCTGAATATGATCGGGCATAGCCAGAGGTCGGGAGTGTATGATTTGTTCCTGATGCATAATCACCCGCACTTTCAGGTGTCAGATGACCTAAAAATACAGATCCAGCATTTAAAATAAAACGCACGAATGGTTCCCATTGATCTGTTTCTAAGATCAGGTGTTCGGGTGCATATTGATTACTAAACAAAATTGCTTGCTGCAAATCCTGAACTAGAATAGCATAGGAATTCTCAATAGCTTTACTTGCTAATTCGAAACGAGGTAAAACAGCTAATTGTTTTTCTAACTCCAAATTTACTTCTGCTATGATTGATTTTGATGTAGCAACCAAAACCGCCTGACTATCTGCGCCGTGTTCTGCTTGTGCTAATAAATCGGCAGCTATAAAAGCTGGATTTGCTGTTTCATCGGCGATTACTAACACTTCAGAAGGACCTGCAGGCATATCAATACTTACATTAGAAATTCCTTGAACAATGCTTTTTGCTTTCGTAACAAATTGATTTCCTGGTCCAAAAATTTTATCTACTTGTGGGATGGTTTCAGTACCAAATGCCATTGCCGCGACGGCCTGTGCTCCTCCAACAAGGTAGATACGTTCGATTTTCAACAATCGTAAGCAATAGGCTACAAAGCCATTGATTTTACCACTTTTTTGAGGAGGGGAGCAAACGACAATTTCTTTACAACCGGCTATACGTGCGGGTATACCTAACATCAGTAAGGTGCTGGGTAGTACAGCTGAACCACCAGGAATATAAAGTCCTACTTTTTCGATAGGGCGAATTTCTCTCCAACATTTCACACCTGGCATGGTTTCCACTACCCGTTCACGTTTAACCTGTGAAGAATGGAATTTATGAATATTTTGAAAGGCTATTTCTAAAGCTCTTTGCTGATCTCGGTTAATGGTAGAGGCTAAAGCATCAATTTCATCAGTTTCAAGATACAGTTTTTCTAATTCAACTTTGTCAAATTGCTTTGCATAATTGATTAAAGCTTGATCTCCCTTTTGACGTACTTCTTGGATGATATCCAATACCGTATCTTGAATAGTGTTAGCAGGATCTGTATTCCGCTTTGTTATCTGCTGCAGATCTGCGGCTGTTAATTTCGCGTATTCAAAAGTTTTAAGCATCATGAATGTTATTTTAAGCAGGTAATGCTTATTTTTTACATAATAATTTTTTCAATCGGCATCACCACAATACCTTGTGCTCCTGCAGATTTTAATTTGTTGATTTTACCCCAAAAATCATCTTCAGAAATAACGGTATGAACAGCGACCCAACCTTCTTCAGCCAGAGGAACAACTGTGGGTGATTTAACACCATGCAAAAGTGTCATAATGGTTGGTAAGTTTGTTTTCTCTACATTGAGAACAACATATTTAGTTTCTTTCGCTAATAGCACAGATTGTATTCTTTGTCGTAATTCTGTTAGAATTTCATTGTCTTCCAGCCCTTGTCTACCGATTAAGATGGCTTCAGATTTGCGCACGTCAGCAAATTGCTTTAACCCATTGCTTTTTAACGTTCCACCTGTGGAAACAATATCGCATATAGCATCACTTAATCCCAACCCTGGTGCAATTTCAACGGATCCCGAAATCATTTGAATATCTGCTTTAATTTGATATTCATCTAAAAATTTCTTTAGAATAACGGGATATGAAGTTGCGATTGATTTACCATTTAGATCTTTTAAATTTTCAATAGTGCTGTCTTTTTGAACGGCTAATTTGAGTGTGCATTTTCCAAATCCTAAACGTTGTAAATAATTAACCTGAGATTCTGTTTCATCAATGACGTTTTCACCTACAATCCCTAAATCAGCAATTCCTTGTTCTACATATCCTGGGATATCATCATCCCGAAGGAAAAGTATTTCAAGTGGAAAGTTAGAAACGGTTGTTATTAAAGAACTTTTATAATTTTCGAAGTCAAGACCACAGTTTTTAAGTAATTGAACTGATTTTTCGTTTAATCTACCCGATTTTTGGATAGCAATTTTAAGATTTTTCAAAGCTTTATAATGTTAGCTGTAAATTATTAATAAATAGAATTCAAACACAAGGGAAAAAATGCTTCACGTAGAAACACACTTATTACATATCGCCGCAATGGCGATGATGCATATGAAAGTGATGTACGTGAACAAAAATCATGTTTGTATTAATAATGAGTCAAAAATAAGATATTGTTGATAGAAATCAAATTAAATTAGCTAATAATTGAAAAAAATAAAATGAACGATGTTATAATGTGATGTTTCATGATTTATTTCATTTGCTGCTTTGGTGGAAAGCATAAAATTCACAGTATCATTGAAAAGATGATTTTATCCACAATATTATTACACTTGAACGCTATTTACACTTTTTTTGTCTAAAATTTAATATTAATTTTAAGATCTCACTATGGGTAATTATGGAGGGAAATTGTTTAAGATATGAAGACAAAAATTAAAATCTTAGTTGTTGGCTGTGGTAATATGGGCGCATCTCATGCTCGTGCTTATCATGAATTAGAGGGCTTTGAAATTGTAGGCTTAGTGTCTAGAGGTAATAGTAAAACTATTTTAAATGCAACTCTTCAATCTAGTTATGCAGAATTTGATGATTATGAACAAGCATTAAGTCTCACAAAACCTGATGCTGTTTGTATTGCTACTTATCCGGACACACATGAGTCTTATGCGATTAAAGCTTTTCAGTCTGGTGCTCATGTGTTTATAGAAAAACCGCTAGCAGATACGGTTTTGGGAGCTCAAAATGTTATAAGTGCGGCTTCGAAATACAATAAAAAGCTGGTTGTTGGTTATATCTTACGTTATCATCCTTCCTGGGAAAAATTTATTGACATTAGTCGTAGCTTAGGTACTCCTTTGGTCATGCGGATGAATTTGAATCAACAGAGCCATGGTTTTATGTGGGATGTACACCGTAATTTGATGGAAAGTTTAAGTCCAATTGTGGATTGTGGTGTGCATTATATTGACGTGATGTGTCAGATGACCGACGCCAAGCCGATTCAAGTATCAGCTATTGGCGCAAGATTATCTTCAGATATACCCGATGGAAACTATAATTATGGACAATTGCAATTACACTTTGATGATGGATCTGTGGGTTGGTACGAAGCAGGGTGGGGGCCTATGGTCAGTCAGACTGCTTTTTTTGTCAAAGACGTATTCGGACCTAAGGGATCTGTGTCTATTGTCCCTAGTAAAGCCGTTCAGGAAGGAGCCTCGGATTCTGTAGAAGCTCATACAAAAACAGAATCATTAAGGGTACATTATGCAGATATTGACAAAAACAATGAATTTGTAAAAGCTGATGAATGGATTCATTTAGAGGATGAACCTACCCATCAAGATTTATGCAATCGAGAACAATTGTTTTTTCAAAAAGCGATTTTAGAGAATTTAGACTTAAAGAAACAGGCTGACGATGCATTAAATAGTTTGCGTATTGCTTTTGCTTGTGATGAAGCCGTTAAAACAAAAAAGACAATTGATTTATAAATCATTGTCTTTTTTGTTTTAACTAGAATCAAGTAGTTCTATCTGTCTACATTAGTTATTAAAAAAGGATAAAATGTGATATAGATCGTAAGTGTAGAACTAGTTTTTTTTCTTTATTTCGATGAATACAAAGAAAAATCAATTAAAAGTTTTTTTATTGTAAAAGATAGATTTTTTTAGTCTGTCTTTTGCTATTTAGAAGCTATATTTGTAACGTATGAAAAAGTTGATCCATATTGTATTCTTGACTTTAGTTTTATCCCAATCTGTTGTAGCTCAGGATAAAATATGGCAAATTAAATTGAATTTTAAAGGAGAGGTTTCTCAAGCAGAATTGGAAAAGTCAGTACCTGCATTTGCTGTAGATTTTTATGAACCTTATGTAAAAGGAGTTGCGTCTTTTAAAGAGGTGACAGTTTTTATTTCTCCATCAAATATCAAATCAATTTATCCGCAAGGACATATTTTAATTACTGATCGGATTAAAAAACAAGAATTTTCATATACCAATGGGGATGATATGTTGTCACAGGAAACCTTATCTGCAGATCTTCCATTGCTGACTGCTCAAGAACAAAATGACAATGGCTATCTTGTTTTGGAAAATGCAACCGAAAAAGAAAAGATAGGGAATGTAGATTGTATAAAAGCCATATTGAAAGTTGTCGATCCAAGTGCTGGAGAAATAGCAATGACAGTTTGGTATGCTCCTGATATCCCGAGTTATTATTTAAGTAATTTTCCTTTTCTGATTAATCTTCCAGGAGCTGTATTGAAATTAGATGACCAGATAAATCCTGCTTTAGGTTTCGAGGTTGCTGAAGTGAAGGAAATAACAGATTCAAAAACATTCGACCTACCTCCACATGTGCAGATTGTTAATCTTTCTAAATCTGCGGATAGTACTCATTCAGAGGATATCAGTCTTTTTCAAGATGCTTTTAAATTGAAAGCACCATTAGAATGGTTTTCTCAAAAAAATGAAACTTATGGTGATGAATATTTATATGGTGTTAAAAAAGCAGATGGTTCTATTGTACAACCTGCCATTTTTTATTCGATTGATGTTTTGAATGATGAAAGAGCAATTGTTTCGGATAGTGACAACTTATTTTGGATCATTGACGATGAAGCTAAAAAAATAAATCATGTTGGATTTGAGATACTTTATGGTATTAATGATGAAAATATGGTATATGCTATCGATGATCAATATGGTATCATCAATGCGTCTGGAGTATCCATTATTGGTGGATTAAGTAATATCAGTAATTTTGTAGGTGAATACTTGCTTTTTACACAGCGTGGTAAGCAAGGTTTGTTGGATTTTAATGGTAAAATTGTGCTACAGCCTACTTTAGAGTCTATCGATACGGATGATCAAGGAAATATCTTGGTTAAAGATTTAGAGGTGAGTCAAGAAACTCAACAGTATTCGTTAGAAGATTTTCAAGTGAAATATCTAAAATAAAAATTGTCTTTTGACCAGATATGAGGATATAAGGGAGTTCAATGATAATGATTTACTATTTAAGTATAATACCTTATGTAACACAAACCCGTTGGGTGTAATTAAATTGTTCGATTTTTAATATTGTTTATTTTTACTTCAAATAATTACACCCAACGGGTTATTATAGTGTTATCGATTTTCCACCTTTTCGGGTGATTTCGCTTTTATTTGAGAATAAATAAAGTGTTATGGATAAACATCTAAACCTCGATAAACGGTTATAGATGTGCCAGGGATCAAATTAAGACCAAATTGGGACCAACTCTGGACTGTGAGTACCTTGCCAGAAGGGTGGAAGCGCCGTGTGAGTACAGTAAAAGGTGGACTCACGGTGCACGCACCGTGCTCTCACTGTGCTCACAGGTAGGAATTGGTCCTAATTTGGTCTCCAGTTAACTCCCGTCATTGCCTGAGATGGATAGTAGAACAGTTTATGGTAGCTATTAAGGAATGTTCAGATATTTATGGGTCTGAAGAGAAATATTCCATTTTGGATTTTCTTTGACGTGGTCAATAATCAATGGGGTCATTTCCGGATACTTTGACCATTCTGGCTGTAAATATAGTTTGCACGCGCTATTTACGAGTTGCGCATGCTCTTCGGCCCAAGTGAAATCACTTTTATTAAAAACAATGACTTTTAATTCCCCTGCTGCATCAAGGACATCTTTACGTGGTGCCTTGAATTTCTTAGGTGATAAGCAGATCCAATCCCATTCACCACTTAATGGATAGGCTCCAGATGTTTCGATAAAAGTTTGAATACCAGCCTCATGTAGTCCTTTTGTTAGGTAATCCAAATTGTATATTAAAGGTTCACCTCCTGTGACCACGACTGTTTTTGCTGGATATTGTTTTGCGTTTTCAATAATCAGATCTGCAGCAGTAAGTGGGTGCAAATTAGCGTCCCAGCTTTCTTTGACATCGCACCAATGACAACCTACATCACAACCCCCTAATCGAATAAAGTATGCAGCTTTTCCTGTGTGAAATCCTTCTCCCTGAATTGTATAGAACTCTTCCATCAACGGAAGTAAAGTGCCGTCTTCTGGAACTTGATGTGACATAATAATGTATTTAAGATTGCAAAATTAATAAAAAAGATTGTGATATGGGGATAGTTTTGAATTCATTACTTTTAGATTAGATTGATTTTGCTTGATTCTTTCTCTATTGTTCATGAAAGAAATGATGATGAATTGTATTCTTAAGATTTTGCAGTTTCCAGAGCAGGGATCTTAATTATCTATTTCTATAAAAAAGATTATATCAGCTTTTTGACTCTTGATCAGGAGGTTATAAAAGAGCTAATATCAGATTATGTCGCTGATATTCAGTTCGCAGTTCTACCATGTAATTGCGGATTATTTTCAGTATATTTGATGCATATTGAATCTACTTGCAGATTTTATGGAAAAGGCTTTATAAACACGTTTACAACGTAGTATGTTGTGTGTTTGTCAAGTGGTGTTTTATAAATAAATTAATAACTCATAATCATATTTGTTGATGATTAAAATTACATTACCTGATGGTTCCGTACGTGAATACGAAAGAGGAACATCAGCCGCTCAAGTAGCGTTGTCGATTTCAGAAGGCTTAGCTAGAAATGTATTAGCAGCTGAAGTAAATGGAGAGATTTGGGATTCTTCTCGTTCGATTGAAGAAGATGCCACAGTAAAGTTGTTGACCTGGAATGACACGCAGGGTAAGTCTACTTTTTGGCATTCATCTGCGCACTTATTAGCAGAAGCATTGGAAGATCTTTATCCAGGTATTAAATTTGGTATTGGTCCAGCTATCGAAACGGGTTTCTATTATGATGTCGATTTTGGCGATCGTGAATTTTCATCAGATGATTTTAAACAAATCGAAGATAAAATGATGGAATTGGCAAAACGTAAAGAATCATTTAACCGTAAAGCTGTTTCTAAAGCCGATGCGTTAACTTATTTCACCGAAAAAGGAGATGAGTACAAGTTAGATCTAATTAAGGATCTAGAAGACGGTAAAATTACGTTCTATACACAAGGAGATTTCACTGACCTTTGTCGTGGTCCACATATCCCGAATACAGGATTTATTAAAGCGATTAAATTAACAAATGTCGCAGGAGCGTATTGGAGAGGAGACGAATCCCGTAAACAATTGACACGTATATACGGAGTTACATTTCCAAAAGCTTCTGAACTAGCAGAATATTTGAAGTTTATTGAAGAAGCAAAGAAACGTGATCATCGTAAATTAGGTAAAGAATTGGAGTTATTTGCTTTTTCTGAAAAGGTAGGAGCTGGACTTCCATTATGGCTACCTAAGGGAACGGCTCTACGTCAGAAATTACAAGATTTTTTACAACGGGCACAGTTGAAATCGGGGTATGAGCCAGTTATGACTCCTCATATCGGGAATAAGCAACTGTATGTAACTTCAGGTCACTATGATAAATATGGTGAAGATTCATTTCAACCTATTAGAACTCCAGTTGAAGACGAAGAGTTTTTCTTGAAACCGATGAATTGTCCACATCACTGTGAGATTTACAAAACAAAACCCCGTTCTTATAAAGATCTTCCAGTACGTTTTGCTGAATTCGGAACGGTTTATCGTTACGAGCAATCGGGAGAATTGCATGGTTTGACTCGTGTAAGAGGGTTTACACAAGATGATGCACATTTATTCTGTCGTCCAGATCAAGTAAAAGAAGAGTTCAAAAAAGTAATAGATCTGGTATTATATGTATTTAAAGCTTTAGGTTTTGAAGAATATACTGCTCAGATTTCATTAAGAGATCCAGAAAATCGTACAAAATATATCGGTAGCGATGAAAATTGGGCTTTAGCAGAAAGTGCTATCATTGAAGCAGCAGCAGAGAAAGAACTATCGACTGTAATTGAATATGGAGAGGCAGCTTTCTACGGTCCTAAGTTAGATTTTATGGTAAAAGATGCTTTGGGACGTAGATGGCAGTTAGGTACAATTCAGGTCGACTATAATTTACCTGAACGGTTTGAACTGGAGTATACAGGTTCTGATAATGCAAAACATAGACCCGTGATGATTCACCGAGCACCATTTGGTTCTATGGAGCGTTTTATCGCTGTATTGATCGAGCATTGTGCGGGTGAATTTCCGTTATGGCTTGCTCCAGAACAATTTATCGTCTTGCCAGTGTCAGAAAAATATGAAGAATATGCGAAAAACCTTTTAGAATCGCTAAATAATTCCGATATTCGCGGACTGATAGACTTGCGTGATGAAAAGGTAGGTCGTAAAATCAGAGATGCAGAGGTTAAAAAACTGCCTTATATGTTGATTGTAGGGGAGAAAGAGGCTGAGGGTGTCACGGTTTCTGTGCGTAAACATGGTTCAGTTGACTTGGGATCCATGACTGCTGACGAATTTAGAGAAGTATTAATTAAAGAAATAACCGTTTAAATATTTAAACATTTGGCATTAAAAAGACCAGGTGGTCCTAGACCACCAATGAGAAAGAAAGAACCAGATCACCGCATTAATGAACTCATCCGTGTACCTGAGGTACGTTTGGTAGGTGATAATGTGGAAACAGGAGTATATCCTACCCGTAAAGCGCTAGAGCTTGCAGATGAATTGGAACTTGATTTAGTTGAGATTTCGCCAAATGCTGTTCCGCCGGTTTGTAAAATTATCGACTACAGTAAATTTGTTTACGAGCAAAAGAAGAAACAAAAAGAAATCAAAGCTAATGCAAAACAAACTGTTATTAAGGAGATTCGCTTCGGACCTAATACCAGTGAACATGATTTTGATTTCAAATTGAAACATGCGATCAAATTCCTAGAAAGTGGGGAGAAAGTTCGTGCTTACGTACACTTTAAAGGGCGTGCAATTGTACACAAAGAACAAGGAGAGATCTTGTTATTGCGTTTTGCACAAGCATTAGAAGACGTAGGAAAAGTAGAACTACTACCTAAATTAGAAGGTAAACGTATGTTTTTGACTTTAGCTCCTAAAGCAGTAGCTAAAAAATAATAATAGAAATTCTAACAGATTGATATAAAATTTAAAGTATTATGCCAAAAGTAAAAACCAATTCCAGCGCTAAAAAACGTTTTAAGCTTACTGGAACAGGTAAAATCGCAAGAAAAAACGCTTTCAAAAGCCACATCTTGACAAAAAAGAGCACAAAACGTAAACGTAACTTAACAACAACAAGTTACGTATCTGATGGCGATATGGGCAACGTTAAACGTATGCTTGCTATCGGTAAATAAGTTTTATTCGATTTAATTAATAATAATTTTTAACCGGGTACAAGGTAGTAAGTTCATTGTAAAACATGACGCCTTTTACCAAATAATTTTAAAAATATGCCACGTTCGGTTAACGCAGTTGCTTCGAGAAGAAGACGTAAAAAAATCCTTAAATTAGCAAAAGGCTATTATGGATCACGTAGCAAAGTATATACTATTGCTAAAAATACAGTAGAAAAAGGTTTACAGTACGCTTACCGCGACCGTAAAACCAAAAAACGCGAGTTTAGAGCTTTATGGATTCAACGTATTAACGCTGGAGCCCGTCAACAAGGTTTATCTTATTCCGTGTTGATCGGTAAATTAAACGCTAAAAATATTGGTTTAAACCGTAAGGTTTTAGCTGATTTAGCTTTAAACAACCCAGATGCTTTCAAAGCAGTTATTGACGCAGTAAAATAGAGTTTTAACCCCGAGTCAATTTGTTAGATATTGGAAAGGAACCCAGCAGGGTTCCTTTTTTTATTTGTAGCCTGAAGCTTATTTTTATTTAATATTTTAATAATGAGCTGCTTCGAAATTTATTTTTTTGAACTGCTTTTAAGTTTACAATATATTTTTATTTTTATATAAAAGACTGGTAATTTATGAAGTTTCAAGATTTAGTAAATTTATATGAAGAAGGAAGATATGAAGACTGCTTGTCTGAATTAGAAGTCTTTTTGGTGCTCAATCCGCAAGATATTCCTCCCTTAATTTTAAAAGCTACTGTACTTAAGGAACTTGTATTTCAGAATGAAGAGATCGATAGCAATGATCTCTCGTTAACCGATTTTCAAGAGGTATTGGATATTTATCAATCCGTTTTGCAGATGGATCCCGATAATGAAGAAGCATTGTTTGGATTATTGGAGACAACACGATTTTTTTATAAAGAATTAGATTATGGTGAGTATGCTACTTATATAGATCGCTTAGCTATTCATGAGGATCAGTTGGAAAATGTCTGCCGTTTTAAAGCAGATTTAAACTACTTACATGAAAAGTATACTGAGTCTATCAGTAATATTAATGAATTGCTATCTATCTACGAGATATTATATGCACATGATCGTATTAATAAATGTGCATTCCTAACAGAAAGCTTATTGTTCAAAACCATGATCATGCGCGAGAACTTAAATCAAGATCAACAAGCGCTTACAGAATTCAAAAAATATAAAAATGATATTCTATCTAACAATGTATTGTTATACTTAGATATTGGAAAATTAGCTTTTCAGTTTAACGATTATGAGATGGTTGGTTGGTGCGGACTTAAAGCTGTATTGTATGGAAATGAAGAACCAGAAATTGATGCGGAGATATTTAAGTTCTATGAACAGGTAATCGCTGAATTGAATGCAGGGTTGGAAGATAAACAATGCATTTATTTCGTCATTATGGTGCAGCGTAACTTTCGAGAGGAATTGGGGCTCGATTTATCAGATCCATTGATAGAAGCAAAACGTTATATCGATCTTTATCCCGATTGGTTTATTCCTTATCACTTCGCTGGAACCTATATTCTCGAAGGGGGAAATTATGAAGAAGCTTTACCATATTTTGCGAAAGCTGTTCAACTTGGTGGTTTTTCGGTAACAATCTATCGTTATATCATTACTTATTATGAAGTCCATCATGTGCTCCCTGAAATCTTAAGTTGGCCAGACGATTCTCCCATTGATTACTATAATTCAGGATGTGAGTTTTCGGAATTTGAAAATTCAATTGGTTCACCCATTTTGGATCTTCCATTATTGAATTTTAGATTACAATTTTTTGAAAGAGCTTATCTCGGATTTAAAGCTTATTTTCATGAAAATAAATTTGATGCAAATTATTTTATCAATCAACATCTCGTAGCGATGTGCTGCAACAACTATGCTTTAGCATTGAGCAGTAAAAGGAAATATGATGAGGTAATCGTTATTTGTAAAGAAGGCTTGGAATATGGTACATTCTGGGAACTCTATAACACATTGGCCGATGCTCATTTTGAGAAGAATGAATATGAAGATGCGCTCATTAATTATCATGAAGTATTAGAGTATGATCTTAAACGGTTTGATTTTCCTAATTACCTTCGAATTTCCGCTTATATAACCAAATGTGAATTTAAATTGGGATATATCAAAGAAGCAGAAGAACGATTAGCTGTAATCGCGCAAGAATATGATGAATTGATTCAATCTGCAGAATACGCAGATTATGAAGAGGATGATTTGTTTGTGACGCGTCAGGCTTATATGGAAATTCAGAATGCTCGTTTTGATTTAATCAATCATAGGGGAGACTCAGAAACATTAAAGGATTGGCAAAAACAATTAGAAAGTAAGCCTGATGATGCTTCTAATTGGTATATGTTGATGCAGAATTATTTTCAACTGGGACAATATGAGCAATGTATAGCTTGTGCCAATAATTATGAAGCAACTAAGCCATTGCAGGAAATGGCACTTATTGATTATCGTAAATTACATTATTTAAGAGGTAAATCATATTTACTGACTGCAGATTATAAACAGGCACTTCACGACCTTTTGATTGCATACGAATCTACCAAAACAACTTTAGAGGAGGAGGAATCAGATGGTGACTTTCATCTGGTGATGCTTCATCTTATTCGTACTTATTATCATTTACAAGATTGGGAAAATGTTATTCGTATTAGTGAAGAATCAGCTGAATTGTATGATAGCGAGAATTGGGAAGAGGATGACGATTGGAAAGAAATTGTTCTGCTCTCCGCTGAAGCTTCCTTTAAGCTAGGATTAAATGATCAAGCAAAAGAAAAAATCCAAACTATTCTGAAATTATTTCCAAGAGATGAGAAAGCATTACAAAAGAAGAAAGAATGGGGTTCTGGATGGTTTGGTTGGTTGAAAAAATAAATTTTTAAGTTGTTTTGTTTTAAAAAATAAAAACAATTTCTATCCGTTTATTATTACATAATATAAATTAAAATAATGAAAACAAAAAAACTTATTCTATTAGGTGCTATAACGATGCTGTTAAGCACAACAAGCATTTCATATGCTATTGTAACGCCTCATCCTACTGTTGTTGTAAATCAAAAATCAGGAAAGGAGATTGTTGTTGAGGGAACTAATAATAAAAAAACAATCAAAGCTTCTGCCAATGATGTTGTAAAAATAGCAGGTGCGGATAATAAAATTACCATAGAAGGAACTTTTTTGAGATTGGAAGTAGAGGGACGAGGTAATGTTGTTAATTTGGTGAATACTTCTAAAATAAGTGTGGAAGGAGCTGATAATAGAATTAATGCCGGAAATGTGGATACGGTTACTGTAGAAGGTGCTCAAAATCATGTACATTATAAATCGACTAAAAATAAATCGGGTAAAGCAGATACTTCTATAGAAGGAGCCGATAATATGGTAATGAAAATAAAATAATTTTTTTCACTGAGAAATAGAAAGGACTAATGTAATCATTAGTCCTTTCTTTATGAAAGATAATATGGGAGGTGGGTATAAAGCAAAAAAAACACGCTTATAGCGTGTGGCATCATTTGTTGAAAATTAATGTTAATCTTCCCCGAATAATAGATCATCTCCATCAAATGTAAACTCAATTACATCAATGTGATTTTCTGGCTCATGTAATTCACAATCTTTAATCATCTTTTTTCATTTTTATTTATTGTAAAAGTAATCCTTCAAATTTACCTTATGGTAAATTTGATATGAAGTTTTTGTTAACTCTGAAAGAATGATTTTTATGGAGCTGTATATCCGAGTTAAAAGACATATTCCTTCTTTGTTTTAAAAGAAAAACTTATCTTAGTGAACTTACGTATTTACACTGCCATATCTTTTTTGAATTTAACCATTTGAAAATGATATATTAAATGAAAGATCTTCATGCCTAATTTAATTAATTTAAAAATATTCAAACAATTCTTGCAATCAAGTAATGCTGGAGGTATCTTATTGTTTATCTGTGTTATTCTGTCATTGATTATTGCTAATGGTCCGCTTGCGGATGCTTTTAACAGTCTATTGAATACAACATTGGGTTTTGAAACGGATCATATTCATTTGAATTATTCCCTTTTATTATGGATCAATGATGGTTTGATGGCTATATTCTTTTTGTTGGTGGGTTTAGAGATTAAGCGAGAATTGGTAGAAGGTGAATTATCCTCTCCCAAAAAAGCTCTTTTACCTATTTTAGCTGCTGTTGGAGGTGCTGTTTTGCCAGCACTCATCTATCTATTCCTGAATAAGGGATTACCAACGGAACATGGATGGGGAATTCCAATGGCTACTGATATTGCTTTTGCATTAGCAGTGATAACCTTACTGGGAAATCGCGTACCGACCAGTTTGAAGATCTTTTTAGCGGCACTCGCTATCGTGGATGATTTATTGGCTATTCTAGTAATTGCATTGTTTTATAGCGGCGATTTACATTACAATTATTTATTTATAGCCTTGGGTATATTTGCATTTTTGTTATTGCTTAATTTTTTAGGTGTCAAGAAGATTTGGGCTTATTTAATTCCCGGGATTTTTATTTGGTATTTTATTCATCACTCTGGTATCCATGCTACTATAGCAGGGGTTTTAGTCGCACTGACATTGCCGACAAATGTTACGGATAAAGAATCACCACTAGAAAAATTAGAACATATCTTGACTTCTCCAGTCAATTTTATTATTATTCCTTTGTTTGCGATTGCCAATACCAATATTACAGTACATAGTGAAATGATCGATGGATTGACCACAAGTTTAGGTATCGGTATCATTGGAGGACTGCTCATCGGTAAGTCTTGTGGCATATTGGGTATTTCTTTTATTGCTACAAAATTAAAACTATGTACTTTACCTGAGGGTGCAAATTGGAAACACATATTTGGAGTAGGACTATTGGGAGGTATTGGATTTACAATGTCCATTTTTGTTTCCATTTTAGCTTTTACAGATCCACTATTAATTGAAGAAGCAAAATTTGCTGTGCTAATCGGCTCATTGGCTTCAGGAGTTTCAGGCTATTTGTTTTTAGCAAACATTGGCAATAAAAAAAATATATGATCTAAAAAAGCAACCTCTAAATTTTAGAGATTGCCTAAAGAAACCAAATCTGTTTCAAAATTAAAATAGGAGAGGTTTATTCCTAGTTGATCTGAAGCTTTTCAATCCATTCAAGCCCACTGATGTCAATTAGCTTAACTTGATAATCTCCGTTCTTTTTCAATTTTATATGTTTTAAATCAAAATTTACAATTGCTTTAGCACCTAACGGAATAACGAGACTGTGTTTTCCAGGTTGTATTTTTGCAACATAAAAATTATCGATATTCTTTTTATCAAGAGCGGCAAGTTCTTCTGATCGGATATGCTGGACAATCCTATTATTGGTATCTAGAATTTGTATTTCGATCAAGAAAGAGCCATAAACATCAGCACGATATAGCGTTAAATAAAGATTATTATTTAGGACTTGCGCGTTGGATATTTCAATTTTTGGTTGTACAGATTTGTTATGTAACGTTCCATACACCCCACCGTGAAAGTATTGATTCGTGAATAAAGTCATGAAGAAGATTAGTCCTACTCCTCCTAAAATAAATGCTTTTAGATTTCTAATGGGTAACTAACCTGATCCTATCCATCTGAACCATTGTTGCTGGGTAATGGAATAGTTTTTATTTGTCATATATTGATCTAAGGAAAAATCTCCACTACCACTTAAAAATAACGTAAATCCTGAAGCAATACCTAGAATGCCGATCTGCCATTCGTCCAAACAGGTTGTTCCTAACCAACCTGAGCCAAGTAATATGCCCATTGCTAAACCAAATACACCAATACTCATGAGTCGGGTAAATAAGCCCAGTATAATAAATAATCCAACAATCCCTTCGATTATTGTGAATAGCACCATTGACCACCATAGTGCTTCAAGATGCGTAACTAAATATTCGATAATGGGTTTAATACCTAAGGCATTGGGAAGAAAATGATTAAATTTTTCACCAATATAACCAGCTTCATCTTCGATGAGTTTGTTATCTAAGATTAATCGTCGCCAAAAAGCGGAAAAATATGTCCATCCAATAACCATACGGATGGATAGTGTAAATAGACCAGCAGTTTTAAATGCTTGATTTTCTGTCTGTAATTTCATTGATTCGTTTGTCGATGGAATAATTTTAAAATAATATGAGTATTATTTTAAATAATATCCAGCTTCAATCGATGATACAAGATGTAAAAAGGAGGGCTATTACCAGAAGTGGTATTTGAAAAATAAATGCTACTAATCGTATTTTTTGAAGTAGGATTTATAACCAGAAACTCTGAATTGGGATGATGTAAACAATTAATGAATTAGGAGCTGGGCATAGCTTCTCTTGTTTGCACCGATTCAAAACAAGATGTCGTATTTCTTTGGCCCGTATTGATATTTTTGTTGAAGCTACGACTATATGCTATGTCAAATAATTGAAACAGACTTTCCTTTAATACGCAGGAACTTAGTGCATACATAACTGTCAGTAACAATAAAAATTGTCTAACCCTAAAAAATATGAATTGTGTTTTATTCATTCAATAGAAATTTAAAGGTAATGATTTTCTTAAGATTAATAAAATTCGTTTAAATGATAAAAGCTTCAATTATTGAATAAGTTAGGGATAAATACATCAATAGGGTAAATGATGATATTGTCATATTTTGAACAAACTATTTTTTCTAACAATACGCATTCATATATCTTTTCTACTTCTCTTCATGTAGATTTTTGTTTACCATGTACTTGTTACAATAAGGTTATATATTTATTGGCTAATTATCAGGGAATTATGTATTATTTAGAAAATAATTAGTTGAATAATTAAGAAAATTCAATCGATTGTGTACATTTATTCTACAACTAAACGATCGTGCTCGGGAGATTCTTTTAGGGAATAGCACGAATAAATAAACCAATTAATCCTTTTTATATTATGGTAAAACTATTACAGTTTTTTAATGAGGATATTATTGAAAATAAAAAATCAATAAAACATTCTCTTTGGGTATCTGCGGCTTTGGTACTAATTAGTCACCAAACATTCGGTAATCCTATGTCAAAATTTTCGGAAACAGCGCATTATGAAACGCATGTTAACGATGTCCAAACACCTATCCAAGGTAAAATTCAAGATGCCACGACAAAACAACCAATTAGTGGGGCAACAATTAAAATCGTTGGAAAGACTACTGCGACTTCTTCCAATGCGGATGGTGGTTTCCAGATCAATGCCGCTATTGGTGATGTATTGGAGATCACCTACATTGGATTTTCAAAACAATCAATTAAAGTAACTTCTACATCATTACCTATTGTTGTAGGATTGCTAGATGAAAGTGGGGCTTTGGATGAAGTTGTTGTAACGGGGTACAGCACACAACGCAAAAAAGATTTAACTGGATCTGTTGCAGTTGTCAATACCGATCAGTTAAAAAGTACGCCAGCAGCGAGTGCTGTTGAATCCTTACAAGGTCGTGCTACAGGTGTTCAAATAGTCACAGATGGAGCTCCAGGAGCGACACCAGCGATAAAGATCCGTGGATTTAGTACGATTAATAACAATGAACCTTTATATGTTATTGATGGTGTACCATTTGAAGGAAAGTTAAGCTGGCTGAATCAGAATGATATTGAGTCCATGCAAGTACTAAAAGATGCTTCAGCAGCCTCTATCTATGGCTCACGTGCCAATAATGGGGTTATTATTATAACAACAAAATCAGGTAAATCAGGTCCTCCACGTATTAATTTTGATGCCTATTATGGTATTCAAGCAGTTAATCGTAATCGGTTTCCTAAAATGCTTAGTCCACAACAAATTTTGGATCTGAACAACAAACTTACAAATGGAAACGACAAATTACCAGAATACCTAATAGCAGGTTCGGCAATTGGAAATAATGTTACTGCAGCAGATGCGGATATGTCCAAATATAATTACGCTGATAACAAAACTGATTTTTATCAGATCACAAAAGCAAATAAAGCAGGTACAAACTGGTTTGATGAACTAACTGAAAATGCACCCACACAATCTTATCAATTAAGTTCTGTGGGTGGAGGTGAAAATGCAAACTACGCTGTTTCCGGTGGTTACTTGGGGCAAAAAGGTACTATCATTCATACAGGTTTTGAACGCTTTAATATTCGTTCCAATACTAATTTCTCCGCTTTTAATAAAAAACTACGTTTTGGAGAAAATATGCAATACAGTATGACCAGAGGGCATGGTATAGGGGTGAATACCAATACTGCAGGAGATTATATTGGAGAGGGTAGTGCGCTTGGATTTGCTTATCGTATTAAAAATATTATTCCTGTTTATGATGAAGGAGGTAATTTTGCTGGATCATTAGGGGGATGGGGAAATGGAGAAAATCCAGTTGCGATTGCTTATCGTGCAAAAGATAATATCAATAAAAGTAACTTCTTTTTTGGAAATGCTTTTGGTGAATATGATCTGATGAAAGGGCTAACGTTCAAAACAAGCTTTGGTATTAAATATGAAAATTATTATAATCTAAGCTATACCTATCCGAACTTAGAATTCACAGAAGGAAGTGCAAATAATGGTATGGCAGAGACATCCGGTTATAACACAGAATGGACCTGGACCAACACCTTAAATTATAAAGCTAATTTCAATGATGAACATAGTTTAAATGTTTTACTCGGTACAGAAGCAATTGATAATACCTATAGACAAGTTCAGGGTTCTGGAAATTCATTTTTCATCACCAATAGCTTAGATTTTTTCTATGTGTCACAAGGACAAAAAAACTCGGCTACGAGTGAAGGGGCATTAGGTTCTTTATTCTCAATTTTTGGAAAAGTAGATTATTCTTTTAGAGATCGTTATATATTTAGTGCCACATTACGTCGAGATGGTTCTTCCAACTTTGGTTCAAATAATAAATATGGTACATTTCCAGGCGTAAGTGCTGCATGGCGTTTATCTGAAGAGGAATTTTTGAAAGGTTCTGATTGGTTAAGTGATTTGAAAATTAGAGCTGGATATGGGGTAACAGGAAATCAAAGAATACCTGCTTATCAATATTTGAAACGTTATGCTACTTCTCAAAATTCAGCCTCATATCCAATTAATAATGAACTTTCTAGTGGTTTATGGATCAGTGATTACCAAAATGAAGACGTGAAATGGGAGCAAGTGAAATCGTTGAATTTAGGTCTCGATTTTTCCATTTTACAAGGTAAGTTAGATGGTACGTTAGATTGGTATAATAAGAAAACATCCGATATGTTGTTTGCTTTACCGTTACCAGCAACTGCAGTAGGGCGTGCTAATTCTCCTTATGTAAATATTGGAGATATGGAAAATAAAGGGATCGAGTTTTCATTAAATTATCATCATGGTAAAAAAGATCCAGAAGAGTTTAATTTTGATATAGGTGCTAACATCTCTCATAACGCAAATAAAATTGTTGCATTAGCTCCTGGTATTGACGAAGTTATTTATGGTGCATTCCGTAGTATGGAAACATCCATTATGAAAACAGGTCAACCATTTGGTGCTTTTTATGGTTATAAAGTTGCTGGTATTTACCAAAATACAGGTGAATTGACCCAATATCCATCTTATGATGATGCACGTGTGGGCGGTTTCCGATATGAAGACATCAATGGAGACGGAAAACTCGATGCAACAGATAGAACTGTGATCGGAAGCCCTCATCCTGATTTTACATATTCTTTAAATTTCAATGCGAATTATAAGAATTTTGATTTGATGATGTACTTCTATGGTTCTCAAGGTAATAAAAACTATGAGGCAACACGTTATTTTACAGATTTCGGTGTATTTGACGGACAAAAAAGTGTACGCGTTCTTGATGCGTGGAGTCCGGAAAATCCAAATAGTTTGATCCCTTCTCAAACAAAAGAAACGGTTTCAGCAAATGAGTACGCTTCATCAAGTTACTTTATTCAAGATGCGAGTTTTCTAAAAATGAAGAACCTACAAGTAGGCTATAATTTTCAAACCAATAAACTTTTTGGAGAGAATACAAGTGTTAAAAAATTAAGAGCTTATTTTGGCGTCACCAACTTATTTACCATTACTAAATATGAGGGATTAGATCCAGAGGTGACAGCTACACCTTCTAAATACCCTGCTTTAGGGGTTGATTTTGGGGTATATCCGCAATCAAGACAATTCATGTTAGGTGTAAGTTTAGGTTTTTAGTCGTTCACATTTAAAAAAGAGATAATCATGAATAAGAAATATATATTATTAGGTTTATTGGGGGTGTCAACTTTAAGTATTTGGAGTTGTAGTAAAGGTTTTTTAGATAAAACCCCTCAAGGACAATTAGTTGAAGAACAGATTGCAAATAAAAAAGGGATAGAGGCGGAATTAGTTGGAGCATATGCCATTATGAATGGAAATGTCAATGGTACATGGGGAAACTACGCCTCAGCACCTAGTCAATGGCTTTTCGGAGAGGTTACTTCTGATAATGCACATAAAGGATCGGTAATTACCGATCAGCCGAACATGAATATGATTGAAACATTTTCAGCGATTTCATCTAATGATAATTTATCGACTATGTGGCAGGTGTATTACGAAGGTGTGTTAAGATCAAATAATACTTTGCGATTATTGAAGCTTGATCAAGCAGGAGCTAAAACAGTAGCTGCTGATCGTGCAAAACAAATTGAAGGAGAAGCGAAGATGTTACGTGCACATTATTACTTTTTCCTATGGCGTATTTTTAAGAATATTCCTTATGTAGATGAAAATACAACAATTGAAGAGGCAAAGGTTGTTAAAAACGATCAAGACGTTTTACCAAAAATTGAGGCCGATTTAAAAGATGCGATTACGTTATTACCTACGACAAAAATCAATAGTGAAAGTGGACGAATGGATCAGATAATAGCAAAAGCTTATCTCGGTAAACTTTACCTTTATCAGAAAAAATATCCACAAGCACTGTTGTTGTTTAAAGATGTAATGGCTGTAAAAGATATTGCAGCAACATCTTTTCAAGATAACTTTGATCCAACTAAAGAAAATGGTACAGAAGCGATCTTAGTTGCTAAACATACAATCAATCCAGATGGTTCAGGAGATAATGGTAATGTAGGTGATATGTTAAGTGGACTGAATGGAGCGAATCCTGTAGGATGTTGTGGTTTTTATCAACCCACGATTGATTTAGTTAATGCTTATAAAGTAGATGCGAATGGATTACCATTGTTGGATAACTCTTATAAAAACAATCCATATACATCAGATATTTTAGTGCCAAAAGCTGACTTACCAAAGTATGTGCTGGATACAAAGTTACATTTTGATCCTCGTTTAGATTATACAGTAGGACGTAGAGGAGTTGCGTTTTTGGATTATGGTATTTTCCCAGGAGATGCATGGTTGAGGCCTGAAGAAGGAAGCAGACCACACGGTGGTCCATTCACAGGGATCAAGACCATGATCCCAAAAAGTCTACATGCAGCGCATACAGCATCAGGAGCTGCATATATCACTGATTTAGATGTTAATATTATTCGTTTAGCTGACGTAGTCTTAATGGCTGCAGAATGTGAAGTTGAGGCGAATAATTTGCCAGAAGCTATGCGATTGGTTAATTTAATTCGAAATAGAGCTGCGAAATTACCTGGAAAAACTACTGTAGATGGAAAACCAGCAGCAGTTTATGTTGTAAAACCTTATTTAACATTCCCAGATCAAGCTTATGCGCGTAAAGCTGTTAAGTTCGAACGTCGGTTAGAATTAGCTTTAGAAGGACATCGTTTCTTTGATTTGGTACGTTGGGGAGATGCTAAGCAGGTTATTGAAAGTTATTCTGCTTTTGAAGGAACTATATTACCAATTTTTAAAGGAATACAATTTACCCCAAATAGAAATGAATATTTCCCTATTCCACAAGAGGAATTAAATAAAAGTATGGGGAATTTGAAACAAAATGCAGGATATTAATTAGAATCACTTGTTTTCATTTATATGTAAGGCACTCCTAACTGGAGTGCCTTTTTTGTTCAAAAATAATGTGATCAGAAAAATACCTTTCTATTCATGAAAGATGGGATACAGTATTTACAAATACGAAGATGATCAACACTTAAGAAAAAATAACTTGTTATCAGTTATAGCTGTTTTAAATCAGTGATGAATGCATCCACTTTATTTTCATCCGTTGCCCAAGAAGTAATCAATCGTACAGCAGCAAGATCGTCATTGATCTCCTTCCAAACATAGAATAAGTAACGTTCAGCAAGTTTTTCAATTACAGCTTTAGGTAATATAGGAAAGATTTGATTCGTTGTTGATTCTGTCAAAAATGAAAATCCTTTTTCTTTTACAGCATCGGCGATTTTCATAGCCATACGATTGGCATATTTGGCTAAATCAAAGTATAGATCATCTTTAAACAATTCTAAAAATTGAATAGCAAGTAAACGGCCTTTTGCCAACATTGCACCTTTTTGTTTCAATACATATTCAAAATCTAGTGCTAGATCGGGTTTGTTGAATACGATGGCTTCACCCAACAGCGCACCATTTTTAGTCCCTCCAATATAGAAGATATCTGTTAATCGAGCAATATCCGCTAACGTCAGATCATTATTTTTTGCTGTTAAAGCATGACCTAATCTGGCTCCATCTAGATACAGTAATAAGTTGTTGGATTGACAACATGCTGCTAATTCCTCTAATTCTGATTTACGATAAATCGTACCAATCTCCGTTGAATTAGAAATATAAACCATTCTTGGCTTTACTACATGAGGTTTTAGTGCATATTCCTGTAAAGCCTTTTCTATATCAGTAGGTTTCAATTTGCCATCATTAGTTTCAACAGTAATCACTTTATGTCCCGTGGCTTCAATAGCTCCTGTTTCATTGGCGGATATATGTCCTGTTTTGGCACTGATAACGGCTTCATGTACACGTAAAAGAAATGAAATAACGATCAGGTTTGTCTGAGTACCTCCTGAAAGAAAATGTATGATGGTATTTGGATTTTTTATTTTCTCCTTCAATATTTCTTTGGCCTGCATGCCATATTCATCTTCACCATATCCCAATTGTTGGATCAGATTAGTCTCTATTAATTTCTGTAGAATATGGGGATGTGCACCCTCAGAATAATCATTTTTAAAATTGTACATCTTATCTATTATTTTAAACAGCTATTATTTGAAACAGACTAATGAATAGTTCGTTATCATCCTGATCCTTTTATTCTTTAAGAAGAATATGCGAGAGATTTTGATTAGGAAGGTATTATTTCTACTAAAATCTCATTTCCAGCTTTATCGTAGTAGGAGCAAGTCATTTTTGTAAGGTCAACGAGCCATTTCTCAATACCTGTTTCTGCACAATCCCGACAGAAGGTATAATAGTCTGTTTTACCTTCTTGGTGAATTTTTAAACAGGTTTTAAATTTTTCTGTATCAGCAGTTACCGCAATTGCTAGTGCGCTATACTGTGGGGTTGATTGTGTACGGTAGTTGTCTTTTCCAAAATATTTGGTATGACTATCCATCACCCAAGTTTCAAATGCGATGACTCCCATCTGTTTTATTTCTTGGATATAATTAGGAAAGTCAGCGCCAGATTTTACTTGATCGTGCGCACGTTCAATTTGTTCAACTGTAAACATTTGATTTTAACCTTTCTTCTTTTTCATGGTCATTTTAGCCTTTACGCCACCACCATAATTATATGTTTTACTATTACTTTCTTTCTTTTTATGGAAAGCACCACCACGAGTCTCATCCTTTTCACTAGGAGTCATGGTGCCACTTCTGATTTCCTTTTTTGCATTATAAATGGCTAGATCTGTTGGTAGTTCCATCAGTTGCATCTTTTGACCAATTATTTGTTCTATTCTTTTCACTTCAGGCAATTCAAGATCAGTGGAAAATGTAAATGCGAAATGTTCTTCCTGATCTGTTTTAATAATACGTTGCAAGAAAGTTTCTTTATTTTCAGGAAGTTCAAAATGAAAAATAAAAGGAATGCTTGTTAAATCTAGATGGTCAGTTCCCTCATTGGCGACAATTAAAATCCGCGATGCAGGTCGTTCTTTAAAAAGATTACAATCATCTATACCTATATCGTCAAAAAATAGCGGATTTAATACCAAGATTTCTTCCTTATCTCGATGATGTAAGCTTTTGCTGAGTTTTTGAGCTGTCAGTCTGCTGTTTACAAATACGACGACTTTGTCAAAAACTTCAGTATCACGCATCAAGTGATTTAAAAGATTAATTTTAGTTGTGAAATTTGGCACTCGGTAAAGAAATAAATCATGTACCTCTAACTGTTGTTCCGCCAGTACTTCCACCTCAATCAAAGCTGGTTGAACCATAAAATCATCCACCATCTGATGTAATTTTTCATGTTCTACGGTGCTAAAAATAAGATGTTGACATTTTTTACAACTTTTGGCAAGCTCTTTAACAGGAGTAATCATTCCATTTTTTATGATATCTTCCGCATCATCGATAATCAGTGTATGTATTAAATTAAGATTTAAACCTAATTTGAGGTATACAGCCCTAGCTCTATTTGGTGTTGCCACTACAATTTCAACTCCTGCTACAAGCTTCTCGATCTCCTGTTCCATGCTTCCTCCAGTACGTAAACCGATAATGCTAAGCTCTTTGTTTTTACTAATAAAATAGAATTGGTCAACAATTGCTTGAATACGATCTTGATCCGGTGCTAAGATTAAAACTTTTGGTGCATCTGCTATGGTGAACTTCATGTTTGTCAATACACTCAGCACATAGGTTGTCGTTTTACCAGAACCTTCGGGGCTTATCGCAATTATATCCTGCCCCCCTAAAATCCGTGACATTGACTTCACTTGTATTTCCTTTGCGGTTAAATAGCCCAGTTCTTCCATGGATTTATGTAACCGTTTATTTAGTTTTAATTTATCTAGAGACACTATATCGCCGTATTTAATGAATAATATACAAAGTTAATTAAAAAAAACTTGGCATCGGGTTTTGCTGGTTATGCCAATATATATTTAAAGAAGATAAGATTGAACAATTGTAGGGTTTGTAACAAGGCTGCTTAGCAATATTAAATCCAAAAACTGTGAAAAATAACCAGGTTTAATGCATGAATAGATTGATTTATATTTAGGATAATTGTCTCAGTGAAAAGAAGAGATGGTATTACTGTATTAAAAAGACTTCTTTGATTTTGAACGGTAATCTGTAGAAATTGATTTTATCTTCTAAAAGCTCAAGATATAACCTTGTGTTTTCTTCATTTTCATCGATCGCTGCAGCAACCTCTTTAATAGAGTCTAACGTTGAAGAAAGTTCTAATATATATTTCTCCCTTTTCGTGAGTTGGATTTGAGATTGGTTATTGGTATGTAGGTTATTTAAAGCAGTCTGTGCTACTTTACAAAGGAATGTATTACCTTTTAAAACTTCATGAATTGCTTGAACCAGATCTTTATTATAAGTTCCTTTTACAACATAACCATGTGCACCCATTTTTAAAAATCGAGATACAAATTCCCCATTTTCAAAAGAGGAAATACCAATGATCTTGAGGTGAGGAAAATTATTTTTAAAGTAATCACATATAAAAAAACCATCTGTATCGGGGAGATTGATGTCTAAAAGAGCGACATCTACTTTTTCTAGGCCAGTTGATTCAAATAATTTTTTACCAGAAGAAAAGGTATCAACTACTTCGAAGTCAGGAATTGATTCCAATACAATTTTTAAATTGAACAGGACAATAGAATGATCTTCTATGATAATGATTCGTGTCATATAATCAGTTAGGGCTAACAATAATAATAATTTATTATCATCTTGCGTTTTACAATTACAATTATAATTAATAATTTCCCTTTATGAAAGTACTTTCTTATCTCAAAATTTTTGTGTTTATATTGCTTTTGTTTGGGTGTTTTACTGGTAAAGGGCAGTCAGATAGTGCTTTAAAAAAGAAATCAGATTCTTTAGAGATGGAAATCAGGCAGAGTAGATCAATTAATCAAGAAAAAAAATTAATTGTTGAATTATTGAAAACCAATGCATATAGAAATTCTAAGTTTTCCATACAATACGCAGAAAAAATCTTAAAGCAAAATCGTGGACAAGTCGATAGTCTTTATTTGACTAAAGTATACCTGTATTATGGTGTAAGTTTAATCGCTGACAATCAGTATGAAAAGGCAGATCGGGTTCATAAAGAAGGGATTTTATTTGCCGAAAAAATCCATAATAAAGAGGTTCTAAATGATTTAGTATTGTTGAAAGTGAATGAGGCTACACTATTTGGTGAGATGGGGTATAGAAGTACACAACTTCAAAAAATGATTGATATTCTTCCCCTAATCCACCAGCTAAAGGATGATACGATAGCTTATGGTATGTACACCAATTTTGGACTGGCTTATTATGAACTTAGAGAATATAAGCGCGCACTGGAATATTTATATTTAGCGAGACCATTAATCAACAAAAATACTGTACGATATCATGAAAGAGGATACAATGAAATTTTGTTGGCAAGTGTTTACAAACGTTTAGGTCAAAGAGACAGTGTCATTAAATACACCGATCTTGCTGAAAAACAAATTAACGAGTCATTAACACCTGGATACTTGGCTAGATTTTATACGCTTAAAGGATTGTCTTTCTTATACAAGAATAATCCCAATGAGGCTTTGAAATATATAAATAAAGGCAAGGAACAGGCGTTAAAAATTAACGTTAGTAAAGAAGAGCAATACGCTACTTTAGCTGAAATCGACTATTATACTTATTCGAAAAATTGGAACAAAGCGATCTATTTATTGGAAATGTTATTAACCAACAAAAATGAAACCCTCAAAGAAGACGCATTGGTAAAATTGGGAGAAGTGTATGAAAAATCAGGAAATTACAAAAAATCAATAGAAACTTATAGAAAATTGGCGGCCCATCTGGTAGATGAAAAAAAAGGAAAAGAATCACTTCATTTTCAAGAATTAGATTACATCTATAAATTTAAAGATAAAGTTCTGGAGAACGAGCGATTAAAAGCGAGTAATGAAAAATCTTTAGTAACCTCTCAACGAAACCAATTGTTTATTGCTGTTTTATTGATTTTACTTGTTATCATATTGATTGTCATAATTTTCAGAAATAAAACTCAACTTCGGGAAAGGTTGATGAATGAACAGAAACTGAAATTGATGCAGGCAAATTTAGAGGAAGAAAAACAAAAGTATCTTATTGATGAAATGACGCTGTTGAGAAAAGTGGAAGATAAAGAACGGAATCGAATTGCTAATGACCTGCATGATAGCATAGGAGGATTGCTTTCTTCCATTAAAATTTTAATTTATCATTTTAAAGAACAAAATCTTTTAGAACCCAACACCATAAAAAATGCAGATCAAATTTTAGATTATATTAATGAATCTAAACAGGAACTGAATCGTATTGTGTATAACCTGACGCCATTGGTTGTGGAAAGATTTGGTCTTATTGAAGCGATTAAACAATATTGTAAAAAGATTCAATCAGATCGATTAAAAATTCAACTTCAACTGGTTAGTTTTCCACCAAATCTTTCTACAGATAGTGAGATAACACTATATCGCGTTGTGCAAGAGGCTGTTCAAAATATTTTTAAACATGCAGATGCAACAGAGATATTGATTCAAATACAAACAACGAGAAAAGGAGTCGTTGTGATTACGATCGAAGATAATGGTATAGGAATGGATGTCGATAAAATAAATTTAAATACTGGTTTAGGAATAAAAAGTCTTTATTCAAGAGTACACCATCTCAAAGGAAGTATTAAATTCGTTTCTAAACCGAATGGAGGAACTTCTCTTTATATTATTTGTAAACCAAATTAATAATTGTTTTTATGTAGAGGGGAATAGTAATTAATGAATGATGCGTTAAGAAAGTAAAGTAGGTTAAAAGGAGTGACCTTATACTTTATTTTGACTACCTTTAGATAGGTGCAAAAAGTTATTATTGCTAAGTGAAACAATGCCAGAAGCCATACAAAAGTATTCATTCGTATTTCAACCTTCTGAAGAGGGAATTCAAATTGTAAAATCGATTAAGGAAGATTTAAAGAATAAGATAGGCTGGTTTTCTAGTTGTCATGCTTTGGCACACATGACGATATGTGAATGTTTTGCAGATGAATCCAAACTTTATTATATCAAAAAGCAGCTTGTTGAAGTTTTGAAATATGAAAAATCACAATATGTCTATTTTGAAGAATACGCTTTTTTCCCCAATCATGGTACTTTTTATATTGCTCCAACATTAAAATCAAAACAGTTTTTGAAAGAAAAAATGAACGTAATTACGAATATTGATTTTGGTACACCAATTAATAAAAGTAACGAACCTCATTTAACGGTAGCGAGGAAACTTGATCAAGAAAAATTGGCTATTGCAGTTCAAAATTATAAGATGATTGATTTGGATTTTTTTTGTGCGAGTATTTTTTTGCGAAGATTCAATCCCATTAGAAAGCAATACGATATTATTGAAGAATTTAGGTTTGGTAATGTCCCAAAACCAGCTCAAGAAGAAGGACAATTATCTTTCGATTTTTAATAAAAGGATAAAAATGTAGGACTTTCGTTTAATGATTTCTATCTTTATTTGCAAAAGAAAGATTCGAGGAAAGTACTACATGAATAAAGATCCATACCACCATGAAAAATCTTTGTCTGATGTGCACGAAAGTGTTGAAATCAGTAAAGGTACATCAAAATTAAAACGAGCACTAAGTTTTTTCGGTCCTGCATATTTGATTAGTGTGGGGTATATGGATCCTGGGAATTGGGCAACTGATTTAGCAGGAGGGAGTCAGTTTGGGTATGCATTACTTTGGGTTTTGTTGATGAGTAATATCATGGCTTTGTTATTACAAAGCTTATGTACACGTTTGGGGATTGTGAGACGTAGAGATCTTGCTCAATGTAATCGAGAAACCTATCCAAGAAGGATGAATTTTGTGTTGTATATTTTGGCAGAAATTGCAATTGCAGCCTGTGATCTCGCTGAAGTATTAGGAATGGCAATAGGCCTGAACCTATTGTTTGGTATTGACATCCTTTGGGGAGTCTTAATCAGCTTTGCGGATACCTTCTTGATCATGTATCTACAAAAACTAGGGATGCGTAAAATGGAACTCTTTATTATTGGGTTGGTCTCGATGATAGGTATGTGTTTTATGATCGAGATGTTTTTGGTTCAACCAGATTTTAGCGAAGTCGTTACTGGATTTATCCCTAGCTTACCCAATAGTGCCGCTCTTTATATTGCTATTGGTATTATTGGTGCTACCGTTATGCCGCACAATCTATACTTACACTCCGCATTGGTGCAGACCCGTAAAATTGACCGAGATGAGCATTCGATAAAAAAAGCGCTTAAATATAATTTTTTTGATAGCGCTATCGCTTTAAATTTAGCTTTTTTGGTCAATGCCGCTATCCTCATTCTTGCTTCCGCAGCATTCCATAAAAATGGTATGCATAACGTAGCCGAATTGGAAGACGCTTATCATTTATTAGGAAAAACATTAGGAAACGATTTAGCTCCCAAACTATTTGCGGTCGCATTGATCTTAGCAGGACAAAGTTCTACAGTAACAGGTACATTGGCGGGACAGATTGTGATGGAAGGTTATCTAAGATTACGGATTAGCCCCACGTTAAGAAGAATTATCACCCGTTTATTAGCGATAATTCCTGCTGTTTTAGTGATTTTAATTGCAGGTGAATCAGAAGTTGGTTCTTTATTGATTTTTAGTCAAGTGATATTAAGTATGCAATTGGCTTTTGCGGTAATCCCATTGATTCACTTTGTGAGTGATAAGAAAAAAATGGGCAATTTTGCTATTAAACCTTACCTACAGGTATTAGCCTGGCTGATCGCTATCGTCATTGCCGTCTTAAATATAAAATTAGTGTACGAAGAAATTTCAAAATGGATTGTAAAATATGATCAATGGTGGTTGACAATATTGCTGATTGCAGGGGCAGTTGGTATGGTTGTATTATTGGTCATGACTGTTTTGTATCCGATCCTACACAAGAACAAACGAGCTGTACTGAGCGTGCATCCCCCTTTTGAAGAGTTAGTTTTTGAAGAACCCAAAGTTTTTAACAAGGTGGTTTTAGCTTTAGATTATTCCGCATCAGATACCAAGACTGTACAATATGCCCTTTCTATTGCGAACAAAAATTCTCATTTTATTCTCGTACATATCGTAGAAAGTGCAACGGTAAAATATACAGGAGAAAGTACAGACGATTTGGAATCAAGACAAGATTTGGCACGATTAAAAAAATATGCACACTTCTTTTCAGATAGAGATTATCAAGTGGATTTTGAACTTGGATATAACAATCGTGTTATGTCTATCGCCAAAATCTGCGAACAGTACCAAGCCGATTTATTGATTGTTGGAAGTCATGGACATACTGGTGTGAAGGATTTTGTATTTGGAGAAACTGTTAATAAATTGCGACATGCAGTAAAAATACCCGTATTTATTGCTCAATAATTTTATATTATAATTTTTAGATAAAAGATTGTAGAAGTGTTCGCTATCTTCTTTATCTTTAGTCAATAGCTATAACACGAATGGATTATATTAAACAGGTCAAAATAGAGAAAGAAATAACAACCTTTTTGAATCTTGCTATGTATCAACATCAGATTAATTTTTTAAGTAATCTGATGGTTGCTAACCAAAGCGGTGTTATTTTAGAAAAGATTCGTATTGATATCGAATCAGATATGGATTGGATGGAACCTTATTCCTATCAACTTGCTTACCTTCCA
Source organism: Sphingobacterium sp. SRCM116780 (assembly GCF_021442025.1). Lineage (NCBI taxonomy): Bacteria > Pseudomonadati > Bacteroidota > Sphingobacteriia > Sphingobacteriales > Sphingobacteriaceae > Sphingobacterium > Sphingobacterium sp. SRCM116780. The sequence continues at coordinate 1,015,332 of NZ_CP090446.1, forward strand.
ATTGGAGTTCCTGTTAAAATTCCTATAGATAAAATAATCCTCAAACCTGCTTCTTTTATTCGTTTATCGGAGGTCGAGCGTGCATCTTTTCATATTCGAATCTATCAACAGGAAAACTTGCTTGTAGCGGAAACTGCAGAAATTGAATTACAACCCTTATCTTTTTTCGGAGGATTCAATATTCTTCCAGAATTATTAGCTTCTTATATAACACCCAATCATCCTTATGTTTATGCTATTAAGCATAAAGCTATTGTATATCTAGAGCAGCAAAACCTAGCAGCAAAGTTCGAAGGTTATCAATCCGAAGAACCAGCGCGTATATTGGAAATGATGCGGGCCATTTATAAAGCGATACAGGAGGAAGAGATCGTTTATAGCGCATTGCCTCCAAGTTTTGAGAATAAAGGACAACGCTTGCGACTTTTAGATATGATTGCCACCGAACATTTTGGCAATTGTATTGATTTAAGTTTGTTATTTGCAGCCTGTCTGGAAGCGATTGATCTAAATCCGATTATTATCGTCACCAAAGGACATGCTTTTGTTGGTTGTTGGCTTCATCAAGATAAATTCCCGCAGATTATCAATGAAGATAAAACTGCAATAACCAAACGATTTGCCAAGGGAATAAGCGAATTGGCCGTCATCGAAGCGACCAGTGTTTGCAAGGGAAACAACATAACTTTTAATGAAGCAAAAGATTTAGCGGAAGCGAGCCTAATTGGTAAAGAAGACTTTATACTCTCCATTGATATCAAACAAGCGCGTGCAAATGGTATAAAACCACTTCCACTCAAAATAGATACAACAACAGCCGATGTGTCTGATTTTATCTTAAAAAATGCAAGCTCAAGTTCAGCAGAAGAAAAGATAGAAATTGGAAAAATATATGAAGAAAATGAATTAAAGGACAGTAGTCCTGTTAGTAAACAAAAAGTTTGGGAACGTAAATTATTAGATCTATCCCTTCGTAATAATTTACTGAATCTGCGGACCACAAAAAACATGCTTCAACTTATGGATGTGGACATCCATGAATTGGAAAATATTTTAGCCGATGGTAAAAGCTTTTCGATTAGTCCGAGTGCCAATGCCTCAATATTGAAACAATATAATATCTTCAACGAAGCATTGCATCCCTCTTCTTCCGCGTATCTCTTAGCAAAAGAAGAACTGACCTATAATCGTTTAGTATCTTATTACCATAGTGAAGATTTAGACACCATTTTAACGCATATCTATCGAAATGCAAAGTTATCTATCGAAGAGAACGGATCTAGTACACTGTATCTTGCGATTGGTTTATTGAAATGGCGGGATAAAAAAACACCCGATCAAGTTCGTTCTGCACCCATTCTATTAATTCCCGTGGAATTAAGCCGACGATCCATCAACGCTAAATTTACACTTCGAAGCCGCGAAGAGGAAACAATGATTAATATTACGTTACTCGAGTTTCTACGTCAAGAATATGAGTTGGATTTAAGTGGTTTAGAAGAATTACCGCAAGATGGAAGGGGAGTTGATGTTGCGCAAGTGATTACGCAAGTCAGACGAGCGATTATGGGACTAAAGGGTTGGGATATTGCTGATCAGGTTATCCTGGGTAATTTTTCTTTCAATAAATTGATCTTATGGAACGATATTGCGAATCAATCAGAAGCAATAGCGAAGAGTAATATTGTCAAAAGTCTTATTGACGGTCAATTAAGACTACCTATTTCTATCGAAAATACGCTTTTAGATTTTGATAACATAAATCCAACAGCATTAGCGTTACCAATCGCTACGGATGTATCACAATTAGAAGCTATCTATACATCCAATCAAAATCAAAGTTTTATATTGCATGGTCCTCCTGGCACAGGAAAATCACAAACCATTACCAATATCATTGCAAATGCATTGTATCAGGGAAAGAAAGTATTATTCGTTGCCGCGAAGAAAGCGGCCTTAGATGTCGTGCATAAGCGTCTAGCGGCTATAGGACTTGCTAACTTTTGTTTGGAGTTACATTCCAATAAAGCGAAAAAATCGGATGTCCTCGCACAGCTTGCCCAGACTTTGGATCAACCGCAATTGAAAGGTAATTTTAGTTTCCAAGAAGAGGCTAATCAATTAATAAATGCGAAAAAAGATCTTCAGGTCTATATTGAACTTTTGCATGCACAACAACCTATCGGTTGGAGTTTGTACGATAGTATTATCGAGATTTCGACACTAGAGTCTTATGGTTTTTCGAAGATTCATTTATCAACGACAATCTTTGATACGTTGACACCCGAAAAATGGCGTTCCTGGCAAGATCTGATACAAGATCTCTATTCTGTATCGCAGATCATTACCAAACCGAGTCAAAATCCATTAAAAGGGATTGCTCTTAACAATTTCTCACCCATTATACAACAACAAGTTGAATCATCAGTATCCCAGTTGCAACAACGCTTATTGGATTATGAAAAAGCCATGCAGACTTTTACATCAGCATTGGAGATTCCTGTTGAAGTACATTCTTGGGAAAACATGGTTCAGTTTAACCAGTTTGCACAGTTATTATTGACTTTACCAGAAACCAACTTAACGTTTTGGCAATACCTTTTACACCAATCTCAACAAAATATACTAGATCAATGGTTGGTTCATTTTGAAGACTTTCAGAAGAAAAGGATAGCTATACTATCCTTAGCACATAAAAGTGTGTTAGACGCGAATTTAACAGCCTTAGAGTCGATATGGAACGAAGCTAAGCAACGTTGGTTTTTACCAAAATGGTTCAAAAAGCGAAACGTAAAGAAAGGTTTAGCAAATTACAGCACCATTTCGTTTGATGATGACGACACAATCGACCAGTTCTTTGAAAAAAGTAATGCTTTTCAACAGGCAGAATCTCTTGTCAAACAACATAAATATGCTGTTATTCCACAACTTTTATCCGATTCTTATTTAGCCGAAGAAACTAACCTGGAATTGATTAAAGAACAAGCTATTCAATTAAAAAGGTTAACTAATACGTTGACTAGTCTTGTTCCATCTATATCTATCCATGATCTATTAGCACGATGGATTGGTAATGCTAAGAGAAAGACAAATCAATTCATCTTGAATCAAGAACAAGAACTCAAAAGATTAGTCGAAATAGGATCTACGTTGATCTCTTCAATAGATATATTTCAAAACGAAACACAATTAGCAATCAGAACTTACCCTATCCAAAGCAATTGGATAGCAGAAATGAAGCAAAAACTTTCGGGTATTCTACAACATATTGATCAACTGAAGAATTGGACAAATTATTCTAAAACAAAAGAAAAGGCGGAAGCATTAGATCTTCATTGGTTGATGGAATTATATGAAAGTGATACGATAGATTCTAGTCATTTAATCCCACATTTTGAATACCTTATCCATTATAATCTTGCTAATAAAATTATTGCTGAACACGAACCATTAACCATGTTTAATGTTCGATTGTTTGAAGATAAAATTGAAAAGTATAAGCAAATTGCGAAAACATTTACTGAATTAACAAAAAAAGAATTGCTCTTACGATTGAACGAGCGATTACCCAATACCACGATAGAAGCGATGCAAGGGTCAGAAATAGGCATTTTGCAACGTGCAATAAAAAATAGAGGTCGAGGTGTAAGCATCAGACGATTATTTGATCAGATCCCGACCTTATTACCACGTTTGGCTCCCTGTATATTGATGAGTCCTATTTCTGTCGCACAGTACTTTGAAGTCAATCCAAATCAATTTGATTTACTGATTTTTGATGAAGCTTCTCAGCTACCAACTTGCGAAGCAGTAAGCTCTTTAGCAAGAGCACAACAGGCTATTATCGTTGGAGATCCAAAGCAGATGCCACCAACTTCATTTTTCATGACCAATAAAGTGGATGAAGAACATCTGGAAGTGGAGGATTTAGAAAGCATTTTAGACGACTGTCTGTCTTTATCGTTTCCTTCAAAATATCTATTGCGTCATTATCGTAGTAAGCATGAAAGTTTAATTGCATTCAGTAACGCAAATTATTATGACAATAAACTACTGACTTTTCCATCTGCCGATGATTTAAACAGCAAGGTGACTCATCAATATGTCGAAGGACATTATGATAAAGGAAAGAGCCGTCAGAATAAATACGAAGCACAGGCCATTGTAGATGATATAGCCAAACGTTTCCGTCATGAAAAAAATCGCAAACAAAGTATCGGTATTGTAACGTTCAGCCAAGTACAACAAAGTCTTATTGAAGATAAGTTGAATGAACTATATCGACTGGATTCCGAATTAGAGCGTTGGGCAACAGAAGGAGAAGAACCTATTTTCATCAAGAACCTAGAGAATGTTCAAGGAGATGAACGGGATGTGATCTTGTTTTCCATTGGCTATGGACCGGATGAAAATGGTGTCGTGAGCATGAATTTTGGACCTTTGAATAGGGAGGGAGGTTGGAGAAGACTGAATGTTGCTGTGACTAGAGCAAGGGAAGAAATGAAAGTTTTTTCTACACTGCGTGCTGATCAGATTAATTTAAATAGAACAGCTTCAGAAGGTGTTGCAGGGTTAAAAAACTTCCTGACTTTTGCTGAAAGAGGATATTTAGCAATAGAAGCAAACCAGATCAAAGCAGAGGATACGGCTATTAGTCTATCTCAAAATATTGCTAAGAGATTGCGAGCAGAAGGATTAGTGGTCAATGAAAATATCGGTACATCAGATTATAAAGTCGATTTAGGCATTGTTCATCCCCATCATCCCCAACGTTATATTTTATCCATTTTATTAGATGGCGATAATTATTATGAGGCCGATACCACTAATGATCGTGAATTAGTACTACCACAGATGTTGGAGAGTTTAGGCTGGAATCTTTATCGTATCTGGTCGTTGGATTGGATAGAACATGCTGATTCCATTGTTGAATCTGTCCTAGAAAGAGTGAATGGATTATTGTTGAAAACAGAAAAAGAACCAGAAAATACAATTGAAGCAGATGCGGCAATGAACATGCAAGAGCTTCATATTGAAGAAATCGATGCGCATGTCGTGATTTCCAAACAAATTCCATATGAATCAACTGTTTTAAAAAGAGCAGGTAATAAAAGTGTGGAAGGTATATATGATTTCAACAATGCGACAATCATAAGGGAACAAATTAAAAAGATCATTGAGACCGAGTCACCAATCAGCAAATCACTGCTCTATAAACGAATCTTTGAACATTGGGACATAACAAGAACAGGTGCTCGTGTGGAACAGCTTCTTTCCACTATCATGGAAGAAATTCGTCCAGTAACCAAGGAACATCAACAACCCTATTATTGGAAAGATCAGGGGGGCGAAGAATTGGACACCTATCGATCAAATGATCTTGTGAAACGAAATATGGAAGATATTGCGCCAGAAGAGCTCATTGTTGCTATTCGAGAAGCTGTTGAACGAAATATAAGTGTGGCCGAAGAAGATTTAATTCGCTATTTAGCACGTCAATTTAGTTTTCAAAAAGTAGGTAAGCAGATTGATAGTGCTACCCGTTATGCGATTGATCTGGCTGTTGAAAAACAAATTCTAAAGAAAGAAAATGGACGAATAAAGATGGTTGAAGTCAAGTAAGATAGGTTCAATATAAAAAGAGCATTAAAATAAAATACGACAACCGCTATTCAAAGAGTAGCGGTTGTCGTATAAAGATCAGTCGTTATTAAAATTTATAACCGACCATAACACCTATCGTTCTGTTTTTGGCATCCAAAGTTTTATCAACACGGCTCAATCCATGGCTGTAATAAGCATCTAATGTCAAGCGACTGATGTCGACTCCTAAACCAATTCTCCCATCATAAGAAAACTTCTTATAATCTGTAGTCGCCGTTGATTTGGTAGTTTTTATATCATAATTCAATTGAGGGCCTAACATACCACGAAGGTTGAAATCTTTTTTGTTAATAATCTTGTAACCAACTTGTAGTGGTAAATTTATTTGATAGAATTTAAGCGTCTTTTGACTCTTGTCAAAACTATATTCTTTGCGTAGTAAGCTCGCTCCGATACCAGGTTGAAAGAACAGGTTATCTCCGATGCGGGCAAATCCAGCAACAGAAACACCTATTTTTGCACTGTTATCTTTGACCGATTTATTGCCAAATGATGTCATGTGATAATTGCTCCCAATCTGAAGACCATAAGTAACTTCTTGTGCTTTTGCTGTAGTACCCAATCCTAATAATGTTAATCCCAAAAGGGCTGTTTTCAAAGTTGTTTTCATTTTTTTAATTGTAATTGTGTATTTGTATCGATTAATTGTTGCTCTTTCTCTTATGACAACGAAAAATGGATATACCCTTACTGAATTTTGAATTATTCCAGTTTAATATGTTTTAAATTTGCGCCAGTGAAAAACAACAACATCCAATGAGGGTATAAGGCAATTGAGTTGTCTTACTAATAAAGTGGATTGTTTAATGAATAAGGAAAATTCAATCAATGTCAGAAAATAAAGAGAAAAATTTTGAACAGGTGTTTCGAGCACATTATCAGGAATTGCACCGTTCGGCATTCCGATACCTGAGAGATAGTGAAAGTGCCGAGGAGATCGTCCAACAGGTATTCTTGCGGTTATGGGAAAAAGATTGGGAGGAAGAGGTGCACACGTCTTTAAAAGCGTACCTATATCGTGCTATTTATAATGAAAGTATGAATTTCCTGAAAAAGGAACAAAGAAAGCTAAAGTACCAATCCTATCAGCAAAGTAGAGAAGAACTGGTACCTGCCGTAGACCAAAGTGCAAAAGACCTTAACCAAAAGCTACAAGTAGCCTTGGCTGGACTCCCGGAAAAGAGTCGTACCGTCTTTGAACTGAGTCGTTTTCAGGAGATGAAATATAAAGATATTGCCAACACATTGGATCTTTCTATAAAAACGGTTGAAGGTCATATGACTAAAGCCCTTCGACATTTGCGTACGGAGCTTATGGATTATTTAACATTGATCATTTTCTATGTCATCTATATATTATGAACAAGGAATTACTAGAAAAATATATCATTGGAGAAACCAATGAAGAGGAGAATAGAAGCATACAACATTGGCTGGAACAAAACTCCGATAACAACGCTGAATATTTGAAAATTAAAAAAATGTGGGATAGTTTACCTCAACCCCTTGAAACGCCAGCTGTAGATGTGGATCAAGCTTGGGCAAATTTTAAAGCCGCAAGAGATAAAAGAACGGCTAGCACAGCTCTAGCTGTGGAAAAGAAAACAATAGCCATGGGTTGGAATTGGTGGGCTGCAGCGGGCATACTTTTGATCTGCTCGCTTGGTTTTTATGTATTCAATAACAGCTATAAACAAGAAAAACAGCTATTCAGTAATGAATCGGTACTGAAGGACTCATTACCTGATGGATCGCTGGTAACGTTGAATAAAAACTCGATAATGACTTATTCCAATAATTGGATCGACAAACAAAGAAGAGTAAAATTAGAGCAGGGCGAGGTGTTTTTTCAAGTGTTTAAAGATAAGGAACATCCTTTTGTAATCGAAACAGGTAAAAGTAAGATTACGGTGTTGGGTACTAGCTTTAATGTGCGTCGCATGACTGATGCTACTGAAGTCATTGTCGCCACAGGGCTAGTGAAAGTTTCCTATAGCAATAAAGAAGTTTACTTACATCCAAAAGAGATGATCACAGTAAGAGATAATGATACGACTAAAGTTTCGGTCAAGCAGACAGCAGATCAATTCTATAAGTATTATGTTGATCGGGAGTTTGTCTTTGAAAATACGTCGCTGGAGCGGGTCGTTGCGTTATTAAATAAAGCCTATGACCAGAAAATCGTCATTGATCAAGCTGCAGATAAAAAGCTTTTGTTAACGGCAACTTTCGAACAAAATAGTTTAAGCGAGATTTTAAAGATCATCGCAGACACATTTAAATGTAAAGTCATCATCAAAGATTCAATCATTCATTTAACTCGATAATCATGTTTTTGGGAAAACGTATCAACCATATCAAAATCACTCCTTTTTTTAGAAGAAAACTTACATGCTTTTTATTATTCTTCGTGTTATTCAGCTTTCTGGAAGCACATGCGCAACAACAGCTTTCCGCAGAAATCCAGATGCCTGCTTTTCCAAAAACTACTGTAGGTCAGGTTTTTCAAGTGTTGAAAGATAAACAGGCGACCTTGTTTTCTTTTAATAGCAATATCTTACAGACAGATAGCATCATTCATGTGGCAGCTTATAAGGGATCCTTGTTTGGATATTTAGATGGTATATTGGGGAAAGAATATAGTTTTAAAGAAATAGGAAAACATATTATCATGCAATATACCCCACAGCGTATGTCTGTGGATTTTGAAGTACAGACAGATGATAAAAATAAAGTAGTCATCTTGGGGTACATTAAAAATATACGAACCAATAAGCCCATTTCAGATGCAAGTATTTTTGATCGAGATGCTTTACTTTCTACTTTAACGGATAAAAACGGTTATTTCGAACTCGATGTTAAGAAAAAGAACAGTTTGATTGCTGTCAATGTCAGTAAAGAAATGTTTCGGGATACCAGCGTGATGGTCATCTTTCCTATTGAAGCAAAGATGGGGAACAAAAAACGAAAGTATGGTTACTTTACTGGATATGGAGAAAGAAATGGTTTTTATCAGTCCTTTTTTGGAAGAGCCTTTCTATCCCCAGCGCAAAGTATTCAAAATATGAATCTAGGTGGACTTTTTCTTTATAGTCCCTATCAGGTTTCTATGACACCAGGATTAAGCTCACATGGATTCATTCGTTCGCAGATTGTCAACAAATTTTCGATGAATATTCTTGGAGGATCAACTGCAGGAGTAAAAGGTGTAGAAATAGGAGGCGTATTCAACCTCAATCAGTATGATATGCAAGGTCTACAGTTCGTTGGAGGATTTAATATAGTGGGTGGTCAGGTAAGAGGAATGCAGATCGCTGGACTATCGAATCAAGTCTTCGGAGATGTCAAAGGTTTGCAAATGGCAGGAGGATTGAATGGAGCGGATACAGTAAAAGGTGTGCAGATTGGTGGAATAGGTAATATCATGAAAGAGGGGAGCGATGCTACCCAGCTGGCGGGTGCGTTTAATCACAGTACAGGTACTGTTGGTCATCAGATGGCAGGTATAGCCAATATCGCTAAGAAGGTGAAAGGAATTCAATTGGCTGCTGTAGTCAATATTGCAGATAGCAGCGATTATCCAATCGGTTTATTAAATTTCATTAAAAACGGAGAAAAGAGCTTTTCTCTAGCCATAGACCAAGATCAATATCTAGCGATGCAATTCAGATCTGGTGGACGTGTGCTATACAGCCTTTTGGCGGTGAATGTGGCTACGGATGATAATAGATCAAAATATGCGCTCGAAGCAGGTCTAGGAGCTGTTGTATTGCACGGCGACAAGTTCATGTTACGTGCCGAAATCTCCAGTCGAAATCATCTAACAAATAAATTTAAAATGTTAACCAATAACCAATCTACTCTTCGGTTGATTCCAGAGTTGCGTTTGAGCAATAAATTGTCCCTGTTTGTGTCACCTAGCTTTAGTTATGCGAAGAAAGATGATGATGCTGTCACGAAGACAGGCAAGACACTTTGGAAGGTTTGGGGAAGAGATAAAGGTAGAAACTCATTCTTTGGAGGAGCAGGAGCAGGTATCATGTTAAAATTGTAACCGACATGCTAACAAGCCCATTCTATAGGAATAAACAAAAAGAGATAACGGATAACGTTATCTCTTTTTGTTTATACGAAATAGGAGTACTTCATATACTCCTCTCATTCTTGGTCATAAAAAAAGGAGATAATCGAAATTATCTCCTTTTGTGTATGTTATACTGAATAAGAATTACTCAGCGATTACTTCGAAAGGAACTTGAACTTTCACTTCTTTGTGTAAGTTTAAGTTTGCTAAGTATTCACCAATCTCTTTAGGTTCAACTTCGAAAGTAATACGACGACGGTCAACATCAAAACCTTGAGCTTTTAAAGCATCAGCAATTTGAATGCTGTTTACTTTACCAAAGATTTTACCAGTTTCACCAGCTTTAGCACCGATTGTTAACTTAATAGTTTCCAATTTAGTTGCTAATTCTGTAGCGTCTTTTTTAATTTTATCTTGTTTAAACTGAGCTTGTCTAATGTTTTCAGCTAAAACTTTTTTTGCTGATACAGTCGCTTGAATAGCAAATCCTTGAGGGATTAAATAATTACGACCGTAACCTGGCTTTACATTTACGATATCGTTTTGCTCACCTAAGCCTTTGATATCTTGTTTTAAAATAATTTCCATGTTCTCTAGTCTTGCTTATTTTAATGAATCAGCTAAGTAAGGTAACAAGCCAATGTGACGAGCACGTTTAACAGCTTGAGCTACTTTGCGTTGAAATTTCAATGATGTACCTGTTAAACGACGAGGTAAAATTTTACCTTGATCATTTACAAATTTCATTAAGAAGTTAGCGTCTTTATAATCGATATATTTGATGCCATTCTTTTTGAAACGGCAATATTTTTTACGATTGTCCTCTACTTTAGGGGCAGTTACGTATTGGATATTTTCGTTAGCCATTAGTTTGATCCCTCCTCAGTTTTAGTTTCCGCTTTTTTGTTGAATGCACCGCTACGTTTTTTCTCGCTATACGCTTTAGCATGTTTGTCTAAAGCAATAGTTAAGAAACGCATTACACGCTCGTCACGTTTGTATTCAACCTCTAATTTATTAATTAATTCTCCAGGAGCCTTGAATTCAGTTAAGTGATAAAACCCAGTTGTTTTTTTCTGGATTGGATACGCTAATTTTTTCAAACCCCAATTGTCTTCAGCGACAATTTCGGCTCCGCCTTCTGTTAAGATACTTTTAAATTTTGCGATAGTTTCTTTCGCAGCATCATCAGAAAGCAACGGGGTAAGAATGATGACAGATTCGTACTGTTGCATTTTGTTAAATAATTATGTTATTAAATTTTTTTTCCGCACTTACGGAACTGCAAAGGTAAATAATAGATCTTAAATATACAACGATTAAGCGCGAATATTTTGATTCCTTTATTATGCATCACTATCGAGGAGAAAACAAGATCAGTAGCCCAAAAGGATGGTTCTAACTAAATAGGGTTTATAGCCTTTAGACCATAAACCCTGTTTAGTTTTAGTGTATTTTTTGCATTTCAGCCTGTATAGCAGCTTGCGTTTTAGCTGATACTGGTATTAAAGGTAGGCGTACATGATCTTGACCTATTCCTTGTTCTTGTAGTATGTATTTTACCCCACATGGATTACCTTCCACAAAGCACAAATCTGTTATTTCTAACAATTCATTGTGGATCGTTCTTGCTGCGGTATAGTTTCCTTTCGCACATAAAGCAACCAATTCAGCCACTTTCGCAGGATATGCATTTCCAACCACTGAAATCAAACCTACTGCTCCTAGAGCCATCATCGGTAATGTAATCGGATCATCTCCTGAGATCAATAAGAAATCAGCAGGCTTATCTCTTAATATTGCATTGAATTGCGCGAAACTACCTGAGGCCTCTTTCGTAGCAACAATGTTTTTAAAATCCCTTGCTAAACGTACTGTTGTTTCCGGTGTCATATTGCTCCCCGTTCTTCCTGGTACGTTATACAAGATAATCGGGAGCGGAGATGCCTCTGCAATTGCTTTATAGTGTTGATAGATACCTTCTTGAACAGGCTTATTGTAATAAGGAGAAACAGATAGAATTGCACAAAATCCAGTAGGATCAAAATTTTTGATTTGATCGACAATTTCTGCTGTATTATTTCCACCAATACCCGCAACCAATGGTACGCGTGCGTTCACCTGTTTGACGGTGAAATCCCAGATATGTTTTCGCTCCTCTTTAGATAATGTCGCTACCTCACCAGTAGTGCCTAAAGAAACTAAATAATTCATACCTGCATTGATTTGATAATCAATTAGCTGTGCTAAAGATTCAAAATCAACTGTTCCATCTGCGTTAAAAGGAGTAACTAAGGCTACACCCGCTCCATGAAGCTCGTTCATTGTGTTGTTTGTAAAGATTAATACTTAATTTATATACTTGTTTTATTGTCGATCAATGCTACTAATTCATTTTCATTGATCATCTTAATGTTTAGTTTTTCAGCCTTTGCTAATTTCGAAGGACCCATTTTATCTCCTGCAACAAGATAACTTAATTTTGCAGAAATACTGGAAACCATTTTACCTCCATGACTTTCAATCAATGCCGTCAATTGCTCTCTGGAATAGTTTGCAAATACCCCAGATATTAAGAATGTTTGATCAGCCAATATATTACTGGCTAAAATTACTTCTTTCTCCTCAATTTTAAACTGCAAACCGTAAGATTTTAATTGTTCGATCTGCGCAATGTGAATTTCATTATTTAAATAGTCATGAATACTTTCAGCAATGCGAATACCGATATCCTGTACAGCTGCTATTTCTTCGATTGAAGCATCTTTAATCGCATCAATGGTTTTGAAATGTTGTGCCAATTTTTTTGCTATCGTTTCACCAACATGGCGAATACCCAATGCGAAAAGCAATTTTTCAAAAGGTTTTTCTTTTGATTTTTCTATACCCTTCAACATATTGTCGATAGACTTTTGACCAAAACGTTCTAAGCTTTGTAGCTGATCTTGATGATCTTGCAATCCGTAAATATCAACGATGTTTTTTAAAATCCCTTTTTTATAGAAAGTTTCTACTGTTTCATCGCCCATACCTTCAATATCCATCATTTTACGGCCAATGAAATGTTGCATTTTTCCTACAATCTGTGGAGGACAACCTGTTTCATTTGGACAATAATGTACCGCTTCACCATCTTGACGGACCAGCTCGGTATGACATTCCGGACAATAGGAAGGGTAAACGTAAGGAATGGCATTTGAAAGCCTTTTATCTTCATTAACAGCAATGATCTTTGGAATGATTTCCCCTCCCTTTTCTACGAAAACAGTATCTCCTTCATGAAGACCGAGTCTTGCAATCTCATTGGCATTATGTAAAGACGCCCTTTTAACAGTTGTTCCTGCCAAGCTAACGGGTTTCAAATTCGCGACAGGAGTAACCGCTCCTGTACGTCCTACTTGATAGCTGATCGATTTTACTTGCGTTTCTACGCGTTCAGCTTTGAATTTATAGGAAATTGCCCAACGTGGATTTTTAGCCGTAAAGCCTAATTCTTCTTGTGCTCCGTAATCATTTACTTTAATGACAATCCCATCAATTTCATAACTCAGTTCATGTCTTTTCTCATCCCAATAATCAATGAATGAAAAGACATCCGTCAATGTTTCACATTTCTGTGTATGCTCACAAACGTGGAATCCCCATTCTTTGACTGCCTCAAGACTTTCCCAATGATTATGAAATAACTTATTTCTGTTCTCACAATACAGGAAATACAAAAAACAATCCAAAGGTCGTTTAGCCACTTCTGCGGAGTCTTGAAGTTTGATGGTACCTGCAGCAAAATTACGTGGATTCGCATAAGTTTGCTCTTCGTTTTCTTCCCGTTCGGCATTCAAACGTAAGAAAGCACTTTTATGCATAAAGATTTCACCCCTAATCTCAAACTCATCAGGGTAATGCCCTTTTTTGAGATGAATAGGAATACTTCTTATTGTTTTGATATTATTGGTCACCAGATCTCCCTGTGTACCATCACCACGGGTAACAGCCTTCAACAGTTTCCCATTTTGATACGTTAAGCTAATGGATAAACCATCGAATTTCAATTCACAGACATACTCGAATTGATCACCAATAATTTTTCGAACACGTTGGTCAAAATCACGAAGATCTTCCTGATTATAGGTGTTCCCTAACGATAACATCGGCCAGCGATGCTTAACCGTTTCAAATTTTGATGTCACATCACCTCCCACACGTTGTGTAGGGGAGTTGGGATCTGCATATTCAGGATATTGCGCTTCCAAAGCCTCCAACTCTTTCAGTTTTTGATCAAAATCAAAATCTGAAATCTGGCTTTGCGCTAACACATAATACTGATAGTTGTAGCTATTGAGCTCTTGTGTTAATGAATTTATTCTTTGTTCAATATCTATGGATGACATGTTGCGAATTTACAAATAAAAAGTGCGTTTAATCAATTTAAATAGAGAAATTAACAAAAAACACAACTATTGAAGAAGAGCTGCAATTTTTTGCGGTTTTACTTCAGATAAAGAATAGTCTTAAAGAAAGTGTTTTTGATTAAGATCTGAAAATTTATGTTTCTTATCTACAAAAAAATCAATAATGATTGACTTTTTGTAGCCTCCAGTCTTATTTTCCACTGTCTGAAGAGTTTTTCTTTTTTTAGCGTTTTTGAAAAAATTCACGAAGAAAGATCGATGCGCTCGGCTTATCGCCCAAGCATCCTTGAACTTTTGATCAAAAAGAAATTTGATTAAAGCAAGGAGATCAAACCAAAAACGAATGAAAATGATACCAATTGCTTGACCCAATGGTAAGTTTTTTTGTAACATGAACAGATTGTTTCTGAAGTTCAAATAGGTTTTTTGAGGATTACTTGCATTTAATGTTCCTCCACCCACATGATAAACGGTTGAATCCGGACAATAACCAATACGGTATCCCATTCTTTTCAAGCGCCAGCAAAGATCAATTTCTTCCATATGAGCAAAAAAATCCTCATCTAGTCCCTGTGCTTCTTTCCATGCTTGACTTTTGATAAATAAAGCAGCTCCAGAAGCCCAAAAAATTTCTTTTTCATCATCATATTGCCCGAGATCATATTCCACTTTATCCAAAATACGTCCAGCGCAAAAAGGAAATCCATAGCGATCAATATAACCACCTGCAGCACCTGCATGTTCAAACTTTGCTTTATTATGAAAAGATAAGATTTTCGGTTGGGCAGCAACCAGATTCACATCTTGTTCTAGCATCGCAATGACAGGTTCAATCCAATTGGTTGTCACCTCCACATCAGAATTAAGCAAGATAAAATAATCTGCTTCAACACGAGCTAAAATATGATTGTAGCCACCTGCAAAACCATAGTTTTGCTCATTTTCTAACAAGGTTATTTTTGGGTAAGATGCCCGTACAAATGCTAATGAATCATCTGTAGACGCATTATCGCCGATTACAAATTCTATATTTGGATAGCTGCTGTTATATACAGAAGGTAAAAATTTTTCTAAGAAAAATTTCCCATTCCAGTTTAAAATAACGACTGCTACTTTAGGGTAATTTTTCATTTTCTACGTTTTCTTTTCCATCTTTTGTGAGACCATAACCAATATTCAGGCTGTTCACGGATGATTTTTTCCGTAAATGCATTATGAATATGCGTGATTTCTTTATCTGAATAAGAAGATGGGTCTTCAATTAATGTCGTAAATTTGCAAAAATAATGACCTCTTTTTTCCATACGACCAATATGTGCAAATACAACTGGACCTTTTGTCATTTTCGATATACGTTCAACACCAGTATAAACCAGTGTTTCTTGATTTAAGAACTTCATGAAATAATCTGCATCCGAATACATGGGTGTTTGATCAGCAACGAATACACTAACGCTAGCTTTACCTCTCAATTTTACCAAGTGTCTCAAAATTTGTTTCATCGGTACCATGATCGCTCCAAATCGAGATCGAACATCATTATATACCGTGTCTACTGTTTTATTATTAAGAGGCTTATACACGATAAAGGAGGGGTCTTCTGTGATCGACCCTAAACGATGGATGCCATATTCCCAATTGCAATAATGTGCGGTAACAGCGATAACAGTTTTATTTTGTCTGAGGTGTCTCGTTAATTCATCTTCATCCACTAAGATCATTCTTTTATTCACCTCAGCCTTGGTAATGCGCTTCAATTTTAAACATTCCACCACCAGGTCGGGGAAAAAACGATAAAACTTCTTTGCAATCATTACTATTTCCGTTTCATTTTTTTCAGGAAAAGAATTTCTTAAATTTTCAAAAACAACATTTTTGCGATATTGAATGATATAGTAGAGGATGTAGTATAAGCAATCGGAAATGAAATAGAGTAACCAAAAAGGCATCAAAGCGATTAGATATAAAAATGCTGACAATGCTTTTTGTTTCATGTATATTTTGTAACTATTGTAAATCTTAACTGCAAATATCCCTAATTTAAGTTATTTTTGTAGCAGATAAAGTAAAATTCAACGATTTTTATGTCAACTCATTTATTATTAACGACTTGTTACTTACCCCCAATCTCATATTTTCATTGCATTCAACAAAATCCATTGCCTATTTTGATTGAAAAGTATGATAATTTTCAAAAACAAACTTATCGTTCCCGAACACGTATTGCTTCCGCTAATGGCATTCAGGAGTTAATCGTTCCGATTCAACATAGTAAAAAAGAGCGTTCTCCCATGTCAGAAAAACGTATTTCTTATGAATTTGATTGGCAACGGTTACATTGGTTAAGCCTTCAAGCTGCCTATCGTAATTCAGCTTATTTCGAATATTATGAAGATGACTTTGCTCAATTTTATAATCAAAAGTTCAAATTTTTATTTGATTTTAATGTAGCGCAATTGGAACTTTTATTAAAATCATTAAAATTGAAGCGTGAACTGTCTTTTACAGATGAATATTTTAAAGAAGTACCAGATGTTTTAGACTTTAGAGATAAAATACATCCCAAAAAGGAGAGTCTTTTACTGAATCCTAAACCTTATTATCAAGTGTTTGAAGATAAAAATGGATTTTATCCAGACCTTAGTATTGTAGATTTGTTATTTAGCCAAGGACCACAGTCTAAAAATTATTTTTAAGGTTTTAACCCATTTGTAAAACTTTTAAAGCCTATTATTGTTTTTCAATAATAGGTTTCTTTTTTTATGAAAAAAATTTTCACAACTATTTTTTGTTTATTTCTATTTTGTTCGGTTTTTGCTCAGTCTGGGGTAGATACCTTGCACTATCGTAAGGTATATTATTTTGGAGGAACAGGGATGGGATTTCCAATGGGGAAAACCAAAACTGTTTTATCACCTAAGTTTTCAGGGAGTTTAGGTTTGGACATTTCCCTTAAAAATCCAAAATATTATGTATACCCAGCATTGTATACCTTATCTTTTGATTACAAGCAAAAGACACAAGATCCTCAATATGCTTATAAATTGGAGGATGCAAATGCTAATTTCTATATATTTTCATTAGCCGGAGGTATTCGTAAACAACTGAAAAGGTTGAATACCTATGCTTATGCAGGTCCAGGAATGGGATTGATGATGGAACCCCGGGCACATGTTGATGCTGCGACAAGCATCGTTAACATTAAAAATGAAAACAAATTATCCTTTTCAGGAAAACTTGGAATAGGGGCCGACTATCGATTTAATGGATTTTTTCTAGGTGTAGAAGTAGGCTATTTACACTCCTTTAATAAAATACAAGAAACACCAATCAATATCATGACCGTTATGGTTGGGCTTAAATCGGATATTACCAGGTTGGGGGATAAAGTTGTGAAGGTAATCGGTGTAGAAGGATCGATAAGTGGAAAAGAGCAAAAATAAATGCTCTTTTCCAACTAGAATTTAGTTGTGTATTTTTACAAAATCCTCTGTTTTATCGCGTTCTTTGTTGTCAATCTGATTGATGATAATTTTAAAAGCCTCGAGACGCGCATGTTTCTTATTATCGGTATCAATTTCAATCCAAGGAGACTTTTTTGTTCCCGTACTTTTAAACAGCTCTTGGATATATTTTGAGTAGACATCCCATTTTTCTTGTGCCTGTTGATCCAGCGATCCGATTTTCCATTGCTTGAGCACATCAGTTTTACGTTCTTCCAATCGATCTGCTTGCTCTTTTTTGGAAATCGTTAAGAATAGTTTGATTAAAATAACCCCATCGTTTATCAAAAGCTCTTCAACTTCATTTACTTGTTTTAAAAACAATTGATATTGTTCCTTCGTACAAAAATCAAAGACAGGTTCTACTACAGCACGGTTGTACCAACTTCTGTCGAAGAATACAATTTCACCAGCATTAGGTAACTGTTTAAAATACCGCTGAAAATACCATTGACCAAGTTCTTCCTCTGTTGGTTTAGGAAGGCTGACGACACGCAATTTTTTAGGATTTAAAAATTCAACTAATCTTTCGATAGCACCACCCTTGCCAGCAGCATCTCTTCCCTCAAAAATAATCAAGACACGCTTATTCTCTGCAATGACTTTATTTTGAATGGCTGTCAACTGGATTTGTAATTCATGCAGTTCCTTTTCATATTCATAAGTCTCTAAGAATTTTTTTTCTTTGATTATTTTTTTATCGATTAAATATTGAAAAACTTCCTTGTTGTCCAAAATGTTTATAAAATCTTCTAAATTGAAATCTGCCATCGTTGCTATTATTTAATAAATCACTCGTAATATCACCATAAATATACGTTAGCATTTTGTTGTTTTACATTTAAAATCAATTTTTTTAATAAAAATACCATAACGATACTAAAGTGTCACTTATTGCGTTTTATCTGTAAACAAAGCAAATATTACGACAATTTGTGATCAAATTGAAGGGTAATAGCGCGTTTATTTTCAAGAATATCCTTGAAAAAATAAAAAAAAATGATCGACACATAATATTTTAATAATTCGCTCGTTTTAATAACAAATACTTTTCATAAAATAGGTTAATATATGGCTAACGATTAGCTTGAGGTTCCCCACTTCAAGCTTTTCTATTTTTTATAGCCTTTGTATGTAAAGAACCTGTCAAATTTATCTCTTTATTGTTTTAATTCTCATTTAGCAAGTACTTTTGCCTCCAAATCAGAATATATGGAATCTATCAAAAACGTGAATAACCACATTGCATCGGAAAGAGCACAATTATTAGCACACCCACTGTATGCGGAAATAGAAACAATTCATGATCTGCAACTATTTATGCAAGGCCATATATATGCTGTTTGGGATTTTATGTCGTTATTAAAAGCGTTACAGCAGAAATTAACCTGTACCACTACACCTTGGTATCCTTCCAAACATCCCAATACCAGATATTTGATTAATGAAATTGTGGTCGCTGAGGAGTCGGATGATTATATTGATGGAAGAAAGTTAAGTCATTTTGAAATGTATGTGGATGCGTTGGAAGAGATCGGAGGGGATACCCAAGAAATCAAAAAATTTTTGGATGCCGTATATACAGGAACTGCTGTTTTATCTGTAATTGCTGATAGCATACTTCATCCAAATATAAAGGAATTCTTGACCTTTACATTTGATATTATTGAAAATGGAGAGCCTCATGAAATAGCTGCTGCTTTTACTTTTGGAAGAGAGGACTTGATTCCAGAGATGTTCTCTTCTATTTTGAAAGAGATTCAAACCAATTTTCCCGCCACTAATTTGGAAAAGCTGTTGTATTATTTTGAACGTCATATTGAATTGGATGGCGATGAACATGGACCATTGGCGATGAAGATGATCATGGAATTATGTGAAGAGGATCCATTAAAATGGAAAGAAGTAGCAGAAGTTTCAAAATTGGCTTTACAAAAACGGATTAAATTATGGGACGCTATAGCGGAGACTTTACAGAAAAATAATTTTATAAAAGTTTAACCATAGGCGTATTGTAATTTAACGGGAGGGTGATATATTTGTTTTTCAATATAGACTAGATTGTAAGGAAATATGTTTTTTCAATACCTGCAGATGCTTTGGAAATCTTTGATCAGAAAAAGTATACGTGTTTTTTTAACTGAAAATAAATATGAATTGCTCGACTCAAAGGCGGGCAATTTTTCTATGATTACCTATAACATAGCAGGTTTACCACAGGGAATCTCAGCCGCTAAAACGGAAAGGTCAACAAGTATAGAAGTGATTGGCGCACGGTTGAATGATTTTGATATCATCAATATTCAAGAAGATTTTAACTACAATAATCAATTATATCAGGGTGGGAATCAACATCATTATCGATCCATCAGCATGGGGCTGGCTATTTTTGGCGATGGGTTAGATACCCTATCCAAATATCCCCTTTCAAATTTTAGACGTATGAAGTGGTTAAATAGAACCGGTTCTGATCGTTTAACCCCAAAGGGATTTACGCATTGCTCTTTGCATTTGGCAAAAGGAGTTGAAATTGATCTGTATAATATCCATGCGAATTCACAGGATCATATCAGAGCCGCCAAAGCGAGAAGAGCTAATTTCAATCAACTGGCAACTTATATGCGTACACATTCCAGGGGTAAGGCCATTATTCTTGCAGGTGATTTTAATGCTCATTTCGATTATGTAGAAGATAATTTGCCAGATTTTATTCGAGAAACGCAACTGACGGATAGTTGGGTTTTCTTGCAGCATGATCAAGTCATCCCGAATATTGATCCTCGTTTTTTATGTTTAGATAGTATGGATATTGATAACGAATCCGAATCAATCGATAAAATTATGTTCAGAAGCAGCAAAGAGATTACATTAATTCCGAAGAACTATCAAGTCGAAAAAAAGAAATTTGTAGATGATCAAAAGATACCTTTATCAGATCATTGGCCTATTCGTGTCATTTTTGATTGGAAGTTAAACGATTCAAGTAAAGTTTGATATTTTTACAAGAAAAATTATGGCAAATGCAACTGGCTATTTAAAAAAACTGCGCATAGAAGCTAAAAAGAACTTAATCGAAGGAGAAGTTTTTCTACAGGAGAATGCCAAGAAGGATACTGTTGTCAGTCTACCATCAGGCTTACAATATGAAATTATAGCGGAGGGAACTGGCAAAAGACCAAAATTAACCAGTGTAGTTAAGTGTTTTTATCATGGAACCTTAATCAATGGAACTGTGTTTGATTCGACTGAAAAGCGGAAGAAACCTGTTTCATTTCCTGTAAATGAAGTAATAGCCGGCTGGACTGAAGCGTTGCAATTGATGCAGGAAGGAAGCAAATGGCGCTTATTTATACCTGCAACGCTCGGTTATGGTGAAATAGGTGTTTCGAAAGAAATCGGAGGAAATGCAACATTGATTTTCGAAGTTGAACTTGTTTCAGTACATTAAACTGAACAACAAGAGAGCTGATCTACTAGCCATGCGCATGTATTCACATGGTTATGCCGCTATGGAAAAGGAATAAAAAAGATAAAAATGAAATTGATATTTCATGATTATTGAGAATAAAAATATAGGTTTGTAGTATGAAGATATTACAGACTGTTTCTTTAGAAGATGTGCGCGTTTTTGCTCCAATTGGCTTTTATGAGGAAGAACAAATGTTGGGGAATGAATTTATCGTACAGATACAGGTCAGTTTTGATGCAGGTATTGATGATCATGAAAACTTGGAAAAAACGGTTAACTATGAGATCCTATACCAAATCATTCATCAAGTCATGAAACCTAAAAGGAAGCTATTGGAGTCAGCTGCACATGAGATATTACAAGCTGTACATAAGCAATTCTCTTTTGCAAAGCAGATTGATGTAGCAATAAAAAAACTGAACCCTCCATTTGGTGGAGATTTTGCACATTCTAAAGTTTCCGTCCAATATATCCTTTAGCAGGGCTTATTATACTTTCTATCTTACTTATTTATATCGATATTGCTTTTTTATGAGTTCTTCTGGTTGTTGACAAAACAGATAGATGATCAGCAGAAATACCCATTCTAGGGGTTTCATCAAAATATAGGTAACGGTCGATCTCATTCTAGTATTGATCTTTCTGGATAAATTATACCCATAACGATCATAATTTTTTCTGATAAAATGATGGAGTTTTGGGGTGCTCTTGTAGATAAGCTCCTCAAAAGCATTTGCGATCTGCAGTTGCCTATTGACGATAATGGTATGACCATATCGTGTTCCTAAATGAATGGGTTTAACAATTTTTGGGTCCCCTTTAGCCGCCACTGTACACAAATAATGACCCTGATGCTCAAGCGTGGGCGGATGCATTTTCTGTGAAAAGGTCCAAGTTGTGGTATCTGTAAAAACTTTAATCAGTGAATTGATATCTTGTCCAAATAAGATCAGAATAAGCGTGACTCCTATAAGTACAGGAAATAATAAGATGATTGCCCATATCGGTGCATCAAATTTTTTCGCTAAAAACTGGTTGCATGTGTTCAAAAAGCTATTTTTAAAGACACGATTTTTCGCTTCCGTATGTTCTTCGTTTATCACACATAGCAGTACATAGGTACCGATGATTAAAATAATAATGGGTGTAAAGATAAAGAAGCCTGTGCCATCGTTGTTTTTGTATAGATCAATAGATGCTGTTTGGTGTCCTAAGATCTGTATGAAAACAAACACGTTGACCATAAGTCCGATGATCAAAAATAGGATGGCTAAAACGAGTGTCAAAGGAGGAAGCCTCCTTCCTTTATTCCAAAGGGCAAATAAGGCGATATTAAGCGTGATGAAGTAAAAAATAAGCGTCATGATATGTTTCCCTCCAAAAGGGATATAACAACTGTCAACAGGATCTATCGCTGTTTGATAATCGTTGGAATGGAATAATAGACCCAATGCAAATGGAAATAAAGAGAGGACGTACAGACAACCCATTACGATCTCCATTGCTGAAACTGGCTTTCTGAATTTTTTCAAAAACTGTGTTGATAGCAGTACTATAATGATTAAACCTACAATCGCGATTAAAATAATTTCCATTGGTTATTTCAGCTGTGAAAATTGATGACAGTTTCTATCGTTTAAGTAATCGAAAAGGGTAGGTGACTAATGATTGACACATCAAAAAGTAGTTTCCTTCTTTCCTTCATTCATCAGGCTTTATTCTGTCACTGATGGGATTGGCATTGCCAGCTTATTTTATAGTTGCAGATGCATTGATAATTCCAGTCAGCACTTCCAGATCAATATCGGCCAATTTGTTGATATAAATACAACCAGCTCCTGTTTTATGTTTGCCCAATTTTAAAAGTGCCTCCGCATGTGGCTTTATTTGTCCTCCAAGATGTAAAGATAGATTGGCTTTACGAGGGGAGAACCCTATTCTAAACCAATCCACTTCTCGACCTGTAGCCTCGCTTTTATATCGGACATGACCAAAACCAATCATCGAAGCTCCCCACATTTCTGGTTGCTCTTTTGTTGCTTTTTTCATTAAATCCAAGATGATGAAACTATCTTTCCGTTTTTGCTCATCCGATAATGCCTCTATAAATTCTTCCACACTACTGGAGGTTGGTTTGGTTTTAATTTCGACTAATTTGCCCATGCGACACTTTGGTTATCATTCTTTTGTTAGCAACACATACTGACCGCTTTCCACTACGTTTTTCTAAGGTACAAAAGAAGATCAACTATTTTAAATAATTGACCGATGATTCTCCTTCAGATGTTTATTCGATAACAGCTACTTTATATTTCAGGTAGTGTGATAAATCCTGAGTAGCACAAAAATGGAGAAGCTCCATGCTTAAAAATTAAATCCATAACATGAGCCGAATAGAGCGATCTTGAATCGATGTACTCAGGTAGACTTATGGAATTTCATGTGGTCTAAGATTAAT
Organism: Sphingobacterium sp. SRCM116780; assembly: GCF_021442025.1. Classification (NCBI taxonomy): domain Bacteria; kingdom Pseudomonadati; phylum Bacteroidota; class Sphingobacteriia; order Sphingobacteriales; family Sphingobacteriaceae; genus Sphingobacterium; species Sphingobacterium sp. SRCM116780. The sequence continues at coordinate 1,038,919 of NZ_CP090446.1, forward strand.
TTTTTATATTAATCTAATAGATTATATAAATATTGTATCTATATCATTATTAATGTGTAATCATAATATTATATGACTTTAAATATTTTCAAATCTCGGTAATTCCTACGATACAATATGAGTAAATGGCTATCTTTGGCAATCAAAAAAATGGAGCTGAATCATCATTCAGAAGTATTTTTCCATTAACAAATAATGGCTTAAACTCTATTTCCCCCCATCCGCTAGAAAATATATCGGTAGATAGCGAAAAAACTTTGAAAGGATACTATTTTGATGACTAATTGCCCTAAAAATCAAATTTTGTGTTCTTTTTTTCTAAATAAAAGGCCATTACGTCGATTGATATTGGCTAATAAGGTTAGCAAAGCGGTTACGAGGATATTTTTACTATTTGAAGCGAAACGTATCTGGTCCATTTCGAATAGACAGCGCTTGTTTTCTCATTATCAAATTCGTAATTATTTATATAATCAATTTATTCGTCAATATGTTATGATTTGTTATGTAAATAATTAATGTAAGTTATTTTTTCATTTAGATGGTCAGGTAGCCCCAAAATATGATGGCTTCGAGTGGATAAAATTGAGGAAAAGGAATAGATTTGAAGAAAAAATAAAGAAAAATAATACGATTTATTTATAGATTTGAAACTTAAATGATCAACTATTGAGCACGATCCTTATCATTGACGACGAAGAAAAGATTCGTACCCTCTTGGCTAGAATTATTAGCTTAGAAGGTTTTGACGTATTTCAGGCATCTGATCTTAAGAAAGGTCTGAAACGATTGGAAGAGCAGGACATTGATGTTGTTATTTGTGATGTCAAACTCCCCGATGGAAGTGGTGTGGAGATGACAAAAACAATTAAAGAAAAATACCCTTTGATTGAAATCATCCTGCTGACAGCTTATGGTAATATTCCCGATGGTGTACAAGCGATCAAAAATGGAGCTTTTGATTACATCACAAAAGGGGATGATAATAATAAGATTATTCCATTGGTGAACAATGCGACTGAAAAAGTTGCGTTGGCTAAAAGAGTACAACAACTGGAGAAACAACTTGGCAATCGCTATTCCTTTGATAAAATAATAGGCAAGTCAAAAGCGATCTGCAATGCTATTCATTTAGCACAACGTGTAGCCGTGACCGATACGACTGTTTTATTAACAGGAGAAACCGGAACTGGAAAGGAAGTATTTGCGCAAGCGATTCACCAGGCAAGTAACCGTCATAAGTTCAATTTTGTAGCGCTTAATTGTGCGGCTTTTAGTAAAGATTTATTGGAAAGTGAGCTGTTTGGACATAAAGCAGGAGCATTCACAGGCGCGATAAAAGATCAAAAAGGACTTTTCGAAGAAGCGAATAACGGTACTATTTTTTTAGATGAGATTGGAGAAATGCCAATCGAATTGCAGGCTAAAATCTTAAGAGTACTGGAAACAGGAGAGTTTTTGAAAATCGGCGAAACCAAACCAACACGTGTTCAGGTACGTGTTATTGCTGCAACAAATCGGGATTTAGAAGAAGAGGTGGCTAGCGATCATTTCCGCAGCGATTTATTCTATCGGCTCTCTGTATTTCATATCTACTTACCTGCTTTACGAGAACGCAAACAAGATATCCGCTTACTAGCAAGCTATTTCACACAGGTATTTTCGTTAAAGGCGAATAGGAAGGAATTACAACTTTCCGATGCCTACATTGCTGCGCTGGAAAACCATGACTGGAAAGGAAATATACGAGAACTTAAAAATTGTATAGAACGAAGTGTTATTTTATCCGATACCGATGTGTTGGACGTAGCCATGCTTCCATTTGGAAGAAACACGACTGAAGTCGGTCACAAAATACTATCTGCCTTCTCTATGGCAAGTGTAGAAAAATTCCATATTCAAAAAGTATTGCAGCATACCCATGGAAATAAAGCCGAGACAGCTCGACTATTGGAAATCGGAATTGCAACACTCTATCGAAAAATTGAAGAGTATAAATTAGCATAAAGATCCTTCTATTATGAGAATGAGCCTATCAAAATGATAGGCTTTTTTATTGGCCTTTGCTGCTGTTTTTGATGCAATGTGTTGATATCGAATGCACTAAATCTATGTGCGTCGTTTCGGAATAGATTTGGCATAACGCATTCCAAAATGTATATAATGTCAAATTCAATCGAAAAAAAACAACAAGACCTGATTTCATTTTTAAAATGGACAAGAATTTCTCAACACTTATCACAAGCGATTGTCGCTAAAGAGATCGCGGTAAGCATAATAGACAACCGTCAACTCCATTCTGAATTCAACTAACAAATAGATATGATGGCAATAATAGGAATAATAATAGGATTGATCAGCTTTGGACTGTTTTTCAAATCAATTGACTTTTTTGATAAAATCTAATATGAAAACAAAAATGATACGTACCATTCAGGAATGGATACCCGAAACGGCGAATTGGTTTTCGGATGAAGAACAGCTCGATACCAGTTTAATACATTATCGCATGTTACAAGAACTGGCACAACTGTATTTGCTAAAAATGCACATCGGAAATATAGAAGGCCTCACGAATGCTCAGGAAATCGCCAAAGTGGTGAATCTCCTCTATCAAACGGGCAATCAGTATACCCGTAATGCGATCGAAAATGAGTTTCTGACAAATCTATTACGCGATGAACGTCCGGGAAGTTTAAAAAAGCATATGGATATGCTACCCAAGGAATTGAGAGAGGAATACCTCAAAACAATATTAGAAAATTAAGATCAGATAACATGATAGCCTTATTTATAGTCGCATTAGCGGTATTTGCGTACATCGTATATGTGCTCCTGAAACCAGAGAAATTTTAATACGAACACTGCTGATTAAATAGATTTAAAATTTACATATGAACACAGAAATAATCGCGATTATCGTCGTTTTTTTAGGGACGATCGTGTTAGCTATTCCCTTTGGAAAATACATAGCAAAAGTTTTTGCTGGTGAAAGAACCTTTCTTGACCCAGTCTTCAATCCCATAGAAAGGTTGCTGTATAAGATCTCTGGTATCAATCCAACAACAGAGATGAACTGGAAACAGCAGCTAGCAGCCTTATTGACGATCAATATGATCTGGTTTCTATTGGGAATGGGGATTTTGATGACACAAGGACAGTTGCCGTTGAATCCAGATCACAATCCAAGTATGTCTGCAGACCTAGCCTTCAATACGGTTATATCTTTTGTGGTGAACTGTAACCTACAGCATTATTCTGGAGAAACAGGGCTCAGTTATTTGGGGCAATACTGGTTGATGTTTTTGCAGTTTGTCAGTGCTGGTACGGGTATGGCTGCAGCGGTCACTTTATTTAGTGCATTTAGAAATAAAACAGCAACAGATTTAGGTAATTTTTACAATTACTTTCTGAAATCATGTACCCGTATTCTTTTACCCTTATCGTTTATTGTAGCCATTATCCTTTGTTTTGAAGGTACACCCATGACATTCGAAGGAAAAGACACGATGGTTACGTTACAAGGTGATACCGTACACGTTTCGCGTGGTCCTGTCGCAGCTTTTGTTGCCATCAAACATATTGGTACTAATGGTGGCGGATTCTTTGGAACAAACTCGGCACATCCTTTTGAAAATCCAACTTATCTCAGCAATATGGTGGAGATGAGTGCGCAAATGATTATTCCTTTTGCAATGATTTTTGCATTCGGTTATTTTATCAGGCGAAAAAAACTATCCTGGATGATGTTTTCGGTGATGACCATTGGGTTCTTACTCTTAGCAATCCCCAATATCCACATGGAAATGAGCGGTAACCCTGCGATTACGCAGATGGGGGTCGATTCATCCTTAGGCGCTATGGAAGGAAAAGAAAGCCGTATAGGTGCTGCAAATTCTGGATTTTGGAGCATTGTCACCACAGTGATTTCAACAGGATCGGTGAATTCCATGCACGATAGTTCCATGCCACTATCGGGGATGAATGAACTGCTTGCTATGATGGTCAATAGTTTTTACGGAGGAGCAGGAGTCGGCATTTTAAACTTTTTTATTTTCATTATCCTGGCTGTATTTATCAGTGGATTGATGGTGGGACGTACTCCTGAGTTTTTAGGTAAAAAAATCGAAGCCAGAGAAATGAAGATCGCGATGATCATGGCCTTGATCCATCCCTTTTTGATCTTAGTAGGAGCAGGTTTAGCAACCGCATTCCCAGCATATGGAGCATCGACATTAAACAACCCTAGTTTTCATGGATTTAGTGAAATTTTATACGAGTATACTTCCTCTGCCGCCAATAATGGAAGTGGATTTGAAGGACTGGGAGACAATACCGTTTGGTGGAATATGAGTACAGGAATTGTGTTGATCTTATCTCGATTCTTGCCGATTATTGGCCCTGTAGCTATAGCAGGTTTATTGGCGGAGAAAAAATACATCCCAGAGGGAGAAGGTACTTTACAAACCGATACGGCAACTTTTGGTCTGATGGTATTTACGGTGATTGCGATTGTTGCAGCACTCTCTTTCTTCCCATCATTGACGTTGGGACCGATTGCGGAGTATTTTTCGATGCGCTAATGTAAAAGGAGAAGAAACAGAATCAAGTATTATGAATCTGGTTTTGACAAACCAAATTACTACCGATTAAATAAAAAAATAAAATGAATAATAATCAATCCTTATTTCAGAAAGATGTGTTACAAGAAGCTTGTAAACAATCTTTCGTGAAATTGAATCCCAAACTTATGTTTCGCAATCCCGTCATGTTTACGGTAGAAATCGGAACGTTTGTGATGTTGCTCGTGAGTCTTTGGACATTAACAGGAGGAACATCACAAGGAAATTTTGGCTATAACTTTATCTTATTCCTAGTGCTATTGCTCACCCTGTTATTTGCCAATTTTGCCGAAGCAATCGCCGAAGCAAGAGGAAAAGCGCAAGCGGATAGTTTACGGAAAACAAGAGAAGAAACTCCTGCACGATTAGAAAATGGAAAAACAATATCTTCTGCTCAATTGGTTAAAGGAGATATTTTTATCTGTGAGGCAGGAGATACAATTCCTTCCGATGGAGAAATCATATCAGGTTTAGCCACGATCGATGAGAGCGCGATAACAGGAGAGTCAGCACCCGTCATTCGTGAAGCAGGTGGTGACAAGAGTAGCGTAACAGGGGGAACCAAAGTTTTGTCTGATAAAATTTTGGTACAGGTAACCACCCAACCTGGAGAAAGTTTTTTAGATAAAATGATTGCTTTGGTAGAAGGAGCTAGCCGTCAAAAAACACCAAACGAGATTGCCTTAACAATCCTATTGGCTGGTTTTACATTGGTATTCATCATTGTAACGGTCACGTTAAAACCTTTTGCAGACTATGCACATGCTCCAATTACCATTGCAGCCTTTATATCGTTATTTATTTGTTTGATTCCAACGACGATAGGAGGTTTGTTATCTGCGATTGGTATTGCAGGAATGGATCGCGCATTGCGGGCAAATGTCATTACCAAAAGTGGTAAAGCAGTAGAAACAGCAGGAGATATCGATGTATTGCTGTTGGATAAAACAGGAACAATTACCATTGGTAATCGAAAAGCAACGCATTTTTATCCAGCGAATGGCATTGATGAAAAGCAGTTGATCAAAGCTGCCGTATTAAGTTCCATGAGTGATGAAACACCCGAAGGTAAATCCATTATTGAACTGGCAGCGATTAACCCATCATTGTATGCGGTTCAATCTCCCATTTTCATCAAGTTTACAGCAGAAACCAGAAGTTCAGGTGTTGATTATGACAATACCCGTATCCGAAAAGGAGCGACCGATGCCATTCGGGATATCGTAACAAAAGCTGGGCATCTATTTCCTGTGGAGATTGAAGAACAGGTGAAGACAATTTCACAAAATGGTGGTACACCATTGGTTGTTTCCGAAAATGAAATAGCCTTAGGTGTGATCGAGTTGCAAGACGTGATCAAACCAGGTATTCAAGAGCGATTTGAACGTTTACGCAGAATGGGTATCAAAACCGTGATGGTGACCGGTGATAACCCGTTGACAGCGAAATATATTGCTGAAAAAGCTGGAGTAGATGATTTTATCGCTGAAGCGAAACCAGAAGATAAGATGAACTACATCAAGAAAGAGCAAGCAGATGGACGTTTGGTTGCGATGATGGGTGACGGTACCAACGATGCACCTGCATTGGCACAAGCAGATGTGGGTGTTGCGATGAATAGTGGTACACAAGCGGCCAAGGAAGCTGGTAATATGGTGGATTTGGATAATGACCCTACGAAATTAATTGAAGTGGTGGAAATTGGAAAACAGCTATTGATGACCAGAGGTACACTCACAACGTTTAGTATAGCAAATGACGTAGCCAAATATTTTGCGATCATCCCCGCATTGTTTATCACGGCTATCCCCGCATTACAGGGCTTGAACATCATGCATTTACATAGCCCTGAAAGTGCTATTTTATCCGCTGTTATCTTCAATGCGATCATCATTCCATTTTTGATTCCATTGGCTTTGAAAGGGGTGGCTTATAAACCGATCGGTGCCAGTGCCTTGTTACGCAGAAACTTACTAATTTTTGGTTTAGGAGGTATATTGGTTCCTTTCGTGGGGATTAAAGCCATTGACCTGTTTGTTTCCTTATTTATATAAAATCAATACCATGAAAAAAGATATTTTAGCAGCAATCAAATTGACCCTTGTTTTGATCGTCTGTTTTGCTGTGATCTACCCATTTGCAGTCTGGATGATTGCAAAAACATCTCCCAATGGAGGAAAGGGAGAAATTGTTACCTTCAATGGGAAGACTTATTACAGTAACATTGGACAATCCTTTACCAAGGATGAGTATTTTTGGTCACGGCCTTCAGCCGTAAATTATAATGCCGCAGGTTCAGGAGCAAGCAATAAAGCACCTTCTAATGCGGACTATCTCGCAGCAGTACAAAATCGTGTTGATACTTTTTTAGTGCACAATCCACAGATTAAAAAAAGTGAAATCCCTGTCGATTTGATTACTGCAAGTGGGAGTGGTTTAGACCCTCATTTTTCTGTACAAGCCGCTCAAGTGCAAGTAAAACGAATCGCTAAAATTAGAAATATACCAGAATCAACTTTGCTGGAACTGATAAAAAATAAGACAGAAAAACCACTTTTTGGAATTTTTGGTCCAGAGAAAATTAATGTGTTGAAACTGAATATTGCATTGGATCAATTGGCTAAAAAATAGGGACGACCAACATGAAAAGACAAATGATCTTTTCTGTCTTATTAGGAAGTACGATCTACAACCTGCAAGCACAGGAAAAGTTGGAGAAGGAAAATCCGATCACGATCAGCGGATATGTTGAGATTTATGATCAATATGATTTTGCTAATCCCAAACAGAACAATCGTCCTGGATTTGTATATAGTCACCATCGCAATAATGAGGTGAATGTGAATCTGGGTCTTATTAAAGTGAATTATGAAACAGAAAGAATCAGGACAAATCTGGCATTGGGCGTAGGGACCTATGTGCAGGCAAATTATGCTGCAGAACCAGCAGCATTGAAAAATATATACGAAGCCAATGTAGGGGTGAAGCTTTCTGAAAAACATAATCTATGGATAGATGTCGGGGTGTTACCCTCCCATATTGGTTTTGAAAGTGCAATTAGTAAAGATTGTTATACCTTGACACGTAGTATAGGAGCTGATAATTCACCCTATTTTGAAACGGGTGCTAAGCTATCGTATACAACTGCTGATGGGAAATGGATGCTCAGTGGTTTACTTTTAAATGGTTGGCAACGGATCCAACGGGTTGATGGCAATAGCACTCCCGCATTTGGGCATCAGTTGACGTATAAACCAAATGAGAAGATAACGTTGAATAGCAGTTCTTTTGTCGGTAGTGATCAGGCGGATAGTGTGCGGAAAATGCGTTATTTTCATCATTTTTATGGACAGTTTCAACTCCATGATCAATTTGTTTTAATTACAGGATTAGATATTGGAGCACAGCAGAAAGAAAAAGGGAGCACAGCTTATTATACCTGGTTTACACCTGTATTGATTGCAAGCTACAAACCTTTTGATCGTTGGGGATGTGCACTCCGAGGAGAATATTATCAGGATAAAAATGGTGTGATGATCGCTACAGGGACAGCAGATGGGTTTCAAACATTTGGGTATTCTTTTACATTGGATTATCAGATTCTTTCAAATTTGATCTGGCGGACAGAATTGAAAAAACTACAGAGCAAAGACCCTATTTTTGTAGATCGAGAGGATGTGTTGCGTAAAGATAATGTGATCGGAATTACATCGCTATCGATCCGTTTTTAAGTTATTCTTATTTCAAACCTATTGGGGTGATTGCACTATAGGTTTGAAAATTTATAAACTGATCTGTTATTGTATGGACGAAAGAAAAGATGCGGAACACTTCCTCAACTTGATTAAAAAATCAAAGAGGGGAAAATTTAAACTGTACATTGGTATGAGTGCAGGTGTCGGTAAAACATACCGCATGTTGCAGGAAGCGCATACCCTTTTGCATAATGGTATCGATATCAAAATAGGGTATATCGAAACCCATTATCGAAAGGAAACACATGCCCTGTTGGAAGGACTGCCGTTGATACCCAGACGCCAATTGTTCTATAAAGGGAAAGAATTGGAGGAACTGGATGTACAGGCCGTTATTAATCTTCATCCTGAAGTCGTAATCGTTGATGAACTGGCCCATAGCAATATTGAAGGAAGTCAGAATGCAAAACGTTGGCAGGATGTGCTGGATATATTAGATGCTGGGATCAGTGTTATTAGTGCCGTCAATATTCAACATATCGAAAGTTTACATGATGAGATCAAAGATATTACTGGAGTTGATGTCAAGGAACGGATTCCAGACAGCGTACTTGCATTGGCAGATGAAGTCGTTAACATCGATTTGACAGCAGAAGAGTTGATCAATAGATTGAAGGAAGGTAAAATTTATGCTGCAGCTAAAATTGAAACCGCATTATCCAATTTTTTTAATGCCGATCATATCCTGCAATTGCGAGAATTGGCGTTGAAAGAAGTGGCTGCACAAGTACAGCGAAAAGTAGAAAAGGAAGTTGTGCAGCATAAGGGCGTCAAGAAGGAACAGTTTTTAGCTTGTATCAGCTCAAACGATAAAACAGCGATCATTGTGATCCGCAAGACAGCACGATTAGCAAACTATTACAACAGTAAATGGTTTGTACTGTACGTACAGACACCAAAAGAAAGTGTGACGAAAATAGCGTTAGATAAACAACGACATTTGATTAATAATTTTAAATTAGCGACAGAATTGGGAGCCGAAATCATCAAAGTAAATCATACGCAAATCACAAAAGCCATTATTGAGCAATGTGAAGAACGGAAGATAACCACCGTATGTATCGGAAAACCTCATCTTGGTTTAATGAAGATCATCTTGGCGACAAATACTTTTAATACGCTGTTAAACAAGCTTTCAAAAGAAAAAATTGACCTTATAATTCTTTCATAATGCGCATAAAAACAAAATTAACCTTTGGTGTAGGTTTACTTTTTCTCATGATCGTATTATTGGTCATCGTAAGTGGTTGGTATATCAATCAATTAAAAAGGGACACCAATAATATCCTTGTGGCCAATTACAATACCTTGCTATATGGTCGAAATATGTTATTGGCCTTAGAAGAAGGAGCTTCCGATGCTACTGCCTTGCATGATTTTAAAGAGAATTTAGAAAAGCAAAAAAATAATGTGACTGAAATCGGAGAGGCACAAGCAACTTTATTGGTAGAAAAGCATTTTTATCAATTTATCCGAAATCAAGGGGATGTGAGTCTGGTCTCTAGGATTAGAAAAGATATTACAGAATTGATGCGGCTCAATATGGAAGCCATTGAACGTAAAAGTAATATTGCTGATGTGACTGCCGAAAAGGCTATTGCTGTTATCTCTATCACAGGTTCTCTTTGTTTTTTGATTGCCTTTGTACTGATCGTTAATCTTCCTTCCAATATTGCCAATCCGATAAAAGAATTGACCGAAAGTATTAAACAAATTGCGAATGAAAACTATCAGAAACGGATTCATTATGAAGGACGTAATGAATTTGGAGATCTTGCAAATTCTTTTAATACCATGGCTGAGAAACTCGAAGAGTATGCCGAGAGTAAATTGGATAAAATACTGAAAGGTAAAAAAAGGATTGAGACACTCATCAATAACATGCATGATCCTGTCATTGGTATTGACGAACACAAACAGGTGCTTTTTGCCAATGAAGAGGCGTTGAAAATAACAGGATTGCAAGCGGAGCAATTGATTGGGAAACAAATACAGGATGTCGCTGTCCATAATGATCTGATTCGAGATTTTATCAAAGACATTTTTCCAGATAAGCAAAAAGGGGAGATCAAACTCTTGAAAATCTATGCGGATGGGAAAGAAAGTTATTTTGAAAAAGAGGTGGTCGATATCAATATCGTTCCTACAGGAGAAACCACCTCACAGTTTATTGGTCAGGTCATTATGCTTCGAAATATCACCCAATTTAAGGAAATGGATTTTGCAAAAACAAATTTCATTGCCACGATATCACATGAACTGAAAACACCGATCGCTTCTATAAAAATGGGTTTACAACTGTTAGAGAATAAACAGATTGGTGTGCTGAATGAAGATCAGGTTAATCTGGTGCAAAGTATTCGGGATGACACAGGACGATTATTGAAAATAACGGGTGAATTACTCAATATGACGCAGGTGGAAAGTGGAACCATTCAGCTCAACGTAGCAAGGACTCAGGCGAGCGAACTCGTCGAATATGCGATGAATGCGACAAAAGCCATGGCAGAACAAAAGCATATCCAACTCCAGTTAGTGATGCATGATCATGTGCCTGAAATATTGGCGGATAGTGAAAAAACAGCTTGGGTGCTCACCAATCTATTGTCCAATGCCGTACGTTACTCTTATGAACGTTCCACTATTTTTATTCGTGTCGAACCGGTGAACAATAAAGTTAAGTTCTCCATTCAGGATACTGGACCTGGGATCGAGCAACAATATGTGGATAAGATATTTGAACGTTATTTCCGTATACCAGGTACTAAAAAAGAAGGTACAGGTTTAGGATTGAGTATCAGCAAGGAATTTATCGAAGCACAAGGAGGGGAGATTACTGTTCAAAGCGAATATGGCTCAGGAAGCATCTTTTCATTTACCTTGAATGCTGTAGATGACGATTCAATACTAACTTCAACATTGACATAAACCTATTGCCTTATTTTTAACATCAGAAATAAGTTTGATTTCATGAAATATACAACTTTAGCTATCGTAGGTGGATTTGAAAGGGAATTAAAATTTATCGAGTTAGTTAGATAAGGGCATCTTCGGATGCCCTTTTTTATCGATTGTTCTGAAGATAGTAGGTGATGAGCAGATTCAAAAAATAGACATTTCGTTTTTATTTAAAATAATTTGCGCTATCTTCAATTTTAAATTTAAGTCTATGAAAAAGTTCTTCCTTTCCTTGTGCTGTTTAGTATATGTACTCGTTGCAAAAAGTCAAACACATCGTTTGTTATTCCACACGGATTATGGCGACTTTAAAGTTGTTTTATATGATTATACACCCAAACATCGGGATCTTATACTGCATGCGATACAAGACCAAGTATATCGAGACGCATTATTCAATCGCATCATTTCAGATTTTGTTGTGCAAGGGGGGGAACATGATATCGATATTGAAAAGCGAGAAGCAGCGGATCCATCACATCATAAACCTCGTTTGGCAGCAGAGTTTGATGACAGAGCCTACCATAAATTAGGCGCATTAGGTGCTGGTCGGGATGGTAATCCAGAAAAAGCTTCTTTCCTGAATCAGATTTATTTTGTTGTAGGTAAAAAGCAAACAAATAAAGATCTTGACCAACTGGAATTGAAAAAGGGTATCAAATACAGCAAAGAACAACGCGAAACCTATTTGAAAATAGGCGGACAACCTCGTTTGGATCATGATTTTACTGTCTTTGGTGAAATATATGAAGGATTGGATGTGATCTTGAAAATCAGCCAAGTGAAAACAGATAAACAAGATTACCCGATTCAACCTGTTCATTTTGAATTATCTGAAATTAAAACCTCACATGCGCAATAAAGTCAGTCTACTTGTCGCCATGTTTCTGGTTCAAGTGGTTATGGCTCAAGAAATTGATCAACAAGCATTAGACAAGCAATTACACGGCTATTATCCTGACGAACAAGCGCCTGGTATTGCCGTTCGAATTTCACAACATGGAAAATTGAAATACAGTTTCCATCAAGGCTTAGCCCATTTGGAGGAGCATCGAAAAATTGATGATAACACTCATTTCAGAATGGCCTCTGTGAGTAAACAGATAACAGCATCTGCCATCTATCGGTTAATTGAAACAGGCAAGATGAAAATAAGTGATCCATTGGATACTTACTTCGATGAACTACCAGATAAATTAAAAACCATAACCGTTCAGCAACTTCTAAACCATTCTTCTGGGATCTTGGATTATGAATCTTTACTACCGGAACAACTGCATAAACAGTTGACTGACTTGGATGTATTACAGTATATCAAACAGAAGAATACAGTTTATTTTCCTGCAGGTAGCGCTTTTCGATACAGCAATACAGGATACTGCCTTTTAGCCCTTGTGGTAGAAAAAGTAAGTGGAAAACCATTCTCATCCTTTGTGCAACAAGAGTTATTTCTTCCAGCAGATGTTACAGATGGTTTGGTTTATTTCCCCTATTCTCAAATTCAACAGCGTGCTTATGGGTATCATCCGGTGCAGAATTTCTATGTCTATGCCGATCAAAGTCTGACCAGTGCTACGCAAGGGGATGGAGGAGTTTACTTCTCCCCAATCAATTACCATACGTGGATGAATAATCGTTTAACCACAAAGTTCCATAATGCTGACATCATGGAATTTATTCAAGCGAATAACCACCCCGTAAAAGATAATATTGCCTACAGTATGGGCTGGTTTTATACAATAGCGAATAATCAACCTATTCTTTTCCACTCGGGAGAATCCACAGGATTTCACAACATCGTCTATGTGAATATTGAAAAAGACTTGATCATTTCTTTCTTCGGCAATCGGGATGATACGGCGATAGCAAAAGCCTTTGAAGCTGTTTTAAAAGCGACTGGAGAAAAAAATCCAATTTCGGACACGAAAGATCGGCCTTTGTTCGACTGGTTAAACCAGGTGTATGCAAATGAATAAGGAAGCCCTATACTAGGTCGATCAATCCCCCTTTCGTATGACACGACGAAGGACAACGGCTATCTTGCCGCATCTGTGATCAGGTCGTAGAATAGGCTTGCGAGGATGCTAAGAAATTTGCGTAAAAATCAGGAATGTCACTCGCTTTTATTTTGTCTATAACTTCCTCCATAGCATAAGGGATTCGGATAATCTCCGCCTGGATATGATCTTCATCCAGCTGTAATAAAAGATAAGTAGCATCCTTGTTTTGCTCTTTTGATCGACCTACAGATCCGACGTTTATCGCCCATTTGTTGCCAAATGATTTAATAAAAGAAAGATGGGTATGTCCCATCAGCAATATATCGGCTTTTGCTTCAGCTAATAAAGATGTAAAGGTAGCATCAGGTTCGGTTTCGTACAGATAATGTTCGTTGCTTTCTGTACTACCATGTGCGAGTTGAATGCACCAATGTTTCTGATTCACCTGAATATCCAATTGCATCAAATAGGGCAATTGGGCAAGGAAAGCTTTGTTCTTTTCTAAGATATTGTTTTTGGAGTGCTGAATGGCGAGGATACGACAGGCTGTTTCTTCAGCAGTATGTTTTGGCAAAGGAATAATAGGCAGATCGTAAGCGATGCGTTCGTCATGATTACCCAATAAACAAGGAATCTGTTCTTCTTGGATACGTTCAATAACCTCGTTACCCCAAGGTGCAAAATCAACCAGATCACCTAAACAATAGGTTTGTTGAATACCTCTAGCAGCAATATCTGCTAATACGGCTTCTAAAGCAGGTAGATTTCCGTGTACATCACTGAAAATGGCAATTTGTATCATCGTTTTATTTGGGTCGCAAGTTAGTTCCTTTTATTGCGGTTTTTGTGGTGTTATTCAGCGGTTTTGTGGTTCTATTATCGATGATACCACGGTAATTTGCTGTTATTTTCTGTTTTATAGTCCTTCATTTAAGCTAATAAACTGTCTTATAAGTACTTTTATTAGGTTTTCTTTAGACCAACTTCTAACCTTCTTCGGACTTTATTCTATCGTCCACCGCCTTTGCACCACACGTGCACCACTGTTTTACCACACCTGCATCGGGGAAAAGGCGAGACAACAGTTTAGAAACAGCAAGCTAGAGGTAGTGAAACTTAGAAGTTGGTTAGGAGAAAGTCCGAAGAAGGTTAGGAAAAGGTATCCTTAGTTTTCTGATTATGGAAATCATTTTATATTTTGCGATACAAAAAAAATTAAAACAAAATATGGCTTCAGGTATATTTGCGATATTGGATGATATCGCTGCATTGATGGATGATGTTGCGGTTACGAGTAAAGTTGCAGCGAGTAAAACGGCAGGAATTCTTGGAGATGATTTGGCTGTAAATGCTGAAAAAGCAACAGGTTTTCTTTCTTCCCGTGAAATCCCTGTCTTGTGGGCTATTACAAAAGGTTCGTTGATCAATAAGCTCATTATTGTTCCTATTGCATTATTATTGAATGTTTTTTCTCCCGTTGCGATCAAGCTTATTCTGGTATTAGGTGGTTTCTACTTAGCTTATGAGGGTGTCGAGAAAATTATAGAATATTTATTTCATCGACAAAAAACAGGACATGAAGTGGTGGAAGAAATTGAAGAGGACAGCAGTGTTGCCGAGAAAGCAAAAGTGAAATCCGCCATTACAACAGACTTCATCCTTTCTGTGGAGATTGTTATTATCGCATTAGGCACGGTGTTAGAAGAAAGTTTAGCCATTCGGATATTGACAGTCTCTGTGGTTGCCTTATTAGCCACTATTGGTGTCTATGGTATCGTTGCCTTGATCGTACGGATGGATGACGCTGGATACAAATTGATCAAACGATCAAATGATACAGGCCCTGTTGCCAAGTTTGGACATCTATTGGTAAAATCTTTACCCATCATCATTAAAATCCTGGCAGTTGTGGGTACAATTGCCTTGATCTTGGTTTCTGGTGGGATCTTCGAACATAATATCGATTATTTACATCATTTTTTACCTGGCGTTCCGTCAAGGCTTAAACAAATTGGTTATGGTATAGTGGCAGGTTTGTTACTTGTCATACTCATAACAGGCTTTAAAAAAGTATTTGTTAAGAAAAAAGTAACGGTTTAACATATAAGGTCTTTATTAAACAAGAAGAGCATCCAACCGGGTGCTCTTCTCGTTTAATAGCATCAATGATTCAAATGCGATTGTTGGTCTTTGTGTTTCCATACGAACTGGATACGAAACTGTTTTTCCGTTAATAACCCCATATCATCGTATCCCTTTTCCAATTATTGCTAGCAACCTATTTCTATGTGTACAGATTGTTAAAATAGGTTAAGTCTTCAAAAACAGACAGGTACACTTGGAAAGCCTATAATTTTTTTTACTATATTTAGTTAACAAGGATCAAAATTTAATAGGAGATATGTGTATGACATTAGAAGAAAGAATTAATCATTACAACAAATCATTTGGTTTTTTGGAAAATCCAGAAGATTTTGACTTCAATCTATCACCCGAACGGATAATATATAAAAATGAAGCCTTACGTACTGGAAATAGAGATTTATACGCTTCCTATCTAGGAAGTAAATACCCTATGGAGCGACCTAAAGAGTTAGCAGATTTTGATAATCAAGTTGGTCGGGTCGCGCAAGTTGATAAAAATGAGGTTAGCAAATTGTTCGAACAGACAGGCGCTAATCTATTAAAATCAGATATTGATTTCAGAGATCAGGATGCTGTTTTTCATACCTTAAAAGTTCCTGCTGAAGATGTATCGTGGCATCTGGAGAATAATGAAGAAGACCTCATTCAAGTTACTGTAACGCTCGAACAGGCATTTCAGAGCAAAACAACTATTTATTTGATAAAATAACATGCCGACCATTTAAAAACGGACATTTGGATAGTTTTAAATCAGAATTTTAATTTTCTTAGTTTTTTGTAAACGTATTTAAACCAAATAGTTGCATATTTGTTAGTAACTTATTGATCTTTAAATTTAAATACTTATGAAAAACAAAATTTTATTGATTTTATGCCTGTTAACGGGTTTAATGTTTATCAATGCGGGTTTAGACAAGTTTTTTCACTACATGCCGATGCCCAAGGACATGCCTGAAGAAATGGTAAAAGCAGGAAAAGCTTTTATGGAAATAGGCTGGTTGCTACCGTTGGTAGGCGCTATAGAAATTCTGGGAGGGTTGCTATTAGTTTTCCCAAAAACCAGACCTCTTGGCGCTATTGTTCTCTTGCCTGTCTTAATAGGTATATTACTCGCTAATATCTGTACGGCTCCATCAGGATTACCGATTGCACTAGTATTACTCGCTGTTATTGTTTGGGTGATCATAGACAACAAGAAAAAGTACTTGCCTTTAATAGGAAAATAGTTGCAACGTAATAAGTCTAAAAAAATAACACCATTGTTTCTTTCAATGGTGTTATTTTTGTTTTGTAGATTGACAAACTTTCAGATTACGCATAATCTATAATTTCTTGTATTTCATTTAGGATATTCTGCATCGCTTTTTTCGTAAAACCTTGTGCAAGATTGGCTGACTTTCTTTTTTCATTCTTCAGGTAATACACATTCAGCATGGTATTGGTCGTAATCAAAAGCTGCTTCATAGCAAAAAGTTCAAAATTCTGAATATCGGTAATCGGGATGGTTGCAGCAATAGGGATCAATCCTTTTCTAACTCTTATTTCCTTATTGTTCATATCGATGATCAGGCTCTTATTGAACATGCTAATACCAGCAAGTATGGCAACGATCAAAGGTATCCACATCATCATAGGCTCCTGCATATAAGCTCCTAATGCAGCCACTAAGAGGAGAAGGGTTATGAAGATGCTATTGAAGACGTATTGCGGTTTCAGTTTATATACATGACCTTCTTGCGTGAAATGTTTTAATTGTTCCATGGGTTTATCATTATTACTACAATTTGGTATCGCGTGCTCATATTTTTATCTTTCAAATATCGTTCCTGATTAGTTTTTTCTCTTCTTCCGATAATCTTTATATGAAAAATGTAAAACAGATCACATCCGATAGAATTAATTGG
Source organism: Sphingobacterium sp. SRCM116780 (assembly GCF_021442025.1). Taxonomy (NCBI): domain Bacteria; kingdom Pseudomonadati; phylum Bacteroidota; class Sphingobacteriia; order Sphingobacteriales; family Sphingobacteriaceae; genus Sphingobacterium; species Sphingobacterium sp. SRCM116780. Next base: position 1,056,303 of record NZ_CP090446.1, read on the forward strand.
CTTAAACAAAAATGCTGAATTTTTTACATAAATCTATTTTTTTCACGACCACACTTGTACTACAGGTACGAGTTGTGTAACTACAAAAGGACTACATGGTTTTTAGAAGTATAACCTAAACAAACTCCTTAATGTTCCATCCTCTTATAACAATCAAATTATTTAGAAATATTCATAACTTTATGGAAATAATAAACTAATATGCTGATTGTAAATTTCTCAACTTTTCCTGAGTTGGAGACAGAAAGACTAAAGTTTAGACGTGCTGATTTAAATGATATCAATGGACTATTTGCACTGCGCTCTGATATAGAAATAATGAAATATATTCCTCGACCAGTAGCGACAACTCTTGAGGAAATATCAGAATTCCTGAAATTAACCGATGAAAAAATTAGTGCCAATGAAATGATTAATTGGGTGATTACTTTAAAGGATGATCCTAAAATGATTGGTACCATTGGTTATTACCATATAAAACCTGAGCATTACAGAGCTGAAATTGGCTATATGCTACTTCCGGAATTTCAAGGAAAAGGCTATATTACTGAGGCAATTAATGAAGTCGTTAATTATGGCTTTAATGAAATGAAGTTTCATTCAATCGAAGCATTGATTGATCCAGCAAATTTGGCCTCAGCCAGCGTATTGGAGAAATGCAATTTTATTAAAGAGGGATATTTTAAGGAAAGTGAGTTCTATAATGGGCAATTTATTGATACTGTCATTTATTCAAAATTAAAAGGATAGAAAAAATAGTTCAAAAAGACAAGAATCGAAAATAGCTATGTCACTTATAGGGCTATTTTCGATTTTCCGCCTGATTTAAATGTTCGCTATTTCTGCGGTCAATAAATTCAATATAAAACGAAGACTTTGTCTGGAAATAGATCAGCACCGATGGAATTAAAAACTTTACGATAGCAACAAGACATAGATTTGTAGATATGGAAAGGAGGGGTATGTCCCGATAACATTTATGTGGTGCTGTATTTTGGTCTGGAGACCTAGTGGCTATAAAGGATTTAAGTGACCCGTTGGAACACACTTAAACCAGAGGGGGGGCATGCTTATTTCCTTTTGTAGAAATAGAAACTGGCGATTGCTATAAGCATAACAAGGAGGTAAAAAGTAAAATTTACAATTTCGTATTTTGATTCGTATCCTTTTGCAATTATAGTTTGCCAAATTCCTGGTTCGTTCTTAAATCCGATAGACCACTGTCCAAAATTCCATGCGGCATGAAGTCCAACTGGTAAAGCAATACCTCCTGATTTTAATGCAGCAATACCAAATAGAATTGACCCGATTCCAGCTCCTAAAAAAGCTTGCGTAACGGTATAGCCACCAGCGAAGTGTTCTAAGGAAAATATAATGGCAATCATTAATTGCGCTTTCCAAGAGCCAATTGCATAAGTAAGGCTTCGTAAAGCATACCCATGAAATGCTAACTCTTCTCTAAAGGCCAAAATTAAATACAGAATAAGTGTCAGAAAAATTGTTATTGTAGATGTTTGGGGAGCATACATTAATTTTACATCACTGAATGTTATAACCAATAATCCTTGCGCAATAGCTAATAATAAACCGATTCCAAAACCACATCCAAATAGGGGTAAAGTTTGTTTTCTCGGAACTACGCCAATTTCAGATAATTGAAGATTTTCCCAACGAGAAAATACTACGGTTAATATAAATACCGCAATGGAGGCAATACTGCCCAGTAGTATGTCAGACCAAGGCTTGGGTAAATTTTTGGTCATCGGAGCACATACGATTAACATCAATGCACAGCAAAGGCAGAATAAAATTACTCTTGCAACGGTGTACTTCCAGTGTATTTTTGACGGAGTCATTTTGTGCAATTAGTCAGATGTTTTTGTATCAACTTTTAATTCAATGATTTGTTGTCTATTTAGTAATTAATGTTCCGTTTTCTGTTAAAATTACTTGACCATCTTTTTCGACAACAAGAGTAATGTCTGCTGCATGATCCTCTCCAATCATGTTTCTGTAAACCTTATATTTATAATTTTTATTTGAGAAAGTAATCACATGATTACCACCACTTCCTTGGAATATGAACTCACCATTATTTAAGATCATATCGGGTTTTGAAGATTCTTTTTCATCTATTTTCCAAGAAGCATATCTGTATGTATGATTCGCCAGTTCATCAATTCTAATTAGAAATTTTTTAGTCTTTATGCTGTAAATCGGATTTTTAAAAGTTTTTAAAGAAGGATGTAAATTTTCTTTAGCGACTAAGTCTTTTCTTAGCTTTTTTTCAAAGTCGCTTTGATAGTTCACGGCAGTTATTTTTCCTTTATCACTTGTTATCCAGATAACACCATCATCTAACATAATTCCTCTCCAACCCACTTCTGACCACTGCTCAATTTTTGAATGAGCAATCTTCTCAATAAGGATGCTGTCAAAGACTTCGCTGAACCGTTGTTTAAACTCATTTTTGTCCTTAATATTAGGTATTGGATATTCCCTGCGTAAAGGGAAGCTAATTATATTTGAAATTTTGCTACTATCTTTCTGTTTGAATAACGCGATCACATTCTTGATATTGGCTACTTTATATTCGTCAAGTTTCTCACTTTGAGAATAACCAATTTTAGAAAAAAATAATAGGAATAAGAATAGTTTGAATTTCATCTCTTGGATTTTTATAAGGATCGTTCAAAGATTGTTGACAAAGGTTCCATAGGATAGCAACCAAATAATGAGAATCTTCTAAACCAATGATTCAAATTTAATCTTCTTTTCAACCTCTGGACGTAATTTTTCTTGATTGATCATCGTTTTATTCATCTTCTCCTGAAAATAAACTTGATACCATATCTTTTCAGGAAAACTGCCAATAAGTTTAAAAGCACGCTCCGAGTGGATCATGAGCTTTAACATGAACTCTGCCTTTGGCTCACGGTGACTGTTGAGCACTTGGCTAAGGGATACTGGCGTCACTTCTATATCCTTAGCAAATTCACTTTTTTTATTGTATAATGCGTCTATGTATGTTTCAAGAAAAGTCGTGAAATGAGGTTCATTATCGTATTCAGATGATTTCAAGAATTCTTCCATCTGAAGTTTTAATTGCATCAGTTTTGCTCTAAAAATATCGACCTGTGATAACTTTGACAGGTGCTGTTTTCTTAGTTCTATAAGTAATTGCGCGTCATGGAGCTGCTCTTTAGCTGAAGAATAACGTGAATCTACTACCTCATTAGCTATTTCTATCATTTTTTCTTTACGTCTCATAACTGTATTTTTGTAAGCCAATTTGTTCCAAAATATCACTTGTTAACTTAGAAAGAGGTCGTTGCTCATTACTTGCTCTGTCTATGTAATTTCCAAAAATCAAACGATGTATTTCACCTGTAGATTTCCCCATTCTAGAAAAATCTTCTATTAAACCATTGTAATACTCCTGATTATATGAGTAAGTTTTTAAAATTATTTCTTCAATGTAATCAGTATGCTCTTGATATAATTCTTTTAGAGCAAATGTGCGTATATTGTTTTTGCACTTTATTTTGAAGTTTTCATCATCACATTCAATCAAAGTGTCAATTGATACCTTAATATCCGAATCTTTTTCAAGCATGAATTCCCTATGGTTTACCGAAAATCGGCAGTTCACATCATAGCCTTCAAAATATGGATGGAGTAACTCACTCACATGATCTGATTTGACATGATTGCATGTAGGACAACATGGTATAAGGTTATAAAATGACAACGCTAGGTGAGGATATTTCGATTTAGAGAAGAAATGATCAAACTGGGGTCTAATTTTCTTCTTTTTATCTGTAGTGAAAGTATATTGTCTATTGCAGTACGGACAAGTATTGACATTGAGCTCTTTTGCTAACCAATAGCCATGCTTGTCGCACATCGTCTTATATTGATTATCCATGTATCTTCTGAATCTTTGAACATTTTCATTGTTAGAGTAATATAATGCTTCAAACTCTTCGTTGATTTGATTGAATTCATCAGGCTTAGCTAATATTAGTTCATCTATTTTGTCGATAAACCAACTATTAATGGGATATTGTTTTTTACGTTTGCACTCTTTTAATTTAGTCAAATATAGAAGAGCAATTTCTTCTAGATTACGTTCAATTTTGATCATCTAGTTTTCTTTTTAGAATGCTTATTTCTTTTTCAAGTTCAAATATCCTGATGCTTATATCATCTGGTAATCCTTCTCGTTGCTTGTACAATTTCATTAGTTGATCACGGATAATGGGTTCTCCCACCATTTGAATTTCTTTTAAAATAGACTGACGGAATAGTTTATTATTTTCAAGGTCATTAAATAACTGGTTTATTTTTTTCTTAGCAAAATTGCCAATTGGAAGCCCGTCAATAAAAAAACTATTTCTGTATAAGGTATGAATATTAGCTCCAAATGTATTATCTCTACTGATTGACTTTACAACTTTGCAAGTACCGTTTTTATTTTTATCTAGAAAAATGATATTATCTTTCGGAAAGTCCGACACAAGAATTGGAGAGTGAGATGCTATTATTATTTGAAATTTGAATTCAGGATAGAGTTGTTCTACAGCATTGAGCAATAAGTTAAGAAATTTTTGTTGCCATTCAGGGTGGAACGATAATTCGGGTTCGTCTAAAATCAATATTTGATGTGTGTCTTGGTGTTTGATTTGTGATCTTGCATAATTGAGATTAGCTAAAAAAATCAAATATGCTTCTTCCCCAGAAGAAAGAGGATATCCCCATTTTACTTTGAAGCATTGCTCAAAGAATAGATCTCTTCTCGCCACCTCGTTTCTCGAATATCTCTCAAGCAAATCATTATTATACAGGAATAAAAGTTGAGAATAGACCGTTACTATTTCTTTAGCGTCTGTTAAAGAAATTATGGAATTTAAAGCATTAGATTTTGGTTTTCCTTCGATTGATTGAAAAATGGCATCTAAAGATAAAAATAACTTATTTATTTCTATTCCATTTTTAAGGTTAGATTTTGATATTTTTTCAAAAAAAAGTATCGTACACGATCTGTAATGTAATGATTTATTTGATTCGGAGAATGCTATTATCTCTTGCTCTAGTCCCATATCTAAACAAAAGCTAAATAACTCCATTAAAAGTGAAAGATACCAAAATGCCTTATAATTGTCAGACTTATGCTTCTCGATATTATACGAATCGGAGAACTTTGTTTTATATCTCTTTATAAGTGCTTCCCATTTTGCATTTTTGCGTATTTTATGGTTAAATCCTAAGCTATATGTCTCTATAGTGCAATTATAAGGAAGGATTATGTTAGATATATCAAATGATGGATATAAGTTCAAAAAATCAATCTGTCTAAGAAAATTTCCATAATCATGATAAGAGTACCTGTCGTTGGTATCATTTTTCCCATAGAAATCATGGATCCTCCAGAATCTGTCCCATTGATTGAGTGATTTTGTAAATCTATATTGATTAAACCACGAATTGAGATATCGATATTTTTCTTTAAGTAAATGCTATTAGTAGATTGGTGTATGTTTGGACTATAATAAATTGTAGGTATAGTTGATTGATCGAAATCTCTATTTAATGTTAAAAATTCAGAATGTCCCTGTTTATTTTCTCGAAGACCTTGTATGTTAGAATAAATTTTAATCTTACTCATGTTTTTGTAGATAAGTATTACATCGTTCGATGAATTAGGATTCATTATGAACTTAATAAGGTTAGATTTACCTACTCCATTTTTGCCAATGATCGCTGTAACATTAGAGATGTTATTTTTCTCCCAGAAGTTGGGAACAAATTTTTCATTTTTATCAACAGTAATAAAGTACTTCTTTCGATCGTAAGAAATGCGGAATTCCGAAGAAAAATTAAATTCACAATCTTTTATATTCTTTCCGTCATTCTCGATATATAGGTAAATTAGCTCCATAGCATATATAAAAGTTATTTTAGCTTTATCAGTTTCTTACAAAGATTTAAATCTCTTTCCAAATTTTTCTGCATCTTGAGAGAATTAATTATATTGAATTCTTGATAAAGGTTTCTTGGAGATGGGTTCGAGAACGGCTGTTGTTTATTTCTAAAATAAACAACATTTACATTATGAAAGTATCTCCAAAGGGAAATTACAGGTTCTTTGTTTATTAAAAACGAAACAAACTAAAAGTATTTTACTTTTCTTTCAACAATCTTTCCAGATACTCAACCTTTGATTTTTCGGCTTCGAGTAGGCGCTCGTAGAGTTTTTTGTTTTCCTCGTATACTTCGATCAGTTTGTCAACAGTATTGAATGTAGGTTGTATGTTAATGGCATTCAATGTTGAAGAATCATTGCTGGTAAATGAGTTATTAATAATATTAAACACAGCTTCTTCGTCAAAATTCTTAATTGCTTCAGGAGTAACGCCTAGTATTTCCGCCACTTGGGATAGCAAGTCTTCTTCTATTTCCACACTTCGCTCAATATTGGAAACGGTCTGCTGACTTACTCCAAGTGCTACCGCTAAAGCTTCTTGCTTCATGCCACGTAGTTCGCGTAGGCGGCTAATTTTTGGTCCGATCTTGTTTTCCTTACTCATAACTCAAAGTTAGTAATAATATGGTATTTCCTATAGAGCAATCGTATGGTTTAGTAATATACAAGCTTGTTGTTGTATTTTACTATTGAAACTAGTGTGATACAAAGTGTTTTAGTACGGTACATGAATTAGATTAGGTTAATTTGTTTAAACCAAAAATCAAGGTTATACTGCCAATATGAACCTAATAATTTAAATGATGATCCTACTAAATCAAGATGAACAGAATAATATCGAGGAGATTATTCTTGCTTTAACAGCAAAATATAATATCGAGTGTATCTACCTTAATACTTACGATCACAATACAACTCCTTATGAACTCACCATTCTTGTGTCCAATAAGTACTTGAAGACCTTGGGTGAACTGGTACCTAAAATTGTCAATACGATAAGGGAATTTGAACAATATCGTGTAATGTGTTATATAGCTTTTCAGGCGAAAGACAGAATAAGAGAAGGGAATCTGTTCTTGTTTACGTCTTGTCAACCAAACAAGCGAATATACCCGAAAGAAGGTTCTGGTTTTATGCCCATACCCTTAGATTTTGATGCTGTAAAGTTATTGAAACTTGCCATAGAATTGAGTGCTAGGGAGCATCAAAAGATTGGAGAGTTTCGGGATGGGTATTATCATTTTAAAGAACGGAATAAGTATCCAATGGCTGCATTTCTGCTTCACCAAACTATTGAATTGACGTATAGGTACATAGAATTACTGCTTACAGCAAAGGAAAGAATTACCCATTCTATCCGTTGTCATCATCGCTGGACAAAAGAATTAAGCTCTTTGTACACGACCATTTTTGACGAAGAAAAAGAGGAGGATACTTATTTGCTTCAATTGCTCGGAAATATTTATCGTGCAACTCGTTATGAGGATAACTTTCAAGTGGGTTTTGAAACACTACTTCAATTGGAAAGAAAAATGGAAGATCTGTTAGCAAATGCAACAGAAATATTTAACCAAACAGTTCTTTCATTTGAACAACAGCATATTTTTAAAGTAGATGCTGCTGTTTAGAGTAAATATATCACATCCCCATGAGTTTAAGTGTTCGCTATTTTTGAGGTTACTTAAATTCAATATAAAACGAAGACTTTGTCTGGAAATAGAACAAAACCGATGAAATTAAAAACTGCACGAAAGCAACAAGATATCGATTTATTAATATGGAAAGGAAGGGGATGTCCCTATAACATTTATGTAGTGCTGTATTTCGGTATGGAGACCTGGTTGCTATAAAAGATTTAAGTGACCCGTTGGAACACTTAAACCAGAGGGGAAGGTTAAATTTATTCTTGGAGAATTGACTTTTTTTGTTGGAGGAAGTCGGTGCAGCCAATAGGTCTGTGTCGTATCTTTCATTATTAATAGACTTCCATCTGCTAAAGTCAGCTCTAATTTTTCCTTTGTTTATGTTTAAAAGCAAATTTACGCTCTGCTCCAAAACTCAATGAGCCTATAGAGCCTTTTTCTTTAGATCCTTTTCTCCATCACTATGCCATGCCATTCCTTCATCACCAGTATGATATAAGTTGAGTAAGCAAGAGTTAAATGTTTCACCCGTTTCTTTTTCAACTAGATTTTTCAGCTCCAGTGACGCTGGCGACTAAGGCAATGCCTGTTTGGCGGTATTGGAATACGTGTATTCAAAAGGTTTTTCGCCATACCAAGCAACTTTTCTTTTGGTCAATCTTTTACTAGAACTCAACAAACGTGAAGGTATTGTGCTATTCAAATATAAATCAAATGCTTGAATTTAAAAATTCAATCTATTACGGAAGTAGAATAATTTTATAAAGAACAGGGAATCAAATTAGAAACAAATTTACAACAGAACAGAAAAATAATTATATGCCCGTATTTGTGTCATTTACTAGTGTGAATCAACAAAAAGATTAATTCAGATTGCTTTTATATTATTAAATATGCTTAAACGAAAAAATAATTTTGAAATTATGTAAAAACTATTAACTTTATACTATTGTATGTTTTCTTAATTAAAGAATTAAAACATATACAATTAACCTTTACACTAGCTCTGCTATTTTTTTATATTTTGTCATATTTGTAAGCCTTTTTGTCTTACAGAGAAAAAGAACATAGTATTTTTTAAAGATTTTACTTTGTTTTTCCTTTCTGTCTCAAGAACGCTAAATATAGAAAATTGTGATGTATCTCATATAGTTATCAGATACTTTCAACCTGAGATAGTCGTAAAAACTAACCTAGTTACGCCGAAAATTTTAAATATTTTTTTAACGAATTTATTTTTATTCATTACCTGTTGTCAATTATGAAATATCTTCTATTAAGTTTGTTTGTTGTCATTTTTAGTATCAACGTGTTAGGTCAACGATCTGATTATATTCCTCCTTCTCCCCAAGCGTTCAATTTTATGAAATTTGGCGAGTATCCTGTTGATCTTAGTACGGGTTTAGTCGATATTTCCATTCCATTATTATCTTTAAAACTTAAAACTTATCAATTACCCATTGAAGCGAAATACCATGCCTCTGGAAGAAAAGTCGATATGAATTTTTCTGAATTAGGATTGAACTGGAAATTAGAAGCTTATGGGATGATAAGTAGGGAAATAAAAGGAATATCTGACTTAAGAAGCTATCGAGATGTTGCTGGAATGGAAAAAGATGCAACCTATTTTAATAGTTTATCTTCTGACGATCGAAATGCGAAACAAATAAAATATGAACGCAGATTGCAATTAGCAATGGATCATCCCTCAAATTCGGATTACGATACAGAATATGATATATATAACATAAGTTTTAGAGGTATTTCCTCTTCTTTTATCATAAGGAATTCAGGAGAAATCTTATTCCTAAAATACTTCCCCTATAAAGTAAGTTTCCAAAATGGTGTTTTCTATGTTACTGACAGCGATGGAGTAGAATATGTATTTGGCTCAATTACTGAATCAAGTGTTAATTATGGAGGAACGAATACTTTCGGTGGTACGGATGGCACCATGTCATGGTTACTTGCTAAAATTACCACACCCGAGAAAGAATTTATCCGATTTAAATATGGTGCTGTTTCCAGTTCTCAACCAAACTTAAGTGGCAACCTTTCTTATGGATCAAAAGCAACCTTGGGAGATTATTTTTATAATTATCCTGAGGGAACGACTGATGGTGCACCAACATCCTCTTTGGTTTTGAAAACTACAAATACCATTTCTAATGAAAATTATACCCTTCAATATTTGCTTTTGATTGAGTCCAGTATTGGAAATGTCGAATTCGAGTACAATACAAATAATTATACGTTAAATAAAATCATACATAAATCCGTAAGCAATACATTAATTTCAAAAATCGATTTTCTCTATCAGGATTTATTGGGTAAATCATTTTCAATACCAAATAATCAAGGAATAGCAATAAAAGATGTGGTATTCAATGGATCAGAAACAAATGGATCCAATCAGAAGTATTCATTTGAATATTATCAAGGTAGTGCGCATGGTACTAGCTTAATAGACTATTGCTATGGAAAAGATTATTGGGGTTATGCCAATGAGAATTCAAATTCTAATTTAATCCCAATTGATAAAATAAATAATTATCAGTATCCCTATAATTTAGCGAATCCAGTAACTATTGGTACGATAACTAGCCGAAATTCCAGTTATACTCAAAAATTAATTGGCACGTTGCGAAAAGTAACATATCCAACCTTTGGAAGTACCGAATTTATTTATGAAGATAATCGATACAACTATCTGGGGCAGATAAAAAGTGGACCAGGGATTAGAATAAAGACTGTCAAGAATTTTGATGGCGCTCATGAATATTTCAAAGAATACGAATATGGAAGTAATGGTGTAGGAGAACTTTCATGGCAACCTCAGATTAATGATTTTCAAACATCAACTTTAATTACAAGTATTCCATTAAATGGAACCCTTGTAGATTCCTATCAGTCTGTTCATATTCAAAAAGCTTCCAGATATCGATATCGCGAATTCTTTTCTGAACCAATAGGCTTTATTAAAGCAGCTTATAGACAACCTGTTTATTATTCTGAAGTTACCGAATATCTAAAAGATGCCTCTGGCATGACATTGGGGAAAACTATCTATGACTATTCATTACCTGTCTTTGATAAAAAAAGTGAAACATTTTCAGATAACCATACACGAGAGAATACGTATTATGATTCCTTCATTCCCCATTTATATTCTACAGCGTTATTAACAAATAAATCCATATTTGAAAAAATTAATAATACATATAAATTAAAAAATAGGATCAGTTACGCGTATAAAAAATACAAAGAAGTAATCATTCCTCAAATGGCTTATTATCGTAGGCATAGTGTATTGTCCAGTAGCTATACAAATCCATTTAATGTAGATGAACAACGTATTGAAGTAGAGAAACCTTCATCTACTAGTGATCCAGATTGGGCATTACCATGGAGTACAATTCGTACCATTGATTATAACCTTATTTCAGCCACGGTAAATTTGGATTCAAAAGTTGAAATGGACAGTACTTCCTCTTTGAAAATTGAAAAAAGTACCCAATATTTATATGAAAGTACTTATTCAATGGAGCCTTCAACCGTTATCACAACAAATAGTGATGGTGTCGAATTAAAGACGAAATCTTATTATCCAGATGACATTACTTCTATAAATTTATCTGGCGGTAATCTTTTAAATGATGAATTTACAGCTATTCAGTCACTCAAAAAAGGAAGTCAACATGAAATCAATTCACCGATACAAGTAGAAATGTATAAAAATGGAGTATTAAGCAAAATTGAGCGGAATATATTTAAATTATTCTCTGGGAAATCAAAATTTAATAAAAAATACACGAAGAATTTAACATCAAACTTGAATAAAGATTTGGAAATTTCTGTATACGATACATATGGAAACCCACTAGAAATAAAAAACCAAGAAGAGCCAACAACTACTTATTTGTGGGGTTATGCTGGCCAATATCCAATAGCAGAAATCAAGAATGTGACCTATGCAGAAGCATTGGCAGTTCTGGGGCAAGCGACCATTGATAATCTGAACTTATTAACAGTTTCGGAAACCGCTATCAATACAGCGATGACAACCTTAAGGAGTGGGCTCCCTAAAGCAATGATTACCAGCTATACATACATACCTTTGGTCGGTATGAAGAGCAAGACCGACCCTCGTGGGGTAACGGAATACTACGAGTACGATGGGATGCAGCGTTTAGTTGCCATAAAAGACCAGAAGGGAGATGTGATCAAGACATTCTGTTATAATTATAAAGGTCAATTATACGACTGTTTTGGTAATAGTAATTTGCCAGCAGGAGCATCTATTGTTAATCTGGCTTATTTCCCCAGTGTCCTATCATCGGGACAGACCATGTGCTCCTCCACCAATAGAGCTCCCTATTACCTGTTGAATCCCGGCAATATCGTAGACCCACCAATTATTGTTGGAACGGTTCTTTATCAAATGGATGGTTCCTATGTACCCTCTGGTTATTATACCAGGGGATCAGGTATCGCTCGTGTGGCCGCTAATGGTGTTGTCGCAGAAATCATTGATTGTAATACGGCCTGGATTGAATTATAATCATATATCAATAATCGTGATGAAAAAAACACTTAATTTAAATAGAACCTCTGTTGATACTTGTCAAAAACAGAATTAGGATTCGCAGTATATACATATATTCTGGTTTGATAGGATGATGTAGCATCTGAAAATGATGTTTGATCCATTCGAGAATATAACTATGAAATAACCTAGCAATTAACCGAAGCTAAAATGATGAAAAGATTAACAAAAATAGTATTCCTAGTCTCACTACTGGTTCATGTCAGTCATGTAGATGCCCAGGTGGATACGCTGGAAGCAGATAAAAAAATACAGCAGATACCAATGGGCATGCAGGCAATTGCGGCAAGCTCCTCCATGCAGGCATTATCAGCTACCGTTAAGCCTACGATCAGCTACGGCAGTGCACGTACATTTGGTATCAACCAACAGATCAGCTGGTCTCCCACCAACAGTGGTGGAGCAGCTGAATTTGTGGTAACCGTGGAGCAGACCATAACCGGATATTACAATCCATTGAATACGGTCATGGGATCCGATGGATCCTTATATATTGCCAATGCAGGTTATCATTCGATCATGAAGCGGACTTCTGCAGGTGCAGAAACCGTTTTTGCCGGAGGAAACTCCACGGCTTGGGGGTATGTGGACGGAGCAGGGACTACTGCGAGATTCCGTCATCCCAGTTCGGCGGTGATCGATGCTTCAGGCAATCTATTTGTGACCGATCAGCAGAACCATCGTATCCGCAAGATTACCCCAGCAGGAGTAGTCAGTACCTTTGCAGGAAGCGGAACTGCTGGAGCGACAAATGGAACGGGAACAGCTGCTTCCTTCAATAATCCGATGGGACTGGCATTTGATGCTTCGGGCAACCTCTATGTTGCCGACGGCTCGAACCACCTGATCCGTAAGATCACAACTGCAGGTGTAGTAAGTACCTACGCAGGAAGTGGAACCCTGGGACTTCAGGACGGAGCACTGTTGACCGCACAGTTCAACAGTCCGATGGGACTGGCCTTTGACACTAACGGCGATCTGTACGTTGCCGACAGACAGAACCATGCCGTGCGGAAGATCGCAGGTGGAATGGTCAGTACGGTCGCTGGTAACGGGACTTCCGGCTATGTTGAAGGACAGGGAAGCGCAGCGCGTTTCTATGCACTGAACAACCTGGTGGTAAAAGATGGGAACATCTATCTGGTGGATATGAACAACAATGCCCTCCGTTATGTTTCCCCTACAGGTGTCGTAAGTACAATTTCAACCAGTGGGATGCTGAGCAATCCATTCGGGATCTCCAGGACTCTGGACGGAAAATATTACATCACCGAGAACCTGGCTAACCAAGTGAAGAAAGTGGCTGTTCAGGCGGCCTATAGCATCAGTCCGGCATTGCCTGCTGGACTTGTTTTCGATGCTTCTACAGGGAATATCAGTGGCAAAATCGCCTCTGTTACAGCTGCGAAGAGTTATACCGTGACAGCAGCTAATGGAATCGGGACATCGACAGCAACGGTGACATTTTCTGTATCTAATGATGTGCTTACAGCAAGTTATGATCAGAACTATGTCCTGGAGCGTACGGTTAGAAACCCGAACTATAAAACGATCGCGGCACTGGAAGGAAAACCCGTAGATAGCGTGAATGTGACGGTGCAGTACTTTGATGGTCTTGGCAGACCTTCTCAATCGGTGCAGTGGCAAGGAAGTCCCTCTAAAAATGACATTGTACAGTATCCCGAATATGATGCCTTTGGCAGGGAAAGCAAGAAATACCTTCCCTATGTGAAGAACTTGGTCAAGAATGGAAGTTTTAAACCAACCCCAACAGCAGATCAATTGGCCTATTACGCAACCTCCAATACCTGGGATGCCCATGTTAAGAAAACGGGTAAACCCTTTTCGGTAACAGTTTTTGAAAACAGTCCGCTAAACCGGGTTCAGGAGCAAGGGGCACCCGGAGATGCCTGGCAACCTGTTGGAACTGCTGGAGCTGGTCATACGGTAAAAACCAGTTATGAAACCAACACCGCCAGTGGTGCAGATACTGTTCGTTTGTGGAAAATAACCGCTACAGGAGCGTCAGGTACAGGTAACTATTTGGCTGGTAAGTTATATCGGACAACCTTAAGGGACGAGAACAGCACAAGTTTTACTCTTCGGAAAGGTTCTGTTGATGAATACAAGGACTTTGAAGGTAGGGTGGTACTGAAACGTGTCTGGGAATCTGAAACCAAGGTACTCAATACCTATTATGTTTACGACGATTTTGGTGATCTACGGTATGTTGTTCCTCCAGGATATACAAAGAAAACTATTACAGAGCAGAATGATGCGGATTTTAATGAGCTGATCTATGCCTTCAAATATGATGGCAAACGAAGACTGATCGAAAAGAAAACTCCTGGAAAGGGTTGGGAATGGTTAGTGTACAATGCTAATAATAAGGTTATTATGACCCAGGATTCTGTGCAGCGTGTAAAACCGATTAAAGAATGGAATTATACAAAATATGATGCCTTCGGCCAGATTGTGAGTACAGGTATATATAAGAGAAATTATGCGAACCAAGCTGCTGCACAAAAGTCCGCGGATTCGGTCACTGTCTATTGGGAAGAGCGGAGCGTACAGACGAAGTTGGTCGGTACTGTTAAATACACCAAGTATACGGAGAATGCCTTTCCAAAGGTAAAGACTAGTATGACGCCATTGACGGTCAATTATTACGATGATTATTTGTTTGAAGGAGGAGATACAACCAAGCTGGCTGCAGTAGGGATCACAAAAAGTACCAAGCTTAAGGGACTGCCAACAGGTAGCAAAGTCTACAAAGACAATGGAACCTTGCCGCTCTGGAGTATCAGTTATTACGATGACTATGGCCGGGTCATCCAGAGCGCTTCACAGAACCATCTGCTGGGCATTGATCTGATAACCAACACCTACAGCTTTTCGGGAGAACTGCTGACCTGTAAGCGCGAGCATAAGCCGGCCACTGGTACAGCAACGACAATTCTGACCACCAATAACTACGACCATGTAGGCAGACTGCTGCAGACCAAGAAGAAAGTGAATGCCCAGGCTGAGATCATCCAGAGCAAGCTAGCTTACAACGAAATCGGACAGCTCAAGAGCAAAGGTATCCATAGTGAAAACAATGGCACGAACTTTCTTACGAATATAACCTATGCTTACAACGAACGTGGCTGGGCTACCAAAACATCTGCTCCGGAGTTTACCTATGAGCTGAACTATAACCAGACCGGTGCAGGAGCGGTACTCACCAATGCACAGTACAATGGTAATATTGCCCAGCAGTTATGGGGCCATGCAGCCACAACCAACAGTACTTTCACTTATACCTATGATGCCCTTAATCGGTTGACCAATGGCACGAGTACAGGAACGATCATGAGCGAAGCGTTAGTCTATGATGATATGGGCAATATCAGGACGTTGACCCGTAATATTGGCAACACACCTACAACCAGCACGACTACTTATGCTTATAATAATGCAAACAAAAGTAATCGGTTGTTGAGTCTGACCAGTGGATTAACAGGTACCTTTACTTATGATGGCAATGGTAATGCAACCAAAGACCGTACAGGTATGGCTTTTAGCTACAACCAGCTGAACCTCCCCAAGTCGGCAACAATAACAGGAAGAACGGTCACTTATCTGTATGATGCCATGGGAACCAAACTGAAAAAGACAGCAACAGTTGCTGCTGTCACAACAGAGCAGGATTATGTGGACGGGATCGAATACAGTAAGCTGGGAGCAGCTGCCAGTGTAATTGAACGGATCGCTACAGAAGATGGTTTTCTCTTGAACAATACAGGAACCTATAGTTACTACTATTATCTAACTGACCATTTGGGTAATGTACGCTCGGTGATCAAGCAGGCAGGAACTCCTACTGTACCAGCTGCAGCGGTTGTACAGAAGCAGGATTACTATCCATTTGGAAAGAGTAAATCTATTGCAACCAGTATAAATAATAAGTATCTTTATAATGGCAAAGAGATGCAAGATGACCTTGGTGTGGGTACACATACCTTGGGAAGTTCCTACATATTTGAAGGACAGCTGGATTATGGAGCTCGATTCTATGATGCAGAGATCGGTCGATGGAATGTAGTGGATCCAATGGCGGAGAAATATTTTAATCACTCACCATATAATTATGCTCTTAATAATCCGATTGATATTATAGATCCCAATGGTAAGGATATTGTAATTTTATCATATGGAAATCCTAAACCAGGTCATACATATGGCCATCTAGCATTACTTATAGGAAATGATAAGGAGGGATGGACTTTTTATTCCCAGGATAAGGATGCCGATAATACATATATAGATAAAAATGGAAGCTGGGTTGAAAATGATCAGTATTCAATTGTTGGTGGTTTTAAAACTGTAGAAGACTTTGCCGATAGTGAATATAATACTCATAAAGCAGATTATGATGATGTTCGAGAAAAGGGAGGTCCAAAAAATGCATTTGATAATTCTGAGCGTGATTCAAAGGGAAACATCATGCAAAGATTTGAGAAGGGTTATCAGATAACTACTGATCCGACAACGGATAAAAAAATGAAAGAGGCTGCTATGATAAAAACAGCTGAAGAATATAGTACTCTTTTTAATAATTGCACGCATAATGTTGAAAGCGCTTTAAAAACAGGGGATTTAAAAACAAGTAATTCTTCTTCTTATTATCCGAAAGCCAAATTTGAAGATATTCAAAAGAATAATAAAGGTACCCGTATAGATGAAAAACTTAAATTTAAAGGTCATGAAAAAAAAACGAACTAGATTGACAATATTAGTAGTGGTACTTTTGCCTGTTCTATATTATATTTTATCGGTGTTGTTGATGGGAAATGGAAGATTTGTAAATTATTATTTTCCATCACAATTTTCTATTGAAAACTCAAAAAACAATAATAATTTCATCAAAGTTATTTCACCAGATAGAATAGAGATCGTTGATTCCATCTGGTTTAAGAAGGTCAATGATAAATTACAAATTTATACTTGTGATAGTTTTTACTTTAAGAGTTATGGTATATTTAACCTTTTTAAACATAAAATCAATCGAGCAGGTTTTGTTTGTTTAAATGTCAATTCGTTAAATGAAGAAAGATTAATGATACAATATGGAAATGGTGAGATTTATTCAATTGGCGATAGCAATTCTTATCGTAATTTGTATAAAATTGGATCTAGTGTGAGTTTAAAAATATTCACAAAAGATAAAGAACTTATTTCGATCCTGAATTTTATAAAATTATGATGAAAGCTTTGATGGCTCCCTCTGGTTTAAGTGTTCGCTATTTCTGCGGTCACTTAAATCCAATATAAAACTAAGGTTTTGTCTGGAAATAGATCTAAACCGATGAAATTAAAATCTATACGATGGCAACAACATATAGATTTGTAGATATGGATAGGAAGGGGTATGTTCTTATAACATTTATGTAAGTGCTGTATTTTGGTCTGGAGACCTGGTCGTTAAAAAGGATTTAAGTGACCCGTTGGAACACTTAAACCAAATGGGGCAATTAGGACAACTTAATGTTCTTGATGAAGAACGAGAATTGTGATTATCTTTTGACACAACTGCTCTCTTTTCACATTTAGGACATTCGACAAATATTTCATTTTCGAAAGGATAGATTCCTATATTTTTATCTTGAAATCTGTTCATCTGTTAAATTGCTTACAACATAGCTGATTATTTTTTTCGTTTGAGCTCATGTTCAAAAGCTTTAATTTTAGTTAATATCTGCGGATTTTTCAGTTCTTCTTTGGTTATTCGCATATGCCATTGAAAGTACCCGAATTTATCTTTCGCTACACATTCATCCAAATTGTTAACACTTTTGAAAGTTTTTAAATCAGCACCTTTAATAATTCCAGCACGGTTTTCATAAACATGATTTTTATCTCGAGCATAGCATCTGCCCAGTGATTTGAAGCTCTTCGGATCCCCTTCTTCATAGATATTGAAAGTTCCTCCATATACCATTCCATAATAGCGATACACATGATTTTTGTCTTTATAAAAAGCATTGTTAATGTTCTTAAAAGTTGATGTATCGATTATTTTATTTAAACGCGTACTTTCACCATCGTCTAATTTAGTGATATAAATATCTATGTTCCCATCTTTAGCTTCTTGACCAACTCCGACTGATGTTTTATAACCAACCTCTCGTTTGTTATTCAAGTAGAGTCCTCCTTTAATCGGTCGCCATTTTACTGCAGGCTTTTTTTGATGAGAACGCTGTTGTGAAAAACCCATTTCCCAACAGCATATAAAAAGAATAAAAACAATTCCTATGGAGCGAAACAGTAGTTTCGATGAAAAATAGCGTTTGTGTTTCATAAATTTAGCTAGTGGTTACTTATGCTTTGTTTCATCTTACATGAAGATAATGAATTTATCAATTGCGTTCATGTTAAAATTATATATAGATCAATGATTAGCTACATATGTAACTAGAAATAGATGAAATCTATGAAACAGTCTGGTCGGACAATATTAGCAGAAGTTTTTTATCCTTTCATACCGTCCAATTAAAATTGGAATTGCAGTATGAATCCAAAATTTTTGGCTAATCATACCTCCAGACATTCCACTTCCGTGATAATATTTTTCAACAAAATAATCTTCACTTTGATGAATTGATTTTCCAGTTAATTCAATAAATGCAATCTCTATTAATTCAACTAACTCATCTTCATCCTTTGGAAAAGGTTTTCCTTTAAAATATTCGGTTAGTTCTGCCCATAATTCAGGATCGCCTCTGAGTCCAAATGAAAGAGGGCTATCTAAAAATATGGAATAAAATTCCTCTGTATTTAATTTTTCATGAAAATCATATAATACAAAATGATTTTTCCTCATTTTGTGATCGTATAAAATAATCAATTCATCAATTTTGTCTCCCAGTCCTTTATTTTTATTCCGTAATTCATGAATATTTTGAATTACAAAATATTGGGGATAATTTTTTCTAGTGAAATTAATTAAGTGCCAAAAATCTTTCCATTTATCTTTTTTATAAAATAAATTTAAATAGGGAAATTTTGGAATATTTCCTTTTACATCAAATATTTCAACGTCATATTTCATAAAATTTATACTAATATAAGATTCTTGGCGAGAGGCTTTTTATAAACTGTTGTCTGTGATTAAGACTATTAAAGTTAATTGAATTATATAAGGTACATTATTTTTAACACTCCAATAAATGAAAGTTTTCCAAACCAATAATTCAAATTTAATCTTCTTTTCGACTTCTGGACATAATTTTTTATATAAAATAATCGTAACCCAATTCGTGACCCAATTAAAACAGAAAAGGGTAAATCATTTTAATTAATGATTTACCCTTTATCTTTGTGGAGCCGGAGAGATTCGAACTCTCGTCCAGTCATGGTACTGTATACGCTTTCTACATGCTTAGCTACTCTCAGATTGTCGAGCGAGGGAAGGTGAGTTGCTGACCTATACCGTACGCCGTATTTGCTGAGTCTTACAGGTAATTAGCAAAATCACACCTGCCAGTTCTATTGTTCGATGCCCCGAATGTTAAACCAAAGAACAGGATCTAACGGGACAAATAGCTATGTTAAGTCTAACTTAAGCAGCTAAGGCGTAGTTTTCTTCGCCTGTTGTTGTTCTGAAAGTTCCGATTAAAGTGCTCTACTAACAACGCACTGCATGCTTACATAACCGTCTCCATCCTGTCAATTCCGGTCGACCCCAATTATATAATATGCAAAAATACAAATATTATTCTAATAATAGCCGTGTATGCGTCATAGGATTGAAATTAATTTAGTACCTTTCTTGTTGTCAATAGGCAAACAATTGTTACTCAGAATTGTTATAGCGTATAAATACTCACTGAATCAAAATTATAACTACATGGCTAAAGAAAAAAAATCAAAAGATTCTAAAAAACGAGGTGCAAAAAAGACGGCAACGCCAGTCTTGAAGAAGAAATCTAATGATCAAGTAAGCAATGTATATACATCAACTGCTGAAAAATCAAAAACTCCTCGTAAATTTAAAAAAGCCGCTAAAAAAGAATCTTCAAAAAAGGAATCTAAACTACTAAAGGCGTATAAAAAATTGAATAAGAAACTGACTAAACAGGTTTCTAAATTAATGGACAAATTACCGCTTTTTACTACTGAGAATGAAAACAAAGCGGATGATAAAGCCGAAAAGAAGATCGCTGATACAGCAAAGCTTACCGTTGAAAAAATTGTGGCTGTTAAAGAACCCGTAAAAAAGGCTGTATCAGGAATTGCAGCTGCTGTTAGCCAGTCAGTAACTGCTGTAGCTGCTAATCTAACTAAAGAATTGGCTGAAAAAAAGACGGCATCTACGAAACCTACTCCAACGAAGAAACCTATCGCGATAAAACCGAAGATTAGCCCATCCACTGCCGTGAAGAAACCTGCTGTAGCACAAAAAACTGAACCTGCAAAACCGCAAGAGTCAATTCCTGCAGTTCCAAAACCTGTGACGGTAAAGAAACCGGTAGCAGTTCAAAAAACAGTTTCAAAACCACCCGTTGCTAAAGAGAGTAATCTAAGTACAGGTACTAAAACTACGGGAGCAAAACCTGCTTCGGCTTCAACAACAGTAAAGAAACCTGTAACTACTAAACCAACCACTGCAGCGAAAAAAAGTACAGATCAGACAGCCGCTAAGGCTGTTGCTCCAAAACCTGCTGCAGTAAAAACAACAACTGCTAAGGCTGTTCCTTCTGTTAAAAAGGATACAAACGAGCAATAGAAAGGTTTAAATTAAGAACATAAAAAAATCCTGCTCTACAACAGTAAAGCAGGATTTTTTATGGAAGAAGCTTATTTCAATAAACCTGTTTGTAACACCTGTTTTCTATCACTTGGCCATGCAACAAGATTTCAGAATACCAAAGTTCTGGAAATGGTAATGATACCAGCAATATTTTCATGATTAACCCCTAGTCTCCAATTCTCCAAATTAGAAAGAAAAAAACAATTATCTATTTGCTTTTATCCGATTTTTTTTCGCTGAAAAATATAAGAATATTTGGTGGGTAATTTTTTTTCATTTATATTACATAATCATTTCAAATTGTATTATTAAAATCACAAATTAATAAATATGAAAAATCTGTTTCTTTTCATTTTCCTCTTACTAGGAGCGTCTGCTTATGCTCAAAACAACACCTACATGCCTCAAGTTTTTTTTGACAAACAACAGGCTCAGGATATGCTTGCTATCGGAACATCGACAATTGAAGGAGTTGCTTACACCAGGCAATATACCGACAGCAAAAAACAAAATGCACCTGAAGGAACGTTGGTAACCTTGTATCCTTTAACACCTTATTTTGAAGAATTTTTAAAACTAAGAACACAAAAAGAAAGTAAAACAAACAAAGTATATCTTTCAGAAGAAGCCTTCAAATATAGAATAGAAGTCAAAACAGACAGTTATGGGAGATTTAAATTTGAAAAATTGAAGCCCGGAAAATATTATATTGAAAGTATTGTTCCTTATATAGGGGTTGGGCATTATTCGGAACAAACCGGAACTACGACCACTTATAATGGTTATGGAACCGCAATAGCTTCGGCTCCTTATTATGAAAGATTTAGTTACAATTTCGATGCTGCGAGCAGAGAAACTAAAATTGTGGAAATAAAAAATGACGGAGAATTTTTAGATATAAAGTTATATAAATCTAAAATATCCTTTAAGAATCTCTTAAAATAGTCTATAATATTCTGTTGTAAACAGGAAGAGAAATTTGTAAAGAAAAAATAGCAACCTGTTCCTCCTGTTAAAAAAGATACCAACGAACAATAGAAGAGTTTAAAAATAAAGACGTAAAAAAAACCTGCTTTACCATCGTAAAGTAGGTTTTTTTTATAGAAGAGACTTATTTCAATAGACCCGCTCGTTTTAATAACGCTTCTGGTTTTGGTTCTTGACCTCTGAATCTTTTGTATAGCGTCATTGGATGTTCTGTACCTCCTTTGGAGAGTACGGTATCTTTAAATTTGGTGGCTATCTCTTTATTGAAGATTCCATTTTGTTTAAAATAATCAAAAGCATCTGCATCCAGCACTTCTGCCCATTTATAGCTGTAGTAACCCGATGAATAGCCACCATTGAAAATATGAGAGAAAGATGGACTCATCGCATTTTCCGCAATATCTGGATAGAGTTGCGTCGATGCAAATTGTTCATTTTCAAATTGTTTTAACTTTTGGATGCCTGTCGGATCTTGACCATGCCAGCCCATATCCAATAAACCAAAACTTACCTGACGTAGAGTAGCCATTCCTTCCAGGAAGGAAGCACTTTCACGTATTTTCTCCACCAATTCCATCGGTATCGATTCGCCAGTTTCATAATGTTTGGCGAATAAAGCCAATGCTTCTTGTTCGTAGCACCAGTTCTCCATGACCTGACTTGGTAATTCAACAAAATCCCAAAAGACCGAAGTTCCAGAAAGGGTAGGATAAACCGTATCCGCAAGCATACCGTGTAAGGCGTGACCAAATTCATGAAATAAGGTAGTCACTTCATTGAAGGTCAAAAGCGATGGTTTGGTCGCGGTAGCAGGAGTGAAGTTGCACACGATCGAAACATGCGGGCGTTCATCTTGTCCATCTTTTTGGTATTGTGATTTGAATGAGGTCATCCAGGCGCCATTGCGTTTACCTTTTCTAGGGAAAAAATCAGCATAAAATACGGCAACAAGTTTCCCTGCTTCATCGGTCACTTCAAATGTTTGTACATCGGGATGGTACTTGTCGATATCTTGTACCTCTTTGAAATGAAGACCAAATAATCGACCTGCGACTTCAAAGGCGCCGTTTAATACATGTTCTAATTTGAAATAAGGTTTCAGTTGTTCGTCATCCAGTTGAAATTTCTTTTGTTTCAGTTTCTCCGAATAATAAGCACCATCCCATTTTTCTAATGTCGTAATACCATCTGTTTCTTGCGCAAATGCAGTCAATTCCTGAAACTCATCTTGTGCAGCAGGTTTTGCTTTGATCAACAGGTCAGTTAAAAACTCACTTACTTGAGTTGGATTCTGAGCCATACGCTCTTCCAACACAAAATGTGCATGCGTTTCATAACCTAAAAGTTGTGCGCGCTCGAAACGGAGTTTCGTAATTTTTAATACAATGGCTTCATTGTTATTTTCATTATCTTGATATCCTTTTTTGCCTGCTGCAATGGTGATTGTTTTACGTAATTCACGATTATCTGCATAAGTGACAAATGGGATATAACTTGGATAATCTAAGGTGAAGATCCAACCTGTTTTATCTTGAGATGCTGCTAATCCTGCCGCTGCTTCGATGACCCCATCAGGTAAACCAGACAGGTCTGCTTCGTTGGTTAGATGAAGTTCGTATGCGTTGGTATCGGCTAATACATGTTCGCCATATTTCAACTTCAAGAGTGAAAGTTCTGCATCAATCGCACGCAGTTGCTCTTTCTTATCGTCTGCTAATAAGGCGCCATTACGAACAAAATCTTTGTAGTTTTTTGTTAATAAAGTAGTTTGCTCTACCGTAAGATCCAATTGATCTTTTTGATCATATACATCCTTTACCCGTGTGAAAAGATCAAAGTTGAGGGTAATATCATTCCCCAATGCGGAAAGTTTTGGTGCAACATCTTGTGCTATTTTTTCCAATTCATCGTTCGTTTCCGCAGAATGTAAATTGAAAAAGATCGTCGAAAGACGATCCAATGTCATGCCCGAAAAAGAAAGCGCAGCAATGGTATTCTCGAAAGTCGCGGCTTCGGTATTCGTGGCAATGGCATCAATTTCTGCTCGTGTACGGGCGATAGCTTCGTCAAATGCAGGGATATAATCTTCGTTTTTTATCTTAGAAAATGGTGCGGTATTGTGAACCGTCTCAAAATGTTGTGTTAAAATACTCATGAAGTAAATTTAATAGAATAATCTGAATCACTATAGAAAAATGAAAATTACGACAGCAAAATGATATTCAATAGATCGGATGATAAATAATAGTGGGATGAAAGAATCGTGGATTAAGGATTATATTGATGTTTAGGTTCAAAGTAGTTCCATAATAAATGAGATATTTTTCGGGTGAGTTCTTCCGCTTCATTGGTTTTTGTCCAACTTTGATCTTGAATATGATTGGTCAATACACAGAAAACATAATCAGCGCTTGGCGCATTGACAAGGACCACTTCTCCGCGAGCATCATCAACAGAACCTGTTTTGGATGCTGTTTTAATTGTAGCTGGTATTTGCGAAAGGGAGCGTTCATTGTAAAACATATTGCCCAAATAGCGGTACATTTTCTCGGATGCTTTCGGACTCACGACCTTGCCTTTATAAATCAATGCTACTAAAGTCGCCATTTCTTTCGGTGTCGTTTGTCCCCAACCATACTTTTCCCAAATCTCTTTGCGACCTTCTGTACGGGAATTAACTTTCGTATTGACTAATCCCAGTTGATCCATCAGTTCGTTAATCACGACGCCTCCTCCAGCGAGTTGCTGATTCCAAATAGACGTCACATTGTCACTATAGCTGATCATTAATCCGATCATCGTGGCTAAGTCTGTTTCCGTGCTGTCTTTAAAAAATTGCATCAGCCCCGAACCTCCATATTGTTGCGAGGATCGGTAGATAAATTTTTGATCCAATTGTAAGGCTCCTTTTTCTATTTTATCAAAAACAGCAGCAAGAATGGGTACTTTGATGATACTTGCCGTAGGAAAAACAGAGTCAGCGTGAATAAGGACTTCTTTTTGTGTTTTTAGATTTTTGACATAAATGCCTATATCGCCATGAAAGTTCTGAATCAGGGTTTTTAATTTGTTCTCTAATTTTTTATCAACTTTTTGCGCGTATATCGGACTGGAAAATAGGAGAATCCCTAACAATAGAAATAAAAATTTTGTTCTCATTAGATATAAATTGTATCTTATAAAAGTAAACATATTTAACATTTAACGAAAATTAAAAGGAGAAGACTATGAATCTTTTTATGTTGATGTTGGGTTGTAAGCCCTTAGGTAGGCATATCGAACAACATGATATTTATTTTGGAATCGCGGAAAACTTGAAGGGCTTAGTTCCTTCCATTCAAAACTACTGGAAAGAGGCTGCTGGGAAAATCCATGTGGATGCCTTTCGACCGGTTACGCAAGTAGGGGATTATCAAATTGCTGTTTCCAAAGAAAAAGTAGATAACCAGCAACTCAAGTTGTATTTTGTCAATCTGGGTGGTTATAAACCCAATGACTTGGAAGAGTATCATTATAAGGAGTTGGTGGTTGCACGGGAATTGGAGGAAGCGAAGCTATTGGCGAAAGAAACCGTTTTCTTTAAAAATCATTTGTCGCCGCATATTGACGATAAGTATGGTATCGATGTAGACGATATTTATGAAATCGAAGAACTTTTACCGGAAGAGTTCAACAAGCAATTTTATATTCAGATCGAAAAGCGAGTTGGAGATGCATCGTTAGCGGATCCGATCACAAATGGCTATTATCCATTAGAAATTTTATAACAAAAATTGGAATAAATCGCACAAGTGTTGTTATAAAATATACCCTTTTTTTGTTATGTTTAGCTATACCTTTGACAGCAAAAGAAGAGACGTGAATAATTTGAGTAATTTGTCCCGTAAAGAATTTATTAAGAACACTGTTATCACGGTTGCTGGCCTATCTTTACCGATAGGCACAGTAACGGCAGGCCCATCATATGCCAAATCAACGGATGTTGTAAGCCATCAGCTGAAGTTTAAGAATGTGCGTTTGGAAACAGGTTTTGTATATGATGAGTCGGAAGTCATCGCAACAAAGACAGACTTGTTCTATATGGAAATTGAAAATGGGAAAATCAGTAAGATCACAGCTAATCAACCGAATGCAGATGCTATAGACAAGAAAGGTTTATTGCTATTGCCTTCTTTTAAAGATATGCACATCCATTTGGATAAAACTTTTTATGGCGATAAATGGCAGGCTGTTCGTAGAGGAAAAGGAGGAGTGAAGGGAATGATCGCTTTAGAACAACAAATACTACCGGATTTACTGAAGAACTCTATCTTTAAGGCGGAGAAACTGATTGAATTATTACAGTCAAAAGGTACTGGATTTGCCCGTAGTCATGTTAATATTGAACCGACTTCTAAATTGGATTCCTTAAAAAATCTGCAGCAAGCACTTGAAAATAAACATAAAAGCTTCAGCGCGGAATTAGTTGCCTTTCCACAGCATGGCGTTTACTACACAGACAGTGCTCCTTATTTGAAAGAGGCTGCTCAAATGGATATTGATTTTATTGGAGGGCTCGATCCTTATACTATTGATGGACAGATCGAAAAAACAATGGATTTTACTGTTCAACTGGCATTAGATCATGCAAAGGGGATTGATATTCACTTGCACGAGTCTGGAGAGTCGGGCCTAAAAACCGTAGAATATCTAATTGAAAAGGTGAATGAAAATCCGATTTTGAAAGGTAAAACTTATTTAAGCCATTGTTTTGTATTGGGGAAATTGGATCAGACTAAACAGGAGGAGGTCGCGGAAAGGCTAGGAGCTGCACAGATTGGAGTTGTCTCCACCATTCCATTTGGAGGCTTAATTATGCCCATCCCTATGTTGTATAAACATAACGTAACAGTACTAACGGGTAACGATAGCATTGTGGATCCTTGGAATACATTTGGAACAGGGAGTGTGTTACAAAAGGCTAATTTAATGGCACAATTGTATGGTTACACGTCTGAACTTTTACTTTCGAGAAGTTTAAAACTGGCAACAGGGGGTATCCTTCCTTTGGATGATAAAGGAAAACAACAATGGCCAAACATTGGAGATCAAGCGGATCTTGTATTTGTTCAAGCAAGTTGTTCCGCCGAAGCAGTTTCAAGAATTTCTAGTGTTGAATCTTTAATCCATGCAGGTGAGTTGGTTTTTTAATTTTTCGATCGTGTCTTCCCCTTATGATCTGATTTTTTTGTTTTTTAAAAAAATAATTAACTGTGAAAAGTTCCCTTCTTTTTTCGTAAATTTAATTATTAAATTTTAGGAGAAATGTATGACGCACGTGATTACTTTCCCGTTATAAATATTCAGGAGTTTATTAAAGAGCCATCTGGGACTAGCGGTTTGTTATTTAACAAACTACTTGGAGGGAGTTATTTTGCTGAACCCCATAAGCATGATTTCCTCATTATTATGTTATTTGATGGAGGGGAAGGCACACATACCATTGATTTTAAAAAATACAGCATATCAACCCATCAGGTGCATATTCTTTTTCCTGGGCAGGTACATCAATGGAAACTTCAAGAACATACAGTCGGCTATCAATTGATGTTTGGTCGGGAATGGTATGAAAGTTTTTTTCCAGACCTTCGTTTCTCTGCTTTATATTACCAGCAACACCCTGTTTTTGAAGTTTCGGGAGTATTATTTAATGCTTTATTTTATGAATTTCAAGCGATCCAAGAGGAATTGAAAGAACAGCATGTTTTTTGGGAACTGATGCAAACGCGCTGTAGATTAATTGGCTTACTGTTACGTCAATATTTTGAGGATACATGGACAGATTTTGAAAAATATCATGAAAATCCGATTATTTCAAAATTTGTACAACTAATAGATCTTCATTTTAAATCCAATCGCTCGGTTTCTTTTTATGCTGAAAAGCTACACATCTCGGCAAACTATCTGAATATTGTCTGTAAAAAAGGAATGAATACAGCTGCTTCCACGTTGATTCATGATCGTATTTTATTGGAATCGAAACGCTTACTCAAGATTTCAGAAATGAGTATAAAAAATATTGTTTACGATTTGGGGTTCTATGATAATGCCAGCTTCTCTAAGTTTTTTAAAGCCCACACTGGGATGACACCTTCGCAATTTAGGGATCAAGGATAATTTTAACAACAGTTCGAATAATCTGTACAAATCTGTTCATGCACTGATTTTTAAATTTGTTGCATTAACAATTGCCATATGACATCATCTGATCAATTACTCGCCCGAGAGCAGTATACCCTAAAGAATGTTCGTTTAGAAACAGGCTTTGAATATAAAAATGAAGAAGTTATTGCCACGCAGACAGCCTTATTTTGTATTGAAATAGCGCATGGAAAAATAAAAGCGATTAAAGCCAACAATCCAAAGGAAAAGGCTATCGATATGAAGGGAAAGCTCATGTTACCTGCCTTTAAGGATATGCATATTCATCTCGACAAAACGTTGTATGGCTTACCTTGGAAAGCATTGTCGACCAAGCGCAGAACGGTTACAGATATGATTGCCTATGAGCAAGAAATCATACCCAAACTTCTGAAGACTTCCACTTCGCGTGCAGAACAACTGATCGAATTAGTACAAGGGTACGGAACAACATCTGCCAGAACGCATTTTAATATAGATCCCAGTTCTGGATTGAAGTCTTTTGAGAATCTGATAAAAGCCCTTGAAAATAAGAAAGACGCTTTCCAGGCAGAATTGGTGGCTTTTCCACAGCATGGTTTATTTTATACCGACACGATTCCGTTGATGCAAGAGATTGCAAAATTTGATCAAGTGAATTTTATAGGTGGCTTAGATCCCTTTAGCGTTGATGGCCATATCGAAAAAACCATCGATTTTACCGTTCAGCTCGCGTTGGATCACAACAAAGGAATTGATATTCATCTCCACGAAATAGGAACAACAGGTATGGAAACCATTCAGTATCTCGTTGACAAGGTTCTTGAAAATCCACAATTACAAGGGAAAACATGTATTAGCCATGCATTTGCACTGGCTTATCTACACGAAAAAGAAATGGAAGATATTGCCGAAAAATTGGCTTTCGCAAAAGTGAGTATAGCTTCTGCTGTTCCTTTCAAAGGAAAGGCAATGCCTATTCCAGCACTAAAAAAGCGTGGTGTCAAGGTATTGATCGGAAATGATAATGTGCAGGACTACTGGAGTACCTTTGGTACGGGAAATATGTTGCAGAAAGCAAATCTCATCGCAGAATTGTATGGCTATGTCACAGAATTTCAATTATCGAGAACACTGCAGTTTGCAACACAAGATACCGTGCCATTGAATGATGCAGGAGAACAACAATGGCCTCGCGTAGCAGATGATGCACATGTTGTTTTTGTCGATGCAAGTTGTTCTGCAGAAGCTGTTTCTAGGATGTCGAAAGTAACTGCTTTGGTACATAATGGGAATTTATATGAAAAAAATTAAATTTTCATAGAACGATAGCGCATTTGTTGAAGAATAATTGATTTCAAGGAAAAGTTCTTTTCTAGCCCATAGAAGCAGATAAATGCACGAATATTTTATTTACGGAATGGACAGATGATAAATTAAAAAATATTTAACATGCATTTGTTCTTTCTAAAATATAATTGACGTAATTTTGCAAATCCTAAAATCAATATGGATTGGTTGGAATAAGGAGAAATACGCATTATGAAAAGAATAACTGAATCCAAAAAGATTTTTGGTATCACAAAGAATGAAGATTTAGCAACGTTAAAAAAGATATATCGTGACTTGATCAAAGCTTGGCATCCGGATAAGTTTCAAGATGATGAGAAGAAAGCGGAAGCAGAATTGAAAAGTACGGAAATTATTGAAGCCTATCACTTTTTAGTGAGCATATCTCCGGAAACACACGAATCGAATAGCGAAGAGTATACCAATACAATTGCCAATTTCTTTATTGAAGATTTTGAATTTAAAGGTCAAACGTTAAAAGTAACCTTCCAGGATAAAAGTACATATGAGTATTTTGGTGTTCCAAAAAATGTGTACATGAAGTTTATTAACGCTGATTCTCGTTCTAGATTTGGTAGAAGACAAATTTTTAATTCTTACACTTTCCGTAAGAGTACCAAAGGAATGGAAGTATAAGGGTTAATCTATCCATAAAAAAGCCTTATTGTTTTTTACAATAAGGCTTTTTTATATCGTTAAGTTTTACATTAAGCTTCTGATATGGCATTAATAATATCGTACTGTGTGATGATATTAATTTTACCGAAGTCATCTTCAACTAAGACAGCTTGTGTTTCTCTATTGATCAAAGCAGATATTTTATCAATGGAGGTATTGAGGTCAACAAAAGGGAAAGGCTTTGTCATCACTTCCTGAACCGATGAAGATCGGAGGGAAGGATTATCCAATAGCGCATTTAAAATATCAGATTCTGTTATTTTACCCACGACCATACCTTGTTGCGTGACAGGGATCTGTGAAATATTAAGCGTTTTCATAAAATTGAACGCTTCAAATACACTTTGTTCCACATCTGCCGTTACAATCGCTTGCTCACCTCTTCGTTTTAAGATACTTTTTGCATTTAGTTTCTCATCTTCTAAGAAACCTCTTTCTCTCAACCAGTCTTCGTTATACATTTTACCCATATAACGGGAACCATGGTCATGGAAAATAACAACGACAACATCATCTTCTTTTAAACGATCTTTTAATTGAATAAGTCCAGCTAAAGCCGAACCTGAAGAGTTTCCTGCAAATATGCCTTCTTTACGAGCCAGTTCACGGGTCATTAAAGCAGCATCTTTATCGGTCACTTTTTCAAACAGATCGATTAAACTAAAATCAACATTTTCAGGAAGAAAATCTTCTCCGATACCTTCTGTTATATAGGGATAGATTTCATTTTTATCGAAAATACCTGTTTCCTTATATTTTTTGAAAACAGATCCATAGGTATCGATACCCCAAACTTTAATGTTCGGGTTTTGCTCTCTTAAATAACGGGCTGTACCCGAGATAGTACCTCCAGTACCTACACCAACGACCAGATGGGTTATTTTTCCTGCTGTCTGTTCCCAGATCTCAGGTCCTGTCTGTTCATAATGTGCCAGGGAATTTGCTGGGTTATCGTACTGGTTTGCTTTCCAACTATTCGGAACTTCTCGTTCCAAACGACTGGAAACCGAATAATAGGAGCGTGGATCCTCTGGATCTACGTTTGTCGGACAAACGATTACTTCTGCACCAAAAGCGCGTAAGGCATCGACTTTTTCTTTTGATTGTTTATCTGTTGTGGTAAAAATACAT
The DNA here is from genome assembly GCF_021442025.1 of Sphingobacterium sp. SRCM116780. NCBI lineage: Bacteria > Pseudomonadati > Bacteroidota > Sphingobacteriia > Sphingobacteriales > Sphingobacteriaceae > Sphingobacterium > Sphingobacterium sp. SRCM116780. Next base: position 1,087,637 of record NZ_CP090446.1, read on the forward strand.
TTATAACCTTTGACGACAGCAGCGATGGCTAATCCCATACCCGTATTGCCAGATGTTCCTTCAATAATCGTTCCTCCTGGTTTCAACAAACCCGCTTTCTCTGCCTCTTCAATCATTTTCAGTGCCATTCTATCTTTGATAGAGTTACCAGGGTTCGTGGTCTCTATCTTCGCGAGTATGGTTCCTTTTAGGTCTTTGGTTATTCTGTTTAGTTTAACAAGAGGGGTGTTTCCTATTGTTTCTAAAATATTCGTATACCACATAAAATCTACTGTTTGTTTCTGTAAAAATAGCCAAAAAATAGCTGATTTTTAGAATTTCAAATGTTTCACTGTCAACCCGTTATTTTTAAGTTGTTTAAGAGCATCAATACCAATGCTGATGTGTGCATCTACATATTTCGCGGTTACAGAAACATCGCTATTGGCTGTTTTTACACCTTCAGGAATCATCGGTTGATCCGAAACTAATAATAAAGCTCCTGTCGGAATCTTGTTTGCAAATCCTACACTAAAGATAGTTGCGGTTTCCATATCCACAGCCATGGCACGGATGGATTTTAAGTATTTTTTAAAATCTTTATCATGCTCCCACACGCGTCTGTTGGTTGTGTAGACGGTTCCTGTCCAGTAATCTCGGGAATGGTCACGGATGGTTGTTGAAATGGCTTTTTGTAAGGCAAAGGAAGGGAGGGATGGTACTTCTGCAGGGAAGTAATCATTGGATGTACCTTCTCCACGAATAGCTGCAATCGGTAATATTAATTCACCGACACCAATCTTCTTTTTCAATCCACCAGTCTTGCCTAAGAATAATACTGCTTTTGGGGTAATGGCTGATAATAAATCCATAACGGTTGCCGCCATGGGACTTCCCATACCAAAATTGATAATGGTAATGCCTCCTGCGGTAACACTTTGCATCGGTTTATCTTCTCCATAGATTGGTGCATTGTCATGCATCTCGGAAAACATCGTGATGTATTTTGAGAAGTTGGTTAATAAGATGTATTCTCCAAATTCTTCTAATGGTCTTCCTGTATAACGAGGTAACCAGTTGTGTACGATTTCTTCTTTTGATTTTAAACCTGGAGTGATCGGGGTATCAACGATTTTTTTCTTTTTTGTCATAATTCTTCCATTTAATAATTAACAGGTTGCGAGTGCAACCTGCTTGCTGAATAACAGCTGTTTAAAAAAAATCCCTCGCGGTAAGCGAGGGATTTTTTATTAAGCGACTTGCAATTTTTTGATGTCTGACTTTTCAAATTTTTTCATCGCATAATCTAACGTGATATGCAATTCCTTTTGATGTGTCTTTTCCTTTGTTGTTGGAATCTCAAACATTGCGTCAAGCATAATTGCCTCACATATACTTCTCAAACCACGAGCGCCAAGTTTAAATTCATCTGCTTTGTCTACAATAAAACTGTAAACTTCTGCATCAAATTTTAAGTCAATGCCTTCGTATTCGAATAATTTGCGATACTGTTTGATTAACGCATTTTTTGGTATGGTCAAAATACTCAATAGGGTACCTTTGTCCAACGGATTCAAATACGTTAATACAGGTAATCGTCCAATCAACTCTGGAATTAATCCAAAACTTTTCAGATCCTGAGGGGTGATATACTTGTATAGATTTTTTAAATCAATTTCTGCTTCATCCTCATTCATGCGGTAACCTACTGTTTGGGTACGTAAACGATTGGCGATTTTCTTTTGAATACCGTCAAACGCACCACCACAGATAAATAAAATGTTGCTGGTATTGACAGCAATCATTTTTTGATCAGGATGTTTACGCCCACCTTGAGGTGGTACATTGACAACTGTTCCTTCTAAGATTTTCAGTAACGCTTGTTGCACGCCTTCACCAGATACGTCTCTTGTAATGGATGGGTTATCACTTTTACGCGCTATTTTATCAATTTCATCAATGTAGATAATACCACGTTCAGCAGCAGCAACATCATAGTCTGCAGCTTGTAGTAAACGTGTTAAGATACTCTCCACATCTTCTCCAACATATCCAGCCTCTGTTAATACTGTAGCATCGACGATACTAAAGGGTACATTTAAAATCTTTGCAACAGTTTTCGCCAGTAAAGTTTTACCTGTGCCTGTTTCACCCACAACAATTAAGTTTGATTTCTCAATCTCGATTTCGTCATGATCAACTTTTTGATTCAGACGTTTGTAGTGATTGTATACCGCAACAGAGATGACTTTTTTTGCATCATCTTGTCCGATAACATATTGATCTAAATGCTCTTTTATTTCTAAAGGACGAATTAATTTTAACGCCGTTTGTAATGTTTTACTTTTGCGTTGTTTTAATTCCTCTGCTAGAATTTCGCCAGCTTGATTGATACAGCGATCACAGATGTGAGCACCATCTCCAGCGATAAGCATTTGGGCATCATTTTTACTCGTTCCGCAGAAAGAGCAATGGACACCACTTGTATTATTTTTAGCCATTATTATTTAATAATCTCCTTTTTAGGAAGTAAAATCTCATCAATCATTCCAAAGTCTTTTGCTTCAGAAGCTTTCATCCAATAATCACGATCAGAAGATTTTTCAACCCATTCATACGTCTGACCTGAGTGGTCAGCAATAATGGTGTAAAGCTCTTCTTTCAATTTCATCATTTCACGCAGATTAATCTCCATGTCTGAAGCCACTCCTTGAGCACCACCTGAAGGTTGGTGAATCATCACACGTGAGTGTCTTAATGCTGCGCGCTTACCTTTTGCACCAGCAACCAATAAAACAGCACCCATAGAAGCTGCGATACCTGTACAGATCGTCGCAACATCAGGTGAAATATATTGCATGGTATCATAAATACCTAAACCAGCATATACACTACCACCTGGTGAGTTGATGTAAATCTGGATATCACGCTGAGCATCTGTTGATTGTAAAAACAACAATTGTGCCTGAATGATATTTGCTACCTGATCGTTAATACCATCACCTAAGAAAATAATACGATCCATCATTAAACGTGAAAACACATCCATCTGAGCAACATTTAATTGACGCTCTTCAACGATATAAGGTGTCAAGTTTGTTGGCGTATTCACTTGAGCACGCGCTATAAAACCATCAACATGTTGACTTCCAATTCTATGATGCTTAATTGCATATTTTCTGAACTCGTTTTTATCTATATTCATATTCTTTAATGATTCAAATTTATAGGACTAATATAAAACTATATTTTAAATAATAAATACTACAGACCATTTGTTTTACACCAGATTTACAATTATACTACAGTTGGTCATAGTTTGGTAATTCTTTTATAAATGCGAAGGATTTATTTTCAAAATCGATCTGACAATAATAATGTTCCAAACCATTACTTACAAGTAATAACGGAATTTTATGAATAGAATTGTAGTTGGCGATCTGTTCAAATGTAGCTTGTGTAATTTTTATATGTGGCGCTTTAAATTCTGCTAAGACTATTTTTTGTCCTTGATTATTGTAAATCAGGAGGTCACTTCTTTTTTGAAGATCATTTAACCGAAGACCACCTTCTATTTTCATCAGCGATTTTGGATATTTCTTATTCAGATGAAGATAATGCACCCAATGTTGTCGAACCCATTCTTCAGGTGTCAATACAAGCTTTTTCTTACGTAAATCGTCAAAGATAAAAATGGTTTCATTTTCTTTTGTCAATTTCGCTGGGAATGGCGGTAAATTTAACGGAATTGGGCTAAACATAGGACAAAGATACTAATTTTTGGGAGACTCAATAACCTAAGATGCCATAATTAATGTCATTAAAAATTGTATCCTATAATAAATACTTGTGTATAACTATTTAAATTTTAAATAGTTAACAATAAAAAGCTGTAAATAGGATATTTTATGTATCGTTGAGGGATAGATAACGGATGGGAGATCATTTGAGCTAAAGAAAGTTTTCCTGTACTCTTTAGCTGTTCTTACTGTATATATTATATGATTCTATACACAAGGTGTATAGCTAACCTAGGATAATCAATCAAATGATGTATGGCTATTTCAGTATAAGACACTATTCTGTTCATAGGTAGGGCTAAAGCAGTGCCTAAGTAGGGACTAAGCAGGGTATAAGCGTAGACTAAGCGTACATACAGTATTAAAAGTATACCTATAATGCACTATCAACGCACTTAGTACGCTCTTACCAGTTCCAAATATCATGCGCTCTTGAATAACGCTTTATCTATGCTTATACCCTGTAGTATCCCTGCTTAGGCACTGGATGGATAGCGTATGGTTGCTAGACAGGAAGAAAAATTGTTCTCCCATGTGGCTGTTATTTCCGTATTCGCTTATACAAATTTTATCGTTCATCAATTTAGTTGTAATTTAGTGGCATCATGAATATCAGTCCCATTCTAGCAGACATAAAAAAGAGAAAATACGTACCCATCTACTTACTACATGGGGAGGAGAGCTATTTTATAGATGTCATCAGTGATGCCTTAGAAAATTCGGTACTGAATGATGCTCAAAAAGGGTTTGACCAAACAATTTTGTATGGAAAAGATACCGACTTTTCTACCATTGTCAATGCCGCTAAGCGGTATCCGATGATGAGTGATTACCAATTGATCATCATCAAAGAAGCACAGGATTTGAAATGGAAGGACGATGATTTGCTGCTCAAATATATGGAACAGCTAACACCAACAACTGTTTTAGTGCTGGATTATAAGTATAGTAAATTTGATAAACGAAAAAAACTATATAAGGCGATTGAGAAAAAAGGGCTAGTTGTTGAATCAAATAAACTATACGATGATAAAGTGGCTGCCTGGATAGGTTCTTACATCAAGGAGCAGGGCTGGAATATGCATCCACAGGCTGCGGCATTGATGGCAGAATATTTAGGAACAGAGTTGTCGAAGATCGTCAACGAGCTGAATAAATTGATGCTGAATGTGCCTAAAGAAAGAGAAATCTCCGTAACAGATATTGAACAAAATATTGGTATCTCCAAAGATTTCAATGTTTTTGAACTGAATACGGCTTTAGCTAGGCGCAACGCATTCAAGGCGTACCAAATTGTTGATTATTTTGCCGCAAACCCGAAAAGTAATCCGTTGGTTTTAGTGCTTGGAAATATGGCTGGTTATTTTACAAAAATTTTAAAATACCATTATATCATTGATAAAAGTACAGCAGCTAAAGAACTCGGGGTTCATCCTTTCTTTCTCAAAGAATATGAACTTGCCGCTCGGAATTACAATAGAAGGAAAACCTTTGCTATTATTGAAGCTTTAAAAGATGCCGATCTGAAATCTAAGGGAATGCATGTCGGAAGTAACACCAATACAAAGGATATTCTGACAGAATTAATATTTAGTATTTTAAATTGACGCCACCCTTCTTTAATTAAGTATTAGCAAGTCGGTTATTAATTATAAAAAAACCTTTTCCATGCATTTGGACAAGGTTTTTTTATGAAACCGTAGATGTTGTTTAGTCTAATTGTTTGATTTGTAGCTCATTGTAATTCAATGTTATTTTATTGTAATTTTTGAGTTAAACGCTTGTTTAAATTAAACGCTTGTTTAAATTTGCATTCGATTTTAACATGCACGTCAAACAATGGAGTTTAACGAGAAACAATTGGAAATATTACATGTCGCCGAAGAGCTTTTTTCACAGAACGGCTTTGATGGAACCTCTGTACGAGATATTGCGAATCAAGCTCAGGTTAATGTAGCCATGATCAATTATTATTTTGGATCTAAGGATAAATTGCTGGATGATTTGTTTGCTTATCGCATTGAAAAATTTAAAATGGATGATCGTATTCTGAAGTTACCGATATCCGTTATGGAGATGCTGGATGAAATGGTAAATTCTTATATCACATGCATGAATTCCAGCCTGGCTATTTATCAGATTATTGCGATCGAAGCGGGAGTGAAGAAGCGTTTATTGTTGTCTGATTCCTACAAAAGCTTAAAGGAACATAATCTGCGCGTCATTTCTGAAATTATTCAAAAAGGAATTGCAGGAGGTGAATTTCGGGAAGGAAATGATCCGGTATTGATTCATGCGACGATGATGGGAACTTTTATGAATTTTCAGATGAATAAAACGTTTCTAAAATCTGAATTAAAAATTACTTCGGACGACGTATATACGCAATATATGGAGTCTACATTAATAACACATTTACAAAGAACGATTAAAGCTTTATTAACATATGAATACTAAAATAGGAAAGTTGGGGCTCTTACTTTTCTTGCTACAAGGTTCGGCATTTGCACAGCAAAATAAGCCTCTTAATTTACAAGAGGTTATCCGACTTGCTCAGACACAAAGTTTAGAAGCCAAAGCTTCAGATACAAAAATTACAGGTAGAAAATTAGAATACGAAGCATCGAGAAACAGCTTGCTTCCAGATGCTAAAGTGAGTGGTCAGTATTTGGCCATGACCTCACCAGATGTGAATTTGCAAATACCATTGTCCTCTTCATCAGAAGATCCGATGGCGATTAAAGCAAATCAATTGTTACTTGGACAAGCGTCTATCAGTATGCCAGTATATACTGGAGGGAAAATCAAAAATAGTATTGCTGCTGCTAGTAATGCGATTAAAGTGGAAGAATTCTCTGCTTTAGCCTTGAAAGATCAATTGGCAGAACGCGGTATCAATTTATACATCAATTTATATAAAGCGCAGCAAACAGCACTTTTGATGGAAGAAAACATTAAAAGGTCAGAACAACGTGTTGTCGATTTTAAAGCCATGGAAGCGAATGGTATTATTCCACGAAATGACCTTTTAAAAGCAGAATTACAGTTGTCTAATTATAAGGTTGCACTACAAGAAGCACAAAAGAATTCAACCGTTTTGAATTATCAATTGGTTAATTTTTTGAAATTGGATGAAGCGACTGTTATCTCATCTATTGATTTAGATGAAGCACCAACGGCGATCGATTTTTCGGATGCGAATGCAGCCTTAGCCAATAGAAATGAATTGAAAGCATTGCAGGCACAACACGATATTGCATTGAACAAGGTGAATATTGAGAAATCAAATGCTTTACCAAAGATCGCATTAACAGGTGGTTATGCAGCATTGGACGTACACAATTTGGTAACTGTGAAAAATGCGATTAATGTTGGTGTAGGGGTATCTTATGATATAGGATCACTTTATAAAAATAAGAAAAATGTCAATATCGCTCGTAACCAAGTGAGTCAGGTGGATGAGAATGTCGTAATGATGAACGATAAAATCAAAGTTCAAGTACAACAGGCAAATGAAAACTATCATCTAACGGTTTCTCAAAATCAGTTATATACGGAAGCGGTGAATCAGGCGAATGAGAATTATCGGATCGTAAAAGATAAATATGATAATGGCGTAGCGGATACCGATGATTTATTGGAAGCAGATGTACAACAGTTGCAATCAAAAATCAATTTAGCAATTTCTAAGGCTAATACAATAGAGAAATATTATGATTTGCTTTTAGCAAATGGTCAACTAACAACAAAATAATTATAAATATCAATGGAAAATCAAGAAGAAAAGAAACCATCAAATAAGAAATTTGCCTTCATTCTGATTGCTTTTGTCTTAGTTATAGTAGGGTATGGTGGTTATAAATACATACACGGACAAACGCATGAAACGACAGATGATGCGCAGATCGATAAAAATATGAACCCGATTATCCCTAAAGTAGGGGGGTATATTGCTCAGGTCTATGTAAAAGATAATGATATCGTAAAGAAAGGTGATACGTTATTTACCATTGATACGCAAGATTATTTGATTAAAGTAAAAGAGGCTGAAGCGGCATTGTTAAGTGCTGAGGGTTCATTTGAAGTGTCGAAAGCAGATGTAAATGCAACCTCAGCGAATGTGGCTATTTCTGATGCAACTGTCCGTTCGAATAGTGGTAGTATCGATGCCGCAAAAATCCGTGCAGAACAAGCTCGAAATGATTATGATCGTTATGCTAATTTGTATAACAATCATTCGATTACAAAACAACAATATGAGCAAGCGTTAACAACGAAATTAGAAGCGGAGAAACAAGTGGAGATTTTACAACAACAACGAAATGCTTCAAACTCACAACGTTCTGCTGTCTTAAGTAAAACAACTGTTGCAACCAAACAAACTGCTGTGGCACAAGCAAATATTGAGCGTGCTAAAGCTGCTGTTGATGCTGCAAAATTGAATCTTTCTTATACAGCTGTTATTGCTTCTGCAGATGGTCAAGTTTCGAATGTGAAAATTAGACCTGGACAGATGGTCAACCCTGGTGCTGCTTTATTCTATATTGTCGATAATCACGAAACGTGGGTAGTAGCGAATTTCAAAGAAACCCAAATGAATGAAATTAGAATAGGACAAAAAGTAGCGGTGACGGTAGACGCTTATCCGGATATCGAATTTGAAGGGGAGGTGAATTCTTTCTCTCCAGCAACAGGTTCTAAATTTTCTTTATTACCGCCAGATAATGCGACAGGTAACTTCGTAAAAACAGTACAACGTTTACCTGTAAAGATACTATTAACGAAAGCGAACAAAACGGATCAAATTGCTTTATTGCGTCCTGGTATGAATGCAGATATTGACGTTCATTTAAAATAAAATTATGACAGCTACGCTTGATCAAGATAGTCTCATTGAGTACGGGTATCGACGTGTAATCATTACCATTATTGCGGTTCTCTGTGCTTTATTGGAGATTGTCGATACCACCATTGTCAATGTTGCCCTCAACGATATGAAAGGAACATTAGGGGCGACATTGACGGATATTGCTTGGGTGATCACAGCATATGCGATCGCCAATGTAATCGTTATCCCAATGACAAGTTGGCTATCGCAACAATTTGGTCGAAGAAATTACTTTGCTGCTTCTATTGTTATTTTTACGGTAGCTTCCTTTTTATGTGGTAATTCGACCAATATATGGGAACTTGTATTTTTTAGATTTTTGCAAGGAATGGGAGGGGGAGCGTTATTGGTTACCGCTCAAACCATCATTACGGAAAGTTACCCTCCAGCGAAAAGAAGTATGGCACAAGCCATCTATGGGATGGGGGTTATTGTAGGGCCGACATTAGGACCTCCTTTGGGTGGTTATATTGTGGATCATTTCTCATGGCCTTATATTTTTTATATCAATGTACCTTTAGGTATTATTGCAGTGCTACTGACACTTTCGTTTGTTAAAAGTCCAAAATATGGAGAAAAACAGGCTGCTAAAGATGTGGATTGGTGGGGAATGATTTTTCTGATTATGTTCATTGGTTCGCTTCAGTATGTGCTGGAACATGGACAACAGGATGATTGGTTCGCAGATAGAGCGATCGTTATTTTATCCGTTACTTCCGTTTTAGGATTATTGCTTTTCATTTGGCGAGAGATGGTGTATGACCGGCCTATTGTAAATCTTCGGGTACTGAAAGATAAAAATTTGCAGGTAGGTGTTGTCATGAGTTTCATCTTAGGATTTGGACTATTCGGTTCTACGTTTGTCATCCCTATCTATACACAATCGATCCTCGGATGGACGGCTACAGATGCGGGTCTATTGCTGATTCCTAGTTCATTGATGACAGGGGTGATGATGCCTTTTATTGGTAAAATGATCCAAAATGGTGTTCCTCAAAAATATATGGTGGCTTTAGGCTTGTGTGTTTTCTTCGGTTTTTCATTTGTGATGTATAGCCGCTTGACCAATGATACAGGTGCAGAACATATGTTTTGGCCCTTGATATTTAGAGGGGTTGGATTGGGGTTATTGTTTGTGCCAGTCATGACGTTATCACTATCGACCTTGTCGGGTAAAAGTATTGGTGAAGGTGCCGCTTTTACAGGTATGATGCGTCAATTAGGGGGATCATTTGGTATCGCATTGATTACCACTTTTATTTCTCGTTTTACGCAAGCTCACCGTGTAAATTTGTTAGCTAACTTAGATCCAACTCGTTTTGAAGTCCAACAAAGAATCAATCAGCTGCAAGCTGGTTTTGTAGCAAAAGGATTTACACCAAATGAAGCTTTAGCGAAGGCTTACCAGATATTGGAAGGTTCAGTCATGAAACAAGCAACTGTGTTATCGTATATGGATGTGTTTTTATTCATTGGATTACTGTTTATCGCTTGTGTACCTTTTGTATTGATGATCAAACAGGGTAAGAATAAAGTAGATACCTCTAGTTTGCATTAAAAGATTGATGAACTCATTTTCAAGAACAGCAGTAAACCAGTTTTACTGCTGTTTTTTTATGTAGAACGTTTTTTTAAAATTTAATTGCTCATAAATAAATGAAAGTGATCGTGTATTAAAAAATGCAAGGAACAAAGATTTTTCTGCTAACAAATAATCTATTTGTTTGTTAATGATTGTGAACGGGATTTGAATTTAGAAACGGATGACGTATCAAGACAAACGAATTAAAAACTTATGAAATTATTACTCCTTCTTTTTACAACTTTTTTTCTCGCTTTAGTAGGGACAAAATTGGTATATGGTTATTGGGATTTTTTGTTTGCAGGAAATCTAGGTATGACTGTTTTTATCATTTTTACAGGATTGTCACACTTTAGATTCCAAAAGGGAATGGTGATGATGATGCCAGATTTTATTCCTGCAAAACTGTTTTTTGTCTACTTGACAGGGGTATTGGAAATTGCTGCAGGAATTGGCCTAATGATCCCATCCTTACGTGCAACGACAGCTATTCTGCTGATTGTTTTTTTCGTGCTGGTTTTTATCGCTAATGTCAATTCTTCGAAAAAGATGATTAATATTTTCAAAGCTGATTATACAGGACCAGGTATGAATTACCTGTATGCGCAAAGACTTCCGATGCAACTCATTTTGATTGCATGGACTTGGTATTTTGGGCTTTATTTAAAATAATTGGAAAACTAAAAATCCTCCGTCATCGGGCGATGAGGAGGATTAACCAATTTATAATAGAAGAGAAAGGGAATGCTATTTTGTTAAGATATTATCGAACGTAATGGCTGCATAATACAAAGCACCAAGTGTAGGACCACCAGCATATTGGATGTAATGATTGTTGAGTACATTACTTCCACCAACTTTTATGGTTGCTTTTGTCAATCTGTAACTCACTTGCGCATCAATATTATTATAGGCTGATACACGTGCATTGACGAGTGGACTTTCCCAGTTAAAAGCATCTTGCCATTTCCAAACCACATTAAAGCCAAAGTTTGGCAGGATTTCTCTATTTCCAAATGACAGATTGGAAGCCCATTTTGGGGTGTTAAAACCCGTAACGAAAATATCCGACTCCTTGTTTTTTGTAATGTTGCTGTAGTTAATATTACCAGCTACGGTATAAGTACCACTGAAATTATAGGTAATACCTAATGAACTTCCGTAATTGTTATAACTGTTTTTTGCATTGGTATACACCCGATAACGTGTTTGTTTTGACCTGTTGCTGGCTAACATATCCAATACAGAAGCATCTGTAGATATTTTATCTGTAGCAGGCACCGCTACTTCTACTTGCCCTAAGAATCCATTATAAACATTGCTATACAGATCCCAGTCAATGGCCAATTTATTGTGAAAGAGTACAGACTTATAACCTATTTCAAATGATTTAATGCTTTCCGGTTCTGTTGCTTTTAAGTCCGTCGCTGCTAAAAGTGCGCGGTTTTTGAGTGCAGCATCATTTGCCGTCAATCCATCTGCGACATCTTTATTTACTGCAGCATTAAAAGCATTGACCGACTGTAAGGTATACGAATTGTCTAAGTAACCAAGTCCTTCGTTGATATAAGAGAGACCACCTACACGACGTACATTTCCATTGTTCACAAAAGATAAGGCTTCAAAAAGAGCTGGGAAACGATAGCCATTTTGAAAAGATGCACGTAAGTTGTGTTTTTCGTTTAATGTGTACACCGCCGCGATTCTTGGATTGAGTTTCGCTGAAAATTCAGGATTGTAGTCGATACGTAATGATCCGAAAAGCTTTAATTTTTCATCCAATAGTGATTTTGTTATTTGACCAAAACCTCCAACTTTCTTGTAATATACATTGTCACCAAAAGAACCATTCGCTAAAGGTTGGTTGCGCTCAGCAACAGGTCTTTTAAAATCAACAAAATTATTACCATCAGGAACGACTTCATATACGGTAGCATCAGCTCCTAAAAGTAGATTAAACATAGTAATGTGTCGGCTTAAATCCCATTGTGCATTGGCATGATACGTCCGACTCATCTGCTTGAGTTGCGCACCACCTGTTGCTGTTCCTGTCGCTACACCTGCATTTAGGTGATCCCAGTTGTTGATTTGCGTAATGGTATTTTTCAACGCTTCAAACTCCTTTGTTCCAGGTTCTACACGACCATTGTCGGCGAACCTTCTTGCATTTTGTAGGGCTTCTGTTAATGAGGTTCCCTCATTTAATTGTGTTTGTAAGGTGTTTTTGAACAAATCTCTCCATGCATTATTGGATAGATGTGTCAGATCCAAGTTATCGGCCAGTGGTTTGATATTATAAGAATCGCCTGTATTTTCTGTTGAAATATAGGTTTTAATCGAATAGTCATTTCCTTTCAACTCTAATTTGTGATTCTGAACCCGAACATTGTCTAATTGAATTTTATTTCCTCGTTGAAATACGCCATCCATCTGACCGAATCGATAGCTATAGGATAATTCTGCATTTTCATTAAAACGGTAATGGAATGCAGCATCAAATTTTAAATTCTCTACGGTGGGTTTTGAGAGATCTTCCTCCTTGTATCCAGTTCGACGAACAATAATAGATTGGTTTGATTTACCATTAAAAGTCAATCCATTGATCGTAACGGCATTATTATTTTCGTCACCATAATTATTCCAGCCATCATAGGCAGGATTATTACTGCCCGAAAGTTCTGGATAATTCGGATTTGCCGTGTTTAAATTGTTTGGGTTTTGATCCTGATAGGAATTGGACAACCAATCGGTTCCCCTTAAGTAACTCAGGTTGACTTTAAATGCAAATTTATTATTAAATGATTTTGCAAATCGAACCGCATTTTCGGTTAGATTACTTAAGGCTCGACCCGTACCTCCCGTGTGATTGAGTCCATTCTTGCTGTAAACGCTTAATCCTTCATACAGAAAAGGATTTTTCGTCAATAGATTTGCCATACCATTAATCGCGTTCATACCATATAGGGCAGAGGAAGCTCCTGGAGTGATCTCCATACTGGCAATATCTAACTCCGTAGGGCCGATTGCATTACCTAGTGGGACTCCTAGAGTAGCTGCTTGCATATCAACACCATCTGCCAATTGAACAAACCTAAAGTTATTGGGGATATTGAAACCTCTTGTATTGGGAATTTTGAACGTGATACTCGCTGTTGTCATCTGAACACCTTTTACATTCTCAAGTGCATCATAGAAACTAGGGGCAGGAGATTCTCGTATGGCTCTAATATCTAATTTTTGAATAGCAACAGGTGATTTTAAGATACTTTCTTGTGTTCGCGATGCCGTGACCACAACTTCTTTTCCAAGTATAGTCTGTGTCAATAAAGCAAGATTTAAATTAGACTGAGGACCAGTTACTTGGTAGGTTTTTGTTTCAAAGCCTACACCTGATACTTGTAGTGTAAAGGGATATTTTGCTTTCGTATTAAGTTTAAAATCTCCGTTGTTATTCGTGGAAGTTCCATTTACAGTTCCTTGAATGGTAATGGTAATTCCAGGTAAAGATTCTTTGGTATTCTGATCAATAATATGACCTGTGAGTTCAATAATGTTTGAACCCTGAGCAAAAGTTTGATTGGTTTTTGCCAGTCCAATAATCGCTATAACGATTAGCGTTAGTAAAGTTTTTCTCATATTTAATATAAAATCTATCGATTTAGTAGACAAATATATTTCTTAGTTTTTATAATCGAGAATTTATTTTTAATTAAGATTCATTTATTTGTTTAACTATCTGTTTATCAGTGTGTTTTTTTTATAAGGATAGTTGATAAATTGATAGGTACTCGAAAATATGGAAATGCTTTATACCTAATCAACCATGTAATTGACTAATTTAATAAAGAGAAATATTTGAATAGTGTAAAGATTAGTGGTTTATTTTTTTGAAATAAAATAGAGGATAAGCAACTAACTCAGATCTTCTAATCTTTAATCATTTGAATCAATTGTACTGAGCAATTCTTACAAATAAGAATTGTCATTTGACTAAATTTATTTTCTGTCTTTTGGTGAATAAATTAAAGCATTATGAGTTTTGGTTAATTTGTTTTTACGATTGAACGGAATAAGGAGAAACTGCTGATTCTTAATTTCTTATTGTCTTTTCGAATTAACTAACATGCTAATCCTGTCATCATTTTTTTACTATTTTGTTACAAAGCAATAAATAGCAGTCGTTAGACAATCGTTTGCGTTAAATAAAATATTTGATATTGTAAATTTATTTTTTAATAACGGTTTTGCTTTTCTAAATTAGGTTTAATACCAAATTATATATCAAATATGAAAAACAACCGTTTTTACCTACTCTGTGGGTTTGCTTTACTGACTATTTTTTCATGTAAAGACATTACTCAAGATTTAAGCAATCTCGAAGGATCTACATCCAGTGTTGCACAAAATCAATCCGTCACACTTAGCAATGAGTGGCGAAACAATCCTTATAAATTGAACGTTATTTATTTCGTTCCCAACGATGTAGATTCCATTCCAAATTTCAGAAAACGACTCAGTAGAATATTATTAGATGCACAGTCGATGTTTGCAAATAATATGGATCGGGAGGGATTTGGAAGAAAATCATTTGGTTTGGATCTTGTCAATGACTCACTGATTAACATCATTTACCTTGCAGGAAACTTCGGTAAAGCTACTTATCCTTATGAAGGAGGTTCTGGAGCCGTCAAATCGGAAGTAGATGCCTATTATGCTTTAAATCCTTCAGCCAAAAAAAGCGAACATAATTTGATTGTCATCCCCACTTATAATACAGATCCGGCCAATCCAGGAGGTCCTCCTTTTTACGGTACAGGTACTTCTTGTTATGCATTGGATTATGTCAATTTAGATGCTAAAAATTTAGGAATAGGTGGGGATATCGGTTGGAAAGCTACTGTATGGATAGGGGGTATGATCCATGAATTAGGACATGGTTTAAATGCCAGTCATAATCATATGAATAAAACGTTGGAACCTACTTTAGGAACCGCTTTGATGGGAAGTGGTAATTCTACTTATGGACTTTCTACTACTTCACTGACAAAGACTACGGCTGCAACATTTAATAATAGTCAGGTATTCAGTACCGTTACTCGTAGTGATTGGTACAGTGCTGCATCTGTGGAAATTACTTCACTATCCTCTTCTTTCTCCAGTAATAAAATCATTGTTTCTGGAAAGTTTACCACCACTAAACCAGTACAAGATGTTGTTATCTGGCATGATAGAACCCCTTATGGTGGTAATCAGGATTACGACGCTGTGCAATGGGCGACCAAAGTTATTGGACAGGATAGTTTTCGATTTGAATGTCCATTGGCTGATTTTTACGATTTGACCAGCGAGTATCAACTTCGGATTGGTTTTCTTCATGAGAACGGAAGTCGTTCGACATACAGTTATCTGTATAATTTCGTCAATAGTGTACCCGATTTATCTAAAGTAGTGGTTCATGATCTATTACCGACAACAGGTTGGTCCATCATAGGAACTGATAGCCAGGAAAGTGCTGCTCCAGCAAGTAATGTATTGGATAAAAATAGGAGTACAATTTGGCATACACAGTGGTCTGCGGTTCAAACGCCTCAACCACATTATTTCTCTGTTAATATGGGAGCAATTCGCGCTGTAAAAGGTCTAGCTTTCCGAAATAGGGATAATCTGAATGGTGCGATGAAAGATATTAATATTTATTCAAGTACAAACGGGACGACTTGGACGTTAGTAAAAACAGCTCAGTTAATAAAAGTATCGGGAAGCTGGATTAATGTTGATCTCACTTCGACATTGAATACACGCTATCTAAAAATAGAGTCAACGACCTCTTGGGGAGATTTCTTCTATTCAAATTTGGCCGACTTCGGTGTCTACTCGAACTAGTGAAAAATAACTAAAAAGAATAGGCCTTGATCATTGACGATCAAGGCCTATTCTTTTATAATGGAAAATAATGATTATTTGTACATTTCAGCACGTTGTGCTTGTACAACTTCACTATTGATATATTCATCGTAAGTCATTAATTTATCAATGATTCCTCTAGGAGTCAATTCAATAATACGATTGGCTACAGTTTCTGTTAACTCGTGGTCACGAGATGTGAACAACATAGAACCTTTGAAATCTACCATACCGTTGTTTAATGCCGTGATAGACTCTAAATCCAAGTGGTTGGTTGGTTCATCAAAGATTAAGAAATTTGCTCCTTGAAGCATCATTCTGGAGAACATACAACGCATCTTTTCACCTCCAGATAGCACAGAACATTTTTTCAATACTTCTTCGCCAGAGAACAACATTTTTCCTAAGAATCCACGGATGAATTGCTCATCAGCCTCAGGGTTTGTGGTGTAATCTCTTAACCAATCAACTAAGTTTTCTGTTCTACCTTCAAAGAAAGGTGAGTTATCCATTGGCATATCAGCAGGGGTGATGGTAATGCCCCATTTAATATCACCTTTGTAATCTTTATCACGACCAGAGATGATATCGTAAAATGCAGAAGTAACCAATGAATTTGGTCCTAATACAGCAATTTTATCACCTTTATTAATCATGAATGTAATGTCTTTAAAGAACACCTCTCCGTTCACGGTTTTACCCAATCCTTCTACTTGCAACGTTTGATCTCCTGGCTCTCTGTTCATCGTGTTGAACATGATCGCTGGATATTTACGGTTAGAAGGTTTGATCTCATCGATGTTGATTTTATCTAAAGCTTTCTTACGAGAAGTCGCTTGTTTAGATTTTGAAGCATTAGCGGAGAATCGACGGATAAATTCTTGTAATTCTTTTACTTTATCTTCTGTTTTCTTGTTTTGATCCGTACGTTGTTTTAATGCCAATTGTGAAGATTCGTACCAGAAAGAATAGTTACCCGTATAAATGGTCATCTTACCAAAATCAATATCTACAGTATGTGTACATACAGCATCTAAGAAGTGACGGTCATGGGATACAACCAATACAATTGCTTCATAAGAAGCTAAGAAATCTTCTAACCATGCAATGGTATTGATATCCAAATCATTGGTAGGCTCATCAAGAATTAAAATATCAGGTTTACCAAATAATGCTTGTGCCAATAAGACACGTACCTTTTGGTTACCATCGATTTCGGATACTAATTTATAATGGAACTCTTCCTTGATACCTAAACTACTCAATAGGGTAGCGGCATTGGACTCCGCGTTCCAACCGTCCATTTCCGCGAATAAGCTTTCTAATTCACCTGCACGTTCACCATCTGCATCAGAGAAATCCTCTTTCATATAGATGGCATCTTTCTCTTTCATGATTTTGTACAGTTCTTTATTACCCATCATGACGGTTTCCAATACGGTAAATTCATCAAAAGCATAGTGATCTTGACTCAAGACGGACATGCGATCTCCAGGGGTAAAAGCAACGGAACCTGTAGAAGGATCAATGTCGCCTGAAACAATTTTCAAGAAAGTTGATTTTCCAGCTCCATTAGCACCAATAATACCGTAACAGTTTCCAGGTGTGAATTTTAGATTGACATCTTCGAATAGTACTCGTTTACCATAACGAAGGGAAAGATTTGACACATTAATCATGCGGCAAAGATACGCTTTATTTCTAATATTTTTTAGTGGATTTTGAAAGGTAATACCTGTTTATAGGCAATGTATTGGCTTTGCTAATTTTTGACCTTTAATTATCTATAGTTCGTAATAAGTTCTACAGAGCAGGCGTATCTGGTCTGGGATTTATTTCATTTACATGCCCATTAGAAACCGGAGCGATTGAGTTTATTATTCAAAAAACTAAGTAATTCCAGCAAACCATTTCGTGTACCTTCAAAGTAATTGCCTTTTTTAAATTCAGGAATAAAATAGCCTTGTATAATTTTACTTGTCTCCTCATCGCTTAGTATATTTTGTATTCCCAAACTGTTGTGTATCCGCATTTGGCGGAATTCTTTGCTTATGGCAATAAAAATAGCGGAGTTATTGTTTTTTTGCTCCATACCCCAGACATTAGCAAGTCTGAATGTATAGTCCTCGAAATCTTTAGCATCCGTGCTAAAACTACCTAATGTTGTCACGGCTATATGAATGTGACTGCGTTTCTCAAAGTCCTGCATCAAGCTGTCAAGTTGGTGCTTTTCACGCTCGGTGAATAGTGCTTCAAAATCAATCGTTGACCTCCATACGGTATCTGGAAATGTAACTACACGCATCAAAATATCATCTTTGGGACGTGGAATACTTATTGTTTTGGGAGTTGGTTGCGCACACAGTATGGAAAGTTGCAGGCAACTTAAAAATAGAAGTAATATACGTGTTGATGTTTTCATGCTTGACTATTTTTTTCTTATATAATTCGCGATCCCGGGTATTACAATCTGTGGCTTATAGGCTTTATCCTTGGACTAAGCTTGAATGACGGTGTTCCTTTAGCTTTTTAACAAGTTGCACAGATCTTCTGTACAGTGACTTAAAAATTTTTATGTTATCATGCATGTTTAAAGCATACATGATAATATCATTTATTATGAGCTGGATTTTTTAATTGAAATTTATTTAAAAGAAATTTTCCGAATATGAAATAGAGGAACATAACCGTTAATCCTCCTATTATAAATCCATTTTCGAAAAATTTAGAAAAACCATATTGATTGCAGAATAAACCGATACCTAATATGAACTGAACGAGGGCGTAATAAATATTTCCTTTTGAGCTAAAACCAAAAAGTCCTAAGAAATGTGTTTTGGTAATTCCGAAGATAAAATGAGGCATTGCATTGATTAATAATGCACCAATAACAAAGTCAATGAGTTTCATTTTTGCAATGATTAATGTAAAATTTAAATTTGTTCATACAATAGCCCCGCTGATCCTATTGGTTTTTGTGAGTAAGGATCAGCAGGGCTAGAAATGCATCTTATTTTTTATATCAAAGTAAAAACGTCAATTTTCAACGTAATTCCTCTTATTTAAAATGGTAAAGAAATATGACATCCCCAACATATGCAGGTTTGGCAGCATCTTTAATAAATAAAGTAGCCTCAATGATTACTTTAATGACACCTCTTAAATTTGTAACCGATTTAACTTTTGCTTGCAATTGAACTTCACTATTCACTAAAACTGCCTGACCAAACTTTAGATTTTCGATTCCATAATTGATTTCCATTTTCACATTTTGAACATCTGCAATCTGTTTCCAAAGGTAGGGTATCAGTGAAAGTGTCAAGTAGCCGTGGGCAATTGTTGATTTGAATGGGCCTTCTGATACCGCTTTTTCTTCATCGACATGAATCCATTGATGATCTAATGTTGCATCTGCAAAACTATTGATTTGCTTTTGATCTATTTTATGCCAATCGGATACGCCCAAAAGCTTTCCCTCAAAAGCTTTATATGCTTCATAACTATTGATTATAATCATACTTATTTCATGTGTTTGGTTAAAAAAATCGTTTGTTATTATATTGATACAACAATTTGTTGCATCAATATAACGATTATATGTGAAAATCGTTTGAAAACTTTAACGAAATTTAACTTTAGATAGTATTGAAGTCAAATCAATTTAATTGACCTTTTAAGCTAATAGGATATAAATAAGCAAGTTATTTTTGAGATACACAGATTTACTTATTGTTTCTTCATTCAGGAAATATGAATTGTATAAGAATTTATACCTAGTTAAGTGGTTTCAACGATTAAATACGCTTAAACATTTGTGTAGCATACGTTTTTTTCTTCTATATATTCCTATTTTTCTGATAGACCAAAAATAGCAACATGCTTATTTTTAATGTATAAATTAAAGGTTTGTTCTGCGATATCATAACTAAGGTCTTTGTTTTCAAGTACCTGATAGAGATCCGTTTCAATATTTTCTCCCATACAGGCTCTCATGGTACTGCCTATATTTGGAAATGTGATTTTATTATTGGTTATGATAAATGGACCGAAAAAGTTGTTGCAACTGGAATTTCCAGATACGCGTCCTTTATCGGCATCAAATAAAATGTAGGCATTGTATTTTCCAACTTCTTTTCCGTTAAGGCTGATTAGCTTCCATTTAAATTTGGATAAAAATGTGGCAACAGTAGGTAAAGAGTCGCTTTTTTTGGAAGCTTTTTTCTCTACTATTTTTACAAGTTCAAATACGTAAGCAGAAGCATCTTGCGGAGGATTTTCTACCTTTTTGCGATTCACAATTATTTTGTAGGTATAGCCTTCTTGATAATCAAAATCTTTAATTCCATCATGAAAATATTCCCAATTACCTTTTGAATTGTATTTTACTTGCAAACATTTCATGTTGCCAACCCCAGTACAATCGACCAACTTATCATTGATTTCTAGGACCATTTGATCTTCTTTACCGATTGATTTTTGTATTGTTTTCACCAGTTGATAACGATAATTAGGTTTGTGAGATGCTGAATTTTCTAATTTTGTTCTCTTAACACGCAATTCATAATTGAAATTGGGATCATAATTGAAATGATCGATTGCAGCATAAAATGGTTCCCAATGTGCACTGTTAGAATATTTTACCTGTAATGCTTTCTGTTGTGGAACCCCACTTTTCACTTCAATTGTAAAAGTATTTGTTTGTGCGGAGGAGCTGAAACTTATTGTTGATAAAGAAAGTAAGAATAGGGTTGAAAATTTGATCATATACTTTTATATTATTAAGTAAAACGTTGTGCCATTAAAAAATATTGTATTTTTAACGTATGAATTTTTTGAATAGAATTATTGTTTTTTCTTTTTTATTCGCACTATTCCATGTTGGATACGCACAAGATAATAAGCCTATCTTTAAATCACAAAAGGCATTGGGAGCAATTGAAAATAAAGAATTGGATGAGCTCTCAGGAATCCTTAATGCCAAGCAAGCATCCTATTTTTGGGTTCATAACGATAGTGGAGATCGTGCGCGCATTTTTTTGATTGATAAGAAATGTAGATTACGCTGTACGTATGAATTGGATGCTGTTAAAGTCGTTGATTGTGAAGATATCGCTAGGATAGAGATCGATAAAAAATCTTTTTTGATTTTGGCAGATATAGGCGATAATCTAGCTGTTCGAAGAAATGTTAAGCTTTATATTTTCCCTGAACCAGAATATAAAGAGGGAGATGCTTCCACCATTCATATTGCACAAGAACAGATTAGGACAATCACTTTAAAATATAAGGATGGCTCTAGGGACGCAGAAGCTTTGTTTGTCGATCCTATAGACCAGCAATTGTATATCATTTCAAAAAGAGATTTTCAATCCATCGTCTATAAGACTTCTGATTTCAACCCGTTGAAAAACAATTACGTTACACTTGTACCAACCCAAAAGTTACCCTTTACTTTTGCGACTGCTGCAGACATTAGTCCTTCAGGAAATGCCATCATCATTAAAAACTTGACAGCGATTTTCTATTGGGAAAGAAATCCGAATGAATCGGTGCTCCAAACATTAGCAAAAAAAACAACTGTAATTCCTTATGATCCTGAACCTCAGGGAGAGGCAATTACTTTTGATCGAGATGGAACAGGTTTTTATACCATAAGTGAATCCCCGTTTGGACTAAAATCTTATCTTTATTTTTTTGAAAAACAGTAATAATAAGTATGAAAAGTAACTTCAAATATTGGTTAATGAGTTTTGCTTATATCTTCTTATTGACAAGTAGTTATGCGGCAACAGTTGATACCTTAACGATCAACAGTAAAACGATGAACAAAGGCATTAAGAATGTGATTATCCTTCCTGAAAAATATGATAAGGAACAGCAGTATCCCGTTTTGTATTTATTACATGGTTATAGTGGAAGATATGATAATTGGGTGAATAATGTTGATGAGATAAAGAAATTGGTAGATTTTTATCATTACATCGTTGTTTGTCCAGATGGGGGTTTTGATAGTTGGTACTGGGATGTAAAAGGAGACCAAAATTATCAATATGAAACCTTTGTGAGTGAAGAATTACCAACGTATATAGATGCACATTATGCGACAAAAAATGATCGGTCTGCACGTGCCATATCGGGACTAAGTATGGGGGGACATGGAGCGCTATCACTGGCTTTCAAACATCAAGATGTATATGGGGCTGCTGGCAGTACTTCAGGAGGGCTTGATATTCGACCTTTTCCAATGAATTGGAATATCAAAAATAGAATTGGTTCGTATGCGGCTCATCCGCAAGAATGGGAAAGTAAATCAGTAATCAATATGATTAATTTACTGGAACCGAATAAACTGGCATTGATTATTGATTGTGGAAGAGAAGATTTCTTTTATAAAGTGAATATGGCATTTCATGATAAATTGGACTATGCTAACATCCCACATACTTTTATTACCCGTGCAGGAGCACATAATTGGGAATACTGGTCTAAATCAATTGTTTACCAAATGGCTTTTTTTCATGATTTTTTTAACAAAAAACAGTAGAGAAAAAATAGAATAAATAATTGGCTGTTTTGAATAAATGATATAACTTTGTACGATCGAAATCTTTATTAATTTATTATAAACTTAACTATACAAAGCCTTGCTAACCACAAGGCTTTTTTTATCTTTGAGAAAATCACTAAATTTAAAAAATGCTACACTCATTGAAGTCAATTTTACCCATACTATTTTGTTTTCTTTTTATTTCCTATCAAAGTACTGCGCAAAGTAAATTTCAATATTCTGGATATGTGAAGAACGCTGCCAATGGGGAGACGTTAATTGGAGCAGTTATCCGTGGGGCAGATGCAACTCAAATTACAAGAACCAATAATTACGGTTTTTATTCCATTCAATTACCTGCAGGAAATCAATCGATTACTATATCCTATGTGGGTTTTGAAGATCGTACTTTCGAGCTGGTCATACAGCGGGATAGCGTATTGAATATCGATATGAATCCTGAAGGTAAAAAGTTGGAAGAAGTTGTCGTTTCTGGAAGAAGAAAGATTGGAAATGTTTCTGGTGTGCAGACTGGGTTAGTGAAGTTAGAAGTAAAAGATATCAAAAATATACCGGTTGTTTTTGGAGAGCAGGATGTGCTAAAAACAATTCAATTATTACCTGGAGTTACTAGTGGAGGAGAAGGAAGTAGTTCTTTTTATGTTCGTGGAGGAGGAGGTGATCAGAACTTAATCTTACTGGACGAAGCTGCGGTCTATAATGCCTCGCATCTTTTTGGTTTTTTCTCAACATTTAATTCTGATGCCATTAAAGACGTGAATTTTTATAAGGGAGGTATGCCTGCTTATTTTGGAGGAAAAGTGTCTTCGGTTATGGATATCAGTATGATTGATGGTAATAATAAAAAGTTTGGTGTAGAAGGTGGAATTGGTTTAATAGCTTCTAGGCTAAAAGTTGAAGGACCTATCGTGAAAGATAAAGGATCGTTTATGATTAGTGGACGCCGCACGTATGCAGACTTATTTTTAAAATTATCAAAAGATGATGATGTCAATAAAAGCAAATTGTTCTTCTATGATTTGAATGCGAAGCTTAATTACCGATTTGACGATAAAAATTCTTTATTCTTATCTGGTTATTTTGGTAAAGATGCTATGGCGTATGCTGACCTTTTTGATTTTAATTGGGGAAATACAACAGGTACCATTCGTTGGAATCATGTTTGGAATAACAAATTATTTAGTAATACAACATTCATCTTTAGTGATTTTAATTACAATGTGAATGTGGAAGATGATTCAAATTTTAAGATAATTTCTAAAATTAAGAATTTCAATCTGAAACAAGATTTTCAATATTATCCGAATAATGATCACCAAATCCGTTTTGGACTTCAGACATCTGTTCAGACAATCCGCCCTGCAAGTCTTTATGGAGGAGAGGGGGCTCAAGTCAATACCATTGAAATTGAACCGAGAAAAGGATTAGAAACGGCGATTTATGCATCTGATGAGTGGACAATTTCGGATAAGTTCAAAGCCTTATATGGGATACGACTCAACAATTATAGTATGTTAGGTCCTGGAACAATCTACAGTTTTGACAAGGAAGGAAATGTGTTAGAAAAAAATATATATGAGAAAAACGAACTTATTCAAAACTATCTGACACTAGAGCCCCGTATTTCATTAAATTATATGTTCAATGAAAATCAAAGTATAAAAGCTTCCTTCAATCGGAACTCGCAGAACCTGCATCAACTGACGAATACAACTTCAAGCCTACCAACTGATCAATTTGTTTTGAGTTCAAATAATATAAAACCACAGCTGGCCAATCAAGTGTCCTTGGGATATTTTCAAAATTTTGAAAATGCCAAATACGAAGCTTCAGTAGAGGCCTATTATAAAAATCTACAAAATCAAATTGATTTTAAAAATGGTGCTGATCTGCAAGCCAATGAGCTATTGGATGGGGAACTTTTATTTGGAAAAGGTCGAGCATATGGAATAGAATGGTTTTTCAAGAAAAATAGAGGAAAGTTGACAGGATGGTTGAGTTATACCTTATCTAAAAGTGAACGTCAGTTTGATCAGATCAATGCTGGAGCTTGGTTTAACGCCAGACAGGATAAGACGCATAATGTTGCCTTGGTTGCGATGTATAAATTGACGGAGAAATGGACATTAGGGTCTACATTTGTTTATTATACAGGAGATGCTGTTACCTTTCCTTCGGGAAAATATCAAGTTGATGGCAAGACATTATTCTATTATACCGATCGTAACAGTTACCGTATGCCGAATTATCATCGATTGGACCTATCTGCAACTTACGATCCTGGAGTTAAGGAAAATAAGAAATACTCTTCGTCTTGGTCATTTGGATTGTATAATGCCTATAACCGAAAAAATGCTTATTTAATTGACTTTAGAGAAAATGAGGATAACCCCAATATCACCGAAGCTTATCGAGTGGCTTTGTTTGGAATCATCCCTTCTGTAACTTGGAACTTTAAATTTTAATAATGAAACGATCATGTGTATTACCGTTCATAAACAGAAATGAATACTCTTGATCGTTTCATCACCTTTAAAAATAATATGTTGATGAAAATGAAAGCTATTCTTAACTATATTGTGCTGCTAAATGTGTTGTTATTATTTTCATGTGAAGATAAAATTGACCTTAATTTGGATTCTGTGGAAGGAAAATATGTGATCGTAGGGGATCTACATAACGCAGATAATGCACAAACAATCCGTATTCATCGTGCTGTTGATTTTTCAGCGAATTCGACAAACAATCCCGTGTTAGGAGCTGATGTGTTGGTGAAAAACCAAACAACAGGAAGAGAATATAAGTTTGTGGATGCTGGAAATGGGGATTATAATATTGCTAGAATGACGTTAAATGAAGGAGAATCTTATTCCTTATTTGTTCAAACGAAGGATGGAAATACCTTTGAGGCCAATTGTACAATGCCCCATTATGTCACTGTTGATTCGATTGGATTAGTTCGGAAAAAAATATTCAACGACGAGTATTTATATGTTTCCATGGGTTTTTTAGATCCTGTAAATAAGGAGAACTACTACAAATATAAATTAAAAGTGAACGATGGCGATTTTAAGTTTAGTGATGTGTTTAGCGATAAATTTAACAATGGACTAGAAGTAGAGCATGAAATCACAAATGAGGATAATGATTTAAAAATTGGAGATACAATAAAAGTGCTAAGACAATGTATTGCTAAAGAGGTCTATACATATTGGTCAAATATTAAAGAACAAAATCCAGGTTCGGCAGCTCCTGCAAACCCAATTTCGAATATTTCAAATGGCGCATTAGGCTATTTTAGCGTGAGTAGTGCACGTTATTATGATTTAGAGCTTATTGAGAAATAATCGGTTACTATAAAACTTCAAAGCGATAGTTTTTATCTAAAAGATATTGAATGGTTTTAGGCAATGCATATTGAACGCGGGGAACGGCTTTTATATTATCGTGAAAAACAATAATGGAACCATTTTCGGTATTTTTAATTGCATTTTCTAAGCATTTTTCTGGTGTTAGCTGAAGATCAAAATCACCTGTTAGGACGTCCCACATAATAATTTGATAGCGGGAATACAATTTTTTTAACTGTGATTTTTTAGCTCTTCCGTATGGAGGTCTGAAAAGATTGCTTTTTGTTAATTCTTGACATCTTTGCACATTTTCTAAATAAACATCATCGTTTGTTTCCCATCCTTTCAAATGGCTGTAGGTATGATTTCCTACTTGATGTCCTTCAAGTAAAATTCTTTCGAATAAATGTGGATTTTTTTTAATATTTTCACCTACGCAAAAGAAAGTAGCCTTGATATTAAAATGTTGTAAGGTGTCTAAAATAAAAGAAGTTAATTCTGGAATAGGCCCATCGTCAAATGTTAGGTATATTTTATTTTCTTTTCTTGTTTTATTCCAAATAGATTTAGAATAAAACATTTTAAGAAAGAAGGGCGCTTTAACAAAATACATACTTTATTTTTAGCAAAAATATTAAAACTATACAGTTCTTACTATGGACGATAGAAAAAATTATAAAAAAATGGCTTTTATGACCATTGTGTTCTCGGTGATGGGGTATGTTAGCTTTGGACAGCAGGTAACAGTTGAGGATGCAATTCGGATCACCTTAGAGAAAAATTTACAAGTTAAGCAGGCAGTACTAAATAAGGATCTTGCCGCACAAGATGTGTATCAAGCAAAATCAAATCTGTATCCAGATTTACATCTTAATGCCAGTCAAAGATTTAATAATGGACTTGCGTTTGACCAGGTTTCTGGGACGTTGATCACAGGAAATAAATGGACAACGGCATCAGGAGCTAGTTTAGCTTCCAACGTAACTATTTTTCAAGGATTCCAAAAGATTAATCAGATTAAGGCAAATAAATTATTATTGGAATCATCTGCGACCCAAATTGAGAAAATAAAATATGATTTGACCTTGTCGGTATTGGTGAATTATTTAGAAGCAATCACGAACAACGAATTAATGATCGCTAGTCAGCAGCAAATTTTGCTATCCAAAGAACAGGTCAAAACCGATTCTATACAGTTTGAGGTGGGCAATAAAACACTAGCTGATTTGTCCCAGTCCAAAAATCAAGTGGCAACAGATGAATTAAATTTGGTGAATGCTCGGAATGCTTATGAATCGTCATTATTAGCGTTGAAGCAATTGATGGAGTTATCTCCTCAATCAGATTTGCAGTTGGTTAAACCTCAGATTGAATCTGTCGATAATGCTTTACATAACTATGCTGCTACGGAAGTTTTTGAAAAAGCAAAGAGTTTCAATCCCGAAGTGAAGAAGGCGCAGGTGGATAAAGAAGTCGCGTTAAAACAAATAGATATAGCCAAAGGAGGGTATTATCCTACGGTCTCGGTTGGTGTAAGTTATGGAACGAATTATTCTTCTGAAGGAAAGGATTATTTGACGGGAGCATATATGCCCTTTGGAGATCAATTGAATCAGAATAAATCGTTTGGGTCTAACATTACCTTGTCTGTACCTATTCTGAATAATAACCGCAATAAAATAAATGTGTCGAAAGCTAAAATTAACTTACAATTGGCTGAAACCAATGAGCAGTTCTTAGCGACAAATTTAAATAAAACCGTTAATCAGGCGGTACTAGACCTTTCTGCTGCAACACAGCGTTACCAATCGAGTATATCCGCTTTTAAGAGTTCTACAGATGCTTTTCAAGTTATCAAAGAACGTTATGACATCGGTATGGCGAATGGTATTGAATTATTCACAGCACAAACAAATAGAAATAAAGCAGAATTTGATTTGATTCAAGCAAAATATAATATGATCTTTAAAGATAAAATTATTGACTATTATATTGGAAATCCTATTAAATTTGATGTCAATTAACCTTTAATGAAAATCTGAAATGGCTAAAAAGAAAAGTAAATTACCAAAAATCATATTAATAGTTGCAGTTGTTATTTTAGTATTGGTTTTAGTGGGCAGTAAATTGGGATGGTTCGGAAAAGGGGATGTTGTAAAAGTTGCGGTGGATCCTGTGAAAGAAATGAATATCAATGAACTGGTTTCTGCGAGTGGAAAGATTCAACCCGAGTTTGAAGTGAAATTAAGTTCCGAGGTATCAGGAGAGGTTGTTGAATTAAATATTAAAGAGGGAGATATTGTTAAAAAAGGCCAAGTTTTATGTCGTATTAAACCAGATATTTTGCAATCTGGATACGAACGTTCAATTGCTACACTCAATTCTCAAAAAGCAAATTTGGCAGCTGCGCAACAACAGTTGAAACAACAACAAGCGAATTTTAGTAATGTTCAAGCGACATATAAGAGAAATCTAGAACTGTTTAACAAAAGAGTGATCTCAGCTGCTGAGATGGATAAGAGTTCATCTGAATATAATTCTGCTTTAGCTGCTATTGAAGCACAAAAACAGAATGTCCTTTCTACTAAATTTGGTATTGACCAGTCGCAAGCGACCGTAAAAGAAGCAAAAGATAATCTCGATCGTACTACGATTTATTCACCAAGTGATGGTGTTGTTTCTTTACTTTCTATTGAATTAGGAGAACGTGTAGTAGGAACGGCTCAGATGGCCGGAACTGAAATTATGCGCATCGCTAATTTGGATGCTATGGAAGTGAATGTCGATGTGAATGAAAATGATATTAATCGTGTGCGTGTAGGTAATGAAGCTGAAATTGAAGTTGATGCTTATCAGGATCGTAAATTTAAAGGAATTGTAACTGAAATTGCTTCTTCATCCAAAAATATAGCAACGACCACAGGTACTTCTTCGACAGAACAGGTAACCAACTTTAATGTGAAAGTGCGTATTCAAATTGATTCCTATGCAGACTTATTAAAAGAGAATCGTGTTTCTCCTTTTAAACCAGGTTTGTCTGCGACAGTTCAAATATTTACTCAACATCAGAAAGGGTTAGCCATTCCAATACAATCGGTAACGATAAGAAATGGTACAGGAGCAGATAGTTTAAGTACAGATAGCTTGAAAGAATATGTCTTTGTACTTAAAGATGGCGTTGTGAAACAAACAGTTGTGAAAACGGGTATTCAGGATGATAAAAATATCATCATTTCATCAGGACTGAAAAAAGGAGATGAGGTTGTTTCTAGACCATTTGATGCTATCTCTAAAACACTGAAAGATAATAGTAAAGTAGAAAAAGTCGATAAGAATACTTTATAGATAAAGTATTGGATGTTTATAACACAAAAGGCTTTGATTTTCAAAGCCTTTTGTGTTATAAACAAAAATTTTAGTCATTTAAATACAAAAAAATTATTGTGATGCGCGAATTTTTTAAATATTTTAATTTTTCTAGAGCTGAACAGAATGGCCTCTTTGTGTTGTTTATTCTGATTTTGTTGCTATTCAGTTTTCCTTATATTTTAAATATATTTAATCCTACTGATTTCGATGCATACAAAATTCAAGCTTTTGAACAAAAAGACAGCGATACAATCACTTTTGAAAAAACTAAAAAACAAGGGTTTACTTCAGATCGAAGTCAAGCACCTGCTCATCATCTGGAGCCAATAAGTCCTACATTTCGATTTGATCCCAATACCTTAGATGATGCAGGATGGCTAGGTTTAGGATTTACGGAAAAGCAAATTAAGGTAATCAATAATTATAGAAACAAAGGTGGACGGTTTTATAAAAAGGAAGATCTATCCAAAATTTATTCGATTTCGACAATACAATATAAACGTTTAGAAAGCTTTATTGAGATTGAAAGTAGTGATCCATCAGATAACAAGCAGGAGGGTGGTTTGCCGAATCAAAACACGAAATTTCAAAACAATAAATTTGTACAAACGATTGTTGATATTAATACCGGCGATACAACAGCCTTTATCAAGTTAAAAGGTATAGGTTCTTCTTATGCAAGACGAATCGTTAAGTATCGGGAATCTTTAGGAGGTTACATACGTGTAGAACAAATAAAGGAAATTTATGGACTGCCTCCGGAAACATTTGAAAGTATCCTTCCATATTTAAAAATCAGTGCTAATCCTCCAATTTCTAAGCTCCAGATCAATGAAATAGATAGTAAATCCTTAGCTAAACATCCATATATTAGTGATAAACAAGCGATAGCTATCGTAAATTATCGTCTTCAACACGGAAATTATCGTAATTTAGACGATTTAAGTAAAGTTGCCTTGGTGGATGATGACCTATTGCGCAAACTTGCTGCATATTTAACATTTTAAAAGATGCTCGAAGAAAAATTAAAACGTGTTATTCGTGATGTACACGATTTTCCAAAACCTGGAATTGTCTTTAAAGATATTACCCCCTTATTACAAGATGCAACGCTTTGTACGGAAATGGTCGATGCATTCGTAGAAGCCGTAAAAGATTGGGACTTGGACGCAATAGCAGGAATTGAAAGCAGAGGTTTCTTATTTGGAATGATGTTGGCCAATCGCTTACAGATACCTTTTATTCCAATCCGTAAGCAAGGAAAACTGCCTTTTCATACCATTTCAGAATCCTATGCTTTGGAATACGGACAAGCCACGATAGAAATGCATGAAGATGCCTTTATAAAAGGCAGCAAAATTTTGATTCACGATGATTTATTGGCTACAGGTGGTACTGTCGTTGCGGCAAGTAAATTGATCGAAAAATTAGGGGGGCAAGTCGCTGGTTACTGTTTTGTCATCAGTTTAGATTTTTTACATAGCCAGGGGAGGTTAACCAGATTTAGCCCTGCTATTTTTTCATTAGCGCATTATCAATAATTTACTTTTAACAAGTATACGTTTGGTAAATATTGATGTAGAATTAAATAATTGTACTAATTAATAGACGAATATAATCATCTCCTATTTACTCCATGTTAAAGTTTCCAAAATTAACAGATATATAACGTGATATTGCTTAAATGGGGATCAGATGAAGCGTTATGTCCTAATTAATTGTCTATATATTTGAAGTAAGGATTTTTATTCAATATAAAAAACAATTCTTGCAAGATAATTGTTACAACAAAGTGGAAAATTGTACTATAGCATTTTATACTACAATATAACTTAATTATAACAGATAAACTAAAATTAGAACATTATGGAAATTAATCTTTTAAATTCTGCTAAAGAATTCTTTAACGATGATGTCTTATCCAAATTGGGCAATACAGTCGGAGAAGATAAAGAAAAAGTAAAATCAGGATTAGCAGCTATTATACCTGCAATTTTCTTAGGCTTACAGAAAGAATCAGGAACAGGGCTAAGTGCTATTTTAGAACAAGCTAAACAATATTTTGGCGACTTTAATTTTACAAATTTTTTAAAACCAAATGCTGAAACAGGGGAGATTAATGAATTGGTTGATACTGATCACAATGAACCTCAACATAAAGATTTGTTGCATACTATCTTTGGTAATAACCTCAGTACGATTGTTACAACTTTAGGTGGATTTTTGGGTAGCGGTGGCGGTACCATCCAAAAATTATTAGGCCTTTCTTTACCTGCTGTATTTTCGAGTTTAACACAAAATGGAACCAATTGGAATGCAAGTTCCATCACGAAATTATTAGATGATAATAAGAGTAATTTTGCAGCGGCCTTACCATCGGGTTTAGGGTTAGCAGCTTTTGGTACTTCATTTGCAAATGTAGATAATATCGTTTCTTCAACGACAGAGGCGACTAAACCTATTGAAGCTGTTTTAGTTCCAGTACCACTTTCGAAAGAAGAAGAACCCGTTGCTGCAGTTGTACCTCCAGTTATACCTCCTCCTGCAGAGCCAGTGAAAAGAGTGGAACCTATTATCCCTCCTGCACGTTTAGAACCATTACCGACTGAAGAGCCGAAATCTGGAGGTGGAGGAATTTGGAAAATTTTAATTCCTATTGTAATTATTGCTGTTTTATGGTTCTTGTTTGGAAAAGGATGTAAAGGTGATAAGGATAAAGTTGCTCCAATGGATACGGTGTCAAATAATGTTACAGATACAACTTCACAAGTGGTATCAAGTACGCCATCAGTAAGAGAAAGTTTAGAAGTTGAATTGCCTAATGGTGTAAAATTAAATGCTTTTAAAGGAGGAATCGAAGATCAACTGGTTCAGTTCTTAAAAACAGATTATAAAGCACTGGGTGAAGATGCATTGAAAGATAAATGGTTTAATTTTGATAATTTGAATTTCGAAACAAATACAGCTAAAGTGTTGCCAGAAAGTCAAGTTCAATTAGAAAATTTAGCTGCGATTTTGAAAGCGTTTCCAGCGGCTAAAATCAAGATCGGTGGTTATACAGACAAAACAGGAGATGAGAGCTATAATAAGAAATTATCCATGGAACGCGCTACTGTAGTCAAATCATATTTATCAGAAAATGGATTGAGTGGTCAAGTAATAGATGCCGAAGGATATGGTTCTGAGTTCGCTCAAGCTGCAGCCGATGCTCCAGAATCAGCACGTGTATTAGATCGTAAAGTTGCTGTAAGTGTAAGATAAATTTATAAATTTTAAAAAGCGGATTGAACTTACATTCAATCCGCTTTTTTTGTTTAATAAGGTTTTATTTCATAATAATATTGCATTTTTGCAGCTATGGAACAGAAGCTAAAAGAAATGATCAAATCTGATTTTGAAAAATACATGCGTTTTGCATTAACATCAACTAGATTTGGTTTTGATGTTTTCGGAGAATATGCGGTATCTGTGTTAAACTTTTATATTGGAAGTAATATTTTAACATTTTCCAATAAGCTTGAAGGTGCTATATATCTCGTCGAACTCTATAATGTCGGACTTGGAGGAGTAATGTCAAATGATGATATGAAAGAGTTGGCTCAAGTTTTTGCGCATGATCCAACTCTCGATTACAGTATTATTAAACCTATTTTTGATTAAGCTTGTTTGGTCCAAACTAAATTGTCAATCGTATAGCCTGATTCCTTAGCATAATCAAGAAAGTCTAGTTTTACATCTTCAGGTATACTTTTCTCTCGGGATAATAACCACATATAATCCAAGTTCTCTCCAAATATAAGCGCATGTTGATAGTTTGCGTCAATTTTGACAACATTGTACCCGCTATAAAACGGTCCAAAAAACGAAACTTTTAGAGCTCCTTTAGTGGGTGATTCGATAAATTTTGCTTTACCAACGGACTGTTTCCATTTATCCTTCTCCTTGTGAAACCCTTGGTTATTGACGGCAATACTGCCATCCATATTTTTATTGTACTCTGCGGTAACAAGTGAAAGTCCTTTTTCCCATTTAAAATCTAGTCGAGCGATTTCATACCATTTGCCCAGATAGCGGTCTACATCAAATGGTTCGACAACTTTAACGTTCGATTTGACGGGTTTCAGTGCATTGTAAGCTAGCGTAACTGCTGCAGAAGCAGCAAGTATCCATAATGATTTTTTCTTGTCCATCTTATTTTAATGTTATCTGTGATCATCTATAAGAACGTCAAAGTCAATACAAATGTTTTAGACCCAATGTAAATAAAAACTGTATTTTTGTGCGTTCTAAATAGATTAACGTGTATTCAAGAGAAGAAGTGAAGCAACTAAAAGAGACCTTTTGGACTCGGTTTGGCCAATATATGGCACTGCATGCATCAGCTGATGGTGAAAAAATTAATTGGGTAAACTATAGAACAGGTATTAAGAATCTTCGTTTTAAAATGGAAGCTGATAAGCGTGTTGCTTTGATAGCCATAGAATGGAATCATCCAGATGTAACCATGCGTTCCTTGATGTGGGAACAATTTGAACAATATCGAACGATTTTAGAACAAATACTCGGAGAAGAGTGGATTTGGGATTTAGAGATGCTCGATGAGTACGGAAAATCAGTGAGTATGATTTACATGACCCTGGAAGGTAAGAGTATTTTCAAACCAGAAGATTGGCCAGACCTTATCTCATTTTTCAAGCCCAGATTAATCGCTTTGGATGAATTTTGGTGCGATGCACAGTATGGTTTTGAAATTTTTAAAAGCTAAAATTGTTACTCAGATAGGGTTTTATTTGAACATGTAATTTTTACCTTTGCTCCATAATTTTATTGTTTATGAAAAATATATTTAAAGGTCTAATCATTTTGCTCTTGACATTGCAGCTATCATCTGTATTTGCATGGGGAACTATTGGACATCGTGTGGTGGCCGAAATAGCAGAACATCATTTGACAAGAAAAGCAAAAAAGAATATTAAAAAAATAATTGGAAACCAAAAGCTGGCGTATTGGTCTAATTGGGGTGATTTTATTAAATCTGATCCACATGAAGAATTTAAAAAAATGGGAAATTCTCATTTTATCAATACCAATCCACATTTGCCTTGGGCTGACTTTCAGGTAGCAATGGAAAACTCCAGTGAAGAAAATTTATATAAAACAATATTGCGTCTTGAAAACTCATTTTCTGATAAGAATTTAACACTTGACAAAAAGAAACAAAATTTATATATGCTTATTCATCTCATTGGTGATGCACACCAACCCATGCATGTGAGTCGGGCAGAAGACCAGGGAGGAAATAAGATCGAAGTGACTTGGTTTGGTAAAAAATCTAATATTCACCGTGTGTGGGACTCCGATTTAATCGATAATGAAAAGTATAGTTATACAGAATATGCTGGTGTTTTGGATATTTTAAATAAATCTGAAATCACACAGTTGCAAACAGGAAACTTAGCAAATTGGTTATTTGAGTCCAACCAATTGTCTGATAAAATTTATGCTGATGTAGAACATAACGCTAATCTTTCCTACAATTACATTTATGATAATATCTATACAGTAGAAAACTGCATGTTGAAAGGTGGTTTACGTTTAGCAAAAGTCTTAAATGATATTTTTGGATAATTTTTAATATATTTATTGGTATAAAGGGAAATGAATAGCTTCATTTCCCTTTTTTATTGTCAACACTTTTGGTTTTTCGGTATTATTGTTGTTGATAGAGTTGAACACACGATAATATCCTTTTCAGCAGCTTATATATGACTATATCTTTATTATTTAAAAAAATAATCCCTTTTGCAAAACCCTATAAAAATCTCATATTTTATACCTTAATCTTAACATTGGTTGGGTCTTTTGCTGCACAGATCAATGCATTTATATTGAAGTATACGGTTGATTCTATCAGTAACCTGATGGTTGCAAAAGAACCATTGTCAAAAGGTATGCACTTAATCGGAATGATTTCCGCGATTCTTTTGATTAAAGAAATAATCTATTCCTTAGTGCAATTTGGACAGAAGTTTTATGGTGAAAAATTACGAATTTTTATCGCCCGAGATTTCTCCCAACGTATTGTGGAGAAGATATTGACTTATAAAATGGCTTTTTATACTTCTGAAGAAAATGAAAGTGGCAAGCTTCAAACGCGTATCGATTCGGGCATCAGTTCATTAACCAGGTTAGTGCAGAATTTCTTTATCGATATTCTACCGCTATTTGCGAATGCTCTTGTTGCGTTAGTATGTATGTTTATGGCGAACGTCTACGTGGGGCTTGTAGGTCTAGCTGTAATCCCTATTTATTTTTATATCAGTCAATCGCAAGCAGGTAAGTTAAGTGGTTTCAGACGCCAGATGAGGAACTATCGAGAATCTAAAAATAATAGAATTATCAATTTGATCGATTCCATATTGGTTATTAAATCTTTTGTGCGAGAACCTGAAGAGGCGGCTCGACATGAAAAGATTCAGTATGAAATGACGGAAAATCAAATGCAAACTCGAAAGACGAGTTTTTTCTTTGATAGCTTAAAAAACTTTGTAGAGCAAATAGCCGTCGTGGCCATTATTGTCTTGACAGCTTATTTAGTATTGGATAATCAAATCACGATAGGGGCTATCATGTTTCATATTATGTTGTTTTCTAACGTTTCTGCGCCAATCCGGCAATTGCATCGGATCTATGATGAAGTCAACGACGCGCTAATTTATTCCGAATCATTTTTCGATATTTTAGAATCGGATTATCTGGTAGAAGGAAATGGCAATTTTAAACCAGATAAAGTCAAAGGTCACATCAGTATCCAACAGGTTTACTTCGACTATCCGAATGGTACAACAGCACTTAAAAATGTCTCTTTTGACATTAAACCGAACCAAATTACAGCACTTGTTGGTTTAAGTGGCGCTGGTAAAAGCACGGTTATCAATCTTTTGGATAAATTTTATGAACCTACTTCTGGACGTATCCTGTTAGATGGTGTCGATCTGAGAGATTATGATACCAACTTTTTAAGGAAAAATATTGGGATGGTTTTACAGCGAAATCATATTTTTAAAGGATCTATTTTTGAAAATATTGAATATGGAAAAATAGGAAGTAGTCAGGAAGAAGTTATAAAAGCGGCTAAAGAAGCGTATATACATGAACAGATTATGGAACTTCCTCATGGCTATGATTCTGGAGCACATCTATTATCAGGTGGGCAACAACAGCGTATTGCCATAGCTAGACTATTTTTAAAGAATCCACCGATTATCTTCTTGGATGAACCCACAGCAAATCTGGATGCCATTGCTACGGAACAGATTAAAAATAGCTTAGATGCCATTAAAAAGGATCGTACGGTGATTATTATATCGCACAGTATTTCGCAGATTATCGATTCAAATGAAATCGTCGTGATGGAAAAAGGGCAGGTGGTAGAAAAAGGGATTCATGAGGAGCTCTATGATCATCGAGGAACTTATTATAAAATATTTTCAGCGATGGCTAGCAGTCTTAATTTGGATAAAATTAGTAAAACGTTACATCATTAATTGTTTTTACCATGTAAATACATCCCGATGACCACAAGAAAAATTCCAGTTAGCGCCAGATAGCTAGGGAAGGGGCTATGTAGAATGATAATTTCTCCTATTAAAGTGAAGATGACTTCCATCGCTTGTGTTGCTTCTACTGCAGCTAAAGCTTTGTGATCATGTTGTATAAGTTCTGTTCCTTTAAAGAAAAGAAGGGTTGCGATAACACCTGCAAAAATCGCGACAAGCAACGTCTGTAAAAGTTGATCTTGACCTGGAAGGCCATATTCATGATAACCAAATAGCATGAGGATTATCCAAAAGGGCATACTGGCGATTGTCATTCCTAATGTTCGTTGATAGGTGTCGAGTGATCCTTGTGTTAAGATCATCATTTTACGATTTCCAAGCGGATAGGCAATCGCTGCTATTAAAACAGGGATAGTACCCAACAATAAGACTGACCAAGAAGTGGATTTAGCTTCCGCCATTTGCATGACCATGATCCCTAAGAAAATAATACTAGAAAAAAACAAGACAGCTTTTGAGATCGGTTGACGTTCTTTTCTACGTTGTAATAACGGGCCAATAAACATTCCTGCAATAATTGTAAACTCAAATGTTCCTGCAACTAACCAGGAAGGCCCATAACTGGCTCCGAATGTCAATAGGGCATAAAATAAACCGAACCCTATCGTACTCCAAAGCAACCATTGACCTATATTTTTGCTCATTTCAACCAATAACTGTTTGAGATTTCCTCTTGCCAGGACAATGAGTAACAAGATGGGGAGCATCCAGACAAATCGTAAAGCAGCAGACCATTGCCAACCTCCTCCAGATACAGCCATCATACGGTTGAGGACAAAGGTAGTGGCAAAAAATACGGAAGCGAATATACCTAAGGAAAGTGCTTTTGATTTAACTGTTATGGGCATGCTGTAGGGACTGTTGTCATTAAAATGACGCCAAAGTAATCAATGTCTTCGATAATGTCAATAGGTATAATTGTCATGATTTTTGAAAAGTTATTCTAATTTATGCATCAATTGTTACTAAAATTTGTTTATTTTGCATACTTAATAAAACAAGAGCATAGAAAATTAATCAATATGATTATACAACCAAGAACTAGAGGTTTTATTTGTTTAACCTCGCATCCAGAAGGAACTGCGCAAAACATCAAAAACCAGATTGAATACGTAAAATCCAAAGGCGAAATTGCTAATGGTCCTAAAAAAGTATTGGTCATTGGTGCATCTACGGGATTCGGTATTGCATCTCGTATTTCGGCAGCATTTGGTTCTGGAGCAGCAACAATTGGTGTGTTTTTTGAAAAACCAGCAGCAGAAGGTAAACCAGGAACTGCAGGTTGGTATAACACTGCGGCTTTTGAGCAAGAAGCACAAAAAGCTGGTCTTTATGCAAAAAGTATCAATGGTGATGCTTTCTCTGATGATATCAAAAAACAAACAATAGCATTAATTAAAAAAGATTTAGGACAAGTTGATTTAATCGTCTATAGTTTAGCTTCTCCAAGACGTACACATCCTAAAACAGGTGTGGCTTACGCTTCGGTGCTAAAACCAATTGAGGTTCCTTTTACAAATAAAACAGTAGATTTTCACACAGGAGTGGTATCGGATATCACGATTAACCCTGTTGAGAATGACGAGGAAATTGCAAACACCGTAGCAGTAATGGGAGGGGAAGATTGGAAATTTTGGATAGAAGATTTAAAAGAAGCTGGAGTTTTAGCAGAAGGTGTTAAGACTGTCGCTTATTCTTATATTGGTCCAGAATTGACTTATCCTATTTACCGTAACGGTACAATTGGTCGTGCTAAAGATGATTTAGAAGGAACAGTACCAGCAATTAATGCACTCTTAAAAGATCTTAACGGTATCTCATATGTTTCTGTTAATAAAGCGTTAGTGACACAATCAAGCTCAGCGATTCCTGTTGTACCTTTATACATTTCATTGTTATATAAAGTGATGAAAGAAAAAGGTATACACGAAGGTACAATCGAGCAAATGCAACGTTTATTTGCAGAAAGATTATATACGGCTGACGGTCATGTTAAACTGGATGATAAAGGTCGTATTCGTGTAGACGATTTGGAAATGAGAGCAGATGTTCAAGAAGAAGTTGCTCAGCTTTGGGAAAAAGCAACTACGGAGAACTTGTCTGAGATTTCAGATATTCAAGGTTACCGCGATGATTTCTTCAACTTATTTGGTTTTAATTTTTACGGTATCGATTACGAAGCTGATACCAATGAAGTCGTAAATGTACCTAGTATCTAGGAGTTAACGCACATATTAAAATAATAAAGGCAACCCAATAAGGTTGCCTTTATTATTTTAATCCTTATTCTCCGATGCTATTTTCAGCAGCTCATGGAGTGTTTTCCAATTTCTAGTTGTGGCAGAAACCTTTAATTTTGATTCGATGAAGTTATTGGTCAATTTAGTTTTTCCATATCCATTTGGACAGTAGAGATAGACCGCTCGATCTATTAAGAAGATTTCTTCATCAGGTTGTTTTTTGTCCACGATAAGACTCAGATCCTGTATTTCTGGAACTTTTGATAATAACGTTACATGAAAGTAAGATTGATCTTTATTCTTATCTGTCAATAAAGGATTTTGATTTAAAATTGTTTTCAAATCGTTACTACGAATAACAAGACAGGGGATTTCATAGCCAAAATCTTGCAGGATCATATGCTTGATCTTTTGCTCCAATGCTAACACATCTCTTATGTCAGATTGAAATATAATATTTCCACTTTGGATATAGGTCTTGACATGCTGAAAATCTAATGCCTGTAAAGAGTTTCTCAAAGCTTCCATCTTGATGATATGATGTCCACTTACATTGATGCCTCTCAATATCGCTATGTACATAGTCCTTCGTAATTAATGATTCAATAATATGAAAACAAAATGAATACGAATATAAGCATTCAGGTTTGATGATGATAGGAGTAATCCGCACCTTAGATTAGGTTCTTTACAAATAGAATTAAAGTAAAAAGGCTCATAATTTACATATGAGCCTTTTTATCAATTCTATATAGAATAGATTAATGCTTGAAGTGACGTACTCCAGTAGTCACCATCGCTAATCCTTTTTGGTTACACATATCAATAGATAATTGATCTTTAATCGAACCTCCTGGTTGTAAAACTGCTGCTATACCTGCTTCGGCTGCAATTTCTACACAATCAGGGAATGGGAAGAAAGCATCAGAAGCCATAGAACATCCTTTTAAGTCAAATCCAAATGCATTCGCTTTTTCAATCGCTTGTTTCAAAGAGTCAACACGTGATGTTTGACCAACACCTGAAGTAATCAATGTACCATTTTTAGCAAATACAATGGTATTTGATTTGGTGTGTTTAACAATTTTATTGGCGAAAAATAAATCTTCTAACTGAGCTGCGGTAGGTACAACATTTGTTACTGCAGTCATTTGCTCAGGTCCTTCAACCGTATTGTCTTTATCTTGTTGAATGACACCATTTAACAAGGTTTTGAATTGTTGCTTCGGTAATTGAACATCTTTACGAACAAGAATAATACGATTTTTCTTTGCCGTAAGGATTGCAATGGCTTCTTCAGTATAAGAAGGGGCTATTAAAACTTCGAAAAATAAATTGTTGATTTCAGTAGCCGTTTCCACATCTACTTCACCGTTGGTAATTAACACGCCACCAAACGCAGAAACAGGATCACAAGCTAAAGCATCAACCCAAGCTTGTTTTATAGTTGTGCGAGAAGCAACACCACAAGCATTTGTATGTTTTAAAATAGCAAATGTTGGTTCTTTAAATTCATCGATAATGGATACAGCTGCATCCACATCAACCAAATTATTATACGATAATTCTTTACCATTTAACTTGGTAAACATCGCATCTAAATCACCGTAGAATACCCCTTTTTGATGTGGGTTTTCTCCGTAACGTAATACTTGAGCTTTTTGTACAGATTCTTTGAATACATCTAACGTATTTTCTTGATTGAAGTAGTTGAAAATAGCGGTATCATAATGAGATGATGTATTGAAAGCAAGCTTAGCAAATTCTTTACGTTGCTCCAAAGTTGTTGTTCCTTCTTGTGAAGCTAACATTTCTTCTAATGCTTTGTAGTCATTTTTTGAAGATAAGATAACCACATCATTAAAGTTTTTTGCTGCAGCGCGAATTAAAGAAATACCACCGATATCTATTTTTTCAATAATATCTTGCTCAGAAGCTCCAGATGCAACCGTTTCTTCAAAAGGATATAAATCAACAATCACCAAGTCAATCTCAGGGATTTCATATTGTGCTAATTGTTGTTGATCACTATCTAAGGGTCTTCTTGCTAAGATACCACCAAATACTTTTGGGTGTAATGTTTTTACACGACCACCTAAAATAGATGGATAGCTTGTTAAATCTTCTACAGGAACAACATCAATACCTAATTCTTTGATGAAAGTTTCTGTGCCACCTGTAGAATAGAAGGTAACACCGTATTTATTTAACAATTGAATTAATGGTGCTAAGTTGTCTTTGTAATATACCGACACTAAAGCATTTTTAATCTTGACAGAATGGCTCATTAGTATAATTTGTTTGCTGCGGCAAAGATAGGTAAATAATAACTATACAGCAACCCTTTAGCCTGTATTGGATATAAAAAAGACTGCAGGAAGCAGTCTTTTGATTAATTATAAATTTTTTCCTTTAAATCTTTGCAGATCTGATCCGTTATTGTCCAAATAGGTTCAGGATCGTCCGTATTATTAATGATCACCTGATCGCAAGTATCTTTAAATGGTAATAGATATTCATTGTAAGAAGGGACAACATGATTGACCCATTTATACATAACATCATCTTCGAAATATCCACGTTCAATCAAATCACGACGTAATCTTCTTTCCAGAGCTATCTGCTCTTCTGCGTCTAAAAAGATACGATGATCGATTAAATGGTTGACTTCAGTGTAATGATAAATAAATAAACCTTCAATAATTAAAATTGGTGCTGGCTTGATTTCCAACATTTTTGGTTTTATTGCAGGGTTATTAAAAGTATACTCTTCTTTATAAATTGTATTTCCTTCAAAAAGATTATTGATATCTTTATAAAAGGCATCCCTGTCTATGGATGTTGGGAGGTCAAAATTATACAATCTGTTTTCCTCTTGTGTCTTTGTATTGGCAGGAATGTAATAATCATCTTGTGAAATGAGTGTAACTTCTTCAGGACTAAAGTGCTTTAAAAAACAATTTAGAAAAAATGTTTTACCAGAGCCGCTACTACCTGCGATTCCAATGACATATGGCTTTTTATTCATTTAATATATTATATTCGATAAATCGATGGATACTACTCCTCTAATGGGACTCCATAAGTGATTTCGATTTGAAAACGTTTATCTAGAGCACCAATATAGGCAGCTGCAGATTTAGATAAAACAACTATAGCATTATGAGTATCCGCATTTTCATTGAATTTTCCAACGACCTTTGCATAGGTTACACTTCGTGTCATAGGGTTTGTAATCTTTAATATAGTACCGATTGCAGCAGTTTTATGCAAAGCTAAATTACTTGTTTCGCTAGAATTCAACCCCTCTATCCAAACGCCAATTCCACGTTCTGTTTTTTCACGAATTCCGTATTTATTTGCGGTAATATGAGGTTCTTCTACAGCAGAGGTATCTGGAGAGATTAATATCGTATCAGGTTTCAGTGGGCCATCAAATACATTGGTATTTATGCCACTAATTCCACTTTGGGATGGAATTTTTAAAATCTGACCTCCACTAATACTATTGGAAACGAGATTATTAGCTCTTTTAATTTCTTCAACAGTGACATTGAATTTTCGTGAAATCGCATATAATGTTTCCTGATTACCAACCTTATAATCAGTTAATTCTTGCTGAGAGCCTTTATTTGCACCTTTTTTGGTGTTATTTGTATCTGAATGATACATTCTTCCAGTTGGAATTTTGACAACTTGACCAAGAGCTAAGGTGGTATTACCATTTATTTCCGTTAGTTTCCCAACACTAGTTTTATACCTTTTGCTTAGTTGATAATAATTATCTCCTTTTCCAATTTTAAAAAGAACATATTGTTGCCCATTAACGACCTCCATGCCAATGGAATCTGGAGGAGCTGTAGGTGAAAAGATATGTGCAGAAACTTTGTTATGATTGATGGCTAACATTGTTAATGATAAGAATGCAAGCGTTTTATATGTATTCGATTTTAATAAAATTTTCATGATGTTTACAATTATACTAAATACGATACAAATTCTCGTTTATTGTGTGTCAAAAGAAAAATCTGACAGCCAATTTGAAAATAGATCTGTACCAGTTTTAGTCCCAAATGTTTAATAATTATTGCTTCATCCCAAATCTCATTTTTATCTGAAATAAGCAGTCTAATATCGTAATTCTCCCCATGTTTTTCATGAAAACACCATAAAAAATGATCTTGGCATTTACTAATCCATAGGTCTTCATTGTTCTTATAATGTTCTAAAAAAATTGGTTTTTGTCCCTTAAACTCCAGGGGAAAGACTATGTCATTTTCAAAAGGTTTAATTTCCGATGGTACAGTTGTTAAAATATCATATGTAAGGAGAGAGAAATATTGTTGAAAACCAGCAGTAATATGTTGAGGTCTGATTTGTATATAATCTTTTAATACTGTTAAATATTGGTATTGATGAAACAGATATGTTTCATTTGGTTCTTCATAATTTAAGATCCAGACACCTGGACTAACCGGACTATTCTCCGAAATCTTTCTCA
This sequence comes from Sphingobacterium sp. SRCM116780, assembly GCF_021442025.1. Classification (NCBI taxonomy): domain Bacteria; kingdom Pseudomonadati; phylum Bacteroidota; class Sphingobacteriia; order Sphingobacteriales; family Sphingobacteriaceae; genus Sphingobacterium; species Sphingobacterium sp. SRCM116780. The sequence continues at coordinate 1,131,437 of NZ_CP090446.1, forward strand.
AAATCACGTACTTTTTCTGAATTGCTGCTAAAGTCCATTCTTTTTGAGGAAGCTCAAAGTGGTTTAAAAGAATCGATCCATTAAAACGGATAACAGTAATATAAGCGACTGTTGTTTCTGGATCTCGACACTCCAAGGCGATTAATTTACTTTGTCCATCTACTTCTATTCTCCAGATTGGAAATCTGAAGGTTTGAGAAAATGCTTTAGAAATAGTATATTTAGACATTAGCTAATGAAATTAATCGCTCGTTTCTTTATATAGTAAATTATGGAAGGCAAAATTAGTAAATCATTTTTAATAACACTCTTTTTTAGCTTCGGATTATTCTTTTCTAGTTTAGCGCAAAAGGTATATGTGTTTGAATTGAAAGAAGAAATAGGTCCAAGTGCTTGGAAAACAGTTAAACAGGCTTTCGATAGTGCTCAAAATAATAAATCAGATTATATTTTAATGGAGTTGAATACGTATGGAGGGGCGTTAAATTTTGCTGATTCGATACGAACGAAGCTATTGGACTCCAACATAAAGTCGATCGTTTATATCAATAACAATGCGGCTTCCGCAGGTGCGTTGATTTCTTTGGCAAGTGATTACATTTATGTTCATCCAGGAAGTAGTATAGGAGCAGCGAGTGTCGTCAATGCCGAAGGAGAGGTCCTTCCTGAAAAATATCAATCCTATATGAGAGGATTAATGCGAACCACAGCTGAAGCTCGAAAACGAGATCCGCAACTGGCAGAAGCATTTGTTGATCCCAATATTTCCATACCTTCCATAAAAAAAGACGGTCAATTGGTTACTTTAACAAGTGGAGAGGCTGTCAAATTTGGTTTAGCAAAAGCTGAAGTCGCTAATCGGGAAGCGATCTATAAAGATTTAAACCTAGTGAATGTTCAAGAGACCATCTATCGTAAAGGAGCAATTGATCATATCATCAGTTTTCTCATTAATCCAGCGGTTAGCGGAATTCTAATTTTATTGATCATTGGAGGTATTTATGCTGAGATGCAGGCTCCAGGATTAGGTTTTGCAATTGCAGTCGCTATAATAGCAGCTCTATTATTTTTTGCACCACTTTATATTCAAGGTCTGGCGGCAAATTGGGAGATAGCCATTTTTGTAGTCGGATTGATCCTGATCATCTTAGAAGTCTTTGTCATCCCGGGTTTTGGAATTGTCGGTATTTTAGGAATAATTTTCGTTATTTGCGGATTGACGTTTAGTCTGGTCGCAAATGATTTTTTAGATTTTAAACTCGCTTATCCAGGTATGTTATTTAATTCGTTTTTGTTAGTTATGGGAGCCATGATACTATCCGTAATATTAATGGTGATATTTGGAAAGAGCTTATTAAAAACTCCAGTTTTTAGACGACTTGTTTTACAAGATGAACAAAAATCTGAAGAAGGGTATACTTCTTCTATTTTGAAGTCTAATCTATTGAATAAAGAAGGAGTGGCAAGGACGGTTCTGCGACCATCGGGAAAAATTGAAATAGAGGGTGTGTGGTATGATGCCGTTGCGTTAGATGGTTTCATTGAAGAGGGAGAAGAGGTGTATGTTGATAAACATGAGAACTATAACCTGTTTGTAAGACGGAAATCAGAAAAAGGATAAAATTTACATCACAAAAAAGCCTCTATTTCAAAAGAAATAGAGGCTTTTTTGTGATGTAGTAACTATGTCGTTAGAACTTTGTTCCTATTGTTAAAACAACATTTGTTCTACTGTTTTTAATATCGGCACGTGGACTAGTGGTATTCCAATCACCTTCATAAGTGATGGAATAAGGACTTTCCTTATAATTGTTTGCACTGTACATTCCAGTTAAATCGGCATAGAAACCACCACCTAATTTAGCTCCAAGACCTGCAGAGATGCCATAAGTCTGATAGTCTGCATCTTTATATGGATTGCCATTATAATTGAAACCAGCTCTACCACTGAATGTTTTGTCTAATAATACTTCACCACCAACACGTACATTTAATGCAGATTGGTAAGTCGCTTTAATGTTATCATTCATTTGTTGTTCGGTCAATTTATTGGCATTACTAGCATCTCTAAAACGCATACTTGCATAATCTACAAATTCTACTTCTGCCGTTAATAAACCGGCAGAGAAATATTGTGTAGCACCTAAAGATAATTTATAAGGTGTTTGTAGATTATAATCATACGAACTATCGTAGTATTTTGATTCAAAGTTTGAAAATGAATTGTCCTGACCTGGTTTGAAATAATTGATATCGGTATAAGCTGTAGATTCATCTGTGATAGACATGAAGGTAGGCGTCTTCGCTGTAAATCCTAAACTAAAAGCAGGCGTTACTTTATAAATCATACCTAACTTAAAGTCAAAGCCTGATCCTTGTGTTACCTGTCCATAATGGTCAAATAATTCATAGTCAACATCGACGTAAGCGGCTTCAGGTTTTGTAGGATCTAAATAAGGAGAACTCGGGTTTAATGCTCGGATACCAGCAGCAGTTTTAGTCATGCCATATTCTGTAAATACAGCAGATTTTTCATATTGAAAATCAGTGAGACTAAAGGTTGCTCCAATGTAAAACCTATTACTATAATTTGAACCGAAAGATAAAGCTGTTTCAGATTTTCCTCCTTTACTCCAAACGGAATTGAACTGTTCGCTTCCTTTATCTTCAGCCAAAGGGAAATAAAATTTACCAGCCTTATCAAAGGCTTCTTCAAACATGTAAGAGCTGAAAAAATCATCAGACCAGGCAGAACCATCGGTATCGATCATGCGATCTGCATAAGCATGTGTGATGGAATTGTCCGTGTTAACACCTTGATAATCTAATTTATTATCAAATAAATTCGTTCTATTATAGGCAATACCCACATTAAAGTTTAACCATCCTTTTGTTAAATCTCCACCATATTTGGTTGTTGGTAAATGAAAGACAACCCCACCATTATCCAAGTTGAAATTATCCGTGTTATTATCCTTCTTTGTGCCAAAATAGTTGGACTTATTTTTATTATATTGATAACGTAGCGTTCCAGATATATCAGATTGGTTATAAAATCCCAAACCAGCAGGGTTACCTGTTATTGAACTAATATCGCCACCTAAAGCTGTAGAAGCACCACCTAAGCCTTTAAAACGAGCTGTTCCTCCATTATCTCCTTGAGAGAATAAAAGTACATCTGCTGTATATTGTGCTTTTGCAGTACCTACCATACCTAGAGCAAGTACACTTCCAAAAAATATTTTTTTTATAGTCATTGAGTTTAGTTAATAGGATATGAGAAAAGGAATGATTGTTATATGCAATCATTCCTTAATATATTATTACTTGTATTATCTTGTACGGCCACCACCGCCACCGCGTGATGATCCACCACCACCGAATCCACCACCAGATGAACGACTTGAACCGCCACCACCATTGTAACTACCACTCGATTGTGATCGACTAGGTGAGTCCATTCTTGGTTGTGTTGAACGAATAGGTTCACTACTACGTGTTCGTGAACTTTCACCTCTTCCAATACTTCTATTTGGCGATTGTTGAACTCTTTCTGAGCTTGATGGGCGAGTTCTACCTACACCACGGTTATAGGAATCTGATGAGGTATTTCTTGTTCTACCAACACCATTCTCATAATTTATACCGTTGTTGTTCGATCCAATTCTGGTTCTACCCACTCGATTACTTGGATTGTTGCTAGAAGCAGAACGTGTTCTACCAACACCGTTGATTCTACCATTCGCATCTCTTGAAACCGTTGTATTTGATCTTGAGTTTCCTGAATATCTTGAATTTCCTGATCGAGGACGACTATTGTAACGATCACGGTAAACCGAACGACTCGCTAACTGACGAGATCTATAATTTCCCCAATAGTTGCCATAGCCACCGCCCCAGTAATTGCCACCCCAGCCACCATAGTATCCGCCATATCCCCAGCCTGAATACCATGGGTTATAACCAAAGCCGAAACCGATAGACCATCCTGGTCTCCAGCCACCATAACCAAAGCCAAAACCAAATGATGAGCCATACCAGCCTCCGTAACCCATACCATAACCATACCATGGGTCAAAGAATGGATCAAAGTATGTCATCCCTGGAGATGAATAATAAAATCTATTGATACGATTGGCATATTCTAAATCTTCATATCCTCCATCTTGATATTCTTCATCAGAATAATCATCGCTATAATAGCCATTATCTTGTCCCTGAGTTTGATCCACCTCACTTTCATCCGTATAATAATAATCTGGATTTTGGTAAGCTTGCCTTGCTTGCGCATTATTATTGTAGACATCATCACCATAAGTGACTTGCCTGCTAGTGGTACAAGAGCCTAGCGTTAAAGCTCCTGATATTGCAATAGCGCCGAGTAAAAAACTATTTTTTTTCATAATATCCTAAGTCGTTATGTTCGACAATACAGTCTAATTTACTATCTTAGACCCAAATTCCGAATAAGGGTTTAATCCTGTTCTCAAAAATAATAAATATTTCTTTTTAGAATTTTATATTCCTTAATAAGACGGAATTCTTAATCATAATGTTACAATAAATTTTTGAAATAATAATATGGGTAAAGGTATAACAAGTCGTGCAGAAGACTATTCACAATGGTATAATGATCTGGTAATCAAGGCTGACTTGGCAGAATATGCTGCAGTAAGAGGGTGTATGGTAATTAAACCATATGGATATGCTATTTGGGAGCGTATGCAAGCCGTGTTAGATAAGAAATTTAAAGATACTGGTCACAGTAATGCCTATTTTCCTTTGTTCATCCCCAAATCTTTTTTCTCTAAGGAAGCTTCTCACGTAGAGGGTTTTGCAACGGAATGTGCAGTGGTAACCCATTATCGTCTGAAAAATGATGGTCATGGAAATATTATTGTCGATGAAGATGCGAAGTTAGAGGAAGAACTCATCGTTCGTCCAACCTCTGAAACGATTATTTGGAATACCTACCGGGGATGGATTGAATCCTACCGCGATCTTCCTATTTTAGTTAACCAATGGGCGAATGTTGTACGTTGGGAAATGCGTACACGCTTGTTTTTACGTACTACAGAATTCTTGTGGCAAGAAGGTCATACGGCTCATGCTACGCAGGAAGAAGCCATCGAAGAAACAGAAAAAATGCTACACGTATATGGTGACTTCGTAGAGAATTATCTAGGAGTGCCTGTTATCCGTGGTCGTAAGACAGAAAATGAACGTTTTGCCGGAGCCATTGATACCTATTGTATTGAAGCTTTGATGCAGGACGGAAAAGCATTACAAGCGGGAACTTCACATTTTCTAGGGCAGAACTTTGCAAAAGCTTTTGATGTTAAATTTACCTCTAGAGAAGGTAAGCTGGAGCACGTATGGGCAACCTCTTGGGGTGTTTCTACCCGTTTGATGGGCGCTTTAGTGATGGCGCATTCCGATGATCAAGGATTGGTATTGCCTCCAATGTTGGCTCCGATTCAAGTTGTCATTGTTCCTATTTTCAAAACGGAGGAAGAGAAGCAAGCAATTGATACGTTTATTGATGCATTATCTACCGAATTAAAAGGTAAAAATATTTCAGTGAAATATGATGATCGTGACACGCAAAGACCTGGATACAAATTTGCAGAATGGGAATTGAAAGGGGTGCCTTTACGTGTCGCAATTGGTGCACGTGATATGCAAAATGGAACAGTGGAATTGGCCAGACGTGATACACAAACGAAAGAAACAGTTGAACAAGTTGGTCTTGGAAATAGAATCGAAGGATTATTGACGGAGATCCAGGAAAACATTTTCCAAAAAGCGTTAAACTATAGAGATTCACATATTACAGAAGTTAACTCTTATGAAGAGTTCAAAGAAGTGTTAGAAACAAAAGCAGGTTTCATTTCTTGTCATTGGGATGGAACTGTCGAAACAGAGAAACGTATCAAAGAAGAAACAAAAGCGACCATCCGTTGTATTCCTTTAGATGCGAAGGAAGAAGAAGGTATTTGTATTTTCACAGGTAAAGCATCAACAAAGCGTGTTTTATTTGCGAAAGCTTATTAAATCATACTAATCGCTAGCTCATGCGTTATCTTATATTAGGATGTGGATGGGTAGGAGAGTACGTGGCAAAGTTATGGTTGAAAGAAGGACATGAAGTCTGGGCTTCAACAACAACAAAAGAAAAATACCATCGGTTAGTTGCCGATGGTATTTTTGTATTTGAACAGAATTTTGACAGACAAGCTACTATTCCTACCGATTTGCCAAAAGCTTTTGATTTTATCTTGGTCAGCATACCCGCAACCCATAAATTTACATTAGAAGAACTGCGACATCGATTTCTTCATGTGAGTCTGTTTTTGCAGGGGTTAACGTATCGGAAAGTAATATTTTTAAGTTCTATAGGCATCTATCCTGATGTTTCTAAAGAAATTGATGAGTATACATTTCCGGAAGAGGAACTGCAAGAAAAACTTTTACTGGCAGAAAAAGTAATGAGTCAGTTTCCGAACAGACATATTTATCGCTTGGGAGGACTGTTTGGGCAAAGCCGCATATTTGCCAAATATTTTCAAAATAAAGTATGTACTACAGGGGGACAACTGGCAAATTTTATTCATATCGAAGATGTCGCTAATTTAATAACCCAAGGTTTTGATGGACAGTTAACACAAGAGATATACAATGTCGTAGCACCTGAACATCCTTTAAAGAAAGAGGTGATTTTAGCATCTGCACTCAAGTATGGATTTGAGCTTCCCAGTTCATTCGACGATCAGGATTCTTTTCAAAAAGTTGTTACAGGAGAACGTTTGCAAAATGACTTGAATTATACTTTTAACTATAAATCTCCGTTAGATTTTTAATAAATTTACCTTTTCGAATTAACATAAATATTTAAAAACATGGCATACAAGTTTGCAACGAAAGCGATTCATGCTGGTCAGCAATCCGATCCGACCACGGGTGCGGTGATGACTCCTATATATCAGACATCGACATACCAACAGGCGTCTCCAGGCGACCACAAAGGATATGAATATTCTAGAGGAACAAACCCGACACGTAAAGCATTGGAAGACTGTTTGGCCGCCTTAGAAAATGGTCAACATGGCCTAGCTTTTTCAAGTGGCATGGCAGCAACTGATTGTGTGCTTCGTTTACTGAAACCAGGAGATGAAGTCGTGACAGGAGATGATTTATATGGGGGATCATATCGGATCTTCACTAAAGTTTACGAACCCTACGGCATTGTATTCAAATTTGTCAATACTTCAGATGTAGCGGCTGTGCGTGCTGCAATAACGGATAAAACAAAACTAATCTGGATCGAAACACCGACTAATCCAACCTTAAAATTAGCAGACATTGCTGCTATTGGAGAGGTTGCCAAAGAGAAGAAAGTGCTGTATGCAGTAGATAATACTTTTGCATCCCCTTATTTACAAAATCCATTGGATTTAGGAGCAGATATTGTCATGCATTCCGCGACTAAATATATCAACGGTCACTCCGATGTGGTGATGGGTGCTTTAATTATGAATTCAGAAGAATTATATAAACAATTATTCTTTTTTTATAATGCAGTAGGAGGTACGCCAGGCCCTCAAGATGCTTTTTTGGCACTTCGCGGTATCAAGACCCTACACCTACGGATGGAAGCACATTGTGCGAATGGACGTAAAGTTGCTACCTATCTAAAAAATCATCCTAAAGTTGAAACAATATACTGGCCAGGATTTGAAGATCACCCAGGACATGAAATTGCTAAAAAGCAAATGCGTGATTTTGGAGGTATGATTTCTATTGTCCTGAAAGATGCTGATTTGAAAGAAACCTTTCGTATCGCTTCCCAATTTAAAGTATTTACATTGGCGGAATCTTTAGGAGGGGTAGAATCATTAATCAATCATCCAGCGACGATGACGCATGGATCAATCCCAAAAGAAACACGTGAAAAAGTGGGTGTAGTCGATAATCTGATCCGTATCTCGGTGGGGATAGAAGATGCGGATGACTTGATCGCAGATCTAGAACAAGCTTTAGTATAAATAAAGAAATAAAATTTAACCATCATCACTATCTTTTATGTTAAGATCGTGATGATGGTTTTTATTTGATAGCAATGGCAGATTTTAACATCAAGGATTTTCTTGACCAAAAAGTAGCGGAATACAATCAACCTAATTTTATTCCGAATGATCCTATCTGTATCCCACATCGTTTTCAGAAGAAAGAGGATGTTGAAATCATGGGATTTATAGCAGCTATTCTAGCTTGGGGACAACGGAAAACGATCATTAATAAATGTACCGAACTGATTGAGCGGATGGATGGTAGTCCGTATGATTTTATTATGAATCATCAGGAAACTGATCTGAAACAATTATTGGGATTTAAACACCGGACATTTAATGATACAGATTTGTTATATTTTGTTCAATTTTTCCGATACCATTATAACCATTTTTCATCTTTAGAAGACGCTTTTCTCATTGGTCAGGAAGATGCGGATACAATCCTATTGGAGCAAGCATTAGATGCATTTAAAAATTATTTTTTCTCGCTTCCGGATTATCCGCTAAGAACACGAAAACATATCAGTTCACCTGTTCAAAAATCTACTGTCAAACGCATCAATATGTTCTTGCGTTGGATGGTGCGTGATGATGATAAAGGAGTTGATTTTGGTATTTGGAAACGACTAAATCAAAAAGATTTGATCTGCCCTTGTGACGTTCACGTCGAAAGGGTAGCTCGAAAATTTGGCTTGATTACTTTAGACAAAGTGAATTGGAAAACAGCAATAGAACTAACTGAAAATCTACGATTGTTAGATCCACTTGATCCTGTAAAATATGATTTTGCTTTGTTTGGGCTAGGAGTGGAAAGAGAATTGTAAGCAGATCAGATTTTTTTCATAAACCTGATCTGTTGTATGTGATCCTTTTTTTAATAATTAACAGCGTAATACTCCTTTATCAACGTGATGAAGGTATGCAAAACAGGATGCTGACTTTTATGATCATAAGCCATGATGATTTCCGTTTGAATCTCATTCTCTTTTAATTCATGAAAATCCAATAATAAATCTGTTTCTTGTTGCGCGACAGAAGCAGGAACAAAAGCAATACCTAATCCATTGGCGACCAATTCCAATATCGAATGCATGGTATTACATTCGTGCACAATCTGCGGATGAAAACCGATGCGGTTTGCACAAGCGATGATTTGATGATGGTAATCTGTTGCATAATTTGAATTGTACGAAATAAAATCTTCCTGCATCAATGTTACAGCATCCATATTTCCCTTCCAACCTTTTGGAGTAGCAAGACAAAAAGAATCTTTAAACAGAGAATCCACTTTCAGATCTGTCGTGAAGATAGGAGCGCGGAGTATGCCCAAATCTAATTTGCCATTTTCTAATGCATGTTTTTGTTTTTGAGAAGACGTTTCAAATAAGTAGACATGTAAATAAGGAAACTCATTTTTAATCTGTTTCAAAATATCGGCTAACATTTTCTTTGGTGTAGAGCTGATATAACCTAATCTAAAATCTCCCGAAATAGCATGATGCAATTGTTTAGCCATCAATTTTGCTTTCTCCAGCTGTTGCATCAATTGATCACATTCCTTTAAGAAATAACGACCCGCATTTGTTAATTCTACCCGTTTGTTATTTCGGTAAAACAGAATGATCCCCAACTCTTTTTCCAGATCTTTGATTTGACGGGTGAGGGGTGGTTGTGATATATGAAGCCTGTCTGCTGCACGTCCGAAATGCAACTCCTCCGCCACTGCTTTGAAATAATGTAAATGTCTTAATTCCATCGATACTTGCAAGGTATTAATAATTGCTAAAAATAGTATTTTTAAAGTATTAATCTATGCTTTAGATTTGAAAATCTTAAAAAACGAACACATGGAACAAAAATCAACCTTAAAAGAAATTGAAGAACGGTTCGATCAGGATGTCGAGCGATTTTCTAATCTGGATACGGGACAGCAAACGACTTTGGATGCACTGTATAATATGGAGCTAATGACGGATGGGATAGCAGCCGTATACCCCAATTTAGGTGCTGTATTGGATATTGGTTGTGGTGCGGGTAATTATCCGGTAAAATTAGGTACTAAGGTTTCAAACTTTGATTGCACATTGGTTGATCTAAGCCAACCGATGTTAGACCAAGCAAAAAAGCGTGTATCCGCTGTCACCAATGGTCAAGTTGAGATTTTAAAAGGTGACTTTAGAACTGCAGCTTTACCAAACAATAATTATGATGTGATTATTGCCACAGCGGTATTGCATCACCTTCGCGACACAGCAGATTGGGAAACCGCTTTTAGAAAATTATTTGATTTGCTGAAAGATGGAGGAAGCATATGGATTTTCGATTTGGTCACGCAAGAAGATCATGCCATTCAAAATTTGATTTATCACAACCGCTATGGTGATTATCTAACAAGCTTAAAAGATGAACAATATCGTGATCATGTATTCGCTTATATCGAAAAAGAAGATACGCCACGTAGCTTGACCTATCAGTTGGATTTGTTGAAAAAAGTAGGATTTAAATCTGTCGATGTTTTGCATAAAAAATTAAACTTTGCTTCTTTTGTAGCGTTTAAATAATGTTTTATTCATCTAGCGATAAATAATAAATAAGATGTGGCGATTACAAGCTCAACTTATTAATTGAACCCTAGTTTGTTGCAATTTAAGTTTGAAATTGTTTGCTATTAACTTGAAACCAAAACAACAATTAATAGGGTAATAATAGGGGTTTTATAGGGGGTTAGTAGGGGTTTAATAGGGATATATCCCTACTAATACCCTATTAAAACCTACTTAAATCTATCTGATACCTATCTTAATTAAGAATCTATATCCTTTTTAGTATTCAGCTACCTTTGAAAATCCACCCCTTAGTAGCTAATATGACAAAAATCGATGTACCGTTATTGGGGTTGACAATTGTCTGCCATTGCACGGACAACTGAAAATCGTAAGACATTTTTTAAATTTCGGACATTGTTTATTATCTTTTTGTGAACGGAAAAATTGCAACTCTGACCAAAAAGGAAATCGAGAAAATAAAAATATTTAGTACTTTAGATTGCTACCAATGCCTTGAGCAACAGGATGCAGATTGAGTAAGTAAAATTACTTGACCATTCTTCCATCCAACAAACACAAGTAGTATATGCAAAAAATAAACGAAATACATGACAGCGTACAACGACACGATAAGTTGGGCATAAAATTCAACTCAACTGAAAACCCTTATCTGTCTGCTGATATTCAACAAAAATTGCTTCAACCTCGTAAGTTGTCTTCCTATTTTATTGTACTCATTGAAAGTGGCTCTATCAACTATACATTGGATTTGCAGGACATTACCCTCACAGATGGACAATTGCTTTTTGCAATGCCTAATCAGCAGATTTTTATGCCAGCAAATAAGGCCGATAATCTTAAATATTTTAAGGTACTGTTTGATGAAAACACTTTGGCATTGCTTCCACAACAATTTTCTTTTTTAGTTAATCCTTTAAATACGCAAAAAATAATTCTTAGCGATACCACGAGGCAACGCGTACAAAAAGTTTTTGAAATTTTAAATCAGTTACTTCAAACAGATAAAAACCAACCAGACACAGAAATAATATTAGTTTATTTGAACGCATTATTGGCAGAATTAAATAGCGCCTATTTCAAAAATAAAGAGCCCGTAAATGTTTTAAATACCAATTTGTCAAAATTTATTGCGTTTAAATTAGTCGTAGAAACACATCTCATTGAGCAACCTTCTATCCATACGATTGCTGAAAAATTAGCCCTGTCTACCAACAGTTTATACCGCATTGTAAAAGAATATTCAGGCGTTTCACCCAAGAATTTCTTTACCAGCCGTTTGATGGTAGAAGCCCAACGAAAACTGCATTATTCAAATCTTTCTGTAAAAGAATTGGCTTACGAATTAGGATTTAATGATGCTGATTATTTTTCTAAGCTTTTCAAAAAATGTACAGGGAAAAGCGTAACGGAGTTTTTAGGAAAGAATCAAGATTTGTCGGGTAAATAAAGTGATTCGTCCATCCCCCTTCTTTTTTAGCACTATACATTTGCTTCATTAATTTTAAAAAAAAGAAATGAAATCAGCATTAGTAACAGGAGCTAACAAAAGCATTGGCTTTGAAGTTGTCAAGCAACTTGCTCAAAAAGGAATTTATGTTTACCTCGGCAGTCGTAACTTAGAAAACGGTATGGAAGCTGTTGATAAACTGAAAGCAGAGGGACTAAATAATGTAGAAGCTATTCAGCTTGACATTACGGATGACGAGTCAGTAAAAAATGCCCGTTTAGAAATAGGCAGAAAAACAAAAGTACTGGACATACTTATTAATAATGCGGGCATTTATGGTGGTTACACACAAACTGCACTCGACGCAACTATTGACCAGTTTAAAGCAACTTATGATGCAAATGTTTATGGCGTAGTAAGAGTGACACAGGCATTTATTGATTTACTGAAAAAGTCGTCAGAACCTCGTATTGTAAATGTAAGTTCAAGCCAAGGTTCAATTACCCTGCACAGCGACCCAGCATATAAATACTACGACTACAAAGGCGTTGTATATCTTTCTTCAAAATCAGCCATGAATATGTTTACCGTTGTTTTGGCTTATGAACTAAAAGATACCGCTTTCAAAATAAATGCTGTTTGCCCCGGATTTACCAAAACAGATTTCAATGGTCATCGTGGACCAGGTAGCATCGAAGATGCCGGAAAACGAATTGTAAAATATGCTTTGATTGACAAAGACGGAGCCACAGGTAAATTCTTTAGTGAAGAAAATAATCCTGAAACAGGTGAAATACCTTGGTAAAAACTGATAAAACAGAAATCTTTACTACATTGAAATTGGTCACGTTACACAAAGAAACCGAAACACAAAAGGTATTTCAATTAACGATATCATGTTATTTCTTAATGGATGTCGAAATGCTAAATACTTTTGGCTATTCAAAAGAACTGATTAATCTCAAATCTTTTATAAAGCAATTTATATGGATACCTAAAACTATTGAACAGGATATTCTGTTTGGGATGGTGGCAGTCTAACGAGTGAAATGGAAGATCAAAATCCTGGAACTTGAAAACTCAGGTATTATTGATGATTATTGTCACTTTTATGGAAGAAAAATTAATAATTGTAGCGATGACTGCCTATCCGCCAAATGATTTTCGTACTTTTACGAGCTATTTTAAATAACATATAATATTAGGAGAAAGCTTTGGATTTTTTAGCAGGATTGAACCCTTCCCAAAGAGGAGCTGTAGAACAAATGGATGGACCAGTAATGATTGTTGCTGGTGCAGGATCAGGTAAGACACGCGTCATTACTTATCGCGTAGCACATTTAATACAAAAAGGAGTAGACCCTTTTAATATACTGGTATTGACCTTTACCAATAAGGCGGCAAAAGAAATGCGGAATCGTATTATGTCTGTTGTCGGAGCAGAGGCTAAGAATATTTGGATGGGTACCTTTCACTCGGTGTTTGCCAAGATATTGCGTGTCGAAGCAGAACTGATTGGCTACCCCCGTAATTTTACCATTTACGATACCGACGATACAAAAAGTTTATTACGTTCGATCTTGAAAGAGATGAATTTGGATGACAAATTATACAATGTCAATCATGTTTACGGACGTATTTCTCAGGCTAAGAATAATTTGATCTCCCCACAAGAGTATAATAAGAATGAGGGATTAAAGGCAGAAGATATTTCCAATGGCAGAGGACAGTTAGGAGAAATCTATATGACCTATGCGCAACGTTGTTATCGTGCAGGGGCGATGGATTTTGATGACTTGCTCTTCAAAACAAATGTATTACTCAATAAACACCCCGAAGTTTTACATAAATATCAACATCAATTTAAATATTTAATGGTCGATGAGTATCAGGATACGAACTTCTCCCAATATTTGATCGTTAAACGCCTTGCTGCCGTCAATGAAAATATATGTATTGTGGGGGATGATGCGCAAAGTATTTATGCTTTTCGTGGCGCCAATATTCAGAATATTCTAAACTTCCAAAAAGATTATCCTACAGTCAAAGTTTTCAAGTTAGAGCAAAACTATCGCTCGACACAGATGATTGTGAATGCTGCCAATTCGGTTATTGCGAATAATCAAAATCAATTGGAAAAAAATGTATTCTCAGATAATGAAGAAGGAGAGAAGATCAAAGTTTCCCGTGCATTTTCAGATAACGAAGAAGGTAAGATCGTCGCGGATTTAATTGTACAAGAAAAATCGCTCAAATCATTAAATTATAAAGATTTTGCTATTTTATATCGAACCAATGCACAATCCAGAGCCATGGAGGAAGCATTGCGAAAAATTAATATCCCTTATAAAATATACGGAGGTACTTCATTCTATCAACGGAAGGAAATTAAAGATTTAATCGCTTATTTTCGATTGACCTTCAATCCAAATGATGAAGAGGCTTTAAAGCGGGTGATTAATTACCCACGTCGTGGGATTGGTGATACGACGATCGAAAAAATTGTCATCGCTGCAGATCAACATCAATACCGTCTTTGGGATGTCGTGGTGAATGCGCAAATGTTTATGGACGGACGTAGTGCTGCTTCTGTAGGTGGTTTTGGACAGATGATATTGAGTTTTCAGGCGATGTCAAAAACTCATAATGCCTTTGATATGGCTATGCATATTGCACAACATTCAAGTATACTAAAAGAATTATACGAAGATAAGTCTGTAGAAGGATTGACTCGTTATGAGCATATTCAGGAATTGTTGAACGGTATCAAAGAATTTTCAGAACGTGAAGATATTGAAGATCGAGGGTTGGATGTCTATATGCAAGATATCGCTTTGTTGACCAATGATGATAACGATAAGGATCCCAATGCAGATACCGTCTCTATGATGACGATACACTCTTCCAAAGGACTTGAATTTCCAGTTGTATTCATCGTTGGCTTAGAAGAAAATTTATTTCCGTCACAATTAGCCTTGAATTCGAGGTCAGAACTTGAAGAAGAACGTAGATTATTTTATGTTGCCGTTACCAGAGCTGAGAAAAAATTATTACTTTCGTACGCAACTTCTAGATATCGTTGGGGAACATTGAATAATTGTGAACCAAGCAGATTCTTGGATGAATTGAATCCTTCCTGTTTGGATTTGGATTTCAAACCAAGACAAAGTTCTTCTGCAGCATCTGGCGGGTTTCAAGGTGAGCGTATTGCTTGGCAGCAAAAAGAATCGGATAGTTTTTCAAAACCTAAACCGAAGCCTTTTAAAACCACGTCAATATTACCCAAAGCACATACACCTTCTGCAGGATTCGCTCCATCTGACACCAATAATTTACAAGTTGGAATGGAAGTAGAACATGAAAGATTTGGATTTGGAAAGGTTGTTAACCTAGAAGGATCAAAAGGAGAATTAAAAGCAACTATTTTCTTTAAAGACTTGGGGCAGAAACAATTATTGCTTAAATTTGCAAAACTGAGAATTATTCTATAATTTAATACCAAAGTACAAAATACAACGTTGTATAAGTACTGAAATTCACTATATGAACTTTGACTACAACAGCACAAGACCTAAGCTAATCCTAGCCGAATACGGTAGAAATGTGCAAAATATGGTAAACTATATTTGTGATTTACCTACAAAAGAAGAAAGAAATAAGTATGCTCAAGTTGTCATAGATATGATGGGTGTGTTGAACCCTCACTTACGTGACGTGGCTGATTTTAAGCATAAATTATGGGATCACTTACAAATTATTTCTGATTTCCAAATCGATGTAGATTCTCCTTATCCCACAGCGACTCCAGAACTGGTTAAACACGAGCCAGAATTGTTAAGCTATCCACAGCATAATATCAAGTACAAGCATTACGGTTTTACGGTGGAAAAGATGATTAATAAGGCCATCTCTATTCCTGATGAAGCAGCACGTCAAAAAATGGCTCTTTCTATTGCCAATTTTATGAAGATGGCTTATACGACTTGGAATAAAGATGCGGTAGCAGATGAGTTTATCATTCAAGATCTAGCGGAATTGTCAAGTCAAGTTTTGCAATTACCAGAAGGTACAGTTTTAACAAAACTAGATTTTAAGAGCGCGCCTCCAGGAAATAGAGTGAAAGGAAATGCACCAACGCAATCGAATAGCAATACGAATTCAGGTCATTCTAATAATAACCATAGTCGAACGAACAATAACAATAATTCAAATAATAGAAGACCAGCTGGAACAAATACGTTTCAAAAACGTAGCAATACAAGCGGCGGAAGTAGTAATAATAACAATAGACGTCCTTATCAAAATAATACGAACAGCAGTAGTTACAAAAGAGGCTAGTTATTCTCTTCTAATACAATATAAGGCAATTGTGAAGCGATTTATATTTCTTTTCAATTGCTTTTTTCTTATAATAGGGCAAAGGATAAATAAAAGACATAAGTGTACAAATGAATGCATTTGAAATTAACGGCGGGAAGCCATTAAAAGGAGAGATTATTCCTCAAGGAGCAAAAAACGAAGCATTACAGATCTTGTCGGCAGTATTGTTGACGGAGGAGCCGATGACCATCAGTAATGTACCTGACATAAAGGACGTCAATAAATTAATAGATCTTTTAAAAGCGATGGGAGTAAGTGTCAATCGTGTAGATGAAGATACGTATGTTTTCGAAGCTAAAGATATCGATATCGATTATTTTCAATCGGAAGAATTCAAAGAAAAGGGTGGAGGATTAAGAGGTTCCATTATGATTGTTGGGCCTTTGTTGGCTAGATTCGGAAAGGCAGCTATACCGAAACCAGGAGGAGATAAAATTGGTCGTCGTCGTTTGGATACACACTTTTTAGGATTTGAAAAATTAGGAGCAAAATTTATTTACGATCCTGAAAATCACTTCTTCAATGTAGATGCTTCACAATTAAAAGGTACTTATATCTTATTGGATGAAGCTTCCGTAACGGGTACTGCAAATATCGTTATGGCGGCAGTTTTAGCTGAAGGCAAAACAGAGATATATAATGCTGCATGCGAACCTTATCTGCAACAACTATGTAAAATGTTGAATCGTATGGGAGCTAATATCTCTGGAATCGGTTCAAACTTATTGACGATAGAAGGGGGTAAGCGTCTTGGAGGGACATCGCATCGTATGTTGCCAGATATGATTGAGATTGGCTCATTCATCGGGTTAGCAGCCATGACAGGTTCCGAAATTACGATTAAAGATGTTTGCTATAAAGAGTTAGGAATTATTCCAACAGTATTCCAACGATTAGGAATTAAGCTTGAATTAAGAGGAGATGATATCTTTATTCCTGCTCAAGATTCTTATGAAATTGATACCTTTATTGATGGATCTATTTTAACCATATCTGATGCCCCTTGGCCTGGATTTACGCCCGATTTATTAAGTATTGTACTCGTTATTGCTACACAAGCTAAAGGTAATGTCTTGATCCATCAGAAGATGTTTGAAAGTCGTCTTTTCTTTGTGGACAAATTGATCGATATGGGGGCTCAAATCATTCTTTGTGATCCTCACCGTGCTACTGTAATTGGGTTGAACAAAATGTATCCGTTACGTGGTATCGAGATGACATCACCAGATATCCGTGCAGGAGTATCGTTGTTAATTGCAGCTTTATCAGCAAAAGGAACCTCTGTTATCCATAATATTGAACAAATTGAAAGAGGATACCAAAATATCGAAGCTCGTT
This sequence comes from Sphingobacterium sp. SRCM116780, assembly GCF_021442025.1. Taxonomy (NCBI): domain Bacteria; kingdom Pseudomonadati; phylum Bacteroidota; class Sphingobacteriia; order Sphingobacteriales; family Sphingobacteriaceae; genus Sphingobacterium; species Sphingobacterium sp. SRCM116780. The sequence goes on from NZ_CP090446.1 coordinate 1,149,241, forward strand.
TGAAAAAACTGGGTGCAGATATCCGTCGTATTGATGCAAGTCCTAAAGGACATTAAAAACATGAGATTGTCATAATTCCAATTTTGTATATAGTACTGGTAGATTTTATTCTTAATTATAATATCTTTGAAAAACAAATGTTTAAACATATAAAATAAATAAGGTTAGATTATGAAAAAATTATTTTTATTGCCTGCTATTGCAGCTGTTATCATGTCTTCATGTGCTGGAAATCCAGAAGGTAAAAAAGCGACAACACAAGATTCAGTTTCAACAGAACAAGTTACTACCCCTGTAGGAGATGCGTTTCAAGTAGATGCAGCGCAATCAAAAGTGGTGTGGACGGGTACAAAAGTAACAGGCAAACATACAGGTACTATTGCCATTAAATCAGGATCATTAACTGCTGATAAGGGAGTTTTGACGGGTGGTACATTTGCGTTGGATCTTAACACCATCACTTCTACTGATTTAGAAGGAGAGTACAAAGAGAAATTGAACAGTCACTTAAAAGCAGCTGATTTCTTTGATGTAGCAAAGTTTCCTGAAGCAACTTTTGTCATTACGAAAGTAGAACCTGGTGCAACAGCACAAGATTTGAAAATAGCAGGTAACTTAACCATTAAAGGGATCACAAAAAATATTTCTTTCGATGCTAAAGTTACAGAATCTACTTCGACAACAATCAAAACGAATGCAGATTTCAATATCGCTCGTGCTGATTGGGGTGTAAGTTATGCTGGTAAACAAGATGATTTAATTTCAGCTGAAATTAACTTTAAAGTTTCTTTAGTTGCTACAAAATAAGGACCAACTAGCTATTCATAAAAAAGAGCGATAATTAATTTATCGCTCTTTTTTTGTTATAAGATCTCCGTGCTTAGCCTACGCAACATCTCTTAAATCAACGGCAACTACACGTGATACACCTTGTTCGACCATGGTTACTCCGTAGATAATATCGGTACTAGCAATGGTTTTCTTATTGTGGGACACAACTATAAATTGTGAGTTTTTAGAAAAATCGCGAATGATATTATTGAACTTATCAATATTCGTATCATCCAAAGGTGCATCTACCTCATCAAAAATACAGAACGGAGCTGGTTTTGATAGGTACAGAGAGAATAATAAAGCAGTAGAAGTTAAGGTTTTTTCACCACCAGATAACTGATTGATAGATAATGGACGCTTTCCTTTTGGACGTGCAACAATATCAATATCAGAATCCAATGGTTTTGAAGGATCTGTCAAAATTAAATCACAGCTATCTTCTTCGTTAAATAGGGAACGGAATACTTTGATGAAGTTATCACGTACACTATTGAATGTAAACATAAACTGCACCTCTGCAGTATCATCTATTTCCTTGATGGTAGCCAACAAGGAGCCTTTTGCTTCCAATAGATCTGCTTTTTCACTGGTAATGAAATTATAGCGCTCATTCATTTCGTCAAATGCTTCTTTAGCCATTAAATTGATGGATCCATATTCATTTAACTGTTTCTTAAGTCTATTGCATTTCGCCGTTAGCGTATCTTGATCTTCCGCTATAACAGGGATTTCTTCTTGTTCCAATAAGTCCTTCAGTTCAATATTAAATTCAACAGATAAACGTTCTTTTAAAGAATTAAGATCGAGTTGAAGTGCTGTCTTTTTATCTTTTATTGCTGAAATCAACACGTCATCTTGTTCTTTCGAGCGACGATGCTGGGTGATTTGTTCCTCTAACTCATTGATTTGTTTACGGACACCATAGTAGTTCTTTTCTAAGTCTTCTAAACCCTTCTCCAAGGCATCCTTTTGTGTATACATCTCCACCAAGTCTTCATCTTCTACATCAACGAATTGCGCGGTATTTTTTAATGAAAGTTGAACCTCTTCGAGATCTTTGGTATTTCGTTCTACACGAGCTTCAAAATCCTCTTTTTGCGTTTCTCTGAATTCTAGATCTTTATGAATATTAGAAACCTTATTTTGTTGCTGGTGGTAACTGATATTCTCTTGATTATACGTTGCAGATTTATCGGTTAAAATTTCAGAAATTTCATTAAAGCGATCTTGTTGCTGTTGTAAATCATCGATGTATTGCCTACGTTCATTTTTGAAATCTTGAATTTGAGGTTCGAAAGTTAACAAGTCATTTTCAATCGTTATTATTTTATCTTGAATATCTCTTTTACGATTTTGCGTATTGAGGATAAACGTTTGATATTGCTCTTGTTTTGTTTTAACAGAGATCAATTCATTATTCAGTCGGTTTAGTTGAAACCGAAGTTCATCGATCATCTGCTTTTGAGAATTGGATTGCAATGCTTGTAGACGCCCAGATTCTGTTGTTATTTTATCTTGTAACTTGCTGATGTCTTGATTAAGTGCCTTGATCTCTTTTGCCAACACTTCTATGTTTTTTGCACGACCAATTCTTTTACCTTCAAACAAACCTACAGAACCCCCAGAAAGACCGAGTTTACTTTTTGAAAACTTACCATTTTTTTGCAGGATAATTAAATCTCCCTGAGGTAAAGCTAAATGAAGCTCCTGTTCACGTTCCTTCTTTAATATATAGACGTTTTGCAACAAAAGCTGACACAGTACTTTGAATTTTTCATCGACAGTAATGACATCTAAGGCAGGCATCAAAAATTCATCAGCAGGAGAGGGAAGTTGCGCGATCAGTTGGATCGCATCTAATATAAAGAAGTTGGCACGACCACGCGCCGCATCGCTTAATAAGTTGATTGCCTGAACAGCATCTTGCTGTGTATCGACAACATAGTGATTCATGATCGACTCCAAGTAATTCTCAATCGCTACCCGATAGTCTTCTTGACAGAATAGCACATCAGAAAATAGGGGTGGTTGTTTTTTCCATCCTGCATTTTTCTTTAAGAATCGTATAGATTCTGGAAAGCCTTCCAAATTATCAATTAAAGATTTTGTTAAGTTATATTCATTTTGCTTAGCATCCACTAAGCGAGACTCTTTACTTAATTCATCTTTATAGGTAGTGATATTTGTTGCAGAAGTTTGAATTTGTAGTTGCAATTCATCTTCCATTTGCAGAGCAGTCTCATACTGTTGTTGCTGTGTTTCAACACGACCTTCTAATTCTGCAACCGAGATATTGAATTGATTCAATTCTATTTCCTTTGATTCGGTATCTGTATCTGCTCGAACAGCCTCTTGTTGCAATGCCTCTTTTTGGATATGCAATACAGCAATTTCTTTTTCCAGTTTGTGTATTTTATCTTGCAACTCGGTGCTTTTTTTACTAAAAGTATCCAGCTTACCTTTTGCCGATTGTTGTTGACCTCTTAATTCTTCAACTTCTGCTTTATCTTTTTCTAAGTTAGCCTGAAGATTATCCAGTTGTTGTTGCTCATGATACAGCTCTTCGTGTAACCTTTTGATCGTATACAGCACATGATTCAGCTGTTGATTATCATTGTTGATTTCAAAACTTAATCGGGTTTCCTTATCCTGAAGATTTTTAAGCTGCTCGTTCTTGACTTTTTTTTCAGACTCGTAATTTCGGATTTTATTGACAAACTCTTGCGTCGCCTTTTGCTGTATAGATACGTTTTTCTCTTGCTCCAGATTATCTTCTCGAATTTGCTTTAATTCAATTTCAGCTTGATTAATACTGGCTTGAGCCGCTGTCGTTTGTTTTTGTAAGGTAGATTCTTGCGTTTGTAGAGCTTCCAGTTCAGTACTGAAATCGCCGATACGATAATACGCTAGGTTGACGCTGCTTTGACGGTATTCGTCTTTCAATTGCGTATACTTTTCTGCTTTTTTAGCTTGGCTTTCTAATGATTTAAGGTTTTTTGTAATCTCAAATAACAAATCATCCACGCGACTTAAGTCTGCTTCTGTATCTCTAAGTTTATTTAGAGTTTGTTTCTTACGAACTTTATATTTAGAAATCCCTGATGCTTCCTCAAACAAATTTCGACGTGAATTCTCTTTATTGTTGATGATCTCATCAATCATTCTCAGTTCAATAATGGAATAAGAATCGGCACCTACACCTGTATCTAAAAAAAGATCAGTGATATCTTTGAGACGACATTTTACATCATTCAAACGGTATTCGCTATCGCCATTCCTAAATAATTTACGGGTTACAGTAACGGTCGTAAATGCTGTCGGAAGTACATTTTTATTGTTATCAAAAGTCAGGGAGACTTCTGCTAGATTAGCTGCTTTACGATTTTTGGTTCCATTAAAAATGATGTTTTCCATTTTCTCCGAACGGAGCATTCGTGTACTTTGCTCCCCCAAAACCCACCGTATTGCATCAACAACATTCGATTTACCACAACCATTAGGGCCCACAATAGCGGTGACACCTTCATTGAAATTGATTGTAATCTTGTCGCCGAAGCTTTTGAATCCTTTTATTTCTAGTTTCATTAACTGCATTTATACTACAATTTTTCTGCATTAAATAGCTGACGAAATTAAGAAATAAGTTCAACTTATTTGCACGATTTTGTGATTCAAGGCAAGAAGTGCTGTTAAAGTTTTGGAAGAGTTGAAAATGAAAAATTGCGAATCGTTGACTATTCGCAATTTCCAGTTTCGATGTCACAACTAGGACCTTCATTGTCATTCATAATGATCACCTGTTTCGCATCATCATAAGCTTGTCGAAGTGTTTTCTCAAATATTTCAAGCGGTTGAGCACCAGCAACGCCAAACTTTTGATTAAATACAAAGAAAGGAACGCCACGTAAACCCAAATTTACACCTTCTTGAATATCCTGAGACACTTCATATGCATATTGGTCACTATCGAGTAGTTGCTCAACCTGTGAGCTGTCTAAGCCAACTTCTGTTGCCAATTTTATTAAAGTTTCCGAATGGTTGACATCCAATCCTTCGCTAAAATGAGCTTGAAATAGTTTCTCCTTCATTTCATTGCCCTTTCCGTTTTCTTGTGCGAAATGGATTAAACGATGTGCATTTAAGGTATTGACGATGATCGCTTTTTCAAAATTAAGATCAATGTCAAGTGACTTTCCTATGGATTGAACCTGATGCATCATCGCGAGCGTTTCCTCTTGAGTAAGCCCTTTTGATTCTTTTATGTACTTGATACAAGCAACACCATCGGAATCTTTAGGAAACTGTGGATGTAATTGATACGATTTCCAAATGATATCAACTTCATCCCGGTGAGGAAAAGTTTCTAAAGCTTTTTCTAATCTTTTTTTACCAATATAACAAAATGGACAAACAATGTCAGACCAAATCTCTATTTTCATAGTATACATTTAAGATTAGGAACCCAAAAAATTGAGTTCCTAAAAAGAGGTGAATTATTTTAATTTGATGATAAAATCTTCATGATTTGGTCTCACTTTTTTCAAGTTCACTAACCAATCATTTTCTTCATCACGGTAACCTAAAGCTAAAATAGTGACAGATTTAAGACCTAATTTATCAAGTTCAAGAAGTTCATCTAATTGTGCATTGACAAATCCTTCCATAGGAGTTGCATCTACTTTTTGTTCTGCAGCAGCTGCTAAAGCTAGTCCAAAGCCAATATAGGCTTGACGAGCGGCATGGTTAAAGTGTTGCTCTTTTGTTTGTTTAGAAATATTAGCAAAAAGATTATTTTTATAATCATCGGCAAAACCTGCTGGTAATCCTCTTTCTTCCGCTTGTTGTGCAAATGGTGCATCTACACGGTCTTTTGTATATTCATCGTATGCAGCAAATATCAAAAGATGTGAACTATCTACGATTTGCGATTGACCATAGGCAACAGGTTGAATTTTTGCTTTTAACTCAGGATTACTAATTTCAATCACTTTGTATGGATGTAAGCCTGAAGAAGTAGGGGCTAAGCGCGCTGCTTCTATGATGTAATCAATTTTTTCTTGTGATACGGGAGTGCCATTCATCTTTTTGGTAGCATATCTCCATTTTAAATCTTCTAATAAACTCATGTTAGTTTTGCTTGTATTTTAATGATATAATAAATCCCTGAATAGCATCCTTTAATATAGGAGATACCTCTTCAGGATTAGTTTCTTGATTTGAGATCAACTCTATGGCAATAATACCGTGTAGAATAGACCAGAATGTCTTTAATTTTAAATATAAATTACTGTTATCTATCTGATGTTCTTCCATGCATCGTGCAATGCAATTCATCATGACATCGGATGCTGCTTTCATTTCTTTGACGCTATTGACGACCTCACATTTTGGAATACCTAATCCAAACATGATTTCGTAATATTTCTTGTTTTCAAAAGCAAAATTCCAATAGGATACAGCCAAATTGTTTAACTGTTGATCTGCAGGTTTATTTTGTTTTACAGTCAATGCTAATTGATCTGCCAATAAGGCAAAGCCAATTTTTGTAAAATATTCAACAATAGCATCCTTATTTTCAAAATGTTTATAGATGACAGGGATACTGTATTCAATGGCATCGGCTATCTTACGGATGGAAAGCGAATGCCATCCTTCCTCTTGTACGATTAGCCAAGACTGATCAATAATCTGCTGTTTAATTTTTTCCTGATCTCTTAATTTACGCTCTGATACACCCATTTTACACATTAGTTAACAGTGTTAGCAAAAGTAACAATGATTTTATTAAATCATATCTGGTCAACAAACATTATACATTTAAATGACAGATTGCTGTTTTTTTAATTTCCTACCAAAAAATAAGTTAAATTAGATAGGTGGAAAAATGGAACGAAAAAAAAGTTACACTTGTGCTCGGAGGTGGGGGAGCGAGAGGATTGGCTCATATCGGAGTCATCCGAGAATTGGAAGTACAAGGTTATCGTATTGATGAAGTGATCGGTTGTTCTATAGGGGCTCTTATCGGCGCTATCTATGCACAGGGCGGATTGGATATTCTGGAAGAATGGATGTTGCAGTTGAACAGGAAATCAGTTTTTCAATTGATGGACTTTACGATGGAACCTGCAGGATTTATGAAAGGCACTAAAATTATGGAAACGCTTAAAAAAATTATACCGGATACCGCTATTGAGTCATTTCCGATTTCCTTTAAAGCGGTTGCCAATGATTTAAAAGATGAAAAAGATGTTATCTTCGATTCAGGAAGTATGTACGATGCCATACGCGCTTCAATCTCAATTCCAGCCGTATTTACAGCTGTTAAACGCGATGAGATGACTTTATTTGATGGTGGTGTGCTCAATCCACTACCTGTAAATTTAGTGTCCAAAAAATCAGATCACATCGTGATTGCCGTTAATCTTGATGGAAGTCCTGATGAACAACTGATGTCTGAAAAACAGAAGTCAAAGAAGCTCCATGCACTCGATATCTTGCAACTCGCTTATTTTGCTATGAGAAGAAAATTAAGTGCTTTAACACTCGAATTATATCAACCTGATTATGTGATTCATGTACCCCATAATATTTGTGGAATTTGGGAATACGAGAAAGCGCAATTTTTAATTGAAAAGGGGAGGCAGCTTACACAAGAAGCTTTAAAAGACAAAAAGTTGTAAAGAATTTTCCTTCCCCAAAAAGAATACTATCTAAAAAGAGCGTAGAAAATTGTTAATCTCTGTATTAAACTTATCCGACTCTTCTAGATTGGGTAAATGACCTGATCCCATGAATTCAACATATTGTACTGCAGATATAAGATCGAGTAATGCTTTTACTTGTATGTCGTTCACCAATTTATCGTCCTTACCTTTAATAACTAAAGTCGGTATTGTTATGGTTGGTAATATAGCTGACGTATCCGTTCGTGCTGCTAATGCAAGTTGTGTCGCACAAATGCTCTCCACACTATTTCTTCTAATCGCACTTTTGATCAATTCAATCGCTTCTTGGTTTTCTGTACGTGTTTTTTCTGAAAATATGGTTTCAATAAACCCTAAGGAAAAGGGACGCTTACCATATTTTAATAAGGCTTGAATGGAATCAAAACGCTTTTGTTTTCCTTTATTATCATCGGCAAAAGAATGCGTATCACTTAAGATAAGTCCTTTTAATTCAGAACCGATCAATTCGTAAGTTCTCAGTGCAATATAACCACCCATAGAAACCCCACACAGTATGACATTTTTTAAATTAAAATGCTTGATGAATTTGATCAAATCTTTGGCAAAAACATCAACGCTAAAAAATCCATGACCACTTGTAGTCTGTCCATGTCCTCGAATATCAATAGCAATTCCAGTGATGTTGTCTTCTAAAGCATTCAATTGATTTCTCCAGGTGTTTTTGTTAAAGGGAAAACCATGTAAAAAGATGACTGTTTTTTCCGTTTCTTTTACTTTACTATTTTTTACTATGTAGGAAATGCTGATGTCATCAATACGTACTCGGCTTAGTTTCGTTTCTTTTTTGAACATATCGTCGTTTTTGTGAAATAGAATATAAAAAAATAGACTTTGTAAATATAATATTATCAATAAGATAATAAAAATATTGGTTTTTGTAGTAAAAAAAGATGTAAAATAGTTTGCAAAAATGAAAAAAGTGCCGATATTTGTATCACCAAACAAAACGGTATGACTTCCATCGCAAGTCATTAAAAAATGCACTCATGGCTCAATTGGATAGAGCACCTGACTACGGATCAGGAGGTTAGGGGTTCGACTCCCTTTGAGTGCACTTTTTTTATAACCTACCACAATCAAGTTTTTCAACATGTATTTCGTGTAAAAGTAATTCCAAAAATCGGGAGAACAATTAATGCATAATTTTTGCAGTTTCCACCTATAACATGTATGCAATAGTATTTCGGTCTGGAGACCTAATTTTCAAAGAAGATTGAAGTGACCCTTTGGAACACTTCAACCAGAGGAGCGTCTATTATAGGCTATTGCAATTGAAAAACGAATAGATCAGTTGTAAAAGAAGGTCGGAGTTAATCAACACGTTCTTTATTTATAGCAAATAATAAAGCTGAAGAAAGGATACACATGACTACAGCAGCAATAATAAGTGCATTTTCTTTTTGTAAGATGCCGATGAAAAAATCACCAACAAACATGACTAAAAAGAAAATATAGACTATAGTAAGCATAGGGAGTGATTTTTTAAAAGTTGCAAAAGCAAAAATAAATCCAAGAGCAAATTGTCTGACTGCCCACATACGAATTAAATAATCCACACCTGTTGCATTCAGATCAACAGTTTCCAGTACCGATTTTGGTGAGAACCATATTGATAAACTTACCATAATCTCCATGAGGGCAAATACCCCCGAAATGATCAATATCCATTTTGGCAATGTTTTTTGTCCCGCTATCATCATTTAAGTTTTTATTATGTGTTAGTCCGTTATTGTGTAAAACCATCATTGGCTATAGACAGGATTAATAATTGACTTTGTATGTTAATAATTGCACACCATCTTCATAGTATTGATTTTCCAAGATATGTAATGCATATTTTTTTGTCTTCAAGCAAACGTATTATCAATTAACAAAGCGTTGAGCTGCAATGATCTCATGTTTTGAGTCCTCTGAATGATCTCGTTTGACGTTTTCTAAATTAATGAATTTAAACGAAAAGTAAAATGGTCAAATCGATCTAGTTGAATTTGTATCGTATGCTAGGATAGGTGAGGCGCTTTTTTTTGTCGTTGAATGATCTACAATTATTTACTTTCATTTTCAGTTAATTACGTATTAATTGAAAAAAAAATTTGGAGAGACTGCTATTTTACCTATATTTGCATCACCAAAACGGAATAACAGCAATGAATAGGCCGTAATGGTTGCCGCGCTCATGGCTCAATTGGATAGAGCACCTGACTACGGATCAGGAGGTTAGGGGTTCGACTCCCTTTGAGCGCACTATTTTGAAAAGCCTAATCAATATAACGATTAGGCTTTTATTTTTTTAACTCTATTACTCTAAATACTACTATGCTAAACCTTGTAATATTTGGCCCTCCGGGGGCAGGGAAGGGAACACAATCACAGAAACTTATCGATAAATATCAATTAGTTCATGTTTCTACAGGTGATATCTTTAGAGCTCATATTCAAGATCAGACAGCTCTAGGTCAACAAGTAAGTCAGATTATTGCTGAAGGAAATTTGGTACCTGACTCGATTACGATTGCAATGTTGGAAGAGGAAGTGAAGAAAAATCCCGATGCAAAAGGATTTATTTTTGATGGTTTCCCACGTACGGTGGCGCAAGCAGAGGCTTTGGACGCTTTTTTAGCAGGTATTAATTCTTCTATTTCAGTTGTTATTGCTTTAGATGTTAATGAAGACGAATTGAAAACACGCATTGCTAAACGTCAGGAAATTTCTGGACGCGCGGATGATGCTGCAGATAAATTGGTAAAACGTATAGATGAGTATTTTACAAAAACGATTCATGTATTACCTTATTATGAAGCACAAGGTAAATTGTCTAAAGTAAACGGTATCGGTGATATTGATTTTATCTTTGGAGAGTTAACCGCTATTATTGACAATTATTAATAAAACGGAAACGTTTTAAAAAAACATATTTTATTTCTATGGCGCAAGGCTCGAATTTTGTTGATTATGTGAAGGTGTGTTGTCGATCAGGACACGGTGGGTCAGGTTCTGCGCATTTACATCGAGATAAGACAACCATGAAGGGAGGACCTGATGGTGGTGATGGTGGTCGTGGTGGTCATATTATTTTAAAAGGTAATACCCAGTTGTGGACATTATTGCATCTCAAGTACAGAAAGCATATTATTGCTTCTGGTGGAGAGTCCGGAAGTTCGGCTACAAGTACAGGTGCTTCGGGGAAAGACGAGATTTTGGAGGTCCCTGCTGGTACAGTTGCTAAAGATGCTGAAACGGGTGAGGTTTTATTCGAAATCACAGAAGATGGCGAAACGAAAATTCTGACTCCAGGTGGGAGAGGTGGTCTTGGTAACTGGCATTTCAAATCTTCGACACAACAAACACCTCGCTTTGCACAACCTGGTATGCCAGGACAAGAGCGTTGGATTATTTTGGAGTTGAAAGTATTGGCAGACGTTGGTTTAGTTGGTTTTCCAAATGCTGGAAAATCTACGTTATTATCCGTTGTTTCTGCAGCAAAACCAGAGATTGCGAATTATCCATTTACAACGTTAGTTCCCAACTTGGGGATTGTCAGCTATCGCGATAGCAAATCTTTTGTGATGGCAGATATTCCAGGTATTATTGAAGGAGCATCAGAAGGAAAAGGATTAGGTTACCGATTCTTAAGACATATTGAGCGTAATTCCGTTTTATTATTTATGGTACCTGCTGATACCGAGCGAACAATCAAACAAGAATATGATATTCTATTGAATGAACTATCGGTTTACAATCCTGAACTACGTGATAAACCAAAGCTATTGGCCATTACCAAATCGGATATGTTAGATGATGAGTTGGAGCGCGAGATGGAAAAAGAAGTTCCAGAAGGATTGCCGTATATTTTTATCTCTTCCGTAGCTGGCAAAAATATTGTACAGCTGAAAGATATGATTTGGAAAGCGATAAATTCGTAGGACAAATAAGGTATATATATCAAGCGATTGCAAATTTTTGTAATCGCTTTTTTTATTGTTTGATATTGCGTTTTACAGCTATAAATAATATCTTTAATCAAATTAAAAGGTAAATTATGAATCAATTAGGTCAAAAATATTGTGTTTCTTGTGGTACTTTAATTAATGGGCAAGCTGAAATTTGTCCAACCTGTGGAGTAAGACAACCTGTTTATGGCTATCAGCAGCAAAATTTTAACGGTCCATTGAAAGATGAACGTTGGTTGGCCTGTCTCTTATTTTGTATTTTTTTAGGTCCACTTGGTGTTCATCGTTTTTATGTAGGTAAGATCGGTACAGGTATCCTTCAACTCGTTACGTTGGGTGGTTGTGGGATTTGGTATCTGATCGATATGGTATTTATTATTATTGGGAAGTTTACGGATTCGGAAGGAAATGTCATTAGCAATGGGGGATTGTAGATTTTGATAGATAGATATTTGAAAGGATTTTTTAGCTTTCAAAGGTAAAATGTAAATAATAAAAAAAACTCTTTTTAAATTGTTGCTTTTATTGTACCTTTGTCTCCTGTGAAAATTGACGTAAATCCTTTCGCAAATGTTATAAAAAACGATGTAATTGTATCGTTGAATCAATTATTTAATTGATGAACTGGCCCGTTTAAGGGCTTTTTTTATAACCTTATAGGAAGGATTTAAAATAAGGAAAAAACAATTTATAATTTATAAATAATGACCAACTACAGCAAATTGCCTGCAATTTTAGTTTTAGAAGACGGAACAGTTTACCACGGAAAAGCTGCTGGTAAAATTGGAACGACTACTGGTGAGATTTGTTTCAATACCGGAACGACAGGTTACCAAGAGATTTTTACCGATCCTTCTTACTTTGGACAAATCATGGTAACGACCAATGCCCACATTGGTAACTATGGAATTGACGAAGATGATACTGAATCGAATAAGATTCAAATAGCAGGGTTAGTTTGTAAGAATTATAATATTAACTATAGCCGTAAAATGGCAGATGAATCTATTCAAAGCTATTTTGAAGAAGGAAATTTAGTTGGTATTTCAGATATTGACACCCGTTCATTGGTTCGTCATATTCGTGATAAAGGTGCGATGAATGCCATCATCTCATCAGAAAATCTGGATGTAGACGCGTTGAAAGCAAAATTATCAACAGTACCTTCCATGGACGGATTGGAATTGTCTTCCCATGTAACGACTACAGAGCCTTATTTTTACGGAAATGAAGATGCTGCAGTTCGTGTTGCAGTATTGGACTTAGGGATTAAAAAGAACATCCTTCGCAATTTTGATGCAAGAGAAGTATATGCTAAGGTATTCCCAGCGAAAACAACTTTTGCAGAGATGGAAGAATGGAGCCCATCTGGATATTTTATCTCTAATGGTCCTGGCGATCCTGCAGCAATGGATTATGCTATTCAAACAGTAAAAGAGATCTTAGCTGCAGATCAACCGATGTTTGGTATCTGTCTAGGACACCAAATATTAGCATTGGCAAATGATATCCGTACGCAAAAAATGCATAACGGTCACCGTGGAATTAACCATCCTGTGAAAAACATCATTGCTAACCGTTGTGAAATTACGTCACAAAACCATGGTTTTGGGGTTGTTGCAGAAGATATTAAGCGATCAGATAAAGTAGAGATCACACACGTCAACTTAAATGATCAATCGATAGAAGGTATCCGTATAAAAGGAAAAAATGCATTTTCGGTACAATATCACCCAGAATCATCACCTGGACCACACGATTCACGTTATTTGTTTGACGATTTCATTCAGTTGATTAAAAAATAATTGATCCATATATCGAAGAGGTTAGCTTTTGCTAACCTCTTTTTTATTTTAAATATGTTCCTTTATGTTATAAAATTGTCGCTAACGTTTTTTAATAAGCTCAATTTTATTTATATTTGATTGTTAAATTAGAATATAATTTTTTAGTGTAAAAATCACACTAAGTATTGTATAAAATACTATAAAAAATTTAAACCAAATATTACAATGAGTTTAATTATTGATGTACATGCGCGTCAGATTCTGGATTCGCGCGGAAATCCTACTATTGAAGTAGATGTAACAACACAAAATGGTTTCGTTGGACGTGCAGCAGTACCTTCTGGTGCTTCTACAGGTGTTCATGAGGCTGTAGAGTTACGTGATGGTGACAAGTCGAAATACTTAGGTAAAGGTGTTTTGAAAGCAGTAGAAAATGTAAATACTAAAATTGCTGCTGCTTTAGAAGGTATTGATGTATTTGAACAAAACGCGATTGATAAAATCATGATCGATTTGGACGGAACAGAAAATAAAGGAAACTTAGGTGCCAATGCAATTTTAGGTGTTTCTTTAGCTGTTGCAAAAGCTGCTGCGCAAGAGTCTCGTCAACCTTTATACCGTTATATTGGTGGTGTAAATGCGAATACACTACCGATTCCAATGATGAACATCATCAATGGTGGTTCTCACTCAGATGCTCCTATTGCTTTCCAAGAATTTATGATCATGCCTGTTGGCGCTCCTTCATTTTCTGAAGCTTTGCGTTGGGGAGCAGAAGTATTCCATAACTTGAAAAAGATTTTACATGACCGTGGCTTATCTACTGCAGTAGGTGATGAAGGTGGTTTCGCCCCAACTTTTGATGGTACTGAAGATGCGATTGAAACGGTGTTAAAAGCAATTGAAGCAGCAGGTTACAAACCAGGTGCTGAGATCTGTTTAGCATTGGATTGTGCTGCATCTGAATTTTATGTCAATGGTAAATACGATTACACAAAATTTGAAGGTGATAAAGGTGCTATCCGTTCTTCTGAAGAACAAGTGGCTTACTTAGCAGAATTGACTCAAAAATATCCAATTATTTCTATCGAAGATGGTATGCATGAGGATGATTGGGCTGGCTGGAAATTATTAACAGAAAAAATTGGCGCTACTATTCAATTGGTAGGGGATGATTTATTTGTAACCAATACAAAACGTTTGCAACAAGGTATCGATACGGATACTGCAAACTCTATCTTAGTAAAAGTAAACCAAATTGGATCGTTAACAGAAACAATTAACGCGGTTACTTTGGCGCAAAATTCAAACTATACTTCTGTTATGTCTCACCGTTCTGGAGAGACAGAAGATGCAACGATTGCTGATTTAGCAGTAGCGTTGAACTGTGGTCAGATTAAAACAGGTTCTGCTTCTCGTTCAGATCGTATGGCAAAATACAATCAATTATTGCGTATTGAAGAAGAACTAGGTGCTAATGCTCGTTTCATTGGCAAAAGCTTCCGATTTGCTAAAAAGTAATAAGTAATCGAATCTATATAAAAAAGCGACTTTACCGAGGTAAAAGTCGCTTTTTTTGTGTTAGAATAAGGTGGTTTTATGTGGACCCCTCAAGTTAAGATCAAATTCTTTATTCAATTGATCGATAAAGTAGGTGGCCAATAGGGGAGATTCTACTTCAATATTTTGGTGAATAAAGAAATATAACTTTTGTAAACCAGCTGCTCTCCATTGTTTGATAACTTGTATCCAATCATCCAAACGCTGATAATCGGAGGGATGATTAGCTCCAACATAACGAACAAAGGCTATTGGGGTTGTCAATCGCATATGTAGCATATCACGTCGGCCAGCCGTGTCTACCAAAATATTGGTGACGCCATGATCTTCCAATAGTTTATAAAAAGATTGGGCGATTTCTCCATTAGCAAACCATTCCTCGTTTCGTACTTCTAACGCTAGAGGCATACCCTTTGGAAAATTCTTTAAAAATTCTTCTAAACGTGCGATGTCTTTGGGCTTATAATTATCGTGCATTTGCAAGAATATCATGCCTAATTTTTCTTCAAAAAAAGCAATGGCATCAGTAAAAGCACGTACTTTCTCATCCGTCTGAAGTAAACGGCTATAGTGACTGATGGATTGTGGTATCTTTGGGAAAAACTTAAAATCTGCAGGTGTTTTTTCTTTCCAAGTGTTCACCTGTTCTTTGGAAGGACTATTATAGAAGGTAGCATTGAGCTCTACGCTATTAAATTGTTGACTATAATATACTAACTCATCTTTTGTTCCTCTGGGGTAAAAACCCTTTAAATCAGCCTTATTCCACTTCGCACAACCCACAGAGACTTCAAAAGGTTGATCATTTTTATATTGGTTTAATAATTTTATTGTATCGGAAGAAACAGGCGGTAATTTAAAGTCTACTTCTTCAGGATGTTCAACTTGTCCAAATTTCATATTGTCTGATTTCTTAATTGTTTATCAAAAAGTAAATGAGCAATTAAAGCTGCTATGCTATATATTAGTCCTACTACAATAACTCCGTTCCATTCATAATGTTGCCAAGCTTGAGCTGCAAAATAAGTACCTGATGCACCTCCAATAAAATAACTGACCATGTAAACCGTATTCAAACGATTATTGGCTCCTAAATTTAGAGCATAAAAGTCACCTTGATTAAGGATATGCATCGATTGTAATCCAAGATCGATTAAAATAATGCCGATAATCAGACCGATATAAAAAGAACCTAGCACGGAAAAGAAGAACCAGCTGAGCAACATGATGCAGATACCTGCCGTGATGATATGACGCTGGTTGTACCGTACTGTAAATTTATTAACAAATGCAGCAGCCAACGCTCCACAAGCTCCAAAGAGTCCAAATGATCCTGCCATGGCAGCTCCATCAAAAAATGGAGGTCCTTGTAGATGAAAAACTAAGGTTGTAAAGAAGGCTGAAAACGAACCAAAACCCATGGCTCCTCGAAAAGAAGCTAATTGCAAAACAGGTTGAGATTTTGCAAAAGACCAAATAGATTTCATTAATTCGGTATAGGTGCCTTTAAAACTAGGATTTAATTCGGGTAGCTTAAAGGCTAAGATGGAAGCCGTTAAAAGCATAATAGCAGCTGCAATCCAATACATCTCCCGCCAACCTAACCAAGAGCCTACAAAACCACTGATGACGCGTGATAATAATATACCGATCAAAAGCCCAGACATCACCATTCCTATGGCTGAAGATTGCTTGTCTTTTGAAGCAAGTTCTGCTGCCATGGGTACAAAGACTTGCGGGATAACGGATGT
The DNA here is from genome assembly GCF_021442025.1 of Sphingobacterium sp. SRCM116780. NCBI lineage: Bacteria > Pseudomonadati > Bacteroidota > Sphingobacteriia > Sphingobacteriales > Sphingobacteriaceae > Sphingobacterium > Sphingobacterium sp. SRCM116780. The sequence continues at coordinate 1,165,869 of NZ_CP090446.1, forward strand.
GAATCCGATGAAGAAACTAAAAATTGAAAGCATTTGAATATTAGGCGATAAGGCCATTCCAATTAAAGCGATAATAATGAATACAAAGTCAATTAAAATCATTCGTTTCCGCTTAAACATATCACCAAGAGGCACGATGAAGAGCAATCCGCAAGCATATCCGATTTGGGTGAGCATAGCAATATTGCTGGCTACAGATTCAGATACCTGTATATCTTTGGCAATAAGCGCTAAGAGTGGTTGATTGTAATAATTATTGGCGACAACTAAACCAGTAGCAATGGTCATTAACCACAGTAAGCTATTGGTTAAAGTTGGCTTTGTTTTTTCATGCATGTGAAGTTATTTAATGAAGCTCATCCCAAAGGTCTTGAAGTTGTTGTTTCAATTGCGATACTTCTTGTTCTAATGTTTCTATTCTTTTATGGAGCTGTTCTGTGTTTTCTGATGAAGTAGTAGACTGTTCGAATTGTTCCAGATTAATTTCACCTAGGACATGGATGTAACGAATCTCCTTGTGACCGGGTTGCTTCGTTAATGCTTTTACGAATCCTTCTGAAGCTAATTTCTCCAGATGCTCATTGATGTCTTCCAAGGTATCAAAATCATAAAGACGTCCTGAATTTGAATTTATTTCTCCAGCAGTTAATGGACCTCGAAGTAAAAGTAGGCAGATAATGGCTAATTCTGAAGGAACCAAAGGAAATTGTATAGCGAAATTGTGTTTATATTTTGTTACGCGACTTCCTCCACCAACAACATGCGCAATGAGCCCTTTTTTTCTCAAAATATCTAACGTCTTGATAATCGTGTCTTCGGAATAATTGACAACAGGTCTACGCGCTGTTTTTTGATTACATGCACTTTGAAGACCATTCAGTGACATCGGATAATACTCTGGGGTAGTTCTTGATTTCTCGATCAAAGCACCTAATATACGTTGCTCTTCAGCGGATAATTGAGGTATTGAGATAGGTTCCATAAATTTCATTTTAATTGAAATCAAATATGCTGTTTTTTAGAAGGGCAAACAATTATTTCTTAAAATATTATCCACAATAAAAAGCGATAAAGTTGCTTTTTGCTATCTTCGTAATGTTTTTAATTCCACTGTTTTGTTAAAGATCGCTTTTCATCCTGAATATATTCATCCCGTACGTGAAGGTCATCGGTTTCCGATGGGAAAATATGAATTGATTCCCTTGCAATTGCTGCATGAAGGACTGGTGAAAAAGGAGAATTTTTTTCAACCTGCTTTGGCTACATTTGAAACAGCATGTTTAGCCCATGATCCTGAGTATGTGAAATCCGTTTTTGACCTTGCTTTGGATGCTAAGATGATCCGCAGAATTGGCTTTCCATTGACCAAAAGTTTGGTCGATCGTGAACGATATCTATTGAATGGAACGATACAAGCAGCGTTATATGCACAGGAATATGGAGTAGCATTTAATATTGCTGGAGGAACCCATCATGCAGGTTATGATTTTGGAGAAGGGTTTTGTTTGCTCAATGATCAAGCTGTCGCTGCTCGCTATTTATTGGAACAGCAATTAGCAACACGGATCTTAATCATTGATTTGGATGTGCATCAAGGAAATGGTACGGCACATATATTTGCAGATGATGATCGCGTTTTTACTTTCTCAATACATGGTGAAAAGAACTTTCCATTTATTAAAGAACGATCAGACTTAGATATTCCTGTGGCAGATGGTATAACCGATGTGACCTACTTAGCGCTATTAGAAACACATTTACCGCAGCTTTTTGAGAAAGTAAAACCTAATTTTGTTTTTTACCAAGCTGGTGTTGATATTTTAGAAACGGACAAATTGGGTAAACTGAAGCTAACAGCAGCAGCTTGTAAAATGAGGGATGCACTGGTTTTTGAGCATTGTCTGCAACAGCAAGTCCCTGTTCAGGTAAGTATGGGAGGTGGATATTCCGTTCATATGAAAGATATTGTCAATGCACATTGTCAAACTTATAAAACGGCAATTGATTTATATAAATTTTAAAATAAGACTTAAATAAGAAATATGTTTTTTCATCAAGATGCTACTTTTGAACAACTTTCCATCCATCGTGTAGGAAATAAATCGCAAGAAGAGTTTTACATTTTATCAGAACAGTCTGTTTCATTGGAAAATGATGAGGTATTGCCACCTTTATTGATGCAATATTTTATGGGGCCATTTGCAAAAATAAATGAAGTATATCGGTTATTCCATCCTAATGGCGAATTGGAATTGAATGAAATCTATTATTTCACCAAGCAGTTTTTTAAAGGTCAATTACCCTTTCATGAATTTTCACAACAAGTGGCCAAACATCTCTATGAAGTGTGTATGCATCCGAAGATTAAACCAGGAGAGGTCTACATTGTATCTTTGAAAAATGTACAAATTGAGGGAGAAAATCACGATGCCATTGGTATTTTCAAATCTGAGAATAAGGAAACTTATCTAAAAGTATACCCGAATCAAGGTGGTTTTCAATTGGATTACGAGCAAGAGGCAATCAATATCAATAAATTGGATAAAGGTGTTATTATTGTCAATGTAGAAGAGGAAGAAGGGTATAAGGTTTTGGTAGTCGATCAAACCAATAAAACTGAAGCCGTGTATTGGAAAGATGATTTCTTAAAGATCAAAATCCGTAATGATGATTTTAATCAAACAGGTAACTACCTGAAAGTCTATAAGAACTTTGTTACGGAAAAATTAGATGATATGTTTGAATTAGGAAAGGCTGATAAAATTGATCTGCTTAATAAATCAATGAATTACTTCAAAGAGAAAGAAACTTTTGACCAAGAGGAATTTGAAGAAGAAGTAATCGGCAACCCTATTGCAGCGACGATGTTCAATGATTTCCGAGCTGGTTTTGAAGACGAATTTGAAACTCCTTTTCAAAGTAGCTTTGATATCGCGGATAAAGCCGTGAAAAAAATGGAGGCGTCTTACAAAACTGTTTTAAAATTGGATAAAAACTTTCATATCTACCTCCACGGTAAACGGGAATATGTGGAGAGAGGTTTTGATGAAGATAAAGGTATGAATTACTATAAGTTATATTTTGAAAACGAAAGCTAATATTTAGATGAAATCCAGCTATAGGAAACCTTTGATTTGTACGATCATCCTTCTTATCATGATCGGAATACTTTCCTTACTGGAAGGCAATACTGCTTTTGTGGAGCATTATTTTTCGAGATCATGGTACCCTTTATTTTCTTACTTACCACAATTTGTATTGGGTTATTTACCCTTTAGTTTTGGTGATCTATTTTATGCAGGAATTATCGTTTATCTACTTGTGCTATTCATTTCTATCTTTAAGTATTTATTAAAAAAAACTTATACAAAATCTATTCAATCAGCTATTTATTTGATCAATATGATCTTAGGTTTATATCTGTTTTTTTATATCAGTTGGGGAATGAATTATTATCGATCTCCGATTGCACAAAATACGGATTTAAGTACAGATAGTCTTAAGTTAGCCGATTATTTGATTCTATTAGAGAAGAGTTTGGATTCTACCAATTATTTACGCTCTCAAGTTAATCCAAAAGATTGGGTAGCTAAGTCTGAAAAAATTAAAGATGATATGGAACGATTAGTGATAACTGATACCACATTCCAATATTTTCTGTCGACGACATTAATTCATGCAAAAGGACCATTAAACAGTTCTTGGGTATCCTATTTTGGTGTATCAGGCTATTTTAATCCTTTCACGCATGAGGCGCATGTTAATCAAGCAATGCCTGTTTTTTCAAGTCCATTTACCTATGTGCATGAACTCGCACATCAGCAGGGAATTGGTTTTGAAGATGAGGCTAATTTTATCGCCTATGTGCGATTAAAAAATCATCCCGAAACGTTTTATCGTTACTCCAACTACTTGCAGACAACCTCTTATTTGTTGCGTGAATTAAGAGGAATTGATAAAGATTTATTCCTTACGTATAAAGATCGACTCTCAAGCGCAGTTTTAAGCGATTTGAAGGAGGAAGCTGAATTTTGGAGTACCTATACAGGTTGGATTAATAAAGTCTCTGATTTGTTTTATAATGGCTATTTGAAGCATAATAACCAATCGGAGGGACTCGCCCGTTATGATAGAATGACCAGACTGGTGCTTGCTTATGAATTAAAGCAACATGGTTGTCTAGTCAAACCTAAGACGACCAAATAGAAAAAGCGAGCACTGCTCGCTTTTTCTATTGTGTACTTATGATTTCTGTTTTACCATCTATTCCAGGACTACCTGAATAAATTTGACCCTGTGGAAGCCCTCTGAGTCCAGCAGGAGCCTGTCTTACACGATCATAAATATTTCTTAAATCGCTAGTAGCATTTACCGCTTTTCCTCCAGCTTCATTGGAGACACGTAGATAATTTGTTTCCTTTTTATCCTTTAGTTGTGGATGAATGCTATTATCCAAAAGCTCTAGTTTGACATTGCCACCATTTCCATTTGGATATGTTTTAGTACCGTTAAATGCATTGTCACCTTTGGCGATAATATAAAGCGAACCTAATTTCTTGAAATTTGATTGGATATTGAAATGAGACCCGTTGTTTTTTCCATCTGTTCCCGAGATGGAGACATTGTTACCGATTATGGCATTACCAATGGTTAGATTCACATTTTTCTGACCATAAAAAATTAAAGAAGCCTTATCATCCATAATCAAGGTGTCAATATGAATGCTGCTTATCGAATCGGAAGATTTATTGTTAAAGACTTTTTTAGCCTTTTTCCCGATTTCTAATTTACTGATATGTTCCATGTTGCTTTGTGCATAAGACTGCAATGCAAAAAAAGCAAATACTGTAATTGTTAATAGTTTTTTCATAGTGAATGGTAGTTTTGTATAAAACAATAACCATTAGACAATCTAACCTACGAAAAGTTTAATATTTTACTTTAAATACTGAACAATCAATTTTGCTGTTTTCTGAGAGGCACCTGGTTGTCCTAGTTTTTCAGCTAAAATATCATAATTTTCCATCACACTTGCGCGGTATTCCGGCTTATTGATTAATTGCGCTAATTCTTCTGCAATATCATACGTCGTGCAATCGTCTTGAATCAATTCGCGAACGGATAAAAAATCATTGATCAAATTGACCAACGAGATAAATTTTACTTTGATCACTTGTTTGGCAATCCAAATCGAGATCACATTGGCTTTATAGACCACAACTTGCGGAACTTTTAAGATCCCGGTCTCCAACGTTGCTGTTCCACTTGTTACCACTGCTGCCTCAGCATGTTTTAATAAATCGTAGGTTGCATTAAAGACAACAGGAATTTGCTGTTCACCTATATATTGCTGATAATAGGTTTTATCAAAATTTGGAGCACCTGCAATGACAAATTGATGCATAGGGAAGAGGTAAGTCAAATTTGCCATAATGGGTAATAACTTGGCGATTTCCATCTTACGGCTTCCAGGCAACAGAGCTATGATGGGTCTTTCTGATAGTTGCTGATCTGCAATAAAGTTCGGATTAAATTTGTATGCAGAAATGGCATCTAACAAAGGATTTCCTACATAATCAACGGGCATTTTCCACTTTTTATAAAAATCAACTTCAAAAGGTAGAATACAAAACATATGATCGACTATCCGCTTGATTTTAACGACCCGTTTTTGATTCCAAGCCCATACCTTTGGAGAGATATAGTAACAGGTTTTGATCCCTTTTTTCTTTGCAAAATCAGCAATCTTGAGATTAAATCCTGGAAAATCTATTAAAATAACACAATCAGGTCGTTCTTTAAGAATGTCTTCTTTGACTTTCTTTAGATTTCTAGAAATGGTTCCCAAATTTTTCAATACTTCTACAAAGCCCATAAAAGCCATTTCAGAAGTGTGAATCAGTGCCTTTTGTTGTGTAGCCTGTTCCATTTGGTCTCCACCCACAATTTTAAAAGTAGCTTCAGCATCTTCCGCTTTTAACGCATTGATTAAGTTTGAACCATGTAGATCTCCGGAAGTTTCGCCTGCTATAAGATAGTATTTCATTTGCGTGATGCTGTTTTAATAAGGTTAAAGATAAGATTATTCTTTTCTTTATGGATGATCGAAGCCCTATTTTTCCACAAAAGATCGGTATCAATAGCATATTTTGTTAATTTTTCGAATAAATGTTTTTATCTTTAATTAAGATTTAGCTAGTTTGGATCTTAAATATTACTTTTGTCTTATGGATAGATTTTTAGCACTTATTCGAAATAAATATTTTTTAGCAGGAATCGCATTCACCGTATGGATGTGTTTTTTTGACCGCAATGATTTGGCAACACAATACAGTTACCAACATCAGAAAAGTAATTTGGAGAAAGAGAAGGCTTTCTATGAAAAAGAAAATCAGAATATTATTGAGACAATCGCTGATATTCGATCTGATCAAAAGGAAGTTCAAAGAATCGCCCGAGAGAAGTATAAGATGAAGAAGGAAAATGAAGATGTATATGTGGTGACGGAGGTTGAACCGCTAGAAAAATAAAAAGAGGAAAACAATCCTCTTTTTTTATGTCCTAATTTTCGGAAATCTGATCGCTATCATATTTTATCAACCATCCCATATTAATCCATTCCCTAGGTAGGAATACTGCAGGGTATAAGCAGACTAAAAGCGTTATTCAAGAGAGCACAGTATTTGAAGGTAGTAAGAGCGTGGTAAGTGCGTTGATAGTGCATTATAGGTATACTTTTAATACTGTATGTACGCTTAGTCTACGCTTATACCCTGCTTAGTCCCTACTTATGCACTGCTTTACACCTATCTATGAACAGCTTGGTGTCTCGTCGTATGTTTGATTATCCTAGATTAGCTATACACCTTGTGTATAGAATCCTATAATAACATTCGGATATTTCAGTGTCTCGTCGTAAAATAGCTTTTGTCAAATTGGTTTGTTTATTTTCTATCATCAAGTTGAAATAAGAAAAATTGATTGTAAAAGAGTTTGATGTGGAACGATAAATTTTATTTTTAAATATTTAAAAATATATAACTGTACCTTTATTTATTATTTTAGGACTCCTAGCTTTATAATAAAAAATAAGAATATGAAACTGACAATCTATCAGGTAGATACTTTTACAGATGAGGTATTTAAGGGAAACCCTGCAGCAGTCTGTCCGTTGAATGAATGGTTGTCTGATGAATTGTTATTGAGAATCGCTGCAGAAAACAATCTTTCAGAGACTGCTTTTTACATTCGCAAAGAAAACACATTTGAAATACGTTGGTTTACACCTCATGTAGAGGTTGACCTCTGTGGACATGCAACACTTGCCACAGCATTTGTTTTGTATCACCACGAAAATTACCAACAACCTATTATTAACTTTTACTCTCCCCCGTAGTGGTAACTTATCAGTCGCTGTACAACAGGATTTGTTTGTATTAAATTTTCCAACAGATAATTTTTTCAAAACAGAGTTGAGCCAAGAACTGTTATCTACTACAAATAAGAAACCTATTGCTGCTTACAAAGGTAAGACAGATTATATGTTGGTCTTCGAGCAAGAAGAAGATATTAGGGATATACAACCGAATCTGCCGCTGATTGCAGGATTAAATGCAAGAGGAGTTATTGTAACAGCAAAAAGTACGACCTATGACTTTGTTTCTCGCTTCTTTGCACCTGCGGTAGGGGTAAATGAAGATCCTGTGTGCGGCTCTGCTCATACCACAATCACTCCTTATTGGACTGAACAACTTAATAAATACGAATTAATAGCTATGCAAATCTCTGAGCGATCTGGACGACTATACTGTCGCTTATTAAACGACAGAGTGGAATTGGGGGGCCAAGCAATATTGTATATGAAAGGTGAAATATTTATTTAGAATTTGAGTTTATGAAAAGTTTTTTCCTTCTATTTTTAATGAGTTTATTTGGATTTTCTGCTTACACTCAGAATGACTCTGCTAATGGATATAAACTATTTGTCAATTTAGAGAAAGCTCCATTTGATTCTTTGTCTTTACAAGACTATACGGAGAACAAGACTATTTTATTTACAGGGAGAAAAGTTAGTGAATTTACTTGGATGTTTTTAATTCCTGATTCAATAGCATTGAATTCGGAACGCATGATGTTGTTGATTTCCCAATATGATTCAACCAGTAATGCCACTAGAAATGTACGTTTTTTTTCAAGGAAATATGGGGAAAGGAAAATAATATCAAATGTAGGTGTTGAGGACAGTATTAATTATATTAATGCTCGTTACGAAGGAAAGACAATATTTAAAGATGAAAAGTTCTCTGTACAGATAAATAATAAAGACTCCATAATTTTAGGCGATATCGTTTGTGAAGATTTTGAATTGATCGTTACAAATGATAGTTCAGATATAGCCATTCGCTCGCAAGATCCTTACTTTAGTTGGTTTTTATCATACGATAATAAAAAAAATATCTCTTATGAAGATTATTTGTCATCGTATGTAAACTTATCGAAAAGATATCCTGATTCAAGGTTTTTGATTTCCTCTTTATCTGGTAATCTTGATAATTATAAATCAAAAAAGGATGTGAAGGATATTTATGATAATTTTTCTGAAAAGCATAAGCAGTCAAAATGGGCAAAGAAAATCGAACGGTTTTTATTTGACAAATTTTATAATATTTCTTTACCAAATTTGACTTTGGGAACACGTGAAGAGATTATTCAAGATACAACGAAGTACAATTTAGTAGTTTTTTCTGCTTCCTGGTGTAAACCTTGTATCGAAGAGATTCCTATATTGAAGAAAATATATCAAGACTTACAAGAAAATTTAAATTTGACATATATTTCTATTGATGAAGAGAAAGATTTAAAAGCATTTCAAAAATTACTCGTTACGTATAATATTCCATGGCGATCATTATTTGCTTATGAGAATCCTCAAGGAGTTAAAGATCTGTACTTTGTAAAGGGAATACCGCATTGTTTATTCATTTATCCTAATGGAAATATGGAGATAATTGATGTAAGAAAAGATGAACTAAGAAAAAAAATATATACTCAGGTTTTACCATAATCTATAGTAAAAGTATATGTCTTTTTGTTAAAGAGGAGGATTTATTACGGGATTAAAAAAATAGGGCTGTTTGTAAAAACAGCCCTATTTTTTTAATCTTCTAGCTTATGCTCTTCGGCATATTCTTTTCGAATCTTGGAATTCTTTTTACTGTATACAAAATAGATGACCACACCTACGACCATCCAGATCGCTAAGCGTTCCCATGATTCTATTGGCAGGGAAGCCATCATTAACACACATACCAAAATACCCAAAATAGGAATCACTGGTACAAATGGTGTTTTAAATGGTCTATCTAAATTAGGTTCAGTTTTTCGTAACACCAGGATACCAATGCAGACTAAAGTAAAGGCAAATAAAGTACCGATACTCACCATATGACCCAAATCGGATACGGGAACAAAACCTGCAAAAATACTTACGAAAACCATGAAGATTAAGTTTGTTTTCCATGGGGTTTGTCTTTTCGATAGGTCAGAAAAGAGTTTCGGTAATAAACCATCTTTACTCATAGAATAAAAGACACGGCTTTGACCCAACAGCATCACTAAGATAACAGAAGTATATCCAGCGATAATCGTTACAATTAAAGCGGTATTTAAAAAGGTATATCCTGTTTTTGCAAAAGCGGTAGCAACTGGTTTTGCATCCCCTTTAAATTCAGTATAAGGAGCTAAGCCTGTCAATACGTAAGAAAAGAGCACATACAATAGTGTACAGATAATTAAAGAACCAATGATACCAATAGGCATTCCTTTTTTCGGGTTTTTTGCCTCTTGAGCAGCTGTACTTACCGCATCAAATCCAATAAAGGCAAAAAATACAACTCCAGCAGCTCTTAAAATCCCACTAATACCAAAATGACCAAAATCATCACTTTTTAAGAAACTCCAAAAACCTAACTGACCACTTTTTACCAATTCTTCTCCATGGTTAACGGGAATAAATGGTGTGTGATTAGCTTCGGTAATGAATCCCCAACCCAATACAATAAAAATGAGAACAACAGCAACTTTTAAAATCACTAAAATATTGTTAACAAAGGAAGATTCCTGTGTTCCTCGCATTAAAAGCAAAGAAAGTAAACAGACGATAACGATAGCAGGTACATTGACGACACCTCCTTCCCAGGGACCATGTAAAAACTGTGTAGGGAGTTCTACACCTAAGGTCAATAAGAGTTGATTGAAATATTGTGACCAACTAACGGATACCGTCGCAGCTGCAAGTGCATATTCTAAAACAAGATCCCAGCCAATTATCCAAGCCATAAATTCACCCATAGTGGCATATGAATAGGTGTATGCTGATCCTGCAACAGGAATCATAGAGGCAAATTCTGCATAACATAACCCTGCAAATCCACAACCTACAGCTGCTATAATGAAAGAGAGGACTACGGCGGGACCAGCATGATCTGCTGCTGCTATACCTGTAAGCGAGAATAGTCCAGCGCCAATAATAGCACCTACTCCTAATGCAATAAGCCCAGAACTAGAGAGTGTACGTTTTAAGGTACCTTGACCATTCTGTTCTGCTTCTGCAATTAATTTGCTAATTGATTTTTTAAAAAGCATAAGTATATTTTAAGTTGGTTTTTTAAATTTAAAATTGATTGTCTTCTTAATGTCAAATATAGTCTATTAAATGAAAAATGGGAAGTTTTTTTTCTTCCCATTCTTGATTCGTTAAAGATTTCTCTGTGATGTATTGCTGTCACATTTTTTATGTAAAATAATTATTTTCCAGTTTTAGTGTTAAATTTTTTATAGGAGTCTATGATATATAGTTTGATATCATCTTTTGATGCTTGTTCGATGAATTTATAGCTTGGTCTGTATTGCTCTTTAAACAGCGCTAGTTCTGGATTTTTAAGCGGAGTTAAAGATTGAATAAGATCTTCAGTGAATTTACGATCAATGGCTCGCTTATGTTGCTCTTCAATAAGTAATTTGTAATTTTCGCGTGCTCTCTTTGCATTTTTTCCAAAAACACGAGAAGGTGAAACGCGGATACCTCCGCGTACTTGGCTTGCATCTGCATATTTTCCAGCTAGTTTTGTCGCATTTATTTCTGCATGCAATCTGCTATCCGTCATTCTTTCAATATAAACTTCATTCAATTCAATAGCTGTATTTTCTCTGTTGAGGTAAATTCTTTTTACACCGTAATCGTAAACATATACGGTATCTTTTTCATAGCCTACAGCTTCTATTGCCAAGTAATCATTTATTTGTGCATCAATGCTGAAATTACCTTCTTGATCCGTTCTTACTTCTGTATTTGTACGTACGTTTTTAATGGATACGTCAGAAATTTTTTGACTGCTTACCAATTCCATTGCAATACCTTTAATCTTTTCTTGTGCATGTAACACCGAGAAAAAGCTACTTAAACCCAGAATTGAAAATATACTTATACTATATATGAATGATGTTTTCATGTTGAATTGTTTATGATCAAAATTACATAATAATAAGTACTAATCGGTTCGCAACAAATTATTTTAACAAAAAAAATGTCATAGCCTTTGGTTGACTATGACATTTTCTACTATTATTTAGAAGTCCAGGTATTATTTTCAGGATCGTGGTCAGGAAAAACTTTGTCTGGATCTAACTGCACAGACTGTAGTGGTTCTTTGGAATCTATTTTGAAATCAAATGACTTATTTCTTTCCCAAATTTCCACTGGTAATTTTTTACGTATTTTTTGTCCAGATACTGTTGTGGCTTCTATGACAACAGGCATTGGGAGTTTTTCTAAATTTTCTACGGTAATAACTGCCCCTTGTTTGGGATCATTATTTAAATAGTTCACTTTTGTAATGGCTTGGTCCAATTGCCAATTATTTACAAACCATCCACGCCAAAACCAATTTAGATTTTCACCTGTACCATTTTCCATAGAACGGAAAAAATCTTCAGGAGTAGGGTGTTTGTACGCCCAATCCGCGATGTATTTTTTAAAGGCAAAATCAAAACGTTCTTTTCCAATAATCTGATTGCGCAATAACTTAAGCCCATAGGCAGGTTTATAGTAAAGTAAAATACCTATATTTCCTTCATTCATATTTTGAGGGGTCGTCATCATCGCTTCAAGGCGAGGATCCGTAAATCGGACTGCTTGACTATTCTCATCCCCAACTTTTTTGACGTATTCACCATTATTGAAGTTCTCGGTTGAGATTTCATTTATAAAGGTGTTAAAACCTTCATCCATCCAGCCAAACTCTCTTTCATTACTTGAAACAATCATTGGAAACCAATTATGGCCAAACTCATGATTGGTTACTCCCCATAAGGACTCAGCTTTTGCTTTATTGCCGCAAAAGGATAGGGCAGGGTATTCCATTCCTCCAACATTGGAAGCAACATTAACGGCAACAGGGTAGGGATATTCAAACCATTTGTTGGAATAGTTTTCAATGGCTGCTTTTGTATACTCGGAAGAACGTTCCCAAGCATTATTGCCATTGCTTTCTTCTGGATAAGCAGAAATAGCCAATGACTTTTTGCCACTAGGTAAATTAATACGAGCTGCATCGATGATAAAAGATGCGGATGAAGCCCAGGCAATATCTTGTGCATGATTGAGGGTATATTTCCAAGTTAAACTTTTTTTATGAGGTCTTGAATGGCTATCTGCAACCTCCGTTGCAGAACGGATAATGACCGTCTGATCACTTGTTTTTGCTTGTTCGTATCGTTTAAGCTGTTCTGATGTAAAGACTTCTTGTGGATTTAACAATTCTCCACCCAGTATAACGATATGGTTTGCAGGCGCCGTAATTTCGACCTGATAATCACCAAACTCACGATAAAATTCACCTGGGCCTGTATAGGGCATGGTATTCCAACCTCTTATATTGTCATACACACATAATCGAGGAAACCATTGGGCAATTGCAAAAATATCACCTTTTGCAGTTTTCAATATACCGGTTCGATCAGCACCATATTCAGGTATGGGATAGGAGTATTGTATTTTAAAACCTATTTTACCACCTTGAGCTTGAAGAGGTTGAGGAAGTCTGATTTGAAGACGTGTATCTGTAATGATATAATCCACAGCTTTGCCTGCTAAATCGGTCACAGAGCTGACGGTATAACCACCATCAAAACTACTATTGGCATCTCCATATCTGCTTTTTGTTAAGGGAGAGATGGCTTGACCACGTCCTTTTTTTGAAAACATGTTTTGATCCAATTGCAGCCAAATATAATCCAATTGATCAGGACTGTTATTCGTATAGTTAATTTCTACTTTTCCAGTAATGGTTTTTTTCTGGTCATCTAAAGTTGCAGCTATTTTATAGTCCGCGTTATTTTGCCAGTAAGCTGGTCCCGGTTTGCCACTTGCTGAACGAAATTCATCTCCATTATTCTTAAAAAACAAGGGTGCAAATGCTGCTGTGTAGCTATAATTATTCTTTTGCTGAGCAAAAGTTGAAGTAGATAACGATAATGATAAAATACCTAGTGATAGCAATGTTAATCTTTTCATACTTTATTATTGTAGATCTTGTTTTGCCTAAATATAGTATGAAAAGATGTGTTGTTGAACCTTTTTCCTTAAAATTATCAAATTGTAACGATTATTTTATCCGATTGTAACAATTATTTTAGAAAAGAAGCATATTCGTTTTCATCAAACCCTACTATAATTTGTTTACCTCCCTCAATTACGGGACGTTTGATCATACTGGTATGTTGAATGAGAACTTGATTAGCAGAAGTTGCATCCATTACTGTTGCTTGTTCTTCGGCATCTAGTTTCTTCCAAGTGGTTCCTTTTTTATTCAGCAGTTTCTCCCAACTAATTTGTTTTTCCCAGTCCTGTAATTGTTTTTCCGAAATACCTTCCTTTTTAAAATCATGAAAAATATAGGCAATTTGATTTTCTTCTAACCAATTCAGCGCTTTTTTTACTGTGTTGCAATTCTTAATACCGTATACCTGTAGCATGTCGTTCTTGTTATTGTTAACCAAATATATTAAAATAGATTTATTAAGTCCTATTGTAACGTTTTTAATCACATTTCACGTGCTTTTTTTTATTGAAAGGTGAATAAAACTAGTTAGTGTAGTATATACACTTTATGCATTATGTAAAATAATATTTTTTTTCTACCTTAGTACATAATAATAAGATTATAAATTACAAAAGCAAATATAATATGAGCCTAAAAGATTTTAAAGGTGTATTGACAGGAGATCAAGTACAAGAATTATTTGAATTAGCAAAAAAGCACAAATTTGCATTACCTGCAGTTAACGTTACAGGTACAAATTCGATCAACGCTGTTATGGAAACTGCAAAAGCAGTTAACTCACCTGTAATTATTCAATTATCAAATGGTGGAGCACAATTTTATGCAGGTAAAACATTAAACAATGATGGTTTAAAAGCTTGTATTCTTGGTGCTGTGGCTGCAGCTCAGCATGTTCATTTATTAGCAGAGCATTATGGTGTTGCAGTTATATTACATACAGACCATGCTGCAAAAAAATTATTGCCTTGGATCGACGGTTTATTAGATGCTGGTGAGCGATTTTTTGCGCAACATGGTAAACCTTTATTTTCTTCTCATATGTTGGATTTATCGGAAGAGCCGATCGAAGAAAATATTGAAATTTCTGCAAAATACTTAGCACGTATGAAACCGCTAGGAATGACTGTAGAAATCGAATTAGGAGTTACTGGTGGGGAAGAAGACGGTGTTGATAATTCTGATGTGGATAGCTCAAAATTATATACACAACCTGAAGAAGTAGCGTACGCTTACGAGGAATTATTAAAAGTTTCTGATAAATTTACAGTAGCTGCTGCTTTTGGTAATGTACATGGTGTTTATAAACCTGGAAACGTAAAATTACAACCTGTTATTTTACATAATTCACAAGAATACATTCGTGAGAAATTTAATTTAACGGCAGAAAAGCCAGTTAATTTTGTATTCCATGGTGGTTCAGGTTCTTCAGCTGAAGAAATTGCAGAGGCAATCTCTTATGGTGCAATCAAAATGAACATTGATACTGATATGCAATGGGCAATGTGGGATGGTATTCGTGGATATGAAGCTAAAAACCACGATTATCTACAAAGCCAAATTGGTAATCCTGAAGGAGCTGATTCTCCAAACAAGAAATATTATGATCCTCGCGTTTGGTTACGTAAAGGAGAGGAGTCTTTTGTTACGCGTTTGAAACAAGCGTTCGAAGAGCTAAATGCGATTGATATCCACAGCAAATTATAATATTCAAAATTACAGAGACTGTTAATTTTAGGACGCATCAAGTCATGACTTGATGCGTTTTTTTGTAAGATTGATTTTCAGGATTGTCATCTTTCCTATAAGGAAGTCTAGTATGAGCTTAATTTCAGAATACTATATAACAAGGCGTAACGGTTTCATGTTTTTGTCTATATTGTGTTAAAATGTGCTAAAAATTACTGGAATGTTATTTATGCTGTATATTTTGCAGAACGATTATATGAATACAAGATTTATCGATATGAAAAAATTAGGATTAGGTGCTATTTTATTTTTTATTGCACAATTAAGTTTTGCGCAGACAAAACAAAATGTAGGTACTTTTAACGCTGTAGAGGTGACGGATAAGATCCAAGTTGAATTGCTAAAAGGGACTTCAAATGAGGTTGTTATAGAAGGGGCTAATTCCGAAAATATTCAGGTCATCAATAATAACGGTTCATTGCGTATTAAGATGAATACTTTAAACGCGTTACAAGGTAATAACGTCAGTGTTAAAGTTTATTTTCAGTCCTTGAATAATATTTTAGCCAAAAAAGGGGCAAAGGTTGTTAACCGAGAAAATCAAGTAATTGTTTCAGATCAATTGAATATCTCGGCTGCTGAAGGAGGATTGGTTGTGTTGTATCTGGAAGCTAAAAAAGTGGATGTTAAATCCACATCGGGATCTACGATTTCGCTTATGGGTAAAAGCATAACACAAGATGTTGTTTCTAATTTTGGGGGTAAATATGAAGGAAAAGATTTAAAAACGGATGTCAGCAATGTGACGGTAAATGGGGGTGGCAAAGCGGAGATTTATGCGAAGGATTCTGTTGTTGCTAAGACACGTGCAGGTGGTGTAATCGATGTATATGGAAATCCGGTCCATAAATCTGAGAAAAAAATAGCGGGCGGAACAATCAATTATAAATAAGAGATTTACCTGTATAAAAATCAAATCACATGGTTATAACCATGTGATTTGATTTTTATACAGTATTATAAATTACTTTCCTTTTTTTTCTTTTTTCGAACTTCAGGTTTAGCTGCTTTTTTAAGATCAAATTGCTTCTCGAGATAGATGATAATTTCTGCAGCAATATCCTTTTTTGTTGCTTTCTCTATTCCTTCTAATCCTGGAGAAGAGTTTACTTCCAAGACAAGAGGACCTCTGTCTGAAGGCATCATATCAACGCCGCATACGGTTAATCCCATAGAAGCCGCAGCTGCGATAGCAGTTTCCCGTTCGCTTTTTGTTAATTTAATGATTTCTGCTGTTCCTCCACGATGGATATTCGATCTAAATTCTCCTTCCTTGGCAGTTCTTTTCATGGCACCTACAACTTTTCCTCCAACGACAAATGCACGGATATCAGTTCCCTTGGCTTCTTTAATATATTCTTGAATTAATATATTATTTCCAAGACCATAAAAAGCTTCGATGACAGAAGAAGCTGCTTTTTTAGTTTCTGCTAGTACAACCCCAATTCCTTGTGTACCTTCTAATAGCTTGATCACTAATGGTGCTCCTCCAACCATGCTGATCAAATCGTCAACATCCGAAGCGGTTCTGGCAAATCCAGTAATGGGAAGACCTATGCCAGCTCCAGAAAGAATTTGCATACAACGAAGTTTGTCTCTAGAACGTGTAATCGCTTGACTCGGATTGGCCGATATCACATCCATGACTTCAAATTGTCTGACAATAGCGGAACCATAAAAAGTTACGGAAGCACCTATACGAGGAATAACGGCATCAATATCCGAAATATCTTGACCTTTATAGTGGATGCTGGGTTTGCCTTGTTGAATACCAACATAGCATTTGCTATGATCGATCACAACGCATTCATGTCCACGTTTTTCTGCAGCTTCTACTAATCGACGTGTCGAGTATAGGCTTTTAACTGTTGATAATACAGCGATTTTCACTTTGCTATGATTAGAATAGTTTAATTGTAATATTCGTATAGAAACAAATATGAATGGATATTGGTTTCTATCCCAAAGATTTTTGAGATAAATTTGATTTTGAAACGTCCACGATAAAATTTTTGTAAAGGAAGTTTTTTCCTAATAACATAGGATACCGCATGGACGAACGATTTCTAAAAGATAATTTAATATCAAATAATTGATTGTATAATTTGGCTTTTGTCAAAATATAATAACGTTTCTCTTGGTGGCCAAATGAACTTTTAACGATTTTTTCTTTATATACCGGGAATTTAAATATACGTAATTCTCGAGTTTTAAAATTAACAACAATGTGACAGATAATCCATTCTTGATGATCTATTACCTCAATTTCATAGGATTCGCAATGTAATACAGACGACCCAGCGCCAGTATCTACCTTCGCTTCAATGTGATGAATACCTAATTCTGGTAGATCTATTGATTCTTTCCATCCGACGATTAGTTTATCTTTCATTGCTATTTTTAATAATAAGGTTTGAATTTTGATCAAACCTTATTGTTTTATTCGTAAATAAATTCGCCGTATGGAGATTTTACTGTTACTTGTTTTATAGCAGATTCTTCTACATGACCGATAATCTGTGCCGGAATACCAAAAGACTCTGAAATGGCAATAATATCTTGTGCTATTTCTTGAGGAACATATAATTCCATACGATGTCCCATATTAAATACTTTATACATTTCTTTCCAATCCGTATTGGATTCTTTTTGAATCAATTCAAATAACGGAGGAATAGGAAATAAATTATCTTTGACAATATGAACATTGTCGACAAAGTGCAATACTTTTGTTTGCGCTCCTCCTGAACAATGCACCATACCATCAATTTGCGAACGGTACCGGTCAAGTATCTGTTTGATAACAGGAGCATAAGTGCGTGTAGGAGAGAGTACTAATTTTCCTGCTGTAATCTCTTCACCTGTTTCAATTATAATTTTATCTGTTAAATGTTGACTACCTGCGAAAACCAAATCATAGGGAACTGCTGGATCAAAACTTTCCGTGTATTTTTCTGCGATATATTTATTGAAAACATCATGTCTGGCTGATGTTAGACCATTAGATCCCATTCCGCCATTGTATTCGTTTTCGTAAGTTGCTTTTCCTGAAGAAGATAAGCCGACAATAATATTCCCAGCTTTTATCTTGTGATTGGAAATCACATCTTCACGTTTCATACGACAAGTTACCGTACTGTCCACAATAATCGTACGTACCAAATCCCCCACATCTGCAGTTTCACCACCTGTTGAATAAATACCAATCCCCATTTCACGAAGATCTTTTAAGATTTCTTCGGTACCATTGATGATTTCAGCGATAACTTCTCCGGGAATAACATTTTTGTTACGTCCAATAGTCGAAGATAATAAAATATTGTCCGTAGCGCCAACACATAGTAAATCATCTAAATTCATGATGATGGCATCTTGTGCGATTCCTCTCCAGACAGAAATGTCACCCGTTTCTTTCCAATAGACATAGGCCAATGAAGATTTTGTACCTGCGCCATCGGCATGCATGATGTTGCACCACTGCTCATCACCGCCTAAGATATCAGGAATGATTTTACAAAAAGCTTTAGGATACAATCCTTTATCGATGTTCTTAATAGCATTGTGTACATCCTCTTTTCCTGCGGACACACCTCTTTGGTTATATTTTAAATCTGACATGTTGCTGCAAAAATAATGATTCGCTGTGAATTTTAAGCTTTTTATTGTGCGAAATATTTGTTAATCTTTTTTTAAAACAGTTCGCCATTCCTGAAGTAATTTCTCTAAAGAATATTGTGCATTTGCGGGACTTGTACTGGGTAAAGTGAAATATCGGTAATTAGGGTTCTTCTTAAAATATTTATCAAACACTTTCTGTGCTTTTTGCCCATTAAAGATAATAGTATGAATATGTGGATGATCAGCAAGGAATACATCCAGATCATTGGGTTCTTCATCTATAATATCTAAATCCATGCTTCCTTTTCTTTGCGCTTGAGCACAGACATCCCATAGTCCGATATGATGCTCCAAAAGTAAGTCTAGCTTGTCTGTGTAGGAATGAATCTCTGCAACATTAAAAATAAGTTTCATCAGTTTCCAAAATCGATTTTGTGGATGTGCATAATATTGTTGTTCTTGAAGGGATTTGTCTCCAGGTAACGATCCTAATATTAATAGTCGAATATCTTGATTTTCAAGTGGCAAAAAGCATTGTTTTATCATGTTGGAAGTCGTTGATCCGCTACGAATTTAAAAATTACTTTTTAGAAAGAATAAAAGTTTTAAAAATGTTTACATAATGATGTATATTTGATATCAAATTAATATCAAAAACTTAAAAATTATGGAAAAATTAATTAAACCTCTTTCCGGTTATTTGGCCTTATTGATGGCTATTGTTCTTTTTGTGGGAGCTATTGTTGCTTTCTTTCAAGTAGAGAATGCTCCTTGGCTTGCTGCAGTAGGAATTTTAATGATCTTAACCGCTTTGTTTTTATTAAAAGGATTAATGATCATTAACCCGAATCACTCACGCGTATTGAATTTTTTTGGTCGATATGTTGGAACGGTAAAAGAGAATGGGCTCTTTTTTGTTAATCCACTGTACTCTACTGTAAAAGTAAGTTTAAGATCAGATAATTTACAAGGACAAACATTAAAAGTGAACGATAAAATGGGTAATCCTATTGAGATTGGAGCTGTAATTGTTTGGCAAGTTGGCGATACGTATAAAGCAACCTATGATGTGACTAACTATACGTCATATGTACGTACCCAAAGTGAAGCTGCTGTGAGACATTTAGCGGGCAGTTTTCCATACGATAATCTAGAGTTACAAGCAGACAATGAGGAATCAATTACTTTGCGTGAAGGTGGAGATACCGTTAATCATATTTTAGAGCAGGAATTATTAGAACGATTAGCTCCAGCAGGAATTATTATTAAAGAAGCGCGTATCAGTCACTTGGCCTATGCATCTGAAATAGCAGGAGCGATGTTGCAGCGTCAACAGGCAACAGCGATAGTTGCGGCCCGAGCAAAAATTGTAGAAGGTGCTGTTGGTATGGTGGAGATGGCTTTGCAGAAATTGTCTGAAAAAGATATTGTCGTACTTGACAATGATAAAAAAGCAGCAATGGTTAGTAATTTAATGGTGGTATTGTGTGGTGAGAAAGCTGCTTCTCCAATAGTAAATACAGGAACTTTATATCAATAAAGATTAACAGTATGGCGGAAAAAAAGAATTTCATGCTCCGAATAGAGAGTGATGTTTATAAAGCATTGGAAAAATGGTCTGCCGACGAATTTAGGAGTGTGAACGGGCAAATTGAATATTTGTTGAATAAAGCTTTGAAGGAGGCAAGACGCTTAGATCATACAAAAATGAACTCAACTTCGAAGAAATCAACGGAATAATTGATGTTAATTGTGGAATTTAATTTTTCTTAACAAGCTACATCAGATAGCATAGGATAACATTCAGATAAAAGCTACAGTAAAATGATGATTAGAAATCTTCATTTTACTGTAGCTTTTTTACATTTTATTGCAGGATAAATAATAGATTTGATTGATTTTTTGAAAGATTGAGATTATGGAAGTTAATACTAATTATAAGTTGCTAGTTATTAGTACAAGTACTATTCATGGAAGTCCTTTTTTAGCTTATATAAAAGATGAATTGGTTGATTTTATTGAAACAGATGAATTGATTTTTGTTCCTTTTGCACGACCTTCTGGAATTTCTTACGACAATTATACAGCAAATGTCCAAGCTGCTTTAGTGGAGAAAGGGATTCAGGTAAAGGGATTGCATGTATTCGAAAATAAAAAAGAAGCGATACAAGAGGCTAAGGCAATTTTTATTGGGGGTGGGAATACTTTTCTTTTGCTTAAAACATTATATGACCTTGATCTTATGGAGGATTTGAAAAATGCTATTGCCAACGGAATACCTTATGTAGGAACTTCAGCAGGATCGAATTTGACGGGACTAACAATAGGAACCACGAATGATATGCCTATTGTTTATCCACCTAGTTTTGATGCTTTGCAATTATTACCTTTTAATCTGAATCCACATTATTTGGATCCCGACCCAAATTCTACGCATAAGGGTGAGACCAGAGAAACGAGAATACATGAATTTCATCAATTCAATAATCAGGCGGTGTTGGGGTTAAGAGAGGGGAGTTGGCTATATGTGTCTAATGCTGTGGTGGAGCTGCGAGGTAAATTGCAAGCTAGATTATTTCAACAAGGAAAAGAGCCTATTG
Organism: Sphingobacterium sp. SRCM116780; assembly: GCF_021442025.1. Taxonomy (NCBI): domain Bacteria; kingdom Pseudomonadati; phylum Bacteroidota; class Sphingobacteriia; order Sphingobacteriales; family Sphingobacteriaceae; genus Sphingobacterium; species Sphingobacterium sp. SRCM116780. The sequence continues at coordinate 1,187,455 of NZ_CP090446.1, forward strand.
AATTGAACCCTGGTCAAGTTAATTTTTGATATCGGATGAAGTTTTGTTGACAAGGAAAGTGCTTTATTTCAAAACTGATAAGTAAGTAATAAGATAACGTAATTTGTAATGGATAAAAAAATGAACTTACATCCTGCTGATATTGCCGAAGTATTAGCTGAACTCGATAGAGAAGCATTATATGAACAATTCAATCAATATGATCTTGAATTGAGATTAGAAATATTTTCTTTTTTGGATATTGATATCCAATATCGTTTGGTTAGATCACTTTCCGAATCGCAGCTTTCTGAATTACTAAATAATCTGAAACCAGATACCAGAAATCAACTGTTTTCGGAATTGCCTGATGATTTGATTAAATATTTGATCAATTTATTGAATGAGCGTGAAAAACAATTGGCGCTCAAGCTGATTGGCTATAATGAAAATAGTATTGCGCGTTTGATGACGCCAATGTATGTGCAAGTACGACCTTATTTTACCGTTGAAGATGTCTTCAAACACATCAAATTGTTTGGTAAAAAAGCAGAAACATTAAACTTTATCTATGTCGTAGATGAAAATAATGTGTTGATTGATGATTTAAAGATTGGAGAATTGTTATTGGCAGATGCAACTACCAAAATATCAGAATTAATCGATTATAATTTTGTTGCGATAAAAGCGGCAACTCCGATGGAGGAGGCTTTTGAAATCTTTCAAAAATATGATCGAAGTGCTTTACCTATTATTACGGAAAATGCTGTTTTGGTTGGTATCGTTACTTTTGATGATGTCTTAGATCAAATTGAAGATCGGGATACGGAAGATATCCATCGTTTTGGGGGTATGGACGAATTGGATGTAGCATATACAAAGACTCCTTTATTGAAATTGGTTCAAAAAAGAGCGGGTTGGTTAGTGATACTCTTCTTGAGCGAAATGTTAACGGCCTCTGCGATGGCTTATTTTGATGGAGAAATTGAAAAGGCCGTTGTTTTAGCACTATTCGTTCCCCTGATTATTTCCAGTGGAGGGAACTCGGGCTCACAGGCAGCTTCTTTAATTATTCGTGCGATGGCTTTGGGAGAAATCAAGCTCAAAGATTGGTGGTACGTTGTGAAAAGAGAGATTTCTTCAGGTCTTATTTTAGGTGGAATTCTTGGAATTATCGGTTTCCTCAGGATTCTGATTTGGCAAGAACTAGGTATTTATGATTATGGGGTCTATTCGTTATACATTGCTTTAAGTGTTTCTTTTTCTCTTTTATTTATTGTGCTTTGGGGTACATTGTCCGGCTCCATTATTCCATTTGTTTTACGCAGATTTGGATTAGATCCAGCAACAGCTTCTGCACCATTTGTAGCTACTTTGGTCGATGTTTCGGGATTGATTATTTATTTTACTATCGCTGGTATATTCTTGGCTGGTAAATTATTGTAATAGTTATTTGTTTACGTCATTTAAAACTGATTCTGTATTTAGTTGTTATTTAAGTTAGTGGATAGATTGGTTATCCTAATGACTTAAATAAATTTAATATGGCAAAGATTGTTGCGGAGCAATTGGTTGAGATGCTTGCTGAAGCAGGTGTAAAACGTGTATATGCAGTTACGGGAGATAGTCTTAATTTTTTTAATGATGCCATCCGAAAAGATGGTCGAATCAAGTGGATTCATGTTCGTCATGAAGAGGTGGGGGCTTATGCAGCAGCAGCGGAAGCAGAACTAGATGGAATTTCCTGTTGCGCAGGAAGTTGCGGTCCGGGACATGTGCACCTTATTAATGGCATGTACGATGCGCATCGCTCTCATGTTCCGATGATTGTTATCGCATCTACGATCAATACAGCTGAAATGGGTATGAATTACTTTCAAGAAACAAATACCATCAAGCTTTTTGATGATTGTAGTTGTTATAACCAAATGATTACAACTACTGAACAGGCGCCTAAAATTATTCAAACAGCTATCCAACATGCTATTGGACAAAAGGGAGTGGCTGTTATTGGATTGCCAGGTGATGTGTCTGAAATGAAGGCTGTAGATTCTTCTGTTTCTACGCAATTATTTCATACAGATCCAGTGATCAGGCCTTCTGATCAAGAATTGGAGGCACTTGCAGCTGCAATTAATACAAGTAAGTGCATCACTGTTTTTTGCGGAATAGGGGCGACAGGTGCACATAAAGAGGTGGTACAGTTATCACAAAAGATATTAGCTCCTGTCGGATATTCTTTTAGAGCTAAGATGGGGATTCAGCATGATAATCCATACGAAATAGGAATGACAGGATTGCTGGGACAAGCTTCCGCTTATCAAAGCATGCATGAATCTGATTTGGTCTTATTGTTAGGCACGGATTTCCCTTACGACAGTTTTATGCCAACAGATAATAAAATCATTCAAATTGATATCCAGGTTGAGCGATTGGGAAGAAGGGCAAAATTGGAAATGGGTTTATGTGGTGATATTAAACATACGTTACAGGCTTTGCTTCCTCTGTTGGAAGAAAAGGAAGACAGCAGTTTTCTTGAATCTCAATTGAAAATCTATGAGAAAGTCAAGGAAAATATGAAAACCTATATGGAGGAACAAGGGGCAGAAGATACCATTCAGCCAGAATTCTTGGCACATACCATTAATGAACTTGCGACAGATAATGCCATATTTACAGTTGATACGGGTATGACTTGTGTCTGGGGAGCCCGTTTTATTTCGGGAACGGGTAAGAGACAGTTATTGGGTTCTTTCAATCATGGTTCTATGGCTAATGCAATGCCCATGGCAATAGGTGCTGCTTTATCTCATCCGGATCGTCAGGTTATTGCGATGTGTGGTGATGGCGGATTATCTATGTTATTAGGTGATTTGGCAACTATCCATCAGTATCAACTACCTGTTAAAATAATCGTTTTTAACAATAGAGCTTTGGGAATGGTGAAACTAGAAATGGAAGTTGCAGGATTGCCTGACAATGAAACCACTATGGTTAATCCAGATTTTGGTGCGATTGCTCAGGCGATGGGTTTTAAAGGAATTAATGTACACAAGCCAGAGGAGGTTCGAAATGCTGTTGAATTTGCGTTGTCTCATCCAGGACCAGTATTGTTAAATGTATTTACGAATCCGAATGCATTGGCGATGCCTCCAAAAGTAGATTTGGATCAAATGGTCGGTATGGCCAAGTCGATGTCAAAATTAATGTTAGGAGGGAAGATGCAAGAAGTGATCGATACCATCAAATCCAACTATAAGCACTTAAAGGAACTCTAGCTAAAATATAGGGTGATAGTAGTTTAAAGATTTTTATTGATAAAAATCTTTAAACTACTTTTACAGTTTTGTATTCTTCGCATATTTGTCCTTTGCTTTTTGCCATTGAAGAAATAAGTAGTGTTTGGGTCCACTTAATAGCTGAGCAGCATAGATGCCTTTTTTTCCTGAAAATAGATAGGCGACAAAACAGACGATAGCAAAATAAGGCCATGCTTCATATCCAAACAATTCTATACCCATCAGTAAACAAGCAAAAGGGGTGTTGGTTGCTCCAGAAAAAACTGCAATAAATCCCATTGCGGCTAATAACCCCATGGGTAATGGTATAAATCCGAACAAGGCATTTCCTAAGGTTGCTCCAATAAAGAAGAGAGGGGTTACTTCTCCTCCTTTAAAACCGGCTGATAGGGTAAAGGTGGTGAGTAAAAGTTTGATGATAAAGTCAGTAGAATTTAATGGAATTTTAAAAGATTCTAAAATTGTTGGTATGCCTAATCCGATATACTTGGTTGTACCTAAAGTCCATATAACAAATACTAAAACCAATCCTCCAATGAATGGACGAATGGGTGGATAGGGTATGGCTTTAAAAAGGGTGGTAAATAGATCACTGGATTTTGTAAATAAATAAGCTGTTAATCCGAAAACAATACCCGTTAAAGTTGCATAACCCATCATTTGAAGACTTATTACTGGAATAACATCTTGAATTTTATAATGCGTGTGTGCGACATGCCAAAAGGAACAAGCGTAATCTGCTATAAAAGCAGTCAACATACTCGGAATAAGACCTCGTAATCTATTTTTACCGCCAGTAATAACCTCTAGCCCGAATATAGCTCCAGCCCAAGGAGTGCCAAAAACAGAAGCAAACCCAGCACTAATACCGATGATGATTAAAATCCTTCTGTCTTGCTGATTTAATTTAAAAATTTTTGTGCACTGATCGGCAATAGTTCCTCCAATTTGCACAGCAGTTCCTTCTCTACCTGCTGATCCACCAAAAAGATGGGTAAGTAGCGTACTTAGCAATACAAGTGGCGCCATTTTTAATGGAATAGCTTGATTATTTTGGTAATATTCGCTTATTAACAGGTTGTTACCTTTATTGGACGATCCTCCGTAATAATAATAAAGTAAACCGATAAGTAATCCTGCGATTGGTAATCCTGCAATAATCCAAAGATGGGTCTCTCGATATTCGGTTACCCAAGATAAACTCGTCAAGAAGAAAGCGGAAATGGAACCAACTATTGATCCTACGAGTAGAGCTAACCCTATCCATTTTAAAGAATAAAGGATTAATCTGTTCCATAAGGTTTTTGAAAAAATGTGTTTTGCAAACATGTCTACTTTAATTATAGTATAAAATAATTATAACTATTGCACTTTGCAATAGTTAAAGTAGACGTCATCAGCTCGGTTAAGCGGTTTAGGGCAGACATCATTGCCTTATGATCTAAATTTAGATAAAACGAACGATTAATGCAAGCCATCCTGCTATCATTAAAAGTCCTCCCAAGGGAGTAATGGGACCTAAGAATTTTAAGTTTTTATTCCAGTACTGTGCAAAAGATAAAAAATAAATACTAACAGAAAATAATAACGTGCCTGCAGTGATGCTGTAGAATGCAAAACGTTCGCTATACACATCAAAATGTAAATTGAAACCAAGGATTAATAAAGTTAGTGCCGTATACATCTGATAACGGACGCCGACTTCAAATGAAGCCAATTTTTCTTCACTAATTAATTTTTTAAAAGCATGTGCACCAAAAGCACCCAACATAATAGCTGTTGAACCAAGAAGTGCTGCAGTGATGATAACTATATTATTCATTGTCGTTCTTTCAGTTAGGGTTTTATCATGTCGATATGTGGGATTCCATAATCTAAATACTCATCTGATGCTTGTTCAAATCCAAAACTTCCATAGAAGTTTTTCAAATGAGTTTGCGCGCCAATTTGGATCGGTGTTTTTCCGTGCTTTTCGTAAATCATGTTTATTGATTTTTGTACAAGTAGCTTTCCATAGCGATTACCTCTAAAAATTGGATTGGTTATCACACGTCCAATCGCAGGTTCTGGATAGGAAATTCCTGGAGGTACTAGTCTAGCATAAGCAATGATTTCCCCCTTGTTCTCTGTCCATAGGTGGGTAGAATATTGATCTTTATCATCCAGTTCAGGGTAGAAACACTGTTGTTCATTGACAAAAACATCAACTCGTAATTTGAGGATTTGATACAATTCTTCTACACTTAATTGGGAGAAGGATTTATGATTCCAGCGTAATTCCATATAAAAATATAGAGCTATATTGCTATAGCTCTTTTTGCAATAAGGTTGTGATCAATTATGCCAATAAACCTTTTACCACTTCTGATATGGTACGTCCATCAGCTTTTCCAGCCAACTGTTGATTGGCAGCACCCATTACTTTTCCCATGTCTTTTACTGAAGTTGCACCCGTTGAGCTGATGATATCCTTAATGATTTTTTCAACTTCTTCTTTACTTAATTGTTGTGGTAAATAGGCTTCAATAACCTGTTGTTCTTCGACTTCGATTGTATACAGATCTTCTCTATTTTGGTTCTTATAGATTTCTGCAGATTCTTTACGTTGTTTCACTAATTTTTGAAGCACTTTGATCTCCGTTTCTTCGTTCAAGTCTTCGGTATGTCCTTTTTCAGTTTTAGCTAATAAAATCGCTGCTTTGATGGCACGAAGGCCACGTAATTTATTTGCATCTTTTGCGATCATTGCCGCTTTGATATCTTGATTGATTTTCTCTTCTAAAGCCATATGCTATTCAATTTTATTATTTTCTATTTACAATCGTTCCTGTTGCTTGTGCGGTAGGCATAATGATTAAATCATTAATGTTAACATGTTTTGGTCTACTGATGACGAAAGATATTGTCTCTGCTATATCTTTTCCAGATAATGCCTGCAGTCCGTTGTATACATTTTTTGCGCGGTCTTTATCGCCTTTGAAACGTACCTCTGAAAATTCTGTTTCAACCATGCCCGGATTTATTCCCGTTACTTTTATTCCTTTTGCTAACAAGTCAATTCGCATGGCTTGATTTAGAGCATCTACGGCATGTTTACTTGCACAATAGACATTCCCATTTGGATACACTTCTTTTGCAGCAATGGAGCCCAAGTTGACAATATGGGCATCTTCTTGATTTTCTAAAAGTGGGATAACCGTTTTGGTAACATACAATAGTCCTTTGACATTCGTATCAATCATTCGATCCCAGTCACCAATATCGCCATCCTGAATAGGATCCAATCCTTGGCTTAAGCCTGCATTATTAATCAACACATTGATATTTTTCCATGCTGAAGGGAGATTCTCAATTTTGGATTTCACTTCATCATAATTGCGAACGTCTAGTTCGAAGATGTAGATATTGATCTCTGGATATTGTTTTGTTAGCCTATCTTTGATTTCTTCTAATCGCTGGAAACGACGTGCACACAGTAAAAGGTTATATCCTTCGCTGGCTAAGACCTCAGCACAAGCTTCTCCAATGCCTGAACTTGCCCCTGTGATGAATACTGTCTTTGACATATTTTTTAGTTAAAAAATGATTGTAATATTTCTATTTTGTCGCAATATAAATGGTACAAACTCCAAAAGTCTGAGGACGGATAATTGTGTTTGAAAACCCAACAGATTTAGTGATTTCTGCAAATTTTTCACCATCAGGAAATCTCGCAACAGATTCTGGCAGATAAGAATAAGCACTTGAATCTTTTGAGAATATTTTTCCGATGGTCGGCGTAATTCTTTTAAAATAAAAATTATACAATTGTTTTATCGGGAATTTTTTAGGGTTTGAAAATTCCAGAATAACAGCCTTTCCTCCGGGTTTTAGTACACGACAGATATCGGCTAAGCCTTTGTCTAGATTTTCAAAATTACGAACGCCAAAAGCTACCGTCACAGCATCAAAGGTATTGTCCTCAAATTGTAAATGTTCTGAATCTCCCAGTTGTACTTCGAACTGATGCTGTAGTCCTTTTTGTTCAATTTTTTGTTTTGCAACATCTAACATACCTTGGGAAATATCAACGCCTATTATTTTCTTGGGATTCAATATTTTAATGGATTCTAGGGCAAAATCTCCAGTTCCTGTAGCCACATCCAACATGTGCTGAGGAGCGATCGTTTTTAAAGCATTAATTGCTTTCTTACGCCAAATTATATCGATACCTAAGGACAGAAAATGATTTAAAAAATCATACGTTTTGGAAATGTTATTAAACATATCTGCAACTTGTTGTTTTTTACCGTCTTTCGCGTCTTTGTATGGTTTTAATGAGGATGCTTCATTTGTCATAGTAGCAAAGATACAATATTCTCGTTGAGCTTTAATGGATAGAAAAGGAAAAAATGAAATCGGAAAATTTCCGTATAAAATAAATATGTCGAGAAACAGGATAGACTTCTTTTTTATATTTTTAAAGATAGCATTAGGGTAATAGCCTAATAAATTTCTTAACTTTGTTAACAATAACTAAAGTTATTAACAGGTTTGTAACTTGTTGATATTTAGGTGTGATAATTATTTATAAACATTTTTTCCACATATGTTGTGGAAAAGACAGGTGGTAAAATGATGTTTATCAAAAGTTTTTAGGATGATTGTTTTCACAACTAATTTAGCTGTGTACAACTCTTGAAAAATGTCTACTGTATTTTTTATACATTTGCTATCCGCTAACACTTTTTAGCGTATATGCACAAGTTTCGATATCACATTATAAGATGAGCAACGATAATAATTTTGAAGAGAATAATGCTGGAACTGGTAAAAAGACCAACTTCGGAGAGCGTAGAACAAAGCTGAATAATCTGGTTAGTGGTCTTGGTAAATTGCCTCCTCAAGCGCTGGATTTGGAAGAGGCAGTTTTAGGTGCTTTGATGTTAGAGAAAAATGCATTAAGTGAAGTCATAGATATCCTAAAACCAGAGTCTTTTTACAAAGATGCCCATCAGAAAATTTTCGAGGCTATTTTTAGTTTATTCCAAAAAACTTCACCAATAGATCTATTAACGGTAACTGCAGAGCTTCGAAAAATGGGAGCTTTGGAAATGATTGGTGGTGCTTATTATATTACGCAATTAACAGATCGGGTTGTTTCTGCGGCCAACATTGAATTTCATGCGCGTATCATCTCTCAAAAATATATTCAACGTGAGTTGATAAAAGTATCAACAGAGATTATCAATAGTGCTTACGATGAAACTTCGGATATTTTTGACTTATTAGATCATGCTGAAAAAAGCTTATTTGATATTGCTCAAAATAATTTAAGGAGAGATTCTCGAAAAATGGATGATATCATGCGTGAGGCAATATCAAATCTGGAGTTGTTGCGTGATCGAACTGATGGTTTGACAGGTGTTCCTTCAGGTTTAACAGCTCTGGATCGGATGACTTCTGGTTGGCAACCATCCGATTTAGTCATCATTGCTGCTCGTCCGGCTATGGGAAAAACAGCTTTCGTGTTATCTGTAGCACGTAATGCTGCGGTAGATCACCATAAACCCGTAGCTGTTTTTTCTCTAGAGATGTCATCTGTACAATTGGTGAATCGTTTGATTGCTGGTGAAACAGAAATTGAACAAGAAAAACTAAAAAAGGGAAATTTAGCGGATCACGAATGGCAACAATTGCATTCTAGGATTGGTCGTTTGACAGAGGCTCCGTTGATCATTGACGATACTCCTGCGTTAAACGTTTTTGAATTTAGAGCTAAATGTCGCCGTTTAAAAGCGCAACATGATATCCAAATGGTTATTGTCGATTATTTGCAATTGATGCATGGTAAGGCAGATGGCAAAGGAGGGGGGAACCGTGAGCAAGAGATTGGTAGTATTTCAAGGGCGTTGAAATCTGTAGCAAAAGAATTGAATGTTCCTGTATTGGCCTTATCACAGTTAAGTCGTGCTGTGGAATCTCGTCCAGGAAATTCAAAACGACCAATGCTTTCTGATTTACGTGAATCTGGATCTATTGAGCAGGATGCGGATATGGTATTGTTCTTATATCGTCCAGAATATTATGGTATGACTGAAGATGAAGAAGGAAGATCTACTGCTGGAGTTGGGGAAGTTATTATTGCAAAACATCGTAATGGTGAAACTGGTATTGTACCACTTCGTTTCATTGGTAAATATGTGAAGTTTGTGGATCTAGAGGATGAATTTTCCGGAATGGGAAGTGCTGATACATTTAATAGTGATCCAGGTCCATTTAATTCTTCTGCCATGAGCCCATCTTCGATGTTCAGTACGGGAGAACCGGGCGGTGGTATGGCTGGAGGGATCACGATGCCTTCTCGAATGAATGATATGCCTGATGATGCACCATTTTAATCTGCTTATTATAAGCTTGATATGTAGTTCTAATGATATAACAAAAAAGCACTGTTTTGTAACAGTGCTTTTTTGATCGCTTATCTTTTTATTTCATATTGACTATTTTGTCGACAACATAAACGGTGTTACCTCTCCAAGGTAACACACCATGATACTCTTTATAATGTAAGTCAAAATATTTACCACTATTGGTTTCTAATTGTTTGAAGATGATGTCATCTTCAATTGAGAATTCAAATTGATTGCTCGCAACACCTCCATTTTTTATTTGTCCGAAACCTTCTTGAATTAGTTTTCCTTCATATGTTTTAAAAATATTGCCTTTTTTAACAGCAAAATTCAAATAACCTGATTTAACACCTTCACCGAAAACAAAGAAATATTTATAATAGGTAGCACCCGCTCCGATAGCTATAATGAGCAAAATGATAATGATTAGAAATTTTTTGAAACCACTGGATTTCTTTTTTGTATCTACAGAATTAGTCATAATACATTTATTTTTAATGTAAATATATCAGTTTTATTGAATGAAATTATGTTTTTAATAAAAATGAGCACGTTGTTTTTGTTTAAAAGTAGCGATTTGGCTAAAAAAAATGATTCAAAATCTCTGTATAATATTCTATAAATTTGTTTTTGAAAGCAATCAAGATGGACACAACAATAAATAAAAAGCGAAAAATTATACATCTGGACATGGATGCATTTTTTGCTTCTGTTGATCAACGTGATTTTGAAGAATTAAGGGGTAAGCCTATTGCTGTCGGTGGAACACCTGATGGACGAGGTGTTGTGGCTGCAGCAAGTTATGAAGCTCGAAAATATGGTGTTAAATCCGCCATGTCCTCTATTCAGGCGATCAAGTTATGTCCAAATTTAATTTTCACAAAACCTAGGTTCGATGTATACAAAGAGGTGTCTGATCATATTCGTGAAATTTTTAGTCGCTACACCGATTTAATAGAACCGTTGTCGTTGGATGAAGCTTTTCTAGATGTTTCGGAGGATAAGCAACGTATTGGATCTGCATTGGAAATTGCTAAAAGAATTAAATCTGAAATTAAAGAGGAACTAAATTTGACTGTATCAGCAGGTGTATCTGTCAATAAGTTTGTCGCAAAAATAGCCTCTGATATGAATAAACCTGATGGGTTGACATTTGTTGGTCCTTCAAAAATTTTGAAATTCATGGAAGAACTTCCTGTTGAAAGGTTTTTTGGAGTGGGTAAAGTAACCGCCAATAAAATGCGATCTTTGGGCATCTTTAAAGGATTAGATTTAAAGAAGCAATCTAAAGAAGATTTAGTTCGATGGTTTGGTAAGTCTGGAGAGTTTTTTTATCAAATTGTTCGTGGAGTTGATAATCGAGCAGTTCTCCCAAATCGGATTCGAAAATCAATTGGTATTGAAGATACTTTTTCTGAAGATATTGGACAAATTGAAGAGTTGCAATCTATTTTAAAAGATCTAAGTATAAAATTATATAATCGACTTGAAAAAGGAAATAAGAAGGGGAGGACATTAACCTTAAAGGTAAAATATGCAGATTTTTCTGTTCTGACAAGAAGTTCTTCTCTTTTACATTATCTAGAAGATCAGGAAGAGATCTATCAAATAGCAAATTCATTATTGTCTAAATTGGAACTTGATAAAAAAGTACGATTAATGGGGATCTCCATTTCAAACTTTCAAGAGGACAAGGAAGAAAGATTCGAGGGGTATCAGTTATCGCTTTTTAAAGAGTTCTGATTTGACCTAATTCAATAAGCTTGTTACAAGCTAAATTTCTTATAAATAAGGCCAATTTCCTATATTCGTACACAAACTTAAATAATCTTGATATTTAAATGAATAAATTAATAACAGCACTTAGTCTGACGGCTTTTATTCTGGTTTCAGAATCCCCCATTCAAGCACAACAAAAACGATTGGATTTTGATCAATCCTGGGGAAATAAAAATTCATTAACACAAAGCATCAACAGCTATCAGGGCTGGGCAAATAATACCGCTTATTTAGAACTGGATGCGAAAGATAATAAGACTTACCAAGTCGATGTAAAAACCGGTAAGCGTGAATTGTATGTAGCTCCAGCTAAATCTTCGATTAAAGTATATGTTTCAAAGAATGATATATTTATTCAGGATGGTAATCAGGCAGAGAAACAATTAACCAACTCACCTGATGTGGCAGAACAAAATCCAACACTTTCGCCCGATGGTAAATTCGTTGCATTTACGCGAAAAAGTGATTTATATGCTGTTGATTTAGGATCAGGAAAAGAAATTAGGTATACAAACGATGGAACTGATGTGATCTATAATGGTTGGTCTTCTTGGGTATACTACGAAGAAATTTTAGGTAGAGTTACAAATTATAAAGCTTTTTGGTGGTCTCCGGATAGTAAGAAATTGGCTTTTATGCGTTTTGATGATACTAAGGTACCTATGTTCCCAATTTATGTATCCAAAGGACAACATGGTTATCTGGAAGAAACGCGCTATCCTAAAGCTGGAGATCCAAATCCTGAAGTGAAGGTAGGATTTGTGAATACAACTGGTGGTCAAGTTACGTGGTCAGATTTTAATGAAAAGGATGATCAATATTTTGGTCAGCCTTATTGGAGTTTTGATAGTAAAAATATTATGGTGCAATGGATGAATCGTGATCAGAATAATTTAAAATTTTATCAGGTGGATCCAAATTCCGGTTCGAAGAAGGAAATTTATGATGAGAAACAAGATTCTTGGATCAACTTGGATCATGATGAACGGATTACTTATTTGGCCGATAATAAACATTACATATTGAAGTCTGATAAGACGGGATGGGCACACTATTATCTGTATACATTAGATGGGAAACTGTTAAACCCGATTACTTCTGGGGCTTGGCAAGTGACTTCTTTGGAATATATTGATGAGCAGGCAAAGGTGGTTTATTTCATGGCTCGTAAAGAAAATTCGACTCGATATGACTTGTACCGTGTTGATTTTTCGGGGAAGAATATGAAAAGATTAACTTTTGGAGATTATTCTCATGATGTAAAAGTCTCTCCTAATGGTCAATATTTTATTACCAATTATTCCAATGTAAGCACGCCAAATAAAATCGCATTAGTGGATAATAAGGGTAAAGTTTTAAAAGAGTTAGCGGATAGTAAATCAGCTGATTTTAATGACTATAAGTTTGGTAAAACCACCTATTTTACTATTAAATCTGATGATGGTAAATATGATTTGCCAATTATTGTCACTTATCCAACTGATTTTGATGAGACAAAAGAATATCCAGTTATTTTCAGTATTTATGGAGGTCCTGATGCGGGTACTGTAAAGGATACTTGGAAAGGTACAAGAAGTCAATATTGGGCGAATGAAGGGATTATCCAAGTAACTGCTGATCATCGTGCTTCAGGGCAATTTGGTAAAGAAGGGGTAGCAAATATGCATCGCAATTTAGGTCATTGGGAAATCATTGATTATTCCACCATTGCTAAATGGTTCAAAGCAAAATCTTGGGTAGCGAAACATAAGTTTCTAATTACAGGGCATAGCTATGGTGGTTATATGACTTGTTTGGCTATGACGAAAGCGGCAGATGTATTTGATTTTGGTATTGCAGGTGCTCCTGTAACTTCATGGGATTTGTATGATAGCCATTATACAGAGCGTTGGATGGATACTCCTAAAGATAATCCGGAAGGATATAAGAATGGCTCAGTACTGACGTATGCCAACAACTATAAAGGTGTGTTAAGAATTATGCATGGCGATATGGATGATAATGTACATTTGCAAAATACTATACAATTGGTAGATTCGTTGACGAATCGTGCAGTTCCTTTTGAGTTAATGATTTATCCAGGTAGTAGACATGGATTTGAAAGATCCAAAAGTGCATATGACTTTAAAGAACGTGTGCGTTTTTATTATCAGTATTTGTTAGAAAAACCCGTTCCTAAGGAATTGAAATAATCCAACATAAATATAAAAAAGTCTTCTCAATGATTATTTGAGAAGGCTTTTTTATATTGTCGTCTTTTGTCTGTAAAAAAGTAGAAATATTGGGTGCATAAATTGTTGATAACCAAAAAATATATCATCTTTGTACAATCTATTTTTTATTTCAATGATTCAGTTTCTCAAGGAGAGCACTTTTGCTGTTAATGATGTTTTAAGTAAGTCAATAAATATCTTAAAAGGTCACTATTTTTCGATTGGAGGTTTATTATTGTCGATTTTTTTGCTGTTTGTAATCGCACATGAATTGACTTTTTATTTGGAAATGTCCAGCTTTCTCGTTAAAATTCCTTTAATGTTACTTTTTGCCATTAGTTTGCTTGGATTACAGCTCTTCTTGTTTAAATATATTTTGAATTTATTAGATCATAAAGAACATGTAGGATTTGTTCAAACTTGGCCTTCTTGGACAGAATTGGCTTCTTTTTTAGGAGGAATAGTGTTATTCACTTTAGCTTCTATATTGATTCTTGTTTTTTCAATGATTGTTTGCTTTCCACTTATTTATATGGGTATCGATACAGAAGTAGTATCATTTGAGATCGTACCAAATGTAGGAGCGGTTTTGTCATTCTTTATTTTACTTCGAATCTCATTTTTCCCGTTTTTTATTATTGATAAGGGTACGAATGTAACTAAATCCTTGCGTTGGAGCCTGGCAATTACAAAAGGAAATGTCATACGTTTATTTTTAATTTTGCTGAGTCTGGCGTTTGTGAGTGTCTTGAATATTTATTGGGTTTATATGGATTATTCCATTATGGCGATTATATTTAGCTTAATAAATTCGTTCTTGATCATTCCTTTAACCTCTGTCGTTTATACAGTTGCTTATCGAGATATGGTGCAAGAATACAAAGGGAGTGAAGATCCCGAAATTTTAAGTAATATTTTTTAATAAAGAATTTTGATTTTGAACATAAAGGGAATTGCTGTTTTAGGTTCGACGGGTAGTATTGGTACACAAACCTTAGATGTGGTTAGAGCTTTTCCTGATCGTTTTAAGGTTGTTGTATTGACTTGTGGTTCAAATGCGGAACTGTTAGTCGCACAGGCCTTAGAATTCTCTCCTAAAGCAGTTGTGATTACCGATACTGCGCAATCTGATTTTGTAAAGTCTAAATTACATCATACCTCAATTTCGGTTTATAGTGGTATGGACGCGTTGGAAGAGGTGGTGCAATTTGAAGAGATTGCCATGGTTTTAAATGCCATAGTCGGAGCTGCTGGATTACGCCCAACTGTAAAAGCTATTGCCTCTGGGAAAGATATTGCTCTTGCTAATAAAGAGACTTTGGTTGTTGCTGGAGAATTGGTGATGGATTTGGCGAGAAAATATCAGGTGAAGATGTTACCTGTTGATTCGGAGCATTCGGCTATCTTTCAATGCCTGGCAGGGGAAGAGACAAATCCGATTGAAAAAATATATATAACGGCTTCAGGAGGTCCTTTTCGAGGAATGAATCGTTCTTTATTAGCAACAGTTAAAAAAGAGCATGCCTTAAAACATCCGAACTGGGTAATGGGAGCAAAGATTACAATCGATTCTGCTTCTTTAATGAATAAAGGTTTAGAGGTTATTGAAGCAAAATGGTTATTTGATTTAGAGGTTGATCAAGTTGATGTTATTGTGCATCCCCAATCGATTGTACATTCACTTGTCCAATTTCAAGATGGATCAATGAAAGCACAATTGGGATTACCCGATATGAAATTACCCATACAATATGCACTGACTTATCCAAATCGTTTACAAAATAGTTTTGAGCGTTTCAATTTCTTGGATTACCCACAATTGACATTTGAAAAGCCAGATTTGGAAACTTTCAAAAATCTGGCTTTAGCCTATGATTCTTTGCGAAAAAAAGGTAACTGTGCATGTGTTTTAAATGCTGCTAATGAGATTGTTGTTGATTCTTTCTTGAAGGATAAGATTAGCTTTTTAGGTATGAGTGATGTGATCGAAGAGGTATTAGCAAAAGTAAATTATCTTGCAAGACCAAGTCTAGATGATTATATTGAGACCGATTATATGGCAAGGAGGATTGCAAAAGAAATAATCAATTAAG
Source organism: Sphingobacterium sp. SRCM116780 (assembly GCF_021442025.1). NCBI lineage: Bacteria > Pseudomonadati > Bacteroidota > Sphingobacteriia > Sphingobacteriales > Sphingobacteriaceae > Sphingobacterium > Sphingobacterium sp. SRCM116780. The sequence goes on from NZ_CP090446.1 coordinate 1,203,210, forward strand.
TAAAATTATAGAAGAAGATACATGGGTGTTTTAATTATGGTCGGACAAGTGATTTTAGGCTTGTCAATTTTAATTGTGTTACATGAGCTGGGACACTTTTTAGCGGCACGAGCTTTTGGAATCAAAGTAGAAAAGTTTTATTTATTTTTTGATGCTTGGGGTGTAAAGTTATTTAAGTTCAATTATAAAGGATGTGAGTATGGTATTGGTTGGTTGCCATTAGGTGGCTATGTTAAAATTGCAGGTATGATTGATGAGTCAATGGATACCGAGCAATTGAAAGGCGAACCTCAAGAATGGGAATTCCGTTCAAAACCAGCTTGGCAACGTTTGATCGTGATGCTTGGTGGTATCATTGTTAACGTGATCGTGGGAGTGGTTGTCTTTTGGATGTTACTATTCAAAATGGGAACTACAGATATTAAAATCGATCAGTTGGTAAATGGAATCGTTCCTGGTGAAATAGGTAAATCTATAGGTCTACAAACAGGTGACCGAATTTTAGCTATAGATGGGACAAAAATCGAGAATTATTCAGATTTAATCAGTTCGAAATTGTTAATGGGTGGTGTTGATTTAACTGTTAACCGTGCGGGTGCAGAGACTAAAATTCATGTTCCTGCTGATATCCTGAATACCATTGCTGATAAAAAAGATGAAAAGTTTATCGAACCTCGTATGCGGATGACTGGTCTTGCTGCAACTCAGCCAGGATCTGAGGCCGTGAAGATGGGGCTTGTTAAAGGAGATAGTATTATTGCTGTTGATAATATGCCGATAAGCTTCTTTGATCAATTAAAGGATCAATTAAAAACGAAGGTTGGTAAGACTGTCGAATTAAAACTTATTCGCAATGGACAAGAGCAAACGCTGAAAGGTACAGTTCCAGCTGATGCTATCTTAGGTTTTAACGTTAATCCAGATTATTCTATTAAAACCTTTACCGTGCAATACGGACTGTTGGAATCTTTACCTTTGGGTGCGAAGAGAGCTTTTACTGTAATTACGGACAATGCAAAAGGTTTTGGTAAAATTTTCAAAGGAGAAATACGGGCAGATAAAGCGCTTTCAGGACCAGTAGGTATTGCGCAATTATTTGGAACTGAAGTTGACTGGGTAAGATTTTGGTCATTAGTAGGGATGTTGTCAATGGCTTTGGCATTTATGAATTTATTGCCTATTCCAGCATTAGACGGTGGTCACGTTGTTTTCTTATTGATTGAGATGATTCAAGGAAAACCATTAAGTGAGAAATTTTTGGAGAAAGCACAAATGGTTGGCTTCTTCATTCTGCTTGCTTTGATGGTCTTTATTTTTGGGAATGATATTTTTAAATTATTTAAATAATATAAAATAAAAGATATTGGATAAGGTCTTGCAGAATTTGTAAGACCTTGTTTATTTTTAGATATTTGTGTTATGGATGGAAAAACAAGAGCAGCTATTAAACCAGGGATGTTGGTTCATATTATTCTGAAGAAAGATCAACGTTCAGGTGAACTTACAGAGGGTATCGTAAAGGATTTATTAACCTCCGCTGCTTATCATCACAGAGGAATAAAAGTTCGCTTGATGGACGGGCAAATAGGTCGCGTAGCAGAGATTATTGAGGATGACTTTTAACGGGTAGCCTTAATTACATAAAAAAGCTCTTATTTCTAAAAATAAGAGCTTTTTTATGTAATTATTTTTTAGCCTTCGCTTTTGGCTTTTCTGTTTTTGGAGGTTTTTCTTTCGCAACCCGAGCTGGTTTCGCAGCAATTTCTACCTTTGGTTTTTCTTGTGGACGCCTGTTACCATAAGATCCATTTGCAATTTTTCCTTTTTTACTTTTGATATCGCCTTTTCCCATATTGAAAGATATAAAATTTAGTGATAAAATATTTTATTCGACTTTTTTACCGCCGAATATTCTAATTTAAAAAAATTAAAATTAAATTTCAAGTCGAATATTATAGTGTAGGAAATATTTTTTTCTGTATGTCGATCTTAAAATTACTTTTTAAAGTATTAAAAAAGGTCTCATTATTGGGAAGATTTTCCCATATCAAATACGGTATTTCAATGATTTCGTCTTTAGTTTTCAATCTAAAATAACCAAATAATAGTCCTTTCGTATGTTGTATAGATTCAACTTGTTGAACCATTCTTACATCTTTTAAGATATTAAATCGATAGGGTTCTTTTGTGAGAGATTCAACGATAACCTCATTATTTTGTTGATTGTACCAAATCACTTGATTTTTTGTCCTTTTTAAATGATTGGTAAATAGAAATAGATAGCCAATCATATAAATAGCTATAGGGAGTAGAAATAGTAATATTTTAACTTTGACAATTAGCGCCAACATAATAATCAGCAGAACAAATCCTATTCCAGCATTTTTCAGTACTTTTTGAGAAGTATCTGCAATGATGACCTTTGTCGTATCTATTTTTTGATAACCATTTTTTACAATAATAGCTGGACTATTGCTTTCTGTAAATGTTGCTTTTAGTTTTTTACTGATGAAGTATAATAAAAAAAGAAGCAGTCCAGCTATTAAAATAATTTTGGTCATGATAGCTTATTTACTAATATTGTTCGTCATCATTTGGATAGCTTATAGCTTTCACATCAGCTACATATTGTCCAACTGCATCCGTTATTCCTTGATACAAGTTGGCATACTGTCTTAAGAATTTTGGTTTAAACCCCTTTGTCATTCCTAACATATCATTTACCACAAGCACTTGTCCATCACAATCGTGACCTGCTCCAATACCAATGATTGGGATGTGTAAAGAGGCAGTTACTTCTGCTGTTAGTGTCGCTGGAATTTTTTCCAATACAATTGCAAAACATCCTGCTTCTTGAAGAGCTAAGGCATCTGCTTTTAGTTTTTCGGCTTCCGTCTCTTCTTTTGCGCGTACGCCAAAACTACCAAATTTGTTAATGGCTTGTGGGGTTAATCCCAGATGACCACAAACGGGAATACCTGCATTTATAATTTTTTTGATGTTATCTATAATTTCGAGTCCACCTTCCAATTTCAATGCATGTGCTCCAGATTCTTTCATGACACGTACTGCAGATTGGTATGCTTGGTCAACACTGCCTTGGTATTCACCAAATGGAAGATCTACTAAAACCATAGCTCTATTTGTACCTCGGACAACAGATGCAGCATGATAAATCATTTGGTCCAATGTGATAGGTAATGTGGTTTCATAACCTGCAAATACATTGGCAGCAGAATCTCCGACTAAAATAATGTCGATTCCACCTTCGTCAAGTGCTTTTGCCATTGTGAAATCATAACCCGTTAACATCGCTATTTTTTCTTGACGATGTTTCATCTCCTGTACTTGTACTGTTGTGATACGTTTTATTTCTTTGTTTACAGACATTACTGATTTATTTAATTAGTCAAAATTAGAGAAATTCGTTGAATTAAGGTCATTAATTATCGATTTAAAAATGATAGTTTGCTAATTTGGAGGCTAAATTGTTTTGATTTTATTATTTTTGTAGGATGAGAGAAAACGAAACTCGCTTATTTAAATTTCCGAAATTTTCTGATCTAATTGTTTTTGAAGATGATAACTTGATTGTCATCAATAAACCGCCTTTTGTGGCATCTTTGGATGAACGAGAGGGAGGAGAGGTTAATGTTTTACGATTGGCAAAAAAATATTATGCTGACGCTCAAATTTGTCATCGGTTAGATAAGGAAACTTCAGGTTTGTTGCTGATTGCGAAAAATCCAGAAACTTATCGTGCTGTATCTATTGAATTTGAAAAACGTCGGGTCAATAAAACTTACCATGCCATAATTGGAGGCACACATACTTTTACAGATCTTAAGGTTGATCTTCCAATTTTAAATCAGGGCAATAAAAATGTATCTATTGATCGTACAAATGGTAAAGCTGCGGTAACAATTTTTAATTCAATTCGATATTTTAATCATTTTACATTAGTCGAATGTAAACCGATTACTGGTCGTATGCATCAGATACGTATTCACTTAGCAACTCAACATGCTGCTATCGTGGGAGATGATATGTATCGTGGAAAACCTGTGTATTTATCGCAGATCAAAAAACGTGGATTTACCATGTCTAAAAATGAGGAAGAACAACCGATTATGAAACGTTTTGCTCTTCACTCCAAATATGTGGATTTTACAATAGATGGTAAGAAGTATGAATTTGAAGCCCCTTATCCAAAAGATTTTGCTACTTTATTAAAGCAATTGGAAAAATTTGATTCTTAAAATTTTGTAAGACATGACTCCAAAAACGAAAAAAATAATAGGAAATTCTTTATTTGTGGTGCTTATTTTGTTATTGATTTGGCCAACTAGTAGAGCTTATTTTCAACAAGGTTTAATGAAGATTGGTTTATTTAAACCTTCACTCGAAAAACCTAAAGAGGCTGATTTAAAAAAAGTTGTACCTACTGCAAAAGCAATTTCTTTTAAAAATGATAAAGGAGAGATTGTCCATATGGATGATTTGAAGGGAAAAGTTGTATTTATTAATTTTTGGGCGACATGGTGTCCTCCTTGTGTTGCTGAGATGCCTTCCATTGGAACTTTATATGAAAAATTGAAAGATAATAAAGATGTTGTTTTTCTTATTGTAGAAATCGAAGGAGAGGCAGAAAAGGCAAAAGCTTTTATGCAGGAAAAGAAATTGAACTTACCGGTATACTATCCAAATTCTGAAATTCCTCAAGATTGGTTAGGTGGTTCAATACCTACAACATTAATGATAAACAAGTATGGGGAAATTGCAGCTAAACACGAAGGCTTAGCAGACTATTCCCGTCAAGAGGTTTTCGATTTTATTATTGAATTAACAAAAAAGTAAGAAGACAATAATCAGTATGACAAGAGCAGAACTTATTCAACAGATCAAAATAAAGAAGACATTTCTTTGTGTTGGCTTGGATACAGATATCACGAAAATACCTGAACATTTATTGGCTGAGGAAGATCCAATTTATGCTTTTAACAAAGCAATTATTGATGCTACAGCAGATTTATGTGTTGCTTATAAGCCCAATATCGCTTTTTATGAAAGCTATGGAGTTAAAGGGTGGCAATCACTACAGAAAACTTGGGCTGCTTTGCCTAAAGATTGCTTGAGTATTGCGGACGCCAAGCGTGGGGATATTGGAAATACATCAAAAATGTATGCTCAGGCCTTTTTTGATGAGAAGCAATCCGGATTAGGTTTTGATTCGATTACTATTGCTCCTTACATGGGAAATGATTCTGTAACTCCTTTTTTGGATTTTGAAGGAAAATGGGCGATTGTATTGGCATTGACCTCTAATCAAGGAAGTTTGGACTTTCAGAATTTTGAAAATGCTTCAGGGACACAATTATTTGAACAGGTGATTGATAAGGTAAATACCTGGGGAACGATCGAAAATTTGATGTACGTAGTGGGGGCCACCCGTGGAGAGGGATTCATCAAAATCCGTGAACATGCACCAGAACATTTTCTATTGGTACCTGGAGTTGGTGCTCAAGGTGGTTCTCTTCAAGATGTTTGTCAGTACGGAATGAACAAAGATTGTGGTCTTTTAGTGAATAGTACGCGTGGAATAATTTATGCTTCTAATGGGCTCGATTTTGCTGAAAAAGCACGAGAAGAAGCTCTGAAATTGCAAAAGGAAATGGAAGCTGAATTAATTAAAGCTGGAATTATCAACTAGATTGATCCATTAAAATATACTGAAAAGCTTCATGTCGAAATATATGAAGCTTTTTTTTGTCACAAATTTTATATTTTGAGAAATTTTTAGTAACTAGAGTTAAAATTATGTTGGCAGAGTGGATGTTGTATACCACACAGATATAATGTAAATGAAAATAATGAAAAGAAAAAATAGTTGGATTCTTCTTGTATTAATCATCGTGATTTTCATTTCTATTCCTGTTTTTCATGTTTTGAAAACAAAGTGGAATGAAGATGATCATCATTCGGAAATACCTTATGGCTATACGAATGATGCTAGTCAACTGAATTTAACAAAAGTAGATACTATTATACAGGTTCCAGAAAATAAAGAGGAAATTAAACAATTTGAGAGAAACGCCTATTGACCTTTTAAATATAACCATTCGTGTTGTAAATCAGGATAATGATAGCTTCATGAATTATGCAAAAGAAGATATGTTTGGATTTGTATTCTTATTTAATCAAAAGAAAACGAAAAAGCAGGAGCAGGAAATGAAAATACTAACAAACCAGATTCTGGATCAAGTATTAAAAAATGATGGAACATTTTATTTGCCTTATCGCTTACATATTGATAAGGATAAAATGAGGAAAGCTTATCCGCAAGCTGATTTGTTTTTTAAACAGAAACTGAAATATGATCCTAGTGAGATTTTCAGCAATAAATTTTATGAACATTATAAATAATTTCGAATGTGGAATGAATAAAGTTGATTATTCCCAGAGCGGGTATCGTATATTTAAGAATAACTTATTATAAGAATACTACAGATGATTAAAACAATAAATGTACTGCTATTGACTTGTCTGTTAACGGCAAGCCATGTACTATCTGCACAAGAGAAAGAAGCTAATGTCGCCACGACAGCGGAAGTTGTAGTGCCAGAAGTAAGCTCTCTAAGTAATTCTAGCGATGACTCATACCAAGTCGCATGGGATCTTTACAAGGCGGAAAAGTATGAGGAAGCCCTAAAAGTTATCAATAAACTTATCGCTAAAGATAAAGGGAATGTGGCATATTATCAGGTAAAATGTTACATTCTGATTGGCTTAAAGAGAAATGCGGATATCATTACAACAGCAACTAAAGGACTTGAATTGGATGCTGAATATCATTCTTTTTATGATATTCGTGGAAATACCTATTATTTTGATTTGAAACCAGAATTAGCGAGATCCGATTATCAAAAGATGATCCAACTCAAACAAGATAATGCGCGGTATTTTAACAATTTTCTGAAATTACTTAATGAAATGCGTAAGGATGATGACATGATAAATGTGTTTGAGCTTTTTGAGAATAGTGTTAAAAGTGGAGAAGATATTGAAGAGCCTCACTATATCGCAGATGTTTATTTTTATGGAGCATTGGCTTATCAACGCAAAAAGGATAATTTAAAAGCGGTTGAACTTCTGAGCAAAGCAATTGAAAATTCTCCTGAGGCCGCTATGTACTATAATAATAGGGGCTTGATTTTTCAAGATCTGGAGAAATTATTACCAGCAAAGAAAGATTTGGATAAAGCTATTGAATTGGATAATGACAATCCTGTTTATTATGAAAATAGATATTCTATTCTTTTTGATTTAAAGAAATATCAGGAAGCTCAAAATGATTTGTTGAAAGTTATTAGTTTAGGTAATTCGGATTTAGATATATATGCATCATTAGCGCTGACCTACGATGTTCTTAATAATTATTCAAAAGCAGCTGAATATTATGATTTGGTTTTACAAAAAAGTCCAAAACAACGAGTTGTGCTTGGTAATTATGCTTATGCTTTATTTGAATTGAATCAAATCCCGAAATCAATTGAAATGTTTGAGCGTGCGCTTGTTTTAGATCCCTCGGAGATAGATGTTTTAGTAGGTCTCGCGACCTTGTATCATTTGGATGGAAAAGAGTCTAAATCTGAAGAGATCGTTAAAGACATCAAGACAAAAACGAGTTACCAATTAAACAAAAATCTATTACAAACGCTAGAGAAAGAAGATTATAAGTTCTCTTCAAAGTTTAAATCGGCTTGGGAAAAACTATTTTAAATAGGGAGGATATAGAGTGAACGTTTTGAAAAGTTTAGTGGCAATAAATCAAAAGGTTAGTTGATACTTTTTAGCTGGCTTCTATATAATCTCATTACTGTAAAAATAATAGATGTTTTTGTGATGAATCCAGTGTTTTGAATTGATTTTAGTCAAATTTCCATTCTATAAATTCATATCAAATGCGTACCTTTGCGGCATGCCAGAAAAAATTATAATTCTTGACTTTGGTTCGCAATACACGCAATTAATTGCGCGTCGTGTAAGAGAACTTAATGTATACTGTGAAATTCATCCTTTCAACAATCTGCCTGAATTTGACGAAACTGTAAAAGGTGTTATCCTATCAGGAAGTCCCTATTCAGTAAGACAAGAGGATGCTCCTCAAATAGATTTTAAATCAATTCAAGAGCGTTTTCCTTTATTGGGAGTTTGTTATGGTGCACAATATATCGCTCAACAATCTGGAGGTGAAGTTTTACCTTCTGAGATTCGCGAATATGGTCGTGCTAATTTACAATTTGTGAATGCTGAGAATGAATTATTAACAGGTGTACCTGTTCAATCTCAAGTATGGATGTCACATGGTGATACAATAAAAGAAGTTCCTGCTAATTTTGAAATTATAGCAAGTACAGATAAAGTTCGCGTTGCTGCTTATCAAGTGGTGGGTACGAGAACTTATGGTATTCAGTTTCATCCAGAGGTGACGCATAGTACAGATGGTGTTGTGCTATTGAAGAATTTTGTTGTCAATATTTGTGGATGTGAGCAAGCATGGACACCAGATGCTTTTGCTGAAACAACAGTGGCTGCTTTAAAGGAACAATTGGGTGATGATCATGTTATCTTGGCTTTGTCAGGAGGAGTGGACTCTACTGTTGCTGCAGTTTTATTACATCAGGCGATAGGAAAAAATCTACATTGTATATTTGTAGATCATGGTTTACTACGTAAAAATGAATTCGAACAAGTGTTGGATTCCTATAAGAATATGGGACTTAACATCAAAGGTATAAACGCAAAAGAATTATTCTTTAGTCGTTTAGCTGGTGTTTCTGAACCTGAGCAAAAACGTAAAATTATTGGTAATTCTTTCATTGATGTATTTGATGAAGCTGCGAAAGAGATTCAAAAAGAATTGCCAGAAGGTGTTGAAGCGAAATGGTTAGGTCAAGGTACGATCTATCCAGATATTATTGAATCCGTTTCAGTAAAGGGTCCATCGGCAACGATCAAATCACACCACAATGTTGGAGGTTTACCTGATTTCATGAAATTGAAAGTGGTAGAACCCTTGAAAACTTTATTTAAAGATGAGGTAAGACGTGTGGGAAAAACGTTAGGTGTTGATCCTGCTATTTTAGGAAGACATCCTTTTCCTGGACCTGGTTTAGCGATTCGTATTTTGGGTGATATTACGGAAGATCGCGTTCGCATTGTACAAGAAGCAGATGATATTTTTATCCGTAATCTAAAAGAGGCAGGATGGTATGATAAAGTTTGGCAAGCTGGCACGATTTTTCTTCCCGTTCGTTCTGTAGGTGTGATGGGAGATGAGCGTACTTATGAACATGTGGTTAGTTTACGTGCGGTAGGTTCATTGGATGGAATGACTGCAGATTGGATTCACTTACCTTATGACTTGTTGGCTAAGATTTCAAATGAAATTATTAACCATGTTAAAGGAATTAATAGAGTAGTATATGACATCAGTTCTAAACCACCAGCAACGATTGAGTGGGAATAAGGTTGTTCTAGCAGTAGCATTGGCATTAAGCCTGGCAAGCTGTACAACACAAAAAAAAGGCGTACTTCGCTCACCTTCTTATACAAAGGGTGAGCAAGGTACGGTTTCTACTGGAGCGCCTTCTGCAACTCAAAAAGCAGAAGAAACTAAAAAATTGGATGCCGCAAAAGCGAGTGAAAATCTGAAAAAGCAAAAGACAATTGCACTACTTTTACCATTTCAATTAAACCATATCTCAGGCTATAGACCAACATCTGAAGACGTGAAAAGATCGGCTCTGGCTTTGGATTTTTATCAAGGTTTTCAATTGGGGATAGAGGAACTCGGTGCAAAAGGAAGTAAATTTAATCTTCAGGTTGTCGATTCTGAAGATGATAATTTTAGAAATGCTTCTTTAGCGACCTCTTCAATTATTAAAAATGCTAATTTGATTGTTGGACCTGTTTATCCAAAGGAAATTAAAGCTTTTGCTCAGTCTTTTAAGGACAAAAATATTCTTCAAATTTCTCCTTTAGCAGCGAGTTTAGCTTCGGATTTCTCCATTCCAAATTTAGTGTCTTTAACACCCTCTATTCGTACTCATTCGGAAGTGATGGCTAAGTACGTGTCGAAACAATATGGTTACGGTGATGTTGTTTTGGTCTACAATATACAGGATGCAGATAGCAAACAGTTTTTAGATAATTTTACTTCAGAAGTATTAGGTTATAATAAAAATGTTCAGATTAAAGTAGTTACTACGATTGCAGAACTAAATGAAAATCTAGTGGTTGCAGGTACTAATCATCTTGTTTGTGGAACAACGAATAAGAACCAAATAAGAGCTTTGCTTGCAAATATGGATGTACAGAGTTCTGAATCTGGTTATGCATTTAAATTATACGGTCATCCCAATTGGGCAAAATTGTCTTTTGATGAATATACCAATATGGATAGTTATGAGTTGACTGTTACGACCTCTTCATTAGTGGACGAATATGCCGAAAAGACTAGAAGATTTGACAATAATTATAAAGCTAAATTTACGGTAAGTCCCTCTGATTTTTCTTATAAAGGATATGATGCTGCAATTTATTTTGGTAATCTCCTGTCTAAATATGGGTCAGATATTGCTCAATATTTGGTGAAGGAAACATATACAGGAATAAATAACGAATTCAGTTTTGATTATTTTCCAAACTGGGGATACATAAATAGAGGGGTTAGGTTTATGGTTTACCATAATAATCGTTTTGATAGCAAGTAAGCATGAGTGATTTTAGCGAAAAGAGGGTTCATCAGCAAATTCGTAATTTTGAAAGAGCTATAGACGGATATGAAGGGAATGAACCTTTTGCCCGGTACCTTACCTCATTCTTTAAAATAAATAAACAAATGGGTTCTAAGGACCGAAAATGGACTTCCCGTTTGTGTTATAATTATTTTCGGTTGGGAAAAGCTGCTAAGCAATTATCGCAACAAAAAAGATTAATTCTTGCAGAATATTTGTGTGAAACAGAAAGCCCTTTTGTTTCCTTATTAGAACCAGAATGGAATTTGGATTTATCATTAGATGAGAAATTTCATTTTTTAAAAGAACAAAAGATTTTAGAACTGGACAGCATTTTCCCATTTAAAAAATATCTATCAAAGGAGATTGATCAAGATCGTTTTATTCAAAATCAATTTGTCCAGCCTGATTTATTTATTCGCGTTAGAAAAGGTAAGGAACAGTTTGTGAAAGCTATTTTTGAATCAGAAAAAATAGCTTACCATTTTGTTACATCTCAAACTGTGGCCTTGGAAAATGGTACTTCTTTACAACGATTTAAAGATTTGGATGGAGAAATCGAGGTTCAGGATTTATCTTCACAGCGTACGTTAGATTTTATGAAGGCCTTTCCAAAAGAGAGTTGGTGGGATGCTTGTGCAGCATCAGGAGGGAAGGCATTATTGTTTTTGGATGCTAACCCAACAATCAATTTGATGGTTTCAGATGTACGTATGAGTATTTTGCGTAATCTGGATGAACGATTTGATCGCGCAGGTATTAGAAATTATCGAAAAAAAATAGTTGATTTAACGAAAGACACAACTACTATTTTAGGTAATGAACTTTTTGATGGGATTATTTTAGATGCTCCGTGCACAGGTTCAGGTACTTGGGGGCGTACTCCTGAAAATATTAGTTATTTCGATATTAAGAAAATAGCGGAATTTTCTAGTTTACAAAAAGAAATTGCTAAAAATGTCTCCAGACATTTAAAAGTTGGAAAACCTTTGGTTTATATCACTTGTTCTGTTTTTGAAAAAGAAAACGAAGAGGTTATTCAATATATACAGGGGGAATTAGGCTATCAGCTAGAAGCTTATCAAGTTTTGAAAGGATATAATGAAAAGGCAGACAGCATGTTCGTTGCCCGCCTGATCAAATTATAAGTTATTCGCATTTGCTGGGTACAACAAGTACTGGGCAAGTTGCTTTTCTGATCACTGATTCTGAAACCGACCCGGATATAAAATGGTCAAATCCTGTTCTTCCATGAGATCCCATTACAATGAAATCTGCGGACCATTCGACTGCTGTTGCTAATATTTCTTCTTTGATAGAGCCGATTCTATTGAATAGAAAAACTTCGTGGGCCCCTTCAAATTCTTGTCCAAGTTCTTCTAAATATTTTTGGGCATTCTGTTGCTCAATCTCCGATACCTCAGGTATGATGATTGGTTGTTGTCCGAGCAAAGGATCTGCACCATAACTCGCTGGAGAGGTCGGGGAAGTAACGGTAACTAATGCTACCGAAGTTCCAAATTTTTTAACCATCTCTTTTGCATAGGCAATACACTTAAGAACACAAGGTTCATCTTCTACAGCTACTAATATTCTTGTGATTTTTACTGCATTCGTTTCCATGGTTATCGTATTAAAGTTTATATTCGTATATAATAACGGAATATACGTTTTTTTGTTTTGATATATACATGGAATACGGAATTTGTAATTTAACGGTTGTTCCTCTTCGAGCGGATGAGGCACACCGTAGTGAAATGGTTTCGCAAGTTATTTTTGGAGAAACTTTTGAAATATTAGCCAGGTCAATAAATTGGACAAAAGTTCGAACAACATCTGATAGCTATATAGGCTGGATACAGAATGGCCAATTTTTGACGGTAGATGATGTTGGTTTTTGTGCATATCAGCTGTTAAATAAAAAGTATATTGGCTTTGAAGGTGGTTTTTTATCTTATAGTGATCATCATATTCAGCTTTTACATGGAACTTTTCTTCGAGAAGGTTTCTCGTATTGTCAGGAAAATGACTCGCAGGAGTTTACAGTTCAGGTATTAACTTTGGGGCAAGAAGATTTTGTCAATAAAGTAAGTCATATCGCTAAGCAATATTGGGGTGCTCCTTATCTATGGGGAGGTCGATCAAAGTTTGGAATTGATTGTTCTGGTTTTTCACAGCTGGTTTATCAGTCATTCGGTTACCAATTACCTAGAGATGCTTATCAACAAGCTGAAATTGGAAACACGGTTGACTTTCTAACCGAGATTCAAGTGGGGGATTTAGCTTTTTTTGATAATGAAGAAGGAAAGATAACACATGTCGGTGTGATGTTGGACTCAGGAACAATTATTCATGCTTCATCTTGTGTGCGTATAGACCGAATGGATCAGGAAGGAATATTTAATAAGGAATTAAACAAATACACACATAAGCTCCGGATAGTAAAGCGATATATCTCAGAATAAAGATAAAATAAAAGGCTCGCGAGCCTTTTATTTTATCGGGTTAGTGAACCTTAAAATTTGAAAGTCAAACCAAATTTAGCTGTATCAAAAAAGTTGTTGAAGCTGTTGATATTAGCATTGAATGTATTTTGTGATTTTCCTCCTTCAGGTTTTTCTGAGTGGTAAGATAATAAATCTGTTAATCCAAAGTTGATCGCAATATTAGATGTTACGAAGTAATTAACTCCTAATCCAGCACCAGCACCAAATCCTTTGCTTTTAGGAATATCTACTGTAGTTGTACCGTTATTAATTTCCCCAGTTGTTTGGTTATAACCTGCAGCTAATTGTGCATAAGTTTTGAAACGTGAACCTAATTCTAAAAAGTAATAACGACCATAAGCACCTACACCAAACTTGTTGCTTTTTGCATAAGTATCTTCGCTTCCTGAATAATCAGTTTCTTTGTGATTACCAAAATTGAAATCTAATCCAACAGCAAATTTATCTGATACAAAATATCCTACAGAAGGGTTAAAATTGAAAGTGCTTGTTTTTTCTTTGTCTCCTTTATCATCAGAAGTGTTTGCAGATAAATTGCCTTCTATGATAAAGTCAGTTTTTTTGAAGCCAAATTCTTGAGCGTTAGAAGCAAATGTTAAACCAGCTACAGCAGTTAAAGTAAGTAATAATTTTTTCATCTTTTTAATGATTTGTGATTGTAATTTTAATAATCAATCCTTTTGACTATTTGATAGATATTATCAATACCGAGACCAAAGTTATTGTACATTGTCATAAAAATGTATGAAATAATAGGGTGTAAATATAAATTACACACTATTAATGCTTTATAAATAGTTTATATTGCTGATAATTTAAAATTTATATTCTAATTTTTTGAAATTCATACTGTATTAACTTTTTGTGAAAAAATGTCAGTTTTAATAATCTGACAAAAAATGACCAAATGTCAGTTAAGCTATTTAATCTTTTATTTTGTATTAATTGGTTCGTGACTTTTTAAGCAGATCATTTTAGTTTCTGAAAAACGTCCATGAAATGTTTCTTTATTCAAAAGGTGTGTTGGAAATGAACGTTTCGAAAAGTTTAGAGATAATCTTCTTTTGATTGCGAGTTGTTTGTGTGCGTTTACTCAAAGGGATAAGAAAATTTTCAAATTAACATAAAAAAGGCGATAGATCATTATTGATATATCGCCTTTTCTATAGTAGAAATTTTTATTATTTATTCGAAGTATTCTTTAATTCTTTCAAAGAATGATTTTTCTGCTTTGCCAGGTTGAGGTTTGAAATTTGGTGATTCTTTCAATTTCTGTAAAATTTCTTTTTCATCAGAAGATACAGCTTTAGGAGTCCAAATATTAACATACACCAGTTGATCTCCTTTATGATAAGAATTAACTTCTGGAATACCTTTCCCTTTTAATCTTAATATTTTACCAGCTTGTGTTCCAGGGTCGATTTTAATTTTTGCTTTTCCATCGATTGTTGGAACTTCTATGTTAGTACCTAAAGTTGCATCAACAAAATTAATGTACAAGTCATAGATAACATTGAGACCATCTCTTTTTAATGATTCATGTGGTATCTCTTCAATTAAGATAATTAAATCACCTGCAATACCTCCACGGGGAGCTGCATTTCCTTTTCCGCTCATCGACAATTGCATGCCTTCACTTACACCTGCAGGAATATTAATTGCAATCGTTTCTTCTCCTCTTTCTAATCCTTCTCCTCTACATGTTGTACATTTCGCTGTAATTTCGACTCCTTCTCCATTACAAGTAGGGCAGGTGCTGGTTGTTTGCATCTGTCCTAAGATGGTGTTGGTTACGCGACGTACAGATCCAGAACCACCACAAGTATTACAAGTATGGGAGGAAGATTTATCTTTTGCGCCAGTTCCGTCACATGTATGACAGTTTACTTGCTTATTTACTTTAACTTTTTTCTCGACTCCTTTAGCAATTTCCTCTAGTGTCAATTTTACCTTAATGCGTAGGTTTGTTCCTTTGGCAACACGACGACCACCTCTTGAACCGCCTCCTCCGCCACCAAAGAAGCTTTCGAAAGGATGACCACCTCCACCAAATATATCTCCGAATTGGCTGAATATATCATCCATATTCATACCACCACCATAACCACCACCGGAAGCCGAGTTACCTGCATGACCAAATTGGTCATATCGTTGCTTTTTCTGAGGATTGCTTAATACATCATATGCCTCGGCAGCCTCTTTGAATTTTTCTTCAGCTTCATGATCACCAGGATTTTTATCCGGATGATACTTTACGGCTAGTTTACGATAAGCAGATTTAATTTCTTTTTCATCTGCACCACGAGCTACACCTAATATATCGTAATAATCTCTTTTTGACATTGCTTTTTATCTTATTGACCTATAATTACTTTTGCATGACGGATTACTTTATCATTTAAATAGTAACCTTTCTCAATAACATCAATAATTTTATTTTTTAAATCTGGAGTGGGGGCTGGGATAGCGGTAATTGCTTCTTGTAAGTCAGCATCGAATTCTTTACCCAATACATCCATTTCTTGTAGTCCTTGGTGTTCCAAAGTCTGTCTGAATTTATTATTGACAATATCAATACCTGTTTTTACAGATTCTACATCCGTAGCGGTTTCCATCGCTTTTAAAGCTCTATCGAAATCATCTAATGTGGATAATAGTTTGGTGATAACATCTTTTCCAGCAGATTGAATCAGTTCAACACGTTCTTTGCTTGTACGTTTTCTATAATTATCAAATTCAGCTGACAAACGGACATATTTATCCTTTGCTTCTGCCAATTCAGCACTTAATTTTTCTTCAACAGAAAGTTCAATTGTTTCTTCTTGATTTTCTGCTGTATTATCCTCAATAGGATCTTGAATAGTCTCGTTATTATTTTCTTGTTCGCTCATATCTTTCTAAATTCTAAGTTGGAAACTCATGTTCTGTCTTAAAAATTAATTATAGTCAAAGTTGTTGCCAAAACAATAAAATCCGACACCTTGTCAGTAACCTGGAAATTGTACTAACAAAATGTCGGATGAGAGGGTTTTCTGTCAGTCTTGACGTTTATATTTCGACTTGATCTAATAACACACCATCTGCGGTTTTGATAATGCGAGAAGGCATATTTCGAATGATTTGGTAATCATGTGTTGCCATTAAAATAGCCGTCCCAGAGGAAGCGATATCACGTAAAAGTAAGACGATTTCTTCGGAAGTAGCCGGGTCAAGATTTCCTGTTGGTTCATCGGCTAATATAATTTCGGGATTATTTAACAATGCGCGGGCAATAACAATACGCTGTTGTTCTCCTCCAGAAAGTTCGTGGGGCATTTTTTTCAATTTCGAACGAAGACCTACTTTTTCCAATACGTCTAGCATTCTGTGCTCGATTTGAGATTTATCTTTCCAACCTGTTGCTCTAAGAGCGAATTCTAAATTTTTCTCTACCGAACGATCTGATAATAAGTGAAAGTCTTGAAAAACAATTCCTAGTTTACGTCTTAAGTAAGGTACATCATTGTCATGAAGTTTTTTAAGGTCAAAACCAGCGATTAATCCTTCACCGTTACCAATGTATAAATCTCCATAAATAATTTTAAGCAAACTACTTTTTCCGCTACCAGATTGACCGATAAGATAAAGAAACTCCCCTTTATTGATATTCAAATTCACATTGGATAAAACCAAATGCTTTTGTTGGTAGATATCGACGTTTTTTAATGTGATTACTGTATTTCCAGACATTGAACTATAATTCTAATTTTTTTATTTTTCCAAACGGTAATTCCTTTACCATTTGCATAATGTATTCCGATTTGTCACCCAATCCAATTTTGTCTAAAGACTTATCAGGACGATCAACCCTGAAATATGCTAATAACGTGAATGCATCGTCTCTTAATTGGACATAGTCTGGGATTTTAGCAACTCCTTTTACTTTGATTATATACATCTATTGACAAAGTTAGTACTTTTTATTTCAAAATCCTTTTACGAATATAAGGCTATGCTTATTGGTTTGCAAATAAAAAATCTAATGTATTTACACCATCAGCATAGTCATTTAATGCGGGATTCTGACTTGAACCGAATTTAAAAGTTGGTGTTTTGATTTTTAATTCTGTTTCTGAAGTCACACATTGCAAACGATCATTTTCTGCATTTAAGTATTGTACGACATCATTTAAATTTTCATACTCTTCATAATAAACGACTGCTAGAGGTGAAGCGATTTTTTTATCCTCCTTTAATAGTAAAAATCCATTATCATAATGTTTATCTGCATTGATGAGATAAATGGATTTGTTATAATCGTAATTATTATTGTATTTGAAATGCTTATTTACCGGTTCAAAAGATTCAATTCCTTCATAAAAATGACTGATATTATAATTTTTTGGAAAGAATAGCTTAGATACGGATCGACAACCTAAACCATAATAGTCAAAAATATCATGTCCCAATGCCTCTAATTGTTCTGGAGATTCATTTCCGGTAATTACAGCAACACTATTTCTATTTTTTCTGATGATATGTGGTTTCTGACCAAAGTAGTGTTCGAAATAACGGGATGAATTGTTCGATCCTGTTGCAATAACTAGATCAAAATTTGTTAGACGCTCCACCAATTCTATTTTTTCTTTAAAACGTGGTTCTAGTGCTATTAATGTATTGACAATATAAGTCGTCAAAGAAGCATCATCAGAAGAAACTTTTATCTGAGCATGGAAACCAGCAGCTAAAACACATAAGATATCATGAAACCCGACTAAAGGAATATTACCTGCTAATACTAAACCTACTGTTTTATTGCTTTGAAGATCTGGATAGCAGGATAACCAGTTTTCTAATTGATCAAAAGTTAAATTGCTCTTCCAAGTCGCAAAAGCTTTTTCAACATGATCAGATGTATACCATGCGTTTTTATATTGAGCAGATTGTATTAATTGATTTAACTCATCATTATCCTTATGAAATAAGTCTGCGAGTTTTACAAAAGCTTCTATTCGTTGTTTCTTTGTCAAAATGTAAAAATTAATAAACGTGTATACACAAATTTGTTTTATATTTGTCGTATTAAATACAATCAACAAAATCCAAATTACTCTTATTTTAACATGTGTAAAAAGATTTGATTGTATAAATCAATACAAAAATAGTTTTTTATCATAATTTTGAGGTTATAAATGGCGATTAAAATTACAGACGAGTGTATTAACTGTGGTGCTTGTGAACCGGAGTGCCCAAATAATGCAATATATGATGCAGGTGTGAGCTGGAAATTTTCCGATGGAACATCATTGGATGGTATTATTGACTTCGGAGATGGGGTGACATTAGATGCTGACGATTCCCAAGCTGCTGTATCTAATGAAGTGTATTATATTGTTTCTGACAAATGTACAGAGTGTGTTGGTTTTCATGATGAACCACAATGTGCAGCGGTTTGTCCAGTAGATTGTTGTGTAGATGACGAAGAAGTTCGTGAATCTCAAGAAGAATTATTAGCAAAAAAAGCTTGGTTACACGCTGAATAATTGCTATTTAAAATAAAATTTCGAAAAAGGTAGAATATTAAAATATTCTACCTTTTTTTATGCTTTTACCTTTCTACTAAGTTTGTAGTTATTACAAACAGCCATATTTATATTTGTGAATGCCTAGTATTTTTTTATTTTTGTATTTAACCTTTTTAAAAGTTTGCTGATGTTTAAATCAAAAATGGGGCTAATTACCCTTGTTTCGATCACTATTGCTGTCCTTATTGCAATCTGTTACGAATTTAGTTGGGTCAATTTTTCTCCATCATTTTTAATGGCAGTAAGATGGATTGTTGCAACAGTGTTGGTGGTGAATGCTTTTGTTAGAAGAAATCTGACGACCTGGATCTTGACCTGTATGATCTTAGGTATTTTCGTGGGTTTAGATTTTCCTAATATTGCGATATCACTTCAACCTTTGAGTAAGGGTTTCATTAAATTAGTAAAAACAATTGTAGGTCCTATTCTATTTGCGACTTTAGTTTATGGTATTGCTGGGCATTCAGATTTAAAGCAAGTGGGACGTATGGCATGGAAGTCTATGTTGTATTTCTTTTGCGCAACTACCTGTGCTATTTTCATTGGACTAGGGGCTATAAATTTAACCAAAGCAGGTGTTGGAGTAGATGTTGCACATATGCCACACGAAGAATTGCCTGTGGCTAAAATCAGCAATGATGCCCAAATTTTAGAGACTTTACCTCAACATGTTCATCCTGTCTATAAGCTCACCGCTTTTTTCAGGGATCTTTTTCCAGAAAATATTGTAAAGGCTGTTTATGATAATCAAGTCTTGCAGATTGTTGTCTTTTCAGTTTTGTTCGGTATCGGTCTTGCTATGGTGGACGAGAAAAAACGAAAACCATTGGTGGATTTTACGGAAAGCCTTTCCGAAACGATGTTTAAGTTTACGAACTTAATCATGTACTTTGCTCCGATAGGTGTAGGAGCAGCAATGGCATTTACAGTCGGACATCTTGGTGTGGACATTCTGAAGAATTTATTTATGTTATTGGCGACTTTGTATTTAGCATTATTTGGTTTCTTGCTTTTGGTTTTGTTACCCGTAGCACTTTACTTAAAAATTCCAGTATTAAAGTTTATAAATGCAATCAAAGAACCCGTATCCATCGCTTTTGCGACAACAAGTTCTGACGCTGCTTTGCCAAAAGCCATGTCTGCAATGGAAAAATTTGGAGTTCCGCGTAAGATTGTATCATTCGTTATACCAACGGGTTATAGTTTTAACCTTGATGGAACGTCTTTATATTTATCGTTGGCTGCTATTTTTGTTGCGCAAGCAGCTGGAATTCATTTATCTTTCGGTGAACAATTGATGATTGCTTTTACGTTGATGATTACTTCCAAAGGTGTGGCAGCTGTGCCACGTGCTTCATTAATTATATTAATTGCCACCGCAGATCAGTTTGGCTTACCTACTTTTGTTATTGCAGCAATTTTAGGTATTGATGAGTTGATGGATATGGCCAGAACATCAGTTAATGTAATTGGGAACTGTTTAGCAACAGTTGTTGTTGCTAAATGGGAGGGAGAATTTGATGAAGAGGCTCCTTTTAGAGAAGATGATGAAAAATCTGAATTGCTGAGCTAATCATTTTGCAAGTATAAAAAAGGATCTTAATATTATTTTAAGATCCTTTTTTATCTATAGGAGTTTTCCATCTACATAATACCAAATTCCTTGAATTTCTTTGAAATTCGATCTTTCATGATGGATTTGTAAATTAAGCTGGCTATCTAAGTAATGTGCTTCAAATTCCACTACATTTACGGTACTTCTTAAAATATGTAATTGCATCCATTTGGATTCTTTTGCCCATGCTTCAATATGTTTTTTGTTTTGAAACCTACGGGTAGCTGGATGAAAACTAGCATATAGAAAATTAATATTTCCAACGACAAAAGCAGCATATCTTGCTCGCATTAATTGTTCTGCTGATGTTGCTTGTTTTTGGTCAAGATGAACTTTTTGACAACAATCACTATACGGAAGCAAATGGCCGCATGGGCACATGGAGATTGGATCTTCTATCACACTTATCAATATTGATGGTCTGACAAAAGTAAACAATGATTTGTTTTTGTTTCAAACTATTTTAAACTTTTATCGTGGAAAAATATTGAAGATGTATAGATAAGTTTTTTTCAATCTCTTGATTAACACTGGATTTTATTCTTTTAACAAAAATTAACAGTAGAGGATTAATCCTCTAAGTCAAAGTATAGTCATATCTACAACAAATTGATAATATAATATTAAAAAATAAGGAGGAGCAGTTATGAAAAAGTTAGTTTACTTGGCGGTTTTAGTTGGCGGTTTATTTTTTGCAAAACCTGCAGAAGCTCAAGTTAATGTCAACATTAATATCGGTAGCCAACCTTTATGGGGACCTGTTGGTTATGATTATGTACGTTATTACTACATTCCAGAAATAAATGTATATTATGATGTTCCCAACAGAAGATATACTTATTATGAAGGTCGAAGATGGATCACTCGTGGAAATCTGCCAGGAAGATACCGTAACTTTAATTTTTATAATACCTATAAGGTAGTTGTAAATGATAGAAATCCATGGAGCCATCATGATCGATATAGTAGAAATTACGGACAGTATGCTCATGCTAGAAATCAAGTAAATTTACGAGATTCTAGAAGAGGAAACCGTTATTCATATGACCATGACCGTGGTCACGACCATGATCGTTATGATAACCATAGAGATCATAGAGACAATAGATATGGTGATAAAAATGGAAAATATAAACATGGTAAAAAAGACTATGATCATAGATCAAATAGAGGTGAAGGACATGGCAGAAGATAAGCGTTAGTTTTTATAGATGTTTGAGTAAAAGAGGAAACTTCGGTTTCCTCTTTTTTTGTTTTTATCATGTTATATTAGATAGGATAAGCCGTCTCACTTTTGGTTTCAGATAAGACAAAATAAGTCTGCACCGTATTGACATGCGGTAATACAGCTAATCGATATCTTAAAAATTCATGATAAGCTTGCATATCTTTAGTTGCTATACGAAGCATAAAATCATAGGAACCTGCCATTTGATAACATTCCATTACTTCAGGAAATTTAGCGACTTCTTTTTCAAATTCGTTCAATACTTCTGCTGTGTGTGCTTTCAAAAATACTTGTGAAAATGAAATCAAATCGATATTGATTTTATGCCTATTTAGAATGGCAACAGTTTTTTTGATATACCCTTGTTGTTTAAGTTTTTTCACTCGCTCATGAATAGCTGCGATAGATTTATGCACTTGAAAAGCTAATTCTTTATTACTTAAAGTTGCATCATGTTGCAATAACCTTAATAATTTAATATCTGTCTCATCTAATTGCATATTGTTTTTTTTATTGATATGTAGAGCATGCTTTGGTTAAAACTGAATAATATTTTAAATATAATGGTATTTCAACGAAATTTATTGTTTTTTATAATTGATGTTGAATAATATTTTGTTTTACGTCAAATTTGCTGATGAAATTAAATTTTATTTATTGAAATTTAATAACATCTACAATCAATAAAACAGTGAATTATGAATAACGAAGCAATATTTAGTAAATGTCTATCTCCTGAGCTTGATAGTCGATTTAAACATTTGTGGTGTTTAGTCGGCAATACCCCGATGCTGGAATTGCAATATACGTATAAAGGAAAAAGTGGAAAAATCTACGTAAAATGTGAAAATTATAATTTAACAGGGAGTATCAAAGATCGTATGGCATTATATATCATGTATAAAGCTTATATGAATTGTCAGATTCAACCTGAAGATGTGATTGTTGAAGCGACAAGCGGAAATACAGGTATTTCTTTTTCTGCTATAGGTAAGGCTTTAGGACATGAAGTAAAGATTATTATGCCAAATTGGTTGAGTAAAGAGCGTATTGATATTATCAAAAGCATGGGTGCAGATATTCAATTGATTAGTAAAGAAGAAGGTGGGTTTCTAGGTAGTATTCAGTTAAGCGAAGAGCTAGCTAAAAAAGGAGGTGTATTTTTACCTAGACAATTTGAAAATCAATTTAATGCCGAGGCACATGAATTGACTACTGGTAAAGAGATCGGTCTTCAATTAGCATCTATTGGGTTAGTTGCGGATGCGTTTGTTGCAGGTGTCGGTACAGGGGGGACTGTAATGGGGGTTGGTAAACATCTCCGCAGTTTAAATCCTAATGTAAAAATACATCCTTTGGAACCAGCCGAAAGTCCGACTTTATCAACTGGTTATAAGATTGGTTCACATCGTATTCAAGGAATTTCTGATGAGTTTATTCCAGCTATTGTCAAATTGAATGAATTGGATGAGATTGTTTCTGTTTCGGATGGCGATTCTATTATTATGGCTCAAAAACTAGCAAAAGAGCTTGGATTAGCGGTTGGCATCTCTTCGGGAGCAAATGTTATTGGAGCGATTAAACTGAAAGAACAATTCGCTGATGATACCGTTGTTGTTACCTTGTTATGTGATGACAATAAAAAATACCTAAGTACAGATCTGGTTAAAGAGCAATCGATACAGGAGGGTTATATTTCTACAGATTTGACTTTTACAGGATTTCAACCAATTAGTCGATTGGAAAAATCTCTTTTTAAAGCTGAGAAAATATAATTTTTGTTTCCATCTAAAAATTTTTAGATGTAGTGTGTTTATAATTAAGTAGTATCTGACCCAAAAGGATTCGTCTTTTTGAGGTCAGGTTTCTAACCAATCACCATTTGCCTCTTGGCATTATTATGTATAATTATGAAAAGTTTAATCGTAAAATTATTGCTTTTGATAGGGCTTATATTACCTGTTTTTTCCTATGCTCAAGAACCCGACACATTACAGAATGTAGATGAGTTAGAGTTTGTTGATGGAAGTGTTATGGAAGAAGCTTCTTCTGCGGATACTGTCATTGGAGTAAAAGCAGATACAGCTGCGGTAGTTAAGAAAGCGGAGTCTATAATAAAAGGGGAAGAGAACAAAGAAACGTCTCTTTTTGGCATATTTTTAGGCGGGTTGTTAGGTGGGTTTGCAGCTTTATTAATGCCTTGTATTTTTCCGATGTTACCGCTTACTGTCAGTTTTTTTACCAAGGGTAATCAAAATAGATCAAAAGCTTTTGGACGAGCTTCGTTTTATGGAATCTCTATTATTGTCATTTATGTGATATTAGGACTCGCAGTGACACTAATCTTTGGTTCAGATGCTCTTAATTCATTATCTACGAATGGTATTTTTAACTTCTTTTTCTTTTTGATGTTGTTAGCTTTTGGAGCTTCATTTTTAGGAGCGTTTGAAATCAGCCTCCCAAGCTCTTGGGTAAATAAGATGGATGAAAAGTCCGATAAAGGGGGATGGGCAGGCATCTTTTTTATGGCTGCAACTTTAGCCCTAGTTTCGTTTTCTTGTACAGGACCTATCATTGGTACTCTTTTGGTACAAGCGGCAACCAGTGGCGCTTTATTAGGCCCTGCTATTGGTATGTTTGGTTTTTCTCTGGCTTTAGCCATACCATTCGCATTATTTGCGCTGTTTCCTAGTGCAATGAAAGCAATGCCAAAATCTGGTGGTTGGCTGAATAGTGTAAAAGTAGTGTTGGGTTTCTTAGAACTAGCTTTTGCATTAAAATTTCTATCCAATGTTGATTTGGCATATCATTGGAATTGGTTTGACAGGGAAATATTTTTGAGTTTATGGATTGTCATATTCGGATTGATGGGACTTTACTTGTTGGGTAAAATCAAATTTGCTCATGATAGTAACTTAGCACATTTGTCTGTTGTTAGAACCTTTTTTGCGATTGTAGTCTTATCTTTTACCGTTTATATGATTCCTGGATTATGGGGAGCACCATTAAAATCAATATCTGCCTTTTTACCACCACAAAGTACACAAGACTTTGATTTGAATCAAGCTTCTTTAGGAAGTGCTACGCATAATGTCGATGTTTCAAGTCGTAAATATGCAAATTTATTTCATGCGCCTTTAGGATTGAATGTATTTTTTGATTACAAGGAAGGAATGGAATATGCTCAAAAAAATCATAAAATGGTGATGATTGATTTTACTGGACATGCATGTGTGAATTGTCGGAAAATGGAAGCCAATGTATGGACAGATCCTGATGTACGATCTGTTTTAAACAATGATATTGTCATTATTCAATTATATGTTGATGACCGAACGGAATTGGCGATTGAAGATCAGCAAAAGACAGCTGATGGTAAAACCTTAAAAACAATTGGAAGCAAATGGAGCTATTTGCAAGCACATCAGTTTGAATCGAATTCACAGCCATTTTATGTATTAATGGATCCTTTAAAGGAAAAAGTTCTCATTAAACCACAAGGTGCTGATTATGAAGCTAATTCATATCTTGTTTATTTAAAAGAAGGTTTAAAGGTATTCAAAAACATCCAATAAGGTTTAGGAAATGACTTGATAAAAAATATTTTATTTTGGACGAAAAAAGCTTTCATAAAATTGGATTACTGTTAAATTTAATCTTACTTTTACAGCGTAAAACCACTAAGCATAAAATTAAGCTTTTTACTAGGTTTTAGGTAAGGGTTAACAGTGAACTTATAAAATGAAGAAAGTATTCAGTCTAGGGATGTTCCTTGGATTATTATCAATAACATCTATTGCTTTACAATCATGTAATGAAGATGTCAAGAAAAAAAAGGATGGAGCTCAGCATATTGACGCTGTTGATAGTACAGACGTTGCAGACCCTATAGATACTGTTGAAAAGAAAGTATCAATTGATTCAACGACCACTAAGGATAAAAAGAGTATACTGCATCATGAGGTGGATACCGCGAGATTACTGACGGACTCGGTATCTCCACGCTATATTTATTTGACATTTGATGATGGACCTTTAAATGGTAGTCAATTTGTTGACTCAATAGCGACGGCTAAAAATATAAAAATAAATGTTTTTCTAATTGGGAAGCATGATAAAATGAGTAAGACTTTACATAAACACTATGAACGTTATCTCAATAATCCGTTAGTGGATTGTTATAATCATAGTTATAGTCATGCTAATAATAAGTTTACTAATTTTTATAGTAATGCGGAGACTTCATTCCAAGATTTTGATAATAATGAAAAGGCGTTGAATTTGAAGTATAAGATTGTTCGTCTTCCAGGTCGTAATATTTGGTATTTTGCAGATCGTAAGCGTATTGATATGCAAAGTGGGTCAAGTACTGCAGATTTATTATATCAAAACGGTTACCGTAGTATGGGATGGGATTGTGAATGGAAAAAAGGAAAACCATCTGGTATGCCTGTAGAATCGGTAAGTCAAGTTTATCGTCAAATCAACAACAGGTTGCGTAATGGTACATCATTTTCTAAGAATAATGTTGTGTTATTGATGCATGATGATATGTTTCAAACGCGACAAGCGCAAAAAAAATTGAGTGATTTAATCGATAGCTTGAAATTACATCCTAATTACAAATTTGCTCACATGAAGGATTATCCGAAACAAAACTAAAAAAGAAAGGCTCCAACTATAGTTGGAGCCTTTCTTTTTTAGTTTTGTTTTCTTAAATATTTTGTCAGTATTACGATCGTCTGTCCATCAATCTTTCCTTCTATTTGTTCCGTATTATCAAAAACAAGTCTGATGTTTTTAACAACAGTACCAAGTGTTGCTCGTATCGTAGAACCTTTTACATCTAATGTTTTTGTTAGAACAACTGAATCTCCATCAAATAACTGTTGACCTATACTATCTAAATGAAATGCTACATATCCATCATTTTCATGATCACCTGTTTGTTTTGCCCATTGTAAGGTTTCATCGTCTAAATACAAGATATCCAAAGCGTCGGATGCCCATCCTTCATTTTTTAAACGGCTCAACATACGCCATGCTGCTACTTGAACAGCGGGAAATTCAGACCACATAGTGTCTGGCAAAAATTTCCAATACTCAACGTCTAGTTGTTCCGTCTTATTTAATTGATTAGCACACTTTTGAGAAATAACAATAGTATTGTCTACATCGGGCTGCAAATCAGGAGGTAATGTATATAGTACTAAGTTTTCAGTTGCTTGGCTTAATTGACATTTATTCCCCGCCCTTTCGAATAGTTGATTTTCTAATTTCATCTCAATTTGGATAAGTTGCAAACATACTGAATATTTATAATTCGGTATCTGAAAAATTATCATATAAAGATGAATAATAATAAAGAAAATCGAAATTGGAATATAATTTGTAATGAACTAAACAATATATTTGCATACTATTAATTATTAACTAGAATTAAACTAAAATCTTTTATTTATGAAATGGCAAGGTGGAAAACAAAGTGATAACTTTGAAGATAGAAGAGGGATGTCTGGTGGTCAGAAACTGACTTTAGGAGGTATAGGTGGAGTTATTGTATTGATTGTTGGTTTTTTAATGGGTGGTGATCCTGCTCAATTATTACAGCAAGCTCAAAATATGGGAGCAGGAACTGAACAAACTGGTGAACCTAGAGAAATTAGTGCTGAAGAACAACAATTGACAGATTTTTCAAGAACAGTTCTATCAAGTACAGAAGCTGTATGGACAAATCTGTTTACTCAACAATTGAATAAAAATTATACACCAACTACTTTAGTGGTTTATGATGGAGGTACTGAAACAAATGGATGCGGTTTGGGTAAAGCTTCGTATGGACCCTTTTATTGTCCAGGTGATCAAAAGATATATTTGGATTTAACCTTTAATCAGGAATTGACAACCAAATTTGGCGCTAAAGGGGAATTTGCTTTGGCATATGTGATCGCGCATGAAGTTGGACATCATATTCAGCAATTGGTTGGCTTGCTTCCTGAAACGAATGGGATGCGAGGTAAAATGAGCGAGGCTGAAAATAACAAGATATCGGTAATGACGGAGTTACAGGCGGATTTTTATGCTGGTGTTTGGGCACACCATGTGAATGAAATGTCAGACATAAAAATTGATTACAATGATATCATGGATGGAATGGCAGCAGCTGAAGCAGTAGGGGATGATAAATTGCAAACAGAAGCGCAAGGTTATGCGGTACCAGACTCATTTACACATGGCACCTCGGCGCAACGTAGAGCTTGGTTTAAGAAAGGTTATGATTCTGGTGATATGCGTACTGGAAATACCTTTAAAGATCCTAGCTTGCAATAGAGAGAGATTATTGCACTAATAGATTACAACCTCTTATATCACTTTGATCAAAGCGACCTAAGACTTCAAAAGATCCATCATCATAGATTTTGCCGAGGTCTTGGGTTGCAATAAACGAACATGAATAGCGATTAGCTAAGTCAATAACATTAATTGCTCCAGTTTTTTTGTTTTCGGCTAACGTCAATGGATCATTCGTTTCTCGGATTAATATCTTCATCCAATTCGGATGCCTGAATATACCATTGGCTTCAGAGTACCCTTGAGATAATAATTCTGTCATTCCATATTCAGAATGAATACCTGGAACATGGAAGCTATTACAAAGGAGTTCATGTATTTCTTCACGAACCATCTCTTTACGTTTTCCTTTCATACCACCTGTTTCCATAATGATTAAATTTGGAAAATCTAGCTGATACTTCTCGATAAAATCCAGTAAAGCAAAGGTAACTCCAAATAATAATGTTTTTGTGCCTTTGGTTTTGAGCTGTAATAAGGTTTGATATAGCTCTTCATGATTATATAAAAAATAATTACTTTCTGGTTGATGACTATTTTTCATTAAATCATTGATCATATAGATTAATGATGAGCCTGTCCGTTCTAAGTATGAAGGAAGTAATGCTAGTATAGCAATATTTTCAATTTTCCCATAAAATTGCTCAAATGCTGCACGGAAACTTTGCTCATAGACCCTCTTTTCTGCAACCAAATGTTTGCTTGTAATCATTCCGGTTGTTCCTGAACTTGTAAAAGTAATTTCAGGTGAATAACCATCTGCAATAATGGCCTGTGTTTTAAAAAGTTCTATGGGTAGAAAAGGGATTTTTGTAAAATGATCGATCGCATTGATAGGTCTATTTAATTGTTGCACATATTGCCGATAGATGCTTACATGTTCCATTTGAAAACGAAAAGTGTTCAAACAGATTTCATTAAATTCCGTTTCATTTTGAATAGTAAATATCCGATCCCAATTCATAGATTTTAAAAAATTTGCATGCAAATATACATATTATTAAAAGTTGAATGAAAAACAAAAAAGGTTCTTATGCAATTAACACAAGAACCTTTTTTGTCTCATTAATGCTATTATTTTATAACATTCCACCGTCAACGGGTAATACTTGGCCAGTTACATAAGCAGATAGATCTGATGCTAAAAATAAACAAACATTAGCAACGTCTTCAGCCTCTCCAGCACGCTTTAATGGAATACCTGCTTCCCATCCTTCAACAACTTTAGGATCTAATACTTCCGTCATTTCTGTACGAATAAATCCAGGTGCAACCACATTAGTCCGGATATTTCTTGATCCTAATTCTTTAGCGATAGATTTAGAGAAACCAATAATACCTGCCTTAGAAGCGGCATAATTAGCTTGACCAGCATTCCCTTGAACCCCAACAACGGAACTCATATTGATAAACGACCCTTTACGGTTCTTCATCATAACTTTAGACGCCGCTTTTGTTATATTAAAAATCGATTTCAAGTTTACATTGATAACATCATCCCAGTTTTCTTCTGTCATACGCATCAACAACCCATCTTTTGTAATTCCAGCATTGTTTACCACAATATCAATGGTGCCAAAATCAGCTACAATATCGCTAATTAATTTATCCGCTTCATCAAATTTTGATGCATCCGAACGGTAACCTTTTACAGTAGTTCCGAAAGCCTGAAGTTCTTGCTCTAAAGCCTGACCTTTTTCCACAGATGATAAATATGTGAATGCTACATTTGCTCCATTTTGAGCAAATACTTCAGCAATTTTTCTACCTATTCCTTTTGATGCTCCAGTAATAAGAGCAATTTTTCCTTCAAGTAATTTCATTCTTATGTATTAATATTTAATAAAGGGTTCTTGCAAAAATGTTAAAACTATCCTACAATAGCAACATTATACACAATTTAATTCAATGATTTAGAACAATAATTGGAAATTAAAGCTTTTAAAGCGCCTTGATCTTGAAGGCAAATTGCCAATGGAAATGAACGCTTTATTGGAAGTTAGGGAATTCTTAATAAAAGTATGGTATTTTTGAATAAGTCTCTCTAAAAAGTACAGTTTTTTGACAAAAGGATTACGTTAATATAAAAATCTATATTAAATTTGCATCAATCACAAAGACATGAGTAAAAAAACAAAAAATACCAAAGAGGTAGATGTCGTTTTAATTGGCGCAGGTATCATGAGCGCAACTTTGGGCACACTAATTAATGAGTTAAGTCCAGATATTAAAATAGAGATTTTAGAACGTTTAGATGTAGTCGCTGCAGAAAGTTCTGATGCATGGAATAATGCAGGAACTGGCCACTCGGCATTATGTGAATTGAATTACACACCACAAAAAGAAGATGGTTCTGTAGAAATTGATAAAGCAATTAGTATTGCTGAACAATTTGAAGTGTCTAAACAATTTTGGACTTATTTAGTTGATAAAGGAGTTATTCCAAAACCAGAAGATTTTATTCGTTCAGTTCCGCATATGAGTGCTGTATTTGGCGAAAAGGATATTGATTTTTTACGTAAAAGATTTGATGCCTTATCTCCGAATAATTTGTTTAAAGGAATGGAGTTTACAGAAGATAAAGCTGTTCTTAACGAATGGATACCTTTAATGATGAAAGGTCGCCCAGCGGATGATAAAATTGCTGCGACTAAAATGATTTTAGGTACTGATGTAAATTTTGGTTCATTAACACGTGATTTAGTTAAGCATCTTGATGCGAAAGATAATATTACCTTACATCTAAAGCAGGAAGTGCGTGATATTGAAAGAAATGATAACGACACTTGGAAAATAGAAGTAAAGGATTTACAGACCGGAGAAAAACGTGAAATCAATGCTAAATTTGTATTTATTGGTGCTGGTGGACATTCTTTGTTGCTACTAGAAAAATCAGGCATCCCAGAATCAAAAGGATACGGAGGTTTTCCAGTAGGTGGTCAGTGGTTGCGATGTGTCAATGAAGAGGTTATTAATGGACATCATGCTAAAGTGTATGGAAAAGCATCAATTGGTGCGCCACCCATGTCTGTTCCACACTTAGATACACGTTATATAGATGGTAAACAAGCGCTACTGTTTGGCCCATATGCAGGGTTTTCTACTAAATTCTTGAAACAAGGATCGTATTTTGATTTACCTGCATCTATTAAATTGTCTAATATAAAACCTATGTTATCTGTAGGACGTGATAATATGGACTTGACGAAATACCTCATTTCTGAAGTGATGAAAAGTCCAAAAGACAAGCTGGATGCATTAAAACAATTTATGCCAACGGCAAAATTAGAGGATTGGAAAATTGAAGCGGCAGGCCAACGTGTTCAAGTAATCAAAAAAGATGCTAAACATGGTGGGGTATTAGAATTCGGTACAGAGGTTGTGTCTTCTGCAGATGGTTCAATTGCTGCATTGCTTGGTGCTTCACCAGGAGCTTCTACTTCAGTAGCAATTATGATCAAATTACTTAAAAGATGTTTCCCTGATCGGGCGAAATCAGATGAGTATCGTAAAAAATTGCGTGAGATTATCCCTTCTCATGGACAATCCCTTAACGATAATGTTGAATTATGTAAAGCGACAAGAGAGCGTACACATACAGCATTGAAATTAGATAATTTTAAAGATTAATTTCTTTTACCATACTTATGGGGTGCTTGCAGTAATTTTTTACTGAAACAGGCTGAGATTATACCCAATAACAACAATTGCTCATCACTTCGAGCAATTGTTGTTATATACCTGATCCAGATAATGCTGGCGTAGGGATTTTAATTTCAAAAAACATTGTTTTTATAGCCAATCCATAAGTGCGTATTGTTTACATTTTACACACTTGAATGCATATAGATCAAATTTTAGCAGATTTTTTTCAACAAATCAAAGCAACGTCTTTAGCCGAATGGCTTGCTGTTGGCTTTGGTATTCTACAGGTATGGTTTGCCAAAGCTAATAAACCGATCAATTATCTCTTCGGTATTTTTGGTATCTTGATATCGATATATGCGTTGTTCTTTGCTAAGTTGTATGGAGAGATTGTACTCAATATGTATTATTTGCTGATGAGTATCTACGGTTGGATATATTGGGAACAGAACAGCAATCAATCACAGGCTATATCGACATCAACGAAAAAAGATTGGATCGTTGTGCTGATGATTTGCTTTATTGGATTTAATATATTCTATTTTGGATTGATACATGTTACGGATTCGGATGTTCCTTTGTGGGATGCACTTGTGTCTTGTACAGCATGGGCAGGAATGTGGTTATTAGCAAAACGGAAGATAGAAAACTGGATACTATTAAACATCAGTAACCTCATGGCAATACCTTTACTTTACCATAAAGGTCTATTACTGTTTGCTGCTTTAACTTTATTTTTATTTGTCATGGCATTTTTTGGCTATTTTAACTGGAAACGACTTTTAAAACGTGAATTTACATATGTTGCTCAACCAAGCTCAAATTAATATAATAAAGGATCAGCAGGCATTAGCGATTCAAGCTAAATCAATGACTTCGCAACAATTAGATTTAGCTATTTCTGAAAAATGGTTCAAGATTTGGGTGCCAAAATCTCTCGGTGGAATGGGACTACCTTTAATAGACGGGCTCCAGTTTTTAGAAGAATTAGCCTATTATGATGGGGGACTAGCATGGACAGTCACATTATGTTCAGGAGCAAATCTTTTTGTCGGGTTTATTGATCCACAAATTGGGAAAGAGATCTTTGAAAACCCCGCGGTCTGTCTTGGAGGCAGCGGACGTGCTTCTGGATATGCGGAAAAAATGAACGATGGATATCGAATTAAAGGATATTGGAAATATGCAACAGGAGCTCCCCATTTGACCCATTTCACGGCAAATTGTATAGTAACTGAAAACGGTATACCGTTACTTGATGAACATGGGGAATCACTTGTAAAATCATTCTTTTTTGATCGAGATGATGTGTTAATACATTATGACTGGGATACTTTTGGCCTTGAATGTACCGCAAGTCATAGTTTTTCCGTAGAAAACCATTTTGTAAAAGCATCAAGGAGTTTTCTGATAAAAGAGACAACAAGTACTTGGTCTGATCAATTGTACCAGTATCCATTTATGCCATTTGCAGAATTAACCTTATTAACTAATTTTATAGGGATGTATAAACGTTTTCTTGATTTAGTTGAGAAATATTTTATTCAACGATCTAATGATACCATTTGGTTAGAAAATAAAGGAAAGGAAAAGTTTAAATTATTGGATGGGATACAACATGATCTTGATACCCGCAGACTCTCTATTTATAAATTAGCTGAACATTCATGGCAAAATCTAACATATAAAAAAGATAATCAGTCGTTATATGACAGTATTGCTGTTGAAAGTCGAGATTTTGTAGTAATAATTAAACAAAACATCATCGCTTTGTTTCCGCTTTGTGGTATTGCAGCTGCTCAACGTGAGCATGAAATGAATATTGTATTTCGTAATATTTTTACAGCCACTCAGCATAGCTTATTGCAACATTAAAAAAGTCCGATTTTTTTTATCGGACTTTTTTAATGTTGCTTTTCAAGCGCATCTTTCAAGTTCATGAGCCGCAAGTAAGAAGGGCATTTCTCCTTTTCCTTTGTCCATCTTTCAAGAGCTGCTAAATTTGACTGAATAAATTTAGGCATATCAAAAACATGCATATCGATCGTAATTTGTATCTCATTTGGTAATGAAACAGAATCAAAGTATTCTTTTAGTTCTTCAATAGTCATGCTTCAAATATACAAAAAGCAATAAGGAAGAGGAATAAAATTACTAAGATATGAATCAAAAAAATATATAATTACTCTTCTTTTGTTAAATTTTATCCTCTTCTATACTCAATAAACATATACATCATAAAAATTTAGTACTTAACTTGTTTTTAGTCGATAGAAATAGGTGAAATGATTTGAATACAAGACAAATCTGTTATATTTATACGAATATTTAATACAAAGTCTCTGCTTGCATCATAATTTATATGTCATGATTATAGAAAAAAGCTGTATCTCTGATTTATCTGCTCATATGGAGTTGTATCATAAAGCAATTGCATTCCAACGTTCAGTAGGGAATGCTAACTGGATAGGGTTTGACGATCAAGCTGTCCTCAAAGAAATAGAATCAGAATTACAATATAAAATAGTTATTGATGGTAAAATTGCTTGTGTATTTTTATTAACAACATCAGATCCTATTATTTGGAAAGAAAAGGATGCAGATCCTGCAATTTACATTCATCGTATTGCGACTAATCCTGACTTTAGAGGACAGAATTTCGTAAAGAAAATAATAGATTTCGTAAAAGATTTAGCTCTAAAGGAACATAAGACTTTTATCCGAATGGATACAACGGCGGGAAATGATCGATTGAATGATTATTATAAAAAATGTGGGTTTACCATTGTAGATACCATTTCGATACAAGGGACAGCAGATATGCCTACACATTATCAAAATAATTTATTTACCCTATTTGAGATGAACGTTTAGATGAATGATAACCTTTCATTCACTAAAATCTTCAGATAAAAAAATCTGTTGATGAAATAGAATCATAGCATTAGAATTTTTAAATAATTTTTTCAGAAACATGCAACATAGCTTTAATTTTAGATTTTCAAGCAAGTATTTACTATTGACCTTTTTGTTATTTATCTTGGAAATTTTGATAGCGACTATATGGAAGGATATTTTTTGGTTAAGGGCTTATATCGGAGATGTGATTGTGGTTATATTATTGTATACGATGATCAAAATCTTTTGTGATATAGATAAAACAAAACTCCTTCTAGCTATTTTCATTTTTTCTATTGTTATTGAGTTATTACAATACTTTAAGTTTGCTGATTTTTTAGGCCTCCAAGCTGGAAGTATTCCTTATATACTCTTGGGAAATAGTTTTAGCTGGATAGATATCTTTTGTTATTTTTTAGGTTGTTTAATTACATGGGTAACACCTAAATTGTAATTTTAAATCGTCTTCACCTTCATTAATCATAATATTTCTTTTGGATGATTTGCTAAAAGCTAAGCTACAAATTAGAATAAAGAACAATTGGAACCGCTGCTATTAGAAATAAAAAACAAAATAACGATGGCCCTTTTAATTTTAGAAACAAGCATTAAGGCACCCCTTATAGTTGTATTTGATCTATCTCGAAGTATTGATCTTCATATGCTATCGACTACGGATACCCATGAAAAAGCAATAGCAGGTGTTACCTCTGGACTAATAAAATTGCACGAAACTGTTAAATGGAAAGCTAAACATTTAGGAATTTATCAAACGTTAACAGTTCGAATTACGCAGATGAAAGAGCCTTATTTCTTTGAAGATAAAATGATTCAAGGCATTTTTGAATTTATGGAACATCAGCATATTTTTGAAGAGATCAATGATGAAGTTGTAATGAAAGATATTTTTCAGTTTCGCGCTCCATGGGGGATATTAGGGAGATTAGCGGAGTGGATGTTTCTTAAAAGATATATGAAACGATTCTTAGAAGAGCGTAACACTGTTATAAAAGAAGTTGCAGAATCGGGAAAGTGGAGGAATTTTCTGTCTTATCCCTTTTAATTGCGATAAATTCCCTTCATATATCCAACACACATAATTTTAGAAGCAGAATAAAGTAAAATACTTATCTTAGTTCTATCATGATCACCTTATTGAAGTAATAATGGAAATATATTCGAAAATTGCCATAAGTTTAGTTGCAGTGGAGCATTTATATATTTTATGGATGGAAATGTTTGCTTGGGAAACCAAGGGAAAAGAAGTCTTTAAGGACGCTATGCCAAAAGAATTGTTTACACCAACCAAAGGTCTGGCAGCAAATCAAGGATTATATAATGGGTTTTTAGCAGCTGGTTTAATTTGGTCACTTATTATTTGCGATCTGTATTGGCAAAAGAATATTGCATTATTTTTTTTAGGATGTGTTGTTATTGCAGGAATTTATGGTGCATTTTCAGCCTCAAAAAAAATATTTTTTGTACAGGCATTACCTGCTATTGTTGCTATTATATTAATTATTGTTTCATAAGCTATGGTAAATGAATTCCTTTTTATGTAAAAAAGGTTTAAATTAATGTAGTATTCCGTTGTAAAATAGGTTGTTATAAATATGAAAGAAGAATTGTTCCATCTAGAGAATCAAAACACTTGGGAAGATTTGGGAAAAGGAGTTAAAAGGCAGGTAGCCGTGTTTAATTCTATGATGATGCTGACTAAAGTTAAGTTTGAAAAAGGGGCAAAGGGTGAGCTACATCAACATCCACATATACAAATCTCGTATGTTAAATCAGGTAAATTTCTGTATATCATTGATGATGTAGTGCAAACACTAGAAGAAGGGGATAGTTGTATTATTCCTGCAAATTCAGTACATGGTTGTGAATGCATATCCGCAGGAGAGCTTATTGATTCGTTTACACCCTGTAGAGAAGATTTTCTTAAAGAAGAAGCTTCTTAACATTGTTTTAAAATTTTGTTTTCCCTCACCTGCATAACATAAAAATACAGAAGCACTAATCTAAATCCTTCACCTGATTAGCAAATCCTTTTATCAAAGCTTTCCACTGGGGAAAAGATACCCCCATTATTGCACCTAAGCCAACAACAAAGTTTCGCACATTATCCAGAATAATACTGTTTGAGGTATTCAAGACTTCATTTCGACCCGCATATTGAAATAATAAGCTATTATTTCGTTGTTCGATTATAAGTGTAGAGGTGGCGATTCCTTCAAAAAAATGTGCCGTATCTTTATTTTCTTGCTTTGTAGGATCAGGACATGGTTTGAGACTGATAGATAGTATTTTAAATTCCTCCATATCTTTTTCTTCCAGATGCACAACGTTTACCCAATCATAACCCTCCGTTCTTGGAAGTCCAGGACCTGGGATATCTATTTTTATATAGTCATGCAGTTGTATTATCCTTTCTAATGGTTGTCCAGTAGTATCGACTAGCTGAAATGTTGCTGCTGGAATTGCTGCTATTATATGCCAGCTATTAATTTCTAATAAATTTTGTTTTGCTATTTTAAAAGCTTGATCAGCATTTTCAGTTGTGGAGAATTCAACTGTTTCAAAACAATCCAATTTGTTTCCTTCTTTTTGTTTCGGAATAATATTTTTCATTGTACTGCCTTTATTTAAAGAACATCCGAAAATGGATTTTGTTTAACTATCCACCTACAATCATAAGTGGATACCATGTGTTTTTAGCGGATGTTATGAACATTTGGATCCATTCTGCTGTTCATTAAAGAAAAGTTATGGGCAAATTATCACCCTATCAAAACAAGCGTGATTTTAATCAGACAAAGGAACCGAGCGGAGCCGCTAAATCTCGAAAAGTAACACGTTTGCGCTTTGTGGTACAGCGCCACCATGCTAGTCGTTTGCACTATGATTTTCGACTGGAATTAGACGGTGTTTTAAAAAGCTGGGCTGTGCCAAAAGGACCATCTATGAATCCTCAAGATAAGCGATTAGCTGTAAGGGTAGAAGATCATCCTATCGATTACGCTTCTTTTGAAGGAAGTATTCCTGAGGGAAATTATGGGGCAGGACAAGTGAGTATTTTCGACGCTGGTTATTATGATTTTTTAGAAGACGATACTGCTCTCCAGTTTTTGAAAAAATTAGAAAATGGCTCCCTTAAATTTATCTTGCATGGACATATCTTGAAAGGAGAATTTGTATTGGTTTTGATCAAGGATGGTCAGGAGAAGAACTGGTTGCTGATCAAACATAAAGACAAATATGCAACACAAATATCCTTTGATATTGAGAGTTTTATAGATGATGCTGTCAAGAAAATAGGACGTGGTACCTCGGCAATTCAAGGTAAGAAAAAAGATAGTATAAAGACCAAAGAACCTCCTAAAAATAAAAAAGACAATTCATCCGATAAAGAAAATGGAGTCATGCTCACCCAATTGGTTTCACAGTTACCCGAAGATGTTAATTGGATTTATGAAAAGAAATATGATGGTTTTCGTTTGTTAGCATCTGTAAATAAGCAACAAGTCAATCTAGTGTCTCGTAATGGGCTGCCAATGAATAAATTATTTCCGAGCATAGTGAAAAGTTTAGAAGAGATTTCTTTACAAAATTTTCAACTCGATGGAGAAATAGTTGTTGAAGATCAGAATGGTTATTCTAAATTTCAGGAATTAAAAAGCGGAGAACCACTTAAAGCAGGTTTACTGTTGAAATATTACATATTTGATATTTTGGAATTGAACGGAAATGATTTAACCTCTTTTCCACTTTTTGAGCGAAAGGAATTATTGGATTTGACACTGAAGAAACACTTTTCTTTCCCGTTATTACCTGTTGAGACCTTAGCGGAAAAACCATCAAATTTATTATCTGTTGCTGCAAAAATGGGCTGGGAAGGAATTATTGGTAAATTAAGGGATAGCAGCTATCAACGAGGCAAACGTACAGGAGATTGGATTAAAGTGAAAGTACATAAAAGTCTAGAAGCGTTAATCTGTGGGTATACGCAACCACAAGGTACACGCGACTATTTTGGAGCACTTGTTTTGGGCTATTATGACCATGATCGCCTTATTTATCTAGGGAATTGTGGTACAGGATTTAAAGACAGTGATTTAAAAGAACTTTATCAAGAATTTGAAAAACTCATTAGATCGAATAAACCATTCGATAAGTCGATCAAGATCGCAAAAGAAAAAGAGGTTACTTGGTTGATTCCAAAACTAGTAGCTGAAATCTATTATAGTGATTGGACACAAGATCATCATTTGAGACAACCTGTATTTAAGGGATTGCGTACAGATAAAACTAAGGATAGCATGAATACTGAAGAAATAAAAACAACACAGCTTCCGAGTATAGAAAAAGAACAATTAAAAATCAACAGACATCTGGTTCAATTAAGTCATCTTGATAAAATTTACTGGCCAGAGGAAGGATATACCAAAGGGCAAATGTTAGCTTACTACGAACAGTTTGGTGATTTTTTGTTACCCTACCTGCACGATAAGCCAATTTCTCTTCATCGTTTTCCAAACGGTATCAACAGCAAAGGTTTTTTTCAAAAGGATCTGGATATTAAAAATCTACCAAGTTGGATTAAAACAAAAAGTATATTTTCTGAAAGTAGTAATCGCGATATAAATTATCTGATCTGCAATAATAAAGAAACGCTGCTTTATCTTGCTAACCTAGGTTCCATAGAAATCAATCCATGGCTTTCTTCTTATAAAAAACCTGATAAACCAACCTTTGCTGTACTTGATCTTGATCCTAATGGTATGGATTTTCAAGAAGTTGTTCAAGTAGCTTTAACGGTTAAAGAAATCATGGATGAAGTAAATGTTCAGGCACATGTAAAGACTTCAGGTTCTTCAGGACTTCATATTTATTTTTACCTTAAAGAGCGCTATGCGTTTGAAGTTGTTCGCAATTTTGTGGAGTGGCTCGCTACCTTAGTCCAACAGAAGCATCCAGATACGACTAGCATAGAAAGAAATTTAGATAAAAGAAAAGGTCTTATCTATCTGGACTACTTGCAAAATAGGAGTGGACAGACGGTGGTTGCTCCTTATTCGATCCGACCAAAGAAGGGCGCAACGATCAGTGCACCTCTTGATTGGAAAGAAGTTAATCCAAATTTAGAAATCTCTCTTTTCAATATTGAAACCATGCCAGGCAGGCTACAAAATAATCCTGATCCTTGGCAAAACATTTGGGATCATCCAATTGATCTAAAGCAAGCCTTGTTAAAACTTTAAGCAAGACTTGCTTTGAGTTTAGCCAATAGTTCTGTTGCTTTGGTATTTTCTACATTGATCTTCCGGATGGTCGCACGTTTTCCTTTATCTTTTTGTTGAATGATTTTTAACAAATCCTGCATATATTCATTTTTGTACTTGCTGATGTCAAACACCTTACTATGCTGTTTGATAAGCTGTAGTGCCATATCCATTTCAGCCTTTTGAATCTTAATAGCGCTCGGTAGATGAAGTTCGTCCATACTCTTTATCTCTTGTTGATAGCGGATTTTGTTCAGAACTAAACCACCTTGATAGGGTTTTACAAGAGCTAAATGCTCTACATTGCGCATGACAAAAGAACCCAAACCTGCAGTTTTACTTTTTTCTAAAGCTTTCGTCAGCAGTTGGTAAGCTTTTTCGCCTCCTTTTTGAGGTTCCATAAAGTATGGAGTTTCAAAATAGATACTGTCGATCTCATTGAGTTGTACAAATGCATGGAGGTTAATCATTTTTGTTTTTTCAGGACTGGCTTCTTCAAAATCAGCATCCTCTAAGATTACATAATGATCCTTTAGAAAATAACCTTTAACGATATTTTCCCAACCGACTTCTTTTCCTGTTTTTTCATTGACTCTTTTGAATTTTATATTCGATTGATCCTTTCTATCCAGCATATCCAAGTCTAAACTACTACTTGCTGTTGCGCTGTATAGTTTTATAGGAATATTGACCAACCCAAAGCCAATAGCTCCTGTCCAAATTGCTCGCATCTATATCTATTTATAAGGGTGAAATTTATGTTAATATTAAATTCTTTAATACGCTTTAAGTGGTTGATACCACTTAAAGAACTTATACCAGCTTTAAAAAGTTTGAAAAAATTTAATTTATGTCTCATTAAATAACTTGAGACACTATAAAAAAGTAGGATTATCCAATTTTACAGAAATCCGATAAGCTGCATTTACCAAGCCTACATGACTATAGGCTTGTGGAAAATTACCCCACTGACTTCCATCCTGATCGTCTACATCTTCACTAAATAGCATCAAATGATTACCATATGTTAATAGCTGTTTGAATACTTCCTGTGCTTCATCAAGTCTCCCAACACAAGCCAATGCTTCCACATACCAAAATGCACAAACCAAAAATGTTGCTTTTGGCTTTCCAAAATCATCTTTATACAGATAACGATAGAACAATCCATTTTCTCCTTTTAATTCAGCTTCCAGTTCTTCCAAATGTCGTTTTGCTTTGTTACTTGATGGGTTCAGATAGTTCATCATAATCAATTGTAAGGTGGAGGCATCTAAGTGTTCATTATCTGTTGCTGTCGTGTATACTTGTCGATTAATATCGTAACAGCTTTCGATATGAGCAGTAGCTTGGTCTCTTAATTGTTGGGCCTCCTGTTTTATCTCCTCAAAACCATATTGTTCAGCTATTTTTAGTGCTGCGGTAGCACCTGCCCATTGAAATAAGTTTGAATAACAATGCCTGTTTTCAAAATTTCTAAATTCCCATATTCCCACGTCCAACTCGTCGATGGTATTTTTTATTTTATCTAAAATAAAAGTGGTCCATGATTTTGCTAAACCCATATTTTGATGACTAAAGCGATGGTCGGTAAAAAGTGGTAATAATGCGATTAGGGCTTGTCCATATACATCATTTTGTATGTGTTCATAAGCCTGATTACCGATTCGAATAGGTTTATTTCCTAAATATCCTGTCAGATGATCCAGTGTTGATTCTTCCAATCGATGCTGTCCCATTATACCATATAGTGGTTGCAACCTGCCAGTATCTGTCTGTGTGATGTTCGCGATATAGGACGCATATTTTTCCATTTCTTCAAATTGTCCAATATGGCTTAAGGCAGTCAATACATAATAACTGTCTCGTAACCAGCAATATCTATAATCCCAATTACGGCCACTACCAGGATATTCAGGTAAACTCGTTGTACTTGCCGCGATAAGGGCTCCTGTATCTTCGTATTGATGAAGTTTAAGAACTAAGGCAGACCGTATTACCTCTTTTTGATAAAAGGAAGGAATGGAAGCATTCTTGATCCATTTTTGCCAATAAGCTTTTGTTCTTAACAGAAATTCTTCTGCCGTACGTTCTATAGGAGCTTCAAATGGACTTCCAAAAGTCATCACCAAATAAATAGTACCACTTAGGACATAGGGGATGTCATCAAAAAAATGGCTGACTGGCATATTGGTTGCAAGTCTGATCTTGATATCTTCTTGTTCGAATTGAATATGATTGCTTCCTCTATTTTTGACAAACCCCTGTTCTCCATAAGCATATTTTGGGATACATCTGACTTTAATTTTTGGTTGACCTTGTAAGGGCTCTATTTTACGAATCAACATGAGTGGTTTGTAATAGCGTTCATACTGTTCGAATCGAGGAGCAAAATCGGTAATTCGGTACGTTCCCTCAGCTGATGTCAATGTCGTTGTCAGAATGTTAGTGTTTTCAATATAATGCTGTTCTTTATATGTTAAGTCGGAAGTGGGAAGAATTGAAAATTCGCCTCCTTTTTCCTGATCCAACAATCCTCCAAATACAAATGAATCTTGGAATGTAGGCCAACAAAGCCATACGATATTTCCGGTTTCATTAACATGAGCTATATAGGAACAATTGCCAATAATTCCACTATTGTAAGTATGTCGTTTTGTTGTTTTCATGATTACTGAATTTATTGTGATTAGGATGTGAGGAGATCTGATCTATTTGATTTTTATTATGTGCAAAATACTCAATCAGCTGGATTGCTTCTTGTTGATCTTCTACATAGAACTGTGCTGCCGATTTTTTGTTCCCAACCTTAATGGTAATGGCCTCTGGAGGTAGCTCCAAAAACATATCTTCATCTGTTTCATCGTCCCCGATAGCAAAAATGAAATCTGGTTTATAGTCATTTACGATTTCGATCGCTGCTTTACCTTTATTCAATTCACTACCTTTTACCTCGATTACTTTGTCCCCCATTAAAAGTTGTAATCCATGTTGTTGAACTAAATACCGTAAACTTTCGGTTAATTCTAAAGCACGAAGTTGCCCTAATCCTGGTTGTGCTTTACGATAGTGCCAAGCTAAAGAATAGGATTTTTCTTCAATGACCGAACCAGCAGTATTATTAGCGAATTTTGTCATGATGTGTTTGACTGGTATTTTCCAACGAGTAGATAAAATAGCAACACTATGCCATTTATGTGTCGGATAGTTCGTCCAAGCACCGTGCTCTGCCACT
Organism: Sphingobacterium sp. SRCM116780; assembly: GCF_021442025.1. Classification (NCBI taxonomy): domain Bacteria; kingdom Pseudomonadati; phylum Bacteroidota; class Sphingobacteriia; order Sphingobacteriales; family Sphingobacteriaceae; genus Sphingobacterium; species Sphingobacterium sp. SRCM116780. The sequence goes on from NZ_CP090446.1 coordinate 1,246,334, forward strand.
AAGTAGTATTTCTCATTAGCAAACCAATTTTCCAGTGTATCATGAGGTCTTCCACTGATGATGACAATTTGACTAGCTTCATTTTCCTGAAGTAGATTCAGCGTATCATACAACGATCGGGTAGGTGAAGCTGCAGCAGCATCATTTTGAAATCCAATTAATGTACCATCATAGTCAAGAAAAAATAACCTTCTTGTAGCATGATTATATTTATTGAGAATAGTTTTCTTTGTGTCAAGATTAATTTTTCTTGCCATTTCATTCTGTTGAAATACTTTAATCTCCCGCAGTCTATTGAAGAATAACCTTACCCAATGTCGGATGTTGAATTTTTTAACGATTTCAATACTGTCATTTAGTCTTCTGCGTTGTTCATAAGTGGGCATGTCTAAAGCCGTATGTATGGCATCCCGTACTTGATCCGTTGCATTGGGATTGATTAGGATTGCTTGAGTAAGCTCTTTAGCAGCACCAGCCAGCTCACTCAAAATAAGAACTCCATTGCTGGTCTCTTTGCTTGCTATATATTCCTTACATACGAGGTTCATGCCATCTCGAATGGATGTTATTAAACAGATATCTGCAGCGACGTATAGAGAAGACAATTCTTCTATAGGAAATGAATTATAAAAATATGCAATCGGAGTCCATTCGTTGCTTCCATAAATAGCATTAATATGCCCCACTGTTCGATCAATCTCATCTAGTAATTGCTTGTACTGAGCAACATGATCACGTGATGGTACAACAATCATATAGAGGACGACCTGTTCTCGTCGTTCAGGATAAGTCACAAGCAGACTTTCATAGGCCAATAGACGCTCTAGGATTCCTTTGCTGTAATCTAATCGATCAATACTCAGGATGATTTTTCTGTTTTTATAATATTCTCTTATTTCTTGAGATCGTAGGAGTATAGGTTCACTATGTGCCAATTGGGAAAATTTTTCAAAATCGATACCCATAGGATAAACTTCTGTAAAAATACTACGCCCACCTGCGTGTAGACAGTTGTTGTGTACATTCAGTCCGAGAATATGTGCACATGAATTTAAGAAATGTTGCGTATCATTAAAGGTGTGAAAACCAATGAGATCTGCTCCTAAAAGACCATTTAACAATTCATCTCTCCAAGGTATACTTCTAAATACCTCATCATTAGGAAAGGGGATATGCTGAAAATAACCTATTGCAGTATTTTGATATAATTTTCGCACCATTTGTGGTAGTAACATCAACTGATAGTCATGAATCCATACTTCATCCTTTTCATTGATGTCTTGAAAATTTTTCATTTACTTTTTTATACATTTCCCAATCGCTCGTTCTGTAAACGGCATAGGATGAACTATAATGAAATACGGGCCATAATACTTCATTTGAAAATCCTTCGTAATACCCTCTTAGTTCCTCTTCTGATAAAAATACCGGAATTAAATTTAATTTGGCCAAATGAGATTTTATATAGATTTCCTCTTCTACATTTAATGGAATAATACCTGGCCAACCTATCCAAATGTTTTCTTCTTTCTTATAAATCGATCCCAAACCAGTAGCCAATCCTCCTTCACTTGAAATAAATACAAGTTCATTGCCTTGACGTTCAATTCGTATTGGTAATCTGTTGGAAACGATAATCGTTCTTTTTTTATATATATTCATTCCTAATTTTAGTTTACTAATTTCTTCATAGGTCGTGTTACAGCAATTTGATAGCTGTATATTAACAAGATTATCTTTGTACTCAGACGGTAAGTATAATGATGCTATTGAAGCATCCTCCAAGATTTGTGAATGCGTTTTTTTGATCCTTCTGATGCCTGCAGATGAGTGGCTATCTTCTGGTATTTATATCCTTCCAAGTACATGGTAAAACCTAAATAGTGCTTCTCGTCCAGTCGGTTTAATGCAGTTTCAATATCTTTCAATAAGAAATTGGATTCCCCTTTGTTTTTTCTTGTTTTTCATTCATAAATAGGGTACGCCGATAAGTGTGAGACGTTTTAATAAAATGATCTTTGCAGTATTAATAAGTTGTGTTTCCATAAGTGTAGCATGTTATACCTATCTGATTCATCGAATTTTTTCCTAGGCGTTGGATGAGAGTTCCTGATAATAGAACGAAATTTTAACATAAAAAATGTTCATCTTTTCGTAGAAAAGATGACTTTGATTATTTACTTTTTGTTAGACGTATTAGTACGTTTTCTTTATAAAACTACATCAAACAGCTTTTAAATATATTTAAAAGCTGTTTGACTAAAACTATATAAAGAAATAGTTGCCACATAGGGATAGCTAGCAAAGTTTAAATCCGTATAAAACTGAAAAAATTGGGGCTTTATACCTGTACATTGAAATAAGTTATTGATTTTTTTACTTTCTTAATAGTAAACTTTAAGAATGCTTCTCATGTTATTCTGTCAAGCTTGTCTTTTTTGTTTAAGCTATAGATTACTATAATAAAACACTTTTACAATTTGATCGAGTCTAAGTTGAGATGTCTGGTACTAAAGCGTAATTTCTTCTTGTCTGATTATTAATGCGTATTTAACTCACTTCTTTCAGTTTTAATACTCAATTTATTATATAATGTATGTTACTTTTTTTAAAGAATGAACATTGCTGGTTGTTGGCCTGTTCAATAAAAAAAGCTACTAACTGAAGTGCTTAAAAAACGACAATATTATGGAACAAAGTTTTCCCCGGAGACTCATCAAGATCATTAAGAGTACAGAAGATCAACAATCGGGTAATTATACTGAACAAGTATATAAAATATGTATCGATGAGATAGAAGTCTTAAAAGCTTTGGCTGAAATAGAACATAGTTACAGTAAAAATCCTGACTACGAACGTTTGCATGGTGCTAAAGATTATCTTTCTGCAAAATTTCGCAATATACATACCCATCAAGAGATTTGCTTTCTGACGGGAGATTAATCAACTTATTTCATATAAATTTTATCAGTAAAACATCGGAGCTAACTACGAGTTAAATACATCTTTAACGGTGCGATTTTTGTGCGTTTAATTAATGAAATACACTATGGAAAAGAAGGAAATTCTAATTAGGAGGCTATAGTAGATCAAAATGAAAAATATATAATCTCATTAAAACATTAGGATCCTGTTGCCTTTAAGTCATCTGAAATGATGATTAAATTCTTGATTTGTTTTTAATCGAAAGTTATGAATAGGCTGCATCAATTAATTTAAAGGTGTATATCGAACATATTTTTGACAATGGATTTTTATATACAAGAATGAGGTAGCTAGTTCCAGATTTTTAATAATAAAATACATCTCCTTTAAAATAAACTAAGTTATGATTAAAATTATGCTAGCAGAAGATCATCAGGTCGTCTTAAATGGAATTAAATTATTATTAGAATCGCAGCCCGATCTTTCTGTAATCGATTATGGAAAAAATGGAAATGAAATATTAGCGATTTTAAAAAATGGAAATATTCCACATATTCTCATCACAGATATTAATATGTTGAATATGGACGGTTTGGAGTTGATCTCTCACGTACGTCGTGATTATCCAACAATTAAAATAATAGTACTTTCCATGCTAAATGATCTTCAACTTATGTTGCAAGCATTTGAAAATGGTATAGTTGGTTATTTGGTTAAAAATGTTGGGTATGAAGAGATGTTATTTTGCATAAGGCAGGTAGCAAAGGGTGGGAAGTTTATTTGTGAAGAGATGAGCACATTGTTATTAGATAATTTTCGAAGAAGTCCATCAGCATTTCAGCAAGTAGATCAAATCGTTGAAAAGATTGGATTGACGGCGAGAGAACTGGAGGTATTGCAACTGATTGGAGAAGGGTTTACGAATATGCAAATTGCAGATAAACTTTTTCTAAGTAAACGGACTGTTGAGGGACATCGACAAAATTTATTAGAAAAAACATCTGTCAAAAATACAGCTTCATTAATTAAATATGCATTAAAAAATGGTTTAATACAATAAATTTAACATACCCAATTTTTAACTAGACATTATGTTGTCGTATTTATACTTGTTTTTATATGTTTTAATGCCTGTATGAATAGCTGTTTCAAACAATATAAAAAAAATCAGGTTAGTTAGTTATAAACTAAACCCAAATAGTATTATGAAAAACAGCAAACGAATAGCAATCATCATATTTTTATCTTTTGGAATTTTATACTCATGCCAAAATAATAAAGAAGGTAGTGATAATAAGATTCCACCATCCGCAGGTGACAATACCCGCTATAATTTAAGTGAACAACAGGAGATGTCTATGCAAAGTGATACGCTAAAGACAGATTCAGCTACTATTGATTCGCTTGCTAATCCACATTAAAACAATTAAAAATGGAAAAGAATTTTGATAAGAAACCTCATTCATCAGATGAAGAAGTTCCAGAAGTTGTTAAAAATGAACCAGATGATGTACCTGCTGCTAAGACCATTCATTGGGCAGTTTGGGTAGCAATCATTATCATGCTGATTGTCTTTGTGTATATGTGGAGGAGATAACAAACTTGGAAGATACAATTTGTTCGTTATACTTGCATAATGTATACAAGGAGATACTAATGTTCCCGAATTGCAGTAATTAATTTTTCTTTCGTCATTTTTTGACGGCCTATTATTCCGATAGTTTTAGCCTCCTTCAAAAGAGATGCTTTAGCTCTGTCTTCTAATTTATCCTTGCTGTTATGTTTTTCTGAATCAGGAGTATTTGCAATTCGCGCAGACTTTTCCTTACTATTTCCCGCTTGACGTAATGCCTCATATTTAGCATCATCTTTTAGTTGATTACCGTGTTTCTTTTCCATGATTTCTATTTTTAGTTTAAAATAATTCAAAAAGGGTAAAGATTCGTAAGTAGAATAGAGATTGGATAGATTTAAGTAGGCTTTAGTAGGGGTTTAATAGGGGTAGACCCTTATTAATCCCCTACTAACCCCCTGTTAACCCCCTATTATTACCCTATTAATTGTGATTTTGATATCAAGTTAATAGCAGATAATTCCAAATTAAATTGCAACAAGCATTCAATTAATAATCTGTGATTTTAGTCACTAAATCCTACCAGTGTATATAGCCCAATGATTGAAATAGGGTTATAATTATATTTATTCATAAACAATAATGTCTCGATAAACTAAATTACCGAGACATGCTACAATTTGTTAGGAAGTTATTATCCTTATAAAGTTGCTCTTGCAGCTGCTATACAATCGTCAGCGTATTTTAAAATACCATCTTTATCTGCAACAGATATTTTTTTCTCTCTTAATGCTTTTTCTACATCAGATCTATCTTCTAGAATATCCTTTTGTGAGTCCATGATTTCCTCTGTAGTTCTTGCGTTAATTCGATCTACAATTGATTTACCTAAATCAGCACACAATTCTTTCGCTTTATCATTAGCCAAAGCTGGCATACTGATTTTAGCAATCGCTTCATTTGCAGCCGCCATGTTTGAATATATGATTTTCTCCATGTCTTTGGTTGTTGCATTTTCAGAAGCCTTTCTTGCATCATTTGCCGCATCCAGAGCTTTTTCCTCTGTTTTTTCCATTTCATTTGTTGCTTTTTCCTGCGGCGTATTGTTATTGCATGCATACAGCATGATACCCAATAAAAACGCTGATAAAACTGTTAATTTTCTCATAATGTTTACTTATTTAAAATATCTAAATTAATTTAAATGCGAATCTCACCCTCTCGACCTTGATCATTTTGGGTTCCACCTAACGAGTTGAACAAAGTCAGCGCGTAAGAAACCAGTTTATGATGTTTAGTATCCCAATAATGAGCATGTTCAGGAATGATTTTAAATAAAACAATATTAGGATCTTCACGACCTTTTTCAAACCAGCCTTCTACAAACTTATTCCAATATTTGTCAATTATATTTTGATCTTCAACAATTTGAGCAACGGCAAATATGGATAGGTACTTCATGGATGATGGGTCTGAAAAATACAGTTGAGCTTGGTTATTTTCTAGTAAATTTTTATATTTTTCACTTTCTTTAGATGCTAGAAACCAAATATGGCCATCTTCATCAACTTCTTGTACACTCATAGGACTTGACTCGAACGGAGGATTACGTAAATCTGTGCACAAAAAACAAAAATCAATTCCTTCAGCCAATTCCTTTAATTTTTTGACTGCTTCTCTTTTATTATTTATATTTTCTTGACTCATAGTAATGTGTAGTGATTATTTCGATTTTTGATGAACAATCGATTTGTTTTTATGTAAATGTTACTAAAATTTATAATCATAATTTCGATAGTATTTTTTAGCGAACAATAATGAATAAAACGGATAAGTATTAAACTTGAGCTGTGTCTTCATGGCATTTCCAATTCCCTGCAATTAATCCTGCAAGTGGAAGTAAAGCTTTTATTGATTTGCCAGATTGGTAATGTCGCAAAATCAATAATAAACCAATTGCACCACCAATCCACAGTAAACTTTTATTGCAGATTGTTTTTTTATCTTTCCTATAAGCTTCCGGACCATAGCGATGAGGTGAAGTTCCACTACTTTCATTGACCTTTTCAAATTCCTCTTTTAATTTTGAGTTTTTCATGATATGATTCTTTAGTTAAACTTTCTCTTATAATAGAAGGACAACTTTAAACGTGAAAAAGTTTGTAATAAAATAAAATACTTGTTTTCCTCGTTCTTCATTAGAAGATTGCCCGATTCTCTACACATATTCACTGGCATACTATTTTCGACGAGGGTAATACGCTTGATTATTTCTTAAATTCTGATTCGGAGGAATGTATCGAATGAAGAACGTGGAATTAAATGATTCAAAACTAAACACTAAGGAGTATTTGATTGTTATTATATAAACAAATATATATAGGGAGTTTATGAAGAATGATAAAAAAAGTTTAGATGTACGGATAGCACAGTACAATAAACATTACGGATATTTAGAAAATCCCAAAAAATTTACTATTGAATACGATCCACATCGATTGATTATCCGTAATTTTGCTTTACGAAATAAAAGACGTGAACTTTATGAGGACTTTATTAGAAGTTTTTATCCAGATAAAGTTGAAAAAGAATTAGGTGAGTTTGATTCCTGTTTAATGTATCTGAAATTTTTTAATAAAGAAGAGGCCCGTGATTGGTTCAATTACAATGATGTGAAACTATTAGAGTCAGACATTCAATGTTTCGATAATGATGCTATTTTGAGAATGTTGTTTGTAGAAGATCAAAGTGACTTAGAAGAATTATTGTCTCCAGAACAATCATTTATCTTAAACCGTACTACCCCTGAATTAGTTTTGAAAAATCGAGAACAATTTTGGATTGATACCCGAATAAGCTAATCATTCAAAACCTCGTTTGCTAATAGGATTGAAAAGAATCTTCAATATGATTGAAAGACAACGTATGCTTTAAGTAGATTTTTAATTCTCCGCTAAGTATTATTAAAATAAAGACAATTGAGATCCTGAGTCATTGTCCGATGGTTTTTGAGCTTTTCCCATTACAGTTCTCCCCCCATATTTCCAGGAATCTCGACGTTCTTGCTGAATAATTTCCTGTACATCAAATTGTGGAGTGAAATTGGTCTCTGCTTGAAGTACAATCTGATGCAATTTATTAATAGTTTTCAGTTTATCCATCTGCCCCAGTTTAGATTTCTCTATACCTTTCCTCATTATTGCAATGCTATCATCGTAAATATGAATGGGTACAGGAAAAGGATGACCATCCTTTCCTCCATGTGCAAAAGAAAATCGCGCAGGATCTTTAAATCGTGAGGGACCTCCATGTATTACTTCACTCACAAGTGCTAAAGATTGCATTGTTCTTGGTCCCACACCTTTTAATAATAATAACTCTTCAAAATTATCCGTATGTAATTCGCGAGTTACATATAGGAGGGCGCCAAGCCGCTTTAGATCCACATCTGAAGAACAAACATGATGTCGATTAGGCATCACGAGCTTAGTAAAATCGCGTACAGTCTCATTGGGATCTTCTTGTACTATCGATAATATTCCTGCTCTGTTATCAGCAGCTTCAGCAGCAGTTAAATTTAATATCTGACCTTGAGATATACCATTGATCCCTGTATGAGGTTCCTCAACAAAGGATTTCAGGTTTTCTGAAAGCCAATGATATCTTCTTGCGGTACCATCTTGATCATGCATTCCTTGTTGTATCACGGTCCAGTTCCCTTTATCAGATACGATGAAATTATGCAAATATAATTGATAACCATCCTGAATGGCCGTATTGTCTACTTTTGCAGATAACTTACTTGCACGAACAAGCTCTTCACCAACGAGACCAGTTTTTTCTGCAACACGTAGCAATTCCATTGGAGTTTCTCGTGAAAGACGACCTTTGCCACCGCAGATATATAAGCCTAAAGAAGATGACTGTGGATTAATTGCTCGTTTCAGAGCCCCCATAACGGATGTTGTGATTCCTGACGAATGCCAATCCATACCCAGTACAGCACCAAAACTTTGAAACCAAAAGGGATCGGATAATCTTCTTAATACCTCGTCTTTATTATAATCTGTCAATATCGCTTCCACGATAGAAAGTCCAAGGGTTGACATACGCTCATAAAGCCAAGCAGGCACTTTCCCGTAATGGAGTGGCAGATCTGTAGTTCCCGAACTTCTCATGATTGCTAAATTTATTAGTACAAATGTACATAATAAAAACTTACAACAAGCAAATTATACAAATCCTTTCAAGCAGAAATGATCAGGTTGTCTAAAAATTTTTAGACAACCTTTTGAGTACATGACTATAATTTTCTTTTGAAATTAAAATGATAAGTTCCAGCTTCTAATTCCATTATACGATCTGCTTCAACATTTTCAGGGACATATAAGGTCGCTGTTGTATTTGCAGGAATAACAACCTCATAGTTAATTTGATCTCCTTCAGATTTCCATTTAGAAACAATCTTGCCATATGGTGAATCATGTGAAGCTTCAAACGCTTTCAAGTCTGCGATAAAATGAGGTCTTAGTTGTATATGTTTAAAACCCGGCTTTTCATCATCCGGTTTGATACCTCCCAGTCCTTTAAAGAACCAAGCTCCGATTTCACCAAACATCATATGGTTATCAGAAATATCTCGCTTGGCATCTAAATCCCAGTTTTCCAATAAAGTTGTTGCACCATTTTCTATCCACCATCCCCAAGAAGGGTAGGTGTTCTGTACAGCTACCCGATAAGCTGTTTCTGCGTAACCATTCTCACTTAGTGCATTTAAAATAGCTTTAGCACCCAATACACCAACGTCTAAATGAAAACCAGCCTGCTCTACTTTTAAGGCTAGGTTTTTAGCAACTTGTTTTTTTTGAGTTTCAGGAACAACACCCCATTGCAAAGGAACACTCAATTCGGTTTGGGTACCTGTTGCATAAATGCCTGTTGTCGTATTCAAATACTTCTTATTAATTGCATTTTTGATGTTTTTAGCTAGGGACGTGTAGTAAACATGATCTTGCTCTTTTCCTAAAATTTTGGCGGTACGAGCTAAAATAGTGGCATCAACATAATAATAACAAGAAGATGTCAATTCCAATGATGAAGTAGATTTCACAGGAACCCAATCACCTCTTCCCCAATCTGTCAAGTCATCAGGACTACGTTTCTTGATATAATCAACATATGATTTGATATTTGCATAAGTATCCTCCAATAATTTAGAATCTCCGTAAAATTGATAGATCTCCCATGGGATAATGGCAATAGTACTCGTCCAATCAACACCATTTGCAGTACCATATCCCCAACCTCCAGTAGGAATAATATCGGGTAGTACGCCATCCGTACGTTGTTCGTCACGATGATCAGCGATCCATTTTTCATACACAGAAATTCCATCGAAATTATAAAGTGCTGTTTCAATAGCAAAGTGACCATCTCCAGTCCAACCATTTTTTTCACGTTGCGGACAATCAGTAGGATATCCCATTAAATTTGATAGATAAGCATTGTTTGTGGCCCACCATAAGCGATCTAACAAACTATTTGACGATTTAATACTCCCTTTTGGAGTGACATCACTGTGTGTAAAATAAGCTAAAAGACTATTTTTGTCTAATTGAATCGGTTGATTACTTGTTACCTCTACATAGCGGAAGCCTTTGTAATTGAATTTTGGAAGAAAATGCTCTTGCCCCTTGCCACTTAAAATGTACACATCTGTTTGAAAAGGATCTGTGCTATCTTTAGGTCTGTGATAAACATCAATATTGGAAAGGTCAACACGACCATTTGCATAGCGTCTTTCTCCATGTTTAAGTTTCAATATTGTCCCAGCTTCTCCAACAATTTTTATTTCGCTAACTCCAGCAATGTTTCGTCCCATATCAAAAACATACGTAGAGTCATTGAACTTTTGCATAGCCACAGGCTTCAATGTTTCAACAAGACGGATCGGTTGAACTTGCTGAGAAACAAGAAGAGGAGAGGGTGCTTTTCTGATGGATACCAATTGCCAATTGCGATCATCAAAATTCACGTCATTCCATCCCTTTTGTTCCAATCTAGCATCGTATTGTTCTCCAGTATAAATGCTATTATAACGTAATGGACCATCTGCCGTTTTCCATTCTTTATCAGATGAAATAACTTCTGTAGAACCATCAGTATAGGTAATCCGAAGATCTAGGCAAAAGGTAGGTCGATTACGCCAAGGAGCTTTATCAAAATCCCATACCGCTCCAGACTGATGATTATACCAACCATTTCCCAATAGAACACCTAAAGCATTTTGACCCTTTTTTAATTCTTTGGTCACATCATAGGTAACATACAAATTTCTACGGTCAAATCGGGTATACATGGGATCTAAACGATGGTTACCTATTTTTTTACCATTGATATATAATTCATATAAACCTGCTACAGCAATATATGCACGAGCCTCTTTGATTTTTTTGTTTATGGGAAAAGGTTTACGAAAATAGGGTGCTTGCTTTACGTCTGTATTCTGACCATCATCAATCCAGCTGCCTTGCCAGTTTTGCATCTGCATCATTCCTGTTTCGAAAGAAGAGATAGGAGAACTTGCAGATTGACCGTCTTTGTCCCAGAGAATGACTTTCCAAAAATATCTTGTAAATGGTATAAGTGTCTTTCCCTGATAACGTATATACATACGATCACTAGTCACTTTATTCGTATTCCAAAGAAGAGATTTTCCTTTTGATACTGCTATAGAATCGGTACCTACAACAAGCTGATAAGCTGTTTGTTTAGCTCCTTTTCTAGCATCGTTAAGCTGCCAGGTAAGTCGAGGATGTGCTTCATCCAAACCTATTGGCTGATAAAAGTATTCACATTGAAGATGTGCAGGACTAAAAGAGAGTTTTTTTTGACCAAAGAGGCCGCAAGCTGTAAAGAGAAAGAAAACGGTAATAATTTGTTTTTTCATTTAAATAAGTTCCTGTAAGTCGTTTAGGTTCAGTATTATATTTTGCTATTTATGTTAAATTCATTTATAGTATTTTTTAGATCAACATCATATTGCTTACCTTTTCGTACAAAAACAAATAAAATACTTCATGATAAAGAAAAATCATATATTCATAAAATAGTGAAATAAATAACAATCTAATTGTTAACCAATTTACTAAATTTAAGATATAAATGATTAATAAAGAAAAAATAGAAGCTTTTTGGAATTGGTTTGAACTCGTTTATTATGACTCCACATTTAGAACAACAATTACTGTCATATGAAAGATAATGTTTAACTATTCTCAATTAAGATTTTGTTGTCAATCCCTATGTTATCCTGTAGTACGAAAATTTATTATGAGGAGTGACGAAAATCTTCAATTGTTTTATTAAAGTTGTTCATGATCGACAATACGTGTTGAAGTAGTTCTTTATCTATGTTACCATATTGATCAAATTTTCCTTTTATACCTTTAATCAAGATAGAATTTTCTGGTCGTATTATAGCGCCAAGTGTTTCTAATATGAGGTGAAGCTCTTCATGACCTTTTATGCCACTTGACGAGGCTGTTAATACAGAAATAGGTTTATTCGTAAAGATCATTGTAGATACACACCATTCCAACAAGTTTTTTAAGCCACTTGGAATACTGAAAATATACTCTGGTGTTGAAAATAATATTCCATCCGAATGTTCAATTAATTCTCGGATATTCTTTATTTTTTCTGGAACATTGTGTTCGGTCAATTCGGTATTAAAATGCGGTAATTCTGACAAGCTATTATACATAGTGATGTCGAAATGATCTACTTTTTCAATTATTTTTTCAACGAACTTTTGATTGGAAGAATTTGGAGTCGCACTCCCGATGATCGCTAAAATTTTTTTGTTACGCTTTTGCATGCTATATGATGTTATCTTAAAGATAAACAATTGCGTTAAATAACCAAATTACATAATAATCCTCCATAGGCTAAATGAATCTTTTACAGTAAGGAATACTAATTCCTTTTTAGACATCTGTTAAATAGGTATTATTATAAATATTTATTCTAAAACCTAAGATCGCGATTCATTCATCCACTCCTTATTATCGATCTTTGGTATGGTAAATAATAGAATCAGTGCAATTATTTGCAATATCGTTTGGATGATATTGATCACCCCAACGATGGGACTTTGTAAGATATTTTGAATCATATAAGGAATTCCCAATAGCCCTATTACCAATAAGATTAATAAAACATATTTTATCCAATCTGTACCTTTACGTATGAGAAGTCCAATTCCAACCAAAAAAGCAAGTGTAAGAAGTGCAGCAGAAATTGAAGAGGCAGATGTTAATATTGCAGGTGTAAGTAGTATATTTATTACCCCCAATGCGGCAGAAATAAACATACAGTTGGAAGATTTTATGTGATTTGAATGAATAATTATTTCATCTTCTTTGTACCTTTTAGCAAGTATGTTTTCTAAATGGATACTTTCTTCTTCTGTAAAATCACGACCTCTTGATTTTAGTATATCATAAGCAAATGCAATAGCTTCTGGTACAAATTGACTTTCAGATTTGATGTATTCCTCTAATTCCGCATTTGATTTTTGTTCTAATACTTTTCTTTTAACGCTCATATTTAGTTTATAATAATGTGCAAGTATAGAAAAAAATCAGGTATATATTCCATCTTGTTTAATTTGAAATTAAATTAGTTTTTCATTCTTAAAAGATAGCGCTAACTTTAAAATTACTAACCAATATATACCATATCTACTTAGCATTATGCTATGTATCGAGGCATGGATAAGAAGTCAAGCAATTCGAAAAATCTAATAACATTAAAAATTCAAAACAATTTAGAATATAAAATGTCAATAAATAAAGAAGAACAAAAAAATCGTAGCTATACTCCATGAGTATCCTTTGCATTTAACACAGAATCGTTGGTTGCTTACAGGATAAGGATTAATTGTAGATTTTGCTTCAAAGAGGTTTATTTCGAGTACAGATTATATCTGTTCTTAAACATACTTACAAGTTTGGAGGAGATCGTCGAAGCATCTATCTTTATGGAAAGCAATACAGAAGGAGGCAAGATTGTTGTTCTTGTCTAAACCAATAATAGGATAGCCAATGGAATTAAATATAAACACAAAATCAAACCATAACGATACAGCTCATACTGCCCATATCAAGTTTCACCGAGAAGTAATAGATGGTCTGAAAAGTAATCCCAAGACCTTACCATCAAAATATTTTTATGACAAGAATGGTGATGGACTCTTTCAGCAGATCATGGCTATGCCTGAGTACTACCTCACAAAATGTGAGTTGGATATTTTTTGCAATAAAACAGTAGAAATAGCCAATATGCTAACAGCAGAAAACGAACCGTTCGATCTTATTGAAATGGGGGCTGGAGATGCGATGAAATCATCCTATCTGCTGAAAGAATTAATGAAACGAGGGGTAGACTTTACTTATATGCCTATTGATATTTCAGACAATATCTTAACCGTATTGCACAACAAGCTTAAAGCAGATATGCCAAAACTTGCTATTGTCAGTTTGAAAGGTGAATATTTTGATATGCTCTATCAGGCCGCTTCTCTTTCTCAAAAAAAGAAAGTTGTATTGTTTTTAGGAAGTAACATTGGGAATATGGAGTTCGAAGACACTTTCAGTTTTTGTCGTGAATTGAACAAAAATTTGTCTCCAGACGATATCCTTTTGATGGGATTTGATCTGAAGAAAAACCCGCAGACAATTCTAAATGCTTATCATGATAAAATGGGAATCACGGCGGCATTTAATCTGAACCTGCTCACGCGAATCAATCGTGAAATTGAAGCCGATTTTCAATTGGATCAGTTTCAACATTATCCACATTACGATCCTATAACTGGTGCTTGCAGAAGTTATCTGATAAGTCTTGTCGATCAGCAAGTACAGATCGGCGAGGAAAAGATTTCATTTGCAAAAAATGAACCTATCTATATGGAAGTTTCACAAAAGTTTTCCATGAATGATATAGAACAACTTGCCCAAAATTCATGTTTTAATATTATAGGAGAAATTACAGATTCAAAAAACTGGTTTGTAGATTCATTCTGGAAGAAAATATAAGTTGAAAATAATGAAAGCAGATACACCTACATTAAGTCTTATAACTGATTTAGAAAAAAGATATATAGACATCCGAAATCATTCCGTAACGATATGTAAGCCCCTTGAAATCGAAGATTATGTTGTTCAGCCAATCATAGATGTCAGTCCTCCAAAGTGGCACTTAGGACATACAACTTGGTTTTTTGAAACCTTTGTACTCCAGCCAAATTTTCCTGGTTATATCGTGTTCGACTCACAGTACAACTTTGTGTTTAATAGCTATTATGAAACGGTGGGGGCAAGAGTAATACGTACCGATCGGGGTAATTTAAGCCGCCCTTCAGTTGCCGATGTTTATCGCTATAGAACCTATGTCGATCAGCAGATACATATTTTTTTTCAAAGTGATTTTATAACCGAATCAATTGCATCTTTATTAGAGTTGGGACTTCATCATGAGCAGCAACATCAGGAATTATTACTGACCGATATTAAATATATCCTAGGTCATAACCCACTTTTTCCAGTGTATGTAAAAGATACTGTTACTGACCAAGCAGATCATAAAGCATTAGAAATGATCAAAATTCCTGAAGGAGTATATGAAATTGGTTTTAAAGGAGCGGGTTTCTGCTTTGACAATGAGTTGGGACGTCATCAGGTTTACTTGCATGATTTTGAAATCTGCAACCGTCTAGTCACAAATGGTGAGTATTTACAATTTATGGAAAGTGGTGGTTATGATGATTTCAGACATTGGCATGCTGAAGGATGGGATTGGGTTAAGCAGACCCAAGCAAAGGCTCCACTTTATTGGCATTTTATTGATGAAAAATGGATGCAATATACGCTTCAGGGCTTACAAGAACTTAATCTTAACGAAGCCGTTTGTCATGTTAATTTTTTTGAAGCATCAGCTTATGCTGCATGGAAGGGTATGCGTTTACCCACAGAAGCAGAATGGGAGGTAGCATCCGATAAATTTAACTGGGGAAATCGTTGGGAATGGACAGGAAGTGCATATTTACCTTATCCAGGATTTAAAAAGGAGGCTGGTGCAGTGGGCGAATATAACGGTAAGTTTATGGTAAATCAAATGGTATTGCGTGGAGCTTCTGTAGCAACACCTAAAGGACACAGTCGAAATACCTATCGTAATTTCTTTCAAGCCAAATTACAGTGGCAATTTACAGGTATTAGACTCGCTCAATAATTTGACCTATGATTACAGTAGAATCAGTTTCTAAAAATTATAACGGACAGCCCGCAGTTGATCAAATTTCTTTTCAAGCTCATGATAAGGAAGTGTTTGTGCTTTTAGGAACTAGTGGTTGCGGTAAAACCACAACACTAAAAATGATCAATCGACTCATAGAACCAGATACCGGAGATATTTTGATTGATGGTAAAAACATAAGAAATCAAAAAATAGAAAATCTCCGTATGCGTATTGGTTTTGTGATGCAACATGCCGGACTATTTCCTCATTATACCATCCAGCAAAATATAGCTTTGGTTCCAGAATTATTGAAATGGGATAAAAAGATTATTCAAACAAAAACAGAGGAATTGATGTACAAACTCCATCTACCAGAAGATCTTCTTAACAGATTTCCTGCAGAATTAAGTGGTGGGCAACAACAACGTGTGGGGATTGCAAGGGCATTAGTAGCGAACACGCCAGTTTTGTTGATGGATGAACCATTTGGAGCGTTAGACAACATCACAAAAGCAGACATCTACGACGAGTTTAAATCATTGGACGAACTGAAAAATAAAACCACTATTCTGGTGACCCATGATGTGCAAGAAGCCTTCGAGTTAGGACATCGTATTTGTTTGATGGATAAAGGTAAAATTGTACAAATAGGTACGCCAAAAGAAATGCTCTATAGACCAAAGAATGATTTTGTAAGTGAATTCTTTGCCAACAATCGTCTTTTACTCGAATATAAAATAACAAGGGTACAAGATATACAACCTTATGTCCTTGATCAAGAAGTAAAGAAGCAAATTGATTTTTCTGGAAACGACAGTGTCTGGCATACCTTACAAAGATTTACTGCTCATAACAATTATGCAGAAAGCTATGAACAGTTGACCAAAGCATTTCATGCCTATCGAAAAACGGAAATCCAATGATACAACAAAATCTATGGCAATTCATTACCGAGCAACATGAAAAATTGCTGAACCAGATCGTGCAACATCTTGGATTGACTTGTCTTTCTTTATTACTTGCAATCGCTATTGGCGTTCCATTAGGCACACTTATCGTCAAAAAGAATATTTTGGCTAATCCTATTCTTGCTGTTGCGGGGATTTTGCAAACTGTACCCAGTATTGCTTTGCTTGGTTTTATGATACCCGTTTTTGGTATTGGACCAACCCCAGCCATTGTTGCTTTGCTGATCTATGCACTTCTGCCCATTATACGCAATACTTATACAGGTATTATTGGAGTTGATCCGATCGTTACTGAGACCGCAAAAGCTTTGGGTATGAATGGGAAACAATTACTTTTTAAAGTGGAGCTTCCGCTAGCGTTACCTGTTATCATAGCAGGCATTAGAACAGCAGCAGTCATTAATGTCGGAGTAGCGACGTTGGCATCTTTCGTCGCGGCAGGAGGTTTAGGTGAATTTATTTTTGGAGGTATTTCACTGAATAATATCAATATGATTCTTGCTGGTGCAATTCCAGCAGCACTGTTAGCAATATTGTTAGATCAGCTTATTGCATTGGTGCAGAAATCTCGCTTTCAACGTCTACATAAATTACGTTATATCATTCCCATTATTTTCCTGAGTATTGTTGCCGTGTATATATGGTCTACTGATGCAAGTAATAAGCTTAAGGCAGGGTTTACACCAGAATTTATGGGTAGACAGGATGGTGATATAGGACTGCGATCTGTCTATGGTTTGAACATGAATCCTACAGTTGTAAATGATGCCATCATGTATAAAGCAGCTTATGAAGGTGAACTAGATGTAATCAGTGGATACTCTACAGATGGTAGGATTAAAGCCTTTAATCTGTATGTACTTGAGGATGATAAAAAAATATTTCCGCCCTATTATGCAGTTCCCATCATAAAAACCAAAACGTTACAACAGTTTCCGAAACTTAAACAAACACTCAATCTTTTGGCAGGAAAAATTAATGATTCGATCATGACTGAACTAAACTATCGGACTGATCATCTACACCATACACCCGAGAAGGTAGCCAAAGATTTTTTAATACAAACGGGGTTGTATCAAAATAAAAGAAATGGGAGCGCCAACACCGTTCGTATTGGCTCTAAAATTTTTGGAGAACAATATATTCTTGTCCAGATATACAAAATGCTGATAGAGGGATACACAGATTATCAAGTGGATACCAAAACAGGTTTAGGTGGCACCAAAATATGTTTCGATGCATTAATGAATGATGCGATTGATTTCTATCCTGAATATACAGGTACAGGTCTTTTGGTTCTTTTAAAGCCAACGAATCAAACAATGAAAGATGTCACCAAAAGTCCAGAGAAAACGTATCAGTATGTAGATGCAGCATTTAGGAAACAATATGGAATAGAATGGTTGAAACCGTTAGGATTCAATAATGCCTATGCCTTGATGATGCGTAAAGAACAGGCAGAGACACTTCATATAAAAAGTATAACAGATTTAAAAGAATACCTCGAAGCTAATTAACAATAATACCTTTGCTTAAATTAAAAAATAAGGATTACAAGATGTTATTCATGAGCATACGATTTTATCACAACAGCATAATATTTGTTGGGATTTATGACTTAAAAAAAATGTCTATACCACTCCATTCTGACAATTTAAACAAGAACAAGAAATGACCAAATTGTTGCGAATATTGGCTAGGTATTGACGATTATGAATTGAAAACCTTCTTTTTTTTATTATAAAGTATGTTTGCTATTTAAACTAGCAAAAAATACGTTTTTGATGAAAAATAAAACAAAAATATTGATTTTAATGAAATATCGGTATTAGCGGATCGAATAACATTTCGTTATTTAAAAGAATAATCAATTTGTTAACCAAATATTCTTTTTAAGAATGCTTAAGGTGATAAATAGTGTGATAATTGAAAACTTGAAATGAAAAAATATAGAAAATATTGGATAGTTAGTTGTTTAGTTGTTGTTTTGTTCGCCACACTACTATTGTCTTGCCATCAACAAAATAATAGTAAGCAAGATGTCAAAATCAACACGATGGTCGATTCCAATGAGACGAGGTACCGTGACATTTTACTAAGTTTTTTTAGTGTGCAGGATTTTAAGGACAAATCGACTGGAAAGAGAAAGCGGGATGAATTACTCAAAGAAGATGGCTTTAAAGAATCTTCTTATAATTGGATGTTTTTAGCCTATCATTATTATTTAAATAGAAAATTAGATTCGATCAGCTATGCGCTCAAGCAGCTTGATCATGATAAGCTTTCTCCCGATCTCATTAGCCTTAAAGATTATTTTAAGATTAGAGCTGAATTTAGTTTTAATGATGTTACAGATGGGGCTATGATGGAACGTTTGATAAATGCCAAAGAATATGCACTGAAGAATAAAAGTGTATTTACTTTCTTGTTTTATAATATGTTAGCTAATGCTGATTATAATAGAGAGGATTATAGAAAAGCATTGGAAAACACCAATTCTTGGTATGCACATCATCCTAATCGATCAGACGTGTACATTTGCCAAGCCTATCATGAAATCAAATTCATGCAATATATAGGACTGCATGATAAAAAGGAGTTAAGGAAAACCTTAGATAGTTGTATTTATTATGCGAATAAAACACAAGACTCTGCTGTTATCATGCGCATGCATAACTTAGAATCACAATACTTTTTCAACCAAGGAAATTCAGAAAAAGCAGTTGAATCTTCTAGAAGATATTTCAATTATTTAGTTACTTCGAAAACCTTAAATCCAACGGCGTATGCGAATTTTGCTAAGAATTTTTTGAATAACAATCAGGTGGATTCAGCAATCTTTTACTTTAACGCTGGACTGGAATTTATTGAGGAAAACAAAATAAAATATAATACCCTGTTTTTCTATAAAAATCTGCAAGGAGCCTATGCCAGTAAAGGAGATTATAAAAATGCATATACTGCATTGGATTCTACATTTGCAGTTTATAAAAGTAGTCTTATGCGGATTCAAACAGAGAAACTTCAAGAAATCAATGCAAAATATCAAACAGAGAAAAAAGATCAAGCGATTGATTTATTGAAAACAACGAATGCGTTTAATCACAAAATTCTAGTTCAACAACGGTGGATGTTTGTGATTCTATTAGGTTTTTTACTCAGTGTAGTGATCTTCTTATATTATCGAAATAAGCAGAAACTACTCAAAAGTACTCATGAAAAAATTATAGCCGAAAATAAACAGCTTTTGTTAGAACAAAAAACACGACAAAATCAGCTTAATCCTCACTTTATCTATAATGCGATCTCGAATCTACAAGGGTTGATTAGTAGCGAACAAAAAACAAAAGCTAATCAGTATTTGATATTATTGTCTCGCCAGATTCGAGATATCTTAGAATTGAATCGCGAAGAATATATCTCCCTAGAGCAAGAAATTAAGTCACTAAAGAATTATATGCTTTTACAACAAATGCGTTATCAAGATGTGTTTGATTTCCATATGGATACCCATGATTTAGATCTTGAAAATGTCATGATTCCACCGATGCTGATACAGCCATTCGTAGAAAATGCCATTGAATATGGTTTTAAAAACTTATCTTATATGGGTAATTTGCAAATCGATTTCTATGAAAAAGAGAATCATCTTTATGTCTCCATTTGTGATAATGGATTGGGTTTACAGTCAAAAAAGGAGGGAAGTCAACACAAAAAATCTTTATCTCAAGTGATCACTAAAGAAAGATTAGATCTGTTGTATCCAAATCCTGATCAAAAAGCTGGTATTGAAATTATACCAAATTATAAGGAAGATGAAAGTGGTTACAGAATAGTAATCTACATACCCCTTAATTTATATTTTAATTAGAAATAATAATATGAAAATTTACTTACTTGAAGATGAGCACAATATATATCTGTATATAAAATCATTATTGGATGAAATTCCCTATGTACAAGTTGTAGGACATAGTCCAACGATTGCAGAGGCTGAGCGAGAATTAATAGTTGCCAAACCAGATCTAATCTTGGCGGATATCCAACTTAAAGATGGTTCTAGTTTATCCCTTCTTTCTAAACTTGAACTGGATGTTAGTATTATTTTTATTACAGCCTTTAATCAATATGCTATTGAAGCCCTTAATATTGGTGCCATTGGTTATTTATTGAAACCCTTGGTTGCCAATACATTTATGGAAACGATTGAAAAGTGTTACAGAAAAAATACAGAGTTTAGGTTTAATAGTATGCAGTTGAATATGGCGGAAAACTATTTAAAATCACCAGCGAAACCAAAACGAATAGCATTGCGCACCTTTGAATACACGCAAATTCTGAATGTAGAAGATATTCTATATTGTCATGGAGATAAAGGATATACAACATTTTACACAAAAGACACCAATCCAATGATGGTGTCTAAGGTGCTCAAACACTTTGAAGCAATGTTACCCGATTCCGATTTTATTCGTTGCCATCAATCCTATTTAATCAATGTAAACTACATAAAAAAATATTATAAAGATGGTCAATTGGAAATGACTGATGGTAAATTAATACCTGTTTCCAGTAGAAAAAAAGAAGTCATTCTCCAATTTTTAAATGAGTTTAATTAGGAAATTAAGGATTCTTAAAGTATCGTCGTATGCTGATCAATAATCAGAACGAATACACTTCAAGTACAAGTAAAGAATTTTTCTATTCATCATCATACTAACGATCCATTTACCTTCCTCTGATTCTAAGAGTTGGTAAATGAATGAGATTAATGAGCATTATTGGTGTTAGAGCAGCCTTTTTCCAAAAGATTTTACTTTATCCAACCATTTGCTTCGTTGTCTTTCATTTGAAGATTTAATAATAGCTATATAAGTAACTCTTACAGGTGATACTCCACAAAATTGTAAAACTGTTTTTTTAAGTTGATTTACGCTAGGTTGCCCGTAGAATATGCGGTAATACCAGCTTGGTTGATCAAGAGTACTGATAATATGCGCTGTTTTTCCTAAAAGAAGCTTGTCCCAGAAAACAGAATTTGGACGATATTTAAAAGCCAATCCTGGTAGAAACAATCGATCAATAAAACCTTTGGTGATAGCGGGTAATCCTCCCCACCAAATGGGATGAATCCACAGCAGATGATCAGCCCATTTGATAATTTCCCATGCTTCCATCAAATCGGGTTCTAACACCATTCTTGCCTGATATCCAAATTGTAGATTAGGATTAAAATCTAATTCCGAAATGTTGATTTCTTTTATACTTGCACCAGTCTCCACAGCACCGTTTTTATACGCATTTGCTAATCCAGAATTGAATGAATTTCTATTTGGATGTCCATTGATAATTGCTATCTTTTTCATTGATTATCTGTTATGATACAAACAAAATTAGATGTAAAATCAATCCCTATATAGGACATATGTCTAAATCATAACTTCTTTTCTAATGCGGCTAAGATGTCGTTGTGTTATCCCGAGGTAAGAGGCAATATATTGCAAAGAGATTTGCTGAATATATTGAGGTTGGTTTTTAAGTAAAGAGGAGTAACGCTGTAACGCCGATTCTTTCTGTAACTGAAAGACTCTTTTTTCCAGTTCTAAATATTGATGTTCAGCAATAATTTTGAGGAACTTAATCCAGTTTGGATTTTCGCTGACCAATTGGTCGACTGTGCTTTTTTTGATCACCAACAATTCCACAACAGTAATGGCTTGCATGGATTCTATGCTTAGATTTCCGGTTAGAAAGGAAGAATAGGCCGCAATTAGATCATTTGGAAATCGAAAACAATAGGTCATATCTTGACCATCAGCAGTCATATAATACGATCGAATGATACCCGACTGAATAAAAGCTATCTCCGTACATTTTTGATTTTCTTTCACAAAAAAATCAGTTTTATTTAGTTTTCTATATTGAAAAAGCGAGGTAAAACTTTCAATTTCTTCTTTGCTAAATATACCGAAGCTATCAAAATACTGTTCAATCATATGATCTTTTAAAAGAACAATGATACTCATATTTTAGCAGATCGCTTTATGTTTTTTAGGCAAAAGGGACATCATGGCTGGCTATTTTTTATAACAACTTAATTCTTAGATATTGACCTTGGTTGTTGAGATGCCCGTTTTCTAACCAGAAGGCTTTGGCGTGCAGTGCTTTCAGGTAGAAACAATTATCAGTACCCCAAAACATATTATCGGGTTTATCTCGGTCATTTTCCTGTGTCAAAGGCATCCAGTTTTTAAAACTTATTGCCACTATATTTTTGATATTTTTATTTTCTATGTGGTACAATTCAAGATCGGCAGTAGTTTCATAAGGATTGGCAGCAACACTGATCAAATGTTGTTTGTCCGATGAAAGATAAGGAAGGTCATCTATTTGTAATTGCTCTCCTGTCGTTTTATCGACAAGGGTTACATCACCCTCTTCCCAGTAGCTGCCACCTATTAGGTATTTATTCAGCTCAGGAATTTGTCCCATATAAACAAACACACACATTGACTCTTCCGCATCGGGTTTATCTGTAAAGATTACGGGCTTATCCGTGCACGGTAATGTCGTTATACCGTCTGTTTTTCTGATGTTTAATGTGTCGCTAATTAAAAAATTAACAGCTGTTGATTTTTGTTTTTTGTACTCAGCTTCGGTTACCAATTCTACAGTTAGGTATTTTTTCAATAAGATATCTTCTTCATAAAATTTTGTATTCACATCAGGCTCATGTATAGAACTGATGATATTTAATTGCTTAGGCCATAGTTTCACATCATATACAGATCCTGTTGCCTCCTTAAGAACATATATCTTTTCCCAAGCAGTACTTTGAATTTTTGTGTCACCTTTCATATATTCTCTTGAAATGCGAGCCATTATCCCTAACCATTCATTCGCATCTTCGATAACTTTCAATTGTTCACCATAGGAATAGTGTCCCAATATTTTAGTATTTGCAGCAGAACTTTGTTTTATATCTGTACCATTTACATCGGTTACAAATACAGTTTTTAAAACCTTGACCTTGTCATAATCAATAGACATTGGAGTTTCCTCTATAACGGATGTTGTATCCACTTCTTTTATTGCGTTGTTGTCCGATATTACTTTTGCGTTGTTGCTTTCATGGCACGAAATCAATAAGATTGAAAACAGTAGGATATAGATGGTTGTCATTTATTCTTCTTTATAGCTTTATCTTTCAGTAATTATTCAAAACAATGGATTATTCTCTATGTATCATTCTGTTTTTGTATTCATAGGATAAGAAGATTTAGAACCTTAATTCGTTGTATTTTTAGTTAATTCCTGCATATATATTTTATTAAAGAAACAATACTTTCCTGAATTTTTTCAAATACATTTACAATTAGGTGTTTATTTTTTAAAAGCGTCAAGTTTCAATCAATTTTAACAGCCATATAACAGAATAGCTTTATCCTTATGTTCATCGTTTGGACAAAGTAGGAGGATGGATGACAAATTATTTTTTTATATTTCTTGCAGATCTCAGTGCAATGAAAAGATACTACATTATTTTAGCGACTTTTTATTTCCTTAATAGTGTTTCTGTGTTTGATAAGAAACTATTCAAGGCCTCTTTGATATCAATATTCATCCTATTAGCCAATACTATAAGCCACCAGATATTTTCACCAAGTTTATGCTGCAACTCTTGTTCTGTATCAGCTTTAGGCCATCTTTGCTGTTGTGACATCACATTTCTTCCTACTAATCCTGCATCTGTAAGATAAGCTAATGCATCTTCTTCAATGGTCCATTTACTCCCATGATACTGTAATTCCAATTCGTGATAAAGTTCCCTTAACTTTAGTGATCTTTCTATAATAGTATCTAAATCCTGATTGTTCATACTCTCTTTTTAATTACATTAATAACCTTAGTCTCTCTTAACTTTGAAA
This sequence comes from Sphingobacterium sp. SRCM116780, assembly GCF_021442025.1. Lineage (NCBI taxonomy): Bacteria > Pseudomonadati > Bacteroidota > Sphingobacteriia > Sphingobacteriales > Sphingobacteriaceae > Sphingobacterium > Sphingobacterium sp. SRCM116780. The sequence goes on from NZ_CP090446.1 coordinate 1,271,029, forward strand.
GTACTAAAGTAAAACATTAATTTTCATTTAAACAGTTAACCCCAAATACTATTTCTCTTCATTATTCCAAAACTTTTTAATTGCACCTACTTACCCATAGTTTTTGATTTCCAATAGTTTATAACGAACAAAATTAATCCTATCAATATGAAAGGAATACTTAAAATTTGTCCCATATTAATCAACATCCCATCCTCAAAATGTTCTTGATTAATTTTTAGAAACTCGTCCATAAATCTAAAAGAAAACAATAAAATCAGCAATAAAGCAAAGCAATTTCCAATTTGATTTCGAAAGACAGGTTTCTTCCAGCAATAATACAATAGCACAAATAAGAATATACAGAATATAGCTTCATAAAGCTGGGCAGGATGTCTTGGTATCTGATCAACACGAGTAAATACAAAAGCCCACGGCATATCCGTTTGTTTTCCGATCATCTCCGAATTCATCAGATTACCGAGTCGGATACTTGCTCCTGCAATTGGTACAACCAAAGCAATGCGATCAGCTACCCATAAAAAAGGAAGTTTATTTTTTCTTGCAAATAGATAGATCGCCACCAAAATACCAATCCCTCCACCATGACTCGCTAATCCACCTTCCCAAACTGCAAATATTTTTAAAGGATTATTCAGGTAATAAGAAGGATCATAAAAAAGGACATGACCTAATCGCGCCCCCAACATGGTACCTACTACAATATAAATGGTCAATTGATCCAAAAATTCGATTGGTTTACTTTCCTTTTTTAATATAGAATCTAAAAATCGATAACAAAGAAGTATGCCAAGTAACCAAAATAAGCCATACCAGCGTATGGGATGGTTGATTATGGGTAGAACAAAAATATCACTATCGACATTCCAGGAGATAAAATTTAATAAAAAACTGAGTATTATCATGTTAAAAAGTTACGCTATATCAATAATTAGTATATCGATTATAGCGTTTGTTACATCTTCAACAGGTAAACAATCACGAGCATGCTGTGATTCAACGATATATTTTTAATATGAATAGGTATCACGAAGAGTTTTACTTAGCGATGAACTTTCCAGTTTTATCAATAGCATAATGAAAGGTTTCCTTTTTTGGTACTTCTTCCATATAATTGTATTCATCGCATACAATATCTTTTGTTGTGATATGACTAACTGTGCAGAAAGCGGATTCCGCAATTTCATCATAAGCGATTTTTAATTTATCAATGATTTTAAAATCAGAACTGTAGTTGATTACATAGGTTGACATTTCCATTTCACTTTGTATGGTAACCACAATGGATTCAAAATTAGTTGAAAGTGGAAACTTGTACCGCAGGAAATAGGCTTCCTTTTGAGGTTCAATATCTCCTAAATGCAGTTGGGATATGACTTCATCTGGCATTGAGTCTTTCCCTAAAAAATTATCAAAGTTAGTGGAATCTGTAAAAGGTAAAGTTCTTGTCTCAATAGCTTTAAATAAAGGAATCTCTTTTGTTGCTGTATCGATTTTTGGTTGAAAAGAAATTTTATTATTCTCTATCTTTTCTGTTTTCTGATTTACTTTGTTTTGGTTACAAGAACTCAGCAAGAGGATACTCAGGAATGTAATCGAATATAAAAATTTCATATTGTGCGTATGTTGTGAAATTAAGAATAACTTGTACCAAGTTATGATTTCTTGCTTTATTTTCCATAAGGAGGGAGGAAAATATAATACACTGCATGTCTACAATATATATGTTAAAAAACAGCAATAATTATAATTTTACTTCTTAGAAATCTATCAACTATATATTCCAAAACAACCCACCTAAAAAATACTTGTCAATTTTTCGGTTGCTGGTAGAATTTTAACCCTATAAATTTGTTTCAAATAATAAACGTAACAACTATGGAATTAAGTTTCGAACAAATGTATAAGGCACTGCTTGATAAAGATCTTCACTATGAAGGTATATTTTTTACGGCGGTAAAAACTACTGGTATATTCTGTCGACCTTCCTGCACAGCAAGAAAACCAAAACCTGAAAACATTGAGTTTTTCAAATCTACAAAAGAATGTATTTTGAAAGGATATCGAGCTTGTAAAGTTTGCCGTCCACTTGAAATGCTAAATGAAACTCCAGAATATATCAAACAAATTTTAAACGAGCTTTCACAAGATCCCACATTAAAATTTAAAGATTTTGATTTACTGCAACGCGGGATAGAGCCACATCAAATCAGACGTTGGTTTATGAAAAACCACGGCATCACGTTCCATGCTTATCAACGGATGTTCAAAATTAATTCTGCTTTCAAAAAAATACAAAATGGTGCGTCGGTAACAGATGTTGCTTTCAACTCAGGCTTTGAATCATTAAGTGGTTTTGGAGACTCTTTTAAACATATTTTTGGGGTTTCTCCAAAGAAAAGCAAGGAACAGGGACTCATTGATTTAAAACGCATTGAAACACCTTTAGGAACCATGTATGCTTGCGCAACGGAACAAGGCATTTGTCTTCTTGAATTTACTGATCGCAAGATGCTGGAAACGGAATTTAAACAGCTAACAAAGACTTTAAATGCGACAATTGTTCAGGGAGATAATCCACATTTTGATCTATTGGAGGAACAACTGGCAGAATATTTTGAAGGAAAGAGAAAAGATTTTTCTGTTCCTTTATTTACCCCAGGTTCTGATTTTCAAAATAAGGTCTGGAAAGCGCTAGTCCAAATACCTTACGGAGAAACAAAGTCCTACAAGCAACAGGCGATAAATATTGGTCAACAAGAAGCCGTACGAGCTGTTGCAAATGCAAATGGCATGAACAAAATAGCCATCCTTATTCCTTGTCACAGAGTCATTGGTACAAACGGAAACTTAACCGGTTATGGAGGTGGTGTTTGGCGTAAAAATTGGCTCCTTAAACTGGAAAATCAACACCGTTAATTTTTTATTATTGACATCATGTTGTATATTCTTCCTAATCATAGGAAAAATAAGCATAACACCATAATTGTGATGAGATGAGTAAAGTGTGTCTATTGTCTTAATTTAAATATAGACAAAAAGGTGTCCAATTTTTAACCAACTCTTGCTATTAGACGTCACTTGTTCGGATATTGGCCGTTTGAGCTTCGGATGCAAGCGTCCAATATCCGTTTAAAAAGCGTCCATTATCCAGCTGATATTAAAAGGTGGTCACTACTAGGTAGTCTATTGTTTTTTTATTATTTTTAACATAGATTAAATTCAACATACTATGGCGAAAACTGACTATAGGACAATAGACCAATACCATGATGTATTTCCTGAAGAAACTCAGGAACGGATGGAGCAAGTACGTAACCTAATTAAAAAAATAGTACCTGAATCGGAAGAGGTCATTAGTTATCAGATCCCAGCATTTAAAATCGGTAAAAAGTTTTTGATTTACTACGCTGCTTTTCCAAACCACATTTCACTTTCCTCACCATGGAGCGAAGCTTTTCTGAAAAATTTTGAAACAGATTTGGAAGATTTGAAAATAAGCAAATCTGCTATACAGTTTCCAAATAACAAACCATTTCCATTGGATTTAATCAAAAAAATGATCGCTTTCCGTAAAAAGGAATTAGATTAAAACAACATTTAAAACTGTGTATGTTCAGTTGAAATATAAAGTACGATAAAGATGATCAAAAATATTTTTGAAACCGAAGTAGCTAATGAAATTGTCGACCGCATTAACAAATTAAAACCAACGGACAAACAACATTGGGGTAAAATGAGTGTCGACCAGATGCTGACACATTGCAATATTGCTTATAAATATACCTTTGAACCCGCACAGTTCAAAAAACCAGGCACCTTAAAAAAATTCTTCTTAAAAAAATTTGTTAAAAAACTAGTAGTAGGAGAAAAGCCATATCCGAGAAATGGTAGGACTGCTCCCGATTTTATCATTGTCGGTGACCAAGACTTTGAGAAAGAAAAAGCTGAGCTGATCGAAAATGTCATTAAAGCCCAAAACTTAGGAACGACGTATTTTGAAGGTAAGGAGAATCATTCATTCGGTTCCATGACGGCACAAGAATGGAATAATTTGTTTTACAAGCACCTCGATCATCACTTGACACAATTCGGAGTGTAGTTAAATCAACTAAAATGAAGAAAATAGCGATCGAAATCAAGTGGGCTATCTTATTCACCATCATGTCTTTACTTTGGATGGTGCTGGAAAAGCTATGCGGTCTACACGGAAAGTATATTGACTATCATTTATACCTGACCAATTTGTATATGATACCCGCTGTTTGGGTTATGGTATTGGCACTTAAAGATAAAAAGAAAAATTACTATAACGGACAAATGAGCTATAAGCAAGGACTAATATCTGGAGTAATGGTTTCCTTAATTGTAGCTTTATTAAGCCCGTTGACACAATGGATCATTTCTTATGTCATCACACCCGAATATTTCCCTAATGTCATTAAACGTTCAGTAGAAATTGGTTATTACAAAACTACTGCAGAAGCAGAAGCCAATTTCAATTATAAGAACTATGCTATCCAAAGCACAATTGCCGCATTGGTAATGGGAACCTTGACGACAGCCATTACCATGATTTTTATTCGTACTAAAAACAAATCAACTGATGACAGCAAAACGATTAATTAGAATTTCAGCCATTTTAATCCTTGTTCACTTACTGGGACATACTGGAGGACATCTAAGTTGGGATAAAGCAAGTGGTCCGCTATTTGGGGTGGTAAAAGAAATGAAAAGCCACAGTGCCGAATTTATGGGTGCAACAAAAAGCATGGCTGATTATTTCAATGGATACAGCTTAATCATGTTTGGCTTGTTTGGCATGAGTATTTTAGTCTTATGGACATTATCCAACCATACGTTCAGAAGTGCTAAACTTGTTAAGCAGATATTGTATCCAATGGGAGTGACCTACTTAGCTTTCGGAGTTATTGAGTTTTTATACTTCTTTCCATTTGCAGCCATCATCAGCCTGTTGGCAGGAATTTTGATGCTTTTTTCAACGTTAAAATTGACCGATAAATAAATGTAGAAATTATGGAAACTAATCAAGTTAATTTATTCAGAGTGATAAAAGCGCCTGTAAATAAGGTTTTTAGAGCATTCTCTAGTCCCGAAGCCATGACATACTGGTTACCTCCCTATGGCTTTTTATGTACCGTCCATCAATTGGATTTCAGATTGGGGGGAAGTTTCAAGATGTCGTTTCACAATTTTACTACACAGAAAAGCCATTCGTTTGGCGGTAATTATTTGGAAATAAAAACAGACGAATTCATTAAATATTCAGACAAATTTGACGATCCTAATTTACCAGGAGAAATGATGACAAGTGTCTGGCTGAAAGAAGTATCGTGTGGTACAGAAATTACGATTACGCAGGAAGGAATTCCAGATGTAATCCCCGTGGAATTTTGCTATTTAGGCTGGCAGGAGTCACTTGAAAAATTAATCAAACTGGTAGAACCTGTCATAGAGGACTAACAAATCGTTATTTCAATCGTAACAACATCTTGTCATGATAGCAATTATAAATGCAACTCCCGATTGTGAGCTTACTTTAACAATTTACCTACTGACTCGTCACAAGTTAGTTGATTCAATTGATGAATAAGAAAATTAACATACCCCAATCAAAAAACGAACGTAATGAATAACAGCAGCCCACACGATGAACGTATTGCAAAAATGACCTTTGCTTCGGTATATCCGCACTACATCACAAAAGTGGAGAAGAAAGGCCGAACCAAAGAAGAATTGCATCAAGTGATCGAATGGCTTACAGGTTTTGATGAACAAAAGCTGCAAGATCAGATAGATAAGAAAACCACTTTTGCAACCTTCTTTCAACAAGCAACCTTAAACCCTAACGCCCATCTTATTACTGGTGTCATCTGTGGTTATCGTGTGGAAGAAATTGGAAACCCGTTAACACAACAAGTGAGATATTTAGATAAGATTGTAGACGAACTCGCAAAAGGTAGAAAGATGGAAAAGATCTTACGTGGTTTGTAGTAAAAACAGTAGTCAGAAAAAAAGAATTTTATTGATACAGATTAGAAAACTTGTTTTAATTGCTGTTAAACAATATTTACATGTACAAAATAGATATAAATTATGCGGATACTTCTTGTCATCGATATGCAAAAAGGCAGCTTCACTGCTGATACACCACGTTATGATGAAAAAGCTGTTATTAATAAGATCAACACATTAGCTTCTGCCATTCGGTCAGATGGAGGACAGGTCATATTTGTTCAACATGATGGCACAAAAGAAGATAAGTTCTATCCAGGTTCTTGGGAATGGGAAATATTGGAAGAACTTCATGTTGCCCCTCAAGATCAGTTGTTAAATAAAACCGCAAATGATTCTTTTTATCGAACTGAGCTCCAATCTGTACTCGAAAAACTACGTGTAAAAGAATTAATCATTACGGGATGTGCGACAGATTACTGTGTAGATACCACAGTACGTACAGCACTTAATCATGATTATGCCGTCACCGTAGTAAAAGATGCACATACCACAGCTGATCGACCGCATTTAAGTGCTAAACAGGTTATCGTACACCATAACTGGATGTGGGAGAACATGACACCCACAGAAGGACAAATCCGACTCTTAGATTGCGACGAATTATTAACAGAACTAGCCTAGTTAGTTTTGAACATATATCGGACTTAAAGGATAATATTTCAACGGATCCTTCCGTATTTAAATTTTTAAATACGGATGATTTATATTTCTTCTGACAGCAATTTCTTGATCAATACAATTTGGCCTAGATGATAATAACAATGTTCAATCATAGCCTCTAGGTTTCGTTGGTAACTGCCATACTGTTCTGTCACAAATGGAGCCTGTAATTGATCTGCATTGATCTGTTCAATCAGGAACGCGAATTCTTCGGCATCGTTCCAAAAAGAAGTCAGTATATTATCCCATTGTAATTGATCAATATTAGGAAAGAAGTCAAAACTTTTGGAATCGTTAATATCTAAAGCACCACCTTTCAAGACCTGTTTTACACCCTTGATATAATAATGAATATGTTGTGTTAAGGCAGCAATCGTATTTGCAGTTCCCAATTTTTTTGTGGCAATCGCAACATTACTACCCACTAATTGATCTTTAAAATTAGTATTCGCTATCCAAGTACCGTTTAGTACGACTTCGCGAAATCTTGTTGCCAAGTCAAGGCTTATTACCTGATGATCCATCTTTATTTTAGTTAAAAATTCATCTCATTAACAGATATCCTAATTTAAAAAATTATTTAATTGCTGTTCATCTATTTTTAATATATTTATTATGAAGATAATGAAAGAATTTTTCCATTTTAAAACCTTATAACACGTTAAATATGAAAAAAGTAACAGGCCTTGGCGGTGTATTTTTTAAAAGTGACAATCCGAAAGCAATGAATGAATGGTATGCGAAGAATCTAGGGCTGCCCACTAGTGATTACGGAACAACTTTTGAATGGAGAGAAGTTGATGATCCATCGAAAAAGGGATCCACCACCTGGAGCACATTTTCTAAAGATTCCACCTATTTCCATCCATCCACCCAACCCTTTATGATAAATTATCGGGTGGAAAATATTGTTGCATTGGTTGATGAACTAAAAAAGGAAAACGTAACTATTGTTGATGAGATTGCAGAATATGATTATGGCAAATTTGTTCATATACTCGATCCCGAAGGAAACATCATTGAGCTTTGGGAGCCAAAAGATGATGTAGATTCGGATAGTGAGACAGCGTAAATCTTAATGCATACTAGTGTATGGTGATTTAAAATTAATCACCATACACTAGATGAAAGAGATTATCCTTATAAAAAGTTAATCCTATTGATTGACCATTTTTAAACAGCTCTAGACTTTAACTCTTTTTTGATCTCGTTGATTTTTTTGTAATTCATGATCACAATAGAAGATAGAGCAAAGGGGATCGCTACTAAAGCACTAAATCCTTTTTTAATGGATACATATATTCCCATTGCTAATAAGATAAGGAGCATAACAGCTAAACATCCAGTAATCACAGAAATAGTTTTTTTTGTATTCAGCAATTCCTCACCGCTCATTTCCTGTAGCGTCTTATTTTTCATAGGTTGAATTATTTTTAATATTTCGATCTTATCCGCTACTGATCTCCGTTCTTTCATAGCGAACCTGATCCTATGACACGTTAAAATTAATTTTATTGATTCTATATAACAATCTTTTTAAAGACCTCTGGATTTTAATTCCCTTTTCATCTCATTGATTTTTTTGTAGTTGAGGATTACAATCGTTGATAAGGCGAAGGGGATAGCCAATAAGTTGTATTCCTTTTTCATCGCAAACATCACAAATTGAACAAGAAGCGTTACTGCTAAAAGTCCAGCGATTACGGCAGTCTTTTTTTTAGTACTTAGCAATTCTTCATTGCTCATTTCCTGTAGTGCTTTATTTCTCATGGATTGAATTATTTTATAAACTATTTTTATTTATTTTTCTTTGATGTTTCATGCTATCTTACTTCCTATCAAAACTGATTACACATTATTTATAAGAGTTTATTCTATGATATAGATCCTCATAAGAAACAAATATACATTAAAGATAAATTAATTTTATGATTAATAATAGCAGCTGTAAGTAAAATTTAACTGATTTTTTAATAAAGTAAATTGCTTTATAACAGCACTTCTTTATCCGTCGTTCCATCTTTCAATAAATCAGCAATACTTTTCAGGGTTCTTTGAGAGATTTGCTCCAAAGCTTCTCTTGTAAAAAAGGCCTGATGAGCCGTCAACAAAACATTTGGAAAACTCATCAATAACTGAATGGTATCATCTTCAATGATTGTCGTGGACAAGTCCTTGAAGAATAGTTTTTCTTCCTGTTCATAAACATCGATTCCCAATAGCCCTATTTTTCTTTCTTTCAATGCTTTGATCGCATCATTTGTGTGGATCAGATTACCTCTACTTGTATTGATAATTGTTACCCCATTTTTCATTTTGTCCAGAGACTCCTTATTGATCAAGTAATGGTTTTCAGGAGTAAGGGGGCAATGCAGAGAAATGATATCCGACTCAGCAAAGAGCGTATCTAGATCCACATATTTCACATGAAGATCTAGCAGTGTTTGGTCTGGATACAGATCATAAGCGATGACTTCTGCGCCGAAGCCTAAAGCGATTTTCACAAAAGCTTTCCCTATTTTCCCTGTTCCGATGACACCAATTTTCTTTTGGTATAGATTAAATCCCAATAGACCATTCAATGCAAAGTTTTGTTCACGAACACGGTTGTAAGCTTTATGCGTTTTGCGATTCAAGGTCAACAGCATAGCCATGGTATGTTCCGCAACCGCTTCAGGTGAATAAGCGGGAACGCGACAAATTTGGATTCCTAATTCTTTTGCTGCATCTATATCCACATTATTAAATCCGGCACATCTCAGTGCAATCAATTTTACCCCTTTTTGAGCAAGTACCTCTATGACTTCTCTGTTCAATCGGTCATTCACAAAAACACAGACGGCATCTTCATTTTCAATTGCATTGACAATATGAGGCCCGAGGTGCGTTTCATAAAAATTGAGTTCAAAACCATATTTTTCATTTTCTTTCTCGAAAAACTCTTTATCGTAAGGCTTGGTTGAAAAGAAGGCTATTTTCATATGAATTATTTTTATATAATAAATATACGGTATTAGTTTGTGTTCAAGGGAAGCTGTTCTTGTTATTTATTCCATTGTTTAACCGAGAGGGAGGGAACGAATATCAGAAGATATCAAGAGCAATCGATTACTATTGCAATGTCATGTGGATCTTTTAGCACTTTATGAAAGATACTTTTCCATCTTAATATCTGCTCGCTCATAGCGCCCATCCTCAAGCTCTGTTTCTTCAAATCCATATTTTCGGTCAAGTCGTATAGCCGATTCTAATTGCTTATTTGAATAAAGAATTAATTTCTCAATATGTTTAGATTTCGTGACTTCAATAGCATGCTCAAGGAGCAATGTACCAATACCATATCCTTGTGCTTTATTGCTTACGGCCATTTTTCCAAGTTCAAATACCTGGTTGCTTTTCTTTAAAAGAGATGCTGTCCCCACGATGTCATTGCCTAATTTTGCATAAAAAATAAAACCACCCTTATCAATGATTTCTTCTTTCGGATTCGAAAGAGTACGTTTATCCTCCTCTTCGATACGGAAGTATTTTTCTAACCATTAATAGTTCAGCACTTTTATGGCCTCTTTATGCTCCTCTGAAAAGTCTATTATTTCAATATTTTCACTTGTCTTTTTCTCCATGATATTTCAATTGTACTGCGACTATTTATGCGATATTCTTTCGATAAGATAATAGAATTATGGTTGAAATAAAAAAATCATTCATTAAATGACATTTTTCTTATCATCTATGTTAGCAAAGGTAGCAGTAGAATTCAAAAAGATCAGTTACAACGATCTGTTTTTGAGGGGTACAGATTAAGAAATGGCTTTTACAATAGACCCTTCGTTTTTTATACTTTTCTCCTTAGCTCCAGTACGAAACCCTAAGTAATTCTTTGACGTAAAAATTAGCGCTCACAGCTGAATCAAATTTTTAATGAGCTGTAACATTTAGACTTATTTACGAACTAACATATCGATAAGTTTGTATAAACACTTTCAACAATTCATCAAGATATGTTGCAATTTCAGAATTTCAAAAAGCAATATGGAGACCATTTGGTTTTAGCTATACCACAATTTACACTGGAAAAAGGGGTATACTGGCTACAAGGGGAGAACGGATCTGGTAAAAGCTCTTTATTAAAATGTATAACAGGTTTATTGCCTTTTGATGGCGATATCTGCTTTTCCGGATACTCCTTAAAAAAGCAATCTTCAAAATACCTGTCTTTAGTAAACTACGCCGCTACAGAACCTGCTTTTCCAACATTCCTATCGGGAAAGGAAATCGTTGAATTTTATGTGAAATGTAAAAAAGGAAATCCCACTAGTTACCAAGATCTGATCACAAGCTTTGCTATGGAAGATTATTTACAACTACCCATTGCGCAATATTCAAGTGGTATGTTGAAAAAATTATCATTGGTATTGGCATTCGTAGGATCATCCCAATTCATTGTTCTCGACGAACCTTTTATCACCCTCGATCCCTCCTCCAGCAAAATACTCGAACAGTGGATCAACTATAAAAGACATGCGGTTACATCGATTCTTTTTTCATCCCATCAAGATGACATACCATTTGAGGCCATACCGCTGAAAATCCAGCACAAAGAATTAATATCATTATGAACCGAGTTCTGATTCCTCTATTCGTTACAGCTTATTTTAAGAAATATGCGAACACCTTTTTCATACTCTTTGGACTATTGGTCAGTTATTTCCTATTCATTCAGACCGCAGGTGATTTTTTTGAACACAGTCAAGAATACTGGTCATTTTTAATACCGATTCAGGTTGTCCAAGAACCCATTTCATTAGCCTTATTTTTCCTCATTAGTCTTCTATACGCTTACTCATGCATGCGCTTTGTCCGACAGCAGCTTTACGAAGATTCCACTAATTTTCTACAGCTTAGTTTGAAAGGATTGGGTATAAAAGAAGAATTTCGCATTTGGCTCATCGTATATAGTCTGCTGTTTTCACCCCTTATTACCTATGGGCTTTTTGTCATCGTAATCGGTTTCCTTTTGGGTGAAGCACCTTTTATGTATTTCATTCTGGGTATTATCCTCTTGCCATTACCTATCTCTGCCTATTACACAGCGCGATTGTATTGTTTCAAACATCGGGATCGACGACTTTTTCTTTCTTTCAGATATAAAGGATGGTGGAACAGTTTGCTTGGAATAAAGCTAGCCTATCATCTCCAATATAATAAGTTACTCATCGGATTAACCAAAGGATTCGGCTTAGTGCTTATCTATTTATTTCTATACCCATTTGATGTTCGCGGATGGGATATACGAACTGTTTACCTACTGGCTATGTGTATCGCTTTGCTACACACGGTACTGCTCTATAAAGAGTTTATCTATGAAGCAGTGTATATGACCTTCACCTTAAACTTTCCCTATCGAATGATCCAACGGTATGGACATCGCGTATGGTATTTCTTGATTTTATGTATTTTAGAATTGTCCTTTGTCTGCTATTTAACCAATATTCAGTATGCGCTGTTATTCCTTGTTTTTTTATTGGCCAACATCTTGTTTTTGAATAGTCTCATTTTGTCTATCGGTAATCAAGCATTATTGCTCGTAAAGATCTTGACACTCTATTTTTTCATCTGTATACTTTTGATTTTGTATCATATCTTATGGGTTCTGATGGCAGCTATACTGATCCTTTCGATCCTATTATTTTTTAAGCATTATCATCTTGTCAAATATAAACTGTAAACCACCGTGTACTCGCTATTGTCCTGTCCAAACAAATGATTACTTGGATTCATAGTTAGTAAAAACCTGTTAGTACTGTTTTAGTATATGCCTCGTTCATTCTACGGACAATTCATACATTAACATTTTAGCTTTATTGTTCCATTTTCTTTTTGTATTTGTTTATCTCCCCATTCCCTTAAATAATTAATGAACGGAATTAATTCCTGGCCAACATCCGTTAAAGAATACTCAACTTTAGGAGGAACCTCTTGATACACTTTTCTGTCAACCAAATGATCACTTTCCAACTCTCTTAACGTTTGTGTAAGCATTTTGGGTGTGATGTCAGGAAGAGATTTTCGGAGTTCGCCATAACGCATGATATTGCGATTGTGTAGGTACCACAAAATGCGGCCTTTATATTTTCCACCGATTCTCCTAAAGGCATAATCAACAGAACAAATAGGGATGTCAGTATTTTTATTTTTCATTCGTTCATTTTATTAGTCTGATAAACAGCACGGTAACTTTTTAGTGCGTAGGGTACAAAAAAGTGCATACTTGATACAAAGGTATTACTAAAATACCTTTACAGAAAAAAATAGCATGAAAAGAAGAGAATTGTTAAAAGTCGGTGCCACAGGAGCTATAGCATCACTACCTGCATTTACGTCATATGGACATGATTCAAAAAATAATACCATCGAAAATTCAACAGGAGGTTATCTTAAATTTCGTTTAGGAAAACTGGAATTATTAGTGGTTACAGATGGTCATGTCTTGATCAGCCCAGCACAACCCATCATTGCGCCAGGGATTGCTAAAGAAAGGGTAAAAGCAGCTATGGAGGATAGTTTCATGCTATCTGATAGCGTGGATGCTGCCATTAATATTTTAGTGATTCGCAAAGGCAAAAAGATTATTATCATAGATACAGGAAGTGGAGCAGCACTTGGGGATCAAGCAGGAAAATTTTTAGAAAATCTCATGGCAACAGGAATCAGACCAGAAGAAGTAACCGATATATTCATTACCCATCTCCATGTCGATCATATCGGCGGTATCCTTGATGCTGCAGGTCAACAAGTATTTCAACAAGCCAACTATCATTTATCTCAATTGGAATATGATTTTTGGATGTCTGCGGATCCTGATTTTTCCAAAAGTAAGGATACAGGCTCCCATACCGAAAGTATTGCATTAGCGCGCAAAGTTATTGCAGCTATTCAAGATAAAATACAGCTATTTACCATCGGAGAAACATTGTTTGGTTGTCTAAAGACAGCATTAGCAGCTGGCCATACCCCAGGTCATCCCACATTGACTATTTTCTCAGAAGATCAAGAAATGACACATATTGTCGATACAGCACATACCAGTTTGCTACTTTTGCATCCAGAATGGGGGACAGAATGGGATACCAATTTTGAAGAAGGTGTAGCTACGAGACAGCGGATATTACAAGAACAAGCAAAGAGCAAAGAGTTAACGATGTCCTGTCATTTACCTTGGCCAGGATTAGGCTATATCGTCCAAAAAGATGAAGGATTTGATTGGGTTCCCCTGTCATTTTCTACCCCGCAATTATATGGATAATAGGAGCAAGGTTCCTAAGATAGGGGTTAGGTCATATAGCAAATCCAGCTAATTTAACAGCATGATAGCAACGTATCTCTAATCGAAAGCAGTAAGTTTATTTTATTCCATCTGTCAGGAATAATAATTAAATTTAAAAAACAGATTAAGACTTAGAAATAGAAAATATGAAAAAATTAATCGTATTATCATTTGTTGCATTGACCATGTTCAGCTGTAAAAACAAGGGATCAAAAACAGATAGTTCAAATTCCGCTACACAGAAAGAAGTTGCCGTAGAAACAACAACTCCACTCGGTTTGGGATGCTATGTTTTTAATGATAACAAAGACACTGTATCCTTAGAAATTACCTCAAATGAAAAAGAGATCAAAGGAAATCTAACCTATTCATTAGCAGAAAAAGACAAGAATTCAGGAAGTATTACTGGGCAATTGAAAGACAGTATTTTGATCGCAGATTATACTTTTCAATCCGAAGGAACAACATCTGTTAGACAAGTTGCTTTTAAAGTTGAAGGAGATACACTTATCGAAGGATATGGCGTATTTGACCCAACGGGTACAACCTTTAAAAACGTTAATAACATTGATTTTACATCAAAAATGCCACTTATAAAAACGGATTGTAATAAATAAATAGGGAATCGCATAAATCATGTTGTATCTGTATATATTCGTTGCTATAGCAGCTTTGAGCTATATTTTTTATTTAATTAAAAGAAAACGGGAGGATGATAGTATTTGGGATCACTCGATGACATTCAGGGGTTTTGTATGAGGTGTCATGTTGTTTGTATGCATGATCATTGAGATAATTAGGTTATTGTCTTAATCCGTCATTGGTTTGTTGTTCTTGTGCAGATAAAGGATTATTTAAATGATTAAATTTTTAGAAGAGGTTATTCGCGCTTATATTGAATTTATTGAGGATTATAAATGCTTAATAAAAAGTCAAGGTAAAGACGAAGCTATTCTTAGGAAAGAAAGGAAAGGGGAGATTGGTGGACATAAGTTTTGGTATCATGGAGCGGGATGCCGTCTTGAAAAGGAGGGTGTTATCTGTGAATTTGATTATTTACCTGAAAACGGTTTCCCAGTAAAATTTACTAACTGGGAAATCTATGAATTTATTAACAGCCATAATAAATGGAAAGAAGTAAAGTATAGTTTAGACGACATTCATGCAGCTTTGCTAAATTTAGTTGAACGTAATAAGCTTTTTCTGTTAGAAATAGAAGGAGTTAAATTTCCCATTTTTCAGATTAAAAATACTGATGTTTTTAAATAATCGTCTATTTGATTAAAAAGATGGTTTTTACTATCCGCATCGATAATTAATGATATGGAAAAAAAGATACATACTAACACCAAAAACTGTTGAAATTGCAAATAAGCTTGATCAGGATTTGGCTAGTTCAGAAGAGTTAATAGAAATTGTTTTAACTGAAGATGATTATAATGGTCTTGAAAAGTTAGGTTTTTTTAGTTTTTTGAATGATCTTGTGAACGTAAATATTGATGATTATGAAGATGAAGTTATTGTTGGAGATGATCATATTCGAAAAGTTCTTAGCTCCATAGATTCTTTTGATAAGGCTAATAAACAAAAATCATTACTTAATGAAATTAGAGAATTATTTAGAGAAGCATTGATACGAAAGACCGGTGTGTATTTTTATTTTTAAACATGCGGTGTAAGATGGATTTATATTAAGATTATGGGTGATAAATTTGAAAAATGGAATATTAATGAGCAATTACCTAATGATCTTTCTTTTTATAAAATAGAGGGAGTTTATAGTCAATTGGTGATTTTGCTAAAAAACTTAATTGATAACACACAAATTTTAGAAATAAAGTTTGAATATTTCGTTTCATATAAAGTCATTCTTGATTTAGCATTAATGAAAATGGTTAATGAAAACCCGACATTTAGAGGTTTTGCTCGAACAAATTCTTCGAGTTATTTAAGCTCAATCATTGAAGGTAGTTATGAAATTATTAATAAAAATGAATTGGAACATTTTTTAATTTACAATATCGACAATGCAATTGAAGTGATATCGGACAAAGCTGGTACTTTTAGGTGGTTTGATAAAGAGGAGGTTAGAAATTGTCAAGGTTTGTAATTGAAAATGACAAATTAAGAATAAGTTATGCAGAATAATTTGAATACAAATGAAAAATATGAATTACTTATTTCAACGCTGAATATGGTAATCGCTCCAGTAAAAGAAATAAACGTTCCTTATTCAGACACCGTTCAAAGTAATTTGGAGGAACTTGAGGGAGATTATTATACATTTTTAAATCAAGACTATGTAGAAGAATTGTTTAAGCTAGGTATGGTTTCTGAAGAAGGCTTTGGGATGATAATGAAGATTAGGACAGTGATAGACAATATAGAGCAGAATAAATGGAATGTTAAAGATTTTTTAAACGACAAGATTTGGATGGAAGTTCGTAAACTTACCATTGAGTTATTCTTGACAGATTTGAAATAACTTGAAGATATGTGTTAGAGTTTTTGCACTTTATTGCTTTAAAAGTTCTGCATAAATTTTATAATTTTCTTCATCAAAACATACAAAAATTACCTGCTTAATTTTATCAGTTTTTACCAGAAAATTAGACACCGTATGAACAGCAATTTGTGCTGCCTTTTCTTTAGGAAATTTATAAATACCCGTACTGATATTCGGAAATGAAATAGAGCTTACACCATTGTTTATGGCTAGTTTAAGGCTGTTCAAATATGCTGATGCTAGTAAATTTTCTTCATTGTTTTTACCATCATTCCATACAGGGCCAATGGTATGAATGACAAATTTAGCAGGAAGATTACCTGCAGTAGTTATAACAGCTTCTCCTACATGACAACCGCCCTGTTTGTTTCTGATTATTTGACAATCTTCAAGTATTGCTTTGCCACCAGCTCTATGTATTGCTCCATCAACGCCACCTCCACCAAGGAGGGAAGTATTAGCTGCATTTACAATAGCATCCACTTCAATCTTAGTAATATCGCCTTTTATTAATTTTATCATTTTAACCTCACTTTAGTATCTGGTAAATTTTTTAGTTTATAGAGATCATTTTGTAAATATAACAATGTGAGAGTAATTTTAGTAGTTCTAGCAGAATGATAAGCTGACGAAGCTATTTCAAATAATTTAGGTGCTATTACAATAACAATTGCAGAAGCATTGATTTTGATGGTATGGATCCTGTTTTTATTTTATTTTTATAGATTTAGGACTAATCTAGAATTATTTTACAGCATCTTATGTTGTATTGATTATTTATTAAAAGATAAAATAGAATGCGATTGATATTATTTGTTTTTGGATCGTTAATGGTTTTAAGTTGCCATAACACCAGTAAAAGTGAAAATACCAAGTTAGTTGATTTACCATGGAAAGATCAGGAACTGCCAAAAGAAGAAGTTGATTCATTATGGCGTAAAGCTATCAATGACGGAGATTTCGGAGCATATAATAATATATCAAATAACTATCTCCTTAGACTAAAGAATTATGAGCTTTATTATTATTCATTGTTAATGGCAAACAAATATCAATGTCCAGAAGCTTACGAACATCTATACTTTATTCTAACAACAGGAGCAACAGTTAATGGTGTTAATATGATTAGTAGTGATAGCATAACTAAGAATCAAGCTATATTTTATCTATTAAAAGCCCATGAATTAGGATATGAGGGAGCTAAATCTAGTATTCATGAGATATTTGGTGATAGTATTCTGCCTCCAAAATCAGATGTTTACTTAAAGAAAATTCAAGGCAATTATAAAAATTTAAAATTGTAATCTTGAAGAGAAAATTATTATAAGCCTACTAGTAACAATTCTATTTGATTTAATAATGAAGAATCTCTTTATACTTTTTACCGCATTGTTCCTTACTGCATTAAATTTAATTCTCGCTCTTTTTTGGTTTGACAATTTGTATTTTAAGACCACTTCCTTCTCATAACAATCATCAGCTATTCATCCTGCCCCTAAGCAGGGATACTGCGGGGTATAAGCGTATCAAGAGCGTTATTCAAGAAAGCACGATATTCGGAGATGGTAAGAGCGTGGTAAGTGCGTACTAAGAGCGTTAAAGGTATGCTTTTAACACACTATGTACGCTTTTACCATGCACTATGTACGCTTTATCCCTACTTAGTCCCTAGCTAGGGACAGGAGAACCCCTATATGAAGTACGGTAAGTCGTATAGTATTTTATTACTATTCCTTGGAAAATGTCTTGATGGCATTTAATGCCGCTATCGCTAGCCCATTATTTGGGTATTCCCTTAATACCATTTCGTAATAATATCTTGCTTTGGTGGGTTCGTTTGTTTGTGTGTAACAAAAAGCAATATTGCAAAGCGCCATCTCCCTATAGCACATTTTGGATGAACTTAATATAGTGATATACCTGAATTTATCGACCCAAGCATTTTTTGTAAAAAAAGTTACACTATTCTCAAATTTTTCAATTGCTTTTCTGAATTCACCTTTTTTAATCAGAGACATTCCTTTTTTATGGCTCAAAGGCACAGCGGTCTTTAAAACAATAAGTAGAAGCAAGTAAATGATCACGCTATAATGAATGGAATTGAAACCAAATTTCAGCACATAACCTATCATAATTAAGAATAAAAATACCAGCATATGGATCAAAATTGATATCCATGACACTTGTCGAACTATCGGTATATTAGAAGACATAATTGGTTTAATTTCATATAAAAATAATGTTTCTATATGAAATAGAGTCTTTTTTAACTAACTTTTGTTTAACTCAAATCTGCATTGAAAGAACGTGTATATGCTGTGTTCAGTTTTATCAAGGGGTTGGAATCTACACATGTATTAGAACCACTAGCATCTGCTGATTATGCGAGTAAACAAGAGTGGTTGATACATTCTATGATGTAATGGTGCATATCAAAAATTGGAATCAAGATCTAGCGGAATTTAGGTTGATCTTACTTAGCGCTTATTACTATTGAAATCCGTTATTATCATTCTTTTTACTTCGTGATTATTTGTATAGTTCAGTTTTTCAGAGCCACATATCCCACAAGCCCAAACCACATATTTGAAAGGTTTTTTGAGTTGATATTTATTTTTTGTTATCGGTATATTTAAATTTTTGCAGGTTTCACAAAAACATTTATCCCGATCTTCTTTTGAAATTTTTAAGTCCTCCATCTGTACGAAAATCTTGAATTCCTCCAAGATGAAATCATTAGCGTTTTCAAGTGTCAATCCAGGGTTGAATAAAACAACATCATCATATGTCAAACGATCTAAATCTTCGTTAATTTCATAAAATGCGATATATCTATAGTTATAACCACTTTCCATTGTAACTTTAAACATTTCGCAAAAAGCATATTCCATACTAATTTCCTTTCTAATGGCTTTATTCGCAATTATCAGGGCATACTGATCTAATAACTCTTCTTCGGTTTTCTCAATATTAAGATTTAAATCATGAGCACATTTCCAAAAATACTCTTCTCTTTCTTCCGTTGAATCAAAGTCTAAACCTGCTAAAACAAATAGATTTTCGCTTTCATACCCTAATTTTAAAACCTGAACAGCCCAGTCAACAAATATCTTACTGTCAGATTGGCTTAATGTTCTTTCTGCTAAAACTTCGAGTGTTAGTTCTTCAAGTTTCATATTGTTAAAATTACGATGAATAAAAGGTAATGCTCATAAGAAAAAACATATTCGTAAATATCCATTTATCAGCTGTTAACGTCAGCCATCTTTTTCTTTGTCAATACTGATGTTAACAGTAAGGCTATCATCCCTGAAGCAATAGCCGTTACGATGACATGACCATATTGCTTTAGCTCAAGTCCATTGTATAGTCTTATCGAAATAATGACCAACATCAGTAAGACAAAAATTATCCAATAGGTACTGCTAATACCAGTGTTGCTAGCTGCTTTCTTTGGAAGTTTGTATACGGTGTAAGCAATCACTATCCCACCTAATAATGTACTCGCATGTTGCAATATTTTTAATAGAGGTATTGTATGGTTTAACATGACAATGGAGTCGGAGAGCACTGAAAATCTTTTCACGAAAAATCCATCATCATGTGTAAAACTGTCCCATAAGATATGTGAAAACGCACCGATTAGTATTGACGTTATCACTATAAACCAATGCTCTTTAAAATAACCATTCCAGTTGAACGATTTAAACCCGATAAACCGTGATTTGAAAAAGGTTGGCAACTGATCAAATAAGGTATTGCGAACGCTATTATGAAAGATAAAAGCAAGTAACAACCCCAATGGTAGATCGAACCAGAAAACTTCACTTATAGTATGACTGTAATCACTTTTGATCCTCATTCTTAAAAAATATTCAAAGTCAGGAGTGAGGCTGCCAATTACAAGACCAGTAGTTGAAAACCATTTTTTAGACACATATTTTAATGGTAATACTAGTGCTGGATGAGAAAATGTAAATGGCATACAGTATTTTAATTTGTTTTTAAGCGTTATCGATATTCTGTATTTACTTTTCACATTACAGAACGCGCAATTTATGTAATTTTCTTTAAAGTAAAAATAATTTAAGAACATATCCTAAAGATGTTTTTTTAAAGACTATATTAAAATCAATCATTCTTAGTAGGAAAATATCTTATTTTCAATTCCAGTATGGTACGATTAAAAGCTTAACAGAGGACGCGTACATTTCATCGTCTGTAATGTTTCAATTCCAGTATGGTACGATTAAAAGTAATGAAAAATTAGGTCAGCTAAAACAAGCTCAAGCAGTTTCAATTCCAGTATGGTACGATTAAAAGGTGATCCCAAAAGGAAATCAGAATATTTCAACCAAGTTTCAATTCCAGTATGGTACGATTAAAAGGTGATCCCAAAAGGAAATCAGAATATTTCAACCAAGTTTCAATTCCAGTATGGTACGATTAAAAGAAAAGTACTTCCAGTTTATAAACGTAATGGTTTTAAGTTTCAATTCCAGTATGGTACGATTAAAAGCTCTGTTCGCAACGCATGGATAGGAGTGGGGTATCTGTTTCAATTCCAGTATGGTACGATTAAAAGTATGAAAGAACGACATGCTGAAGTAGCTATTGAAATGTTTCAATTCCAGTATGGTACGATTAAAAGTTTATATCCACATAAGGCTTCCAAACCAGCTAACATGTTTCAATTCCAGTATGGTACGATTAAAAGTAATTATGGTGTTAATACTCCTGCAGGGGTTGTTCAGTTTCAATTCCAGTATGGTACGATTAAAAGCTCCATAATGACTATGGTGAATCAAAATCATATAGTTTCAATTCCAGTATGGTACGATTAAAAGTATTTGAATCCAGATTAATAGTACGAATAACAGTATTGTTTCAATTCCAGTATGGTACGATTAAAAGCTTTTGACCAAAAGCCCTTGATGACATCCTATCAGCAGTTTCAATTCCAGTATGGTACGATTAAAAGTTCACTATTTTGAACAACCTTTAATAATGAATCAATAGTTTCAATTCCAGTATGGTACGATTAAAAGTCCACGTCTAGAAGCAATAAAATATCTATCCTCTAAGTTTCAATTCCAGTATGGTACGATTAAAAGGTAAAGCCGTTTCGAGATATGGGAGTTAAAGAAGCGAGTTTCAATTCCAGTATGGTACGATTAAAAGTGACGATGTTGTTTACTTATTATGTAGCCGGTGTTTTGTTTCAATTCCAGTATGGTACGATTAAAAGTTTTTCGTTTAATTTCGAACGCATTTTCGCCTTCATTGTTTCAATTCCAGTATGGTACGATTAAAAGCTTTCTTTTGATTTACATATGTCACACTGTCAAGCTTGTTTCAATTCCAGTATGGTACGATTAAAAGCGGGATAGCCGCGTACGTCCGCTGCACCTGTCGTATGAGTTTCAATTCCAGTATGGTACGATTAAAAGTGATACTACTTCAGTAATATTCAAGCTGAAAACACAGTTTCAATTCCAGTATGGTACGATTAAAAGTGGTGACATTGTCCACAATTTGAGCCATGTGTCTTAGTTTCAATTCCAGTATGGTACGATTAAAAGTGATACTACTTCAGTAATATTCAAGCTGAAAACACAGTTTCAATTCCAGTATGGTACGATTAAAAGTGGTGACATTGTCCACAATTTGAGCCATGTGTCTTAGTTTCAATTCCAGTATGGTACGATTAAAAGCATGGTAACACCATCAAGATCATAGTACATACTTTGTTTCAATTCCAGTATGGTACGATTAAAAGCAAGGTAAAGGTCGTGTCTATAGGTATGAACAAGAGTTTCAATTCCAGTATGGTACGATTAAAAGGTAAGATAAGTGTGTAAAAGATTTAAAATATAATTAGTTTCAATTCCAGTATGGTACGATTAAAAGGTAAGATAAGTGTGTAAAAGATTTAAAATATAATTAGTTTCAATTCCAGTATGGTACGATTAAAAGCAGAAGAAAACTAATGACTCAAGAGTTATTATTTAAGTTTCAATTCCAGTATGGTACGATTAAAAGTTTGATGTGTATACGTGCATACGGATGTTTACTATTGTTTCAATTCCAGTATGGTACGATTAAAAGCATCATTGATATTATTAATGTAACTAGCGTTACTGTTGTTTCAATTCCAGTATGGTACGATTAAAAGAAAAAAAGTCCTAAAGTCAACATAACAGCCAAATAAGTTTCAATTCCAGTATGGTACGATTAAAAGTAACGTTGACGGCGTGACTTATAAAGAGATCACGAGTTTCAATTCCAGTATGGTACGATTAAAAGTTTAAATGAATTGAGCGGAGGGTCTTATGCTAATAAGTTTCAATTCCAGTATGGTACGATTAAAAGCAATAAAACAAAAGAAAAAATAGAACAATTTTATTAGTTTCAATTCCAGTATGGTACGATTAAAAGAAGAAGATATTTGTCAATATTGCGAAAAAAATATTCTGTTTCAATTCCAGTATGGTACGATTAAAAGACCTGCAAGTGATGAGCTTATCTATGTTATCTCACGTTTCAATTCCAGTATGGTACGATTAAAAGTTGTTAAAAATTCTATTCTAAAACTCACGTAGTGTGTTTCAATTCCAGTATGGTACGATTAAAAGACCAACACATCCTATCTACGTGAACAAATACCATAAAGTTTCAATTCCAGTATGGTACGATTAAAAGATACCTTCTTTGAATTTTGATTTCATCACCACTATAGTTTCAATTCCAGTATGGTACGATTAAAAGGTTATAAGTAAAAGATACCAACGCATCAAACTGATTTGTTTCAATTCCAGTATGGTACGATTAAAAGTAAGATTGAAACTGCTTTGCCTAAAATAAGCATGAAAGTTTCAATTCCAGTATGGTACGATTAAAAGTAGCGGTTCCAGTACGATGAGGGTAAATCTCATCGTGTTTCAATTCCAGTATGGTACGATTAAAAGGGATGAATCCAATGCAGATATAGATGTGTCAGATGAGTTTCAATTCCAGTATGGTACGATTAAAAGCGGCAGTTTACAAGAATGAACTTCCTGACGATCCGGTGTTTCAATTCCAGTATGGTACGATTAAAAGTGTCAGAGCATGGAAGCTTTAACGTAATGAATGTCGAGTTTCAATTCCAGTATGGTACGATTAAAAGTTTTTTTAATCTTTTTATAAAAACATATTCAAGAATAGTTTCAATTCCAGTATGGTACGATTAAAAGTTGAATTTAAAAATAATATATTAAAGTTAGTAGACTTGTTTCAATTCCAGTATGGTACGATTAAAAGCAAGTAATATTGCTTAGTCTGTAGAAAATTTACACAGTTTCAATTCCAGTATGGTACGATTAAAAGTCGAAAAAGGAATATTAGGCGATTACGGAGAGTATTTGTTTCAATTCCAGTATGGTACGATTAAAAGAAACGCACCTCCATTCGTTTACACGTCCATATTCGAAGTTTCAATTCCAGTATGGTACGATTAAAAGTACCTAAGGTGTCCGCGGAAGTGCTAGAGGTTCAAAGTTTCAATTCCAGTATGGTACGATTAAAAGTGATATTCTAAGACGTTTCCTTTTTTCGTGTATGACGTTTCAATTCCAGTATGGTACGATTAAAAGACAAGAATTTGAGCTTCCATTGTGCTAGAGATACTTTGTTTCAATTCCAGTATGGTACGATTAAAAGGATGAAAATTAAAAGGAATATTATTTACCACAGTAGCGTTTCAATTCCAGTATGGTACGATTAAAAGGACATGCCACATTCGATGAGCTTAATAATTTGCACTTGTTTCAATTCCAGTATGGTACGATTAAAAGGTAAATCCACATACGATTAAAAGATTGTTAGCATGTAGTTTCAATTCCAGTATGGTACGATTAAAAGGATTTAACTCCAATGCGTTCAATTTGTTTAATTCCTGTTTCAATTCCAGTATGGTACGATTAAAAGTAAAAGAGTCAGTTTTTCGCCCTCTATACTCATCAAGTTTCAATTCCAGTATGGTACGATTAAAAGTATATTATTGAGGGATATAGAGATGATAATAAATCTGTTTCAATTCCAGTATGGTACGATTAAAAGTAAATTATCTCCAAAATATTTATCAATCAATTCAATGTTTCAATTCCAGTATGGTACGATTAAAAGTGAACTTGACGAAAACAGTAGGCAAAGGCTTTATTAGTTTCAATTCCAGTATGGTACGATTAAAAGTGCGAGGCTTGCCTGAGAACTCGCGCAGCTTCCAAAGTGTTTCAATTCCAGTATGGTACGATTAAAAGCTTGTCCACGCATTGTTCCTGTAGTAATGACGACATGTTTCAATTCCAGTATGGTACGATTAAAAGCATCAAAACCTTTCATATCCTCTTTAGAAAAACCGTCGTTTCAATTCCAGTATGGTACGATTAAAAGCACTTTGAGTTCGGTTTATCAAGTACATTATCAGACGTTTCAATTCCAGTATGGTACGATTAAAAGAAATAATTTTTTTTATTTAATAATTCTTTTTTATATTGTTTCAATTCCAGTATGGTACGATTAAAAGCGCCCCGATTAGTTAATTATTCTATTAATTAAGCCCCGTTTCAATTCCAGTATGGTACGATTAAAAGTTGAATTTCACACCACTAGGTTTGATTATTAAGTACGTTTCAATTCCAGTATGGTACGATTAAAAGTGTAGCGCCTGTAATTTGGCATCTTCTTTTTCTTCAGTTTCAATTCCAGTATGGTACGATTAAAAGTGAACATTGATGAAGATGTTTTTTCAAACGTTTATGTTTCAATTCCAGTATGGTACGATTAAAAGTGCATCTTGAAGAACATGTTGAAATCATTAGATGTGTTTCAATTCCAGTATGGTACGATTAAAAGCGGTTCGTTCGGCTGGTTTCGAAGATTCTATCGCGTGTTTCAATTCCAGTATGGTACGATTAAAAGTGCAAAAAGGAGATATAAAAGGAGAATATTTTCTGTTTCAATTCCAGTATGGTACGATTAAAAGAATCGTCAACGGACATCTAGGGGTGATCATTCCGCAGTTTCAATTCCAGTATGGTACGATTAAAAGCCGAATAATTCGACATACAAATATAGCATTAATTATATTTAAACACAGATTGTAATTGGGTGATTTAATTTTCAAATTAGTCGATCTCTATTGATAAGATTTCTCTAGAGTATCGACAACCCATTTTTTATTATAGAGAATACACTTTTCTGCAATAAATAAAATAAAAGATGTCAAAGATCATCCGTTGTCATCTTCATCGACGACTTTAGTTAGAATTATAAGAAGGTGTTTAATTCATTTTTTTCTTTCCCAAGGACCTCTTTCTGTAACCATTTTTCATCACGACTTTTAAATACCAAAATACTATCCTCATCTAATATCATGATTTTTTTTGCCATCACTAATAGTTCTTTCAGTTTTACTTCTGTTATTTCACCTTCGAATACAGAATTCTGAATCCAATTTAAGTATCTACGACATAATTTCAACATTTTCCCAACACGTTTTTCCCCAATATCATAAACCAGTATTACGTACATATTACCATCTAGCTTTAAAAGGTTTATACTCTTCCAACCCTAAAATGTGTTTGGTTAACTTATAGCACTCTAATTTTATAAGATGTTTATAACTCACGTTTCTTTTTAATACAGGATGTTTAAAAGTTTCATTGATTCGTTCTTCCCAGACACGTACGAATGTTTTTCGACCAGATTCTTTGAGTAAACAACTATTGACCTGATGGTCAAAATCTTTTGCTTGTATTTCTTTTTTATTTAGGAGTCTAAAAATGGTACGATCAACTAATATTGGTTTAAAAATTTCAGCGATATCCAGCGCAAGTGAAAATCTCCTATAACCAGGTTCATGTAAAAAACTGATCGTAGGATTCAATTGTGTATGATATATTTGACTTAGACATAGGGTATAACATAGCATATTGCCAAATGAAATTAATGCATTAATTTCATTTTGAGGAGGTCGTTTACTACGATTCTCCATTTGAAAATCTGTTGAAATAATGGTATCGAACGCTGAATAATAAGTCTGTCTAATATTGCCTTCTATTCCCATCAATTCATCGATTGCATGAGAATTACTAATTAAGGAAGCATAGCTTTCCATCACCTCCAAAGTAGGAGAGAGGTCTTCTTTATCTCGATTGATATAATAACGTAAATTCTTTCCCATATTGAATGCTGCTCCAGTTATAAATTTTTGAGCTATAGCCATTCTTTTTCGTTTATCGATATAGCTTCTCGTTTGTTCGATCTGCATTTTACCTGCCAATAGATATTCTTTTGGATGAAAAGAACCTGTATAATGTTCATAATAATCAAAAAAATGAACAGCAATACCTGCTTTCCCTAAAAAATTGTATAAAGCGCTATTTGCATCTAGGCTACCAAAACAAAATAAATCTGAAACTCCTTCAACAGGAATATACTTGACTTGTCCTTCTTTTCCATTCTCATCAACAGGTGTAAATTTAAGTGTATTATCCTTGCGACTCATCCGTCCAGGATTGAAGAGATAATATGTTTTCTTCATTCTTCATTAATATAACATAGTTCATAATAGGAGCAGCTTTTACATATTTTAGCTTTGATAACAGATGGACATAATTCTGAATTTCTTAATTCAGCAATTCCTTTAATAGAGCTTTTTAACTCTTCAATATCCTTCTCTGTTAAACGTAATACATCTCTTTGTCTTAATAACGGATACTCCAGTATAGCCGTTGCATCTTCCACTCCGTTTAATTTTAGTAACCATAAATAGAATTTGACCTGCCATTCATGGGCTACTTCAACCTTATCACTTCGTTTTGTTTCGTGAACAGTTTTTTTTAGAGCATCATAAAAATCAATCTTGCCATAAAGTTCAATTCTTTCAAAAGAAGCTGATAGTGTAATCTCACTATGTTTATTATTTCGTTGTGGATAACTATTTTCATGCAACAATTTCCCATCATAAACAATATCACTGGTATGTTCCATATTAATTCCGTTTGTGAAAAACCAAAGTTTACGTTTACAAATCTGGTAGTAATTAATGTGTGTCGCTATGATGTTCATGGTTATTCAACTTTTCTTGTAATAAAGTCCTTTCACTAAGTGGTACTTTATTTACTCTATCGATATTTTTTTTGAATTTATATTTTCAAATACTATTAAAATAAATCGTTTAAGTAGTAATGCTTAATGTAATTCTTCTGTAGCAATTATTTTTGGTTATTAATTCTCTAAAAAAAACTCTCCAATTTATGCTTATAAGGCAATTGGAGAGCTTGAAATTTTTAATTTTAGATCTTAGATTTGATTATCATATTCAAAATTGATAAATCTATCTATTAATGTTTGCTCTGCACGTTCAAGTGCATCAACTGTTTCTCCTTTAGTTTGAATATAACCACCAGCTTGTAATGTGATATAGGTTTCCACATGATTTAGTGATTCATCAATTATTGGTTGTGCCTTAGCAGAATCTTCTTCTGATAATTTTGCCCTGATACTTCCAGCTATTAAATTTGCATTATCACTAATTGAGATTGCTAAGGTATCCATTAAGCTAAATGTTCTTGACTGATTGGATGTAATTTTCCAATTAATAATAGCTTTTGCTAAAGCTTTAGCCCATTCTTTTCTCAGTTCTTTGGGTGCTAATAAGCAATTACCAAATACATTTTTAGATTCAATCCAACCTTCTAATTTTAATTTTTCAATAGTTTCCTCCGACATTTCTGGCTCAAAAGAATTCAAGCTTACACAAAATAATCTTCTTAAGTCTACAGCAATATCAGAAACAAATAAGCCTGATGCTGTACTTTGATTTGGAATCCATTTTCTACTTAAACTTCTGTCTTTTCCTTCAAGAAAGGCTACAATTTCTTCTTCTGATAATTGATTGCCTTTTTCATCTCTTACTATTACAACATTATTAGGACGATCACTTCTGTCAAATGAAGCATTATCATTCTCAATACCTGCTAATAGCGGGTGTAATCCCCTCATTGCGGAAATAGATAGTGGACTTCTCCTTTTCAACGTTCTATCTTTTCCTCCTTTAGCAGCTTTCATCCAACCTCCAAATAATTGATCTGGATATGTAGGGTCACAAGTACCATATACTTCACCCTCTTTTAAAACATTTTTTGTTACGTCAAATAAAAATGTGGTAGGACTTGGAGATAAATTTAGCAGGTCTGATAAACTGTCAAGTATTGATCTTTTGACCTGCTGACCACTTGAAAAGGGGATACGTCTATTGAACTGTGGATCATAATAATATTTTTGTCCCTCGGAAACACAAAACACAGTATGTTCTGCTCTCTTTAATGTTCTAATGTAAATTGTATTGCTCATTGTTTTAATTTTTTAGGATTGTTTTTCCACGAATGCGTAATCGAACTTTAATAATGTATTAAAATAACCAAACTCCTCATTTGTCATTAAGTGCACTTCATCCTTTAAATGTTTTAAAGTTTCTAAATCTATACTATCTACTCCGTTAACCATTTCTGTTAATGCATCAATAAATCCTTTTTTAGATTTAGAGCCAAGCAGGTCGTTTTTTATAAGGTTCATTCTATTAGTGCCAGTAGCACCAGCTCTATACCTCTGAATTAGCTTTGCTAGATCTATGGTATAATCTGTGATTTCTTCTTTGTTTTTTGATAACATAGCTATTAACCAAGTTTTATATGATTGATAAATTAAATTGTCTTCTTCATTTTTGAAAGAGATGTTTCTATCGTCCCTGATATATTTTTTAATATTATCTGGTTGAAGTGCATGTAATCCTATATTTCCTAATTCACATGCTCTTTTGATATGCATACCAAATAATGTTTGAAAATTTTTATTGTTAAATGGCAAGTCAGTATAAAAAAGTTTCTTAAAAACATCAATTAATCTTTTTCCAGCTTTTAAGTAAATAGGGATAAAACCAACAGTTTTATTCGTTTGTCCGAAACTATAGATATAAGAATTCAAAACTTTTTCAGGATAAAGATTCGAGAGGCTGAAAAATAAATTTGACCAACTAACTGTATTTACTTCAATAAGTGAATTATCAATCTTAAATATGCCTTCCATTTCTAATGTAGAGAAGCTAAAGCTTTCATCAAATTTTTTACCTAACTTATAAGTAAGCCATTGTCCATTCCAGGAATTTACTTGATTACCCCTCAACTTGTTTAATGTTGGTTCACTCAGATATTTTCTATAAAATTTCCATCCGTCATAGGTAGTTAATAAAACTTTAGCATCATTTATGAGCAAACTATATCCACCCGCTACACCGATTCCTAAACCCGAACCTATCCAAGAATAATAAATATCTTCTTTCTCGATTGTAATTTTAATATCTGATACTAAACCAGAAGTACTTGCAAACTCTTTACTTTCGGATGCAGGATAACCTATTGCAAAACTGGCATCTGGAATTTCCGATTTCACCTTGGAAAATAGATTCTGTAATTTCTCCTCGCGATCTTCTGCAGATAACTTTTCTGGTTTTTGACCCGCCTTCATTTGGACAAAAGGTGAATTTGTTATCCATTGCATATATTTCTGATGATTGAAAAACAACTCAAAATATTCGTTTTCAAAAAATTCTTTGGCAGAATAATTTCGATTGTATTTTTCGTTATATGCATTTAAAAATGTTTTTCCTATCAATGTTGTAATCATAAGAATTGGTTTAGAACATTAAAATTTTCTTGTTTGATTTTACTTATATTTAGACCTAGATCAAAGTCATAAGCTACATCTGGAATAATGAAAGGTTTGTTCCCTTTTTTTGACTGATTCATGTTCGCAACAGACCAATATGCAACTGGAATTTCCAAATTTAATCTTACCTCAAAATTTTCATTTTCATACAATTCTACATCAGACTCTATGATACAACTTACACTATCGATGTCCAATAATTCAAACAGAATAGCTTTACTTCTGTGTGTGAGTTTATTTATCATAAAGTTTCCATTTGATTTAAAGACACTATGTTCTTCAATTTGGAGAAAATTAATTTCAGTAAATACTTGGTCTATTTTAGGCTGTAATTTTCTTTCTTCTAAAACTTTTCCATCATCCAATACATCAAATGATTTTTGTAATATTGTTAAGTCATAAGGTTTGGCTTCTTTGCTTGTTTCAGATGGGGCTATAACATATACGTTTTTTAGCTTACCAATAGTTTCTATATTTCTTTTTCGGTTAACTCTTCCAAACCGCTGAATCATTGCATCCAATGGGGCAGTAGCTGTAATCATTATATCAAAGCTTATATCCAGACTCACTTCTACAATTTGTGTAGAAACTACAATACATGCTTCTTTACTCGTATTAAATTCATTAATTGGAGCTCCATTGTCATCTAATCCTAGTAGTTGCCTTTCTTTTATATTTCGGTCTCCTCTTTTGAATTTGCTATGTAATAACATTGAAGGTATATGAGGATAATTATCATTAATATATTTGAATACCTCCTGGGAATCTTTTATGGTATTCATTACCACCAAAATTTTTTGTGCATTGTTAACACCTTCAGAGATGATATTTTTTGCTATTTCAAACGATTCCAACTTATGAACAATGTGTCTATTAAACTTGTCTAATTCTTCATTTTCCAATTTTACTTCTAGTACATCTTCACCTAGAAGTTCTTTAACTTTATTATATAAGATGGTTGGCATAGTAGCTGTGCCAATATGTATATGGCAATTAATTGCTTTTAACACTTCAATAAGTTTCAGTACTAAAGCTTGAGATACACCTGAATAAGTGTGTATTTCATCGAGAATAATGTCGCAACCTTTTAAATCTAGAATCATTGCTTCATAACCTTTCATTCCTAAAGCAATTGTTGCTAGTTGATGCGGAGTAAGTATTTTAATTGCTGAACCGATTAAACTTTGAAGCGCAACTTCTTCTTCTTCTTCTTTTCGTTTAACGATTATAGAAGTAGAATGTAAAACACGTATATCAATATTTGGATTTTCTTCCTCTAAATCTCTACCTACACGTTTATACATGGCGTTAATAGAAGCCTGAAACGGAAGGGTATAAAAAACTCTTCCTCTACAACGCCTAAATAGATAATCGGTCTTACCAGCTCCTGTACAAGCTATAACTATAGTGTGTTTTTTATTTGAATGAGCATTTTTATATGATAATGGATATAAAGGATGTTGTCGATTATAAAAATTTAAATTTGGTTTTTTGAATATACGATTTAACTGATGTTCTGTTTCATTTATTAAAGAAGAAGCAAAATGATCCGCACCCATTAATAAACCTCGCCAGTTAGAATAACCTTTTCTTTTAGATTCAGTATCACAGTAATCTATACAATATTGTAAGTTATTTAAAGCTTCTTCTTTTGAAATTTTTTGACAACTTATACCTAGTTCATTAATAATTTTAAATGCATGTGCACTCCATTCTTCCCATTTTCCTAAATGGAATTCCTGATATTCATAGGCTTCTTCCAAATCCAATAAACCCATTTCATTTCTATCATTCATTACTGACTTGTGATGTCCAACGACCATTTCAATTATAGCATCCCACTGTTCTTTTGGAAAAACTGACAAAAAGAATAATGATACAATTTCGTGTCTGAAGATATCACGTTTATTTGCTGTTCCTTTTAATCTTTCTTGAAAGAAAGGATGTGCTTTACCTATATCATGCAATATGGCACCATTTAATGCAATACTTTTATCCATTCCAAGATATTTAGCAAATGTTGTAGCTGCCATACTTACCTGCTTTAGATGTGTTGATAAAAGCGTCCATTCGGGAGCAGATTTAGCGTATAGTTCTAATTGCATCTATATTGAATTTACAGGTGTACCTACTATTTTAAGCCATCCATACATAGGTTCTTTTGTTAAACGATGGAATCCAACTTGAAATGCACTTTCATTTTTTTCAAAAATAAGTTCATAACCATTGAAAGAACCATCATCCTCATCGAATTCATGCTGTGAAAGCTGAGTGACTCTTGTTGGCATCAATATATCTTCATTTCTGCAAAGACAGATGTGCTGCTTTGAAGCAATTTCAGCGTCTATTAATGAAGAGAATACCAAGTGTAGAACTGGTTCTAATAAAATACCCCTTACTAAAATAGCTTTTGGTCTTTCAAAAAGTATTTGCTTTCCTCTTTTGGTGGAATTCCAACCTCTTGTTTGAATAACTTCTTGTTGTTGACTTATTTGAGAATAGGATAACCTATGTCTCATAATTTTTTTTATACCAACTTCGTTCAATAATTCTGGAAATATTTTTTTTTCAATTCCTTCTACAATACTTGGCGTTAGGAATTGTTGTGAAAATGTTTCACTATCTCTTACTGCAGTCCAAGGTTTGATAAAACCAAATTGACCTGTATATTTTACAACAAAATATTTTTCCATTTTAATATTATTTTAATGCTCCAAAGCCAATTCCTGTAGATTCACCTAATCCTACCAACCAAGTGAAAGCTATTTGTTCAGGTGATCCTTCGATAATTATAGGTGCAAGGGTAGTTTTGTTATTTACTCCCTTATAATTAATTAGTTTCGTTTTTGGAGAAGTATAATTTTTGTCAAAGAAAACTCTGATACCTTCAGAACTTAAATCAGCATGTTTTAATTTATTTTTAATATTTTCAGTTAGTAATTGATCAAAGTCCCAATCTTCGTATGTCACATGCTTTGATGTGCCATTTTCTTTTTTTCTAAGTAGAATAGGGCTACTTAACAAGAATCTTTCAGATGAATTGAATTGAGGTGTTTCAACGATTTGAACATCAATAATAGAGATTCCATAAAAAAGAGTTGGTGATTTTAAAATGCCACTAAGCATTTTTTTTATTAATTCCGTACTATAGGAGCTTATAAAAAAATATGATCCATTTTTAGTATGGATTCCTGATTTTGAAGTGGTTGTGTTCTGAAGCCACGAGAAAGAATAAATACTTGTCTTTCCGTGTTCGGTATTATCTTTTCCTAACCAATTATTAATTGAACTCGTTAATAAATGTTGATAGTTGAAAGGGATTGGATCTTTTGATCCTGAAAGTTTTAAATATAATCTCATATATTTATTGTTGAAATTTATTTTTTATGAAAGTATAATTAGCCTACAACAAATAAAAAAATTAGAATCCATTTATATATAATATCCTTTTCATGTAAAACATTAAATGGTACTTATTGTATTTTTATTATTTACCACCTTAAAGTAGTAATATTTCAAATTTTATTTTTTGCGGTTAATATTGGCCTTTAATGATTAACAATTTACTGAAAAATAATTGATTTTTTTGATTTTAAAAATTATTTTTCAAAGATAGTTTTCTAACAAAGTTATGTTTTACGGAAAACCATAAAAGGTTATTTGAATAGCTAAATAATATTTTTTTATAAAAATTATGCTATTATACTTTAGCAATCTTTGAAGGGAACAATGGAATGTTGATTAGGTCGTGTTAACTAAAGTTTCTGATAATCTTTTTTATATTGGACTATTATCAATGTCTTGGAATAATTCAATTTTATAAAGGATCAATCACTTCATACCTGGGATAG
The DNA here is from genome assembly GCF_021442025.1 of Sphingobacterium sp. SRCM116780. Lineage (NCBI taxonomy): Bacteria > Pseudomonadati > Bacteroidota > Sphingobacteriia > Sphingobacteriales > Sphingobacteriaceae > Sphingobacterium > Sphingobacterium sp. SRCM116780. Next base: position 1,305,182 of record NZ_CP090446.1, read on the forward strand.
TGATGTTCTTCTGTCTTAGCAGTCTGACAAATATCGGATATGTCTCCAATTTCAAAAAAAAACGGTTTATTATGATACTTATTCTTAACAGTCTTGTAATTACTAAAAATTTAAAGCTAAAAACCCTCATTAGCAGGGTATGAGAGTTATTATCTTAATTAGCTAGAATTCTTTTTTTCTAAATTGATATATATCCAATAATAGTGATGCTGTCTTATCAACCTTCCCTAACTCTTCCCTTTATTACTTTTGCTCTTAGTTTCTTCCTCTGCCACGACGATTTCTACGATTTCGGAGTCAGATAATTTAGAAGCAGTACCATCTGCTTTTAATTTAGGAACTTTTTTATAGCGAATTTTAATCAATTCATCTTCAGGTAAACCATTCGGAAAGAAATCATTGAGACCTTTTACATTAAAAACAGCGCTGAGTATAACAAGGTGTCTCAAATTGTATTTTTCAGGTTGCTCTATGGATTCGCATTTACCTACAAAAGTTTCAGCAAAGCCCATTTTATCACTTAGTACCGTTTGCGACCAACCGTTTTCTAAGCGGAGTTCTTTTACTTTTTTAATCAATTCGTATTCAATCCTATAAATAGACTTCGATTCAAAAATTTCCATGTGTATATAAAATTATTCTACCAAATATTTGGTAGTATTAAATTGATTTATTATATTTGTTTATTATTTAGCGACAAATAGAGTAGGAGAATATCTCCAGATCTAAACGATGTCACTTACGAACAGAAACCGTCAAATTCGCCTCGTAAGATGATTCGGAGTTCGCTTTTCATTGAATTTTTGTATTATTGCAACATAATTCAGTGGAGCGGACTTCATTTCAGTCTTCGTGGCAGTTAACCTTCGGTTAACGCGGTTCTTGACGGTACCATGTGCGAAGCTTTGAAGTCCGCTCCTTTGATTCTATCTAAGAAGCCTTCCTCACAGTTAAGTTGTCATCGTTTTCATAAAACCAATTAAAAATTATGAAGACAATACAAACAATCAGAAATACATCAACAAATTTGATCAATGATCGAAGTGTTGATTTTATCCATTTAAACTTAACAAGCAACCACATCCGCGCACCAAGCTGATGATGATAAAAACACTAAAACCAAATTAAAAGGACGGTTATAGATCAGTATTAATCTAGCTACATACTCTATTTATGACTAAACGTTGATGCGGTTTTGCCGGCTTGTATTAATTTTTACAATTCCCCCGTTTTTTGATATACCCCCTTTATACCTGAGCTATACTCCAGTTATACTCTCGTATATCCGTGTTATACCCGACTGCTAATGCTATCTTGACACATAAAACTAGCAAATATAATGATACTATCAAAAAACAGTTGTAAAATTAAGCTTATTGCATCGCGATAAGACAAGTCGGTTTTTAGTATTTATCGCTGATGTCCGTGACGAAAACCATATAGATAACCTGTGACCCTAACACTAAAACGGCATCTGATTGAATGAATTTATTTTATTGACCGAGTGATCTAAGGCTTGCTGTAGACCCCTTTAGGATACCTTGTTAGGATATCTGTAAGGATGATTATTGCTCCTTCGGTCGCTTCTTTAAAACCTTAAAAAATGAACAATTTTATTAAGGGTGGGAGAGTACATGCCTTTTTTCAGGAACTTTTCTGCCAAGCGAAAACTAAAAGCAATCCAGATGCTAAAAAACAAGAAAAATCTGTTGAAATACTTCGAGACTGCCTTGTGGCTGTTCGACGCGTTCCTGAAGATCAGTCGAAGATGTATCAACGTGAAGTTGAAGTACGCCCGGTCCAGTCTGGAACAAAAGACGAAGCAGCGTCGAAGACGAGCTTAACAATTATCGAAGCGGAGCGTAACAAATTTCACGGAATCGGTAGAATTACTAGGGCAGAGCGTCTTTCAAGGTACTTTTCTTGGACTTGCTTTACACCAACTTCTAACCTTCCTCGGACTAACTTCGAGCGCCCAACGCTTTTACACAGCTCTTGCACCACCCTTTTACCACAGTTGGCTCGGGAAAACAGCGGTGCAACAGCGATAAAACAGCGGTCCAGTTGTAAAGAAACTCCGAAGTTGGTTAGAAGAAAGTGCGAAGAGAGTCCGAATATGGTATCTATTCTGTTTATCGTTTTTCAGCAATTTTTCGGAAAAATTCGCAATTTGAGTAACTGCAAAAGTGTATGCTTCAGCTACCACAGGAATACTAGAGTAACACCTAGAAAAGAGGATAAAACTACTCAATTGCTACCGTATGAGTGCCCAAGAATTACTCCATTGAACAGAGAGGAGATACTTAAACTCTTGCTAAAAAATGGAGGGTCTGCAAAGCGCTTATCTAAGTGGTCAAACTTTTTGAGACGGCTATCTGCCTACTTTGAGTACGATCGTCTGTGTAGAGGCTTTAAAAATGTCTTCATTGAGAGGGTGAGAGGTATGAAGGATGGTGGTACTTTGAGAACTATTGCTTTGCATCCAATCATCCGTTTTTTTAAGACGTTGAACTATAGCATCCTGCTTTTTACCTGCCTTGCTGTATGTCCTATCATTCGTTTGTCAGCTCAGGAGCCCCGCAAGGACAGCGGGGTGAATGGGTTAACTTTTCAATTGGACAATTACATTGATTTTAAGTTTGATCAAGCTTTGACCGATAAGGTTAAAATAGAGCATCCAACAATCGATTTTAAGCAATTCCCAGTCAAATGGTACAAGATAAAAGAAGGAAAGATCAAAAGCATTTCTGTAGGCAATCAAATACCTGATTCAATCCTCAACATACCTATTTGGGTCGTCAATGACTCTCTGGGTAGAGAAATGTTAACACTCCGAGAACTGTCCTTTAAAAAATTTATTGTTCTTGACTTTTGGGCACGATGGTGTAGTCCTTGTTTAAAATCAGTTGATCATTGGGAAGAAATTCACGACGCTGTCAAAGCGGATATCGCGGTACTTCCCGTTAATATTGACTTTGATTTTTGGGCTTTGAAATATGCCAAGGATAGGAAATGGAAAAATACACAAGTGATAGGTCCTGCAGGCTATTTTTTTGCACAGTATTTTTTAGGACAAGCCTTGGTTGGACCCAATGTTTGGATAAAAGACGGGCGTCTCTTTGGCGTGACAAAAGCTAGCCAAAGTTCCTATGCATTTATCAACCTCTTGCGTTCGGGTAAAATAGATGAATTGCCTGTAGAAACAAGGTATCCTTCTGTTTATAGTAATAGTTCAAATAATAGTAATTAATGATATTGATTATGATATATTTATATTATTTTTTAAGTAAAGAAAATACTTGGATTATTTTCTTTGCAGTTCTCCTGCAATTGTCTACTTTTTCGGTATCCTACAGCCAAGAAAAGACTGTCTTTCGAGGACAGGTTCGGTCTTCTTTGGATGGTACTGCTGTCATGAACGCCTCCATTAAATTGAAAAATAATACACTGATCGTACAAACAGATGATAACGGAAATTTTGAATTCAAAAGTCAGCGAGACACGGGAACTCTTGTGCTGCAACATCTCCAATATCATATTAAAGAAGTTCATTTTGATTCGTATAAAAAGTTTTTAGCGATACAGCTAGATCCTAGAGAAAATGCATTGGAAGAAGTTCAGGTTTACAACACAGGTTATTACTCAATTCCAAAAGAAAGAGCGACGGGTTCGTATGAATTAGTAGATAGAAAACAATTGAATCAATCTCTTTCAAGTAATCTATTGAGCCGATTAGAAGGCTTGACTGGTGCGTTGTCCTTTGATCGAAGAACAGCTATAACGAAGGAATCCTCGAATGAACAGCTGAATCTTCGGTTAAGAGGAGTGAGTACTATTATGAGTAATGCACAACCTTTGATCATTGTCAATAACTTTCCATTTGATGGTGATATTGCAGATATCAATCCAAACGATGTCGAGTCTTTGGTATTTTTAAAAGACGCAGCATCTGCAGCCATTTGGGGGGCAAAATCGGGTAATGGTGTTATTGTGATCCAACTGAAAACGGCTAAGAATGAGACGGCACGATCCATACAGTTTTCCTATAGCAATCGTATAGGGGGTAAACCTGATGTATTTAACGGGAACAGGTTCATTTCTTCTCCTGACTTTATGGAACTGGAAAAAGAACTATTCCAAAAAAGCTATTTTAAAGAAAATAATACGACGCTACTTTCTCCTTATGTCTATCTTTTGTTTCAGCATCAGAAAGGTTTGATTGATGATGAAATCTTAGACAGACAAACTAGACTACTGGCATCCACGGATATCAGAAAAGATGCATCGCAATATCTATATCAAAATTCGATAGCTAAAATAGCGAATCTTTCGCTAAGTGGTGGGGGTAAATCGCATGGTTATTTCTTGTCATTTGGGTATGACCATTCCCGTTTTGCGTTAAAAGGAAATGAAGATGTCCGTTATTCGTTTCGGGCAGATCATTCCTTTCAGTTTACACCAAAGCTTTCAGCACAGATTACAACCGATTATATCATCCGTAAGGAGCGCACAAATGCGGTTTCGATGTATGATCAATCAGGGATAGTGCCCGCTGATAAATTGATGATCTATCCGTATGCCTCATTGATCAATACAGATGGTTCATACCAGACGATGCCTATTGCTTTTAGTCCTTTTTATATCCATGATTTTATGCAAACCACTGGACGTGATTGGCTGTTTAACCCATTGCAGGAGTTGGAACTAAGAGATCAGACGAATACAAACAATGCGCTTCGATTTTTATCAAGTTTGAAATATAAACCTATAGACGGTCTGACACTTTCACTCCAATATAATTATAATCTGAGCAATGGAGCAAAGCAAAATTACTATGATAAAAATAGTTATTACGCTCGAAATCTGATCAATAGATACATGCAGTTAAATGGAGCATTTATTGTTCCAGATGGTAACATACGCCATGCACAAACAGATCAGACTGTAAAACACACGGGACGGTTCCAGATGGATTATCATAAAACACTTGTCAATGATTTGGTTTTGACAACACTGATCGGTGCTGAACTGAGTGAAAACAAAGCAACTATAGAGCCGAACCAAATCCTTTACAATTTTAATGACGATACCTTCATCGGGCTTACGGCACTGGATTATACAACCTATTTCCCTGTTCGTCCAGAAGGAAGTGCACGTATTCCGGTCTCAGGTAGTCAAGTTTTTGAATTGACAGATCGGTTTATATCGTATTACGGCTTGGGTTCTTTGAATTGGAAACAACGGTATTTGCTTACAGGTAGTTTACGTTGGGATGCTTCCAATTTGTTTGGTGTAAAGACCAATCAAAAAGGTGTACCGTTGTGGTCTATTGGCACTTCTTGGTTGATCCATCGAGAAAGCTTTGCGCAATCACTGCCCTTTACTGAATTGAAACTGCGTGCTACTGTAGGTGAAAATGGTAATATCAATAAGAATGCATCCGCTTTTCCAACGGCAGCCTTTACCATAGGAAGTATGACAAGACTGCAAGAGGCACTTTTGAAAACTGCCGGAAATCCACAGCTGAAATGGGAACGTGTGCGTACCTGGAATCTAGGACTTGACTGGGCAGTACACAGGAATACGTTGGGTGGAAGCATCGATATTTTTGAGAAAGATTGTTATGACCTTTTGGGTTATAAAAATGCAGATCCTACGACAGGGATTAATCCTGCTGTGGGCGGAGTAAAGGAGATGATCAATTATGGACAGTTTCAAAGTCGGGGAATCGATATAAACCTCTATTGGCGACAGGTGAAGCTAGGTACTTTGTTCCTGAACGCTGATCTAAAAATAAGTAAAAATTGGAATAAGGTCATCGATTATGATATAAAACCTACTACGATTTTAGACTATTTTCAATATATCGTACCAGCAACTTCTGGGAAATCTAGGGATATCTTATACGCATTTCCTTGGTATGGTCTAGATGCTGAAACGGGGAGTCCATTGGTCTCAGATGGTACACAACTCGGCACGACCTATGGTTCCCATGTTTCTAGTTTTGATTACGAAAAACTGTTACAAGTGGGTAATAGTTTTCCGCTATGGAATGGCTCCTTTCGAAATGAATGGGTATATAACAATATTTCGCTGAGCTTTTTGTTCACGTGGAAAGGTGCCTATCAATTTAGACGCAGTTCGGTTAATTATCAGGAATTAATGGAGAAATGGAATATGCATACTGATTATCATAACCGTTGGCAAAAGAAAGGAGATGAGTTGACCACGAATGTGCCTTCTGTCCCTACCGTGTTGGACAGCAATCGGGAAAATTACTATTCGAATTCGGAAATCTTAATTGAAGATGGGGATCATATCCGACTGCAAAGTATCAACCTGAACTATAGATTACCCTTGGCTAAAAAATCCATTAAAATAGAAATAATTGCAGTAGCTGAAAATCTGGGTATGATCTGGCGTAAGAATAAATTGGGTATTGATCCCGAGTACCATTTGAACTATTATATGCCTCCTAAGCAATTTACGGTAGGATTACGGACACAATTTTAATCGAAATAGTATGAAAAAGATATTTATAATTTTTACAACCATCAGTTTTTTCTGCTGTGGATGTGCAGCAGATTTTCTAGATGTAAAACCTGCGAAGAATTTGGTTGTTCTTTCCTCCATAACTGATTATCAAGCATTGATGGATAGAGTCAGCATCTTGAATGAAAAAACATCGCAAGAGTTGGCTATTATGTCCATTGATGATTATTATTTATTATCGGACACATGGAAGTTTTTGAGCTCTTCTACTCAACGTAATGCCTATATATGGAAAGCGGATGTGTTTGAAGGCGAACAATCACGCGATTGGGACAATGGCTATGAACGTATATTTTACGCCAACACGGCATTAGAAGGTTTGGCTAAAATAGCGCCATCTAAAGATGAAGAGCAGCTCTGGAAAAATGTAAAAGCAAGAGCGTTATTTCATAGGGCTTGGAACCACTATAACCTCATGATGTTGTTTGGCGATTATACAGGAAGTATAGATGGAGCAGGAAAAGGAATACCGCTACGTAAGGCATCAGATATTAATATTCCTGTAACAAGAAGTACATCCTCGGAAACGTTCACTTTTATTATCGATGACCTAAAAAATGCTGTTCAACTGTTTGATAATAGTACTTACCATATCGAACGACCAACCAAGTATAGTGCTTTTGGGTTATTGGCAAAAATATATCTCTATCTGCAGGACTATGAAACTGCTTTTAAATATGCGCAGTTAACCATGGAAGGGAATTATAAGTTAATTGACTTCAATACATTGGATCGGAATAAATCATTTCCATTTCCTTCGTATGGGGTAGGGAATACAGAAATAGTTTTTAATGCCTGGTTGCCAACTGTTGCTTCGTTTGCACAGACTCGGTTATGTGTGGATACCGACCTTTTATCTCTGTATGATAATCATGATCTTCGTCGAACGGTCTATTTTAAAAATAATACGACGGGACAAGTGACGTTTAAGGGAAGTTATGTCGGAAGTTCGTTATTATTTACAGGCATTTCTATGAATGAAATTTACCTGATCGCAATGGAATCAGCGGTAAGGATAAATAAATTGAATCTAGCTCTTGAACTATACAATAAATTGCGCGTGAACAGATTTGCACAAAATCATTATCAACATGAGACGACAGTAGATAAGAATATATTACTGAATTTGATTTGGAAAGAGAAAAGACGAGAATTGGTTATGCGCGCTTCGCGTTGGGAAGATTTGAAAAGATTAAACAAATCTGGAGAACATCCTATTACATTGCAGCGTATTATTGAAGGAGTAACTTATAAGCTGACTCCTCATGATGCTAAATATGTGATGCCAATTCCTGACTACGTGGTCAATATGTCGAAGATAGATCAAAATCCAAGATAAAAAGAGAGGGATAATTCCCTCTCTCTTATTTAAGCTATTCTTCTCGATAAGCTTCATCCAATACTGTGTGATTGGTCTGAGCATCTGATACTGTTGATGGGAACGGTTGAGACGAGTCTAATTCAATTTCAATCGCGCACATATCTTCAGATTTTGATGTACTACATGGAGCATTAGGATCATTACTGGGTGGAGAAGGTAATGGCGTGGATGATGTAATGTTGCTACCACTAACGGGATACCAATTTGATACCAAATGATCTTTATCTCTCATTGACATCAATGTCACTACTGCAATAGCTACAGCAAATACGGCTAAGCCGTGTTTTTGAAACTTTTGGAACTTTTCCATAACGTTAAATTTTAATAGTAAATATTCTAATTGTTTTCCCATCCTATCTGTTGCCGATTTGCTATATGGAGCCATCGGTAATAGACAGGGATTATAACATGTCTTTTGGCAGACGTGCCCTTTCTCCAGATGGACCTCGCATCTAGGTTCTGTTGTGTTCTGATCAGCTATTTTTCGTTACAGCTTATGGCGCTGGTTTGCGATTAATTTTCATGTATTTCGTATCTGTTTTTCCAGTAAGTAGCTTACACTGCTGATGGTTAAAAAGAATAGGTTCAACCAAAAGTGTGCAGTCCAACCGATATGTTGGAATACCAGTCCACAGCCACATGGAAGGTTTTTCCAGACCTGCAATAAAGCCAAACCAACATAAGTCGTAAAGGCGACCATGAGTACTGCTGACAAGCCCAATCCCCAAATCCGTGTTTTAGGATAGAGCAGCAGCAGACCTGTTCCCAACTCCAATGTGGGAAGTAAATAGGCCAATACTTTTCCTAGCTCATCTGGAAATGGTTGCTGCAATAGGGCACTTTTGAACAGTTCGAAGTTGTTGAACTTGTCCAAACTGATTGGGATCCATAACAGCATCAATGCGATCACGATCATCATCTGTAGTATCTTTTTTGTGTTCATCTCTGCAATAGGTTATAATCTAAAGTTAGCAGACAATCCAACCGTTTGGAGGGGAGAAATATTGGGTAAACAACCACTTTGAAAGTGGTTTAAATAAGTTTTTAAAAATGAAAAGGAGAGATTTAGCTTAAATTGAAAGGGGAGTAAATGCTTGAGAAAATATAGTTTTTCTATGGCTTGCATCTTACTCTTGGTGGTTATTCTTCTTGTTCAGGAAGGTAGAAAAAGGAGGAATCTCCCTGTTTTTTAAATAATCCTTGTTTTGAGGTAGAGAACAAGGATTATTTTCATGGTGGCAGTTATGTGCTAGTATTTGAAATCGTTATTGAGCGATTCTAAAATCATCTGTAAGATCCGACGGATGCGATAAGCACTGTTTTCTAATCCTTTTTTATCAAATTTTTCCAGTTGACTGGGGCGAATATGGATGCCTGTCTTACTGAGGATATGTTTTGAAAAGTTCTCGGATGCCTCACGCTTTGTTTTCTCAACAAATAAACCACTTCGAAAGAAATAGTGAAAGAAAATCTTCAGCTCATCGGCATTGCAAGTGGTGCGGATACTGGCTAAGACCAGGTCAAAACTACTTCCCAATTCTTTTTCCTGCTGGAGTTCGATTCGTTTTTTTGCTGTATACGCCAGCAGATAATCGGCAAGTCGATCTCGGGTATTATCAAAAGCTAGGTGGGGATCGGAGGGTGTCTGCTTCAACCGGAAATCAATGGCATGCAGCAACATTTCCTGTTCGATGGTTGTTTTCTTTTCGCCCAGTTGCTTATCCAGGTATTCACAACAGCGATTGAAAAAGCCCATGTAATTGAAATTATGATTGATCATCAATTCCACAAAACGCTGGTTCCAATCTTTGTCTCGGGTATCTTTCGCTAGTTTTTCTAAACTGGAAAAAAGTTTCAGGATAAATTGACGCTGATAATACTTGATATTTGGATGGGTTGAAGTATCCAGTAAGCTTTCCACAGCATAGGGGATCTCATGCAGAAAATCGTCATCGATCTGCTTGTGGCGTAAGGTTTCCAGTAAACTGGGGAATTGATTGGCACAATAGTCTTTCAGCAGATCATACTCATATAAGGTCAAGGATTCATTGGCATCCATATTATGCCGATAGATTTCTTCCTGTACACGGAATAGCTGATGAATCTTCAAGATCGTAGCATCTGCCTGCTGCTCTTTGAGGTGATAGAGCTGATTGAAAAGTAAGCGTAGTTTGCTATAGAATGTACGAAAGGATTGTTCGGCCATTTCCAGCCGATCATGACTGAAATATAATTGGTCTGATTTGCGTTCGATCTTGTCGATAGCAAGCAAAATAGGAAATTCACAGTCTTCGCTATCCTGTCGGAATTGTTTGCAATGACTATACTGTGTGATGGCATCCGTTAAAGTGGTTAATGCTCGAATCATAAAGTTGTTGAAATAAATGGTTCTTGCAAATAAAACCGATATTTCAAAGAAATGCAACTTATTGAAGGTTTAAATAGGCTTGGGCAGGATTAATGACAAGGTGTTGCCATAACGATTGACTATTCTTTTACATCTCTTGACTTTAATGATGGAGAGAAGTCAAGAGATTTTTTCCATACGCTCATTGCGGTCAATAATAGTCGGTGTATAAATTCGTGGTCTAGTTATGATGTCTTTATTCTTCCTATTTATGATTCGGTAAAAATTTCTGTCCAATATAAATTTTAATTTCAATTTATTTGATAATCCTTTTAATGTATAGAAATAGGCTACTTCTCCTTCCTTTCCTCTTAGCTCTTTATAGCTATCTATAATTTTGACATTATTTTCTTTTTCAAAATCGGTTATAAATTCTTCACGAGTAGGTTTGTTATCCAATTGTTGATCTCTTGGACAGCAAACGGAGCCATAACTTTCAGCATAATAAATCTCTTTTTGATTGTCCTTCATTTTGTAGGGTTGTGCATAGTTCATTTTTGGAAAACCTCCCATGATCACTATGCTATCTTTTAATAGTGTTCCCTGCTCTCTATTGAATTCATAAATGATAGCACTTGCCATAGGTTCAGCACATGCAATACCTTTTGACAGTTTTTGGTTAGAAATTTCACTATAATACGCCCAATTAGGTACGATGACTATTATTTTAGGAAATTCTGGATAAATAGTCGGTAATAGCTGGAGTGGTACTTGGGTTTGAATAAATATGACAGGAATTTCATCAGTCTTAGGAATAGATCTGTTAAAAAGAAAATTTTCCCCATAACGATCGACATGATCATCGCTTATTTCAATGACATGATCAAATACGGAATCTCTTATCGTATTTGAATGGTAATTGTTTTTAGGGTTCTCCACAATTTTCCCTTGAGAGCAACAGATCGTACTTGTCAATAGGAGAAAAACTAAAAGATAATAGGTCGCGATGTTCATTTTGTTGTCTGTTTTATACAATGTCTGTCGGTGTTTTGAGCTTTATATCCAGTTGGGAAATGTAACGTGGACAAATGGCTTGTTATTGCTTATACCATTCCTCATCTTCTTTCCATTCATGACTACCCAGTTTTTTAAATAAATGTGCTGTCAGTTCCACTTCACCATTTTTGCTTACAGTGAACGTCTTTTTCTCCCATTCTGTAATTGGATCCATTCTTTTTTGAAAATGCTGTGTTGTGATTATAATTTTATTACCTTGGACTTTCAATCTTTCTTCATCCCAAAAGAGATTATTGCAGTCGCCTCCTTCATCTTTGTAAGCATAGTAGGTGAGGACCAATTTTTCTTTTCCATTTGCTTTGATGTAAAGTTCCCTTGCATCATCTTTGCTTTCCCATTCATTGTTTACTTTTTTATTTTTAATGATGAATGTTTGATTGCTGACTTTGAATATCTTGGTCTGCCCAAAGACAATGCTGAAAGACGTTAGGATAAGAAATAGAAATGCTGCTTTTATTTTCATACTCTTTACCCAGTGAATTTTTGTTTGATGCTATTGTATTCCATTTTATAATACCGTATTCTATTTCTAAAATAAAAATCCTTTCACATTGCATATAAAACCATTTACAATTCGCAGGGTTGGTTTACGATTCGTGTTTGAAAAAAGAAACGATACAGGCATCAGATTTTAAAACGTATAGATTGTCTTAGCCTGTAGAGTTCTTTTGTATATATGCTGATATTGGTTTTATCAATATATTGTTATCGGAGAGTTTTTGAATGACTTCATTATTGAGTTCTTCTTCCGAAAGTTCTAGAAATAAATGAGTCTGTGGGATTTCAATATATCTGACAGAAAATATATCCATTTGCTCTTTTAGTATGTTGTACCTTTTGTCATTTTCTCTTACAAATCCTTGAGGAACTTTGTTTGGAGTGAGCCATATCCAACTATCTTTGTATTTACTTCTATAGTTTGCATAGCCACTGTTAAAATAGTCTGGTTCATCAAACTTAATTTGTAGTACAGCTTCAATTTGTTTTGATACATCTTCAATTGAGCTTTCTGTTTCAATGACTAGTTCATTTTCTACATCCAGTTCTAGAAGTGCTAAAAATGCTGCAAATGAATCTGCAATATCTTCTTGGTTATCACATTCTACATCAATCCAAGACACTTTTGGTTGTTGTTTATCTTTTCTATAATCCAAACAGATATACCAATGTCCGTCTCCATCTATTGGCACGAGTCCGTCAAGTTCAAAACTGACATATTCTTTTAGTTCTTCTCAATCAAAATCTGTTAAAGAGGGGAAGTAAGGGCCAATTCCCATTATTTGTTCATGAGGGGTTTCGGAAAGTTTATAACGAACATATCCACCGTTCTGAATTTTTAGTATATCGACCAATTCTTTTGGAAGTTTGTAGCCAATCTGCTTTTCCGCATTTGCTAAAATTTCATCTGTCAATTGAGGTTGTACGTAAGGTAAATAACTGGGTACTCTCCAAATATTTTTTTTGTGCTCTTCTTGTGTCATTTTGTTCGTTGTTCTAAATTTTCCTGTGTCTGTCTAAGATGATGCGTTGCGTGATAACTCATCAGGTAAAACATCTCTCTTATGGTCATAGGACCAAGCAAAGGACTGGGTATAACAAGTGTGTCAAGTTCTTCGTCTGTGTATTGACCTAACAATTGTTGAATAGTCTGTAAAACTTTCTGTATATCGTTTGTAATTATTACCTTTTGTTCAGCGCTAATCTGTTCAGGTAAAAACTGTTGTGCAGATTGACGACTTGTTTTAAAATAATTTTCAATGACCGTGTCATAGCTCCAAGTTGGGCGGTCTATTTTTCCAAATTTCTGTAAAATAAATTCCTTAGATGAAAGGATTTTAGGAAATGCCGATATGACTAAGTACACATGATGAAATTGCTGTCCGGCTGTCCACTTTCCATGATTGCTAGCGATAAAATGCTCGTCCGTCAATGAATTTACATAGGCAATCATTTCTTGATGATTGTTATAAAATGTTTCTATTAGTTCTTCTTTTGTCATAATGTTTTTTACTTTATTAATGCGATGTTGTTCTTACGGTTACTGCCAACTTTATGATAAGCAGCTATTAACTGTAATTATTCAGAGCACATCTATTTCTTTTTGTACATTCTGCTTTGCCTGCTTTTCAAACCTATTATAAAAAAAATCTGTTTTGAATATACTATCCATTTCCAAAAAATGATGCAATACTTTTTTGCGCCCTGTATGATAAACAAGGTCAGGATAAATGGCATATTCTTTTCTTACGTTCTTATAGTACAGGGTATACGCTTCCCAAGGCTGACCCAACACGGCAAGATCGGCATCTGTAAAATAATTGGTGTCACTGTCCGTTGATTTCAGGTGTGATTTGGTGGCTAAAATTTGCTTTTTGCAATGTTCAATAATGTTAGAAGAAACAGAAATTTCCTTCATTCGTTTTTCAGCAAGTTCAGCACTTTTTTCTTCATTGTCCGATTTTAGCGCATTGTATATGATGTCGTGGTAATAAAGGGTAAATAAAATAATATCCCAGTTTTGTATTTCTCCTTTTACTTCCGTCAATTGTGTTAATAAATTGTCCAGATGTTGTAAGGTGTGATAATGTCTTTTCTTGTCTGCATAGTTTTTTTCAATTTCAGTCCACAGTTCATGCTTCAGCTTGTCATTGTCTGTATAGTTGGTCAAAAGTCCGATGAATGTTTCTTTTAGCGCTGTCATCTTCTGCAATTGTATTTGTATCTTTTTAAATTTACAAAATAATCCCTTTCGTTCTAGTTATGGTTTTACGGTAAATACTATTTTTTTAAACGAACGGATATAACATCATTCTATTGTTTATGAAGTAAATCTGGATACCCAGAAGTATATTTGATTTTTCGTATCCTGATCCTATAAAGAAATTGCTAAAACCCTCTCAGATACTATTACGTACGACTGCATGCTTACTTTTGTTGTTTTCGAGTATTTATGTACATGCGCAATCCTCTGTACTTAATTTAACGATGGAGCACATGGATAAAAAAGCTTGTTATTGCTTATAATACTCCTCATCTTTTTTCCATTCATGACTGCCCTGTTTTTTAAATAGATGTGCATTGCATATAAAATCATTTACAATTCGTGTTTGAAAAAATGAAGCATACAGGCATCAGGTTTTAAAACGTATAGATTGTTTTAGCCTATAGTCTTACCATCTCGTTGGGATTCCTTACGAATCGTAAACGAAACTTATCGAATTGTAAACGGTTTCACATTTTGGGGACGAATGTTTTTATATTTGAAAGGAGAAAAATCCGAACCATTTAACACCTTTTTAATGCTACTAACCAATATAAATTAGACCTGAATGGTACACGGCTATTATACTAAATTAATACGAACGAAAAGGCTGCAACAAGCCTTGACCTGTCCACATTGTGGCTCGATGCACGATATGCAATTGGAAGTTTTTTGCACGGTGAATCATATCATCTTTATACCTTTTTTTTCTGACAAAAAAACAGCCAGCATAGGATGTGCCAAATGCGGAAGTCATTATAATCCCACTGCATTTGCACCCTACACACAGGAAGCACTAGATTTTGCAAGGCAAGCTAAAATGCGTTGGTATCATTTTACAGGACTGGCTTTGTTGTTGATTTTTGCAACTTCTGTAGGCACGCTTATATTTATGGGCAGTAGCGAAAACAAAAATATAATAGCAACAAATTTTGAAAATTTGAAACCCAACTGTGCCATTTATTACAGCAAAGCAAAAGATGTCAATACCAGTATGTTGGTAAGCCGGATCGTGGGCGATACCGTATTTGTGCATGAAAATAAACGCAGCACAAATCGCAATGCTTACTATGTGGATGATAGCGATAATTATTACAAAGAAGAAACTTATTTTTTAAAATCAGAACTGAAACAATGGTTGGAAGATAGAAAAATAACCGACGTTTCTGAACCGCAAACCTATGGCGAATGATATTTAGAATAGCAGACCGAAAAAAATTATTACTAACCGTCCTGCCATTACTGGGCATATTGACTTTTGTAATAATCCGATATATAGACCTGGATTGGATTACAAGCAGTGGCATCCTTACAAAAACATTTGGTATTGTATTGCTAATCATTTGCTTAAGTGTAATTGTATTTTTTAGTAAAAAATATGGGGTAGATTATGAATTTAAAATCGATAAAGGACAGCTATACATTACCAAAAACAAAGCACATTATAGGAGTATGCCCATTGCCCAATTGGTGATGCTTAAAGTATTTGAGAACAACGACCAGTATTTTATAAAGTTGTTTGATGCCAATGGGAAAAAAATTTTTGCTTTCAACAATGTCTTTACCAAAATACCCTTGGCAGATGTGATTTCCTTTTTTGAAACGCATATACCGTTATTACCTTGCAACGAAGAATACGCAAAATTGGGTGGTAAAAAAATAGATTACATCAACAAAAAATATATGAAATGAACGCAGTAGAACAAATTAATGCTTCGCAAAAAGCGAAAATAAGAAAATGGATATTGATAGCAATATTGGCGTTTGTGCTGCTGATGGGCGGTATGATATTACCTTTCTTTATCAATCCCAAAGCATTTTACGATATAAAGGATGGCAAGGTTTATTTTGGCAACAAAGAGCTAACACACATGAATGCCAAAGAATTTAAAACGATAGATTATACAATAGCCGTAGATTGTACACGTGTTTATTACAAAGGCGAACCTGTAAATTTTATGGATCGCAAAACATTTAAAGACCTCAGTCGTGGATTTTATGCAGATAAAAACGGTTTGTATTTTGAAAAAACTTCATTTTATTCAAAACATAAAATAGTGCCACTGGAAGGCAGTTACGATAAAGCCAGCTTCCATTCTTTGGGTTATCAAACTACTTTGTTTGCCGATAAATCAAACCTGTATGCCCTAGATGTTTTTGCAGAATCGCCATTGAAAAAAGTAACCATGGACGGTATGGATATGACTACGCTGGAATCAGTAAGTAGTTATTGGCTACAAGATAAAGCAAGAATTTACTTTGAAGATTTTGGTGAAATAAAAGTTTGCCCGGAAATCGATGCCACTACTTTTGAAGTGTTAAGTTACAGGGTAGTAAAGGATAAAAAAAGGGTTTATTACATTACACAAGGTTTAAAAACCGAAGAAAAAAATGCTACAGAAAGAGCCGATTATGCAGTGCTGGAAGGAGCAGATGCCGCTACTTTTGTGATGATTAACGAAAAAGAATATCGGGATAAAAATCAGGAATGGGTAATATCAAAAGAAGGTGAAAAAGTAGAATACAATGTACCAGAAGGCAGAAAAACCAACGCTACCAATCCTTCAAAAAACGAGCAAAATAATGCCGCAGAACAGGCCCTCAAAGCGGCAGAACAAGCTGCTGGTAAGTAAATGATAGCATATTTAAGCGTTCGGAAAAGTGGGAATGGTAAGTGTTTTTATCCTTTTACGAATGGTAAACGAACCCTAGCGAATTGTAAATGGTTCGTTCTGCAATACCCAATATTTTTACATTTGAACAATTGAAATAAACTTCGCAAATACATCTTAAAATGGTTGTATGTGCGGAAGTTTGTTTCGCAATAAATCTATTTCTTTTTGTACATCCATTATTTGTTAATAAAATGTGCTGTTTTTTAGGGAGTTATTACATCCTCCACTTCTTGTTTCTGCTCTTTTGATTGGAGATAAGGATTATGATAGCGCTCGTAGAACATGTTCTTATCATCTCTATAGCTTTTAACAGCCCCTAGTGTATTCATCAACTTAATGTAATACCATGCAAGGTCTATCTGGTGTGGTTTGAAGCCACTTCGGGCACTTTTTGGAAATAGATGGTGATTGTTATGCCATTCTCCTGCTACGATTCCTGGCCACACTTGATTAATGGACTTATCTTCTATACTGTAATCTGTTCCTTCGCGCTGCTTATCTTTTCCTTTCGCATGACCCTCATAGTTAAATGTGCGTACACCTATCGCCCAAAATCCTGCTGCACCAAAGAGACTACAGGCAAGCGCATGGCCACCCATCAGGTAGAATGCTAAATACCAAAAAGACCAATTTAACAACCAGGATACAAAAGTATAGGTAGGGTTCACATAAGAACCCCATGTTCTGTATTGCATGTATGAGTTCGCTGGTACTCCCGTATGTAGCATGAGCGATTTTACCCTATTATAATCGGATTCATTTAGATTTTTTGCTATGGGCTGGTGGTTGACATCCGCGAGAAAACAATATAAAAATCCTGCCTGCGCATTATAAGGGTCTCCTGGTTGATCGGATTTGGCATGATGCACATGGTGCGATATGACATATATTTCTTCTGGAATGACACTGATAGTTAGATGTTGTGTAAAGAATCTCCAAAAGGCATTTTTAAATTTGTACGCACGATGTGTACAGTAACGGTGATGCCATATGGTACCATGCGTTCCCATAATAATCATACTATATACAAAGGTTGCCAAAAGTGTCCACCAACTCAGGAAATAGATTAAGAAAATAAAGAAAAAGGGGATGAGACAAATGACCTTCAACCAGCTGACGAAGGGAAGCCAATTGCGTCGATCTTTAAAGACATTGAGTCTGTTAATAAATTCACGGATTATCTCTTTTTTGGTGGGTTTGATAAGTTTGCCCGCAGTATCTTGCCAGCCATAGGAAGGTGGTTGGAGGACATGGTCTAAAAATGACATGATAATAAGTATGAGTTAGCGTGTTATCATTTGTGATTTAACTGCAATTGCATGTAAATTAGATAAATAGGTGCAAAATGTAAACTTATTTAGCACTACGTTACAGGTAATTTACAAGAAAGGAATAGTTGTCAGCAATATAATTGCTATGGGTGCTATCTTTGCTATAGAATCATATTGAAAAGATGATGACTATGGTGATTTGCTGCATGCACATACAATGAGCATGTCCTTTAATAAAAAAATGTAGTAAATAAGCAGCATTGCTATTTACTACATGATATCAAATGGAGAACGTAATAAATTCTCCAATGTTAATTATCTTGCTACACGTACATTAGTCGCGTTAACACCTTTTTGACCGTTTTCTAAGTCAAATGTCACGCTATCATTTTCACGGATGTCATTAACTAGACCTGATGAATGTACGAATACATCTTGACCACCATCTGCTGGTGTGATAAAACCGAAACCTTTGGTAACGTTAAAGAATTTTACTGTTCCTTCTTGCATTATATTATTGTTTTATTTAAAATTATTTAATTCTAAACCGATGTTCTCCTTGCCATAAATATGGTGATTGAGGCACACAAGTTAATCGATCTGCTAGCAAGAAAAGGATGTTTGTATTTTTAAAGTTTAAAAGAATTTAAGCTCAAAGAGTATTGCATACTTTTTATGAATAACAAAAATTGGCATCTGAAATGAGCGATGATTGATTAAGAAGGATAAACCTAACTAGATCGAATGAACGCGGACAAAGCCTGATTCTAAAATCAAATATACGTATAATATATTGAAAATCAAAATAATATATTTATTTTTACTAGAGCATCATACCACCAGATACTTCAATGCGTTGACCGTTTACCCAACGGGCATCATCGGAACATAGGAAGGCGACTACACCACCAATATCATCGGGTTGTCCTACTCGCCCAAGGGCAGTTGCACTCGCGATATTTTTATTGACTTGTTCGTCATCACGTACATGACCTCCTCCAAAGTCTGTTGCTATGGCTCCAGGAGCAACGATATTGGCGGTAATGCCACGAGATCCCAATTCCTTAGCTAAATAGCGTGTCAGCACTTCGATGGCACCTTTAACAGAAGCATAGGCTGCTGATCCAGGGAAGGAAAACCGTGCCAACCCACTTGAAATATTGATGATCCTACCGTTGTCATTCAGATGAGCTAATGCTTTTTGAGTCAAGAAAAAGACACCTTTATAATGGATGTTGACCGCTTGATCAAATTGTTCTTCGGTGGTTTGTTCAAAGGGTGCATACAAAGCAGTTCCTGCATTGTTGATCAAATAATCAAATTTAGCTTGTCCTGTTTTTGCTTGTAAATCCGTTGTCAAGCGAGTGAAAAATTCGTCAAATGATTTTGTGTTGCTGGTATCCAATTGGTAAGCATAGGCTTTTTGTCCTAAGGCTTCAATTTCTTTTTGGGTTGCTTCAGCCTCCGTTTGGTTACTATGGTAAGTAAAGATAACGTCAACGCCCTGTTTCGCTAGGCTGATTGCCATGTTTTTACCTAAACCGCGACTGCCGCCAGTTATCAAGGCTAATTTTTTATGTTCTGTATGCATTTTTTTTTTTGATGATACAAAATACAAGCAATAATCGGCTTCCTCTCGCCAGCAAATATTTTTTTACAAAAAACAAACTTTTGATGAAGGGACGATAAGGAGGGAAATGTGAAATATAAAAATTTCATCATCATTAGAACGGTTTATGCAGGGTCAAGATTCCTGTAAGCATCTTGTTCGTTAATTGATGTTTTTCTAGTGTTAATTGCCTCATTTTGAAGTGTATTAAAAAGTACTTACCTTGTCTTTCGATTATTAATTTACCTTTTGAAAATCACCTATGTCATTAAAAATTTTAGTGTGTATTGTTCTATGCATGTTTATACGGTATGAAAGCGTTGCACAGGAAAAATTGGTGATGGGTGATATTGCTAGTTATAACAGGTTTACAGCTTCTTTGATTCGTCAGCTTGGACTTGAGGAGCAAAATAATGATCAAAATACTACTATATTTCGGTATTGGAACTCAAACCAGGTGCTTCAAATCGTAGAAAGAAATGGGGAAAAAACAGGGAGTCTAACCAATTATATACTCCGCCATCAGTATAAAAATCAGGATGAGCATTTCCTGTTTAATCAAATCAATCTTTCCGAAAGTGATTTAGTATTTATCGATTCTCTTTTGCAACATGATAGATTGGATACACTTCCTTCTGAAGAAGATATAAAAGGTTGGCCGCAAGGATTTGATGGCATTGCTTACCAGCTGGAATTTCGCAACGCTAGCAAGCTAAAAGTTGCTTCGTATTGGATGCCCCAATTAAGTCAACTCCCTGAAGCTCGACAGCTCATGGATTTCATCCATAAATTGGAAAATTTCTTACATTTCGATACGAATTTCAGTACTTTTCGCAAGTCATTGCTCCAAAAGGGATGTTACTCGTTTGGATCAGGTTGGATGATGTGTTTCATAAGTAATCCTTGGTCTATAGATTATTCTGCAACGACAAGTAATCCGATTGGTTATTCGATATCCAAAGGCTTTCCATTATGTAATAGAAAGCGGTATCTTACTTTTAATATGCATCACCGATTCACCAAAGACTATGGAGAATATGATTTTTTGGTTGAAGTAATCCCTTCAAAACTTATTTTTACGAAGCAAAGCTTTGATTTTATGAGT
Source organism: Sphingobacterium sp. SRCM116780 (assembly GCF_021442025.1). NCBI lineage: Bacteria > Pseudomonadati > Bacteroidota > Sphingobacteriia > Sphingobacteriales > Sphingobacteriaceae > Sphingobacterium > Sphingobacterium sp. SRCM116780. The sequence goes on from NZ_CP090446.1 coordinate 1,325,960, forward strand.
CTGAGTTATCGAAAACGCAAGATTGTTCTACAAGAGGAAATCGAACAGTTTCAAAACCTACAGATTCTTTATGGACTACATTATAAGAAGATGAATTTTGGCGCAGGTATAGATTATTTGACAACTCAAAATAAGACATCTATAGCACCTCGATTCCTTGGAATCTTTAGTGGATGGACGTTTTTAAACCTAGAGGGAAAAGCGTCGATATTTGCGAATCGTGTAGATTATGAACTAGGAATCAAGAAGTCTTTTTCTATCCAAAACGACTATCTTCAAGAGATTCATACGAAATTGTTTATGGAACATTTCCAACAACAAATGCAGTACGGGATACAAGTTGGGGTTGCGCTAAATCCCTAAAGCTGCTTCACATAGGTTAGACCTACTTTTTTATCTTGGTAAAAAGGCATGATCATACTGGAGGATGGATTTCTTGACCAGGGAAGCTAATAAATATTTGGACTTTAAAAAGAAGTAAATAGATTGTAAAATAGTAGTTTGTGTAGTTTTAGTTGTGCAAACAGTATAGCACATGCCTATATGAATCAAGGTTTTATCTTCACAATTTTATTATCTTTCATGATGACAATAACACTATTATTTTTTCGTTTGAACTCAACCATTTTTTCATAGGCCAGTTTGAGACCTTTTACAATCTTTACCTTTTGTTCTATTTTAGATTCTTTTGTCATAATATTTTTTTAATTCGTTAAATCTTGAAGAGTCGTAAATTATTAAATCTTCTTTGTAATATTTTTCCGCAAATAGAATAGGTTCTCCTTCTGAATTATCAAAAATTAAAACTTGATCAACAATATCCATATAAATATCAAATAGATTACAAATACCTTTTAGATAACGTCTATCAATTATGTTTTCTTTGATATTATGACCTCCTTCTCGTACTCTAATTCTCACTCTTTCCTTCGCGAGTTCAGGATTTTTTAACCAGAAAAAAAGTAAAGTTGTGTAATATCCCCTTTCTTTAGATTTTAAAATTTTATTTTTATACGTTCTAGTTGCCAAAGTGGTTTCAAGAGCGAAATTTTCTCTATTTTCGAAAAGCTCATTGATGCGATTTAGCATTATTCTACCTGCTTCAACAGCAACATTGTCTGGTTGAAATGGAGAAAGTCCACGAGCAATTTCATCTGCATTTACAAATTCTTTACAATTTAAAATTTCTGGTAAAATAGTAAATGATGCGGTAGTCTTTCCTGCGCCATTACATCCTGCAACTATGTAAAGATTTTTTTCATCCATTTAATTCAAATTTAAGATTATTTATTTACAAACCATGGTTTCGTCTTTTCATTTTTCCTATTGACAGTTTGATTTTTTGTATCTTGATCATATGAATAAATTGTTTAAACCCTTTCGGATGCTATTGGGAGCAACTACATGATTACTTTTGTTTATTTCGAGCGTTTATATGAATGCTTAATCTAAAGGAATTACAGGATTATTATGCAAGTAAAAAATAAGAAGGAAGATGTTGCTTGTGATCGATAAGGAGGAAAATATTATCATAAAAGACAGGAATCAGATAAGTTAATGCACTATGAAAAACAAACAATGGGCTAACGAGCTAAGCAGAGTGCTACGTGTGAACTATCCAATCGTACAAGCACCCATGCTTGGCGTATCGACACCTGAAATGGTTGCTGCATCAGCTGAGGCACATATATTGGGCTCTTTGGCGCTAGGGGATCTTCCTGCTGCTAGTTGCCGAGAATTGATCAGAAAAACCAAAAGTTTAACCTATCAACCTTTTGCAACCAATATCTTCGTTCACGACATACCAACTGTCTCAGAAGAACTAAAATTGCATTACAGCAAAACAAAGCGCTTTATTGAAGTATTGGCCAGACAACATCAGTTGCACGTTGAGTTACCTGATCTAGAAGAAATTAAGCTTACAGACTACCATGACCAAGTGGATGTTTTGATCTCAGAACACTGTCCGATCGTAAGTTTTACTTTTGGGATGCCAGATGTACAAAGCGTCCAAAAACTGAAAGAAAATGGTACATTATTAATCGGAACTGCCACTTCTGTTGCAGAAGCTAAACAATTGGAAATATTGGGGATGGACAGCATCTGTGTTCAGGGATTTGAAGCAGGTGGACATCGAGGAAGCTTTGTACAGGATGATATTCCGCGAATAGGGGGTATTTCTTTGCTTGCGCATATTTATGATAGCGTCAGTGTACCGTTGATCTATGCAGGTGGTATTTATAATGCAAAAACTTTACTGGCTGCAAAAGCACTGGGTGCACAGGGATTCCAAGTGGGGAGCTTACTGTTGTGCTCAACGGAAAGCGAGCTACAAGCGTTTGAAAAAAGGCGATTGCAAAATGTCCAAGAACATGATATTATCTTAACCAAAAGTTTCTCGGGTAGGTATGCCAGAGGAATCCGAAATATCTTCACCGAAAATCTGGATAATAGTACACATATATTGCCTTATCCGTATCAAAATAAACTGACAGCTGAATTACGAAAAGTGGCAAAACAACATCAAAATACGGACTTCGTTAATCTTTGGGTGGGGCAGTCCCTTCATGCTTTTAGTGAGGCGTCAACAGTGGATATTATTGAGCAATTGATTAAAGAAGTGGAAACAAGTCATGATCTTTGATCCATTGCTTCCCTACTACGATAAAAACTTTTTTGTATAACTAACTTACGGCAGTGCGAAGGTCTGTGTTTAAGAGTATGCTGTTATGTACACAAAGAAATATGGAGATCTTTTTAGAAAATAATATCTTTTAACCTAAAATAACCATCAGGGGCAATACTCATCAGAAAGTCCTTAAAGCTGTTTCACAAAACTTAATCCTACTTTTTTATCTTGGTAAAAAGGCATGATCATACTGGAGGATGGTTTGTTGCTAGGAAAAAATAAGCTGTTGATCTTTGGGTGCAACCAATAAGCCAGTTCTGTCGATAGGATCCCAAATCCAGCTCCTGCTACAACATCGCCCACCCAATGTTTATCGTTTAAGGTTCTATAAACGCCCGTAAACACCGCAAAAGGATAACCTGATATACTTAACCAAAAATTACTATCCCGATACTCCCGGTACATAAACTGTGCTGAAGAAAATGCGGTTGCTGTATGTCCAGATGGAAAGGATAGACTGTTGGTGCCATCGGGTCTTTCTTCGTGGACAAGATGCTTTAATGGAACGACCATCGCTGCTGATAGCAATTGTGAGGTGGCATAAATGAGGGTTCTGTCTCTAAAATTATGTTTACTTTTTACGCCAAAGGCATTCAGGCCATAAACCAGTACAGCAGGAACATACTGGGTATAGTTGTCTAAGCGAATATGATCAGGTTGATGCTCGTTAATTTCATCGCGTGTAGAAGTATTTAGTTTTTTGAGCCCATCAATACTGAGACTGGCGACACCATAACCGATAAATACAGCTGGTACAATGAAGTTCTTGTAATTTAGCTTATATAAACTGTTCTGGGTAACGATTAAACTATCCTGTTGCTGATGGTGACTGCTGCTGTCTTGCTGGAGGGTTACCTGTGCATGGGCGAAACTAAGGAAGCAGAGAAGGCATAGGGATAACTTAATTTTTAGCATGATAGAGGGTATTAGATGAAAATTGGATAGAATAACAGCTACTAACCACCCGAGTGGATGCCCTGGAAAATACAGTATAAAAGAAGAAATAGCATACATGAACGCTATCCTGAATAGGGATGATTATTTTCATTGTTTTGTTCCTACATATGATAATGCAAAGCTGTAAAGCAATTTAGAAAATATTTTGAATTTTAGAAGTGAATCGAAAAGAAATGATTTTTATTTTGAAATGCATATTGTACCTTCCAACGTTGATAATAGCAGATCTGTGTAATGATTGCCAACCCTAAACCGCTACCGTTGTTATTCTTGGCTAGTTTTGAAAATCGTTTGAAGAGCATTTCTGAATCTAATTCTTTTTCTCCTGTGTTGGATACGGTAAAAGAAGAACGATCAAGTGCAATCGAAATCTGACCATTGGCAGGGGTGTGGCGTATGGCATTCAATAGTAAATTATTGATTAAGATATCTGTTAGGCTACTGTTACCTAATACGACAATCTGAGGTTGAATATCCGTATGCAGCTGGATATTTTTTTGTTCCATATGTTCCTGGAGAATGTCAATGCTCTGTTGTAAGATCTGATCAAATTGAATCGACTCTGACTGGTCAAATTGGCTGTTTTCTATCTTAGCCAGTAATAATAGGTTTTTGTTGAGACGTGTACTTCGGGTCAATGCCTTGTGCATATCTTCCACAATCTGGTATTGATCGGTTGTCAGGTCCTTATTTTGCAATAAGATATCCAGCTTGTTTTTAAGAATAGCCAAGGGTGTTTGCAGTTCATGCGAAGCATTTTCGGTAAATTCTTTCTGGGTTTTATAGACAGATATGTTTTGAGTGATTAATTTGTTCAACGATTGATTCAAATCATGAAATTCGATGATGTCGGTTTTTTCAAAGGTAATCGGAGTCTGGTTATTGAGGTTAAATGTCTTCAGTTTTTCGACTGTATTCTGAAAAGGTTTCCACACTGTATTGGAGAGCTTTCGTGTCAATAATAGGAGACCCACGACCAACAACAGAAAGAAAAATAGGGTGATGCCAGCTATTGCAGCCATTGTTTCCTGAGACTCTTCAATATTAGTTTCTATAATAAATCGATAGGGTTGTTTGTTCAAGTAGATTACCGTAGAAAGGCATCGAAAACGATCAATGTTCAATGGCTTATCATACGATTTGGAATGGTTTTGGGTGTACACGCGATTTGTTAACGCATCTCCGGTAGCAACTGGTCGTATATTTGTTCCGGGTTGGATTATATTCCAAAGTGCAATACTGGCTTGTAACTTATCTGGAGAAAGGTTCAGTTTGTTAAGTTCGTGCGCAGTTTTTTTTGCGACAATTTTATTGTGTTCATCCAACTCGTTTTTCCAGATACCATCAATGATGACAAAGTAAACAGGTACGCTGATTCCCAGTATGATTAGGACATATAGGAGAAAGGGGCGAGTTGTCTTGTTAAGTAAGGGTTTCATATGGTATCCTGTTCATTTATTTCCCATTTGTAACCCGTACCGTATACGCTTTTGATATAGGTTTCGCATCCGGTATCTTGCAATTTCTTTTTCAAATTTTTGATGTGCGCATAGACAAAATCGTGATTATCCAGCATATCTGCAACATCACCCGAAAGGTGTTCGGCTAAAGTACTTTTGGAGATAACTCTATTTTTATTGCCGATGAAGTACATCAGCAGATCAAACTCCTTTTTCGTTAGGATAACAGGCTGATCATGTACAGCTACCGTTTTGGCCAAAAGGTCGATCTGGATTTCATGTTGACGGACGATATTGGAATTGCTGAATTGTTTTCTACGGATAAGGGAATAGATACGTGCAGCCAATTCAGATAAATGAAAGGGTTTGGTGAGGTAATCATCTGCTCCAATCTGCAAACCTTTTATTTTATCATCCAATGCATTTTTAGCGGAGATGATGATGACGCCATCTTGTTTATTTGAGCGTTTCAGTTCTTCCAAAAGACTTAATCCATTACCATCAGGTAAACCGATATCCAATAAGATGCAATCGTATTGATAGTCTTGTATCTTGGCAAAAGCTTCCTGATACGTGTTGGCAAATTCGCATAAGTATTGTTCCCCAGAAAGATATACCGCGATACTTTTGGCAAGTTCCTCTTCGTCTTCTATAATCAAGATTTTCATAAGACAAATATAGATTTGAATTTTGAAGAAATATAGAATTGTTTTGGAGATAATAAGGTACGACGTTTGTGCTTGTCGATTGTGTATCAAAAAAGGTTCCTCGAAGGAACCCTTTTTGATTAGATTCTTAAAAATGCAGGGAGAAACCTACGCGTGCACTAAAGGCTTTGACACCAGTAGCATTATCGTTTAATCCATGGTCATAACGTACTGCTGGTTCAATAGCGATATTATCTTTAACAAAAATCGCATAACCCACTTGGCCACCTAATAGTAAAGCGTTTTCACCATCTTGGCTCAATCCACCTAAATCTACTTGAACTGGAAGCACATTAGAAATATAATATTTTAATCCTGCCTTATAAGTAAACATATTTTGAGTTGATCCTTCTACTGTATAGTCACCTAAAGATATATCGCCAATCTTTTGACTTATATAGCCTAACCCAACCTTAACAGCTAGTTTATCTTGGAAAAAATAACCTGTTTCACCACCAATAGACCATGATGTATTACCATCATTCGTTAAAAGGCTGAATCCTGAAGTCGATAATCCTGAAATAGGAGATAAATTGGTTTCGACCATCCATTTTCCTTTTTGAATGGCAGGATGAGTTTCTTGCGCAAAGGCAAAGTGCATACTTACACATGTAAGTAGTGTTAAAAATACTTTTTTCATTAGAATTAAGTTAAATATAATGGCAAAGATAATATTTATTTCTTAATAATTTATAAATAATTACGTTTAAAGTTATATTTAACTGGTGAAAAGTTATATTTTAAATAGAAGTAGATATTTGTCTACTGATGTGCTGTAAATTATTGGGTATGAGGATTCTCACCACAACCTGATTAGGAGGAGGAGTATGTTTTTTAGACTTAAACACGTTTATAGACAGGCTTTCCTTAGCCGATCTAGAGCTTCATCAATGTATTGTGGGAAAAGGGATAAAGCTTCCCGTAGATGGCGTTCACCTTCAATAAATCCTTCTCTACGGGCAATTTCCACTGCCGAAAGGCATACTTTTTCTAAATAGCCTGCTGGTATTTGATCCGAATCTAAATTTTGATTGCCCATAACTGTATACTAAATCTATCTTGTAATGGATGAGCGTGTTTTATTTTTCACTCATTTTATATATTTATTGACATAACAATTGACATCGTATAATGTTTTGAAGGATTGTATGTTTAGTGAAAGATTCTCTTTATGGGCTTTCTTTTTTATACCTGATAACCTGTAGACTTCTTATTATCTCTCTCTAAGCTTTCTTTCCTGCGCAAAGAACCTGCGTAGTGTCACTTTTGATACCAGTGCTTATTTTTTATTATTTATTTTATTGTGTTGAAATACAGGGTGATATGTGTTTGTTTTGAATTGCGTATTTAGGCTGCAGTGAGGGCATCTCATCTTTGTCAGGAACCATCAGGGAATGTCCCTTGGTGGAAATAGAAAAAAAATGAACAACACTTATTTATGTACGTTAATCAAAGAAATCGAGACCAAAGAAAATATAAAAATTCTCTATGCATGTGAATCAGGCAGTCGTGCTTGGGGATTTCCATCTCAAGATAGTGATTACGATATTCGCTTTATCTATTGCAGACAAATGGCGGATTATCTAACAATATTTTCAGAAGCGGAGGATATCAGATATCCGATTGTAGATGATCTAGATATCTATGGCTGGGATATTCGGAAGGTGTTAAAACTGTTGTATAAAAGTAACTGTACATTATATGAATGGTTGCAATCACCGATCTGTTACGGAGATTATACTTTTTTCAAAGATGATTTTATACCCCTATTGGAGTATGCTCCAAATATACGGGCACATATGCATCACTATTTGGGTTTATTCCATAGAAAAATGGAGGCATTAGATTTGCCTACTATAGGGTTGAAGTCTTTTTTTTATTTGATCAGAAGTTTACTATCTGCGGAATGGATCGCAACATACCGATCATATGCGCCGATGGAAATCAAGCACTTGAAGGTATTGTTGCCAGATGATAGAAAGCTTGCATTGGAAACATTGATCACACTGAAAGGTTCGGTTAAGGAAGATTTTAACTATGCATTGGAGAAGGAATGGCGCATATACCTGAAAGATACATTTGTTAAACTCAGGGTAACTGTTGATACCATACCTGTTGCAAAAATGCCTGTAGAGCCACTCGATCACTATTTTTTTAATTTAGTTCAAAACGAAAATGATGACCATTAAAGATTTACACGACCAACACTTGATCTTGTTCAAAGCGGTGACAGGAAGCAAAGCGTATGGCTTGGATACCGCGCTATCGGATACGGATATCAAAGGGGTATTTTATTTACCTAAGCACGATTTTTTTGGTTTGGGCTATATTCCTCAGATTAGTAATGAAACGAATGATGAGGTGTATTATGAATTGGGGCGGTTTGTGGAATTGCTCAGCAAGAATAATCCGACGGCGATGGAGCTGTTGGCGAGTCCTGTGGATTGTGTGCTGGAAAGACATCCATTGATGGGTTCTTTTGAGTTGCATGAACTGCTGAATAAGGAATTGGTGGAAAGCTTTGTCCAATATGCTTTACAGCAGGTAAGGAAAGCAAAGGGGTTGAATAAAAAAATCAATAATCCTCATTCCGCAGAACGAAAAACCTTATTAGACTTTGCCTATGTACTGCAAGGTAGCGCAAGCTATCCGATGGTACCCTGGTTACGGGATCAGCATATGCATCCTCAATTTTGTGGACTGACAAAGCTGAACCATAGTAAAAATGTGTATGCATTATATTATGATCGTCACGAAGATGGGATATACCGTGGTATACTGGCTAAGATTGAAAGTCAGGAAGTAGCCTTGAGCGCCATTCCAAAAGGAGAGGAGGCGGTGACCTTGTTGTTTGTGAATCACGAAGCTTATTCCTCTTATTGCAAAGATTACCTGGCTTATCGGGAATGGGAAAAAAAACGTAATGCACAACGTTATGCAAGAACAATGGCACATGGACGAGGCTATGATGCTAAAAATATGATGCATACGATCCGTTTGCTGGAAGTCGCGAAAGATTTAGTGGCAACAGGTGAATTGTTAATCAAACGGACAAATCGCACAGAACTGCTTGAAATTAAGTCAGGAAAATGGACTTACGAACAGTTATGTGATCAGGCTGAAGTACTTCAGACAGAAATCGCGGACTTATATCCGAAAAGTTCCTTACCTGAATCATTGGATAGCAATAAGTTGTTGCAATCGCTTGTTCAAGTACGGGAAATATTATATGGTTAAGGGCGGAGGTATTATTTACTCCGCCTTTATTGGGTTGCCATCATAATCATAGACTTCTTCATCCCCCAATCGGATATACCATTTCTGTTTTTTCTCATCATACCAACTATATTGATAGCCTGAAGGTAACTTCATGACGATGTTATTTTTCCGATCGATAAAGGCATATGTATATTGATCCTGTTTTTTGATGGCTACATAAGCATATTTTCCATGAAAATCAGTAGCATTGTCGTACATGGTCGGGATAACTTCACGGCCTTTGTTGTCAATAAAACCATAATCCCCATCATACAGGTATTCGTCATTATTTCTTTTCTCTACGCGCGCTAGTCCTTTGTAAAAGGGTTCTGCTAGATGATATTTTTCTGTTGGAAATGATAACACTTCATGACCTGTACTATCGATAAAGAAATAATGAATGCCTTTTATGTCTTTCGTTTTTGGCTCTCTTATTTCTTTGGTTACAAGGAGCAAACCATCAGCAAATGTACCTTTGATCTCGGAGTATTTACCATTGGTTATATTTTGTCCTTTGTTATTGAAGACATTCTTTTGTTCATCATAAATATATTCCGTCGGATTGTATTCGGTATAAAAGAATCCATTTTCGTACTTGACATGATCAAAACGAAAGGGAAGGAGAATCTCTCCTTGATTCGTATATGCTCCTTCTTTTTCGGAATTTTGTTGATTAGCAATCCAAAAACCAGGTGCATTGAAATGTAGAAGCTCATGTTGCATGGGGATCATTATTTTCCCTGTTGTGGCATCCACCATACCAATTGGACCATTTGTTTTGGTTTCGATTTTAACATATTTCTCTTGATAGATCGTAGGATCATCAATCTGATAGTTTACGGGGTGCAGAGTTTTAGTCGTGGGATTAAAATGATAAGTTTGACCTTCATCATCGATCTGATCCCAATAGAAGTAGGCATTGATTGGTCTGAAATTATTATTGAATTTTGGTTCAACAACCCATTTCCCAGTACGATCCAATAATCCTACTCGACCTGTTTTTAAATCGGCTGCGATATATGGATCTTGTTGGTTGTAATATGCTATTGGATAAGTGAGATGAGTGGTAAATAACTTTTCAGCAGTATCCCAGATCTTTAGTTCGATTTGTGCAATTGGTCCTGAAAAAGTCAATTCTATTTGTGTGTTACCTAGCTCTTCAGGTCTATTAAACTCCAAGCCACTTTGTTTTTGGATATATGCAGTCAATTGGTCTTGATTTGTTATTTTATCCTTTTCGATGGTTGTTTGTGCTTGTTCTAATACTTGAAGTAAGGTTTTGTATTGTACTCGTTTCTCCTTAGTGATACTTGTTCTGCTATTGCTTGAACGTTGTTTTAATCGTCTTCCGTCTTGATATAAAGCCTGAATCTGGATATCTTTTTCTAAAACAGCAGGAACTTCCAGAAGCGCTTTATTTTCTTCCATAGCGATTAATGAGATTGTTCCAGAAGGGGTAGAAAGTTTATTTTGGGCTGGGGTTAACAGGTGTAGCCGATGTTCACGCAAAGGTAACGTGATTTCCATATCAATAGCTTTTATGGGTTTAGCAGCATGAACCAAAAAATCTTGATCAAAACTGCTTGCGTTATGCAATAAAAATCGATCTGCATCACTGAGCTTGGTGGAGTCGATATCCGCATAACCCTCAGCATCTGTACGTCCATATTTTGCGATTAGTGCTTCTTTAGTGGTATACTGCCCTTTGGCCTCGATGCTGGTCTGATCTAAGAAATGGATCTGAGTGGGTGTATAACGTGGTTCTTTATCGGCATGATCTAGAAAATATGAATTTTCGACACCTAGAAGTTGTGTAAGTTTGAATTTATCTTTCTCAAGAGATAGAAAGTTATTTGGAGGTAATAGAGTATTATTAATCCGTATTGTGGAAAAGAAAGCTTGTAGCGTAGCATCTAATGTAGTACCTGCATTGGGATCTTTCTGTTCAAAATTGAAATCATCTTTGGGGTCAAATACAACGGCAGCTGGCTCTAGTTTGATCTGCAAGTTAGAAAACTGCAAGAACATGCGTAAATTTTCTTGAGATTTTTTGACTTCACTCAGCAAGATTTCTTTGGATTGCCCATGAACGGCCATACAGATGACCGAAAGAAAAAATACACAGATATTTCGTAACATAAGATAATTGATCGTTTAAATTAAACGAAAGTACTAAATATATTTACGAATAAATAGGCGATGTCTGTTTTAAAGTTTTTGCATTTTTTGGTTTATTTTTATGTTTTGTTGTTTGTTGCAAAAACTGAACGAGTTGTTGCTCCAATTGCTTCGTTGTAAGTTTTTTACTACTATGTGGCAATTGGCCTGCTAAAAACGTAGCTTGTATATGGGGATGTACATAATACTTTTGAGCAACGGTTTTTGTGTTTCCCAATTTTTGTGCGACATGCTTGATAATCGTATTCAGTTGTCGTATCCGTTGCTTTTCATCAGCGGCAGCAGTTTCCTGTAGTAATAAACCAAAGGCTTCCCGACTTGCACCCCAGATGCGAATGGATTTACAGGTTAATGTTCCTTCACTATATTCTTTTAAATAGGCATTGAGCTGTCGACCGCAGAAGACTTGTTCTGTATTTTTTTTACCGACACAAAACAGTTGTTTTCCTCTAAACTGCATCAGTTCTGTTAAATAGCTTGCAATTCTTTTATCTACCCATGTCTTTTTTTGAAATACTCCCTTTTTGCCTGTAAAGGCTAAGGTAATGCTATTCTGATTCAGTTTGACATGTCTTTTTTCCAAGGTACTCAGACCATACGATTTATTTTCCAAGGTATAGCGACTATTACCGACACGGATCAAGGTGCTGTCCATGATTTTAAAAGCCAAGGCGCATAATTTATCAGTATTCCATTGATCCTGACGCAGGTGTTTCGTGGAGATCTTTCTTAATTTTTGCAAATGTTTGCCGGCATACTGGGTATGATCAAATTTTTCACTTTGTTGCTTGGCGGTATATTGTGCATGATAGATATACTGTTTGCGGCCTTTGATATCAAATCCATACGCTTGTAGATTGCTCTTTGCTTGTGCTGAAATCCAAACATTGTTCCAATTGGGAGGAATAACCAACTTGACAATACGATTTAAAGCCTTTTTGTTATCTAAGATGGTTCCATCGTCGCACAGGTAAATAAATGACTTACGGAATTTGATGCGTTTATATCCTTTTGCTGTGGCCATGAGCTGTGTGTTTATACAGGAATAAACATTGTTGTATGTATTTCGTTCGCATTAAATAAGAAATAAAGAGTTAACGTACTCATCTACTTAGGTTGGTACATGATTAATTTCTTTTGCAAGATCTTTCGTGTCAAATGAATGCGAGACTTGATCGTTCCTTCAGGAAGGAAAAAAAGTTCGGCAATTTCATGGTATTTATAACCATCCAGGTACAAGCGAAAAATTTCCGCATTTTCTTTTGGTAACGTATCCATTGCTTTTTGAATGTCATCCGCCACTAATGTATGTTCCGCACGGTTTGTATCACCATTGGATAAGGGATCTAATTGCATATAATTTTCGTAGATATAAGTTTTACGTTTATCCTTGCGATACTGATTGATATACGTATTTTTCATAATTACATATAACCAGGTCATTAATTTCGGATGTCTGATGAAACGATCTATTGATTTTAATGCGCGTAACATTGTCTCTTGGATCAAATCTTCTTTTTCATCAGGATCTGTTGTGAATTGCCCCGCAAAGTTGTTTAGTATTTTTCTTTTTTCCTGAAAGAACACGTTTACATTGGAATTTTCCATAGCGTTTACAGTTTTCATGGTTAGATGTTGTTATTATTAACGTGAAATTGCAAATTATAGTTTGCAATTTCGATGTTCAAGTCTGATATGTAATGACTTATACGTATTAAGTGCAATGCTAAATTTTAGCTAAAAAGCGGTGTTATTTTAGTTAAATGAAGGTTTATCTTTGCTTTAGGAAGTAAGAACTGCACGGACATAAATTTTGAAAACGGGTATATTGACCTGTCCATTTGAGCATTAACACGTAAGTCTATCGGGATCTACTTTTTCCGTGCTCCTATGACAGATTTTTACGGGAGGATAAATAGGTAATAAGAGTGATTTGAAGTTATTAATACTGGATTTAGGTGCTTAAGAGGTCGATCGTGAACAATAAAAGCTATAGGCTGTTTAGAAATTAAGTATAGACCTTATTAAATACAAAAGAGTATGCAGCTCAATATAATCGTACTGACCCTTTTAGTTTCTTTACAGAGCTTTTCCTTGGGGCAGCAACAGCAACAGAAGAAAGAGACGGTACTGAGAGATATTGTCTTTATGCGGACAGAAGGATTGATCATGACGCAAATGATGGAGAAACATTCTAAAAATAAAAACATGCTGGCAATCTGTAAACGTGCGAAAAGCTATTACACAAGCACGCAACCGATGTTACTGGAAATAACCAAAGGAAAAGCTCTTGATCTGGATAAACGTCAATTTGAACAAATATGGAAAGAGGCAGAAAAAAGTTTTCAAAAATATACGATCAAAAACGAAGATGAATGGAATCGGATGTATGAAGGGCATATTCATGCTTGTATACGCGCATATAGTCTACTTGTACAAGAGCAACAATGGCCAGATATTGCTTATTTTTCCTTTCATGCCTTACCTGGATTAATTAATTTGGAGGAAGCATTTAAACAGTTGGATGTAAATTAGATAGAGATATTTGATTGTTATAATCATTTAATCATAATTACCAGAATAACTTCCTGCATATGGGTTTGGATACAGGAAATTGTTCTGGAAATACATCCTTATTAAAGGGCAGGATGGATTTGATCTCTTAATAATTTGATTTGATCATGTGCCTCGAGCTGTTCGGCTGCTTGTCTGTTGATGATTTCGACAATTTGTCCATCCAATTCGGGAGCTTCTTCTAAAATTTGCTGATACACTTTCTTAAAAGCATCTTCTCCTTTTTCACAATCAACCAAAATATCTTGTGTTGTACTGTTCATCATGGTATTCTTGATGTCCATCCACATTCTAAACAGTTTTCCAGAAGCCATAGTACCTTCTTCCGTAGGTTCGCCAGCGGCATAAACGAAAGGCTTTAACTCGGTTTTAAACTGTTCCGATTGATTTCGATAACGTCTGAAATAATCGAGTACGAGACTACTTTCTGGATCAGAAAGTAATTCTATTGCCTTGTTGTATCCCTCAATACGATCGTTATTGATTTCAATTAGATCGTTTACTAAGTCCGCTTGTTGTTGAATTGATTTTTCCATTTTGATCGTTTTAATAGTGAAATGTTCTTTTAGAGATGAACAGTTGTCAAAAATAGAGGTTCAAATATTTTACAATTTAGGTATTTATAACTGTACATGATTGCTAATAGCAAATGCCCATCAATCGATAGAAAGTAATAGATGTAAGTGCCATTATCAATAACCCAATGCCATCATGCTGCGTAAGTAGGTAAGATAAAAAATAGGAAGGGTAAACACGTAGGTTGTGGAGGAAAATACCCTAATATGAATTGAAGTAAACATTTTGAGCTTAAATCCATTCATTGAATAGGAATAATACATACATTAATTTCATTTTTAAAAAAGAGTACTATGGAAAATTTATTAAACAAGGGCCCAAAAGAAGGGGAAATGACAAAAGAAATCGAATCAAAAACAGCTCAGATTCCTTCTCAAGTTTATCTCGGTTTAGCGATAACGGCGATGTTGGCTTCTGCAGTATTAAAATGTGCTGGTCATAAACATACCGCACTTTTTGTTGGGCAATGGGTATCGCCGTTCTTATTGTTTGGTGTATACAATAAAATTGTCAAGACACAAGGTCATGACTAGTGCAAATGTTCAGCAATAAGAATAAACTGTAATGTGTTACGATGAGGAAGATAAGGAATGAAAAAGCTTATCTATTCTGGTTTTGGAAAAACAAAAGAAGAATGTATGGAAACCTACATTCTTCTTTTTAATATATGCTTGTTATTTTTTATATAAAAAACAGTATCGTGTTGCAGCTGTATGTTTTAGGATGATAGCGGTACATATGGCTGAAGTTGTTTTTTTCCTAACCATTCAAAACCCAATGGGTCTGAGGTTTTTATTAATACTGGAGATAGATGCTTGTATTTGTCGTAGTTTGTAGCATCGACCACTATTGTTTTTCTAGATTTTTCTTGAAGTTGGCGTAGCAAACGAAGGACTTGTTTACTGATCGTGCCTTTTTCATAATCTGAAATATAGAGGATATCGCAATTGAAGTAAGCTTTCTCGATATCTTTTAAGAAGCTATCCATCACACTATTGTCTATATGAAGCTTAGGAATGATGTCTCCTGGATAGGCCTGCTGTTCTTCTTGATCAAGGCGTGTATGGATAAGGGTAGGGCTTGCTGCTGTAAAATGAATACAGATCGAAGGGATACCCTTCTCTTTTAACAATTGAATCGCAGTCTGAGAGGCCTGATCTTCTCCTAATACGGTCATATAGCAAACCTGCGCGCCATTATGTTGTAAATAACTCGCCAACTGTGCAGAACCACCCAGGCATAAATGGCGTATAGGAAAGTCAACTTCTGGCATATTTCCTTTAGGAATCCGACCTATAGGCGTACTATTCAGATGAACATCCAGAATAAAGTCTCCGATGACCAATACATTTTGATCTTTAAATGGATGTCCTATCTTTTTGATCGTTGTGTTCATAATTTTGGTTTCATGTTATAAAAGCTGTGTTTATTATGGTCGTCTGTGTATCGTTATTTTGATCATCACGATTCACGTGGTTACGATGAGCAGCTTCGGAATATATACAGGAGTTGTGTTGTTACTATACGGTTTTATACATAATCCCGATGACAATAGGTGATTGGTTATACTCCGATGTGTTCAGCAAATTCTTTTTTTAACGGAGTTGCACATGACCGTTTCTTCGAAGTAAGATCTCATAATCATCGGCAAGGTCTTGGTAGTATTTATCCTGATCATCAAATTCTTCTTCGTCATCTTCGTCTATCTCTTCTTCATCATTGTCATTAATTTCATAATCATCATCTTCTTCTATGGTCTCGTCCGGATCTGGGATCGGATGGCTCAAAGGATCTACTTCCATATATAACACAGATCCATATAGATCAAAAATAGTTTGGGCGTTATCTGCTGCAGTTGTTCTGCTTGCTTGTTGAACGGAGACTTGGGATTGTTGTTGATCGTAATCAAGACCATTTATTGGAGGTGAGGGAGGCTGTTCTTGATTATCTGGGGGGGTCGTGATATGTTCGCTTGGAATGCCTACATTAACATTTGTTAAAATTAAAGCTACAAGAAGACCTGGTCTTGTTGTAACCGTCCCATGTTTTAATTTCATGTGATCACTTTTTAGTTTTTATAAGTACACAATGAACAATTGGTATTTATCTTTAGTTTGACGTATAAATACGGGAAAAATAAAATAAATACGTAGATAACAAATGGGAGTGGCTATACTGTTGAAAAAATAGTCTGTTCAGAAGTTATAGGGATGCCAAGTTGCAACCAACCAGGAAGAAATAATCATATGCTTTTATTGTTATTTTGTTCATTTTATTCAGTAAGTTTATCATATATCTCGGTGATGATGAAAATTCTTTCTGCAAAACAAATGGCTGATGTGGATCGTGCGACCTGTGAAGAACAGCAAATAACGAGCGTAGACTTAATGGAACGTGCGGCTCATACTGTTTTTCTGGCGCTAAAACAGCGGTATTCCGATTTGACTCAGCAGCATTTCACTATTTTGTGTGGTAAAGGAAATAATGGGGGAGATGGATTAGTGCTGGCTCGTTTATTGGATGCCTGTCTGGCGGATGTTCAGGTCTACCTATGGCAGGCTGATCGTTATTCCGCAGATAATTTGCTGAATCAACAGCGGATTTCCCATATCCCTATTCAGCATTTTTCTGAAACAGATCACTTGGATTTTCCATCCCATTCCATCATTTTGGATTGCTTGTTTGGTTATGGTCTTCAAGAAGAATTAGATGATCGTTGGCTTTCAATCATTCAACAGATTAACCAATCGAAACGACCTGTCTATGCCATTGACATGCCTTCTGGTTTACTGGCTGACCGACCTACATCGGAGCATGGACTTGTTGTTCATGCGGATTTAGTCTATACATTCCAGGTTCCTAAATTGGGTTTATTGATGCCTCAAAATCAAATCTTTTATGATGAGTTTCAGGTATTGGATATTCAGTTGAGTTCAATAGCGATGGAAAGTGCCGATACGCACTTGACATATGTGGACCAAGAACTACTGTTGTCGTTTTATAGAAAAAGAAAAAAATTTGACCATAAAGGTATTTTTGGACATGTACTCATTGTTGGTGGTAGCAAAGGAAAAATAGGAGCTGTACAACTGGCTTTGAAAGCAGCATTACGAAGTGGTTGCGGTTTAGCAACGGCATATTTACCTGCTTGTGGAATTACAATCATACAAACGGCTGTACCCGAAGCGATGGTACTGTCGGATAATCACCATGCTTCTATAACCGATATACCCAATGTCACGCCTTATCAAGCTGTTGGTATTGGAATCGGATTGGGGGAAGCGGTAGGAACTGTCGAAGCGTTATCCGAATTTTTACGTCGTAGGGGCAATCAACCGATGGTATTGGATGCTGATGCATTGAACATCTTGTCAAAAGCACCAGAATTGTGGGCTTATGTTCCTAAAGATAGTATATTGACCCCTCATCCTAAAGAGCTTCGTCGTATTATTGGTATTTGGCAGGATGATTGGGATAAGTTAGAAAAAGTCAAAAGATTTGCTAAGAATCATCAACTACATATACTGATCAAGGGCGCAAATAGTATGATGTTGTTGGCTGATGGACAGATTTTTATCAATAGCACGGGTAATGTGGGGATGGCAACTGGTGGGAGTGGTGATGTTTTAACGGGTATAATTACTGCACTTATGGGGCAAGGATATTTCAGCCATCAAGCCCTGATCCTAGGGGTATATATCCACGGACGAGCTGCTGATATGGCTGTTCAGACTATCGGTGCTTATAGTTTATTACCATCCGATACCATTCGGTTTTTACCTCAAGCATTTCTGGAACTGGAACGCAGCCATGCGTAATTCTTATTCAAGTCCTTTTCAATCGTTATCTGCAAGATATTGTAACAACAGGCTACTGTTGTATCTATTTTTCTTGTCGGGAATTTCAAAACGGATGGAGATTGTCTATAAAAAAACAAATACTTGAGTGTAATTATTGAGTAATTTTTTATTCTTACAGGTAAAATATGAAAATATATGCAGTTTGTTATTTATTCTACGACTGAGCTTCTCTGCTAATTATAGGGTTTTGAAAATGAAAAGTATTAAAACAACAGTTTGTGAACCAATACCTTATTGTAATGGTTTACTACTTTAGGTAATATGCAAATAGTGCGTATTAATGCCTGAAACTGAGAATTAAGGTTATTATTTCTATTACAAAATTTGATTATTAACTAATAACGCGGTATATTTACCATACTAATCTACGTTACCTGATGAAAAATCTATCTAAGCATAATTCCGAATGGAAGGCAACTTGTTATTATATTTCCAGCAACGCGGTTGTATTGGCACTGACTTGGTTTCTATTTAGAAATTTTGAAAAACTGAAAATCACAAATGGAGATGTGATCTATATACTTTTGGAAGATGGTTTATTTCTTGCCTTTGTTGCTCCAGTAATCATTACCTTCTTGTTTTTGATTTTTATTCCCAAACGGGAGACAATAGCTTATGATATAAAGAAAAGAAGACGATTTTTGAGAATATTGGCACTGTATCCTTTAATGTATGCCATTTCTGTGCTCGTTATTTCTTTACTGTATAGCGAATTGATGGATCTGAAATTGAAAGATTCTATTGTAGTCGCTAAAAATTACCATTATATCCCAGGTATATTGACCTTATTATTGGGCATGTCTATTCTTTTTTATTCCAATGCTTTTCAGCGGAACTTTAGAAAATCTGTACTCTGGATAGGTGATCAATTCCTATCTAAAAATGACAACTGTCTAGATGCATATAACAAGCAACTGTATGCTGATGCAGTAGAAAACGAGGGAAATAATGAAGTGGGTAATGATACCCTTGTTAAACAAGCGGAAAAATTAGTCAATTCCTCTAAGGAACAAACTACTCAACCAATTGGAAAATTAAACTTGAATATCGTGATGTATGTCTATGGGGAGGGCTTTGACTATTGTATACTGGGTTCGGGTTTGGACATTCCTTTTTTGTTTGAAGAGGATGCTGCAGAAGAGATGCTGGCAGAGTGTCACTTTTTAAAGATCAATACAGCTTTATATTTACGTGTAGATCAAATCTATGTTTTCGATTTTGAAAGTAATCAAGTGATTTTAAATCCTGCTGTGGATAAAAATTTAGTCCATATCCGAAGTAAGCGGGTGAAGGACAAAGTGAATAGCTATCGGGTAGAAGGTAGAGCCTCTGGATATTTTCATATACATCCCGATCTGGTGGATGGATTGCAAAAAGCAGTAGACAAATATGCGAGCAATGGATATGATAACATGTAGCAAAACTGTTATAAACTGTCTTCTTTTTAAAAATTATCAGTAGCTTTATAGGGCTCCAACAGGTGATTATTGTTTTTTCGTTGGTGCTAAAGATTACCAATAATTTACCTTATGATCGGATATAATCGTATTGTATTGCTGCTAATGAAGCATATTTCAGTTGTTTTCTTAACTATTTTTTTGTTTACTGTTACACAAGCTCAAACAAGCTTACCCTATAGTAATGACCAGATTCGGACTGGAGCTGAACAAACCGAAAAGTACCTACCCATTCTGAAAGGAAAACGAGTAGCTATTCTAGCCAATCCTTCCACGATGATTAAACAGACACATCTTGTCGATAGCTTATTGGCTCTACAGGTGCATATTGTCAAGATTTTTGGTCCCGAGCATGGATTTAGAGGTAATGCAAGTAATGGTACCGAAGTATCGGATGAAGTAGATCAGAAAACGCAGCTTCCTATCATATCGCTCTATGGTAATAAAAGGAAACCAACGGCTACTGATCTGGCAGATGTGGATATCGTTATCTATGATGTGCAAGATATGGGAGTTCGCTTTTATACCAATGTCAATACCTTACGAGATATCATGGAAGCCTGTGCAGATCATGGAAAAAAATTATTGATTTTAGATCGCCCCAATCCCAATGCTTACCTGATTGATGGTCCAATTTTGGATATGCAATATAAATCAGGCATTGGTCAGTTTCCGGTTCCTATTGCACATGGTTTGACGATAGCAGAATTTGCACAGATGATCAAGGGGCAGGGCTGGATGGAGCATGCGCAAAATTGCAAATTGCAGATCATACCGATTGAAAACTATAACCACAGCATGCTGTATAAACTGTCTGTGAATCCGTCTCCAAATCTAAATACTGAACAAAGTATCTTGTTGTATCCCAGCACTTGTTTGTTTGAAGGGACTAAACTCAATCATGGACGGGGTACAGATTTTTCATTTACCGTGATAGGAAGTCCTGTTTACAAGGGTATCTTTGATTTTTCTTTTATGCCTGTCAGTAAAAAGGGAATGAGTGAGACACCTTTGTTTATGAATGAAATGTGCTATGGATTGGATTTAAGGAATTACGATTTGAAAAAATTGATACGGGATCGAAAAATCAACCTTTCCTGGATGATCACTTTATATAAAAAGTCACCTGAAAAGGATAAGTTTTTTGATCAGAGTTTCTCTGCACAGATTGGACGGATCGAAAACTTGGCAGGAGTGGCTGATTTTAGAAAGCAGATTGAACAGGGATTAAGTGAAAAAGCGATACGGAAAAGTTGGGCACCAGGACTGAGTCGATATAAGAAAATGAGAAAGGAATATCTCCTTTATCCGGATAGGTAACTAGTTGGTTTGGAGTTTCAGTCAAATCTGATTATCAGTTTTGAATCTTTTATGTGTTATTCAGAATCCCGATTATGCTCATCGCTAAGATTTTTAGAGGCCAAAGATGCGCTATATTTCTCTTACTATCAATAAGTCATTTTTTACCTAAGTTTTTCTAAAATGAAAAACTACAGGATTTGGCGGCGAAGATAAAGACACCCAACCAAATGAGTCCTTTAACTAAAAAGAACAAAAAAGCACCTAATCCAGCCCGTTTTAACCATTGTTTTTTCTTATCGTTTAGTTCCATGTATCATTCAATTTAAATCGTATTGGACTCCATTTAGTATGTTTTATTAACGTTTTATCCTCTTATGTATAACGCATAGCTTACATTTCTTGTTTTAAACAAACGCGCTTCTATTGGGTAGATTGCTATGCGATAATTGTTTGTAGAGCTGATGTCCTGTTTCTAAGTTATTTATAATCATTGAATCTAGGTAATTTTTTTCTTTTTTAGAGTTGCGTAAGATCTATTTTGTAATTGAACTTGAAAAGAGAACAGAATAGGGTGTATGCATCGGATAAACACAATTTGATCGACTGATGCAGATCTGGTTGCTACAAAGAACAATTAAATGAAAGTTTTTTTTAAATAAAAACGGTAAATGTCACAAAAATAATATTAATTATTTTTAGGAGATGCCGTATAAGTTTACGAACTTGTAAATGAGTAGGACAATTTATTTAACCAATAATTTTTATTTAAACCTTAATTCCGAATTATACTGAGAGATGGAATGGGTATAAACCTGTTATAATGATCTTTATCGTTATTGTTATTAGTTTATTTTTGTTGATCTTTTTGATTACATATGCAAAAATAAACGCTTTTCTGGCTTTTTTACTTGTTTCGATCTTTGCAGGAGTGGGACTCGGAATACCATTAAGTACGCTTTTTGTTTCTGTCGAAAAAGGAATAGGCGCTGTTATGGGCAGTTTAACGTTAATCCTGGTGTTGGGAGCAATGTTGGGTAAATTAGTCGCAGAAAGTGGTGCGGCTGAGAAGATAGCATCTATTTTGGTCGGTGTAATGGGACAAAAGCATATCCAATGGGGATTGATGCTGACAGGTTTTGTCGTGGGTATCCCGCTTTTTTATGGAATTGGGTTTGTCTTATTGGTTCCTTTGATCTTTTCGATTGTTTACCGCTATCAGCTTCCTGCCGTATATATTGGGCTACCAATGTTGGCGGCCTTATCGGTTACCCATGGTTTTATTCCTCCACATCCTTCTCCTGTCGCTTTAATTGCTTTGTTTCATGCTGACATGGGACTGACTTTGATATATGGCTTACTGATTGCTGTTCCCGCCATCATCATTGGAGGACCTCTTTTTGGCATGACGCTTAAACAGATGCAACCCAGCCAAGCACAGGTATTTAATCCAGTGAAAATGGATCGTACTGATTCCCCCTATGGAAAACCGGGTGCTGGTAGTAGCTTTTTAGCATCTCTATTGCCTGTATTTCTGTTGATTCTGGGAACGTTATTGCCTTATATGATAAATCCCAGTCATACAACAGTACTCTCTTGGATCAAGTTTTTTGGAAATCCGACCATTGTGATGTTGTTGGCACTTGTGTATGCGGGCTATAGTTTAGGAATTAAACAAGGTAGAAGCATATCGTCCATTATGTCTGTCTTTGAGGGTGCTGTCAAAGATATTGCCATGATATTACTGATTATCGCTGGTTCTGGCATTTTTAAGCAGGTTATGGAAGATAGTGGTGTCAGTGTAGCTTTAGCGACAAAACTTCAACAACTGCCTATCAATCCTTTGATACTGGCTTGGGTGATCACAGCCGTCATCAGAGGCTGTATTGGCTCGGCTACAGTAGCTGCTTTAACAGCTGCGAGTGTTTTGCTTCCTTTAATTACTGCTGGTGCTGTACAGCCTAGTTTAATGGTGTTATCGATCGGAGCAGGGAGCTTGATGTTTTCACATGTCAATGATGCGGGTTTTTGGCTGTTCAAAGAATATTTTGGATTGAGCATTTCCGACACATTACGGTCTTGGTCCTTAATGGAGGCTATTGTATCCATTGTTGGGCTGTTGGCTGTATTAGTTTTAAATAAGATAATCAATTAATTTCATTACGATATAATACTTTAACATATGATGTACAATGCAGATGAACAATTTGAAAAATTAGGGTTAACACTTCCTCCGGCACCAGCGCCAAAAGGTCTTTATAAACCTTATGTAATTGACGGAAAATATTTATATCTATCTGGCCATGGACCTGTGCAAGATGATGCTTCATTGATTATTGGTCGGATTGGTCGGGAAATGAATGGGGAAGATGGAAAATTAGCGGCTAGGCAAGTTGGATTGACCATGCTGTCAACAATAAAAACTAATCTTGGCAGTTTAAATAAAGTAAAACGTGTCATTAAGGTGCTGGGGATGGTGAATTGTACACCTGATTTTGAGTTTCATCCTGGAGTGATCAATGGCTGTAGCGAACTTTTTGCGGCTGTTTGGGGAGATGATAATGGTGTAGGAACACGTAGTGCGGTTGGTTTTGGTTCGCTTCCGGATAACATTCCTGTTGAAGTGGAAGCTTTGTTTGAACTTTATTGATTTCAAATATGCAAGAGTGGTTCGAATTGAAAGATGTGGATACGGTAGATTCTCCTGCTTTGTTGGTATATCCGGACAGGGTGAAACACAATATTCAACAGGCGATTGCTCTATTGGATGGGGATTGTAGTCGCTTGCGCCCGCATATCAAGACCAATAAAACTGCGGAAATCTGTCAGTTATTGCAGGACTTCGGTATTCGTAAATTTAAGTGTGCGACAATAGCGGAAGCAGAACTGCTGGGAATGATCGCTGCTGAGGACGTGCTATTGGCTTATCAACCAACAGGTCCGAAAATGAAACGTCTGATTAACCTGATCAAAAGTTATCCCAAAACAACTTATTCTTGTCTTGTCGATCACGTGCAAGTCGCACAGGACTTAAATGCGATCTGTGCAGCTGCACAGATAGTTTTAGCTATTTATATCGATGTCAATGTAGGGATGGGAAGAACAGGTATTCATCCAGATGCCGTGGAAGGATTGGCTATGGAAATCATTGCGCTTCCGCAATTGCATCTTATTGGTGTCCATGGTTATGATGGGCATATTCATGATCCTGATTTAAATCGTAGGGAAGAACAAAGTGATGCTTCTTATCAGTTATTGGTTAATGCCTTTGATACCGTACGACAGCTAACCGCAACTCCGTTGCACAGCATCATCGGTGGAAGTCCTCCTTTTCCTTTCCATGCTAGGAGAATGGATGTGGAATGCAGTCCTGGTACATTTGTGTTTTGGGATTATGCGTATGGTGAAGCCTTCAAAGAACAGAAATTTGAATATGCAGCTTTGTTATTGACACGGGTGATTTCGATTGTTGATGAACATCATATCTGTTTGGATCTGGGCTATAAAGCTGTTGGAAATGAATCACCTTTGCCGCGAGTGCAGTTTCTCGGAAATAGGGATATGGAGTTGGTCAGCCAAAGTGAGGAGCATCTGGTAGTGAAGGTTAGGAACTCAAGTGATTATCCGATCGGTACTCCGTTTTATGGGGTGCCTAAACATGTCTGTCCTACAGTAGCTTTGTATGAAGAAATGCTTGTTGTGGAAGATGGTAAGGTATCGAAATCATGGAAGATAAAGGCAAGAGATCGAAAAATAAATTATTAATGATGAACGAAATGATGCCCTTTATTTTTGATGCCCATTTGGACTTAAGCATGAATGCGATGGAGTGGAATCGTGATCTCCGATTATCGATTACTGATTTAAATGATCGGGAAATGGGGATGCAGGATAGACCCGATCGCGGAAAGGCAACGGTTTCCTTTGGGGAATTACGGAAAGGAAATATCGGCTTGGTGGTGGCGACTCAAATCGCACGTTATATAGCGCAGGGAAGTGCATTGCCTGGTTGGAATTCTCCAGAGCAAGCTTGGGCACAAACACAAGGACAATTGGCTTGGTACAAAGCGATGGAGCAGGATGGGCAGATGCGGATGATCAAAACCAAAACAGATCTAGAACAACATCTTTCACTTTGGATGGATAGTACAGCAAATGAAAATAAACCGATTGGCTATTTATTGAGCTTGGAAGGTGCTGATTCAATTGTGGACATTTCTTATTTGGAAGTGGCTTATCAACAAGGACTTCGTGCTGTTGGTCCTGCACATTATGGGCCGGGAAGATATGCGAATGGTACGGATGCTAGTGGTAAGCTGAACGAGCAGGGGATTGCTTTGCTCAAAGAGATGGAACGGCTGCACATGATCTTGGATGTTACGCATCTCAATGATGATGCCTTTTGGGATGCTATGGATCGATTCGATGGTCCCATATGGGCGAGCCATAATAATTGTCGGAAATTTGTTGATCACAATCGCCAGTTCAGTGATGAAATGATCAAAGCGTTGATTGCGAAAAAGGGATTTATTGGTGTCGCCTTAGATGCTTGGATGATGGTTCCCAATTGGATACGCGGAGTTTCGGATCCAAAAGCGATGAATTGCTCGATGGAAATCATGGCCAATCAGATTGACCATATCTGTCAATTGGCAGGAAATATGGATCATGTGGGTGTGGGGAGTGACCTGGATGGCGCATTCGGTAGAGAGCAATGTCCCTATGATTTGGAAACCATAGCCGATATACAAAAAGTATTTGGCATCTTAGCAAAAAGGGGATATGCTGAAGAAGCGTTGACAAAAATTGCTCACTTGAATGGGGTTAATTTTTTAAAAGAATCTTTATAATTACTGTAGGTTGAGTTGACTAATTACTTTATTCTGTTGACTTAACGTGTTTTATTCTTATGCGATTTCCAGTGTACATATTGTTGGAAATTAAATGAAACCTATGAATTTGGATGATGATCTTATGACTGGACAATTACGATTACAACTATCTTTTATGATGTTCCTTGAATATTTTATCAAGGGCGCATGGTTTGTTACTTTGGGAACTTACTTAGCTAAAAATTTACAGGCAACAGGCCTAGAGGTCGCTAATATTTTTTCAACACAATCTCTGGGAGCAGTTCTTGCTCCTTTTTTTATCGGATTTATTGCCGACCGTTATTTCAATGCGGAGCGAGTTTTGGCGGTTTTACATCTCTTGGGAGCTATATTGTTATTCTTCATGTCTAGAGCGGAGGATGCTGCAAACTTTTACCCCTATATTTTTGTGTACTTCATCGCCTATATGTCTTCCTTGGCCTTATCCAACTCGATTGCTTTTCGTCAAATGACGGATGCAAAGAAGCAGTTTCCAAGTATTCGTGTTTGGGGTACTATTGGTTGGGTATGTTCAGGTGTGGTAATCAGTTATGTTTTTCATTGGGATGCACCTGGGGCGATACAGATAGGTGCTTTGAAAAATACGTTTTTAATGGCTGCAGTTTGTTCTTTGATCTTAGCTGTATTTAGTTTTTTCTTACCCAAAACTCCACCAATGGCGGTAAACAAGGATAAGAAATTTAATTTTGGATCTGCCATAGGGTTGGATGCCTTGGGTTTATTGAAAAACAGGAGTTTTTTGATTTTCTTTGTTACTGTTGTTGTCATCTGTATTCCGATTTCTTTTTATTATCAAAATGCGAACCCTTATTTGGTTCAGGTAGGTTTACCCAATCCAACGGCAAAAATGGCCATGGGTCAATTATCGGAAGCTATTTGCCTGTTGTTTATCCCTTTTTTCTTCATCAGATTTGGTTATAAGAAAATGATTATGGTCGGTATATTAGCCTGGGTAGCACGTTATTTGTTATTTGCCTTTGGCGATACTCATTCTTATTTGCTAATCATTGGGATTTTACTGCATGGTATCTGTTATGATTTTATGTTTGTTGTCGGACAGATCTATACAGATACTATTGCTGGAGAGAAATATAAATCTTCCGCACAAGGCTTGGTTACCATCGCGATGTATGGCATCGGTATGCTTCTTGGTTTTTGGGTAGCGGGTTATATTTCTGATTACCTGAAAGGTCATTATCCAGCTGATTTTTGGTGGTATTTATGGACAGTACCTGCTGGATTGGCTGGCGTTTGCTTTTTACTGTTTACATTTTTCTTCAAGGAAGACAAGAAAGGATTAGGAAGTTCAGCTGCCCATCTTGAAAATGAAGGGAATATGTAAGTATAGTGATACTACCATTCGTTTACTGTATCTGGGTTTTTAGCATGAAATTTGTGTTTATTATATACCAACGTCAAAATTAGAACGTTTAATAAAGAAGTTAGTTTTGTCATATCTATATTCACTGTTCTATGTATAAACCTGTCCAAGTTACTCGAAAAGATATTTATTTTAGACCCGATACCAAGCGTGTACTCGCTCGCTTTTTTTCGTTAGGGGATGAACGTTCCTTAAAAGTTATTCGTCGGGTTCTGCAATTATCGGATGAAAAACAAAAGGAAGTTTTTGGTCAAGTGCTGCGCAGTTATACAAAAAGACATCGTAGCATTGTCAAGGTGTTTGAACGTAATTTTGATCGTATACGACATTTATTGGAACAAATAGAGACACCAACTGATAAAATCTCGATGACAGCGAAACTGTTGATCGGTTCTTATTTTACAATGGAATATTCCATTGAAGCAGCTGCATTATTCAATCCTTCTATTGTTGAACACCCAGATCAGACCGAACTTTATAAGGGTGAGAAGAGGGTGATTATTAGTTTCAGGGCAACTGGAGAAGGACATGTGTCATCCATTGTCTTTCGTTCTGGTTATATCGATATAGACAATAATATTCATCTGGATGTAGTAGGTACGCTGCTGGATAAACCCATCAATATCAAAAGTCATCGTTATCATAAAAATAGTTTTATTTCTAAATTAGTGGAGTTGCATCCTGGAAATGCACTTGCCATGGAAAAGCTGAATCACAAATTGACAGAAAGCTTTACTTATGAAGAATTAAAACGTTATGTAGAGGAAACGAGGGCAGAAGTCCCCAATGATGACGATAATAATAATATTCTCAAGCAGGCCATATGGCTGGCCTCTTCGCACTATGAGATGACCTTCTCGCTCGATACATCTATTTCTGAACGGGTTATTTTCCCTATTTCCGATACCGAAAAGAGAGGGATAGAAGATGCACGGTTTGTCCAGTTTAAAACAGCAAAAAATGAAAGCATCTATTATGCGACTTATACCGCTTACGATGGTTTTAGTATTTTGCCAAAGTTGTTGACGACGAAGGATTTTTATCACTTTATCGTCAAACCTATTCATGGTGAAATTGCGAATAAAGGTGCTGCACTTTTCCCGCGTAAGATCAACGGAAAATACGCCATGTTATGTCGTATTGATGGAGAAAACAATTATATCGCTTATTCGGACTATATCAATATTTGGAATGAAGCGGTGCATTTGGTACAGGAACCGATGAGTCCTTATGAATTTGTTCAGATTGGTAACTGCGGCTCCCCAATTGAAACCGCAGCAGGCTGGCTGATCATCACACATGCGGTTGGGCCTATGCGTGAATACGTGATCGGTGCTTCTTTATTGGATCTTGAAAAACCACATATCGAGATCGGCCGTTTGGCGTTGCCTATTCTGACTCCAAATGATGAAGAAAGGGAAGGCTACGTACCCAATGTCGTGTATTCTTGTGGTGCTATCGTACACAATGATCAATTGATCATGCCCTATGCGATGTCTGATTATGCATCCACCTATGCAACGATTAATTTGGAAAATCTAATTCAGGCTATTCTTCAGCCTGATATTTAATTTTCATTGTCTTATAGATAGTTATGTACGAGATAAAATAACATAAGGTACTTTCTGCTCCCTGATTGCGATTGATACCATAGGTCTCTAATCCATCGCAACAACCTTTGGTATGTGGATCGTATAAGGGTAGTTTCAGATCATTTTCACCTAAAAACCATTCAAACGATCGGATCATTTTTTCAAAGTATGCTTCGTCTTTGGTGATCTCATATACTTCTCTAAAAAGCAAAACAGTAGAAGTCACATCAATAGGTTGTTGTCCAAATTTACTGATGTTTTGATTCTGCTTCGCCCATTTTTGATTCCCTATGATCGATAAGAAACCGTTTTGCATAATGATGCTCTCCAAGAAATAAAAGCTGGTGAAGCCGATGTTCTTAATTTTATCATCGTTTAAGAACTTGGTCGACATCAAGATGGCAAGTGGAATAATAGCATTGTCATAGGCCAAAACAGGTTCAAACCATTTCCAATCTTCATCGGCACTGGCTTCATATTCATGTACTAATTTGAGCGCTAGTCTACGCAATAGTTCCGTCACTCCCTCGTCATTGGGTTGCTGTTTAAGGTATTCTGCTATACCCAGCATTGTATAGGCGATCGCTCGGATGGATTTCAGTTGTTCAAAATGAGGTAAAGCTTTGAAAAACATTTTTGATCCTAACTGATAGAAATCAACAAACGGAGCGGTATTGAAGAGATAGCCTAATGCCCAAATGGCTCTTCCGAACGAATCTTCCGATCCTGTTTCTTCCAAGAACTCATTTTGAAAATTCATGAAGTTATGAAACAAGCCATCTTCGCGTTGTGCATAATAGATATAGTTCAGATAGGTCGATATCCTCTTTTTTGTTGCCTTCTCTTTAAATACATCGTATTGCATTAAACTGACCAGTAGGGCGCGTGCATTATCATCCAAACAATAACCTTCCCGGTAATTGGGGGTGGCAAATGTCGCATGTTGGATAATGCCAACCTGATTGGTCAAGCGATCCAGATGGTCCCATCGGAATTTGGGTAGATTATGAAGTCTGGATGTCTTTAATTTTGAATCGCGGATAATCTGGGTAGAAGATAGTTTCTGCAGTAAATGGGTATAGGTGACACCGATTTTCTTCCAGGTGGTCTTTTCTCCATGCTGACGTGCATTGTCTCTTAGATATTCCAGTTTCTTAGGATTGTCAAACAGATCGATCAGGATATTCTTTAATTCTTTATGGTTTTTAAAGTCAAAAAGAATACCTCTACCATCTGAAAGCAGATCTTTAGCATGCCAGTATGGTGTAGAAATCACCGCTGCGCCAGCGCCAACGGCAAATGATAAGGTACCACTGGTAATCTGTGCTTCATTGATATACGGGGTGATATAGATATCACAAGCCGTCAGGTAAGTCGCTAAATCTTCGTTATTGACAAATTCATTGACAAATACAATATGGTCTTCAAGGTGTTTCTCTTTGATCATCCCCATGAGGTATTCCCGATATTCTTCTCCCGATTCTTTCAGTACATTAGGATGCGTTTTACCGACGATCAAATAGAGGGTATCCGGATACTCCTGTACGACTTTCGGTAGCGCTTGAATAACCGTTTCAATTCCTTTATTGCGGGCAATAAAACCAAAGGTTAAAATGATTTTTTTATGGGCTAATTTTAGTTTTTCTTTTGCTAATTCTTGCTGAAAATTAAATGCGGGCACTCCATGTGGTATCAGTCTGATTTTATCTTCATGAACGTGATAGATTTTTTGCAGCAGGTTGATCGCGTATTTGCTCATCACGACGATGATAGAAGCACGTTTTGCTATCTCTATTAAAATGGCACGTTCATCTATATTGGGTTTTTCGAGTATGGTATGCAGGTTCACCAATAAGGGCATATGAAGCTGATTGATGAGCGATAAGATATAAACGCCACTGTTTCCGCCAAATATGCCAAATTCATGTTCCAAAACAACGCAATCGTACTTGTTTTCATTAATGAAATCAGCTGCTTTGATATAATCCAATTGTTGTTGCGGATTGATTTCGAAAACCACTTCTTCTGAATAAGCATATGGCTGGTCGGAGAGGGCAATCACATGCTGGGTAATGCTGGAATCTTGTGGATCAATGGATTGAATCAGATCATTTGTAAAGGTTGCTATTCCGCATTGCTTTGGCAAATAAGTACTGATGTAGGCTATTTTCATAGTTGTTTTTTATATTAAATAAATCTTTTGAATGCGCATTAAATTTCATTAACAAGGATTTCAGCCTTTTTTAAGGATGATTCACCTGTTTTTACGTATACTTTTCATCAATAGAAAATAGATGTATCCTAAAAACCGTTTTTTAACGATTCGGATTTACTACGAATGCATGTTGCTGGCCAAGAAAAGAAGCCGGGCATGTCTAATTTGACTGTGATAATCTTGCTCGAGACATCCTGAACACATAGGTGAATGACGCATTTACCTACAGACCAATGTCGTTGTTTATCCGAAGTAAGCTGTCTTTAGGAACTATTTTTATCATTGTCTTGGTTTTGATTAAAAATCGTTGACCAGAAGACAAATGTTTATCCTAAAACTATTTAGTGAACAATCAAATGCCATTAAAGTTTTAATTGCTTTCGGGAATATGATTCGAGTGGGTGAGCGCAACCTGAATTGCTTTTCTTGCTTTTGGATCGCACGTAGCTGCTAAATGACGATTGCGAGAGGAAGATCAGGTTGTTTAGAGGTGATGTTGTTTCTTTTTTTTGATAAAGATAGCGAAAAATAAAGGGCTTATTTTCTTTATTTTAAATATTTTGGTTTCGTTGCTGTTATTTTAATAAATAAATGGATTTAAATTTTAAATTATTTACACAATAAATCGCTATTGTTAAAAATATTTTATTTCTTTGTTTCTGCGTTCTTTTCAAAAAGTATGCACACTAACAACCACTAACCAAAAATAATTAAATGAAAAATTCTAAACTATTCCATGTTTTGGCCTTTTCTATGGTATTTGGATTTGGTGACCTGAACGATTCGGTTGCAGGAACCAGGACAGAATATCAAAGTAATCAAGGTAAAATATCTGGACTTGTTCAAGATGGCAATGGCCCTATCTCAGGAGCTTCCATTGCAGTGAAAGGCACTTCAGTTGCTACATTTACGGATGCCTCAGGTCG
The DNA here is from genome assembly GCF_021442025.1 of Sphingobacterium sp. SRCM116780. Lineage (NCBI taxonomy): Bacteria > Pseudomonadati > Bacteroidota > Sphingobacteriia > Sphingobacteriales > Sphingobacteriaceae > Sphingobacterium > Sphingobacterium sp. SRCM116780. Next base: position 1,357,981 of record NZ_CP090446.1, read on the forward strand.
ATTTACATTGACAGCTATTCCAACAGGTTCGAAGATTGTCATTAGCTACGTAGGCTATGCTTCGAAAGAAATTGTCTGGAAGGGTGAAAGCACATTAAACGTGCAACTGGAATCTACAGCAAATGATCTGGACGAAGTCGTTGTGGTTGCTTATGGTACAGCCAAGAAGTCCACTTTTACAGGGTCAGCTTCCGTGGTGAAAGCAGATCAATTGGAAAAAATATCAGGTTCTGGATTTGCGGAAGCCTTGCAAGGGATGAGTCCTGGTGTCAATGTAGTCAATAATGAAGGAAATCCAGGAGGGGATACCCGTATCCAAATTCGAGGAATTAGTTCGATGTCAGGTGCATCCAATCCGCTTTATGTGGTCGATGGGATGCCTTATGATGGGCAGTTAAACTCGATTTCACCATCGGATATTGAGTCGATTACGGTATTAAAAGATGCTGCTGCTTCATCTTTATACGGTTCTCGTGCCGCCAATGGTGTTGTTGTAGTCACAACGAAGAAAGGAAAAACCGCGAAACCCCAATTGAACTTCCGATCGGCATGGGGTACTTCGGACAATGCGGTTAAAAATCCAACCAAGGCTTCTCCACAAGAACAATTATTGAATACCTGGGAGGCGATGTACAATGATCAATTCTATAAATATGGATTGACGTCAGAAAAGGCTGGAGACTGGGCGTCGGATAATGTATTGGGTAAGATCCTGAAACCGGTGACTAATTCTCAAGGACAGTCTACCTACGTTTCGCCTTTCAAAGATATCCATGAAGATTATGTATTGCACGATGGTAAGGGCAATCCGTATATCAATCCGAATCTGGAAATGGTTTGGAATAAAGAAGATTACGATGCTTATGGAGCCGTTTTTTCTCGAAAACTAAGACAAGATTATGGCATGGATGTTTCGGGTACAGCAGGAGATGGTAAGACCAATTACTTCCTTTCTTCATCCTATCTGGATGATAAAGGTTATGCTGCCAGTCAATACTTTAAGCGCTATGGTTTTCGTGCGAATGTAACGACGCAAGTCAATAATTGGTTACAGGTAGGAGGAAATGTGTCTTACAGTAGTTCTAAACAAAACATTTCAGGTGCAGCACGTGCTTTGGTATTCACAACGACGATGTATTCGCCTTGGTTGCGGAATGCCGATAATACAGATTGGGTGTACTCCGAGAAAACGGGTAAACGTATGTATGATTATGGTACCTATGTGAACAATTTCTTTGGTGCGCATGTATTGCAAAACAACGGAGATTATTGGAATAACGAGAATGATGAGGATTTCAACAACGCTTTACGCAGTATGATGGCCTCTCGCTTTTTCGCGCAGATCACGCTACCTTATCATTTGAGCTTCAAGACAAGCTTAAGTATCGATGATAACAGTACAAAAACCTTTACATACGGATCGTCTGTACATGGAGCAGGGCAACTTGCACCTTATGGTGTGACCGTGATGACAAGTGGAGGAAATGCCTCCCGATCCAATTCAAATACCAAATCGGTTACTTTCAACAATATTCTAAGCTGGAACCAAGACTTTGGAAAGCATAATTTTGCAGCTATGGCAGGTCAAGAGTCGTACACGAACAATAGTTTATATGACTATGGCTACGGCGAAGGCATCATGCAGTTGGGGCAATATGAATTAGCTTCAACGACAACAAACTGGTCTGCAACTTCAAACAAAGATCGATTTGCTTTATTGTCGTATTTTGGAAAATTGGACTATAACTACAATAGTAAATATTATTTATCTGGCTCTTTCCGTCGGGATGGCTCTTCTCGTTTTCATCCTGATAACCGTTGGGGAAATTTCTTTTCTGCTGGGCTTTCTTGGCGGATATCGAAAGAAAACTTCCTAAAGGATGTCAGCTGGTTGGATAATTTATCCTTTCGCTCCAGTTACGGAACGACAGGTAACGATAAGCTAACAAGACGAGGTGAAACAGGTATTGCAGGGGGCGATATTTACTATGCCTATCAAGGAGTGTATGAAGCGAATGATCTGTATGGTTCGGCGGGTTTAAAACCTTCAGCATTTCCTACTCCGTCTTTGATTTGGGAAAAGAACAAACAGTTTAATGCGGCATTCGATTTCAGTATCCTAAAGAATATTTACGGTACTATTGAATACTATTCCCGTACAGCATCGGATTTATTGTATTATAAAGAATTTCCGTTATCAGCCCAAGTGGGAAGTGCTACAGGTTTGAATACCAATTTAGGGGATTTAAAGAATTCAGGTTTTGAATTCTCCTTAGGTGCGGATGCGATTCGTCGTGAAAATTTTAAATGGAAAATAGATGCCAATGTATCGACGTTGAAAAATGAGATTACATATCTACCAGGGGGTGAATTCACTTATAACAACCGTTCTGCGGGTTATAAACTGGCAGAAGGTTATTCGCTTTATGAATTTTATATGGTGAAAAATGCAGGTGTTGATCCCGAAACAGGAAACATGCGGTATTGGATACGAGATGGTGATAATTGGAAAACGACTGAAAAATATGATGCAGAGGTATCATCCAAAGATTACCAACATATTGGTTCGGCGTTGCCTAAAGTGTATGGTTCCTTGACGAATACGTTCAATTATAAGGGATTGGATCTTTCGTTCATGTTCTACTACTCCTTAGGATCTAAAATGTTTGATTATGCTTATGTTGAGCGCACAGCAGTGCGTGGTGGAGTTGGCGTGATCCAAGATCTTGTTGGAGACCACTGGCGTAAACCAGGTGATCAAGCGTTATTGCCGAAATATTCCAATGACGACTATGCCAGCACAAGAAAGAATTCGGACTTCTATGTGTTCAATAATGACTACCTACGTTTGCGAAATCTGTCCTTCGGATATTCCTTACCGCAAAATATGCTGACCAAAGTTGGTTTATCCAAAGTACGTCTATATGTGTCTGGGGATAATTTATTGACTTTCGGAGCCGCTAAAAATCGTTATTCAGATCCGGAAACAGCATTATCCGGTAATAACTACAATGGTTCTGCAGATAAGGATAATGGTATTCAGGGTTCAAGAAGAGTCTATATGGCTGGTTTACAAGTGTCATTCTAAGCATTAAGAAAATGAAAAAAATCGTTAAAAGTTTACAATATATCGCACTAGGTGCAGCAGTTCTCGTGCAAACAGGCTGTAAGGATTTCCTGGAAACAAATTCTTCCACCGCTACTTCTGATAATGTGGTCTTATCAAGTGCAGCTCAATTGGATAAAGTGTTGACTTCAGCTTATAGACAATTGTATTTCAATGATCAAGGTCAAGATCGAGTTTATGCCGGATTACCAGGACTTCAAATGTATGTCGATCTTGGAGGGGCTGATATCATAAGTCATACCAATATGGGTGGCAATCAAGTGACGGCGTATACCTATGAACCGCAAAAGACGCAAACAACAGGTTTGCCCGATGCTGCGATCTGGTCGATGATGTATAAAATCATCAATCAAACCAATATTATCATTGATGCTTTACCTGCAGCACAAGGGGATGAGGCTCTGAAAAATGAGATCATGGGTCAAGCAAAGGCTATTCGTGGTCTTTGTTATTTTCATCTGATTCAAAACTATCAACAAACGTATATGTTGGCGAAGCAAAAGCCAGGGGTGATCTTACGGTTGAATCCAAAGGAAAGTGAAAATTTACCACGTGCTACTGTGGAGGAAACCTACGCACAAATTGTCAAAGATCTAACAGAATCAAAAACGTTATTGGCGAATTTCCAACGACCAAATAAATGGACGATCGATAAAAATGTGGTATCGGGTCAACTGGCACGTGTGTACTTGGTCATGAACAATTGGCAAGGGGCTTATACTGAAGCTAAAACTGCTTACGCAAGTTATAATCAATTGATGACAAAAGAGCAATACCGTTCTGGTTTTGATGATGTGATCACGAATAACTACCCAGAAGTTATGTGGGCCGTACAGTTCACCAATACCAATAATTTGGGAGGAGGAACACAGTTTAACTTCTGGTATAACCAGGATGAAAGCTATGGTGAAGGGTATACCGATGGACCGATCTATTCTTTCCTGGATTTCTTTGCTGATGGTCAATATGAGAAACTGTTTGAAAAAACAGAAGACCGTTACCAGTTCTGGAAGCGTACAAAAAATGCTTCTAAAGAGTGGTCAACGAAATGGGCGTACAATAAATACAAACATTATGGTGATGCCGATGGTGCAAAACAAGGGAATACAAGACCTGAAATCTCTTTGATGCGCGGTTCTGAAATGTTGTTGATCATGGCAGAAGCTTCTGCTCATTTGAATAATGGGGAAGGACTGGGCTATTTAAATAAATTGCAAACCGCTCGAGGTGTGAAAGCATTGACAGCTGTTGCATCGGGAACGCCATTGTTGGAGGCTATTTATGTCGAGCGTCGTAAAGAATTATTATGTGAAGGAGTGACGGGTATTTACGATTTATTACGTCTCCAAAAACCGTTAGTGCGTATTCAGGAAACAGCGACTTATCCCGAAGGACATTATACTTGGGGTGTGACCAACTTGAATGGCTATGTGGCTAATAGTGCAGCGCCAATGGGTACGTTTCCTTCCAATGATTATCGTTTTATTTGTCAAATTCCTCAGTTGGAAATTGCCAATAATACAGCGCTTTCAGAAGCAGATCAAAACCCGTACTCAGGTACAAATTAGCGTATTAGATTGTCTTAGTTATATAAAGAGGTAATATCGATTACCTCTTTATATCATTATTGCAGGATAACCCGATAAGCGATTGTAAAAATTTTCTTAGTTCGGAGAACTTTTTGTTATGGGCAATCGCGAACATAAATTTTTTAGACAATTCAATCTCATGCTGGTTACTATCGCAAGCATTTGTTTTCCTAAAAAAGAGGCTTCATATGGAGCTGTTGATCGTTTTGAAGATCAGGTTGAAATCATAACAACAACCTGCGAAGGATAAGCGTGGGGAAGAGAAAAAAAGAAAAGAAATTTTTCTTTAAAATGACAAGAATTGAAAAAATAAAGTGTAAATTGTATATATAATTTGAAATCGTAGTTTTAATTTTATACATTATAATTTTCGGCCAAGCTTGTATAAGCTTGGCCGTTTTTTATTTCATCCTCTTGTCTTTATTTAGAGACGTCTGATCCAGATATTGCGGAAGTTAACCAGATCGCCATGATCTTGTAATACGATGGGTCCAGGGCCATGAACAAGGGTTTTAGGTAGCCCGATGTATTCAGTCGTCCCTTCAATCTGTGTATTATATTGTACGACAACTCCATTATGTAAAAGGGTGACAATTCCTTTTTTGATTAAGATACCATCCTGATTGAAGCGAGGTGCTGTATACAGGATATCGTAAGTATGCCATTCACCTGCAGGTTTTACAGCCGTTACAAGAGGAGGTTGTTGCTTATATACCGAACCCGCTTGTCCATTGACATAGGTTGGATTCTGATTATTGTCCAATACTTGGATTTCATAATGTCCTTGTAGAAATATACCGCTGTTGCCTCGTCCTTGCCCTTCTCCTTTAATTACTTCTGGACTTTTCCATTCGATATGGAGCTGAAAGTCTTCAAAATTTTCCTTGGTTTGGATATCTCCTGTTTTTGGACTGCTTGTTAAAACACCATTTTTAACCGTCCATGGCGCTTTTTCCTGTGCATTTTTCGAACTTACCCATTGATCGAGGTTTGATCCATCAAAAAGTACAAGGGCATCCGATGGCGCTTGATTTGGCGCAGTAGTAACCGTTCTGATCTTAGGTGTGTAAAATTCGGTGTCCTCGGGTTTAAATTTCGTCTGCGCATAGGTCAGGCTGCTGATTAGACTCAACGAAATAATGCTACTGATACTATAAATTTTGTTCATGTTAGAATAGTTTGATTTCAAGTAAATATACGTATTCGTAAACAAAATTTTAGCCTGTTCTTACTCAAGAATGACTGGTAATAGGGATGTTACGTAAACTGGATCATTTTACTGAAGTATGCTGCTTTTTAAAAGTATATTTTTAATAGCGGCTTCTTTGTAACTCCAATAGGCACTGTTTTCGGGCATTTGGTTTTCTAAAATAATTAAGCTGACATCGCTGTTTGGGAAATACACATTTAAACAGGTAAAACCATCTCCAAGTCCAGTTACGCCATAATAGTTGAAACCTGCTTCTTTAATGATGCGGATGTTATACCCAAAACCCCTGTTTTCTTTTCCGAATACATCATGTTGCGATTGCGTGGAAGCTGTTGTCATCTGTTTATAAGTCTCCGATTGTAATAATTTGCCTTTATGGAGCGCGGCATTCCAGATGGATAAATCGAAAGCAGTGGAAATGATTCCTGCAGCGGGAACAAGAGCTGCATTTAAAAATGATTTTTCCACTTTTTTGAATGTATTTTCGGTATTCATATAGCCATTCACCAATCGTTGTTTATTATCTGGTTGATAGCAAAAGGTATTGTTCATTTTTAAGGTCTTAAATAAATCATTTGCGACAGTTGCATAGGTTTTCTTGGTACAACGTTCGATGATTTCACCCAATAAGATGTAAGATAGATTCCCATATTTAAACGTGGAGCCAGGCTTAAAAGCCAATGGTTGCTCCGTATCTACAATACCGTGAGTATGGTTGAGCAATTGATGAACAGTTACAGAGTCTGCCCAAGACTGTGTTAAATGGGGCAAGTATTTTTTGATAGGTGATTGCAGATCTACGTTTCCTTTTTCCACTTCTTTTAAAATCAAAACTGCTGTCACTTGTTTTGAATTGGACATGACTTCAAATTGGTCATCCATTTTCAGTGGAATTTTAGCTTCAAAATTCTTGAAACCCTTCGCTTTGGCGTATACCGTTTTCCCTTTTTTACGAATCAAAACAACACCATTAAATGGAATTGGATCCGACGCCATCATGATGCTATCTATTTTAGCAGCATAATCATTTTTCTTTTGTGCCGTTGTTGTCGATAACCCAAATAGGCAGATACAGGCGAACAGTGTAAACGTAAGCTTCATATTATGGTGTTTTATGCAAATAGTAATCCCAAGTCGCTCTTGTAATGTCAGCGACTATTTTTTCCGTGTCTTCTCTTGTTTCTGTGATGTCTTTCAGAAAAACAGATAGAATAACATGTTTCCCATTGGGAAGTGTCACAATGCCGACATCATTCAATGCCACACGTAGATTTTGATCATTGGTGGAGGAAATCCCTGTTCGATGTGCCAATTCTGTACCTGCAGGAAGTCCTGCTTTCATCCAGGTAATTCCTCTTGATGTTTCTACCATGATCTGGTATAAATAGGCCGTAGTTTCTTTTTTCAGTACTTTTCCCGTATAGAATTTTTCTAAGATATCTGTCATTGCCAAAGGGGTAGAGGTATTGCGGTATAAATTCTTCCAAACGGCCATCTGTTGTTCATTGAATTGAATGGTAAAATCACGGATGCCTTGTTTACGGATAAACTTCTGAACAGTATGTGTTCCCCCAAGGATACGCAATAGGATATCACAACCGTTGTTATCACTATGTGAAACGGTGTAGCGCAACAGCTGATCTAAGGTGAGGTACATATTTCCATCTGGAAATTCATCTCGCATCGGACTCCAGGTTTGTGGTACTAAATCCTCCTTTTTGATGAAGAATTTTTGATCGAGCTTCAATTTTCCTTTATCCACCCGTTGTAAGACTGTCAACGCAATATGAAACTTGAAAACACTCATCAAGGGCATGGCTAGTTTTCCATTGATGCTTAATGTATCTTGATCTTCAATCCCTTTGATGGAAACTCCGACAGTAGCATTTTTAGTGGAAATGATATTTTCAATTGTTTTTCGCAGTGCTACTTCCTTACCCGTTTGGGAGAACGCATGTAAGCTTAAAAACGAAAGGAGTAAGGGGAGAACGATCTTTTTTATTTTCATTTGTACTTGGTTGCTTTAAAATTTTTACTTCATTTGATTTACTTATCGCACAGCCTATTATCTTGTTGCCTATGAAGTCCGAACGAATTTATCGAATTATCGAGAATGAATCAAACGATATGCTGTTGTTTTCTTTCGTCGGCAATGAAACAGAGCTTATAAACTGATCGCGTGTACTTTGCGTATTGGGATAGGTTATTTTTTAGTTTTCCACTCCATTACATATTCGTTTTCCCCAGTTTGTTCATCAATAGATTCGTCAATAATCGTAAATCCTTGTGCTTGATAAAAGCCAACGCTTGACAGATTCTTTTTATAGACCTTTAATAGTAATCTATCGCGTAGTTTTTTTGCATGATTTAACAACAGACTTCCTTTTCCTTGTCCCTGATACGCTGGCAAAACAAAAATTGCGGCGATGTCATCTTCCACTAAAGCAATAAATCCGACACGGATTTGTCCATCGGTCGCAACATAGACTTCAGAAGCAGGTAGATAATGATCACTCATCAATTGCTTATTTTCTTTCCAGTAACTTTCAGGGATAAAATCGTGGGCTACAATAGATGCTTCGTACCAAATGTTAACCAGTTGATCTATATCCTCTTGCTGGGCTTCTCTTATATTTGTGTGATTCATAATCTGTCTATTATGCGCATTTATCTGTTTTATTCATGAGCAGTTGCTAACTTCTGCAAATTTTTTTATAAAATATTGTTTTTGTAAAATATTTTACAAAAAATATGACTAACTTAATATTGCCTTACCCAAAGGCATATTTTCATAGGTAGATATCTGGCCGAGTTTTTCTAACTCGGCCCTTTTTATGACCAGTTTCTACTTATAAAAGTCCCTATATGTTATTTTAAGCAAACTTTTCAGTTGTTGATCGAAATGGGTATTCCTGTAAGATCAGAGTTTTTTATCCATACTCTTGAATTCTTTTTAATGAAAAAATATAGGGTTTAATAACACAACTTGCTTATATAGCGTATGATGTATAAAGTATTTAGCTAAAATAATTAGTATTATTAAAAAATAAAGGTATATTTATACTAAAATATTTGTTATGGAAACTTCAACGCTTTATTTTATCGCTGATCAACCAGCAAACTGCCCATTATGTGGAGCGAATACAGAATGTATGACCACTTTTTTGAATAGTCGGTTTGTACAGATTCATACCTGTCAGGATGTGCACTGTTCTTATGGATTTTCATTAAACGGTTAGTCTTTCTACCGATCTGTTTTATTGTTCGCTCTTCAGCCTACTCTGGTTTAAGTGTTCGCCTTTTCAGCGGTCACTTAAATCTAACATAAAACCAAGACTCTGTCTGGATATAGAGCAGAACCAATAAAATTAAAAGTAAGGTAACATGTATTGCAGTATTTCGGTCTGGAGACCTTGGTTTTAAAATAGGGATTTAAGTGACCCTCCGGAACACTTAAACCAGTGGAGGGAGTAATAGTAAGGTCTCTCAACTTGGTTTATGTGTTCGCTATTTCAGCGGTCAATAAATCTAACATAAAAACCAAGACTCTGTCTGGATATAGAGCAGAACCAATAAAATTAAAAGTAAGGTAACATGTGCCTAGCTGGTTTAAGTGTTCGCCCTTCAGCGGTCACTTAAATCTAATATGAAAAATCAAGACTCTGTCTGGAAATGGAGTAGGACGAATTAAATTAAGCATTAAGATATAAATAGGATTTATTGACCCTCCGAAACACTTAAACCAGTAGAGTAATAGAAAATCTCTTAGTCTGGTTTAAGTGTTCGCTATTTCAGCGGTCACTTAAATCCAGTATAAAAAAACCAAAACTCTGTCTGGAAATAGAGCAGAACCAATAAAATTAAACTATGGCAACAAGATATAGATTTGGAGATAATCGTGTACCGCATTTTATAACGTTTGCAGTTGTAAACTGGATCGATGTTTTTAGTAGAGTGTGTTATAAAGAGATCGTAGTGGAGAGCTTAAAATTTTGTATAGCAGAAAAGGGACTGAACTTGTATGCATGGGTAATTATGAGTAACCATATCCACCTGATTGCTACAGCAAAGGAGGGTTATGAACTGGTAAATATTATTAGGGATTTAAAAAAATATACCAGTAAAATGATAATTGCAAGCATAGAAACGAATACACAAGAAAGCAGAAAAGAATGGATGATATGGATGTTTAAACGTGCTGGAGTAAAGAATAGCAACAATAAGCTTTATCAATTCTGGCAACAGGATAACCATCCAATTGAATTAAGTACAAATGAAATGCTAACGCAAAGGTTGAATTATTTACATGAAAATCCCGTTGCAGCAGGTTTGGTTAGCGAAGCACAACATTATAAATATAGCAGTGCTGTAGATTATTATGAGGAAAGAAGAGGGTTTGTACCAATAATGTATTTGTAATGCTGTATTTTGGTCTGGAAACCATTATTTTAAACCTTACTCTGGTTTATTGTTCGCTCTTCAGCGGTCACTTAAATCCAAAATAAAAAGTAAGACTCTGTCTGGTAATGGAGTAGAACTGATGAAACTAAAATTAAGATAACATGTAATGCTGTATTTTGGTTTGGAGACCTTGGTTTTCAAAAGGGGGATTTATTGACCCTCCGGAACAATAAACCAGTAGGGGTCTGGAAATAGAGCACAACCAATCAATTTGATCCCTTAGTCTTTACCCATGAAGAATTTTGAGGTGGAGCATATCGGGGTCGAACCGATTACCTCTTCACTGCCAGCGAAGCGCTCTAGCCAAATGAGCTAATGCCCCAGAAGAATTAAAAACGTAAGCAAGATAATATTTTTCTGTGAAATTCAGTAGGGATTGCTTTTTTATTTTTAATCCAGTTTTTCTTTCCTTTTTTTCTTACAATCCAATGTGTGCTTACTATCTGGTTTATTGTTCGCTCTTCAGCGGTCAATAAATCCCATATAGAAATCAAGACGCTGTCTGGAAATAAAGCAGAACCAATAAAATTATAAAGTAAGATAACATATATTGCAGTATTTCGGTCTGGAGACCTTGGTTTTAAAATAGGGATTTAAGTGGCCCTTCGGAACACTTAAACCAGTTGAGTTTTTATTAAATGGTTCGTTGTTATATAGGTCTCTGGTTTAAGTGTTCGCTTTTTCAGCGGTCACTTAAATCTAGTATAAAAATCAAGACTCTGTCTGGTAATGGAGCAGAACCAATGAATTTAAAACTAACCAAATAGCGGTAAGATGTTAAAGACCATTTATTGACTCTTCGGAACACTTAAACCAGTTGAGTTTTTATTAAATGGTTCGTTGTTATATAGGCCTCTGGTTTAAGTGTTCGCTTTTTCAGCGGTCAATAAATCTAATATAAAAAACCAAGACTCTGTCTGGTAATGGAGCAGAACCAATGAATTTAAAACTAACCAAATAGCGGTAAGATGTTAAAGACCATTTATTGACTCTTCGGAACACTTAAACCAGTTGAGTTTTTATTAAATGGTTCGTTGTTATATAGGCCTCTGGTTTAAGTGTTCGCTATTTCAGCGGTCAATAAATCTAGTATAAAAATCAAGACTCTGTCTGGTAATGGAGCAGAACCAATGAATTTAAAACTAACCAAATAGCGGTAAGATGTTAAAGACCATTTATTGATTCTTCGGAACAATAGACCAGTTGAGTTTTTATTAAATGGTTCGTTGTTATATAGGTCTCTGGTTTAAGTGTTCGCCCTTCAGCGGTCACTTAAATCTAATATAGCACCAAGACTTTGTCTGGAAATAAAGCAGAAGCAATGAAATTACAATTAACGTACCTATAATGCTCTATTTCGATCTGTAAACCTCCTTTTTAATTTATTTTTCAACATATACCAGGGATAGAGGTTCTAAAAGGAACCTCCTTATAGCTATCTATGATTAAATCAAAAATGCGAAGAGATAAACTGACAAAAGAGATTTGATTTCTGGGTTAGATATTCCTGTACACGTTTCCGATCGCTAGGCGATAAAACGTTCAGCTTCTGTAACCAGTCATCCTGTCTGTAAATCAGTTTCTAGGAGAAAGCAAATTGTTGACATCCTGATTTCTCAAACGTTCAACTGTTAAGCGAGACGATCTACTAAGGGGTATGTGTTAACAATAACAAACATGTTCAGTAGGAGCGATTAATTTGTTTTATTCATGATAGATTATAGGTATATTTATGAAACTATTGCGCTAGCAATGAATTAGTTATTAATCTGCTATGAACACAAAGATGAGCCATCTGTTGGATGAAGATCTCATTCAGATGCTGAAGACCAGTAATCGATCAGCATTTACGGAACTCTACAATCGGTATTGGAAGAAGCTGTTTACCGCTGCCGCCAATAAACTTCGCGATTTAGAAGAAGCCGAAGATATTGTACAGCAGATTTTCATCAGCATTTGGAATCGGAGAGAGGAGCTGGAGATTCATGCTTCTGTCAGATCTTATTTGTCTGTTGCAGTCAAATACCGCGTGCTAAAACATCTGAATGCTCGTTATAAACATAAACATTTTAGTGATGAGGTTTCCGAAGATGTGTTGGCAGAATTAGCCGATGATTCCACACAGCAATGGTTGGAATTTCATGAAGTGAGCGAACGTCTGCAGGTCTTGGTAGAAGCATTACCCGAAAAATGCCGACTGGTGTACGAGATGAGTCGCAACGAGGGGCGGAGCCATAAGGAAATTGCAGCTGCGCTTGATCTCTCGGAAAAAACCATTGAATGGTATATCACAAAGGCGATTAAATCGATCAAGTCAGGTTTACGACTTTTTTTTATCACCTTATAGTTTTTCAACCGATCGGTTAGGGATAACTCCTGAATCTGGAACCTATTATTAAAATCTTGACGATGAATGATATGAAAAATAAACGCATGGAAATGCTTGCTCATAAGTGGTTGGATCATACAATTTCTCAAGAGGAGAAAGATGAGTTCAATCGCTGGTATGGCAAAGGATTGGATTATCCCGTTTATATTGCTGCGGATTATGCGCAATCTGATGAGGAGCTGCGTAAACGAATGTTAAAAGTGATTGAAGATGCCATTCGTCAAAGAAGACGAAATAATGGACTGTGGATACGAACAGTTGCCGCTGTTTTTGTGCTTTTGAGCATCGGAATAGGCGTATATCGCTACCAATCCAGTGAGCAAGCAGTAGTAGTAAAACCTACGACAAGCGGGAAACAAGATATAGCCCCAGGAACGAACGAAGCCACGTTGATTTTAGCTGATGGTAGTCGGGTTTTACTTTCGGACGCGAAAAATGGTCAGCTTGCCAAGCAGGGCGGAGTAGAAGTATCCAAGACCACAGATGGTCAATTGGTTTATCGCTTATCAGCAGGAACGGATGCAGCTCCAGTAGGTAAAACGGTTTACAATACGATTGAAACCCCCTTAGGAGGACAGTATCAGGTGTATTTACCGGATGGGACACGTGTTTGGCTTAATGCGGCTTCCTCCTTGAAATATCCAACATCTTTTTCTGCAGTAGCTCGTAGAGAAGTGCAATTGAACTATGGTGAAGCTTATTTTGAAGTTGCAGAAGATCAGAAGCATCCTTTTATTGTGCAGTCTGATCAGCAACAAGTCGAGGTCTTGGGGACACATTTTAATATCAATGCCTATTCCGAAGATGCAGTGATTAAGACCACTTTGTTATCAGGAAAGATCAAATTAACCAATCTGTTGTCAAAAGAAACAGTAGTGTTACGACCTGGACAACAGTCTCTCATCGATGCTGCAGGTATACAGGTTAAGACCATGGATGATCCGACAATCCAGTTATGGAAAGATGGCAAGTTTTTATTTGATAATGAAAGTATGGTATCCATTATGCGACAGGTCGCTCGTTGGTATAACATCAAGGTAATCTATCAAGATCCTATGCAAGATGTCAGGATTACAGGTTCTGTTTCCCGATTCGAAAAACTATCGAAGCTGTTGGAGAAACTGGAACAAACGGGATTGGTTCGCTTTCAACAACAAGGAGATCAATTGACTGTAATGAAACCTTAGCAAAGAATTTACAAGGGATCAAACAGCCCTGTTTAAATACTGTTTGTATATCGCTTTTTTAATAACCGTGAGGAGTAGATACCTTGCGGTTTTTTTATGATTTTTTTAGCAGAAGGCTAGGGATAGCAACATAGAGAGGAACTTACTAGTATAAACTAATATTATATTTTTATGATGTCTACTATGAGATTAACAACACTACTTTGCTTTTTTTTATTTTTTATAACGAGTACGGAAGCTCAGGATAAATATGGTCGGCCACCGCTTGTACCTGGTATTGCAGAATTGCATATAGGTGATCAGGTACCTGATATCCTGATCGATAAGATTATCAATAACGATAAACGCTCGATTCGAACTTCCGATTATAAGGATAAATTACTCGTCCTTGATTTTTGGGACACGACTTGTGCAACCTGTATTGAAAGCATGCCGAAGGTGGACTCGTTGCAACGCGTATTTGGAGATCGCATCAAATTGTTGTCTGTTACTTATCAACCCGAGGAAATGATCAGTAAATTTTTTAAAACGAACCGTTTTTTAAATGAACGAAATCCACCTGTGCATCGAGCTTCTGTCGTGGATGACCGCGCTCTGCGGTCTTATTTTCATTATGAGACCAATCCACATGTGGTCTGGATTTATAAGGGCAAAGTTGTAGCTATTACAGGTGGTGAATACATCACTAGTGAAAATATACAGACGCTATTGGATGGAAAATCTGTTGCTTGGCCATTGAAAAACGATAGTTTTGACCCCATGAACCCTATTATGCTGTTAAATGGCTTATCAACTGAAGTTATGGATTCGCCTTTCTATGGTTATTCGGTCTTGACAGGAATGTCCAATTCGATGAATATTGGACTTGGAGGAATATTTTTTAAACAAGATACGGTTCTTAATATCAGTCGTTTAACATTTTTTAATCAAGATATTAATGGGGCTTATCAGGTATTGTTGTCTGGAACTAAATCCAGATCGCCAGGTATAATTTCTTATTTAGCTTCTCATCCCGGTCGTAAGGTGTTAGAAATCAAGGATCCATCACGTTATTTATATCGTTCGGAATCTGGAAGTCTGACGGAATGGAATCGGAAAAATTTAATATGTTATGAACTGGTGAAATATGGCGTAGTAGACAAAATGAAAATGGCGAAAATGGCGATACAAGATCTTAATAATAAATTAGGTCTCAATGTGCGATACGAGATGCGAAAAGTGAAATGTTTGGTTTTTGTACGCACGGATAAGCCGATTACAGATACAGTAGAGAGTGACGGGATGTTGGTTCCAGAAATTGTATTGATGCGTTTGGATATGGCACAGAAATACCCTCCTGCCATCGACGAAACAGGTTTTACAGGAAGACTTCGCATGGAACCCGATGATGGTACTATTGCAGGTTTACGTAAGGAAATGCAAAGGCATGGTTTGGATCTTATTGAAGCCGAACGCGAAATTGAGGTTATGGTTATCTCTGATGCCAAATAGTAATCAATAGGAGTAAATTCTTTTAATATTATAAAGCCGTGAAGCATTTGATACTTTACGGCTTTTTTCTCGGCTCTTAAAAAAAGATCGCTTGTCGATAAGAAATTGAAGTAGGGATATCTCATAATTATATCAAATGACTAAATTATTGTTTTTCTGCTTTTTTTTTCTGCAATTTTACTTCGTTACTTCGTTAACTGCACAAGATTTTGAACTACGGGGGCGCGTGACGGATTCACTTCAAGTAAGTATACCAGGAGTGGGAGTTCGAATTTATACAATAAAGGATAGCTTAAGTACAGGAACCGATAAAAATGGAAACTTTAGGTTTCGTTCACTTACCAAGGGGAATATGACGCTTGTCGTGTGGAGCATGGGTTATGAGATCTACAAACAAAATTTGAATTATACAGGAGAAAATGCTGTCTATGAATTGCCTTCAATTATCCTACAAACAAAGTTCCAACGCTTACAGGAAGTAGTAGCCAAGGCACCAGATCTCATACGAATCGCAAAAGATACGGTCGAATATAATGCATCAACTTATGCTGTGGGAGAGCATGATCGATTAGAAGATTTGTTGCGGCAATTACCCGGTGTCCGAATTGATGCCTTTGGTAATGTGATGGCTATGGGAGAGCCCATGACTAAGTTGCGGGTCAATGGCAAGGATTTTTTTACGAATAACCTGAAAGAGTTTTTGAATCAACTCCCCGCAGGGATCATCGCTAAGCTTCAGGTCATCGATGATTATGGTGATCAAGCTAATTTTACAGGAATCAAAGTGGGAAAGCCTCAAAAAATGCTCAATCTGGTCATCAAGGATGGACAAAGTAAAGGTGCTTTTGGAAGTACAGAGACCTCTGCCAGTACGCAAAAGCTATTTAGTGCAGGACTTCAGGGAAATCTATGGTTGGATGTTCATCAATTGAGTGCTAATGCCAATCATACGAATACGCGCACTGAAGAGGGTAGGCAGCGCACCACAAATGCTGGGGTGAATTATAGGCGATCGGGCGATCAGGTAAACTTTTATAGCAATTATGGCTACAGTACCGTAAAACGAACAGGAGATTCAGAAAGTTATAGCGAAAGTGTAACCAGTAAGGGTACGCTTTATAATCGCATACAGCAAAGCAGCACAAATGGCAATCAAGGTCAGCAGGTACAGCTTAACCTACAGTCTCGCAAAAAAAAGGATTTTTGGAATATACAAGTATCCGGGCAGAAGAATACAGGTTCATCAGAAAACCGAAATATTTCGAAACAGAGCGGTGTGATTGTACAGGATCTGGATAATGTCATCCAGAGCAACTCTAAAAATAACACGGGAAATCTTGCACTTTCTTGGAGCCGGAATATGTATAAGCAGGGACGAAGCCTGAGTGCCAATTTATCTGGTTCCGTACAAAGAGGAAAAGAGGAGAGTCATATTCAGGATCAGTTACGTTTTTATGATCAGCGTACGGGCGGTTTTTTGAAAGATTCGGTCAATATGCGTTTGCTGCATGAAAAGAAAGATCTAAGGAATTTAGGGTTTAGTGCTAAATATGTTGAACCTTTGAACGATTATACATTAGAAAAGACAAAGCGGAGCTTGGATATCGGATACAATTTTTCATTACGGAGTGAAAAGCAGCTACGGGAAACCCAGGTACTGAAAGAAGGAATATTACAACGGATCGATTCATTAAGTAATGATTATGGAACCCTATTCAGTATACAACAGCTGGACTTGAGCTACAGAGTGGAGTCACCCAAAATGCAGTATAGTCTAGGCCTAAGTCTCTTTCCTGCAATTATGCATGTAGATGATAGTAAGCTGGGGCGTATATCTTATCGAATAATCAATTTTCTACCTATCGCCAGTATTCGTTATTTGGCTTCGTTAAAAAATAGTATACAATTCAATTACATGGGTAGTAGCACTGCTCCTACGGTCAATCAACTGATTCCTTTGCGGGATCTAAGGAGTTTGCAACAGGTGACGATAGGAAATCCTGAGCTCAAACCCACTAAAAATCATGGTTTGAGTCTAAACCTTAATCGGATAGAGCCTGTTAAGGGACAAACCTATAACCTTTCCTTTAGTGGATCTGTCCTGCAAAATCAAATAGCAAGTAATGTGTTGCTATTACCCGATACCCTTGGGACACTGCGACAAGAAATCCATTACTTAAATGTGGATGGATCCTATAGTTTGGGTGCAAGCTACGATATGACTTTACCCTTTGCGAAGATTTATCAATTCCGATCGGGCACACAGCTGAGTAAAAACCGTTCAATAATCTATCTGGATGAGATAAAAGAAGCAAACAGTACCATTTACCTGAGTCAAAATCTCAGTGTGGTTCTGAATAAAACAAAATTTCGAGGCACATTGAATTTGAACTACTATATAACGAATAGTACTTACAAATTGAATCATAGTTTACGTAGTTACACTTCTACCTTGGAAATCAATAGTGATGCCCGCTGGACAATTTTTCCCTCGCTGATTGTAGGAGCAGGCGTCAATTATCGGATGAATGGTGGCTATCGTATCCCGATCAAGAATCCCATTTTAATCAATGCTTCTGTAGAGCTTTTCTTGACAGCTAAAAAAGAACTGAGTATCCAGCTACAAGGCTATGATCTTTTAGATCAACAACAGTCGGTCAACTTAATGATTAGCAATAATAATATTACACAACAAACCTTTAATCGGATTGGTCGTTATGTGTTGCTCATAGTGAAATATAATCTGTCACGCTTTGGCGGAAAAGAATAATTTTATTCTTTTTAGGCTAGGGATAGTTAGCGCTAACGGAACCTATTTATATTAACCTTTAAAAAACATACTAAATATGAAGAAACTATCTATATTCAGATCAGACTAACAGCTTATAGGCAAAAAAGCCATGGTATGTTCGCGCATACACATGGCTCAAATAGCGGGGCTAACTTAAGCATTCAAATGAAATTTACCTATTAAACCCAACTAACCCAAAAGTATGGATTATTTTTATTTTAAACAAGGGGTGTGGTCTCGCTGGCTTTCACCTCATATTATGCTTGTTATGAAAATAACGACATTTTTACTCCTTATAGGATACTTGCATGCAAGTGCAAATACTTATGGACAAAAAGTAACCTTATCGGAACAGAATGTTCCCTTGGAGCGGATCATCAGCTTATTAAAGCAACAGACAGGATACGATTTTCTTTATGGATCAGATTTGCATGCCGATGAAAGAAAGGTAAATATAGAGGTCAAGAACCAGGAACTGTCTCTAGTCTTAAATCGTTTATTTAATAACCAAACCTTTTCGTATGTAATCAGTGATAAGACGGTAGTGATTAAGTTGGCATCTGGGGAGAATGAACAACAGCGTACGATCCAAGGCAAGGTGTTGGATGAAAACCGAAAACCCTTACAAAGTGCTTCTGTTCGAGTTGAGGGGCGTTCTACTGATATTATTACAGACCCAGAAGGTATGTTTACTTTGACTGATGTACCTGCTGATGCTGCTATTCGGATTACCTATATAGGGTATGATACGCGTACCATTAAAGTATCTAGCATTAAAGGTTTTATAGAGGTTATCATGCGAATGTCTGAGAATACCCTAAAGGAGGTCAATGTACTGAGTACTGGATACTACTCTTTACCTAAAGAAAGAGCGACAGGTTCATTTGAATATGTGGACAAAGAGTTATTTAACCGTAATGTTGGCTCTGATGTCATTACGCGATTGAAAGGGGTTACTGCTTCTACTATTTTCGGACCTGTAGGTGGCCCACCTATGCCTATTCGAAATACTAGCACTGGTCAAGGTATTAGAAAGGTAAGCGTATTGGACAGGCTACAAATACGAGGAATTAGTACCTTGTCCATGAGTACACCATTTGATGCTGGTACACCAGGAAGATTTCCTTTGGTAATTTTAGATAATTTCGTATATGAAGGTGACATTAATAATATCAATCCAAATGATGTAGAAAATGTAACGATATTAAAAGATGCCGCTGCAGCATCCATTTGGGGAAGTCGATCCAGCAATGGCGTCATTGTCATTACGACAAAAAAAGGAAAATTGGAGCAACCTCTGCAAATCTCTGTCAATAGTAATATAACTGTAACGAGGCGACCAAATTTATTTGAACTTCCTGCAATGAGCAGTTCGGACTTTATTGATCTCGAAAAGTTTAATTTTAAGCAAGGTACTTATGATTGGTTTGTTGATAATGAATCGGCCTATAGAATGGATGTATCGCCAGTTGTTACTTTATTAGCAAAACAGAGAGCATTACCTTTGAACGATTTAGCTGGCCGAGCGGCTATTGATGCACAAATCGATGCATATCGAAATAATGATATACGGAAAGATATTTCCAAATATCTGTATCGCGATGCGGTGTTACAGCAGTATGCAGCAAGTTTATCTGGTGGTGGTCGGCAATTCAGTTATTTTTTTTCTGGGGGATATGATAATAATATCTCCAATGAGGTTAATACATATTATCAGCGAAAAAATTTAAGGAGTAGTATGACTTTTAAACCGATAGAAAATCTAGAGCTTACTGCTGATATACGCTTTAACAATGGTTTAAATCATACACCAGCCCATATTCTAAATGATGGACGAATTGTGGATGGTTTACCAGACATACCTTATCAGCGATTGAGTGATGATAACGGTAATCCGGTAGAGTTGGTGATGTCTAATGGTCTATTAGTTAGGCGTCCTTCGTACCGAAAGACAGCAGGAAATGGTAGGTTGTTAGATTGGCGTAATTTTCCGCTTAATGATATCAATAGTAATTATAGCGAGAGCAATGCACATGAGATTATGACAAACTTTGGGATAATTTATAGGATTATTCCGTCACTTCGAGCAAGTATCAATTATCAGTACAGCAATAATACGGATAACTTCAACGAGCTTTTAAGTCGAGAATCCTATATCATGCGAGACTATATTAATTCCTATGCAACTTATAGCAAAACAGATTTAACTGCTCCAGCCACTTTTCAGGTTCCCATTGGTGATGCCGTTAGTCAAGTTACTCTTCCTCGTAAATCCAATATTATACGTGGCCAACTTAATTTTAGCCAAATATTTAGTAAGGTTCATGAAATTAATGCTTTAATAGGAGGGGAACGAAGTGAAGCCAAAGTGAATGGCGGACCTTATGTTGGTCTATTATTAGGTTATAATTCCGATCCCATGTCATTCGGAGCTGTTCCGTATAATGTACCTATACCATTTCTTAATGGTGTTGCTGGGGAGGACATTATTCCAAACCCATATTTCTTGCAACCTTCTTATATCAATCGATCAACTTCCTTGTTTCTGAATGCCTCCTATAGTTACAATAAAAGATACATACTGACAGTCAGTGGGCGAAATGATGCCTCCAATATTTATGGAATCACTGCCAGTGATCGGATCAAACCCAATTGGTCTATTGGTGGGGCCTGGAATATTCATGAGGAAACTTTCTTTAAACCCGGTCTCCTGCAAACGATGAAGTTACGAGCTACTTATGGCTATATGGGCAATGTGAATAATAATATATCGGCTTACCCTACTATTAATTATGTTACTAGCGGACACTTCATTACTGGGCTTCCTTATGCAGCTATCGGTAATGGACCAAATCCAAATTTGTCACCTGAGCGCTCTGGAATGCTCAATTTAGGATTGGATTTTACTTTACGTAACAACAGAATTTTAGGAACCTTAGAGTGGTATGAAAAACGTTCTATTAATCTGATCGCTCCTACTCCTTTGGATATAAGTTCAGGATTTTCAAGTATGATGATGAACTCCGCTAATATGAAAACGAATGGATTTGACGTAACCTTGGAATCGATTAATTTGCAGCATCAACACTTCAAATGGAGTACCAATCTAATCTTAAGCTACACGCATAATGTGGTGACTAAGTACTTATTACCTGATTTTCCTGAAAATTCTAGTTTTTATGTTCCTTTTTCTTCAGGAGCCCAATATCAGAATATCTATCGTGAAGGTAAAGATCCTTTTAGTCTCTATACCTATAGATTTGCAGGTCTAGATCCACAAACAGGAGATCCTTTAGGTTATGATAAAAATGGTAATATCACCAAAAATTACAATGATATTTTAAATTTAGAAGTTAAGGATTTAGAAAATCATGGATCGATTATTCCGCTTTATTATGGTGCTTTTCGAAATACGTTTCAATGGAAATCTTTCTCCTTATCTGCTAATATGCTCTATAAATTTAAATATAAATTATATAGACCGGGATATAGTCATGACAATGTGTTTTCTTATTTTCCTGCAACGATGCCTGAGTATTCAAGGCGTTGGCAAAAGCCAGGTGACGAGCAGAAAATAGACGTTGTACCTTCAATAAGACCAAATGGCTTTGATTATCAACGCGCTACATTTTATAGTGCTTCTTCTGCCCGCGTAATCAGTGGAGATCATATTCGATTGCAGGATATTCGTTTGGATTACCATATCCCAAAACAAGGACGCGTACTGCGTAGTTTGCAGGTATACTGCATGATCACGGATCTGGGGGTTATTTGGCGAGCCAATAAATCTAGCCTCGATCCTGAAACGATAGGTATGCCTTCTACACCAAGAAGTATTACAATAGGATTTAATGCAGGTTTTTAATTTGACGAAATAGAGAAGATTATGAAACATTATCAGATAAGTAAGTATATAATCGTCATTCTGTTATTGTATACACAAACAGGATGTCAAAAGGATTTTTTGGATCAGAAACCAGATCTGAGTATAACTACGCCAAGCACATTGGCAGACTGTCAAGTGATATTGGATAATTATGATCGCATGAATGGGAGTTATCCTGATCATGGGGAGGCCGCAGCAGATAATTATTATTTTACGGATGCTAGTTATGATGCTCTTTACGATTACAATGTTAAAATACAGGAAAGTAAAGCTAATTATATATGGGATCCAAAAGGAGAACATGTAGTGCAATGGGGTGCACCTTATGCGGTAGTGTATAGTGCGAATTTAGTGTTGAGTGTTTTAGAAAAACTCCCTATTGATGATCCTAACTATAAGATCATAAAAGGATCCGCATTATTTTATCGGGCTTTTGCTTTTTATCATTTGGCTCAATTATTTTGTAAACCTTATGTGACTACTACAGCGACTACTGATCTCGGAATTCCTTTACGTTTAACCCCAGAACCTAATGAAAAATCAGCTAGAGGTACAGTACAACAAGTTTATGACCGCATTACACAGGATTTGATAGAAGCTATAGTTTTATTGCCAGTTGAGGTCAAAATTAAATCCAGACCAAGTAAAGCAGCTGCCTATGCCGCACTGGCAAGAACTTATCTAGCTATGGAGGATTATCCTAAAGCTGGGAAAATGGCAGATGAATGCCTGAAACTGCAAAATACGTTGATTGATTATAATGAGACAAATGAGATACCTACAGCTACTACAGTAAAGAGTAATTCTTCTGGACCTTCTTTTACACGTTTTAATGCAGAGGTGATTTTTCAATCCGTAACAATTTCTGGGACTTTGGATCCCAATATAGCACGAATTCATCCACTGTTGTATAATTCCTATTCTACAGATGATAGAAGAAAAAGCGTGTTCTTTGGTGAAGGAAGCGATTGGATGGGCAATCCTAACGGAGTTATTGGATTCAGAGGTAATTACGATGGGACTCTAAATCCAGTCTTATTTATGGGGCTAGCTACAGATGAGATGTATCTGATTCGAGCGGAATGTTATGCTCATGCTGGTAATACAACGTTAGCGATGACTGATTTAAACACTTTATTGGCAAAACGCATGATGCCACCGTATATTAATCGAACAGCTGCGAATCCAAATGATGCTTTGGTGCAGATTTTAACCGAAAGGAGAAAGGAGTTAGTTTTTAGAACTTTACGTTGGACTGATTTGAGACGATTGAATAAAGATCCACAATTTGCAGTGACCTTACGTCGGGATATGAATACGATAACTCATAGTCCTTTGCTACCCAATGATCCACGTTATACATTTTTGATTCCGACTAAAGAAGTCATCGAATTAACCGATATTGAACAGAATCCAAGGTAATATCTTATTTTAATACTATAAACATGAAGAATATAAAAGTTATATCAAAATTAGTAAGTTTAAGTTTATTAATCTTCTTAATTCTGTTCTTGTATTCCTGTCAGGAGGAGGAGACTTTTCAAGTAGAAACTGGTATTGCTAAGGTTAACGTAATCAATGCTATAGTCTCTGGTGGTAAAATAAAGGCCAACGTATCTGCGAAAAAACTAAATTGGATTGATATTCCTGATGATCAAGTGTTGGGCGAGTGGAATTTAGGGCGTCTGTATATTGTGCCGACAGACAAGGCCACTATATTACAAATAGCTTCTCTTACTGATACCACCAAATTGTGGTATAACCATCAAGCTAATTTGAAGAAAGGGAAGATGTATTCCCTTTATCTATCCGGTACCCCCAATGCTATAGATACACTTTTTAAGGAGGAAACTGATTTTCCGGACTATATTTTGCGGGACGCGGGCAAACTTACGCCTACTACTGACAGCATTGTCAACATCCGTTTTGTCAACCTGTCTCCATCTGGACCAAAAGTGGATATAAACATCCAAGGAATGAGTACAAAAGAAGTGAATGGTTTGGAATATCAAACTTTTACAAATTTTAAAGCATATCCGGCTACTAAAGATATATATAATATAGTCTTTGAGATTCGTCGTTCTTCCGATCAACAATTAGTGGACACTTATTATTTCAGTGTAGATAATTTTCGTTTTAAATCTGTAGCTGTAGTGATGATGGGGATATATCCCAGTGTACCTACAAATCCTTATACCGATAATTATCGGATTGAATCTTTTCTTTATCAATAGAAGATATGGAACATAAGAAAACCTGCAAAGCTCACTTTGCAGGTTTCTTTTTAGCTGCTCGTGGGCAGTACGGATGAGACCGTCGATTTTAGTTATAATAAACTATTTTTGTGTTAAAGAAAAAATTTAAACATACCGATATTTATACGACAGACGATCTCAATTTTACATTTGTAGTTTCTGTTCGATTATTAATTGCGAATGCCATTTCCTCCAATAAAGCAAATGTTATCACAGGTTGACCTGAAGAATCAGTTGCTTGGATGCTACATAAGAAATCACGAGGCGATGTACAAGTTGGCGGATTTGCTTGAGGATTACCGTAAAAAGCTGGGTTTGTAACACTGTAAGGAGGAATTCCTGTTGGATTATATGGATACCAAGGCATAATATTAATGCTTTTATAAATCAAAAAGCGTAAACTTTAATTGGTGCTTACTCTGTTATAGGGTTTTCAGCTTCGCCCTTTGCCTACTCGATTACGGATTTTCGGCCTACTCCGTTTTTGTAGTTATAGTAAACTACTTTTTTGTGCTAAATAAAAAATTGAAACATATCGATATTTATACGACAGACGGTCTCAATTTCACATTTGTAGTTTCTGTTCGATTATTAAGTGCGAATGTTATTTCTTCCAATAAAGCAAATGTTATCACGGGTTGGCCTGAAGAATCATTTGCTTGGATGGTACATAAGAAATTATCGGGTGATGGACAAGTTGGTTGATTTGCTTGAGGATTACCGTAAAAAGCGGGATTTGTAACACTGTAAGGAGGAGTTCCTGTTGGATTATATGGATAC
Source organism: Sphingobacterium sp. SRCM116780 (assembly GCF_021442025.1). Lineage (NCBI taxonomy): Bacteria > Pseudomonadati > Bacteroidota > Sphingobacteriia > Sphingobacteriales > Sphingobacteriaceae > Sphingobacterium > Sphingobacterium sp. SRCM116780. The sequence goes on from NZ_CP090446.1 coordinate 1,383,147, forward strand.
CAAGGCATAATATTAGTGCTTTTATAAATCAAAAAGCGTAAACTTTAATTGGTGCTTACTCTGTTATAGGGTTTTCAGCTTCGCCCTTTGCCTACTCGATTACGGATTTTCGGCCTACTCCGTTTTTGTAGTTATAGTAAACTACTTTTTTGTGCTAAATAAAAAATTGAACATATCGATATTTATACGACAGACGGTCTCAATTTCACATTTGTAGTTTCTATTCGGTTATTAATTGCGAATTCCATTTCCTCCAATAAAGCAAATGTTATCACAGGTTGACCTGAAGAATCAGTTGCTTGGATAGCACATAAGAAATCATGGGGTGGTGCACAAGCTGGTGGATATGCTTGAGGGGGACCAAAATAATTTGTGTTTATAACACTGTAAGGAGGAGTTCCTGTTGGAAGATATGGATACCAAGGCATAATTGTAACGCTTTTATAGATCAAAAAGCATAAACTTTAATTTCTTTAGAGCCTACTCTTTTCTGGATTTTCGGCATGTTCCTTATTTTTTATAGATGATACCAAATTTTATCGATCCCCTCCAACCGAAAATATTCTGGTCGTAGGATAATATGTTCACTATCGCATCTATATTGTATGGCCTTATGCATCTCTTTACATATTTCCTGATCCAGGATCGGTAAGCCATACTCACCTACGAAAGTATTGATGGCATAAATCTGACTCGTCGTATCGGTATTGACTGGACGTTTACTCCCCACCACATACAGGGTATATTGGTTAGGATCTAATGGATCCTGTTTCGAACCTAATGGTGGTGTAAATAAATACCAAACTCTCATCGCTTCAATACCTTAAAAATCATAACTTCTAAATATGCTTACTTTGTTATCGAGTGTTCAGCATTTCCCTTTTCAGCTCTATGTTTTAAATTTTCCTTTTACCAACCTGATGATAGGCACCGTACGGCTCTCTCTTTATGGGATCTATGTACGGTGCACCTATATCAGGAGGAAATTTAAAACAGTCAAACATTAATCGCAATCTTTACAATGACTACCTTTTAGCAATACATTGGTTGTGTTGGTTTGATTTTCCAATGCACAACAGATCTCTTCTTCTAGATCACAGGTAATGATCGGTTTTTTGCAGTGATCGTTTGCCTGTATAGCACAGACCACGAGATATCCTTCGCAATGTGGCGGATGTTCGCCATACAAAGTGTACTGATGCTCGTCTTTTGGATTACCGTCTTTTTTACAGCAGGGGGTGAATGAATACCAAGGCATAAATAAGGTGCTTTTATAGATCAAAAAGCGTAAACTTTAGTTATTTAAATAAATTGAACTCTATAACCAGTATGCCCAGCAGAGCTATGCCCGTTAGCCATATATTGACTTTAAAATGTTTTTTCCAACCTATTCTCCGGAACATTGCTCCGCAAGGGCAAGGGTAACTATCATATACCTGGTAGATGATTCCAGAAACATAGATTGTAAAGATCAGCATTAGACCGAATGAGAAGTACAAGCCCATTAATCTAGTTGAGGGGAACAGTAGCATAAAGACTACTGAAAGCTCTAAGATCGGAAGCAAGCCTGTCAAGATTGGGACGGTCCACTTCGGGATTGCTTGAGATTTCAGCACTTCGTAAAAGTACTTGAACTTAAAAAATTTCGGTATCGATGTATACGCCCAAAGTAGGACGAATAAAGTAACAATGGGATATATAATTAAAGTCGCAATCATAATATTCTTTTTATTTGTTGAATTAATCTGATACTAAGTTCGAGAGAAATAGAGTTTAGGAGTTAGCAAAAGATTGTCAGTTTTAATGATGAAAATGGAACAATTTTTTAGTCAATAATAGGCCAAAAGAACTATCAAGCACTTTACATCCAAGATGTAAAGAATTGAACAATAGATGTATATTTAAAGTAGCTGTTATCATATGCGTTTTTATTTGTTGAATTAATCTGATACTAAGTTCGAGAGAAATGGAGTTGGAGTGTTAGCAAAAGATTGTCAGTTTTAATGAGTGAAATTGAACAATTTTATAGCTAATAATAAGATAAATGGATTGTTAAACACGTTGCACCTTAAATGTAAAATATTGACTAGTATGTTTAATTAAAGGCTATTCATGCGATATTTTCTTATGAAGAGGTACTTTATCGATCTGCGCAATTCCATTGAACAGGTTTATTCAAATATTTATGAAGTTCAGATTCAGATAATAGTAATTAGGCATAACCTAAGAAAAACTAAAATTTTTGTGTTATCTCCCCGAAAACAAATATCTATACATATCCATTAGGGAAGTGGCTCCGTATGAGAACTTCTTATTAGTATACTTACGTTAAAATGCATTTCATACCTATAAATTTCACGAATATGCTTTCAATAAATTTTATGAAGAATAAACCATTTCTACTCATCCTTTTATTACTGCTAGCCACCTCGTCTTTTGCTCAAAATAAAGATGCTATAGCCTTTGCAAAAGTGATCAATAGCACAAATGCTAAAGAACATCTTACTATATTGGCTTCGGATGAATGGCGTGGTCGAGAGGCTGGAACCGTTGATGGTCAAAGAGCAGCACAATATATTGCGGATTACTATCAAAAAATAGGGATAAAAGGTGCTAATAATGGGGGCTACATGCAAGAAGTGACCGCTATGCGTATCCCATTGTCCGAATCTTTACAAGTTCAGAAGATGTCATTTAAACCTGTGCTCGATTTTTTTAATATACCTGGCTCTGTTTCCTTGTCTGGTTTCCATTTGGAAGCGGATAGCATACTTTTTGCAGGTTATGGAATTATTAAAGAAGGATTTGAATCCTATAACGATTTTCAAAATCAATCTGTAACTGGTAAGGTCGTGATGTTGCTTGGATCTGGATCACGAGATGAAACATTCTCTTTCCAAGATAAAATCAAGTATTTATCTTTCCATAAAGCGAAAGCAGTTTTGATGGTCGAACCTGTGGTGGATAATAAATCGGATGGACTTTTGCAACACCTTACCAACAGTCAGATGCTCTTAGAGGGTTCGACGGAATTATCTACTGTAGAAAAGATGACACAGAGTATGCCGCTCATTTATATCGGACAAAGAGTTGCTGATGTATTATTAAAGTCCGCAAACACCAATCTTGTTGCGATCAGAAAAAAGCTTACAGAAAACAATAAGCCTTATCCATTTGTTTTTAAAACTGACTTTTCGGCTTCAGCCTCAAGAGCACTGGAAACGGTTCATCCAGCCAATGTATTGGGTTTTATTCCGGGGTCAGACCCCATATTGAAAGATGAGGTAATATTGCTCAGTGCACATTATGATCATTTGGGAATAAATCATTATAGTGTGGGCGATAGTATCAACAATGGCGCGGATGATAATGGATCGGGAACTACTGGTCTGTTACTTATGGCAGATGCTTTTATGCAGGCTGTTAAGGCAGGTAAGGGGCCTAAACGCAGTATTTTGTTTATGGCGACAACTGGTGAAGAAAAGGGATTGCTCGGTTCGTCTTGGTATATCAATCATGCTGTGATATCTTTAAACAAGATTATTACTAATCTCAACGTAGATATGATTGGTCGTACTGATACGTTGTCGCACTCCGATAACAATTATATCTATATCATAGGTGCGGATAAACTGAGTTCTGACCTAGATCGGATTGTAAAAGAAACAAATGCTACCTATACGAAACTTGAACTGGATGAGCGGTATAATGTACGTAATGATCCATTTCAATTGTATTACCGATCAGATCACTATAATTTTGCTAAGCAAGGCATACCCGTTACCTTTTACTTCAGTGGCTTTCATTCGGATTACCATAAACCTAGCGATGAACTTTCCAAAATTGACTTTGATCTCTTGTGCAAACGAACACAATTAATTTTTTATACAGCCTGGGAATTAGCGAATGCTAAGACAAAACCTACGGTGGATAAAAAGATGGAATAGTTGTAAGCATTGGTTATTAGTGATATATGTTTTTAAGTATACTGTTCTGAAATAGTAAGAGGCTGTATCAAAACGTTAAAAGTTAGATACAGCTTCTTTTTTGTAATAGCCAGCTTCTTGCCTGAGTATTTCCTGGATCTGATCTATTTTTCTTTTTTTCAAAAAAGGGTTAAAAAGTACCTTTTTAGGCTGCTTTTTTCCTTAAGTTTTGTGCAATTGCTAATAATGCCCATTCAATTTCCACTTTTTGCTTGCCTTTGAGCATAAAGCGGCGGAACCGGTGGTTCTGTTTAATGTTTGCAAAGACTGGTTCAACATCGCAACACCGCTTTTTTCGTTTTTTTATTCCTTCTTCAGAATTCAACAAATGATAAGCTTTGTCTCGATATCCAATCAGGTCATGGTTGATCTCCACAATTCTATTTCCTGCCGATTTATGACAGGTTCCATTTAATGGACAGGTGGAGCAGTTTTTTGCTTGGTATCTGGTGTACGTCTGAATAAAGCCCGATTTTGTTTTTTTATGGGCCTTTCCGATTGATGCCATTTGTTGACCCATTGGACAGATCACCACATCCAGTTCTTTATTGTGAAATAGTCTGTCAGTACTGAATGGCTTCCTGTTGTTGTTTATCGAACATGCCATACTTCACATAGGCTTGGGTACCTAGGTTTTCTAAGAGTTCGAAGTTCTCCTGTGAACCATATCCCGCATTGGCAACAAGGATTTTAGGGGCTGCACCATAGGATTCAATATGTTGTTCTAAATGAGATCTTAAGGTATTGGTATCCGTCGCCTCAGGATGGATACTGTAGTTCACGATAAACTGATTGCAGGTTGATATCTGAACATTATAACCTGGCTTGAGCTGGCCATTGCGCATATGATCTTCCTTCATGCGCATAAAAGTCGCATCTGTATCCGTTTTACTATAGCTATTACGCTCACCTAGTGTTTCTTCCTGCCTGTCATACTTTTCCAGGTTTTTGCCAAAGTTTTTCTTGATGTACAGAAGTTTTGCCCGATGTTTCTTATCCACCTTTTTGCTGCTGCCAAGAACTTCATTTATCCGCTCAACAGTATCCTCTAGATTTTCCCTATTAAGCCCTTTGTTTGTTGGAGGTTCCGGTGGGAGCTCGTCATCTTCTTTTTGGGCAATAACACAAGCGTAATCCCAGATGTCCTGCAATTGCTGTTTCATCTTGAGCTTGTTGGTCTGGATGGACTTTTTCCAAACAAAAGTGTACTTACCTGCATTTGCTTCAAGCTTAGTACCATCTGTATAAACCTCTTCGATTGATAATAACCCCTCTTCATTAAGTAAGATAACAACTTGATTAAATACTTCCCGCAAAGAACCTTTAAGGCGAACACCACGGAACCGGTTAATGGTATTATGATCAGGCCTACTCATGCCGCTGAGCCACATGAATGGAATATGCTCTTTACAGGCAACGGAAAGCTTTCTGCTGGAGTAAATATTGGAAACATAGCCGTAGATCAATACCTTCAAAAGCATCAAAGGATGATAACTTGAAGCACCGGTTTTATAATATTTGTCAAGAATACCATCAATGTTAATGGAGTTGATCACTTGGTCAATGATCCGAACAGGATGGTCCTGGGGAATCAATTCATCAAAGGTTGGTGGAAAGGCCATCAATTGATGCTGATAATAGGGTTTGAAATTAGGTAATTTTCGAGACATAATCATCGATTTATAATATATAAATATATGAAAATCAAATGATTGTATAAATAAAACAAGAAAATATATAATACAAAAAAAGACTGTATCAACTATTTATGATACAGCCCCTTATTATACACTCAAAATAGGTCTAGGTGTTTTGTTTTTAAGGTTTCAACTTGACGTTTGTACTGTCCATCCTGTTTTGTAGGGCATTACCTATTTCACAAAGTAAGGCGAAGGTGAGAATTGGCTGTCCTCCACTGTCATTCGCCTGTATTGCACAAAGGAATTTTTTTGGAGTTGGACAGAATGGAGGATTACTTCCTACAAGTGTGTAACTGTTTGGACCGCAAACAGATCCTCCAATATATGAATACCATGGCATAATTATAGCGCTTTTATAGATCAAAAAGCTTAAACTTTAATGAATTACCTACTCTATTATAGGATTTTCGGCTTCCTCCTTTTGTTTATATTGGATGGTAGATATGGAAATAGAATAATTACATATTGCATTTTTCCACATATACTCGTTTATTGATACTAAGTTCAAGAGAAATAGAAGGAAGGTGTTAGCAAAAGCTTGTCTGTCTTATTGATAAAAAGTGGACAAATACAGTTAATGATTATGACAAAATTGAATAAGAAGACTGTCTAAATACCCTTTAAAAAGAAATTACCGACTTTACAACGTGGATTTTCTTGTTTTTATTTTCAAGATTTAATAAAAACAAGAAAGATGCTTTTAACCTCATTTTTTTTCTAAGATCTTTTTCTTCAACAAGTACCCTCGTCTAGTGAGTCCTACGTGCATCGATTTTGTATAAACTGAAATAATATTACATAACAAAAGATTCTCTTATTTAACTTGGACAAGAATATGAAATAAATTTAAGTACCTTGTTTTGAAATAAGAGATTGTAATTTGTATGACAATCTCTTATTATCCATTCAAAATAGGTCTATGTATTTCATTCTAAGGCTTCAATCTTATATTAGTTGAATTAACACATTGGACATTGATTGCTGCTAGACAATCGTACATTTGTCGTATCTATTCTACATTGAAGAGCATAAGCAATTTCTGCACAGAGTGCAGCTGTGATAACAGGTTTTCCCGCATTGTCATTCGCCTGTATTGCACAAAGAAAATTATTTGGCGGTGGACATGGAGGAGGTACAGCCCCCAATAATGTATAATTATTGGGATCGCAAGGAAGACAAGGAGAGGTGGGTGTAAATAAATACCAAGGCATAATTTTGTTGCTTTTATAGATCAAAAAGCTTAAACTTTAATAAATGCCTACTCTGTTATAGGATTTTCGGCAACCTCCTTTTGGTTTATATTGGTGGTCGATATGGAAATAACGCGGTTACATATACTGCACTTTTTCCATAACGACTCGTTTGTTGATACTAAGTTCAAGAGAAATTGGATGGTGGGGTTAGCAAAAGCTTGACAGTTTTATTGACGAGAAGTCGACAAGTATAGCTAATGATTAAGACAAAACGATCAAGAAGGCTTTAAAGGTCTCTTAAAAAAAGAAATCCCCGACTTTACAAGAGGGCACTGAAAAAGTTCCCTTTAGAAAAGACAAGAAGAAAAAATCTAAAAACACGAGCCAAAGGCTCTGAGAATCGCTTATTTCTTACAATAAGTATGTTATTTCTCAAATATTGAAAGGAAAAGGGCTTGTACAAACAAAAATGTACAAGCCCTAATTTTATCGGTAGTTTTTCAGTGCCCTCACTTTACAACGGGAATTCCTTTTTATTTTTCAAGATTTAATAAAGATTAAGAAGATACCTCCTTAACCCTTACCTCGTCTTTTTTCTAATATCTTTTTCTTCAACAGCGAATAGCCTTGTCGAGTGAGTCCGACATGCATGGCTTTGGTACAGACAGAAGCAATATTGCAGAACAAAGGGTTCTCCTCTTCAAATTGGATAATACGCTGTACGGAAGCTTCATTCAGTAACCGGATCCGATGTTGAAAGGCTTGCTCATTCACATTGGAAATATGCTCCAGATGTGAAGCAACCTCAGGAAATTCGCCGCGTATAGCAAGGATTTCTTTATAACTCATCGATAATACAGTACCAGGTTCGAGCATTTGGATATAATTGTTCCGATATTCACCTCGGCTTAGACTGGAAGAAAAGAGCATTAGTTCGTTTTTCTTCCAAATTTGCGTACCACAATTCGTACCCTTGGTTTTGTTATAATAATAGCTATGTGCCATACCTTCCGTAGAAAGCCAGATGCGACCTTCTTCACCTGGACCTTCCGATTCCAGTTCTTGGTATTTGAGCGCTTTTTGAATCTGGCAGGAACGTTCTACTCGTTTGAATAGTAATTCTTGCCGATCTGGTGTCATGTTTAAATTGTTTTTTATATACTGTTTAATAACATTGTGTTTATATTCTTCCATGGTGAATTGGTTTTTTTTACAAATGACAGATTTCTTTATAATACGCTAATGAAAAGGACAGGTTATGTTATCCCATCGATTGGAGATCAGCAAAATTGACGTTAAGTGATCCAACAAATACGTGCATATATATCATTCAGGATGTCGATTCCAAATTGGAAAGAGAAAAGCCATGGGATTGGTTATTGTAATAAAATGGGGAAGTCCCGATCCTCCAATCTGGTTTAACATGATGGGGTAATTGCGAGCATTAAAATAGCTCGGTATAGACCCAAGAAAATCAGCAGTCATATAGACAAGACTGAATTGCAGTTTCCCAAAAGAGAATAGGGCTGATTTGCTCCACATGACGGGAACAGATGCTGTACTAATTGATGTTTTCATACCTGTAGATGTTTTATAAATTTCTTATAAAATAACAGGCATTTTTACTGTAAATCAATAGCATTTTTGACAAAAACCTGAAATGTACAACTTTTGTACATTTATTTTCGGAAATGTACAGTGTAATTTTTATTAATTATAGTTTGATTTTTATTTTTTTTGTTTATATTATAGCAAAATCAATTTTGAACTGTTGGGAACAGCTAAATCTTTTGATTGTACTTGTCTTGAAATTGTGTCGTTTGTTACTCTTATTTTTTATCAGATCGAAACAGTCCTGATCCATATGGGGAGATGGATTAATTTATTCTTTCCGACCAATGCAAACCATTCGGTAATTCTGAGTTTGAAAACTCCAAATGAATCACTCTTCTTCGCTGATTATTGGTCGTACGGTTGGAACCATGCAGGATCAATGGCTTCATAATCATAATTCCACCAGCTTCGACACAACAAATCGTTTCTTTTTCTTTTGCAAAATCTATGGTTTCCAGTCGATTAACTCCTTTTAGATGAGAACCTTCGATGACTTTTAAGGCGCCATTTTGTTCATTTGTTTGATCCAAATGGATCCGGATTGTGAAATTGTTTTCTAAAATAGCAATAGGGGGTTGGACGGCAAATTGATTTTGCTTCTTTGTCCATAACCTAAAACCAGGGACATCCATCTTTTTATCAACGGATATGGTTAAGTCTTGATGGTAAGCGACATACCAATTGGAAGTTTCGGGTTTATCAAAATAGATACTTTTGACTAGAAAATACTGTTCACCAAATAGTTGGTCAATCAAAGTTTTCAGTTTATCCGTAAATACCAGATCATATAATGCTGGAACTTCTTGGAGGACTTGTCTAATGGCAAATAGATCAGCTGATTTTCTAAAGGTATCTTTCGAGCTGTTTGCATTGTCTATGGCTGTAATCATGTTGGTTATTTCATCTTTGGAAAAGATCGAATTGATAACAGAAAAGCCAAGTTCAGCACTGTTTTTCTTATGGTTTAGGAGTTCGTCCATCAGATTTTGTTATACTAACGTACTTTAGCTGCTTTTTGTCACTTGGCGACAGGAGGCAACAATTGATATTGTAAACCAAATCGAAAGACACGAAGACGTGCATCTGTTGAAGGAGAACCGATCATATTACTGGTATAATCTTTCATTCCCCAGGCATATCCGGCAAATACCGTGTAGCGATCATAGTTCACATTGAATTGCAAGCGAGGCCGAAGATCTAGTTTCATGAGATCAGAACCTCTGTTATATTCAAAATCCGTTTGTTTTCCTTGGTTCGTTTCGACACTTCCTTTTTCTCGTATGCTGAGCGTTTTGGCGATATCCATACCCAATTGGACATCCATGGTCATGGGTTCAAAAGAAAAGCGGTAACCAAAAAAAGGATTAACGTTTAAAAACTGCTGATTTAGTTTTGTCAACCCACGATTATCGTTTAAAAAACCATCTCCTTCTAAATCCACTTTGGTTTGTAGCCGTTCGAAGGCTCCTTCGAGACCCAATAGAAAATTACTACTGAAGATATAGCGATAGTTGATGGCTCCACCCAGGTTAACCCCACGTTTTTCTCCGAAAGGATTATTGGTATAATAGCTTTCTGCGTCAGTTCCATTCAAGGTGCTTTTGGCTACACTTCCATCTCCCGTAAAATTGGAAAAACCAGAAGTAATGCCCAATCGTAGTTCATGAGTTTGCGAAAATGCGAAAAATGGCAAAACGCAAGTGAATAAAACAAGGAATAGAATTCTTTTGAATATGAGTTGCATGTAAAATTTAAGTATATCAGTAATCAGCTTATCTATTTTTCTGTCTAAATTTAAGCAAATAGAATCGATAAATCCTAGTCCAAATGTAGATTTATTATAAATTTAATTTTCAATGAAGATGATAAACATACAGGTCAAAATATAGGCAAGGACATCTGAAAGAGGTTAGCATGCTATAGCAGTCAAAGTTGTATTTTCCGTAAGAAAATCTTTATTCATGAGATCCATACTTCTACTCTTATCGTTTCCTTATTGCGCGTGGTTTCTATGTTAAAATTCCGTTATCGCTTCAATTTGATTTTTGAAGAACGCTATTTTCTGGTACATTTTATTGAAAAACATCTTTTTATCACGTGTACCGGCTTTATTCAGCAATTTGGAATTTTTAAGTTGATGCTGAAAAAAATCAGACACATTTTGACAAGTATGCAAGTCTTTGGTAATAAAATACCCCAACATCGTATAAGGAACGAAGAGTGACATTTGTTCTGTATCGCTGATCAATACATTATTGTTTAAGATCAGCAGCTCATGATAATATAACTTATATTGCTCATTTTTAGCCGTACATTTCTCTTCTACAGAAGAGATAAGCTCCAGTAGATTATCACATAATAATCTTGCCGTTTCAGCTGCTAATAAACCCGATTGAAAGAAATACAAAATCTGTTGTAAAGTACTGTTGATGGTGGTATCGTTCCATATTTCATGTCGGGAGATGTCCTGATAAAAATCACGCATCTTTTGCGTTTTTAAGGATAGGGGCGCCTGCACTTGAAACGATTCAAATTTAGTTTCTTCTTTTTCAAAATTCAAAAGATTGGACCAGACATACAGCTTGAATTTGGATAAAAGATTGCTTTCTATCAGGTAAAATAAAGGAATATCTTTAGCAGAGTAAAATAAGGTTGTATCTGCTGATCGCTTATAATCGGAAAAAGATTTGATGGATTGATCGAAATAATCGGCAAGATCGGTTAAGCTTTTGATCTCCTTTGTCTTTTTAACCAAAACCTGATCAGCTCCCTGAAAAGTTGTATCCATGGAAATTCCAAAATGCTGTGCTAATTTCACCGTCTCCTCGATAGAAAACTTACTTTTCATCGAAATGCGACGATGAGCCGCATCATAGCTGATCTCTAAAGCCTGTGATATGGCTTCTAAAATTGATTTTTTCTGTCCAATTCGCTTTTGGATAGCATGGATAAGCCGTTCTTGATACATGAGCTTGTTGTTTGTGATAATCACAAATTTATAAAATATTATTATTGTTTATAGCAATTTATTTTATGAAAATCACAATATGTTTGCTTTATAAATCAAGCAATACAAAACATGAGAATAATATTAGCAAGTATATGTCTTCTGCTGGGTTCGATGGAACTTTCAGCACAACAGACCAAAATCTTTAGTTTATCTCCTTTATCGAAGACAACGACCCAGGTCAATGGAATGGTTTTAGGTATTGGACATTTTCCAAAATCCGATCAGATACAACGGATTAATGGGGTAAATGTAGATGTATTACCCTTATCTTTAGTCTTTTTAGGATTTGCTGATGGTCCTCATCCAGCTACGCGAAAGGAGCCGACTCGTTTAATCACGAATGGATTAAATGTCGCCTTAGGGGGATACTATAGGGGTATGATCAATAATGGAGTCATGATCACCTTATATAATCTTGGAAAAGAAACGAATGGACTTAGCATCAATGGAACATATGTGGATGTCGAACGACTTCATGGTTTGCATATTTCGGGTATTGGTAATTTTTCGGATTATGCGGCAGGAGTTAATATCGGTTTTGCTAATAACAATGTGCAGATGAAAGGGGTGCAGATTGGAATTTTCAATACTTCTCAAAAGTTGACGGGTATTCAAATCGGATTTTTTAATTCGACCAAATCTCTTCAAGGACTGCAACTCGGCTTGTGGAATAAGAATGGAAGACGAACATTACCACTGATCAATTTTTAAGCATATGAAGCATGCATTCCTTACACCCATGTGCTATCTAGTTGTGGTTCGACACAACACAAGAAATCGATCGTCTATCCGTTTAACCGATATACGATCGATTTCTTCAAACGGTTTGCCGTAGAAAGGAGAAGGAACTGTAAAAAAATAGGGGTAATGGTCATATTTTACACTATAGATATGATCAAGCCACTGCAATTTTTATCTAGCAAAGGAATCAAGTGCCTCTTCCAAAGTCTCCTTAAAATGAATGTGTTTTCCTTTGTTGCTCTCCCGAATGAAATCTTGCAAACTGTTGCTCGTGTATGGTGAGAAGTTGCCGATCAGTACAAGTCTAACCCGATAATTGCTGAATTTTTGAAGAATTTCACCTGCCATTTTATTTTTCAGATCAAAAAAATCTGCAATTATATTCTTTTCGTAGAGGATGATGCTATCATAACCTTGATAATATAAATTACCTAGCAGATCTATCGCGTCGTCGATCGTGCTGATCAGGATATTGTCCGTAATGACTTCGGCAATTGCATTGCCCTTTATTTCATGCTTGTGAATTTCCATGGATATAAACGATGTGCTGATATATGAATTGAAAGTAAATTACCCATTTAGCATCATAAAAGCAATGTACGAGGCATGATAAAAGGAGACTATTGTTAAAAATAATCCGTTAACAGCAAGTCGATGAAAAGAATGGAATAGGAACACGGTAAAAAAAGCATGCAGCATGGACAATCCTATGCTGCATGTCTGAATGCTATCTAAAGCGAAGTGAAATTAATCCAATCGCTATGCTCATTGTAATTTAAGAGCGGTTCCGCATCGTTATTGCTGTTTAATTGTCCGACAAACATGGATACATCCATCAGCATATGTTGACGGGTTATTTCTGTCATTTTATCATTAAATCCAGCGTTATTGATCGAGAGTACATATTGAAAACAAACCACCCTAGCGATGATCCGACCTAAAGTAACCATATCGCGTTGCTTCGGTTGATCAGCTAGATTAAAGTTCAACAGTGAAGAGAAGAAAGGTGCAGCGTACTCTGTTGCCACATTTTTCTTCAAAAATGCAAGCAGGTTTGGTTCTTTACTTTTCCGCATCAGTTTCGCAATAGCCTCTGCAATTTGCGTATAGAGCATTTCATTGGATCCTTCAAAAATTTGAAAAGGTCGGCTATCCACCACACCTCGACCTGCAATATGATCTAAACGATAGCCATTGGCTCCTGATAACTGTAGGCATATTTGAGCTGCCTCTTGCATCAAATCTGTCACCAAAGCTTTGATACTATTGGCATCCACAGCATGACCGGAAAGGTCGTTGTGGATAGAACTGATTGAGCAGCTGTAGGAACACATGGCTGAACATATCGTGTAAGCTGCTTGAAGACGAGATAATTGAAATTTCACCGAGTCCATTTCGTTTAATCGCAGACCTGCAACACGTCTAGTCTCACAATGTTGTAACGATTCGTCCAACATGCGTTTGATGAATCCCATGCCCATCCCTGGAAACTGAAGTCGGCTTCGGTGTAAGGTATCCAACATCAGTTTGATGCCCGTACTTTCTGGGGTCAATCTATGATCTGTCGGTACGGTGATATCAATATTGTTGATTCCATAAGGGATCGCATATAAACCTAGACTGTTGTAATGTTGTTGCACATCAATTTTTTGTTCTTCTTGTCCATTATCTGTTAAGAAGAAATCAATATCCCTGGTCAGTTCGCCATTTTCATTTTTTTTGCGTGCCGTAACAAGCCAATAATTGGCTGCACCTGTTAAACCTTGCCAATGTTTTTGACCTTTAATCTGATAGCTGTCAGCTTGCTGTTCATAAGCCGTACGCATATTCAGGGCATCGCTACCATAGCCTGGCTCGGTGATCATCAGTCCACCCATGGCTTGCTGTTTTAAGAACTGCTTGAACACCTGTGCCTGAACAGCAGGATGACCATATTTAGCAAATGGCTCTAAAAATAAAGCAATGTTAATACCGAACGTAAGCGAAAGCGATAAAGATTCATAAGAAGCCGCTGCAAGAACACTTAAGCATTCCTTGACCTGTACACCTCGACCGCCATAGTTTTCTGGAATAGCAACCGAAAGGGGATTCATATCCATAATCTCCTTCATAAATGAAGGGGGGAGACCTCGCGTTAAACTGAGTGTATTATAGTCGTATTCGGAATTAAATAGACTAGACAATCGCTCCTTGAAAGAGGAAATGTACGTATCGAAATCTTGGATCATACTGGGTTGTTCTAAAAGGTTAAGCATCTTAACATATCGTATTAAATGATGAACAATTACAAAAGCATTGATGCAGATACGATTCTTGTACCTTGTTTCTTACCTGTTCAGCGGACAAGTAACAGCTATGAGCACATACTGTATTCGCTGCTGTTATAGAGCAGCAGATTTTTGCTATAGCATCAAGCTGTTTGAAAACGGGCTGTATATTCACAATTGCTTTTTACAAAAATAACCCCTATGCATGTATTCTTCTTGTTTGATTTCGTATAAAGACTAGGACAAATCGTGCATATGCTATTATCGCCTATTATGATTTATGTCGAAAAGATGTTGGTGACATACCGACAATTTTCTTAAAGATACGGGAAAAATAGGACGGATCGGAAAAATCCAGTTCATAACAGATGTCGGCAATACTTTTGGTGGATTCGAACAAGAGTAATTGACTGTGCATAATGGCTACTTCGAGAATGACCTCTTTGGATGATTTTTTAAAAGTAGAAGATACACAGCGGTTGAGGTAGTTGGTCGATACAGCAAGTTTATCAGCGTAAAATCCGATATTTTTCTCTTTTTTGAAATTCTTATGTACGAGTTGTTTAAACATAATCGCGATCTCTTGTCGCCGATCGAGCATCTTGTTGGATGCTGAAAGCTTGATAATTTTCGATAACAACGATTTTAAAAGACTTTCATACAGCTCTTTGTAGGGATTTGAAGTATGTAATTCTTTATATAAAAGTCGAAGCAACGGATGCAGATCCTGACTATCTTCAAGCGATAAATTGAGAAGAGGGGAAATGGTGAAAATATTTAAAATCTCCTGTTCTCGAAAGATAGAAGTCATCGCGCCGTCTTTGACCAGTACACAATGTCCTTTAGATGATTTATCGACAGATTTAATCGCGGAGATATTACCATAGTTACTCATCAAGATGGCTGGTGCTTTAACCACATAGACATCCGAACCAATTTGATGTTCAAAATAGCCTTCAGTGATATGGACCAGTAAATTGTAACCAAGAAAAATAGGAGGGATTGGAATCTTAATATAAGGGGCAATTTCACTAAGGCGAAAGATCTTGACAGGAGATTGCGTATATTTCAGATGGCTCAAACTTCCGGACATAAACCGTTCTACAAACTCGTCTGCATTTACTTGTTTTTCCATAGTTGATTTCGATTGCATTGTCCTAATAAAAGCTTGTTAAGATTCCTGTATTTTTCCCGATGTCCTATCCACCTATTCTATCCATGAATCGGTATGCTTATTTCTTTTTAAAATAAGCTTTTCGGTCGCCAAATTGTTTTCAATTCCAATAAAATAACGAACAAATCCAAATTTTTCCAAGAGTTTTCTTGATGCCTGGTTTTCAGGATGAATGATGCCAATGACAGCTTTCGTTGTGTCAATAGCTGTTGCTAAATCAAGCAAATGTGTACAAATCATCGTGCCATAGCCTTTTCTCCAATAATCTACTTGTAGCAAATAGCCAATTTCAAAAACCGCAGGGTTATGCCGATACGGAACCAGTTTGCAGTCTCCAATAATTTGTTGTGTTTCGTTATCCCAGATCTGAAAATATCCCAAGAACTCATCGGCATGATTGATATCCAAAATAGAGGCAAATTTCTTTTTAGCTTCTGCGTTCGATAGACCGTTACCCGTGATGTATTTCATCACGCGATCATCCTGAACCATTTCAAAATATTCCGGATAATCAGCCGCTTCGTATTTTTTGAATCTGAATTTTTGTCCCATGTCCATCAAATCTAGTAAAAAATATCTCCTTTAATTCATGGATTTCCATGATATCTTTTCATGCTACGCATCTTTTCCTGTTTTATAAGTGGTATTATCGTCGAGGATTGATCAGTTACAGCTTTATCGCTATCGTGCTTATCAAGATCATTGCCTGAGTTGTTGAACGATCTTTATAATGAAAATTCTTTATACATATCAAACTTGATAAAGACTAGAAATTGATTCATTACCAGAGTCCGATTTTAAAATAGAATTACTGGAGAAATTCGTTTCAAATGGTGTCTATTCCTAAATTACCCTTACACAAATCGGAGTAATTATTAATTTTATATAATATGGAAACACCGAGAAAAGGGAAACATACAGGAGCCCCTGTTACCTACGAATCATCTTTTAAGATTGCAGTTGCCAGAGAATACCTTGAGGGCAATCTGAGCCAGTCACAGCTTGGGCGTAAACATGGACTTAAGAGTGGCGAGGTGGTTCGCTATTTTGTCAACTGGTACAAAAAGAACATCGCCCAAATCCATTCAGGCCTTATTTCACCTGACAGCGAGCTGCCGCCTTTAGCATCCAGCAGTCCTGATGAGCAGCTTCAGGAGGAACTCCGGCTTGCCAGGCTGAAGATTACCGCCCTTGAGATGATGATCCATATTGCAGAGCAGGAGCTGGATATCGATATCCGAAAAAAGTCTGGTACCAAACCGCCAGTAAAATGAAGGAGATATTTATCAATATTCCCCTGAGTACCATTTGCTCGCTGTTTGGCAGAACAAGACAGTCCTGGTATGAAATGAACGCCAGAAGGGACGTTTCGGTGATTCAGGATGGAATGATACTAGAATGGGTCCGGGAAATCAGATCAGTGCTTCCGCGTACAGGATGCGTAAAGCTTCTTCATATGCTGCAGCAGAACCTCAAAGCGCATCATATTACCATCGGAAGGGATGCTTTTTCCAGGCTGATCAGGGACAATGGCATGCTGATCTATCCCAAAAGGAGATATGTGACCACCACGATGTCCTACCATCATTACAGGAAATGGCCGGATATGATCAGCCGGGCAAAGCCCCTGATGGCCGAGCAGGTCTGGGTAAGCGATATTACCTATCTGCGGACAGGCACGGGATTTATCTACCTTTTTCTGATCACAGATGCCTATTCCAGAAAGATCGTAGGCTACCATCTCAGCCAGTCACTAAAAGCTTCCGGATGCCTATCGGCACTCCAAAAGGCTATAAACGGCAGGGAATATAAGCAAAGGCCGCTGATCCACCACTCGGACAGGGGGATACAGTACTGCTGTGATGCCTATGTGGAACTATTGCAGAGAAACCATATCCAGATCAGTATGACTCAATCCGGATCACCCTATGATAATGCAATTGCCGAAAGGGTAAACGGTATACTGAAAACAGAATTTGAGCTCTATAACACCTTTGAGTCCTATTCAATGGCTATTGAACCGGTGTGCAGAGCGATAGAAAGATACAATAATGTCAGACCGCACATGAGCTGTAAAATGATGACACCGGCGCAAAGACATAGTCAGGAAATCACTAAAACAAGAAACAGTACAACCCGATTGTAAGGGTATACACGGACAAAGAAAAAACAATGTAAGGATATATCCGTATAACTTTTTATAATTGTAAGGATTTAACCGTTTAACTATCCGAATGCTGTAAGGATAATTCAGGATAAGACATGGTATTTAACTGGTAAAATAGTAGGGAGCTGGTTCGTACCTCAAACGTACCTTGTTCGTACCTCGTTCGAACAAAAGCGAATGAGGTACGGTTGAAACACGCATGAGCTACGTTTTAGACATGAGTTATTTTACTAGTTGATATTCTGTCTTGCGCGTTTCTAACTAATGAGATTGTCTTCATGCATTAAAATATGGTCTTGCAAGCAATAAGGTCAACAACAATTTAATATGGAACGCTGACAGCAGTATTCAATACTGTATTTTTCAATATGTAAAGCTATCAACGAAGGAGTGCTCTGAGCTTGAGCAAGCGGATAATTGTTTTGTTTTTAGGATCGCCTATTTGATAATAGGTTTTTTTGGAAAAAAGCGATACAAAGCAAGTATTTTGACCAACGACTATCTTAATCTACGGACGCAATTTCAAATATTCGCGCACAATGGGTAGATCGGCTTCTGCCCAGTCGTAGTCCAGTAGTGCTGTCTGATCTACCCATAACGTTTGTGCATGTTCTAATGCTTGGATATCTCCAGAGATCAATGTGCAGATAAAAGGATGGAGGCAGAGGGAAAAATCAGGATAATGATGCTCAACCATAGACAGACCTTTTTCAACCTGAATGGTCACGTTAAGTTCTTCCATGATCTCACGCGCTAAACAGGCTTTCATGGATTCGCCTTGTTCGATTTTTCCTCCCGGGAATTCCCATTTTAACGGCAATAGCATAGCTGCTGATCGTTGACAGATCAGCACTTTTCCTTGATGTTCGATAATGGCGCAGGTTACTTGTAGCATCGTGTTTTAAAGATAAAATTAAATTATGGAAAATCGTAATTGAACTAGTCTCTAGTATTTCTCCAGCTTCCTATGAGATAAGTTGAATAAAAGGAGATGATACAAATTGATGTTTCATTGATACAAAAATGATGACGATTATAAAAATGTTTATTCAAATTCGTGTATTGATTCAATTAGGATAACAGATGGTAGCTAGCAAATCGAATTTCTTTTTCTTTATTTTTTCTTTTTTCATACTTGGAATTGGTTTTCTCAACTTGGGATGCCGTGTTCTTCCTGATCAAAATCATGAGTGGTCAAAAGTGGATAGTAGCAATCAGGGTCTATTTCAAGCAGATCCTACCGTATTTTACCATGATGGCTATTATTATTTATATGGAACAAATGGTGATCAGGATACTATATTAGGATTCAAAGTTTACCGATCGCAAGATCTTGCGCATTGGGAAGGGCCAGTTGGTGTAAATAATGGTTTTGTGCTTCGTAAGGGTGATTCGTTTGGAACAACTGGCTTTTGGGCGCCGCAGGTCTGGTACGAAAAGGGTAAATTCTACATGGCCTATACCGCAAATGAAAATATCGCCATTGCTACCAGCGATTCTCCAATTGGACCTTTTAAACAAACAACATCCAAACCCCTAATTAATACAGGAAAACAGATTGATCCGTTTGTCTTTACAGACAGCAATGGGAAGAAATACCTCTATCATGTTCGATTAGATAAGGGAAATCGAATAGTTGTTGCTGAATTAAAAGCTGATTATTCAGGCATCAAAGAAGAGACATTAAAAGAATGTCTTCATGCGAGTTTGCCTTGGGAAAATACAGCACAAGCATCATGGCCAGTTGTTGAAGGGCCAACAGTACTCTTGAAAGACAACAAATATTACTTATTTTATTCTGCCAACGATTTTAGAAATCCAGATTATGCCGTGGGAGTAGCCGTTGCAGATAACGTATACGGCCCTTGGAAAAGAATAGGCACACAACCA
Source organism: Sphingobacterium sp. SRCM116780 (assembly GCF_021442025.1). Classification (NCBI taxonomy): domain Bacteria; kingdom Pseudomonadati; phylum Bacteroidota; class Sphingobacteriia; order Sphingobacteriales; family Sphingobacteriaceae; genus Sphingobacterium; species Sphingobacterium sp. SRCM116780. Next base: position 1,402,889 of record NZ_CP090446.1, read on the forward strand.
CTATTGAGTAAAGCAAACAGCAAATGGTCAGGAACTGGACATGGAGATGTATTTAAAAAAGACAATCAGTGGTATTATGTGTGTCATACTCATTATTCAGAAAATAAAGTCGCGCCACGACGATCAGCAATTGTACCTTTCCATTTTGACAAACAAAAGGATGGAGTTTCCGTACCTGTATTTGATGGTAACAAGTTTAGTTTGATAAAAACCGATACCAATAAGAATAGCGCATACGCTACGGATGTAGCTTTCGGAGATCCCTTTATCCTCTACGATCGTAAATCCGATACCTATTATTTATATGGTACCGGAGGAACAGCGAATGGATTTATGGCTTATAGTTCTAAAGATTTAAAGAACTGGAAAAAAGAAAGGAAAGTATATGATGGCAATCAGCCCAAAGCTTGGGGGATAAAAGATTTTTGGGCACCAGAAGTGTATCAGGTAAACAACAAATACTATATCTACTACAGCGCACATTGGAAGGAGAACCCTAATCAGGAACAAGAAAACTATCGGATAGGAGTAGCTGTAGCCGATCATCCTTTAGGTCCGTTTATCGATATAACGGGATCGCCTATATTCGATCCAGGGTATCCGATTATTGACGCCAATGTATTCCGAGATGAAGATCATCGAAACTATTTGTTTTTTTCGAGATGTTGTTATGAACATCCAGTGGAGTCCGAGATCGCTACATGGGCAAAAAAGAAACTAGGATATAAAGCTATTGAAGAGAGCTGGGTGTATGGCGTAGAGCTGGACAGCAGTTTAAGCAAAGTAATCGGAGCACCTAAACTGTTGATCAAGCCCCCACAATCGATGAACGATGATCAATCAGAATGGGAGAGTCGTTCTGTCACTTCAGGTGAGATCAATAGAAGATGGACGGAAGGATCATTTTTAATCAAAGAAAATGATCGCTATTACATGATGTATTCTGCTAATTATTTTGCTGGTGAGAATTATGCTGTAGGTTATGCTACGGCAAATGCACCTTTGGGAAAATATCGTAAATCTGCTAGCAACCCAATATTGGAAAAGAATACCGACAAAGGAGGAATGCTATCGGGTACTGGACACAATAGTCTTTTTAGAGATCGGAATGGGAAACTATTGTGTGTTTATCATGGTCGAACAACAAAAACGGGTGATGAGCGGATTGTTTTCATCTCTGAGGTTAGTTTTGATGCAAACAATGAATTGAAAATCGCTACGCCGATAAAATAGATGTGCTGTTTCTCTGTAATGCAAATTTAAGAAAGGATAATTCTCCACGCTTTAAATAACCCTCATCTGGTTTAAGTGTTCGCTTTTTCAGCGGTCACTTAAATCCAATATAGAAACCAAGACTCTGTCTGGAAATGAAGCAAAACTCGTCCCTATAACATTTATGTCGTGCTGTATTTCGGTCTGGAGACCTGTGGTTAAAAGGGATTTAAGTGACCCTCCGGAACAATAAACCAGAGAAAGATTAAAAGCTTATCCTCACATAACTGGTTTAAGTGTTCGCTTTTTCAGCGGCCACTTAAATCTAATATAAAAAGTAAGACTCTGTCTGGAAATAGAATAGAACTCGTCCCTATAACATTTATGTTGTGCTATATTTCGGTCTGGAGACCTAAGGTTAAAAGAGATTTAAGTGACCCTCTGGAACAATAAACCAGTGGAGGTGTTGTATCTCTTGGTGATGAAAATTTAATAAAGGAATTTTCCACTCTTTAATAATACTATATTTGCATAAACAGTTTTCAGGATCAACATGAATTTTCAAGACATCATACCAGATCAAACTATTGCTCTTTTCGTGAAAAACATTTGGGTATTTGAAGGAGGTGATGAAAATGCAAAAACAAGGTTGCCGTTTTTCGCTGACGGCTATCCTGGACTGCTGTTTCAACAGGCGGAAAATGGATTGATTATATATCCGCACAATAAAGAGATGCCCACCATTTTTCTCTATGGACAAACCATTAAACCTATTGAACTGGAGCTTTCTGGACCGTATCTGATCCTTATTTTTCAGTTGTATCCCTTTGTCTTACGGACCTTTTTTGATGTTGATCCTCAAAGTATCAATGATAACTGTTATTATTTGGATGATAGTCTAGGTTCAAATATTACGGAACTCAACAAACGACTTTTAGCTGATCAGACGATAGAACAACGAGTGAAGATCATATCTGATTTATTGCTTTTCTATTTTGAACGGAAAAAACAAAATCTTGATTTTAAAATCCGTCAGGCCATTGAGCTTATTATCGTAAGCAAAGGGCAGCAGAGCATGCAAGCGATTGCCAAAGAAACAGATCTTCATGTCCGTACATTTGAACGTAGATTTCTTACTGAGACGGGTTTAGCACCAAAACAGTTCGCCAAAATCATCCAGTTTCAGGCATCCTTAAAACAACTTACTGTAAAAGACTACAGCAGATTGACCGATATTGTTTATGAGAATGGATTTTCTGATCAATCTCATTTTATACGCGTATTCAAAGCCTTTACAGGGAAAACACCAAAAAATTTTACACAATAATCCTGCTGTCGTTTTTATTCTATTTTTTAAAGAGCAGACATTGCAATTTTGTCTTATTAAACTTTAAACAGGAGAAAATGAAAGTAATCATTTTTGGTGCAACAGGCACCGTAGGTATTGAAATCGTTAGACAAGCATTGGCGATGGGGCATGAGGTAACAGCATTTGTTCGTAATCCCGAAAAATTAGTACAAATCAAAGACAATTCTTTATCGATCTATCCAGGAGACGTTGCCCATTTACCTGATGTAGAAGAAGCTTTAAACCATCAAGATGCCGTTCTGTGTGCATTAGGCGATGGTAAAGTGGGTAAGATACGTGGTATTGGAACGCATAACATTATTCAGGCAATGGATAAAATGGGTATTAAAAGACTCATCTGTCAAACCACATTGGGTATGGGCGAAAGTTATGGAAACCTCAATTTTATTTGGAAACACATCATGTTCGGGATGTTGTTGAAAAAAGCATTTCAAGACCATCAGGCACAAGAACACTATATCTTAAATAGCCAATTGGATTATACGCTGGTAAGACCAAGTGCATTAATTGACGGAGCAGTTACCAAAGGTTATCAAGTAGGATTTGATGGGAAGTATAAGAAGTTGTCTTTAAAAATAACACGGGCTGATGTTGCTGATTTTATGTTGCGTCAACTGGAGAGTCGAGACTATAGCAAGAAAGCGGTTAGCATCTCTAATTAAAAATAAAAAAATGAAAGTTGAAGATATCACACTCATCCTATCGGCGACATTCGTCGCTTTGATGGCAGGTTTTTTCTTTTCCTATTCCATTTCAGTCATGTAGGGATTAGGAAAACTTGGAGACAAAGAGTTTCTGAGTGGTATGCAAAGCATAAATAGGGAAGTGCAAAATACACTATTTTTTATCTGTTTTTTTTGCCCCTTATTATTGCTTCCTATTACTGCCTTTTTGCATTACAATGATAATAGCAATAGATTCATCCTGCTACTTATTGCAACAGCTTGCTACCTGATTGGTGTATTTGGCGTAACTGTTTTTGGCAATGTACCACTCAACAATCAACTGGAACAATTTGATTTTTCTATCGCAACGGAAGCGACCATAAAACAAATGAGAAACATCTTTGAAAAACGTTGGAATTTTTTGAATAACATCAGGACAGTGAGTGCTTTGTTCGCCCTCATTTTTATCCTCTTTACCTGTATAATGACGAAAGGAAAATAACAGATCAAAACCGTTAAAGAGATTGTTGCTATATTTTGGTCTGGAGACCTAGGGTTAATAAGGATTTAAGTGACCCTCCGGAACACTTAAACCAGGTAAAGGATGAGCGGATTGTTTTCATCTCTGATGTTAGTTTTGATGCAAATAATGAATTGAAAATCGCTACGCCGATAAAATAGATGTGCTGTTTCTCTGTAATGCAAATTTAAGAAAGGATAATTCTCCACGCTTTAAATAACCCTCATCTGGTTTAAGTGTTCGCTTTTTCAGCGGCCACTTAAATCTAATATAAAAATCAAGACTCTGTCTGGTAATGGAGTAGAATCAATGAAATTAAAAGTAAGATAACATGTAATGCTGTATTTTGGTCTGGAGACCTAGGGTTAATAAGGATTTAAGTGACCCTCCGGAACAATAAACCAGGTAAAGTTTCCGAATCAAGGGTTACGTTATTGAACTTTTAAAACCTCCTCTGGTTTAAGTGTTCGCTCTTTTCAGCGGCCACTTAAATCTAATATAAAAATCAAGACTCTGTCTGGAAATAGAGTAGAATCAATGAAATTAAAAGTAAGATAACATATAATGCTGTATTTTGGTCTGGAGACCTAGGGTTAATAAGGATTTAAGTGACCCTCCGGAACAATAAACCAGGTAAAGTTTCCGAATCAAGGGTTACGTTATTGAACTTTTAAAACCTCCTCTGGTTTAAGTGTTCGCTATTTCAGCGGCCACTTAAATCCAATAAAAACAAAGACTCTGTCAGGAAATAGAATAGAACTTGTTCCTATAACATTTACGTAGTGCTATATTTTGGTCTGGAGACCTAGGGTTAATAAGGATTTAAGTGACCCTCCGGAACAATAAACCAGTTGAGTAGACAAATAAGTAATTTCACTTAGAAAATAGATCGCTTTATTGCATAGGGCATTGGTTATATGCATGCAGCTCACATCAAATTTTCTATAACCGATACGGGATACGCAATTGCGTACCCCGTATCGTAAAGATCTTTTTTTCGTGTTTTTAATTTAATAATGCAGGTTCATTTGTTTGTGCTAGACGTTGAGATCCATTGTTCGCAGGACAGGAGATATCATCCGTCGCATCATAAATCAGTTGCTGACCATTTTGTTTTACGATTAAGTCTTCTGGAACAAATATTTGCACTTTAGTTTTACTATAACCTTGTGGAAAATAGCGGATGTAAAATCCATCCGGATGTAAGGTCCAAATCCCACTTGGCACATCGGTTCTGGGAGAAGCCATTCCTGCTAATATCGCATATTTTTCAAATTCATTGTAAGAGTAGTTTCCTGAAGACACTAGATTTCTGATATTATTTTCCGCTTCAAAGACAGCACGTAACGAAGCTGGTAATTGCTCCTTTGCCGCATTTACGGCATCAAAAGGTAAAATACCCAAGGCACCACCTTCCAATTGTAACAACTGCTTTGGTGTTAATAAGCGAATCGCTGTTTCTTTAACTGACCCAGCATAGTCAATGAATTTAGTCCGCGCAATGATTGTCCACAACAACATTTGAATATCGGTTTGTTGTACGTCTGGATGTTTTTCTGCATTTTTAAGGATTGCGATTACAAGCTCTCTTTTTTTACCTAAAGTAGGGGTATACATATAACCATCTCCTTTTGAAGGCGCATAAGTACCTGCTTTCAAGCAGTAACTTTTATTCGTCATTTCATAATGTCCAGCCTGCAAAATAAAACCATCATTTCCATTACGCTGCAGCTCTTGTAAGGGTTTGTAAGTCGCTGTATTTTGAAAATCTGGTAGTTGTTCACCTTTCCGATCTACATCTTCAAAATTCGTCGTTATAGCTTCTGGTTGTTTTAATAGTTTATCTAATCCAAGCGTTTTGCTTGCTTTACTCGTCGCTATTTTACCCGCCTTTTCCAAAAGACCACCTAATTGTGCTGAAGCTATATGTGTCATCAGCATAAAAGAAAATCCCAATGATAGCGGTATAATTTGATTCTTAAATTTCATAACTTAGTTTAGTTTATAATGTGTTAGTGTTTCATATAACGATAGCAACTTATTTATATTGTTTTGTATACCGTATTCCTTTTGATAGGATTCTATTTTTATTATTTTTTTTAATTGTTGAATTAAATATTGTGTTCTGTAATTTATTGCGGATAACACCGCTTATTTCTCCTTTAAATATTAGCAATCCAGATATCGAGATTTTCTTCTTGGCCAATACCTATTTTTTTCTTGATTCTATATTTCTTGGATTCTACTGATCTTACGGACATATCTGAATATCTTGCTATTTCTTTGGTGTCGAAATTTATCTTCATATAACAACATATCTCAAGTTCCGTATTAATCAAATTGGGTACTCTTAATAATAATTCTTTTCTAAAATCAGGATACAGCTCATTAAATTTTATGAAAAATGCAGGATCTTTCTGTTTTGCAAGGATGATTAATTTCGTTAATCCCTCGGCATTTGCTTGATTTTTTACTTCTATTAAAGAATCTGTAAATTTCTTTTCATCTTGTTTACGTAAGTATTTCTCTAATAAATATAATTTATAACGTTCATAGGCTTGCAACGAAATAACAATTAAGCCTATAGTGATGAGACATATAATTAAAATCAGCTTATTTCTTTTTTCGTTAAATAGTTTTTCACTGTCTGCTGTCTTAGTCTTCACTGTAGCAGGTACAGCATTTTTTTCAACCAACATGATACTGTCTGACAATCTGGAGTACTGGCTGAGGTAATGAAGGGCTGCCTTCTGATCACTTTTTAATCTATAGGCATCGGACAAGCTCTTGTAAATGTCTTTGCGCTCATAAACAAGATTAGCGCTTTCAGCCAATTGCAGCGATTTTTGATAATAAACCACACAGGAATCATACTGTTTTTTTAATAAAAGAAAATCTCCTTTTCTTTTTGTTACCATTTGTATCGCAAATGGACTCTCTGCTTCATAAGCCAACTGCATAGATTTATTGAGATAGAAATTGGAAGAATCTGCATATGGAGTCGTATTCCAATAATCAGACAGGTTTCCTGAGACAATGGAATATAAAATTTTTTCCTTTGTTGACGTTACATCCTGCAATAAGAGATAAGCTTTTTTATGATAAAAATAGGCAGAATCTAACATATCTTGTTTCATGAAAGATGTGCCAATATTGTTATAGGCCATACCATAATACAAAACAGATGACTTTATGTCTAATGTCAAGATCTCTTTGGTTTTTTCAATAGCGTCATTATACAAACCTATTTTCTGGTAGTTTTCTCCTAGCAAACGTAGTATGCCTGCTTTTAACTCATTATCTTTTTTCGTGTATGGCTCATCATCAGCAATGATCGTATGATCAATACTTTTCTTAAATTCCCCGAGTCTATTTAAGGCCATACCAATCCTAAAGTTAGCGATTGCGATGCCTTTTGAATAATTGAATTTACTTGCTTCTTTTGCAAGACCATTGTTGATCTCCAGATACTCTTTCGTTTTACCCTCATTGAGTAACATTTCAGAAGTTTTAAGCCTTTGATCGATATACTTGGGATTTTCTACCTGATGTTCACAACTTATAACAAGGAAACAAAAAATTATAAGAAAAAATTTCATCATTGTGTGTTACTTTAAGAAAAATCAGTTCCTATTATTATTGGCTCAATCCAAAAATAATAAATAAAAACGATTGCTTTTGAATGTTGATAATAATTTCTTTTTTATTAAAAAATTAATTGAATTTCTGTATTTGTCTAACATAAAAATACATTATGTTCAAAAGAATTTAAAAATGGCGATTTAAATATTACAAAAATCACCAAAGGTTGATACGATAAAGATAAACTTTTTAAATTAAACTTTATTGTTAATCGATTATGAGATCAATAATTTTACTGACATTTTAATTTTTTGTGGGATATGATTCAGATGAAGCAAACAAAGAGGTAATATATTCAATTTATGCTATGATCTGTCTATTTCTAGGGAGTATCAACTCCCTTCATTTCATCAAATTCTTTATCATAAGTCATAATCAAATCTCTACGATTAGGCACTTTCAAGAGTAATGAAGTACAGCCTAAATTTTTATCATCATGTTCTTCATTGGTCGTCGTGATGATTATTTTACTATCAAATACAGCTTTATGCAATAAATAATAATTGTTTTGTTGTGGATTGTATGCGATGACTAGTAGGGCATCTCTATTTTCTCCTTTTTTTGAAGCCAGTTCATCTTGTAAAACGATTGCTGCTTCTTCTCGATCAGTACCTGTAAAATTATCCAGTTGTATAATCTCTTTGTAAGTACGTTCATCATCGGGTAGTCTAAAATTCTTTCCTTCTTCACTATGAACGAATTGAAGGACAACTTCTTTGATGTTGTAATCTAATTCCGTAATGAAAAAATGATTTCTTCCAGTATTAAAAATGTGGTACTTGTTTATAAAATCATCCGTCTTATAGAGGTATTTAGTTGTAGAAAATTTAGCAGGATAGATACGCATACCTTTTGCTTTTCCTTCATAAACCATTCTGGCATACATTCTTTTAGCCATTGTCTCGTCTGTCGTGGCTGTATAGGCGACGGTATCCACTTCATCTTTTGGAAAATCAACAAATAGATCATTAGAATCGTAATTAAACTTTTCATTGCCAACAAGATAAACTTGTTCTCCAAAACCCAAATTAAGTGTATCTGGAATCTGTTTGTAATATGCTTCAAGTTTAGGATCTAGAAGTGCACCTTTTATTAAGTAGGCGTAATGTACTGTATCGTCATGAAATTGACCGACATAATGTATATTTTGTCCTGCAAAACGCAATGTTTCTTGGAGATTAGGAGATGTAGTTAGAGGAATTTCCTGATCATCATATAGAGAAACATGTTTGTTGAACACGTAATTATAAATCTTTTTAAATGCAACCTGGTTATCATAAATGAAGTAACCAATTACGATTAGAATAAGGATACAAATGATCCAAAAAAATTTCTTCATACGGTTAATCTTTCTTATTGTACAATAACAGTTAATAATATCATTTTTTTGAGATACTGCATGACTACTGATGTAATTATTCCTTGTACTTAAAAATATGTATATTTAATTGGTAATTTTTAAGCGGATCAGTATGAAATTCTCTTACTCAATATAATGAACATTTATGAAGTATGAAATTAAAAAATGGGATAAAAAAAACATGATCATCCTGATCTTGGGCAGTTGTCTATTTTTGATTTTGGTTATTTTTATTTTTGGTAGCAAAGTGGAAACCCTCATCCACAACTTTTATGCAAAGGCGGAAGCATACAATCAACCTCTAGGCACAGAAACTCAATATGCCAAAGCAGAAGCTGTATTAACCGAAGAAAAGGAAGATTCTGAAGATAATTTTACCGAGATCATTGATCCACAAATTGCTTGGCAAAGAGATATTCCTGCTGATATTAAAAATGTGTTATTTGCATACTTGAAAAGTGAGGATGGTAGTCCATATGGTTTTGTAAACGATCGTCGTCCACCAAAAGAAATTATTCGATACGGTACCTTTTCAGGTATCAACGAACAAGATAAAACAGCAAATAACGAATTAGCGATTATTCTGCGAGAGAAAAATGCTATAGGAAATGACCGAGAGCGTGTATTGGTGATTTGTTATGATGATCGGAATTACAAATATAACATCCTTTATAATGAGTTATTTTATAATAAATTACTAATCAAAACCTATAGCACGAGCGATCAACTACCCTCCGAGGCCAGTTCATTAGCGGAATTTGTATCTCCAATCCATCAACTAATCCAGATCAAGACGAATAGTCAGGATACAGTTTACCTATATTATGACGAAGAATTTGATAGCATGGTTCGCAAGACCTTTCATCAAGAGGAAGCAGAAGAGGGATAAGGAATCTTCTTCTTAAATCAATTGGATTGAGTTATTAATATTGAAAAGGATTAAAATAAGTTTATAAAAAATGATTTCAAGAAAAGGTCGATTTTTATTTCCTACACTATTGCTGTTCACGTTTTCGTGTGAAAATATTGATTGTCCACAGTTAAGTGGAATATATAGACAACAGGAATGTATAGTTGTTGTTAAGCAAATACTTGATTCCACTTCTGCATATGATTTTGAACTCAAGGGAACTGGAGTTGCTTCTCAAAAAGATACATTGATTGACGAGGGAAATAGGTGGTATTGTACATTTCTTCCTTACTTAAGTACTGGTGATACAATTGTTAAAAAGAGAGGAGAGTTGACTTTCAATATTCATAAGAAGGATACTATATTGACTTTTTATTGGGACTGCGAAGGTAAAGTAGGAGGGAAATTAATGACAGCGATCGTTAAAGATCCCTTTGGCAATAGTATTGGACTTATTTACAATCCTTATTTTAAATTAGATAATTAAGTAAAATGGCTTCTGATCAAAAATTTGTAGACTTCGTACTGGATCAAATTGAAAACGCTGGAGAAATAATCGCCAAAAAGATGTTTGGCGAATATGGAATTTATTCCGAAAGAAAAATATTTGGACTCATTTGCGATAATAGGCTATTTCTAAAACCAACAACATCGGGACGAGAATTTATTGTTAACGTGGTGGAAGCATCGCCATACCCAGGAGCAAAACCATTTTTTTTGATTGAAGATAAAATTGAGGATCGGGAATGGTTGAGTGAATTGGTGCGCATTTCAGTAAAAGAATTGCCCATTCCAAAAACGAAGAAAAAGAAGAAATAACTTGAATTGTAAATTCATGATAAACAATACACCTTAAATCTAATTTCAACAATTGATCATAAAGATCTTTTAGCAATTAATCCTTTAATTTCTGTTAAGCTATTTAATACAGTATCCAAATCTGTCTGCGCTTCAGGTATTAATGTCGTATGATAGCTGTAGAACGACCATATTTCTAATACCTCTTCAATAGGAACCGTGTAGACTTCATATAACGCATTTAGTGAACGACATTGCAGAAGGCCTCCCTCTAAGATGCAAATAGACTTGAAAACAATATCCTGTCCATGCATAACAACAATGGCCAACGTTTCAGGTTTGATGTGACTCCAGTCTTCCATATACTTTCCCGTCACATCCATCTTTTCTGGGAAGGGTAGCATGGAATCACCTATAATGGGGAAAGTACGGTAAGTACCTTGCTGAGGAAGGTTGGGCATATGGTATTTGGGAAGTTCTGCAATATAAATGGGATCAGAATATCCACCTGAAGTATAACCAGCTCGGCCTTTTATGGGTACATACTCCACATTTTCTGTATTTGTCTTATCAATGCTGATCGCTAGAACGCGTAGATTTCCGCCTTTGATATAGATGTCATTGCCAGATTGCAATTCGCGAATCTTTAATTCACCCAGTCGACTCATATCCACTGTCAGCAAGGTATCCATACTGATCTTAAAATAATTGGCTACGGATAACATGAAATCTGGCTCCATCGCTTTGGTCTTGCCAATTTCGATAAGCGCAAGCTTTGTCCGTGTTACACAGATGCTTTCCGCAAGTAGGGTTTGACTTATTTTTTCGCGCTCCCGAAGGAATTTTAAGTTACTGGCAAAAAATATTTTTGGTACTTTATTTTCCATTTGCTATAATTAGAAACATTATATTGTTTCTATTGGAAACAATATTAATGAAAATATATGGAATATGGATAAATAAGTAGCTCATACCTGTCGATTTAAACCTGTTTTTATATCAGTAGAAAGATTGGTAAATGTCAGTCTACTGGCAAAGTCTATTGTGTTGAATGGAATTTAGATAGGGTAGAAGTATCTTACTGCCGTTATGGGATTGAGTTTTAAGTATTGCAAATCATTTAAATAAAGTGACGTGAATAAAGTAAAAAATATAGAATATGCGATCGTTGATATTGAAACTACGGGCGGAAATGCACGTGGTAGTCGTATGACAGAAATCGCTATTGCTATTCATAATGGTACGGAAGTTATTGACCGTTGGGAATCGTTGATCAATCCGGAGAGAGATATTCCATTGGCAATTTTTGCATTGACGGGTATTGATAATGATGTAGTTGCAGATGCTCCTGTATTTGGCGATATTGCGCAACAGGTATTCGATATGTTGGAAGGACGTATATTTGTTGCCCATAATGTCAATTTTGACTACTCCTTTATTCGCCATCAGTTGGAGGAAGAAGGTTATAAATGGACAGCACGAAAACTTTGTACAGTACGGCTGAGTCGAAAAATAAAGCCAGGTTTACGTTCTTACAGTTTGGGAAAACTGTGCGATAGTCTGGCTATCCCGATTTCCAATCGTCATCGTGCGGGAGGAGATACTGACGCAACAACGATTTTGTTTTCCTATCTTCTGCAATGGGATACGGAAGGGGTAATGGAAGAAATGCTCAAGAAAACCTCGACCGATCAGCGATTCCCACCAAACCTAGCTCCAGAGGATTTTGAGGCTTTACCCGATACTCCAGGAGTCTATTATTTTATGAACCAGCAAGGGAATGTTATCTATGTTGGTAAAGCCGTCAACCTCAAAAAGCGTGTTGCATCTCATTTTACCGGACACAATATCAATAAACAACGACAGCATTTTTTAAAGGAAATCTATCATATCACCTTTGAAATCTGTGCGACAGAATTGATGGCCTTACTTTTGGAATGTACGGAAATCAAACGATTATGGCCAATTCATAATCGCGCTTTAAAACGATTTGAACCTAAATTTGGACTGTTCAAATACGAAGCGATGAATGGCTATCAATACCTGGCAGTTGGTAAACTGCATAAACATAGTCACTGCATCCAAGTATTTAATCTAGAAAACGAAGGAATCCATGTTTTGCGTCAGCTAATGCTCGCATTTGAGTTGGACCATCGTATGTGCAGATTTGGCGCATCCGCTATACCATACGGAAGTATAGCAAATAAAGATCAAGTTGATCTTCCGGAGATCAACGAACATAATACAAAAGTGGATAGAGCGATCGATTATCTTTTGGAGCAACAGCCCACATTCATGATCATGGATAAAGGAAGAACTGTGGAAGAGAAAAGTTACATCTGGGTCGAGAAAGGAAATTTCTATGCGATGGGGTATCTAGACCAATATGCTCAAGTGACATCCATGGATGATATCCGTTCCAGTTTAAAACGCTATTATGGCAATCACTATATGATGCAATTGATAAAGGCGTATATTTCCAAATATCCTTATAAAGTAACCCACTTGCATGATACGCAGGACGTATTGATCTTACCTGAACCAAACCAAGAAAATGAATATTTGTTATTATTTTAAGTCATTATCCTTACTGAGGGCATTGTTATTTAAGATTGGGTAAAGTACCACAGAGTTCATCATCTTCTCATAATAATACAGGTTGTACATCCAAGAGATTATTCTGCTGGCCAAACCCCGTATAAGAATTGCTGGGTTTTATATATCGCTATCTATTTAATAAAATTGGCATACCAATTTCCTGATGACTTCACAATACGTTGTTGATTTTGAAAGTTCACGTACACCAATCCAAATCTGGGTTGATATCCTTCTGCCCATTCGAAGTTATCGAGAAATGTCCAAACGAAATAGCCCTTCACGTTTACACCCTCTTGTTTTGCTCGAAGTACTTGCTCTAATGTATCTTGTAAATATTGTATTCTTTTAGGATCGTCCACCATATTGTTTTCAACCCGATCTGGAAAAGCAGCGCCATTTTCGGTGATGGTTAAAGGTGGAATATTTTGGTAAGCACTAAATTTTTTCAACATCTGGTACATCGCCTCTGGATAAACTTCCCAGTTCATCGCTGTGGTTGTAACCTTGCGATCTTTTGCACTAACAATTTTTGCTTGTAAATAAGGAACAAAGGTTGCATGGCGGATAATTTCACGCGTATAATTTTGAATCCCGATAAAATCCATATCAAATTTCAAGTCCTTTTCATCATTTTGTTTGATGTATTTCTCGATTCTCTTCAAGATTTTTATTTCACTTGTTGGATATCCCATTCCCAACAAGGGTTCTATCAACAACCGGTTGAGCAATACATCTGCTTTTTTAGCTGCAACAATATCTTTTTCGCGAGTCGTAAATGGTTCTACGTAAGAGCATGAAAAAGTTGTACCTACTGTATTATCATTTTGTATGGATTTAATGATTCGTGCCCCGTGGGCTTGCGCAAGTGCAGCATGGTGTGTGGCTGCCAAAAAGTAATCTATTCCCTTTTTTCCAGGGGCATGTACACCAAAAAAATAGCCGGTAGCACAAAATACGGTAGGTTCATTTAAAACCATCCAATTTTTTACCCGATCACCAAAATGAGTAACACAGATCGCTACATAATGACCAAACCATTCCTTGATATCCCGATTGAGCCAACCACCTTTTTTGTCAAGCGTATGGGGGAGATCCCAATGGTACAACGTCACCCAAGGGGTGATGCCCAACTCCAGGGAAAGATCGATCAATCGGTTATAGAAATCGATTCCTGATGGATTGATTTCACCTGTACCATCTGGAAGTATGCGGCTCCATGAAATGGAAAATCTATAGTTACGGATATTTAAGCGATACATCAAGTACAGATCTTCTGTGTAGCGATTGTAAAAATCACAGGCTATATCACCGTTATGGTTTTGAAATATTTTATTTCTTTTCTGTACGAAAACATCCCAAATCGAAAGTCCTTTTCCATGTATATTATGGGCACCTTCAATTTGATAAGCTGCAGTAGAAACTCCCCAAATAAAATCTTCGCCAAAGGCTTCTTTCGTTAAAAGCATTTATCGGGTTAATTTTTGCGAAAGTGGGCTAAACATATCTCTTTTATATCGTTTTAATTTTTATGAGACCTAAGGGGAGAATAAAATGAACTAAACTGTCCAAGAAAGAGAAGAAAGACTATTCTTTGGAAGAAATGCGTGATCGTTTTCATAATTCAAATATTTAAACTACAGTTTATATGAATTTATTACTCTAAATCTACAGATTTTTTATAAACTGTAGATGAAGTATATATTAAGTTTTTGTAATCGTCCAATTGTCACGTGCATATTTTTGCATCTAGCCTCCAATCTCTGATATTCAAAAGAAGTGGTTGAATAAAATCTTGAATGGTTTTTCCAATTGATGCCTATTTGTTACCCATTTGGATTCTTTTTGAAAATTAAAATTAATATATTTAAATAAAAACTTATTATGAAAACAGATCTTTATACAAAAACGATTTTAACAGTAATAGCCGTGTGTCTATGTTTCCTGGTATTAAAATCGATTGATTTAATTCCCCAGGCGCTAGCAGGTAATAATGGCAATCAATCTAATGCCATGAATAAAAATTATGGATTAGTACCTTTAAATCCCGATGGAAGTATCAATGTGAAGTTGAAATCGGCTGATGTAATGAACGTCAAACTCGTGGAATTAGATGTACCATCTTATAGCTCTTTAAACGTCAAACTTGCTGGAATAGATCTGCCATCTTATAGCAGCTTAAATGTTAAAGTAGTCGAGTAAATTCCAGCGATTGAGTAGCTAAGAAATAATATTTTAAGCAACTTTGAAAATTGCAAAAACAACAATGGTGGCCAATTCCACGCATGTTACTTGCTTGAAAGACATCATTCGGGAATTTTATGAACGATGTGATCCTTGAAACAACATAGGAGCAAAGCCACCATTGTTTTATAATCCGACAAAACCTATAGGTTCTGATCGGTTTTATTTGCTTCTCACAATAGGAGGAGCTGTCAAATTTTCTCTTTACTGCTTTTCAAGAACCCACCTCTGGTTGTTGGTTCCCGTATTGTTATTGATACTATATAACACAACTTGTGTATTATCAGCTGTACTGCTTCCAGGATTGTCGATAATGAATCCTTTGCTGAGTGTGGTTCGTATGAAAACATTATTGCTTGTTTCCAAGAAATTGAAGGTCCATTGTTGATTTTGATTTGTAGAATTCGTGTATTGAATTAAACCTGTATTGATATCATCAATGCTACCAGGTATATCAATGGATTTTGAGCTTCCCACATTAACAAGTGCATATCCGTAAGTACCAGCTACGATTTTCCATTTTTGAAAATTGCTTGTGCTACTCGTAGATTGTACGACCTGAGCAGAATTAGCGGTACTATTGCTGAGTATACTTAAATATTTCCCGCTACTTAGATTCTTAATTTTATAAGTGTCATTGGCATTGAAAACAGTTACTGGAACCAATTTAGCTGGTGTTTGTTGATTAAAAATATCGGTCAAAGTTATGCGAACGGTATAATTTCCAGTTGCCAAGGTACTGGAAAGGGTATCAATTCTTTTTTCTGGTTTTATCTTTTCTTGTGTTTGCAAAACTGTACCTGTAGCATTCAATAGTTCAAGCTTATAACTCAGTTGTGGAGATTTAGTCTCGTTGATACCCCAAGAAATAATTAACTTATTGTTGTGGTAACGAGCGGTGCTGTAGCTATTTTCAATCGTCGTCAATACGGGTGCGCTACCTTGATTTGTCTGTGCAGGTAAATCTAATACACGACCAGTACCAAAAGCAGGGTCTGGTGTAGTGGAACCACCATGTTCCATGAAATATGCATCTTCAGTACTACTGTATCCCACATTAAAAGCTCTATCAAATTGACCATTTCGGCCTGCATCGTTGTCATTCGCAGAAAAATAACGACTAGTCGATTTTTCCCAAACATTATTAACACTTAAATTCCAAGTATCTTTGAGAAAAGCTTTACGATGAAATCTACCATCATAGCTTGGATTATCTCCGATCCAATTTTCTAAGAATGTACCGCTGCCAGAACCTAAATATCCTGCACTCGCTTCACGACCAACAGTAGAGGTGTGTAACCATTTTCCTGTAGATAGATCTTGAACGAAATTGGCAATATATATCTTTCCGTTTTCTTTCCAAGAACGTATGACCATATTGTACCAGGTATTAACGCTCCAATTATAAGGATTTACCGTTTTTTGTCCATCACCTTCTCCTCCAAAGCGACTGGGAATAGTCTTGCTATCTAGATAAGAATAGAATGCTAAATTATTTGCTGCAGTATTCTTGTCCCAAAGCGATGCAAGCATGATATTGGAAGTACCAAAGTTAGGATCTGGTGTATCTTGTAGTCCCATATAACCCCCGTCATAGTTGAGAACAGAGAAATACTCCGTTTTGGCTGTATTCGTAATCTTTATTTTACTCATTTTCAATACAGCATCGTTTGCAAAACTATATACGAGATGCTGAGACGGCGCCGCATTACTTCCTGTTAATATCAGGTTGGGTAGATCTTTGTCACTTTGTGACGTTAATCCTGATGGATTTTCTAATGGAGATTTAACAATTTCTTTAGAGCAAGAAATTGTGGTAAGTGCAGCGATAAAGGCGCTGGTAAAACATAATTTTCTCATAATTATTATTTATTTATAATGGTCTGTCGTCAACTCCTGTTAACGCAATGTTATCAAGTTAGCAGTTTTATCTGTACAATTTGTCGATGCTTGAAACGAAATCGATTGCGTAATTTTTAGTGCACATAGTAGATTTGTTTTACCATAAATTCATCAGATACATAACTGTAGGTTTTATTAATTACTGTTAATGATTTTATCTTAGGAAATGCTTAGGAATAATTCTTCAAAAAGATATGTAACCCAACGGTAGGGGGAATTAATGCAATTTAAAGTTGTTCAGCAAAATGGGAAATTTTCTGATAATAGCCTTTCTAGAAGTGAAATGATGATAGCTCTGATATTATATGAGGCGACTGGCAAGTATCTTTTGGTACATTATGGTATTAGAATGCCTATCATTTAGGCAATAAAGATCCGATACAACCAATTAGCATTGCGACTGCGAAGGCAACGATAGGCAATAATTGTCGGTGTTTCATTTTATCATAATCTACGTTTCCTGAGTTTGCCTTTAATTTCAAGGATATCTTTAAACCGACTGTCCCGTCAAATAAACCCACTAGACCAGATAGAAGTAACATCCAATTGGAAGAAGTAACGGAGGATAAAAAATAACCAGTTAGGAAGTATATGATACAAGAGAAGATAAAGAAAAATCCATAATTGAATTGAAATTTTCTAGAAGCTATAGATCCAAATGTATCTACCAGAACCACTGATAGTATAGCGATTCCTGTAATCAAAAGTATTTGTTGAATCATTAATTTTCTCCAAGTTTACTAAAGATAAGAAATTGTAAGCATAATTTTTAAAACTCGATCTGATTATCTACAAGAGAATTAGTCTGCCATTATACCCGCTATCCAAGAACTGAATACGATATGATCTCATCAAAAAATCAAATGTTGGCGATTTAACATTTCAAAAACCCGAACCCTCTTATATATTCTTTGCCCATATAACCATCCCATTCCTCCAAGTCACGCATGACTGCGTGATATACATGGGCAAGCGCTTGATGTCTGCTAAGTAAGGGGAGTCCTTCATTTATCTTTTCACTATCCGAATATATTCCATTCGGGTCATTCCATTGTAGCCACACAATCAGTTCTTGCCTTTTTAATACCGAAAGCTTGTCTAAGAGTTTTTTGTCCTTTAGATCCATTAATTGGTAGCGCCAATTTTGATTTCGCACCTCTATAGGAACTATTTTCGGCAGTTGATAACTGATAATTTGTTTGATGAATGATTCCATGATGTATATTTAGAAGGTATATTGTCGAGATTTATATATGAAAATAAGCGGTTGTTAATAAGGGTTTTATCCTATATAATTTAGTGTTTTACTAAAGTTTAAATAAGCAATCTGCTTACGATCGCATTGCCAAGCTTATTTTTCATAAATTCCTTAATCTCTTGCATAAGTTCAGGGCTTACCTGAGCCACTCTTTCCAGATCACGGATAAACCATTTTTGAATCAAAGGATGATGTTTCAGTGCACGATCGAATTTCACAACCTCTGCTCTTGAAGACTTGCCTTCAGGATCATAGTATGACCATAGTACAATAAAGATTGTATTGGGATCTTCATCAATATAAGGCGTGTGGAAGCGAACAATGTCACCTACCCGTAAATCCTGATTATCATAAACGTTATCTTGTTCCATGATTATAAAGTTAAAAATTTGATGATTAAAATTACTAAAAATATTAGATAATTTAAAATTATTTGAATATTAAAACTAATTATTTTATTTTTTTGAAAAAAATGCTTATTTTAAAATATAGAAGGTAGTAGTGAATTGTAAAAGCTGAGCTAAATCAAGGTTAACGTTTGTAGTTGATTTGTCGTTTTATTTATATATTTGGTTTATTCTATAATGAAGCAAAAGTTTATCTTTTATGATTAAAACATACTTTCTCCTCTTATTTAGCCTCATCGTTTCATACTCTTATTCACAAGAGATCTTCACGTTGAACCAGGGTGGTACTGATCAAAAAGCTTATTTTTCTGAAGTTAATTATGAATCTGTGAGGGATAAGATAATCGTTAAGGCGATTATTAATGGTAAAAATTATCGCTTTATTGTAGACACAGGGGCTCCTAATATGATTACAAAAAAAGTATTCGAAGCGTTAAATCCTACCATATTAAAAAAAATACCCATCGCTGATGCGAATAATAAAACCGACAGTTTAACGGTAGTGCTCTTAAGTGAAATTAAGCTGGGAAATGTTACTTTTAATAACATACCTACTTTGGTGGCAGAAGATACCTTTATTTTCGATTGTCATGAAGTTGATGGTTTTATTGGTAGTAACATGTTAAGAAATACGATTGTACGTTTTTCGTCAAAAGATCATAAAATTATTCTAACAGATGAGACAATCCAATTACCCTTAAATAAAAATCAACGTTCAGATCTGATTTTAACACCGGCACAAAGTTCTCCTTTTTTGACAACTACAGTAAAAGGTAAAGGTAAGGGAAAAATCGAATTACTTTTTGATACTGGGATGGAGGGAATGTTTGATTTGGCATTGAAACATTATGCTATTCTTGAAAAGGAAAATATTTTTGATGAGTTGGCAAAATCAAATGGGCAAGGCTTACTCGGTCTAAACGGTCTCGGGAATGATACTATACAGCATCTGTTGCGCGTGCCTGAGTTAACTATTAATGGTACTCTATTTAAAAATGTATCTATCCAAACAACTCCCAATCTGAATTCTAGAATAGGGGCTAACTTATTAAAGTATGGGATTGTGACAGTCGATTATAAGAATAAGAAATTTTATTTCGAACCATTTGACACAACTGTTGATCTATTAGAAAAGCACTTTCCAATAACAATTAGCATTAAAAAGAATAAAGCTGTGATAGGAACAGTGTGGGATGAAAAGTTAAAAGATGAAATCAGTCAAGGCGATGAATTGCTTGCTGTTGATGACATGAATTATGAAGACATCAATCCTTGTGACCTGATTACAAAAACAAAAATATTAGAAGGAAAAACACAGGTTACTTTAACGTTAAAAAATTCCAAAGGTCTTCTTAAAAAGATATTCATAAGTAAAAGTATCCAATAGTACTGAGATGTACTATTGCGAATCTTTAGAACTAGGGTTGTTACAATTTCTCCATAAAAACGAAGAAATTTAGCTTCTAATTCTTTAACCTCTTTTTGATTTTAAAAATCGGTTTGTCAAGTATTTCCTAAGTGGTATATCATAAAACTTCAAACAGATATACGCTAAAATCATACTTCCGATAACAACTCCTGCTGCACCAGGCAATGACTCCTGAAAGGTGAGCTTATTATTCTTTACCCATGCATAATACAGATAAATAAAGGGATAATGTACTGTATATAAAGGATAGGAAATATCTCCTAAGAATTTGCATAGCTGAGCAGTATACTTGTCGGTACTTTTTCCTGAAGCTCCGAGATAAACAAGAACTGGAAAGATCACAACACAGCAAGCAGTATCATATAGCCCGTTCATCCATAATTGTTCAGCTCCCCCAATCCGTGGTATAGCCAAGAGCACAACGATGGCTAGGCTACATATCCAAAAAGCTCCTTTTATATTGGTAGGTTTGAAAATACGAGAAAGGAATAATCCGGCAGAAAAAGAAAACAGCAACCGAAAGAACCCTGCAGTAAACTCGACTTTGGTCAGTGAAAATCCAGCACATATATCACCGTATGGCCCTACTATAGCAAATGTTGCCAGACCGCATCCGGCAAGAAAAACTAACCATGCAAGCACTTTGGTTGAAAATTTACGAATAAATAAAACATAAAGAATATTACCGATATACTCAAAGAATAAAGACCAGCTTGGTCCATTCAAAGGAAACATTTCTCCCAAACCTCGAATTTCCTGTCCGGGAATAGCTGGGATTAATAGTGCATTTAATAATGTCGCGATAAACAAAGTTGTGACCGTTACTTTCGATACATCCCAAACGGAGCATACTTGAAAATAAAATAGAATTGCTCCTATGACAGCGCCCATGATAACCATTGGGTGTAACCGGATAATTCTACGTTTGATAAAATCTTTAACTGAAGTTGCCCTCAAACGATCGTCATAAGCATAACCGATAACAAATCCGGATAAAATAAAGAAAAAATCAACGGCTAAATAACCATGATTGATACGTTGATCCACATGACTGGTCGCAAAAGCTTCAAATATATGGAAACAGACAACGGTGATAGCTGCCACTCCACGCAATCCATCGAGCACCTTATAATGCGGTTTAGTATCGGTAAATGAAGCTGTTGAGGTTTGTGTTTTTAGCATAAAATAAAATTCAAGTATTAATTCCCTTAATTTTAAAGAGAAAATCATGAATATAGTAAATAATTAGACCTTTTCGAAATAAATTTTTATTGTAAAAAAGTATTGATTCTCTTTTTGAAGACCATATACCTATTCTATATATGTGTGTGTTAAATTCACCTACAGTTTGCCGACAATATTGTTGAATAGTAGCGACAAATCACCGACAAGCTTCTTCTAGCTATTGACAAACCCCATCTTGAGATACTATGTTTGCCTTCGTAAAGCAAAAAGGTATACAACAAGTCTTTATGAGTGGTTTAATAATCAAGAAAATACGCAGTACATTCAATCTGATTATAGTATATCAAAAATCTATTATTTTCTTAACAAAAATTTTAAACCTGTTAATCTCTGTTGAAACAGCATATGAGAATAAATGCAATTTTTACTGTAGCTAAAAATCTACAAGATAGTGCATGCGTGTAAGTGCGTAGTGCTCATTTTGTCAATATACCCCTTATTTGCAGCAATAGAATCAAAAAAATAAATATCCACTAATGTTGTGAGTATGATATTAGGAAATCAATAACGATGATACAGTATTAAAAGTATCGGTTGTCGGTGTGTTTGGTAATGAGGTTTTGGTGAACCAAACGGGTAATGCCTCTGTAACTTTCCCTTCTCTCGGTTACCGTATTGCTGGAAATGGAGCAATTGCAGATTATAATTGGACTGCCAATGATCATAAAGCAAGAGGCTATTATTGGAGTTCTATGACAGAAACATCTAACGATGCTTATCATTTAACTACAAATCAATTTTACACAAACCTTGGTGTTTTTGAACTTTCAGTTCCAGAAAACCTTGATGTGGAAAATGAGGCGAATATTCGTTGTGTAAGAAATTATTAGATATACATATTGATCTACCTATCAAAAGGCGGTCTCTGAAAGCAGTATGTTATTTTCGGAGTCGCCTTTTACTTTGTCCTTATTTATTGTGGTGAAGTATAAAATTGATTGAATTAAAAATAGTTTAAAACTGTATTATATAGAATAAAGGATTTTTTTTGAGAAAAATTAATCTCAAGATTAACTTATGCTACCTGTTATTGTGTCATCTATTTGGGAGTGATACAGCATCAAATATCGTTATTCTCAATGGGGGCTAGTTAAAGAACGTAATATTGCCAAATAAAAACGACTTCCATTAAACTAAACCCACTTAGGACATAAGAAAATATCTAAATAATTATAAAAACAGATTAAATTTTGATAAAAACTATACAGCAAAATCAAAAAAAAGAAAAGAAAAAAGGTTTTAGCAATTAATTTCTTTAATTGGTATTATACTCACTTATACTCAATTTCGTTATAAAACATAAAAGTAAGTATTTTATTAATAAAAATCTTGATTACATCAATCTGTGTTGTAACATCGTATAAGGGGCAAATCTAGCTTTTCCCGTCATTAAAAACCTACAAGAAAACCTGTGCGTGAAAGTGAGTATTCATTCTGTGGCCAATATATGCCTTCTTTGCATCAATCAAAACTAATTAAAATTCTTCATCTGTTTAACACTTGTTCATTTGAACGATCTACACAGAGGAGAGTAAGAATTGCTAAAAAGAAAAAGAGAAAAAATTAAAAACAAAATGAACAAAGAGAAAAAAGAGTACATGAAACCTCAAATTGAAATTTTCAATATTTACATGGAAGAAGGTATTGCAACTGGATCAACAGCAACAGTATCTGTTGGAGGTCCTAATGGAAGTGCACAACCTGATATTTTCGATCAACCATTTGAAGAAAATAACCAAGACTTAGAATTTTAATAAAATTAAAAATGAAACTAATAAATCGAATGAAACCACATATATATAATAACAAATTTACGAGTATATCAGTCTTAATCTGTTTGTTGTTGACTACTCTCTTTTTTGTGAGTTGTGACAAAAAAGAGAGCAACGATGTAAATGATAGCAATAAATCTGGTGCAGTTTCCATCAGTGTCAATAGCATTAAAGAACCCATGCTTTTAACATCAGCTATTGGAGATGGACAATCCAAAAAGGCATCTATTCAAAAAACCAGTGCGGTGATAGGTTCAACATCGGGTACTGAACAAGATTTTGAAAACTTTTCATGGTCTTTGTCCCCTGAAGTTACTTCTCAGCCGACGAATTCTGCTAGCTTAAACAGCAGTGGCTCTGTAAAAAAAGCAGCTGCTCAATTTGTTGCTGGAGTTACAAGTATGGCAACTGGGAAAAAGTATAGGATATTGTTTTATGAAGTTCAGGGTGCTAATCAAATTTATCGTGCATCTGAAGAGATTTCAGTCTCTGGAAGTCGTTATACCTTAAATCTTGCATCCAATGTAACCTACCACTGGTATGCTTATTCCTATAATGATGGAAATGCAATACCTCTTCCTTCGGATGTAAATAATCCGGTAATTGCAACACGTACTGATGCTCCGTTTTTGTATGACGAAGGACAGATAACAACTAACGCGACAACAGAAAGCATGGTTGATATTCAATTTGAACATAAGATTTCGAAGATCGAAGTTAAAGTAGATGCATTACAGGTGTTTGCAAACAGTATTACGAGTATACAAGCAAATTTTGTTAACCTACCGTTAACAACACAAGGTTTTGGGTTAAAAACAGGTACATTGAATAGTCCAGTACTCTCAACAGTAAACTACAATAATGCGGTTACATTTGTGAATGAAGCTTCTCCAGCAGTAAAAATATCCACAAATGTACTCTATACATCAACAGCTTTGACCAGTTTTCAGGTAAATTTTACAGAACTGACGATAAACAAATCAGGGAGTACAGTTAACTTAATTAATGCATCAAACCCAAAAGCTGCTGTAATTGGGAATTTCTCGACAAGTCCGGAAAGCCTAAGAAGAGGATTGGTTACATTGAAATATAAAGGTGGTGTGATTGGAAATACAGAATGGGCACAGGGACTTCTGTATTATGATCCAACAGATCCTACAAATCCATATAAAATTTCAGAACCATTTTTAACGGCAACAATCCATTCATGTAATTATTACTGGAATTTCAATTCAATATATCCGAGAAGCATCACGAATCAATCGCTAGCTTATCCTGGTGATCCATGTTCAAAAGTCTTACCTGAAGGTACTTGGAAAACTCCAACCGTTCAAGATTTCAATGACTTAGGTCAAGGACATAATAGTAGTCCAGGAGTATGTTACTTTAACGCAGCTGATGGTGAAAGAGTTTACTTTCATGAAAATGGCCATATTATTAATCCTGGCTGTAATGTAACCAATACAGATGATGGAAAATATTGGTCTTCAGAGTCTATAAATACTAATCATGGATCTGGTTTTGAAATCGATGAATCAGGTTTCTATCAAATAGAATCTGAAATCAAAGATTTTGCTAAAGGTATCAGATGTATAAAGAATAATTAATATCTCGTGTTAACAACTTAATCGATCTATTAAAGGGTGGTCTCTGAAAACAGCATTTAGTTTAGTTTTTAAGATCGCCCTTTATTTTGTTTCTAATTTATAATTGCATTCACTCGCTTGAATTTCTTAAGAGGAATTAGCTTTAAGATAACTCGGACTACTTGATTTTCATATATGTATGAGCTAACTTAAGAAAGGGGATACAATCTTGGAAAACCATTATGGGATTGATAACGTGTTGGTAAATCTTAAAGATCAATAAAATAAATTGAAAATAAATCATTAGAGAAGGTTTCTATGTAATACATAGCACTGGTTGTTTTGTATTGAGGTTCATCTTCTAGCATACTCATATCAAATAAACACACTTATTGTATAACAAAATATCAAAATTGAGGTATAAATATCAAATAAAATTTTTATAATATTTTTATAAAAATTATGTAATTGATTGAAAATTGATTAGAAAAAAGGTTTTAGCATTTTATTTTTTTAACCAATAAAATACTCACCTATACTCAATTTTACAATAAAATGTAAAAATCACTATTTCTTGAAAAAAAATTGATCATACTTATTCGTTTCACGACATGCTCTGGAAGGTAAATGAAATCTGTTGTGTCGTTTAAAGCCTACAAAAAAAATCGTGAGTAAAAGTGAGTGGCGTTTCTGTAGCAAGATGTATCTAATTTGTGTTGATCAAAATCAACTTAAACAAACCATTATTCTCTGTTTGTAGTTTACATCATTCCAAGTACCTACAAGAGAGGAAAAAATTACTAAACAATGGAAAAGAAAAAAGAGTATGTAGGTGCTATTTTAGAAGTAGTGTACCTAGAAATGGAATATGGTCTTGCCACTTCATCGGATAATATATTAACCCCAGGGGGGGTGTATAACAATCCAGATATAGAAGAGTGGCAAGATAACGGACCAATAGGTGAAAATAATTTAGAACTGTAGTATTTTATTGATTTAAACTAATTTATTTATATAGATATGAATATGATATTAGGAAACACTCTGAATAGAAGTATAATGATCGCTATTCTGTTATCCAGTATAGTTTTATTATTTAGCTGTTCCAAAAATGATCAACAGAACGTCGTGAATAATGATAATGCTGTAATGAAAGTATTTGTTGCTGGTGTATTTGGTAATGAGACTTTGGTTAGCCAAACAGGTAATTCAAAAATAGGTCGTGCAAATTTATCCTCAACAGATGGAATCACAAAAGCAAGTGACGGTGAGACTATCAAATTACCAGAATTTGATGCTTTAATTTCGTTAAAACAGGACGGTTATGGTGTTTCACCTATTTCGCAATCATCAGGTACGCCAAGTATATCGAAAGGTATTCGTGCAAATGTACCAATGGGAAATGGCATGAAATACCGATTACTTTTGTATTTGGAAAATGGACAGTTTAGTAAATCGGTAGAGCTGACTGCCGGAACACCAGCAAATATCCCAGTAAGAGCAGGTGAAAAATATAGTTGGATTGCTTATTCATATAATACGACTGAACCCATTGCTGAAATTGTCAATGCTACCAATCCAAGCATTCCCACTTTTGTGACCAAAGAACTGTTACACGCAACAGGTCAAATTACAATTTCGTCAACAGTAGGAGCGAACGACTATTTGCCTATTACTTTTAAACGTAGGCTAGGTCGAGTAGCAGTAGAAATCAATGCAACAGGTATGTTTGCCAGAGATGTGATGCAGGCAGTTGTTTCTTTTGAACAAAATTATTTTAAAGAAGGGACTTTTAATCTGAAGACAGGTACCACATCAAACCTTACATCCCCAGTTGTTACCACAACTCTGGATGGTACGGCTCCAGAAAAAAATGTAAGAACTCTTTACTATTACACAGCGGATACAGCTGCACTTATTGCTGACCTGAAAGTAAGATTACATTCTGTCAAAATCAAGAATGATGTTGGAACAGAGACAAACTATACACCAAATACTGTTTTCTCTTATACGAATAATAATACGGGTTTTACACCTGTAGCAGGAACCTCGCATACGGCTATCATCAATATTGTGCCGAGTGGCTCACCTGTAGGTCCAACAATTTGGGCACCAGGAAATCTGTATTATGATGCTGTAGCACCAGATGGCTACAAATACAAATTCAGGAGTGAGCCTTCCAATATATTCAACACGACTACTGATGCAGCAGAAATGAACAAAGAATATTGGCAGTGGATGCCGGATGCTTTGGTTCCATATGTTGCAAATTATGTGCATTCTGTTACAGGTCCTCATCAAGATCCATGTAGATTGGTTTATCCTCTTGGAAGATGGAGAATGCCTACAAGACAAGATTATCTAGACTTAATTGCGAATTCTACCAAAACAGTTGGAGAAAATACAACGGCTAAAAATCGTTATGTAACCTTTACCATTGCAGGAGGTTCTGTAACTTTCCCTTCTCTTGGTTACCGTGTTCAAGGAAATGGAGCCATTGATGACTATAGATGGACTGGAACTGATCATAGAGCAATAGGGTATTACTGGACTTCTACACCACAATCGAGTAATGATGGTTATTACTTATTTATAAATCAATATTATTCGAACTCTACTACATATGCTCTTGACGTTCAGGAAAATCTAGATGTGGAAAATGGTGCGAATATTCGTTGTGTAAAAAATTAGATACGAGTAATTGACCTACCTATCAAAGGGCGGTCTCTGAAAACAGTATTCAGTTTTTGGGACCGCCTTTTACTTAGTCTTTATTTTGTGACAAAATGGACTGGTTGAAAAAGTAAAAATAGTTTATCTTAGAGCTGTATAACCAGCTAAAAGATTTATTTTATTAAGAAGATTTAGAACATAAGCTACTTAAATTGTTTGGTGTTCGAAATAGTTAAAATTTTATTTTGTAATCTATAGTGGAATAGTTTGCAAATAAGAATAAGTATAGCACTCATGTATATGAGTTATCTGTAGAAAGGGAATGCAATCCAATAAAAATCAGTATAGGATTGTCTGTTGATGGAGCGTAGCCAAAAACGCTGAATCAATAATGAATTTAAAGGGAGATTATTAGAAGTTGTTTAGTGATTTATCCTAATCATATGACTAGGATATCTTAAGTATAATTACTTTAAAAAATGCTGTAGCATGTATTGTTATTGTATGCAGGTAGTCACCACTTTAAAAAATTCTACTCAATGCTTACGCTATTTGCAAATAAAGGAGTTGTAAACAAATATTTTGAAATGAAGAAGGGCTGCAAATGTATGTATTGATTCTTTTCGTATGTATAAATACGGTATTTTATTTTATCTTCTTTAAGATATCTAATAAGAAAAATAAAGGGCTTAATAAAGCTATAGAAGAAGAGGTTAAAGGAGAATCTTCGTATAGCGAGGAAGAGTCCATTACTGCAGAACAGATTGTGGAACTCTATGAACTTGCCAAACAAAATGATATTTCTTTTATGGTGAAATTCCAAGAATGCTTTCCGCTATTCGTTCAAAAGTTAAATGAGGTGGCAGACCCTTCATTGAATTATGCGGAGTTGGAAATTTGTGCCTATACTAAATTAAGTTTCGCGACAAAGGACATTGCCATATGTCGAAAAGATACGGTTAGATCGGTTGAGAATCGAAAGTACCGCATCAGAAAAAAGTTGAAAATAAGCTCGGATGTTGATTTTGTTCTGTGGATAACGACTTTTAAATAGTTCGTTACGCTTTAAATATATAAGTCTAAAATGGTCCAACACTATTCTGTATATACTTAATAATTATTTCTATTCTTTTGTAGTTACCAATTGGTGACGTGTGACTAAAAGATTTCGGGAAGTTTGGCACTACATTTTGATACTTTGCTGTGTCCTACGGCTATGTTGGTGTTGACTTGCTCTTGCGTTCAAGAAAAATTGAAATAACTGAAACAAATAATTAGAAGGATGACAAATCTCCTTTTTCTAATTTCTTTTCTTCTTTTTTCCCATCTTATTGATCCAGATCATATATCCTGTGATGGGTAGTGATGCGCATAAAAGACTGATGACAAATGCCAATATTTTAGTGGGCATGCCTCCTATATTTCCAGTATGGATATCATAGTTGAGCGATCCTAATTTATCCCCATAGGGTAGATTTTTACTCGATTTAATTTTTTGTAAACTTGCTGTGGTTTGGTCAAAATATAGCCATTCGAATTGTCCACTTTGTTTTTCATTCATTCTGACTTGGATGTCAATTTCTGATTCTTTTTCTTTTTTTAAGCGAATGGATAGCATCTGTGCTGTTGGGTAACGCAATAGAGTATACGCAAAGGCATTATCTTGAACGTTAGGATATAGAGTCGGTAAAGGCATCGATAGCTTTGGTTTTTTGACAGCTGTTTTTGTGTTCGTTTCAAACATGTTGAAGACAGCGATATAGTTTTTTTTAAACCCTGGAAAGGCAAAGACAAGTCCAGTGATACCTAATACCAAAGCAAATAGTAAACTATAAAAACCAATAACATTGTGAAGATCATGATTCAGACGCTTCCATTTAACCTTACTGTCTAACCAAAAACTTCGTTTTATTTTTTTTCCTTTCCATTTTTTTGGCCACCATAGGACGATACCAGTCAATAAAATGAGGACAAAAATGGCAGTGGACCAAGCGACAACGGTATTACCATATTTTTTACCCAATAGGAGATTGAGGTGAAGTTGTAGCATCACTTGGAAAAATTCGGTTTTCGAATTCTCGATTGTTTGTACTTCTCCGGTATAAGGATTAACAAATACGCGTTTGTAATAGGTGTAATAGTTCCAATGACCAAAAGCTTGTTCATCGGTTTTTACGGCCCGAAATATCCAAGTCCGATTCTTGGTAGGATAGAGATCAACACGGCTGATTTTCTCTCCCTTCTCCAGACTTGCTTGTGCTTGGCGGATTAAATGGCTTAACGCAAGTGGTCGAGATGTTGTTGTCTCTGTTGTAATAAAGTATTTTTCAGGATACACCCATAGTTTAAGTTCATCATGAAAGGTATAGATACATCCTGTTAAACTTAGGATCAACACAACTATCCCACTCATGATACCCAACCACTTATGCACCCATAGCACAGCTTTTTTTATCATCTAGAATTTATAGTTTATGTTGAACGAAGCTAGCATACCTTGGCCTTTTACATATTCCTCATTTAGTGCACGGTATTGGCTGACAACGGGGAAATAATTTTTGTTAAAAAGATTTTCGATTCCTAGACCCAGTGACCATTGTTGATTGACTTGGTAATTTCCATTCATATTAAACAGATCAATGGATTTAATCGTTCCCTCACTGTTTTTATATACGCCTTTATCATTAGGTAAAAAACGGTCACGTGAGCCAGTATGTACCCAAAAGAATTGGAAACTAAGTGGCTTGATTGGCGTGAAGTAAAGGTATGCAGTGGCTTTCAAAGGTGCTATACGAGAGCCATTGAGGTAAGTTTTTGTCCCATCTTCTTTTTTAGATTTACCTTCAACATAGGCCAGCGTTCCACCAACAGTAAATTGTCTGTTAAGATTGGCATTTAAGGCAATTTCATAGCCATATACATCCTCAGGAAGACGCTGTGCAGTTAAATACCCACCAACATCGACTAACTCAACACCCATTTTTGATGTACTATAATAATAGGATGCTGAAAGTTGGAAAATGCTATAATTGCTTGAAAACCCGATTTCATAGTTGTTGGTTACAATTGGATCTGTGAGTATACTATCTAAGTCGTTATTTGTAGCTCGACGCACAATACGACCGAGTTCATTGATAGCAAACCCTTGTGAAAAACTTATAAATGGATTGAATACAGCATATTTATTATATCGCAATCCAGCATTGAAAGTTGCTCCTTTATAAGGAATTTTACCACCTTTAACCGCAATGCTCCCTTCGTTATTTGGGCCAGTGGCGATGGTGTTGAAGTCTTTGATCTTAACCGTTGCATTCTCATAACGTACCCCACCTTTAAAGATTAAATTTTCGAAAAAATCAATTTTAATCTGCGCATAAGGAGCAAAATTGAGCATATCCATGTAAGGAATATAAACGCGTCCATCCGTCAGGTTTTGATCAGTAACATCGTTCAGTAAATCCAATCCGTATGTAATATCTGCTGGAGAGTGAAAAAATGTGAATGGCGTGTTCAGGTTAATACGCAATCCTTTCTTTTCCGAATTGATCTGCGTTTGTCCTGGACCGTACCAAGCAGAAGCATTTTGGACATACCGATTCATGGAACGGAAAGTGTTATAATAAGCGGATGCTGTTAAGGAAGTTTGTCCGATGAGATTACTTTTAATATAGGTTAACATCGCATTGTGGTTGTAAGGTGTTCCGGCTGGTTTGCCAGGTTCTTCACCTCGTATACCGATGGTCGGATTTTTTCCATATACACCCGTTTGACTAATGTAACGATTATGCTGATTGCTTCGGTAGAAATTGTAAACAGCTGTTAGACTGGAGCTGCTGTCAATAGTATATCCGAGCTTAAAAAACGCATTATATTGATATGTATTAGATAATCCATCGGTTTGTCCTAAAGGTACACCATCAGCATCGCGTTGGAGTCCGGTATAATCTGCAGATCCACTGAGCGTATAGTTCCATTTTTCTTTTCTTCCAAAAAAGGTTTGACTAGCACGATAACCCATTGTTCCATCTGGATGAACAGGATTGAAAGTTGTACGTAAAGTCGTCAATCCTTGTAGCACTGATGAAGTTACGGATGGAGTTCTGGTGATGTAATTGATAATACCTCCTGCAGAACCATTTCCATAAATAGAAGTTGCTCCTTTGATAACCTCAATACGTTCGATAACACTTGGATCGATCGTACGTAAATCTCGCTGACCGTTCATTAAGGGTGTAGATTGCGGAATTCCATCAATTAAGACCAATACTGCACGTCCACGAAGCGTTTGCCCTGAATTGGTTGCTTTGTTGGTCGAGGTACCTAATCCTGGGATTGTATTTCCCAAAATAGTGGAAAGATTGGTACTGATCTGACTTTGTGCTTCTATTTCTTTGGAATTTAAAATGGAAATCGATGAAGGAACTGTTGATATGCTTTCTGGTTTACGACCAGCAGTCACAACAATCTCATCTAAAACACGAGTGGTATTGAGCTGGAAGTAAATAGGGCTTTGAACGGTATCTAGGTTGATCGTCTTTTCTACTGGTGTAAATCCTGTATAAGAAACACGAATTTGAATGGGATTATTCCATGATCCTTTTTCTGTAACAAATCTTCCTTGTTGATCTGAATATCCAGCTTTTTTACCGTTCAGTGTAATATTGACTTGACTCAGTGGTTTATTTTGTGGGTCTTTGATGACTACTTCAAATTGTTGTGCCCATGCGGTAGAATGACAAAAAAATAATATTCCTATTAAGGATAAAGCATAAAAAGTGGACGTACTTTTCATTATTAATTTTATTTAGATTGAATTTAAATTGCTCAAAGATAGTATAAAATATTTTTTTTCAAAAAAAATTATCTTGTGATAGCAAATGATGTCATATGATGTTCAATTTTAATAATAAAGTGTACTTAGATTATGACAAAAAGATGAGGCCATTTTTTGCAAAATGGCCTCATCTTTTTAGAATTTTATTGTAACTACCTTTCCTCAATTAAACGGTTTTAATTAAATATTTTTTAAGATTAGCTAATATTTCATCCCAACCTTGTTGATAATTTTCTGGAGCAAATTGAGAACCTGCATCCTGAATATGATTTAGTCCTTGATGGTGCAAGGTAACTTCAGTTATCTCATTTTTTTCTTCCAGCAACCAAGTGACAGTCGTTATGCCTTTACTATAATCGGGGTGGGTCCAAGTATACGAAAGCTTCTTGTTGGGGATGATTTCGAGTAATGTACAACGATGTAGATATTTCTTTTCATCGCCTGGTTCATAAAAATCAAATGTTGAACCCACCGATAATTCAAAATCAGGAATGTCAAAATACCACTGTTTGAATTCCTCCTTATGGGTGAGTGCTTGCCATATATTGGCTGCCTTTGCTTGTATACTGATCGTAGAAGTAATCATATCTATTATATGTTGTATTTTTCTATTTTCGTCTTAAATATTAACGAGTAACAGAAATAAAATAGTATACCTAATATACTAAAAAATTAATGAGTGACAGTGACTTTTACGAAAAGTTTCATTCCATAGAATCTCAAATTTATTCAATGCATAAACATACCAGAAAGGCCCGATATAAGTTGAAAACAAAAACATATGGAGAAATTTAGAGCTGTATTTGCTGCTGGTGCTTCCATCTCAGTGCCTGATTTACCAATGGAATCGAGTCAAGTGATTCAATATTAAAATATTGAAAATTAGCTATTGTTCGATAGAATTTATCGGTTAACTATGCCATAGCTCAGGAATAATACACGAATAAGTTGTCTAGTCGGCATCTATTCCGACTAGACGGGATCATTTAATATGCTTTTTTTAGTTTGATCAAAATCAAAATTACGAATCCAAGTAGGGCAAATATAATGTATCCAATTCCTATTTGTACTTGTGTATCGGGTTGAACCAAACTTACAACAAGATAGCTGAGGGACGATGTGATGAGGTAGGTAATTCCACCTGCCAATCCACCAGCTATACCTGCGGATGATGGGAACCGACCTAAGCAATAGCCAAAATAATTATTGAAGATAAACCCTGCTGTCATATGGATGAGGAAAGCAAATAGGGATAGGGTATACAAGTTCGTAACATAAGGCGATATAATGATCATCAAGAGGATAAAGCCGATCTGTAAAAAGTTTGCAGCTCTTAATTTTGGTAATAATGCTTTCTTGATCAATGCTCGACCTATAAATCCTCCAGACATCCAGGCCAAACCCATAATGAGCGAAATATATCCTGTGGTAATGGAACTGTATCCCAATTGATGTTCGATGAAAAATGGTCCACTCAGGTTATAGAACATCACCAATCCATAACTGACTCCACACATAAAGACCCCATAAGTAAAGTCTTTGGTCTGCAGCATCATTTTAAATTCGCTGATTAAAAATTCCACACGTAGTGGATTTTTCTGACGGATGGTCTCTCCTGAAAAAATTAACTCTAATACAAATAGTACAGCACAATAAACCGCTAAGACCATAAAATTGGAACGCCAACCGCATTGAGCTTGTAAATAACCACCAATAAAAGGGGCAATAATTGGAGCAAGAGACCAAACAATTGTGATGACACTCAAATAGCGCTTACGCTCTTCACCTTCATACACATCCACAAAAAAAGCTCTTTTTGAAACCACAACAAAGGCTGACAGAATTCCCTGCAGGATACGCATCAGATAGATCACCAATATGCTGTGTGTCGTAGCGGTTATCCAAAAGCTTAAGATAAATAGAAATAAAGAAAGTAAGGTAATTCGATATCGTCCCCAAGCATCGACAAGTGCACCAGTAAAGAATTGGGCGACACCGTAACTGATCAGGAAAAGGGAAAGCGTCAATTGTATCTTGCTTTGAGCTAACCCTAGCTCTTGTGCCATCTGAGGCATGGATGGTAAATAGATATCAGTAGCTAAACCTGAGACTGGAACCAAAGCAAATGCAAGTAGCGTTGGAATAATGGATTTTCGTGAATGTATGTTGTTGTTCATGCAGTTATGTTAATAACAAGATTATGTCTACGATAATGAATATACGTGTATTGGGAATTTCGTAGAACAATATGCTTGTGAGCACCTAGTCAAATGTGATATTTTAATCCATTCAGATACTTAACGAAAGTTGGATCAGAAATACAGTTATAAAGATTTGCTGTATTTTCAATAGAAATACTCATTGGCCAAAGGTATAAAAATTCAAATTGGATGATCGTCTGTTTTCTGTAAAAACTAAACCTTTCATGTGCTCATTTGACAAAAATATGATGAAGTAATTTCTGAATTTTTGACAAATGATCCGATATGAATAAAAATCGATACATTTTGTTGTTCGTTTTTTCAATCTCTGATGCCAGTATTTTCAGATCTCCGTGAAGAGGAGTAAGCGCGTGGACTTATTACAAGGAAAATTCATTTTCATGGAACTGGGTGAGTAGGGTAAATACTGGATTGAAATGTTGGGGAAGAATAGTCCATAAATGAACTATTGATGGCTTGAAATTGATCAAATAAAAATATGATACGAAAAAATGAAAACCTGAACTATCTTTCATTTTTTGTTATTAGATTCGTGAAACTTATTAATCAATTATTGAGGTTTAACATTAATTTTTCTGACTGTTTGCCGCATGGGAAGGTGTTTTTCTAGAATCATAGGGTATACGTTTTTTAAATATGTATTCACGATAGGCTTGTTTTTCCTATTGGGAGAGGTATGTGCAAATGGGTTGCGAATCAATGGGAATAGCTATCCTATCAACAAACGCTCAGCTGCTGAAATCTCTTTCAGTCAAATCTCTGATATTGAATCATTTGAAAATGGAAATTTTCAACTCTCTTTTCATCTGGCACTTGACGAGAAATCGAATCAGGGTGGAATATTTAAATTGAAATTTGCTGGTTCAGACCAAGTAATTTCGATGAATCTTAAAGATACTCATGATGATAAAATTGAGTTTAGCCTTAATTTGGAAGGAATAAGCGGACTCGGACATTTTGTCTTTGATAAAAGCCAACTCAAAATTCAACAATGGTTTCCTATAGCCTTACATATTGATCTGATTAAAAAAAGTCTTACCTGGAAAGTCATGGACAAATCTGTCATCTTACCAGAAATTATCGGATTCAAAAATAAGGCGATACCTCAAGAACTGATCTTCGGAAAGCATGGATATGTTATTGATGTTGCAGATTTTACGATTAAAGATTTACAGCTTTCCAATGGACATTTGCAATGCCGAATTCCTTTGAAAGAGCGAGAAGGAAATGTAATCCACGACAATCAGGGAAAAGTAATTGGAAAAGTGACCAATCCCAATTGGTTGGCCAGGGAATCTTTCTTTTGGGAGAAATGGAAAACTGTGAATCTAAAATCCGTAGGGGGGTATCAAATGGATCAAGAGCGTGGACGATTGGTTGTCTTTTCACAAGATAGTATTCGATTAATTGACCTCTATTCAGGAAAAGAGACTGTAAGTCCTATGCCAGCCAATCTTCCTTTTCAGATTCAACTTGGTAATAGCTTCTTACTGGACAATAAATTATACATATATGAAGTCAATAACCTGGCAGAAGGAATTTGTTCGATTGTTCAGGTAGATTTGGATAATCCACACCTCGTCTGCATGAGTAAGCACCAGTTACCTATGCAGCTTCATCACCATACGGGACAAGTGCTTTCACAAATGGATTATATGATTTTTGGAGGTTTTGGTAATGAACGTTACAATGGACACTTTCTTAAATTAAATATCAAAACTGGGATTTGGGATACCCTCAGCACTACAGGGGATAGAATTCATCCCCGTTATTTTACTTCTTCTTTTATCGATCGATCTAATAACTTCTACATCTT
Source organism: Sphingobacterium sp. SRCM116780 (assembly GCF_021442025.1). Taxonomy (NCBI): domain Bacteria; kingdom Pseudomonadati; phylum Bacteroidota; class Sphingobacteriia; order Sphingobacteriales; family Sphingobacteriaceae; genus Sphingobacterium; species Sphingobacterium sp. SRCM116780. Next base: position 1,439,348 of record NZ_CP090446.1, read on the forward strand.
TGCTGGGATGGGTAACGCACAGGGTGATAATAATTTAGGGCGAAGTTATTATTATGATTTGTACCAGTTGGATCTAAAAAGTCGCGTGGTCAAGAAAATGTGGCAATTGACATGGAAGGATAAAAATAAAGTTCCGGTTAGACAATTGGTTTATGATGGTAAACGAAATTTTTATGGATTAATGTATGCAGAATATGAATCCAGTTCCTTCTTGCATCTGTATCAGTTTTCTATTGATAAACCTAATTATCAGGTTTTGGCTGATTCGATTCCGATTAAATCTGATAAAATAAAGACCAATGCAAATCTTTTTCAGTTCGAACCATTAAATAGGTTGTACGCAGTGACAGAAGTGTATGATAATGAGGAGGTAAAATCTGAAATAATAATCTATAGGTTAAGGTTGCCCGTTTTAACCAGAACAGCTTGGGAGATGGAACAAGATCAGAAAAAGTTAAATGTTTTGCCTTGGGTCATTGTCAGTGTAGTTCTTATTGTTTATGGGCTCTATTGGGGATTAAAGAAACGTAATACTTCAGAATCAAATTCTGTCTCGAAGTATTCGGATCATTTACCATTCACAGAAGTCACGTCATCCAAGAGCTCCTACGGAGAATTGATTTTGGAAGATAATTTTTTGTTCCCCTCTAAAAACTGTATTCATTTTTTTGGTGATTTTCAAGTCATAGATGCCAAAGGAGTAGATATTACACACCTTTTTAAAGGAAAGGTAAAACATCTGTTTATTCTGATTCTTTTGCATGATCCAAATAGGGGAATTAGATCTGAAATGATCAGCAATTTACTTTGGCCTGATAAGGAGCATACGGTGTCAAAGAACATACGTGGTGTTACCTTGAATCATCTACGAAAATCCTTGGAATATTTGGAAGGTATTAAGTTAAATTATACACAACCTTATTATAAAATAGAACTGGATGGCACCTACTTGGATAGCTATCGCTTTAAAGAGATGATCGATCAGGGCAAAATGACCAATGAATTATGGACAATTTTGAACCGAGGACAATTTTTATCTAAGGAAAGTGCTGATGGTCTTGATACCTTAAAATCTCAAAATGAACAACACCTCATTGAGTTTTTGATGCAAGAAATCCAACGAGCTTGTTCACTGAACGAGCTAAAAATGGCACTGCAGCTTATTCAGATTCTTTATTTGACAGACCCAGTATCCACTGAAGCACTTAAAATTGAAATTGGCATTTGGCAACACATGCATGAGGAGACAAAAGCTAAAAAATCATATCGTAAATTTCAAAAAAGGTATCTTAAATGGATGGGTTCAGACTATATCGTACCCTTTGAATCTCTATTCAATAAGGATTAGTGCATTTTTTTTAGGATTAACCTCTTGATTAACCCTTGAATTAACCAGCTTGGATTAATATTGTTTTTGAATTATGTCGGAGAATGCTAAGATTAGTAAATCAATTTAGCAAATAACATATTCCAATTATAATAAATTAACCAATCTGATTATGAAATGGACTAAAAGCAAACTGCTTCTTATTTTTTGCGGTGCCTTATTCTTGACCGCCTGTGTCAAAAATAAACAGGAACCAACTAAACTGGATCTTTCCTGTTTGAACAATTATTTGGATACCATGCAAACCTTGTTGGATACAGCACAAATTGGTGAAGTAGACGGAACATATCCTAAAGCGAATGCTGTTGAATTCGAACAGGCACTTGATCACCTTAAAACAGGAATTTCCAAAGCGAAAGCGGGATTTTTTGTTTTACCCTTTGAAGTGAACAGTTATTGTATTGACGCGAGTAAAGCAATTCAAACTTTTCGAAATTCCTATCAAGAAACTTTATCCCCAGGTACAGCAGGCGAACTGCAGGTTTTTGGTATTGATAAAAAAGGATATATCGATTTTGGAGAATCCAATCTCTTCAGCTCTTCTAAGCAATTCACCATTGAGTCTTGGATCAAATACGACCCTGGGTTTTTTGAATTTGCGATCGGTGATTTTTTGGCGACATTTAGCCACGATGGTAAAGGCGTAAAAGAGGGCTGGATGATCAACTTTATGGGTAGCAATCTCCGTACTACCTTAGGAATGGGACCTCAGCAAGATCGTGTATTAGAGTGGGGTGCGGCTTATCCGACCAATTATGGCACATGGAATCATCTTGTAACTGTCTATGACGAATCTCTGGCCTCAGATCAATTGAAAATGTATATCAATGGTCAATTGCTTTTTTCTAAATCTAACGATATTAAAGATCCTGCTGGCATCTTGCAAAAATATCAACCCAATAGTCGTAACCTCAAAATGTGGGCTTTTGTCGAACCCGAAGATAATAATCGTGGTATGACTGGTTACATGAAGAAGTTCAGGTTATGGAGCAGTGCTAAATCTGCTGCGGAAATCAATCAACTGATGACAGCAGAAGTCAATGGAAACGAATCAGACCTGATCTGTGCATGGGATTTTGTAAAAGTACCTGAAAATAGCCAAGCTATTCCAGATAAGACAAATAAATTCCAGGCCAAAATCGTTGGACAATATAAATGGCACAAATTAAAATAACCTTTATTGAAACATTATGAAAATCTATCATAAACCTATTCTATCTGTCTTTTTGCTGATGTTGGTGTCCATTGTAACCATGGGACAACAAAGGATGGTGAAAGGCCGAGTGAAAAATCAAAATGGAACTTCCTTGGCGGGTGTTTCCATAGCAAATGATGTGAAAGCCTTATCTTCCAGTAAACTGGACGGTACTTTCGAATTGAATGTGCAAGTGGGTAGTTCATTAACTTTCACCTTACTGGGATACGAACCAATTACTTTGGTTGTTCCTACGGATGGGAGTATGGAGGTATTACTGTCTGTTTTAGATAAAAATTTGGATGAAGTGGTTGTGTATGGCTACGGTAAGGTTCAGAAAAAAGATCTGACGGGTTCAATTGCGAATATTCAAAATTCGGAATTGGTTCAAGCACAGGCTACCAATGTAACGGAAGCATTGAATGGTCGGGTAAGCGGTGTGTTGGTGACCAAATCCAACAATAGACCAGGAGCTGATATGAGTGTACAGATTAGGGGAACCAATTCATTTAACTATTCTAATGAGCCCTTGTACGTAATTGATGGTATTCCATCTTACTCCGGCATGCGCCATCTGAATGCTGCCGATATTGAGACCATTGATATTTTAAAAGATGCTTCTTCATCGGCCATTTACGGTTCAAGGGGAGCCAACGGTGTTGTTATTATTACCACAAAAGCAGGAGGTAAAAAACAGGGCTTTCAATTGGAATATTCGGGTTCGCTTAGCTTAAAAACTCCAACCCGTATTCCTGATATGATCGGTAACATGGGTAATGGTCTCGAATATGTAGATTACAAGATTGCGCTATGGAAAAAGAAATACGGTGAAAGTTCACTGGGAAGATCAGATTTCTTGACCGCTGACGAGAAACGAAGAATCAAATATGGTGAATACTATGACTGGTTACGGGAAATCACTTCAAATAGTTTAGGAAATGTACAGTACTTCAGCGCGAACGGGCAGTCCGAAAAAAGCAGTTATTCTTTTTCAGCTGGATATAACAATGACGATGGTCTTGTTGGCAATGAAAATTTTAAACGTTATACCGCGAATATGGGTTTACAGCACCGTATTTCAGATCGTTTCAAAGTGGGTATGAACAATTATTTTTCATTCAATAGGACTAACCATGGTGCAGACGATGCTCTTATCAATGCGTATTTTATTCCACCGATTGCAAGCCCATATGATAAAGATGGAAATTATGCGTTTGAAGTGCAGCCGACCTCCAGCAAAATAAATCCGTTTGTTCAGATTGAAAACAATAAAAAAATAACCGAAGCGAACTATATTAATCTAGCAGGTTTTACAGAATTTAAGCCATTACAAAATCTGACATTCAAATCGCAGTTTGCTATTCAGTTGGACAATGATACCTATGGTGAATGGATCGGACAATATACGCAGGCCAAAAGTGGGGTGAATGCACCAGATGCCTTTCGTAAGGAAAGTAAAAATCTCAACTACGTGTGGGATAACACATTGACCTACGATAAGAATTGGGCTGATATCCATAAAATTAATGTTGTTGGCCTGTTTAGCATGCAGAAAGAAACACACCAGGGATCCCAAATGCGTGGTGTAGGAATGCCTTTTGATTCAGATTGGCATGCCATTCAATCGGCAGAAGAAATTATTGATGTATCGAGCTATTATTGGGAAGCTGCCATGTTATCCTATATGATGCGTTTCAACTATGGATATAAGGATCGTTATTTGGTTACTTTGACTGGTCGTCGAGATGGTACTTCGCGCTTGTCACCTCAAAATCGATGGGGATTTATGCCATCAGCAGCATTGGCTTGGCGGATATCAAACGAGAGCTTTATGAAAGATCAACATCTTTTCAATGATCTTAAGCTAAGATTGAGCTGGGGAAAAAGCGGTAATAATAATATGGATTATAATGTGGTCAACAGTGTGTTGGATCTCTCTAAATACGCCATCAATGGAAAAGGTCAAAACGGCTATGGAATAGGTGCTACCAAAGGTAATCCCGATCTCCGATGGGAAATGACTTCCGAATGGAACTTTGGATTGGATTTCTCGGTATTAAATAACCGTATTTCAGGTACAGTAGATGTTTATGATCGAACTACCAAAGATTTGATATTCAGACAATCTGTAGCAGGTTTGAATGGGTATACATCCATTCTGCGTAATGTAGGTACAACAGGTAATAAAGGTGTTGAAGTTAGTTTGAAAAGCATCAATATTCAAAAGACTGATTTCTCATGGAAAACAAATGCGGTGTTCTCCCTTAACAGAAATCGTATCAAAGATATCTTCGGAAATGGTCAGGACGATCTTGCCAATCGATGGTTTATCGGACAACCAATTCGGGTGATCTATGATTTTGAACGCCTTGGTATATGGCAGGAGGAAGAAAAAGAAATGGCAACCAAGTATGGTCAATCACCAGGACATATCAAAGTTGCAGATCTGAACGATGATGGTGTATTGGATGAAAGAGACTACAAAGTATTAGGGACACCTTCTCCTGACTATACATTTGGACTGACCAATACATTCAATTACAAGAATTTTGATCTTTCCGTTTATGTTTACGGGCGTATAGGTGGCTTGTATAATGATGATTTCACTTATACGTTTACGGCATGGGACAATGAACATTGGAATAAACTAGATGTGCCTTATTGGACTCCAGAGAATAGAAGCAATGCTTATCCACAAATCGGAGCACAATCTTATTATACCCAAGTATTGGGAAAAGTAAGTGGAACCTTTGTGAAGGTTCAGAATATCACTTTTGGATATGCACTTCCAATAGCATGGGCCAAACGTATAAAGAGTAAATCATTTAGGGCGTATGCTTCTGTTCTTAACCCTTTTACATTCACCAAGTATATGGGTCCAGATCCCGAAATTATTGGTGAAAACTTGTATACTCAATTGTCTATTTTTCCTCGAACATTCAATGTTGGGGTAAATGTTTCATTTTAATTTTTACAACATGAAGAATATATTGAAAAATCAGATGAGCCTTTTCTTATTGGGGTTATTGCTACTGTCCAGTATGGAAGGCTGTTCCAGCTTTTTGGATGTCGATTCACCTTCTGTAGTGACTGATCAATTTTATGACAGTAAAGAAGGACAGGAAAAGCTCATTGTCGATCTATATGTAAAAAGCCGTGCAATTTTCAATACGGGAGAAATACAATATTTCGGAACCGATTTGTATATGGCTATTACCGAGGGAGAATCAGAGCGAATGTTTAATGGTTATGACAAGACTTTTAATGGTACTGCACCTGTAATTGGCGGGTATTGGAATAATCTGTATAAAATAGTACAGGAATCCAATATCTTGTTAACAAGAACCTCTGTGGAAATTGCAGGCAACGATTATCAAAAAATGGTTGCCAAAGGAAAATTCTTCCGTGCCTTAGCATATTATTATTTAGTAGAAACATTTGGAGATGTACCACTCTATTTAGAAGAACAAAAGGAGGTTTTAAAAACTGTGCAGCGCGTTCCAGAAGCGCAGGTTTACAAGCAGTTGATCGAAGATCTTGAAAGCGCAAAGGGGATATTAACTTTTGGAAATAGCGAAGCTGGTGAAATTAACGATGCTGCTATCCGCTTTTTGTTAGGTAAGTTATACTTGACCCGTGCTTACAAACCTTACGCAGTCGCAACAGATTTCAAAGACGCAGCTCAAAACTTTACGACTATTAAGCAGTCAAGTCAATATCGTTTGCTGAGTTCCTACGCAAGTGTTTATGATGAAAATAATCAAAATAACAGTGAAGTAATCTGGGCCATGCAATATGGTACAGATAAGAATTATGTTGGTAGCGGGAATCCGCAACAGCAACTTTTCGGATTTAATATTACAGCGTTGGAACCAGACCTTTTTGTACGAAATCAGGCTGATTACAGTGCTATGAGCAGACAGTATTGGGTGATTCCCAAAGCACATGAATATTTTGAATACCCTGAGTTGGATACTCGTTATGATGTAACCTTTAAACGATCATTCACGATTAATAATCCAACGAATAAGGATTTTGGTAAACTGGGGATTTATTTTCCACGATGGAACGATGAGTCAGGTAACACGCCAGGAGCATTGCGATTTTATCCATTTAAAACTGGAACTGAATACAATTGGTATCCACAGTCTACCGCATTGCCTATTTTGACGAATGCGATTGATCGTATGCCGATTATCGAAAAATTTAAAGATACCAAAATGCCATGGGGAGGTGCAGGTACTCGCGAAGATGTTATTTTCCGGCTATCAGATACTTATTTATTGGCTGCAGAAGCTTATCTGGGTATGCACCAAAATCAAGATGCGCTCAACCTGATCAATGATTTACGGAAACGTGCGGCAGTATCAGAATCGGCTTTTAACGATCATCTCAAGATAATGACCATTAGTTTAGATGGCCTACTCGATGAGCGTGCGCGGGAATTGATGGGGGAACATGACCGTTGGTTTGACCTTAAACGAACAGGAAAGCTTCTTACACGTGTCAAAGCAAATAATCCATTGGTTCAAAAATACAATAACTTAAATACCATTCATCTATTGAGACCCATTCCGCAGGATGAAATCAATAAAACGGAGGGTTTGACCCAAAATAATGGTTACAATTAAATTGAATACTTTATGAAACGATATAAAATGAATGGAATAGTACTTGTGCTCTGCAGTTTATCTTTGAGCTGTTCAAAATATAAAAGTCCTGAAATTAATCAGGGTATCAATGATTCAGACCCTCAGTTATATGAAGATCTGTATGATCCTATTCAAGATAACGGGCAATACAATTTACCTGAAATGACTGTAAAACCCAAACGATACTGGTCTGTTGTGGAGGTTCTCAATGTTGGCTCAAGAAATAATATTGGCGAGAGCAATGAAATCCGTGGGTTACAATATCACCTACTGGCACAATCATTGGCTGGACTGACCAATCGTGCCGTACAACAAGGGAAAAGTGAAATTGGTGTTTGGTTACATGATCATGCTGGACGAGAATCCTATGGACTTTCCAAACAAGCATTGACGGATATGGGAATCAGTGAGCAGGGGATGCAGAGTGCCATCGAATTGGCAAGAAATAATTATGGTCCATCAGAAGGTATCAAGTTACAGCTGAAAGATCTATTTGACGGCTATGTACTTACTGATGTGACTAATAATCCGGAAAGCAATATCGTGGCTTCTGTAGCTTCTTCCGTGTATAATGCGCTTATTGTCGATGTGCGGGATAAGGCCAATTACGATGCAGCTGGATATACAATGAAATATGATGCGCGTACTAAATCAACGGTAGATGCATGGAACGAATTTAAGACAAAGGTGAGTAATAAAGCTTTGGTTGTCATGCCTGTTCAAACGGGTGAATTACGTGATTTTGCTATCGCCAATAATCTGTTCGTCATCAATATCAATAAGCAAAAGGAAAATCCTTCTTCAGGACAAAATCTACAGTTGTATGAGGAAATTTTGTCTTGGTTAGCGCCTGGTGCACCAATTTATGGTTGGGAGCAAGGCGTGGACGAATCCTTATTTGTGAACAGGGCATCTGTCAAAGGACATGTCTGGGTACCAAGTGACTGGACTTATAATATTCCGCTCACTTCACTTACTTACAAACAGCGGCAGACTGCCGTGCTTGCAAAAGTCATCAATCCGCAATTCATCGATTGGAAAAAGGATAAGAAATTCGTCTCTTACTATCTTTCGGATGGTGATAATGTACAATGGATGATGAACGATTTTGTTTCCGATTTTTACCTGAATGGAGATGCTGCGGGTATGAAAATGGGATTTGGAATTTCAGCGAGTAATCTATTGCAAATGGCTCCAAGTCAATTCAATAATATTTTCAATAAGCAACATCGTGACTATACGCTGATCGAAGCACTTGGTGGAGGGTATCAATATGTGGATAATTTTGGACTGGAAGAAAATAGAACGACACGTATCAATAATTTAGCAGAGAATGTAGCACAAAATATGCGACAACATCGGATCAAGGTATTGGGATTGATGGCGAAAGATGTAAAATCTGCTGCGGCCAAGGAAGGCTATCAAGCGTTTATTGATGCAAATGATCAGCTTGAGGGACTTGTCGTGCTACAATATAGTCCATACGCTGGTGGAAAAGGTGAGGTTATTTGGCTGAAAAATAAACAAGGGTATGAAATTCCTGTTATCAGTATACGTTATAGCTTATGGAATTTTGGAAACGTTAATCATGATCGGGAAGGTACTCCAGCATATATTGCCCAAAAACTGACCGCTGACGGAGATAACAAATTTTCAGTAATAAGTGTTCATGCATGGAGCAAATTTACGGATATCGGTAAAGGAACTGATCCTTTGGCTGAGAACAATGACGGAAACTTGGGAGGAGCTTCTGCAGCTAAATTGATGAATAATCATTTGAACGCAGACTTTGAACAGGTTAATGTTCAGGAATTGATTTGGCGGATACGTATGAATCATGATAAAGAAGCAACTGAACGTTATTTGAAGACTTATTATTAGTAACATTCGATTTCTAAAAAGGTGTCTCCCAAAAAGTCATGTGTTTCCAAAAAGGGGTTAACTTCCGGAAGCATGTGATAAAAGGGGACACCTTTTTAATTTAGAAAAACATTTCGACGATAGACTCATTAAACATATAGTCACCACAAATGCAGACACCTTTATTCCAATTTTTCAACAATCCGTACATAAGTTAAATCCCCATGGTTTTCTATTTGTCTGTATAAAATACCGCTGAATTTTGAACAATAATCCTGAATGACTAAAAATTAACACGTTTTGCTATCCGTTTTTCAATCCTTTAATACCAAAATATTTCAGCTTTACTTTCTAAAGGAGTATAGTTTTCTTATAGAAGAATGATGGTGAAGTCTAGCTTTATTTTATGTTTTTCATAAAATAAATTAAATCTTTAGTTGTATTTGTTATTTTTATCCCATTCTTAAGTTGATATTAATACTGGAAACAGCAAATAAAATCTACTTTCTGTAATAAAAGAATATAAATAACAAACCTTTACCTCAGTGATATTATATGAAAATGCTATTAATACTCAAAAGATCTTTATTACTATTGTCTTGTATAAGCTGGTCTCCATTTTTATATGCTCAAAAACAACCTCCTAATATTATCTTTATATTGACAGATGATATGGGGTATTCGGATTTGGGGAGTTATGGAAGTCCCAACATTTCCACACCTTTTTTGGACTCTTTGGCAAGTCAAGGAGTAAGGGCGACGAATTATGTCGTTTCTACACCTTCCTGTACACCTTCTAGGGCTTCACTATTGACTGGTCGCTATGCTTCGCGCTATAATTTACCACAACCTATTGGTCCAGGATCTGAATTAGGTTTGCCAGATGACGAGGTGACAATTGCCGAGATGTTGAAGAAACAAGGCTATCAAACCGCTCTAGTAGGGAAGTGGCATTTAGGTGATAAACCTGAATCCTTACCGAATGCTCAAGGGTTCGACTTCTTTTATGGTATGTTGTATAGCCATGACTACCGAGCTCCTTATGTAAAGACAGATACCATTATTAAGATTTTTAGAAATCATAAACCAGAGGTATTTGCTCCAGATGATTCGGATCTAAGTCAACTTTATAACCATGAAGCGATCAATTTCATCAATCGACAACAAAAGGATAAACCTTTCTTTTTATACTATGCCCATAATTTTCCACATCTGCCTATCGCTTTTGCTAATAAAAAAAATCCTTATGCAGCAGCACAGAATGCAGGGCCACTAGGTGCAGTATTGCTAGAATTTGATCATTACATAGCGCAATTATGGCATACCTTAGAAAAAAAAGGACTGGACAAAAACACGATTATCCTATTCTCTAGTGATAATGGTCCTTGGATCGAATATCCAACCCGTATGTCGGATGATCAGGCAACTAAAAATTGGCATGTGGGAACAGCTGGTGTGTTTAAAGGTTCGAAAGCACTAACCTATGAGGGAGGAACACGGGTACCATTTATCGCTTTTGGAAAAGGAATTATTCCAGCAGGAAAAGTGATCAGGTCATCTATTAGTAATTTGGACATATTGCCCACTATTGCTGCATGGACAGGAGCTAAATTACCAGAACACACATTGGATGGTCAGTCTATACAATCTTTATTGGAAGGAAAAGCAGATGATTTAACCTATAGTCATCGACCTATTTTCTTAGTGAATTATGGCAAAGCGGAAGCTGTGAAAGTGGGAGATTGGAAATATCGCGTGACGACACAAAAAACCAATTTAGCTGCAGGGAAAACTGAATCTACGCTAGAAGAGCTTTATAATATAGCTTGGGATCCTAGTGAACGAACAAATTTAATTCATGAATATCCTGAAAAACTGGCAGAATTGAAGGCGATTTTCCAAACATTTGATGGAGAAGGAAAAAACTAATAGGGCTAAAAAATAAGCTGATCCTTCTTTTTAGCTAATTTAATGAAGGGAAAGGATTCAAAAACGCGATAGGTCGTTATTCACTTTATCCATGATAGATAAAAGAAAAATATTGGAAACGATTGTAATTTCAAAAGGCATCCTAATATAAATTAAGATGCCTTTTTAAGTTTTAGCTATATAATAAATGTTGTAAATGGATAGAAGCAAGTAGAACTAACCGCTATCGTCACTATTCATCAGTATGTTTACGATGACAATCTATGATGGTTGCTCGTCGGAAACATCGGAGCAACTAGTTTGTTTTGCTTCGTAATGTATGAAGACGGTGTTGATACAGCCCGATCTTGCTGTAGACTTTCTATGAGATTAAGCTGAAGTTTTCCAATATTTAGCCATGATATTTGTGCACCATAGTTTGCTGCATTACTTCTGTATCTTTTTAATAAATCAGGATCTTTGAGTAACTGATTGATTATTAATGAGAGTGCTTTTGCATCTTTAAATGGAAAAAGCAAGCCCCTTTCTTCTGCTAAAAGATCTTTTGCGTACCAATAGGGTGTTGATATGACGGCTGCTCCTGCGCCAATAGCAAAAGATAGCGTGCCGCTGCTTATCTGATTTTCATTAGGATAAGGAGTGACATAGATATCACAAGCATTAAGATATTTGATCAGGAGCTCTTCGGAAGCAAAAGAATTGATGAACTGTATTTTATGGTCAATCGCTAATTTCTTTGCTTTATCAATAAGTGATAGCCTATAAAATTCTCCTTCTTCTTTTAATATATTGGGATGCGTAGTACCTAATATGATATAAACAAAATCTTCTTCTTCCACATTTGCGATAGCTTCTAATGCCGTTTCAAAACCTTTATTTCGTCCAACAAATCCAAAGCTTAACATAATTTTTTTATCTTGTAAACCAAGTCTTTCTTTGGCTATTTTTTGGTTATATGTAAACTCTGGAACTCCATGCGGGATAAATGTTATTTTTTCTTCCTCAATCTGATAGATTTCTTTCAACATCTGAATAGCATAGGGAGTCATTACCGTAATTTTGTCACTGTATTGAGCCAATTGACAGAGGATCTTGTTTTCGTTTATACTGGGATTTTGTAAGATTGTATGTAAATTGGTAGCAACAGGTACTGTTAATTTTTGGAGTAGATCTATGATATAACATCCTGTCTCACCACCGAAGATTCCATATTCATGTTGTATAAGACAAGCATTGTAGTTTTGATTGATCAATTGTGCAGCATGATGATAGCTATTTACATCATCTTTATCGATGATGAAAGAAACTTCTGTTGGGACAGTTTCCTCACATCCATCAGAAATAGAAAATATCCCATGTTTTTCATCAGATAATATGATAAGAGATTTATACAGATCCTGCGTGAATGTCGCAATTCCACATTTTCGTGGAGGGTATGTTCCTATGATAGCTATTTTCATGTGTTTCAATGTTAGTTTTAATGGTTTTTCACTTACTGTCAATGCTAAGTTTATTAACTCATGTTTAGAGTAGAACAATCAAAGATGTTGAATGTTGAAATAAGAAGCTTATTTGACGTAAAAAACGAGTTAATCTTTTACTTCTACGTATATGTACTTGTTGCCACATACGCATTTAATCCAACTTCATGTTTTATAGCGAATGCAGTTACATAAACTGACGCAGTGATTTTATACGAATTTCTATGATATTTATTTGTTTAGGTTGTTTCAAGATAAAAAGAATAGTTTCGGTTATATCTTGGGCTTTTAATATTTCATGCTTTTGTTCTTCTTTGGACCAACCATATTACTACAGTACATGGTTGGATTAAGGTAACACGTATATTGTGTAAAGCTTATAAGTCTAAGAGTAAAATCGGCAATGATTTGTTAATAAATTATTTTCAGATTATTGTTGTTGAAATAATCAACGAGCAATAGGCTGTAGCTTTGGATAGGGATTTCGTTTTTCATGTATTGATAGCTGTTTGTTGTCATACAATCTTGATGAAAATAAAGGTCTTCTAGGTAAGAATTTTACGTATTTTAAAAGATTAGCCAAGTATAAATAATACCGTGTATAGGAATGGTATCTTCTATTTTACAGAATATTTTCATTAATCTTGTTTATTTGTAATAAATGAGTGGAACATGAGTGAATTTTATAGTGAGGTTTCAACTAAAGAATGTTATAAGCCATACATTCAAAAATTTTGGATATTAAATAATCTGCAACATCCATTCTCTACGCCAGCTAGCTATACACTACCGAATGGATGCTGTACAATTGTTTTCGTTAGTGGTAATGGGATCTGGTTAAATTTAGCAAGCAAAACAATTGAACTGCCTGCAGGTACTTATCTATCAGGACAGATAAGTAAACGGGCAAGCATGATCTTGAAACCTTATTCCAAAGCTATAATGGCACAGATTAAACCTTGGTTGCCACCAGTTATTACCAATATTTCTATGCATGAGTTGGTTAATGATATCGTGAGCTTGGAATATCTCAATCAGTTTATACACCAACAGTTTCTAGGTATTGATCTAAGAAACGACGCAGCGGTCATCCAGGCATTGTATAAAGCGATGGACGCTTACATGTATGTAGACGTTGATAGCCGTTTTATACAATGGTTGTATAAGAGATTATGTTCAGGTAAATTAGTACAGGCAAACATTTCCGATATAGCCTTTGCCTCTGGATATTCACAACGGCGTGTTGAGCAAAAATTTAAAACTTTGGTAGGCCTTACTGCTAAAGAAATTCAATCTATTTTACAACTAAGGAAATTAATAGATGATTTGAGTAATCCGAACGATAATTGTCATTTAGGCACTCTTGCCCTCCGACATGGGTATTACGATCAATCGCACTTTATTCGATCATATAAACGCATTATTTCAGAAGCACCTGCTCAATTTAAGGTAAGCGAATATATATTGCCGTTAACAGGACATTTCGATTTTTTACAATTATAGAACTTTCCTGTCAGCTAATTTTGTAATCTAATTAAGATTAATCATGATGAAAAGATGGAAACAGATTATTATTGGATGCGTATTGTTTTGTGCCAATGCGCAAATTACTTACGGACAGTCTAGACTTGATACACTTACAACATTACTAGAGCAAATCGTAAAAAAAGACAGTTTAACTGGAATGTCTGTTATATTAGTTAATTCAAAGCAAATCTTGTATGAACACAATTTTGGTTACGCTGATGTTTCAAAAAAAACCAAATACACCTCACACACGATACAGAATATTGGTTCTGTAAGTAAAACTTTTATTGCTATCGCTTTGATGAAAGCAGTTGAATTAGGCTATTTCAATTTAGAAACCAATATCAACAGCATACTTCCTTTTAAAGTAGTGAATCCTAATTATCCAATGACTGAGATTACTGTAAGGGAATTGAGTAACCATAGCTCCAGTATTCTGGATAATCCTGCGATTTTCCCTGACACTTATCAATTTGATGAAGGATTTGCAGAATACGATGCTTCGGCATATAAAATATTACAAAATCTAGGTTATCGTAAACAGGTTAGGAACACCTCACTCAAAACATTCTTATGTGACTACCTAGCGGGAGATGGAAGATATTATAATACAAACAACTTTGCAGAAAATGAACCAGGTAGCTCAGTACATTATAGTAACATTGCATCTGCACTAGCGGCCTATCTGATTGAGGTCAAATCAGGTATGACTTATGCTGAGTTTACAGAAAAATATATCTTAAAACCACTTAAAATGAAAAACTCCAGTTGGTTTTTAAATGCCCAAGAATTAAATAAATATGCCAAACCTTATTATAACCTGGTGACATCATTTCCTTTTTATCAGTGTATCACTTATCCCGACGGTGGGCTTAGAACAAACACAACTGATCTAAGCAAATATTTAATAGCGTTGATCAATGGTTATAACGGAAATCAAAGACTTTTAACCAAAGAATCATATCAAATGATGTTCACCCCACAGTTTTTAAAAGACAATCCGCCCAAAGGCATAAGTTTAGCTTATCGAAATAAAGGCATATTCTGGAACCTGTATAATAACGGTACTATTGGACATGATGGAGATGACCCTGGAGTGAGTTCTTTTCTTTTTTTCAATCCTACGACAGGGCAGGGTGCTGTGTTTTTATGTAATCGGTATTTAGCTGATAAAACTGAAATCATTGCCTTACTTGTTAAGTATGTGAGGCTTTGATCCGAATATCCTACTGTTTAGTCAATAGGCGTTGTACTGCACTAAAAGGTGTATCTAGATCATTACTAAATTGTATTTAATTAGATGATGGAAATTTAATCAGCTTTTATCGTTACTATTTATTGCCTTTTATAATTAGTGGAAAAAGGGATCAGGTTGAATTGCTGGGGGATATTTAAATAATTCTTAATTTAGCATTATTAAAGAATATATATTGCAAGAGACCGAACGTAAACCTTTTGACTTTATTGATGCCCGAAGGGTCATTAGATTGGATGGTAAACAGCATGCTTAAAAGTATCTCCCAAACAATTCCGTATAATCCGGTTTTGTACCTGCAGACAGCTAAATTCTTCAGTAATCTTACAATCAAAAGTCCTTGGAAGTCCATGTAAGTCCTTTAAAGTCCATAGAAGTGCCAACAATGTTCGGTACTTATTCGTATTTACTACGATATATCTACAGTTGTGTCTTACGTGTCAGTTGTTCTAGATTCATCCTATATGCTTACTACAGATGGCCATCAAGGGATACACGTATTAACGTAACATGCTTAACCTGCAGTTTATCTGTGTTAAGCATCTGCTATGATGGTTCTTCTCGAGAAAATGCTTTTACAACGCCTAGCATATGCTTTATCCTCACTTCATCCTCGACTCAGGAGTATGGATTTAGAAGTAACAATCAACTTGATTGGTACAATCCTGGATTGTAAATTTAGATAAAATCCATTTAATGATTGAAGAAGACAGAAGATCTATTGGATGCTCTTCTCTCAGAGATCTATATTTTCTATCAAAAGTGAGAAAAAGTGTTAAAGATTGTATTGATTTATAAAGCTATCTGATAGTTCAGTTATAGAAAGAATAAAACCCGTTTCTATACAATAGAAACGGGTTTTAAATCAAGTGCTCCCAACTGGGCTCGAACCAGTGACCAAAAGATTATGAGTCTTCTACTCTAACCAACTGAGCTGCTAATAATCAATCAGTTAATAGATGTTTAAAATAATGTGAGATATAATATGAGAAAATATTATGTCTGAAATCCAAATAAAAGTATATAATCCCCAAGATTTAAAAAAGAGAGCGTTCATTATAATTAAGCACAATAATAAATGGATAAAAGAATATAATGGAAAGAAAATAGGTGTAGAAATAAAACCTAATTTGGCTTCAACTATTCGCAAAAGAACTTCATTATTAAATGAATTGCTCTTTGAATTTAAGAAAGTAATCGAAAAAGGCGACTATCCACCAAAACAAATAAATCAAGTACTTTCAACAGAGTGTGCTTTAATAGAAGCATTAAAACAGAAAAAACTATTAAATCTAAATCACAATTATATTAGGAATTTGAAAAGAGTTTGTGATGATTTCCTTCAATTTCTATCAAAAGACGAAAGGGAAGGAGAAATAAATAATATTGAACAATCTAAAATTCAGAATTTCCTTTTAAAATTCAATAGTTCAGGAACGTACTATATGAATAAAAGAAGAGATTTAGCAGTACTTTTTTCACAGGTTGATAAACAATTTGGGGTTGCTGTTCCCAATATAAAGAATACCAGTAGATTAAAGTCCAAGCCAAATTTGCATAAAATATATACTGAAGAACAGCTTAAAAATGTTCTTCAGTATTTGAAAGTGAATCATTATAATTTATATCTATGCTGCCTTATTAGCTACTTTTCATTATTAAGACCACATCAAGAAGTTCGTAAACTGACTAAGGGGCATTTTTATAATGATTTAACAGAAATTCATTTATCTCCTAAAGAAAACAAAAGTGGTAGACCTAGAATTGTTTTTGTACCTGATAATTTAAGAGACGAAATATTTTCCCTTATAAAGGGAATAGATGTAATTGATAATATCTTTTCTTTTACATGTACACCCTATAACGAAGCCTATTTTAGTACAGCTTGGACAAGATGTCATTCAAAAATGGTTAAATTGGGTATAGTTGAAAAGAACCACACTATCTATTCTTTTAGACATACGTCTGCTGTTAGTATTTATCGTAAAACAAAAGAAATACATTTATTACAGCAGATAATGGGACATTCAGATATGATAGTTACTTTAAAATATCTTAGGGGTTTAGGAGTTGTTGATAATGAGAGTATTAAAAATTATCTTTTTAAAATATAAGAACTCTAATTAAATCCCAACCAAATGAAATGTAAAAGTTTCAGGATTATCTTTATAAGGTAAGTTTAGACTTTTTCTTATTTCTAAAATAAGCACTTTTAGTCTTGTATCATGCCCTTCTATAGAGAAATTAGGATTTGATATTCTAATTTCTCTATGGAATTCCATAAGTGCTGTAATGACATTTTGTGGAGCTATCAAACCAATAGTATTAACTGCATTTGCGAACCTTAAATTTGCTTTTGCTAAATCTTGTTTTATTGCAAGGTCAGATATTGAAGCTAATAGTTCCTGATAATGAGCTAAACGTTTCTGTTGTAAATAATCTCGCCTTTCTGCTCTTTTATTTAAAATAAAACTAACAGTAGCTACAATTATACTAGCTGTAGCAGAAATAATAGCCACTAAAATAATAGGATTCATAAATATATATTATATTGGATAATATTAAAAAACAATTTACAATAATTAAAATTTAAATGTAATGATATTTTCAAAGAGTGATTTAGTTGGAAATGCTTTTATCAGTTATATTGAATTAACATCACGGGCAAATATTAAAATAGTAAAAGAAAATTTTAAAGAACTGTATACAGATGATTGGTATTCTATCGACTATAATGGATACAATGAGATGGCTTCATTTCGGGTAAAGTTACTTTCACTTAAGATTATTTTAGAACAGGCTTTGAAAAATAAAATATCATATTCCCTACATCAATTTATAAATGGAATAGAGTATGAGTTTATGACAAATGAAACCGAATTATATCAAGTAGGGAAAAAAAGACACAATCTATTAATCAATAGGTTAACAAAATTAAAAAACAACTTTAAAATCGAGAATGACCTTTATATTCATAAAAATTCTTATATCCAAATAAATGGAATTGAATTAGAAAATTATAACAACCTTGAATCTAAAATTTCAGATTTCAATTGTATAAGCTATGGTTCGATTATGGAACTGCTACAAATAGAAGAGAACTATTCTAATCTAAGAGCCAAACTAGTTGGTTCAGAAATGCAGAAAGATAAATACTTAGCTATTTTAGACAAGATACTTTTTAAAATAGGTGCTGTTGATGAATTAGGAAACTGCTTGATGAATAATAGAGGGGGTATAAACAACCGTTCTATTTTATGGGCTATAAAAGATTTATTTTGTAGTGAGGGATTATTCTTTATTGGATTATCAGACCCTGAGTACATGCAAGCTCTTTGGAAATATATGGGTGGTCAAATCCCAATACCTAAAAAAAGGCATAAAATAAACAATTCTACTAAGAAAGATAATGACACATTTATAAGAAAACAATTCACTGAATTTTTTAAATAATATATCTCTAATTTTTAACTGCGACTAACTGCGACCAAGATTCTAATATCTTTAAATTTCTTCATTGTTTTGTGGCAACAAGACGAATAAACTTCTTGTGTTATAATTTAAACGTATGTTAGAATTAAAATTCAACAACTTAACAAAAATCAATAAAGAGGGCATCAAAGGTTATTCTATTTGGGCTTTTGACAAAAAAGGTGTAGTAAGTATTTATCGAAATGGATTATTAGAGTTCCTAAAGGAAAATGGTTTCTATAAAAAGCAGTTGCCAAACAAGAGCTATTTGTTTTATAGGAAAGATGCACATATCATTACAGCTTACACTCATACAGAAATAAGAGAGTTTGTTGTAAAATATATCGAAGAAAATAATTTGAGATATAAAATTAATTATGGCTCTTCGAATACTTTAGTTACTCTAGAGCAGTTAAAAGAAATACTACTGCGAAATATAGATGCTGTATTTCACCCAAACTTTTTAGGTAGTATGGATATACTTCCATTTGAAATAGTCCGAGATAAGATAAACGAATCTTATGTGCCGTTCAGAAATGTTGTCATAAAAATAACAGCAGATAGCATAGAAGAGGTGAGTTATACAGATTTGGGAGAGAAAGTGTTCTATTCTACTCAAATTATTCAACATGATTTTGAGTATACCGAAAAATGGAAGTGTTCTATATTTGGAGATTATATTAAAAACATAACGAACGATACTAAGGAAAGGAAAAATGCCTTTAGAAGTGCAATGGGTTATTTATTGCATAGACATAATGATGTCAGCAATGCACAAGCAATAATATTATACGATGAAGTCATGTCAGGGAGAAATATACCAGAAGGTGGAACAGGGAAAGGGTTGTTTGCACAAGCCATACGTCAGGTCGTTAAAGGTTTTGTTCAAATAAATGGAAAGAATGCGAAATTGACATCGCAGTTTGCGTTTCAACAGATAAAGGAAGATACAGATGTTGTTTTTATCGACGATGTATCTACAAATTTTGATATTGACGGTCTTAACTCTGTTTTATCAGAAGGTATCAATGTAGAGAAAAAATTCAGGGATATTATCGAATTGCCCAAAGAAGAAACCCCAAAGTTCATTGTCAGCTCTAACCATATCTTATCCTACGAAGGTTCCACTAGAGAAAGAAGGCAATATATACTTCAATTCTCCTCATTCTACAAAGATAAGTACAGAGAAGGTAATCTAAAGCCTATAATTAGCGAACATAAAAGTCGTTTCTTTACTGAAGATTGGGATACATCTGAATGGAATAAATTTTTTTCGTTTATGATGAATTGCATCAAATTTTACCTTATACATGGTTTAGTAAAAACTCCTCGACTTAATTTTAAAAAGAATGCTTTTATTCAAAAGTATGGTATTGATATGTACTTATATTTTGAGCAGTTATCATTTACAAGCACTCAAGAGTACAGTACAAAGGAAATGTACAAAGAATATGTAGATGATGATAAAAGTCCTGAAATTCAGCAAAGAGGTTTTACAAATGCCTTAAAATCATACTTGCAAGATAACAACATGGAGTGCAAATTAATGAAGAAAGGAATCCTCAAAATTTTATCGTGATTTAAGATTTAAGTTTTCTATATAACAGGGGGCTATAGGTAAGAAAAAAGAATATACCCCTATATTATAAAGAAAACTTAAATCTTAAATCCAAATTCATTTGTGTTTATATGTACAAGCTCACGTTAGAAATTGAGCTCATTTGAACCAAATGTTGATTATACATGTATATAATATATAGTTTTTTATAAGATTCTATGGAATAATACCAATCAATATTAATTAGAATTCAGGGATTATAGATACAAATGCAAGATATAAATATTGTTCTTTTCTTTTTATAAGGGTCAATATTCACATGTTTCAAGAACATTATCCCTTTTAAGAGAATGAAATAGACTTTAATTAATACACTCTTTTCAGGCAGATATAATATAAAACAATTAGAGAACATTTACACAGCAGTACCACATCATAATAAACCACCCCCTAAGTTTTGGTGGGTTAGAATACCCCGCCATCGAATTATGGTATTATAATTTAAAACTTAAAAAAATGGCAGTTACTGTAGTAGATTTAAAAAAAAGAGTTAAAGAAGATGGAACAGATTTCTTTCTTTTAGTGTTGCAAGGTCAACCAGAAATAGTTAAAAGTCAAAGTGGCAAGTCTTATATGAACGCACGAAGAACCTCTGTCTCAACGACATTTAACGAACAAACGTGTAAAGATTTGATAGGAACAAAATTTACTGGCACAATTAAAAAGGTTGAATGTGGAGTATATGAATATATTGTTCCTGAAAGTGGTGAAGTTATTAAGCTTGATTTCCGATATGAGTATTATGAAGATAGTACAATGGAAGAAGCTGTATTCGAAACGGTATAATTGTATGGTGCAAGAGCTAAAATTCTTGCACCATTTAAATTTGAATTTAATGAAACGACTTAAAACTGCTACTTGTCTTTTAGTTGACCAAAATGGCAAATTATTTAGAAAAAAGTGTCCTTTTCAAGTTAAATGGAAACGACATGATTTAAATACATCTATTTTGATTGTGAAACGAATTATTATTGATGATGACAATATTATTTTATATGATATAGAAGGTGAGATTAAACCACATGTTGATTATGATATAGTTTCTGAATGTAAATTTGTATATAGAATAAGAAATTTCGTATTATTGTGTCAGAATTAACAAAAATTTAAAAGTAATTTTCAAAAAAGAAATAGTAGTAAATAACATATAAAAACGTTATCTAAAGTTCTTAATAGTAGAGAAAACCTAGGAAATTTTCAAATGCACATTAAGGACAGCTAGAGTAACGTTCTGCGCATAAAAGCGTGGGGCGTAGTCTATCTGTTTGTGCAGGGTCTCCTAGGTACCTCTCTCAACAGCTCTAGGTTATAGTCCCACGCTTTTATTCTTTAATCTAATCAACATATGGGATAGTGTTGAGCCATATATAAACTATTTTATGGATACTAATAATCCGATTCTACTAGAAACTCATGCAACAGACTACATAGGTTATTTTACTTATGCCTATAATATGAGATTTGGCGACTCAAGAAAAATATTTGATAAAGTAAGTAATTCTAACATCTGTAACGAATTGCTAGTAAATGCTGTAAGTTTAAAGGTTGTTCCATCTGGAAACGAAATTGTACGAATTGTAACTTCAAGCAGATACTTTATGCTTTCTATACCAGAAACTGTTTGTCTTGCATCTTTTATTGTGGTGAAGAAGTTAATGGAACAAATAAATAAATCTCCATTATATACATCTTACGAGTGGACAATCCAAAGAGAATATCAGTTCACAGAGTTATGTTTAAGCATTATTGTGCGATGCGATAAGTTAAAAATTCATTCAAATAAGGAAAGCTTTTTCGATTACTTTTTAAAATCTACCATTAAAACTCATGAAGCTAAAGAAAGAGAAAGATGGTCAGATGAAGATTTTGATAGTGATATGGGATGGATTCAGTAAAATTTAATATGCAAAATAAGTCATAAAGAAATGGAAAATAAAAAAACTAGGAATAATCTTATTGGCATATGGTTAATTATTGGTTGTGTAAGTATTGTATTTGGATTTATTACATCTAAAATGGATAGACTACAGTGGTTACCATTGGGAGGAATGAATAATTTTTATTACGTTCTTACATTAGCACTGTCAGTATTAATTTATATAACAATAGATATAATTTTTGAAACGAAATTTGCAACCCTTATTGCAACTTTATTGGTTTCTATAATTTTACTTGCAATGATTTGTGGGATAGTATTTCCAGAGTGCGCAGATAGCTGGACAGGTGACAGACCTCCTTGTGAATTCAATATAAACCTAGCTTCAATAATAGGTGGAATTGGAAGCTGTGTTTTAGGTATGTTAATTGGAAGTAGATTACTTTCAAAAGACTAATAATGAAAATGATATATGAAAGAAAAAATGTCTATAATTAAATATGCAATAATAGGAATTATTACAATAATAGTAATAATTGGTACAAGCGACTTAATAAAGTCTGGTGATATAGGACAAACAAATAGCGCTTATAAAATAGCTTCTGACGACAAAAGTAGAAAGGAAAATGAGGAGAAAATTAAATTGTCTCAAAAAAAGTTAAATAAGCCTATTTCTAACTCTATCAAGGCAAGATTAAAAACAAAAGATTTTGAAAATTTAGGATTCTTTTATGACCCTTTTGAAAATACAAGTCGTGTAGATATTTCAGGCTTGATAGACCTAGAAAGGTTAACTCAAAAAGAAATTGGGTTAATTTTGTCATCTGCTGATGAACTAGCTATCAAATTAGGGAGTTATTTGACTTATGTATCAAAGGTTAATAATATAAAATCTAAACATAAAATAATTGATTTAGCTACAGATTTCGTTATTGTAGAAGCTTACAGAGAATTTGGTGAATAAAAATTAAATATGAATATATCAGAAGTAACAGTTTCATTTAAGCCTAGAATCAGGGCAGATGAAAGAACAATAGTTAAAAGCTCTAAAGATGCCTTTAGAGCTTTTCTTTTTAAATGGGATAAAGGTTTGATAGCTTATCAAGAAGAATTTAAGGTCATGCTATTAAATAGTGCCAATCAAGTTATAGGTATTTTAGATTTAGCTAAAGGTGCGATGGATTCAGTACAGGTAGATGCAAAAATTATATTTTCTACTGCTTTAAAAGCGTCAGCTAGAAAAATCATACTTGCGCATAATCATCCTTCTGAAAATCTTATTCCTAGTATAGCAGATAAAAAATTAACATCTAAAATTATAGAAGCTGGTAAACTGCTAGATATTGAAGTTTGTGACCACCTTATTATCTCAGCTAATAAATATTACAGTTTTGGGATCAAGATGAATTGTTGGGGGGAATATTAAAAATTTGTTAGTTTAGCATTTTAAATACAATATACTTTGCAAGAGGCTGAACGTAAATTATTATCCTTATTAATGCCTGAAGGGCTTTTAGAATACTTTCAAATTTTAGAGGTCGATCAGGTTGATAATCAACTCCACATTTATTTAGATGAACTTAATATAGTTCCAGCTGGTTTTGAGAACAGTAAGCTGGAGTCGAAAGGTTTTATGCCTTCCACCGAGATTTCAGACTTTCCTATTCGAGGGCAGAAAGTTACGCTACATATTCGTCGTCGTCGTTGGACGGTTCTTGATACTGGAGATATTATCACAAGAGATTGGAACCTCGTACGTGAGGGTGCTCGAATGACAACGGAATTCGGGCTTTTTTTAAAGAAGATATTTGGATAACCATCCTGTAAGCGCCCATTTGGTGGGACTATTTTTTCATGTGGATGGTAAGCAATTACAGGATCAATACAAGAATCATCTCAGTGATTTCCATGACTGGGATCAAAAGCCTCATGCTGAACAATGGATTCTTTTCCCTGAAAACATCTCCGAACACCTAAGCATTGATGAGACCAGTTTTAGTAATGGCGAACTTTATACGATAATAAGTAGCAAATCTGCAAAAGGTAGGAAAGGAACCATTTTAGCCACTATACGGGGCACTAAGGCCGAAGACATCATTACTGTCTTAGAAAAGATTCCTTTACGATCAAGAAACAAGGTTAAGGAAGTGACCATGGATATGGCGCCAAACATGGCCAAAGCTATCCGCAGATGTTTCAGGAATGCTAGACGAGTGGTCGACCGATTTCATGTTCAAAAGCTAGCTTACGACGCTGTTCAGGAGCTTCGAATAAAATATCGTTGGGAAGTATTGGATACTGAAAGTAAGAATATGACGGTATCCAGAAAACAGGGACAAACCTATGAACCTGAGCTGCTAGCCAACGGAGATACTCTTAAGCAGCTTTTAGCTAGATCTAGGCATCTCCTTTTCAAGCACCCAAGTAGATGGACAGAAAGTCAGAAACATCGTGCAGAACTTTTATTCCTGCGGTTTCCCAAACTAAAACAAGCTTACGATCTAGGAATTGCCCTGGGCGATATCTTCAACAAATGCAAAGACAAGAAAATAGCTTTTACCAAGCTAGGCCTGTGGCATAATCAGGTTGAGAATGTAGGAATAATTTCATTTGAGAGTGTAGCAAGGTCAATAGCTGCACATCATCAATATATCTTACATTACTTCGATAACAGAAGTACAAATGCATCTGCAGAATCCTTCAATGCTAAACTTAAAGCTTTTAGAAGTGTATTTCGCGGAGTAAGGGATACTACATTCTTCTTATACAGAGTGATGAAATTATATGCTTAAAAATATGATCCCCCAACTTTTCGGTATGATCCCAGTTTTGTAGATGGGAGGGAGATGTAAGGATATTACAAAGGTGTTTTCTTTATTATAAGGGAGAGCTTAATAATCCTATTGAAAAATGAGAAAAGAAATGAGAAAAACACCTATAATAAATTAGCAAAAACAAGTGAAATGTTAAAATTTGTCTCACGCTACTTTAAACAAAAGAACTTAAATAAAAATCCCTTAACCTATTGAAGATTAAGGGATTTATTCAGTGCTCCCAACTGGGCTCGAACCAGTGACCAAAAGATTATGAGTCTTCTACTCTAACCAACTGAGCTATAGGAGCGGTTATTTTTATTTTATCAAAAATAGAATATTTATCCCGTTTTGACGATGCAAATATTGATATTTGTATTGATATTTCAAAATAAAATGATGGAAAAAATTAAAAATATTATCCTTGATTATGGCGATGTGATCTTTATGATTGACTTTTTAAGGATGGAAGAAGCCTTTAGAGCCTTGGGTATCAAAAATGTAAGAGAATATTATGGTCATGGTGCACAAACTTCACTTTTTGATGATTTTGAACAAGGAAAAATTTCTGCAGATACCTTTAGAAACGGACTTCGTGAAATTACTGGTGCACATGAGCTAAGTGATGATCAAATTAACGAAGCCTGGAATGCTATGTTGATCGGTGTGACAGAAGGAAATCATGATTTATTAATGTTGTTAAAACAAAAATATCGCTTGTTTTTATTGAGTAACAACAATGAAATTCATTATCAATGGATTATGGATTACTTGAAAAGAACGTTTAATTTGGATGACAATGTTGGATTTTTTGAAAAAGATTATTACTCCCATTTAATGGGAATGCGAAAACCTAATAAGGAAATATTTGAATTTGTTTTAGAGGCACACAATTTAGAGCCACAGGAAACAGTTTTTATTGATGATAGTCCACAACATCTTAAAACAGCAAAAGAATTGGGGTTACAGACTTATTTGTTAACGAAACCAGATACGTTAAAGAATTTGCTTTATCGAGAAGGACTTTTGAAAGATTAAGAGAATACTGAATCGATGTTTCCGATGAATAAAGAAACAACTTCTTATTCAAGGAGCTATTTTAAATAACATCAATAATTTTTAAAAATGTTTTGTCAATATCAATGATAATCGTACCTTTGCATCACTTTAAAAATTAAAAGGCTACGAAAGGAGGTATATACAGAGCATGATTATCGTAAATATAAAAGAAGGAGAATCTTTAGATAGAGCATTGAAGCGTTTCAAAAAGAAATTTGAGAAAACTGGAGTTTTAAGAGAACTACGTTCACGTCAAGCTTACGAGAAGAAATCTGTAACTCGTCGTATTCAAGTTAAGAAAGCGATTTACAAACAAGGATTGAACCAAGAAGTTTCAATCTAAGGTTTCTAATCAGATATAAAAAAGGGGAAAGTTTGCTTTCCCCTTTTTTTATGTGCTTTATTTTTCTAAATTAGTTATAAATAGGATGGAATATGTATCAGAAAGAGTTTGAACGGTATCTACAATTTGAAAGACGTTATTCCAAACACACTTTAACAGCGTATTTACACGAGGTAAGTTTGTTCTTGACTTTTCTGGAGCATGAAAATTTGGCATTTGAACAAGTCACTCATCGTGATATGCGTCATTACTTTGCTTTGATGACGGAAGCGAAAAAATCGGCCACTACAGTGAATCGGAGTATCTCAGCTTTGCGGACATACTTTAAATATTTGCAACGAGAAGGAGTAATGAAAGGAAATCCTATTCAAATAAAAGCACTAAAAACCCCTAAGAAATTACCTGTTGTAGTGGAAAAGGAAAAATTGGTTCAGTTGTTGGATCATTTGGAAGGAGAGGTCAATGACTTTGAAAGTCGTCGCGATAAATTGGTGATGGAACTCTTATTTGGTACAGGAATACGTCTTGCAGAATTATTACAAATTCAAGACCGAGATATTGATTATTATAATAAAAATATTCTTATATTCGGTAAAAGGAGTAAGGAAAGATTAGTCCCCATTAATGCGACATTAATAAAGGAATTGCAACTTTACTTACAAGCGAAATCCTTAAATATTAACAATACTAAATCAAGTTTCTTAATCGTTACTAAAGAGGGGAAACCCGCTTATGCAAAATTAATCTATCGAATCGTACATAAGTATCTTTCAATGGTTTCTTTGCAACAAAAAAGGAGCCCCCATATATTGAGGCATACATTTGCTACAGCATTGTTGGATAATGGTGCTGATTTGAATGCAATTAAAGAGCTCCTCGGACATGCTGGACTTGCTGCAACGCAAGTGTATACGCATAATTCGGTGGAGCGTCTAAAGTCTATTTATAAACAAGCTCATCCAAAAGCTTAAAAAAAAGGAGGAAAAATGAACGTTACTGTGCAATCAATCAAATTTAATGCTGATCAAAAGCTAATTGAATTTATCCAAAGAAAGACAAGTAAATTGAATCAGTTTTTAGACTCAATCATTGGTGGGGAATGTTATTTACGTTTAGAAAATGTAGATGATGAAGCGAATAAGGTGTCAGAGATTAAAATAAGTATACCAGGGAATCAGCTTTTTGCAAAGGGGCAGGCTAAAAGTTTTGAAGAAGCAACTGATATTGCAGTAGAATCAATAAGAAGACAAATTAATAAACATAAAACGAAGACCAAAACATTGGTAAGTAATCATAAAGAAATTTTGAGTACAGAAGAAGAAGAGCTTTAGTAAATAATATAGCATACTTAATTTTAGAAAAGACTAATCGATGAGATTAGTCTTTTTTTATAATGGCTTATCAATCTTCTGTAATTTAAATGAAGTTGTTTTCTAAAGCTCTTGTTATTTGCTGGATATCAAAAAGTGGCCATATATCAGATGTAAAAACCTGAAACTTCTGATTGTTATCTTTTTATAGAATAAGCTAATTGAGGTTCAAAAATATTTTTAAAAATATTTTTATTCTTACTTGGATTGATTATAAATAATGATTATTTTTGAACCATCACAATATAAAAAGAGAAGAATTACAACATGTTGAACACAATCTGTCCGTTAACAAATGTAGAAGAAGTTTTTATAACTGAGGCTGGTGCGATTTATCAATGTAGTCGTAAAAATTGTTATTGGTTAGAGTTTGCAGGAACTACGACTTCATTTTCTGTTTCTGATTTTTTCAAATTCAAAAAATCAATCGATCAAATCGATGTAGAAAAAATGCTGACAGATACATCACGTTCTTCTGATTTTGCTGTTGTAATGCCATTTCGTACTGAACGTTGTTTTATATTGAATGTTCAAGACGTATTAGATTTACGTGAACTATTGTCTGGCGCAAAATTTATAATGGAATTGAATAGTGTAGTTAAAGCCTGCTTACGCAGTTCTAAGGTAAACATATTGGTATAAGAGACCTACTTATAATTATACTGATTCTAAACAACTTATCTTTTTAAAGTCTAATTTAGACTGAATTTGTATTGTATATTTTTTATACAGATTCGAGATTTCTCCTCTATCTTTGTATTGTTCAGGTAAGCCAAGTGTTAGGAAACTTGGTCATTAATATGGGTAATTAAAACTTAGAGAATATGAAAGATTTATTGAAATTAAAATCTTCTTTAACAGAAGAGATTGAAAATATATTAAATGCACAAATTAAAGTAGAAGCACATTCTTCATCTTTATATTTGGCTATGTCATCATGGTGTGATGATCAAGGTTTAGATAATGCAGCAGAATTTTTCGCTAAACAATCAAACGAAGAACGTGAGCATATGTTGAAACTCTTTAACTATATCAGTAATAGAGGCGGACGTGCTATTTCTCCTGAGGTAACAGGAATTCCTTCTGACTTTGATTCTTTCCGTGGTATTTTTGAATCGACATTGGAACAAGAAATGTTTGTAACAGAACAATTCAATAATATAGCTGATAAATGCATGAAATCAAAAGATTATGTAACTTTTAATTTTATACAATGGTTCTTGTCAGAGCAAGTAGAGGAAGAGTATGTTGCTAGAAGAATATTAGAACTATTTGATGTGATCGGTGAAGAGGGAACTGGACGTTGGGAGATTGATAAACATTTGGTGAAAGTTACTTTTTTTGGTGAATAATTAATTTTCTTTACAATATAAGGAGAGCTGTTTATCTAAAATAAACAGCTCTTTTTTTATACAATAATTCATTGTTTTACGTTAAAGATGTATGAATTATTTATGTATATTGACATAATAATAGAATAAGTTGTTTTGATGTCGGATAAATTCGAAATATCAGGAAATAATTGTAAGATGATTGTATTTGTCTTACTCTTTTTCATTGGGGGAAGAGTAGAGGCTCAATTGCAAAAAAAAGAAGTGTACGGCTTTGTGGTAGATGCAGAGGGGCAACCACTAGAAGGTGTGAATGTACGATTGACAACTTCCTTGGATACGGTTATGACCGTATCTTCTAAAACAGGATTCTATAAATTTCATCAGATTAAAGGAAATAATATTCGATTAAATTATAATTTGCTTGGCTTGCAGATTGTGGATCGTTCTTATCCGCAATACAATAGTACAGATCGTGTGATCGCGGAAACAGTGACTATGAAACCTCAAGCATCTATGTTGAAGGAGATCGTCATCAACAAATACAAACCGATTATATTTAAAGAAGATACCGTACAATTTAATATGGGCGCTTTTCAATTTGATCGCCGTACGCTTTTGGAGGATGCATTAAAGCAAATTCCTAATTTTCAGGTTTCGAGAGACGGCTCTGTTTATGCCTTTGGAAAACCCATTACCTCTGTACAAGTGGATGGCAAAAAGTTTTTTGGGGGTGACGTATTAACCGCTACACGAAATCTACCAGCAGATTTTGTTAAAAATATTCAAGTAATTGATTATTATGGAGATGTGGCAAATGCGAAAGGTACAAAAGGTGCAGAGTCTGAAAAAATTATCAATATTGTGCTTAAAGATGATAAGAAGAAGATCACCTTTGGACAAGTGACAGGGGGAATAGGGAATAAGGATCGGTATCTAGCAAGTGCAGGAATTAATAAATTCAATGATGGCCAAGAATTATCTTTCATTGGTTCTATCAATAATACCAATACAAATCTATTTTCATTTGGTTCTCCAAATGGCGGTGGATCTCGAGATCGTGTTATGGGAGAATTAGCCGACTTTGCAGATCCAACAGATGGATTTAATAATGTTGGGTCTTTAGGTGCTAGTTTCTCTAGTAATTTGACAGATAAAATAGCTGCATATGGACGCTATACCTTTACAAATAATAAGAATAAAACGAAAGGTAATTCTTTTTTACAGTCGATCTATGGCTATAATACCATCACAAATTTAGAAGATTATGTAACCACAACAACTGATAATACACATCAAATGAACTGGGGTTTTGATATTAAATTGACGGATTCGGATTTCTTAAAAATATCACCGACATTTTCTTGGACAAAATCAAATGGAGATGAATTTAGGGATCGTTATATCAAAAATAAATCAATTACAAATAACGGAAATTATACAGCAGATAATAGTAGCACGAGTCCCAATGCTGAACTAGATGTTTTATACGCTAAAAGTTTTAAGAAGCCTGGACGAAAATTAGTTTATAATCTACATGTTGGTTACAATTCTGTTGATAAAAACGAAGATATTATTGATCAAAATACCATTATAGATAGTGCGTTCAATGAGGTTATCACCAAACATAATTATTTAAACCAATTTGTAAGAAGTGATAATGAAAATCGTGACGTAAAAAGTGCATTATCCATTATTGAACCTATGGATAAAGGTGGGTTGTTAGAATTAAATTATGATTTTAATTATACAGCTATTGATGCAAGACGTTTAGTGCATGAACGAGATAATGAACAATCTGTTTTAAATCGAGTAGATTCACTGAGTTTAAATTATGATTATATTTTCTCTTCCAATCGAATTGGGATGAAGTACCAACAAGATATATTTTCAAAGTTTAAATATAATATTGGGTTTGCCGTTCAACCAACTGAATTGTCCGGTTATTCGAAAGATAAATCAATTAAGACATCTTATAGTAATGTTAATTTGGTACCTGCAGCGGGTATCAAATGGAAATTTGATGAAAATTCAGATCTGTCTATCGATTATTTAGGAAAGAATAATCAACCCAATTTTTATCAGATCCAACCTGTATTAGACAATACGAATTCTCAAAATATAGTAGAAGGAAATCCAGAGTTAAGAGCTGAGTTTGCTAATCGAATCTTAGCAAAATATCGGAAATCTATTGTTAAAAAGGGGCAATATTTTGAAGGAAGCCTTGCTTATAATTTTATTTCAGATAAAATTGTTTCCAATAGGACGACTATTGCAAATTCTACTGCTCAGAAAACAACATTTTTAAATACTCCTGGTTATTATGATATAAAGTCTTACTATTTATTTACAGCTAGTTTGTTAAATGATAATGTACAAATGAGTTTAAATGGTAATGCAGACTTCTATAATAATGTGACTTATATTAATGATAGACGGAATGATGGTGGACATTTTTTATTTTCACAATCGTTACAGTTCCGCTATATGTTTAATGATATATTTGAAGCAGAGTTGAATGGTAATTATTCTTTGAATAAAGCGACTTATAAGCTGCCTTATAATGATCAAATTATTGCACATTCAGGAGTTTTGGGACTGGGGTCAAAATATTATGTAAGTGAACATAGCTCGTTTGGTATGGAAATTTCCCAAAGATTGAATGCAGGATATTCTTCTTCCTCTTGGACAAATATAAATCCCACCATTATAAATGCTTATTTTGAATACACTTTTATGCGAAATAAATTGACTATGCTTCGAGTTCAGGGATTTGATTTGCTAAATCAAAACTCAGGAATAACAAGAGATGTCTTAGGAAATGATATTTTAGATGTACAGAATACACGTTTGTCTCGTTATTTTATGTTATCACTCAATTTCCGTTTACAGAAATATCCGAAAAAATCATAATGAGGGCTGTTGTTATTACTTCGTTTGGAGGACCAGAATGTTTACAAGTGCTTGACGTTGAAAAACCGTCGTGTGATGACTATGAAGTATTAATTGCTGTAAAAGCGGCTGGGATGAATAGACCAGATGTTTTTCAACGAAAAGGACATTATACTGCTCCAGATGGTGTTCCTGCAAACATCCCAGGTTTGGAGGTGTCTGGCGAAATTGTTGCAGTAGGTGATCTTGTGGATGAATGGCAAATTGGTGATCAGGTTTGTGCCTTGTTGGCGGGTGGAGGTTATGCTGAATATGTAGCTGTTAATCAGGGACAATGTCTACCCATACCTAAAGGTTTTACTTATACAGAAGCAGCTGCATTACCAGAGACTTTATTTACGGTTTATCACAATGTCTTCCAGCGTGGTGCGCTCAAGAAAGAGGATAATTTTTTGGTTCACGGAGGTAGTGGTGGAATTGGTTCTATGGCGATACAGTTGGCAAAACTGGCTGGAGCAAAAGTATATACAACCGTAGGATCAAGCGTAAAAGCAAATTATTGTGTACATCTTGGGGCAGATATTGTTATCAATTATAAAGAACAAGAGTTTGAAAAGGTGATTGGTGACAGTCAGATTGATGTGATTTTGGATAGTATCGGTGGTGACTATTTCCCCAAAAATATACAAGTATTAAAACCAGATAGTCACTTGATTTATATCAATGCAATGAAAGGTGGAAAGGTAGAATTGAATCTTTTTGTGTTGATGCAGAAACGCATTTATCTATCAGGTAGTTTATTGAGAAGCCGATCGATTTCATTTAAGAAGGGGTTACGGGATGAGATTGTCAAGCAGATCTTTCCTTTATTGGAAAAAGGGTTATTTAAAACGACTATCTACCGTACCTTCACACTAGAGGACGCTTCTAATGCTCATGCACTGCTGGATTCAGGTGATTTTATGGGTAAATTGCTTTTTGTGCTCTAATATATGTTTATAAGAGTTGCTTTTGATAATGCAATGGGGTAAAGCCTGTTGCTTCCTTAAAATATTTATGAAAACTAACAAAGTTTTGAAAACCACATTCAAAACAAATTTGTTTGACATTCAACTTCCGCTCATTTAACAATTTACAAGCGTATCCGATACGCATTTCAATTAAATATTGAAATAAGGTTTTTCCTGACTTAGCTTTAAAATAACGGCAAAAAGAATTGGCAGTCATACCTGTCATGGACGCAATATCATCTAATTTGATCTGTGTCTTGTAATGTTGTGTGATGTAATCCATAATGACTGTCATCCTTCCGAAATCTAGATCCTGACTGTCAATCGGATAATTATCACTGGATAATAAGCTGTATTCATCCGACTCGGCAATTAGTGTAAGTACTTCTATTAAAGCTACTATTTTTGTTGAATTATTGCTATTTAATATTTTCTCTATGAGATGTTTAGTGTTATTTTGGATTGATCTATTTAATTGAATACCTTTTTTAGCTTTCTTCAATAAATTTTTTAACTTATGATTTTCAGGTAAATTGAAAAACTGATCACCAAGAAAATTTTCTTTAAAGTGAGATACACGGATATCTGCTGGACCAGGTGTTGTAGTCAGATAATGCGCGTCAAAAAGCCAATAGTGTGGTAAATTGGATCCGACCAACACAATATCACCACTTGTAAAGTTTTTGACACTGTCACCAATAAATTGGGTTCCAGAACCCTTTTCAAAATGGATTAATTCTAGCTCTTCATGATAGTGCCAAATATTGTGGTTTTGAGGAATGATATCATTCCTGACACTGAAAGATTGAACATGATTATTATTGACTTTTAATAACTGCGGCTTCATTACTAATAAATATATGCAATATATTTAAATATGAAGTGTATATTATGATAAAATAACTTAATAATTGGGTAAAATATCTAAATTTTGTTTCATTATTTATTCCTTATTTTACATAAACCAATGATAAATCTCAATTTATATGTCATCAAATAATAACAATAAATTAGCACTTTCACTTGTAATTTCCTTGTTCTTTTTCTGGGGATTTGTACATAATCTAGATCCGATACTCATTCCACATCTACGTAATGCTTTTAGTTTAACGCATTTACAGGCGTCTTTAGTTGATTCTGCTGTTTTTATAGCCTATTTTCTCTTAGCTATTCCAGCAGGTATTATTATGAAAAAATATGGTTATAAGTCGGGTATTTTAATTGGTCTGACTCTTTTTGCGATAGGTTGCTTTCTCTTTATACCTGCAGCCAATCACATCAGTTATATTTTCTTTTTAGGTGCTTTGTTTATTGTTGCTTGTGGTTTAACGATTTTAGAAACGGCTGCAAATCCTTACGTAACAGTATTGGGAGACCCAAGTAAAGCCACACAACGGTTAAACTTTGCACAGTCATTCAATGGATTAGCTGCTTTTATAGCTCCTATTTTAGGAGGTAAGTTTATTTTAGCGGAACAACCGAAGTCAGATACAGAGGTTGCGGCGATGAGCGAACAAATCAAGACAGCTTACATTCAGGCTGAAACTGCGGCAGTGAAGGGACCATATATGATTTTAGGGATCATCATCTTACTTGTTGCAGCTATTCTTTTATTTACAAAATTACCCGACATCAAAAATGATGAGGGTGAACAAAAATCAGGGTTCTTTCACGCTTTTGAACATAAAAATGTAAGATGGGGAGTGATAGGACAATTTTTTTATGTTGGTGCACAGGTGTGTATATTAAGCTTCATGGTTTTGTATGCAACTGAAGTCGCGGGTATCCCACCTTTAGAGGCATCGAAATATGCAAGTTTTGCAGGATTAGCTTTTATGCTAGGTCGTTTTGTTGGGACTTTTTTTATGAAATATGTCCAACCCTTAACTTTATTAACCATTTACTCTATTATATGTATTTCATTGTCATTGATTGTGATATACGGAAGTGGATCAATAACGATTTATGCTTTAATTACAATTGCTTTTTTTATGTCCATCATGTTTCCAACAATATTTGCTGTTGGTGTAGCTGGTATAGGACCAGATACAAAATCAGCATCTAGTTTAATTATTATGTCTATTGTAGGAGGAGCAGCGTTACCTCCTTTATTAGGGCTAATTTCAGATAAAACAGGTAACCTTCAACTAGGTTATTGGGTACCCTTAATTTGTTTTGTTGTCGTGTTATTATTTTCACTAGCAAACAAAAAGAAGGATAATCAATCCTTGTTATCTTCTCAAGAATAATACTGCTATGACACAATATACATTTGCTTTGGATCTGGTTAATGATCCACAACTGATTGCCGAATATGAACAGTACCATCGTGCT
The DNA here is from genome assembly GCF_021442025.1 of Sphingobacterium sp. SRCM116780. Classification (NCBI taxonomy): domain Bacteria; kingdom Pseudomonadati; phylum Bacteroidota; class Sphingobacteriia; order Sphingobacteriales; family Sphingobacteriaceae; genus Sphingobacterium; species Sphingobacterium sp. SRCM116780. The sequence goes on from NZ_CP090446.1 coordinate 1,474,751, forward strand.
GTTTGGCCAGAAATTCAGGATTCGATTTTAGATGCTGGAGTGATACACATGCAGATCTTTAGATTCGAAAATCGTTTATTTATGATCATGGAAGTTGATGCTACTTTTTCGTTTGAAAGAAAAACGAAAATGGATGCTGAAAATCCTAAAGTGCAGGAATGGGAACAATTGATGTGGAAATATCAAAGTGCTATTCCGGGAGCTAAAGAAAATGAAAAATGGGTTTTAATGGATAAGATATTTGAATTGAAAAAAGAAGATAATGAAGGATAAAAAAATGTACTTGCAAATCCATCCGACAGATAATGTTTTAGTGGCTTTACAAGATTTACCCCAAGGAATGTTAATAGAATGGCAAGATAATCGTTTTCCATTATTGGGAAATATTGCTGCCAAGCATAAGTTTACTATTCAACCTTTAGCAAAAGATGCTGAAGTATATATGTATGGTGTATTGGTCGGAAAAACAAATTATGCATTAGAGACAGGTGCATTAATCTCGACAGAGAATTTGCGACATGCTGCTGATGATTTTAAGTTAAGTAAAAGAAATATAGACTGGACGAAGCCTGATGTTTCTTTATTTAAAGATAAGACTTTTAATGGTTTTCATCGTTCCAATGGAACTGTCGGTACAGCTAATTATTGGCTCGTTATTCCATTAGTATTTTGTGAGAATAGGAATGTCCTTACTTTAAAAACAGCTTTTGAAGAAAAGTTAGGCTACAAAGTAAAGGCGAATGATTATACGACAGAGGTTGACGAATTAATTCGTTTATATCAATCTGGAGCAGATGTGAATCAGATTATTGCACAAGATTTAAGTACATCAATAGTAGGAGATCAACATAATCGTCTATTTGAAAACGTAGATGGTATTAAGTTTTTGAATCACGAAATGGGGTGCGGGGGTACACGGATGGATTCAGATGCATTGTGCGGCTTACTGGCAGGATATATTACCCATCCGAATGTCGCAGGAGCAACGATATTGAGCTTAGGTTGTCAACATGCACAAGCTTCTATTTTGCAGGCAGAGATAGCGAAGAGAGATCCTCTTTTTGATAAACCGCTATATGTTTTCGAACAACAAAAAGAAGGTACTGAAAAAGAACTGATGCAAAAAGCTGTAAAAGCAACTTTTGCAGGAATGATGAAAGCCAATACACATACTCGTCAACCAGCATCTTTAGATAAATTATGCATAGGTCTAGAATGTGGTGGATCGGATGGATTCTCTGGGATATCTGCCAATCCAGCATTGGGATACCTATCCGATATCTTAGTGACCTTAGGTGGTTCCGTTATTTTGGCTGAGTTTCCTGAGCTATGCGGTGTAGAACAAGAGTTGAGTGATCGTTGCGTCGATGAAGCTACAGCAGATAAATTCATGGAATTGATGCGTGTATATAATGCTAAAGCAGAAGCTGATGGAAGTGGTTTCTACATGAATCCTTCACCTGGAAATATCCGTGATGGTTTAATTACAGATGCAATTAAATCCGCAGGAGCAGCAAAAAAAGGTGGCACATCACCTGTAACAGCTGTAGTCGATTATCCAGAATTAGCAAACCAACCTGGACTGAATCTACTGTGTACCCCAGGAAATGATGTCGAAAGTACCACTGCTGAAGTTGCAGCTGGAGCCAATATTGTTCTGTTTACAACGGGTTTAGGTACACCAACAGGAAACCCAATCACTCCTGTAGTTAAACTATCGACCAATACGAAAACATTCGAAAAAATGCCGGATATCATCGACTTGAATTGCGGAACGATTATCGAAGGAGAAGAATCCATTCAGGAAGCTGCTCATCGTATTTTAAACTATGTAATCCAAGTAGCAAGCGGTGAAGCTGTTCCAAAAGCAGTATTATTGGGACAAGATGATTTCATTCCTTGGAGAAGAGGTGTTTCTTTATAAATTCTATCTAATATGAAAAAAGTAATCACAGTCCTTTATCTATTGCTGGCCACTTTCTATGGATATGCGCAGCAGAAAGCGTATGTACCGAGTCCGGAAAACCTTGAAAATCGTGCTTGGTTTAATCAAGCGCGTTTCGGTGTATTTATTCATTGGGGAGTGTATAGTGTGCTTGGGGATGGTGAATGGGTTATGAATAATCAAAATTTTGCGATTAAAGAATATGGTTTATTGCCTAAATTTTTCAATCCGATTGATTTTGACGCAAAACAATGGGCTAAACTGTTTAAAAAATCAGGGGCAAAATACATTACGTTTACCACTCGTCACCATGATGGTTTTTCCATGTGGGACAGTAAGGCCTCGGATTATAATATCGTGAAAGCGAGTCCTTTCAAACGTGATATTGTGAAAGAATTGGTGAATGCGTGTCATGAAGAGGGAATTAAAGTGATGTTTTATTATTCATTATTAGACTGGAAAAGAGATGACTATCTACCAACAGGAAAAGTAGGGAAGGGAATTATTGGTCGTGATAGCACACGTGGGGATTGGCCGTCTTACATTCAGTTTATGAAGAGTCAATTGACAGAATTACTCACACAATATGGAAAAATAGATGGGATTTGGTTTGACGGACATTGGGATAAACCAGATGCAAACTGGCATTATGATGAAATCTATCAATTGATTCATCAATTACAACCACAGTGTCTAGTTGGAAATAACCATCATATAGCAACAATTGATGGAGAAGACTTTCAAATGTTTGAGCGTGATCTTCCAGGAGAAAACACCACAGGTTTCGGCACTTCTGCTAATCATGTTGGAGTTTTACCAAAAGAAGTTTGCGGTACAATAGCAGGGTCATGGGGATTTGATATCAAAGACAGAAAGCAAAAGACGTTTCAAGAAGTATTACATTACCTCGTGAAAGCTGCTGGACATGGTGCTAACCTGTTGCTAAATGTAGGACCTATGCCAAATGGGGAAATCCAAGACTATCAACAAGTGCGATTAGGAGAATTGGGTACTTGGTTAGCATCTTATGGAGAAACGATCTACGGTACTGCTGGCTTGGGTGTAGCAGCTTCTAACGAATATGCTTTAACACAAAAAGAAAACAAAATCTTTATCCATGTCTTAAAACCAGAATTGACAACTATTGTCATTCCTACACTGGGTATAAAAATCAAGTCATTAAAAACATTTATTGATAATCGTTCTGTGACTTATAAAATAAAAGGAGAAAATATAAAGATCAATATTCCAACACATCAGGAACAAAATGATCTTGTTTTAACATTAACAACAAAATAATATGTCAAAATTGCAAAATAAAGTAGCTGTCATTACAGGAGGAGGAAGTGGAATTGGTCGTGCCATTAGTTTACTCTTTGCAGAAGAAGGAGCTATAGTTCATATCTTAGATCTGAATACAGAGGGAGGAGAAGCTGTAATTGCCGAAATAGAAAACAAAGGGGGTAAAGGCTTTGTTCATGCCTGTAATGTCAGTATTCAGGAGGAAGTATTATCAATCATTAAAACAATTGATAAAATAGATATTTTAGTCAATAACGCAGGTATAGCGCATGTTGGTAACCTTGAGAATTGTGCTACTGAAGATTTCGAACGCATATTTAATGTGAATGTAAAAGGGGCTTACAATGCTTTATACGCAGTAATTCCAACGATGAAAAAGAATGGAGGAGGAGCGATCTTAAATTTAGCTTCTATAGCAGCTTGGGTAGGTATAAGTGATCGTTTTGCTTATTCAATGAGTAAAGGAGCTATTTTTGCGATGTCACTTTCTGTGGCACGTGATTATATGGCTGATGGCATTCGATGCAATAGTATTTCACCTGCACGTGTGCACACGCCATTTGTAGATGGTTTTATTGCAAAGAATTATCCAGGACAGGAAGCAGAGATCTTCGAAAAACTGTCAAAGAGCCAACCTATTGGACGTATGGCAAAGCCAGAAGAAATTGCTAAATTGGCTTTGTTTTTATGTAGTGATGATGCTGGTTTTATCACAGGTAATGACTATCCTATTGATGGAGGTTTTATTAAACTAAATAATTAAGAGAAAAGCAATGTGGATGATCTGTAGTCATCGCTAAAAAATAAAGAAACTATGAAATTAATACGTTTTGGAGCAGCTGGAAAAGAGAAAATTGGTGTTCAGATTGATGGAATAAATTATGATACTTCAGCTTTCGGAGGTGATTATAATGAATCTTTCTTCGAGAATGACGGTATCGCTGCATTGGAAGAATTTGTTAAAGCAAATAAAGGTAAACTGATACCTGTACCTGATAATGAAAGAATAGGCGCACCGTTTGCAAGACCTTCTAAAATCGTTTGTATTGGTTTGAATTATAAGGACCATGCTGAAGAAACAGGAGCTGCAATACCTGCGGAACCGATTATTTTTATGAAATCAACAACGTCTCTAATTGGTCCTTATGACCAAGTGATGATTCCTCGTGATTCTGTAAAAACAGATTGGGAAGTAGAATTTGGTATTGTGATTGGCAAAAAAGCATCTTATGTAAAAGAATCTGAGGCTTTGGATTATGTTGCAGGATATGTATTGCATAATGATGTCTCTGAGCGTGAATACCAATTAGAACGCGGGGGTACTTGGGACAAGGGAAAAGGCTGTGATACCTTTGCGCCTATGGGACCTTATCTGACAACTAAAGATGAAATCAAAGATATCAATGATGTAAATATTTGGTTGAAAGTAAACGGTAAGGTATACCAAAACGGGAGCACGAAAAATCTCATCTTCTCTGTACCATTTGTTGTGAGTTACGTATCTCAATTTATGACCTTGTTACCTGGTGATGTCATTTCCACAGGAACTCCAGCAGGTGTGGGATTAGGTTTTAATCCACCAATTTATTTGAAAGCTGGTGATGTAATTGAGCTTGGTGCTGACGGTTTAGGTGAATCTCGTCAGGAAGTTATTGAATATTCAGGAAAGTAAGACATTCCCATGCGTATAGATGCTCATCAACATTTTTGGCAGTTTGACCCAATCCGTGATAATTGGATCACGGATAAGATGAAAGTATTGCAGAAAGATTTTCTACCATTGGATTTGAAATTTCTTTTAGAGAGGAATGGTATTGATGGCTGTATTGCTGTACAAGCGGATCAATCAGCTGCAGAGACGAAATTTTTAGTACAGCAAGCTAAAGACTATTCATTTGTAAAAGGAGTAGTAGGATGGGTGGATTTAGGTGCTGAAGATATTGATGAGCAATTAACCCAATATAAAGAAGAACCTATTATTAAAGGCTTTAGACATATTGTGGAAGGGGAAGAAGATGCTGATTTTCTTATTCGTGATGCTATCTTAAATGGATTTGAATTTTTGACTAAACATGATTATACATACGATCTATTGATTCGTCCTCGTCATTATACAGCGACGACTGTTTGTGTTCGTGCAAATCCAAATCAAAAGTTCATTTTGGATCATATTGCAAAACCTCCGATTAAATCGAAAGAGTTTGAGGAATGGGCATTATTTATTGAAGAATTGTCTGGTTTTTCAAATGTCAGTTGTAAAGTTTCTGGATTAGCAACAGAAGCAGATTGGAAAAACTGGCATCTGGATGATTTTAGTCAATATTTAGATCATGTATTCCACTCTTTTGGAAAAGAACGTGTTCTGTTTGGCTCAGATTGGCCAGTATGCTTATTGGCTGCTTCTTATGAAGAAAGTGTGGCTATTGTTGAATCTAAGTTAACAGATTTCACGGTTGCAGAAAAAGAATCTTTTTGGGGCTTAAATGCTATCAAAATCTATAATTTGTAAAGATTACTTATATGAATCTAAATTTAAAAGATAAAGTTGTTATTGTAACAGGTGGTGCAAAAGGAATTGGTAAAGCTATTGTTTTAGGATTAGCTCAAGAAGGTGCTATTCCTGTTATTGTGGGACGTAAGCAGGAAGACAATGACATTGTTCAACGAGAGGTCGAAGCACTTGGTGGACAGGCGTATTCGGTAGAGGCTGAGCTTTCAGATCCTGAAGCTTGTCGAATGGCTGTAGCACAAACTTTGACAAAGTTTGGAAGAATAGATGGGTTGGTCAATAATGCGGGTGTTAATGACGGTGTCGGATTGTCATCTGGTAATTATGAAAAATTTATCGCTTCTTTGCATAAAAACTTAGTTCACTATTATTTAATGGCGCATCATGCACTGGATGCATTGATTGCAGCAAAAGGAAGTATTGTTAATATTAGTTCAAAAACAGCTGAAACAGGACAGGGTAATACTTCGGCTTATGCAGCATCCAATGGAGGCCGAAATGCACTGACCAGAGAATGGGCTGTCGAATTACTTCCGTATAGTATACGTGTAAATGCAATTGTGGTAGCAGAATGTGCAACGCCACAATATGATAGCTGGATACAGACTTTAACGAATCCAGAGGAAATATTAAAGAAAATCACTGATCGTATTCCTTTAGAGCATCGGATGACTACAGCTGAAGAAATTGCACATACTGCTTTATTTCTGTTATCGGATAAATCAAGTCATACAACGGGGCAGTTGATTCACGTGGATGGGGGTTATGTGCATCTGGATCGTTCTATTATTTCTGAAAAATAAACGATAACATAATTATTAATACGAAAAAGGGCTTTTAATAAAAATTAAAAGCCCTTTTTATACGTTTGATTTCAGATTAGCTTAATTTACCAACTTCTTGAACCAAATCAACGATTTTATTTGAATAACCCCACTCGTTGTCATACCAAGATACAACTTTAACGAAATTGTCATTCAATGAAATACCAGCTTTAGCATCGAAGATAGAAGTACGTGCATCACCTAAGAAATCAGAAGAAACAACTTCATCTTCTGTATAACCTAAGATACCTTTCAATTCACCTTCAGAAGCTGCTTTCATCGCTGCTTTGATATCTTCATAAGAAGCCGCTTTTTCTAAACGTACTGTTAAATCAACAACAGAAACGTCAGCAGTAGGTACACGTAAAGACATTCCAGTTAATTTACCTTTTAATTCTGGTAATACTAAACCAACTGCTTTAGCTGCACCAGTAGAAGAAGGAATAATGTTTTGGTAAGCACCACGTCCACCTCTCCAGTCTTTAGCAGAAGGGCCATCAACTGTTTTTTGAGTCGCTGTAACTGCATGTACAGTTGTCATTAAACCTTCAACAATACCGAATTTATCATTCAATACTTTAGCAACAGGTGCTAAACAGTTTGTTGTACAAGATGCGTTAGAAACGATATGTTGATCTGCTTTTAATTCTTTATGATTAACACCCATAACAAAAGTAGGAGTATCATCTTTTGCAGGAGCTGACATAACAACTTTTTTTGCACCAGCATCAATGTGTTTTTGTGCTAATTCTTGTGTTAAGAAGAAACCAGTCGATTCGATGATAACTTCAGCACCAACTTCATTCCATTTTAAGTTGATTGGATCTTTTTCTGCTGTAACACGAATCGTTTTACCGTTAACAACTAAATGTCCATTAACAACTTCTACAGTACCATCAAATTTACCGTGTGTTGAATCGTATTTCAACATATACGCCATATAATCTGGCTCTACTAAGTCATTGATACCAACAACTTCAACATCTGGACGATTTACCGCAGCTCTGAATGCTAAACGACCAATACGGCCAAATCCGTTAATTCCAATTTTCATATTATTAATTTTTATTGATATAATACTTGATAAGATTATGAATAGGTTCTTTTATAATTGTTCCTATTGATAAATTAAATTCTTCTATTGCAACCTCTCTTAATAGGTCTTCAAAATTTGCTGCCACTGAACCAGTAAAATTAATATCATTGTCCGGATGTTCTTTATATAAAGGCTTGATAAAAGTCTTTAAGAATAAACGAAATCCATTCTTTATTATTTGAACAATAAAGGGATGATTTTTATTTTCTATAACAAAGTCAGAGAAAGAATTAAGAAATATAGTGGGTTGAGGTGAATTATAAACCTTTTCTAAGATGATCTTACGATCAATGACAAACTTACTGAGTAATTTATCTGTTAAATCCTGAGGAAGTGTGTCTGTTAAAAAATGTTTCAATAACATTCTGGAAGCCCAGTTTGTAGAACCTTCATCTGCTAAGATATATCCAAGACCATAATTGTTATTAACAATCTTTTTACCTGTATAGAACGCTGCATTTGAACCACTACCGATAATACCGATAATTCCTTTTTCATCGCCATAAGAAGAAATAGCAGATGCAATCACGTCGTGTTCAACTTTGACTTTGGCATTTACAAAGAACTTTTCGAATACTATTTTGATCTTATTTTTACGCTCTGGAGAAGAAGATCCTGCACCGAAAAAATAGATCCGTTTAATTTTTTCAGCATTATTGATCAGATTCGTATTCTTATTTAAAAGTTGCGCGATGTATCTTTCGTCTTGCAAATAGGGGTTAATTCCACTCGTACGAAAACCAGTAACCACACGACCTTTGTCGGCTAATCTCCAATCTGCGAATTTTGAACCACTATAGACTACTGCGATCATCTGAATTCTATTTCTTTATTTAGATAGCTAAAACTTGAACAAGTTCTAACATATCAGGACTTAACTTAAATTCCTTTTTATTTAATGCTTCCTCTAACGGAGTTGTAACAACCTCATTCCCTCTGACACCTACAGTTAACCGATTGCTTCCCTTTAATAATTCTTTTACGGCAGCATACCCTAAACGACTCGCTAATACACGATCAAAGCTCGTTGGAGATCCTCCTCGTTGTAGGTGTCCTAAGATACTAACTTTTGTGTCATAATAATCAAATTTTTCTTTGACTTTTTTTGCTACATTATAAGCACCTCCATTGTGGTCACCTTCAGCAACGATCACGATAGAAGATGATTTTTTACCACTACCATCTGCAGCTGTTAAATGATCAATCAATTCATCAATTGCAGTTTCCTTTTCTGGCAATAAAATAGCTTCAGCACCTCCAGCAATGCCTGCGTTTAATGCAATACAACCAGAATCACGGCCCATAACTTCAATAAAGAAAAGACGTTCATGAGAAGCGGCAGTATCTCGAATCTTGTCTATCGCATCTCTTACTGTATTAGTCGCTGTATCATAACCTAATGTAAAATCTGATCCATATAAATCATTGTCAATTGTACCTGGAATACAGATTACTGGTATATCATACTCTTTTGAAAAAAAATCTGCACCTGTAAAGGTACCATCTCCACCAATAGCAACTAAGGCATCAATACCTGCTGCTTTGATATTTTCATAAGCTTTTGCACGACCTTCTTTTGTTTTAAATTCAAGACATCTTGCCGTTTTTAAGATCGTTCCACCTAATTGAATAATATTACTTACAGAACGTGATGTCATTTCTTCAAAATTACCTTCCAGCATACCTTGGTAACCTTGATAGATTCCTGTAACACTTAATTTTTCATATAATGCTGTCCGGACCACTGCTCTTATGCACGCATTCATGCCTGGGGCATCTCCGCCTGATGTAAAAACTCCGATTTTTTTAATATTTACCACTGTTAAAAATTTTAGGTTTTACGAATATAGTGTATTTTCTACACTATTGAAATTTTTTTTATTTTTTTTGTTTCGGGGAAATTACGCTATTATTATTAACTTTATAGCAAAAGCTACATATTTAACTTATTGGTTTAGGTAAAGATAATAAAATTAGAAAAGTTTTGTATACTACATTTACAGTCGATTGTGTTATTTTCGGTTTTTATGAAGGTGAACTCCATGTTCTTTTAACTGAAAGAAATGAATATCCTTTTAAGGATTGGTGGGCATTACCAGGGTTTTTCGTTAATAATGACGAAGAAATGGAGGATGCTGTTAAACGTATTCTATACGAAAATACGGGACTTAAGGACGTATATCTGGATCAACTATATGCTTTTGCTGGTTTGAAAAGGCATCCACAGGGAAGGATTCTTACTGTTGCTTATTATGCTTTACTTCAATTAGATAAAACGAAGATTAAGTTAAAGCCAATTACTTCTTATATGCGTCAGGCGAAATGGTTCCCACTTACAAAAGTCCCTGACTTGGCCTTTGATCATAGTATCATACTGAAGCAAAGTGTTGATAAATTGAGACGTCGTATTGCAAATACACCTATTGCGTTTGAGCTTTTACCAGAGAAATTTACACTTACTCAACTTCAATTGGTTTATGAGAGTATTCTAGGAAGAGTCCTAGATAAACGAAACTTTAGAAAGAAAATGATTAATTATGGTTTTCTAAAAGAATTGGACGAGGTACAAAAGGGGGTTGCTTATCGGGCAGCAAGACTTTATAAACTTGATAAGAGGAAATTTTTGAAGCAATTTCAAAACAGTATTACTTTTTAGTTTAGCGATTTATTCAATTTCATATTCAAGAGTTGTGTGATAACTAAAAAACTAAACTAAAAATGAACATTTAGCATTTCAATAAACGATAATAAAGTGCAAATCAAAAGGTTTGCACTTTTTTTTTATGTCAATTTTTACGTAAAGCTGACAATAAATTTGTGCTATATTTTTGCTTTTTGTATCTTTGACCAAAATTTATATAAAGTCAAAAGTTTAAATACTAAAAATGTCAACGAATACGGATAATAAAAAAGACCTCATTATTGCTGCAGCTATTAGAAGATTTTCGCATTATGGATTTTCTAAGACAGCTATGAATGAAATAGCAGACGATTTGAAGATTACAAAAGCAAATCTCTACTACTATTATCCAGATAAAACAACCCTCATTCATGATGTCATTTTATCGATAACAGATGATTTTAGAAAAATGGAGCAAGAGGTAATAGAAAACTCAAAATCATCCATTATTGACCTTTTATTGGAATTGTTGGAATTAAAATCTTCTTTTATTGAACGTCATTATATGTTACACATGAATGAAAATTTGGAATGGATAAAAGGTGCTCCATTGCAGACGTTGATGCGAGAATTGCATGCAAAAGAAATTGCACAGGTAGCATTATTGTTTCAAAAAGGGATTGATCAAAAAGAATTATATATAGCTGATGTAAACAAAGCAAGTGAAACATATGTACATATTATGAAGAGTATAGGATTGATCGGAATACTTTCCGATGTATTCACAGGAATTCCAACGCAGTGTAATGTTGGTAATGTATTACAAAATCAAAAGGATGCTACAATAATGTTATACAATGGTTTAAAATTGAATAAGAGTTCGAATTAATTAGAAAAATGAAAAAAATAAAAATAATAGGGGTGCTATTAGCTAGTTTGTTTTCGGTGAATTTTTTGCAAGCGCAAGAAATTTTGACATTGAATCAAGCGATTAAATATGCGCTAGAAAACAAAGCTGAGGCAAAAAAATCTAAATTAGATTTAGAGAATGCTCAATATCAGATTGATGAGGTTCGCGCAGGAGCACTTCCACAAATTAATGGATCTGCATCTCTTAAATACAATGTTTTGATACCATCAATGGCATTAGAGGCTGGTGGTCAAACTCAAATTATTAAAATGGGGCAACCATGGAATTCAACTGCAGCTCTTTCTGTAAATCAACAGCTCTTTAATCAGTCATTATTTACAGGTTTAAAAGCTGCGAAAACAACTAAGGAATTCTATACCATAAATAAAGATTTGTCGGATGAACAATTAATTGAAAAAGTGGCAAATGCTTATTATGATGTTTTTCAGACGCAGTTGCAGTTACAAACGATCGATAATAATTTAAATAGTACCACTAAAACGAGAGATGTTATCTCTGGACTAGTGAATGCGGGTTTAGGTAAAAAAATTGATCTGGACAGAACAAGTGTTGCGGTAAATAATCTGAAAGCAAATCGTCAAATTTTGGTAAATGCATTAGAATTAAAAGAAAATGCACTAAAATTTGCAATAGGTATGCCTATGGAGCAAGAAGTTAAATTACCAAATGAAACTTTTGAAATCAATTCATCGACAGCAGATTTAGTAGCTTCTGATTTATCATCAAGAACAGAAGTAAAGTTGTTGGAAAAACAAACACAACTTTTAGAGTTAAATCGTAATGCGATGAAGGCTGCTTATTATCCAAACTTATCCTTTGGAGGAGATATAGGTTATACAGGATTTGGTAAAAACTTCCCATTAGGTGGAAAAGGGTTTAGTTGGAATTCTACCTCTGGATTAGGGTTAAATCTATCTATTCCAATCTTTAATGGTGGTGCAACGAAAGCTAAAATTAACCAAGCAACAATTCAATTGAAGCAAGCACAAGTAGATTTGGAAGACACCAAGTTAGCATTAAGTCTGTCGAATGAAAATGCGAAATCACAAATTACAAATAGTTTGTTAACAATTAACAGCAATCGTGCGAATGTGCAACTGGCAAAAGAAGTTTTGGATAACACTGAAAACAATTATAAAAACGGATTAGCGACATTGACAGATTTATTGGATGCCGAAAATGCCTATTCGGATGCGCAAAATAACTTAAACACTTCACTATTAAACTACAAAATTGCTGAAGTACAATTAATTAAAGCAAAAGGGGAATTAAACACATTATTAAACAGCAAATAGTAACCGGATATATGAAAAAGATAATCATAACAGCAGTCGTAGTAATTGCAGCTTTAGCAGGTATTATGTACGTGTTGAAGAAGAATAAGAAAGAGAACGAATCACAAACAGCAGTTGTAGGCCAGAAAAATGCAGCAGTAGCTGTACGTGTTGCTGAGGTAGACTTTAAAGACGTCAACAATCAATACATCACGAATGGTACTTTTATGCCTAAACAAGAGGTTAAACTTTCTGCAGAAGTAGCTGGTCGAGTAGCTCGCGTTTTGGTAGATGAAGGTGCTTACGTAAAAGTTGGACAGACATTGGCTATTATAGAAAGTGATAAACAAAACGTGGATGTTAATAATGCACAAGCAGTATACAATAATGCTAAAAATGAAGTCGCTAGATTTGAAAGTGCATTTGCAACGGGAGGGGTTACGAAACAACAATTGGATCAAGTAAAATTGCAATTAGAAAATGCCAAGAATAATTTACGTTCTTCACAAATAAAGGCTTCCGATGTCAATGTTAAAGCTTCATTTGCTGGTATTGTTAACAAAAGAAGTATCGAACCAGGATCTTATGTAAGTCCAGGTAACGAGTTATTCGAAATTGTTAATGTTTCTTCCCTTAAACTGAAAGTAAATGTGGATGAGAAAAATATCGGATATATAAAACTAGGTCAAAGTATTAAAGTCCAATCAGCAGTGCTAGCAAATCAAACTTTCCAAGGTAGAGTAACCTTTATTGCACCTAAAGCGGATGGAAGTCTAAACTTTCCAGTTGAATTAGAAATTAATAATAATGCTACAAACGACTTAAAAGCAGGTATGTATGGTACAGCTTACTTTGGTGACGAGCAATCTGCAAATGCCTTAGTAGTTCCTAGAAATGCGTTTGTGGGTAGTGTGAGTTCAAATCAAGTTTTTGTCGTGAAAGATGGCAAAGCAGTTTTGACGAAAGTAACTTCAGGAAGAATTTTTGGGGATAATATCGAAATCATTTCCGGAATTGAAAAAGGTACGCAAGTTATTACTACTGGACAGATCAATCTATTGGACGGTACAGCAGTAGAAATCATTAAATAATTAAGGTCAATTTTAAATGAAAATATCTGAAATATCTATAAAAAGACCCAGTATCATCATTGTCGTATTTCTATTACTGACTCTTGGTGGTATTATGTCATACTTAAGTTTGGGGTACGAATTAATCCCTAAATTTGATATCAATGTAATCACGGTGCAAACGGTTTACCCAGGAGCTGCACCTTCAGAAGTGGAGACCTCTGTCTCTAAGGTCATTGAAGATGCGGTTTCATCATTGGAAAACGTAAAAAAAATTGAAACAAAATCTTTTGAAAGTGTTTCGGTCGTGATGATTACACTGAATACAGGGGCTGATGTCAATTTTCTTTTGACAGATGCACAACGAAAGATCAATGCAGTCATCAATGATTTACCAGAAGATGTGGAAACCCCCTCTTTAAGTAAATTCTCTTTGGATGACGTGGCTATTATGAATTTGTCCGTAACGTCTAATTTATCTGAAAAAGAATTATATGATTTATTGGATCAAAAAATCCAACCTGTTTTTGCTCGTATTAACGGTGTTGCAAAAGTAGATTTAACAGGTGGGGAACAACGTGAGATTCAAGTAAGTGTTAATCCTGAGAAATTGGAAGGATATGGCTTGACAATCAGTCAAATTCAACAAATTATTGCAGCTTCAAACTTGGATTTTCCTACGGGTAATATCAAGTCTAGAAATAATCAAACAACCATTCGTTTATCAGGGAAATTTACTTCTTTAGATCAGATGCGTAATTTACCGATCACGACCCCTTCAGGTGTATCGATTCGTTTGAGTGATGTCGCTGATGTGCAGGATGGTATCAAGGATGTCGATAAAATATCCCGTATTGATCGCAAGAATACAATTCTAATGCAAGTGTTCAAGCAATCTGATGCCAATGCTGTTGAAGTTTCAAACTTAGTGAACAAAACGATTGATGTGGTTAAAAAGGATTACGCTCAGCAAAAAATAAACATTGAGGTGGCCAGTGATACAACCCAATATACAATCAATTCGGCGGACAATGTGATGCATGACTTAATGATTGCAGTTGCCTTAGTAGGTTTCATCATGTTGTTTTTCTTACATAGTTTACGCGATGCCTTTATTGCTGTTATAGCGATTCCATTATCATTAGTAGCAACTTTTATTGGTCTTTTTGCAATGGGGTATACCCTCAACTTAATGTCCTTGTTAGGACTGTCATTAGTGGTCGGTATTTTGGTGGATGATGCAATTGTTGTAATTGAGAATATTCACCGCCATATGCAAATGGGTAAAAACAAAGTTCGTGCTGCCTATGATGGGGTTTCGGAAATTGGTTTTACAGTTACGGCCATTACGTTAGTTATTGTGGTTGTATTTTTACCAATTGCGATGTCAACAGGTTTCGTTTCTGATATTTTACGTCAATTCTGTGTGACTGTCATTATCGCTACCATGTTGTCTTTATTGGTTTCCTTTACAGTCGTTCCATGGTTGTATTCTCGTTTTGGTAAGTTATCACATATTAGTAATGATAATTTCTTTGGTCGAATTTTAGTAGGATTTGAAGCAGGATTACAAAAATTGACACATTGGATCTCTGGTATTTTAGAATGGGCTTTGGCGAGTAGAACAAATAAAATTGTCTCCTTATTGCTCGCTATTATCTTATTTTTTGCATCAATTGGATTATTAGTTAAAGGGTATATTGGAACAGATTTCTTTCCAGGTAATGATAAGGGAGAGTTCTATTTGCAATTGGAGATGAATAAAGATGCTTCCATTGAGGAAACAAACTTTATGACGCAGAAGGCCGAATCATATTTGACAGGAAAACCTGAAATTGAAAAAATAATTACGACCGTGGGTCAAGCTTCTGATGGTATGATGACCACATCTGGGACTAAATATAAATCTGAAATGCAGATTTATTTGAAAGATGGGTACTATAAAATCGAGCCAACTAAAGTTTATGCTGCCAAGCTAAAACGTGAAATGGAAAAAGTTTTAGTGGGAGCAAAAGTGAAAACTGTAGCTATGGGTATTATGGGAGCCGAACAAGCACCATTAAATTTGACGGTAATTGCCTCTTCCCAAAAAGATGCGTTGGAAGTTGCTTCGAACGCAGCAGATTTATTACGTAAAATCCCTGGAGCTTCTGAAGTAAAATTAACCTCAGAAGATGGAAATCCGGAGATTAACGTAAAATTGGATCGTGATAAAATGAATTCTTTGGGATTAAATGTCGCTACTGTAGGTATGACCATGCAAACCGCTTTCTCTGGAAATACAGATACAAAGTACCGTGCAGGAGATACCGAATATGATATCAACATCCGCTATGATGAATTTGGTAGAAAATCTATGGAAGATGTGAAAAATCTAAAATTTATTAATACGCAAGGTCAGTCTATTAAATTAGAGCAATTTGCCGATATAGCATATGGTTCAGGCCCAACGTTATTGGAGCGTCGTGATAAATCTCCATCGGTTTCCGTTCAAGCACAGGTGGTGGGTAAACCAGCGGGTACGATCGCTACGGAATGGGAAGCTGAGTTTAAAAAAATGAAAGTAAAACCAGGTGTTTCCTTTAAATGGGGGGGTAACATGGAAAATCAACAAGAAGGTTTTGGTACATTAGGTATCGCTTTGTTGGCATCTATTATATTGGTTTACTTTGTGATGGTAGCCTTATATGATAGCTTTGCAACACCATTTATTGTCTTGTTCTCGATTCCATTATCGTTTATTGGAGCGCTATTGTTCTTAGCGCTGACAGATCAAACATTAAATATCTTTACAATTTTAGGTATCATCATGTTGATTGGTTTAGTGGCAAAGAATGCGATTATGTTGGTCGACTTTGCAAACCATAAAAGAGACGCTGGTTTTACTACGTATGAATCTTTAATTGCCGCAAACCATGCACGTTTCCGTCCAATTTTGATGACCACTATTGCGATGGTTATTGGTATGGTTCCTATTGCTATGGCACAAGGTGATGGTGCCGACATGAATCGTGGATTGGCAATTGTCATTATCGGTGGTTTATTATCTTCTTTATTCTTGACACTGGTCATTGTACCTGTTGTGTATTCGATCTTTGATGGTATCCAAAGAAGATTTGGAAGCAATAAAAAAGTAGATTATGAGGCCGAGATGGTTGCTGATTATGTAGAGAGTGACGACTATGTGGATGAGATGTCTACGAAACATTAAATTTTATATTTTACTTATTATTAAAACCTTGCAAACTATGCAAGGTTTTTTTTGTTTTTATACCTGTATCGTGTTATATTTTTATTAAAAAATGTTAATCAATCGATTGCATGAAAAAAAAATATTAAATTCGCCTATTATTTTAAACAATAACGTAAACAAAAAATTATGTGTGGTATAGTTGGTTATACTGGTCCACGTCAAGCTTTTTCAATTGTTCTTGACGGACTTAAAAGATTAGAATATCGAGGTTACGATAGTGCAGGAATAGCACTTGTACAAAATGATAAACTTAGTATTTTTAAAAAAGAAGGTAAAGTTGCAAATTTAGAAGCTGCAGTAGCGAATCATGATGTCACTTCTCATACGGCTATCGGTCATACGAGATGGGCAACACATGGCGAACCTTCAGATGTGAATGCCCATCCACATTATACTCCTGATGGGCAAATTGCGATGATTCATAATGGTATTATTGAGAACTATCAAACCATTAAAAATGAATTAATCAGCAAAGGATATGAATTTAAAAGTGATACAGATACTGAAGTTTTATTATATTTTATTTCAGAAATTAAGCAAAACAATAATTGCAGTTTAGAAGAAGCTGTTCGCATTGCCTTAAAACGTGTCGTTGGAGCCTATGTTATTTTGCTAGTTGAACCTGAACATCCAGAAACAATCATTGCTGCTCGTAAGGGGAGCCCGTTAGTCATTGGTATTGGTAATGGTGAACATTTTTTAGGATCCGATGCATCTCCTATGCTTGCCTATACAAATGAGGTGGTTTACATCAACGATTATGAATTAGCGATTGTTAAGCCAAATGAGCTAATTCTAAAAAATATAGGAAATGAACGCGTAACTCCTTATGTTCAAAAACTCGATTTAGAGTTAGCCGCTATTGAAAAAGGAGGATATGAGCATTTTATGCTGAAAGAAATCATCGAACAGCCTCAGGCTATTTATGATTCTATGCGTGGACGATTAGATTTGGAAAAATTGACCATTACGCTGAGTGGCATTGAACAATATGCTGAACAAATTTGTAATACCAATAGAATTGTTATTGTTTCTTGTGGTACCAGTTGGCATGCGGGATTGGTAGCTGAATATTTAATTGAGGAACTATGTCGCATCAATGTAGAAGTTGAATATGCTTCTGAATTCCGCTATAGAAATCCGATTGTCAATGAAGGAGATGTTATCTTAGCCATTTCTCAGAGTGGTGAGACAGCTGATACGTTAGTCGCTTTAGAGAATGCTAAAAGTAAAGGCGCTATTATATTAGGTGTTGTGAATGTAGTGGGTTCATCGATAGCTCGTCTATCTCACGCAGGTGCCTATACACATGCAGGACCTGAGATCGGAGTTGCGAGTACAAAAGCATTTACGGCTCAATTGACAGTTTTAGAATTGATTGCCCTGAAAATTGCACACATCAAAAAAACAATCGATGATCAACAGTACGCTCATCTTTTGAAAGAATTGAGTGACTTACCTAATAAAGTACAAATCATCTTAGATTCACAGATACCAAAAATTAGAGAAATAGCGCGGAAATACAAAGACGCAAGAGATTTTCTTTATTTAGGCCGTGGATACAATTTCCCGATTGCATTAGAAGGTGCTTTGAAGCTAAAAGAGATTACCTATATTCATGCTGAAGGTTATCCTGCTGCAGAAATGAAACATGGACCAATTGCATTGGTCGATGAAAATCTTCCTGTGGTATTTGTTGCAACAAAAGATCGTTACCACGAAAAAATAGTTAGTAATATTCAAGAAGTTAAAGCTAGAAAAGGACATGTCATTGCCGTTATTACAGAAGGGGATGAGATTTCGAAACAATTAGCAGAAGATTATATTGAGATTCCAGATGCGGATGAGATTGTAGCACCAATTCTATCAGTCATTCCATTGCAGTTACTTTCGTATTACATAGGAGTAGAGCGGAATCAAGATGTTGATAAGCCTCGTAATCTGGCAAAATCAGTTACAGTTGAATAGTAGATAATGAGTCAAATAAAAAAAGGTAACATTGAACGTTTAGGGTATGATTTTATTCCCTCTGCCTTTATTCCGGTGGATAAGAATGAGAATCATATTCGTTTTGAACAAAACCCTAGATCAGATTATCGGAATTTGACAGCAGAAGAAATTGCTATTTTAGTGAAAAATGGAAATCATGCTGATGATTGGAATCAAATTTTAGTCACTCCGTCTTTTTTACCGAATCAAATCAAACAAAATAATTTCTTTGGTTTGGTTCGTATTGGAAATATGGATTCGATTTATCTTGAGTATCGAAATCTGAAATTAGAATCTGGGATTTATAACAGTACCATCGTAAGTTGTGATTTAGGTGATCATGTTGCGATCCATCATGTAAAATATATGTCCCATTTTATCATAGGACATGATGTTATTTTGAGTAACATCAGTGAGATGGAGACGAGCAGTACAGCAAAATTTGGAAACGGTATCTTGCGAGAAGGTGAATCCGAAGACCTACGCATTGCTTTAGAGCTATGCAATGAAAATGGTGTACGATCTATCTTACCTTTTGATGGTATGCAGGCTGCGGATGCGTATCTTTGGACTAGAAATAGACAAGATAAGGTATTGCAAAATAGATTTCAGGAGCTTACCGATAAAAGATTTAACAAATCCAGAGGAACATATAGTGTCATTGGTGATCGCTGTATCATTAAGAATTCACAGATAATAAAAAATGTGAAGATTGGTTCTGACGCTTATATCAAAGGAATCAATAAGCTGAAAAACTTGACGATTAACTCTTCTCCTGAAGCATTTACACAGATAGGAGAAGGTTGTGAATTGGTTAACGGTATCGTTGGTTATGGTTGTCGGATTTTTTATGGCGTGAAAGCTGTTCGATTTATTCTATCTTCTTTTTCACAATTGAAATATGGTGCACGATTAATCAATTCATTTTTAGGGGATAATTCCACCATCTCTTGTTGTGAGGTTCTAAATTCTTTAATTTTTCCAGCTCATGAGCAGCACCACAATAATTCCTTCCTTTGTGCTGCTATGGTTATGGGGCAAAGCAATATGGCTGCAGGAGCAACAGTTGGATCGAATCATAATTCACGAGCTGCAGACGGAGAACTAATAGCAGGAAGAGGTTTTTGGCCAGGTCTATGTGTCAGTCTAAAGCATAATTCAAGATTTGCATCTTACACACTCTTAGTTAAAGGTGACTTTCCTTATGAATTGGATATTAAAATTCCATTTTCATTAATAAATAATGATATCAAAAATGATAAGTTGACCATTATACCTGGTTATTGGTTCATGTATAATATGTATGCCTTAGTTCGTAATTCGAATAAATATGAAGCTAGGGATAAAAGATTACTAAGAAATCAGTATCTAGAGTATAATATGCTTGCTCCAGATACGGTGAATGAACTTTTTGATTCATTGCATATTATCGAAAAAGCTGTTGGCCAAGGGAACAATTTTGTACAAGAATTATCCACAGAGGAAGCGGTAAATCGAGGGAAACTGATTTTAGCAGATACTGTTGATTTATCCCAGTCTTCTGTTATTGTCAAAGGATTTGAAAATTCAAAACGAGTGGTCGAATTAGTGAAAGTGGGAGAGGCCTATGACTTATTTAAGAAGTTTATCAAATACTATGGTACTATTCATGTAATCGATTTTTTACAAAATCATACTTTTGAGAACTTAAAAAATAGATTAAAAGCTTGTACACGTTTGGAATGGGAAAACATTGGTGGACAATTGATTGAAAAAGATGCTATTGAAGATCTTTTGAATGCAATTAAAACTGCTAAAATTGACGACTGGGATGATATTCATAGTCATTATCATCTACTAAGTAAATCATACCCAGAAGCAAAAATGTCACATGCTTTTGCATCTTTACTTGAAATTACGGGTGAAAAAATAGAATCATTAACCTTGGAAAAAATTATCAATTGGTTAGAAGATGCCATTGAGCATAGAACTTGGATGGTTAATGAAATCTATAAAAGCAGAGCTAAAGATTATGAAAACCCGTTTCGAAATATGGTTTATAACAGTGCTGAAGAACGAGATGTTGTCGTAGGAAAATTAGAAGAAAATAGTTTTATTCTACAACAAAATCAGGAGTTGAAAGACTTTGAAAATAAAGTGCAAAATCTTATTTCAAGATTAAATAACTAATATTAAATCAAGAGAGCACTTAACGCAATCGCTGATAGTGTTCTCTTGATTTTAATTTATACCCTCCATTAATAATCCTCCAATTACTCTTTTTTATATTATTGTTTAATACAATAATTGATTTGATCGATTCACAGTCTTATTTATATTATCGCTATAGCTAAGCGT
The DNA here is from genome assembly GCF_021442025.1 of Sphingobacterium sp. SRCM116780. Taxonomy (NCBI): domain Bacteria; kingdom Pseudomonadati; phylum Bacteroidota; class Sphingobacteriia; order Sphingobacteriales; family Sphingobacteriaceae; genus Sphingobacterium; species Sphingobacterium sp. SRCM116780. The sequence goes on from NZ_CP090446.1 coordinate 1,495,901, forward strand.
ATTTTTACAGCCTTATCCTACTATTTAGAAAGTTGAACGTATATTTGAAAATAAATACTTTCTGATTGACCAAACCGACCAAAAATTATTCATTTATTTTCATTTCTATGTGCTCATTTGAAATGATCAATTTCAATCGAACATATTTTTTAATGTTAATTAATAATCTCGTCCAATTTCAAAGCATTAATTTTTTAGCTTATTTTTCGCGATAGTGAGGATTAAGATTCTTTTAGATTTATTTATCTAATGTAGATTACAAATTTATTCTGAAAAAAAAAGAAATAAAACTTATTGCAATGAATGAAATTAAAGTAGTCTTACAAGTGTAATTTCTATAATAACACGAACTAGATTTCATATTGATAACAATATATTTCTGTATACTAGATTTTTAAAGAAAATATTTAATAATAATATAACTAAAATCGTTTGTGGTTATTTGTATTGTTATATTTTTTATATATTCGTGCAACCTATTATTTAATAAAAATGCCATATAAAAAATTATTTTTAGTGCTAGTGATATTTATTTTCACTGGTAAATCAGATTTATTTGCACAAACAAAAGCCAAACAAGAAAAAGTTGAATATAAGTTTGGAAAAATCCAACCTTCAGAGTTTCTGATAGAGGCCTCTGGAGTAGATTCTGCTGCTTCTGCAATAAAATTATTTGATATTGGAAATTGCTATTTCCAAATAAGCCCCATTACAAAATCATTTTGTTATGTTTTTGAAAGACACGTAAGGTATAAAATCCTAAATAAAAAGGGATATGAATATGCGAATTATTCGGTGGGATTATACAAAAGTAATGGTCAGTCGAAAGAATCTTTAGATGCAATGAATGCCGCAACCTATAACATGGTTGATGGGGTTATGAAAGTTGATAAAATTGATAAGGATTCAAAATTTACAGAAGAATTTAACAAAAACTATACTTTTAGAAAATTTACCTTACCGAATGTGAAAGAAGGTTCTATCATTGAGTATAAATATAAAATTATATCGGACTACGTTTTTAATTTAGCGAGCTGGAATTTTCAAAGCGATATTCCAACCCTCCGATCGGAGTATACAGTTACAATACCCGAATATTTAGACTATAAGTTTAATAAAAATGGCTATTATAATATTCCTCAAACACTACATGAAAAGGTAAGTGCAAATTATGTTCCAGGTGTTCAATCAACTGCTACACGAGACCGTTTTGTCGTTGAAAATGTTCCCGCATTAAAAGATGAACCTTTTATCTCTAATTTAGATGATTATAGACCCTCCTTAGATTTTGAATTGCGATCCACTAATTTTCCAGGTGAATTTTATAAAGATTATACCGGGTCATGGCCAAAAATTGTTTCAAGCATTCTTGAAGATGAAAACTTTGGAAGGTACATAACTAAAAGCGGCTATGCAAAAAACAATTTAACATCAATTATTAAAAAAGAGAATGATTCATTAGCAAATGCTAAATTAATCTTTAAATATGTTAAGGATAATCTGAAGTGGAACAATAATTACAATTACTATAGTACAGAAACAAATCCAAAATCTATTTTTGAAAAAAAGACAGGTAATTCTGCGGATCTTAATCTAGCCTTGATTAATTTTTTAAAAGAAGCTAATTTTGCCGTTTATCCAGTATTAATCAGTACGCGATCCAACGGAAAACATCCTGGATACCCTATAATCAGTAAATTTGATAACGTTATTGCGGTAGTGAATATTAACGATAGCTTATATTATTTAGATGCAACTATCAAAGATATGCCATTTGGCATGATCAATTATCAAAATTTAAATCATGAAGGTTTTGTAATTAATATAGATCAAAAAAATGGTCAATGGATTAGTACAGAAACTAATTTTGCTGATGAAACCATGCATGTTTATAATTTGGTGTTGGATAAGGAAAATAAGTTAAAAGGAAATTTGACGAACTATGCTAATGGTTATGCAGGTTTAAGTTCTAGAACTCGCTATAGAAGTGCTGTAAACGAAGCAGATTATTTAAAAGATTTTAAAAAGAACAGAAATGGATTAATGCTCAATAATTTTAAGACACTCAACTTAGATAGTTTAGATCAACGATTTATTGAATCTATGGAAGTTGAAATTGAAGATAATGTTGAAGAAGCTGGTGACTTAATTTATTTTACCCCATTGTTGTATGAAAGAACAAAAGAGAGCCCATTCAAACATGAAGAGCGAGCTTTTCCAGTAGATTTTGCTCATCCGATAAATGAAAATTGTCGCATTGTTATATCTTTTCCAGAAGATTATCAAGTAGATAAACTCCCTAAAGGAGCAGTCTATAAGCTTCCTGAAGATTTAGGATCCTTTAGCATAACGTATTTAATTGAGGGGCAATCACTCTTGGTAAAAAGTGTGATTAAACTTGAAAAATCAATATATAGTTCAGAAGAATACTTTTATTTAAAAGAACTATACAATGCGATTGTAGAGAAACAAGCTGAACAAATCGTATTCAAAAAGAAAATCTAATGAAATATATACTTTCTTTACTATTCCTGTCAAGCTGTATCAGTATACAGGCACAAACGAATTGGGATGTTGCAAAAATTCCAGAAACGTTAACGAAAGATGCCGTAATGATCATTCGAAATGAAGAACAGTTTTTGGATATAAAAAGTCCCAGTGCTGCAAAATACGAATACAAAATCACAGCAACTATATTAAGTAAAGCGGCCGATGACTTTGCTGAAATGCAAGAAGTTTATGATAAGTTTTCAAACATTTACAATATCAAAGCAACTTTGTATGACGCATCTGGTAAAAAAATAAAGGAATACAAATCAGCGGATATTAAAGATCAAAGTTTAATCTCCGGATTTTCAATTTTTGAAGATAACAGATTGAAAAATATAAAATTTGTTAGCAATAGTTATCCGTATACAATTGAATATAGTTTTAGTCAAGACTTCAAAGGTTTACTTTATTTTCCGCAATGGCGAGATTTAAAAGATTTTGGAGTTTCAGTAGAAAAATCAAGCTATACGATTCAAAAAAGCAAGGACTATCAAATGAAATACATTGCTAGTACAGGGCTAAAAGTTGATTCAAGCACTACGGCTGATAAAGTAATCTATAAATGGCAAAGTACAGCCGTTCCAGCTTTATCCAGAGAGCCTTTAGCAACTGGAATTGATAATGTTTCTGCTTGGGTAAAAGCGTCTCCTAACTTATTTGAGTATGATGGATCGAGCGGAAACTTTAATACCTGGAAGAATTTTGGTCAATGGATATATACCTTAAATGAAGGAGGTAATAACTTACCTGAAGCATTTAGAGCTAAAATTCAAGCCCTGACAAAAGATGCTAAATCTGCAAAAGAAAAGATGCATATTTTATATCAGTATTTACAACAAAATACGCGATATGTGAGTGTTCAATTGGGTATTGGAGGATTTAAACCCATACTTGCTGAGAAAGTGGCGATGGTTAATTATGGTGATTGTAAAGCATTATCTAATTTTATGAAAGCCATGTTGAATGAGGTAGGAATCGCTTCTAACTTGGTTATGATTGGAAATGGAAAACCAAGTTTACATACACAATATTCAAGTATTGGTCAGGCAAACCATATGATTTTAGCAGTTCCTTCTGCTACAGATACGACATTTCTAGAATGCACAAGCCAATATTATCCAATGGGATTTATCGGATATGGAAATGCCAATAGAAAGGTCTTATTAGTAACAGAATCTGGTGGTAAACTCGTTAATACCCCTATATACACTGCTAAGAACAATTATCAAACTAGAAAAACGAGCATCACCTTTAATAATGAACAAGATATTGATGTTTTAATGAACACGACCTATGGCAATGCACAGTTTGAAGATAATTTGAGCACGATGCTATTGCAACCCAATGATCAGAAGAAAAAAGTGCTAGAAAGCAGTGAAATTCCGATTGCAACATTTGGTTCTTACAAATGTGAACAGGTAGATAAAAATAAGCCTGAAATAACGGAAGAAATAGCATTTAAAGCACAACAATTATTAAGTAAGGGAGGCGATAAATTATTTCTTGTATTAAATCAAGTGAATAGAAAAGAATCTGCGCCAATCAAAGTTGAGAATAGAAAAACTTTCTTTTCTGTTCCCTATGCATATGATGACGAAGATGAAATCACCTTCAAATTGCCGAAAGGTTATCAAGTTGATTTTATTCCAAAAGATATTGTCATTGAATCAGAATTTGGGAACTATACTGCGAAATTTAATGTGCAAGATGATCAGATTGTTTATCGTCGAACACAGACCATGAATGGCAAAACATATCCACCAGAGAAATACAATACTTATGTAGATTTTTATAAAAAAATTGTTCAAGCAGATAAACAAAAGGCTGTTATAACGAAATCTATGTAACCACTCGATGAGCTTCTGATCATTGATTTTCTATTCATCCATGAAGTGGTTAACGAAAAAAAGCATAAAAATTAAGCAAGACTTAGTTTTTATGCTTTTTTTTCATCCAATTGTAGTCAGTTCAATAAGTTGATAATGCTTACTATTTAGTGGATTTATGCTGTATCAGTCATCTAAATCATCCATATAAATATCGTGTACAACAAATTTAACATGTGCGTTAGGAAGAAACATATCCAACACATCGTCTGAATCAATTGGATACAAAGTCTCTGCATCTGCATCTAATAACTCTGAATCTGGAATAAGTTCGAAGAACGTAATCCCATTCATTTGTGATAATTCCTCCACTTTTATACAGATGACAGCTTGATTTTTCCAATTGGACCAGATCAATTTATTAAATAAATGATAGGGATTTTTTTCTGTAGTTGACATGTCCGCAAACATAGACAATAGAGCAGTAATTGCAAAGTTTTCAATGAAATAAAATAAAGTGATCAGTTTGTATTGTTTATTTCAATAAACATGCAAACGCTTCAAAAAATAGATATTCTGGGAAAATGTATACCTTTAATCTATGAAAGCAATAGTTATTGGAGGCAGTGGCGCTACAGGAAGAGAATTAGTTAAACAGTTACTGTCAGATGAGCGTTTCCGTAAAGTGATTACATTGGTTCGTAGGCCTTACTTCGAGTCACATCAGAAGTTGGAAGAAATCATCGTTGATTTTGAGCACTTAGCCTCTTCTCAAGATGTTATTAAAGGAGATGTCGCATTCTCTTGCTTAGGTACAACGTTAAAAGACGCCGGAAGTAAAGAAGCACAATGGCACATCGATTATGATTATCCATATCATTTTGCAAAAATGGCTTATGATAATGGAATTGCCAGTTTTGTATTATTATCAGCTGCGGGAGCAAATGCACAATCAAGTATCTTTTATAACCGAATGAAAGGATCATTAGAAGATGCGATTAAAAAAATTGGATTTGCACAATTCCTAATCCTACAACCAGGAGGAATTGATCGTCCCAATACAGATCGGTTAGGGGAGAAGATTGGTTTAAAAGTATTAAAGGTTTTCAATAGCGTTGGTCTCTTCAAGCAATATGAACCGATTCAAACTCATCTATTAGCGAAAGCAATGATCGAAAGCTTCTTTCAGTATAAAAAACCGATTCATGTGTTATCGCTAAAGGAAATACAAAGGCTGACAAATTAGTGCGTACTCTTCTCTGAGTTGGTCTTTGACTAGCAATGAATATGTTTGTATATACTGTTCAACTATAGCTTGATTTCTGTTGATAAAAATTCCATTTAATTTAGTCTAGCCAACATTTTACTTTTAACCGTCATAATTCAACCTTTTGTGGCGATTTAAATTTCAATTTATTATCTTTAGGCGAATTTTAAGACAGCTTTACGGTTTGTTTTGAATTTTAATTTTGTTTAAGCAACTTAAAAGATTTCAATAAAAAAATTATGTCATCTAAAATCATTTACACCAAGACAGATGAAGCGCCTTTATTGGCTACGTATTCATTTTTACCTATTGTACAAGCTTTCTCTAAAACAGCAGATATCAATGTTGAACTAAGAGATATTTCTCTTGCTGGTCGTATTCTAGCCAATTTTTCAAGCGTATTAAAAGAAGATCAAAAAGTAGCTGATGCTTTAGCTGAACTGGGTCAGTTGGCAACAACTCCAGAGGCCAACATCATCAAATTACCAAATATTTCCGCTTCTATTCCACAATTAAAAGGAGCGATTGCAGAATTACAAGCTGCAGGATATGCCATTCCAGATTTTCCTGATAATCCAGAAACAGAAGAAGAAAAAGCGATAAAAGCAACATATGCAAAAGTATTAGGTTCGGCTGTAAATCCAGTTCTACGTGAAGGTAACTCCGATCGCCGTGCACCTAAAGCAGTTAAAAACTATGCGAAAGCAAATCCGCATTCAATGGGTGCATGGTCTGCTGATTCAAAAACACGTGTCGCTTCCATGACTCATGGTGACTTTTATGCTACTGAACAATCAATAACAGTAGATCAAGCAGGTCAATTCAAAATTGAATTTGTTAACGCAAATGGTACTACGACAGAATTAAAAGGGCTTTCTCCATTAAAAGCAGGAGAGGTGATCGATTCATCAGTAATGAGCTTATCAGCATTAAAAGGTTTTGTTGCTGACACAATTGCTGCAGCTAAAGCTGAAGATGTTTTATTGTCCGCTCACTTGAAAGCGACAATGATGAAAGTTTCAGATCCTATTATTTTCGGAGCTATTGTAGAAGTTTATTTCAAAGATGTATTTGCGCAATATGGTTCATTATTTGACTCTTTAGGTATCAACAAAAACAATGGTCTAGGTGAAGTTTATGCTAAAATCGCTGGTAACACACAAGAAGCTGAAGTAAAAGCAGCTATTGAAGCGGCTATTGCAAACGGTCCTGATCTAGCCATGGTTAATTCGGATAAAGGAATTACAAACTTACACGTCCCTTCAGATGTTATTGTAGATGCTTCTATGCCAGCGATGATTCGTACTTCGGGCCAGATGTGGAATAAAGAAGGTAAATCTCAAGATACCATTGCTATTATACCAGACCGTTCATATGCTGGTGTATACGAAGCCACTATTGAAGATTGTAAAGAAAACGGTGCGTTGGATCCAACAACAATGGGCTCTGTTCCCAACGTTGGATTAATGGCTCAAAAAGCGGAAGAGTATGGTTCTCATGATAAAACATTCCAAGCTTCAGAAAATGGAACAATCCGTGTTGTAGATGCTACAGGTGCTATTTTAATGGAACAAGCGGTGGAGTCTGGTGATATTTTCCGTATGTGTCAAACGAAAGATGCTCCAATTCAAGATTGGGTAAAATTAGCGGTTAACCGTGCGCGTCTATCTGCGACACCTGCTGTATTCTGGTTGGATGAAAATCGTGCTCATGATAGAGAGATTATCAAAAAAGTAGAAAAATATTTAGGAGACTTTGACACAAATGGATTAGATATTTTTGTGATGAATCCTGTTGAAGCGACTAAATTCTCATTAGATCGTATTCGTGAGGGACTAGATACCATTTCTGTTACAGGTAACGTATTACGTGACTATTTAACGGATTTATTCCCAATTCTAGAAGTAGGTACATCTGCAAAAATGCTTTCAATCGTTCCTTTAATGAATGGCGGTGGTTTATTTGAAACAGGTGCTGGGGGTTCTGCTCCAAAACATGTTGAACAATTCTTACAAGAAGGGTACTTACGTTGGGATTCTTTAGGTGAATTTTTAGCGTTAGGGGCTTCTTTAGAACACTTATCACAAACTCAAGATAATGCGAAAGCATTGGTATTGGCAGAAGCATTAGATGTGGCTACAGAGAAATTCTTAGCAAATGATAAATCACCTGCACGTAAAGTAGGTCAAATTGATAATCGTGGTTCTCACTACTATTTAACAGCTTATTGGGCGGAGGCTTTAGCTGCACAAACAAAAGATGCAACATTAGCAGCTAAATTTGCTCCTTTAGCAAAAATATTATTGGAAAACGAAGCTAAGATTAATGAAGAGTTGATTGGTGCTCAAGGTAAAGCACAGAACATTGGTGGTTACTATTTCCCTAATGATGCACTAGCAACAAAAGCAATGCGTCCTTCAGAAACATTGAATAATGCGATCGCTACTTTATAGTAGTATCATCGACATCAAATAAACAAAAAACTCCATTCGAAAGAATGGAGTTTTTTGTTTATTTGATAATTAAAAAAATGGATCTTGTTAATTTTTGTTTTTAAGTAAACTCAGTTCCAGTAACACATGCTCCAATGTTTCTTGCATGATGATGGGTTCGAGGTTTGATTTCATCTTATCATAAGATATTGTAGACAGGTTTTCCATGTGTAACTTTCCCTGTGATCTAACAAAAGGGTGAAATGACATACCTTGATCAGGACTATTTTCATTCAACTTGGAATGATTTCCGATTTTTCTATGAAATGGGTGCATCATGGGTTGATTATGTTTACAATTGCTTTATACAAGGTACTGATAATAACTGATAAATGCAAATTTTGTATGACTTATAATGTCTTAAGACGTTAATAATTTTATCGCTCGCTGTAGATCGACTGATTCATGATCAGTCAAATCTAAGAAGTATAACTTCTGCCAGGCTTGTGTTTGTTGCGCTTGCTTATTTATGGTTATATCCCAAATCGGGTACACACGGAATCCACGTTTACCTCCCTTACCATTATGAGATAAAATTCCTTTTTGGAATAAGACAGTCTTAGGAAAGATAAAAAGCCCTAAATTATGATCTTTTTGAGTTGCTATAATATACATATCAATTGGATCATCAACCTCAAAGGGAGCGGTAATCCCCGCTATATTGCGATGCCACAAGGTAACGAATTGCCCTATTTTAGTAGGTGTTATTTTGGCAACTCTAAATTTCACACACTGTGATTCCAAATCAAAGTTTTGAGCAGCATATTCTTGACTTTCTAATTCTGCTTTCAAGTTCGATAATGTTACATCACACCTTTGAAAAACCAATTTGTCAATCTGTTCGAGTACTGTGTTTAGACTGGGATAATTTGCCAATTTATAGAACTAATTTAATACTATTTAATTGATTAGAATCTTCTTTTTTGATATTGCTATCTGTTATTTTCCAAACCACTGGACTGTATATATTTATGAGAACCATCACAATAAGGCATCCTTTTAGAAAGACCACACAGGCAATCGGTTAGTCCTTTTCCCATCATGATTAGAGGAACAGACTTTTCAATTCTTGATAGCCTTGTTTTAGATTGTTTAGGGGCAGCAAAATAGAGGAGGTAAGCCCTTTGTCTACCTGGAGTCAAAGCTTCAAAGGCAGTTTTTAATGCTTTGTCTTCCTTTAATTTTTCCTCAAATTCTGCAGGAACAAAAAAGTCTTCTGTTTTTTTTAACTCAACTTTTAATCCAGCTTTTTCTACTTCAATCGCTTCGAAAATATACGCTTTCAAAATAACTTCCTTGTCCAGGATATCTTGCACATTCGTAAATTGAATACTTCGTGACGATTGCGAATTTTCACCATGCGATATCAAGAAAGCATGCTCGTCACTTAATAGAACACCTTTAAAAAAACCGATCTCACAGTAATCTTTGAATGAATTTATCAACAGAACATTACTATTATTATAGGTGTAACAAGGAATGCGCCATTTAAGCTCTTCCGTCAATTGACAGTCAAGAACAATCCTTCGCAAAATTATGATTTCATCTTGCCATTTTGTGGCTTTATTTACATATTCATCAACTTTAGGGTTCTTCATATTAACATGTTCTAAATTCAATATCATGAATACAAATATAACGAGACTTGGTTATTCCTGTAGCAAATTCTTTTGAAGAATGAAGACAATTAAAGGTGGTGAAACAATTTGAAATAAATATACATGATAAGGATAGCAGCATGTACAAACAATCATGTCCAGTATCAATTAGAAACGGGACATGATAGTAGCTATACAAATAACTCGGATTATATTTCTAGTAAGTCACATACCCTTTGATAGATAGGACGTTAATGTTCTTAAGTTCTGTGTGAATACACACCTTGACTTTTTTATCTTTTAGTAAGGTGAATGGTGATATCATCCAAGGTTCAGGCCATTTTTCAAAATCAATAAAACAATAAAATGGATATGCAGTCCTTTCCTGATTCACTTGCTTAGGTAGTATCGTTGAAGTGCTATTTACCAGATACTGATTCATTTGTTTTTTATGAAATTTATAGAACATCCGATCGGGTAATACTTCATCCAAAGACTTGCTATATTTCCATGTATGCACGAGATAGGGAACGTGTACATTTTGTATTTGTTTTTGTTCTACCGCATTAAAATTGTCATCGTAGGTATAGGAAATCACCGTATCCTGTTGTATGATCAGTTCAGGTTTAATCTCCAAGTCGAAATAATTGCCATAACTTGCTTGTAAACTTTCCTGATCAAGTCCTGTGTATTTACGAATGAGATAGGAGAGAGCAGGAATCTCTTTTAAAGGCAACATATTCCAAAAAGTAAGGGTTTGATTATTAGTATCAATTTTTCTGACCTCCATACTTGAATATAAACTTTCAGCAAGCCTCCATTCTCCTTCGATCTCAGTTTTGTGTTTTGACACAGTAGCCTCAATAATCAAACTTTTATCTTTCTGAACATATTGAATGTGCTTACTTGACTTTGTCTGTTCAAATCCTTTAAGAGCATTAATCTGAGACCAGTTTTCCGGATGCTCTAACAACAATTGAAGATCTTCAAATTCTGAGCTAGCTTGAGGTGAAATTTTATAAACTAGAAAATTCTTATTAAAAAGAACATAGATCTGTTTGTTTATTTTAACATGAATAAGCCCTTGTTTTTTATCGATAAAATTAAGCCCTGATTTATAATGATCTGCAAAAAAAGAAAAGCAATCATCATAGTTGTCTATGGTCAATATTCCGTAAAAATCTGTCTTTTGAGGTGTTGTAGAGAATAAATAGATTCGGGCTGGAATAGCAATTCCAGCATCCAAAATCAATTCTTTTACTAATTGTCCAGCACTACTATCTTCTTTTGATCGCTTAGTATCCCAGCTCCATAGACTAGAAACATTGTCTATGAGTAAATCGTCGACAGCAATAGAAAGCAAACTTGTGCTTGCCTTACTCACATGTTGATGATCTATTTTGTTTTTTCGAACAGTATAAATAATACAAACAGTGGATACAAGTAAAACTAGAATAACACCTACTATAATCGTAATCTTCTTCATGTATTACCGATTATCTTTTTTGGAGTCTATATTTTCAATGATGTGTTTTAAAAGATATTGCAAAGCATTTTTATCCTGTTGTGGGAAATCGACAGCTATTTCACCAACCATTTTATTTTGCTTAAGACCATTTGCTTGGATACGAACATCACCGTAAGTAGATAAATCTCTTAATGTCTTTTGCCATGGTTCAATAACTGGAATTTCAAGTTTTTTCACCATCTCAGGAATTGCTGCAGTATGAAGTACAGCATTAAAATTATTGGATCTTAGTTGTTTTTTTAGTTGGTTAGCGTTCTTACTCGCTTTAAATCTATTTTCCAAAATAGATACCATCTGTTCTTTACTACTTCCAATAAATACGATATCATTTTTAAGAAGTATATAAACAGGTATACTATTTTTCAATTCAGTAAGTTCGTATAGACCATTGTCAATTTTTATCTTTTGGCGTTTTTCAGCAAATTGTAATAATTTCTTATACAAGCGTTGATCTTGAGCCGTGAACATCCATAAGAAACTAGGAATAAATTCATCTTTTGTTTTTGTGACCTCTGTAGAATTATAATCATCATCATATTCATAAGCGGTATATTCTTTTTTTACTTTTTGAAGATCATTCAGAAAGATAACATGATCACCATTCATGACTTTAGCAATCGCTTTTTCGTCCATTCCGATTTCTAATGCTGTCGCACTTATCGTCAGGACATCTGCATAATCTTGAGCTAATGGTGCATACCAGCGTTCAATTAATCCTGGTAATTCTTTTAGATAAGCTTCGGTACTGATATTCATCGACATATAGGCCAAGTGGTTTTCAGGAATATATTGCGCGAATTTTGGATTCATCTTATTTTTATAGATATTTTTAAAAATTTGCGCGATATCTTTATCTAGTCCTATAGACCCCACAAATTTAAGGGTATGCAAATCTTGAACGAGCTCCAATGTAGCATCTTGATACCCATACTTCAAGTCTTCCATATTGATACCATAGCTCATTCTTAATACATCAAAAGGGAGATTTTTTCGATACATATCATCCAGATCGCTCACCCATAGACGTAACAAAGTCTTTTTATCATCAATTTTAATTGCTTTGTTTTTGATCATTGTGATTTTGGGATTCAGATAATTTCCAAAATCAGCCGCTAACCATTTACTAAATAAGGCATTGCTGATTGAATCATTCTTGGTTACTTGAGCTTGATTAGCAAGATATAAAGAATCGGATGCTAAGTTATAATCTTCCACATCGAGTTCTGGTGGATCAGCAACGATTGTACTAATAGAGGTATCTGTTTCTGCCAAAGGTGGGGCGATATCGTAAAAAACTTCTGGCTCTGCAACCGTAGTGTCAGCTTCTGCTGTAATCTCTTCTGGCTCTGCAACATCAGCAGCTGCATCGGCTACGATGTCTGACAAGGTATCAACACTGCTGTAATATCCTACATCCAAACCATATCGATCCGCGATTTCTTTCATTTGAAAATAATTACTATGAACACTACCCGTTAAGATAAATAGGGTTTCTTCGTTCCAAGCGACTTGTGTCTTACCATCTTTCGAAACCCTTCTTTCATAACCACTATAAGTAGGAAGTTTTTCAAATTTTGAAAACATATGTTCTTTTACTTGATGGTTTTGTTTCAGAGGAAGTAAAATACCCACATAATATAAACTATCTGTATTCGTTCTGTAAACATATGCATGTTTATCAAAATTTAAATCCAGTTCCATTAAGCTTTTAACAGGAAACTCACTATCTTCTGTAGTATTATCAAAAGCTCCTAGTTTGGTTAAGGTCTCATTCAATAATTCTATAGAACTGTGCTCGACAATAGCTTTGTTGTTGATAACTGCTACGAAATCAGCATGTGCTGGAATTCTGTTACTTAGATCTTGTCCCGATACAACTGAAATTGCAAAACTTGTCAGTATCAGTAAGGTGAAGTATTTTATATACATAGTTTTATTTATTATTTAAGGTGATTGCATTTGCCAATGAAGCTTTTCCAGTAATGAGATCCGTCGCTTTTAGTTTTAATAATACGGCTTTTGCTGAACTTGAGATTTTGCCAGCAGCATGCTGTTGCGCTTTTACTGTTTGATCAAATCGAATAATTTGAGTATAAAAAGCATCATTAAAAAATTTTTTATCAGCTTCGGATATACGCGAAAATTCTTTGTTTATAGCAGGTGCATAAGTGTATGATCGTGAGAATACCCTCGTTTTAGTATCATAAGCATAGCTGTTATTTGTTCCTAAAGAACTTTTGAAATGAGTGGCTAAGGCTTTACTAAAACTGTTCAATGCACGTACGGAAGCAAAATTGCAGGAAACGGTTGCGATATAATTATTAAAATCCAGACTGTGTTGTACTTGGCTGATACCTTCTGTATTTTTCAGTATACGGATCATATCCTCGGTCTCCTTTTTTATTTTTTCTTTTGAAGGAATTTGGATACCATTGACACTTTTTAGCTTCATTAACGAAGCGACTTTTGTACTACTCTTACTCAAATTTAAAGTCGCTTTTATCGTACCTGATCCGTCTGTTTTTAGATTGATTTCTTCGATGAAGTCAAAACAGCTCGTAAAAAGCGTACAAGAGCAAATGAGCGCAAATAACACGTAATATGATTTCAGTTTTTTCATTATTTTTTTATGTCAAAGATGTATAATTAAAAATCCACTTTAATGTCTTGTTTGAGCTGGATATATAGAAATTGAAACAATCTTTATTTTTATATGGCTTCGATCATTGAATAAAACAAAAGTACGAATAAGTTAACAATTATTCCCTCCCTGAAAATAGTGGTTTTTATACTACAATTATTGCCTAATTAAACCATATTCTAACGCTAGTTTTATTACTGAGCTTAAATTTTTAGTATGAAATTTCTCTATTAAATTTTTCCGATGACTTTCTACAGTGTGCGGACTAATAAATAGTTTATCTGCAATCTGTATTGTGGTCAATCCTGAGGCCACTTCTGTAAGAACTTCCTTTTCTCTACGGGTTAATTTGGGCACGCTTTTTAATTCATCTTTAGTTTTCTTATCCACGATACTTTTAGTTTGCGAACAGAAGAACCTCTGACCTTTCAATACTTGCTTGATTCCTGAGATAATCTCATCTACAGCAGCATTTTTTTGAATATATCCCTGAGCTCCTTCTTGAAGTACACTATTGATCACAGCATATTCATTATGTACACTAATGATAATAATAGACATATCCAGGTATTTTATCCTCAAAGGTTTAATCAATTCAATGCTATTAGCATCGGGTAAATTAATATCGAGTAAGAGAATATCTATTGGTGTTGATGGAAGTGCTGCATGCATAGCTTTCGCATTCGAATAACAACCTACAACCTCAAAAGATTCTTCTTTTGATAATATATTCTTTAATCCTTCTAATAGTAAAGGATGATCATCAGTAATGGCTATTTTAATCATTTTTCTTATCTATTTTAGGAAAAGTAATTTCGACACTTGTCCCAAGTTGTTCTTCGGATTGAATATGGAAGTTTCCTTTCAGAAAATCTATTCGAGATTGGATATTATGAAGCCCAGCAGATTGACTTCCTCTAGTTGTTTCAATGTCAAAACCTTTACCATCGTCTTCAACGATAATACTATAATTATCTATTTCCTCCACAATCTGGATAATAATTTGTTTTGGATCAGCATGTTTAATGGCATTGTTGACAAGTTCCTGTATAATCCGATAGACCAAAAGTTGTTGATCTTTTTCTAATTGATTGGAGTAATGTAGAAACTGAACATCGATATCCAATAGATCATGAGACATTCTGATGGCATAATCCTGTAATGCTTCTTGTAAGCCATAACGATTTAATAAATCGGGCATTAGATTATGCGCTATACGGCGGAGCTCTTCCACAGCAGTATCCAATTGTTTCAGAGATTTCTCCATGATATCGCCTTGTATAGGATTGGCAACATGATCATGCAAACGTGAAAGCGTTATTTTCGTACTGGATAACAATCCACCAAGTCCATCGTGTAAATCACGAGCCATACGTCCTCGTTCCTGTTCTTGACCTTCCAACATGGCCGTTAATGTCGATATTTTAGAGTTTTGCTTTTCCTTTTCCAATGAAAAATTATACAATTCCTTATGCTGTTTTAAACTTTTTGATCGCTGTTTGTAAGCGTAGAGGAGTAGAAGTACCAAAAGCAAGAACACCAAAATTAACGCAACATAATAGGTATTGATCTTCTCTTTATAGGAGATTTCATTTTGATAACTTAAGATATCTTGTGCACGATTTTGGGTTTCCAATCGAGCAAGTTTAAGCTCTTGTGTACGCTTTTCAGATTCCAGCTGTGTAAGTTCCAATTGTTTTCGCTGGTTTTCCTCATGGAGTTTTAGATTTTCAAATTCCTGTTTTTGTTGTAAACTGATCGTTTGCATCAAGCTAATCTGCTGTTCTTTTTTTTCAGCCTCTAGGTGCATCGTAACGAGCTGTTGACGCTGTCTTTCCTTATCAAATTGCGCTTCCAGTCGTTTACCGATCTCCAGTTGCTCCTGATCATATAACGATTTGAACGTTTCCATATACGCTTTATGATAGCGAATAGCTTCTGGCAAATCGCCTTCTGTTTCTGCTAATTCAGAAAGATTCTGATAAATGCTAAGGATAATATTTTGATCTGTTACCGTAGATTTAGTTATTTCAGTTAATGCCGATATGAGATATTCTTTCGCTTTCTTGGGATTATTTTCCTTTTTAGCTATTTCTGCCATGATGCCATAAGCAGAAGCAACATGCGTATATTGCTGTGTCTCTATCCCTTGTTTTTTTGCTAATTCTGCATAATAAAGCACTTTGTTTTTATAATTATCCGGATAAAATTTAAAATAAAGATTGGCCAAGTTAATGGCTACAAATGAAAGGTTGGAAGGAAAGGGGATCTTGTTTTTATTTTTGTGATAAGTATGGATTGCTTGTAAATAGTATTTTTCGGCTTGATCTCTTTGTTTTTGTTGGCTTTCATCTTTCATGTACTGTTGTTCATGCATATAGCCCATTGACATATAGGCATCAAAGATGGCCATTGGATCTTGCTGTTGAACAGCGAGATCTAACGTTAACAAACTATACTTTTCTTGCAACGCATATTCATTCCAGTTGGCATATATGGAGGTAAGTTCCTTATACGTAAACGATTTACGCCCCATTAAAGTGGGAGATGGAGGAGCTTTATCGAGATAGGTTATTGCAGCCAGAAAACTACGCACGGCATCACCTTCCTTATTATTACGTACCCGAAGCCAGCCTTCACAATAATGTACATAGCCTTTAATTTCCAAATCATTCGATTTATCAGCATATTCTTTCGCTTTTGTTATGCTTATTTCAGAAGCAGCTATATTTTCCAAAATACGGTTATTCATGGCTTGGATAGCATATAAGTAAGCGGCATATTTGCCATCTTTCCGATGCATAGCGAGCTGAATATTTTCTTTCAGTAGTTGAGATGCCTTTTCTTCCTGCTGATTAAAAAATAACCCTTGAATATATTTTCCAGCATGATAAAACCGTTCAGGATTTGTAATGGAAGTTTTCTCATATTGCTGTTGCAAATGATACAATAGTTCCTGCGCAGAAGAATAGTTAATCAGAAAACAAAAACTGACACATAACAGGGTCACTCTTAAAATATGGGGGAGCCCTAATATGTTACTTCTCATCTAAATTAAGTGTTGCTATGTGTAAAAAAGACTAATATATCATTTTCTTCATACAGTGAACGAATGCGAAACTAAAATTGTACATCATGCAGGATAAATAGTTCATGTTCCCTCTGCTTAAAATTTGAACAGAGGGAATTGAAAATTATTCTATTTCTTTTGCGATTATTTTTTCGCCTTTAGTGTTAATGTAATAGCTCTATATGTATTCATATCCATCTGTTAATTTTTTATTGTTTTTAACGGAATAGAGATAATAACTATCATTTTCTATAGTTACAAAATAATCTTTGTTTCGTTCAAATATACTCTCATGAATAGCAGGAACAATTACATGTCCCTTTTCATCCATTAATCCACTCTTACCATCTTTTGGAAATTCAAAAAGCCCATCTTTAAGATAAGAAACCATATCGTACCCTGCTTTAATATAGATAGTTCCATCAGCATTCAATAAGCCATATTTTTCATTTTGACCATATAGATATTTAGACGTATTTTCATCATAACTTAAGAAATCATACTGTAGAGCAATCACCTCTTTACCCGCTAAATTAATAGCACCATATTTTTCATCTGAATTGTTTACGATGGCGATATCTCCATTGAAAGGAGCAATATAGCTATATTTTGGAGCGATAAGAACATGGTGTTGTCCGTCTTCTAAACCATACAATTCTCCAGTTTCGTTGGTATATAGAAAAGCCTGAATCAGGACTTCTTCCATAGTTGATGCCAAAAGATTATAGTTTTCAGGAATTTGAAAAAGGTTTTTTGCCAGCTCTTCCATCACTACTTTTTGAGCAACATAACCATTGCCAGCTGAGGTGATGGATAATGGTGCTCCAGGTAAGAGTTGTAAAAAATTAAATTCACTCCAATAAAGTTTCGGAATTTGTTCTGTGTACCAAATATCCCATTTCACGTCCTCAACACCAAAATTAACAACGGCTAATTTACATGGATAACCTGCTATTGTTTTTTCTTGACCTTTGATATATGCAATGGGTAATTGACTGTAATCTATTTGTTCGTCATCAACTCCAGCATAGAGAGTTGAATAAGCTTCTATATCTGGAAACAATAGAAATGATTTTCCTGTTTTCTTATCCATTACTTCAATTTGACTATCTTCTTGAGTATAAGTAATGCGAAAAACATCTTGATTTACCCAAGCTTTCATATAGATTTCTCTGTTGGAATCTGTCGTAGGAGCCTCAGTTGTTATGCTGTAGTCGATACGAAAGAATTTTTTATTTTGAGCGAGCGCAGTGAAACAAGTGAGACATACTGCAGTTAGTGTAAGTATTAATCTTTTCATGATATGAATGTAATTCTATCACAAAGGTGGCTATAGTTGAAAGAATTTTTTATCCCTGATATCAGTGATATTGAATGAAGTATTATGTTTGGCTTTACAAATCCATTCATCAAAGCGGTGAAGTATTTCAGTATAAGACAGCTTGCCTATGTGGAACTATTGCAGAGAAACCATATCCAGATCAGTATGACTCAGTCCGGATCACCCTATGATAATGCAATTCCAGAGAGGGACCAACTGGTAAACTAGTAGGGAGCTTATTCGTACTTCAATCGTACCTTGTTCGTACCTCGTTCGAACAAACACGAATCAGGTATGGTTGAAGTTCGGTTGAAGTACGTTTTAAATATGAGTTATTTTACTATTTGATATCCAGTAAAAGTCTTGTTTTACCCTTAAAGAATAAGGATCGTTAAATATTTACATTTCGATCTGATGTCTATCACGAATAAAGTACTTATTGAAATAAAAATTTTACAAAGGTTTGTTTTATACATGAAAGCTGGAAATAAGCGAAGTCAGTAACATATCCGAATACACTTATAACTTTACGATTGGATATAAAATGAATTTTGTGATCGTATAGATCTTATTGTTGTAAAAATCCCTATTTTAAGGTCATAAAATACAAGTAAGGGATGGAAGCAATATTAAATAATCTTTAAATAAGTATATTTGCTGAAACTGTCGAGTAACAAAAATAGAATGCAAAAAAATAGAGTAGGACTTATTGGTAGTGGGAGTTGGGCTACAGCAATGATTAAGATGCTGGGAGATAATCCTGTTAAAAAGGATATACACTGGTGGGTTCGCAAACAAGAAGATGCTGAATACATTAAAGAACATAGAAGAAATCCAAGTTACTTAAGTGCGGTTGAAGTAAAATTAGATACGAAAAATATTTCTACAGATGCTAAAGCAGTCATAAAAGCATCTAATATTATTATTTTGAATACGCCTGCTGCTTATTTAAAAAATGCATTAAAAGATATTGATAAAGCAGATTTTGAGGGGAAAATAATTGTTTCAGCGATAAAAGGTATCGTACCAGATGAAAATCTGATTATTGGGGAGTATTTGCAGCAAGTTTATGATGTCCCATTGGACAATATCTTAGTTGTCGGGGGACCTTGCCATGCGGAAGAAGTCTCGTTGGAGAAGTTGTCTTATTTGACTTTCGGATCTAAATCTCAAGAAAATGCAGCATTGGTCGCTTCATTATTAGCATGTCGCTATATTAAAACCATTATTTCAAATGATGTATTTGGTATTGAATATGGTGCCGTATTGAAAAATATTTATGCATTAGCAGGAGGAATCTGTCATTCTTTAGGGTATGGAGATAATTTTCAAGCTGTTTTGATCTCGAATGCTATTCGTGAGATGGAAAAATATGTGGAGACAATTGATCCGGACGTCAATCGTGATATAAACAAATCTGCCTATTTGGGAGATTTGCTAGTAACCGCGTACTCTCAGTTCAGTAGAAATAGAACTTTTGGAGCAATGATCGGTAAAGGATACAGTGTACAATCCGCTCAACTTGAGATGAATATGGTGGCCGAAGGTTATTATGCATCAGCATGTATTCAACATTATATGCGCAAACATCAGATTGAATTGCCTATCTGTGAAGCGGTGTATCAAATTATATATCAGCATCAATCTGCGGCTATAATCATTAGCCAATTGGCTGAAAAATTAAGTTAGTTTATGATGATCGATAGAATAAAGATAGCTGAAACCTATAAAACAATTCAAGATGAAATCTGTCAAGCGCTTGAACAATTAGATGGATCAGCAACATTTGAAGAAGAGGTTTGGGAACGTGAAGGCGGTGGAGGCGGACGCACCAGAATCATTCAAAATGGTAACATATTTGAAAAAGGTGGTGTAAATTTTTCTGCTGTTCATGGTAAATTATCTGAACAGATAAAGAAATCATTTGGAGTGGACGAAGATGAATTTTTCGCAACTGGCGTTTCCATTGTTATCCATCCAAATAATCCTTTTGTCCCAATTATCCATATGAACATTCGTTATTTTGAATTGAACGAACAAATTCGTTGGTTTGGTGGTGGTATTGATTTGACACCACATTATGTGCTAGAAGAAGATGCACAATTTTTTCATCAACAGTTGAAGAATGTTTGTGATGCTAATCATCCTGATTTTTACAAGGATTTTAAAAAGTGGGCAGATGATTACTTTTATGTTCGTCATCGAGAAGAAACTCGTGGAATAGGTGGTATTTTTTATGATAAATTGACTCCTGAGAAGACAGGCTTGTCGTATGAAGATATCTTCATTTTTTCTTGTGAATTGGGACGTTCATTTACCCCAACTTACACAGAATTAGTAAACAGAAATCGAAACAAAGTCTATTCCGATAGCAACAAAAATTGGCAATACTTACGTCGGGGACGTTATGTAGAGTTCAATTTGGTTTGGGATTCCGGAACTAAATTCGGTCTGGAAACGAATGGTCGCATCGAATCTATTTTGATGAGCTTACCGCCACAAGCAAACTGGGCTTATGATTTTCATCCTGAGGAAGGCTCAGAGGAAGCTAAAACACTTTCTTTATTGAAGAAAGATATTAATTGGATAAATTAAAATTAATCTACAACCTAAATGGTTTCTTATCAGAAATTTGTACTTAAAAATGGTCTTCGCGTTCTTGTTCATGAAGACAACAACACGGCTATGGCTTGTGTTAATATATTATATGATGTTGGTGCACGTGATGAATCACCAGATCAAACAGGATTTGCACACTTATTTGAACATTTAATGTTTGGCGGTTCGGTTCATATTCCAGATTATGATACACCACTACAACGTGTAGGAGGAGAGAACAATGCGTTTACAAGTAATGATATTACAAACTATTACATTACATTGCCCTCATCAAATTTAGAAACTGCGTTATGGTTGGAATCGGACCGCATGTTGAGTCTTTCTTTTTCTGAACAAAGTCTGGAAACACAGCGGAGTGTTGTTTGTGAAGAATTTAAACAACGCTATCTAAACCAACCTTATGGAGATGTTTGGTTAAAAATGAGACCATTAGCTTATCAGGTTCATCCTTATCGTTGGGCAACTATTGGTAAAGAATTAAAGCATATCGAAGATGCAAAAATGGAAGATGTAAAAGCATTTTTCAAAAAACATTACACCCCACAAAATGCTATTATGGTCATTGCTGGCGATGTAAAATTTGATTCTATTAAAACTTTGGTAGAGAAGTGGTTCTCAGATATTCCTGCAGGAAATAAATATGTAAGAAATCTGCCTCAAGAACCAAAACAACATGCACAACGTAGAGAAATTCTTGAAGCTGAAGTGCCTTTGGATGCTTTGTTTATGTCATTTCATGCTCCAGCGCGATTGGATAAAAGCTACCATGCCATGGATTTAGCTTCTGATTTGCTTTCTAGAGGTTCATCTTCTCGCTTATACCGCCGTTTGGTAAAAGAACAAGAATTATTTAGCGAAATTAACGCTTATGTGATGGGAAGCATAGATCCTAATTTATTTATTATTGAGGGAAAACCTTCGGAGGGTGTTAGTCTAAGTCAAGCTGAAGAAGCGATTTGGAAAGAATTAGAGTTTTTAAAAGTTACCCAAGCTACAAGAGAGGAGCTTGAAAAGGTGAAAAATAAAATAGAATCAACAAATGTTTTTGCTGAATTATCGATTCTTGATAAGGCAATGAATTTAGCTTATTATGAGCTATTGGGAGATGCAAATGGGTTAAATACCGAAACAGATAAATACTTAGCTGTTGCCGCCGAGGATATTCAGAAACAAGCACAAGAAATTTTTACAAAAGAAAATTCATCTATATTGTATTACAAAGCAAAGGAGGTGTCTCATGCTGAATAGAGCTGAAGCGCCTATAGCCAATCCTATTGGAGATATTCATTTAAAAAGTCCAAAGGTACTTTCCTTTGAAAATGGTTTACCTGTTTATGTGTTTCATTCACCTGACCAAGAATTGGTACGTATTGAATGGATTTTTAATAATGTTTTTAATGAAACGGAAAATCCACTTTTAAATAGTGCATTGAGTGCCTTATTGAAAGAGGGGACAATAAATTATACCAGTGCAGCTATTGCGGATAAGGTAGATTTCTATGGTGCTTATTTAATGCCGGAATATGGGTTTGATATTACTTCTTTGACCTTATATACCTTAAACAAGCACAGTGCAGTTCTTTTACCCTTAATTAAAGAGATTCTGACAGCATCTACTTTACCTCAAAAGGAGCTAGATACTTATTTGAGAAATAATAAGCAGAAGCTTCAGGTATCTTTGCAAAAAAATGATTACTTGGCAAGAAGAACGTTCTATAATCATGTGTTTGGTGTTACGAATCGTTATGGAAAAACACCCTCTCTTGAAGAATATGACCAGATTCATAGAGATGACTTATTGGCGTTATATCACAAACAATTTGATCCTTCAAATTGTCAATTGATCGTATCCGGGAATGTATCAGAAGATCTGTTGAAAGAACTTAATCAGCAGTTTGGCAACGAATGGCATTCGGAGCAAAAAGATCATCCTGTAGCACCTGTATTGCAATCAAATCTTAGTCAATTGATCTATGAAGAGAAGCCAGATGCTTTACAATCTGCTATTCGAATTGGTATGCCAAGTATCAACCGAACACACCCTGATTATCCCGCAGTACAATTTGTAAATACGTTGCTGGGTGGTTTTTTTGGTTCTAGATTGATGCGAAATATTAGAGAAGAAAAGGGGTATACGTATAGCATTGGATCTGCAGTGGGGACCTTAAGATATGGTGGTTTTATGACTATTGCAACTGAAGTTGGGGTAGAAGTAACGAATGACACACTCGTAGAAATTGAAAAAGAAATTGAAACCTTAAGAACAGTATTCGCTGAAAAGGAAGAACTTGATTTAGTGAAAAACTATATGTCTGGTTCTATGCTTGGTTCTTTAGAAAGTATATTTTCTCATGCTGATAAATTCAAAAATGTCTTATTATCAAATATGGATTTATCTTATTATGATAATTACATGACGCTGATCAATGGAATGACAGCTGAAAAGGTAAAGGAAATTGCCATTAAATACTTTGATTATAATCAAATGATCAAGATTGTGGTCGGAAAAATGAATTAAAAATAGCAATGGTCTTCTAATTGTAATTATAGATTTACAATACTAAAAAACCATTCATACTTTGTATTTTTGTTCGACACAATGATGTATCGAACAATTTAAAAATTAAAATTCGTAATGGAATTGAAACTCAAGAAACCGTTAGCATTCTTTGATTTAGAAACTACCGGAATCAATATATCAGCAGACAGAATTGTTGAAGTATCTATATTAAAGGTACTTCCTAATGGAGAAGAACAGGTCTATACAAAACGAATCAATCCGCTTATGCCGATTCCGGCAGAATCATCTATGTTTCATGGTATTTATGACGATGATATTATTGATGCACCTACATTTCAAGCAGTAGGTCAAGAAATTGCCGACTTTATTGGCGATGCAGATTTGGCGGGGTATAATTCGAATAAATTTGATATTCCGATGCTCATGGAGGAGTTTCTTCGTGCAGGAGTAGATTTTTCTTTAGAAAACCGTGTTTTCGTTGATGTTCAAAATATTTTCCATCAAATGGAACAAAGAACATTGAAAGCTGCATATAAATTCTATTGCCATGAAAGTTTAGAAAATGCCCATACAGCTGAAGCGGATGTGCGTGCTACTTATGAAGTTTTGAAAGCACAGTTAAGCAAGTATGAAGGGGCTGTATATGAAGATAAACATGGTAAACAATCGGTTCCTGTTGTTAATGATGTGCAAGCATTATCAGCATTTACGAATTTGAGTAAACCAGTCGATTTTGCTGGTCGAATTGTTTACAATGAAGATGGAATAGAAGTAATTAATTTTGGTAAACATAAAGGACGACCTGTCAAAGAAGTTTTTGAAGTAGAACCTAGTTACTACGCTTGGATGCAAAATGGAGATTTTCCTTTATACACCAAAAAGTGTTTAGAAAATATTTGGAATAGTCATAAAGCAGCAAAAAAAGCAGCGAAGTCTACTGAACCAATTCACGCTGCTGAAGATAAGAAACAAGCTAAAAAAGATTTTCAAAAACAAGAAAATAAAAGTTCAGCAACGGAGATAACAAATGATATGTTAGCAAGTTTGAAAAATAAATTTGGTTAATCTTCAGTTCTGATCAAGTAAAACAACATTTTATAAATTAGTATTTTATGTCTCAAGAAGTAGAACATCTACAGTGTTTAATTATTGGTTCTGGCCCTGCTGGATATACTGCTGCTATTTATGCAGCACGTGCTGATATGAAACCTGTTATTTATACAGGGATGGTACCAGGAGGTCAATTGACGCAAACAACTGAGGTTGATAATTTCCCTGGATATCCAAAAGGAATTACAGGTCCCATTATGATGGAAGATTTGCGTATGCAGGCAGAACGCTTTGGTACAGACGTTCGTTTTGGTTATGCAACCAAAGTAGATTTTTCAGGATCGGTTCATCAAGTTGAAATAGATGGTATCAAAACGATTACGGCTGATACAGTGATCATTGCGACAGGAGCGACGGCAAAATGGTTGGGATTGGATAGCGAACAAAAATACAATGGTTTCGGTGTATCTGCATGTGCGGTATGTGATGGATTTTTCTTTAAAAATCAAGAAGTAGCTATTGTTGGAGCAGGTGATACTGCAGCTGAAGAAGCAACTTATTTAGCTAAATTATGCTCGAAAGTACATATGTTAGTTCGTCGTGACGAATTTAGAGCATCAAAAGCGATGGTACATCGCGTATTAAATACACCAAATATTGAAGTGCATTATCATTCAGAAGCTCTTGAAATCTTAGGTGATGGTCAAGTTGTAACGGGTGTTCGTGTTTTAAATAATAAAGATCAATCGGAAAAATCATTGGATGTAACGGGATTTTTTGTTGCGATAGGTCATCAACCGAATACAGATCTTTTCAAAGGTATTTTGGATATGGACGAAACAGGTTATTTAATTACACAACCAAATACAACTGCGACAAACATACCAGGGGTATTTGCTTGTGGTGATGTGCAAGATAATGTTTACCGTCAAGCAATTACTGCTGCTGGTACTGGTTGTATGGCTGCTTTAGAAGCAGAACGTTATTTAGCGGCTAAAGAGGATATTGTATAAAAAACAGCAATTGTAAAAAAACCAGATCTTTCATAATAGATCTGGCTTTTTTATGCATGTCTACGACTATCATTACAATAATCCTTTGGCTTCCTCCATCTCAAATACGGAATCAATTTGCCAACAAGATTTATCTTTAGATGCTTTCACCGCTAATTGATCACAACGTTCATTCAAGGGATGTCCCGCATGACCTTTAACCCAAACGAGTTTAACTTGATGTAATTTATACGCATTCATCAGTCGAATCCACAAGTCTTTATTTTTTTTGCCAGCAAATCCTTTTTGAATCCAGCCATATACCCATTTCTTGTCAATGGCATCAATCACATATTTTGAATCAGAGTATATCGTAACCTTTTGGTTTAAATTTTTCAAAGCTTCGAGACCAACAATTACAGCCATCAATTCCATTCGATTATTCGTAGTTTTACGATAACCCCCAGAAAATTCTTTCTCAATCAGTTTTCCCTTATATGCTTCATTATCTCCTGTATACACTGTTCTTAGTATCGTACCGAATCCACCAGGTCCTGGATTACCACTTGAAGCACCATCTGTATATAATTCAATCATCTGTACAAAGATAATTTAATCCTTTAAAATAGCGATTTTAAGTTTGAATTGCATGAATAAATTCTTATTTTTCCTTTTTAAAACCCAATATCTTACTTAGTTATCATGATTCGAAAGAAGTCTACATTATGTGTGTTTTTAATAGCGATGTCTAGCTATAACGTTTTTGCGCAGAAAAATCAAAACAAGCAAGAGGAAGTAAAAAAAATGGAATGGTTTGAAGACGCTAAATTGGGTGTTTTCATCCATTGGGGAATTTATTCTGTGAAGGGAATCTCTGAATCTTGGGCTTTTTTCAATAATTATATCAGTCATGAAAACTACATGAAGCAGTTGAACGGATTTACAGCCAGTCAATATCAACCAGAAGAATGGGCCAATTTGATTCATGAATCTGGGGCACAGTATTCGGTGATCACCACAAGACATCATGACGGTATTTCATTGTGGGACAGTAAGGCAAACAATGCCATTACTACGACAAAAGATGCTGCTGCAAAAAAGGATGTATTAACGCCTTTTATTGCGGCTCTCCAAAAAACGGGATTGAGAACAGGCTTGTACTATTCTTTGCCGGATTGGAGTCATCCTGATTACGATGTCAATACCCGAACAAAAAAACGTTATGTAGTTACTGATGATACCAAGCGTTGGAGTCGATTTGTTAACTATTACCAAGGTCAATTGGAAGAATTGTCAAAAGCATATAAACCTGATTTAATTTGGTTTGACGGGGATTGGGAACATAATGACCAAGAGTGGCATGCTTCTGAAACGTTAACCAAACTTCGGAGATACAACCCGAATATCATCATAAATTCGAGACTTAATCATCATGGGGATTATGAAACACCGGAACAAGGCATCCCTGTTGTTCGACCAGAAGCTAAGTATTGGGAGCTCTGTTATACGATGAATGACTCATGGGGTTACCAACCTTTTGATCAACATTATAAATCACCAAATATGATTGTCCGCACTTTGGTTGATTGTATTGCTATGGGAGGTAATTTATTGGTCGATATCGGCCCTAGAGAAGATGGAACAATTCCAGAGCAACAAGTTCAAATATTGAAAGAATTAGGGAGATGGACATCAAAGTATAAAGAAGGAATTTATGGAACCAGAGCAGGTATTGCTAGCAAGTTTTTAACGGATAAAAATGCCTTTTCCAAAGATGGAAAAACACTCTATGTTTATATGGATAACATAAAAGATAAATTGGTCTTGACTGGTTTATATACGAAACCGACATCAGTACGATTTGTTGGAAATAAAGAAAAGATTAATGTGAAATATGATGGTTACACCCTTAATCTCAACTTACCTACTGATAATTTTGATCCTGCTGTGACGGTTGTAGCCATTACATTTGCTGAAAAACCTGATTTTAGACTAGACAGAAAAGAGACTATTCCGACAGCCACTTCAATAGCTAAGGAAAGTAAACTTGATGCAGCAATAGCTGAAATCAGTAAGTACACCGCACAGGGTTCAAATCTATTTCAAGATAAAATTAGTTTAGATGGTGATATACTGGATACGAATTTGCAGTTCTCTTCAAAAGAATTAAAGGACTGGGTGACAAAAAATGCAGAAGTTTTACATGATGCACAAGCAGGAATTGTAGAAGGGCATTATGCGGGCTTAAGTGCTTTGTCCAAAGATAACCAGACGCTTTATCTTTTTGTTGAAGGCACTCCGACTGGGCCAATTGCTGTAAAGGGGCTTAAAAATACTATTGCTCGTATTCGCATTGTCGGTGAAGGGTCGATGATCGGGCATGATATCTTCAATAAATTGTATTGGAGTGCAACACCAGGTATTGTGTATATTGATGTACCAAAAGAACGATTGGATAAAAAAATGACCGTAATTGCAGTTTTATTGGACAAACCAATTGAATTGTATCGGGAAAAGGTCGGTGCTATTGAAAGTAATTTATAAATTTGTAAAGAGGCAATTAAAATTGCCTCTTTTTTATGCATATGAAAAACTTTTTGCCGATTATCTTCTTTTTATGTTTTCTATCTTGCCATAACGGAAATGGAACACAAAAACAAAAATCGCTTGCGGATTCCCTTGCCAATGCTGTTCTTAAGCAACAAATGGATATAAGAACACTCGCAAATTCGGATCATTTCATGTATTTTGATGAGGCTTATTTTCAACATTCAACAGATATAAAAAAGTTAACAGGGATCGAGAAAATTAAAGCTCAGGTTGTTTCCTATAGGATTTATAAAAATTTAAGTTTAGAAAATAACCGGTATGTTTTTAAGGTAAAATCTGCTTTGGATCTACATATACCCAATAGTATATTTGTTAATTTTGAAAGAGCGTTTATTGAATCGAATAAAAAGGCAGCCAATAGTAATGATTCTTTACTATTACAATTACCCATTAATTTCCAAGATTCAGTTTTAACTTGGTAACATAAAATGAAGTGCCGTATATGAAAAAAAAGATTGTTGTTTTTACAGGAGCTGGTATTTCAGCTGAAAGTGGTATTCAAACCTTTCGTGACGCCAACGGCTTATGGGAAGGTCATCATGTGGAAGATGTTGCCAGCATTGATGGGTGGAATAAAAATCCAAGTCTTGTACAGAACTTTTATAATATGCGGCGTCAAATAGCACTGAATGCAGAACCAAATGCTGCTCATTGTGCCTTAGTGACTCTTGAAAAGGTATTTGATGTACATATTATCACACAAAATGTCGATTTATTACATGAACGTTCTGGCTCTTCTCATGTACTACATTTGCATGGAAGATTGGATCTGGCTTGCTCATCACTCGATAAACGATTGATTTATCCTGTAGTTGGACATGAAATTAAGATGGGAGATTGCTGTGAAAAGGGCTCACAATTACGTCCAAATATTGTTTGGTTTGGTGAATCTGTCCCGAATATGGAACCTGCTATACAGCTTTCAGAACAGGCAGATATCATGATTGTTACCGGAACCTCTTTAACGGTATATCCTGCTGCGAGTTTAGTAGAAGTTATCGTTCCTACATGTGACTTATATGTCATTGATAAACATATAAATCTTGCTCGTATACCAAAAAAGTCGATTACAATGGAAGGAACTGCTTCAGAGATGGTTCCAAAGTTGGTGAACCAATTAATAGCCCACAATACAATTTTGTAATCTATTTCTTCCGCTAACGTTTTCGTAGTTGAAGCAAACGTTTGCATAACCTGTATTTCATCCTTATAACGCTTAATAAACCTATATTTAAGTTTTAATAAATCGTCAAACTAATTATCCCTCCATCTTATCTTATTCAGATCATTGTTGAGTATGGGTGGATTTTATGAAATATTATGATAGTCAACAAACTGAATAGAATAGCTTTGCTAATCACCATCTTTATTGTTAGTTACAATTCAGCTAAAGCGCAATTATCGATTATACCTAAACCTGAACGTATACAGGTATTGGAGGAAGAATATGTCTTTCCAGCATCAAGTAAAATTAACATATTGGATGAAGAATTTGAATCTGTTGGCCGATATCTTCAGCAACAACTTCTTTCCAAATTTGGTTTTACGAGCACCATTGCTCCTAATAAATCTGTTTTTTCCTCTATTCAATTTGAAAGAAGGGCAAGTCTAGAACAAGAGGAATATGAAATAAAAATTGAAAAAAATATCCTTACGGTTTATGCGAGTACTCGTGTAGGTGCGACTTATGCTGTAAGTTCGATACTACAAGCTTTTAGTTTTGGAAAACGCTCTCCGCAGAACATCAGTATGAAAGCCTTTGCGATAAAGGACAAACCGGCTTATCCATGGCGTGGTTTTATGCTTGATGAATCGCGTCATTTTTTTGGAAAAGAAAAAGTAAAATCGCTATTGAATTGGATGGCTTTTTATAAACTGAATAAATTTCATTGGCACTTGACAGATGAACCTGCATGGCGATTGGAAATTCAAAAATATCCACTCTTGACACTCGTTGGTGGTATCGGAACCTATACTAATTCATTAGCTCCTGCAGCATATTACTCACAAGCAGATATAGCCGAAATAATCGCTTATGCTGATGAACGACAAATCGAAGTTATTCCTGAAATTGATATGCCGGGACATGCAACAGCAGCGAACAAGGCTTATCCGCAATTAAGTGGTGGTGGAAATGATAAGCATCCAGATTTCACTTTTCATCCAGCAAAGGATCTTACATATAGTTTTTTAACGAATGTATTGCGAGAAACGAAAGCATTATTCCCATCTTCCATTATTCATCTCGGCGGTGATGAGGTCTCCTTCGGTAGTGACGCGTGGAACTCGGATAGTGCTATACAGAGGTTAAAAAGCAAAGAAAATCTAAAAGATAATAAATCCGTAGAAAATTACTTTATGCGTCGAATGGCAGATTCGTTAAAGACCATGGATGCGACTTTATTGGTATGGGATGAAATGGTTGATGCGGGCTTATCGAAAGATAAAACTCTTTTGATCTGGTGGAGACATGATAAACCGGAACAATTAACAACAATATTGAAGTCTGGTTACAAAACAATATTATCACCAAGATTGCCATTCTATTTTGACTTTGTACAAGAAGAATCGCATAAGTATGGTCGTAAATGGGGAAAATTGTACAATCCTTTAGAGGATGTTTATAATTTTTCTCCAAGCAATTATGATTCACTAGCGATTGAAAAAAATCAAATTTTAGGAATTCAAGCTAATCTTTGGACAGAGACTGTCACCAATACCAATCGATTGGATTATTTAATTTTTCCTCGGATTGCTGCATTAGCTGAAGTAGCTTGGACAAAAAAAGGGAATAAAAATTATGAGGAGTTCAAGGAATCATTGAAGAAACACTTGAATTTGTATCGTGAAGCAAATTTATATTATTATGATCCTTTTAATAAATCTAATCCAGAACCTGTAGTCATGAAGAAGGTACAGCGTTCTTATATAGATAACCCTGAATAACCCCATAAAGATGACTATTTTTTTGAAAAAATCCTTTCTTGCAATAACTTTGATGATCTTGGCATCTTCTGTTAACGGACAGTGGACTGGTCCAAAGACTAAACCTACAGCATTAAAAGAAATCAAATATGGTCCGATATCACCAGCACATCGAACTGATGTCGATATGGTCACATTTCGGAACTATGGATTGGGACAATTTATACACTGGGGTTTATATGCAATTCCAGGAAACGAGTGGGAAGGTGTCAGTGCTAGGGGTGGAGCTGCCGCATCTGAGTGGATCCGATCTTGGGGAGGTACTACTGCACCAAAGGATTGGGTGAAGACTTATGACAATCTTTATAAAGAATTTAATCCTAAAGATTTTGATGCCAAACGTTGGGCTAAACAGGCGAAAAATATGGGTGCTAAGTATGTGATTTTTACGACAAAACATCATGATGGTTTTGCCATGTGGCCTACTCAATATTCCAATTATAACATCAGCAAAACGCCCTATAAAAAAGATATCGTAAAGGAAGTGGTAGATGCATATACAGCTGAAGGAATTGATGTATACTTATATTTTTCGATTTTAGAATGGAATAATCCAGACTATATGGGAAAAGAACCTAAAACTCCTAAAGAGAAGAAAAAATTCAATCGATTTCTACAGTATACCCGCAACCAGTTATTGGAATTGATGCAAAACTATCCGCAAATGAAAGGTTTTTGGTTTGATGGTACTTGGGATCAATCTTGGATCAAATCTTACGAATTTACCTATAATTTAGAAAAGGAATTACGAGAAAAACATCCAGGAATAATCATTGGATCTCGCTTTCGTAACGATGAATATGGTAAACGACACTTTGATGCTAACGGTCGTATGTTAGGCGATTATGAACAAGGGTGGGAGCGTAAATTACCTGCCGATATTTCTTGGTTAGAAGGTCGTGATTGGGATTGTGTGATGACTATTCCACCTAATGGCTGGGGTTATATGAAAGATTGGTCCGGTCTTTATACAAAAACAACTGATGACATTTTAGACATGCTACTTTATTCGGCATCTTTGAGCGGTAATTTTGTTTTAAATTTTGGTCCAGACGGGCAAGGGAATATGCATCCTGAAGAGGATAAAATCGCTAAAGAGCTTGGAGAATGGATGAAAGTAAATGGAGAAGCCGTTTATGGAGCTCATCATGCAGGAATGACCAATTCTAAGCTGGGTTACTTCACCAAAAAGGAAGACAATCTGTACCTAACTGTTTTCAATAGACCAATCAATAATAGTGTAAGGGTATCGGTTCCTAAAATAGCAAGCGAAGTTCCATTAACAGCAACATTATTGGCGAATGGGCAATCTTTAGCGGTGAAGCATGCAGATATAGGTCTAGATCTAGACAAAAACACCTATTATGATGTACTTATACCCAACATCTTTCAAACGGATAGGGCATTTGTGATAAAAATGAAAGTTGGAAGCCAGGTAGTCAAGGTTGAAAAATTAATGGATGCTAAGATGTAATGCTATTTTTTAGCTGATTTTTATTAAAAAGCTAAAGTACTTTGATGTTAACTTTTTTTTATTATTTTAGAGTTAAATAAATGTGCCATAAATGACCAAAATTATATTAACCATTATCGCCTGTTCTGTATTAGTGTCTTGTAAACATAGAGGTAAAAATAAAAATGCTACCCATCAAGATTCTACAATAAATAATACCGAACAAGTATTGTTAGATTCTACTGAAGCAAAACGTATACTGACATTACCCTTGCATTGTCTTGAAGTAGAATATCCAAATAAATTAGGACAAGTGATCGGATCTGAACAAGATTTAAAAACACCATCACAACTGCATCCCATTTTTTATGGATGCTTTGATTGGCATTCATCTGTTCATGGATATTGGTCTATGGTTAAGGTTTTAAAAACATTTCCAAATTTGAGTGAAAGCACAGCTGTTCGCGCTTTGCTGAATTCAAAAATTAATACCGATAATGTAAATAAAGAAATAGCATTCTTTTTGGACAAAAATAATAAGGGCTTTGAACGAACTTATGGATGGGCTTGGCTTTTGCAATTGCAAGCTGAACTTATAAATTGGAAAGATCCAGATGCTGAGAAATGGGCAAAGGCATTACAACCTCTTGCTGATCTATTAGTAAAAAACTATGAAGAATATCTACCCAAATTAGTTTATCCTATTCGTTCAGGTCAGCATGATAATTCAGCTTTTGGATTTAGTTTAGCACTCGATTATGCTAAGGTAACACAAGATACTGCTTTTGAAAATTTAATTATAGAACATGCCAACCGTTTGTACAGTCATGATAAATCTTGTAATATAGCTTATGAACCTAGTGGATCTGATTTTCTCTCTCCTTGTCTGGAAGAGGCATATCTCATGTCAAAGATTTTGAATCTGGATGATTCCAAAAAATGGCTGAAAGACTTTATGCCGGATTTATTTAAGAAAGATTTTAAGCTTGAACCTGGTATCGTGAAAGATCGTACAGATGGTAAATTGGTGCATTTGGATGGACTTAACTTCAGTCGTGCAACATGTCTCAACGGAATTGCACATAAATTACCTGAGCTTAAACATTTACATGTGCTAGCATATCATCATTTACAATATTCCTTACCAAATATCAGCAATGATGATTATATGGGATCGCACTGGTTAGGTACATTTGCTTTATATGCAATCACACATCAATAATTGATTGAATAGGATATAAAGATATGGTGTAAGTTTTGGAAAGATAGCAGGAAGAATAGAAAGTGGATTTCAATATCAAGTGACAAAAATTAGCTTTCGACGATAAAATATGACATCTTGTCTTAAATTGTGTCTTTGGAATATGGATTGATATTTAACTGTTAAATCAATTAGCATTTAAATATAAAATATATATGAACACAGAAAAAGGATCTATTTCAATCCACACGGAAAACATTTTTCCTGTCATTAAAAAATTCTTATACTCTGATAACGAGATCTTCTTACGCGAGTTAGTATCGAACGCGGTGGATGCATCTCAAAAGATTAAGCGCTTAGCTTCTTTAGGTCAATACCAAGGCGAAGTAGGTGATTTACTTGTTGATGTGAAACTTGATGAAGCAGCAAAAACAATTACCATCTCTGATAATGGTATTGGTATGACAGCTGATGAAATCAAAAAATACATCAACCAAGTTGCATTTTCAGGTGCAACTGAATTTATGGAGAAGTTCAAAGAGGCTAATGATGCAAATGAAATCATCGGTCGTTTTGGGTTAGGTTTCTATTCAGCTTTTATGGTAGCGGATCATGTTGAGATTGAAACTTTATCTTACCAAGATGGTGCAGAAGCAGCACATTGGACTTGTGATGGTAGTACTTCTTATGAAATCTCAGCGGGTACACGTACAACACGTGGTACAGATATCATTTTACATATAAACGATGAGTCTGCTGAGTTTTTAAACAAATCTCGTCTACAAGAGATATTGGATAAATATGCTCGTTTTCTTCCAGTTAATATCCGTTTTGGAACAAAAACTACTTCTGAACCAGATGGTGAAGATGAAGAAGGAAAAGCAAAATATAAATCTGTTGAGGTTGATAATATTATTAACAATACAAGCCCTGCATGGACGAAAGCTCCTGCGGAATTGACAGATGAAGATTATTTGGCTTTCTATAAAGAATTGTATCCATACTCCATGGATGAGCCTTTATTTTGGATCCATTTAAACGTTGATTATCCATTTAATTTAACTGGAATTCTATACTTCCCTAAGATTAAGAATGAATTAGAAATTCAACGTAATAAAATCAAGTTGTATTCTCGTCAAGTATTCATTACAGATGAGGTTAAAGATATTGTTCCCGAATTCTTAATGTTGTTGCATGGGGTAATCGATTCACCAGATATTCCGTTGAACGTATCAAGAAGCTTCTTACAAGCGGACAGTAATGTGAAGAAAATCAACAACTACATTACCAAGAAAGTAGCAGATAAATTGCAGGAGATTTTCAAGACTGATCGTAAAGGTTTTGAGGAAAAATGGAATGATATTGGTTTGTTTATTAAATACGGTATGTTGAGCGATGAAAAATTTGCAGAAAAAGCAAATGATTTTTGCTTGTTGACGAATACGGATAAAGAAAACTATACGATCAAGGAATATTACGAAAAAGTAAAAGATATTCAAGTTGATAAAGACGGTCAGGTTATTTACTTATATACACATGATGTCGCGCAACAAGATAGTTTCATCGCTACTGCAAAAACAAAAGGATATGATGTATTGGTATTAGATGGACCTTTGGATACCCATATGACTTCTTATTTGGAGCAAAAAGGAGGAGAGAAGGTACAGTTGAAACGTGTTGATGCTGATATAATCGATAAGTTGATCCAAAAAGACGAAAAACAAGAATTATCGATTTCTGAAGAAGAATCAAAACAAGCGTTATCGATATTTGAAAAAGCGATCAGTCGTGCCGATATGAAAGTGGAAGTGGAGCCTTTATCTGCAGATGAATTACCTGTTTCTGTAACGATCGATGAGTTTATGCGTCGGATGAAAGATATGGCAAAAACAAATGGTGGTATGAACTTCTATGGAAGCTTACCTGATAATTATAAAGTCAGTGTAAATGGTAACCATCCTTTGGTAAAACGTATTTTATCAAGTTCTGAAGAAGAAGGTTCGCAGTTGGCAAAACAAGCTTTTGATTTAGCTTTATTGTCACGTGGATTACTAACCGGATCAGCATTGACTTCGTTTGTAAAACGTAGTGTAGAGTTGATCTAAACGATCTAAAATAATAGCTTAATCCTCATTATGATACGTTATAATGGGGATTTTTTGTTTAAAAACATTTGGAGGATATGGAATAAAATTCTACTTTTGTATCACAAACACGGTAGGTGTAGCTCAGTTGGTTAGAGCATCGGTTTGTGGTACCGAGGGTCGTGGGTTCGAGCCCCATCACTTACCCCTGACGGGGCAAGAGATTTTTAACAATCTTTTGTCCCTTTTTTTATCTTCTAATTTATTGTTTATCAAGCAGATACATTAAAACATTTCGCTCATCAAAGCGGTTTGATGTTGTAGGTTTTCAAAATCGAATTTTTCGGGGAACATCGAACCAATCAGCCTTCTCTTATCATTAATGGCAGATTTGGTGAAAATTGGAGATAAACTGCAAAGTGTAGTTATTGCATCATCCAAGATCAGCCCTAGCAGGGCATTGCCCAGGATGATTGCGAGACTTAGGTGGTTGATTATCGATGGTATAAAAGCTGATCACTCCCTTCCTTTTCATTTGCTTATTTCAAATCTAAATACCAAAGCATTGGAAATACTTGCTGATAAAAGTTAATGCATTCCATTCGCAATATGAAAGTTATAGTTGTTTAAATTGGAAACAATGCAGGCAATAAACTTATTATTTTAGCATAAACTAAATATCTCTAACTTAGAAAAAAAATTAATATGCAGATAAAACAACTCGAAGTTTGCGCTTTTAACATTCAGTCTAGCCTAATCGCACAAAAAATAGGAGCCAGTCGGGTAGAACTTTGTGATAACCCGATTGAGGGAGGCACCACGCCTTCATTCGGTACAATCAAACAAGTTAGAGAAAATATTTCAATAGATCTTTTTCCAATAGTCCGTCCCAGATCAGGGAACTATTATTATTCTGCGGACGAGTACCAGATCATTAAAAATGATATTGAGGCTTGTAGAATTTTGGAATGCAATGGTATCTCTATTGGGGCTCAAACTATCAATGGAGAAATAGATAAGGATTGGCTAAAACGTATCGTAGATTGGGCAGGTTCGTTAAAGGTAACCTGTAATAGGGCCTTCGATGGTGTCCCAGACATTTTTAAAGCTTTAGAAGATATCATCGAGTGCGGCTGCGAAAGGGTATTGACCTCGGGTGGTGAAATTGGGGCTCCTCAGGGGACAGAGATTTTGAAAAAATTAGTAGAGCAGGCAGGTGATCGCATTATCATTATGCCTGGTGCAGGTATAAAGTCTAGCAACTTAAAACAATTGGTTGATGAAACTAAGGCCACAGAGTTCCATGCCTCGGCAAGAGAGGTGGCTGTCAATCCGCTACATTATATTAATCGTAAAATTAATGATTACGGAAATCTTTATGTCTCTTCAGAAACAGAACTCCAAAAAATGATTGACATCTTAAGACATTAATAATAATATAATTTAGCCCCGATTTGAAAAATAATCTTTTCATTTCTTATGCATTTTACGGTACATAGATGGAGCAACGCCGATGAGTTTATTGAATAGCCTTGAAAAATAATACTGATCGTCTATTCCAAGTTTCAGACAGATTTCCTTGATACTTTTATCGGTAAAATATAAATACTGGCAGGAATGTTGGATTTTTAATTGGTTGAAATAGGCTATAGGAGACTGCCCCGTCTTTTGCTTGAATATCCGAAGGTATTGTGATAAAGACATCTTCTGCTGATCGGAAAGCTCATGAACAGAAAGCCTTGCAGACAGGTTCGATTTCATAAAATTTATAGAACTGCTCACCGCATCCTGGCTATAAACGGCCGGATTAAT
The DNA here is from genome assembly GCF_021442025.1 of Sphingobacterium sp. SRCM116780. Classification (NCBI taxonomy): domain Bacteria; kingdom Pseudomonadati; phylum Bacteroidota; class Sphingobacteriia; order Sphingobacteriales; family Sphingobacteriaceae; genus Sphingobacterium; species Sphingobacterium sp. SRCM116780. The sequence continues at coordinate 1,533,521 of NZ_CP090446.1, forward strand.
TTCCTTATAGTAAATTAAGGATGTTACGAAATGCAGTACCCTGAAATTCATGATTTCCATATCCTTATTGCTAAAGCTGTGCTCAAGAATTGTGAAAATCTGGTTAAACTGCTTTACCCGGTACTCTTCGAATGGAACCGAGTGCGCCAAAGGACAGCCGTCGATGAGTGAGCGCTGATAAATTTCTGATGCATTACTTCCGCTGAAATGAAGCCAGTAGATTGACCATGGGTGTTTTGGATGGCTGTAGTACCGGTGCGGTATGTTTTTGGGAACGATGAAAAACATATTGGCCTTCAGCTGATATGTCTTGCCCTGGATATCGATCCGACCCTCGCCGTCCATACAATATAAAAGAATAAATTCGTTGCTCCCTGTTTTCCTTTCCCGGTCATGGCCCGCTGCATTGGGATAATAACCGATTGCGGTAAGGTAAAAAGTATTGATAAGCGGATTTTTTTTGATTTCTTTGCGAATGTTCGGTGTAAGTACGATCATTCGCTGGCCGAGGAATCCTTCCTTTATTTTTTTTTGTTCTTCCATTTTTATCCGTTGAAAATATAAAAATATAAAATTTGATCTAATGTCTTATTGAAATATGCGGATATTGTCCATGTTTTATTTGAAATAGTCCATTTTCATTAGCAGGTTCACTTGTAACTTTAACTTTATTATGAGCAGTATCAGGTTGAACTGAAGAACTCAGGAAAGCTCCTGCACAAAAAAGATATTCTAATCAATTATTCTAACATGATTCTAAACCTAACCAAAAAAAAACTGGGTATGCTAATGCTGACGGCCTTGTTGAGCTTGTTCAGTACCCTGGTACTCCGAGCCCAGACCACGGTCAATCTCTCCGGGAGAGTAACCGACCAGCAGAACGGATTACCTCTTCCGGGTGTATCTGTAAAAGTTAAAGATGGATCTTCAGGCGTCTCAACGGATAAAGACGGCAGATTTTCACTATCCGCTCCACCTCGCACAATTCTGGTCATATCTTCCATTGGTTACCTGACAAAAGAACTGCCCGGGGCAGAAAATATGAATGTGGTACTGAGCAGTTCGTATAAGGATTTACAGGAAGTCACCGTTGTAGGTGTTTCAGTAAGGAAAAGTGACCTAACCGGTGCGGTGGCAGGTATTGATGAGAAAACAATCCGCGAACTTCCGGCAACAAACATTAACCAAGCTATCCAGGGCCGCATTAGCGGAGTGCTCGTACAGAACACAAACCCTCGTCCTGGAAGCAGTGGCAGCATCAAGGTCAGGGGAAATAACTCCATTCGTTTCGGGGCAAGTCCCATTTATGTTGTAGATGGCCTGGTGATCGATGATGGAGCATTCAATTCTGTCAATCCAGATGATATTGCGAGTATTGATGTTCTAAAGGACGCATCGGCGACAGCTATTTATGGTTCCAGAGGTGCTAATGGTGTTATTTTGGTGACTACCAAAAAAGGCAAAAATCCAGATGGGGCCATCAGCTATAATGCCTGGGTGGGCATACAGTCATTCACTAAAAATGTATCCTATCTAAATGCGCAGCAAATCGCGGACTTACGGATAGATGCATATGCTAATAAATATATGGATGATAATCCTACAGCAAACCGCCAGAGCTACATTAATACGCTACTTGGCACCAGTTCGCCTATTTTTAGCCAGGATGAGCTTGCCGTTTATCGTTCCGGAGATTCATATAACTGGTTGGAAGAAATTACCCAGCGCGGCGTTCAGCAGAATCATACCGCTACCTTTTCAAAGGGCGGAGAAAATGGTTCTGCTTATGTCAGTTTCAATTATACCGATCAGAAAGGATTATTGAAAACCTCAAATTACAAAAGGTATGGGGGACAGGTAAACCTGGAACAGAAAATAAAGCCATGGTTGAAAATTGGGACAAACACCAATTTCTCAAGAACAAATGAATCCTATATTGATGGTGGAGTTTTCAATATCGCAGCCAATGCGAATCCATTACTGCCCATCAATGCCGATATTCCTTATCTGAGCTGGAAGGGTATTCAGAGCACGGATCTTTATAATCCGATACGAAGCCTAGATATTGATGGAAAGGGTAACCTGAACCGTTTGCTCACCACGAATTATCTTGCAGTGAACCCGATACCCGGGCTTACCGTGAGAAGCGGTATCTCCCTGGATGTGAGAAACCAGGATTACTTAAACTACATTCCCAAAACCCTCGGACAGTCGATCAGAAACGCCACGTCGGGCAGTGCAACACAGAAAAAGGAAAACTGGTTGAACTGGCAGTGGGACAATTCAGTTTCATACGATAAAGCAATCGGCAAGCACAATTTTTCAGGTCTGGCAAGTTTCGGCCTTACCCAAAACAACTATAACTACAACCAGGTTGATGCATTTGGTTTTGCTACAGATGATTTCTCTTACAAATATCTCGGTGGTGCTTACCTGAAGGATAGGACGCAGCTTGCTTCGGATTTTGTAACCAATTCATTGATAAGTTATGTTGCCAGAGGCAATTATAATTATGGCGGAAAATACTTTGCAACTTTAACGGCAAGGTATGATGGCTCTTCAAAATTCGGTAATGGCAAAAAATGGGGCCTTTTTCCTTCACTTGCCCTCGCCTGGGACATTTCCAAAGAAGATTTTTTCAAAAATGTTAACCTAGATATGCTGAAACTCCGAGCAGGCTATGGAATTGCTGGCAATCAGAATATTCCGAATTTCGCTTATAGCTCGCTTTACAGGCCGGTATTCTCTAATGGTTCGGTAAGTTATATATCAGATGGCCGTTTGGGAAATGCGGATCTGGTCTGGGAAAAACAGAAACAGCTTAATATTGGCATCGATGTCGGCCTATTAAAAAACAGGCTGACCATTAACGCAGACTATTTTGTCATACACAATGATGACCTGCTGATGGAAAGAACCCTTTCGACCACAACCGGCTTTAGAAATACGATTGCCAACGTGGGCTCCCTGCTAAATAAGGGAGCAGAGCTGAATATTATGGCAAAAATTATCGAAAAGGAAGATTTTCAGTGGTCCCTGGGGCTTAATATCTCAAGCTACAAGAATAAAATTACCAAGCTTTATGGTAGCGTGGATGCAATATACAACTATGGGGGGTTCACTGGGGTAGAAATCCAGCGTACGGGCAATCTGTTCTTAAACGAATCGCTTAACTCGATCTATACTTATAAGTTTGATAAAATTGCTCAGGCAGAAGATATAGACAGGATCAAAAATATCAATTTTGGTGGCCATACCATTAAACCGGGGGACATCATTCCTGTGGATGTAAATGGCGACAACAAAATCGATGACCAGGACAGGATCGTCGTTGGTAAGACGGATCCCAAATTTTATGGGGGTTTTTCCAGCAACCTTGCCTATAAAGGATTCTCATTGAACGCTGTATTCAACTATAATTACGGGGGCAAGGGTATAAACTCCCTATATGATGGACTCATGAACGGCACCGGGGAATATGCAGGACATACCGATCAGCTCAACCGATGGACCCCTCAGAATACTGGAACCAATATTCCCCGCGCTTATGTGGGCGGTAGCCGCTATGGTGTAGGAGAAACGGATTACTCGGTACAGAGTACTTCATTTTTACGTATGACCGCTTTAACCCTGGGTTATAATTTCAACCAGGCTATATTGACAAAGGCAAAAATGACTAGTTTCAGGTTGTATATGACAGGAAGCAACCTGTTTACCATAACCAATTACAAGGGATATGATCCTGAAGGCGGGGACAGTTATCCGACCTCTAAGATGATTGTATTTGGATTAAACGTTGGATTTTAACGATAAGAAAATGAAAAAACATTATATGCTCCTGTTCATGTCGGCTTTGATATTGATCAGCCCTTCGTGCAAAAAATTTATAACAGAAGATCCTCAGACAGCGCTGAGCGAAGAACAGGTTTTCAAAAGTCTCGATAACATCGAGCCATTGGTTTTGGGTCTGTATACCAGTTGGAGAAATACCAAAAAAGACCGTGGAGGCTTTATATTTACCCTGGGTAGCGATGAGGCGCAACAGGGTGCCTATCAGGTAAGGACCGATGAACGTCAGGCAAGCCTTGACCGTTACAGTGCATTCCTGACTGCGAGTAACACAGCCCTTGCCGAGCAGTGGAACAGCCGCTGGCCTGTAATTTCAGCGGCAGCTAAAGTAATTTACGCTTTAGGACTGAGCCAGGATTCTGATATCCAGCGTAAAAACAAAATTCTTGGGGATGCGAGTTTTATCAGGGCAGCACTAAACTTTGAAATGAGTCAGTACTGGGGCGAAATCCCTTTGATCGATCAGGCAAAATTTGCAGAATATGGCACCAGAAGACAATCCTTAGAACTGGTTTACACCAGTATAATTGCAGATCTGGAAAATGCCGTAAAATATCTGCCAGTCACTCAAACCGATAAACGCAGGGCGACGAGCGGCGCGGCGCTTGCCCTTTTGGGAAAAGTATATCTATATGCACCATTGGCATCAGGTCAGCGTGATTACGCCAAGGCAAAGGATACCTTTAAAAAGTTGATAGATGCCGGTACATACAGTTTGGTCGCAAACTATAGTGATCTATGGAATCCGACAAAACCAAATACAAGCGAATCAATTTTTGAATTCCAGTTTAATAATGTTTATCCCGATAACAACCAGACCCAATGGCAGATGGGCTCCCGATCGCTTGCCGACATCGATCAGTACGCTTACTTTGGTGGATATGACTTAATGGTCCCAACGAAATATTGCTATGGCAAAACAAGTGAAGGCGGCATCTGGGAAGATGGTGACCTGCGCAAAGCGGAAAGTATTCGTTATGATTTCACTTACAACGGTAAGGTCCCTGTACTCAACCCGGCATTCGGCGGCGATGAACTTGATCCGCATGTGAAAAAATTTGAGGATATCCGTACTCAGGGCACCTTGAGTTTCTGGCTGTCGGGTAAAAACATTTTTTACCTGCGTTATGCCGATATTCTTTTATGTTATGCTGAAACCCTTAACGAGACCGGAGCTACCGCACAGGCAGTAGATTTGGTCAATACAACGGTTCGGACAAGGGCCTGGAACGGAAACCTGCCCGCAGATAAGAAATGGAATGCCGGCATGAGCCAGCAGCAGTTCCGAGATAATATTCTGGATGAACGCATGCGCGAACTTTGTTTTGAGGGCTGGAGAAGAATGGACCTAATCAGAACCGGAAAACTGGTCGACCTAGTAAAACTGAGAAACCGGTGGGCAAGGGAAACTGGATCTATCCAGGCTTTTCATAACCGCTACCCGATTCCTTTGCAGGAAATTAAACAGAACGACGATATCAAAGAAACCGATCAAAACCAGGGCTACCTGAATCAATAACTACACATGGTAAATGGCGTTATTAAAAGGCTATGGGGCAATAAATCGGGAAAACCAGTTTACCTCATCAGGCTAGAGAACAAAGGCGGCGCTTACGTGGAGCTTAGCAGCTATGGGGCAGGGATAGTCTCTGTTGTAGTCCCCGATAAGAATGGGAAGCCCGGAAATGTTGTTCTGGGCTTCTCAAATCTGGAAGCATATCTCCAGGACACCTGCTATATCGGGGTAACCATAGGCCCCTTTGCCAATAGGATTGCTAATGGAGCCTTCGAGCTCCATGGGAAAAAGTACGTTTTTGAAAAAAACGACGGGGGGCATTTAAATCATTCTGGAAACCTGGGTATGCATGCTGCCGTTTTTGATTTTTCGACGGATGATGCCGCTGTTACTTTTAGCCTTTCTTTACAAGATGGGGAAGATGGCTTCCCAGGAAACCGTGAATTAAGCGTCCGATACAGTTGGAACGATGAACAGGAACTAATGATTGCTTATCAGCTTAGAACAGATCAGGCGCTTCCGATAAGTATAACCAATCATGCCTACTTTAATTTAGGCGGCGAGCATAATTCTATAATGGATCATCGGCTAAAGGTCGCTTCCTCCGCTTACCTTGAATTAAATAAAGCGCATCTTCCAAGTGGCAAGATTTTAAGCGATAAGCAGATGCTCTTCAATGACGCTTTCATAAGAGATAAACCAGGGGATAAAAGCCAGGGAATTATTGGCCTGAATACTTTTTTTCTGCTTGATGCCTTGCCTCAAGATCAACCCGTTGCAAGATTGGAAGAAGAACAATCCGGCAGAACAATGGAGGTATATACTGATTATCCAGGCATGCTCCTTTACACCGGGGAGTTTCTGCAAAGCCGTTTTGTCGGGCATGGCGGAAAATCCTACAAAGCTTTCGATGGCCTGTGTCTGGAATGTCAGTATTTTCCCGATAGCCCGAATCAGCCCAGTTTTCCATCTGCCATATTTAGCGCTGAAAGACCGTACAATCATTTCATAAAATTGAAGTTTGGACTCCGGTCATATTAAAAATATTGACGTAAATTTTTTAAAAAAATAAGCTAATTTAACTATACGTCCCAAGGGGTGTTCTGATCAAATAAGAAAATCAAATAAGAAAATGAAAGAAGAAAAAGAAAGCTTTAATCACCTTTATATTATTGGTATATCCTTTATTTCTGCACTAGGCGGGTATCTTTTTGGGTTTGACTTTGCCGTCATTTCAGGTGCCTTGCCTTTTTTAAGGATCAATTTTCAGCTTGATGCATGGTGGGAGGGATTTTTAACCGGATCCTTGGCCTTGGGTTGTATCTTGGGCTGCGTGATCGCTGGCAGGATTGCAGACCGTCTAGGACGAAGACCGGGTCTGATGGCTGCAGCGATAATCTTTGCACTTTCTTCGCTCGCCATTGCTTTTTGTAGCAGCCTGACTCAATTCGTCGCGCTCCGTTTTATTGCGGGAATCGGTGTAGGCATGGCGTCGATGCTGTGCCCGATGTATATTGCCGAGATTTCGCCAGCAAAGGTTAGGGGCAGAAACGTAGCAATCAACCAGCTTACCGTTGTGATTGGTATTTTGGTCACTAATCTGGTAAATTATTTTCTTGCCGATAGTGGCCCGGATGCGTGGCGCTGGATGTTCGGACTCGGCGTTGTACCTTCAGTAATCTTTTTGATAGGAGTACTTTGGCTCCCGGAAAGCCCAAGATGGTTAATGAAGGATGGCCAAAGCAAAAAAGCACGGGAGGTTCTTGCAAAAATCGGTTCGGCAAATTTTGTAGAAACCACTGTAAAAAGCATTAGCAAAACACTCGTTAAGGGACAAAAACCCTCATTGAAGGCAGTTTTTGAGAAGTCAGTAAGACCAGCGGTAATTGTAGGAATCATCTTAGCGGTCTTTCAGCAGTTCTGCGGCATCAATGTGGTGTTCAACTATACCTCCACAATTTTTGAATCTGTAGGGGCCGATCTGAACAGGCAGCTTTTTGAAACCGTGTCGATCGGAGTAGTCAATCTCTTTTTTACGCTTCTGGCCATGTGGCAGGTAGACCGGCTTGGCCGAAAACCACTAATGCTTATAGGATCGCTCGGACTTTCGGTTGTTTATATTGTGCTGGCCTTTCTGCTACAGAATCATTACCCTGCAGGAATGGTTTCCGTTTTTGTTTTACTGGCCATCGGCCTTTATGCAATTTCGCTTGCCCCGGTGACATGGGTACTGATATCGGAGATATTCCCCAACCAGATCCGAGGGACAGCCTCATCAGTGGCCATAATTTCTTTATGGGGTGCCTATTTTATTCTTGTGTTTACCTTTCCGGTTCTGGCCAAGCAGCTTGGAACTTTTGGTCCGTTTTATTTATACGGGGCAATATGCCTGCTGGGATTTTTATTTATAAAATTCCGCGTTAAAGAAACCAAAGGACAGACACTTGAAGAATTGGAAGAAAATTTAATAAGACATTAATCATTATGGATAACAAGGGTGTAAAGCTGTGGATGGAAATGGTAACCATCCCGACATACAGCATAGGAAAACGAAATAAAAACCCCATGTTTTTAGAGAACAGGGTATATCAGGGAAGCAGCGGAGTGGTTTATCCTCATGCTGTGGTTGAAAAAATTCACGATGAAAAAGAGGACAGAACTTATATTGGTCTTTTTCTGGAAAATGACTACATCAAAATGATGGTGCTTCCTGAACTTGGGGGCAGAATTCAGATGGCTTTTGACAAAATAAAAAATCGTCATTTTGTTTATTATAATCAGGTCATTAAACCTGCTTTGGTAGGATTGACTGGCCCCTGGATTTCGGGCGGGATTGAATTTAACTGGCCACAGCACCACCGCCCAAGTACCTTTGATCCGGTAGACTATGCCATTGAGGAAAATGCAGACGGAAGTAAAACAATATGGGTAAACGAGATTGAGAAAATGTTCCATACCAAGGGGATGGCTGGCTTCACGCTCTACCCTGACAAGGCATATATCGAAATCAGCGCCAAACTCCTCAACAGGTCAGAACTTCCACAGACCTTTCTATGGTGGGCAAACCCTGCCGTAAAAGTAAATGACTACTACCAATCGGTTTTCCCACCAGATGTAAATGCTGTTTTCGATCATGGAAAACGTGATGTTTCTTCATTTCCTATCGCAACAGGAACCTATTATAAAGTTGACTATGCGCCCGGTACAGATATTTCGATGTACAAAAATATTCCTGTACCCACTTCCTATATGGCGATAAATTCAGATTACGATTTTGTAGGCGGATACGAGCACGATACCATGGCAGGTATGCTCCATGTTGCCAACCATCATGTATCGCCTGGAAAAAAACAATGGACCTGGGGGAATGGCGATTTTGGGATCGCCTGGGACCGCAATCTGACAGACCAGGACGGGCCTTACATCGAGCTGATGACCGGAATGTTCACCGATAACCAGCCGGATTTTACCTGGCTCATGCCAAATGAGGAGAAATCCTTTAAACAGTATTTCCTGCCTTACCGAGAACTTGGAATGATCCAAAATGCAAGTAAGGATATTCTGCTTGCCATCCAGCCCGTTGTTGAAGGCATGGAACTGAAAATCCAGGTTACTTCAGTCCAGAAATCGCTTGGTATCGAGGTCTATCAAAATGGGGAGGAAATTTTTAAAGAAGAGGCAACTGTTTCTGTGGAACAAGTTTATCTCAAAATTATCAAAACAGCTCTTTCACAGGGTATTAAAGGTATTCTTATAATCATTAAAAATGCAGCAGGCAGGGAACTGCTCCGTTTTGATCCGGAAACGGGAAGGGAAAATAAGCTCCCCGAGTCTGCAAAACCAGCCCTATCTCCCCAAGAAATAAACAGTATCGAAGAGCTCTTCCTCACTGGGCAACATTTAGAACAGTATCGTCACGCAACCTTTAGCCCAGTTCCTTATTATCAGGAGGCCCTTCGCCGGGAACCCTCGGATATCAGGACAAACAATGCCATGGGGCTTTGGTACCTAAGACGGGGACAGTTCGGCTTGAGTGAAGGCTTTTTTAGAACAGCTATAAATACTTCTGTAAAGAGAAACCCCAATCCTTATGACAGTGAGCCATATTATAACCTTGGTCTGTGCCTAAAATTTCTCGGAAGGGAAAAGGAAGCCTATGATGCCTTTTATAAATCTTCCTGGGGAAAAGCCTGGAAGGATACCGCATATTTTTCAATCGGCCGTATCGACATTTGTAATGAAAATTACACACTCGCTCTGGAACATCTGGAACGCGCTATAGAAAATAACGGGGCCAATAGCAAGGCATACGTTCTATTGGCTACAGTGATGCGCAGGCTTTCTTTGTCCGATCAGGCCAATAACATCTGTAAACTGGCCAGACAAAAAGATAAATTTAACTTAGGAATAGTTTATGAGCAGATGTGCAGCAGCAAAGATGCTGAGGATTCAGCTGGCTATAATTATTTCAAACAGGAACTTTTTGATTTATCAAGAGGCGATATCCACAACATCATCGAATATGCGATAGATTATTTCTGGGCAGGATTATATACTGATGCAATACAACTTCTATCACTTTTTATCCAGCCTGGTAGTTCAGGGCCAATGTCCTGTTACTTCATTGGGTACTTCTTTCATAAAAAAGGAGAAGATGCTACAGCACTGGAGTGGTTTAGAAAAGCTTCTGAGGAAAGTCCCTATCTATGTTTTCCCAACAGATTGGAAGAAATCCTTGTCCTTGAAGCCGCTATAAAAATCAATACTGAAGATGCCCTTGCACCTTACTACCTGGGTAATCTTTATTATGATAAAAGGCAGTATGATATGGCGATTGAAAACTGGGAATTATCGCTTGCACGGAACGGTGAGTTTGCGACAGTTTATCGCAACCTAGGCATTGCATATTTTAATAAACGTAGCAATTCTCAAATGGCGTTGAAATATTTTGAAACCGCGCTCAACTTAGATCCGGCCGATGACAGAATTTGCATGGAACTACACCAGTTGTATAAACGCCTCAACTGGGACAATGCTTTTAGGCTCAGGTTTTTACAGGCCAATATGACAAGCGTGATGGAACGCGATGATCTTTATCTGGAAATGGTGACCCTGCTGAATATTATGGGTAACCACGAGGAAGCGCTTAACATGCTTTTGTCAAGAAAGTTTCATCCATGGGAAGGGGGAGAAGGAAAAGTTTCCAACCAATATGTGATGGGTAAGCTTGAGCTCGCTAAAATTGCCATCATTGAAAATAACTTCCAGCAGGCGATCACATTATTAAAAGAAGCACAGCAATATCCACACAGCCTAGGGGAGGGAAAACTTTTTGGAACACGTGAAAATGACATATTCTACTGGCTTGCCTGCGCTTATGCAGCGACCGGTGATAAGGATGCAGCGGAAGGAAATTTTTCCCTTGCAACGCTCGGAACTTCCGAGCCGTCTGCGGCCATGTTTTACAATGACCAGCAACCTGATAAGATTTTTTATCAGGGACTTGCCTGGAATCAGTTGGGGAAAGCCGATCAGGCAAAAGAAATCTTCAATGGGCTGATTAGTTACGGAAAAGAACACTACGATGATGCTGTAAAAATAGATTATTTTGCGGTTTCATTACCTGACATGCTTATTTTTGAAGATGACCTTACACGCAGGAACCAGATTCATTGCAGATTTATATCCGGTCTGGGCCATCTGGGCAGCGGAAATACTCAGCTTGCAATCAAAACCTTTGAGGAGGTACTCAGTCAGGATGCGGCACATTCCGGCGCAATTACCCATTTAAAGCTTGCACTCAATCAATCCAGACAGATTTTAAACACAAGGATAACCCAATAATATGAAATTTAAGTTTTTTAATAGTCCATCACTGCTCTGCCTGATACTGTTTTGTAAGGTGATTTTTGCAGGCCTGCTTTCTGCGCAGACAATTATCCCGATAGAAACTAAAAATAATGCAGTTGCTTTAGAGGTAGGGACCGATAAGGTGTTGAGGATTATTTACAATGGCAAAAAACTCCGTAATGAAAAAGAATACGCTGAGGTTCAGCATATGTCCAAGCTGGAAACCGATTATACCGGCCTGCTTTCTTCCGCTTATACCCCATCGGGATCCAGAAACCTGTTTGAACCTGCTATAAGCCTAACTCATGCTGATGGAAACCCCTCTCTTGATCTCAGGTATGTGAAGCATATCGTTGAGAAAACAGATAATGTCTCCTCATTGGAAATTGTGCTTAAAGACCCACAGTATGACCTGGAGGTAATCCTTCATTATAAAATTTACCACATTCATGATGTTATTGAACAATGGAGCACAATACGCAACAAGGAAAAGGGAAAAGTAATTCTTCAGAAATACGCTTCGGCCAATCTGTACTTTCAGGGTGATGCTTTCTTTCTTAACCAGTATCATGGTGACTGGGCAAAAGAAATGAAATCCGAGGAAGCCAGGCTAACCCATGGAATCAAAACACTAGATTCCAAACTCGGTACTAGGGCAGATTTGTTTCAGCCCCCGGTATTTATGGTCTCGCTAGATAAGCCCGCCACAGAAGATCAAGGTACTGTATTATTTGCCGCGCTAGAGTGGAGTGGAAACTTCAGAACAGACCTGGAACTCGATAACCAGGATAACCTGCGAATAATCTCGGGAATCAATAACTACGCTTCTGCATATACGCTTGAAGCTGGTAGCGAACTGGTGACCCCCAAATTTTTGTTTACCCTGTCCACTACGGGAAAGGGAACGGCAAGCCGCAATCTTCATGATTGGGCACGCAATTATAAGCTTTTGGACGGGAAAGGAGATAGGTTAACCCTGCTCAATAACTGGGAATCGACTTATTTTGATTTCAATGAGCAAAAGCTCTCCATGCTTTTAAAGGATACTAAAGCCCTTGGGGTAGACCTTTTCCTACTAGACGATGGCTGGTTTGCAAATAAATACCCCCGAAACGGAGATATTGCTGGGCTAGGGGACTGGGAAGAAAACAAACAGAAGCTACCCAACGGGATTTCCTCCCTGGTCAGAAATGCAAAGGAAAACCAGGTGAAATTTGGAATCTGGATAGAGCCGGAAATGGTGAACCCAAAAAGTGTTCTTTATGAAAAACATCCCGACTGGGTAGTCAAGCAACCAATGCGCGAGGAATATTATTTCCGCAACCAGCTGGTGCTTGATTTGACAAATCCCAAAGTGCAGGAATTTGTTTTTAATGTAGTAGATTCCCTCTTCATTAAAAATCCAGGACTTGCCTATATAAAGTGGGACTGTAACGCCGTTATCTATAACGCCTTTTCCCAGACGCTTAAAGATCAGTCTTATTTTTATGTAGACTATGTAGAAGGCTTATACAAAGTACTGGCTAAAATCAGGAAAAAATATCCTACCGTTCCGATGATGCTCTGCTCTGGTGGCGGAGGAAGGGTAGATTATGCGGCGCTTCAGTATTTTACCGAATACTGGCCGAGTGATAACACTGACCCCTTAGAGCGGATTTTTATGCAATGGGAATATTCATATTTTTATCCGGCTATCGCAAGTTCAAACCATGTTACAGACTGGGGCAAGCAGCCATTAAAATTTCGTACAGATGTAGCTATGATGGGAAAACTGGGCTTCGATATCGTTGTCAGTGGGCTTAATGAAAAAGATCTTTCCTTTGCAAAGCAGTCTGTTCAGGAATATAATAAAATCAAAGATATGATCTATCAAGGCGACCAATATAGACTGGCAAACCCTTTGGATGGAAGTGTAGCCTCTATGCTATACTTATCCAGAAATGCTGCCCGTGGCGTTGTCTTTAATTACTTGGTGAATAGCAGATATGGTGAAAAAAGCCATCACCCCATAATATTGAACGGATTGGAGCCAGACTCAAAGTACCGCTTGACCGAAATAAATCTTTATCCGGGTACGAAAACCACTTTGCCGAAAGACAAACTCTATTCAGGTGATTTTTTGATGAAAGTGGGCTTTAATCCCGATGTAACTTCTATCAGGACGAGTGTGATCGTAGAAATACAAAAAGTTAATTAAACAATCGGAATGGCTAATATTTGATCATTCAATTACTCCTGCGTCGCAAAAGTTTTGATACCACGCAGGAGCAATTGGACTGTTAAGATTTTGTATGATCTCTTGATAAGTTTGCTTTTGATTAAACGGTCTATCCACTACCGCTGCAAGGTCGTAGTATCATCTTTTCCAGTGTACATTAAATGGAATACTCACGAATAATGAAATTGGCATGGAAACTTGCAAAGATGAGCACCAAATCTCTGTAAGCAAGCCCAGGCGCATTTAATTAAACCTAGAATACGCCTGGTTTTAGCCTTGATTATTTAATGAATTGAATGACAAAGCCGCCTTTTGGGGCCAGCTGGTAAACCCATCGGGAATTAAGGGGAAAAGTCTGTACATTAAATTCCATCAGTTTATCCTTTCCTTCAGATATGATCCTAAATTTGGAAAACCCTCTTCCCCATTTTTTTAGATCAAGTTGAACAGGTAGCTGTTTATCTGAGCCGTTAATACCAACAATATAATGAAGTGAATCTTTTTCGCGTGAGAGTATAATTACTTTTCCCGGATCTGCTACGATATAGGCGGTCTTGTCCCAGGTTGAAGGCATCTGTTTAAATAAATTCTTAACCTCAATAGGAAGTGAATCAAAAACCTCCTTGGAATCTGCAAAATGGATGATGCCTGATGTATAGGTCATAGCGGTCGCAAGTTCATGGGCCGCAGTGTTCACCCTTGGGAACTTTCTAACGGTCAGCGCAAAAGGCGTGTAATCGGCTGGTCCGGCTACGTTTCTGGTAAAAGGCAAGACCGTGTTCTGTTGGGCAGCCAGTTCGGGAAATCTTGGCTCATAAAAATAACTTTCTGTGCCCAAAATTGCTTCAGCTGTCATAAAATTTGGCCAGGTTCTGTGCCAGCCTCTCGGAACTGTCGTGCCATGAAGGTTAACCAATAAATGCTCTTTTGCCGCATCCTCAAAAACAGACTGAAGTGCCGCCATTACTTCCTGCCGGTCCGAGCACCAGAAATCAATTTTAACACCTTTAATGCCCATTTGAGCCAGTTCTTTAAATCTTTTTTTTCTTTTTTCAGCATCAAAATATTCCGAAGAATAACCCCAAATCAGTGGCTTTACCCCTAAAGATAAAGCGTGATCAACAATTTTTCCTTCTTTGTTGGCTTTTTCCCAGCCGGCATCAAAGAGTGTGTATTTAAAGCCAAGAGATGCCGAGAGCTCGGAAAATTCTTTGTAAATTTCAGGCGAGTGATCATCAGGGTGTGACCACCAGGACCAGGCCGCTTTACCCGCTTCTATCCATGAAGTGTCTTCAATCTTTGAGGCAGGGGCCAGATCAGTAATCATAGTAGACAGCAATATGTCTCCAGCCTGATCCCCGATTATAATCGTACGCCAGGGCATGGTCCAGGGAAGAGTTGACTCGGGGTAGGCAAATTGCTTATCTTTTAAAGGCAAGGTGAATTTTTCATCCCCTTGTGCGAATGCAATTTTGTACATACCGTCTTTTACTTCTGGTTTTAGATGACAGCCCGGATAGGACCCATCAGTTCCTGATTCTGCTATCAGTACCCAGCTTTGCTTATTGTTTACATTGAAAAGTGCAGGCATACACCACCCAACCGAAGGATTTCGGGCACCTGTCATGGGATCCCCTGAATTTACATTCAGGTAGAAATCCTCATATCCAGGTTCGTATTGTCCTGCCTTGTTATAGGGCTGAAGCCATCCTTTGACATCCTTATCCATGTGAAAACCGGTAATTTCATCGTTGATCAACCTTATGCGTTTGTCAGAGTCTTGGAACCGATAACGAAAGGCCACACCCTCTTTTCCCGCCGCAAGGTCCAGTATTAGTTTCGCGCCTGTCGGATTTGTAAAAGTTATACTCTTACGCTGGAAAACATGGTCGATATTTTTATTGTTCGCAACCTTTAATTCATACTTTTCCCGCTTCTTTTCTACAGGTGAAATTTCATTAACCGACAAGCCCGATGTGAAGTCTTGATCATCGCAAACCAGGCCCAAAGGTGAATTTTTAATTATAGTCCTGTCCCTTCGGCTTACACTATACGATAATGCTCCATTCTGGCTTAAGCTTAGCGTAATTTTGTTTAAATGATCTTCAGATTGCAGGTAAAGCGCCTTTTCTTGAGCAAAACAGCTCACAGTTAAACAGTATGCTTCAATCAGCATAAAGCTTAGAAAGCAAAAAGTAATTTGTTTTTTCATATTTGGTTATCATTATTTTTATTCTCTGGGAGAATCTAATGCATGATCTTAGAACGAATCGGATGCTATTAAATTTATTTATACCATACCTAAAAACGCAACCTTGATAATGCCCATCTAATGCCCGAAAGAAAATTGCAAAAAAAATGCATTAATAATTGGCAATGTAAAGAAGAATCGTCGGCAGAAAAATGGACAAAATAGCAACATTGATGGATTATAATCGCAATAGCCTGTCTTGTGGTCTTGTTCTTCAATAATTACCTTACAGAATAATCCGCCTCCTCATTCCTTATGAATTTTCAGCTCGATTGCAAAGGCATCATTATAAAAAAGATACATAATCTCTATTGACCAAAGCTGAAGGACCCGGGAAGCCAACATTCACTTCAAATTTCATTTACAAAAAAAAAGCTCTTTTTATATCGGCCGGATGCGATAGATAGTAGTGAATTTGAGCTCTCCTGGAATGAGGTGGTTGAAGCCTCTGGATTAAGCGATAAGCAGATTCAGGAACAGATCGATTATAAAACTGAAGATTTTGAGGCTATCCTGAAAGATTATGATGTCGTCTTGAACAGCCAGGATAACAGGACACTTCCTTTGGAACACTTAAACCAGAGGAGTATGAGAAAACACCTCTAAAATATTAATTTTTAGCGAATTATAAATGAAACCCAACGAATTGTAAAAGGATTGATCTAATTTGATTATTAATTGTATTTTTAAGGAGTGCATTTAGCCATGTATAACATATATTAAAATAACTGTCTATACACGAACAAGTTGCTCATATTTATGAGTTAGCACTCAGGTTATGACGACCGTTCGATCTTGAAAATTTGTACATAAAACAAAATGAAGACATTAAAGACATTAACTGAAAAACACAATCTAATAAGTGAGACCAAGTTTCAGTTAAAGTCATTTTTATTAATCGTTAGACGACAACTTCAAAACACTTTTGCAGACACTAAAAAGTTCACAGATCAACAACAACTAAAATCACAACCCATTATTTCTGTTTCTGAAAGCAACCTTTGGAATATTAACGACAACGAACAGAATTGGATTTTGACTGCAGGTAAAGTTCAAAATCTGCGTTTAGCGACAAAACGACTTAACGGAGTTGAAATTGATGCAAACAAACCTTTCAGTTTTTGGAAACATTTAGGAAACCCAAACATTGGACAAGGTTATGTACTCGGTAGAGAAATTAGAGAAGGTTGTATAGTACCGACAATTGCAGGCGGACTTTGCCAACTTTCAAATGCTTTGTATGATGCTGCTTTGAAAGCAAATTTTGAAATCATTGAACGACACCGACACACAAAAGTAATTAAAGGTTCATTAGCCGAACAAGACAGAGATGCAACAGTAAAGTGGAATTATCTTGATTTGCGTTTTAAATCAAATCATTCTTTCAGAATTGAAATTGACCTAACCACCGACAAACTAATCGTAAAGTTTCGTAGCATCGAAAAAAATAGTTCTCATGTTGTTTCGAACACAAATATTTTACTTCAAGCATCAAAACTCAACGACTGCTATTCGTGCGGTAGCTTTGAATGTTTCAAACATCCCGACAGAACTTCCATTAAACAAGAAAAGGCGATTACAACTTTCATCCTTGATGACAAATGGAGTGAGTATGAAAACTACATAGAAAAAATATCAACCGATAAAGACTTTTTCATCGTTCCGCTTTTCAAAAACAAATTCATCAAAACAAATCGTTACGATTGGACAGTTAAAAATGTAAAGAATGTAAAAGCAATTTCATTTGCTGCCATGCAAAGAGCATTGCAATTGCGTATTGCTGCTAAAATGCAACGCAATATTTTTGCTTTAATACTTCGATTGGACAAAAAAGTGGCAAAGGTAGCAACAAATCTTATTCCGATTGAAAGCACACATCTTGTAATCTCCCAAAACTTGTTGCCGTTTCTTTGGGAGCAAGGTGTTTTGGGTGGACGGACATTTGATGTTTTGATGAGCCGCTTGCCAATGGAAAAACTACATCAACGATTAGACATAGCACACAAACAATTTCCAGAAAGCAAAACTTTAAATGATTTCAGAGCTTCACAAGCGTTGATTGGTTTAGAAAATATTGCTTTAACAAAAGCACGACATATCATAACTCCACATCAAGAAATTGCGGATACCTTTAACAATAAATCAATAAAATTAGATTGGATTTTACCGATTGTTACGAGAAAACAAACATCAGGAGACAAAATACTTTTTCCTGCATCTGCATTGGGACGTAAAGGTGCTTACGAAATGAAACGACTTGCTAAAGAATTAAATCTTTGTATTGTCCTAACAGGAAAAGTAATAGAAGACAATAACTTTTGGGATGGAGTAACAACAGAGTTTGCTGGTAATAATCCATTTGACAATATTCGTGTGGTTGTTTATCCAACTTATGTTGAGCATCAGCCAAGACTTTTATTAAGAGCACTTGCGGCAGATATTCCCGTGATTACAACAACTGCTTGCGGACTATCACCAACAGACAACTTGACGATAATTTCAATTGGGGACTATGAAACTTTAAAACAAACAGTAAAACAATTAATTGACAAAAGCTCAAATCTGGAGCAAGGGCTTGGTGAAATTTGAGGTTTTCTACCTCTCATGACAGGTTTTGAACATTGATGCTTCGATTGAGATATAGTGCTAAAAGTCCCGTACTTCACCAAGTCCAAAAATGTTAACTCCAATCTTAAAAGACGATAACAATGACTGACAAAATCGAACAATTTTTCAAAGCATATTGGATGACAGAAATGAAATCTATTTATACCAACAACGTTCCAAAAGAAATGATGCAATCGACAATTGACAAAGACGGTTGGTATAAATGGAAACTTATTCCAGGAACTTTGACTGCTGATGATTATAAAAAAATAGAAACAAAATTTAAAGCAACATTTCCAGACAACTTTATAGAATGGCATAAGCGTTATTTTTTCGCAGACTGTGACTGTTCAATAATAAGACTTCCACATTCTTTGCCAACAAAACCGTTGGAGAGCTTAATCGATAATCTTGACTGGTACATCCCAGAACAGATTATTCCACTTGGACTCATTCCATTTGCAAACGAAGGGAATGACGCAGGGCCATTAGTATTTGACACAAGAAACACAAATGACAAGAAAGATTTTCCTATTAGAGTTTATGATCATGAATACGATGGTGACTTGGATGGTTTAAGCGAAATTATATTCTCATCATTTGATAAAATGTTAGAATGTTTGATACATTTTTTAACTGAAACTAAGACGAGAAAACGCTTTGAAGTAATACCAGACTTTTACACAATTGATCCTAAAGGTGCGGGTTCGACAGGTAAATCATATTGGACAAGTTGGACAAAAATGGAAAAAGCAAACTTTGAAGAATTTGGATATTAAATCAACAATGAAAAGAAATTCAGTATGAAATAAGATGATTATAGCGACGTAAGCAAAATTGTCAACTTATTGTGGTACGATTTCATAGTTGCGTCTGGGATTAATTTTATATAGATAAGTAAGACACAAGAAAAAAAGTTGGTTATAATGAAGAAATCATCAATATTGTATACAGTTATCACTGTTATTGAAGAAAAATAAAATGAAACCAACTTATAAAATATTCACTTTGCTGTTTTTGCTTTTTGTAAATACAACAAACCATGCACAAACTATGGATATAACAGCTGACCTGTCAGGCGAGGTATGGCAACTGGTCTATTCTAATCCCAAGGTGCAAAGTAGAACCTATTCCTTTTTTGATAATAATAAATTTGAAATGAAGGAATGGTATAATGGCAGTAATTATTATTATGTCGTAGCAAAAGGAACCTACTTATTTGTACCCGAGACAAATGAAATATTTTTTAACATAAAAGATCTTTGGTGGGATAACAAGCCAGAAACGAGCAACAAAAAGGTATATAATAATAGTTTTAAAATAACCCAAAGAGAAAGTGATAGTCTATACAACATCCAATTCTTCGGGAGCTATATCAAGGATAAATCTGGGAAATTAGGTAAATTGATCGTACAAAATAAATTATGGTTACCCAACCAAATGATACGGATCAAATCCAAAAAACAAGAGATAAACAAGTTACTACAAAAATTGAACAGCTGGAGTTCAGAAAACTTGGATAGTTACGAACGTCCTTTTGCCTATCCAAATTATGTATCAAGCGGTGAAACTGACGGTTGGGTAACTAGTCACAAAAACCAGCTCTATCAACTTGGAGCTACCGTAATATGGAACGAAAAGAAAAAATTATATGAACTTGAAACAAATCAACATCTTATAGCAAGAAGACAGTTTGTAGAGGTTTATATTGATAAAATGCTATATCAATCAGAAAAAGTGCCAGTAGCATATTTTTTAAAATTTTCCATTAAAAATACTGGTAAACAAACCATTGGCTTTAATTTATCTCATTCAAATAATATTTTCTATGCTAACCAATTGGGAAAACATACTCAACCTTACAGAGCTGTAGTTGATGAACGTAGAATAATTTTTAAACGGGAAGATTTAACATCATTAATAACACAATACAACAATGGCACATTAAAAATGATAAAACCTAATGAGCAACAGGATTATTTCATCAACCTAGATGGAGATCGTAATAAAATGGTATTGGATGATCAAAACGTTTTTTTTATTGTCACCATAGATGGGCAAATGAAATTTACCAACGGCAAAGATGTAGCGTTGATTTCTTTAGAAAATGAAGAAGATCAAGTGCGAGCAATTGTATTTCCATTACCTGCAACTGCTAAATCTGTACCCGAAAACCAATTGCTGTTTATAAATAAAGTATTAAACGATCAATAAACATTAAAAATGACCAAAATCCAACTGATTAACAAAATAAATCAAGCTTTTGTTAATGTGCATTTAGAAGATGGTATTGGCATGTACGAAGCTGATTGCATAGATGATTATTTACAGCCAACCGATATCGAGTATATTACTTGGAAGGCAAAGGATGAACGAGTTGATTGGCAAAAATTATTACCTATTTTTTTAAGTGATGAGATTCACAAGCGTTTCAATTCTTCTTGTTGGACATTTATGGATGCTAAAGGAAAACGCTTTATTTTACCTTGTTTTTTATTACAGGAATTAGAAAAACCAGATACAGACAATCCTATTTATTTTGCGCTAACATATGCCCATAATTTTGATGATTTTAGGATACTGAATCCAGAACAAATAGGGGTTATTATTGACTTTTTAAACTATAAATTAACTATCCATCTAAAAAACAACGACACCAATGCTGAAGAAGAGTGTAAAAAATGCTTATCTATTGTTAAAGAAAAATTACTTTAAATAGCGAAATAAATACACAGTATGTATTTATCACTTTTGCATGTTCAATAATTGACATGAAAAAGGCGAAAGATTTATCTTTCGCCTTTTTACTTTTAATCGTATTTGGTTTTTAGGAACCGAATGGTACTTTCCATGATTTTAATGAGTACATCTTCATTAACATCAGCTAGTTTTTTGATGTAAATACAAGCTTTCCCCATTGTAAATTTCCCCAATGATTCCAAATAAGCTTTTTGATCGTCTTGACAAGCATAAACATATAAGGAGATGGCCGCCTTGCGGGGAGAAAATCCAATTAAAGCTGCATCACCTTCATGACCACTCTCATATTGATAATGGTATTGCCCAAAACCAATGATACTAGGACCCCACATTTTCGCTGGCTCACCAGTTACTTGTTCCATTAATGCAATGAGTTTGTGACTATCAATTCTCTTTTGTTCTTCTGGTACCTGTTCTATATACTGTAAAACAGATTCCTCTGTTGCGATGGTCTTATTTTTGACCATAATTACAAAATAGGAGTAAGTGTATAACCTTTATCTTTTAACAATTTGATAAGCCCCTTCTCACCAATAAGATGACCAGCACCTACGGCAATTAAATGAGAAGAGTCCTTGATTTTCGAAGGAATTTGAGTCATCCAATTTTCATTCCGTTTCGTAAGAAAATCTGCTTGTTCTTCTTTTGACATGTAACTGCTTTCATAGATAATGGTTTCTAATTCTTTTAAATTTTCAGCTTTATAAGCAACCACCATTTTCTTTGAAATCGCGGGCATTTCATCGATTTTTTTTATATAAGTCAATAAATCAGGAGCTTTTAACATTTTCGTCAGCATATCCATTTGAAACTTCAATGTTTCTAATTCATCGACTTTTTTGTTTGAACTCGCCGCTATTGCCTGGATGTCTGTTTCCATCGTTTTGATGTTTCTTGGATCAGTACAGTTCATGGATTGTAGACTAAGCAAGGAAACAAATACGGCGGGTGACATCATGTCTAGCATTTTAATGGATAAATGTTTTGTGTTTAAAGTGCTATCAATTTGTGTAATTTCAGAAGCTGTTAATCCAGTTAAAAAATTTGGATCGGGTTTCATCATTTCAGGAAGCATAGCTTTGTTTTCTTCAGAATCTAAGTTTACTTCTAATGTAACCGCGTCTACTTCTTGAATTACCTTTTTTATTTTCTCTTTTAATTCATAATCTTCTGCACACATGATATGTATTGTCCCTAATAAATAAGAATCTTTTTCTAAACCGTTTCCTGAAATTTTCCATAAAACAGTATTATCCTGCGCATGCAGTGAAAGTGTGGCTACGATAAAGGCTAAGAAAGCCATCAAACATATTTTTTTCATATTTTATGAGTTATTGTATGAAATTAGTATTCGGAATATTCTTTCTGTTACAGAAAAACTTAAAAATAATGTATAAAAAAGCACGATATCTATTCCTAAATATCGTGCTTTTTTATAAAATAAACATTAGATGATTACTCTAGTCTCCATCATTATTTGTGACAGCAAGTTTACGTATAGGGTAGGAACTTGTTATTACTTGATTTCACTAGCTTATTTTTGCTTTATATTTTTTTATTTAGATAAAATTCTGGAAGCGCAATGGCACCAGTTTCATTAGGAACTGAAGGAAATTTATTATCTATCCAGTCTTGTTTTGCCTGCTCTAGTCTTTCTTTAGATGAACTAACAAAATTCCAAAGGATATAACGTTCCTCAGGGAAAGGTTCACCTCCAAAAATATATATCTTGGAGTTTTCTTCAATTTCAAATTCACACAATTGTGCGTCTTTAGCTACGAGCAACTGTTTAGGTTCGAATGTTGTTCCATTATCGATGATGCTACCATCTAAAATATAAAGACCTGATTCACCATATAGATCTTTCCCAATATGCACTTTAGCTTTATTTTTAGATTTAATTTCGATAAAATACATTTTACTATATACGGATACGGGTGATTTTTTTCGAAATGCTTCTCCTGCTATTAATGTATAACTGACACCTTGTTCATCTTCCCAATGAGGTAAATCTTCTGCATTGGTATGTTCAAATGATGGTTCACATTCTTCTAATTCTTTGGGTAGTGCCACCCAAATTTGTAAACCATGCAAAAACTTATCGGTATGCCTTAAGTATTCTGGAGTTCTTTCAGAATGAGTCACGCCCTTACCAGCAGTCATCCAATTGACTGCTCCTGGTTTTATTTCCATCTCCGTACCCAAACTATCGAGATGCATAATAGCGCCATCAAACAAATACGTTAACGTTGATAATCCAATATGAGGATGCGGTCCTACATCTAGGTTTTGGTATTCATTCAATGCGGCAGGACCCATATGATCTATAAATATGAAAGGACCTACCATTCTTTTCTGACGAAATGGTAAAAGTCTACCAACCATAAAATTGCCGATATCTGCAGCACGCTCTTCTATAATGATACCAATGTTTGACATGTTCTAGTGTTTTGATTGTTAATATATGGAACAGTTTTTATACATTTTGGTTTTATAACTGTATCCCATATTGTTTGTTATATGAAAGGTAATCGCTTATTTTATTCTAAATATTGATCTAGTTTAATAAAGTTTTCCATCCATTCGATTTCTTTTAATTACTGTAGTAATATTGTGGATCATAAACGATGTTTCATATAAAATGAGATTCGATCTGTTGTTTCAAATATAGGAAAACGCGCTTTGATTTTTACGTTTAATCCGTCAATATGAAATAGAGGAATACGTTCGTTCTTTTTTCTATAACATTATTGTACGTCCTATATTAATTTCATTTAAAAAATAATCATCATGAGATACGATAAGAAGTGTTCCTTGGTATTCCTTTAACGCAGCAGTCAATATTTCTATATTTTGAATATCTAAATTATTTGTAGGTTCATCCATCACAATAATATCGGGAGTTCGTTGATGAATAGTTAAACAGCATAAGCATAATCTCATTTTTTCTCCTCCACTCAATATTGAACAAGGTTTATCCCATGTGTCTTTTGAAAATAGGAATCTATTTAATCTAATCTTGATTTCATGTTCTTGTAACCCTGTATCATTGAATTCTTGCACTTGATCATAGATGCTGAGCGCATTATTAACCATAGAATAGTCTTGATCAATGTATACAGCTTTATTTTCGGAGCGATATACTTCTCCTGTAAAATTTGCCAGTTTATTTAATAGAATCTGAATAAAGGTCGTTTTTCCAGATCCATTTTTTCCTTTTAAGGCAACACGTTCAGCACTTGTAATTTGCAGATTCAAGTTTTCTTGCCAGAGCGGTTGATTGTCATAACTGATATTAAGATTATTGATCTTAAATAACGTTTTTCCTGTATGTAAAGTAGAATCTGTTAAACCAAATTTGATTTTGTCAATATCAGGTATTTCATGACGTAAACTGAGTAGCTCTTGGGTTATACTAGCAGTTTTTTCAGCATGTGTATCTTTTAATTTAGCGGTACTTTTTTCTGCGTTATTTCTCAAGGTATTCATCATGATTCTGGAAACACCCTCTTTCTGTTGCTTACCTTTGCCTCGGGCATCCAGTTTTTGTTGTCGCTCCAATGTTTCACGCGCTTTAGTCTTTATTTTCCGTAACTCTTTCTCCTTATGCTTCAGGTCTAGCTGCAGTGTGTCATGACGAAGCTTCTTTTCTTCCAAATAGAAATCATAGTTCCCATTATAGTACATTAATCCAGAAGAACTCAATTCGTAAATGGAGTCAAGTTGATTTAGTAAATAACGATCATGGCTAACCACAATGATTGAACTAGAAGTAGATCGAATAAATTGATATAATAATGTTCTGCTTATACTGTCAAGTTGATTACTAGGTTCATCCAATAGTACAATTCTTGGTTGATGAATACTGATACCAGCTAAGAAAACTTTAGTTTTTTGTCCACCACTCAATGTACCTAATTTTTGTTCGAGGTCGAGATCGGATAATTGCCAATAGTGTAAGGCTTCCTGACAACGTTCTTCAATATTCCAATCGTCATCAAGTGCTGTTAGATTGTCTTCTGTAGCAATACCTGATAGTATTTGATGGAGCGCAACCAGCTTCGTTTCAATTTTTAGCGCCTGAGCAATAGATAACTCATTATATTGTCCAAATATTTGAGGTACAAAATAAGTTGTCCCCGTTACACTTCGCTGACCACTTGCGGGTGTTAATTCTCCTGCAATAATTTTTAACAAAATGGATTTGCCAACACCATTATTACCAATTAAAGCAATTTTTTTATTGTCTTGTAAACTGAGATGGATGTCATGAAACAACACATCTTTGTTTGGATGTTTATATGAAATGTTTTGTAGAATAAGCATAATTTCTTTTTTGAAGCATGAATGATTGTAAGCTTAGAGAAAGCTTACGGTTAATTTTTGCAAAAAGAAATTATATATTACATGGATATGTCTGCTATGTGTTTACAGCTACAAATATAGGAATGTTTTTTAATTAACGTAAAAACTAATAATACGAATCGTAAATCAAATCCGCGAATTGTAAATGGTCTTTGTACTTAAATCGTTGTAATCCTATTTTTATATAAAGAGGATTACCATAACCTAACATTTTGCAAACAAATTATTCAACTATATAAATTCAACTGACACATGTTATTTACAAAAGACATTTTAGAAAAACTTGAAAGAAATTCAGAAATTAAGAAAAAATACGCAGTACTGGGAAGCTGGGGACAAAACAAAGTAGTATATCTGCCAACAATTTTAGGCTTATTTAGTGCTGCTGGAATTTATCCGATTTATGACTTATCCAAAACAGACAGTAGCTTTAATACTTACTTATATATATGTGTAATAGTTGCAATCATTTGTTTAATCGCTGTAATTTTTATCCAAAAAGATGCAAAGAAAAAGGTAATAGAAAATATAGAAAATGTTCCTGTTTGCATTGCTAAAAAAGTTTATGGGAATGATAATGCTGAAATATATTATGGAATCTACACGACTGGCAACAAGCGTCACGATCTTGACTTTATAGAATCAATTGCAGACAAAATATTTAACATTGACCAGGAACAAGATGAAAAACTAAAACGTAAAATAAAAAATATGTTTGGTGAAAAATTCGCTCAACCCAATAGTATGTCAATCCTTTTGCCAAGTGCTTTTACAGAAGGAGAAAACGTTTATCAAGGTCAATTTAGCTTTTTACATTTTAGTAAAGAAGTGAAAGATATCATCGAAAATAATAATGATAAATTCATAGTTATCGCTTTTAATGATATTAATGCCCAATTATTAAGGCAAACAGATTTAATCCAATAAATAATATTGGTCTGGCAATAGCGAAATAAACTAAGAATTTATCATATGAAAAAAATAATTTTAAGTCAAATAGTTTTAAGCTTTATTCTAATTAGCTGCCAGGGGAAAACCACTGAAAAATCACATTCTAAAATAAATGAGTTAAATAATCCTGTTTCAAAAAATAATAATTCACAATTAGATTTTAAAGAGATACAATTTGGTTCTAATATAGAAGAAATATTAAAAAGGATAGGATTAACTATTCACGATAATGCATCGCCAGATATGTCCTATAATATGTCAGGTGATTTTGAGGAGTTTCGATTTCCCAAAAACAAGAAATTGAATTTATTATTAGCAGGTAATATCGTATCAAGTTCAGATAATATTTCCATTTTTTATCTTAAAGACAGTAAAAGAGTTTGGTGTTATGAAATGGAATTGATAAATCATAAGGATACTGGTGGAATTATTAATTCTATCACAAAATCAATTGGTTCTAAGGTAGCGTATTTTGAAAAAAACATCAATACAAAAGAAAGGCCTGTTTTTATTGATGAAAATGGAGAACCTAAAACAGACCATATAGAGGAAACTAAGGAAGTGTGGGAAGATGTAAAAAATAAAACTATAGGGAGTGTAACTCAAACTGTGTCATTGGATAATTATCTAATGCTAAAATCCTCTATCCAGCTTGAGCCTATCTCCAAATTTAATATAAAGTTGAGATATCGTCAAGCCCCAGTTGTGCATCGGCATTGTCCACTTTTTAGAGATATCCTTAATTATCAGGAACATTAACTTCATAAGAGCTTGCTCAGAACTGAATGCACCTTTAGACTTCGTAATTTTACGGATCTGACGGTGCATGCCTTCAATAGGATTAGTGGTGTAAATAGCCTTGCGAACCTGTTCATCGTATTCGAAAAAAGTAGATAAGTTGATCCAATTGTCCAGCCAGGATTTAGCAGCAATTGGATATTTCTTACCCCATTTCTCCTCAAAGGCGAGTAAGTTTTCGTAGCCCATTTCTTCGTTAATCGCTTTATAAACAGGTTTTAGATCTTCAATGACTGCTTTTTTATCTTTTTCTGTAACATAGCGCATACTTGATCTGATCTGGTGGACAATACATAACTGAACTTTAGTTTTAGGGAAAATAGCTTCAATAGCTTCGGGGAAGCCTTTCAAACCATCGATACAGGCAATTAGAATATCTTCGACACCACGCTGTTTTAGGTCTGTGAGAACAGATAACCAAAACTTTGCACCTTCATTCTCTGAGCTATAAAGACCTATCAGATCTTTACGTCCATCCATCCCTACACCTAATATATTATAAATAGCCCTAGATTCAACTGTACCATTCTGACGTATTTTATAGTGCATGCAGTCTAAGAACACAAAGGGATATACTGCTTCCAATGGACGACTTCTCCACTCATTTACTGCTGGCATGACACTTTCTGTGATACGGGATATTTCAGTAGCAGAAATATCCATAGCGTACATCTCACGAATAAAATCGCTGATAGCACGCGTACTCATGCCTTTGGCATACATACCAAGAACATGCCCTTCTAGCTGTTCTGTAATAATAAGCTGACGCTTGGGAACTACTTTAGGTTCGAATGTGCCAGATCTATCACGCCCTGATTCTAGTTCAAAAGTACCTGTATTAAGACCTCGAACTGTCTTTTTTGTCTTTCCATTACGACGATTAGAGCTGCCAGAGGCCTTCTCCTCTTGAAGATGATTCTCTAGCTCTCCATCCATCATAGACTCCAGTAAATGTTTCATTAAGGGCGCTAGAACGCCGTCGTTGGGAGATAGACTCTTGCCGTTGTAGAGACCTTGCATGGCTTCCTGTTTGAAGCGGTCAAAGTCGAATGGGGTCTTTTCTTTCATGACCATGTCGTTTGAATAATTAAATATAAAAAATCTTATTAAATTATTCCGTTGACACAGTTCTCGTTACAGTCTCAAACTATATATTTTTTTATTAATACAATTAATTATTCTAAGAATGATAGCATGCTAAAAATCTTTGTGTTGGATAAGTCTTCTCCAAAATATAAAGAATGGATATCGTATCGTAGTTTTGATATGTTTTATAATAAATAATGTGATTAAAATAATTCAACCTACTCTGGTTTAAGTGTTCGCTATTTCTGCGGCCACTTAAATCAAAGATAAAACGAAGACCCTGTCTAGAAATAGGATAGAACCAATGAAATTAAAAACTGGATATTGATGATATGATATTAAATTTTCAATTCTTGAAGTAAACACTAGCTAGTCGTCCCTGCAAAGTAGCAGGAATAATTAACTGCTTTTGTTTTCTGTCCAAAAAGAAATCCGCATTGCCGCCTATTGGTCTTTTGCTTAACTTTTTTACTTGGAGTGTTTTTATGTTGATCATACTTACTTTTCCTTTATTTAAGGAAAGTGAAATCCAATCATCAACTATGATTCGATCTTCATCCAATCACTCCACGCCATCAAAGAAACCCGTAATGCCGTTTAGTTTATTTAATGTGGGTTGCTTTCCATTTAATGAAACAATATATATTTCTCCAATTCCTTTTGGTGTATCAAATGAACCCAAGCCAACCACAGCTAATGTGTTGCTAAATGGATTGTATGCAATTCCGTTTGCCCCCTTAATTTCAGGGATGTCAAGCATAGAACTTTTACTCTCATCGTTTAGTGGAATATCAAATACTTTACCCAAAATGGTACAAGTTGCAAATAATTCTTTTCCATCTTTGATGCAAAGATCGTTTAATAGCTTTACACCAAATTTCTCTAAGCTAATCTCTTTTACAAGATCTCCAGTTTCTGTATTGAAAACAACAACTCTGTCAATATCAGCAATGTAAAGTAGAGAATTACAAATTGCAGTTCCTTTTGGTGAATTGAGTTTTGCTTTAAAGAAATCATTATCAACAAACTTTCCATCTTTTGCAAGTCGCCATATTTTCCCATCCCTATCTTTTTCCATTGGTTTTAGTTCCTTGCCAAGGCTGGTTACATAAATGAAATTATCATCAGCAATAACGCTTTCCGGATTTGGAATTCCTGTAAATAGTGTATGCTGTTGGGCATAAGAGAATTGAAAACCCATAAGAATAAATGTAAGTGCTGTTGCAAATTTTATAAAATTTTTCATACTTGAATTTTTTATTCAAAGTTCTGCAATAACTTATGCGTATGGATAGCTTAAAAAGCTCAAAAAATTGCTTTTTTGGTTTCACTGGGTGTTTCTCCAAATTCAGCTTTGTAGATACGAATGAAATGGGATACATGTTCGTAACCACATTCAAATGCGACCTCAGATACATTGAGATTAGTATTCTTGAGCATTTCACTTGCTCTTTTAAGTCGCTGTTGGTTAATCCATTTTCTGGGTGATGTATGGAAATGTTGTTCAAACTCCCGTTTAAATGTGGGTAAACTTCTTCCACTCAATTTTGCAAAGTCATCAATAGCAATAGGCTGGAATAGATTTTCGTTCACTATAAATTCAATATCTGCTTTTGGGTTGACAAGCGAAGATAAAAAGTGTAAAAAGGTTTTCCCAGCTTTTGCTCCAGATAAAATAAGAAACAATTCTTCTAACCTGTTTTCCAAAATGTATTGTGAATTGCTATTTTGAATACCGAAAAGATGCTTGTATTGCTGTATAAAACTTTGTAACAAAAGATTATGGTCTAGCTTGCAGGTAAACATTTTTTTAGCAGCATCGATATCTGTTTTGTGTGAGAACTTCGAATGGAATTTTCTGATAACATGATCTGGAACGTAAACCAGTAATACTTCAAAATTTTCATTCTCTGGAATAAATTCAGACATCACATAAATACCTTTTTTCAAAAAAACCAAATCATCGTTTCCAAAAAAATGGCTTTCATCACCTAGATGAATAATTTTTGCGCCGTTCAAGACAAACATTAAAGTATGTTCTGTAAGAAAAACATTTTTTTTACCAGTTGTTTTTTCTACGGTAAATAGGGCATAGGGTGTGTTGTTGATTTCCAAATATTGGTCATCAGCTTTAATCTTTCTATTTGGAACACGGAGTAACATGGTTAATGGGTTATTGCCTTAGTCTGATTTTGCTCAAATGTTTATGGAGGTAACTCTGCCACTATATCGTCAAAAGATCGTATTGCCAATAGTTTATTTTTCAGCCGGTTTCCCTTTGAGTATTTAACAGATTTAACGTAATAACTTATTCTTTATTTTTTAGATACATTCATTTTTATTCCTAATGCTAACTCTCCCAGATTGGCTGAATTTGTGTTGCTAAGAATAATAATGGTTATAGGTTTGTTTATAAATCTCATCCACAATGCATTAATACCCATTATTTGTCCATACCTTTCCATTCTTTTTTCATCTCCCTTACCATTAATCCATACTCCATATCCATAATTGTCAAGTCCAGCAGTAAGCATTAAGTCTAAATTTTTTTTGTTTATTAATTTCAGACTAAACAATGCATTAGAAAATTTCAGCAAATCGGTTGGCGAAGAATACATTGCACCAGCAGCATACCAATTTTCTATAAACATAGGAATATCGTTAATGAATATATCTGAATTATTTTCTTTGAAGTATGTACTTGCTAAATTTTTTATAATATCCCTTTCTCGAGCCATACCAGAACTGGTCATTGCTAATGGTTTTAATATTCTTTCATTCAGCACCTCTTCATAAGTTTTGTGATAGATATTTTCAATAATTTTTCCTAAAATTATGTATTCCGCATTATTGTAATTAAATTTTTCGCCAGGTTTACTTACAAGAGAATTATTTATAAAACTCTTTAAAATTTGGTCGGAAGTATTTGGTGTTTGATATATGCCCAGACCATATTTCATTGCATTGTTTACACTAGAAACGGTATCAATTAAAATAATTCCTGATGTATGATTAAGTAGTTGATGAGGTGTAACTTTTAGGCTAACTTTATCTGGATAGTCTGGTAAATAGTTTTTGAATGGTTTGTTTAAATCGAGTTTACGCTGTTCTTTGAGCTGAAGGATTTAAACAGCTGTAAAAAACTTAGTTATAGATGCAATATTGTATATAGTCTCATTAGTTATTGGTTGGTTATATCTACGATCCGCAATACCAAAACTTTCGTGGTAAATTATGGTAGAATCCTTCTTAACTAAAATGGTTCCATCAAAATTATTTTTAGAAGTGTAAGACTGAATAAATGATTTTAGTTGTTCTTCCTGCGCTATTGTATTTTGATTAAGTAATATAGAAACTAAAAAAAGAATAATATATTTCATTTTGATTTTAAGTTAATCCAGACTAGAAAATTTATTCTGTTTGTTTTACAATTGTAAAACAGTGTTATTCAAGCTGGTGTTACAATTTTGATATTTTTTATTTCTTACAAGATAATACTTTTGTTTCAAATATTTTTCTAAATGTTTACAAGTATAACTCTCACTGTTTTCGGATTGGTATCTGGAAGAGTTTTCAAATATAAAATAGTTGTTGTTATTACAAGTTAACCTAATAACAACATGTCAAAGCTGCATGGGGGGCCACCAAATGATTCATGAAGTCTGCTGTAATTATAGTCATTCATTCCTCCGTTAGAATTTGGACCTCATGGTGTCCTCAAATTAAATAAGTATTCAGTATGTTCCCTGTATAAATAAAACCGATGCCAATTTTTTCTTTATCAATATCAGCCAGAAAGAAAATTCACCATATGATTGATAAATTAGAGAACAAACGTCTTGCGTCCCACCATATCCGCAAGCAAGTTTTCAACTAAC
The DNA here is from genome assembly GCF_021442025.1 of Sphingobacterium sp. SRCM116780. Lineage (NCBI taxonomy): Bacteria > Pseudomonadati > Bacteroidota > Sphingobacteriia > Sphingobacteriales > Sphingobacteriaceae > Sphingobacterium > Sphingobacterium sp. SRCM116780. Next base: position 1,565,650 of record NZ_CP090446.1, read on the forward strand.
TTATTCCAACGTTCCCAACGCTTCTGTTATCATCCACAAATTGAGACAGATTATCAATGTATTGATACAAAATTGTTATAAAAGACTTTTGCTTAACGCGTATCTTCATTAATCAATTATAAGTTATTTGCTCACCACCTCTCAATTGGTTGACGAACCATACAAACGAGTTCTAAAAGGGAGTAAGGTTAAAGAGGCAAGACAAACCATTTACTAATCATGAGAAACAAATAAACCAACTATGAGAAGAAGAACATTTTTGCAAGCACTAAATTTAAGTATTGCATCTACCGCATTGTACAATGGTGCAGGATATGGAATGTCTTTGACATCCTTTCTGGATAGTACAGATGACGGTAAGGACTTGGCTTATCATCGGATTCAGGAGATCAAATTTTCGACAGTACAGTTAAAATACCCGCGCCTTGTCGGAAAAAATGCACGCCTTGACCTTCACGGATATGGTCCTAATGTTGAAATATGTTGTATAAAGACCGACAAAGGAGCAATGGGATGGGCTTCATTACGCGGTTCAAAGCGAGATGCTGAACAGATAGCGAAGGAACTACTAGGCAAAAGAGTATCAGAATTGTTTGTTGTCAATATTGGCACCTTGGAGGACAGGCATATTCCTTTTGATATGGCACTCCATGATTTGGCAGGAGTAATATTACAGAAGCCTGTATACGCATTATTGGGTAGAAAAAAGCCATTCATAACAGATTATTATAGTGGCATGATTTACTTTGATGATCTGGAACCAGCAGGCAAACCGAGTGGGATTGATCGCATACTAGAGGAATGCCGATACGATTATGAAGTAGGATATAGACAGTTCAAGTTGAAAATTGGTCGAGGTCATAAATGGATGCCGTTTAAGGAGGGTCTACAACGTGATATTGATGTAACGAATACGGTTGCAAGTGCTTTTCCCGATTGTAGGATATTAGTTGATGGAAACAACGGTTTTTCGATTGAGCAGTTCATTCAATATCTTGAGGGTATTCCTACAGTAGATTTGTTCTGGATCGAGGAACCTTTTCATGAAAACGTTTCTGATTATCAAAAGTTAAGGAGCTATATGCAAACTGAAGGTAGAAGCACCTTATTAGCTGACGGAGAAGCCGATCCAGATCCAGTATTTCTAAAAGAGCTTTTCGAAAAGAAGCTTTTGGATGTGCATTTGACGGATATCGAAGGACTTGGTTTTACAAATTGGAGGAGATTGATGCCTGAACTAAAACAATTAGGAGCACAGGCTTCACCACATGCTTGGGGCTCTTTGTTGAAAACCTATTACACAGCACATTTAGCAGGAGGTCTTGGCAATACAGTAACGATAGAAGGAGTAACAAGCACTTCTGACGATGTTGATTTATCAGGCTATAAGGTTGTGAATGGTAAATTGATTCCTCCTGCTACGGGTGGTTTTGGAATGCCTCTTTTGAAGAAGATATAAAAACTTAAGTTTCCATACAAAATCCTGAATCTCTCTTGGATCGAATCCGATTAAACAAAAAAGGCTAATCTTGCGATTAGCTTTTCTTTTATGATCTCAGTATGGTTATCAACTCTGTTGGAAAAGAAGAAAAAGAGAAAGAACGGAAAATACAAAGTAAGGGTATAAGCAGGTAATGGGGATAAATCGGAATTTATAGCCTGACAGATCTGAACCTTCTTCGTGTTCTGGACGAATTGGAATGTTCGTATTTTTATGCTAATCAGGTTACAGCTTGGCATAATTCTAAAATTAGCAATATTTAAACCTATGTTTATTGGGTGTCCTTTTGGTAAGCGTATCAGTCGAGGTGATTGCAACCTGGAAGGCTATTCGGGATGAACAATTGATACAAATGATTACAAAAAGTACCCATTTTACGAATCGTAAATGACACCCTACGAATTGTAAATGGCTTTGGCACTTGGGTTATGGAAGTGTTAGATTTAGATGCAAATAATTTATATAAAACAATTGCAACAAAAACTTTTGCCAATAGGTGAGCTTAACTGTATAACCGTATAAAAAATTATAAAACAAGTTAATATAAAAACGTTAAAAAAATATGAAAGGAAAAATTCAAGGAATTATAGGACTGCTTATTATTGGTTTTTTAGTTTTTGGCGCTATCAAATCAATTTATAATAGAAATTTTGCCGATCCGGAATTTAGAATACTTAAATCCGCGCAAATTTCATCTCCAATAAAAAATGCTTTATTTTGGCACGAAGAGGAATTAGAGAAAACATCTACCATTAATTCTAAGTTATCTGCGGAAGAGTCGTTTTTCATTGATCCGTTATATGATGATTTGAAAACCACTGGAATGGTAATTGAACAAATAAGAACAATGTCAGAGAAAGCTACTAAAGAAATGATTGCACTAGATGCTTATAGAGGTACAGAACCTGATGTTTGGGAAATCGCTAAAAAAAATGGTAATCCCTACATTTTTAAAATTATCATAACTGGGGCAACTGCAAAAGAAAGAACAAAAGATTTGGAAAGTGTTAAGTATCTATTTAGTTTATATGATACTTCCATCAAATCTTTACTTTGGGAAGCAGAATCTACACGAGTAGCAGGTTTTTTTGGAGGAATGCCAGAAAGCGAAAAATCGATTTCTGCTCTGAAAAAATACTTAAAGGAATCAAAAATAATTGAATAATACAGACAAAAGCTATTTGGAGAAAATTATTTTAGTCCGGCATGTCTGAAATAACATGTGTGTAATCATATCTTTTGATCTCGAGTCATTTAGAATGATATTTCTATTAATCGTGTTGGAATTATATACTTTTGACAAACCTCAGTAGGATTTGACCCTAATCTTCTTTTTTTATCCTGTCTTTGGCGATTGTTATGGTTTGCAATATGAAATTATTGTCAAACCATTTTTTTTAAGAAAAATAATTTATTACCTAAAATTAAGGAATTTCAGATAAACCATTTGATTGGTTAAAATATTTTATTTTATGATTTTAATTGCTCTTTAGACCCGCTAAAAATTATACATTATGTATATTTGATTAGATTTAACCGATTAGCATGATAACCAATATTCGCTGTATTTGTATTGACGATGAACAGGACGATCTAATGTTACTCAACGAATATATAAAAGCTGAGCCTGCATTAACCTGTATTGGTAGCTTTTCTGCTCCCTCAGACGGTCTGCAGACGATCATTTCGCTACGTCCCGATCTTGTTTTTCTAGATATAGAGATGCCTGGCGTTACAGGATTGAAAATCCTAAAGCTATTACGAAGTGAAATTGAACTAGCCGTCTTTGTTACTTCCCACCCTGAGTTTGCATTGGAGAGTTTTGAGCTATCTGCCTTTGACTATATCCTTAAACCTGTTACCGAAAAACGCTTTACTTCTACAGTACAAAGGCTGAAAGATTACTGGAATATGAAACAAAAAGCAGCTACCTATGAACTTTTGCAAGGGACGGAAACATTGCTCATTAGTGAGGGACGCAATAAGATCAAAGTACCAGTTAATGAAATTATTTATCTGGAAGCTATGCAAAACTATACCAAAGTTGTAACCCGTCAACGCAGCTATCTTACCCTTGTAGGATTCAATACCTTTTTAAACAAATTGCCACAGAACAGCTTTTTACGTATTCATCGCAGTTATGCAATAGCTAGGGATAAAATCAATGGATGGATTTCGTCCGATGAGATTATTTGTGGTAACATCACTCTACCAATTGGCAAAACTTATAAGGACATTATAAAAAATGAAATCATTAGATAATGCAAAAAACCCTGCTTACATTTCTTTGTTTTTTAATAACTATTGGTATTGTAGCCCAACAACCTGTTCCTAATTTTTATGGAGCAAAGTACAAAACTTCCAAGGAACGACTTAAAGCGCTTTCGGATATATGCGATTCTTTAAATAGAATTGAAATGTATAAGAAAACGTTTACAACAGCCCGTTACGCATTGCGATTTACACCATCAAATGATTACTACAATCTTTCCTTATTCAATTTCTACATTGGCGTCTATTATCAAGGGATCAATGGAGATTCTTCTATATTTTATTTGGAAAAATCGGTGGCTTATGGTCGGCGTACAGATTATCCTAAACGAATTGTAAACGGACTAGAACGGTTGCTGTATATGTATAGTGCGATGGATGGTTATTCCAGGCAGCGTGATCAAACTGCCAAAGAAGTTCTTCATATCGTTGATACTACGCACAGTAATCGTATTAAGCATAGTATGTATAACGCACTAACAAAATATTATGAAGTACTCGGCCGACGTGAACAACAGATGAACATAATGCTTGCAGATCTTGAAATCTATAAGAAAGAGCTGCCCTTGCGAAAGTTTGATGGAGCAGATTCTGCAAACCTCGGTGTGAGCTACATCAATATCGGCGCGTTATATTTAGAATTGAAACAACCTCAGAAGGCATTGGAGTACCTTAGACCATCGAAAATATTTCTTGATCAATATAGAACTGCCATCATTCATTATTATAAAAATACAGCAGATGCTTATCTGCAATTATTCCAACCAGATATTGCCTTGGTCTATCGCGATTCGGTGACGAACATGACAAAAAAGGAATACGGCCCACCAGTAGATAGGAATAATAACTGGGATATAAGGATGTTGTCCGATCTGGCCTTTGCAGATTATTACTTGGTCAATAGGAAAAATGACAGTGCCTTACTCTATATGAACATTGCAAAATCACTCATTGACGTATCTGTCACCGATACACTTACTATTACTGGATATAATTATAAAATGGGCCAGATTCTTGTCGCCGCAAAAGATTACGTTGCTGCACTCCCTTATTTGAAGAGCGCTGAGAAAATAGGTTTGGATCAGGGGCCAGAACAATATGGTAACGTGTTACGTGAACTGGCCAAATGCTACTCTGGTACGGGCCAATGGCAACAGGCAGTACTGTATTACGAAAAATATTTGCCTATTCGTGATTCCTTGTACACTGTGGATATACAAAAAAGTATAGCCGATGCAGAAGCCAAATTTCAAAATAAAGAAAAACAACAACAGATTGATGGACAGCAAAAAGACCTAGGGTTTGCTAGAAAGCAACGACTGTGGCTTATTACCGGACTTTTGCTGACAGGTATTATCGCTACAATGTTGGTCATATTTTACAGGAACAAGAAAAAAATGGCAGATGTACTGGATGACAAGAACAAAATACTATCAGAACTGAATAACGAATTGGAGGAATCCAATCAGACCAAAGCAAAACTCTTCGGTATAATTGGTCACGATCTGCGTACTCCAGTAAAGCAGATGTACCAGTTTTTAAAATTGCAAAAACTGAATGTTCACAATGAACAGGAAAAAGCCGAGCGTGCCAACAAAATGGAAACAGCCACCGAATCATTGTTGGAAATGATGGAAGACCTGCTACTCTGGAGTAAGACACAGATGAGCAGACTAAATCCAAGCATAAAACCAGTCGTGTTATTGCCTGCTTTACGACCAGTTGAACAATTGCTACAATTACCCATTGAAGAAAAAAACATTCAGTTGCAAAATAATATTATGCCAGACACAACCGTAATGGCAGATGACAATTTTCTGCAGACCATTTACCGAAATCTTTTGCAGAACGCCATTAAGGCATCTCCACCAGATGCAATAATTGCTGTTGACATAACTATTCAGGATGGCAGTACTATATTGTCTATCCAAAATAGCGGACTTACCTTTACACAGGAAGATTTTGAACAACAGGTGCAAGCAGTACGCAGCTCCCAGACCCTTAATGGGCTTGGACTGCAGTTGATAAAGGATTTGTCAGACAAGATGAACGCTGTTGTGCGCTTTACGGCTTTGGCTAATGGGACGAGAGCCGAAGTGATTTTTACAGTTAGAAGCTAGTTTTTTCTTTTCGTCAATTAAACCTATCCCTTCGTCAATAAAATAACGGTGCATACAATACTGCAGGGTAAATTTGTGATGCAATTAATTAATAATAAGCATCCATTTAAACTTTCGGACAATGAAAAAGTTTTTTATCCTTACAATGCTGATTGCTACTACAGCAATCTCCTGCAAAAAAGACAATTCCAATACACCTAAATCTCCTGACGAATCAACCATACAGGTACAACAATTTTCTGCAGGCGGTGGACATACCATGCTTATAAAAACCGACGGATCACTCTGGGGCATCGGTTGGAACGATTATGGTGCCCTAGGCTCGGGCAATACGGCCAACCCTAACAAATGGGTTAAAATTGCAGATAATGTAAAGTCTGTCTCTGCAGGTTATCAGCACACACTTATTTTGAAAAAAGATAATACCGTATGGTCTGCTGGCAAAAATATAGCTGGAGAGCTGGGTGATGATACTAGAGATACCAAAACATCTTTTGTAAAAGTGGCCGATAATGGCAAAGCTATATATGCAGGAACTTATTCCAGCTTTATTATTAAAAATGATAATACACTTTGGGGTGCTGGCGGTGATACAAGAAACATGATTTCCGGTGGAGTGGATTTAGGTATGGGTAAATATATAAATCCATTTACAAAAATTATGGACAATGTAGTCGCTGTAGCCCCCGGCCCGGACTTCACCGTTATTTTGAAAGCGGATGGCACTGCGGTAGGCGCTGGTAGTAATAGTGCCTGGCAGTTGGGTATGGGAGATTTTGATGCGATACCGACTTTCACTGTTATAGCAACAGATGCAAAAGCAATAGCTGCAGGGCGAGCCCACACTTTATTGCTAAAGAACAATAATACGGTATGGGCCTGCGGATTTAATAGTAATGGGCAACTGGGCGTCGCTGATCAGGCATTTGCCAGGAATTTTATAAAGGTAGCAGACAATGCAAGTGCCATTGCTGTAGGCCAAAACGGTGATAATAGCTTTATTATAAAAACAGACGGAACGTTGTTGGGATCCGGTAAAAACCAATATGGCCAATTGGGAGATGCAAGTATAACCGATGCAGCCTCATGGAAAGAAATTACAACCGGGGTAAAAGCCATAAGCGTGGGTACAGCACATACTATTATTTTAAAAACTGATGGGAAGTTTCAAGCGGTGGGCAATAACAACGCCAGTCAATTGGGTATTGGCAATACCGACACTAAACGCAGCTTTACAGATATTTTAATTCCTTAAAATCCAAAAATCACCGATATGAACGAGCTAATTATTCTTGTACTACTGATGGCTATTGCAGCGATCTCCTGCAAAAAAGATAATACCGAAAACCCACGTGAAGAGAATACCCGACCCGGAGGTAACATTTGTTGAACCAACAGCTCCAAAATAACAATACTCGAAAGTACCCTAAAGTAATCTTTCAAACTGATCAATTAAAAAATCATATGAAAAATCTTACCATAATCGTGTTGGCATTGCTTACATTCTCCGTTGCATGTAAGAACAGACAAAAGTCTTCTGATGAAGATGCTGCTTTGAAAAGCATTACCGTAAACGACGATGATGCCAAAGCAGGAACCATTACGCTAAAAGATGTCATACTTTATAATCGTAATGGAGCGATAAAACGGTAAGCGCAAAAATACCATTTTGAAAGACCTAAAAACAACAAGATAATCTAAGAAAGACACAAATAAATTACTTTAATAAGATATATAATGAAAAATATTACACGGATAAAATACAATGTCCTCCTGTTACTGCTTGCAGCAAGCATGACAGCATCAGCGCAAAACGTTGGAAAAAAATTGGAAAGCAAAGCAAGTGAAACGATAGATAAAGTCATTGGTAAAATTGATGTGGATTCTTTCTTTTCTAAAAAGAAGAAAACGAAAAAAGTAAAACTTGACCCTGAAGAAGTAGGTGATAAAATAACTGGCAATCAAACGGTAGGAAAAGGTGCTGTCGGGCAACAAACTGAATCCACAGGTATTTCCTCTCCAAAAGAAAAATCGGGAAAGTATGTTGTTTATTATCAGGATATCATGATGGGCGATCAAAAAAACACTAAATTCGGTCCCTTTTTTGTCCCACACACCGGTCATTGTGTAGATATAGAAACCGCGAATGAAATGCAAGGAGATGTGGCAATGGTATTTTTTAGTGGATATGGCGGGGCGATGATTCTTACTTTTCCGGCCAATGCCAAAGAATCCGACTTAAGCACTAGTTATGATGATATTGATATGTTTAAAGAAGACGGTATGGGCGGATGGGAACAAGAGAATATCAACTCTGGGGAACTGTACAAAGGAAGCATGAGCGATTTAGCATTTGAAAAATTAATGGAGGATAATAGTTGGAAAGCCTTTAATGCCGCCTATTCCAATAATATGGACGGCCAGTATGCTAACTATACAAATCCTACCACAGGAGTGTATTGTATCAAGTTTAGCAATTCATTAAGAGCATTAATGCGCATAAAGAATATAATACCTAAAAGCACGAAAGGTGGCAGTATGAAATTTGATATTATTGTGGAAAGGAAGTAAACTATCAACCAATTCTTTTTTTTTCTAATTTTCATCACACAACACATTAAAGAGTTAAACAAAATTTTTATTCACGTCTTTGATCAATTTCACAAATCAAATTTTCCTTTCGCAGTTACCAAAAATAGGCAGACATTAGATGATATAAACGAAAATAGCGTGCTAAGGCACGCTATTTGTGATCCCGCTGGGATTCGAACCCAGGACCCATACATTAAAAGTGTATTGCTCTACCAGCTGAGCTACGGAATCCTAATTCTTCTTGTTTGAAGTGCTGCAAAGGTAGAAAAAACTAGCATATAGTGCAAGTATAAACCTGATTTATTTACAATAGACGCTGTTTTCCTTTCATTTATAGGGAATTAATTTTTATCTCTAAGATATATAATCGCGATCTTCATCGCTTAATGAAGATTTTGAGTTGGAGAAACCATCCATTTCTGAAGAAGCCTCTTCATTTATTTGAATAACTTCTGTCTTTCGTTTTCGGGGTCGTAGTAATATACCGCCAGTAATTATCCCAATAAAAAGAGTAATGGCAATAATCCAGGATAAGGAAATATGATGAGAACCAAAAAACCAGAATTCAACAGGAGCAGTATTATGCATAAAAAAAATCGTAATCAATACGACTAAAATTAAAAGTATGATCGTTTTAAAATTCATTTTAGTTCTATTTTTCATCTCAAAATTAAGCATTGTATTTGAAAAGAATAATATTTGATTACTTATGATGAACATATATGACCATTAACTTCCATTATTTAACTCTTAAGAAGCAGGATTTTAAATAATTTTAAAATCCTGCAATTATGTATTCTACTGTGGATCAATGCGAACTGTATTCAATCTCAAAGAGTTCAAAATCACAGATACAGAACTTAAGCTCATCGCAGCAGCCGCGAGCATTGGTGATAATAATATCCCAAAAGTAGGGTAGAGGATACCTGCTGCAATGGGGATTCCTAAGACATTGTATAGAAATGCAAAAAGTAAATTTTGTTTGATATTTCGCACCAATTTATGACTCAGTATTTTTGCTTTAACGACGCCTAATAAATCTCCTTGTAATAATGTTACTTCAGCACTTTCAATGGCAACATCGGTACCTGTTCCCATAGCAATACCTATATCTGCTTGTGCAAGAGCCGGGGCGTCATTGATACCATCACCTGCCATAGCAACGATCTTATTGTTTTGTTGTAATTTTTTAATTTCCATTAATTTATCTTCAGGGAGCGCTTGTGCTTTAAAATGTTGAATACCCAACTCATCTGCTACAGCCTTTGCAGTTCTTGCATTATCACCTGTTAGCATAATGACATCGACTCCATGATCCAAGAGATAATGAATAGCTTGTTTTGCTGTATCTTTAATTTTATCAGCAATAACAAGATACCCCAATAGTTCACTTCCTTTTGCTAAATAGGAGACCGTACGACCCTTTTTCTGTTCAATAGCAACTTGCTCCTTAACATCAGCTGTAATTGCTATGTTATGGTCTAATAATAAAGACTCATTCCCTAAAAGAACCTTTTCATTATGAATATGACCAATAACACCTTTGCCGTTAATGGTATCAAAGTCTTCTACTTCTAGTAAATCTAATTGGAGTTCTTTTGCTTTTTTGACAACAGCCTCCGCTAAGGGGTGAGAACTATTGGTATTTAATGATGCCGCTAAGATTAATAATTCATCATGGGTACTGGTTGATGTACTTTGAACAGCTTCTAAACTGGGTCTTCCTTCTGTTATGGTACCTGTTTTGTCTGTCACTAAAACATTCACCTTGTCTAACTTTTCCAATGCTTCAGCATTTTTGATTAAAATTCCATTTTTCGCACCTTTACCAATACCAACCATCACCGACATTGGTGTTGCTAGACCTAATGCACAAGGACATGCTACGATTAGAACTGCCAATGCATTTGCTAATGCAAAAGCCAGTTTAGATTCAACTCCATACATCATCCAAACAATAAAAGTCAAAATTGCAATTCCAATTACGACTGGAACAAAAATACGAGCTACACGATCTGTCATTTTTTGAATAGGCGCTTTACTACGACTTGCACTGTTGACCATCTCAATAATTTGTGCCAATAGCGTATCGTCACCAACGCGAGAAGCTTTCATTAGAAATGTCTGATTACCATTGATTGTTCCCGCACTTACTTGATCACCTACATTTTTATCTATTGGAATTGGTTCTCCTGTTAACATCGATTCATCTATAGCACTATATCCAGAAGTAATCTCTCCATCTACAGGAATTTTTTCTCCTGGTTTAACGCGCAGAATTTGATCCAGTTGAATATCTTCCACAACGATTTTTCTCTCCACTCCATTTTCAACTAAATTCGCTTCAGCAGGTGATAACTTAATGAGTTCCTTTATAGCGGAGTTCGTTCTTGAATGCGCTTTAGCTTCCATCAACTGGCCCAATAAAACCAATGTTAATATGACAGCAACGGACTCGAAATATAACGCGACCTGACCGTGATGACCCAGTAGAGCATCTGGAAATATTGATGGAAAGAATAAGGCCACAATACTATAAATAAAGCCTGCACCTGCTCCTAAACCGATCAAACTAAACATATTTAAGTTCCAGCTCTTAAAGGATGTCCATGCCCGTTCAAAAAACATCCAAGCGGCATAAAAAACAACAGGAATGGTTAATAAGAACTGAATCCAACCTGATAACTGTGGAGTGATGATCTTCCCAATTGGATTGCCAGGAATCATTTCGCCCATAGAAAGTATAAACAATGGAATGGTGAATAATATCGCTATCCAAAACTTCTTTTTTAAGTTCAAGTAGGTATGATCTTCTTCCTCTGCTACAGCATTGGGAACTAGATCCATTCCACAGATAGGACAAGATCCTGGCTTATCACTTGTTACTTCAGGATGCATAGAACAACTGTATGTTGCTACTATTTTTCTCTCTGGGATTTTTTCTAAGTTCATACCACAAAGAGGACATGACCCAGCTTTGTCATAAAGTTTGTCTCCCTCGCACATCATAGGACAATAATACTTTCCGGCAGAAGTTGCAGTGATCTTTGGTTTTTCAGTTTTATGATGAGAAGAGCAACAGGAGATTTTCTTATTGTTATCTTTTTTTTCAGTTAACGATTCTATAGGAACGAGAAACATACCGCAAACAGGGCAGGAGCCTGCTTGATCATACGTTTTGTCATGTCCTTCGCAGTACATAGGACATATATATTGACGAGAAGACGTTAAATCTGGCTTATTGTTAACATGTTGGTGTGAATTGCAATTGGTATGATCAATTAATTGATAATTACCAATTTCCGATAGCACTGCATTTAATTTTTCGACATCAATATCATCCCCACTCTCAATAACTGCTTCAGGAGGATCTAAAGTAATTTGTGCTTTTACGTTAGGTATAGTATTGAATACTTTTTCAATTTTTGTACGACAGCCATTGCAAGACATGCCCACTAGTTGATATTTTTTATTCATAATCTGTTTTCAATTAACTCCTACAAATATCTCCTATAAACAAAAAATAAAACTGTAACATTCAGGGATTAATTTATAATTTTTATAAATAGTTCTGCTCAATTGCATCAAAATATTAATAAAAACAACAAAAAAAACATTATTTTGTTTCTACATATCAAACTGGGGAATTGGATTTTGAAAAGAGTATAAAATGGAAAAAGGAAATTCAGAGAGACGCACTTCTCATATTTTGAATACATCTGCTAATTTATTGGGAATTTGTTTTCTTGTGTTGACCTCTATGAAGAAAATGAAATTAACTGAAGGAAGCTTAATTGATGAATTTGCCGCAGTTGCTGTTGTTATATTTATGATCAGCTGCATTATTTCATTTATTGCTATGAAAAGATCTGATCTAAGGGAAGTCAAACGCTTAGAAAATATTGCAGATATAATATTTTTAAGTGGTCTTTTTGTTTTGTTTGCAGCTTCTATATTATTGGTGTTTAACTTAACATAACCACCTACATAAGCAGCATAACTTCGGGATGTTTAATGATCGTTTTGATTAATGGTTTATTTTCTCCATCAAGTACAGCGGTATAAAAAGGTGCTGGAATAAAAAGTTTGAATGTTTTTTTATCAATTTTTATAATAAAAATAGCTCCGTGTGTGATTTGTTTATCATCAATAACCAATGAATAATCGTGAACAAGGTTCTGAACAATCTTATTTTGATCAATTAACTTTAAGAGTTTTTCCATAGTCAAAACTACAATTTCTAGTCAATACTTTGTGCTGTATTGACCAGAAAAATATTAAAGACTCCCGATTAAATCACGTATTGCTACAGATGCTATTGCTCCCCCAAATGCCGCGGGAAGATAAGACATGGTACCATAGGCCGATTTCTTAAAATTACTACCATCGGTATATAATAAGGATGCTTTATCAGGTAGTTCCGTGGAAAAGGCTACTTTAAAACCTTTCTTTATGCCATGTTTACTTAGTTTTTTACGGATATGGTGTGCAAGCTTGCAATTATAAGAATCACCAATATCTGCAATTACAATCTTCGTTGGGTCCATTTTTCCTCCAGCTCCCATGGAACTCACAAAATTAACTTTGCGTTCTAATGCTTGGCGAATAAAAAATAATTTGGGCGTGATGCTGTCAATAGCTTCTACAGCATAATCAGGTTGAAGATCTAACAAATCTGAAATTTTTTCTGGAAGAACAAAATCTTCTATCACCGTTAAATCTAGTTCGGGATTTATAGATAACAAGCGTTCTTTCATAATCTGCGCTTTAGATTGTCCATGATTAGTAGCAAGTGCTGGTAGTTGTCTATTTCTATTGGTAGGATCGACGGTATCCCCATCGATAATAGTCATTTTTCCGACACCTCCACGACAGATAAATTCTGCTGCAAAGGAGCCAACTCCTCCCAACCCTAACACCAAGACATGAGAATTTGCCAATTTTGCTAAAGCTTCACGTCCCACTAATGCTTCAGTACGTGATAACCATGATAAGTCTTTCATATTTTATTCAAATACAAGTTGATAGTTTTCTAATATATTTTTCTTTAAATCATCTAGCGGTATCTTTTTTAAGTTCGCTATATAATGGTATAACTCTCTGATATCGACATATGTATCATCCGTTTCTAAAAAAAGACGATGAATAGGTATGTACGTAAGTACATCATCCAATTTACCTGATAAAATAGCTGCTCCAAAGGAAAGGTAATATCCTTTAGCTATCAATGAAGTGGCTAATTGCTTATTTTTATTGAACCCATGAAAAACGACATTTCCAATGAATTGTTCTGATTGAATACAAAATAAAACTTCTTCATAAGCACGTACACAATGAATAAGCAATGCTTTATGATAATCATGAGCCAACCTAATCTGTTCTCGAAAAACTTCTTGTTGAACCGTCATGTTAATGGCAATCGCTTTATCCAAACCACATTCACCGATAGCGATAATCGCATTTTTAGATAATACATCTTCTAGCGATAGAATACCTTCTAAAGGCCTATCTTCATTAATATACCAAGGGTGTAATCCTGCAGTAGTATAGGTAGAAGATGATATCTCTACATTTTTATTGAGTATGTTGTTCCATATACTCCTTATATCAGGAGATAGAGAAGGTATACGATGTGTATGAATATCAATAAAGACATGCGCCATGATTGGGTGCAAATTTCTGAAAAAAAAATGATGTTTGGGAATTTTATCTACTAAATATGTAGATATTTAATTTATTTGACTATCTAATGCTTTCAACATACCATTGGCTTTCAATAAACATTCTTGGTATTCATCATCCGCATTTGCCTGGCTCGTAATAGCTCCTCCAGTTTGAAAGGATAGATAATTGTTTTGGGAATTATACAGGATCGTTCGAATAACGACATTGAAATCAAAATTACCGTTAGGAGCAAAGTAGCCGATAGATCCAGCATATACTGATCGTTGAGCAGCCTCAACCTGATCGCAGATACGCATAGCTGCAATTTTTGGAGCTCCTGTCATAGATCCTGCAGGAAATGTGTTTTTAATAGCTTCTAAATCCGTTACATCATCACGTTTTTCACTGGTTATGGTTGAAATCATTTGATGTACCAATTTGAAGGTTTGAATTTCAAATAAACGATTTGCTTTGACAGATTTTGGAACTGCGCTTCTAGTTAAATCATTACGCACTAAGTCTACAATCATGACGTTTTCAGCAATTTCTTTTTTAGAATTCAACATTTCAAGTATAATTTGTTCGTCTTCTTCATTCGTTTTTCCGCGCTTTGCAGTACCTTTAATCGGCTGAGAAATCAACTGATTGTTCCGTTTTGCTAGAAATCGCTCAGGTGATGCTGATAAAATAAATTTATCAGAAAATTTGAAAAAAGCAGAGAATGGCGTAGGGGAGATGCTATTTAGTTTTTCATATGCTGCTACTGGATTTAACGTTATATTCTCAGCAAAAAACTCCTGACATAAATTTACTTCGTAAATATCCCCTCGCTGAATATGATCTTGCATTTTATTAAAAGCTGCAATATATTCAGCCTTAGTCCATCTGGATTTTATCTTTCCATTAAAACCGATGTTATCAGACTTCAACTGAAAATCTACTATAGATTGATGAATTTGATTCGGGTCTTCAGCTGTTATTGTTATTTTATTTCCTTTTATTTTTATAACAATAGCAGGTACAAAAAAATAGGCAAGTGGAAAATCCAAATGATTCGAGTGGATTGTTGAAAGTTCTTCAATCTCATTTTTCAGATCATAGGAGAAAAAACCAGGAATATAGGTATCGGGATGATGAGCAATAAAATCTTGAACTTCTTGAAAAGTATGATTACCTGTAGAAATATAGGTGAATGTTGCTTTTACTGCAACTAAGCATTCAAATTCGCTCCATTGATCTTGGTAATCATTTGAACGAAGGTAGGAGACTTCATCAAACTGCGCTGCCCATTGCAGCGCTTTTTGATGAAAATTATTTTTTGAATCTATAACAAAACTGTTTTCGACTCGCATTAACTATTTTGTCAATTTTAATGTTTGTTTACGATCTGGACCAACAGATAAGAAAGTGATAGGCACTTCTAATGCTTTTTCCAAATAAGCGATATAATGTTGTAATGCAGTAGGAATTTCGCTTTGTTGTGTAATACCTGTTAAATCTTGATTCCATCCTTGAATTTCCTCAAGAATAGGTTCTGCCTCATTCGTGATGATTTCGTATGGCATGTAATCGATCACTTTTCCATCATGCTTGTAATGCGTACAAACATAGATTTTTTCAAAAGTATCCAATACGTCAGCTTTCATCATGATCAATTCAGTAACACCGTTTAACATGATTGCATATTTTAACGCAGGGATATCAATCCAACCTGTACGACGAGCACGACCCGTGGTAGCACCAAATTCATGTCCTAGTTGACGTAAATTCTCACCAACCTCATCATTCAATTCAGTAGGAAAAGGACCACCACCTACACGTGTTGCATAAGCTTTGAAAATACCATAGACTGCACCAATTTTATTGGGAGCAACTCCTAAACCTGTACAAGCACCAGCAGTAGTTGTATTAGATGAAGTAACAAAAGGATAAGAACCGAAGTCTACATCTAATAAAGTACCTTGAGCTCCTTCTGCTAACACTTTTTTACCATCCTTTAGGTATTGATTCACCAAATGTTCAGAATCAACATGAGGGATAGTTTTAATGAATTCGATAGCTGCTAAGAAAGCCTGTTCTTTTTCTGAAAAATCAGGAATTTCACCATAATGCGCTAAAATAGAAAGATGTTTTTCTTTCAATTTTTCATACCGCTCTTTGAAATCTGCTAATGTTGTATCACCTATACGAAGTCCATTACGACCTGTTTTGTCCATATATGTAGGACCGATACCTTTTAAAGTAGAACCAATTTTACCAGCACCCATTCTAGATTCTGAAGCGGCATCTAATAATTGGTGTGTAGGAAGGATTAAATGTGCTTTACGCGCTAATACTAAATTTCCTTTACCTACTGGATCGAAACCAGCAGCTTTTAAATTATCGAGTTCTCTCTTTAAAATAATCGGGTCGATAACAACACCATTTCCGATTAGGTTTAGAGTTCCCTCATTGAAGATACCAGAAGGGATGGTGTTTAAAACGAATTTTTTGTTATCAAACTCCAATGTGTGTCCGGCGTTAGGGCCGCCTTGGAAACGAGCAATTAAATCGTATTGAGGACAAAATACATCAACGATTTTACCTTTACCTTCGTCTCCCCATTGTAAGCCCAAAAGCACATCAACTTGCATAGCTTTTAAAGTATTGTGATTAAGAATTTATGTTAATTTTTGAATTTATCTAAAAACAAAATGTTCAGAAACATGACTAAATCATATTTCTGAACAAATGTACTATTATATTTTACCAATCCTGAGATTAATTTGAAATTACCTCTTTTTTGGTTTTTACCTTAGAAACAGATTCTTTTTGCTGACATTCATTACAAACACCATATAGATTTAAAGAGTGATGTTTGATATCAAACTTTAATAAATCTCCCATTAGACTTTGGATCTGATTAATACGAGGATCGCAAAATTCAACCACCTTATTACACTCAATACAAATCACATGATCATGTTGTTTGAAACCATAGGATTTTTCAAACTGTGCCATGTTCCGACCAAACTGATGTTTAGTCACCAAATCACAAGATACCAATAACTCTAATGTATTGTAAACAGTAGCTCGGCTAACGCGATATTTTTTATTCTTCATATGGATATACAATGATTCTACATCAAAGTGATCCGTCCGAGAATATATCTCTTCCAAAATAGCATATCTCTCTGGAGTTTTCCTTAGATTCTTGTTCTCTAAGTAAGCTTCAAAGATTTTTTTTACTGTTGTATAATTTTCAGATGTGCTCATATTAATCTTTAAGATTCTTTACAAATTTACCACTTTTGATTCAATTATTTAAGGATAAAAAAAATGTGAGATTCAACTGATTATTTAATTTTCAGATTCATATCGTGTTACACTTGTAATTCCTCTAATTTGCTTTAAATTTTTCATCAAACTTTCCAGTTGTTCTGTATCATTGACAAACACCATAATATTTCCTTCGAAAATACCCTCATTACTCGTAATGCTCAATGAACGAATATTCACATGAAATTCTTGAGAAATAACGGTAGTGATTTTATTAACCAAACCAACATCATCAATACCAACAATTCGAAGTCCAGTCAAGAATGATAAATCGTTCTTAGAAGTCCATTTAGCCTTCATGATCCGATAGCCATAATTAGCCATTAATTTGGAAGCATTTGGACAACTTGTTCGATGTATTTTCATCCCATCATTAACAGTCAAAAAGCCAAAAACATCATCTCCGGGAATAGGATTGCAGCAAGGGGCAAGCGTATAATCTATTTTTTGTAGATCATCCCCAATTAATAAGGTATCCTGATCTTTCTTATTCAACTTATCCACTAATCCACCGATATGTGAGTTGAATTGATGATTATGCGTACTTAATGTTGCATCGTTATTCTTTTCATGTGCTACAAATTCACGTAAATGCTTAATATCAACTAATCCTTTTGCCACATTATAAAATAAATCCTGTGAACTCGGAAATTTCAGATAATTTGCGATTTTATGAATATTCTCTGTGTTATAAGTGATCTTTAATGTTTTCAACTTACGTTCCAAGATCTCTTTACCATCTTCAGCAACCCGACGTCTTTCTTCTTTTAAAGAAGAACGAATTTTGGATTTTGCTTTAGCAGTAACAACAAAATTTAGCCAATCTTCTTTTGGCGTTTGTTTACTTGAGGTAATTATTTCTACTTGATCACCATTTTGTAATACATGACTCAACGGAACTAGTTTGTGATTTACTTTTGCTCCAATACAAGTAGCTCCAATATCGGAGTGAATCTCGAAGGCAAAGTCAAGCGCCGTCGCATCATTAGGTAATTGGATCAGTGTACCTTTAGGCGTAAAAATGAAGATTTCATCTGAGAACAAATTCATTTTGAAGTCATCAACAAAATCCATCGCATTTTGTTCTGGATTGCTTAAGACATCCCTAATTTTTTTGATCCATTGATCTAGACCACTATCAGAATTTGATTCTTTATATTTCCAATGCGCAGCAAAACCTTTCTCTGCAATTTCATTCATGCGACTAGTCCTGATCTGAACTTCTACCCATTGTCCACGAGGTCCCATTACTGTGGTGTGTAATGATTCATAACCATTACCTTTTGGAGATGATACCCAGTCTCTTAAACGATCTGGGTTAGGGCGATAAAGATCCGTAACAATGGAATAAACTTTCCAACATTCTGTCTTTTCTCTTTCATCTACGGTATCGATTATAATTCTAATGGCAAATAAATCATATACTTCCTCAAAGGGAATAGATTTTTTACGCATTTTATTCCAGATCGAATGAATAGATTTTGGTCTACCAAACACCTGAGCAGATATGCCTTGCTCTTTCAGAATTTCTTTGACAGGATCGATAAAATCAGCGATAAATTTTTCTCGTTCCGCCTTTTTCTCATTGAGTTTTTTCGCAATAAATTTATAAGTATCCGGATCGGTAAATTTCATGGAGAGATCTTCCAACTCAGACTTAATCGCATACAAACCTAATCGATGCGCTAAAGGGGCATAGAGATAGCTGGTTTCAGATGCAATTTTTAACTGTTTATCCCGCGCCATGAACTCCATCGTCCGCATGTTATGAAGACGATCAGCTAGTTTTATTAATATAACACGTACATCATCCGCCAGTGTCAATAACATTTTGCGGAAATTCTCCGCTTGCATTGAACTATTGGGATCAAATATTCCTGAAATTTTGGTTAGTCCATCAATAATACGACGAACTTTTTTACCAAACATTTGCTCTATTTCATCAAGTGTTATGTTGGTATCTTCGACAACATCGTGTAGTAAGGCACACACAATTGAAGTCGTACCTAAACCTATTTCTTCTGCAGCAATCTGCGCTACAGCAATGGGATGGAAAATATAGGGTTCGCCAGATTTACGACGCATTTCTTTGTGACTCTCCAAAGCTAGATCAAAAGCTTTTCTGATCATTTGCTTGTCACCTCGTTGCATCGTTGGTTTACATGCGCGTAGTAATGCTCGGTATCTTTTACGTATTTCTTTATTTTCTGCTTCTATATCAATCACATAATCTTTCATAAACTTGCAGTTTTATTATGATTTTAAAAATACATTTCTTAAATTAGTTAATGTTAATTTTAAGGAATAAATAGGAAATCACATTTATTTTATTAAATGTAATAATTTTTTAATACTATTGACAAAATAAAGACAATTTTTAAATTGTGATGATCAAAATTAACTTGCATTGGATACTATCTGTGCTCTTTTTTATTCCCTTTTTAGGAAAAGCTCAAGCATTGACAGTTCCTCTTTATGGAGAGGGGGAGCAAGAGGTACGCCAAGAATTTAATATGACAACTCTGGAAACAGGGGAAAGACTTCCTTGGTTTTTAATCCCTGAAGTGAAAATATCAAAACCTAGAATATGGACTTCAGAAGACGCCAAAAAGGAATATTTAAGGTTAAGACGTAATGTATTAAAGGTTTTACCCTATGCTATTTTCGCTCAAAAAAGATACGATCAATTAGATCGAGAATTAGCGTTGGTAACGGATAAAAAAGAACAGAAAAGATTAATAGAAAGTTGCGAAGCTGAAGTTAAAAACATGTTTAATAAGGAAATTAAAAACATGAGCATATCGCAAGGTCAAATTTTAATCAAGTTAATTGATCGACAAACAGGACACTCCAGTTATGAAATGGTGAAGGAGATGAAGGGAGGATTAACGGCTTTTCTATATCAAGGTGTGGCTAAAATATTTGGACACAACTTAAAAACCACGTATAACCCTCAAGAAGATTTTGAAATAGAAAATATTATCAGAGAACTTCAAAAAACGAGACAAGACCCAAGGTATTTCTAAAAGATAATAATGATGAAAACAGTTTATGATTTTGAAGCCTTACAGTTTAATGGTAAAGAAAAATCATTGGCTGATTATAAAGGAAAAGTATTATTGATTGTCAACACAGCTAGTCAATGCGTTTTTACAAGACAATTTAAATCTTTAGAAAAACTTTATCAAACATATAAGAATCAAGGATTTGAAATTCTTGCTTTTCCTTCCAACAATTTTGGAAAACAAGAACCCCTAACGGGTTATACCTTAGAAACATTCTGTCGAATCAATCAACAAGTTAATTTCCAAATATTCAAACGCTCACATGTGATTGGAGAATATACATCACCTCTGTATAAGTATCTATCCAATAAGGAAGAAAATGGTTTTATCGAAAGTAAACCCATGTGGAATTTCCATAAATATCTCATCAATAAAAAAGGCGAGGTGGTAGATTATTTTTATTCTATGACTTCCCCAACAGCAAGTAAGGTTAAAAAACGCGTCGAACAGTTATTATCTGAAGAGTAGAAAATGATCTAAATGTTTATTACTTTTGCTTTAGTTGGTTAAACACATAAACAAACTTAGATGTTAAAACTTGATTTATTAATAATTGCTGTTCATCCAGATGATGCAGAACTGGGAGCTGGGGGTACAATGGCAAAATACGTTGCTGAAGGCAAAAAAGTAGGTATAGTAGATTTAACCAGAGGTGAACTGGGTACACGTGGTACTCCCGAAACTAGAGATAGTGAAGCGAAGGCTGCAGCTGCTATTTTAGGTTTGGCTGTAAGAGAAAATTTAGAATTGAGAGATGGTTTCTTTGAAAATGCTGAAAAGGAAAAAATGGCTATCATTCAATCTATTCGCAAATATAAACCAGAAATAATTATTACAAATGCCATTACAGATCGTCATCCTGATCATGGAAGAGCTGCTCAAATGGTTTCAGAAGCTTGCTTTTTAGCGGGTTTAAGGAAGATAGAAACGTCAGTAGATGGTGTTAATCAGGAAGTACATCGTCCTAGATTAGTGTTACAGGTTGTTCAGGATTATTATATTAAACCAGATATCGTTTTAGATATTACTGATTATTATACCATCAAAGAGCAATCTATTTTAGCTTATAAAACACAATTCTATACAGGAGAGGTAGTCAATCCTGATGAACCTCAAACCTATATATCAAATCCTGATTTTATGGAATCTACTGCTGCCAGAGCTCGGGAGTTTGGTCGATCTATACAGGTTAAATATGCTGAAGGATTTACGTCTAAGAAAATATTAGGTGTTGATGATATATTTCATTTGATTTAATTTAAAATATTCAAATAAAAGCCGTTTCTTTATATAAATAGGAAACGGCTTTTGTTTTTATAGCTTAATTTACATGAAAAACCAAAAATTTTCAATTCAAGATCGAATAAAAAGTTTTACCTACGCACTGAATGGTTTTAAGATTCTCTTTAAAGAAGAACATAATGCTAGAATTCATTTTATAGCAACAATTATTGTTATCATAGCGGGTTTCTTTTTTCACATCTCCACAACAGAATGGTTGATTGTTATACTCTGTATTGGTGCTGTTTTTTCATTGGAAATTATTAATTCAGCTATTGAAAACTTAGCAGATTTGGTTTGTCAAACACCAAATGAATTTATAAAAAAAGCAAAGGATTTGGCCGCTGCTGCAGTATTGATAGCAGCTATTGTTTCCATCATAATTGCTATGTTAATTTTTATTCCTAAAATATGGACATTATGGTTTTAATTAGAGCATATGACCCAAAAGATAGAGACGCTGTTTTACATATTATGCAACAGAACGTTCCAGCTTATTTTGCAGAAGCTGAAATAGAGGATCTAAAATATTATCTTGATTTCGAAATAGAACAATATTTTGTTCTTGAAGTTGATGAAAATATTGTGGCCTGCGGAGGTATAAACGTCGAGCTGGAAGAGAAACGTGCAGTGATTAGTTGGGATATGGTACTTCCTGCTGAACAGGGGAAAGGCTATGGAAGGAAGTTGTTAGAACATCGAATTTCTATTTTGAAAAATATGGAATCTATAGATAAGATAACTGTTCGAACTTCTCAATTAACCTATCTGTTTTATCAAAAAAACGGATTTATTCTCCATCAAATCGTGAAAGATTATTGGGCTAAAGATTTTGATTTATATAGCTTGGAACTGAGGCATTAATCAAATAGACTGAAGAGAAAGGATACCAAAATAAAGATGGGAACGATGAGTGCCGAGATGATATTGAATTTAAATTTTGATATTTCGCTTTTACGATATAAAAAAAATGACTCTACTAGTAAATAAAGAATCCAGACTAGAAAAAATATACCCATATAAAACACAATAACTAGACCATCAGCTGTACCACAGCGTCGGTTAGGATCTAGCTGCGACAAACCTATGGGGATAGCGATAAGCAGAAGCGCTATTAATGATAAGATTCGAATGACAACATGTTTTACCATGACAACTGCTTTTTTATTAATACATATTAATAAAAAAGGTAACCATAAAGGTTACCTTCAATTATTTAAATAAAGAAATGCTTATTTCTTTTTGTCAATTTTATATAGACGACCTAAATCCGTGATCGCATACAACGCACCATCTTTACCTTGTGTAATATCTCTAAAACGTTGTCCTTCTTTTGCCAATAATCTTTCTTCACCCACTACTTTATTATCTTTGATGACCAAACGAGCAATATGTGTGCTGCTGAGACCACTGATAAATAGATTGTTTTTCCATTCTGGAATATGATCTCCGGTATAAAATGTAATTCCACTAGGTGACACCACAGGATCCCAATAATAAACAGGTTGTTCCAATCCTTCTTTTTGTTGTATAGCACCTCCAACTTTTTCTCCACTATATTCCAATCCATAGGTAATGGTTGGCCAACCGTAATTTTTACCCGATTCAATACGATTCAACTCATCTCCACCACGAGGACCGAATTCGGTTTCCCAAAGGTCACCCGTTTCTGGATGGATCGCCAAACCTTGAACATTTCGATGCCCATAACTATAAATCTCAGGTCTCACATCAGCTTTCCCTAAAAATGGATTACCTGCTGCAGCAGCTCCATCAGTAGTGATTCTAACAATTTTACCTAATCCAGATTTTAAATCTTGAGCTTGAGGTCTAGTTTCCAAATCTGAACGTTCACCTGTACTTACAATCAAATTACCCTCTTTATCAAATAAAATACGGCCACCATAATGTAATTTACCCTTATATCTAGGAGTAGCACGATAAATAACAGAAGCATTTTCTACGGTTTTCTCATCTGCCGCTAATTTTCCTTTTGCTACAGCAGTCAAGTTTCCATCTGCAGAAGGTTCTGAAAAAACCCAGTAAATCATTCGATTGGATTCGAAATTAGGATCTATCGTCAAACCTAATAAACCACCTTGACCATCCGTATCTACTTTTGGAAGTCCAGTAATTTGTTCAGAGACCTTTCCATCCGTAGTTGCTATTCGTAAAGTACCTTCTTTTTCTGAAATCAATAATCGACCATCAGGTAACGTCGTTATATCCCAAGGGGATTTTAAGGTCGCATTTAAGACAACTCCTTCGAAAGCTGTTTTTGTTTTCACACCATTGATACGCGTTTGGCCTTCAAAAGCTGGTTTATATTTTGTATTCGCAGCATTGGTTTCTACAGGAGGATATAAGCTATCTGCTGTATTTATTTCCGCATTGCTAGTGCCATTTGAACAAGAATATAAAGCTAAAGAACTAACCAAGATCGTGGCTAATTTACTTTTTATAGACAAATTGAGCTGTTTCATATCATATAAAAATATAAATAATAAATCAGAAAAAGACACATAACATGCAAGTTCTATGAAATAAAACCTTTTACATACTGTCGAGTGATTTCATGTTTAGGATTTAGTAATATTTCCTCAGTAGGTCCAAATTCGAGAATTTCACCTCCATAAACAAAAATAACGTAGTCAGAAACACGTCGAGCTTGCCTTAAAATATGCGTAACTAACACAATGGTATAATCCTTTTTGAGTTCAATAAGTAAATTTTCAATCGTCTGTGTAGAAATTGGATCTAAAGCTGAAGTTGATTCATCTCCCAAGATAATCTCCGGCTCTACGGCAAGCCCACGAGCAAGACAGAGTCTTTGTTGCTGACCAATAGAAAGTCTGGTAGCCGATTGATCCAATCGATCTTTGACTTCTTCCCAAAGGCCGACATTCTTCAATTGTCTTTCCACAATCTCATTCAGTACTTTCTTATTTCTAGTTCCATGTATGCGTGGTCCATATGCGATATTATCATAAATAGACATCGGTAGTGGAAAAGGTTTTTGAGATAGTAACCCCATTTTCTTTCGTATATGTGTCACTTCTGCTTTCGGAGCATAAATATCTTCACCATTAACAAAAACGGATCCTGATACCTGAACACCTATCGTATCATCAATCAAACGATTCAATGTTTTAAGTAAAGTTGTTTTCCCACAACCAGATGGTCCTATAATCGATGTTACACTGTTGTTTGGTAGTGATAAATTGATATTTTTCAAGATATGATGACCATCAATATAGACATTCAAATCCTTGATCTGAATATGCGGTTGAATAGGAACCACTATATTTTGTGTTTGTTCTGTTTCGATGATAGAATGTGGGTACATATAACAATAATTAGAATGATAAACGTTAAAATAAGAGCCGATGCATAAGCACGACCTTGAACTTCTGGAATTGGGCTGCTTAATTGAAAAAAGATGGCTAGGGGCAATGTTGCCGCAGGTTCGTCGATATAACGAGGTAAATTATCACTAAATCCTGTTGTCAATAAAACGCCCGCTACATCTCCAATTGATCTACCAAAAGCGAGTAGAATAGCAGTCAAGATTCCAGGTTTAATATGTAATAAAAATACTTTAGCAACTTCCCAATTTGTAGCCCCTAGAGAAAGTGTTACGTTTTTTAGATCTGTTGGTACCGTTTTGATTAATTCGTCTACAGTACGAACTACAATAGGGATTGTCAGCAGTGTAATGGTAATGATTCCACCTAGTAAGGATGCTCGAATACCAAAGTAAACCATAATCGTAAACCCAACAGCTCCGTAAACAATAGAAGGAATCCCGTATAAAATATCAAACATTAGTTTTGAAAATTGAGCTAATTTTGAAGCTGTATTGATATATATATTTAAAAATAGCGCAATGGGAACACCTATTAAAGTCGCCAATAAAGTGGCAACTCCTGCTAAATAAAGGGAACCAAGAATAGCATTTAATATACCACCTTCTTTACCAATATAAAAACCACCCTTTGGTAATTGACTGATCATTTCCCAAGATAAATAGGGTAGTCCTTTGTATAAGATCGTGCCAACAATAAAAAAAAGTGAGCCCGTAACCAACATGCCTGAGAGATGCATAAATCCCTTCGCAATTTTTTCTTTTAAAAGTCTCGTTTTTAAACTAGCCATTGTGCTTGCCCTCCAATTTATTTAATATGATACGAGAGATTAAATTGAAACCAAAAATGATAACAAAAAGTAGTAAAGCAGAAAACATCAAAGCAGAATCATACAATGGAATAGACATCATTTCTCCAAAATTATTAGCAATTAAAGCTGGGATAGGATAACCTGCATCAAAGATTGAAGTTGGTATCTTAGGTACATTCCCACACACCATCAAAACAGCAACCGTTTCACCAAAGGCTCTAGATATCGCAAGTACAATCGCTGCTATAAGACCAGGCTTTGCTTTACGAAGAATGACTTGTTGAATCGTTTCCCATTTTGTAGCTCCCAATGATAAAGAAGCAGATTTTAATTCCGTTGGTACTGTTTTAAGAACTTCTACCATGATACTAATCATAATAGGGAAAATCATAACCGCAAGCACTATACCTCCAGCTAGAATTGTATAACCAGATGTTGAGACAGCAAATATAGGAGCTATATAAGATTGAATAGCAGGAACTATAAATAAGACACCCCATACACCATATAAAACAGGAGGAATGGCAGCCAATACATTGATAAGAGGAAGTATGGTATTTTTTAACGTTTTGGATCCATATTCTGTCAAATAAATGGATGTTAAAATGCATAATGGAATAGCAATTACCAATGCAACTAAAGTGACGCTTAGTGTCCCGGCAATAAAAGGAAGAAAACCAAACTTTCCTTTCATTGGCGACCAGACCTTATCTGTTAATAGGTTCCAGATATTAAATGATTCAAATAAGGGCACTGACTTGAACGTAAGTCCAATACCAATGATAATCACCACAGAAAGTGAGATCAGCAATAAAACAAATGTCAATTGCTTCACTATTGTATTTTTTATTAACCTCGTACCTAGCATCTTATAGTTTATTCGATTCTTTTTCTATTAATAAGTCGTTTAAAGGAACATAGCCATTTTCCAACAGATAACTCTGTGATTTCTTTTTCAGTACAAAATGGATAAACTCGTTAATAAGTAAATTATCCGGTTTACCTTTTGTTACAAATGTTAAATCTCGAGCTGGAGGTGAAGGATATGTACTGTTACCGATCGCAGCTGTTAATTCATTGATGGTTCTATAAAAATTTTCATCTTCAGTAATTTTACCATTTTGATTCAGGTCAATAGGTAATACGTCAATTTTTGATGCAACTTTTTTAGTTTTTAAATCATACACATAATTTATATTATTGAAACCGATGGCATTTTTGTCATCTTTTACCGCTTGAGCAATCCCTGGGTCACCAAATATCCCAATACCCTTTAAATCCTCTTGTTTGCTTTTGAAAAAATTAGCCCATGTTTCTGCTGCACCAGCTGCATCAGCGCGTATGTAAACGATAATGGGATCATTTGTAAATCTGGAATCAATTTCTTTCCACGTTTTATATTTATTATGAATGAATATATTTTTTAATTCATCCTTTGTCAAACCTCTTTCTTTTAACAAAGTGAAATTTGGATTATTAGCATTAATTGTACAGATGACAGCATCTTTTGCAACATGAATAGGGAAGGCGCCATTTTTCATTTCTTCTGGATGTAAATCACGAGAAACAAGTCCAATATCAACCATACCTGTCAAAGCATCAGCAATTCCCTTACCAGCTCCACCTGCTGAAATATTAAAGCGCACATGAGGATGTTCTTTTTTAAAATCCTCACTCCATAACACAGCTAATGGATAGAGTGCAAATGCTCCCGATAAAGAAATATTTCCCTCAAAACCTCTTTCTTTTGTATATCCATTCTTTACTTTTGGCGCACATGCACTATTACCTAACAACAACAATAATCCCAATATAAGTAAGTTAGCGCTATTTTTTATCATTTTCTTTATATCTATGGATTTGGTCTACAAAAATATTTCTGACAAATATATATTAATTTAATAGATTTTATAGATTATCTAGTTTTTTTTTCTAATTTTGAACCAATAGAAAAGAATAGAAGACCCCATAAATACAATTTCAGCATATGCAAAGTTTCCGTACAGAACTTGAAAACCCTGTGGTTGAACAAGAGATTATTGAATTAGAGAAGAAAATTAGACTTTTTCAAGAAGGTAAAATTTCAGATGAAAAATTTCGTTCATTACGACTTGCAAGGGGAGTATATGGCCAACGCCAGCCCGGCGTACAGATGGTTCGTATTAAATTGCCTTTTGGAAAAGCAACGTTTAAGCAAGTGCTAAAGATCTCCGATGTTTCGGATGAATATGCAATTCGCAATCTACATATCACGACAAGACAAGATATCCAAATTCACTTTGTAAGTTTGGATAGAACACCAGAATTATGGGCGAAATTAGCGGAAGATGATATCACACTACGTGAGGCTTGTGGTAATACGGTTCGGAATGTTACAGCCTCAGCAACGGCTGGTATAGATCCCAAAGAACCATTTGATGTTTCACCATATGCACAAGCTGTATTCGAATTCTGCTTAAGAAATCCTATTTGTGCTGAAATGGGAAGAAAATTTAAAATGTCTTTCTCTTCATCTGATGATGATACCGCTTTCTCTTATATTCATGATCTTGGATTTATTCCTAAGATACAGATTGTTGATGGGCAAGAACAACGAGGTTTTAAAGTATTACTAGGAGGTGGGTTAGGATCACAACCTTTCTTAGCACACTTGGTACATGAGTTTTTACCGGAAGATCAATTAATTCCATTTGTGGAATCTTCATTACGTGTATTTGATCGCTATGGTGAACGTAATAATAGAAATAAAGCACGTTTTAAATATTTAATTCAAAAATTAGGTATAGATGAAGTCATCAGATTAATTGGAGAAGAAAGAATAGCGAATAACGTAAAATCTTTTACAATAGATCGTCATACGATCGAACAACCAACTCCTCCAGATACCACAACTGTTCAGGATCTAGATTTAGATTCAGATTTAGATTTAGGATATCAGGTTTGGAAATCAACCAATACTTTTGAACAAAAGCAAAAGGGTTATTTTGGTGTTTTTGTAAAAGTATCTACGGGAGATTTACCGACAGCGAAAGCAAGAATTTTGGTTGCTGGATTAACAGGATTGGTTGCTGATGAAATTCGTTTCACTCAGAATCAAGGATTATTATTGAAATATGCTACTGAACAATCTTTACCACATATATTCAAACTACTAACAGAACTTGATTTAGCTTCTCCAGGATTTGAAAGCACTTCAGATGTCACAACTTGTCCAGGAACGGATACCTGTAATCTTGGTATTTCGAATAGTACAGAAATGGCACGTGTGATTGAAAACTATATCCATGAGTTTTATGCAGATTTTGTCTATAACCGGGAATTGAAAATAAAAATATCGGGCTGTATGAATTCCTGCGGACAACATGGCTTGGCTCATTTGGGATTTCATGGTAGTTCGGTAAAAGCAAATGGAAAAGTTGTTCCTGCAGCTCAAGTGATGATTGGTGGAGGAACTGTTGGGGATGGAGTAGGTCGTGTTGCAGAGCGTATTATCAAGGTTCCTACAAAGAGAGTGCTTCATGTTGTTGACCTAGTGTTGACAGATTATAAAAAAAATGTACAAGAAAATGAGAATTTTCACGCTTATTATGATCGGCAAACAAAAAACTATTTCTACAATTTATTAAAACCATTAGCAGATTTAACAACATTATCTGATGATGAGTATATCGACTGGGGACATCAAGAAACCTTCGAAACAGCCATTGGTGTTGGGGAATGTGCTGGTGTGATGATTGATTTAGTTGCTACTTTAATCTACGAGGCTGAAGAAAAACTAGAATGGGCAATTTCTGCTTTTTCAGAAGAAAAATATGCAGATGCCATTTATCATACATACAGTACATTTGTGGGTTGTGCTAAAGCGTTATTATTAGACAAAGGTATAAATGTGAGTTCACAGCATGCTGTTATTCAAGAGTTTCAAACACAATTTGTGGAATCGGGTGAATTTGAATTCGAAACATCTTTTCCAGAATTGGTGTTGCAAATTAATAAAAATGAGCCATCTAAAGCATTTGCTGAATCTTATTTAGCGAAGTCAAAAGCATTTTTTGATGTCATTTATGAGCGCAAAAATTTAGTGAAAATTAATTAATGAGAGGGGTAGAAGATGAATATTAAACCAAAAGTTACCTTAGTCGGAGCAGGTCCTGGAGATCCTGAATTAATCAGTTTAAAAGGAATAAAAGCGATTAAAGCTGCTGATGTGATTTTATACGACGCATTAGTCGATGAAAGTTTATTGGAGTACGCAAACGAAAAATGTACTAAAATATATGTCGGTAAACGTGCAGAACAATTATCGACATCACAGGATCAAATCAATCAATTGTTGGTGGATTATGCATTAACGCATGGTCATATTGTTCGATTAAAAGGGGGTGATCCTTTTGTATTTGGACGTGGTGGAGAAGAATTAGATTTTGTTCATCAATTTAATATCGAAACAGCAGTTGTTCCTGGAATTTCTTCAAGCATTGGTTTAACGGGTATTCAGCAAATTCCATTGACTTATAGAGGTATAAGTGAAAGTTTTTGGGTAATAACTGGTTCAACTACAGCTGGAAAACTATCCCAAGATTTATATACTGCAGTACAGACAAATGCAACAGTAGTTGTACTGATGGGTTTTGGAAAATTGACAGAAATTGTTGAATTGTATCAACAACGTGGAAAAGGTAATCTTCCTATTGCATTGATTCAGAATGGATCATTACCGAATGAAAAAATCATTATGGGTACTATTGACGATATTTTGGATGAATCGCAAGAAAAGCGAGTAGGAGTGCCTGCCATCATTGTTTTAGGAGAAGTAGTCGCTAAACACCGTGATTTCAAAAATATAATTAAAAAATTTGCTACAGCTTAAATGAATACACTATTTCCAATTTTTTTAAAACCAGATCAAATTCAAATCCTATTAGTAGGAGGTGGACCTGTTGGATTAGAAAAATTTCAAGCAGTCATTCAAAACAATGAAAAAGCGAAGATAACAGTTGTTGCAACGGAGATATGTCAAGAATTTAAAATTATATTAGCAGAATATAATCATATCGTTGTGGCAGAACGTGATTTTATAAATACGGATCTTGATAAGAAACATATTGTAATTTTAGCTACAAATAATGATCAACTTAATCAAAAGATAAGGACCCTAGCAAACGAAAAATACATCTTATTGAATGCTGCTGACAAGCCTGGATTGTGTGATTTTTATCTCGGTTCTATTGTAAAAAAAGGAAATTTAAAGATAGCAATTTCTACAAATGGAAAATCACCAACGATAGCAAAACGTGTAAAGGAATTTTTACAGGATATGCTTCCTGATGAAATTGATGAAACATTGCATCTCATGAGTCAATTACGAGATCAGTTAAAAGGAGATTTTCAAGCTAAGGTATCAGCATTAAACGAACATACTAAATCATTGATTGACAACGATGGACACAAATAAAATCAAAGATATTATACAAGGAAAGCAAGGTGTTGAACTCCTTCAAACCATTGCTCAAGCCTACCCATCTGAGGTTGTGTTTTCAACTTCATTCGGTATAGAAGATCAAATTATTACCTCTTGGATTGGTAAAAATAAATTGGATATTCAGATATTTACACTAGATACAGGACGATTATTTAAGGAAACGTATTCACTGTGGAGCAGGACGATAGAGCGATATGAAGTCCAAATTTCTACTTTTTATCCAAATACGGAACAAATACAAGCGTTTATTTCTGAAAAAGGACCAAATGCCTTTTATGAATCTGTAGACAATAGAAAAGCTTGTTGTCATATTCGTAAAATTGAACCATTACAAAGAGCGTTAAAAGGTGCGAAGATCTGGATAACGGGTATTCGAGCAGAACAATCTCCAAATCGTCATGATATGAGTGATGTTGAATATGATGAAGTGAATAACATCATCAAAGTACATCCTTTATTTTATTGGAGTTTTGATCAAGTGAAAGCGTATGTTAGTAAAGAAAATATTCCTTACAATAGTCTACACGACAAAGGTTTTCCAAGTATAGGATGCGAACCTTGTACACGCGCAGTACGTGAAGGAGAAGATTTTCGTTCCGGACGTTGGTGGTGGGAAGATCAAAGTAAAAAGGAGTGTGGGTTACATGTGACAACAAAATAAAAAGAATTAAATGGATTATTTAGATCAATTAGAAGCAGAATCTATCTATATATTACGTGAGGTGGCTGGACAATTTGAAAACCCAGCATTACTATTTTCAGGGGGAAAAGATTCCATAACGTTAGTTCACTTAGCTTTAAAAGCATTTAGACCTGGAAAATTTCCTTTCCCGTTAGTTCACATTGATACAGGGCATAATTTCTCAGAGACCATCGAATATCGTGATTGGTTAATTGGAGAAATTGGAGAAAAACTAATTATTGGTAATGTTCAAGAAAGTATTGATACAGGAAAGGTTGTAGAACAAAAAGGCAAAAATGCGAGTAGAAATGCGTTGCAAACAGTAACGTTATTGGATACGATCGCAAAGTATGGATTTGACGCTTGCATAGGTGGAGCACGTCGTGATGAAGAAAAAGCAAGAGCAAAAGAACGTATTTTCTCTGTTCGTGATGAATTCGGACAGTGGGATCCTAAACGTCAACGACCAGAATTGTGGAATATCTTCAATGGTAAGATACATAAAGGAGAAAATGTACGTGTGTTTCCAATTTCAAACTGGACAGAATTAGATGTGTGGAATTATATCAAACGTGAAAAAATCAAACTTCCGTCCATATATTTCAGTCATGAACGGGAAGTTATTACGCGCAATGGTCAACTGATGGCCGCTTCTCCATTTTTAAATATGGATGAAGAGGATATTGTAGAAACAAAATCAGTACGTTTTCGTACTGTAGGTGATATGACTTGTACTGCCGCAGTAGATTCTATTGCAACAGAATTAGATGATATTATTTCTGAAATTAAAGCTTCAACGGTGAGTGAACGAGGTGCCCGTATGGATGATAAAGTATCTGAAGCTGCTATGGAAGAGCGTAAAAAACAAGGTTATTTCTAATTCTATTTATTCAATCCAATCGATTTAACATGAATATATTAAAATTTATAACGGCAGGATCTGTTGACGATGGCAAAAGCACATTGATCGGTCGTCTATTATATGATACTGATTCCATCTTAGATGATCAACTAGATGCAATAAAAAAAGCAAACCGCAAAAATAATGATGGTACTGTAGATTTAGCGATTTTAACAGATGGTCTAAAAGCGGAGCGTGAGCAAGGTATTACCATTGATGTTGCCTACAAATACTTTCAAACAGATAATCGTAAGTTCATTGTGGCGGATGCACCTGGTCATATTCAATATACAAGAAATATGATTACTGGCGCTTCTAACTCCGACTTAATCATCATTTTAGTTGATGCACGTAAAGGTGTTATTGAACAAACTAAACGTCACTCTTTCTTAGCTAAATTACTTTCCTTAAAGAAAGTATTAGTTTGTATCAATAAAATGGATATGGTCGATTACAGTCAGGAAGCATATGAGTCTATTAAACAAGAATTTCAATTCTTAGCCGAAAAATTGAAGTTACAACAAGTTGATTTCATTCCTGTTTCAGCCTTAAAAGGCGATAATATTGTCTACGAATCCAAACATATGCCTTGGTATCAAGGACCTTCTTTATTATCTTATTTAGAAACAGTAGAAATTGATGACGACGCTGAACAATCATGGAGATTCCCGGTACAATGGATTGTACGCCCACAGACAGAGGAATTACACGACTATCGTGGATATGCTGGTCAGGTAGTTGGAAATGGTTTAAGAGTAGGGGAAGAGGTCGTTATTTTACCATCAGAAGCAAGAAGCAAAATAGAGTCTATAGAGTTTGCTGGAGAAAATTTACAAACTGCAGAAAGTGGGAAATCAATTATTATTCATCTGGCTGATGATGTAGATATTAGCCGAGGTGATTTAATTATCAGCGCAAATAACAGCTCATTATTGGAACGTAATTTTGAAGCCAATATCTGTTGGTTTGACAACAAACCTTTGGATACTACCCAGATTTATTTACTTCAGAACTTTAGTCGCACAACAAAAGTTAAAATCAATGAAATCATCCATAAAGTAGATATTAACACACACGAATATATCTACGAAGAAGATATTAAATTGAATGATATTGGACGTGTTTCTATTAAAGCAGCGAACGAGATTCCATTTGATTTATACAATAATAATCCTGCAACTGGTCGAGGAATCATTATTGATCCAAGAACGAATCTTACTGTAGGTGCATTTATGATCGAAAGTGTTGCATAGCAAAAAGATCTAGCTCAAATACAAATAAAAAATACCTCAAAAAGCTAAACACTTTTTGAGGTATTTTTTATTCTGGACAGAAAACAAAAATAAGATGATCAATTTAAACTTAATTTGATCCTTAAGATAATTATTAAAAGAAAATTCTATAGGCAAACTTTCCTTATCATATCGCTCGTACAAATCACCGTTATAATTTTGCTATTATATATAAGGACTAAAACTTAGTAATAGGGTATCCTATAATTTTTTATTTAACATAATATAAATTATACGACTTATTATATTCATTTATAAAAGCATATAGTTAGATCAATTTTACAATTAAAACAACGTATGTATGAAGGATGCAATAATGTCAGACCGCACGCACATGAGCTGTAAAATGATGACACCAACGCAAAGACATAGTCAGGAAATCACTAAAACAAGAAACGGTACAATTAGACTGTAAGGATATATCCGTATATCTTTTTAAATTGTAAGGATTTAATCGTTTAACTATCCGAATGCTGTAAGGATAATTCAGGATAAGACAACCTCTGTTCTGTAGTAGTCTTATTCGAACCTTCTTCGGACTTTCTTCTAACCAACTTCTAAGTTTCACTACACCTGGAGCGCTATTTCTCCGCTGTTGCACCGCCTTTTTCCCGATGAAGATGTGGTAAAAAGGCGGTGCAACAGCGGTATTTCTGTATTGGGAGTTAGAAGAAAGCCCGAAGTTGGTTAGGAGTTGGTATCGGTTTACTATTCAGTTTGTAACGAGTT
Source organism: Sphingobacterium sp. SRCM116780 (assembly GCF_021442025.1). Taxonomy (NCBI): domain Bacteria; kingdom Pseudomonadati; phylum Bacteroidota; class Sphingobacteriia; order Sphingobacteriales; family Sphingobacteriaceae; genus Sphingobacterium; species Sphingobacterium sp. SRCM116780. The sequence goes on from NZ_CP090446.1 coordinate 1,600,724, forward strand.
TTTCAGCTTAAATGACGTTATTTTAAAATCGAAATCAGATTGTAGGAAAACTTATTTTTAGAAGTAATCTTGTGTTCGTAATCATAAATTTAAAACATCATTCTAATTTAAAATTTTGAATATCAGTCTTATATTTCGTAAATTTAGGTATCATTATACTTAAATCATAAGCGCTATGAAAAAGTCAAAATGGATAATAGATTCTAGCCATTCCTCCGTACAGTTTCGCATTACTTATCTTGTAATTGCATCAATTAGAGGTTGTTTTAATGCGTTTCATGGCTTCGCTGAATGGGATGAGAATTTTCAAAATGCTGCAATAGAATTCAATATTGACGCCAACAGTATTAATACAAATGTGGAAGAAAGAGATAAACATCTTCGTTCAAAAGATTTCTTTGACACTGAACTTTACCCAACCATATCTTTTAAATCAACCAGTTTTAAAAAGATTAAAAATGAAAAGTTTAGATTAGAAGGTCATCTAACCATGCACGGGCACACAAAATTAGTCGAATTGATGGTTGAATACAATGGAAAAATAACAGATCAACAAGGATGTGAAAAGATTTCATTTGAAGTTACTGGAAAAGTAAGTCGTTGGGAATTTGATATGAAATACAACTCTGTATTGGAAGCAAATAGTTTATTGATTGATGAAGATATAGATATTACAATAAATTTATTACTAGGCAAAGAACAATAAAATTGTTATTTTGCGTAGCAATATCAACTATTTTCATTGTAATGACACAAAAACTTTTAACAAAATTAAAGAAACAAGAAATTAACTTTTCTGATGTACTCAATCATATAGAATCACAGTACGACCACACTCCCACTGCTTTTAAAAATGGTGATCAATCTAATTTAGCAACAGAAAATCAAGGAAGCGCAAAGGTTCTCGCTTTTGCTAAGTTGAATAATTTAGATCAAGATCAAACATTATCCTTATTTGCAGAGCATTATGAGTCTGTTCTAAATGATCCTGAAGGCAATAATCATCAGAATATTCGTCAATTTATGGCTAATGGATGGAATTCTGTATCGTTTGATGGCGATGTTTTGACAAAAAAATAAAAATTTCATTAGAGAAGCTGTTCTGTAAATAAAACAGCTTCTCTAATGAAACGATTAATGAGCATGTTCTCCTGAATTTGTCATCTTTGCTAATAAAAAGAAAGCACCCTTCTGTACAATCTTAGCATTTTCGTCAATCTCTTTTACAGGTGTAATAGCTGTAAAACCTCGGGAAGAAACACCTTTAACAACTGCTATCCTATCATACTCATGATTAAGACCCTCTTCATGCTTATGGTTCTCATGCCTCTCTTCGCTCTCTTTGTGAACAAGATTTTTAGGAGATTCAGGCACAGTATGTTCATCCTTTAATAGGAAAATATAATCCTTACCTTCTGCACTAACGATGCAATCTGTAGGAACAGCCAAAGACTTATCATCACTGACGATGAGTGTTCCTTGAACTTGCATACCGTTTATTAGCCCTTCTTTGTTACCTAGAACTTGCGCATGTACGGCTATGGCGTTCGTTTCTTTTTCAAATGCTTGTCCAAGCTGATCAATTTGCGCCTCGTAAGAAACATTCGCATTATTTACAGGAGAAAATAGAATTTTTTGTCCTTTTTTCACTTTTGAAAAATCCTTTTCATACACATACATATCCACATGCAATGCATCATTATTTACGATCTCTAAAATTGGCGATGAAGCTTCTATACGCGTACCAATCAATCCTTGTATCGATGCGACAACACCTGAAATTGGCGCCTTAATCGTGATCTGCGATGAGATATGTAAAGAACCACCACCAGCAGATAATTGCCTAGATAAACTGTTTTTTTGCGCTTTCAAGTTAGCAAGCTCCACCTCTATCTGTTGTAGTTTTTTTAATGGTGCTGCATTCCCTTCCACCAATTCTTGTTGACGATTAACTTCAATTTGTGTCAATGAAATTTGGTTATTAATCAGCTGCAATTGTTCTTGCATTTTAATCAAATCAGGATTTAATACTTTGCCTAACACCTGTCCTTTCTTGACAAAGTCTCCGGGTCTAGCATACAACTCTTCCAGTACGCCACCATATACAGACGTAACATATGCTTTCATGTCGTTAGGAACATCCAGAACACCGTTTAATATCAAACCATTACTCAACATTTGGTAGGACAATGCGGTATACGTTATTCCGACTTGTTTCTCTTGGGCTGCTGTTAACGTAAGTGCCTCTTCATGTTCGTGCTCATGTGTGGCCTCTTCTACAACTTTCTTGTTATTCGAAGATTCTGTTTGACAACCAGCAATAATGCTGCTCGCTAAAATTAAACTATATTGAATTAAAAATTTTAGTTTCATGACGATTTAATTTGACTGGTAATATTGATATTGAATCACACTTTGATTATAAGCATGCAAAGCTGTTAGGTAATTGATTTTTATATCAATAGACTGTGATAAAAATTGGATTAGATCTGCGTAACTGATTTCACCACTCTGATAAGCCAAATTAGCGGCTTTCATAATTTCTTCTGATTGCTTCAATCCAGATTGTTCATAAAACTGTAATTGTTTTTCATTTTTGGTAATTTCTTTTTTTGCATTGGCTTGCTGTGCCACAATATTCATTCTTAGTTGTGCTAGTTCTTGTTTTTCTATTGCTGTTTCCAGCTCAGCTACCTTTACTTTATTTTGATAGTATGTATTAGAAAAGACTGGCACATTCATCGTTAAAGAAATTCCAGTAACTGGATTACGCTGTCCCCAAAGCTTTTGAGAAAATGCCCTTCCAGAGAAATCAGGTAATTTAGCCTGTTCTTCCATGTTAACATTAGCCTCGGACACCTCAATAGACTTTTGCTGTATTTTAATTAAAGGATGCTCCCCTATAGAATCTGAATACTGCAGCGTTTTAATCTTCTGTAAAGAGCCTTTTACGGGTAAAATAAGCGTATTATCATTTAATAAAACACTGAAATTTTGAGCAGCTATCGCTAAATCCTGTTCGTTCTGCAATAGAATGGTTTTATTTTGTTGCCATTTTGTTTCAGCCGCTATCATTTCCAATCCAGCAGCCTCTCCAGTTTTAACCCGAAGCTTTGCAGATTCATATAACCTTTGATGGGTACTGTCCAGCTGTAAAAAGAAGGACTGTCTTGTCTCTAGATAAATGAGTTCATAATAATTTAACGATACATCACGTATTAATTGTTTTCGAGCATCCTCTCGTTGTTCCAAAACCATTTGGGAAGTCTTCCTTAACAATTCTTTTCTCGCCTTGTAGAAGCCAGGCCATGCAAAATCCTGACTAATCCCAACCTTCCAAGATCCATTGGGATCCAATGGCGAGAAATCCTCATTCTCGACAAAAACACCTGTTTTCCCGTCAAAGGATTTTTGCTGATCAAGCACTGATTTCTCCACTTCTAAAGCTGTATTTTTAAAATTTAAATTTGCATTTACAGCTTGTGCTATGGCATCATCCAATTGAATCCGTTTCAAATTATTTTGTGCAAAAGTGGTGTTAGAAAACGAAAGAAACAAGATAACAAAAGAAGTAATGATTGTGGTCTTACCTATTTTCATTTTTTTAGTATGATAGAATAAAACATAGAGACAGGGTAACACAAAAAGTGTTAAGAAAGTTGCTGATAACAAACCACCGATCACCACCGTTGCCAGAGGTTTTTGTACTTCAGCTCCAGCTCCCGTACTTATAGCCATTGGTAAAAAACCTAAAGAGGCTACAGTAGCTGTCATCAAAACTGGTCTCAAACGGATTTTTGTTCCCTCCCATACACGATTGAATACATCTGTTATTCCTTCTTTTTCCAGTTGATTAAAAGTAGAAATCAACACAATCCCGTTGAGTACTGCTACACCAAATAAGGCAATAAACCCAACACCAGCAGAGATGCTGAAAGGCATATCTCGAATCAGAAGCGCAAAGACACCCCCTATAGCACTCATCGGTATAGCTGTGAAGATCAATAAAGACTCTTTCAAAGATCTGAATGTCAGATATAAGAGAATAAAAATAAGTAATAAAGCGCCTGGTACCGCTAGGGTCAATCGTTTTGTTGCTGCATTTAGATTTTCAAACGTTCCTCCAAAAGTGTAATAATAACCTGTCGGCATAACATTCATTTCCGTGAGTTTTCCTTGAATTTCATTCACAACAGAGGTAACATCACGATCTTTGATATTAAAACCAATGACAATAAGTCTTTTTCCAGATTCACGACTTATCTGTGCTGGCCCATCTTTTATGGCAATAGTTGCCAGTTGGCTCAATGGTATCTGATCACCGTTACCTGTTAGAATTGGAAGATTTTCAACATCAGCCGTGGAAGTTTTAAAAGCACTATCTAAGCGAACGACTAAATCAAATTTTCGTTCATTCTCATACATCGCCCCTGCACTTGTACCTGCAAATGACATCGCAATAACCTTATTCAAATCATTGACTGTCACATGATGCAAAGCTAGCTGAGTTCGGTTGTAAACAATTGATATCTGAGGTAAACCCGTTGTACGTTCGATTTGTGGAGCCGATGCACCATTGACACTTTGTACCACTTGTTCCACACGACCTGCAATCGAGGCTAATGTATCGATGTTTTCACCAAAAATCTTAATAGCAACATCTTGTCGAACCCCTGTCATCAACTCATTAAATCGCATTTGGATGGGTTGTGATGCCTCGAAGAATACACCTGGAATTACCGAAAGCGAATCCAACATACGATCAGCCAATCCCGTATAGGTGTCCCCTGACTTCCATTCCGACATCGGTTTTAACGTGATAATCATATCGGTTGCTTCTGGTGGCATGGGATCAGTTGGGATCTCTGCACTACCTGTTTTTCCAACAACAATCTTCACTTCGGGAAATTTTTTAATAATCTTCGCAGCCTGCATGGAGGTCTCAATACTTTGAGATAAGGAAGACCCTTGTGGTAAGATACAATGAAAAGCATAATCTCCCTCTTGGAGCTGAGGGATAAATTCACTCCCCATCTTACTAAAGAGATAACCAGAGAAACCCAAAGCCACTACCGTTAATAAGAGTACTATTTTTCTCACGCGAACTGCTTTCTGAACAACTGGTGCATACCACGACTGTAGTTTAGCCATCATCTTATCCGCAAACGTGATCTTATGTTGAGGTTTTTTAGATAAAAATAAAGCGCTCATCATCGGGATATAGGTCAATGACAACAGCAACGCCCCTATAATGGCAAAACTAACCGTTTGTGCCATTGGACCAAACATTTTCCCTTCAACTCCTACAAGTGTCAATATCGGGATATAAACAATCAGAATGATGATTTCACCAAAAGCTGCGCTATTTCTAATTTTGGAAGAAGACTTGTAAACTTCCTCATCCATTTCGGCTTGTGTCAACACATGTTGACTCTTTCTTAGTCCCAAATGATGCATCGTGGCTTCCACCACAATCAATGCCCCATCGACAATCAAACCAAAGTCTATTGCCCCTAAGCTCATTAAATTGGCACTAACGCCGAATAAGCGCATCATTCCTAAGGCAAAAAGCATCGCTAACGGAATCGCTGATGCAACAATCAATCCTGCCCTTAGATTTCCTAAGAAAATCACCAGAACAAAAATGACAATTAAAGCCCCTTCAATTAAATTTTTCTCTACTGTACTGATTGCTCGATTAACTAAATCAGTACGATCAGAAAATGCTTCCACAACAACATCTTGAGGAAGAGATTGCTTGATTCGTTCTAGCTTTTCCTTAACTGCAGCGACTACTTCAGCAGAATTCTCACCTTTTAGCATCATGACGATACCCCCAACAGCCTCTTTTTCTCCATTATAAGTCAAAGCTCCATAGCGCACAGCAGAACCTTCTCGAACTTCTGCTACATCACGTATATAAATAGGAAAGCCATTCTTGCTTTTTATAGCAACATTCCCAATGTCTTCCATAGAAGTCAAAAGTCCTATCCCACGTATAAAGTAGGCGCTGGGCTTTTTATCAATATAGGCTCCACCTGTGTTTTGATTGTTTTGTTCTAAGGCTGCAAATATTTCATTGATCCCCACACCTGTCGCTTTTAATTTATATGGGTTGACTGCGACCTCATATTGCTTTAACTTACCACCGAAACTGTTCACCTCAGCAACACCAGAAGTTCCATATAATTGTCTTGCAATGATCCAATCTTGCATGGTTCGCAAGTCTGTGGCGGTATATTTAGATTCAGCTCCCTTTGCAGGATGAATGACATATTGATAAATTTCTCCCAATCCAGTACTTATTGGCGCCAATTCTGGACTTCCAAGACCTGGAGGAATATTTTCTTTAGCTTCCTGCAATTTTTCACTGATCAATTGCCTGGCAAAATAAATATCGACGTCATCGTCAAAAACTGCGGTGACCACAGATAGTCCAAATCTAGAGATGGAGCGTAGCTCTGTTAGATCTGGTAAATTTGTTAATTCTTGTTCAATGGGATACGTTACAAATTGTTCCACTTCCTGTGTCGCTAAAGCGGGAGAACTGGTGATAATTTGTACTTGATTATTCGTAATATCCGGATTGGCATCAATAGGAATGTGTAAAGCACTCCATACCCCCCAGATGATCCATATCAGTGTCAATAGTCCGATAATAACTTTATTTCGGATACTGAACCTGATGATTGCGTTCAACATAATAATTTACTTAAATAGCTAGACAAATGCCCACAACATATATGAGCGTATGAAATGTAGTCGATTAAGACCTTAATAAAGAAGTAAAATTAAACGAGTTGGGGAGGTTGCCAGATGCTGGAGTAGTCAAACGAGTAAAAATTGCTCTCGTGGGCAATTTCATCTTTAGATTGTAGCAACACAACTATAAAAGACAGGACAGTTGTATCTTCAACATGCATCACTGTAGAACAACAAGAACACACACAAAATGGCGAACAATAATCCATATGATTTTCGTCTTCATGATGCACCTGTTTCGATGCAGTTGTACGCATAGATACCTCTTGTACATGATCTGAACAAGGTATCATCGTCAATGCAATGAAATATAAGCTTAATATATAGACAAATATCTTCAAATTCTTCAGTTGAATATACTACAAAAATAATAAATTAATCAATAATAGGAAACTTACCATTCATTTTTAATTTTTACACATAAAATGAATTTTTTATAAAAAAAGTGTAAAGAAATAAGTTTAATTTTCATATATTAGCAATTCAAAAGGGAAAAAATTTACTATAATACATGTCACACACTTTTAACGAATTCATAAATTACGTTGAGAAACGTAATCCAAATGAACCAGAATTTCTACAAGCTGTACAAGAAGTTACAGAGGATCTAATTCCATTTATCTCTAAAAGTCATCCAGAGCTACTTAAATTAAAAATCTTAGAAAGATTAGTTGAGCCAGAACGTGTTATTTCATTCCGTGTGGCTTGGTTAAACGATAAGAATGAAGTTGAGGTCAATAGAGGCTACCGTGTTCAAATGAGTAGTGCTATAGGTCCGTATAAAGGCGGGTTACGCTTCGCTCCTTCTGTAAACTTAAGTATTTTGAAGTTTTTGGCTTTCGAACAGGTCTTTAAAAATAGCTTAACAGGCTTACCTATTGGAGGTGGTAAAGGTGGCTCTGACTTTAATCCAAAAGGAAAGTCAGATAATGAAATTATGCGTTTCTGTCAAAGTTTCATGACTGAATTGTTTAGACATATTGGTCCAGATACAGACGTTCCTGCTGGAGATATAGGCGTAGGAACACGTGAGATAGGTTATTTATTTGGACAGTATAAAAGATTACAAAATGCATTTACAGGTGTGTTAACGGGTAAAGGAAGTGCTTGGGGTGGATCTTACACGAGACCAGAAGCCACAGGTTACGGCTTGCTTTATTTTGTAGCATGTATTTATGATTTCAACAATCAAGATTTAAAAGATAAGATTGTAGCCATATCAGGTGCTGGTAACGTAGCTTATTACGCAGCTGAAAAATCAATTCAATTGGGGGCCAAAGTAATTACACTTTCCAATAGTCAAGGAACAATCTATGATGAAGAAGGAATTACTTCTGAAAAATTAGCCTATATCGGCACAATTGGACGCGATTTAGACCAATATATCATCAAGTATCCGAACGCACAATATTTTACTGATAAAAAACCTTGGGATTTCAAATGTGATATTGCACTTCCATGTGCTACTCAAAATGAATTAACAAAAGAAGATGCTACAACATTAATTAGCAATGGTTGCCAATGTGTTGCTGAAGGAGCTAACATGCCATCAACAGCTGAAGCAATTAAGATCTTTCATGATGCAAAAATTAGTTTCGCACCAGGTAAAGCTGCCAATGCAGGTGGTGTAGCCGTATCGGGATTAGAGATGTCTCAGAATTCGATTAGACAACAGTGGACGAAAGAAGAAGTCGATAGCAAACTAAAAGATATTATGATCAATATTCACAAAACATGTGTCAAGTATGGTCATGATAAAAATTACATCAACTACCTAAAAGGCGCCAATATAGGTGGATTCTTAAAAGTAGCCAGAGCAATGAAAGAACAAGGAATCGTTTAATTTAATATCGTATTTTTCCATATAACGGTTAGTCCTTTTGTAGGATTAACCGTTTTTTTATTTACTTTGTAAAAATTAGTAACATGAGAATATTAGCAGAATTACCACATCCGGAATGTAAGATATCCATCTTCAGCATGAACCAAAAGTTCATCATCAAGTTTGAGCAAGGAACCTTAGAGCAGTCTTATAAAATCGCGGAAATAGATCTCGTGGATGGTATCAATGGCGTCTTTGAATTATTGGATAATGCTTTTATTACAGAGGTCTTGGGTAACTTCAATACCATGCGAACATCCTTTCTAAATGCCTTCGAAAGATATGATTCTTAAATTAACCAAGCATATATTAATTTACTAATTTTCAATCTGTTATAACAAAAGTTTTTGTTAAACAGAATTTTATTTGGCATCAATTTGAATAATACATATAAGAAAATTGATATAACTATACATGAAGTTTAGATGTCATTCACAACAATCTGTAATATAAACAATTACGCTTATCAACAAAATATAATTTGGTGTTAAAAATCTCTGGATTTCACAATAAAAAAGGGATATTCTTAAAAACATCCCTTTTTCACTTGAATTATTTATTTTTTAAAAAATTGTCTATTTCTGCAGGAACCATATTGCTAATTGATCCTTTATTCTTCCACACATCACGAACGATCGTAGAAGAAATATGTGCAAGTCCACTCCTGCTCATCAAGAAATATGTTTCTATATGAGGAGCCAAAATTAAATTATTTTGCGCGATGCTATTCTCAAACTCAAAATCTGCAGTATTGCGAAGTCCCCTTAGCAAAAAATTAGCGCCCACCTGTTTACAAAAGGCAATTGTTAATCCTTCAAAAGAAACTACTTCAATCGTTTCAATGTTTTTAAAAACAGACTGAATAGTTGTTAATTTTTCAGCAACGGTCAATAAACCTTGCTTGGCACTATTCACACCAATAGCAATATAAATCTTATCAAAAAGAGGTAAAGCCCTTTCAAGAAGATCTTGATGTGCCAATGTAAATGGATCAAATGACCCAGCAAAAACAGCAATCTTCATAATTAAAAAGTATAAAATGAGAATGATGAATATCCATACTTCCGCTTCTCTATAAGATTTGGATGCGGATCCATCTCTCTTGTTGAAGGATGTTCAATAACAAGTAAGCCACCTTTATTTAGCAGTTCACTTTCAAATATCAGCTGCGCCAATTGCGGTAATTTTGGAATATCATAAGGAGGATCAGCAAAAATAAAGTCGAACTTTCTTTTAGTGGTCTGAATATATTTAAATACATCAGCCTTTTTAGTCTTAATATTAACGATATTCATCTTTTTTGCCGTATCCGCAATGTATTGAACACATTTAAAATGTAAGTCAATAGATTCAACAGAGTTTACATAACGAGAAGCCAATTCAAAACTAATATTGCCTGTACCCGCAAATAAATCCAAACAATCTAATTCTTCAAAATCAAGACGATTTTGTAAGATATTAAATAACGCTTCCTTTGCAATATCCGTAGTTGGTCTTACGGGTAAGTCTGTCGGTGGATTAAGACGTATACCACCATATTGCCCTCCTATTATTCGCATAACACAGCGTCAAGTAATGTCTGATAATTATTGAAGTTTATTTGCTCCGCACTTCTTACATAAACTTTGCTTTTTGATTCTAGATAGGCTATTGTGCTTGAATATCTTTCTAAACACTTTATATAACTATCATGAGGTATATCTCCAGAAACCAACACTTTAGAAACTTGATCTGTTAGTGACAATTGCTTTAAAATATTTAAAATATAATAATTCAAATCATCCGTAAAATGTACATCAAAAGAATTGTACAATATAAATTGTCCATTTTGAAATACATATAGATCTACTAAATGGTCCGAAACAAAATGAACACCTAAGACAGATCCTCTTATCGGCACCAGATCTTGCGCTTGATCTAAGACAATGCAAAATTCAGGAAATATTTCAGCATCAGGAAAGAGGGCTTTCCATCTGTTATATAATATCAGATCATATTCAAATACAGCTACTATACCTAAATTTTTCAACTCCTGTGTATGAATATGATGAGGAACGTGCTCGACTAGATAAGAAGCATATTCGTTTAATCGATCTTCTTGAAAAACTTCTTTAGGAATAAAGGTCAGGCTTTGATGCGGTATAACGACCTTAACATATCGAAAAGGTAAGCTCAAAATTTGAGTAGCTTCCAATCGCGGGTTTTCTGCATCATATTCCAGCAATAGATTCAAGTTTAACTGTTTGTCTGTTACCATGATAACATCTTTGCTAAAACCTGCTTTTGCAGATAAGGTATATTCTGGCAAAAAATGGATATTAAACTCCTCAGATATATAATTCATATGTATGCTTTCCAAATTCAATTATTAAATTGTACAACCTAACAAAATTAACTTTTCTAAACGATAAGACAAACCTTTTAGATAACTTTGATCGTGCATATTAAAGAATTATTGATTCAACGCTTTCCTTGGACAGCAACTCCACAGCAAAATTCTGTTTTTGAATTGTTAGCTACATTTTTGAGTTCCTTCCGTACACAAGACTGTTTTGTTTTAAAAGGTTATGCAGGAACGGGTAAAACAACTATTATTTCTGCCCTTGTACAAACGTTACCTTATATTAAGAAAAAAGCTGTTCTTCTTGCACCTACAGGTCGAGCAGCTAAAGTTATGAGCTATTATTCAGGAAGACCGGCGCTAACCATACATAAAAAAATATACCGCAAAAAAAACGCTGTGTCCTTTCAGTTAGACTTCACTTTAGCTGAAAATTTGCATGAAGATACGCTATTCATTATTGATGAGTCTTCGATGATCTCGAATGAAAGTGTCAATATGTTTTCAAAAAGTTTATTGGATGATCTAGTCAGGTATGTACGCAGTGGAAAGAATTGTGCTATTATGTTTGTAGGCGATACTGCCCAATTACCTCCAGTGGGTCTATGGGAAAGTCCAGCATTGAATGCCGCTTACCTGGAAAATGAATTCTATTTCCATCCTTACACTTTTGAACTAACAGATGTCGTACGACAACAGAAAAGTTCTGGTATTCTTTTTAATGCGACTAAGATTAGGCAAGAAATCAATTTGGAAGAATTAGAAGGAACCTACCCTTTTCCTAAATTCATAACAAATGGATTTAAAGATATTTATCGTATGACAGGAGAACGTTTAATTGAAGGAATACATTATGCTTATGACAAATTTGGCATCGAAAACACGATGATTATTTGTCGGTCAAATAAATCTGCTAACCTTTATAATCAGCATATCCGCAATCAAATTCTATTTCGTGAAGAAGAAATAACAGGTGGGGATCATATTATGGTCGTCCGCAACAATTATTTTTGGCTACAAGAAAACGACATTGAAAATGGGTTTATTGCAAATGGTGACATGGCTAAAGTGAGAAAAGTAAGTCATGTGCATGAACAGCATGGTTTTCGGTTTGCAGATATCACCCTTGAGTTTATGGATACCCAAAATCAGGAACCGATTACCTGTCGCGTTATTTTGGACAGCCTGTATACCGATAGCCCAAATCTTCCTTATGAGGAGCAAAAAAAACTTTATGAAGCCGTAGCACAGGATTATGAAGATATTTTCTTAAAACAAGATCGTTTGGATGCCATCAAGAAAGATCCTTATTATAATGCTTTGCAAATTAAGTTTGCTTTTGCTATTACTTGTCACAAAGCACAAGGAGGACAATGGCCAGCTGTTTTTGTCGACCAAGGTTATCTGACAGATGAAATGTTAACGACAGAATTTTTACGCTGGCTATATACTGGAATAACACGAGCAACAGAAGAGTTATTTTTAGTAAATTTCAATGAAAAGTTCTATTCATAGCTATGGTTAACTAAAATATTACAAGACTTACTTTTTTCTCACCTGATTACTTAATACTTTTGGTTTTTAATTACATTATAAAACCTAAAATGAATAAGATTTACTTATTCTTAGGGCTGTTGCTCACAACTTTTTGTGCGTCAGCCCAAGAATCAATTTCAAAACCTCAAGCAAACTATCAATTAGCCTCCAAATTTTCACCTGATAAGCTTAGAAAAATGATTTTTTCTACGACGGTTACACCAAATTGGATTAATTTTTCAGATCGATTCTGGTATGATTTCACCTCTCCGCAAGGAAAAAACTGGTATCTCGTAGATCCTGTGGTGAAGAAAAAAGAACTTTTATTTGATAATGAAAACTTAGCCGCACAAATTACTAAAATTGTTAAGAATCCATTTGATGCTCAACACTTATTGCTACAAAATCTAAGATTTACAAAAGATGAGAAGAAAATTAGATTTGAAGTAGCAAGCAGCAAAGATACGATCAAATCGAAAGAGGAAATTGAAAAATTAAAAGTTAAAACAGACACGTTAAAAAAGAAACTTTTTTACCTGGAGTATGATTTAGCAACAAAGAAGGTAATCGAGTTGAATGATAAGACAAAAGAAAAGAAAAAATTAGATTGGGCAACCTTTTCCCCAGATACGAATACAATTTATTTTGCTAAAGATTATAATTTGTATTGGATGGATCGTACTAATTACGAAAAGGCATTGAAGAATGAAAAAGATAGCACCGTAGTTGAGCATCAAATTACAAAAGACGGAGTTCAATATTATGCTTGGGCTGGTGATGAGTATAGCACCACTACTGGCGAAGATAAAAAGGAAGAGGATCTTGTCAAAAGGAAACAAGTTTGGATGAATTGGTCTCCAGATGGAAAGTATTTTGTCATAACCCGCAAAGATAACAGAAGTCTCAATCCGTTATGGGTGATTAATAATGTTGGAAGCAAACGTCCAACATTAGAAACATACAAATATCAAATGCCAGGTGAAACGGACTCAACGGAGACACAGTTATTTATTTTTACAGCTTCTGATAAATCTTATAAGCAAATAAAAATTGATGCATTTAAAAATCAAACTTTAAGTAATTGGTCAAAAACAACGGATAAAAACAGTTACAAAGGTGATTATTTTATCAATTATTGGTTAGGCACGAATGATGCCTTTTATATGGCTCGTTCTAGTCGTGATTTAAAACGTATTGACTTGTTAAAGGTTAATGTAGATGGCACATCTAAAGTATTAGTTGAAGAACGATCCAATGTCTATCAAGACATCAAAAAACCATTATTGATCAACAATGGTTCGGAATTTATCCATTGGTCGCAACGTGATGGATGGGGACATTTCTATTTATATGACAATCAAGGAAACTTGCAGCAACAATTAACAAGTGGATCATTCAATTGTGAAGAGATCACAGGTTCTGATATGGCATCAAAAACTTTGTATTTTACTGCAAATGGAAGAGAAAAAAATGAAGATCCATATTACTTACATCATTACAGTGTTAACTTTAATGGTACAAACTTGAAATTATTAAATATAGGAAATTTCGATCATCAAGTGGAAGTTAGTGGAAGTGCTAAATATTTTGTCAATAATTTTTCTAGGGTGAATACCATTCCTGAAGTTACTTTATGTAATGCAAATGGACAAAAATTAATGACACTAGAAAAGGCCGATCTTTCCTTATTATTTGCTGCAGGCTATAAATTCCCTGAACCTTTTAAAGTTAAAGCTGGAGATGGTATTACAGACTTGTATGGCGTGATGTACAAACCTTTTGATTTTGATAGTACAAAGACCTATCCTATTGTCGAGTATGTCTATCCTGGTCCCCAAACCGAAGCTGTAAACAAATCTTTCGGAAGAAGTATGGATAGAATTGATCGTTTGGCTCAGTTTGGCATGATTGTCATCACAGTCGGTAATCGAGGTGGACATCCAGCAAGATCCCAATGGTATCATACCTATGGATATGGCAACCTCAGAGATTATGGATTGGAAGATAAAAAAGTAGCTGCAGAGCAATTAGCAGATCGGTACAAATTTATCGATATCAATCGTGTTGGTATTACTGGGCATTCAGGTGGAGGTTTCATGTCTACAGCTGCCATGCTTGTCTATCCTGATTTTTTCAAAGTAGCCGTTTCTGGTGCTGGAAATCATGAGAACAATATATATAACAGATGGTGGAGTGAGAGACATAATGGTATAACGGAAAAAATCAGTAGTAAAGGAGATACTACATTTTCCTATGAGATTGACAAAAATCCAGATCTAGCTAAAAACTTAAAAGGTAAATTGTTGATTGCTACTGGAGACATAGACAATAATGTACATCCAGCCAACTCGATTAGAATGGTAAATGCATTAATTAAAGCGAATAAACGTTTTGACTTCTTATTATTGCCAGGGCAACGCCATGGATTTGGTGATATGACAGAATATTTCTTCTGGAAGATGGGAGATTATTTTGCTGAATATCTGATTGGTGATTCTAAAACTAAAGAAGTCAATATGACTGAAATGAATAGAGAAATACCACTGAGTAGATAATCAATGATTACAAAACAAAAATTACAAATTTTTTCCGCTATCTATACACAGTATCAGGTAGCGGATTTTTCTTTAGATATATTACAAGGACTCTCTATTGCAGATTTACTTGCATTATCCACATATCAGGAAGATAAACAACTGGCATTTAGAAGCGCTTGGATGTTTGAGACGATCGTATTAAAAGATAAAAGCTTACTTAGCGTAGCTATCTATAGAGCGCTTATCAAAAATCTAAGCGGTTTGAATAACTGGAGCTGTGCGAGAAGTTACAGTAAAGTTTTATTGTATATAACTTCTTCAAAAGCTAACCATATTGAATTAAAAGATGAAGAATCAGAAGTCATAATAGAGGTCTGTTTTAATTGGTTAACAGATCCTAACTGCCCTATTGCTGTACTAACTAATTGCATGGATATATTAAACCAAATGAGCGTTCAATTTCCTTGGTTAAAAGAAGAGGTCCATACCCAGATTGATTATTTGCTAAGGATCAACCCAACCCCAGCCATTAGAAGTAGAGCTTTAAAAATTTTAAAAACATCAAAAAAAGATTAGCCTATACATACGATAGAAAAATGAGCGAGCATTAAAAAAGTGTATTTCCTTTATTTAAGAATGTTCGACCAAGATGTCTAAAAGCAGCCTCAGTACACTCTCTTCCTCTTGACGTACGCATTAAATAACCTTCTTGAATCAAGAAAGGCTCATAGACCTCTTCTATAGTCCCTTCATCTTCACCCACCGCCGTTGCAATCGTTTTTAATCCAACAGGTCCACCTTTAAATTTATCAATAATGGTACTCAATATACGATTATCCATTTCATCCAGTCCATTTTCATCCACATTCAAGGCATTCAGGGCATATTTAGCAATTTCACGTTCTATAGAACCTGTTCCTTTGATCTGTGCAAAATCTCGCGTTCTCCGTAATAGTGCGTTAGCAATACGGGGCGTACCCCTACTTCTTCTTGCAATTTCATAAGCACCTTCATCACTAATTGGAGTTTTAAGGATGTCAGCCGATCGCAATACGATAGTAGTAAGCAATTTGACATCGTAGTATTGTAAACGGGCATTAATACCAAATCTTGCTCGCAAAGGAGATGTCAGCAATCCCGAACGTGTTGTAGCACCGATTAAGGTGAAAGGGTTCAGCGATATTTGAACGGAACGCGCATTGGGCCCAGTTTCCAGCATGATATCAATCTTAAAATCCTCCATAGCTGAATAAAGGTATTCTTCTACGATAGGACTCAGGCGATGAATTTCGTCAATAAATAAGACATCTCCTTCTTCCAAGTTGGTTAATAAACCTGCTAAATCACCAGGTTTATCCAGAACAGGACCAGAGGTAATCTTTATCCCTACGCCCATCTCATTCGCGATAATATTTGAAAGTGTCGTTTTTCCAAGACCTGGGGGGCCATGAAGTAAAACGTGATCTAATGACTCACCTCTTAACTTTGCCGCTTTAACAAAAATACTAAGATTTTCTAAAATTTTTTCTTGTCCCGTAAAATCTTCAAAAACTTGTGGTCGCAACACACGTTCAATATCACGATCAGTGTGACTCAAATTTTCAGCATTAGGATCTAAATGCTCATTCATTTCTGTTCCTTTCTTAGATTTAATTATATTTTCGAGTCCAACTAGAAATCTTTAATTGAATAACTCCCAAAAAAGCCTCTTTAAAAATACTTGTACTCATTTTAGAAATTCCTTCTGTACGATCTGTAAAAATGATAGGTATTTCTTCAACTTTAAATCCAAATTGGATTGCTGTATACTTCATCTCTATCTGAAAAGCATATCCTACAAATTTAACTTTATCTAAAGGAATCTTCTCCAACACTTTTCGATTAAAACAGACAAAACCTGCAGTCGCATCTTGAATGGTAATGCCTGTGATAAAACGGACGTAAACCGAAGCAAAATAAGACATCAAAACTCTACTCATCGGCCAATTGACAACGTTTACGCCTTTGACATAACGAGAACCAATACTCATATCAGCACCATTCAAACAATTTTGTCTCAAACGAATTAAATCTTCGGGATTATGACTAAAATCAGCATCCATTTCAAAAATAAATTCATAAGATCTTTGTAATCCCCATTTAAACCCATGGATATAAGCTGTACCTAGCCCTAATTTTCCCTGACGTTCTTCTATAAACAAACGGCCATCAAATTCTTCATGAAGTGATTTCACAATTTGTGCAGTACCATCAGGAGAGCCATCATCAACTATTAAAATATGAAAGGGTATTGAAAGTGAGAATACTTTACGAATAATTTTTTCGATATTCTCTTTCTCGTTGTATGTAGGAATGATAACTAAACTATCGGTCACTTTAAAAAACATTTTGTATGCCGTAAAGTTACTAATTTAATTGAAATTATAATTGGACTTTAAAAGCAATAATCGGGGTCTAAAACAAAATAAAAAGTCTGCTATTTTACAACAGCAGACTTCTATTAACCAATTATAAACTTAAATTATGAGACTACAAATGTATAAGAAAATGCATAAACAACCAAATCATATTGCATCTTTATGCGGTTTGATAACATAAAAATTACAAAAGAAGTAAACTATCGGTCGACTTCTCCTAAGACAATATCCATTGAACCCAATATGGCAATCAAATCTGCAATTAGCGTCCCTTTTCCTAATTCTGGGAGAACAGATAGATTGTTGAAACTTGGCCCTCTCGCTTTTACACGTTTAGGAATATCAGACTTTTCTTGCGTTACAAAGTAAAAACCTAACTCCCCTTTCGGATTCTCTGCTCTCACATAATAGTCTTGTGCTTTTAGATTAATTTTCTTAGGAACTAATGCCCTTGGATCGAATTCATTTGTACGTGCAAAATCCTTAGTTAAACGAGCTAGGCACTGCTCGATAATCTTCACCGATTCTTTGACCTCATCTACTCTTATTTTATAACGATCCCAACAGTCTCCCACACTTCCCATCTCTCCTTTTCCAACTGGAATTTCAAATTCAATTTCTGGATAAACAGAATATGCATCTATTCTTCTCAAGTCCCATTTAATACCTGATGCCCGAAGCATTGGCCCTGAAACCCCGTAATTAATAGCCACATCTGCAGGAAGTATACCAATATTCGCTGTTCTCGAAATAAAAATCTGATTATTGGTTAGCAATTCATCTAATTCAATTAGTTTTGGTTTAAAGTAGGTTACAAACTCTGAACAACGCTCTTCGAAACCTACTGGCAAATCATAAAATAAACCTCCTACCCAAATATAATTATACAACATCCTGGAACCAGAAGCCCATTCCAACATATTCATGATATGCTCACGATCTCTAAAACACCACATAAAAGGTGTAAAAGCACCAATATCAATACCATAAGTACCTATACCAATCAAATGAGAAGCAATACGATTCAATTCACAAACGAGCACCCGTATGTATTCGATTCTTTTTGGAATTTTATCCGCTATTCCCAACATACGCTCTACGCCCATCACAAATGCATGACTATTATTCATTGAAGACAAATAATCCAATCGATCAGTAAAAGGTATTGTTTTCCCATAATTCATGGATTCTGCATGCTTATCAAAACATCGATGTAAATAACCCAAGTGCGGAATCACTTCCTTCACGATCTCTCCATCGGTTATCAATTGCAGTCGAAGAACGCCATGTGTAGAAGGATGCTGGGGTCCCATATTGATGATCATTTCCTGCGAACCAATATCATCCAGATGTTTTTCGTACTTTTCTAAAGCAGCTGTATACTTTGTATTAGACATATTCCGTGGTAATCGAATTGTTATTTATTTAATAGCTATTCCATGATAACTTTCGGGATCCTGATAATCTTTTCTTAGCGGATGACCTTCCCAGTCATCGGGAAGCAAAATACGTCGTAAATCGGGATGATTAACAAAGAATATTCCCATTAAATCAAACGCTTCTCGCTCATGCCAATTTGCCGTTTTCCATACAGCAGAAACAGACGGAATTTCTGGCAAATTATTTAAATCACGATCATTTTCTACTTCTATCTTTAAAACTACAGTATGTCTATAAGGGATGGATGTCAAATGATAAGTGACTAAAAATCCATGTTCATTCAGATCAACTGCAGAAATATTATTTAAAAAATCAAAATATAAAACTTCTTGGTCTCGTAAATAATAACAAATTTCCTCCAGACGTAAAGCATCAATATAAATAGCAGATTGCAGACCAGATTCTTCTACTCTCAAAACAGCCTCTTCACCAAACTGCTCTTTTATTAAATTTGAAATTTCTTGCGTACCCATGATTGCTATGGTGCTAAACGGATTATTTTCCAAGAATCTTCTATTTTCTGGAAGGCAATTCTATCATGAAGACGACTTGATCTCCCCTGCCAAAATTCAAGATAAATAGGTTTAATTAAAAAGCCACCCCAAGATTCAGGACGAGGGATAATATCTTGATTTTCAAATTCTTTTTCAAGATCTACGACACGACTTTCCAAAAAATTTCTATTTGGAATCGTTTCACTTTGCGGGGAAGCTATAGCACCTATTCGACTACCTTTAGGTCTTGATTGAAAATATTCATTAGAATCTTCCTCTGACAATCTTTCAATCAATCCTTCTATACGAACCTGACGTTGCAATTCTGGCCAAAAAAATAAAGCAGCAACATGAGGATTACCCTCCACCTCTATACCCTTACGACTATTATAATTTGTAAAAAAACTAAAACCGTTTTCCTTTAGATCTTTCAACAATACCACCCGAGATGATGGTAATGAAAAAGCCCCTACTGTAGATAAAACCATTGCATTGGGTTCAATAACCTCACTATGAACAGCTTCATTAAACCATTTTTCAAATTGTACTAAAGGATCATTGCTAACATCGCTTTCAGATAGATTACCTAATGCATAATCCTGTCGAATAGCAGCAATATCTTTATGTTCGATTGCCATGACTTTTAATTTTTATATGTCACAAACATACTAAATTCACTTATTTTAATCGACTAATCTAGTATAAATTAATTTTTCAATGACTTTGGCATTAATTTTATAGTATTTAAATGTAATTAAAATAAAATGTTTAGCGAACTTGATCCACAAACAGGATGTTTATTAATATCCGAACCCTTTATGCTTGATCCACATTTTGAAAGATCAGTGATCTTGTTATGTGACCATGATCAGAAAGAAGGGACATTAGGATTTATTCTCAATCAAAAAGTTGTTGGAACTGTTGGAGACTTAATTAAAGAAATCTCAGGTTGTTCATTCCCCCTACATATTGGAGGTCCAGTTGCGCAGAATGAGTTATTCTTCATTCATGCTAGATTTGATTTACTATTAAGTGGAGAAGAAATACGGGAGAATATATACTTTGGAGGAGATGCGGAACTCCTATTTTCCTTGATAAATGAGAACAAAATAAAGGAAGAAGATATCAAGTTTTTCATCGGTTATTCTGGCTGGCAACCTGATCAATTGGACAAGGAAATAAAAGAAAATAGCTGGGCTGTACAGAACAAATTTCATTCTTCATTAGTCTTTGAAAATGACACCGAACTACTTTGGAAACAATCAGTTATAAGTTTAGGTGCAAAATATGCACATGTTGCTAATTTCCCTAAATCTCCTAACTTAAATTAAATTATTTTTTTGACCTATATTTTTTATAATAAAATATGATGTTGATTATTTTTTAGTATATTTGTGACAATAAGCAGAGTCCCTACGTTTTAAAACAATTCAATTATCTTGTTCGAGATATGGCTTTCACCTTTTGATTTTAGTTAACTCACTGACTTTTGTTTATTTTAAACTGCTAAAATTGAGTGGTTTTATATGGTATAATATTAATTTTAAATAAATAAATGAGTAGTTCAGAAAGCTTTAGCAAAAAAGAAAAAGAGAAAAAAAAGTTAAAAAAGAAACAAGATAAAGAGCAAAAAAAAGAAGACAGAAAGAACAATACCGATAAAGGTAAAAGTTTAGAAGAGATGTTTGCTTATGTCGATGAATTTGGAAATATAACTTCAACACCTCCAGATCCTACAAAAAAACAAAAAATTAATGTAGAAGATATTGCTATATCAACTGCTAAATATGAAGCAAATCCAGAAGATTTAATTAAATCTGGTATCGTGAACTTTTACAATACAGATAAAGGATTTGGTTTTATTCGTGACCTTAAAACTCAAGATAAAATATTTTTCCACGTTAATGGTTTAATCGACGCTGTTAAAGAAAATGATAAAGTAACATTTGAAACGGAAAAAGGACTTAAAGGTCTGAATGCGGTAAATGTTAAGTTACAAAAGTAATAACAAGCAATATAATTTAAGAGGGATTTATTCATTAAATCCCTCTTTTGTTTTATACCCATTAGGATTGTTCTCCGCATTCCTAAATCGATCATTCTGCATAGAGAATAAATTCTTCCTAATTAATTTAAATATAAAAGTTAGATCCGCAGTTTTTCAATTGCAATCAATAAACTGACTTTAATTTGAAACACATTCAATTGAAAACCATTATATTTATTTCATAAAACAGCACGATATGAGTTCGGAAAACCTTCAAGATTTTTATCACAGATTACAGATACAAATTCCAGGAGAAAAAGACTATCCTTTAAAAAATGCTGATTATGGTCATATCAGCGTATTCTCTCGAGGGCATTGTAAACCCACCACACCATATATTAAGCGAGATTTTTTTAAGATTTCTTTGATTATAGGTCGAGGTGAATTGCATTATGCAGAGAGATGGATAAAGATCGATCGCCCTGCTTTACTTTTTTCGAATCCAATGATTCCTTATTCATGGGAAAATGTACAACATGATCAAAATGGATGGTTTTGTGTGTTTGATAACGATTTTATTAATAGCAATGGAAATTCACATATTTTTAAGGAATCGCGGTTGATGGATGTAAGTGAAAACCCTATTTATTTTCTAACTGATGATCAAGTAAAGTCATTGAACAGTTTATTTATGAAAATAGATGATACTTTGCAATCTGATTATGCTTTTCGTTTTGATTTAGCGAGGACGTATATTGAATTGTTGGTACACGAAGGGTTAAAGTTAAAACCCGTTGAAGTATACGAAATTGGCAATAAGGCAAGTTCAAGAATCTCACACTTGTTTCTTGAGCTATTAGAACGCCAATTCCCCATTCAGAATCAAGAGGGTTTACTATTGAAAAATCCAGCGGATTTTGCCGCACAGCTTTTTATTCACCCTAATCATTTGAATAAAGCACTAAAAGAAGAAACTGGAAAAACAACGAGTGAACTTATTGCAGAAAGGACGACTAGAGAAGCACAACGCCTTTTAAAGCAAACGGATTGGCAAATCGCTGAAATTGCCTATGCATTGGGTTTTGAATACCCTTCATATTTCAACAACTTCATAAAAAAACGAACACAAAGGACGCCCATGCAATTGCGACAAACAGTTTGATTAGTATAATTAATGACTTGATTAGTATAAGCTGTAAAGAAATGTTGCTCCTATCTTTGTTATATCAAAAAGATAAGATATGATATACAGAACATTAGGAAACACAAATGAACAAATTTCTGCAATTGGTTTAGGTTGTATGGGAATGAGTTTTGCATACGGCCCCTCTGATGAAGGACAAAGTATCGCTACATTAGAAAAGGCATTGGAAATTGGTCTTAATTTTTGGGACACAGCAGACATGTATGGCAATGGTGCGAATGAGGAATTAATTGCTAAAGTTTTAGTTCCAAACAGAGACAAAGTTTTTATCGCTACAAAATTTGGATTTCGCTTTAAGAATGGTATTGCAGCTCCTAGCAATTCATTAGAAACTTATTTTGATGGCTCACCTAAATGGATAAAAAGTGCTGTGGAACACAGTCTAAGAAGATTAAAAGTCGATGTTATAGATTTGTATTACGCACATCGTGTCGATCCCAACGTCCCTATTGAAGAGACTGTAGGTGCGATGTCAGATCTGGTAAAGGAAGGTAAAGTCAAATATTTAGGATTGAGCGAAGCTTCTCCTGAATCCATTCGAAAAGCGCACAAGATTCATCCGATCTCAGCATTACAAAATGAATACTCTATTTTATCCAGAGATGTTGAAAAAGAAGTCTTGAAAACAACACGTGAGCTAGGCATTAGTTTAGTCTGCTACTCTCCTCTTTCTCGGGGTTTGGTAACCAATACACTTCAGGTCGACAAACTTGATGATAACGATTTTAGAAAGATGCTTCCTCGATACCAAGGTAGCAATCTAGCAAACAATAATCAGTTGGCTCATGTATTCGCAGCTTTTGCTCAAAGCAAAAATATGACTGCAGCTCAATTGGCTTTAGCTTGGTTATTACATCAAGGTGATGATGTTATCCCTATACCAGGTACAAGGAGCGAAAAAAGGTTAATAGAAAATGCAGGAGCTATAGATTTCAAATTAAACGAACAAGAATTAAAGGAAATTGAAGATATCCTCAAAAAATACCCTCATATTGGAGAACGCTACACAGAAGCACAATATGGATTAGTCAACAATTAAATCAAAAAAGCACCATATTGGTGCTTTTTTGATTTAACAATAAGTACATGATCCAAATAAGATTATACTCATCCTATTTTAACAATTTTACCTCATACAGATCCTTTCTACGATCTTTCATTACTTTCACAGTCCCATACTCATGCAAATCTCGAAGTGCATACAAATCCACATCTGCAATTAACACCATTTCAGTATTTGGTGTCGCTTCCGCTTTAATTGCGTTGTTTGGAAAGGCAAAATCTGAGGGTGTAAAAACAGCAGACTGCGAATATTGAATATCCATATTATTTACCCGAGGTAAATTGCCAACTGAACCTGCAATGGCCACATAACATTCATTTTCAATGGCACGTGCTTGCGCACAAGTTCTCACTCGAATGTAGCCATTTTGTGTATCCGTCATAAACGGTACAAATAGAATTTGCATACCTTGATCTGCTAATATTCGACTCAACTCTGGAAATTCAACATCATAACAGATCAATAAACCAACCTTGCCACAATCGGTATCAAATACTTTAACCTCACTTCCACCGATCATACCGTAATATTTAGATTCATTAGGTGTAATATGTATTTTTTTAAACGAATCTAATTTCCCGTTTCTATGACATAAATAAGATATATTATACAATTTTTTATGCTCCATAATCGGCATTGATCCAGCAATAATATTGACATTATAAGAAACAGCCAATTGCTGAATCTTATCGATAATCTCCGCGGTTTTCTCCGCTAGTTTTTCCATCGCCAACCGTTCAGGAAGCTCATTGTATGGGCTCATTAAAGGTGAATTGAAAAACTCGGGGAACATAATAAAATCTGTTCCATAATCACTCACCGTATCAACAAAGAATTCAATCTGGTCATAGAAAGCTTCGATATTATCAAACAAGCGCATCTGCCATTGCACTAGCCCCAAACGGATCGTTTGTTTTGTTGTCGAAATAGATCGGGTCTCCGACTCGTAATAAATATTATTCCATTCCAATAACGTCGCAAATTCCATCGATTCGGAATCTTCAGGCAAGTAATGCTTCAGTATTTTTTTTACGTGAAAATCATTCGACAGTTGAAAAGTTAAGGTTGGGTCATAAATTTCTTTACGTTTTACCTTTTCAATATAAGTCCTAGGACTCATTTTATCCGAATAGTTATGATAATTTGGGATTCTTCCACCTGCCACTATAGACTTCAAGTTCATCTGTTCACATAATTCTTTTCTTGAATCATACAGACGTCTACCTAAACGAAGCGCACGATGGTCAGGGTGTACAAAAACTTCTATACCATATAAGGTGTCACCGTCATCATTATGTTTAGAAAATTTACCGTTGTCAATGATCTCGTAATAACTGTCGTAGATATTATTCTTTTTTGAGTTTAAAATAATCGACAATGCACAAGCCACTACGTGGCCATCGATCTCTACACACAATTGTCCTTCAGGAAATAGATCGATTAAGTCAACGATATTTTCTCGTGTCCATACCTCTCCCCCTGTACCTTGATAAGCTTCTGTCATTGATCTTCTCAAATCAACATAATCCTTCTTCGTCAAGTTCCTAACCTGAATATCCATAAAGTAAAATTTTTTAGTTACCTAGTTAAAACAAAATTCACGCCTAAAAGACTTTTAAGCAAAAAGAGCTAGAACAATGATGTCCTAGCTCTTTCCTTACGGTTTCTTTATCGCTTTAAAAGCAATAATATTTACGCTTGACCAGTTGTTCCACCAAAAGGGAAAGCTACAGTTGGATCACCACCGATAACTGTAGCATCAGAAACCTGATTACCAGCAGCAGCGATAGCATCAAAGCGAGTCACATTATCTTGCAATGCACCTAACAAACGTTTAGCATGTTCAGGTGTCAAAACGATTCTAGATTTCACTTTAGCTTTCGGCACACCTGGCATTACACGTACGAAATCAATCACAAATTCTGTGTTTGAGTGTGTAATGATCGCTAGATTTGAGTAGATTCCTTCTGCTACTTCTTCTGTCAACTCGATACTCAATTCGTTTTGATTTTGATTATTTTCCATAAAATTTATTATAAGTATTTAATATATGTTTTTATTCTAGTTGGTAAAAGTTCTAAAATCTTGTCCTGCCTTAATATTCAACAATGTCTCATAAATCAAACGGATAACATTATCAACATCCTCTTTATGTACCATTTCTACTGTTGTATGCATATAACGTAAAGGAAGAGAAATCAACGCAGAAGGCACACCCCCATTACTATACGCAAAAGCATCTGTATCTGTTCCAGTAGAACGTGACGATGCCTGACGTTGAAATGGAATCGCATTTTTTTCTGCGACTTTCACCAACAGCTTATTCAGATTAATCTGAACGGCTGGCGCATATGACAATACTGGGCCAGCTCCTGATGCCAGATCTCCTTGCGTGACTTTATTGATCATTGGCGTTTGTGTATCATGCGTCACATCCGTTACTATCGCCACATTAGGCTTGATACGATCAGCAATCATTTCCGCGCCACGAAGACCAATTTCTTCCTGAACCGAATTTACAATATATAATCCAAAAGGCAAATCTTTTTTATTTTCCTTTAATAATCGAGCCACCTCTGCAATCATGAAACCACCAGCGCGATTGTCCATTGCGCGACCTACATAATAGCGATTATTTAAAATACTGAATTCATCTTCATAAGTAATGACACAGCCAACATGAACACCTAACGCTTCTACTTCCTCTTTAGAAATACATCCACAATCCAAGAAAATATTCTTCAAAGTAGGTGATTCTTCTTTTTCTCCAGATCGAGTGTGTATAGCAGGCCATCCAAAAACAGCTTTTACAAACCCTTTATCTGTGTGGATATTCACCTTCTTTGACGGTGCTATCTGATGATCGGAACCACCATTACGAATAACAGAGATCAACCCATCTTTACTAATATAGTTGACAAACCAAGAAATCTCATCTGCATGTGCCTCAATGACTACTTTGTAATCAGCTTTGGGATTGATCACACCTACAGCTGTACCATAATTATCTGTAAATGTTTCGTCAACATACGGTTTTAAATAATCTAACCAAAGTCGTTGTCCCTCCCATTCGAATCCTGTAGGTGAAGGATTATTAATATATTTTTCAAAAAAAGAAATGGAATCCTTTGTTACGATAGAAATATGCTTATCTGCTTTCTTCTTCTTATCTGCCATGCTCATTATTTAATTATCGTCGTCAAATTATGAAAAATTATAATAAAGACAAAAGCAAAAGCAGATTTTATTTCGAAGAAAGCATAGATAGCAAAATCTGACCCCTTTTACACGGGTTCCTTTCAAAATCATAGTTTGAAAATGATTTTAAACATTATATTTACAGCTGTAAAAATTAATTAGATAATATGGAGAGTTTATTCAGCGTCATTCACTGGAATTTAGATCATGAAATATTTAAAATAGGCACATTCGGTCTTCGTTATTATTCATTATGTTGGTTAGCAGCATTTGGAGTATCGTATATAATTATGCTTAAAATATTTAAAAATGAAAATAAGAGTCAAGAATTGTTGGACAAATTAAGCATTTATATATTTTTAGGCACTTTAATAGGTGCCAGATTAGGACATTGTCTTTTCTATGAATTTGATTATTATAAAGACCACTTATTGGAGATAGTGTTACCATTCAGATTTGTCAATAGTCAATTTCAAATGACTGGATTTGCGGGACTGGCAAGTCATGGAGGAGCTATAGGTATATTAGCAGCTTTATATTTATTCTGTCGTAAAACCAAAACAGATTTTCTATGGCTAGCAGATCGTCTTGTTGTTGTCGTACCGATTGCTGGTGCTCTTATTCGTATTGGTAACTTTTTTAATTCCGAGATGATTGGCCCTAAAACGGATAAACCTTGGGCAGTCATATTTGAACAGATCGATCAAGTACCGCGTCATCCAGGGCAGCTATATGAGGCTATTGCTTATATCATTATCTTTTTCATTATTGTTTACTTATTTAGAAGCAAGAAAATACAAAAACCGGGTGCCCTAATGGGTATTTTCTTTGTTTTACTATTCTCCGCTCGACTATATCTTGAAAACTTCAAAATTGATCAAGAAGATTTTGAACAAGGTATGGCACTCAATATGGGACAGCTATTAAGCATACCCTTTATTTTAGTTGGTTTGTATTTTATCTTTCGTAAATCAAAGGAAATAAAAGCTTAATAAGCTGACCTTTAGTCTATCAAAAAA
The DNA here is from genome assembly GCF_021442025.1 of Sphingobacterium sp. SRCM116780. NCBI lineage: Bacteria > Pseudomonadati > Bacteroidota > Sphingobacteriia > Sphingobacteriales > Sphingobacteriaceae > Sphingobacterium > Sphingobacterium sp. SRCM116780. Next base: position 1,628,604 of record NZ_CP090446.1, read on the forward strand.
AAGCTTAGTGATTTAAAAGAATCACTAAGCTTTTTTTTTGATATTAATGTAATAAACATGTTCTACACACATGAATAGTAATGTACTATACTACTTTACAACAAGTACATAGAGAAGATGGAACTGATTAAGAATACGTATAAAAGAAAAGGGGCTTTACAATGTAAAGCCCCTTTTCTTTTATAAAATCCTGATGTATTAATTGAAAGTGAACTTCACTCCAAATTGCATATAATATGTTGATGTTATTGATTCATTAACATATGTTGTTGATTTTATTGCATCACCATTATTGTAACCTATTTGGAAATTCGGTTTAACAGTACCATCAGGTGTTAGTGCACTCGTATTTTGAGGTCTTAACAACAAGGTATTTGAAGATTTGTAAATTCCCCAAGAAGAGTTAAACAAATTCCCGATATTAAATACATCCCAATAGAATTCTAAACCATTTTTTCCACCACCAATATTCTTAACGATTTCTTGTGATAAGCGGAAATCAAATTGATTTCTCCAAGGCATAGTACCACCATTACGCTCAGCATACTTTCCTTTACGTGATTTCAAATAGTCATCACCATCAATCATGTCAAAAAACATTTTAGATTGTTGTTCGGCAGTATAAGCTTCTGCATAATTTTTACCAGCACCTGCTTGAGAAGCAGGAATGTTAACGAAATTGATTTCAGATGCATCCTTAGGAACGTAAATTAAATCATTGTTGTTGCTATTATTATCTCTATTAAAATCACCACCATAAACATAGCTCATTCTTCCAGTTGACGAACCAGAGTAAAATAGCGTCATTGCAGTATTCAATTTACCAATCCAATTATTTTTATAAGATAGCATGCCTACTAAACGATTAGGAACAACATTGGTTGTAAAGCCTAATGAAGGGTCATTTGGATTTCCTGTATTTGTTGGAGGAATTGACCAAAGGTTAGCAATTTGATCCCCTGCTCCATCACCAAAGTTTTTAGCTCCAGAATGCGTGTAGGCGATTGATCCATTAAAACCATTCCAATTGTTCTTTTGCAATTGGAAAGTAACGGAATAATAGTGACCTCCGTTTGCATTGGTCATATACGTTGGATCAAAGCGACCTGTTGCGCCAGGTGTAACCTGACCTGCACTTGTTAATTTATTGATATATTTGTCAGCTGTTGCTGATGGATAAATATATCTATTGTCATTATATCCAGCAATATTTAAACGAGTTGGATCAACTAAATTTACATTTTTTGCAACAACAGCGTTGATATCTTTATTATAGATCGCTTCAACAGTTGCTTGGATTCCCCAAGGTAATGTATAATCAACCGCTAAACTTGATTTCCAAGCAGATGGAAATTTAAGATCTTTATCCATCGCTGAGATATTAGAAGGAATAATTGTTCCAGCTTCAGGAATTGTTGAAGGATAATTGGCTTTGATATCTGGAGAGAAGTTTGGCATTTCCGATGCTTGGAAAATCTTAGTTGCTTGAAGCATACCCGCATCTCCTGATTGAGCAACAATCCAAACAAATGGAATACGACCTGTAAATATACCAGTACCTCCTCGAACGATCAATGAACGATCTCCTAGTGCATCGTAATTAAAACCAATACGAGGAGAAACCATTAATCTTGATTTCGGCATCGCACCTGTATTCAATTTCAAACCATTAGCAAAAGTTAGATCTGCCACTAGCGGATGAGTTTTCATTTCGGAAACATCCGGATAGGTAGGTAACTCCAAACGAATACCTCCTGTTAATTTCAATTTACTGTTTACAGTATACTGATCTTGTGCAAAGAACGAGAATTGATCAAATCGGAAAGAAGGAAAGGCTTGAGAACCATCTGCTGTCAAAGGATAGGTTAAAGCGTAGTTTGCAGGTTTATTTCCATTTACAAAATCATCCCAAGAATTGAAAAGATAATATCCTGCACCAAAACGTTGGAAACCATTTTTCGTTTTACTTGTTTCATATTGCACTCCGTAAGTAAAATCATGTTTACCTAAAGCATAATTACCATCCCAATATGCAGTAAGTGTTTCTACATCTCGAAGATTTCCATAAGTAAAAGGTTCGTAACCAAAAGTCGTAATAATATTATCACCTTCTTTAACATCCACTAATGGAAAATCTGCTCCAGCTGAAGAACGAGGTTCATTTTGATTGACATAAGCAACACGAACCGTATTATTAGTATTTCCCCATTTACCCGTGTATTCTACTACACCTGAATATAAATTGGTTTCTTGAAAATAGTTTGAATTACTAAAGCTTAATGCATTTGTTCCTGTACGACTTAAGTTAGATACACCTGAACCTGTAAAAGAGTTACTAATAGTAGCAGGTGATTTTCCTTTAACTTGGTTATATCTAAAGTTAATTTTGTGATTATTAGAAATATTCCAATCTATTTTGGCAAATAGTTTATCATTATTGCTTTTGTTTGAGTACCCTTGATAAGCACCTGGATCATAACCATATTTAGAGATTAAATAATCATGAACCTCGTTCATAAATTGAGATGTAGGTCTTGCAATATTTGTATTTCCTTGACCATACATTCTATTATTTTCATCATCAGCAATTTTAGTTGGCCCTGGTTCAGTGGTTTTATTTTGTTCTAAATTGACAAAGAAGAATAATTTATCCTTAATAATTGGTCCCCCTAAACTAACACCATATTGCTTTTCATGCATATCATTGAAAGGAACTTGTTTATCTTTAACACGAGTACCTTGTTGTTGATCTGAACGTCCTGTATAAAATGCAGATCCAAAAAATTGATTTCTACCTGAACGTGTTACAGCATTAACTGCTGCACCAGTAAAACCAGATTGACGAACATCAAATGGAGTCACATTGACCACAACTTGTTCAATAGCATCAATTGAAATTGGAGATCCATTTGCTGGCATATTTTGACCAATACCAAATTGATTATTAAAATTAGCGCCGTCCACTGTAAAATTATTGGATCGGTAATTACCTCCTCCAATTGCAGTACCATTCGCTTGTGGTGACAATCTTGTTAAATCATTGATACTTCTAGAAATAGAAGGGAGATTATCAATTTGTTGACGACCTACAACTGTAGCCGTTCCATTCTTTTCACTTTTAATCGCTCTTCCTGTTACAACAACCTCATCTAAGCTTGTTGAAGATTCTCCGAAGACAGGATTAAGAATGAATGGTTGTCCCAATTGCAAGTAAACATCATTGTAAACGATCGGTTGTTGTCCTACAAATGTAACCTCAACTTTGTAAGGTCCACCCACACGCATATTGGCTAAATTGAAACGTCCTGCTGCGTTTGCAGAACCTGAATACACAGTACCAGATGGTTCATGCGTTGCCTTAATGGTAGCTCCAGATGTAATCTGGCCCGAAGATTCTTTCACAATACCCGTTACACTACTCGTGGTTACCTGAGCGTGAATAGTACCATAACTTGCTAAAACAAGTGCAAAAAAGAGTAAAGGTTTTTTCATAAAGAAAAATTTTGTTAGTATGTTATGGCACAAAAGTAATAAGAGTATTTAACAAAGATTACACTTAACAAAAACTTAATATACGAATAGTAAGCTTGTTGTAATTTTAGTATTCACAACAATTATTTAAACAATTGTGAAAAGTGAAATTTTAACAAATTTTAACAACTAGATTTAGTATTTTATTATTTTTAAGACTTTGCAATTGAAAAAATAATAAAATTAGTTTTCACATTAAAATTCAGTTTATACTGAATATAAATTAAAAGAAATCGTTTGTTCTGTAATATTTGTAAAAATGGGAAATAAAAAAAGGATCTAATTTGTTTAAGATCCTTTTCTATTATGTTTGAAAAGCCAATTATAAATATCATCATGATGAAAGAGACGTTCTACACTTCCATGAGTGCCTCCAGGTATAATGGTCAAGGTTACATCTGCCTCAGGATCAGATTTTTTTATCGCTTTAACTATTTTCTTAGATTCTGACATAGGGACAGCGCGATCACGGTTTCCATGTTGTAGCCATAATGGAACTTGAGCCAGATTATCGGCATATTTTACATTTCCACCACCACATATTGCAACAGCAGCAGCTATCCGATCAGGATATTTACCAGCAACATCCATAGTTCCATATCCACCCATGCTCATGCCGCAAACATATACTCGATCGGGATCAGCATTGTAATTTTTAATCACATAATCCACAATCTCCATAACTTTATCAGGATCCCACCCACCTTTCGATTGTGGTGCAATGATGATCCCTGGTACTTCTTGTCCTTTATCCATCGCATATAATACACCATATCTCTTTACACGATCCAAATTTGTTCCCGAAAGGCTTCTACCATGTAAAAATACCACAATAGGTTGTTTATCTGTCTTCTCATTATCTGGTAAATTTAATAAAAAGGGATAGGAAGTTTCACCTTTTATGGCTTTCAATTGTGCTTGACAAAAGTGGCTGAATAGGCTAAATATCGTGATTAAAATGATATTCAAAAGCCAAGAAGTACGATTATTAGAATGTTTTATAATATGCATAAGAAACAAAAATACATTTTATTCTGAATCAGCAAAATAGTTATTAATCCAAATTAACTTCTTTTTTATAAAAAATTCGAGGTAATTTTAAACTTTCACAAAGATATGTCACTAAAAATACTACATACAGCTGATTGGCATTTGGGTAAACGACTGGACTATTTTTCCAGATTTGAAGAACAAAAAAAAGTACTGGAAGAGATTGTTGAAATTGCGGATGACCAAAAAGTAGACGTTATCCTTATTGCAGGTGATTTATTTGACACTTTCAATCCTCCTGTCGAAGCGATTGAATTACTCTATAAAACCTTAAAGCGATTAACAAAAAATGGTACAAGACCCGTCATTGCTATTGCAGGTAATCACGATTCCCCTGATCGTGTAGATGCACCCGATAGTTTGGCCAGAGATTGTGGTATTATCTTCGCAGGTAAACCTAATATGCAGTTTGTACCCTATCAAATAGAAAATGGTTTTGAAATCAGCAAAGGTGACATCGGTTTTTTAGAAATCAAATTTCCACATATCGATTTTCCATTGCGATTGATCGTGACAGCATTCGCTAATGAACATCGTCTTAAAGAGTATTTAGGTGAAGATGAACAAGAAGGGCTAAATGAAGTACTAGCACATAAATGGCAATCTTTGGCAGAGCAATATTGCGATAACCAAGGTGCTAATGTGTTAGTGGCACATCTTTATATGAATAAGAGAGGTGGTGCTGTATTGGAAGAACCTGAAGGAGAAAAACCATTACGTATTGGTTTTGCAGATACTGTATTTACAGATTGTATTCCCCCTCAAATTCAGTATACTGCACTGGGGCATTTACATCGTTATCAAGAAATAGGTGGACACATTTCCCCTGTTGTTTATTCCAGCAGTCCACTTTGTTATTCATTTTCGGAAGCTGGACAAGGTAAGAAAGTAGTCATCGTAGAACTAGAACCTAATAAAGAAGTCAACTATACCCCTATTGATATTCAATCCGGCAAAGATTTAGTCCGCAAAAGATTTGAATCGTTGGCAGATACCATTGATTGGTTAACAGCCAATCAAGATTGTTTAGTTGAACTGACACTTGTATCAGAAATCTCTTTAACACAAGCAGAAAAGAAACAAATCGAAGACAGTCATCAGGGAATTATCTATCTCATACCAGAAGTAAAAAGTAATATAGCTTTGAATCAAGAAGTCCATGTCTCTCGGAGAAGTAAAAGTATAAACGAGAACTTTTCAGATTACTATCGCTATAGAAACAACGATCAATTACCATCAGAAGAGTTGTTAGCTTTATTTAATGAAGTTTTAGGTATTCAAAAAGAGCAGGAGAATTAGGATATGTTGCCATTATATCTATCAATTGAAGGATTGTATTCCTATCAAGCCAAACAGGAAATTGATTTCACAAGCTTAACTGCTGCAGGCTTATTCGGCATTTTTGGGAAAGTAGGTTCAGGAAAATCTTCTATACTTGAAGCCATTACCTTTGTTTTATTTGGAAATACAAATCGTCTCAATAACAACAATAGAGCTTACAATATGATGAATCTGAATTCCAATCAATTGCGGATTGAATTTCATTTTATTGGTAAGGAAAACAAAAAATATGCATTTGAAGTATCATGGAAGAGAAATGGTAAGCAATTTGAAAAAGTGACAACTCCTATCCGGAAAGCTTATATTTTTGAAAATAATGAAAAAGTGCCATTAGAAAGTACTGATGCTGAAGTAATTCTAGGTATCTCATACAAAAACTTTAATCGTACAGTCATTGTACCACAGGGACAGTTTAAAGAGTTTCTTGAGCTGAAAGGTTCAGATCGTTCCAGTATGATGAAAGAGCTCTTCAATCTGGATCATTATGACCTCTTCTATAAAGTTGCTATACTCAATAAAGAAACTGAGCTGAAACTTCAAAATATTTCAGGGGCAGTTCAAACATTGGAAGATTATACGGAGGAAAGTATTGCAGGATTGCTCACGCAATTGGAGAAAGAAGAAAGTAATCTCAGCGAGGTAACGAAGCAGCATGTACAATTGGATCAGCACTATCAGAAGTTGTTAGAAGTACAGCAGCTCTACCAAGAGATTGTGGCAAAGAAAGAGACTTTTGCTAAGCTAAGCGCAACGCAAGTTGATATTGAAGCACTAAAAAGTAAGATTCAATTATTCCAAAAAGTCGAACGTATTTTTAAGAATTCACTTGATAATTTAGCAAAAGATCATAAAGCAGAGATACAGTTGCAAGAAGATATAGGTCGTGCACAACAACAGCTGGATACAGTCAATAATGCCTTATTAGCAGCAAATCATAAATTCAAACAGGTTGAAGACAACTTCAATCAGCTTGATAATAAAAAAATCGAAGTAGAAGATCTAAAAAATATTGTCCATTTCTTGCAATTGCAACTTGATATCAACAGGGACAATGAACGATTAGCTAATGGACAGCTTGCTCTTCAAGATGTCGAGAAAGAAATTTTAAAACAACAAACCTTTATTCAGGAAAAACAACAAGAAATCACAAAGTTAAAAGAAAGCCGCATTTCAAGTAGCCTACTGATTTCCATTAATGATTGGTACACGAAGCAAGAATTATATGTCAAGAGCCAGGAAGAATTACAGATTGATTTAGTCGCTAAACAAAAAGATCTTCAAGCTATTCGACTTTTATTTGAACAAGAGAATCTGGATCCGACAACCTGGAAAGAAAAACTTGAGCAATTGGAAACTACTACGGCCGATCGATTGGAAAAACTGCAGGAGGAAGAAAACAAAGTGCAGGTACAACAACAGTTGGCCAGCTATTCTCATGCGTTGACAGATGGTGAAGCATGCCCATTATGTGGTTCAGAGCATCATCCTCATATCATGCAGACTGAAGACGTTTCTATACGATTAAATACCGTGAAATCCGAAAAAACGAGGGCACTTGCGACAATACTTGAAATACAGCAACAGAGACAGCGACTTATTCAACTAGCAACAAACTTATCTAACTTACAAAAAGATGTGGATGTAAATGCAATAAAGTTGAAGACTGTTTCTGTGGACTTAGATCATCACCTCAAACAATTTACATGGAGCACATTTCAGCCTCATGACCGCGAAGCATTTGATCAGTGGAGACTACAAGCGGCAGCAGTAGAACAGAACTGTACAACCGCAGAAACAGCTTTAACATTATTCCTAAATGAACTCGAAGAACTAAAGATAAAAAAAGAAAAATACAACAAAGGATTAAACAACATTGCCCTATCAAAATCGGCGTTCGAAGGCAGTGCCGCTAGTCATCAGCTATTGATCAAACGGCTAAATCTATCAGATTTCAAGCAATTCCCTATTCCTAATATCGAAAACAAAATTGTACAATCACTTCAATCAATAACACATATTGAACAGGAATACAAGAAGTTGTCAGATGAAATAAATCATTTAAATATTACGGTAGCAACACATTCAACGACAAGTAAAACCTTAGAGATGCAGCTAAGTACTATGCAATTAAAAATTGAATCTCAACAAAAATTAATTGCCGAATTATTGAATGAATATAGTTTTGAATCTGTTTACACTGTGCAGCAAATCTTGCAACAGCAATTTGACCTAGATAAAGAGGAAGCACGCATCAGGCAATTTGAAGAGCAATTTACAGGATTGAAAGTAGCTTTGGAACAATTAGAAGAAAAGCTCAAACAGGAAACCGTCGATATCTCTCAAATAGCAATTGTAAAACAGGAATTACAACAAGCTAAAGAAGTAAAAGAAAAATTGATCGGTCAATTACAATCGTTGAAAGATCAACTCTTGGTCTCACAAAAAAGATATGCTGAAAAAATGCAGTTGCAAAGCGAATTTGGGGAATTGACAATCAGAAGTAAAAATTTAACTGTCCTTTCAAACCTATTTAAGGGAAATGGCTTTGTCGATTATATATCTACCCAATATCTCGAAGATTTATGTCAGATTGCAAATCAAAGATTCGAACGATTGACAAGAGGTCATCTCAAATTGATGATCAATCAAGATAATGACTTTGAAGTAATTGATCATCTCAATGGAGGTAAATCACGATCTGTCAAAACATTATCTGGAGGACAATTTTTCCAAGCATCTTTGTGCCTAGCTTTGGCTTTAGCAGAAAGTACACGTAGTTTAAATCAAAATGAAAAGAATTTCTTTTTTATAGATGAAGGATTTGGCACACAGGATACTGACGCCGTTCATCTTATTTTTGAGACTTTAAATACGCTACATAAAGAGAACCGTATAGTTGGTGTTATCTCTCATGTAGATGAATTGCAAGAACGAATTCCGACTGCTATAAAAGTGACTAAAGATGAAGAAAAAGGGAGTTTGATAACGCGTAATTTTTAAATAGAGAGCACAGCCATTTTATCCTGAAAATATAGTAAGCAAGAAAAGAGACTGAGGTCTCTTTTCTTTTATTGTTTATGCTCTATTTCTAAATTCAAGATTACATCTCGAACTTTACCTTCTACAAATGACAAATTACCAAGGACAAAAACACCTTTATTTGAACTGTTTTTTTCACTAATGCCATATACTGTATTTTCATCATCTGGATTTGAATCTCCTTCATAACGATAAATATAATCGATTTTAAAATTAGATGGATTACAAATTAATGTTTCCAATTCGATATTATAATCTACTATATAACCAGCATCTTTTAATTTGTCCAAAGCGACAGAAGCAGAGTCATAATTATTTATATTTTCCATAAAACTTATTTTAATCTTACTCTGAATAAACAGTTTAAGCAAATAAAAGTTTTATTTATATCTTATTTTTTAGCAAACATGCCCACGATATCATCGATTGCACTACCATCTTTATTCTTATCAAAGAAATCAGAAACTAGGTCTGTTAAACCTCCAGAAGTTTCTGCAGGTTGTTGTTGCTCCTCTTTCTTTTCTCCTCCAAGAAGATTTCCGATCAAATCACCAATTCCACCTGAAACAGCAGCACCTGAATTTCCTCCTAAAAAGCCTCCAAGGAGATCTCCTAAAGGATTACTTGCTCCCGTGTTTGTTGCGTTTGCTTTCTCTTTACCTAAATATCCCATAACAATAGGTGCTAAAGTAGCTAGGACACCTGTAATCTGTGCACTGCTAAAACCGCTTTTTTGAGACAAACCTTGCGCTACATAATCGGTATTAGCACCAAAAATATGTTGAACAATTTTATTACCATCTTCTGTTGGTCCTTGGTCAATTACTTGGTCAACATTATTTAGAATTTCACCTGTATGTTTTGTGTCCAAAGCATCAGCAAAACCTTTTGCTTGGCTACTATCGCCTTTACTTTGGTTATATTTGATTGCTCCTGCTATTAAAGGAACTGCAATCGCTAAAATCCAAGTGGCTTTACTTTCATCAATGCCTAATTTTTTGGCCAAACCAGCAGCAATTTGATTACCCAAACCGCCAGTTATTAAATCTGTCATTCCCATATTTTTCTTATTTTAATATATTAGTGGAACAAATTGAACAATAATTAAGCCAATGACACATTGACTCTTAGCTATAAAGCTACAAAAAAAGAGGTTCGTAAACCTCTTTTTCTTTCATTTTATAAAATTTTATTTTTTATAATATTTTAATGCTTCAGGAAGCAATTTTTGAATATCTGAAATACGTCTAGCATCACTTGGGTGGGTACTTAAAAACTCAGGAGTTCCTTTTGCTCCCCCACTAGACATACGTTCCCAAAACTTAACGGCTTCACTAGGATTGTAACCAGCCATTGCCATAATCACGAGTCCCATACGATCAGCTTCAGACTCATTCCCTCTTGAATATTTTAAAGACGTTAATTGTCCTCCGAGACCATACGCACCATTAATGATTCCTGCATAACTACTGCCCGAAGTCGCAGCTCCAAGCACACTTCCTAGTGCTTGTGTTGCATACTGTCTTGACATTTGCTCCATAGAGTGTCTTGCAATAGCATGTGCAATCTCATGCCCCATTACAGTCGCTAATCCAGTCTCATTTTGTGTAACTGGAAGAATACCTGAATAAACGGCAACTTTACCACCTGGCATACACCAAGCATTAATTTCATCACTTTGAACAAGATTAAATTCCCAATTGAAATTAAATTGATCAGCTAATCCTTGTTGTGTTAAATATTGATTAACAGCTACTGCTAATTTATTGCCTACCTTTTTTACTAAAGTTGCCTGACTGGTACCTGTAATTACTTTAGTTTTAGAAGAATTTAAAAACTCTTTATAAGAAGAGGCTGCTTGTTCTTGAATTTGGCTATCGCTAACCAAACTTAACTGCTTACGTCCTGTAATAGGAACAGTAGAACAAGATGCTAATGTAGCCCCAATCATTAGCATACTCGTATATTTAAAAACCTTTTTCATATATTGATCGTTATAGTCTATTTAACGAATAATAAGTATACAATTCCTATGCCTAAAATTTCTTTTTCCTTTTGAAAAGATAAACTTTAGATTCATGTCCTTTTAATAATCGTTCGATATTTTTCTGATGTGTAATTAAGATGAGGACGCAGATGGCAATACCATATAGTAAAACCGAAGGGATTGATGTTTTAAAAATAACAGCTATACTAAATGGAAAAGTAAAACCAGCCATGATGGAACTTAGTGATACATAATGAGTGGTTAATACAACTATAATGAAGACAGAAACACATAATAAAGCTGCAGGAGCATGAATAGCCAAAATCATCCCAAATAAGGTTGCTACTCCTTTACCACCCCTAAAGCCAGCAAATATGGGAAATAAATGCCCTAAAACAGCAATCACACCCAATGCTAATTGATAGTTTACAAATTGGATATTGCTTGTACTTTGTCCAGATTCTATTAAATAAGCTAAATTCGTAGACGTCCAACCTTTAAAAATGTCCACGAACATGACCACAGCACCTGCTTTAGGTCCTAAAACACGAAAAGTATTCGTTGCACCTGCATTTCCACTACCATACTCCCTTACGTCGACATCATAAAATGCCTGTCCAAACCACACAGCTGTAGGAATTGAGCCAAATAAATAAGCTAGTATTACCGCACTTACTAAATAAATAGAAATCATTAATTCTTTTTAAGTCCTAAATTAATTTGGCTTTTAAACTTAAGTCCAAACTCTTGAAAGAATGAGTCAACGCACCTACCGAAATATAATCTACCCCTGTTGCTGCATATGCCTGAAGAGTATCTTCTGTAATTCCTCCAGAAGCTTCAGTTACAAATCTTTCTGCAATAATATCAACTGCTTTCTTTACTTGTTCAGGACTGAAATTATCCAACATGATACGATCGACCCGCCCAAAGGTAATAACTTCATTCAGTTCATCAAAATTTCTAACCTCAATTTCTATCTGAATTGGCTTATTTAAAGTATCTCGATATGCATTTGCACTTTCCAATGCCTTCGTTATGCTACCGCTATAATCCACATGATTATCTTTAATTAAGATCATATCATACAAACCAAACCTGTGGTTAGTACCACCGCCAATCCGAACAGCTTCTTTTTCTAAAAATCGAATTAAAGGGGTTGTTTTTCTTGTATCTAGAACTTTTGTTTTGGTTCCTTCCAACAGCTTGACATAACGATGCGTTGTTGTAGCAATTCCACTCATGCGTTGCATGACATTTAAAACTAAACGTTCTGCAATAAGAATACTGTGTATTTTTCCTTTTAAAAATAAGGCAATATCCCCTACTTTTACTGCTGCTCCATCTTGAATAAGAACTTCATAAATAAGTGTTGGATCTATTTGATTGATAATTTCTAAAGCAATCTCTACCCCTGCTAAAATGCCATCTTCTTTTACAATTAATTTAGCTTCCCCAATTTTGTCCTTTGGAATAGTGGACAAAGTCGTATGATCTCCATCCCCTACGTCTTCCAGAATTGCTTCTTTGACGAATTTTTTAATGTATTCTTTTTTTTCCATCATGATTCTTCACTAACTAATACGAAGCGAATATGGAAATTTAAATTTTATTCAAGAAAATAATTTGGAAATTTTATTTAGCAGCTTGTTTCTCAACTCTGAATTCTTCAATTGTTTCTGCATTTTTAGCAGAGCTCACTTTAACAAAAATTCTAAATAAGCTTTTGTTACTAGACAGGCTGTACACATAGTAATTGTAATTACTATTATTTGTTATTTTCTGCAATAGTTTAACAGAATTTGGTTTGTTTTTGGAAAAAAAATCATTTAACAACATTTCTGCTTGAAACTTTGAATATAAACCATCTTCATTCAGGATCGACAAAGTCATACTAGAAGCAAAATAACGGGCAATATTTTTAGCATTCCCTACTTTTAATTGGGATAAAAGGGCATCATTGATATCTGATGAAAAATCGATAGATAAGTTATTTAAATTAAAAATAGGGTTATCTCTTCTTTCGTCACTAGCAAATAAGTGTATGCTCATGCATATAGAAAGGCTAATAAAAAATATAATCTTTTTCATTAACACAAAGGTTTAAACTTCATATAGTCCAATAAATTTGCTTAATAACTTATGATATTAAGACTAATTTTTGTGATTTGGTAGATGTTTCACATAAATAATGCCAAATTTAAATAAAAATAACATTTAAAACCAATTCATTTTATTACAATAATTTAATCTTGAAATATCAGTTGTTTTAAATTATATTTGCTTATATAATTATGGAAAAAAAAGTAGCACTATTAATCCTTGACGGATTAGGATATGGGAAACAAGATCAATCTGATGCAGCATTTGCAGCCAACACTCCTTATTTGGATTATCTGTTGGCAAATTACCCCAATTCAAAATTAGAAGCATCAGGAGAAGCTGTTGGCCTACCTGAAGGTCAAATGGGTAACTCAGAAGTTGGGCACATGAATTTAGGCGCAGGTAGAGTTGTTTATCAAGAATTAGGACGTATACATAAAGCTGTTCGTACAGGTATATTTAATACGGATATCACGATTCAAGATGCTTTCAAATATGCTCTAGAAAAGAACAAGAAGGTTCATCTTATTGGTTTATTATCAGATGGTGGTGTACATGCCCACACGAGCCATTTACGTGGATTATGTGATGCTGCCAAACATGCTGGACTAACGTCAGATCAAGTATTTATCCATGCTTTTCTTGATGGTCGTGATACAGATCCCAATTCAGGATTAACATACGTTAAAGATTTACAAGCTTTTTTACCACAATCTGTAGGTACATTAGCTTCGGCTATCGGTCGTTACTATGCTATGGATCGTGATAACCGTTGGGAAAGAGTAAAATTGGCGTATGACTTATTGGTACATGGAACGGGTACTGCATCAAAAGATTTAGCAGCGTCTATTCAAACTTCTTATGAACAAGAAGTTACAGATGAGTTTGTAAAACCTATTGTTTTGACCAATGATAACAATCAGCCAATAACCACTATTCAGGATGGAGATGTGGTCATCTGTTTTAATTTCAGAACAGATCGTGGACGGGAAATTACAATTGCATTAACACAAAAGGCATTTCCAGAATACGACCTTAAGCCTTTAGATCTTTATTATGTGACCATGACTTCTTACGATGAAACATTTAAGAACGTCAAAGTTATTTTCCATAAAGACAATTTAACAAATACTTTAGGAGAGATTTTAGCAGCCAATCATAAAACACAAGTACGTATCGCAGAAACAGAAAAATACCCACATGTTACCTTCTTTTTCTCTGGAGGTCGCGAACAGGAATTTGAAGGAGAACATCGATTATTGGTGCCCTCTCCAAAAGTGGCAACCTATGATTTACAACCGGAGATGTCTGCGCAGGGAATCACAAATGCGATTATAAAAGATATAGAAGATGTTCAACCAGATTTTATCTGTTTGAATTTTGCAAATCCAGACATGGTCGGTCATACTGGAGTATTCAATGCTGTTGTTAAGGCTGTTGAAACAGTAGATCAATGTACGAAACAAGTTGTTGAGAAAGGTCTACCATATGGCTATTCGTTTATTATTATCGCAGACCACGGGAATTCAGAATTTATGTTAAATGAAGATGGTTCTGTCAATACTGCACATACGACAAATTTAGTTCCTTGTATTTTAATTGATAAAGATTATAAAACAGTTAAAGATGGTAAACTTGGAGATATCGCTCCTACTATCTTGAAATTATTACAGATAGAGATTCCAGTTGAAATGGATGGTGAGATATTGGTACAAGACTAATATGAAAAATAAAAATATACTTCAAGCACTCCCACTCTTCTTAGGGGGTGCTTTACTATTTTGGTCTTGTCAATCTGAGCGACCTTCAAATTACAAAGGCTCAACAAAATCTAAATTGTCTCTGGATTCATTTTTTAATACTGAGATTGAGAAACTAAGCAAATTGAATCCAACTGTTGAAAAAACAGTGATCAAAGATGCAGAACAAGAAGTTAAATCTTTAAAGATTTCAAATTGGAAAAATGAACTCAGCGGATTCATTTCAGCTGATATAACGAAAGATGCTGATCCTACGCTTTATGACTTTCAAGAAATAGACTGTAAAATGCTATACAAAGCTAAAGATAAGCATTTAGCTATTCAATATTTATCCGTTGAACATAATTTGAAAGGTAATATCAAAGAGGTGGTCATTGAAAGAAAAACTGATAATAGTTTGTATTCTAGTAAAGAAAAGCTAATCTATGTGGTTGATTCTATCTATGAGATTGAAAAGAATCAAGATATTCTTGTATTAGGAGATAGTCATTACAAAATAATTGGAAAATTAAAATAAATTAAAAGGGCCTATATTATATAATATAGACCCTCTATTAGGTAGAATTTAATTTCTATTTTAAATTATCGCGATATATTTTAGCTTTTTTGATCTCTGTTTGAATGTCTTTACGAGAAGCATCAAAAGTTAAAACTTTTTCATAGTCTTTAACGGCATTATTATAAGCGTCTGTAGCCGCCACTTTATTATAATTAGCAACACCTGACGTTCCAACTAAAATACCATAATCTCGGTATGCCAATGCTCTATTTTGAAATAATTTTACATCACTTGCATTTAAAGCAATAGCCTTAGAATAATCTTCAATAGCCGATTTTAACAAAGTTTCACGTGCAGAGCTGCTTAATTTAGTCGATGTTTGTGTCGCTAAATTATTATTAGCTTTACCTTTGAAATAATAACCATTTGCATTTTTACCGTCCAAGGCAACAACTTTGCCAAAGGATTCTGCAGATTTCTTGAATTCGCCATTTTGAAATTGCGAATAACCTAACATATATAATACGTTTGCATCTTTACTTTCAGCTGGTAATGCTTTTTCTAAGTAAACAGCAGCATTTTTGAAGTCTCCATCTAATAGCGCTTTTTGACCTAAGCGAACATTTGGATTCGCATGTTCTTCTTGTTTTGCCGTTTGTGCATGACTAGAAAGTGCCATAAATGCAAATGCACCAGTTAATAAGCCTAATTTAATCGATTTAAGATTCATATTTAAAAAATTACGTTTCATTTTACACTATATAACTCATAACCATGTTTTTAGCATGGAATAACAACAGCCTTGTTGTTTCATTTTACTATACAACGCTGTATGCGGATTCAATATTACAATTATTATGCCTATTTTCACAATTACTATCTGAAATAATCTGACAAAGCACACGGCTTGACTGCCTTTTTTTCTTAAATACTTCTATTATTTACCCATTCATTTTCAATTATTAGGTTGGCATCTTACTTGCAATACTGTAGTTTCACAATTTTAAAATAACTTTTTATCAGTTTAGCGACATGTTGTCATAGGCTGACAGAAAAATATAAATATACCGCAAAATAATATGAGCAAATTCGAAACATTTGATTTCAACCAAGCAATTCCCATCATTTCTGAAGATACCGAGTTCTTTCCTCTATTGAGTCAACAGGATGAAGATGAAATGAGAAATGCGGAAATTCCTGAATCATTATCAATTTTGTCTTTACGTAATACTGTTTTATTCCCTGGTGTTGTTATTCCGATTACTGTAGGTCGAGACAAATCCATCAAATTGGTCAAAGAGGCTTATCAAGGAGATAAAACAATTGGAGTTGTTGCACAAAAGGATATGTCTTTAGAGGATCCTACCCCTGATGAATTGTATCAAGTAGGTACCATTGCTCACATCATTAAAATACTACAAATGCCCGATGGCAATACAACTGTCATTTTGCAGGGTAAGCAACGTTTCAAATTATTGGAGGCTATCCAAACAGAGCCCTATTTAAAAGCGAATGTAGCGCCATATAAAGAAGAAAAACCTAAAGTAACAAAAGAGTTTAAAGCGCTTATTGCTACTTTAAAAGAAATGGCGCTTCAAATTATTCAATTATCACCCAATTTACCAAGCGAAGCTGGTATTGCTATAAAAAATATCGAAAGTCCGACTTTCTTGATTAATTTCATTTCTTCTAATATCAATGTAGATTTGATCCAAAAACAACAGTTGTTGGAATTATTAAATGCAGAAGAAAAAGCACGCTTATTATTGGAATTATTGACTTCTGAGATTCAAATTTTAGAATTAAAAAATCAGATTCAAAATAAGGTAAGAATAGATTTAGATAAACAGCAACGCGATTATTTTTTAAATCAACAATTAAAAACGATTCAAGAAGAATTAGGTGGTAACACACCTGACCTGGAGCTTGTCGAGTTGAAAAAAAGAGCAGCAAAGAAAAAATGGGATGAAGTGGTAGCTAAGCATTTCGACAAAGAAATCGAAAAATTAGCACGTATCAATCCTGCTGCTGCGGATTATTCCGTTCAGATTAATTATTTGGAATTATTGTTGGATCTTCCATGGAATGAATTTACCAAAGACAACTTTGACTTAAATCGAGCACAAAAAGTTTTAGATAAAGATCATTACGGTTTAGATAAAGTTAAGCAACGCATCATTGAGTATTTAGCTGTATTAAAGTTAAAAAACAACATGAAAGCACCAATTTTGTGTTTAGTAGGCCCCCCAGGAGTTGGTAAAACATCTTTAGGAAAATCTATTGCCAAAGCGTTGGGTAGAAAATACACCAGAATGG
Organism: Sphingobacterium sp. SRCM116780; assembly: GCF_021442025.1. Taxonomy (NCBI): domain Bacteria; kingdom Pseudomonadati; phylum Bacteroidota; class Sphingobacteriia; order Sphingobacteriales; family Sphingobacteriaceae; genus Sphingobacterium; species Sphingobacterium sp. SRCM116780. Next base: position 1,646,230 of record NZ_CP090446.1, read on the forward strand.
CCCTTGGAGGAGTGCGAGATGAAGCTGAAATTAGAGGACATCGCAAGACCTATATAGGTGCTATGCCAGGACGTATCATCCAATCGCTAAAAAAAGCAGGCGCAGCCAATCCGGTTTTCGTTCTAGATGAGATTGATAAGATGAGTGCTGATTTTAAAGGTGATCCTTCATCTGCATTATTGGAAGTCTTAGATCCTGAACAAAATACCAGTTTCTACGACCATTATGTAGAGATGGAATATGACTTATCAAAAGTAATGTTTATTGCAACAGCAAATTCATTAAATAATATTCAACCCGCTTTGTTGGATCGTATGGAGATTATTGAAGTAAATGGTTATACGATTGAAGAAAAGATTGAAATTGCTAAAAAACATTTGCTACCAAAACAACGAGAAGCACATGGTCTCACAACAAAAGACATTACCCTAAAATCAAAAATTATTGAAAAAATAATTGAAGACTATACCAGAGAATCTGGGGTACGTGGATTAGAGAAGAAAATTGGCTCTACGGTGAGAGGAGTGGCAACACGAATTGTTATGGAAAAAGAATATAATATCAACATCAACGATAAGGATTTGGTGGAGATATTGGGTGCTCCTATCTTTGATAAAGATAGCTATGAAAATAATGATGTAGCTGGTGTAGTAACTGGATTAGCATGGACTTCCGTTGGAGGTGATATCTTATTTATTGAATCAAGTTTGAGTCCTGGTAAAGGAAAAATGAGCTTGACGGGTAATTTAGGAGATGTTATGAAAGAATCAGCATCTATAGCAATGGCTTATTTGCGTTCACATGCTGAAGAATTTGGTATCGACTATCGTTTATTTGATCATTGGGATGTACACATTCACGTACCTGCCGGAGCAACACCAAAAGATGGACCATCAGCTGGTGTAACCATGCTAACTGCACTAACTTCTCTATTTACACAACGTAAAATCAAAGAAAATTTAGCCATGACAGGCGAGATTACATTACGTGGAAAAGTACTTCCTGTAGGTGGTATTAAAGAGAAAATATTGGCGGCTAAACGGGCGAATATTAAGGAAATCATCTTATGCAAATCGAATCAGAAAGATATAGAAGAAATTAAAGAAAGCTACATCAAAGACATGAAGTTTAATTATGTTACCGAAATGTCTGAAGTCATTAAATTAGGTCTATTAGATAAAAAGGTTAAAAATGCGAAAGATTTGACTCAATATTTAAGCACCAAAAATTAAGAGCAGATCCTATATAAAATATAAAGCCGCTATATATTCATTTTATAGCGGCTTTTATATGTAGACACATGGACAATAATGACTAGACATGAACATATTTAAATAATCAATAAAAGATGAGGAAAAGTCTATAAACACAAAATGCTTTCTGGTAAGAAAAGCAAGTGTCTGATTTGTGATTTTAAAAGCTTTGAGAATTATTTCTCAAGCTTATCATTTTGTTTTTTCAATTCAACGGGACGATCTTCTTTAATCTCCGTTTCCATAAATCCCCAGTTTGTCATGTAATACATGTACGGGTTCATTTCGATTTTTGATTTTCTTGTTCTTTCTTTTTTTATCATATATATTCTTTTAGTTGGATAATAGAGTTCAAATATCAAGCCAAAGTGATTTCGGAAATCAAATAATACATAGCTCTTATCAGTAGGATAACAAAAATGGCATAACCATCTGAGCATCCACATTGGATAGTAAATGTCCACAAAGATAAGATTTTTTAAGGGAAAAAACAAGTTTTACCCCTACTTCATCATGATACTCTGATCAGAACAGTTGTTAAAATCGTCTTTTCATTACGACGGGCTACGAAATTAGACACGCACGATCAAATCTGGCCACTCTGAGAAAAAGTTAATTTAAAATGCATGTTTAACCATTATTTTGTAATACTTGCCTCAATTATTTCTGTCACACTAGGGATACCTATTTTTTCCCAAACCGGAGTTCCGTCTTTATAAAGGATAATTGTTGGTAAAGTGGTTATTTTAAATTCTTTTATAATTTCAGGATTAGCATCTATTTGAACTTGGATGGTTTTAATCTTATTGTTCGAGGTTCTATTAAGTGAATCTAACACTGGAATGACCTTTTTACATGGAGCGCAATAATTTGAGCCATAGTCTACCAAAACATATTGCTGTGATTTCAATGCTGTTTTGAAATCATTCAATACAATTCTATTCCTATTATTAGCCGATGCCACAACTGGATAACCAGCTCCAATCCATGCTGAAATACCAGGAGACAAGACGTAAATATTTTCGAAACCTTGATCTTTTAATAAATTGGCGATTTTAGTCGATCTACCCGTTTGAATAGAATAAATGAATACAGGACTATTTTTAATCAGTCGATCAAATGCTTTTTCATATCCATCAATAGCAGGATCAACTTGAATCGCCTTCGGTAAATGTGCCTGTTCAAACTCTTCCTCAGTACGAGCATCTAAAATTTGTGGTTCTTGCTGTTCGTTTATTTTTTGATAAAATAAATCTGCTTTCGTCCGAAAATCTTTTTTCTCTGTTTTTACGACTGTATTGTTGGATGGATTTTGTGCTTTTGCAGCAATTCCTACACTTACAAATAGTGTCAGAAATATTATTTTAAATATTCTCATCTTATTTTGCTATTAAATTATAGGGTCTAAATCGTTCACCTTATCTTCTTAATAAGGCGAACGTATACGTAAATAAACTTGTTAAAATCGGACTGCAGGGGCTGCAATCTCTTGTAACTTACTTTTTCTAAACTCTTTCATGGATGCTGGTTCCCGCTCTTCAAGTTCAGCAAAATCAACCACATCATTTTCTTTCGCCCATCTGAAATAAGCTTGTGATAATTGTGATACGACATCGTGATTTTGCCCAGCGACATCTTTAATTTCTGTAGGATCTGTTTCCAAATTATAGAGTTCCCATTTATAAGAAGGCCATGTAGAAACTAGTTTCCACTTTCCTATACGAGCAGCACGATTACCAGCTCTTTCCCAAAATAATCCCTCAGGTCTTTCAATTTGACTTTTCTCATCAAATAAAACGGGTAACAGGCTTTTACCCTTTAACGGATTTGGAGTGACACCTTTATATGTTTTCGGATATTTTGCACCCGCAAGCTCGTAGAATGTAGGAGCCAAATCAATAATATGTCCTACCCCATGTTTAATGGTATTGGCCTGTATCCGATTTGGAAACCAAGCAATAAAAGCGGTATTGATTCCACCTTCATAGGTATAGTCCTTAAAAGCTTTGTAAGGCGTATTGGAAGCATACGACCAGTTCTTACTTTGTGACTCATAAGAACCTAACGTACCCACTGTTCCTGTGTTTATTCGAGCACCATGATGCCATTTTACCAAATCTTCGGCAGGAGCACCATTATCCGATAAGAATACAATCAACGTATTGTCCAGTTGTCCATTATCTTTAAGCTTTTGAATTAATTGTCCAATGCTTTGATCTAACCGATCCACCATTGCTGCATAGACCTCCATTTTCTTTGCCCATAATTGACGTTGATCATACGATAATCGATCCCAATCATAGATATCTTCATCACGTACCGATAACTTCGTATCAGAAGGAATTAATCCCAGCTGTTTTTGACGGACAAATCTTTCTTGACGAATCACCTCCCATCCCCGATCATATTTTCCTTTATATTTTGCAATATCTTCTGGTAATGCCACTAAAGGCCAATGTGGGGCTGTATGAGCCAAGTAGAGAAAAAATGGTTTTTTATCATCTTTGACCTGATCCAAAAATGTCAATGCATGCTGATTAATCAGATTTGTAGAAAAGGAAGCCGACAATGGATATCCGAGTGAGTCAGTTTTACCATCCCTGAAAGTAGGAGCTCCTGAGTCCGAACTCTTTTCATCCTTTGGAAAAACAAGATCAAATCCACGCTGCCATGGAAGACTCGTTCCTTTTCCTGACACGTGCCACTTTCCTGAAGTGATCGTCGTATATCCGTTTTCTTTCAAAACTTCAGCAATGGTCAAAGACTCTTGATTGATATAGCCTTGATAAGCTGGGAGACCTAAATCATTAGAAAAATAACCCACTCCTGCTTTATGTTGGTATTGACCTGTCAATAACGAAGCTCTTGTAGGTGCACAGATAGAATTGTTATAAAATTCCTGTAACCGAAGTCCTTCCGATGCTAAACGATCGAGATTGGGTGTTGCTATCTCTGCACCATATGCTCCTAAATCCGAATATCCTAGGTCATCTGCTAGGATTAAGATGATATTCGGTTTTTTTTGCTGTGCCATACCTAAAGTAGTAAGACCAACAGTTAAGTATACTATTGAAAATATTCTTTTCATGTCCATGTATATGTTAAAAGATTAGCGAAATGAGGATTGTGTTTTGATACGTTCATAGTTAACGACATTATTCTCTCGAGCCCATACTGTGTACAGTTCCTCTAACTGTTTTACGACTTCTGGATATTGAGTTGCTAGGTTATGATTTTCAGCTCGATCTTCATCGATATTATACAATTCCGCTTTATTACCTTTTTGATAAGTAGCGACCAATTTCCATTTTCCGTAACGTACAGCACGATTACCGGCACGTTCCCAACATAAGGCCTGCTTACGATCCACCTGTCCCTGATCCGTTTTCAACAAAGTACGTAAACTAACACCTGGAAGTTTATTCGTTGCAACTTCATCGTTCTTACTTGGATATTTCGCCTGTGCGTAATCATATAATGTAGGTGCGATATCAATCAAATGTCCAGTACCTCTTTTGATTACATTCGCTTTCACTTCCTTTGGATACCACACGATAAACGGAGCTCCAATTCCACCCTCATAAGGATTGTCCTTATAGCTTCGCAATGGTGAATTTCCCGTCTGTGACCAATTGCTATTCTGTATGTCATAAGAACCAGGTGATCCTACAGGTCCCGAATTTCTCGCCGTATAGATCCGTGCACGATCACCTCCCTGCGCACCGTTATCAGATAAGAAAATGATCACGGTGTTATTATCCACATGAAGTTCTTTCAATGTCTGACGAATCTTTCCAATACTTTGATCCACACGATCAATCATTCCTGCATATACCTGTTGTCTACGTTTCCAGTATTGTTGTTCATCGTAGGTCAGCTTTTTCCATTCCTGAATCGTCGTATCCTTTGCTGTAATATCCTGTCCAGAGGGAAATACACCATGTTGAATAGCATTTTCATACCGTTTGGTACGCAAACTATCCCAGCCAATATCGTATGCTCCTTTATATTTTTGAGTTTCCTCTTCTGGAACCTGTAGTGGCCAATGAGGGGCATTGAAAGCTAAATATAAAAAGAACGGCTTTTTATCCTTTTGTTGTTCCTTTAAAAAACCAATCGCTTGATCTGTGATTTCATCTGTCAGGTAACGGTCCTTGGGTAGGTAGAATGCTTTATTGTTTCTATATAATGGCACTGTAGTTTTATCTACATCGTTAATCTCATAGAAGTTAGATGCTCCCCCAACAAAATTGAATGAACGCTCAAAACCACGTTGTGCTGGCCATTGGTCATAATCGTCACCAACGTGCCATTTACCTGATATAATAGTCGAATAACCCGCTTGTTGCAGTACCTCTGCCAATGTCGGTGATTCTTTATTGAGGAAACCTTGATAAGCAGGAAGTCCAAGATTAACATTGAAGTACCCAATTCCAGCTTTATGGGAATACTGTCCTGTCAACAAAGAGGCTCGTGTAGGTGCACAAATGGAGTTGTTGTAAAACTCTTGGAAACGTGTTCCCTGATTCGCTAATTCCGTTAAATTAGGGGTATGGACATCGGTTGCACCATAAGGTTCAATATCGGAGAATCCCAGATCATCCACCAAAATCAAGACAACGTTAGGTCGTTTATCCTGAGCCCATCCCCCTAAAGAATTCAGGGAAAGTAAGAGTATCAGTAAATAGTAATTTCTTTTCATTGGAATATAATTATCTTGTCTGTAAATGTTAGGATCATCTCATCACTATTAATTATTGATCCAATCGGGATGTTGTTTCAGATTAGGATTTAAATTCAATTCACGCTGAGGAGTTGGGAAGTGTATATGTCTTGGAGCAGCATTCGTTTTACCAGCAGCTTTTAGTTTAATGACATAATAATCTGCTCCGCGACGAACCAGATCAAACCAACGTTGATATTCAAATGCTAATTCTTTGCGTCTTTCCTCAAATACAGCCTCCCGAAACGTATCTTTAGATAAGTTTGTTCCAATTGCTCCAATACCAGCACGTTCTCTGACTTTATTGATCGCCTGCTGAGCCACACTTGTAGGACCATTTAGCTCATTTTCGGCCTCAGCCAAGATCAACAACACTTCTGCATATCGGATAATTGGCAAATTCTTGGAAGATTGACTTTGGTTACCCACAACACTTTCATCATAGTATTTATTAAACTGTGGCTTAGTCAGTGCATAATATTTACCATCTACTGGAGAAACCATACCTGTTGTGAATGTGGTTGTAAGTCTTTTATCTTGAGCAGAAAATGCCTGATAAAGTCCACCTTCGGCATGCCAAGCGTCCGCATAATCTCCATTGATTCCAGGGATGTCAGCAGGTGCAGAACGACTGGCAAGAGAGTTACCTTGGTAACCACTATTACCTTTGAACTGTGCAGAAAAAATATGTTCAATGCCATTTTTCTTATCGATATTGAAAACATCAGTAAAAGCTGGAAATAAATCGTAACCTTCCTTATCAATCACTTCTTCTGCTTTTAGTTTTGCATTTGCCCAATCTTTTTGTGTCAAATACACTTTGGCCAATACACTTTTAGCAGCTCCTGAAGAAGCCCTTCCTTTATCAGCATCACCATATAATTTATAGTTGGGTAAACCTTCTGCAGCCTTCAAATCAGCAATAATCTGTCGATAAACCTCATCTTCAGATGCCTTTGACACATATAGTTCTTCAGGAGTGAGCGCTGTTACAGGTTTAAGAACCAATGGAACAGAACCAAACCAACGAACCAAATTGAAATAATGTAATGATCTCAAAAATTTAGCTTCATTGATCAAACGCTGACGTATTGTTTCATTAATCTTGTCGGCAGCAATTAATGTGATATATTCGATATTTTGGTTAGAAGCATTAATCGCATCGTAGCTCTGTTTCCACAATTGCTCCATCCGATCATTTGAAGCATCGTGAGTGAGGTTGCTAATTGCACGAACATGTGCATTACGTGCTCGTGGTCCTGCTTCGTAATCATCTGTAGCCATTTCTACAGCAATTTGAAAAAGACTATTGTAAATCGACTGACCAGTTTCATACAATTTTCGATAAGTACCGTTTACTGCAGACACAGCTTGATTCTCATTGAGATAAAATTGTTCTGATACCAGTAAACTTTCTGGTTTTTCGTCAAGTTTCGAGCAGGATAAAAATCCCATCAGAACTGCACTTGTTATAAGTATATATGTAATTTTCACAAAAACCTCCTGATTAAAATGTTAATGATAGACCCAGGGTCAATGAGCGAGAAGTGGGATAAATACCTGAATCTGTTCCAATTTGTACATTGTTACCTGAAGTAACCTCTGGATCGAAACCTTTGTATTTGGTCCATGTCAATAAATTCTGACCAGAGAGATACACATTCAGATTAGAAATGCCTGCAGCGCTTAATAAATGTTTGGGAATGCTGTATCCAAATTGAAGAGACTTCAACCTTACGAAAGAACCATCCTCTACAAACTGATTAGAAAATACAGGAGCAGGATCCAACTTTGCTCTTGGATAGCTTTGACTTGGATTAGTTTCTGTCCATCTTAGCAAAGCGTCCGTTGAAGCATTTTGCTGTCCTGTAAACATTTCCAGATTTTGCCGATTAATGTTGAGCAACCCATTACCTACTGCACCTTGTAGCAAAAACGTCAGATCAAATCCTTTATAAGAAAGGTTATTCGTCAATCCAAATATAAAATCAGGTTGCGCATTTCCAATGAGGGTTCGGTCATTGGCTGTTGTAAATTTACCATCACCATCAATGTCCTTATATAGTCGATCTCCAACTTTCGGTACCGCATTGCCCGTAAATACACCTTTAGTGGATTCTTCTCCTTTTTGTAGGATTCCATCAGTCTCTGTTCCATAAAAAGTTCCTAGCGGTTCTCCTACTTTAATGATATAATTACCTGTAATATAGGATCCAGAACCTGTACCAATGGTCAGTACTTTATTTCGATTAAATGAAAAATTCAAATCAGTATTCCAGATCAATGCTCCTTTTAGATTTTTAGTTTTCAAACCCAGTTCAAAACCCTTATTGGAAACTGATCCAAAATTTTGCAAGGAAGAAGCATAACCCGAGGTCCAAGGTATCTCCACATTTAAAAGTAAATCCGTTGTTTTTTTATAGTAGTAATCTAATGTAAGTTGCAATCTACTGTTCAATAGCTCAATATCCAACCCTCCATCATATTGATAGGTCGTCTCCCATCCCAGGTTTTTATTCGGGATGCGTTGCGGAGCAAAACCTGTTACCATATTATTACCAAAGAGATAGTTTAAACTATATAAAGTAGAAAGGGATTGGTATTGTCCGATCTCTTGGTTACCCGTAGTTCCAAAACTGGCTCTTAGCTTGAGGTCATTGATTGCAGGAAATGTTTCTTTGAAGAAGTTTTCATTGCTAGCTCTCCAAGAGAAAGCTACTGAGGGGAAATTACCCCATTTATTATCCGCTCCAAATCTTGAGCTCCCATCACGTCTAATACTCGCTGATACATAATATTTATTTGCATAATTATAGTTGACACGAGCCAAATACGAATGCAGTACCCAAGAATAGGCATCTGAATTGGGACGCACAATTGTCGATCCGCTTTGTAGACTGTTGTATAAAAATTCATCGGTAACGAAATTTTCAGAACCTGCATTAAAGATTTCATTTCTAGCGTCTTGTTGGGTAAATCCCAACAGTACATTTAAATGATGCTTTTGAAAAGAGGTTGTGTAATCTAATGTATTCTCATTCAACCAAGAATAAGCGTCTAAATTTCCCAAACTCGCTTTTCCATTATTTCCTGCTCCTTCAAAAATATAAGAAGGGAGGTAATATTTATCTGTTCTGCTATTTAGGTCTACCCCAAACGAAACCTTAGTCTGTAATCCCTTGATAATTTCATATTGGGCAAAAGAGGTGCCTAGTACCCTTAACGCATTTGAAGTATTGGTTGTCTCTTTTAACGTTGCAATAGGATTTGCAAAGATATTTTCAAACGGATTACGCAAGGTATAAGAACCGTCAGCATTATATATGCTCGCCGTTGGTGGCATGATCAGAAGTGCATTGACAATTCCAGACGGAGCAATTTGAGAATTTGTTTTGTTAATCGACAGGTTGGCTCCTACATTCAAGCGTTTAAAAGGATTTGCATTGATATTGGATCTAAAGCCCAGACGTTTAAAATTTGTGTTGGTAATCACGCCTTCCTGATCGAAATAGTTGGCCCCAATAAAATATTGAACACGCTCAGCTCCTCCAGACAATGATAATTGGTGATTGGTCAACTTTCCATTTTGAAAAGCTTCTTTCTGCCAGTTCGTCCCTTCCCCTAGTTGATCAATTTGTTCCTGAGACAGATATTGAAATTTTCCTAAGTTCGGATAAGCGTCATACAAGGTTTCATTACGCAGGATAGCAAAATCATATGCATGTAATACATCTATCCTTTTCAACACATTTTGCTTGCCAATACTTCCATCATAATGCAGTTGTACCCGTCCAGCTTTACCTTTTTTCGTAGTAACCAATACAACACCATTAGCACCTCTGGAGCCATAGATAGCTGTTGCGGAGGCATCTTTCAAGACCTCAATACTTTCAATATCTCCAGGGTTGATACTTGCTAATGGATTAACAGGAGTTCCACTTCCTACTCCTGTACTTTCTGTTTGATTGTAGACGGGAAAGCCATCAATGACATAGAGCGGTTCGTTTCCTCCTTGAATAGATGCTCCTCCTCTGATGCGAATACTCACCCCTCCTCCAGGTTGTCCTGATGTTTGGGTTACCTGAACACCTGAGATTCCACCTTTTAAAGTCTGGTCCAGAGAAGCTACATTTTGTTTGAGTAGTGGTTCGGATAAAGAAGCAACAGATCCTGTGAGATCCCTACGTTTCTGTGTTCCGTAGCCAACCACGACGACCTCATCCAAATTCTCAGCAACAGGTCGTAGTTCAATGACAGTAGGAGAAGAATTAACAATAATTTTTTTCTTTTCATAACCTACAAAGGATACGAGCAATGTAAAAGGAAGTTTTTGCCCCGTTACGAATTGAAATTTACCGTCTCGATCTGTTTTTACACTATGCGTTACTGCTTCTAATTGTACTGTAACACCTTCAATGGGTTCTTTCGTAGTCGCATCGATCACTTGCCCCACTAGAGATGCATTAATAATAGGTTTAGGTTCTACCTGTGCATAAAGAGAATTTATGCGGGATATGAAGAACAAAATAAGAATAGAATACCGTAGTACTCCTAATTTTTTCATAATTTTACTGTGTTTAATAGTGGATACTAACAAGTGCCAACGCCAATTGATAACTTGCGGTTCATTATTTGCAAACTCTGGGGGAGCGGTTCGCTTCCCCTATTTTATTAATAAGAAGATTGTGCTTAGATGCACATTCGCATCCGAATTGATAGGCAGTAAAAAACAATAAGATCAGTTATGAAGACTGCTTTTTTTGATGAGGTGATGTAGATTTGGTTCATAAACATTTTTAATAATAAATACTTCATTTAAATTCGTTTGCCAACACCAATTGCATAACGATAAGGCAAATATAGAAATAAATTTTAAAAAGTCTACTGATTTAGTAGATTTAATGGAATAATATTAAAAACACGACTTAAATCCATAAAACAATCCTTATCTAGCAAAAGAAATCATTTTGATTAACTAACATTTTCTTGATTTGGTCAACTGTTAAATAATTTCCCACACAATATATTTATCGCTAGAGAACAACACATTTAGATAAAATAAATGAAAAATATGGAATGGATGATACGAACAACTGTCTTTATTTTAATTTCAACAGTTCTTCTTTTAGACTGCTTTCATTTTCATAGTTCATGATGGAAAGTTGTAAATAAGGTCGTTTTAATTCATACAGATTATGGTTATGAATATAAAGCTTGACATGTCGTGAGGTAAACTTTCCTGTAGAGGAATAATATTCTATTTTTTGAATGCTTGTGATATAAATAAACCCAAACTCTGTAGACCAAATACCCTTATTTCCTATTTTGATTTCTTTCTTAGGCTTTAACACTTGATAAATAAAACCACTACCCACTAAGATGATAATTAATGCCCAAATATATCCCGCCATCAAGATATAAACGCCATAACCGAAAATACCAGCGCCAAAAACGAGAAAAAAATAAAATTCAGGATGTTCTTTGTATTGATGGTGGTATTTAGGTTGTTCTTTACTCAATCTAGTTTGATGTACAATAACATACCGATCTCGGAAGATTCTTTCTTCATTTTTCTCCCAATTATAGGAAACCCGGAGAATAAAAATAAGAACGCTTATCGCCCAACAGGATAATATATCATTCTTAAAATCAAAGATATGATAGATTCCTAACGCCAAAAAAAGTGATAAAACACCCACAATTAATGGATCGAGGATTAAAAATCCAAATTTAGATTGATATACCTTACGCATATTACTCATACATAACACGACTATTTGTTAATGGATTCTTATAGAGCTACTTAATTAACATAAATTAATGCAGACAATCTATAATGCCATTAATAACGTTATCATAATAAGATATGCTACAGATAGCATCTCAAACAGACGGCTTCGATATGTATAAATGCAGATGAAAATTAGAAATATTTCTATAAAATACAGTAACAGGGTTAAAAGCTGCGTAAATAATCCTGGTTTTGTAATACTATAAATCAAGTCTATACACAAATTATTCTCGTTGAACCCCATATATACAATAGGTTTACTTGTTCCCAATAAATTGGAATCACTTGTCAAAATGGAGAATGAAATGGAGTCTTGGCTCTTGGTTATGTCCTGCTTAAAAAAAGTTAACATGCCCCTACCTTCATTGTAAAACAGGTTATCGTATTCGTTCAGGTGAAACTCATAATATGGAATTCTAGTACGTGTTTTTATGACCTCTTTCAACGTTTCCTTTACTATCGTTAAGTTCTTATAGCGGTAATAGCTTGTTAAAGGAATATACAATAATCCTATTATCCCAAGAATAATAGTAAATGATTTCAAACTGATTCTCATCGTTCAGTTTTTTTTAATGTTCTGTTATAACAAATGTTATTTTTCTATTTAATTTATTTTATCATTCTCAATTTTAATCATGGGATAGAACACCATAAGCTCTTCTTTCTCTACAGTGTGGTATCGTTTTCTAAAAACTTCGACCAAATTTGGGCTTATAATTCGAGAAAGGTAGATTTTTTCGTCATCTAATATCAACTCTATATAGAAGAAATAGTCATATGGCAGTATGCGTTGATATCGCTTTTGCAAAGCATATGCTGTGCCAATAATGCGTATCTTTTTTACCATCTTAACTGCGATCATCTTATCATTGATCCATATGTTATCTGATTCAAGAACGAGTGTTTTGCAAATATTGTACCTTTTATAGTTGTAAAATAGATAGACAGCTGGAATAAAAAAAAGAAAGAAATACAATACAACTCCAACGAAAAACCATATTACTGAGTTCGTCTTGAAAACAATAAGCATATAGAGTGCAAAAAAAATGCTACCATCGATTAATACTGGTCTTAATGCAGTAATAAAAGACTTATAGCTAATTGTGTAGGTTAAAGTACTATTCATTAATCTAAATTTAGACAGATACATTTTTCTTTCCAAATTTACTCGTACTGCCACGGTAAATATAAACTTGCCTACTGATATAAAAATGAGTCATTTTATATTTGTACATCTTGCATGGATATCCGTTCTTTTTTACCCATTTCAAAGGCTCCTTTATTATAGACCTTGTCCCTAAGTAGGGATCAAGTAGGGATAAAGCGTACATAGTGCGTTAAAAGTATACCTTTAACGCACTATGTACGCACTTACCACGCACTTAGCACCTTCAAATACTGTGCTCTCTTGAATAACGCTTTTGACACGCTTATACCCTGCAGTATCCCTACTTAGGGGCTGGACTAGTATGACAATGAAGCTTTAGTGATATGAGGAAGAATCAATATATTAGAAGCTAAGACAAAAAAATGACCTCTTATTTAAATAATCGTTCAAAAAAGGAAGTTGCTGTTTCAATGGCGATATAAAGTTCATCTTGTTCAACTTTAGTTGGATATATTTTAATAAAATCACCTTGACCAGGACAGCCTTTTCCTGTTGTTAAATCAAACCGATGTCGATGATATGAGCAAACCACCTCATTATCTTCACACCAACCTGTCAGAAATGATGCACCAGCATGTGGACACTTTCTAGAGAAAGCTTTCCAGCCATTTTTATCGTTGACTATACACACCCGTGTACGACCTGCATTCACTTCATATATTCGATTGGAGTCAAACGAACTTGTTCGATCTATTTTATACCATTGCAACATAATTAAAGATACATAGAAAGTATCGACTTATTTTTTATCTTTGCGTAAATTCAAAAAACTAGCATATTTTATGGCTTTACAATGCGGTATCGTTGGATTACCTAATGTAGGTAAATCAACATTATTTAACTGTTTGTCCAACGCTAAAGCACAAGCGGCAAACTTTCCTTTTTGTACTATTGAACCAAATGTTGGGGTTATCACTGTTCCAGATACCCGTCTTAATAAATTAGCAGAATTAGTTAATCCTCAAAAGATTGTTCCTAATACCATTGAGATTGTGGATATCGCTGGTTTAGTAAAAGGCGCTTCTAAGGGTGAAGGTTTAGGTAACCAATTTTTAGGAAATATTCGTACAACGAATGCCATTATCCACGTTTTACGTTGTTTTGATGATGGTAATGTCATCCACGTAGATGGATCTGTAGACCCTATCCGTGATAAAGAAATCATTGATACTGAATTGCAGTTAAAAGATTTGGATACTGTTGTCAAACGTATTCAAAAGGTTGAAAAAATGGCTAAAACAGGTGGAGATAAAGATGCTAAACGCACTTATGAAATCTTGTCTATTGTCAAAGAACACTTGGAGTCTGGAAAATCGGCCCGTACAGCACCTATTGAAGCAGATGATTTTGAATTTATTCAAGAATTAGCATTGTTAACAGCAAAACCAGTTCTTTATGTTTGTAATGTAGATGAAGCTTCTGTGAATACAGGAAATACTTATGTAGATCGTGTTAAAGAGGTTGTAAAAGATGAGAAAGCTGAAGTGTTAATTATTTCTGCTCAAATTGAATCCGAAATAGCGCAATTAGAAAGCTTTGAAGAGCGTCAAATGTTCTTGGATGATCTTGGTCTAACAGAATCTGGTGTTTCTAAATTGATCGTTGCAGCTTATTCTTTATTAAACCTAGCAACATACTTTACTGCTGGTGTACAAGAAGTGCGTGCTTGGACGATTGAAAAGGGATTCACTGCACCGCAGGCTGCAGGTGTCATTCATACGGACTTTGAAAAAGGATTTATCCGTGCTGAGGTTATCAAATATCAGGATTTCGTTACTTTAGGTTCTGAAGCTGCTTGCAAGGAAGCTGGAAAACTATCGGTAGAAGGAAAAACATATCTTGTAGAAGATGGTGATATTATGCACTTTAGATTCAATGTATAATTGCTATTAAGTTTCTTAAAAAAGGGGTGAAAAGATTTTTTTTTCACCCCTTTTTTAATTTAGTCATATAGTAATACGCCTGATACATTCCAACTACTGAAACTTGTTCCTTCGTTTTCTCCTTGTGGAATTTGTACACGAATAGTATGTTTTCCTGCTTTTAACACTCCTAAATCAATATAAATGGGATAAGTAACTGTCCCTGGACACCAGTTCGAACGACTTAGGTCGGAAGAAGACAATCCATTAGCGAAATTGCCCGATGCTGGATTGCTTAATCGGTAAGATCCACAATCATTTCTCCAAGGTGTATAACTGAATGCCAATTGATCATTTAAATAGATACTGTTTGTTTTCGGAACAAATTCATCACCATCACCCCAGCCTCCATGACCAGTTGTGATATAACGCAGTTGCACATTTTTAGCTTCTTCTTTCAACTCAAAAGTAACTTCTAAACCTTTTTCCTTATTGAACATTGTTCCATATTCCTGCCCTCCCATTTCCATCACGTTGGTACTATTGAAAATTGGTAATAATTTTTTCAAAGATTTATGGTTATCAGATCCGGGATGTATGGTAATTTCCACACTTACTTCATGACCATTTTTGTCATAGTTACCAATAAATGCCCCTACATATACATCCTTATCACTTATCGCGCTTGCTAGTTCTCCGATATCCTGTCTATATAGAACTGAATCTTGCCAGTTTTTATCTTTTAATTTCAAGTAATTAAATTGGCTTACTCCAAATGGCGTAAAAAAGCGCATTAGTTCTAATATTGGTGTATAATTGGCTGTTCGAATAACACCTTGATAGTCTTTTCCATTGCCATTATTGTATATTGGTAAGGTATTCATCCCATTTTTCATTCCATCAAGAAATGAGATTCCCTGATCCTCTGGAATAATAAAAACAGAACCCGTGCGATCGTATGCATCACCTTTTGATTGTTCAGTTACCTGAATAAATACGTCTTGACCTGCGGTTATTTTAGGGATTTTAACCTTTTTAACAATGACAGTACCACTTGCAAATCGTAAAATACTATCTGATTTACTGTTATCTGAAAAACTAATTTTTTGTTTATTAAAAATGGGGATTTGAATAAATCTACTTTTCCAGAGTAAATCTTTATAGGTAAGATCATCAACGAGGTCTAAAGTTGACGGCAGTGAAACAGATGAGGGAAAAGATTTCACTTGCTCAATTTTACTTGCTGTTATCGCCGAATTCCCATTACGCACGACCTCAAGTACAAATCCTAAATTTTGACCTAATTCGGAAGGTCCTCCTTTTAGGTTTAACTCTGTTGTATACCAAACATCAATACTATTTGAATTGATACTTGTTTTTGCTCTATAACAGGTATAACCCAATATTTTTTTTCTCTCCTTTGTAATCTCGAATTGTTGCTTGTTGATGACTGTTGAATCTAAGGTAGCCAACTGTTTTTGTGCATCAAGATTCGTCAATTTGTAATAGCTATTAGTAGGTCTTTTAATGAACAATACTTCATAAGGTGTCTTGCGCTCACCATTCATTATTTTACGACTGGTAATGGTTGTTTGCGAGTCACTCGCATATACCAATATAGGATCTTGAGCCTCCATGATTTTATTATTGTTAGACCTTTGATACTCGACCAAAATACCCTTTTGAGCAAACAATGATTGTGTTAAAGTAAGGAATAGTATTACATATAAAATACGTATGCCTTGGAATAAATGATTCATAGTCAAAAATAAAAAAATGATTGATAATCTGGTTAAAAATAAGAAAAGCCTGAGAGAATCGAGCGATTTCCCAGGCTTTAAGTACCTCATGATGTGAGGTAATCAACCTAAACCTACGTCAAAGGTAAAATATATTTATTATTCTAGCAAAATATTATTTAAATGATCAAACAACGTAAGAAAGAAAAAGAGGCAAAAAACATTAAATGTTTATTGTTTTAAAATAAAAAAGGTTTTCAAACAGGGAGAATGAAAACCTTTATAACCAATTATAAACCTAAATTATGATAACACAAAGTTAGTGTATTTAAAACACTATGATAAATTTTTCATAAACTTTATGTTAAAAAGAATTTTTATTAAAAAATAAATAAGAATTATATATTACTGAAAATGAATGTTTTCATCGTTTTAGAACAAAAAAAGGTTTTCAAACGGGGAGAATGAAAACCTTTATAACCAATTATAAACCTAAATTATGATAGCATAAAGATAGTGTATTTAATACACTAATTAAAATTATTTATCACTTTCTTTTTTCAAAAACAAATTTTGTGGCTGTTTAGCTACAAAACAATATCGTATTCAGCATACTTTTAATATTTCTTGTTTATCATTACCTTTGGTGAAATTAGAAAATACATGTTTACAGGAATTATCGAAACCTTAGGAAAGGTTAAAAATATAGTGAAAGAAAATTCGAACATTCATTTATTTATTGAGTCGAGTCTTTCCAATGAATTGAAAATAGATCAGAGTGTTTCTCATAATGGCGTTTGCCTTACAGTTGTTGGTATTGAAAATAATATCCATCAGGTGACTGCAATAGATGAAACTCTTCAAAAAACAAATTTTAATAATCTCGAGGTGGGCGATTTGATGAATATAGAGCGTTGTACACAAGCTAATGGTCGTTTTGATGGACATATTGTACAAGGCCATGTTGATCAGATAGCCACCTGTATTGCTAAGCAAGATCAAAATGGTAGTTTTTTATTTACTTTTCAATATGATCCTGCAATACAGAATATTACTGTTGAGAAAGGGTCTGTTACTGTTAATGGAATTAGTTTAACTGTAGTAAATTCTAAAATTGATCAATTTTCTGTTGCTATCATCCCTTATACCCTTGCACATACCAACCTACAACATGTGGAGATTGGTACAAACGTAAATTTAGAATTTGATATTATTGGAAAATATGTTTCAAAAATTATGGCTTTGAGAGGTTAATCTCAAAGCCATAATTTTCTTATTCTAAATAATGTCCCTGCCTCATCAATAATGCCCTGTACTTATTGAAGACACTTGATTTGGAAACAAAGCCCAGATAATTATCCTGATCATCAATAACGGGTAAAATCCACACATCGTCTTTTCTCATCTTAATCATAACAGATTCCATATTTTCCTCATGAATCTTAACGATATCACTCGGTATCTCTGCCAATTTTTTGAACGTTTCATCAATACCTTCTTCTTCTCCCAACAGAATTGAAAATAGTCTTTCACTATATAATATCCCTAGCAATTTGCCTTTCTCTGTAACAATAGGAAAAATATTACGCTTACTGTGTATGATATCAGACTGCCTCATTTTTGGTGTTTCATCTGGTCTTAAAATCACAAAATTAGTTTCTAATACGTATCTGATTTTCATCATACTCAACACTGAGCGATCTTTGTCCTCATAGGAAAGTAAATCTCCAGAATCGGCTAACACTTTTGTATAGATAGAATATTTTTGAATGGATCTATTGATTAAATAAGATATAGAAGTCACTAACATCAAGGGAACCATCAAGCCATATCCACCTGTGATCTCGGCTATTAGGAAAATACCTGTCAATGGTGCATGCATAATTCCACTTAACGCTCCAGCCATACCTACTACGACAAAATTCGGCACATTTAATTCTGCTATTCCTGTCAGATTGATTCCATAGGCAAAGGCAAAACCCAATAATCCCCCCATCACTAAGCTTGGTCCAAAGACTCCCCCATTCCCTCCTCCATTCAATGTGAATAATGCGGCAAAAGATTTTGCAAAGAGTGTTAAAACTGAATAAGCTAAAATGACAAGTCCAATATCTTGATAATCAGAAAACAAACTGTTTTTGACTATGGCATTAAACTGACCATTTAAAATTTGCTGAATGGCAATATAGCCTTCACCATAAAGAGCAGGAAAAATAAAGATCATCAAACCCAATGAGATACCGCTTACCCAGACCTTGGTATATGGGTTTTTAATAGTTAAAAACCAATTTTTGACTACTGTACTTATTCTTGCAAAATAAACAGAATACCCACCTACCAAGATGGCTAGCAAGAGATAGAAGAATAAGGCTGATACTTGCCAATCGGTGCTAAATGTATGAAATAGTGGTTCGCTATATAAAGTCTGTGATACAACTGATGCTATTGCAGCCGAGATCAATAGAGGAATCAATACGGGGATCGAAAATTCAGGCAGTAAAATTTCAATTGCAAAAATTGTCCCTGCTAGCGGGCTATCAAAAGCGCCTGCAATTCCTGCGGCTGCACCACAGGCTAATAACATGGTTAACTCTTTATATTGTAAACCAAAAAATCGGCCTGTATTGGATCCTATTGCTGAGCCACTCATGGCGATGGGTGCCTCTAAGCCAGATGAACCTCCAAAACCGACAGTCATCGCAGAAGTGATAATCTGCGAATAGATATTATGAACTGGAATACGGCTTGATTTTCTAGATATAGCATAAATAATGGGTGTAATTCCGTGTTCCAAATGTTTTGACTTCAACACTTTTCGGACATATAACACACTGAGTAAGATACCAAGTAAGGGGAAGAATAAATAAAACGAATACTTATAATGCCAATCAATATCGTCTTGTAAAGTACGCGCAATAAAATGTGTCAAAGCCTTTAACACGGAGGCTGCTGTACCACCAATGACTCCTACAACAAAAGCAAGAATAATAATAAAATTTCGATTGGAAATTTTATGCATCCTCCAATTGTTCAGGTCATTTAATTTTTTAATGAGTTTGCTTCTCCAGGTATAGTTATTCATTCTGTTTTATTGAAAACTTAGCACTTCCTTTTTCTTCTTTGTCTTGAATTTTTCCGGTATTGTCTCCATGATTTCTTGTGTCAGTGCATCGATAGCTTGTTTTTTAACAAAATTTTGCGTTGTCACCAGACTAATTTCCCGAACGGGTTCAGGGGATTTAAAATAACGTATCCGATTTAATTGATCTTCGCTATAATCCATAATGGATAATTCTGGCAGAATGGTGATACCAGAATTGATGTCGACCATTTTTTTCAATGTTTCAACACTTCCCGTATTATATTCAAAACCACCTGAATGATCATGATTATGTCTATGATGACAAATATTCAACACCTGTCCTCGCATACAGTGTCCTTCATTCAATAACCATAGTTTATCTTCTCCTATATCATCAGAACTCAACATTTTTTTATTAAAAAGAGTGCTTTCTTCTGATATATAAGCAACAAAATTTTCATAAAAAAGCGGTTTTTCTATGATTCCAGATTCCTGCAGAGGAGTTGATAAGATACCACAGTCTAATATCCCTACTTTTAATTCATGAACAATTCTTTCCGTCGTATATTCCCAAATTTGTAATTGCAATTTGGGGAATTTATCCATGAAACGCGTTAATACATGAGGAAGTAGATAAGGGGCTATTGTTGGAATCACTCCAATTTTTAGCTCTCCATCTAACTCGCCATTTTGGTTTTGAACAATTTCAGGTATTTTTTTACTTTCAATCAGAATAATTCGGGCTTGTGTAATGATCTTTTCACCAATTTCAGTTGGAACAACAGGTTGTCGACTTCGATCAAAGATCTTCACTCCTATAGATTCTTCCAACTTTTGGATCTGCATACTCAAAGTTGGTTGTGTTACAAAACATTTTTCGGCAGCGGCTACAAAACTTCTATATGTATCAACGGCGATTATATATTCTAATTGGATGAGGGTCATCTTATCAATTTTATTTATACAAAAGTAGCAAACATATTTCATACCAAGTCATCCATAAACCAGCGAAAGATATGTACTTAATATTTTTTATCTTTGAGCTTTTATATATGAAGAAACATCTCCTATAATTTAGTTAAATGAACATGAAATTATTCAATAAAAAATCATGGAGCTTGCTCCTATTTTTAGCAGTATCAGCTCCTACTATTATGGCCAAGTCTCCTGACGAAGGCATGTTTCCGTTAAGTGAGTTAAGCCGTGCCGGATTAAAGAATGCTGGATTAAAAATAAGTGAAAAAGATATTTACAATCCAGGGAAAGTTGGTCTGGTTGATGCTTTAGTTCAAGTAAGTGGTTGTACAGGTTCCTTTATTTCTTCCAGTGGTTTGATCATCACCAATCATCACTGCGCATTCTCGGCTGTTCAATTAGCAAGTACACCTATCGATAATTATTTAAGAAATGGATTTGTTGCCCAATCGCATGAGCAAGAAATTGAAGCACGAGGATTAACAATACGTATCACAGATTCTTATGAAGATGTTTCAGATAAAATATTGGCAGCTGTGGCGCATATTACAGATCCTTCGGAAAGAATTACCTTGATCAAGAAGAAACAGCAAGAATTAGTGGAAGAAGCTCAAAAGCAAGATCCTACTATTAAAGCTGAAGTTTCTGAAATGTTTATCGGTAAAACCTACGTCTTATTTCGATATAAAACGATTGAAGATGTTCGATTAGTTTATATTCCTCGTCAAACTATTGGTGAATTCGGAGGTGAAACGGATAATTGGGTATGGCCTAGACATACGGGTGATTATTCTTTTCTACGGGCCTATGTTGGAAAAGATGGTGCTTCGGCGAAGTTCTCCAAGGATAATATTCCGTATCAGCCGAAAAAGTTCTTAAAAGTAAATCCAAAAGGAGTAAATGAAAATGATTTTGTGTTTATTTTGGGTTATCCGGGAAAGACTTTTAGACATCGCCCTGCGCAATACATTCAATATCAACAAAACTTCTTGTTACCTTATGTCTCTAATTTATATGAATTTCAAAATGAACGTATGTATGAAGCTGGGAAAACAGATCGTGCAACTGCACTTGCTTTAGCCACACGTATCAAAAGAAATGCGAATGTACTCAAAAATTATAAAGGTAAATTGAAGGGTTTACGTAACATTGATTTGATCAATACAAAGAAAAAGGATGATCAAGCATTGGCAGCATTTATCTTGAGTAAACCAGATCTGAAATCAAAATATGGTTCTTTGATGAGTGAAATTGATGGTTTATATACGTTAATCAATCAGGATGCGTATAAAGAGTTGTGGATGAATAACATTTATACTAGCACAAGCTTAATGCGTATTGCAAGAGAAATTAATAGTTTCAAATTGACACTACAGCAACAAAATTCTTCTGAGCAACAAAAGGCATTTTTTGAAGCAAATAAAGAGAACGTGAAAACGGCTTTACTAGAGATCTATGAAAGTTATAGCAACTATGCAGATGAGCGTATTCTAGCTCACATGTTTGCTGATGCACAAGCATTCCAAGGTAATAATCAAATTGAAACTATTCAAAAGTTAAAACTACGTGATGCTAACCTTGCCAATGCATATGGAAGTCAGTTAATTCGGAATACAAAATTGAATGGGTGCACGCAAGTATTAAATCAAATCTTATCGAGTCCAAATGCTTTCTTAGCTTTTTCAGATCCGTTGTTAGACTTTCAGAATTCACTGAACCAGGATATTCAACAATTTGCTGTTGAGCAAAAGAGAAGAGATGGTATCTTAAATAAGTTAATGGGTGATTATGTTGCTGTCAAAGAAATGTATCAATCTAAAAACTTTATTCCTGATGCGAACTCGACATTAAGGCTTACTTTCGGAAATGTAAAAGGATATTCTCCTGTAGATGCTACCTATATGAACCCTTTCACAACAATTGCAGGGATCATCCAAAAAGGAAACCTTGGAGAGACAGATTTTGACTATCCTTCTGAAATAAAAACGGCATGGGAAAACAAGAACTTCGGACCCTATGTGAAGAAAGAACTTAATGATGTACCTGTTAATTTACTGTATAATATGGATACAACAGGTGGTAATTCAGGCTCTCCTATTATGAATGCATATGGCGAATTAATTGGAGTCAATTTTGATCGTTCTTACGATGCAACCATTAATGATTTTGCTTGGAACGACAGCTATAGCCGTTCTATCGGTGTAGATATTCGTTATGTATTATGGGTAGCTGACAAGATTGATCATGCCCAATTTATTTTGAAAGAGATGGGAATCTAAGATTTTACGTCTATATAGAAAAGGCTTTTCCAATAAGACAAGCCTTTTCTATATTCTAAAAATACGTTAAGTAAATTTATCAGTATTTTCGACCAATATTAACTTATTACTTTTTTAACCTTTCAAATCCAAAAACTTCAATACGATCATCTTTTTCACCTGTTATGATATTGCGGATCACTTGTGCCGCAATCATACTAAACGTAATGCCATTCCCTCCATAGCCTAGTGCATACAACATATTTTTTTTACCTGGCCATGCCCCAATAAACGGTAAACCATCTTTGGTTGATGAAAAAGTACCACACCAAGCCATGTCCACTTCAATAGCAATAGCAGGATATAGTTTTGCAAACTTCTTCAATAATTTACTAACCTTTGTTTTTAACAAACGATCTCGCTTATCTGGATTTCGAAATTCTTCATCCTCTCCTCCCATCATAATCCGATTGTCTGACGTAGTTCTCATATAAAAATAAGGTTCTGCAGTTTCCCAAATTAAACTTCTTTCTTTCCAGAACTGTTCTGGACGAATGGGCTTTGAGACTAATGCATAGGTAGAATTAAGTTCCATCACTTGTTTTGGTAAGAATTGACCAGCTTCAAAACCAGCTGCTACAATCACATATTTACACTTGATCTTAAAACCATCTTTCGTCAATAAAATATACCCATTGTCCTGCTCTTTATATTCGATAATTTCAACAGGTGAAAAAATAGGAAGTTGATGTTTTTTTTGATGATATTTTAATATTCCTATCGCTGATTTGTAGGTATCTATCTGTGCGGAGGTATCATTGTATAAAGCCCCAAGGCCTTTTATATGATACTCCTTTTCTAATCGATCAGCATCCAAATAAGAAACAGGAAGTTGATGAGTAGATCGGGCTTCATATTCTTTTTTTATACTTCTTAATCCCTGATGATTACTGGCCAGATAACAAGTCGACACACGTTTAAAATCTCCTTTTATACCTGTTGTTTTGAATAGATTCTCAATAGCTGTAATTGACTGTAGACTTGCTTTATAGGCTTTAACTGCTCGATCCTCTCCAATATCTTGAATCATTTTATGCAAAGGTACATCAATCTCGTACTGTAATTGTGCTGTACTTGCAACCGTACTTCCATTGGAAACAATTCTTTTGTCGAAGATGGCACAGTGAACACCTGCTTCACAAAGTTCATGGGCGACCAAAGAGCCCGTAATACCTGAACCAATGATAGCGACATCAATTTCATAATCCTTTTCTAATGAGTTAAAATAATCATAAAGTTCATTTTTAATAAGCCAAAAAGGTAATCCTGCGTATAAATCCATGTATTTTCTTTAACCCTTAGAACACGATAGGCTACTAATTGTTTGCATTCAATAATAAGTTAAAGAAGAGAAAAAACTTATTGCTAATCAAAAAATAGCGATAATTTTCTAAATTTCAATTAGATTTGATTTTATATATCAACAAATAAGAACATGAATTACTTCTACTTTATTTCTTTTTGGATCTGTCAAATTGTGTCTACTATTATTTTTAAATACGGCGGTATCCATCCAAAATATCACTGGACAGCACTTATTGCAGGCAATATCATTTTAGTTGTTGCCAGTTGGTTTCTTATTCAATTATTTAAATCATTTCCACAACCTATTGTTATTGCACTTTGTTCCGGAGGTACGTTTCTAACGGTACAACTTTCGATGGCATTAGTTTTTAAACAACCTTTAGCTTGGTTGCAAATTGTGGGATCTGCTGTGATTGTTATAGGAATGTTGTTGGTCACCTTTGGTGGAAAAGAACAAGTCTCTTAAAAATAAGAATCTCAAGAGGAATTAGCATAGTTTTATGAGTGAAATGCTTAAGTTGAACCTGCAAAGATTATTTGACAGAGAACTTACTAAAATATAACGATATGTATGGTTCATTATCTAAAATAACAAATCCCTTATAGAAGAAAAGGTTTGATAAAAATCAAACCTTTTCTTATTCTACTTTTTTTACGAATTTTTTAAAATTTTTCTTTTTCCTCTTTGGTTTTTTATGATCTGAAAAACTTTTAGGGCTATAAACAGGTCCTTCAGAAAATCCTTCTGGTAAGGGGATCTTTTCAACATGATCTCCGATCAGCTCTTCTATCCTTGCGAAACGTTGTTGATCTTTCGGATTAATAAATGTGATGGCTGTACCAGTTGTTGCTGCACGGGCTGTTCGTCCTACGCGATGAATATAGTCTTCGGGATCTGGGGGTACATCAAAATTAATGACCAGACTAATGCCTACGACATCGATACCACGAGAAATCACATCGGTACCAATTAAAACATTGATTTGTTTTGCTTTAAAACGATTCATGACATCTTCCCGTTGTACTTGTTCCAAGTCTGAATGAAAGGCTTCTGCAGCGATTCCATTCTTATGCAACTCACTCGTCAATCTTTTAACAAATTCCTTTTTTGAAGCAAAAACGATCGTACTGCTGTATTTTGGATCGGATAAAATATGCTTGATCAACGCAATCTTTTGATCATCATAAACCAAATAGGCTTGTTGATTTATTCCTTCAGACGGTTTAGATAATGCAATATTTATTTCTTCAGGCTCGTGTAAGATATTTTTTGCTAATGTTCTAATTTTAGGGGGCATTGTTGCAGAAAACAGTAGGTTTTGCCTTTTTTCAGGTAAAAAACTAATAATTTTCATGATATCTTCGTTAAAGCCCATATCTAACATTCTGTCGGCTTCATCCAAAATAAAGTGTTTCACTTTATTAAAATGAATTTTCCCAGAAGATAAATGTGCGATTAAGCGTCCAGGAGTCGCTACGATGATGTTTGCACCTTCTTTAATTGCTATCCGTTGTTGTTCATAGTCCATTCCGTTTCCTCCTCCATATACGGCAATAGAAGTCGCACCAGTAAAATAACCTAAGCCCATGATCTGTTGATCAATCTGCAAGGCTAATTCTCGCGTAGGAACTAAAATTAAGGTATTGATATAATCAGCCTGTTCAACGGCTATTTTGTGTAAGACAGGTAATAAATAAGATGCTGTCTTTCCTGTTCCTGTTTGTGCACAGGCTATCAAATCTTTTTGTTGGAGAACTACGGGTATAGCCTGTTCTTGTATAGGTGTTGCATCCAAATATCCCATGCTATCTAAGCCCTCTTCCAACAAAGGTGCTAAACCAAATTCTGTGAATTTCAATTTTTATTTTCGTTTACTGTAAAATCAGGATAATGTAGGAATTTTTTTCTAATTTATGGTATAACATCGATAAAAGACCATGATAATTATTCTAATTTATTGTTTTACAATAATTAAGAACCAAGATTAATTTGTCAAAACATTATACTATACCATCCTATACAAGTGAACAGTATAAAATTATAAAAGGCCCAATACTTAACATATTGAACCTTTGTGTACATGTAGCTTATTCGTGGTTTTCCTAATCCTTTTTTACAAAATAGCGACGTTCAATCATTTCAAGCTGTTCCGAATCATCTTCAATTGCTTTTTTAATCGCACATTTACCTGTCACACCGCGATAAACAAGGGCGCCTCCTAATGATAATCCCGATAGCGCTGTAAGTGGGTGTTTAAATAAATATTTAACACCAGCTCCTAAGATAAATCCGCCTGCAACAACAGAGAGTATACGTTCTGAAGTTTCGATCTTTCCATTTTCACAATCTTCATCTATTTTACTTTTTATTTTGCTTATTGCTTTATCTACTAATGTACTCATATGTATAAATTTTATTCATTATTCCATATATAACAGTTGGTCAATTAATTTTGTTTTGTTTCCTCATAATTATTCCGTTATTTGTAGCTGTAATACTGACATGATGGAAATTATTGGATATCTTTTGTCTATTTTCATCGGTATCACGCTCGGTTTGATCGGTGCAGGTGGTTCCATTTTAACCGTACCAGTCTTAGTCTACCTATTCCATGTACATCCTACACTAGCCACTTCTTATTCTTTATTTATTGTTGGTTTTACCAGTTTAATTGGCAGTTTAATCAAAACAAAAGAAAAATGTATTGATTATCAAGCGGTAGGATATTTTGGTCTTTCTTCTGTGATTGTGGTTCTGGTCGTTCGAAAAATACTATTAATTCATATTCCTGAAGTCATCATAGCTATGGATCATTTTCAACTGACAAAATCTGCACTTACTATGATCGCTTTCGCCTTATTGATGTTGGGTTCATCATGGAGCATGATTACAAATAAGCAAAACCAAATGACATCTCTTCATCTGATTAAACATCAGGTGATAAAAATGATTGTTTGCGGTATTGGCATTGGGTTGGTCACTGGATTTTTGGGAGCTGGAGGTGGTTTTCTGATTATTCCGGCTTTAGTTGTTTTACTGGATATGCCAATTAAAAAAGCTATTGGTACTTCTTTAATGATCATTACTATTAATTCTTTAATTGGATTTTTAGGTGATATGGATCATGTCAGCATCGATTGGATCTTTTTACTTAAACTATTGTCTGTTACTATTTTTGGTCTTTTCATTGGAAATTATCTACAGAAAAAAATAGCAGCAGATCTTCTTAAGCCGTTATTTGGTTGGTTTGTTCTTTTGATGGGTATTTATATTTTAATTAAAGAACTGTTTTAACTATTTTTATAAGGAGTGGGAAAGTGGATGACTTCCTTTTGTATTTTTATTTAAATAAAAAAACATGTTTGATAAGATGCTAGTAAAAAAATATTCAGGCGAATTAGTTCCGTTTAATAGTGATAGTTTATACCATTCATTGACGCGTTCGGGAGCCAATAAAGAGCAGGTCGAAAAGGTATATGCACAAATAAAAGAGCAATTATTTGATGGTATTAGTACCAAAGAACTTTATCAGTTGGCCTTTGATGCGCTAAAATCGCAACGAAATTCTTTTGCCGCTCGATACAGTCTCAAAAAAGCGCTTAGAGAACTTGGTCCAGAGGGTTTTTATTTCGAAAAGTGGATTGGTCGATTGTTTCAAGAATATGGCTATCAAAGCACAACAGGTCAAACCGTTCAAGGCCATGCTGTATCGCATGAAATCGACGTAGTTGCAGCCAAAGATGCGGAGATGTTAGCTATAGAATGTAAATTTAGAAATGATATCGATGCCAAGATTTCAGTCACTACTCCGATGTATTTTCTATCTCGATTTAAAGATATCAGCGCTATCGATTATCATTTTTTTGAGCAAAATAGAAAATTCACACAGGGTTGGTTGGTAACAAATGCTTATTTAACTTCTGATTCCAAAGACTTTGGTAAATATTATAACGTCAATCTGCTTGCTTGGGATTATCCAGCGGATAGCAGCATTAAAAAGCGTGTGGATACAGCTGTCTTTTATCCCGTGACTTGCTTGACAACCCTGACCGATGAAGAAGAAAAAGTGCTCCTACAACATCAAGTCATATTAGTAAAAGATATTTTGAATAATGAGGCTGTATTAACGGTTCTTCAATTATCTGCTGAAAAGTTAAAAGCTGTACTTGAGGAGGCAAGAGAATTAATTGACTATAAAATGGATGAATCTGAATAATATACAGCAGGAGGTTGTATGAAAGCATGTATAGATGGAGAAAGAGGAGCTTTTAATAGCGCTCCTTTTTCTTTATAAATCAATCGGATAATAGATATCACCAAATTCCTTCAAATGATCCAGTACAATGGGTTTTTCAAAAAGTCCGTAAACAGAGGACCCGGAACCGGACATAGATGCAAATAGCGCACCCGATGTATATAGGGCTTCTTTCAATTTCTTGATTTTTGGAAACTGTTCAAAGATCCCCTCTTCAAAATCATTTTTTAAATAATATTTCCATTCTTGTATTGGCAGTTGCGTAATTGATTTTAAATCAAATTCCGATTTTCTTACTTGCACTCCACGATATGCTTCTGCAGTAGCAATATGAATATTCGGATTAATCAGCACCATATAATAAGTACTCAAATCTAAATCTATTGGAGAGAAATCAGTACCGATACCTGTTGCATATACAGGTTTATTTTCAATGAAGAATGGGCAATCAGCACCTAGCTGCTTTGCATATAGCTGCAGTTGTGTTGTTGTGATATCAAGATTAAAGGTTTCATTCAACATTTTAAGTACGAATGCTGCATCAGCAGATCCTCCCCCTAGTCCAGCACCAATTGGAATTTGCTTAATTAAATGAATAGTAACCGCTGGAATGTCAAAATCTTGCTTTAATAGCTTGTATGCTTTTTCACACAGATTAGCACCATGACCAGGAATAGGTATTCCATCGGAATGAAAAGTTATTTCACCTGATTTTGAAGGTGTTATTTCCACAGCGTCATAGATTTTAACGGGATAAAATATGGTCTCCAAATCATGATACCCATCCGATCGTTTATGAACAACATGAAGACCAAGATTTATTTTAGCATTTGCAAAAGACAGCATAACGTGTACGTGATAAAAGATAGTGTTATAAAATTATATAATCTATTTTAATATTCAAAAGTTCCTGCCAACCAAATAGGTACAGTAAATTCTTCTAGAAGGTGAGCCAATTTGTACTCTTTATAGTTAGTGACTGTTAGCCAAATTGCTTCTTCAATTTCTGCTTGGGGAATTAGGTTAAGATTTTCTTTTAATTCCAGACGAAATATCTCTCCTCTTACGATGGTATCGGATTCATTCACCGCTTCTGTTTCATGAAATCCTAAATATTCCAATTCTTTTAAAACTACGGTTAAGTTAAGCTCTTCTTTTAATTCTCTTACAAGGGCTTGTGAAGATAATTCTCCTTTTTCAATTTTACCTCCAGGCAACATATAATAGGAAGATTTTCTTTTCCTTACTACTAGCAATCGATTTTCAGGATCGACAATCATCGCCCCTGCTAAATATAGCTTATTCATTCTTTCTTACCTTTAATTATGAATACATGAATATTTTAGATATAAATAAAAAGCGATTATTTAGGTAACCGCTTTTTATTTATTCTTTCCAATCAGTTCTCTAAACCTCTCAAAAGTTCCAAATATTTTTCAACTGCTTCACGCTTTTGTGGGGTAAGATGATAATTTAGACTTTCTGTTAAATAATGATGATAATCAAAGTTTTCATGCACTGGTAATCCCGGAATTACAGCTGATGGATTGCTGACTCCAACTTTCAAAGCTTCATTAAATTCGGAGATAAAATCTGCTGGTAATAGTTTATTGCTTACCCAAACGGCGAATGCAAAAGGAAGACCTGTAAATTCTTTCCATGCTAATCCCAAATCATAAACAAAAGGTACAGATTTTTTCTGACCAAAGGTACGATCACCAATCAGTACAAATGCGTCAGCAGCACCCTGATCATGAATAATTTCAACTTCTTTTTTCCAATGATGTTTTAATAATACTCTTGCCAATCCATTCGAAGTTCGGGACTGCTTATCCAAATATAAGGTCTCGATTTCTGCAATGGGTTTATGAGAAAAAATAAAAACAGAATCTACTGCTCCTTCGGTACCAATACAATAATCTGTAATAATATGTGCTTCAGGTAGACTCAACAATGCAGCTACAGGAATTATTCCTAAATCAGCTTCATCATCAATTACCTTTTGTGCACATGCACTTGGATTTTCCAAACTCAATATTATTCGATCTAAAACTGGTGCTTGTTTCAGTCCATTCAAAAACGGCAGCGTATTCGTGTATGATACTGCCGATACTCTCACTTTATCCATTTGTCAATACTTCTAAATGTTTTGTATTATAATAGTCAACAATCTCAAATTGACCATTGTCATACGTTAATTTATAGAGTGAAGTGTTGGTATGTGGAAATTCATCCATTTTAGATGCATCAATGCCTGTCAAAAGACAAAGGATAATTCGCAATGCACGGCCATGCATGCACACGAGTATAGTTTGTTCATTTTTTTGTTCTACCATGTGTTTGATGGCTTCACTTTGACGTTTCATTAATGCATTTGGAGACTCTCCTCGTGCAACACACACATCTAATTTACCATCCTTCCAAGATGAAACCAATTGACTAAAACCCGTCATAATGGATTCATTTTGCTCTTTTCCTTCGTAAATACCCCAGCTGATCTCGTCCAAACCCGCTAGTTCTTGCCATGCTATACCATCTTTAATAAAAGCTTCGACCGTTTGATGTGTTCGAAGTAAGGTTGATGTATAGACTTTATCAAAAGCAACATCTTTATACGCTTCATAGAAAGCCAAGGCTTGTGCGAATCCAGTTTCATTTAACGGAGAGTTTACGCCACGCCCTTGAACAATACCCTTCAAATTCAAATCAGTTTGTCCGTGACGAATAAAATAAAAAGTCTTTTTCAAAATATAAAATCCTTAGTTATTCACGACTGGAAGTGCGTAATAGTTTTTCTTTTTATTATCTTCATCAAAAACAACATCTTTATAATCTGTTACGACACGGTATAAGGTATCTCTCTCGATAGGGTGTCGACCTACTTTTCGGATCAGTTCCACTAACTGTTGTGTAGACATACCAGGGTTCTGTTCCTCAGCACCTGCCATGCTATATATTTTTGTTGTATCATCCAATGTTCCATCAATATCATCCACTCCAAATGCTAATGACATCTGCGCAGTATCTCTCGAAATCATAGCCCAATATGCTTTTATATGATCAAAATTATCCATATAAATACGCGCTATTGCATAATTTCTTAAATCTTCAATTACGGAAACTTCAGCCACATTGGACATTTGATTTTCTTTATTTCTAAATTTCAGCGGAATAAAGGTTTGGAAGCCTCCTGTTTTATCTTGTAATTGACGAAGACGCTCCATATGATCTACACGATGCCAAAACTTTTCGATATGACCGTAAAGCATCGTTGCATTGGTATGCATACCTAATTTATGGGCTTGTTCATGAATATCCAGCCATTGCTCAGCGGTACATTTATCATGTGCTATTTTTTCCCTGATCTCTGGATGGAAAATTTCTGCTCCACCACCAGGCATGGAATCTAAACCACAAGATTGCAAATATTGCATACCCTCGTAATGACCTAGTTTAGCTTTTTTGAAAATATAGTAATACTCAACAGGTGTCAGACCTTTAATATGTAATTCCGGACGGTGTTCTTTACATCTTTTAAAGAATTCTGCATAAAACTCAAGGTTCTGTTTTGGCACTACACCTCCGGTAATATGCACTTCCGTTACCGGTTCATTGTCATATTTTTTAACAATGTCCATCATACCATCCACGTCCATCTCCCAGCCTTCTGCTCGTTCTTTAATCATCCTAGAATAGGAACAAAACTTGCAGTCATATACACAAACATTGGTTGGTTCAATGTGAAAATTACGGTTGAAATAGGTGATATCTCCGTGTTTTTTCTCCCGAATATAATTCGCTAAAACGCCTAAATAACCTAATTCGGCCTTCTCGTAAAGGTATACTCCTTCATCAAATGTGATGCGTTCTTCTTGCAACACTTTATTCGCTATACTTCTTAACTCATTATCCAAAAGAGGATTAGAAATTAAGAAACTTAATTTTTCTTTAGCATCCATTAGCATGTCTCCTAGTCTATAACAAATGTACCAAAAACTAGGTTAATTTCTACGAATTTAACCTAGTTTTTGGTACAACAATATGTTTACACAACAAATTAATCCGTGAACTGTTGCATATCGATCAGTTTTTTATATAATCCTTCTCTTTGAATCAATTCATTATGATTACCTGATTCTATAATTTGCCCCCCATCTATAACGACAATCTTATCTGCATTTTGAATCGTACTCAAACGATGTGCAATAACAATAGTTGTACGATTGTCCATCAATTTATATAATGAATCTTGCACCAATTTTTCTGATTCGGTATCCAATGCTGAGGTAGCTTCATCCAGCAACATGATTGGTGGGTTTTTAAGAACAGCACGAGCAATACAGATACGTTGACGTTGCCCACCAGAAAGTTTGGCTCCACGATCGCCTATATTAGTTTGATACCCTTCTTCAGTTTTTAAGATAAAGTCATGCGCATTTGCGATTTTCGCTGCTGCTTCGACTTCTTCTTGTGTGGCGGTAGTGTTGGAGAAGGTAATATTATTAAAAATCGTATCATTAAACAGAATTGACTCTTGATTAACAACACCAATTAGGCTTCGTAAAGACTCTTGATCTAAATCTCTTAAATCAGTGCCATCAAATAGGATTTTACCTCCAGTCACATCCATAAAACGTGGAATTAAATCGATTAAAGTTGATTTCCCTCCTCCTGAAGGTCCTACTAAAGCAATTGTTTGTCCCTTCTCGATCGTTAAATTAATATTGTCTAAAATCGTCTTTTCACCGTAAGCAAAATTTACCTGTTGAAAATCGATCGTTTGATTAAAATCACGTACGCATATAGCATTGAGTTTATCATTTACCTCGCTTTTTGTATCAATCAATTCTAAAACACGTTCACCTGCAGCAATCCCATTATGAATATTACTAAACGCATCTGTCAACGCTTTTGCTGGTCGCATAACTTGAGAGAAAATAGCGATGTAAGCTATAAATTCAGAAGCTCCGAATTCTTTACTTCCAGATAATACCAAATTTCCACCGTATAATAGAATAACGGCGACCATGATTACCCCTAATAATTCCGATACAGGAGAACCCATTTGTTGACGTCTTGCCATTGCACGCATGATACCTGCATACCGATCATTCTCATCATTAAATCTCTTTTTGACGAAATTTGTACCATTAAAGGCTTTAATGATACGAACACCCGATAATGCTTCATCTAAAAAGGAAATCATATTGGCATAAGATGTTTGTCCTGCAATTGCTTGTGCTTTTAACGTTTTTACAATTTTCGATATAAAAAACGCGGATACTGGAATGACAAGCATAGCGAAAAGTGTTAATTTTGCTGAGATGACAAATAGCATCACTAAATAAGCGATCAACTGAAGAGGTTCTTTAAAAGCAACCTGCAAAGTACCTGTAACAGAATACTGTACAACTTGTACATCAGATGATACTTTTGAAATAATATCTCCTTTACGCTGTCCATTAAAATAACCCAAATGCAAATCCATTACATTATCAAAAACAGTTCTACGCAAATTCAATAAAGTATGGATTCGTAAGTTTTCCATAATCCGCTGGGATAAGTAGCGGAATAAATTACTGATGAATACGGAAATAACAATGACAATACATACATATTTCAATGCTCCATATGCTCCAAATTGTTGATTGGCCAAACTTGCGTAGTAATTGAAATAACCTAGTATATCAAAAAATCCTTCTGGTTTTACTACAACCGCTTGGGACGAAACTTGATCTGTATTAAAGAGGGTTTGTAATAAGGGTGCTAATAAAGCTAGGTTTAAGGTACTGAATACGACTGTAATTAACGTACAAAGAATATACGGAATTGCATATTTTTCAATCGGCTTTGCAAAAGATAATAACCTAAAGTAAGTTTTCATTTATAAGATTAAGGAAACAAAAATAGCAAAAATACGCACAATATAGCATCAATAGCTGGATGGCTTTGAAATCTTGCAATGCGATGATACAATCGATTACATTCAATAAATAGCAATAAATACGATGAATTACTATTATTTTAATAGATAAAACCCTACTTTAGTCTTTATAAAGACTAAAATACTAGAATATAATGCAAATAGAAGTTGCCAAAAGGTTGCAACAAACCGAAGAATACTATTTCTCAAAAAAATTAAGAGAGATTGATGAGCTCAATAAAGCTGGTGCTCGCGTGATTAATTTAGGCATTGGAAGTCCTGACTTACCTCCTCATCCTGATGTGATTCAGACTTTGACTATAGAGGCGGCTAAACCAAATGTACATGGTTATCAAAACTATAAAGGATCTCCAGTACTGAGGCAGGCAATTGCGGATTGGTATCAACGTTATTACCAAGCTACATTCAATCCCAACACCGAAATATTACCTTTAATAGGTTCTAAAGAA
The DNA here is from genome assembly GCF_021442025.1 of Sphingobacterium sp. SRCM116780. NCBI lineage: Bacteria > Pseudomonadati > Bacteroidota > Sphingobacteriia > Sphingobacteriales > Sphingobacteriaceae > Sphingobacterium > Sphingobacterium sp. SRCM116780. The sequence goes on from NZ_CP090446.1 coordinate 1,681,095, forward strand.
GGTATTGTTCATATTTGTATGACTTATTTGCAAGAAGGTGATCAGGTGTTGATTCCCAACCCTGGATATCCTGCCTATGCGGCAGCTGTAAGGCTCAGCGGTGCAACAGCGGTTACTTATGATTTATCTGAGGAAACCAATTGGCTCCCGGATCTAAAAGCTCTTGCTGAAAGCGACTTATCTAAGGTTAAATTAATGTGGATCAACTATCCGCATATGCCTACTGGCACAAGTGCAAATGAACAATTTTATCATGAACTGATTGCATTTGCCAAAGCGCATAATATCTTAATTTGTCATGATAATCCTTATAGTTTTATTTTGACAGATGCACCTAAGAGTATCATGACAATTGCAGGAGCTAAAGAGGTTGCTTTGGAATTAAATTCGCTAAGCAAGTCTTCTAATATGGCTGGATGGCGTATGGGTATGTTAGTTGGTGCAGAAGAACGGATTAATGAAGTTTTACGATTCAAGAGTAATATGGATTCGGGTATGTTTTTACCTGCTCAATTAGCCGCTGCGAAGGCATTACAATTAGATAAATCTTGGTATGACAAATTAAATGCAACCTATCATGCAAGACGTGAGCAAGTGTTTATAATCATGGATTTGTTAGGTTGTACATACAAAAAGGATCAAGTAGGGTTATTTGTTTGGGCGAAGACGCCAGATCGATATACATCCGGATATGATTTGAGTGACGAAATTTTAAATAGTACACGTGTTTTCATCACTCCTGGAGGAATCTTTGGTAGCGCGGGAAATAACTATATTAGAATTAGTCTATGTGCTTCTGTTGACGTATTGAAAGAGGCTATTGAACGAATAAAAGAGGCTAAAATTAGTTTAGATTAGAAGAAAATGATGAATATAGCCATTATAGGCGTTGGTTTAATTGGCGGCTCGGTTGCCATGAAACTAAAAGAAAATAAATTCTGTGATCAGGTCTTTGGTGTTGACAAAAGTGATGCAAACTTAAATAAAGCATTGCAGATTGGTTTTATAGATCAAAAAGCGACTTTAGAAGAAGCACTAGCGAACTGTAAAGTTCTCATTTTGACAGCACCTGTAGATGCGATTATCGCATTAGCTCCTAAGTTATTGGATCAGGTAAAAGATCAGGTAATCATTGACATGGGATCAACAAAACTGAATATTCTTCAGTTGATTTACAACCACCCCAATCGTGGTCGCTATGTGGCAGCACATCCAATGGCAGGTACAGAATATTCTGGACCTGAAGCAGCATTACCAAATTTGTTTAAAGACAAGATGATGGTTTATGTGGAGGCATTCAAGTCGGATGAAGATGCCTTTGAACTAGCGGATGCCATTACGGAGCAATTGGAGATGCGTACTTCCTTTATGACTGCTGAAGAACATGATACCCATACGGCTTATGTTTCTCACATTTCGCATTTAACGTCTTTTGCTTTAGCTTTGACTGTTCTGGAAAAGGAGAAATCTCAAGGAAGAATATTTGAATTGGCAGGATCTGGATTTGAGTCTACTGTTCGTCTTGCCAAGAGTTCCCCAGACATGTGGACACCTATTTTCAAGCAAAATAGAATAAACGTTTTAGAGGTTTTGGAGGAGAATATCAAACAATTGCAAGCATTACGAGATGCTATTCAAGAAGAAGATTATACGCATTTACATAAACTTATTAAAAAATCGAACAAGATTAAACGTATTCTTAAGTAATAAAAAAGAGTTGCTGATTAAAATCAGCAACTCTTTTTCTATATTAGACTTTTGATTCTGGTTGTATTTTAGGTGGAATCAGTTTATATATAACTGGTGTCATAATCCTTGACAACAAAGTAGAACTAATCAATCCTCCTATCATAACAATCGCTAAAGGAGAGATTAACGGATTGTTGGACCAAGCAATGGGTAGTAAACCTCCTATTGCAGTTAAAGTGGTCAAAATAATAGGTAGAAACCGAAGCTCTCCTGCTTTTTCAATAGCATCATTTAATGCCATCCCCTCTCTCCTTAATTGATTTGTAAAATCAACGAGTAAGATCGTATTCTTCACCTCAATTCCTGCCAAGGCTATCAATCCTATAGTAGCTACAAATGAAAGCGTATTACCCGTTACTAACAAAGCTAGAATAGCACCTACAATACCCAAAGGTATAACGGACAATACAATCAGTGTGCTTTTAAATGTTTTGAATTCTAATATCAAAACCGCAATAAACATAAATATGGTAATCATGATGATTGTCCCAAAACCTCCAAAAGCAATTTTCCGACTTTCCACATCTCCCCCCATCTCGTAGCTATAACCTTTAGGAAATGGAAACTTATCCATTTTGGCGATCACTTCCTGAATGACATCATTGTTATTAAAACCTTTTGCAACAAAAGAATTTACAGAAACAGTACGATCTTTATTTTGATGATAGATGTTCGCTGGAGAAGATTCAAATTCAACAGACGCTAATTGTGCTAATGGAATTGCTGTTCCCATAACATTGTTAACGAAAACACCTTTAAAGACATCCAAATCAGGATAATTGCTTCGGGGAACTGTCACTTGGATTTGATATTCATTATCTTCTGAATTGGGGTCGGTAAATGTGCCAATATTAAAACCAGCCAACACCACACGAATTGTTTGGTCAATTTGGATAGCAGGCACCCCTAAGGCCATCGCTTTCTCTCGATTGATGTTAATTCTAATATCAGTCTTATTATTCTTAATCGGATTATTGACATAAATGGATCCATTGGTTGTCTTTAATATTTTTTCCACCTGTGCAGCTAGCGACTGTAAGCTATCCAAATTTTCACCAAACAATTTTACTTCAATGGGTGAGATAACAGGAACTCCTTGCTCAAAATTACGGACTTCAATCACCCCTCCTAAATATGGTGTCCACTTTCGTTGTAAATTTTCAATGAGTTTTAACTTCTCTTCAGAATTCACGTCATCATGTAACTGTACAAATATATCGGCATAAGAAGAGTTTTCGGATCCTTGTTGCATATTGTAGTATATGCGTGGGTTTCCTTTCCCAATATTACTAGTGAAATATTTGATTTCTGGAATTTGTCTCAATTCATTTTCTATATTTTTAGTAATACGATCTGTCTGTAAGATATTGCTTTGCAATGGCGCCTTCACATGTATCATAAATTGAGGTTTTTCTGAAGGAGGAAATAAACTAAATCCCGCCAAGGGAATAAGTGCTACTGATCCAATAAAGATAGCAAGAGCAATCAAAGCGGTCATGACAGGTCTTTGCAAGGCTTTATCTAACCAAACGGCATAGGTTCCATGAATCAGTTTTTGTAAGCCTCTTAATAGAAAATTACCTTCTTCCGATGCATGAGGTTTTAAAATTTTGCTGGCTAAAAACGGTACGACTAAAAGTGCTACAAGCATGGATCCAATGACAGAAGTAATAACAGCAGTTGGCAGACTACGAATAAAATCCCCTGACATCTCTGGCATGAACATTAAAGGTAAGAATGCGATGACTAAAGTAACTGTACAACCTAAAACAGCCAAAGCTATTTGATTGGTGGCTTTTACCGCTGCATCAAATTTTGAATATCCCTCTCGCATCCAACGTTCTATATTTTCTACGACAACAATACTATCATCTACAACAAGTCCCAATGCCACCACAAAGCCAACAATACTCAATTGGTTCATGGAATAACCAAAAATGTTTAATGCAATCAAACCTAGTCCCAATGATAAAGGTATAGCGATCATGACAACAAGGGATGCTCGAATTCCCAGGGGTAATAAGGTAACTAAAACCAATACAATAGCGATCATAAAGTCAATACCCAATCCACCTAATCGTTTATTTACATTGGTTGCTTGATCAAAATTAACGACAAAAGTTACGTTGGCAGGCAATGTTTTTTGAAATTCAGCAAATACCTTTTCATATTCTTTTTGGGTTTCTGTAATATTCATACCCTCCTTTTGTGCCGCATTTATCAATACAGCCTGATAACCATTCAATCTGGTGATGTGGGTTTCGGCTCCAAAAGTTGGATATACTTGTGCAATATCTTTTAACAACATATTCTTCCCTTCAGCACTAGCAATGATTGTGCTTTGAATTTGTGCTATACTTTGGTAATTGCCACTTGTTTTAACACTAAAAGATTTATCTCCAGCAATGACGCTACCTCCAGGAATATTTTGATTTTCATTTTTAATGGCTTGAATAACGCGGTCTAAAGGTATTTTTAATTCAGCCATTTTCGCCTGATTCATGTCCACTCGAATCAGCTGATCCGATAATCCATTTACTTTTATGTCCTTGAGTGCTTTAACCTTTTGTAAACGAGATTTAAGATCATCCGACAATTTTTTCATGGTTGACTGAGACGCATTTTCTGAAATTAAAGCCCCTTGAATCACACTTACCCCTGTAGGGTCGATTTTCAATACTTCGGCACTATAAATATTGTCGGGTAATTCGGATCTTGATGCGGCAAGTTCTTGTACCAATTCCTGATACTTATCGTCATAGTCCGTTCCATATGCAAATTCTACCATGAAAAAAGCAACACCATTATTGATCGTTGTTTTGATTCGCTTAATCCCATCGAGATCATAAAATCGGGCCTCTAATGGTTTAACAATCAACTGTTCCATGTCTTTAGGACTTGTTCCGGGATGAATAACCACCACAGGATAATTTGGCGGTTTCATATCGGGATCTTCCGCTCTCGGCATTGTCAACACGGTACTAATTGCCACTACCAATACCATCAGCACCATGATTAAGGTAAACTGATAGTTTTTAATGGGATATTTAATTAAACTCATAACGTTTTCCCTTATTCCTATTTTTTACTTTTAATCTGTATAGGTGATCCATCAACTAAATACGGACTTCCTGCTACAATTAATGCTTGCGCATTCTCCAAACCTGCAACAATTGTTACTGTATTTTTATCAATAGATGCAACTTGGACTTTGACACGTTTAGCTGTTTTATTATCTTCTGTAATAAATACATAACCTTCTTTTCCATCTCCATCCAATAGCGATTCATATGGAATATGCCATACAGATTGATTGTTCATATTGGACAATATTGTTGCTTTTGCAAAAAGTCCTGCAGCAATTTTTGCTTTAGGTACTTCTTTGAGCATGAGTTCTATGGAAAAGGTTCCAGATTTGGGATCAATTCCTTCAGATTTTTTGGACACAAAGGCTATTAGCTTTTGATTCCCTAATGCGTCTGAGATAATTGTTGCAGCATCTCCTACTTGTATACCAGCCCATTGTCTGTCGGCCACACCAACTTTCAATTTCCATTTATCATCAGCAGCCCCATTTACTTGTAAAATAGGTGTTCCAGGACCAACAACCTGACCATCCTGTGCTAATTTTGCAAGTACATAACCATTCGAGTTGGATCGGATTTCAGAGAAATTTTGATTAACCTGCACTGTATTCAAATCTTGCTTAGCAACTTCCAAGGCTGTTTTAGCATTCTGCATCTGCTCTAACGTAGCGACACTGTCATAATACAGCTTACTGGCTCGTTCGAAATCTCTTTTTGCTTTCTCATAACCCAATTTAGCTTGCGCAGCTTTTGCATTAATTTCAGAAGTGTTTACACGTGCTAATAGCTGACCTTTGCTAACGGTATCACCTTCCTTAACAAATATTTTCTCCACAATTCCCCCATTTTTAAAACTTAATAATGTCTCATCATCTGTAGTGAAAACACCTGTCGCTTCTACACTAGCAGTCAATCCATTGGTCTGTAAAACCATTAAAGTAACAGGAATCGTATCCAAAACTGTTATCTGATTTTTTCTTTCATTATGCGAACAACTTGTAGCCAACAGACTTGAACTCAAGAGTAAACTAAATAGTATACGCGTATTTGCTGTATTCATGATTAAGGGAATAAATAAGTTGCAGATTCTCTTTCCAACTTTGCTAAAGATGTCAAAAGTTTATATTTCTGTATATTTAAAGCTAATTTTGCTGAGGTATATTGTGTTCGGGCGTCAATTGTTTCTATGTAGGTATTTACACCAGCTAAAAAGCCTTTTTGAATCAATCTTTGATAAGTACCTGCAGATTCCAATTGTACTTGAGCTTGTTGATAGTTCTTATTTGCTGCTACAACTTCATTCTTAGCAACTTCGACAACCATATTCAGCTGTTGCTCGGCTTGAGCCAATTTATTTTTTGCGTCGGCAATATCAATTTTAGATTCTTGAATTTTTAATCGATTTCTATTACCATTAAAAATAGGCATTTGCAATTGTGCTCCAATCATAAAATATCGAGAGTCATTATTAAATTTTAACCCCTCTGCTTGAGAACCTAAGTCCAAAAAAGCATTCAGTTTTGGAACCAAAAATTGCTTATTCATTTTATATAAAGATTCCTGAATTTCTATATTCGTTTGTAATGATTTCAGCTCTTCTCTTTTCTGATAGGTTAAAGACAATAAGTCTATCTTTTCTAACTCCTGCGTTACTTGTGTTGAATCACTGATCAGAATTTCAGCATTCATATTTCTATTCAATAAGGAATTGAAATAAATTTTCGTGTTCTTTACTTGTTGTTCTGCGGTTACGATCTGTGCTTCTGCTTGTGCGATCTCAGTTTGCGCACGAATCAAGTAAGCAGGTAATCCTTTTCCTGCATCGATCAATTTTTGATTTACACGTAGGCTTTCATTTGCTAGCTCCCAAGATGATTTATAAATAGCAACAACCTGAAGTGCCATATTATAATTAAAATAAGATTCTTTAATTTGCTTAACCAATTCTCTTTTATAGATCTCCACCTCATTTTCGTGCAATATGATCTGATTCTTTTTAATATTTTTATTATGTCCAAGATCTGTATTTAGCAAAGGCATACTGGTTCTAATCTTTGCATCATAATAATTTTGAGGTAGGAAGTTAATCTGTTGATTCTCAATTGCTGGAAAATTAGACGATTGCGTCAGGGCATTTAAAGTATTATAAACAGGATTTAACATATCTCCTACAGGAAGATTGATACTACGACCTCCTTGTGCTTCTGTATAGGTAATATCAACATTAACGGAAGGTAAATATAAAGATTTAGCAACCTGTAGTCCATTTAATGCTTTTTGAAGTGATAAATTCTTTTGTTGTATGATCAAATTACTATCCAACCCATGCTGGACATAATTTTGCAACACCTCATCTTGCGCTTTAGCTGGTTCTATCAATAAAAAAATACAACATATAATAGGAACAAAACGATAATAAATCTTCATTATTAACAGTGTTTTTTATTTTAAATTATTTTGTTGATTCCATGTAATGTGTATACAATCGATATACATCATCTATAATTTGTTCGGTATTTTTTTTAGCGCTAATTTCAGACAACAATTTGACCAAATGCCCAGAAATATAAATACTACATAGACCATGAACAGTTGTCCAGGCTTGCAATGCAACAGTCAAACTATCATCACCTAAAAAATAGCCTTTTGATTGACAAGCGATTACAGTTTGTAACAAAAAACTAAAGACATCATCTCCTTCTTCCCATTGTCCACCCATACAATGGTGATCTAAAAACTCCATTGGTTCTTTGGTTACAAACATCAATTCGTAAAAATCTGGATGACTAATCGCAAATTTGATATAAGATTTTCCAATCGCTTTTAGGCGTTCAAAAGGATCTTCTACATATTCCAAAGCAAAAAACATTTCCTTCATCATATTAAAACCCTCTTGATGTAGCGCATATACAATGTCACTTTTATCTTTGTAATACAGATAGATAGTTGTTGGACTTATGTCTAGTTTGGCTGCAATTTTACGAATGGATGTCGCATTATAACCATCTTGAGCGAAAAGTTTTTTTGCCTCTTCCAGGATACGCTTACGCAAATCGACCTTATCTTTCATTTTCTTTGATTCTATAGTTAATCGTTATTCAAATATACTTAACACTGTTAATATTTCAAAATTTATACTCCTATTTTTCAATAAAAGTACTACCTCATCGTTTTACAATGTTTTAAACAAATAATTCAAAATTATTTTGGTTTATTAAATTCAAGACCTATATTTGCACTGTACTTCAAATAGAAATACATCTAATCAACACCTTTCTTTTTTGGTCTTGATTTATAAAGAAGTGGCGAGAGACTGGCTCAATGACCCACTGGCAACCTTCAAAATACGTTTGAAAAGGTGCCAATTCCTGTCCAAAGCAATATTACTTTGGAGCATATAAATGAAACGACAATGATGATTACATTACAACAAAATAAGACGACTAGTCCAAAAGTTAACGTAAACTGTAGCACGGTTACATCTTCATGTATTCGAATGTGTTCGCACATGTTTACATTGTCTTGTTAATCAATCTTATTTTTTAAAAATTTTATTGTTTGCAAGTACATATCCATGTGCGAAGCCTTATCCAAAAGTTTTCTTAACAAATTTTCAACCAATTAATTAGAACTACAATGTCTGATAATAAAAATCTTAAATTCGAAACACTTCAAGTGCATGCAGGTCAAGTTGCGGATCCAACAACTGGTTCGCGTGCTGTTCCTATATATCAAACAAGCTCCTATGTATTTGAAAATGCAGAGCACGGAGCGAATCTATTTGCTCTAAAGCAATTTGGCAACATCTATACACGTTTGCAGAACCCAACTACGGATGTTTTTGAGAAACGGGTAGCTGCACTAGAAGGTGGTGTAGCTGCTTTGGCAGTTGCTTCAGGTCAAGCTGCACAATTTATTGCTCTTAATAATATTTTAGAAGCGGGTGACAACTTTATTTCAAGCAGCAACATCTATGGGGGTACTTACAATCAGTTTAAAGTTGCTTTCAAAAGATTAGGTATTGAAGTCCGATTTACCCAAGAAACAACAGCTGAAGAATTCGAGGCGCTAATCAATGAGAAGACAAAGGCTTTATTTTTGGAAACTATTGGAAATCCGAGCTATGATATCCCTGATTTTGACAAAATAGCTGCTGTTGCTAGAAAGCATGATATCCCTCTTATCGTTGACAATACTTTTGGGGCTGCCGGTTATTTATTTAAGCCATTGGAACACGGTGCTGCAGTAGTAGTAGCGTCCGCTACAAAATGGATTGGTGGCCATGGTACTAGCCTTGGAGGTGTTATTGTTGATGGTGGCACATACAATTGGGGCAATGGTAAATTCAAGCAATTTTCTGAACCTTCGGATGGCTATCATGGATTAATTTTTTCTGATGTATTTGGTATTCATGGTCCTTTTGGGAATATTCAGTTTGCCATCCGCGCTCGCGTGGAAGGTCTTCGCGATTTTGGTCCTGCTATTTCACCCTTCAATTCTTTTCAATTAATACAAGGATTAGAAACATTATCATTACGTGTTCAACGTCATGTAGACAATACTTTAGAGGTTGCAAAATGGCTTGAAGCACATCCTCAAGTAGAAAAAGTAAATTACCCTGGTTTGAAAAGCTCTCCTAGCTATGGGAATGCTCAAAAATATTTAAAGAATGGATACGGTGCTGTCCTCTCCTTTCAAATCAAAGGTGATCCTACAAAAGCTAATGATTTTATCGATAGTCTTGAATTAATAAGTCATCTGGCAAATGTGGGTGATACAAAATCATTAATCATTCACCCAGCAGCGACAACACATCAACAATTAAGTGAAGAAGAGCAAAAAACTGCTGGTGTATTTCCTGGTTTACTTCGTTTATCTGTTGGTATTGAACATATTGATGATATCAAAGAAGATTTACAACAGGCTTTTGATAAGATAAAATAGATTAACATAGATCCGGAGAGTATTTTTATAAGAAAAAGGGAGCATGAGTATCAACACATATCAATACAAAGAAACCTTTACATTTGAAAATGGAGAGGAAATCAATAACCTTGAAATTGCTTATCATACTTATGGAAGATTAAATGCTGACCACAGCAATGTTGTTTGGGTATGCCATGCGTTAACTGCCAATTCAGATGTTTTGGATTGGTGGCCAGGATTATTTGGTGAACATGATTTGTTTAATCCAAGGGATCACTTTATTGTATGTGCTAATGTTATCGGATCCGGCTACGGGAGTACAGGCCCCTTGAGTATTGACCAGAAAACAGGTCTACCTTTTTATCTGTCTTTCCCTACATTTACGATCCGCGATTTAGTGAAAGCACATCAATTACTTGCGGATCACCTGGAAATCAAACAGCTTCAAGTGCTTATTGGTGGTTCTTTAGGTGGGCAACAGGCATTAGAATGGGCGGTATCCAATACCATGATTATCAAAAATCTAATTGCTATTGGCACAAATGCGGCGCATTCACCTTGGGGCATTGCATTTAATGAAAGTCAAAGACTTGCCATTACAACAGATCGTACATTTTATGCCAACCAGGCTGATGGTGGTTTAAAAGGATTAAAAGCAGCTCGTTCTATTGCCCTATTATCGTACAGGACTTACGATACCTATGGGGCAACACAATTAGAAGATTCGAATGAAAAAATAAGTGATTATAAAGCTGCATCTTATCAAAACTATCAAGGAGAAAAATTTAGTAAACGTTTCAATGCTTATAGCTATTGGTACTTAACTAAAGCGATGGATAGCCATAATCTAGGCAGAGGGCGTATTTCAATTGAAGATACACTTCGAAAAATTCAATGTCCGACATTGGTAATTGCCGTATCTACGGATAATTTATTCCCAACGGATGAACAAAAATTTATTGCTAAATATATTCCTAAGGCTACTTATTTTGAAATAGAATCTTTCTATGGACACGATGGCTTTTTAATCGAAACAAAGATTCTTTCGAAAGGAATTTCAAATTTTTTAAATAAAAAAACAATAACTGATGAAGCATATTCATCTTTAAACTAACATTATATAAAGCGTAAAACCAGCATGAGTAAAAAATTGACGATTGGAATGTTTGGATTCGGAGTTGTAGGACAAGGATTATATGACATTATCAAGACCAAAAATTTAAATTTAGAGATTAAAAAATTTGTCATCAAAAATGCTGACAAAAAAAGAACATTACCTGCAGAATTGTTTACAACAGATGCTGAAGTAATTCTTGGAGATCCAGAAATCAACACCGTAGTTGAATTGATCGACGATGCTGAGGCAGCTTATCTGTTAACAGTGCGTGCACTCAAATCAGGTAAGAATGTTGTTTCTGCAAACAAAAAAATGATTGCTACTCATTTAGAAGAATTGGCTTCTATTCAACAAGAGTATGGCACGAGCTTATTATATGAAGGTGCGGTATGTGGAAGTATTCCAATTATCCGTAATCTAGAAGAATATTATGATAATGAATTGCTACATGCTGTAACTGGTATTTTTAATGGATCATCTAATTTTATCCTTTCGAAGGTATTCAATGAAAATCAAGCTTATGGAGATGCATTAAAAGAAGCACAAGACTTAGGATTTGCAGAAACTGACCCAACTTTAGATGTAGGTGGATTTGACCCTAAATATAAATTAACTATTGTAGCTTCTCATGCTTATGGTATTTATGTGAATCCTGATGATGTCTTCAATATTGGAATTGACAAATTGGGCTCACAGGATATTCGTTTTGCAAAAGAAAAAAATTTCAAAATCAAATTGATTCCAACTGCCAGAGAAGTTGATCATAGCAAGGTCATTCTCTATGTTATTCCTAAGTTTGTCAGCTCAGACAACATTTTATTTAATGTTGAGAATGAAAATAATGGAGTCTTAGTTAAAGCGGCTTTTGCAGATGAACAGTTTTTCTATGGCAAAGGAGCTGGAGGCCACCCAACAGGCTCTGCTGTATTATCCGATATTACAGCTCTTCGTTATGATTATAGATATGAATATAAGAAACACTTGAATACAAATGCATTGACATATAGCAATGATCATGAGATCAAAGTGTATTTAAGATATGAAGATGATCGCTTAATTGAAAAATTAGGTTTTACAGAAATCATTGAAAGATATTACGCTCCTGATTTTAAATATGTTATAGGAACCATCAATTTACGACAAATCAGTGATTTGAAAGCTGAAATTCACCAAGATGGTAACTTTATTGCAGAGATTGCATAAATTTTAGTAAAACTAATTAAGGCAAGGACTTGATCCTTAAGTAATATTATTTAAAAAACGCTGAATACCTTTATCTATTCAGCGTTTTTTGATTCGTGGAACAGATTTAATTATGTATAATTAAATCTGTGGCCTAAAATTTGCATTATTATTTTATTATCACTACATTGTGTGGTAACTAATATATAAAAACTTATAAATTATGGCTAAGTGGTTAACAATTCTACTGATAATGGTAGGCAACTTGGTTTTTGCAGATACAGATACCATCAACGATTCACAACATCATTCTAATTCTAGTTATATAATTCTGGCAGTTGTTGCTTTAATTGCAATTATATTTATTCTGTATAGAAGACAGAAAAGAAAATTCAATGAATAATGAAAGAAAAAGGGAAGCTAAGCTTCCCTTTTTCTTTCATTACCGTCTGCTAACAACCTTATGCTATTTTTTTAATCCATTAAACCTTCATCTCGAAAGCTATAATAAGAATCGTCTGTAAAAATCACATGATCATTGATCTTGATGTCCATTATTTTAGATGCTTCAATAATTTTTTTTGTTAAAACTTTATCCGCTTGACTTGCCGATAATGTGCCAGATGGATGATTGTGAATTAAAATGAGTGAACTAGCTTTGCAATTAAGCGCATTTCGCAAAATAATACGAACATCCACTGGAGTAAAATCATTTCCACCTCGCCCTATTAATTGTTTGTCTAAAATTTTGCACCTTGTATTGAGATATAGTACCCAAAACTCTTCATGAGGAAGATCTTGCATTTGATATTTAAAATATTCATACACACGTTTGCTGCTATTCAATACTGGTTTCTCTTCATGACTAGCTTCTTTGCGTCGACGTCCCAACTCTAAAGCGGCAATAATAGCTACAGCTTTAGCCTCTCCTATTCCTTTAAAGGTACACAACTCACTAACTTCTAATTTTGAAAGGTTATTTAAATTATGTTGAACATTGGATAAAATTCTTCGGCATAACTCGACAGCTGTTTCTTCTCGAGAACCAGAACTAATTAAAATAGCTAATAATTCTGCATCTGATAATGCTCTTCTTCCCTGTTCTACTAATTTTTCTCTTGGACGATCTGACTCCGCCCAATCTCTAATAACCAGTTTTTGCATATTAATAAGTAATTAAATATAAATAGGTATATATTATTAACCAAATTAATCATATTATTTAAAATATAAAATAATTATTATCCACAATTTAAAATAAAGAATTTTCTTAAACATCGGATTTGCTGTAGGATTCTTTTTTTCAAATCGTTTTGAAATCTTATCTTTGTCGTTGAACATATTAGTTTAATAAAATGAGTAAAGCGATTATCAAAACAGAAAAAGGCGACATGACTGTACAATTTTATACAGCAGATGCTCCAAATACAGTTGCAAATTTTATCAAATTGGCTAAAGAAGGCTATTATGATGGATTAACTTTTCACCGTGTACTTCCAGATTTCGTTATTCAAGGGGGTTGCCCAAATTCTCGTGAAGGTGCTTCTGGCATGCCTGGAACAGGTGGTCCTGGTTATAAAATCGATTGTGAATTGACTGGAGAAAATCAATACCACGACAGAGGTGTATTATCTATGGCACATGCTGGTCGTAATACCGGTGGTTCTCAATTTTTCATCTGTCATAGCCGTAACAATACTGCTCATTTAGATAGAAACCATACGTGTTTTGGTAAAGTTATTGAGAATGTAGATATAGTGGATGATATCCGTCAAGGCGATCGTATTTTAAGTATTGAAGTTATTGAAGACTAGTTTTCAGTAAGAAAAAAAATATTATGAATTTAAGAGCATTAGTTTCTGTAACAGGAAAACCAGGGTTGTTCAAATTAATTGGGCAAAATAAAGGAGGATTTATTTTAGAGACTTTAGATAGCGCTAAAATTAAATCTGTAGTTAGTTTGTCTACGACTAAAATGGCTACTTTAGAAGATATTACCATATACGGAGAAGAGGAAGAAATTCGTTTGTTGAATGTTTTTGAAACAATCAAAGAAAAGGGATTGACAGTAGATCCGAAAGCGGATGGTCAAACGCTACGTAATACTTTTAACGAAGTAGCTCCTGGTCATGATGAATCTCGTGTATATTCATCTGATATCAAAAAGATTTACACGTGGTACAACATTATAAAAGATTTGCCATTGTTTGAAGAAGAAGCTCCTGCTCCTTTAGTATAATCCAATCGGTATTACAAGAAAAGGCTTAACAATTGTTAAGCCTTTTCTTGTATAAAATCAGTTATTTATTACTTTCCAGCTTGCACGATGCCTTTGCAAATATTCGTAATTAAAGCAGGTCCTTCATAAATAAAACCAGTATATATCTGAACGAGACTCGCTCCTGCATCCAGCTTTTCAATTGCATCTGCTGCAGAATGGATCCCACCTACTCCAATGATAGGAAAAGATCTGTTTGATTTATTTGATAAATACCGAATTACTTCTGTAGAACGCTTGGTCAAAGGAGCACCGCTCACTCCACCTGTTTCTTTAACCAAATGTTCTTCACTACGCAATCCCTCTCTTGAAATAGTGGTATTGGTCGCAATAACACCTGCTATATGTGTTTCCTGAACGATTTCTACAATATCATCCAATTGACTATCGGTCAAATCAGGTGCTATTTTTAACAATATAGGTTTCTTATTTGTTTTTTGCTCGTTCAATCCCTGAAGCGTATTCAAAATTTGTTTTAGTGGTTCTTTTTCTTGTAAGTCACGTAATCCTGGTGTATTCGGAGAACTTACGTTAACGACAAAATAGTCCACATAATCAAATAAAGCATTGAAACAGTAAATATAATCATCTACTGCTTGTTCATTTGGGGTTACTTTATTTTTACCAATATTTCCTCCAATTAAAAGTCCTTTCCGATCTTCCGATGACAGGTGTTTTAAACGGTTTGCTGCTACGTCAGCCCCTTGATTATTAAAACCCATTCGGTTAATTAATGCTTTATCTGAAATAAGGCGAAACATTCGTGGTTTATCATTGCCAGGTTGAGGTTTTGGTGTCACGGTACCAATTTCAATAAAACCAAATCCAAAATTTGCCATATCGGTTATGTATTCGGCATTTTTATCGAATCCAGCGGCTAATCCTACTGGATTTTTAAACTTAAGACCAAAGACTTCACGTGCTAAGTTTTTATTTTCAAAAGTATAAAGGCTTCTTATTAACTTTTTAGCACCCCAGATTTTTGAAAATGTTTTTAATCCTCCTGTTACTGTATGATGAGCAGATTCAGGATTCATTGAAAAGAAAATAGGTTTGACTAATTTGTACATATCCACAAAGGTAGGCAAAGAAGAAGAAATTTCACTACTTTTGCAATCGAAATGATATCAATAAATAACTTAACATTTGAAATTGGGTCTCGAGCATTATATGATGAGGCCAATTGGCATATTAAACCTGGAGACAAGGTTGGTCTAATTGGAGCCAACGGTACCGGCAAATCCACTTTATTACGATTGATCGTAGGACAGTATACCCCTACTTCAGGTACCATATCAATGGCGAAAGACTTAAAAATTGGTTACTTAAACCAAGATTTATTGTCTTATCATTCTGATAAAAGTATTTTACATGTGGCGATGGAGGCTTTCGAGCGCCAAAATCAATTGCATACAGAAATAGAAAACCTGCTACAAAAATTAGAAACAGATTATTCTGATGATATTCTAAATAAATTAAGTGACAAGCAAATGGAATTCGATGCTTTAGATGGCTATAGTATTGAATTTCGTGCGCATGAGATTTTGGCTGGTTTGGGATTTTCAGAAGATGAACAAAAACGCCCTTTAGCTACCTTTTCTGGAGGATGGCGTATGCGTGTCATGTTAGCCAGGATCTTATTGCAAACTCCTGATATTTTGTTGTTAGATGAGCCAACCAACCACATGGATTTACCTTCTATCAAATGGCTGGAAAATTATCTACAAGCATTTGAGGGGGCTATTGTCATTGTATCTCACGATAGGTATTTCTTAGATCGTATTATTAAAAAGACTGTTGAATCTCGCAAAGGTAAATTGACACTTTATGCAGGTAACTATAGCTTTTATTTAGAAGAGAAGGCATTGCGCAGTGAGATCCAGGCAGGTCAATTCAAAAATCAACAAGCGAAAATAAAACAGGAAGAGCGCTTAATTGAGCGTTTCCGTGCAAAGGCTTCAAAGGCAAAAATGGCTCAGTCCCGTATTAAAGCGCTAGACAGAATGGAGCGTGTGGAAGATGTGGATGATGATAATCCTACTGTAAACTTCAGTTTCAAATTTACAAAACCATCTGGACGGCATGTGGTTACTTTGGAAAATATTTCAAAGTCATATCCCAATTTAGAGATTCTTCAAAATACGGAAGGAATCATTGAAAAAGGAGATAAAATTGCTTTAATCGGTGCAAATGGAAAAGGTAAATCAACTTTATTACGTATTGTAGCTGGAGCTGACAAAGAATATGAAGGAAAATCTGAGCACGGGCACAATGTATCTCAAACATTCTTTGCTCAACATCAATTAGAGGCTTTGCATTTAGAAAATAGCATTATTGCTGAAATGCAAGCATTTGCACCAAAACATACAGAAACAGAACTTCGATCAATTCTAGGTTGTTTCTTGTTTTCTGGAGATGATGCTTTCAAAAAGATCAAAGTTCTTTCAGGAGGTGAAAAATCTCGTGTCGCATTAGCTAAAGCACTTACAGCGGATGCGAATTTCTTAGCATTAGATGAGCCTACCAACCACTTGGATATGCAGTCGGTCAATATATTGATCCAAGCGCTTCAACAGTTTGAAGGAACATTAATCGTGGTATCTCACGATCGTTATTTTTTAGATAATGTTGCCAATAAAATTTGGTTTATCGAAGATAAAGAGATTAAGGAGTATCCAGGTACTTATCAAGAATACGAAGAATGGAATGCTAAGCGAATTATCAAACCTGTAGAAAAAAAGGTTGAAAAGAAAATTGTCGTTGAGGAACCAAAAAAGGTAAAACCTGCTCCTACTGAGGATAAATTCAAATTAATCAGTAAAAAGAATAAAGAATTGGCTTCTTTGGAGCTAAAAGTTGCTGAAAAGGAGCTTCAAGTAAACCGTTTAGAAACAGATTTAGCAAAAGAAGAGATTTATTCTGATGCTATTAAATTGCAGGAATATACGCGTAATTACAATTCTTCAAAAGCTGAGCTAACACAGTTACAAAAAAATTGGGAAGATTTAGCTGAAGAAATTATAGCATTAGAAGATTAATTATATTCATCTTTTAAAAAGGATATGCAATAAATTTGTTTATTGTATATCCTTTTTTATCAAAGTAAAGTGAAATCGACCTGGATAGAAAGCATAGCATTCCCAAAAGTTTTTCTCAATAAAAAGAAGGCTTTACAAGCTTTCCGAGGAAAAACTATTTTAATTACAGGAGCTAGTGAAGGCATTGGAAACGCTTGTTGCATTCTCTTGTCCAAATTTCAAGTTCATTTGATTTTAGTTGCACGTTCAAAGGAAAAATTAGAAGCTCTGAAGGAAGTTATCGTCAAAAACAATTCCACTGCTACTATCCTTATTGCTGACTTATATAAAGAAGAGCAGGTCGATCATTTAATTGAACATCTTTGTACGAAACAGACGCCAATAGATATATTCATCTCTAATGCAGGAAAATCAATTAAACGTCCCTTACAAAATTCGTTACTTCGCTATCACGATTTTACAAGAACCAATTCTCTCAATTATTTAGCTCCTTTAAAAATTTCATTAGCCCTAACTCCGATCCTATCCAAGCAAAAAGGACAAATCGTCAATGTTTCTGCTTTAAATGTTTTATTATTACCTACAGCCCAATGGGCGGCTTATCAAGCGTCCAAAACTGCTTTTGATCAATATTGTCGATCGAATCAATCCGAATGGAAAAAAATGAACATTTGACTTAAAACAATTTATTTACCTCTCGTAAAAACAGGAATGATTGTTCCTAACCTTGCCTATCAACAAGTTCCTGCGATGGAAAAGGATGAAGCAGCTTTACGTATTTTAAAACTTTTGTTAAGTACATCCAATTATTCTAAACCATGGTGGTCATTTTTACCGATAACATTAGGTTTTTTCAGTCGAAAAATATGGGATCGTTTTTAACTGGTATACTATGACATTACGACAAAGAATGAGTTTTTCTATACAAGTATTAAAATCAATCTTTTCTACCTTTCGGTTTGGAGTTAACCTGTATGCATTATTAAAGTCTGTTAAAAATTTAAATAATACATTTATAAATGATGGCTACAACAAGATTAGTTATGCGACACTTTACAAAGAAACTCTGCTTGTTATAGACAAATTAAAAAACTTTCCCTCCAATCACATCTCTCAAAAAGTTGTTCTTATTGCTGACAATAGTTTTAATTTTATTCAATATTTATTTGCACTTTCTGCGCTTTCTCGAGAAGTGATTATTATCAATCCGCATTTAGCTGAAGGTCAATTAGAAAAAATTTTAAGCAACTATAGCGCTAATCTGATTATTACAGACAATAGTGTGCAGATAAAAAATATTGACCTTCAACTAATTGTCTATTCTTTTGCAGAGATTAATGCGTTTCCCATAAGTAAGAGTATCCGAAAATTAAAACGAAATCAAGGAAAAATAACCATTTTAAGTACAGGTAGTTCAAATATGGCGACAGCGATTGAACGTAAACTTGAGGTAACGAAAATTTGGAACCCATTTATAGAATTGGTCTCTAAATTATCTTTATTAGATTATTCTTCTAGTCAAATCACTGTCCCTTTTTATCATGGTTATGGTTTAGCGAGTTTAATTTTGGCATTATTTCTAAAACATGACATCTATTTTTCTTCGCATTTTAATTCAAAACTGATCGTACATTCGATTAACAATAATCGCATAGACTGTCTTGTTGTGATACCTTCTATGATTGGCAAATTAATAGATATAGATGCATATGCACTTGGGAACTGCAAGTGTATCATCTCTGGTGCTGACAAGCTTGAGCCGCAATGGACTTCCTATGTGATCAACCAGTACAATAAAACCAAAATCTTCAATTTGTATGGCACAACTGAATTAGGTATCTGCAGCATTGCTGCTCACGATGATTTAATGATGGCCAATGATACAATCGGACGCTTTCTAAAAGGGATAAAATACAATCTGGAGGCTGATCATGAACTCAAAGTAAAATGCTCTTGGATGCAAGATCACGATAATAGCCTATATATCAGCACGGGAGATTTCATTCGCCAGGATGATACTGGACTATTATATTATTTAGGAAGAATTAACAATTCACTCAATATTGGAGGTGAAATCGTTAATTGTAATGAATTGGAGAAAACAATAGCTGTATATCCGTCTATTATGAAAACTAAAGTGGTAGGTCATAAAAACGAAAATTTAATCACCGAATTGAGATTAGAAGCTACTTTAAAAAATGATGTTTATTTTAATGAAACAGATTTTAAAAATTGGTTGCACGAAACTCTTCCTAAATATTTGCAACCAAAATCTATTCACTATAAGAATAATTGAATGGTTAAGCATTAATTTTAAATATTATTAGATCGGATTCGCATTTAAAATTTAGAAGGGAAAGAGACTATTCGCATTATCCAAGAATTGCTCAATTATAGTAAAACTCTTTCACCTCTGGGATATAAATTAGCCTTTCATTGAACTTATTTATATTTTCCATTTTTCCAGATAAATCATATATAATGGCCAATCCACCATCAAGTTTCTCTATCGTTTTTCGACTAAACTTTACATTGAATTTTGTTGCCTCCTGTTCAAAATTAGAAATTTGATCAAAGTCACAGGTTGCAAATCGAACATGAACCGTACGGATTAAATAATAGCGGGATAATAGTTGTTCAATTTGTTGGAATAATGATAAAATAATAACCATAAAAATGGTGAAAAACAACGCTAATTTTGTTTCTCCTATTCCAGCAATCATTCCTACACCAGCAGTTGACCAAATTACCGCAGATGTGGTTAGTCCTTTAACCGAAAGTTTTCCTTTAAAAATTACTCCTGCTCCAATAAAACCAATACCTGTTACAATATTTGCAGCAATCCGATCATCATTTCCATTTCCTCCTATCATTCGGGAAACAACAGTAAAAACAGCAGAACCAAAACAGATCAATACAATTGTTCTGAATCCTGCTGATTTATTTCTGTATTCTCGTTCAAACCCAATTAAAGCACCACAAAATATGGAAACGACAACGTTCCAAATATACTGGTTATCGAAAAAGTCGAAAAAAGAATCCATAGCAATCAAAGATTTTTATAAATAAGCATACGTAATACCATCTCCACCTCTGTCCTGGTGTTCGTCTTCAAAACGAGAAATATGACTATATTTCCGAAGATAGTCACGAATAAACTTACGAAGAATACCATCTCCTTTTCCATGAATAATTTTTAAAGATGGATAACCAATCATAACTACCCTATCCAATACTTTCTCTAATTCATATAAAGCATCTTCTGTCCGCATACCTCGTAAGTCAAGTTCAGGATTAAAGTCAGCAACAGCATGAGATGAAATTGTCTTAGTTCCTGCTTTAACTGCTTTTTTCAGCTCTTTACCATTGAGTTTAATAACATTTTTACGTTTTTGGACTGTCCTTAATTCACCCATGGCTAAAATCAAATTATTCTTAGCGACTTCCAATACAATCGCTTCATTACCTGAATCAATTATCTGAACCCAATCGCCAACACTAAGCTCTTCGGTGTTATCAGGTATAATAATTGGTTTCTTTTCAACTTTTTTCTCCTTAGGAAGAATGGTCGAAAAGGAACTATCCAATTTAGCGCGTATAGCTTTTGTTTTCTCTTTATCAGCTTGTACAGATTTGATTTCGGCAACCGTATTTTCAATTAATTTATTTGAATTTTTCAAAAGTATCTGTGCTTCTTCTTTTGCCTTTTTAAGAATTAATTTTTTATTATCTTCCAGATATCCTTGCAAATCTTCGTATTCTGACTTTATACGGATTAACTCTTTTTCTCTTTTCGTTATAGCAGATTTTGTATCAAATATTTCTTTCTTCTCACGCTCTAAATCCACTAATAGTGTGTCCACCTTCTTTTGATGCGTACCTACCTTCAATTTAGCAAGATGGATGATTTCTTTATTTAATCCAATTTTTTGTGCAATCTCGAAGGCATAAGAACTACCTGGCTTTCCAATCTGTAAAATATACAGCGGTCTCATCGCTACATTATCAAAAAGCATTGATGCATTTTCTAAACCCACTGTTTGATTAGCAAACACTTTTAAATTTGAGTAGTGCGTTGTTACCACACCTCGAATGGATTTTTTATTCAGCGTTTCCAAAACAGCTTCTGCAATAGGCCCTCCAAACAAAGGATCTGTACCGGTTCCAAATTCGTCGATCAAAACAAGCGTACGTGCAGTAGCAAATTCTGTAAAATATTTCATTTTTGACAGATGCGCACTATAAGTACTTAAATCACTTTCTATAGATTGATCATCTCCGATATCTGCAAAAATTTGTTTAAAAACACCCACTTTAGAATTAGCGTCTGCAGGGATGAGTAATCCTGATTGTACCATAATTTGCATCAAACCAACGGTTTTCATACAAACAGATTTTCCTCCAGCATTTGGGCCTGAAACGACAATCACACGTTGTATCTCATCTATTTTTATATTTAATGGAACAATCGTTGCTCGTTCATGTTGGGTATTCAGCATCAATAGTGGATGACGAGCATTTACCAAATTGATTTCTGCTTCCTTGGACAATTCTGGCATTTCAGCGTCCAAATCCAAAGCAAATAAAGCCTTAGATCGTACAAAATCAACTTTCGTTAACAGACCATCATAGGCCAATAACAAAGGAACATGTGGTCTGAGCTTAGTCGTTAATTCAACCAAAATACGGATAACCTCTCTCCTACGTTCAAATTCCAGATCTCTAACCTTATTATTGAGATGAAAGACCTCTTCTGGCTCAATATAAGCTGTTTGCCCAGTTGCAGATTCATCATGAATTAAGCCTTTTAGCTTGCGTTTATTCTCCGCTAAAATTGGTATACACAGTCGACCATCACGAATAGTGAGATTACCGTCAGCTGTCCAACCACTGTTTTGTGCATTTTTAAAAATAACATCAATACGCTTACGAGCTTCTTGTTCCGCTTTTAAAATACTTTGAGAAAGATCGAGCAATAAACGTGACGCATTATTTTTCATTTTACCTCGATCATCAATAATCATTTCGATATCTCGAATAATCTGTTTCTCAATAGGTAAATGCTCAAAAAGTAATTCTAAATTTGGGTATTGACCTTCGCGATCATTAAAATAGCGAATAATAGCATATACTGTTTTTAAAGAAAGGAGAACACGATAAAACTCTTCTTCCATTAAAAAAGCACCTTCGACTTTAGCCTTTTCGACTAAAGCTCGAATGGGATAAAGATGATCCACGGGTAGTGCATCGTCACTAGTCAAAAGATCTTTAAATTCATTTGTTTGACGCAAAAACTTATCAATTTGGTCAAATCGAGTTTGTGGTTGTATTTTATCAACCAAATTACGCCCCGACTCACTGATGCATTTCTGCTTTATCAATTCCTTAATCTCGGCAAAACCGAGCTTATCACTTGCGTTATTAGGATAAATCATTTTTTTATTCTTGTTAATTAACTGGTTTTGGATGTAGAACATCCTTTTTCAATCTGGATTTTCCATCCAATAAAATCGGAGGTTTTTCCGGATTTTTAACCTCCTTACTTTCACTTGTAACTGGCACTTCAGTTGGTACCTTTTGCGTTCCCACTGTCGAAGTATGTCCAGCACTTGTGGAGGGTGTTGCTACAGGCACTGCTGCAGGATTCACCCCAACAGGAGAAGGTGCTGTCTGTCTTGCTTTTTCTAATATATAAGTTTCCAGATTATAGCCTCCTTTCAGTCCTGTTTTTTCAAAAAAATCATGTGCTGAATTTTTATAATTCAACCGGATACTATCGGGCTTATAATGCAAAATCATATTCTTTTGCATCTCATAAAGTGCTATAAAATTATTAATACGAGTCATGCTATCCTGATAACGTACATTTCGAATGGAATCTCTAGCACGTATTGAATCCATTTTCGCTTTGTCTATCTTCATGTACCCCTCATTCATCTTTTTAAGATTACTACCCACTTCTTCATAAATTTTAGTCATCGCTTCAGCATCACTGGCATAATAGGCTAAATTCTTTTTAAAAGTGGTCGAGTCGAGATCATATTTCTTGAAAGTATGATCATACAAAGGGAAAATAACTTTTTTCGCACTATCTGTATTAATCGTTGATAAATATGAATCAGTCAAATAAATCTCCGTTAAGACCTTTACAAAATCTTTTTTCGAGATAATATCTTTCTCATTTGCACCTTTACAAGAAACAAATAAAAAAATCAAAGCAAGTACATTCAGTATTAATCGTTGCATTTCGTAATTTTGTACAAATTTATAAAAAGGGCTGGCATTTGGCTCTTTGAATTCTTAAATATACAATTATCATGAGTATTGCAAGTAATCTTGAAGCGATTAATTTAGAAGTTAAAGCCCTGGGCATTCAGCTAGTCGCCGTATCCAAAACAAAACCAAATGAAGATATCATGGAAGCCTATGAAGCTGGACAACGGGTTTTCGGTGAAAATATGGTTCAGGAACTTGTTGAGAAATACGAAGCTTTACCAAAAGACATTGAATGGCACCTGATTGGTCATCTTCAATCTAATAAAGTAAAATATATTGCCCCTTTTATCACATTGATCCATTCTGTTGATTCGTTGAAACTAGTAAAAGAAATCAATAAATATGCTGCCAAAAACGATCGTATTATCGATTGTTTACTTCAGGTTCATATTGCTGAAGAGGACACGAAGTTTGGCTTTGATCATGCAGAATTAGTTGAAATGTTACGTGATGAAGAATTCTTAACATTAAAAAATATTCGTATACGCGGGCTGATGGGAATTGCGTCCAACATTGAAAAAGAAAAGGAAATTAAGGAAGAATTTTATGAATTAAAATCTTTATATGATGGTATTAAAGCAAGTTTCTATCGCAAAGATGACCATTTTGACACGTTATCGATGGGTATGTCTTCGGATTATAAATTGGCGATAGAAAAGGGTTCCACGATGATCCGACTGGGAAGTACTATTTTTGGAAAACGTGTCATTAAACATGTTAAAAACAATGACTAAAGCAACGATTAGAAAGGCAGTTGAAGCGGATTGCTCAGCGATGCTAGAACTGATTCAGGAGTTAGCAGTTTTCGAAAATGCACCTGATGAAGTGACTGTCTCGATGGATGAATTCATATCTGCTGGTTTTGGAAAAAATCCTGTCTGGGGGGCTTTTGTTGCAGAATTTAATGGGAAAATTGTAGGAATTTCGTTATATTACCTTCGTTATTCCACCTGGAAAGGAAGAAGGCTTTATCTGGAGGATCTTATTGTGACAGAAAGTATGCGAGGTTACGGAATTGGTAAACAACTTTTCGAAGAAACGCTAAATTTTGGCAAATCACAAGGATATCATGGAATGGTTTGGCAGGTATTGGATTGGAATGAGCCTGCTATTCAGTTCTATAAAAAATATAAAGCCGACTTTGATGAAGAATGGATTAATGTATCAATCACCTATTAATTAAGAGAAAAGGACGGTTAAATTAAATGAGACTAAAGTACTATTTAAACCTTTGTATTATTTTATCTGCATGCATTGGCACTTCATGTACCAATGGAAACAAAGTAAAAATGCAAAAAGTGGTGAATGCGGACACGCTTCATTATGAAATGAAGGAGTTACATGAGTACAGTCGATTTTTTGTAAAAGAAGGTCAAAAAATAGATACCACCTATTTTAAAGCACAATATCCACAATTTAAAGACACTGTTATTAACAATTTACTCCAAACATCCATCAATTTAGAAGGTGATTCGCAAATGGTTACTTCTGCTAAGCGATTTGTAAATGCCTATGATGAATATGTGGAGGAAAACAATGGCAATTCCACAGCAACTTGGTTTCGAGATCTTCAAGCAAAAGTATATCAAAACACATCCAAATTCATCAGTATAGAAACTAGTCAAACTGAATATACTGGTGGTGCACATGGTGATCATTTTACATTATTTAGTCATTTTGACACCCATACAGATCAAAAAATAACATTAAATGATATTGTAAATAAGGAAAACCAGAAAGAATTGATTAAAATTGCAGAAAGATATTTTCGAAAATTGGAAAAATTATCAGATACTGAATCCTTAAATGACAAATTTTTCTTTGAAGCTGGTAATTTCACACTTGCCGACAATTTTGCTTTAAATAAAGATGGACTTCTATTTTATTATAATGTGTATGAAATAAAATCATATGCAGAAGGAAATACAGCTTTAAAAGTTCCGTATAAAGATATTAAGCATTTAATTTCAGCCAAAGGTCTTGAATATATCAATAGTATAAATTAGCAATCAACCTCAACGAAATTATATCGATGCAAGTTTTTAAATTTGGTGGCGCATCAGTCAAAAACGCTGAAAGTGTAATAAATTCAGCACAAATTATTTCTAAATATAAAGTTGATACCCTACTTGTCGTTGTATCAGCAATGGGTAAAACAACAAACTTATTAGAAGATGTCACAAAAGCATATTTTAATAGCACAGGAGAAGCGTTTGAAATCTTAGAAAAAGCAAAAGCGTTTCATTTCGATATTTTATCTCAATTATTTGAAGATGCTCATCATCCTATCTTTGATGAGATCGCCAATTGCTTTGTCGAAATAGAATGGATATTAGAAGAAGATCCTCAAGATTCATTTGATTATTTGTTTGATCAAATTGTTTCTACAGGTGAAATCGTTTCTTCTAAAATATTAGCCGCTTATTTAACCTATATTGGCGAAAAAGCCAAATGGGTAGATGCGCGTAACTATATCATGACGGATAATACCTATAGAGAAGCAAATGTAAATTGGGAAAAAACAGAAGAGATAATCCGCTCAGAGATCCCTCAGATATTAGACGAATATATTATCATCACACAAGGATTTATAGGTTCTACATCAGAAAATTTCACGACAACATTGGGACGTGAAGGTTCTGACTATTCTGCCGCTATTTTTGCTTCTTGTTTAAATGCAGAAAATGTAACCATTTGGAAAGATGTACCGGGTGTTTTGAATGCCGATCCGAAATGGTTCGAAAAGACTGAACTTATACCCGAACTATCATATACAGATGCTATTGAATTAACGTATTATGGAGCAACGGTTATTCATCCCAAAACGATTAAACCTCTTCAAAACAAAAAGATTCAACTCAATGTTCGTTCTTTTTTAAATCCAGAAGTTCCTGGAACTAAAATAAAGAGTACCAATGCTTCATTGCCGGTTCCATCCTTTATATTCAAAGTTAATCAAATATTGATTTCAATTTCACCACGTGACTTCTCTTTTATTGTGGAAGATAATTTAAGGGATATTTTCAATCTATTTCATCAATTCCGCATCAAGATTAACATGATGCATAATAGTGCGATCAACTTTTCTGTAGCAGTAGAGGATACGGGTAAAAATATTACCGATGTTTTAGAGGAATTGAAGAAAAAATTTAAAGTACATATTGAAACGGGTTTAGAATTGATTACCATCCGTTATTATAATCAAGAGACTATCAATAGAGTTTTAATCGATAAGGAAGTGATTAGCGAATTAAAAGACACTTATACTTGTCAATTACTCGTTAAAAAAATATAAATGAATACACGCATCCTTCAACAGGAGGTTCAAGATTTTATTAATCAACATTTAACAGAATCTTCCACTAAGATTGCTTTAAAAAAATCTCCTTTTGAAGGCGTTACTTCCTCAGAACTTGCTGCACAAATTGATGGCAAGCAGCGATGCTTAAAAAAATTACCGCTTTGGGCGCAAACAACAAAAATTTACTATCCTGATAAATTAAATCTGGAGCAATGTTCCTCAGAAAAAACTGCGCAATTTAAAGCATCTTTAATTCAAGAAAACACGATGTTAATGGATATTACAAGTGGTTTCGGTGTTGATGATTTTTACTTCTCTCAAAGAGCAAAAACAGTCATATCTTGTGAAATTAATGAATCCTTAGCAGCCATCTCGCAATACAATGCGAAACAATTGCAAGCAAATAATATAGAAGTAAAAGCTTTAAATGGCTTTGATTTTTTACATGATAATCAAGAACTTAAACTCGATTACATATATATAGACCCTTCTCGTCGAGTTGCTCAAAAAAAGGTTTTTCTTTTAAGCGATTGTGAACCTAATATCGTTCACTTACAAGAAGAATTTTTGGAAAGAGCAAATCATGTATTCATTAAAGTAGCTCCTCTCTTGGATATTTCTGCAGCATTAACAGAACTAAAGCATGTAAAGGAAATTTATGTCATCAGTATACAAAATGATTGTAAGGAGCTGTTATTTATTCAAGAAAAAGGTTATGTCTTAAAACCAACGATAACAGCTGTTCGCATTGTTGGCGATGTTATTCAGAAATTTCCTTTCAGTCAACAACAGGAAACCGAAACCGAAATTTCTCTTTCAACACCCCTACATTATCTTTATGAGCCAGATGTGTGCTTAACTAAGGCAGGCGCATTTAAGAGTATAGCAAAAGCGTTTGACCTCCAAAAACTTCACCAGCACACACATTTATATACTTCTGATGTTTATCATCCGAATTTCTTAGGTAAAGTTTACGAAGTTTCGAATATCATTCCTTTCTCCATTTTCAAAAAATCAAAAGAAAAAATAAAAACAAATGCTGTTGCGAAGAATTTTCCGTTGAAAACAGAAGAGATCAAAAAGAAATTTAAAATCATTGATGGAGGAGAATTACACAGCTTTTTCACAACTGGATCGACGGATGAACTCATTGTCATCCATGCCTCAAGAAAATAGTAAAGCGACATTCCTATTACATAGTTTTCTAAAATAAAACATACTTTAGAATTATGAGAAATATTGCTTTATCAGTTTTAGATCTTGCTCCCGTCAAAAAAGGTTGCAACACATTAGATGCTTACAACAGGACTATACAAATAGCTCAACATGCTGAAAACATTGGGTATAAAAGAATTTGGGTTGCCGAACACCATAATATGGAACATATCGCCAGTTCGGCAACTTCCCTTATCATCCAACATATTGCTGCCCACACAAAAAGTATCCGAGTCGGTTCGGGAGGTATTATGCTTCCGAATCACTCTCCTTTAGTAATTGCTGAACAATTCGGAACATTGGAGACATTATTTCCAAACCGTATAGACTTAGGCCTAGGAAGAGCACCTGGCACAGATCAAGAAACAGCTATGGCTCTACGCCGCAATAATTTCAATACGGCTTATCAGTTTCCTCAAGACGTTGCTGCATTACAGCGCTATTTTGATGAACAAAACTGCGATTCTAAGGTAAGAGCTTTTCCTGCTGAAGGTTTAAACGTTCCTTTATATATTTTAGGTTCAAGTACCGATAGTGCTTATTTGGCGGCCAGCTTAGGTCTTCCCTATGCTTTTGCGGCTCATTTTGCGCCTGCTCAACTGGCGCAAGCGAGTGCGATATATCATCAAAATTTCAAGCCTTCAAACGCATTATCAGCACCTTATTTTATTGTTTGTGTCAATGTCATTATCGCAAATACAACCGAAGAAGCGGAGTTTTTATCATCAAGCTTAAAAAATTTGTTTGCAGGAATTTTAACAAACACAAGAGCACCATTATCTCTCCCAACTGCAGAAGTAATTTACAAGGGTATACCAAGTATTGAACAAGCGGCTGATAACATGTTATCCTGTAGTTTCATTGGAGACAAACAAACAGTAAAGAATCAATTAGAACCTTTTATTGACGAACGACAAATCGATGAGCTTATGGTCATATCCTATATTTATGATGATCAAAAGTGTCTTAAATCATTTACATTATTAAAAGAAGCATTGACAGATTAAAAAGAATGCTAATATCGTGCATTATAATTTCTATATTTAATTTAAATAATATAATACCCGATGAAATATTTAAGTCTAATAACAATAATTTTAGCTGTAACTTTTCAGTCTTGTCAACCTAATAGTCAAGTTAAAAAATCAAACCATGTTGACACTGTTACCCTAAAAGATGCGGATACGTTAAACGATACTGTTTCAACGAATAGCTCAAATATAAAACGTCCAACCGTTCCATCTATCTTTATGATTGATACGTACCGTATTTATGAAGAATCTGAAGATCCAAGTACAATATTAAATGAAAATTGGCTAGATCTGTATGAGGAAAATGGTCAATATTACTTAGCAAAAGTTGATTATAAGATTGAAGATGGTTATAGTGAATGTGCTGGAGTTCCCACAAAATCAGTACTATCTAAAAGAAATTCCATCCTATTCTTAAACTTTCCCTTTCTAAAGGTTGGAAAAATAGAAAATTTAAAAATTATTCAGGGTGAAATATGGCCGAATGATAATGTTCTTTACACGTTCAATAATCAACAATATCAGTTAAAAGGTTATGGAAAGATTAATTCAACATCAGTTCAGACTAATGAAAAAGGTCACGAAGAAGTATTTCATGATGTTGAAAATTATAAATTAACCTATTCTTTAAATAGAGGTAAAGAAATAAATATGCTACAAGTAGATAGTTTTAATGATACTTTTATAAAAACACTATTTGTTGGGGATATTGATCGTGATGGTAAACTTGATTTCATCATCTCCAATCCCACCAATTATGAAGAAAATGGTATCTTATTGATATTATCATCACAGATAAAAGACAACAATATTGAAAAAAGCAGCTTCCAACAGAGTGTGCAATTTGACTGTTAACCATGCATATAAAAAAAGTCATACAAGATTTCAATCCGATTCAAAAAAGCCTGATCTCTCTATTCATTAGTATAGTGATGGCCGCAATGTGCTATCACTGCGACATTAATTTACTCATGACCACGCTGCTTTTTTGGATTACGTTTTGCCTCAGCTATATCCTACTATCCTGGTATATCTTTTATCATATGCCCGTGGCACTTATTGTCAAAAAAGCAGCATCAGAAGATGGAAGCCGATTATTTGTCTCTATTTTTATTCTACTAGCCAGCTTTACTTGCTTATTTGCTGTTCTACTAATTATTATAGCAGATTCATCCACCAATATGCCAAAAAGCTTGAGCGTTGGCATATGTGTTCTGAGTATCATCAGCTCCTGGTTTCTTGTTCACACCACTTATGTCTTCCATTACGCACATCTATATTATGCAGATGGTGTTGATGGGAAAGGATTGGATTTCCCTGGAAACGAAAAACCAGATTATGTCGATTTTGCCTACTTCTCATTTGTTTTAGGTTGTACTTTTCAAGTTTCCGATATTGAGGTTTCATCCAGAAAAATTAGAAGAGTTGTTTTATTTCATGGACTCCTTTCCTTTGCCTTGAATACATTTGTAGTTGCCTTAAGTATCAATATTATTTCTGGATTGATTCATTAGCATTTATTGAAATATTGATAAATACTTGATTATAAGCACATCAAATACTTAAGTACCTAATTGGCCTGTTTTTTGTAACTCCCCCGTTACAAGTTTAAATTAAATCACAAATATTAAAGATGTTAGTTATGACAAAAATCATGAAATTAGGGAAATTGTTTGGATTGATGGCGATTTTCTTCACTGTATTAACAACCTTTTCAGCATGTAGCAAAGATGATGATCCTGCGGATAATGATTTTTTTATTGGGAATTATAAAGGTTCTGTCGGTTACAGAGACGGGTCAACAACAATTAACGAAAATTCAGATGGAACTGTCGAAGTTGTTAAAGTAGGAAACAGTTACAATTTTATCTTCAATAAAAGCATTCCAAAATTAACAGGAGTGAAATTTGAGAAAAAAGGAGATCATGTTCTTGTTAATGCAGATGAAACGTCCACCAATTATATTAGAATTGACAATAATTCGTTAACGATATTATATGTAAAAGATAATAAAACTTGGACGGCAAATTGTACCCGTTAAATCAAAAAAGCTCACGCCATCGGGAGATGGCGCGAGCTCATAATCTAGGGAATTTGAAAGGGAAATCTTTATAACTTCTCCGCATGTTGCGAAATATCCATACCTATCAACTCCTCTTCTTCAGAAGCCCGAAGAGGTGAAATAAGATCTGTTACTTTCAACAATAGGAAGGAAACAATCAAAATATAAGCAGCTGAAGCAAACAACCCAAGCATGTGCGCTTGAAACAAAGCTGTTTCTCCATAAAAAAGGCCATTATCCTTAACAGCGGGATTTATCTGTTTATGTGCAAACACACCTGTCAAAATCATTCCTACGATCCCACCAACACCATGACAAGGAAAAACATCTAAGGTATCATCAACTTTAGATCTCGTTCTCCAATCTACTACAAGACGACTGATAATAGCTGCAACGGCACCTATAACTAAAGAGTGAGCAACCGTCACAAAACCTGCAGCAGGTGTAATAGCAACTAAGCCAACAACCAAACCTATACAAGTACCCATTGCCGATGGCTTGGCACCTCGAAGCGCATCAAAGAATATCCATGTTAATGCTGCTGCTGCAGAAGCGGTCATTGTCGTTGATAAAGCTGTAGATGCCAGGCTAGATGCCGAAAATGCTGATCCTGCATTGAAGCCAAACCATCCAAACCAAAGCATACCCGTTCCTAATAATACGTAGGTAACACGAGCAGGTGTATGATGACCAGTCTCTTTTCCTTGTTTAAGGTATATAGCAGAGGCTAACGCTGTAAGACCTGCTGACATATGAACAACAGTACCTCCAGCAAAATCCAATACACCCATTTTAAATAATACACCATCAGGATGCCAGGTCGCATGTGCTAGCGGTGCATATATAAAAACAAAAAATAAACAAATGAATAAAATATAAGATGTGAAACGTATCCGTTCAGCAAATGCACCTGTAATTAACGCTGGAGTAATAATAGCAAACTTCAATTGAAACATAGCAAATAAAGCAAAAGGAATAGTAGGTGCTCCTACCCAAGGTTTTCCATCAATGACACCATTAAACATAAAATAGGTTAAGGGGTTACCGATAATCCCCCCTACAGTATCTCCAAATACCAAACTAAAACCAAAGACTACCCAAATAACACTAACGATCGCCATGCAGATGAAACTTTGCAGCATTGTCGAGATAACATTCTTTTTTCTGACCATTCCTCCATAAAAATATGCTAATCCTGGAGTCATAATTAATACTAATGCTGTTGAAGTTAACATCCATGCAATATCTGCTGCATTATATACAAAATGATGATTATTTTTAGGCAAAGAGGGCAAAAACAAAGCTAACAGTACAATTATTAGCATAAAATAAAACGGAACAGCAGATTTTTTAATCATTTTTAATAATTACTTTTATTTTTTATCAAAATAAACGAAAAAATATATAAAAAACAATATTTATTTAAAATAATAAACCAAAAAATACATTTTTTATAAAAAAACAGATTAAAATAACCTTTAAACCAGATAAAATAAAATATATAGACACAAAAAAAAGGTGAATTTTATAAAATCCACCTTTTTAAATACAATTTTATTAGAAAAACTACAATTGTTTCTCTAATTTTTCATTTAATACTGATTTTGGAACAGCACCGATTTGTTTATCTACAATTTCTCCATTTTTGAAGAATAACAATGCTGGAATATTACGAATTCCAAAACGAACAGATATTTCAGGGTTTTCATCCACGTTTACTTTCCCAATTACTGCCTTATCGCCATAATCTTTAGCCAATTCTTCAACAATTGGACCAACCATACGGCATGGACCACACCATTCTGCCCAAAAATCAACCAAAACGGGTTTATCTGCTTTTAATACAAGTTCTTCGAAGTTGCTATCTGTAATTTCTAAAGCCATATTCTTATTTTTTTTAACCGAAGTTATATGATTAAATATTATTTACTCTTTATATAACAACAAATATAATAAAGATGTCCGTAATATAAGTGTAATAATTAAAGAGTAAAAGTCTAGTTTAATCTGTAATTTACGCCCTCAAACCTTTCTATTGCATCTAAAAACTCGTTTGTTAGGTGAATGCGCGTTTGCTTTGCAGGCATTTCAACTGAAATTTCATCTTGTGGATCCCAAATTTTGAAACGCAGTTGACAATTAGGCACTACACCTTCGATCAGATTATCGTCCAACACTTGTTTCATCTCTTCCAAAAAAGTATTATTTAAGGCGGGCAACGAAATATTAATGGTGAAAATCTTTGCCATTTTTTCTCGTAAATCGGATAGTAATTGGATTCCCTTAATTTCAAAGCCCCAATTTCCTACCTGTTTAAATCTTTCTTGTACCAGGCCACGAATTTGAACAAAATAACCTTCCTCCAAGTATCCCTTAAATTTGACATAATCTTCACCGAAAACCATGATCTCGTAAGAATCAGAATAATCTTCAATTATGAATGATCCAAATGGTTTACCCGATTTGGCTATACGATGATTTGCTACAGCAATTATACCACCAACCACCACTTCCTTATTTTTTATTCGATTAAAGTCCAATAGCACTTCTTCCTCTACTTCAGAAGCTTTTACTTTATTTATGAGCTGCAAGTCACTCACTTTATTCTGGCAAAAGTGTTTGATCTCAAACTTATAATTATCTAAAGGATGACTTGTAAGATAGATACCTATTACTTCTTTCTCATATTTTAATTTTTCGATTAATCCCCAAGGTGAGCAGGAAGTTAAAACAGGTTCAGGAAGTTCTGCAATTCCCTCTCCTCCGAATAAACTCGCTTGTGCTGAGTTTTCATTCTCTTTAAATCTTTGTGCAAATTTAATCGCTTTCTCCAATCCTGTTGAAGTATCATCTGCATGAAAATATTGGGCACGATGCGTATTTTGAAACCCATCAAATCCACCAGCATAAGCTAGACTCTCGAATGCCTTTTTGTTGGCTGCTCGTAAATCAATACGTTTTGCCAAGTCAAAGACGGATTTGTAAGGACCTGTAGCACGCGTCTGTACAATAGTATCTACCGCTCCTGCCCCCACACCTTTTACAGCACCCATGCCAAATCGAATCGCTCCACGATCATTCACCGTAAATTTATAGTGTGACTCATTCACATCTGGCGCTAATACTTCCAGCCCCATGCGCTTGCACTCTTCCATGAAGAAGGTTACCTGCTTAATATCATTCATATTGTTAGACAGTACTGCCGCCATATATTCCGCTGGAAAATGAGCCTTCAGGTAAGCTGTTTGATAGGCTATCCACGCATAACAAGTTGAGTGCGACTTGTTAAAAGCATAACTTGCAAAAGCTTCCCAATCCGTCCATATTTTTTCTAATACTTTTGCATTATGCCCCTTTTCTTCCGCTTGCTTAACAAACTTTGGCTTCATTTTATCCAATACAGCCTTTTGCTTTTTACCCATAGCCTTACGCAGTACATCGGCATCACCTTTTGAAAATCCTGCCAATTTCTGAGAAAGAAGCATAACCTGCTCCTGGTAAACAGTAATACCATAGGTTTCTTTGAGGTATTCTTCACAAGCATCGAGGTCATACAGAATTGGTTCCGTACCATGCTTCCGTTTAATAAAGCTTGGAATATACTCCATCGGGCCAG
Organism: Sphingobacterium sp. SRCM116780; assembly: GCF_021442025.1. Classification (NCBI taxonomy): domain Bacteria; kingdom Pseudomonadati; phylum Bacteroidota; class Sphingobacteriia; order Sphingobacteriales; family Sphingobacteriaceae; genus Sphingobacterium; species Sphingobacterium sp. SRCM116780. Next base: position 1,715,972 of record NZ_CP090446.1, read on the forward strand.
GTCGGTATAAAGCATTCATCGCAATTAAATCGGCAAAAACTGTCGGTTTCAAATCCTTCATATGCTTTTGCATACCAGGCGACTCATATTGAAATACCCCTACAGTCTCTCCTCTTTGAAATAACTCGTAAGTCAACAGGTCATCAATCGGAAACTCATCAGGATCCAACTCCAATCCATTGCTTAACTTGACGTTTTCAACAGTATCTTTAATCAGCGTCAATGTTTTCAACCCTAAGAAGTCCATCTTCAGCAAACCTGCAGATTCTACTACGGAGTTATCGAATTGTGTCACATAAAGATCTGAATCTTTGGCAAGAGAAACCGGAACGAAATTCGTAATATCATCAGGTGTAATAATTACCCCACAGGCGTGAATACCTGTATTACGCATGGAGCCTTCAAGCACCCGAGCCTGTTTGATGGTTTCAGCCTCTAACCCTGCTCCTTCAGCAATTGAAATTAATCGATTAACAGCTTCCAATTCATCTCCACGTAAGACTTCTTTCAAAGCCTTTTCATCCATATTGAAAATCTTGGACAACTTTAAATTAGGAATCAGTTTAGCGATATCATTGGCATCCTGCAAAGGCAAGTCCAATACACGAGCGGTATCTTTAATAGATGATTTTGCAGCCATTGTACCATATGTAATGATTTGGGCTACCTGAGAGGCGCCATATTTATCAATTACATATTGCATCACACGACCACGACCTTCATCGTCAAAATCAATATCAATATCTGGCATGGACACACGATCGGGATTTAAAAAACGCTCAAATAGTAGATCGTATTTAATCGGATCTAGATTCGTGATTCCTAGACAATAGGCTACTGCAGAACCTGCAGCAGAACCACGTCCAGGACCAACCGAAACACCCATTTTTCGAGCTTCTGCAATAAAATCTTGTACAATCAAGAAATATCCAGGATATCCTGTTTTTTCAATTGTCGTTAATTCGAAGTCCAGGCGCTCCATAATATCATCTGTCAACCCCTCTTTATAACGTCGCTTGGCCCCTTCTATAGTAAGGTGTCTTAAGTATTTATTCTCCCCTCTCTTGCCTTGATCTTCCTGATCTTCAGCAACCTGAAATTCATCAGGAATATCAAATGCTGGTAATAAGACATCTCGATACAACGTAAAAATTTCGATTTTATCGACTATCTCCTGTATATTGATAATCGCATCTGGAATATCCTTAAACATTTTCTTCATCTCTTCTGCAGATTTGAAGTAATATTCCTGATTAGGTAAACCAAAACGAAAGCCACGTCCCCGCCCTTTCGGGGTACTTAGTTTTTCTCCATCTTTTACACAAAGTAAAATATCATGTGCATGCGCATCCGCTTTATTAATGTAGTATGTATTATTTGTTGCAATTAATTTGACATCGTGCTTTCGAGCTAAACTGACCAATGTACTGTTGACACGGTCTTCATCTTCCTGACCATGACGCATAATTTCCATATAAAAATCATCTGCAAATTGCTCTTTCCACCACAATAAAGCTTCTTCTGCTTGATTTTCACCAATATTTAATATTTTATTTGGAACTTCTCCTTGTAGATTCCCTGATAATACAATTAAATCTTCTTTATATTTTTCTACAACTTTTCGATCGATACGTGGCACATAATAGAAGCCTTCCGTATAGGCAACAGAAGCCATTTTTGCCAAATTATGGTAACCATTTTTATTCTTAGCAAGAAAAACGATCTGGTAACCATTATCCTTTCTGGATTTGTCAAAATGATCATCACAAACAAAAAATTCACAGCCGACAACCGGTTTGATTATTTTTTCTGTAGGACTCTCCCCTGCAGCTTCTAACTCTTCATTTTTAGCTTTCGCCGCTTTATTATAATCACCAACTTTTGACACAAAATGAAAGGCTCCCATCATATTCCCATGATCTGTTAATGCAACAGCTGGCATTCGATGTTTTGCCGCGGTATCCACTAAACTAGCAATTGATATCGTGGATTGTAGCACTGAGAATTGAGAATGGTTATGTAAATGAGCAAATACAGCATTCTCAAAGTCATTTAATACTTCATGATCAATAATAACTCCTGCATCTCCAGTAGGTTTACTTCGTTGACGAATCTCATCTGAAGCGGCCTTTAAATTAATATGCTTTAATCCTGCAGTAGCAATTTCAGTTGGATTGTGCTCTTTGAAATTGACGAAATATCCTGTATCTGTTTGTAATTGTTGAGGAGTAAAAACCTCTCTTCTAACCAATTCTAAGAAACAACGTGTTGTTGCTTCCACATCGGCTGTTGCATTATGTGCCTCTGCAAATGGTACTCCAAAAAGATAAGAGTGAAGCTCCGTTAGATTAGGTAATTTAAATCGTCCTCCACGACCACCAGGCAATCGCAATAATTCAGCTGTAACCTCTGTACAGGTATCCAATATAGGCATTGCACTCATAGGAGAGTCGACGGCATATCGATAAAACTCACAGCCCATGATGTTTAAGTCAAACCCGATATTTTGGCCTACCACAAATTTAGCTTTTGCTAAAGCTTCGTTAAATTTGATTAATACCTCTTGAATAGGAACTCCTTGCTCTTGAGCCAATTCGGTAGATATACCATGGATTTTTTCCGAATCGTAAGGAATATTATAACCATCTGGTCTTATTAAATAATCCTCATGCTCAAGCATGTTACCCATTTCATCATGTAACTGCCAAGCTATTTGAATACATCTGGGCCAATTATCTGTATCTGTAATCGGCGCATCCCAACGTTTTGGTAATCCTGTTGTTTCCGTATCAAATATAATGTACATACTTCTTCCTTTATCTTTTTCTAAACAGCTAATTTTGAGCAATTAAACTCTCATAAAATATTCTTTAATTGAACATCTTACAAGTCTACTAATTTACAAAATTATTCATCACAAAAATGGAGAAATAAGTAATTTTACAAAGAAACATGAACTGTTTCCGTACACATAGCAACAGCAAAAAATAATTTCCATAGGCCCTGTGATCTATCCGTTCAAATACCTTGTTTCGGAAAGTCCAGATCTTTCATATAGTCATTATTCCAGCTAGTAAATATGTTGATAATCGTAATCATAAAAATACCCCCAAAAAGCATTTAACTTTTGGGGGTCTATAGTATCAAAGTCCTTTTAAAACTCTATTTTGAATTTAAAATAATCACTTCTACTCGTCTATTTTTTTGACGGCCTTCAGGTGTCTTATTATTTGCTACAGGTTTTGTTTGTCCAATACCTTTTGCTAAAATTCTAGCATCATCAATACCAGCATCGGTCAAAAACTTCTTTACTGAGTTTGCTCTCTTCTCCGCTAACCATTGGTTATAGACTTCAGTACCTGTTGCATCCGTATGTCCGTCAACACGAATCTTCTTTTTATTTTCTTTCAAAAGTTTTGCTACTTTACTTAATTCCAATTTCGCTTTATCTGATAAATAGGAAGAATTTGTAGGAAACAATAAATCAGATGAAATTGTAAATTTAATGCCTTCGTCTGTACGTGTGGCATTCTCGAAATCTCGTTTAACATCTTTCAAACCATCATCTGTTCCATCAACACTTACTACAGCTCCCGGGTTAACGATAACAGCCTGTTGCTTGCATGAGAACAACGAAAACGAACAAATTAAAGCAATGGTTATAATATTTAAATTTTTAATCATCGATTGTTTAGATTTTTATGAAAACAAAAAAGTATCCGTAAAGATATAAAAAAAAGTGAAGTCTTGAAAAGTCACCAACTCATTCCTATCACTAAAAATAATAACATATACCTATTAACCCGTTGGACTAACAGGGAATAATCATATCTTCCGCTCACTCCATAACATCTTCCTGACCACAAACTGTTCTACTATCCATCGCAGGCAATGATGGGGATTAACTGGAGACCAAATTAGGACCAATTCCTACCTGTGAGCACAGTGAGAGCACGGTGCGTGCACCGTGAGTCCACCTTTTACTGTACTCACACGGCGTTCACACCCTACTGGCAAGGTACTCACAGTCCAGAGTTGGTCTCAATTTGGTTTTAATTTGATCCCTGGGACACCTATAACCGTTTGTCGAGGTTTAGATGTTCATCCAGAACACTTCCTCTATGCTCAAATAAAAGCGAAATCAGCCGAAAAGGTGGAAAATCGATACTATTATAATAACCTGTTGGGTGTAATGATTTGAAGTAAAAATGAATGACCCCGAAGCAGAGCAATCGGGGTATTATTTGAATAAACAATATTAAAATTAAACAATTTAATTACACCCAACGGGTATAGCTATTATTCTGTGGGCACAGATAGTTACTTTTCCTTATAGATTTTCTTTAGTGTTGCATTTATCTCAGGTATTTTATTATACAACTTCCAAATCAGACCTGATTTCGCATTTTCCATCATGATGGCCATTGTAGCTTGATTTTTAGCCATAAATCCATCTGATACATCATTATTTTTCAAATCAATCCAAGATCTAAAACCATATTGGGTAAACAGTACATTTGCATACTGATCATAAAACTTACGCAACGACTTCTGCCCTATCTCTTTTTCGAAGGCTATCGAAGAAATAGAAATTGCTGGATTTATGAGATAGTGCTCTAAGCTATCTGTAGGATTTTGTACACCCCAAACGTCTGTAAAGCTGGAACCCAAATTGAGTTCATTATCTCTTCTTTTATAAGCTAAAATATAGTTACTCACCAATTCACCATAATCAATATGTCCGTCATACTTTCCATGTGGGTCGAAAGTAAGGAATGGTCTATAAAATTCAATCATCGATGTATTCAAGTCTCCAATTTCAATCTTTTTTCCAAAAAGAATTTGATTTTTAAAAATTAAACTATCTACAGAAGGATTTAAATCTGTCTTAGTCAAATTCGATGACTTCAAAGCAGAATCCATTATCTTTCCTTTATCTAAAGATAATAAAGGTTTGGCAACGGTATCTAGTACAGCACTTTTCCTTGCATATCCATTCATATAACTTGTCTCTTTTAATGGGAAAGTCGGAGAAGACATTGCTAATAAATAGATCGGAAGACTCTCATTTAATCCACTTAGAATTTTAGACTGATCTGTACTATCAACAGCAGACCAGCTATCAATTAAAGCATCAGGATTTGTTTTAGAACTATATTCTGACCAATCGATACGCTTCCACAATGCTGTAATTTGTTCTCTTAACTCTTTTTCATCAGACTCTTCTTTAGAGAAATATTCACGTGCTACTAACATCGCTTCTACTAATGTTGCTGTTGCTTTGACATCATACATGGGTACATTATTTCTATAAAATGGAACGCCATCTCGACCATCATAAAACGATGAAAAGACACCATCATGATGTTGTGCCTTACTCAAGAACTTGACCATTCTGTTTAATCGTGTCAGAGCTGCCTGTCTTGAAATAAGTTCATTTTCAACGCCTATTAATAAAGAAAGAATTGCATAACCTGATTCTTCAATCGAAACAATAGCTCTTTTGTTGGCTTTATTTGGTAAAAAAAGTCCACTATTGATGTCATAGTTCTCAATAAAGTAATTAACATTAGCATTTTTGACCAAATCCGTTAACTCTTCATCACTCGCTCTCTTCGTTTTGATTTCTCTTACTGCAGAAAAAGGTGACTCCAAATAATCATAATCAACCCAGGCAATTTTGTAATAATAGGTTTTATTAAACTCATCAACCAGATCATAACATTTTTGCATAAATACAGGACGAATACCTATGGGTTTAAAATCTATATTATCAGTCGATCTATAAATCTTAATATAACGAATACTAGGTGTCAGTGGCAATTGCCATTGTAATTCTACTTGTTTATCGATGCTTGCTATTTTAGATAAAATAGCTGCAGACGATAATTTTACGCGAGATGGGTTTTTAGGTAAAAATTCTATTTGATCAATAAATATTTGATGGGTCTGCTCATCTGAAGCATTTTGATGAAATATAATTTCAGAGATGGACTCTCCCATTTTTAAATTAGCAAATTTAGAAAGTGGAATCTCAACATTTAGCCATGTATCATAATCAAAATCATCAATAAACGGTGCCAAATCCAACATACTTGTTTGAGATGAACCTTGACTCAGTTGAATATTAGGCAGCGTTTTTAATGTTGTATAGGTCGATTGCACATAAATTTTTATGGTCAATACATCACTGTTTACCGTCTGATAATCAATTTTATGATGATCATTTAACAAAGTAACTTTCCAAGTTCCATCTTTTGAAGAAAAATAGCGTAGAGAAAGTGAATTTCCAGGAGTAAAAAACAAAGAATCTGTAACTGGTAAATTTTTCTTGACATTCTGAACCCAGCTATTACCCATATACTCTACTTTACTCTTGGCATAATTACCTGGTAATAGGCTATTTTCGAACACAACCTCAGGGTAAGTTTGTGCATATAAGCTTGTTGTAGAATAAAAGGTTAACCCTATAATGAATAGTAAATATCTCAGCATACATATAAATTGACAGTGAAGGCTAAACAAAAACTAAGCCATCCCTAGTTAATAGAAAGACAAATGTAATAAAGGATTTGCAATGTAAATGTCATACCAATTTTAATTTCGAAAAAAATGCACTAAATTAGCCATCTGATTTTTTCATAAAAACTTGATATGAAAACAACATTTGAATTTGAAAAGCCAATTGCGGATTTGCAATTGCAAATAGAGAAAGTGGAACAAGTGGCTCAAAAAACGAAAGTTGATATGAGTGCTACTGTGTTAGAGCTACAACAAAAATTAGCAAACGCTGAAAAAGAGATATATGGTAATTTGTCTGGTTGGGAGAATGTGCAGATGTCACGTCATCCTGAAAGACCACAAACATTGGATTATATTCAGATGATTTGTGAAGACTTTATTGAATTACACGGTGATCGTACTGTAAGAGACGATAAAGCAATTATCGGAGGATTTGCCTCTATTGGAGGTCAATCAGTGATGATTATAGGTCATCAGAAAGGAAAAAACACAAAGGAGCGTCAATACCGTAATTTTGGTATGGCAAATCCAGAAGGTTACCGCAAGGCACTTCGTCTGATGAAAATGGCCGAAAAATTTAATAAGCCTGTTATTACATTAATTGATACAATGGGCGCTTATCCAGGTTTAGAAGCTGAAGAAAGAGGACAAGGTGAGGCCATTGCACGTAACTTATTAGAAATGTCTGTTTTAAAAGTACCTATTATATGTGTTGTGATTGGTGAAGGGGCGTCAGGTGGTGCACTTGGGATTGGTATAGGTGATCGCGTTTATATGATGGAGCATACTTGGTATTCTGTTATTTCTCCAGAGTCTTGTTCTTCTATCTTATGGAGAAGTTGGGATCATAAAGAAAAGGCAGCAGAGGCTTTAAAACTAACTTCTAAAGACATGTTTGAAAATGGTCTTATTGATGGTATTATTGCTGAACCGTTAGGTGGGGCACATCAAAATCCAGAATTAGCGGCAGAATTTCTAAAAACAAAATTAGTGGAAGATTTAGCGATGTTAATTGCTAAAGATAAAGATACATTAGTTGATGAACGCATAGAAAAATTTAGCAACATGGGTGTTGTTGTAGAATAATCATCATTTTCATCTAAAAAGTAAGAAGAGGAAGTTTTTAAGCTTCCTCTTTTTTTTGGATACCCCCTATCCGCTTGATGAAAAATAATCTTTTAAAAAAGAATAAGTTACAGCATACCTTTAAAAAAGTCTCAAATTTATTTGTGCTGTAAAGTAGATTTTTCTACCTTTGCAGCACTTCAAACAACAGGAAATAAGATTCCGTAGCTCAGCTGGTAGAGCAATACACTTTTAATGTATGGGTCCTGGGTTCGAATCCCAGCGGGATCACAAAAAAGCTTCACAGAAATGTGAGGCTTTTTTCGTGTCTGCTGGATTCGAACAGAAGCGTCGGGATGGGTTCGATCTATAGGAGGCTCAGGATAAGTGTTTGGGGATTGGGGGACTGAGCCAATCCCAGCGGGATCACAAAAAAGCTTCACAGAAATGTGAGGCTTTTTTCGTGTCTGCTGGATTCGAACAGAAGCGTCGGGATGGGTTCGATCTATAGGAGGCTCAGGATAAGTGTTTGGGGATTGGGGGACTGAGCCAATCCCAGCGGGATCACAAAAAAGCTTCACAGAAATGTGAGGCTTTTTTCGTGTCTGCTGGATTCGAACAGAAGCGTCGGGATGGGTTCGATCTATAGGAGGCTCAGGATAAGTGTTTGGGGATTGGGGGACTGAGCCAATCCCAGCGGGATCACAAAAAAGCTTCACAGAAATGTGAGGCTTTTTTCGTGTCTGCTGGATTCGAACAGAAGCGTCGGGATGGGTTCGATCTATAGGAGGCTCAGGATAAGTGTTTGGGGATTGGGGGACTGAGCCAATCCCAGCGGGATCACAAAAAAGCTTCACAGAAATGTGAGGCTTTTTTCGTGTCTGCTGGATTCGAACAGAAGCGTCGGGATGGGTTCGATCTATAGGAGGCTCAGGATAAGTGTTTGGGGATTGGGGGACTGAGCCAATCCCAGCGGGATCACAAAAAAAGCTTCACAGAAATGTGAAGCTTTTTTCGTGTCTGCTGGATTCGAACAAAAGCGTTAGGATGGGTTCGATCTATGGAGGCTCAGGTAAGTGTTTGGGGATTGAGCGACTGAGCCAATCCCAGCGGGATCACCAAAGAAAAGCTAATCGCAAGATTAGCTTTTCTTGTTTAAGACAATTCGGATTCGAACAGAAGCGTCGGGATGGGTTCGATCTATACGAGGCTCAGGTAAGTGTTTGGGGATTGAGCGACTGAGCCAATCCCAGCGGGATCACCAAAGAAAAGCTAATCGCAAGATTAGCTTTTCTTGTTTAAGACAATTCGGATTCGAACAGAAGCGTCGGGATGGGTTCGATCTATACGAGGCTCAGGTAAGTGTTTGGGGATTGGGATTGAGCAGTGGTGGGTTTATCCATTTTTAGAGAAGGTATATTCGTTTGATTTTGAATGTCTTTTACTTGATTTAACCGCCTCAAATCTTTTTGTGTTTTAGTGAAAACCTCAAAAAATTCGCAAAATTTAGGTGAGCGATTAAGTGAGTAGTTTTTTTACTTCTTGGAAATCATCGTCTGCCATTTCTCCATCAGCATTCTTTAAAAGTGCATTTTGATAGCGTTTTTCAAATTTCGTGTGATATAACCATTAGATAAATCGGCTAAATGGATTGATCCCTAAATTCTGTGGGAGTGATCTTTGTCTGACTTTTAAAAAAGTTAGAAAAATAAGCGTGATCCACAAAGCCGAGTTCAAATGCAATTTCTTTAATCGAGAGATCCGTTGATTGGAGCATGCGCTTGGCTTCCAGCAATACACGCTGCTGGATCAGCTGTGTGGCGGATACATTCAGATTTTTTCTGCAGAGGATATTAAGATAATTGGCAGATATGTTGAGCTTGGAGGCATAGAAGGTAACAAGCTTTTCTTCTTTAAAAAATCGGTCTATCAACATATTGAATTTTGCAAGCCTTGGGTTAGATTGGAACACTTTAGCATCAGTGAAGATATCCTCGGCTGCCTTGCTTACGATTGCTGCGATGACCGCAGCCCGTGCACTGATAATGTCCTGAAGTGAATGTTCAGCTTCCAACTCGTCTTTGACTGCATCAAATTCGTATTTGAGCAAATTGAAATCATTACCAGTTAGCGGAATTACCGGATGGTTTATATAATTCGTAAACGAGAAACGAAAATAAGGAGCAAAACGTTCAAAGAAAACTTTATCAATCATCAACTGATATCCAGTTGTATCAGTCTCTATATCCCATTTATGCACTTGATCGGGAAACAATACATGTACCTGTTTGTTTCCTATGGTATAATCCTGAAAGTCTATATTGTGTACACCTTTGGCATTGTCAAATAATACAATAATGAAAAAGTCATGTTTGTGTGGTTTATCAATGTGTCTTTCCCCATGAAGTTCATTATAAAGCAACTCTTTTCTTCCGGCTGTTTGCCCTTTTCGGAACTCCTGAATACCAACAACTGGTACATATATTTTCTCAGTATTTGCGCTCATAGTCTAAAGCATCTTTTCTTACATTTTTTCGATCATCTGGAAATTTACGAAAACCATGAATTAACGAGCTATTTCAACCCGTTAATTCATATCCAGATTTCGATATCACCAATTGACATTGGTACTCTCGACTATAATACAACCTGTATGATTCTGATTTACTTTGGTTCTTTATGTGTAGTCGGTGTATGAATAATATCGAAATATACAGTTTTATCGTCGTTATTTGGATATATCCTATAAGTAAATTCGCTTTTTGTTAGTACTGTGATATCTACTACGCGCGTAAACAATGTTGCGCCTGCATCATTTTTAGCAACAATGGTACGTGTTTTCCCATCTGCAGAAACAGTCCAGTCACCATGCATTTTTGGAGAATCATCCAAATTGAACATAGTAAATGTATCATCAGCTTTGAAGTATGCAAAGCCGACAAAATTAGATACGTTGGCATCTGTTAATGCAACTTTATTACCGGCATTGTCTTTTGCATTCGTTGTTTCCCAGGCTGTACTTGCCAGAGTTTCGCTTGGAGACAGTTCTTTCTCGGGCGCGGTATTGCTATCTTTTTTACAGCTAAAAATCAGGGTGGCACATAAGGCTACCAAAAGTGTTAATGTGATTTGTTTTAATGCTTTCATCTTATTTAATATTTGCTTCGGCAAAGTTCGTCCATTAAATAGAGGTTTCTTTGCTCTTTTCATCCTGTTACTTGAAGAATTTATAACTAAAGCACAACCTCTCCTTTGTGGATAAGCGATTTTACAGGAGAAATGCGGGATACTGCTTCTGCCGAACAACTTGCATCTAAAAACACCATGTCTGCACGATCCCCCGCCTTTGGCCATTGCTGGTTTCCGTTATCATCCAAAGGCAATTTATAGCGAGTAGCAAAAGCCAGTGTTCTTGATAGTTGCCATTCGGTTCCATAACCGTAGAGCTCGCTGATAAGGTTCGCTTTTTGAAGCATATTACCCGAGCCGAAAGTATTCCAATGATCCTGAATGTTATCGTTCCCTACCAAAACTTCCACACCATGTTTTCTAAGGATAGGAATAGGCATTATAATATCTCCAAAAGGTACAGAAGAAACAATACCTACACCTGCATGGGCAAGCCTTTCTGCTATTTTTTCGGCATCGGTATTACTAAGACGGCTGAGCGCAAACGCGTGGCTTATGAAAGCTTTTCCACGTAGCTGCGGATTTTCCAGCGCTCTGTCGATTAGAAATTCTATCGTTTTAATACCACTTTCTCCCATTTCGTGCAAGTGAACATCGACACCTTTGTTGTTGTCAACAGCCAGTTGTACGATTTGTCCCATTGCCTTTTCGATACTGCCATCTAACGAATAAGGATCTACCCCTCCGATAAAACTAACCGCATCCATTTTTGCTACATCTTTTAAAAGCGGAAGCGTATCTGTATAAAATAAGCCGTGCTGCGGAAAAGCTACTAATTCAGCATCTACAGTTGCCTTTTTGTTCTGCAATGCTTTTTCCAGATGTTTCAATGATTCCAGACCAGAGGTTGGGTCAACATTGAAATGTGAACGGATAAAATCGGTACCATAGGCCTGTAAAAAATTTATCATTTTTTCAGTTCTTTCAACAGAAGTTTTCAGCCATTCGGGTATCATTTTCTGTTCATAAGCAATCACGTCCTTAACCGTTTTCCTTTTCGCAGATACGGCTTGCCAAGGCAAGCCGAACAACATTTTGTCCAGATGGGCGTGCATGTCCTTGAAGGCCGGCAACATGAGACTTCCTTTCATATCAATTGCAGAAGCATTAGTATCGTTGGGTTTGATACTTTTGATTTTACCGCTTTCTATTTCTACACAAAACAAATCTGTTTTGGTTTTTACGACTTCATCACCATCGAATTCAAAGCCCGTTTCGAGCAATACATTCTTTAAAATATAGGTTTTGTTTTCCATTTTTACTTAGATAAGATTTTTACGATTTCATTAAAGCCACGATTTTTTGCATGTTGTATTGGTGTAATGCCATCGTGATCCGGAATCTGAAGGTTTGCCCCTCCATCCTTAAGTATCTGCACGATTCCCTGGTATTTTTTGGTACCGTTACCCAATACAATTGCCTCCATCAAAGCCGTCCATCCCAAGCGGTTTACATGGTCTATCGGATAGCCTTTTGTATTGACTAAAAGCCTTACGGTTTCTACGTGTCCTCGTTCGCAAGCCGGAATCAATGCGCTACCATTGTAGCGATTAAACAGATCAAAACGAGCACCATGCGCCAGGAATAGTCTGACCAGTTCGGTTTGTCCGCTCGCCCCGGCATACAGAAATGGGCTATCCTGGTTATTGGTCTGCATGTTCACATCAGCCCCTTTTTCTACAAGAAGTTTTGCCATTGTATCTTGCTTATTAATGGTTGCCAACAAGAGCAGATTTCGATTATTCTTATCCTGCGTATTGACATCTGCACCGTTTCTGAGTGCTTTTTTTACTCCCTCAATATCGTTGCTGTTAACCAGTTTGATGATATTTTGCTGTTGCATAACTTTTTCTTTTGCTGCCGGAAGGTCCTTTGCCCCACAAGTGGTAAATACACCTATTGATAATAAAAACAATAATATTTTCATGTCCATTATTTATTGTTGAAAGATTGTTGCAACAAAGTTCGGTTTGTTTTTTCTCATAACTTTGCAAAATACATCGCAATGCTTGAAATATTTATACATACTTCTTTCTATGATTTTGTGATAAATGTTTCAAGTGATGGAATGAATCCTACACCTCATAAAGCAAAATATCAGGTAAATTTGTATTATATATTTTCAAGCTATGAAGAAATCAGAGATATCACGTAAGGATTTTTTGAAGAATACTGGACTCACAGTTTTGGGCATGGCTATCATCCCAGGATTGTTAAGCGCTAAAGGTATTTTATCACAAGGAAGTAATGAAAGTGCTTCAAATTTCGCAAAAGGCACATTTACATTAAAGAATGTTCTTTTGGAAACGGGATTTGAGTATGACGGTGATGAGGTTATCCATACCAAAACGGGATTATTTTGCGTAACGATCAGCGACGGCAAGATTAAGAGCGTAACGGCCAATAAACCTAATGATTCTAAAGCGATTGATGCTAAGAGTTTGTTAATGTTACCCGCTTTTAGAGATATGCACATTCATTTGGACAAGACCTATTATGGTGGTCCATGGCAAGCAATACGCAGAAGATCGGGTGGTGTAAAAGGTATGATTGAACTAGAAAAGCAAATCATTCCCGGATTGTTGAAAAATTCTGTTGACCATGCAGAGAAGCTTATCGAACTGCTACAATCAAGAGGTACTTCCTATGCAAGAAGTCATGTGAATATCGAACCCACATCAAAATTGCAATCACTTAAAAACTTGCAGGTAGCATTAGAAAATAAAAAGAAAGGTTTTGGTGCCGAACTCGTAGCCTTTCCCCAACATGGTGTGTTTTATACCGATTCAGTTCCGTACCTGAAAGAAGCGGCAAAGATGGATGTTGATTTTATCGGAGGCGTTGATCCTTATACCGTTGATGGCGCCATTGAAAAGACAATGGATTTTACGGTTCAACTGGCAGTCGATAACAACAAAGGTATCGATATACATTTGCACGAAACAGGCGAGAGCGGACTAAAAACCGTAGAATATCTAATCAAAAAGGTAAATGAAAATCCCGTTTTGAAAAATAAAACTTTTCTAAGTCATTGTTTTGTTTTGGGAAAATTAGATCCTCCAAAACAGGAAGAAATCGCAGAGCAGTTGGGTGCAGCAGGTATTGGAATTGCCTCTACAATTCCTTTTGGCAAATTGATTATGCCGATTCCAACTTTATATAAATACAATGTAAACGTTCTTACCGGTAATGATTGCATCATAGATCATTGGAATACATGGGGAAGCGGAAGTGTACTTCAGAAAACGAATGTGATGGCTCAGTTATATGGCTATGCAACGGAGTTTTTGTTGTCCAGAAGTTTAAAATTGGCAACCGGAAATATTTTGCCATTGGATGATAAAGGTGTACAGCAGTGGCCCAAAGCTGGTGATGTTGCAAATCTGGCATTCCTTGATGCAAGCTGCTCGGCAGAGGCAGTTTCTCGCATTTCTCCAGTAAAATCTCTTATTCACGAAGGTAATATTGTGTATTAAAGGTCAACAAATACACAAACATCTAAGGGTACTACATGATCTAAAACAGGTAGTGTCCTTTATCGTTTTGATCAATAAATGAATACACAAAAAATTTAAAATGAACAATAGTGAAGTGCGGTTAGAACCCAAACAGCAAGAACAAAAAAATGTAGAACAAAAAATAAATCCCTATACAGTCAAGGATAAACCTTTGTTAACGCGTTCTACTTTATGGCTTATGACGATTACCACTGGTGTTGTCGTTGGTAATAATTACTACAATCAACCATTATTAGGATTAATGGCCAAAGATTTTAGGGTTACAGAATCTCAGATTAGTATTATAGCGATGCTGACACAGATTGGATTTGCACTTGGTTTGCTATTCATCGTTCCATTAGGAGATATGATGCGCAGGAAAAAGCTAATATTGGTAACATTTTCCTTTATGACCATTTCCCTTATAGCTATGACAATCGCTCCCAATTTAGGATTCCTCTGTGTTGCAAGCTTTCTGGTAGGATTTACATCCGTAGCACCACAAATGTTTGTTCCTATGGCAGCAGAAATGGCAACGCCCCAAAAAAGAAACTCAGCGATTGGCATGGTGATGAGCGGGTTATTATTAGGAATCCTATTGTCCAGAGTTGTTTCCGGGTTTGTTGGAGAGATCTGGGGTTGGAAAATGATTTATTATATTGCAGCAGTTGCCATGATAACCCTGGCTGCACTTATCTTTATTAAGTTGCCAGACATTCATCCTTCCTTTAAAGGAAATTACAGCAAACTAATGAAGTCTCTCATTCATTTGACCGAAACACAGCCGGTATTGCGACTGGCTGCATTTCGCGGGGCATTAGGGTTTGCAGGATTCAGTGCTTTTTGGATAGCGCTCGTATTTCATTTGGAAGAAGCTCCTTTTCATGCAGGATCTTCAGTCGCCGGATTATTTGGTTTGGTAGGAGCTGTTGGAGCGCTTGCTGCGGCATTTGTAGGAAAAATAGCCACACGCGTTCCGCCTTTTAATATTGTATTAACAGCTACGATACTTTTATTGATAAGTTGGATGATATTATATTTTGGTGGCTATACCTACATTGGATTAGTTGTAGGCGTAATATTGCTCGACCTTGGATTGCAATCTATGCATATAATGAATCAATCGAGTTTTTTTGCTTTGAATCTGGGAGCTAACAACAGGTTAAATACGGTTTATATGTTCAGCTATTTTGTAGGTGGTTCTCTGGGAACTTTTTTGGCTTCTCAAGCGTGGAAATATTACCAATGGAATGGTGTAATCGGCATCGGAATCATTTGTACCTTATTGGTTTTGGGTGCGCATATCGTCTATGGCAAAAACGGTGGGGGCCATCATTTGAGCCATGGTTAAGGAACCAAATACCATATGCACATTGGCGTCAATTAAACCGGGTATTAAGGTTTTACCGTTACCATTGATTTTTACTGCATCTTTAACTGCATAAGAATAGTTTTAGATAGCGACCCAGCTATTGGTTTTGAAAATTATAAAGATGATGATTTCCAAAAGAAATATCAAACTGAAAAACTTAAGAAGAGAATTGAAGAGTTAGAAAAATTTTCAAAATTGAATGAATCTCTTTTGGGAAAATATAGAAAGGAGATGGTAACTTTAGAAATCAACTAATCATATACTTTTATTTGAGCATATTTTTCGTCATTATGAAATATTATCTTTTTAATTTATTCGCTTTGGAAGAATGTTGGACTTGAACAATGGAAGATTTGCAGGCTTTGGCAACATCTTCATCTGGTTGATTTTGAACATCTTTTAACTGGTTTAGCCGTCGCAAATCTTCTAACAAAGAGTTCGAGTTTTGTACCAGCGGGATCACAAAAGAAAAGCTAATCGCAAGATTAGCTTTTCTTGTTTAAGACAATTCGGATTCGAACAGAAGCGTTGGGATGGGTTCGATCTATGAGGCTCAGGTAAGTGATCCGATGTTATTCTGAATTGTTGCGGGGAATACTTTTAAGCATACAGTTTCATTACACGATATAGGAAGAATTTAGTTGAGCTGTAGTCGTAAAGCAGTGCATAAGTAGGGACTAAGCAGGGATAAAGCATATGCTAGGCGTTGTAAAAGCGTTTCTTCGAGAAGAACCATCATAACAGATGCTTAACACAGATAATCTGTAGGTTAAGCATGTTAAGTTGATACGTGTATACCTTGATGGCTATCTGTAGTGCGCATATAAGATGAATCTAGAACAACTGCCAGTCAACTGTTTTTTTAATAGGTTTCAGTTATTGTTCAGGTTGGTTCCGAAAGGGATTCAAAACTGACTTGACTACACTTTGATTGAGGAAAGAGTTTTACTTGCCTTGTTTTTGAAGATATATGGAATGGAGACCTGACAACTATCATAGGTCGGGTAAGACACAACTGTAGCTATAGCGTAGTATGTACGGATCAGTAACGAACATTGTTGGCACTTCTATGGACTTTAAAGGACTTGCATGGACTTCCAAGGACTTTTGATTGTAAGATACTGAAGGATTTAGCTGTCTGAAGATACAAAACCGGATCATACGGAATTGTTTTGGGGGATACTTTTAAGCATACAGTTTACGTATAACGCCAAACCTCTGTTAGCGGTAGTGCGGGTCTAAGTTATTCGGCCCCTTAGCTGGTTGAATTTATTATAACCATTTTTTTGAAGATTGTCCAAATCTAATAATACTCCCAATGTTGTATCTAATAATTGCCAATTATTTTTCTTACACAAGTCGGCGATAGAATAAAGTGCTATCTCGCCATACAAATGAAAAATAATACAATTTGTAATTTCTGTCAATTCATCAATAGAAAATTGAATTTCAAAAATATCTTTTCGTCTTATACAACACCAAAAATCGCTTATCTCTAAATCTGCAAATTGTTCTTTTATCAAGCCTAAGACAAAGTCCCACGTTCCTATGTCTTCTATTGTATTTTCGTCAATTTCGCTAACGTCTTTAAGATCTCTATTAAACTTGAATGCAATCACGTCCCAACTCATATTTGAAATAATTTTATGTCAACATATTGTTTCCTACAATATTAAGTTAATGCTATTTGCTTTTAAATTTTTAATCGTTGTTAGTGCATTGGATTAGGGTTGGGTATATTCTCTATTATACCAAGTAAACTGACTACTGTAAAAAAACAGGAACAGTCCCAATCAGCCCTGAACCCTCGCTGCTGCACGCGTATCTCGTGTGCATCATTAAAACCCAATTATAAATATTCAATATCAAGCAAACCTTTGCCATCACAATAATCTATTGAACTGCTATATTTCCAATGTCAAGCCTCATTTACAAAACCTGAGACTACTAGATTATTATGCAGGTAATCATAATGATTCTTTTCCTTTGTTTTCCATCTAATTTTCTTTAATGAAATACCATCCGTGGTGTACTTCTATAAGTACAAAATATTTGTTTTCCGGAAAAATATTTCTATCGATTTTAATATTATTTTCCTCCATTTCAATAATGTTTTCTACCTTTATTTTAAGAGTGTCCTTTACAATTGGCATATTGTAAAATGCAGTTCCTAACCAATAACCACCATTATGGGTTGATAAAATGTTCACATTTCTTTTTATGTGTTCTTCTTTTTTAAAATGAAAAGGTTTTCGTTCTTCCGAAAATTCAGGAATAACAACCAGTTCAGGTTTTGAATTATCACCAATGTTTTCGCCCGCTATTTTATTGCTGTGATAATCTAATTCATGTGGAAAATTTACTTTAATCACTTCATCGTTAATGACAAAAATATTGCTGGAATATGATGTTGAAAAAGATACATTTCTACGATAATTTGCTTGGTTATTAAGATTTTTGAGAAGTTTTATCAATTCAAAATTTTCTACTTTTTTGTCTAAAAAATCATAATATTCTTTAATCGGCTTATCTGGGTCTTTGTATTCAAAATTGAGTACATCTTCTTCATATCGCTTCAAGACATCGGCATCCATCGTCAAATCTTGGTTATACTCCTTGTCATATTTGCGTTTGGTTTTATCGCCTGTTTTTATCCAATTGGGGAAATAGCCGTCTTCTAAATAAATGAAGTGATTTTCGGGCTGTATATTGAAGATTACCGCTGAGGCATCTGGTACACTCAAGCTATCAATCAAATTGCCCTGCTGGTCGAATTTGTACAAAACCTCACGATAAGAGGCAATTATCTGCTTTTCATTTTTACTATTGACTGTGTTGAAATAAGCTCCAATAGATGTGATTTCAAAATTTTTCTGTACAGTTTTTTTTACACTTACATCGCTTTCAATATTGATATATGCTGATAAATCTTGTGCAGAACAATTAGTTATAAAAAGTCCTAATAAGGTTCCAAATAGTAATCTCATCATTGTTTTCTTCAATTTATTTGTATTTTTCGTAATACAATTTGAAATGTAAATGAAAAAAAAATACCAACCAAACATTTTTGGATTTTTTTAAAAATATCATGCTTGTTTTCCAAAATAATTGAACACAACCAAGCTGGAAAACTTCAAATCAATAACCCCTCACTGCTGCACGCGTATTGCGTGTACATCATAAAACCCAATTATAAATATTCAATATTAAGCAAACCTTTGCCATCACAATAATCTATTGAACTGCTATATTTCCAATGACAAGCCTCATTTACAAAATCTGAAACTACTGGGCATTATACTCCAACAATATAATCGAGCCCCAAATTTATTCTACTATAATTTAAACTTTATACCAAAATATCATTAAACAACGGCCTCACAAATACATCTGTGGTAAGGCAAATGTTAGTTCAATATAAATATAGAGATATAATAGTTGCAACCTAATGTCTTTTTTTGTTTTATAAAATAATGGGTAAATGTCAATTAAGATGTACTAATTTTCTTACATTTACTGAACTCTTAAGTAAGTACAATGGCAAGAAAAAAAAAGATCAGAATACTCTATTTTTCATCCTTTAGATCTAACAATTATATTCAAAGGCTTGTTAGAGAAATAATAGATAGCGGAACTCTACAAATCGAGATAGCTGTTCAGTCATCCAAAGATTTAGATAATCTGAAATCACAATCATTTGGAGCTCTATTGAAAAATATTGATTTGGTTTTGTCTGATCTTTCAGGTATTTCTTCCTCTGATTTTTTTGAGATCGGCATTGCAAGAGCGGTGGGTAAACCGATTGTGTTCATTTCTAAAGACTCAGATTTCGAAGATTTACCATTAGCAATAAAACAGAGCTATTTCTTGACTTATACCCGTCCTGAAGAATTAAAAACACAGTTACTGCAATTTTTAATTGAATTTGCTGAAAAACCAGAACGTTTTTCACCGAGAAATATAATTGGCCATCAAATTGATGCTCCAGTTGATGTTGACATTGAAAAAATTGGTCCAAGAGACTTCGAAAATCTTTGTTTTGAATTATTAGCACAATTGGGATATAAAAAACTCGAATGGCAATTTAAAGAGGATTTCATTGATGCAATAACCTCAATTAAAAAACGTGATCCAGACGGCTTTGAATATGAAGAGTTTTGGCTAATTGCATTTTCAGGAATAATACAAAATCAAAAGATGCTCGATATTGCATTGCATGATCCTGAATTCTTTCTTGAGCATATCCATAACAATCTATACAATGAAGAAATAAATAGACGTTTACGATACAATACCTACAGTCCCATAACTTTATTGATAGTTCTGCCCGAAAAAAACAAGTATGCTCAAAGGTTGATTAAGGAATTTCATGAACGAGAATTCAGACATTCTCGAAGAGGTAGATACAATTCGTTGAGAATTCGATTTTGGGACCAGGATACTATTACAAAGCTAGTTCAAAATAATTCATCCTTGGCTCGAAAATATTTTTCATCAGATTCTTTGACTCGTTCTGGTGTTAGGCTTTCCTATGAGGAGCTTTATAACCAAAATACGATTATAAACGAAGAATTAACAAAGAAAAATGCGATGCTTCTTGCAGAGAGACAAAAAATTGAAACACTAGAAAGAGACGCAGCATGGAAATTATTATCGTTTACAGCAGCACATAGGTTAGGTAATCCTATGGATGCCATAGATTCCGAATTGTCAAATCTGCGAAAAGCCCTGTCCGTAGGAAGAAC
Organism: Sphingobacterium sp. SRCM116780; assembly: GCF_021442025.1. Taxonomy (NCBI): domain Bacteria; kingdom Pseudomonadati; phylum Bacteroidota; class Sphingobacteriia; order Sphingobacteriales; family Sphingobacteriaceae; genus Sphingobacterium; species Sphingobacterium sp. SRCM116780. The sequence goes on from NZ_CP090446.1 coordinate 1,736,362, forward strand.
TGACATGCTGCAGGACATCATCAAAAGTATGGAAATCCCAGTAGAGAGAGCAAAGTCTATTGTTTCGGAATTTAGAAACCTGTCGATCGCCCAAGAGATAAAGACAGAAAGAATAAACTATGAAAAGCTAAGAGAAATTCTGGTTTATTGTGCGAAAAAAGCGGTCGATAATGGCGTTAAGATTGACTATGATTTAGCTATTACTCCTGATATTCAGGTCGATGTCAAAAAGATAACTGATTGTTTCCAAGAAATTGTGAATAATTCGTTGCACTTCATTAAGGAAGAAAACAAATCTATCGAAATCTCAACTCATCTTTGCGCACAAACCGAATTACCTGAAGACCTTGACAAAACAAAAAGCTACATAAAAATATCCTTTTCAGATCACGGTTGTGGTATTCCATTAGATCGGAAAAAATCAATTTTTATACCCTTTGAGAGAAGCTATATACATGGAACTGGATTAGGATTAGCTTTCTGCGAAAATGCAATAGAGGCGCATGGAGGCAAAATTCAAGAGGTTGGAAAACCTGGCGAAGGAGCTATATTCGAAATTTTTCTTCCTTTAAAATAAACATTATATGGCAAAAATATTAATAGTAGATGACGAGAAGCCAAATGCAGATGCATATAAAAGAGCATTAGAGTTAGACTCTTCTTTATATGATATTAAAACGGCAGCAAACGAAAATGAGGCAGAAGAACTGATCTCAAACGAGGATTTTGATGTTATTATTACTGACCTTGCTATGATTGATGATCAAAGTGGGATGCGGGTGTTGAGTTGTTCAAAAGAAAAGCAACCTCTTACAATGGTCATAATGGTAACTGCTTATGCTGATAAAATGGATCGTTATGCGGCGTTTGAAAATGGTGCATTTGATTGCATTGCAAAATCAACTCCGGGTTTAAAAACAACCGACGAAATAATTGCAAAGACAAAAACAGCCTTGTTTTTTCGCGAGATGATTGAAAATCAAATCGAATCGCAGAAAAAAGTAACTGTATTAAAAAGATACTTTGACCCAAAAGTTTTTACGCAGTTAGAAAATAATGCTGATGTTCTTACATTAAAAAGTAGAACAATAACGATTGTTTTTTGGGATATAAGAGGCTTTTCAAAGGCATGTGAAATACTAAAAGCATTTCCCGAGGCCATTGCTAAATTTTTAAAAGACTATTTTGACCTCGCTTCTAAAATCATTTTTCAACATGGTGGTGTTTTAGATAAATTTATTGGTGATGGAATAATGGCTCTTTTTGGTTCATTAAAAGAGAGAGATTCTATTGAGGATGCCTCGTCCGCAGCCAAAGCAGCGATTGATTTGAAATTACAATTTGAGGTTTTGCTTGAGCAATGGATCAAAGAGTGGAATCTTTACACACCTGAAATCATAAAAATTGGTCTCGGATGTGGTATGCACACTGGAGAGTGTTTGGTTGGAAGTGTTGGCACTGAAATAAGAGATCAATACACTGCATTAGGGTCTGCTGTAAATCTAGCTGCGCGAATCGAATCAAGAACTCAGGACAAGCAAATTTTAGTATCATCAACATCGCATGCAAGACTTGTGAAATATTTCAATTTTGTGGATGCTGGTATTATTAATGATATAAAAAACATTCCAGGAGATTTTCAGATTTATGAACTAATCGAAGAAATAAAATAACCTTTGTCACCAAGCTAAATTAAAGATGTTGAGCCAAATGGTGACCCATTTTTAGGGATCGCTCTTACGCATTTTAAACGCACTTTTATAATACAAAACAGATTCCCAACGGGATCACCAAAGAAAAGCTAATTTTGCGATTAGCTTTTCTTGTTTAACGTAATCGGATTCGAACAGAGGAGTTGGGATGGGTTCGATCTATAAGAGACTCAGGTAAGTGTTTTGATATTTGGGGTCTGAACTAATTCCAGTAGGTTCATAAAATAAAAACAAAATATTGTAAATCAGATAGTTAAAATATTTTGTTTATTTTTACTATCAATATTACTGTCTACTTTGATATTCTTCCATTTTATTATATTGGAAAAAAATAACTCTATTTGAGAGAAAAAGACTTAAACTTAATTTTGGATTGAATTACTTTATTTTTATATTTAAAAAAACAAGTGGCAGTTAAATTTTTAGCATGCAACCCTAAGGGCTTTATGGAAAGATTACCTAAATTGGCTACGTTGTATTTAAGCTCTAAAAATGTACTTATCATGGTAATACAAAAAAAAATTATTAAATAACTTCAAATGAAAACAATAAGAATATAGAATTATTGTGACATTCTAAAAGGATCTATGTCAACAATATTATTTCTGATAATAGAAGTTTTCAGTCAATTAGGATGTATATTGCAACTATATCAATAGTTTTTAATAATCATCGGGTAAAATGGTGCTTTTCGTCTTCAATTTACGTCATTTGATAAACTTCCTCAATAGTCTAAAAATATAAAAGATGATAAAAATAATGACTCTTTCCCTTTTTCTTTTTTTTTACAACTTTGCTTTTTCACAGACCGATCATAAATTATTTTTTGAAAACGGTAAAATAAAGGAGTATGGGAAGGTTGATAAAAAAGGAGATAAAATCGATGAGTGGAGAGAATATTATGATAATGACCAATTATTTTGCATTGGAAAATATAAAGATAGTGAAGCAACTGACGAATGGAAATACTACTATGAAACGGGCACCTTGGCCAAAATTGGTAAATATAAAAATGGAATTGCTATTGGAGAATGGAAATCTTTTCATAAGAATGGTTCTATAGAAAGTATAGGGTATTATAAATCTGGAAAGAAATTCGGGCAGTGGCAGTATTATTTTGAAAATGAAGACTATCCCAATGAAACTATTAAAGCAAATGGGTTATTAAAAGAAATTGGAGTTTATGACAATGATAATCGGGATGGAGAATGGAAATTCTATCATAAGAGTGGAAATCTTTATGCGATTATACAGTATGAAAATGATCATATCAAAGATGGTGAATATAAAATTTTTCATAGCAATGGTAAAATAGAAGGTGTTGGAAAATTTAAGAATGGTATCCTAACAGGATTATGGAAACATTATGATGAAGAGGGGAATTTTATAAAAAGTGAGAAACACTAACATCATATGTTTTTTTTGAAAAATTGAGACATTTCACTTTTTTGTCGAAAGCCATTGTATTTTTCATTTTCAATATTAAGTAAAGAATAAACACCTTTTTTCAATTAGTGCTGAATTAAAATTCAGGCTTTCTAACTTACCATCATCTCAAATATAGGACTTGATTATCGCTAGCTACTTTGTCAGATAAATGATGACCATATTTATGTAGTATTTTCTGAAAAAAGGCATCTATGGAATTATCTAAAAAATTTCTAATTGTGCAATTCTTATCATGCATTGCTCTCCTTCCATCTGAAGTGTATGCAGCGAATTCATACAATCATATCTTGCAACTTGAAACCACAATAGCTTCAAAAATTACCGAGATTACGTCTCTGAATACATCTAAATTACCAGCGTCTCAAAACTCATTGACTGTTTTATTTATATTTTTCATTATACAAGATTAGGTTCACATAATTGTCTGTTTAGTTTTCATTGACCAAAAGTTATTGATTTCAAAATCGATCAGAGGTTCGATACTTTAATATTACAATTCAGATCTACTTGTTTATTCAGAATAACATTAATTTGTATTGGATAATTCAGCTGGATCTTATAAGGCCGCTTTTAACAATTCCTTACCTACACTTTAAATTTGACTATCATCAATTAAGTTCGTATTTTTTTTGTTGGAGTATTTGCATTATTAAAATTTTCAATATACATTTGAACATATTCTAAATGTTCATACATTAAAAATAATCATCAATTATGACTTATAAACCGATTTTACTCTTTTTCTTGCTCAACTTGTCTTTTGTCTGCAATGGTAAAGCAGAACACATTATCTGGCAATTAGGTGAAAATAACAACAATGCTAGAGAATTTTCCTTAGCTCCAAACGAGTATAAACGCTTTTTGGAAAAAGATTTTGGTTATGAAGATCGCTATTTCCTATTGGGTCATTCTCAAATCAACCAAGATTTTCCCTATGTACTACCTGGGCCATCGGATTCTTGGGGTGGTACTGGACCAACATCAGGTTGGCGTACACACGATGTTAATGTACTTTTTGGACTTGGCAAGGTAGCCAAAAATAAAAAATGGAAGCTAGTATTAGACTTGGTAGATAATCATAAGCAACAAACTGTGGTTAAATTGTCCATAAATAATAAAAGTAAGACATTTAGATTATCCAATAACGGGTCAGAAGAATCTTTAACTGGAAACACTTCTAATGCCAAGGAATCCATATTGGAATTGGAATTAACCAGCGCCGATCTTAAAGAAGGAGGCAATACAGTGAGTATCTCTGTACTAGAGGGATCTTGGATTATATTCGATCAATTAAAGCTAGAAGGACCAGATGGAACAAAATTGCTTGAGCATGATCAGGTTTTCATCCGTCAGGTGTCAACAGCTGATTATGAAATACAACAACATGATAAAAGATATCAACCCCTACTATTGGATGTTGAACATCTGGAAAAGAATCCTGAATTAAGTGTACTTCTGGATGACAAAGAGATTTTCAGTTCTAAACTGGACACAGGACGCTATATTTTTGAGGCTTTGATGCCTGCAGTATCAAAGGATAGAAAAAGCAAATATAAAGTTCTGGTTAATGGTAAAGTCGAACAGGAAGGCATTGTCTGGAGAAGTAAAAAGAGACAACAAACTTTGGCCAACTATGTAGATACCAAAACTGGTACAGCTCACTCCCGCTGGATGATTGCCCCTGGTCCTTGGATGCCTTTTAGTATGGTAAAAATTAGTCCTGATAACCAAAATGCGGGTTGGCAAGCAGGATATCAACCTACTTTTGAATCGGTAGGTACATTTAGCCATATTCACGAATGGACGATGGGAGGACTTGGATTAATGCCAGTAAATGGACCTCTAAAAACTAAAATCGGTGATGAAAAAGACAACAGTAAGTCTGGATATAGATCGGCGATTGACAAGTCTACCGAGCGTGCGCAGATCGGTAAATATGAGGTCTTACTAACTGATTATAATATTAAAGCAGAGATGACTGCTACAACGAGGGCTAGCTTTTCTCGCTATACCTTTCCAAAAGATAAAGATGGTAGAGTAATGATCGATATGCACATCAATGCGGAATACGACTATCAGCTACTCGATGTTAAAATAAATAAAGTCAGTGACTATCGTATTGAAGGCAGTAGTCATCAGCTATCTCCCCGACCTCATGTGTGGAGCAATGATGCGGATCAAAACTATGTGGTGAATTTTGTCATTGAGTTCGACCAGCCTATCAAAAATGTAGGAGGATGGGTTAATAATGATGTAAAACAAGGTATATCGACCATCAGCGGTAAAAATCTTAAAGATGCCGGAATGTTTGTTGAGTTCGAAACCTCGGATCATGCTGTCGTACAAGCGCGAACAGGAATATCTATGGTATCGATTGAAAACGCCGCTGAAAATTTAAAAAAGGAAATTACAGACCCATTTGGATGGAACTTTGAAAATGTTGAAGCAAATCAAATAGCTGTTTGGAATGGTTACTTAGACCGCATCAAGATACAGAGCAACGATAGAAATGAAAAAATAAGATTCTACAACAACATGTATCGATCGATCTGTAGTAGAAACACTTGGAGCGATATTAATGGAGACTGGGTTGGACCTGATAATACGAAGCATACGTTACAAAATCCTGAACATCGGGCATTAGGTTGTGACGCCTTTTGGAATACGTTTTGGAACTTAAATCAATTTTGGAATCTGGTAATACCTGAGTGGTCGTCACGTTGGGTCAATTCCCAATTGGCGATGTATGACGCAAACGGTTGGCTGGCTAAAGGCCCTGCTGGAATGAAATATATTCCAGTTATGGTAGCGGAACATGAAATACCATTGATTGTAAGTGCTTATCAAATGGGGATCCGTGACTTTGATAGCGAGAAGGCTTTTGAAGCAGCAAATAAGATGCAAACGACTCCTGCGCAACCGGTAGCAGGTGGATTTGCTGGTAACAGGGATTTAAAAGCGTACCTAAAATATGGATATGTACCTACAGATAAGGGAAGGTTTTCTAATACGTTAGAATATGCTTACGATGATTGGACAGTATCTCAATTCGCAAAATCTCTAGGTAAAGACAAAGCGTATGCCATCTATAGTGATCGCGGAAATTGGTGGAAGAATGCCATGGATAGGGAAACGGGCTATGCACGACTTAAAAATAGCGAAGGAAAGTTTGAAACACCTTTTGATCCTTTCCGCTCTGGTAAAAACGAACACTATGTGGAGGGAAATGCTTGGCAGCTGACTTACTTCGTACCTCAGGATGTCAAGGGATTGGCTGATTATATTGGAAAAGATAAATTTTTAGAACGTTTGGAGTGGGGATTTAAAGTAAGTGAACCTTGGCGATATAATGCCCCTAACGATCAATATTGGGATTTTCCAGTCGTACAGGGTAATCAACAATCGATGCATTTTGCATTTCTTTTCAACTGGGTTGGCAAACCATGGCTTACACAAAAGTGGTCGCGTTCTATCGTAGATCGTTACTATGGTAGTGGTCAAGCGAATGCCTATCTTGGAGATGAAGATCAAGGTCAAATGAGTGCTTGGTTTATCATGGCTTCATTAGGTTTATTTCAGACTGATGGTGGAGCTAGTGTAGACCCTATTTACGAAATCGGTAGCCCTATGTTTGAAAATATTGAAATCGATCTCGGTAACAGATACAATAGAGGTGGAAAATTCGTCATCAACGCAAAAAATGCATCCCGTAAAAATGTGTATGTACAACAGGCAACCTTAAACGGCACCCCTCTTAAGAGCTTTAAATTCTCAGCAAAGGAACTACTCAAAGGAGGGAATCTTGTGTTGGAAATGGGCGCAACACCGAACATGAATTGGGGTGTAGAATAGTAATGAAATATCCTGATTACCTTAAATAAAGTGAAAATATGAAAAAGAAATTGCTTTCTATATTATTTCTAACGATTGGATTATCAGGATTTTCCATTCAAAATTCTTCTGCACAAAATTGGACAACCTATGTAAAGACAGATATAGGGACTGCACACTCGAGGTGGTTTCACTTTGCACCAGCATCTGTTCCTTTTGGAATGGCAAAAGCAGGTCCTTCTACCAATGGACACTATGGAAATGCTGGAGGTTGGCAGGCTGTGGGGTATGATCCTCATCACAATTCTATAGAGGGTTTTCCAAATTTTCATGAATTTCAAATCGGCGGCATAGTGTTCGCTCCTACTACTGGCGAATTGGTAACATATCCAGGAAAACTGGAAACACCAGATGATGGATATCGATCTTTATTTGACAAGAAGGACGAAGTGTCTCAACCAGGTTATTATGCGGTGTACTTGAAAAAACATCAAGTAAGGGCTGAATTGACAGCAACTAAACGGGTAGCTTTCCATCGCTACACTTTTCCACGATCTAAACAATCGCATATTCTATTTGATATTGGAAATAGACAGGGAGAAAGCGGCCCTGTACTAAACGCTCATGTCGAGTATGATGGCAATTACAGAATCGAAGGGTATGTGATCACGAATCCTGTTTATGTGGATATTTATCAAAAAGGAGCAGATGTAAAGATGTATTTTTCTGCTGTGATCGATAAAAAACCGAGCTCATGGGGAACCTTTAAAGGGAAAGTTAAAAATCAGGGAAAGTCTACTGAAGATGGTGTGGGAGCCGGTTTATACCTAACTTTCAATACAGACGATCAAGAAATGATATCGGTCAAAGCAGGTTTATCGTATACTTCGGTAGAAAATGCCCGAAAAAACTTAAGTCAGGAAGCTGATGGAATTTCTTTCGATCAGGCTAAAACCCTCGCTTCGCAAGAATGGAATGGTATGCTCGGACGTATACAGGTAGAGGGTGGCAAACATGATGACAAGATAAAATTTTATACCGGGCTTTATCACGCGCTATTAGGGCGAGGTCTGGCGAGTGATTGTAATGGTGCATATCCAAAAAATGATGGTAGTATCGGCTATATTCCTACGGACAGGAACAATGTTCCTAAACACCAACATTATAATACGGACGCTATATGGGGAGCGTTCTGGAACCTGACACAATTATGGTCTTTGGTATATCCTGAATACTATAATGACTGGATCAACAGTCAGCTCCTTGTATACAAGGATGCGGGATGGCTTGGTGATGGGATTGCAGCGAGCAGATATGTATCTGGTGTAGGTACAAATTTTACTAGCCTGGCAATTGCTGCGGCTCATAATGTTGGGATTAGAGATTTTGATGTTCCATTAGCGTATCAGGCAGCCTTAAAAAATGAGTTGGACGGTAATAATCGTCTAGCGGGAGCAGGTAAACTTGATGTTACCCAATTCGTAAATAAAGGATACTCTCCTTATTCAGAAAAGCTTCGTATGCAAACGACATCAGAAGGATCAGGATTTGCGGCTTCTCACACATTAGAATATGCGTTCAGCAGCTATGCGGTTGCTAATTTTGCAAAGACGTTAGGCAAAAAAGATGATTATAGAAAGTTAAAAAAACTGGCTAATGGATGGCGCTTTCTTTATGATGATCATTTGGACTTGATCCGACCAAAAGATAGTAACGGGGTATTTATCGATCAATTTAAACCCCAGGAACCGTGGCGAGGATTTCAAGAAGGGAACGCTATACAATATACCTTTTATGTGCCCCATCATATTGAGCAATTGATCAATAGAATGGGTAAAAAGAAATTTGTAAATCGCTTAGATAGTATTATGCTTTTATCTGAAGCGGACTATTTTGGAGGAGGCACTACACTCGATGCCTTCTCAGGGCTTCAAGCAGTTTATAATCATGGAAATCAGCCAAATCTACATGCATCCTGGCTTTTTAACTTTGCAGGTAGACCTGACTTAACCCAAAAATGGGTTAGAGCTATATGTGACAAATTCTATGGTGTATCCGATGTACATGGTTATGGATTCGGTCAAGATGAAGATCAAGGCCAATTGGGTGCCTGGTATGTCATGGCTGCAATGGGTATTTTTGATGTTAAAGGACTGACAGCAGAAACACCTACATTTCAATTTAGCACCCCTTTGTTCAATAAAATCAGTATAACACTAAACCCTGATTACTATTCCGGAAAGAAAATAGACATACTCACAGAAAAGAAAAGTGACGATGCTATCTATATTCAATCCACTTACTTCAACAACAAACGGGTAAAAGGGATCGAGATCAGATTTGATGATCTTGTCAAGGGAGGAGAATTAAAGTTTATCACTAAAAAATAACTTTAAACTAAAGGAGATATGAGAAATAACTTCTTATTGCTGTTGTTTTCTAGCTTGTTTATTAACACTCAAATCGCTGATGCGCAAACAAAAGTAAAGAAATCCAAAAAGCCAAATATCATTTGGATCATGTCGGATGACCATTCCTTTCAGACAATCAGTGCCTATGGGCATCCTATCTCGCAACTTGCACCAACACCTAATATAGACCGAATAGCAGAAAAGGGAGTCGTATTTGATCAAGCATTTGTGGAGAACTCTATATGTACACCAAGTAGGGCCACATTACTTACTGGTATGTATAGTAAAAATCATGGACAAACTCATTTTGGCTATGGTCTAGATAGCAGCAAAATGTTCTATTCAGAATATTTACAAAAAGCTGGTTATCACACAGCTGTATTCGGAAAATGGCATCTCCCTGTAGAACCGAAAGGGTTTACATACTATGATATTTTTGAAGATCAAGGAGATTATTATAATCCGACATTTAGAAACTCATCTACAAATGGCAAGTATATCCAAGAAAAAGGCTATGCGACAACATTAGTTACAGATCATGCACTTGCCTGGTTAGATAAAGAAAAAGACAAGGAAGAACCTTTCTGTCTTGTCATATTACACAAAGCTCCTCATCGCAATTGGATGCCCGATCTCAAATACTTAAATGCGTATGAAGACGTAACATTTCCAGAACCCCCTACTCTGTTTGACGATTACAAAACCCGTGGTGAACAGATGAAAGTCCATGAGTTGAGTGTTGCTAATCATTTGGGCTACGCGTTTGATTTAAAAGTAGAAGCGCTGAAGGATGTACCCACCCAGGATTATATTAGAGATAGCTGGCCATTGGCGATGAATAGACTCGATGGAGAACAACGTGCTATATGGGATAAAGCTTATGAAAACATTCATCGCGATTTTTTACTAAATAAACCTACAGGCAAAGAGCTAGTCAGTTGGAAATACCAACGCTACATTCGGGATTATTGCAAAACGGTTAAATCTGTTGATGAGGAAGTAGGTCGTATATTAAATTACTTAAAGCAAAATGGTCTTGAGGATAACACAATGATTGTTTACACTTCAGATCAAGGTTTTTTCATGGGAGAACATGGACTTTATGATAAACGATTTATGTATGAAGAGAGCTTCAGAACACCCTTGATCATGTCCTACCCTAGTCAAATTGAAGGCGGATGGCGTAGTGATAAACTGGTACAAAATATTGACTTTGCCCCTACAATACTTGATGTAGCCGGTGTAGCGATCCCAAAAGATATGGATGGAAAATCACTTATACCTATATTAAAGAAAGATAAAAACCTGAAGTGGAGAGATATGCTGTATTACGCTTATTACGACTATCCCGCTGTGGGTGCTGTACGTCCGCACTATGGCGTGAGAACCGATCGTTATAAATTAATACATTGGAAAAATATAGATCCCAAAACTAAACTATCCGAATTTGATCATTGGGAATTTTATGATCTGAAAAAAGATCCACAGGAAACTAATAATGTATATAACAAGCCAAGTTATGGTAAGATCATAAAAACACTAAAAGAACAGATAAAACCTTTTGAGAAAAGTATGTAAACGATATCCTTATACCATTGAAGCTATCGCTCAGCTTCAATAGTATAAGTGAAACTATCTGCACGATAATAGCCAATATTGTATTCGACAGGATTTCCTTTATCATCATATACAAATCTCTTTCGTACCAAAATAGGGTCACTAGCTTTGATTTCGAGCTTTTGTGCCACAAGATCGCCTGCTAAACGTGCATAAACCTCTTCTTTCGAAGTCTTCACAACTACACCAAAATCTTTCTCCAAAATCTCATACAATGGACGATTGAAATTTTCATCGGACGATAAGGGTATACTAGGATTAAAATAAGAAACAAAATATACAAATGGATAGTTGGTATTGCCCCTAACACGTTCCATCAGCAAACATTTGCTGCTCCCTTTTTCTTCCAGCATAAAAAAATTAGATATTTCCGCAGGAGCATCACTATAGCGAATGTAGAGTTCAAAGTTCTTGACCTCTATCCCTAACATTTTCATTTCCTGAGAGAAACTTAACCAATTTTTGACACCTCCGACAATACCTTTCCGTACAACCTTAGTTCCATGGCCCCTCTTCCGTAATAGCGAACCTTCATATACCAACTTATTGATAGCTTGTCTCAATGTATTCCTTGAAATGTTCAACATTTTTGCTAACTCAACTTCGGTAGGTAGTAGCTTCCCACTTTTATACTCTTCTTTTTCGATCAATTGTCGAAGATATGCTTCTGCCTGAATATGAAGAGGATCTAACTCTTTTTTATCAACTGAATTGTTTTCCATGTACACGAATGATATTAAATAACAGACATTTTTTGATAAAAGTATGAAATAAATAATATTTATTCAAAAACAGTTTGAGAAGTTGAAATAAATTATATATTTGCACATACTAACTTTGTTCATACATTAAAATTATAAAATGAATTATCAAAATAGAAGTTCAAATTATGACAAGCATCCTGCTACATCTATATCTGGTCAGATACATCTAGGTTGGAACAAAATCTGCGATATTTTAGCTCCTCTACTCAAAACCAATCAACTATTGGCTTTGGATATGTATGTAGGCGTATATGAAACGGAAATAGCTGATGCTCTGCAAGCATTACAACCAGATACTGTCATTTTTACCCATGATCTACTAAAAACAGAAGCAGAAATTCTGAAAATGACAGCTTCATACGTAACAGAAGATACGTTATTTGGTTATGTGACACCGCTAAGGCTTGTAGACTACTTTGACCAAACATTATTGGCTGCTGCTCAAGAACAACTTAAACATACTGAAGGAACAATCTTAGTGCTAGGAACAGGTGCTTCTTTACTTGCTCCTGATAATGCAACATTGGTTTATGCAGATCTAGCCCGTTGGGAACATCAACTTCGAATGCGCAAAGGTAACGTCCACGCGATAGGAATTGACAACAGCAAGGAGCCTTTCGAAAGTCAGCACAAAAGATGTTACTTCAATGATTGGTTAATTTGTGACGCTCACAAAGAATCACTATTCGATCGAATAGCTTATTGGCTAGATACACATATAGAAGGTTCACCTAAACTGATAGACAAAGAAACCTTTATGCGTGGCATTGATGCAACAGTAAATCGTCCTTTTCGCGTGGTACCTTTCTTTGCTCCTGCTCCATGGGGAGGACAATGGATGAAGGATGTCTGCGACCTTGATAGAGAGATCATCAATTATGGTTGGTGTTTTGACTGTGTCCCTGAGGAAAATAGCCTCTTGTTTTCAATAGAAGGAACTACCTTTGAACTTCCGTCTCTTAATCTGGTGTTACTACGTGCCAAAGCCTTGTTGGGCGGACCTGTAGAATCCCGTTTTGGGAAAGATTTTCCAATCCGATTTGACTTTCTGGACACAGTCGGTGGTGGATACCTAAGTTTTCAAGTACACCCTACCACGCACTATATACAAAAGCATTTCGGAATGAATTATACCCAGGACGAAAGTTATTATATCCTAGATGCGCAAGAAGGTGCCACAGTCTACTTAGGACTTAAAAATGGTGTGGACAAGGAGCAGATGTCTCAGGATCTCCGAGATGCTCAGAATAATGTCAAACCATTCGATGCAGAAAAATATTCCAATAAAATAGCAGCAAAAAAACACGATCATTTTTTAATTCCAGCAGGGACGGTACATTGCTCAGGTCCAGAAGCTTTGGTCTTAGAAATAAGTGCAACACCTAATCATTTTACTTTTAAAATGTGGGATTGGGGAAGACTAGGATTGGATGGAAAACCACGTCCAATTAATGTAGAACGGGGTCTAAAAGTAATAAACTGGGAAAGGGATTACGATTACACCATGCAAAACCTCGTTAATACGATTGAGCCTATGGCTACTGGTGAGGGATGGGAAGAAGAAAGAACAGGGCTTCATAACCATCAATTTATTGAAACCAGAAGGCACCGGTTTAGCAAAACAGTTATTCACGAGACCGAAGAAAGTGTAAATGTTCTGAATCTAGTAGCAGGCGAAGAAGCAATAGTGGAAAGCTTAGACGCTAGCTTCGAATCTTTTATTGTGCATTATGCTGAAACATTTATTATCCCTGCGCACCTTGGAAAATACAGCATAAGACCTTATGGAAAATCAGAAGGAAAAGAATGCATGACAATAAAAGCATATGTCCGTTTCAAAGCATAGATTTAAAAGATATGGAAAACAACGTAACTTACTCCAGAATACTCCCCCCAATACTGCTTAGCTTTTTTGTCATGGGCATGGTTGACATCGTAGGTGTCGCCACGAACTTCGTTAGTAAAGATTTTAATTTAGATGCATTCGCGGCTTCTGCGTTGCCAATGATGGTATTTTTATGGTTCGCCGTATTTTCAATACCAGCAGGTCTCCTTATGAATAAATATGGACAAAAAAACACGGTAGCATTTGCTATCGGAATAAATACCATCGCACTGATCTTACCATCATTGCACTATTCATTTCCCATTGTTCTCTTTGCTTTTGTTCTTTTAGGAATAAGTAATACCATTCTACAGGTAGCAATAAATCCGCTGGTAACAAATATTGTGAGCGATCAAAAGCTTGCAGGTATGCTTACTTTCGGTCAATTTACAAAAGCTATCGCTTCCTTTTTAGGTCCTATATTAGCAAGTTTTGCCGCATCATACTATGGAAATTGGAAGCTTGCATTGCTGACATACGCTTCCATATCAGCAGCTACTGGTTTTTACCTCATTATCACCCCTATAAAAGAAAAGATAATGAAAGTAGAGACATCTAGTTTTAGTAAAATAATTGGGCATTTAAATGACAGAAATATCGTGCTGCTTTTTATGGGCATACTGCTTCTCGTTGGCTTAGATGTCTCCATGAATACTTTCTCTGCACAACTCCTCATACAGAAATTAGGTATAGAAACTGGCAAAGCAGGATTAAGTTCAAGTTTGTACTTCGGTGCACGTATTGCTGGAGCATTTTTAGGATCCATACTGCTTTTACGCATACCGCCTGCAGGTTTTTTAAAAATTAATATGCTTACTGCCATCCTAGGGGTATGTTTACTCCTGTTCACGCACAAAGATTGGACAATATACCTAGGAATCATTATTATTGGGTTCTGCTGTGCAAACGTCTTTTCTATCTTATTTACCTTTGCACTTCAACTCAAACCGAATGATCAAAATGAAGTGTCATCGTTGATGATTATGGGGGTTGCTGGAGGAGCAATCATTCCACCAATATTGGGATTCATTGCACAAAAAACAACTATCACAGTTGGTTTCTCTCTCCTATTATTCCTCGTAATCTACCTGTTATTCATAGCTTTTAAGTTCTCACCTAAAAACAGGCAATAGTACCTTTTTGCTTGTATTTTCAGAAGAATACTTCCATTTCAAACCAATGGAAGTATTCTTCTGAAAATACTGATGATCAAGAAAAATTCTACACAGATAGATCAGATAATCGCTTCCTATCTGAAGGAAAAATGAAGATATTGGATAAATCAACTATTCAATACAATAAAACAAACTGGGATAACTGTCTCATCATTGGGTACGAATCAAGCTATTGCTATGGGTGCCTATGATTTTGCATTTCTTAAGATTGATCATAATTAACACCTACATCAGCAGTTTGTTTATACATACAAAAAAATTACCTTATCTAATCTAAAATTATCAACAAATCTTATTTTCATTAATAAAAACAATATTAACAGTGTTTTATGGTTAAAATTAGACTATAAACATAAGACAGTTGTGTGATTTTTTCATAAAAAACAAAAATCTACTAAATTTATTTTGATATAAAATACTTACAAACTATATTTGTATGAACATTTAATTGTTAAGAATAAATAACCAATAAAATAACCAATTAGAATAAACTCAAATCCTTGCATTCTGCTGTCTTTGGATTGAAGTATTAAGTAATAGTTGATGCATAACGACACCATATTATTCACCAAATAAATAAACCATAAAGCAATGAGTAACAAACACATTCACAAGAGATCTTATTTATTAATTCTCCTAAAACCTTTAAATAAATGCACAGAATAACAGTTATAACATTAATGCTGTTACTGTTGGTTACAGCATTATTTGGACAGGACAAACAACCTGTCACCATACGAGGTGTGGTAAAGGACACTAACGGACCGCTCAGGGGTGTTTCTATTCGTCAGAAAGATGGCAACAATAGCACAACCAGTAATGCCGATGGTCAATTCACTATTGCTCTTACAATTGGAAGTAAGCTTACTTTCCAATATGTGGGTTATACCCCACAAGAGCGTGTCATATCCAATGCTAGCAACATTGAAGTCATACTAGAACATGACAATAAAATGATTGAGGAAGTTATTGTCGTAGGATACGGTCAACAAAAGCAAAAAACATTAACAGGGGCTGTCTCTGCCATTAAGGGAAAAGAGATAACCACGACAAAGAATGAAAGTCTGCCGAATATGCTGACTGGAAAAATACCCGGATTGAGAGTTGTCCAAAATTCCGCCGAACCAGGCCAGTTTAATAATTCCATGGATATACGTGGTCTTGGAGCTCCTTTGATTATCGTTGATGGTGTCCCACGTAACAACATGGCTCGTCTTAATCCAGAAGATATAGAAAGTGTATCGGTATTAAAAGATGCCTCAGCTGCAATATACGGTGTCAATTCGGCGAATGGAGTAATTTTAATAACAACAAAAAAAGGAAAACCAGGTGAAATAGATCTGAGTTACTCGGGTAATTACCAATGGCAACGACCTTCCAATTTCCCTAAACTTGTGAATGCAGTCGATTGGATGACATTGTATAACGAACGTAGTTCGCACAATGTAGACAATTCAACGCGTCCCTATACACAAGAACAAATTGAAAAATACAGAAGTGGAGAATTAAAGAGCACGGATTGGGTCTCAGAAATATTTAGAGAAAGTGCACCACAGCAATCCCATACGCTTAATGCGTCTGGAGGGAGTGAAAAAATATCATTCTATTCCAGCTTAGGCATGCAGACTCAGGAAAGCTTTTTAAGAACCAATGCGATCGATTACAAAAAGTTTAATATACGTTCTAATCTGTCTGCCAAAATCACTGATAATTTGAAATTCGATATGAACCTTGCAGGAATTATGGATGAAAGAACATCTTCTGTATTCAGCGCTTCTGATATCATTCGATCAATGTGGCTTATGCAACCAATGGACAAAGTTTTCTATGATGATGCGAAAACAATGTACTGGCAACCATCCAATGGAGGACTTCAAAATCCAGCCGCAATGATGAATCGTGATCTAGTTGGTGGAAACGAGTATAAAAGTAAATGGTTTCAATCTAATTTTTCATTACGATATGATTTACCATTCCTAGAAGGAATGTATTTAAAAGGTTTATATAGTTACGATTACACCCTGAATGATAATAAGGAATATTCAAAAGCCTATAAACTCTATGATTCAGGGGGAAATCCAAAAACTTGGAATGCACAAAGCAATGCACCAAATAACGTAGCTAGGTATTTTTATGGTAAAGATGCCATGCTGTGGAATGTTCAATTAGGGTATGAAAAACAGTTTAAAGACCACTTCATATCGTCTACAGTTCTTTTTGAAGACACGCATCGTCAAGGTGATAATTTTTACGGCAATAGACAACTTGCGCTACCACTGGATCAAATTTTTGCAGGTATAACAGAAAAAATGCAAATGAACCAGAGTGTTAGCAGTGCCTCTCTGTATGATTACGCATATAATGCTTACATTGGACGATTAAGCTATAATTACAAAAGCAAATATCTTTCTGAATTTACGTATAGATATGAATCGTCTTCTCGTTTTTCTGGTCAATCCGGTTGGGCTGGCACACCTGCAGTAATGGCTGGTTGGTTATTATCTGAAGAGGACTTCTTTAAAAACTCTCCTTTAAATTTCATAAACTTACTGAAGATAAGAGCATCTTATGGTAGAATGTTGGATGATGCAGCAACAAATGAATATAACTTTTTAACAGGCTACTACTACCCTGCTGTAGGTGGTAGCAGTTCAGGTCTCCCTTCAGGATCTGTATTTGATGGCAGCTTCATTAATAGTTCCAGTGATAAAGGTATTGCGAACAAAGCCATTACTTGGTACAGATCTGACATGTTTAACCTAGGGTTAGATTTTGATGCTTGGAAAGGAAAACTAGGGGGTACATTGGAGTTATTTCAACGTAAAAGACAAGGACTTCTTGCTACGAGAAGTCAATCATTACCTGGTATAGTTGGTGCTAACCAACCGCAGGAAAACCTAAATAGTGATTTAACGAGAGGATTAGAGATCGAACTTCATCATGCCAATAAATGGAATGATGTGACTTATAGGATTTCTGGAAACATGTCGTATACAAGAGTAAAAACATTACATTTCGAACAAGCAAAAGCTGGAAACTCTTATTTAAACTGGCGCCAAAACAACAACCAACGCTATAATAATATCTGGTGGGGATACAGTGATAATGGCATACTAACCAACTGGGATCAACTCTATTACAATGAAACATATATTAATAGAGGCTCTACCCTTGGTGACTATCAGTACGAAGACTGGAATGGAGATGGAATGATCAGTGATCTGGACGTCCATCCATTGGCGACAAATGGAATGGTTCCTTTAATTAACTATGGTATCACACTCTCAGCGAGCTGGAAAGGCTTTGATTTTAATATGTTATGGCAGGGAGCTGGAAAGCGTTATTTTGCTGCTCGTGAGTTTCTATATCAACCACTATGGTCGGATACTAACGCCTTAACTCAATTTTTAAATAGATGGAGACCAGCAAATGCTGATGCGAGTCCTTATGATCCTTCTACAGAATGGATAACAGGTGACTATGCCTTTACTGGTACCAGCCCCAACTATAATTCCGAATTTAATATTCAAAACGCAGCCTATATTCGATTGAAATCACTAGAGCTTGGATATTCACTTCCTTCAAAATGGTTAAGTAAAGCAAATCTGAAGAATGTGAGAATCTATATGAACGCATATAACCTGCTAACGATTACAAAATTAAAACACATGGATCCCGAATTCTATTCTAACCCAGATCCAGCAAAAGGAGGTCTAGGAGATTATGGATATAACTATCCGTTAAATAAAACAATATCGGTCGGTTTAAATGTGAATTTTTAAATTTAACGAAGATGAAAACACGTCAATTTATTTATACAACACTCTTGTTGTTAACAACGGGCTGTACAAAACTAGATATTCCACCTAAAAATATTATAAGTGATCAGGAAATTTTTGGCACGAGTGAAGGGGTTTTGAGTTACGTAGCAAGGATGTACAGTACGCTCCCGATGGAAGATTTTAGGTACAATTTTGAAGCGAATGGATTGTTTAACAACAGTGGAACAAAATATAAACAACAATCTGCACTGACTGGTGAAGCCCTTGGAAGAGACACAAAAAGTGCTGAAGCCGAAAGTGCCACCTATTGGGATGCTGCTTACTCCGGAATCCGGACAACCAATATGCTGATAGAAACACTTCCGCAATACCAAAGTTCGCATTCGGAAGCAGATTCTAAAACTTTCATTGCTGAAGCTCATTTCATTCGGGCATTTATTTATTACTCGTTGGTAAAACGATACGGTGGAGTCCCTAAAGTAGATCATGTTATTGATTACCCAGCTTCTGTGACCTTAGAAGAAACCATGCTTCCACGAGCATCTGAAGAAGAGATTTGGGATTTCATCGGTGAGGATCTCGACTATGCAATAAACAATCTTCCAATAAACAATCAAAAAGGGAGAGCAACTAAATATGCAGCAGCAGCTTTTAAATCCAGGGTAATGTTGCATGCAGGGTCTATAGCAAAATATAACAAAATTGAAGAAGTAGACAATGGAAAAAGAATATGTGGAGTGCCTGCGGCTAGAGCAACAGGTTATTTTAAAGCGGCATATGATGCGAGCAAAATCTTAGATGAAACAAATAAGCATCGCCTTTATAAGGACGAATGGCTTGCAAATGATCCTACCGCACAAGCCAATAATTTCACAAGTATCTTCCTCAAAGATACCTATGAGAATATATTTGTCCGCTATTACAAGGATCCAGAAAGTTTACACAATTTTGATGATTCTTCTCAACCGATGCAAACTTCATCAGGAGGTAATAATTCCGAGCTTTGCCCAACTCTTGACTTCATCGAAATGTTTGATGGGATCGAAAAAGACGCGAATGGAAAATTTGTTTTTTTGGATGCCAACAATAAATACAAATTGTATACGTCTCCTTTGGATGCCTTTGCGAATGCAGAACCTCGACTGAAAGGAACAGTAATTCTTCCTATGTCTGAATACATGGGTAAAGTAATCGATATCCGTCGGGGTATCTGGACAGGATCCAGTCAAAATGGTATATCTCCATTAATGCCTGCTGGAAGTGTGGTAAATTATGCAAATGTATATAATGAAACCAGTTTACTTAAACTATCCAGTAATTTTGCTTTCAATAATGACCCGAATAATCAAGTTGTTTTAAAAGATGGAAGCAAAAAGAAAAGATCTGGAGAGAGTGGCATTGTATCTGGATGGGATTTTGGCAATATTTCTGGTTTTTATTTAAGAAAGTACTTAAATCCAGATCAAAAAGATAATAACGGTAATAAATCTAAGCAAAGTTGGATAGAGATACGCTATGCAGAAGTTTTACTCAATAGAGCTGAAGCTGCTTATGAATTATTATTAGCGGGTGCTGGAGGTGAAGAGTATCGACAAGAAGCATTTAACTGTATCAATCAAATAAGAGAACGAGCAGGTGCATTGTTATTAACCACTCCTGGGTCTCTTGATAATGTAGAAATTATCCGTAAAGAACGTAAAAAAGAACTGGCTTTTGAACACAAAACGTATTGGGATCTCAAGAGATGGAGAACGATGGATGTAGAACAAAATAATAAACGTTATAGAGTTCTATACCCTTTCTTTTCTACTGATGCTGACAAGTATTTTTTAGATTCCCGATATATGGAGTCGAAAGGACCTGGTGCCGATTATGTATTCAACTATGATAGTCGTAACTATTATCAAATGATTCCATCAGCAGAAATAACTAAGAACCCGAATTGCAAACAAAACCCAGGTTATTAGACATTTATTTATAAATCAGAATTTAGCAACATGAAAACATTAAAACTTCTTGCAAAAATATGTCTACTCCTATTTATTGCTATGGGTTGTAAGCAAGATGACTTCTCCCAGCCAAGTGAAACCTTCAAAGGGAAGTTTATCGAGAAAAACACAGGAAAGCCATTTCAGACTGCCATAGGAAATACTGGAATACGAATACGAATGATGGAGTATAGCTGGTCGGATAATCCACAACCATATGACTTCAATGGTAAAATGGATGGTACTTTTTATAACGATAAGATTTTTCCAGGCACTTATGGAGTAACTCCTTCTGGAGCATTCGTACCATTGGAAGAAGAACGCTTGGACATCAAAGGAACCATTGAAAAAGTATATGAAGTCGAACCCATACTACATGTAGACTGGATTGGAGAACCTGTTCTTAATGCAGATAGAACGGTAACATTTAAAGTCAAAATCACCTATGGAAGCAATGACGTTAAATACCGAACACCATTAGTAGAATCGAGATTATTTGTGAGCGAGAATCAATACGTTGGGGATTTCAGTTTTAGTCCGAATTATACCGTGATCTTAAATCCAGCTCAGATGGGGCTTACGGCTTCAACAATATTGGACAATGAAGGAATAATTTTGACCGTTACAACTTCGCAAGCGCATCAAGCTTTTCCGGATTATAGTAGAAAATTCTTTTTTAGATTTGGTGCCCGTTCACAAGTAGCCTTTGATGCCACCAATAGGTATAATTATACCGATATCAAGGAAGTACTCATCCCACAAAAAAACTAAAGTTTGGCTATCACCTGATATTCGAAGTCTTTAAATTAAAAGTACTAATCTTAAGATGATGAACGCTTTTGTGAAAGCCCAGCGAAAGTTGGGCTTTCATTTTTACGAGCTTTATAAGCTTCCTAAATAGATTCAAAGTCAGCAATTCTTGATCAAAAAGGTTTAATTCAGTTTTTTGGGTTATGGGATGGATACTCACTCTTCCTTTTTCATTTTTGCTAATGGCTCCTTCATATACTAAAGTATAGAGATTTGATCGATCCCTTTTTTGAGTGGACTATGAATTTGCCATATGAGTTACAGTTATTGAAATTGTTAATGCAAGTATCAATGATAACTTTTTCATATTTTATTTTTTACTTCTTGTTTTCAGGATTTCGTCCAATACTTTTTGAGCAGTCTTAGCTTCTTTTTTACCCACTGACTCTTTAATAATAGTAACAAATTGTTGTAGCTGACCTTCCGTTAAACCTACAGTCAAACAAATTTTCAAATGCGATTGTAACATGGGTTCCACCCCACCGATACCAGCAAGTACAGACACGGTTACCAATTCTCTTTGCACATAGCTCAATACATCTCTTTCAAAAATATCAGCAAATAGATGTTCTTTTAGAAATACTTCGATTGTAGGGGCAAATGCTGAATAGCCTGTTTGAGGTCCGTTTTGTGGAGCACCTAATAGTGTATCTAAAATAGCCTTACCTCTGTCGTATTTACTACGCTCATCTTTTATAGGAGAGACCTCTACTCCGATTTCATCCTGAATACCTTTGGTTTTACGTTCGTCCAATACAGTCATCAAGGTTTGCAATCCCCGAATGCTACGAGGAAATCCTGCATAGGCATAGACATGTATAATAGCTTCCTTAATTTGGTTAACGGTCAATCCCGCTTCAAAACCAGAAGTCAAGGCTGGCTTTAATTTTTGCAGATCACCTTTTCCTGTAAGTGCAGAAATACGAACAAATGCCTGTTGTTTAACACTTAAATTTTGTTCTGTATTAGTTTGGGCTCCTGCCATAGTAGAAACGATCATCACCATCATTAGTGTTATCGATTTTAAGAATATTTTCATCACTTCTATTTGCTTGCAGGAGGTGCCATTAGCTTAGTAAACGATAATGAGCCTAATTTCCAACTTCCATTCTGTTTAACATAGACTTCTGTCACCATAAATGGATTAGTCACTTCGTTTCCTCCTACAACAGCCAACAGATCAATTCTATTGAGAAGGATGGCCGTATTATCCAGTATATTGACAGATACCTCATGGATGTCTGCTTTCTTATACCAGATGCCTCCGCTTTTAATGATATTCATCTCCTGGTCTTTTCCCCAAGAACCTCCCATGTGAACAAACACGGATTTTTCGTGAAAAAGACTATCCAGAACAGTTGTGTTTTTATCAGCCATCCATTGCCATTTCTTCTTAGAAAGAGCAATGATTTCCTGATCTCCAGATGCATGCTGTGCAAAGGATCCTTGTGTAGCGATAAGGCTTAAAAAAAGTCCGAGAATTAATGTTTTCATCGTCATAATTGTTTTACAGATTTTGTAATAGGATAAGTTTTATTTTAAATACAAGAAAAAATAAACATATAATCATAAGATGATTTATGCTATTTAATAAACTTTAATTTCTTTAGCCAATTCTGGATATCGGTCTGCACCGATTTTTCTTTTTCCCCTTCCATGACGAACAAAACCCCGTCCCTTTCTATACCACCTTTCGTTGAATAACCTTCGAGGACTTTACTTTTCGGGCATAATTTCATTAGTGTTTCAAAGCTACTGCCAATCCCATAACCTGCGTTTGTATTAAAAGGGACAACTGTTTTTCCACTCAGATCATATTGGGTCAAAAAACTTTTCATGGGTGGTGGCAACTGCATTCCCCAGGTTGGAAAACCAACAAATACCACATCATATTTTTGGATATTGTCAATCGTTGTTTTTAAAGGTGGTAGAAAGCCTGTTTCATTTTCATTAGCCACTTGTGCGACTATTTGTTGATAGTTTTCAGGATAAGGTGTTTCCAGTTCTAATGCAACCATATCACCACCGACATGGTTGTGGATAATTTCTGCAACGGCTTTGGTATTTTTTGTACGTGACAGATAGACGATTAAGATTTTCTTATTCTGTAATGAATCACCTTTTTCTATTGTTGGATGGTCATTCACTATTTTTGGTTGTTCCGCACGAGAACAGGATGTTACTGTAAACAGGAATATGCATGACATGAACCAGTATATCGTTAATCTTTTCATCGCTTCTATCATTTATATATACAAATTTCTGCATACATCAGCATTTTTTTGGTATACCAATTACAGGAATTACTACCAATATTACTTATCCAGTTCTTTTTCCTTTAACCATTTTGATAATTCGTCAGCCACCTGAATATTGTTAAGGTCAGCAAAAGCAAAGTGCGTATTTCCCTTAATACCGACTTCCGGAAGGTGCACCACCGTTGCGTCTCCCCCATGTTTATTGATCGTTGCCGCCCAGATCCTTGCCATTTCAAGACCAGAACGCCAATGATCTTCGTTCCATACTTTGGTAGATTCCTTGGCGATATTATCACCATAATAAATAACAATTGGTATTTTGGTCAGTTTATTGAAATCAGCCACTGGTATTTCTACCCCTGTTAACGCTCCGAAAAGACCATTTGATTTTATTGCTGCAGGTAACTCTCCTTCAGGAAATACGAAACTACTATAAGGTTCATAAGCAACTACAGCTTTAACCTTATCGTTCTTTATTGCGGTTAGCCAACCTGGTCCACCTCCTTGCGAATGTGTAACTAAAATTCCTTCACCGATTTTATCAAATAATTGTGAAACTGCATCTGTAATAACTTTTGCATCAAAACTACCTGTATTGGGAGTCATCTGTCTGTAGAATTGTTCCAACGAAGCAGCATCTTTTGGAAACTGTACATTTTGAAAGTAGTCAGGATAATTACCAATTCGAAATTGTGTAAACCAAAACTGCTCATCTGGAGTTGGTGTTATAGTTGCTTCAACGGAGCTCTTTCCTGCATCGCCACGTCTGGGTTGATCAAGCAAATAAACAGCAAAATCACGTTTTAGAAAAATATTCTGAAAGCCTTCTCTTCCATCAGTCGTTGTTTCCCATGTCTTTTTAGACTGCCCAGCTCCATGCAGGAAAACCAAAGGAAGCTTATGAGCTTTTTCAGGAATTTGATAGAACGCATAAGCGTGATCACCATGAAAAGTTTGCCCTTGTGGTTTTAAAGCATTACTCAAATCAAATGTGCCCGTTTGAGTAGTTTTTGTACCACCAACCATAAAGCTTCCCTGTTCTTTAATAACCATAAGGTTACTATTATTATCTTTTATTGTAGAACAAGATGAAAAACATAGCATAATAGCAAACCATATAGAAGCATTTATCCCTATTGAAGGCATTTCAAAAGCCAGCCAAGCATTTCTGTTATAGTGTCTATTTCTCATTATAATTTAGTTTAACTGTTCTTCTTATATTCCTTTTGGTATCCTGTATTATTCATTAAATTCTTCAGCTATACTATCTAGCTAATTTTCTCTCGCTCAACCATTTTACCATTGCAGGATCTCGATGATCAAAGAACAAACTTGAACCCGTATCTAAGCTTGCTATAGCTTGCGAATCTTCGATAGAAAGCTGAAAATCGAAAATGTTAAAATTTTCAACCATTCTTTCTTTACGAACCGATTTCGGAATAGCAACAACATCTCTCTCAATTAACCAACGAAGAGTAACCTGTGCCACCGATTTATTATATTTTTTACCAATAGCGGATAATGTCTCATTATGAAATATGTTATTTTTCCCCTCTGCAAATGGACCCCATGATTGCATCTGCACCCTATTTTCTTGAAGAAATTTTTGCTGCTCTACCTGTTGATGAAACGGATGAGTTTCAATCTGGTTAACTGCAGGTGTAAAACCACTGTTTATGATCAGATCCAACATTCGATCGCAGTGAAAATTAGCGACACCTATAGCTTTAATTTTTCCTTCGTGATGTAATTCCTGCATGGCTTTCCATGAACCAAACACATCACCATAAGGTTGATGAATAAGATACAAATCCAGATAATCCAGTTGCAGTCTTTCTAAAGATCTTTGAAATGCAGCTTTTGTTTTTTCATAACCCGTATCCTGCACCCATAGTTTACTTGTGATGAACAAATCTGCTCTAGTAATACCACTATTTTTAATGCCATTACCTACAGCAGCCTCATTTAAGTAAGAAGCCGCAGTATCAATTAGTCTGTAACCCGTTTCAATAGCATCCATAACCGCTGTTTCACACTCTATTGCATCAGGTATTTGAAAAACACCAAATCCCAAGATGGGCATCTCTATTCCGTTGTTCAATGTAACCGTTCTCATTTCTTTCTTATTTTTTATGTTATACCAATAGAACCATAAATACAAAGTTCCGTTTTGATAGGGAATGAATTAGTATACAGATTACGGAATTTAATACCATTATTACTGTTCTATATTTACGAACAAATAATAAATGGCATTATTTCAATTATTACCCATTTCTGATTCCCTTGTATTCAAAAAAGAAAATAGATGAATGATAGATTTGAGGAGATTAGTATAAAATTTTGTCAACACTCATTTTAGCCCTAAAGATTTTAAAAATAATCAATAGGACAATTTTTGACCTTCCCAGCCCGTAGTCTGTAGAAATTGTTCCCATGTGAGACTATTTGGGTTTATTTGACGGCTCCATAGCAAGTCACGATCTTTACCAAAATAGCCATATTCAACAGCATATTCTGCCATTCCCAAAATCTCACGAACGAGCAACTCGTTTGAGCTAAAATCTGGGAAATGATGGAGCAAGTTTTCCTGTGTATATGCTGAACTATATACAGCCTTCTTGCCTGTTACTCTAATGAAAGTATCGACCATTTCCTGAGGCGATATCATATCACCAATTACTGGCAAGGATTTTCCTTTATATTGACTTGGATTCGAAAAGATCTCCAGAACAGCTGGACCTGTAGCAGTAAGTGGATCAACAAATGGTGCACGAAAATCCTGAGGTAAATAAATAGGGAATACAAGCGTATCACCCGTTAGATGGGGAGTGTAAAACTCCATAAGATTGGTATAGAAAAAAGCCATGTAAATAAAAGAACTTGTTATTGGAAGCGTTCGAATATATGCTTCAACTTTAGCCTTATCAGTAAAATGTGGAGCAAACTTTTTCCCTTCTGTAATTTTTTCTACATTTTCCAAACTGCTGAAGATAATGTGCTGTACCCCAGCATCAACTGCTGCATCTGCCAACTGTTTCCCCAATTCCATCTCGTGAGTTAATGGAGGTGCAATGTTTGGAGTCATCATGAAAACGCCATACGAATCACAAAATGCTTCCACAAAATCTTCTTTATATCCAAGATTAAGTGGTATATTCACAAGTTCAGCTCCCTGCTTAATCAAACGAAGTGCCTCTGGTGAATCAACTCGGCGAGTAATACCACGTACGCGATACTTCCCACTTTGTAGCAACGTACACGCAGCACTAAGCCCCTGTTTGCCTAAGACTCCGACGATAGTGATGAGTGGTTTATCACTATGCTCCATAGTTTTTTCTTTTGAATTAGATATCATTTTTTTATTGATTAAATGAAATTTGAACTATAATTATTATAGTTCAAAAGTATTTTTAGTCTTTTACATTTGCAATAACTATCCAAATAGATAGGTTTAAAAATTGCATAATAAAAACAGAATGAATTGGCAATTTTTTATAACTCGAAGGGGAACTCAGTTTAACATTAAAAATTTAATATCATTACACATATCAAGTTATAAATTATTGTTTAACACCTACGAATTGTAATTCAACGTTTGCGGATTGTAAACAGATTCGTTCATATTGATGTTAACGCATATTTTTATTATACATAACAAAAACAGGTGTTATTGTAACAGTTCAGTTTAAAAATGTCTTGTCTAGAGGTATACTGAATACATAATAAACTAAATTAAATTAAGAAAAATGGTTACACGTATTGCTACTTTATTAATAGTTGGATTAAGCGTCAGTGTTGCTCAAGCACAGATTACCGATATTTCGGTTAACAAAGAAAATTTTGAACAATCAGGCTTTCCTTACAAAGGAAAAAGAGTACTACAGGTTGAGCATATTACGACAAGCCAAGAAGATAACTATATCGTCTTCTCAAAAGAAGAACGCAATGCGGATCCAGATCAACTTTATATCCAACAATTCCAAAAAATTGATAACCAATGGACAGCCGTAGCAGAAGATTATGTTTCAGAAAAAGGAATCGTAACGTCGGTATGGGATGCTAGAAAAGCTTTTTTTGATGCAGATAAGGACGGGCATCTAGATGCTATCTTTGTATATTCACGTCATCCAAAAGGAGATATGGATAAGCAATTAAGCTGTATTGGATTAGTGCTCTATAAGAAACAGTTTTACAGACTTCAAGCAGATCAAACCGATGGCTATCAAAAAACTACTTACTCTGATAACTATAAAGAACTACCAGAAATCGTTAAAGATAAAGTTTCGCAGTTTTGGCAAAACTTAGATAAAGAATAAAAATACATTACTCTTTCGTATTTTATAGACGAAAGAGTAATGCTTATTTTATAAAGATGCTAAAACCAGCTTCTCCTCATCAGGACTAATTTTACTAATGCTATAGCGTTTTATATTTACCTTTGTCATCTCGTCCAAAGCCTGAACCACATCATTCGTACAAGCCTCCTTACTCGGTTTAATCAAAACAATCATATCCTTTCCATTAGCAAGTGAAGGAATTTTCAGTTTCATTTTATTTAATACAGCTCTTATCCCCTTTTCCGTTAGATCTGTGTGTTCAGGTTTGGATATGGGATGGTTAAAATCACCATGATACCACATAACACCTTTGTCACTTAACAACAAGGAGACTACGCGCCGTTCATCCAATAATAAAGGTTTATCGGGACTGTTATCGGGCATCACGACATCCAAGCGACTCGGCTTATTCAAAGAGGTGGTCAGCATAAAAAAAGTAATCAGTAAAAACGCAAGATCGACCATAGCTGTTAGATCCACTTTAGGCGCTAGCTTTTTACTTCTAATTTTCTTTTTTCCTGTTTCTGGTTGTTTTTGATTTAACTCTGCCATGATACGGTTATTTAAATAATAGGAATTGGTTAATACTCATCAATAAGATGTCACAATTAAGAATATTCCATATTGTTTCGGATAAAAAAATCAAAAAATAGAGGAATAGTCGTCTCACGAGGTATTTCAAAACCTATCTATCAAATTATTGTTTATCTATTATGATTATTACTGAAATAAGATCCGATATTGATGTAGGTCAATAAAAATGATAAAAACCTGAGTTACATTTGTATCATATTATAAAAAAAGAAAAAATAAATTTTCATTAACTTAATAAATATAAAATTATGGCAACTTGGAGTTTAGATCAAGCACACAGTGAAATTGAGTTCAAAGTCAGACACATGATGATTACCAATGTAAAAGGTCAATTTCAAAATTTTGATATTACGGTAACAGGAGAATCTGCGCAGTTAGAAGATGCGAAAATAAATGTGACCATACAAACAGATTCAATCAATACTAAAAATGAACAAAGAGATCAGCATTTAAAAAGTGGCGATTTTTTTGATGTAGCAAATTATCCTGCTATTACATTCGCTTCAACTGCAATCAAAACTGATGGGAATGATATTTCCTTAGTAGGTGATTTAACTATAAAAGGAATTACAAAACAAATCACATTTGATGTAGAATTTGGAGGATTAGCGAAAGACCCTTGGGGGAATCAAAAAGCTGGATATACCGTGACAGGAAAAATAAACCGTCAAGATTATGGCTTAACTTGGAATGCAGCATTAGAAACAGGTGGTGTAATGGTGAGTGATGATGTTAAATTTCAAGCGGAAATACAGTTTATATTAAGCTAAATTTAAGCGATTTATAGCATATAAAAGGTCATGTTTTCCTGAGGGAGAATATGACCTTTTTTGTTAAAAAATTCAATATCATTTCACGCTCTTCCTTCTCCGCTATAGTCTGCGTCCTCATGAGCCTTCTTTCTTACGAATAATAAGTCAACTCCTACGAATTGTAAATGATTTTATAACTTGGAAAGTGGAAGTATTAGATTTAGATATAAGATAATTTAAAATAGAAATCTTCGCTAGTTAGAGAATTGTCTGTAATGCTTTTCTTGTTTGCATCAGAACAAATAAGATTATCTAAAAAATAGTATAAAATTGATGAAACCCCTAAAAATATTTTTTTCAATCAGTATACTGATATTGATTAGTATCACAATTTATATATGGTTAAACCGAAATGCTGGAGAATGGACAACTCATAAAAAATGTGCTGATTGTGAATTACTAGAGAATGGAAAAAGACTAAGACTTATAGGTACAATAAAAATCCAAGACGATAATAAAATGTTCTTTACCGAACCACAGACGGGGAAAACTTATCATTTAATTCCTTGTGATGCAAAGTGTAATAACCACTTGAACCAATGGTTTAAAAAAGTCGGTTTTATTGATTCTGCTACCCAAGAACCTATTTATTTTGATATTGAAGGGAGCTTAGACACAACAAAGCAGGAATTTTTACTTGCCAGTGTTGTATTATTAAATACTGAAAAAGCTATCGGTAAGTTCATCTCTTTTGCAAGTGGAGATAAAGCCTCAATGGCAAGATTCAAAATTATCAACTCACTAAACGCATCTGTAAATAAAAATGACACGATAGTTTTAGGTTATCATAACAACAAAGAACCAGATGCAGGTATCGATACGGCGATGCTCACTTTCGTCAAATACTACGAACAAAACGACATCAAAAACTATTATATCTGTCCAGATTATGATGGACAGCAAGGAATTAAAAATCAATATATTCAACCTAAAAAAATAAAAAACCAAACATTAAAGGAACTTAAAGAAAAATATGATGCTGTTAATGAAGAGATCTTTCCGCTCAATGAAGCATCTATTTCTGAATTTAGATTACCCCTTTATAATCACTTTAATGAAACTCAAAGAAAGCAGCCAACACTCATCAAAGAAGTAACCTGGGAAATAAACGATACAACCTTGCTAACTATTTGGTTCATCCAAAAACAAAACAAATGGACGGCATTTGAACAATACAAATGGAAAAAAGGAATGGAGTTTTAATCACAATATATTAAAACGAACTTTGCGAATAATAAAACAACCTCAACGAATTGTAAATGATTTTGTTATGTACGTCATGGAAGTATTAAATTTATTAAAATACAAATCAATGAAAATACTACTTACACTCTCTGTTATATTATTCCACTTATCAATTTATGCTCAAAATGATCCTAAATTATTTCCTGTCAATGATAGAAAAGTAGGTTATTTAGGCTATTATCTTAAAGATGGAACAAACATTGTGAAACCTCAATTCTGCTCTGCATCTTATCATATGGATGGCTATTATCGCGTATCAAAAGCCGAACACGAATTTGATATTCACGGAAATAGAACAGAAAATCATGTACCTAACACAGAGAAATTTGGATTGCTTAACAGTAAAGGTCAATTTATAATTGACTTCAAAAACGACTATGACTACATTGCTGTAGATAAAGGAATAATTTACGTCTTAAAAAACAATTTTTATGGCGTTGTAAATGACAAAAACCAAATTGTAATTCCAATAGAATATAGCAATATTACCATTGAAGATAAAAACAGAATAATTGCTGAAAAGAATGGAAAATATGGTATTCTTAATTATATAAACGAAATAATTATACCATTCGATTATGATTATATTTCTGAAACATCCCCTAATGAAAATGATAATGGTTTCTATGCTATAGCTGAAATAAATCAACATTATACAGTCATTAATCAGGACAATAAATACCTATTCCCATTG
Source organism: Sphingobacterium sp. SRCM116780 (assembly GCF_021442025.1). Classification (NCBI taxonomy): domain Bacteria; kingdom Pseudomonadati; phylum Bacteroidota; class Sphingobacteriia; order Sphingobacteriales; family Sphingobacteriaceae; genus Sphingobacterium; species Sphingobacterium sp. SRCM116780. The sequence goes on from NZ_CP090446.1 coordinate 1,767,729, forward strand.
ACGGAAACAGCGTTAATAGCCTTGACGAAGAAATCAATTTTAGCTGAAAAGGACAATAAATTTGGACTAGTTGATTATCATCTTAAACCAATTTTACCATTTGATTTTGAGACTCTTACTATTTATGATGAAAAGTTACGAGCAACAAAAAATGGATATGAATATTATTATACAATTGGTGGTGAATTGATAGAAAAGAAACGAATACCAGAAGAAGGTGTAAAAAATTAAATTCAACAAATAAAGCTTGCTACATAAATGCTAAAGAATATTATCATACTATCTATTTTATATGCAGCTATTATTTTAGGAGTGACACTGACGATCAACTCAATGAGTAATTATTATATCCCATTCATACTAATTACTAGCATGTCATTTCTATTGATGTTGATAAGAGAAATTGTTAAAAAATATAGTTCAGAATTTAAACCGATAAACAATACAACAATTCGTTATCAACCCTTTGACAACACAGATGACAAAGGAAAATTGAAAAACATATCTGAAAGACCTTTTTTCTTTGGCCTTGAGAAAAAACTGCTTAGCCCTGAGGATTTCTATTTTGATGAGGATAACTTTTATGCGATAAACACATACGGAGAAAAAGCAACATTTCCTCTTAACGATATAACAGAGTTAAAGGGTACAGCTATTACCATTACAAATAGAAGAATTTGGCAGCTAAAAATAGCTTCTTCTAATGAAGAGATTACATTTAAGTTCGCACCAAACTACACGATTTGGAACAAAAACTTTTTGGTATTTTATAATAAAATTAAATTGATTAAACCCGAGGCCGTAAAATCCAAATGGAGTTTATGGAGAATGTAAACGAAACACTAAATTATAAATCCTAACAGTATGAATAGTACAATGATTGGGTACATAGTTTCAAAAATTTGTTTATAATAGTCTAAGTCCAATAGCTAGTTTTAATCGAACTTAGACTCGTATAAATGAATTATTAATTATCGTTGTCTTCACCAACTAATGAGAACTTAATGGATTTTTGAGGATAGTCCTCAAAACTCTTCCTACTTGTATTACCAACTATTTTTTTGATGCTAACTTTATCACCTAATCTAAAATTAGATTCTACTAACTGATAATCCAATAAATAAGGACCACAGAAGTAATTACCCTTTGCATCTTTTTCTATTATTCCTTGATATAATCCTTTTTTTGTTTCTTTTGGCATGTTATTAAATTTATCTGTCAAAGATAAGGATAAAAACAATAGGTAAATATTCATACTGTTGATACTTTCACAGATTTTCTGGGATTTCTATGCGTTGAAGAGACTTTTGAAGTTCTTATATTTCGAACCTTCAACTTCAGTCCGTATCTTTAGAATATCAGCAGATCAAAAATATAAGATATGAAAATAAACATGAATATGCAGCGTAATCTTTATAAAATAGGATTTGTATTGATCACCCTCCTGACAGGACTATTTGCTAATAATAAAGCTATAGCACAAAAAAAAGACATGCTAATACGTATATCAGAAATCGAAATATATCCAGAACATCTGACTGCATATAAAGTGATCTTACAAGAAGAAGCCGAAGCATCCATGAAGCTGGAAGCAGGAGTCGTTGCCATTTTCCCAATGTATCAAAAAGAAGATTCCACGCAAATAAGGATAGTAGAAATATACAATGGTAATAAGGCATATCAATCTCATTTGAAAACTCCGCATTTTCTAAAATATAAAACGATGACACTTAAAATGGTCAAGGCTTTAAAGTTAATAGATATGGATGCGATTGATCCAGCGTCCATGAAATTGATATTCAGAAAATTGAAAAATTAAATATTTATTATTTAGGTAATCAATAAGAGTATAGCTTAACATATCAACAGCACTTTCTCAATATAGCTTGGTCAAGATATAGAGCAAACAAGAGCTAAAATGTGTTAACAGATGCTACCCGATTCTCAGTGATCACAAATACCTGATCTTGTGGATTCGGTTTGACGAGATACAAGCCTGTAAACAAACTAAATGCAGGAAGTAAAGCAGACGTTGCAGTAAACAGAAAGCAGGGTAACTTCAGTCGCTGTCTAGCTTGCCCTTTCATTAATATACCAGGATGCAAATGACCAGAGAAGATATATTTATCTTCCAATGGTGCATCCTCTTTTTCGTGAACAAAACAAAACTCACCAATAGTATAATGATTGGGGAATATCTGTACATTAAATTCTTCATAAAGAGCCAGTTGAAGTCGATCGTGATTTCCCTTCACCAAGATAATTGCTAATGAAGCATTTTCATATCTCCACGCTTGAAAACTTGCTAAATCTGAATTATAATGATGATGAAACATATCTCCAGTCACTAATAAAGTACGCGGCTGATATTTCTTGACAAGAACTGCCAACCGTTGAATATCCGTCTCAGAAACTTCCTTTGGAATCTGCAAGCCCTCCTTCCTGAAATGACCAGACTTTCCTAAATGCAGATCGCTAATCACTAAAAGTTGATAAAAAGGAATATATAAAGCACGTTCCTTATCCAATATTATTTCTTTTCCTCTTTTTACGATACTGCTCATCATGATCTAAATTTTTAAACACTTCAGCCTTCATACGCTCAATTCTGGTTTCCAGTTCCTCAGAACTCATACTCTCTCGCATACTATCTACTTTAATAGGGAACGAAAATGGTGTAAATCTATGTGCAAATTTTAACACAATCGTACTTTGTTGAATCCGCTGTAAAGCTGCCAGCAATCTAGGAGCCTCCAATTGATAATGAAAAGTTTCATCATACGCCTGTCGTAGTAATAGATTGTTTTTATCATAATCTGCAAACACATCAAAAAAGAGCGAAGAGGACGATTGAATCTGCTTATTCTTTAAATATTTTCCAGGATAACCCTGAAAGACTAAACCCGAAATACAGGCAATATCCCTAAACTTTCTTTTCGCCATTTCAGTCGAATTGATGCTCGCTGTAATATCCTCATTTAAATGATCAGGAGAAAACAGATCATATACCAGAGCATCATCGATAGGGATTTCCTGATCACTTAGCAATTCAAAACCATAGTCATTCATAGCGATCGAAAACGTAATGGGAACTAGTTTTGAAATACGATAAGCAACTAAGGCCGCCATAATCTCATGCACGAATCTTCCCTCAAAAGGATAGGCAAATAAATGATAACCCTCTCTTGTTTGGATAAGTTCTACAAGGAATTCGTTTTCCATAGGAACATGGGTTATTTGCGCCTGTAATTCAAATAATGGACGGATAAAAGTCAATTCCTCTTCTTTCTGAAATGAGGTAAGTACTTGACTATATTTAGTCCGCAAAATAGCCCCTAAATTAGCGCTTAAGGGCAACCTTCCACCTAGCCAACTTGGCGTTATTGCCTTCTTATGCTGACTTCTTTTGACCAAAACCATCATACCTCTCACCATAACAAATTCCAATCCCCTACCGGCTAAATTAAAGCGATCCCCAGGTTTTAGCTTAGACACAAAAAACTCTTCAATCATACCGATATAACCACCCGACATAAATTTTACTTTCAGCATTGCATCACTCACAATGGTACCGATATGTAGACGATGGCGCATGGCCATTTGTCTGCTCGTCACTTTCCATAGTCCATCTTCATCTTGGACAACTTTATGAAACTCAGGATAAGCATGTAAACTCTCCCCTCCTTGAGAAATAAAGCGCATACACCACGAAAACTCTTCTTCTAATAATTCTTGAAAAGCATACGTATGGCGAACTTCATCAAAAACGATGTTAGCATCGAATCCATTTCCCACCGCTAAGGTGACCAGGTATTGCACCAAAACATCAAAAGTCATGATAAAAGGTTCTCTATTTTCTATTTGATGTGTTTTGGATGCTGTTTTTATTGCCGCAATTTCAACCAATTCGAGCGCATGTGTAGGCATAAAATAAATTTTTGAAGTTTCAAAAGGGGAATGACCACTCCTTCCGGCACGTTGTAAAAACCGTGCTACTCCTTTTGGTGATCCAACTTGTACCACAGTATCCACTGGTTTAAAATCGACACCCAAGTCCAGAGAAGAGGTACAGATCACCACCTTCAAAATACCAGTATGCAATGCCTCTTCAATCCAATTCCGTAATTCAAAATCAATTGAACCATGATGGATAGCTATTTGACCAGCAAAATCAGGATAGATATTCAATAAATATTGAAACCAGATCTCCGCTTGACTCCTGGTATTGGTAAAGACCAAAGTTGTTTTGCTTTTTTTGATAATCGGGATTAACCGATCAGCTAATTTGATTCCCAAATGACCTGCCCATGGCAACATCTCCACGGTATCAGGGAAAATAGATTGAATACGTATTTTTTTCTCTGCATCTGATCTGACAATGATTTTCGGTGTTTGATGATCAGGCTGAAGGACATTTAAAGCTTCCTGTAAATTTCCAATAGTAGCCGAAATCCCCCAAATACGTAAATCTGTATGTTTTCGAAACCGCACAATTCCTTTTATTCTCGATAAAGCCAGTTCAACCATAACCCCTCGTTTACTCCCCAACAATTCATGCCATTCATCTGCCACGACGCATTGTAAATCATCAAAAAAAGAATCTATATTTTTCTGGGCCAAAAGCAAATGCAGGCTCTCTGGCGTAATCAATAATACCTGCGGTATATTCCTCTTTTGTTTCTGCCTTTCAGAGATAGAGGTATCACCATTTCTAACGCCAATCTGCCAATCGATCTCCAATTGCGCAAGCGCATCCTCCATTGCTCGAGCTAAATCTTTTGCCAGGGAACGTAACGGTGTGATCCAAATTAAACGCAACCCTAGTTTTTCCTTATTCTTTTTCTGCTTATTTTCTTCATTCAAATAGGCAATAATAGGGGCTAAAAAAAGTGCATATGTTTTCCCAAACCCTGTGGGAGCATTGACCAAACCACTGTATCCTTCCAAATAAGATTGCCATGCCTGTTCTTGAAAAGGAAAAGGTTTTCGTTTATTGCTTTTGAGCCATGCCAATACTTTTCGATAACCAATTGTTTTTTTCATCGCTCGCTATCCCTCATGGTTGATAACAATAAATTTCTCAAATCAGTTAATGTATTAATATCTTCCACTTTTTTATCTCTCCGCCAGCGCAGAATCCGAGGAAAGCGTAATGCTAGTCCTGCTTTATGTCTTTTACTTTCAGCAATACCCTCAAAAGCAATTTCAAAAACCAATTCTGGTTTCACCGTTCGCACAGGACCAAATTTTTCAATGGCATTTTTAACAACAAAGCTATTTACCTCTTTAATTTCTTTATCTGTAAGCCCGGAATAAGCTTTCGCGATGGTAATAAATTGATCTCCCTCGCGGACGGCGAAGGTATAATCCGTAAAAAAGTTTGCTCTTCTCCCGCTCCCTTTCTGCGCATAGATCATAACGGCATCTATGGTAAAAGGCTCTATTTTCCATTTCCACCAATCTCCCCTTTTCCGACCGCTGTGATAGATAGAGTCTTGATGTTTCAACATGATACCTTCGCTATTCAGATCCCTTGATTTTTTGCGAAGTTCGATTAAAGATTCCCAAGAAGTAAAAGGAACAATTGGTGAGCATAGTAATGCATTGCCTATCGGCAATAGTTGTTCTAAAATAGCCCGTCTCTGTTTTAACGGTTCATTTCTATAATCTATACCTCCATATTCCATCACATCATAAGCATAAAAAGCAATGGGAGCCTGCTCAAGTTGCTTTTTAAGAACGTTTTTTCTATTTAACCGTTGCTGTAACGTACTAAAAGATAAAACTTCATCCTGACGCATCGCTAATATTTCGCCATCGATGACCGTTCCATTAGGTAAGCCTGTCAATGCAATATGTAATTCAGGGAATTGATCGGTCACCAGTTCTTCACCACGAGACCAAATAAATAATTCATCATTCCGCTTAATAATTTGTCCTCTGATGCCATCCCATTTCCACTCTGCTTGCCAATCAGAAATTGATCCTAACTCCTGTACAGGAACCTCCAAAGGATTTGCCAGACAAAAAGGATAAGGCCAAGAGCTATCCGTATTGACATGTACCCCATCCATCAAATCTGAATAGCTTATTTTGTCGGGATCCCACTTCCCCATGATGCTATGGGTGATGTGATTACTATCTAAATGGGTTAATTTAGCTAAAGCAAGAATCAAATTCTTGGCAGATACACCAATTCTAAAATTTCCTGAAATTAATTTATTAAAAACAAAACGTTCCTGCGTATTGAGCATGCCCCAAGCAGTTCGTACAAACGATCTTTTTTCCTCATCCGTGCTCGTTGTTAAATCTTGTAAACCTCTTATCCAGTGATGCAAAGGAATGTCAGAATCTGAAGTTGCGAGTGGCAATAACAGGGCTATGGTTTCACTGAGATCACCGACATTATGATAGCTTTCTGTGAATAACCATTCAGGTAGACCTGTAATTTCGATAATCCATTCTTTCAATAGCGAAGATTTAATCGTTCTCTTTGGTTTTTTACCTGTAAATAAAGCAATTACCCATACCTTGTCTGCATCATCGGCTTCGGAAAAGTATTGAGCCAACGCAGCTAATTTATCATTGGTCTTATTGCTTTGTTCAAGTTTTGAAATTAATGCTGTAAAACGTTTCAAGAAGCAACCTCCTTCCCTGCCATTTCTCCTTCATCTTCCTCTGTCCCAAACTGGGTTGAGACAGCTTCAGCAGAGATACCGATTTCTGATAAATAACGTGCAAAAACAGAGGTAAAGCCATGTGTGACATATACTTTTTCCGCTCCTGTTGCACGAATTGCACTTGTCAGACCATTCCAATCAGCATGATCACTTAAAGCAAAACCTGCATCAGCACTTTGCCATCTCCGGTGCGATCGCACTTGCATCCATCCGGAACATACACCTACAGCTGCTGTATGTAAACTCTTGATCCACTTGGTATCCTGCATCGCTGGTGGAACAATTAAAATACCGCCCTGCAATTCATCTTTACTCATCTCTGCGGTTATTTTTGTATGAAAAGGTAGTGGAACACCAGCATGTTCAATCGCTTCATTTAATCGAGCAATACTATTATGCACATAGATCGGCATATGTCCAGCTAAATTTTGCAGTAGCCGTTGTGCTTTTCCCAAACTATAAGCAATCAGAACTGTGGTTTTATGATCCACTTGATTCTGTGTCGCCCATTGTTTGATATCCGCAATTATATTTTCCTGAGGCAACCAATTGTAAATAGGAAGACCAAAGGTACTCTCCGAAACAAAAGTATGGCACTTAACGGGTTCAAAAGCGGTACTGATGCCATCGTACTCGATTTTATAATCCCCAGAAATAACACAAACCTCCCCTTTATAAGCCAAACGAACTTGCGCTGAACCAATTACATGACCAGCGGGATGAAAAGAAATTTGCACACCATTTCTGACAACTGTTTCCCCATAAGCTAATGATTCGACAACCAGATCTTCACTAATTCTACACTTAATAATAGCCTTGGTTAAATGGTGGCATAGGTAGTATTTGTTTCCCCACCGAACATGATCAGCATGTCCATGCGTCGTTACAGCATAATCAACGGGCAACCAAGGATCAATATAAAAGTCACCCTGTTTGCAATAAATACCTCTATTTGTAAATGTTATTAAAGCCATGACCTTAATAACAAGCCTGATGGCAATTAGTTCATCCTTCTCCCATTATTGTCTGCCCATCAAACTATTTACCGACCCAATTGTTAATCCTATACGATCTACTTATTTAAGCGAATATACATATGGAAATACATTATGTTTTAGAAGAAAAAGGTGGACCAGTCCTCGCATTGGCCATCCACGATGGACATCAACTAGCGGATCAACTTGCTCCTTTCATGAACCTTTCAGCATCAGAACGACGAAGAGAAGAAGACCCCTTTACAGGATTATTAACGGATATTGGTACCAATCGGTTCATTGTTAAAACATCCAGGTTCCAAGTCGATCTCAACAGACCTATTCAAGATTCCGTTTACCTACGGCCCGATCAAGCTTGGGGTCTACACGTATGGAGAGAAACACCTTCTAAAACAATGATAGAACAAATCCGTCACTCCTATCGCTATATCCAAAAAGTACTGTCCTCTGTTATCGAAAAAAGCATTCAACGTTATGGTTATTTTATCATTTATGATATTCATAGCTATAATGCCAAACGCTTAGGTCCTGATGAGACTATTGATACTAACGCGAATCCGCAGATAAATATTGGAACTATCCATAACAAAGGTATTTGGAGACCGCTGATCGACACATTTATGAAATATCTGACAGAGAACAACATTAACGGACAATCCATTGATGTACGAGAAAATGTGAAATTCTCAGGTGGTTATCTTTCTCAATGGATTACCAGTAAATATGGACAAAAAGGTTGTGTCCTATCAATTGAATTTAGAAAAGATTTTATGAATGAATGGACAGGGATTCCAAATCTCAACCATGTCGAAGCGCTTAGAAAATTATTACACTCTTCCCTATCTTTCATAAAACAAAGCTATCAACATCATTATGGATCCAAGTAAAGCAATAGCAAAAGCAGTTACATCCATCATACAAAAAGAACCCGTTCATATCCAGTTTTCGAAAGATAGTAAACTTGTTCTTAAACGCATCAGTCCATTACTTTTGATTTATCGGATACCTACTGGTGGGAAAGATCAGATGATATCCAATTTAGCTAAATCAGAAACCTGCTCACTGGTAGGCAAAGAATCTGATCTGGACTTTACTGCGGTTATTACTCCTATTATTCGACAACTTATTGATGAATTTGGAGCCTGCCAACTGATAGAAATTTGGCAAGATAAAGACATGGAGGCTGATGTCACCATTCATATTTCACAAAAATCAGCCTTATCAGTTGCTCAAAAATTTATCAAAGATTTTAAAACCGATGAGCAAAACCTAGGTTTAACAAGTGAAATTAAAAAGGATGCTAAATCACCAAAACCTCCTGAAACATCTCCGATTATCAATCTGTTAGCAGCGGAATTCAAACAATTGCTTTACATGGGAATAGCGATCAAACCGCATTACTTAGATACAGTATCAGGGACGGTTTATCCTCTTATTCTCAGGAATTACCGAGATCTATTTACAAAAAGCTTACGAAAGAGTTTTTTAGAATTTGTACGTCTGCATACTTCTTTAAAAGTCTCGCAATTCAGAATGTTAAAAACCACAGAACTGCAACCCCTTGTTCTGGAAATTGATCAAAGTTTAGCCGCTGAAAGTCAAAAGTTTGATTTTTTGTTGTTAGTCAGTCCCTTAAACGCTCGTGAAGCTTGGTTACAATTTAAAAAAGATAAATTTCTGAAATCTCCGAAATTTCGGTACAGACCCATGCCGATAGATCCCGAATTGGTCAAGCGTAATTTATATAATTTGCAGATAGAAGATATCGATGATCCAACGATCGCTTATCTTTTTAGAGACAAACGAAAAGAATTGGACGCCATGATGACCATGCTCATCGATCGAGGTAATGAAGGATTTTTGCTTGGTAGTCTACAGGTTTTTGGCAATGTCAATGATCATTTATTGGAAACAGCAAAAGCCATATTATTCGTGTACGAACATGTTGGAAGAAAATCTACCCCTCCTAAAAAACTCATCAACGCCACCGAATTTGCCAAGCTAGCAAAAGAAGAATTACAATACTTAAGACTACAGCTCCCTTCTTTGGAGACTGGTGTTCGGATTCGAGAAGATATTACAGGTATCATGGTCAATCGTGGCGTTCTGAATATCAGTAAGTACTATGAAATAGAAGAATCCAGGGCAATTGCCCTGATACAGCATGAAGTCGGGACACACATTGTCACCTACTTTAATGGGAAGTCACAACCTTTTAAACTTTTCAGCCTTGGTGTACCGGGTTATGAACAATTGCAGGAAGGACTCGCTGTATTCTCAGAATATATGGTCAATGAACTCAGTGCAGAGCGATTGCGTATTATTGCTGCTCGAGTGGTTGCCGTACATCATATGTTAGCCGGTCATAATTTCAGCGATACATTCTTCTTATTGGTTGATCAATATCATTTTATTGAAGAAACAGCTTTTCACATCTGTACACGTGTATATCGAGGAGGAGGTTTTACCAAGGATGCCCTGTATCTCAAGGGATTGATGAGCATCATTACCTACATTCGAGAAGGAAGAGATCTCTCTACGCTTCTTATTGGCAAGATCAGAGAAGATTATATCCCCATCGTAAAAGAATTAACACAAAGAGGTCTTCTACGTAACCCTATCTTGAAACCACGTTACTTATCAGATCCTTATATAGCGAATTTAGAAAGAATAAAATCAGGAGATAATATTTTCAACCTTTCCAATTATTAACATACGATCCTATGAAAATCGCATTTGTTATCAATCAAACCCACAAAGAAAAAGCTGGTTTTACGACAACATTATTAGCCTATAGTGCCCTCCAACGTGGTCATTCCGTCTATTATATTGGTTTGGCAGATTTTGTCTATCTTGATCACGACAAGATCGCCGCTCATGCTCGAATCATACGTCAGATAGGCAATATTGCTGACACTCAACAATTGATAGATGCCCTTAAGTCCACCAGCAAAGAACGTGTGTTTATGGATGATTTTGATGTCCTTTGGCTCCGATTTGATCCTGTTCTTGACATGATTAATAGACCTTGGGCTGCGGCAATGGGATTGCAATTTGCACAACTGGCGCAAAAACTTGGTGTACGCGTACTCAATGATCCCCGTGCACTCGTTGATGCAGAAAACAAGCTTTATCTGGAGAATTTCCCTGAAGAAATTCGTCCCCGTACCATCGTGACCCGAAGTTATGATGATGTCAAACAATTTTTTGAGGAGCAGCATCATGAAATTATCCTAAAACCATTAAAAGGATCTGGTGGTAAGAACGTATTTCTGGTCAATAAGCAAGAAAGTAAAAACCTCAAACAAATTGTGGAAGTGATCTGTCGAGACGGCTATTTAATCGCGCAGGAATACCTCCCAAAAGCGCAGTATGGAGATATTCGTTTCTTCCTACTCAATGGAAAACCATTAATCCGGAACGGAAAGTACGCAAGCGTCCATCGTGTACAATCTACTGGCGAAATCAGAAGCAATATCCATCAAGGAGCCAAGGCTCAAAAAGCTGTCATCAGCCCTGAAATGCTTCAAATGGTGGAAAAGGTTGCTGAAAAACTCATACAAGATGGTATGTACTTCGTAGGATTAGACATCATTGATGATAAAATAATGGAGATCAATGTCTTTAGTCCTGGAGCATTACTCCAAGCATCAGAACTGAATGGCGAAGATTATGCAGCTGCAATTATTGAAGATCTTGAAAAATCCAATGGAAAAAATAAAACGGAATAAAAGAAATAATATAGGCTCAAAAAACGTGAAGGTAAAGCATGAATGAAAATACGATTTGAATAGATTAATTAAAATTTATTCTATATCTTAAAGTCAAATTCAATCGCATTAAAAAGAACTTTTAACAGTGGAACCACTCAATAGATTTGATCGTATACTTGCAATTTTAATCCAGCTACAATCAAAAAAAACAATAAAAGCACAGGAATTGGCTGAGCGTTTTGAGGTAAGCTTAAGAACGATTTATCGGGATATTAAAAGTTTAATTGCTGCTGGTATACCGATTATTGGTGAAGCTGGAGTAGGTTACGAACTTGTAGAAGGGTATAAAATACCACCCATGATGTTTTCTAAAGCTGAAATCACAAGCTTTGTTGCTGCTGAAAAGCTCGTATATAAATTTATCGATCAGGAATTGAAAAATCATTTTTCCGCTGCACTCTATAAATTAAAATCCATCGTGCGTAGTGCTGATAAAGATTGGATGGAGACGATTGATAAACATGTTGTCATGAAATCCAATCAGCACAGTCAACTGAGTAGTGCCTTACCCAATACATTAACCGTTCTTTTTCAATCTATCGCACAAAAAAATATATTAGAAATAAGTTATCAGGCAACTTATCAACAAGAATCTATTCAAAGAGAAATTGAACCTATCGGAGTTTTTCATGAAAATAATCATTGGTATATCTACGCCTTTTGCTTAGTTCGAAACGACTACAGACAATTTCGAACCGATCGCATTTCCAATATAAAAATCTTAGATCAAACACAGTTTAAACAGCACCCCGATCTGGAACAGTATCTAGCAGAAAGAGAAGTAGAAGTGGAACGCACACGTGTCATCATTCAAGTTGATCAACAATTTGCCCATTATTTACATTGGGAAAGGAAATATTTCGGCTTCCAAGAGGAAACGATAAAAAATGGAAAAGTCAAGATGGTCTTTGATGTCAAAAATGTTCATATGGGCTTTGCGAGATGGTTTATGATGTTTGGAGATCATGCAGATATCATCAGCCCAAAAGCATTAAAAGAAAAAGTAAAAGAATTACTCCAATTACAACTATTACGTTTAGAATAAAAAAGAAGACCTGATAACAGATCAGGTCTTCTCCTATTTTAACAAAAGCATACACATAAGTTCTTTAACTCCAAAACGATAGCACTATTTCAATACCTGTTCAGTCTTCCATAGTGACAATACGCTTGTTATTTCATTTATGGTCGTTTAAGTTTAGCGTTCCCAGAAAAAAGGAGGTTCGATTCCTAATGCCCTCAAGTACACATAACCCTGTCCACGGTGGTGAATTTCATTATCTATAAAATATAGAATGTTATCAATAATGGGAAATTCATATTGACCAAACAGATTAAAGGTCTTATGAAAATCTTCTTCCTGAAGTTGTGCCCATAATTGTTTCAGCTCCTCTGTATGTTGATCCCATATCGCTAAAATTTCAACTTTTGTATTGTAACTATTCTTTTCGCCATAAGCTTCTACCGTCTGATTCACAATACCTGTTAACCCTGGTACGGCAATCGCTATCAATTCATTAGCCATCTCACCAAATGTGCGCATATTAGCCAATGAAAAAGTGAATAGTTTATCTTCAGGAAACTTTTCAATTACTCTTTTGGTTAGATTTCGATGTCCCAACCAATACTTCAATAATTCCTCTTTTGTAATAACTGCTATCGTGTTCATGTCTTTTATGATTTGATTTATATAACAAAAGTAGGCTAGTCATTGACAACAGTTTGTCAGTAGAAAAAATTTATTTTGGCATAACTTTATATGTCGGATCCTCTTCAGAAATTTCTATTTGTACGGGACTATTGGCTTTTTTTAGTATAGCCATACAATCAGGACTTAAATGTCTTAAATGAACAATTTTCGATTGAGATTCATATCGGCTAGCCAGTTTATTAACCGCATCTATAGCACTCATATCTGTTATTTTACTCTCTTTAAAATCGATAATCACTTTTTCGGGATCATCATCAATATCAAACTTTTCTAAAAATCCGGTAACCGAACCAAAGAATAGCGGACCGTAGATTTCATATACCTTATTCCCCTGTTCATCCGTTGTTTTTCGAGCACGAATGCGTTTTGCATTATCCCAAGCAAATACCAAAGCAGAAATGATGACACCGACTAACACTGCTAAAGCCAAATTATGCAAAACAATGGTAATCAATGCGACAAGCACACCAACGAAAATATCAGATTTCGGCATTTTGTTAATAATTCGAAAAGAAACCCATTGAAATGTTCCAATAGCAACAACCATCATAACACCTACTAAAGCAGCCATTGGTATCCGTTCTATAAATGGTGAAGCGACAAGAATAATTGCAAGAATAGTTAAAGCACCTATAATTCCCGATAAACGAGATCTGGAACCCGCATTGATATTAACCAATGTTTGTGCGACCATCGCACAACCACCCATACCTCCAAAAAAGCCATTTACGAAATTCGCTGTCCCTTGCGCCATAGCTTCCCGATTCGCATGACCTTTCGTACTGGTAATCTCATCCACCATTGATAGTGTTAGCAAAGATTCAATCAGACCAACAGCAGCCATAACCAATGCAAATGGAAAAATAATGGTTAGTGATTCCCAATTCAAAGGAATGGTTGGGATATTAAAACTCGGTAAACTCCCTTTAACAGAAGCAATATCTCCAACGGTTTTCGTATCAATTTTAAAAATGTATACCAAAAGAAAAGTAGCAAAAATAGCCACTAATGAAGCAGGAATAGCTTTTGAAAGTTTAGGAAATGCATAAACCACAACCGCCGCGAATAATGTTAAACCCAACATAATATACCCCGTCGAACCCGATAACCAATGACTGACACCTGAAGCATCAACCCATTTAAACTGCTCTACCTGAGACATAAAGATAATAACAGCTAAACCATTAAGGAAGCCATACATAACAGGTTGTGGAATCAATCGCACAAACTTTCCAAGCTTCAAAGCACCTACTAAAAACTGTAAAATACCTGCCAATACCACAGTAGCAAATAAATACTCGATTCCATGCATCTGAATCAAGGCAATCAGCGTCACAATAGTTGCTCCCGCTCCACCTGAAATCATTCCAGGTCGCCCACCTAGTATAGCAGTGATCAACCCCATCATAAAAGCAGCGTACAAACCTGTTAAAGGTGATAAACCAGCGAGAATAGCAAATGATAACGATTCGGGAATCATGGTCATTGCTACTGTCAATCCAGCTAAAATTTCTACGCTATAATTGATTTTACCATGTGGATTTAAATATCGAAGTAGTGCGTTCATGTTGATGCTATTGAAAGCGCAAAAATACAGAAAGTTCTAACGGGTTGTGCATAGTTTAGACCATATTATTATCTTTATCAGAAATCCATTGATTATCGGAAATTATGAATGTAATAGACCATTTAGCCACAACTTTAGGAAGAAGAGATGAATTGCCAAACCAAGATTTGGCAAAACAAATTGTTAGTGAACAAGACGCACAAGCCATTCAAGATTTAATCGCACTCTTGAAGGGGAAAAATAAAAATATTCAACAAGATAGCATCAAAGTATTGTACGAAATTGGCGCTGTATCCCCCGATTTAATAGCTCCCTTTCATTTAGATTTTATCTCTCTTTTAAGCAGTACCAATAATCGCATGCAATGGGGTGCCATGACAGCACTTGATACTATTCTTTTGTTAAAACACGACGTTATTTATCCTGTATTACCACAACTGATAACCGTTGCCGAGCAAGGTTCTGTCATTACAATGGATAAATGCATTTCCATATTGATTAAATACCTATCCCTTCAAAAATATGATCAGGTATTTCATTTATTAAATGAACAATTGCTAAAATGTCCGACCAACCAGCTTCCCATGTATGCGGAACAAGCTTTTTTATTTATTCCTAAGGAATATCAAGCTGAATTTGTAAACAGTTTGACTTCCCGATTGGATACAATCGAAAAAGAATCTAAAAAAGCACGTGTTCGAAAAGTTATTAAAAAACTCCAGCAGTAAAGTAATAATCCTTAACTTTCCGGACTATTAATATTTTCAATATAGGCAACACATGAGTAGTCCGGGTCAAATTCCATTTAATAGTTTTATCAACTTAAATAGAAAGGATCAAACTTCCATCTATGTGCAATTGGCACAACAAATTATTCAAGCCATTCAACGCGGCTTTATACCCGTAGGGACAAAGCTTCCAGGGAGCCGTCAGCTCGCGCAAGCTTTATCTATCCACCGTAATACGGTGGTCGCTGCTTTCCAAGAACTCGAAGCACAAGGTTGGATAGCGATTAAAGCGAATATCGGATCCTATGTGCTCAAAAATACCAGCAAAGCAAAAAAGAATAGTGAACCCATTGACCTGTCATTTCAAAACCAATATGCTGTTCATACAGGTTATGATTTTGAAAAAAGTACCATCTTAGAAGATCCATTTGAATCCAATACCTGTTCCTTAAAACTGGATGATGGTATTCCCGACAGCAGACTATCCCCTTTGCAACAACTTTCCAAATTTTACACGGCAAATCTTAAACGAAAAAAAAATGCGAAATACCTTGGCTATACACATCAAGGAAGGCCAGCTACTTTTCGCGAGCAATTATGTAATTTTTTAAATCAAAGCAGAGGGTTGCATATCCAACCAAAGAACCTGTTGATAACACGATCGGTAGAATTAAGCATCTTTGTGATTACACAGACACTATTGCAACCAAATGATCTGGTTATCGTTGGTCAACCGAGCTATTTTGCAACCAATATGATTTTCCAACAAGCTGGAGCTAAGATAAAATCAATTCCAGTTGATGAGGAAGGAATTAGCATAGAAGCACTGGAACAAATTTGTCAAACCCAAAACATTAGGTTACTGTATCTGACTCCCCATCACCATTATCCAACAACAGTAACATTGAGTCCGCAAAGAAGATCTGCTGTATTGGAATTAGCTTCGAAGTATGGTTTTGCTATCCTAGAAGATGATTACGATTATGACTTTCATTACGATCAGGCACCCCTTATGCCCATGGCTGCTGTTGATTATCAGGGGATGGTTATCTATACCGGTAGCTTTGGAAAATCGTTAGCCCCAGGGTTTCGAACAGGTTTTATTGTTGCTCCTGAAAACCTAATTGCAGAACTACAAAAGCTATTGAACCTATTGGATCATCAAGGGGACTTTGTCATGGAACAGGTACTAAGCGATTTGATCGAAGAAGGGGAAATACATCGCTATCTCAAAAAATCAAGCAAGCTATATCAAGAACGACGCAATTATATGAGCTATTTACTTGCGCGTGACCTACATGAATATGTCGATTTTCATATTCCTGATGGAGGGCTAGCCTTATGGACCAACTGGAAGAAAGAAATTAATTTAATTCAGCTGAGCAAAGAATGTGCAAAAGCAAATCTTTTTCTTCCCAAAACCATTTTGTATCAAGCGAAAGATATTTCAGCCATTCGCATTGGTTTCGGTAGTTTGAATCAATCAGAAATGGAAAAAAGTGTCGAAATTATTGTTAAGTCCTTAGCCATATTAAAACAATAATGTTTCCTCTCTTCAACTTTAAATCCCTAATTTTGTTTCAAATTATTTAAAAATATGAGCTATCCTATCCCAGCCTCACAGTCAACCCCAACTTTAGCTTTTCAACGCCTTTTAGATGTTTTATACACGCTTCGTGTAGCTTGTCCTTGGGACAAGAAGCAAACGATGCAATCACTACGTCACCTCACTATAGAAGAGCTATATGAACTGACAGATGCTATCTTAGACGAAGATTATCCGGAAATCAAAAAGGAATTAGGGGATGTGATGATGCATTTGATTTTTTATGCCCGAATAGCAGAAGAAGAGAATCGTTTTACCCTAGTAGATGTTTTGAATAGTATCTGTGATAAGTTAATCAGCCGTCACCCTCACGTTTATGGCGATATCGACGTGGATAATGAGGAGCAAGTGAAGCAAAATTGGGAAACACTTAAACTAAAAGAGGGTAACAAATCAGTATTATCAGGTGTACCTAAGGGACTCCCTGCCCTTGTAAAAGCCTACCGTATTCAGGATAAAGTCCGAGGAGTAGGTTTTGATTGGGAAGATAAGAAAGAAGTTTGGGCAAAGGTAGAAGAAGAATTATCTGAGTTTAAAGCGGAATACAATATTGAACGTCCTGAAGAAGCAGATTTGGATAAAGCTGAAAGTGAGTTTGGAGACTTACTATTCTCATTAATCAATTATGCCCGTCATATCGGCATTAACCCAGAGAATGCATTGGAGCGAACCAATAAAAAGTTTATTGACCGGTTTACTTACTTGGAACAAAAAGCTTCAGAAAGTGGAAAACGATTACAGGATATGACACTTGAAGAAATGGACGTCTATTGGAACGAAGCCAAAAAATTGGGGAAGAACTAAAATATTAGCTCCAAATAGCATTGGATAAAAGTATAAAGAGTCATTTGTGATGCAAATGACTCTTTTTTTATTAGGATGTTTTTATCTCATCTAACGATTCTACATCTCGTAGATCAAATGGAGTCTCTTGATACACATAATAGTTTAGCCAATTGTTAAACAACAAGTTGGCATGACCCGTCCATCGCACCAAAGGAGATTTACTCGGATCGTTGTCCTGATAATAATTATCCGGAACATCCAACTGAAGCCCCTTTTCTATATCCCGTATATATTCACTATGCAGCGTTAGTGGCGCATATTCCGAATGGCCGGTTAAATAAACTTCTCTCCCTCCTCTTGTCGATAAAATCGCAGCACCAGCTTCCGGAGATTCTGAAAGCAATGAAATTTCTTCTTTACGGTCTATTTCTGATTTTAAGATGGTCGTATGTCTACTATGAGGAATGAAAAATTCATCATCAAAACCTCTGAACAACGGATTCGTTTTATCAATAACCGTATGTTTGAAGACACCAAATAATTTCTCTTTTAAAGGTGTTTTTTGAACGCCATGAAAGTGGTAGAGCGCCGCTTGTGAAGCCCAGCAGATATACAAGGTAGAAGTCACATGTTTTTTAGCCCAATCAAAAATAGTTGTGATTTCTTCCCAGTAGTTCACTTCCTCAAATTCCATCATTTCCACCGGAGCTCCGGTAATAATCATACCATCGTAATTATTATGTTGAATTTCTGAGAAAGACTTATAAAATAATTCCAAATGCTCTTGTGGTGTGTTTTTAGAAGAATGGGTATCTAGTCTTAAAAATTCTACTTCCACTTGCAATGGATTGTTCGAGAGCAATCGAATAAAATCAGTCTCTGTAGAAATTTTAATGGGCATTAAATTCAGGATCAGCACTTGCATCGGACGGATATCTTGTCCGTTAGCCCGAAGATCGCTCATCACAAATATATTTTCTTTTTTTAGTAGCTCTATGGCTGGTAAATTATCTGGTATCCTGACTGGCATATACGCTCCCCCTCGCCTTGATTTAGTTTGGCCATAAATATAAAAAAAATTAAGATAGTATATTCTATCAAGATGAATAATTACAATAAATTGAGTAATTGTATAATAGCATCTTGATTAAACATCTCCTCTTCACATTCATCTCTAAAAATCAACAACTTAAATAAAGTTAGATAAAAAACAGAACAGATAACGATAAAGAGAATGATCTAAAAAGCGAGTCAATGTATTCACAGAACAGTTAAATTTCATTTTCAAGTTTTGAATATTTTAATTATTTTCACTTTGATTATTAGGCCTATATTTATGAAAGTTCAAACTTCTGTCAATTTTAAGAAAGAGACAAAAAAGACTATTTTTTCCATATTTGTTTTTATCATCACTTATCTATTGTTATTCGCACTTTCAATTGGTTTGACAGCAGCTTGTATATATGGAGGTATTTGGATTATCAGACTCATACCTAACATCTTAACCCTTGGACTAGGATTAGGATTGATTGCTTCTGCATTCACCATACTCTTCTATCTTCTCAAATTTATTTTTGCTTCATCCAAAAGAGATATTAGCAATTTAACAGAAATCAACGCCATCGACGAACCACAATTATTTGCGCTCATTGCTGAAATTGTCAAAGAAGTTGATACAAAATTTCCTAAAAAAGTATACTTATCTTATGATGTAAATGCCTGTGTATTTTATGATTCAAATTTTTGGAGCATGTTCTTTCCCATTCGAAAAAATCTTCAAATCGGAATAGGATTAGTCAACTCTGTTACTCAACAGGAATTAAAGGCGATTCTTGCACATGAATTTGGTCACTTTTCTCAGAAGAGCATGAAAGTCGGTAGCTATGTTTATAATGTAAATGAAATTATATATAACATGCTATACAAAAATGAATCCATCAACAAAATGAATGAACAATGGAGTTCAATAAATGGATATGCCGTTATATTTATTCGTATTTCGATGTCTATTATTAGAGGGATTCAGAAAATATTGGAGAAACTATATTCTTATATCAATATCAATTACATGGCATTATCTCGCGAGATGGAGTTTCATGCAGATGAAATCGCAGCTCATGTCGCAGGATCAAAAGCCTTATCAGAATCTTTATTGCGATTGAGTTTCTCCAGTTTTGCTTTAGATCATGTATTAAATTACTATGATACACAGATAAAACAAAATTTAAAAAGCGAAAACTTATATAAAGAACAACTCGTTGTGATCGAATATTTTGCTAAGAAATATAAGTATGCGATGTCCGGAATGTTTCCAGATATTGGATTAAATCAGATTAAAAAATACAACAAATCAAAACTAAATATTGAGAACCAATGGGCTTCGCACCCTTCAGATGAAGACCGCATTAAAGCACTAGATAGCTTAAACATTGTCAAAAGTAATATAGATGATTCACCTGCAATAAAATTATTTGCAAATAATGCCCACGTAGCGAAACAAATTTCAGACAGGATTTTTGAACAGATTCAATATACTGAATTACCGAAAGAATTAAGTCTGGAACAATTTTCAACTGATTTTATAAAAGAAATCGAAGAAGGATCTTTTGATGCGATGTTTAATGGATTTTATGATAATAATAATCCAGTCATAGAAAAACTTGCTTACGTAGACAAATCATCCTTTGATTCTAGTCCAGAACAACTCTTCAGTGACCAAAGAATTGAAACGATTTACGAACTTTCTTCACTCAAAAATGATCAAGAGGCCTTATTAGCCATTCAAGACGGTGAAATTAAAATAAAATCTTTTGATTATGATCAAACTAAATATCCTGTCCAAGAAGCTTCTGTAATCCTACAACAGGTGGAAAAGGAAATAGAAAAAAAGAAGTTGACCATCAGCAACAACAACGAAGAAGTCTTTCGCTATTATTATACAGTTGCTAAGGATCAAAACAAGGAAGATCAGTTGTTTTCTTTGTATTATGAATTTGCTAAAATAGATCAGGCAAATGTAGAGGAATTGGAACTATATGCGAAACTTATAGAAAATACGAGATTTATTTTCCAGACTACAGCATTTAATGAGATCACATCTTATCTTGTAGATTTACAACATCTTGAAATAAAACTTAAAACCAGACTTAAAGTTCTATTGGAAACACCTCTTCTAGCTGATAAAATTGATCAAGAACACAAAGAATCTTTACAGAAGTATCTTGAAAATACCTTATCCTATTTTTATATAGACACCTATAATGATGAAAATTTATCTCTTCTATTTTCAGCTATTCATCATTATCAAGGATTAATATTGCAAAAGTATTTTCTTAAAAAACAAGAAATATTAAAATTCCAAAAAGAATTGACATTATCGATTAACAACGTACAACAAACAGAAAAAAACTACAATTTTCAAGATCAATAAAAACCAACTATATAAAATTTTGCCATGGGTTAATCGTCACGATCATATTCAACTTAAGGGTAGAAACCCGATGAACAATTTAGTTGGGAGGAAATTAACGATTGCTTTACTTGAAATTGTGATTAAAAAAAGTAAACAAATTAGTATTGTCACTAATCCATACTTTCTGTATAAAACAGGAACGATAGTTACACTAAAGAAGCAGATGTTAAATCCACCAATTAAACTGTCTTATGAATCTACTACAAAATTGGAAAAAAGACATACCCGCAAGTATTGTCGTTTTTTTTGTTGCTTTACCCTTATGCTTAGGCGTTGCTCTTGCTAGTGGAGCACCTGTATTTTCTGGCATTATTGCAGGAATTATAGGCGGTATCATTGTCGGGATTATTTCTAAATCTCCGATTGGTGTTTCAGGGCCAGCCGCTGGTTTAGTTGTGATCGTATATACAGCTATTACTGATTTAGGATCGTATAACATATTCTTAGTCGCTGTTGTCATTGCAGGTTTAATACAAATTATACTCGGTTTATTGAAGGCTGGTGTTATTGGTTACTATTTTCCTTCATCCGTCATTAAAGGTATGCTATGTGCCATTGGTATATCTATTTTTATCAAACAGATCCCTTTAGCATTTGGATATACCGAAGAGTTTTCCTTTAAAACTTTTGATGCTGCATTCATTACACCTGGGGCTATAATTATCACCCTTATTTCACTATTCATACTCATTATATGGGATAATTTTCTTGGGAAAAAGTCTAATTTTTTTAAATTACTACCAGGCTCTCTAATTGCTGTTCTGGTTGGTATTCTTTATCAAGTTACCATTGGAGAGTCCAATCACGAAGTATTCTCTATTGATCAAGATCTACTGGTAAAAGTTCCTGTTCCTCAAAATGTTGTTGATTTTATTGGTCAATTTACAGTACCTGATTTTGCTAACGGTATATTCAATCCATCTGTATGGCAAATTGCATTTACGATCGCAATTGTTGCTTCATTAGAATCCTTACTATCTGTTGAAGCTACGGATAAATTAGATCCCTTAAAACGTCAAACCCCTACTAATCGCGAACTTATTGCGCAAGGAATAGGAAATTCTCTATCCGGTTTAATAGGTGGATTACCTGTGACACAAGTTATTGTACGTTCATCAGCGAATGCCATGAGTGGTGGTGTTTCCAAATTATCCACCATATTTCATGGGTTATTACTTGTATTTAGTATCATTTCCATACCCACATTCCTTAATTTAATCCCCAATGCTGTTTTAGCAGCTATTTTATTAGTCATTGGATATAAGCTTGGAAATCCTAAACAATTTCTTGATATGAGGAAATTAGGAAAAGATCAATTAATACCTTTTACCGTAACAGTGATTGGGATATTAACGACAGATCTATTAAAGGGCATCATTGTCGGTCTAGTTGTCGCTGTTGTTGTTTCCTTAATTAAATCCTACAATAATTCACATGTGATGCTAGTGAAAGAAGGAAATGTTTTTCATATGAACTTCGCGGAAGAAGTCACTTTTGTGAATAGAGGTGCAATCGTAAAAGAATTGGATGGCTTGGCGCCAGGTTCTTATTTAGAGCTTGATGTTCGTAAAACCAAAATATTAGATTACGACATCATTGAGTACTTAGATGAATTTAAAGTAAAAGCGAAGAACAATAATATCCATATTAAATTAATTTCGGAACGTGGGACAGTCGATAATCCAGAATCATTTCGTAAATTTTTTGGTTATGTATTAGTCGATAGCGGACATTAAACCCAATCAACCATTGTTATAAACCAAATACAGCCGTAATCATTGAATATTTTGTATCTGGAATCAACTGGATATTTTATCCGTCAATTCCTTTTGAATAACATTCAAAAATAAATCTATTCCAGGATGATGAACATTGGCATTATAAATTAACGATAAAGTTGTTCTTTGGGGTATATGATGCAGGTCAATAAATTTTACTTTAGAAGTATACCCCTTTTTTAAAGAGGCTGGAACAATTGCAACACCCAAACCTTGTTCTACCAAATTAAAAATGGTCATGGCATTTACTGTTCTTAATGCCACATCTGGTTCAAATCCTGCATCTCTGAAAATACTCATGACCAAATCAAAATAAGAATGACTATAATCCTTTGAAAAAAGAATAAACGGTTCATTTCTGAAATCATTTAAAGAGGAAAAATTGGTTTTCTGAATCGTGTAATCATGCGGAACCACCAAGCTAAAATGTTCCTTGATTACGGGTATACTCTTCAATCCTTTAGGTAGCTCATCCAATCGAACAAGTCCAAAATCAAGTTCTTCCTTGAGCACCTTAGCAACCTGCATTTCGTTAGAAAGTTCCTGCAGATCCACTTCGATGGAAGGAAAATCGTGTTTCAGCGTCACCAACACTTTGGCCAGAATGGATTGTACTGCCGAACCAATAAAACCTAACCGTAGTTCTGTCACCTTATTTTCTCCCAGCACACGAAGCTCCCGTTGTACTTTATCCATGTGTGTAAAAATAATATCCACTTCTTTTTTCAGGTAGTTCCCCGCTCCTGTCAATCGAACCGATCGTTTACCCCTTTCAAATAATGTCGCTTGATAAATCTCTTCCATCTGTTTGATCTGTCGAGATAATCCAGGTTGCGAAATATAAAGTCTCTCCGCAGCTTTCCTAAAATGTAATTCTTCTGCCAAAACTTTAAAATAATAGAGATGCCGAAGTTCTATTTGATAACTCATAGTAATCAACTATTGATGAAATTGGTATTTATAATTATTAAATGTAAGCGTTAAATTTGAAATAACATAAGAAAAACAGCATGAATGTTCCATTGGTAAAGAATAATGGTTTGCATCTGCTCTCATAGATTGCGTTCATGAACAGCATTGAAAAAAGTAAGAAAGCATGATCATGATGAAAACCACTAAGACAACAGCAATGCCTTTAATAATAAATTAAACCGTGTCTAACGAGCTCATTTACGCCGTTGAAAAACGTACACAGCCATATCATACATCCCAATGAAAAACAACATGAAAAAATTTCAATACGGTATCGATCAATTGACAAGTTCCCTAGCCATCCAACTTGCACAAGGAGCCATACAAGCTGAATTATCTCCAGAAACAAAAAAAAGCGTTGAACAAAGTGCCCAATACGTTCAGGAAATTGTGGATTCTGGGAAAATAGTATACGGCATCAATACAGGATTTGGCCCACTTTGCACAACCAGAATTAATCCTGCGGACACTAAGAAACTGCAAGAAAATATTCTAAAAAGTCATGCCGTAGGTGTTGGAGAACCTATTGATAAAGAATTAGCAAAATTAATGCTGATATTAAAAGCACATGCTTTAGCGAAAGGTTATTCAGGCGTTCAATTGACAACATTGGAACGTATCTTATGGTTTATTGAACACGATATAACCCCAGTAGTTCCTAAGCAAGGTTCTGTCGGTGCATCTGGAGATTTAGCTCCTCTCTCCCATTTATTTTTACCTTTAATAGGATTAGGGAAAGTTTGGTACCAAGATCAACTGATGGAGACGGCACAAGTACTTAAAAAGTTTAATCTGCAACCCATCACTTTAGGCGCAAAGGAAGGGCTTGCTTTGATCAATGGCACACAATTTATGGCGGCACATGCGGTGAAAGCTGTTGTGGAAATGCAAAATCTACTTCAAAATGCAGATTTGATCGCGACATTGATGTTAGAAGGTTTAAATGGCTCTATCAAACCCTTTTTCGCTCAACTGCATGAACTAAGACCCTATAAAGGAAATCAATATGTAGCCAGTACTATTTATAATCTATTGAAAGGATCGCAAATTGTCGAATCGCATAGAAACTGTTCGCGCGTACAAGATCCATATTCCTTACGTTGCATCCCTCAAATACATGGTGCTTCTCGAAATGCATGGTTGCATTTAAAAGAAACGATCGAAATTGAAATCAATGCTGTTACTGACAATCCCATCATCATCAATAGCGAATTGACGATTAGCGGAGGTAGTTTTCATGGACAGCCCATCGCATTGCCCATTGATTATGCAACCCTGGCTGTTTCAGAAATCGGAAATGTTTCGGACAGACGTGTGTATCTTTCTTTAGAAGGTGATACCCCAAATGTACCCAAATTACTGTTAAAAGAAACAGGATTAAATTCAGGCTTTATGATTCTGCAATATAGTACCGCTGCTTTGGCTAGCGAAAACAAAGGTTTATGTTTTCCTTCAAGTGCAGATAGCATCCCGACTTCATTAGGTCAGGAAGATCATGTAAGTATGGGTTCTATCGGATCCCGGAAGCTCCTTCAAGTGATCAATAATGTCAGTAAGATCTTAAGTATCGAATTAATTTGTGCTGCACAGGCATTTGATTTTCATAAACCACTTCAGTCCACACCCATTATAGAAGCGATTCATCAAGAAATTAGAAAAGTTATTCTCCATGTCGAAGAAGATCAAATCATGGAATACATACTTTTGGCAGCACAAGATCTTATTGCATCGGGAAGATTAGTCCAAATCGCACAAGAAATTGCCGATCAACAAAACAGTCCATATCACGGACTACATCATGCCTATTTTAATGCCTTTTAAGATGTTAGATAAAAAACTAATAGGACCATTTAAACAGCTCCTATCCTTGGATCATGTTCCTTTAAAAGGAGCGATTTCAGATCAACAAATCAATCTGCTCACCCATGTTGGTATATTGATAGAAAAGGGTAAAATTATAGCCCTAACGGACTATGATGAACTAAAAGAACAACATACATCAACGGCTGAATTGATTCGGATTGAAGCTGATGCAGTATGTGTTCCTGGATATATTGACTGCCATACCCATATTGCTTTTGCAGGAAATCGAGCAAATGATTTTGCTTTGCGGAATGCCGGATCGAGCTATTTGGAAATTGCGGAATCTGGAGGGGGCATTTGGAGCACAGTAAAGCACACGCGCGCAGCAAGTGAAAAGGAATTGATCACAGCTATTATTGACCGTGCAAATTTTCTACTGTCGCAGGGAATTACAACCATAGAGGTTAAAAGTGGTTATGGTTTATCCATTCAGGAAGAATTAAAGATACTTCGTGCGCTGAAAAAGGCACAAGACTTTGTAGCCGTTGACCTCGTTCCAACCTGTTTAGCTGCACATATGAAACCCAAAGATTATGAAGGCACTAGTGAAGATTACTTAACAGAGATGGCAACCCATCTTTTCCCTGTATTAAAAGCGGAGGAACTCAGCAATAGAATAGATGCTTTTATCGAAAAAAGTGCTTTTTCAGCAATAGAAATTCAATCCTATTTCCGCAAAGCACAAGCGCTGGGATTTGATATTACGGTGCATGCCGATCAATTTTCTACCGCTGGCTCACAAGTCGCCATCCAATTTAATGCGGTTAGTGCCGATCATCTGGAAGCATCGACAGCTATAGAAATTGCACATTTAGCCAACTCCAATACAGTAGCTGTAGCCTTACCTGGTGCATCGATAGGCATTGGCTGTGCCTTTACTCCTGCTCGAAAACTATTGGATCAAGGAGCCTGCTTAGCAATTGCAACGGATTGGAATCCCGGTTCTGCTCCTATGGGTCAACTAATGACACAAGCAACAATTCTTGCTACTGCAGAAAAATTATCGAATGCTGAAGTCTTCGCCGCAATTACCTTTAGAGCAGCTCAAGCACTCCATTTGACAGATCGTGGACGAATGGCTGTAGGAGAATGGGCTGACTTCTCCATCTACAAAACGGACAATTATCAAAATATAACATATTTGCAAGGAACCATGCAACCCGAACAGGTTTGGAAAAAAGGAATCATGATCTATCAGAAAGGAGAACAACGATGACGTTCAAAGAAGAAATCCGACAGGGAATACCAACCGTTTTACCAGCAAAGGCTGTTTATGATACAACCGTAAGTCATGCACCTAAACGAAAAGATATATTATCCAAAGAAGAGAAGAAATTAGCCATACAAAATGCGCTAAGGTATTTTCCTGCAGCATGGCATGAGGAATTGGGACAAGAATTTTTAGAAGAACTCCTTCAATTTGGTCGAATTTACATGTATCGTTTCCGTCCTACTTATGCCCTATATGCAAGACCAATTGCAGCATATCCTGCAGTAAGTCAACACGCTGCCAGTATCATGTTGATGATTCAAAACAATCTAGATCCAGCAATTGCACAGCATCCCCATGAGTTAATTACTTATGGAGGAAATGGTGCTGTCTTTCAAAACTGGGCTCAGTATCTACTAACGATGCAATACCTGTCCAATATGACAGATGAGCAAACCTTACATATGTATAGTGGACATCCGATGGGCTTATTTCCTTCATCAAAAGAAGCACCTCGACTTGTCATCACAAATGGTATGATGATACCCAACTATTCCAAACCAGATGATTGGGAACGATTTAATGCATTAGGTGTTACGCAATATGGACAGATGACTGCAGGCTCCTACATGTATATTGGGCCTCAAGGTATTGTTCATGGGACAACGATTACGGTCATGAATGCCTTTCGAAAACAGTTAGCAAAAGATGATACCATACAAGGTAAAGTATTTCTAACATCGGGTTTAGGAGGAATGAGTGGCGCACAACCCAAGGCTGGAAATATAGCAGGTTGCATCACTGTTTGTGCTGAAGTTAATCCTACAGCAGCTCGTAAAAGACATCAACAAGGTTGGGTAGATGTATTAGTCGACGATATCAATCAACTGTTGGAACGTGTGAAGCAAGCCATACAGTTGAAAGAAGTGATCTCCATCGCTTATATTGGTAATATCGTAACAGTCTGGGAAGTATTTTATGAAGCAGGAATTCATATTTCAGTTGGATCCGATCAAACATCCTTGCACAATCCATGGGCTGGAGGATATTATCCGATTGGATTAAGTTTCGAAGAAGCTAATACCCTGATGTCAGCACATCCAGAGCAGTTTAAACAACAAGTACAAGAATCATTAATCAGACATGTAAAAGCTATTAATGATCATGTAGCACGTGGTACTTACTTCTTCGATTATGGAAATGCTTTTCTATTAGAAAGTAGTCGTGCAGGTGCAGCAATCATGGCAGCCGATGGCATCAACTTCCGTTATCCTTCTTACGTGCAAGATATTTTAGGACCTATGTGTTTTGATTATGGATTTGGACCTTTTAGATGGGTATGTACTTCTGGTGATCCGAAAGATTTAAAAACGACAGATCGCATCGCTACGCAGATTTTAAGAACATTACAAACAACAGCATATCCTGAAATCCAACAACAATTAACCGATAATATTAAATGGATTGAACAAGCGGATAAAAACCAACTTGTAGTTGGTTCACAAGCACGAATTCTATATGCAGATGCACTCGGTAGAATTCAAATTGCAAAAGCATTTAATCACGCTGTACGTAGTGGCGAAATAACTGCACCTATCGTGCTGGGAAGAGATCATCACGATGTGAGCGGAACGGACTCCCCTTACCGCGAAACAAGCAACATCTATGATGGTAGTAAATTTACAGCCGATATGGCTATCCATAATGTGATCGGTGATAGCTTCCGAGGAGCAACCTGGGTATCTATTCACAATGGCGGAGGTGTCGGTTGGGGTGAAGTCATCAATGGCGGCTTTGGTCTGTTATTGGATGGTTCTGCTGATGCAGAACGGAAATTGGAAAATATGTTATTCTATGATGTTAATAATGGCATTGCTCGACGTGCTTGGGCTCGGAATCCCGAAGCTAGACAGGCTATTGAAGTAGAATTGGGCAGAACAAAATCCTTGAAAGTGACCTTAGCAAATGAGGTCGATGGTCACCTATTAGCTAAACTTTTTGATACATATGGAAACTAGTCCTTGGAAATACTACAGCAAAGGCGATCAACAACTTTGGAATGGTCGAATTGATGGTACAACGGAAGAACATTTACGCTGGCATCAAGTTATCCGTGCTATCGATTTAAAAACAGAAGAGGATCTTCAGGGTTCATTTGTCCTATTAGGCTTCGCTTCTGATGAAGGAGTGATACGAAACTTAGGAAGATCAGGTGCTGTTAAAGGACCGGAGACGTTAAAAAAAACGTTATCTAATCTTCCTGTATGTAGTAACAAAAAAATCAAATTAATAGATGCTGGTGATGTTCAGTGTATTGATAAACAACTCGAAGAGGCACAGGAAGCGTTAGGTTTTATGGTCAAGCTTATCCTGCAGCGTGGTGGTTTTCCGATTCTTCTAGGTGGTGGTCATGAGATTACCTTTGGACACTATCTCGGACTAAAAGCAGCTTACAACAATCGGATTGGTATCATCAACTTCGATGCCCACTTTGATATGCGTCAACCCAAGCATAAAATACCAACTTCAGGGACTGGATTCTATCAGATTGCAGAGTTGGAAAAACCGATCAACTATCTTCCTATTGGCATTCAAAAAATCAGCAATACACAAGTGCTATTTGATGCCGCACAAGCAAATCAAATAAAATGGATAGAAGCGCAAGATTTTAATGGACTGAATCAAGAAACTATAGATGCTCAAATAGATGCTTTTATTGACCATATCGATCATCTGTATGTAACGGTAGATTTGGATGTTTTTGCAGTAGCCTATGCTCCGGGAGTGAGTGCCACTGCTTTTAACGGGGTCGTACCTGATGCATTCTTTCTTCGTATATTCAATCGAATCATAACTTCTGAAAAATTAGTCAGTATAGATATTGCAGAACTCAATCCATCTTTTGATATCGATGGGCGTACGGCAAAATTGGCTGCTGATCTTATCTTTCGTGTAGTTAATAAATAGCATAAAAAAGAGCAAAAGCAACGGTGCAAATAGAAAAAGCTCCTGACACTTTTGCTCTTTGACTTCTGTTATACACTGATTTTGACCACTTCATGTCTAGTTTCTCTTTTAGAAAAATGATTTAATCAATTTTCTACAAAAGAAAAAGTTCACAGAACGATATTTAAGGAATTTATCCTTAAATTCGCATTCAATATGGAAACTGTTGTCAGTGGTATTAGAAGTACCGGAAAATTACATTTAGGAAACTATTACGGCGCATTAAGCAATTTTGTGAAGATGCAAAATGAATATAATTGTTATTTCTTCATTGCCGATTTACATTCTTTAACAACCCACCCTACCCCTCACGGATTACAAGGTACCGTTCGACAGGTGATTGTGGAATATTTAGCTGCAGGAATTGATCCGGAAAAATCTACGATCTATGTGCAATCTGATGTTCCTGAAGTCGCAGAATTGTATTTATACATGAATATGAATGCCTATTTGGGAGAGCTTGAACGTGCTACAGCTTTTAAAGATAAAGTACGCAGCAATCCAGATAATGTCAATGCAGGTTTATTAACTTATCCTGTTTTGATGGCTTGTGATATTTTAATCCATCATGGAACCAAGGTACCTGTAGGAAAAGATCAGGAACAACATTTGGAAATGACCAGAACTTTCGGTAATCGTTTCAACCGTCTATACGAAGTTGATTACTTCAAAGAAGCTTTTGCCTTTACTTATTCAGACAAATTAGTAAAAATACCAGGTCTAGCTGGACAAGGTAAAATGGGTAAATCGAATGGCGAAGCCGACTGTATTTATTTGTCAGATAGCGCTGATGTGATTCGTAAAAAAGTGATGCGTGCTGTTTCTGATTCGGGACCAACAGAAATGAACCAACCGAAACCTGAGTCTGTTCAAAATCTTTTTGATTTGATGAAAGTGGTTTCTACTCCTGATACTTTACAACACTTTGACGAACTTTACAATACATGTCAGATTCGTTACGGTGATTTCAAAAAGCAATTGGCTGAAGATATGGTTGCTGCAACCGAGCCAGTACGTTCACGTATAGAAGATATCTCCAACGATGATGCTTATATTGCTAAAGTAGCGAAATTGGGTGCTGAAAAAGCAGGTGAATCTGCACGTAAAACTTTAAAAGAAGTCCGTGAGATTATTGGTATAAAAAGATTTTATTAAGAACTAAAGATAGAAATATGCATATTGCTATTGTAGGAAATATTGGTGCTGGAAAAACAACTTTAACGAAATTATTAGCGAACCATTTTAAATATGAGCCTCAGTTTGAAGCTGTGGAAAACAACCCTTATTTAGAAGACTTTTATGCTGATATGAAACGTTGGTCATTCAATTTGCAGATTTTCTTCTTAAACAGCCGCTTTAGACAAATTGTTGAATTGCAACAAACAAATATTGATATGATCCAAGATCGTACAATCTATGAAGATGCATACATCTTTGCAGAAAACTTGTATGATATGGGATTGATGAGTGCTCGGGATTTTGAAAATTATAGTAATATTTTTCAAAGTATCATCCATTATATCAAACCTCCGGATTTATTAATTTATCTAAAAGCCTCAGTTCCGACACTTGTCAATAATATTCAAGTAAGAGGACGTGATTATGAATCGGGAATCCGATTGGATTATTTATCCAAATTGAATGAGAAATATGATAAATGGATCGATAATTACAAAGACGGTAAATTATTGGTGTTAGATAAAGATAATTTGGATTTCACGAATAAACCGGAAGATCTAGGTACCATCATTGAGAAAATTGAATCACAATTATTTGGATTGTTTTAATCCGAAAAATGTATAAGATCCGAAAGCCAGCTTTTTTTATTAAAACTGGCTTTCTTTTTAAAACGCTTATGAGGAGATGATCATAAGTATGATACTCAAAAGCGATAACGAACCGAACGTAATGCCACCAAATGAATTCTTTCACTAAAAATGTGAAATTTCCTTACAATAGCTTCGTTATCATTAAAGAAACAAACGGTATGTAGTAAGCTAGTTTGAAAAATTACAGACCTAAATAAAATATATATACTGATGAAAATAATAGGTATCATCCCCGCTCGCTATGCTTCTTCCAGATTTCCAGGAAAACCTTTGGTTGACATTGCTGGTAAATCTATGATCCAACGCGTATATGAACAAGTTAAAAATACAGGTTGTTTAAATGAAGTTATTGTCGCGACAGATGATAGCAGGATTGAAGAACATGTTCGAAGTTTCGCTGGAAACGTAGTTATGACTTCCTCTTCGCATCAGTCGGGAACAGATCGATGTGCAGAAGTTGTCTCTAAAGTAACTGGGTTTGATATTGCTATCAATATCCAAGGAGATGAACCCTTTATCAATCCATTACAAATTGAATTATTAGCCTCTTGTTTTAATCAAGAACAGACTCAAATAGCAACTTTAGTTAAGAAAATCCATACCGAAGATGAATTATTCAATGTCAATATCCCAAAAGTAGTTCGTAACATTCGTGGAGAAGCCATTTATTTTTCTAGACAAACTATCCCTTACTTAAGAGGAGTCGAACAAAAAGAATGGTTATCGAAACAAACTTACTTCAAACATATCGGCATCTATGGTTATAGAACGGCTATTTTAGAAAAACTAACACAATTACCCATATCAACATTGGAAGAAGTTGAGGCATTGGAACAGTTGCGTTGGATTGAAAATGGATATGCTATTCAAACTGCCGAGACAGAACATGAAACAATTGCGGTAGATACCAAAGAAGATTTGGAACGTATCATGCAAACTTATTTCACAAAATAATGATTATCGGTGTTCAGTGAAAAATAATTCTCGAACACCGTTTAACAATTCTTTTTTTTCTACTCCTGTCAATTGGCGCACCTGATCTTTCACATTTAAAAGTTCAGACATTTGCAATGGTGTATTTATCCCCAAAAGTATAGCAGCAACCGTTTCATTAGAAAGGACAAAAGAAATCGCAGCCGTTAGATTTTTAAATTGATGCTGACTTGCAAAAGTATTCAGATTACGTATAATATGCTGAACCTCACTAGAAGTATATTGTAGAAATTTTTCTGCAGGTTTATTGATCAGCATTCCTTTTGCTACTGCTCCCCTAGCTAAAATAGAAATTTGATTTTCCAATAAATAGTTTCCCATTTCCTCTTCCAGACGCCTATCTAATAGACTATATTGCATCATTACGGCGCTGATATTGGATTTCTGCACATATTCACGGATTACTTGAGGACGTATAGAGGATATTCCATAAGCTCTGATTTTACCTGCATGAACCAATAGTTCAAAAGCTTCTATAATCTCATCGATTGGATCTTCTATAGTGCCGCCATGAAGTTGATACAAATCAATATAATCTGTCTTTAATCGCGATAAGGAAGACTCGACGGTTTTTATAATGTAGTTTTTAGAAGCTTTCCAATCCCAACCATTTCCGTCTGCTCGCCAGCTATTTCCTACCTTCGTAGACAGAACCAGCTGTTTTCTACATCCATATATCGCTTCTCCAACGAGCATCTCATTGAAACCTTTTTCATATAAGTCAGCGGTATCAAAAAAATTGATACCGCTATCAATAGCTTTATGAATGATATCCAACCCCTGTTTATGCTTGTTGCCTTTCAGAGACATACAACCCAAACCAATGGAGGAAACTTCTATGGTAGATTTACCTAATTTATTCCGCTGCATTTTTTACAAAATCCACTAACTCAATATCGAAGATTAAGATACTATTCGGAGGAATAGCTCCCATGTCACGGCTTCCATAACCCAAACGACTTGGAATATAAAAGCGGTACTTAGCCCCTTTAGACATGAGTGGAACTCCAATTTTCCAACCCTCAATCACCCGATCCAATTTCATTTTCAAAGGCTCATTGCGGTCATAAGAACTATCAAATTTTTTACCATCCAATAATGTTCCAGTATAATGAACCGTTACTTCGTTTTCAGGATTAGGCTTATCTCCTGTACCAGCCACTAAAACTTCATATTGAAGCCCTTCTGGCGTACTTTTAACCGTTGGTTTTTTCGCGTTTTCAGTAAAAAAAGCTTGCTCTTTTGCAAGGTTTTCTTTTTCTTTCTGTTCTTTAACTTCAGTAACAGCTTGCTGTATAATACCCTTCAATTTATCTTCTTCGATCAAAGAATTCTGGTCATTAAGTGCACTGATCAATGCTTTTCCAATTAATTCCTGATTCCAATTTGTGATTCCTAGACTTTTTAAAGAACCACCGATATCACGACCGAAAGCATACGACACAGAATCTGCTTTTGTCGATAATAATGTTTTTACCGTTGTCGTTTTTTTAACTGTTTTCTTTTTTTGTTGAGCAGATACAGATAATGTAGCCAAAGACAAGATTGCTAGAGCAATATATTTCATAAAATATTTAACTATGTTTATTTACAATATTAGTAATAATTTCTTGTGTATTATTTTTATAATCGACAACAACTTTTGATCTACTGTTCAACCAAGCTTCTATAGACAACATATTTTTTTGTTTTAAACTAGAAATAACAGAAACACCCATTTCCTCTAAGGCAGCAGCATTCAAATATTGTTCGTATTGATTTTTCATCGGAACAACCAATAATTTTTTCTGTAGAAACAATGCTTCTGCAGGAGTTTCAAAACCTGCACCGCAAAGCACTCCAGAAGAACTGGCCATACTGTGAATAAATGCATCATTATTTATAGGCTGAATGGTGACATTTTTCATATCAAAAGCTTTAGAATTATGCTTGCTAAAAACTTCCCATTTAACATCTGGAAACTTCATGAGGTGTTTCAATAGATGCGCATCATCATACGCGGGTAAATAAACGGTATAATGTCCGCGGTCTTGAATTTCTAATTCCCGAACTGAATTTCGTATAACAGGTGTGAAAATATTTTTGTTATAGCTTTTGAAATGAAAACCATAGGCATGTGTAGAAGGTGCGTAATTTTTCATGATGAATTTCCCTAACATTTCAGTCTCTTCGGGCTTAGGACTTGAAGCGTCTAATGCTGCTATTTGATGGCTCAACCCAATGCAATTTACATCTTTCATATGAGCAGCCCAAGCAGATATGGGTTCAAAATCATTGATAATTAAATCATATTCTTCAATAGGAAGTGATTTAATCTCTTGTGTAAATTTACGAACAGTAGAACTCAGAAATGTTTTCCAAAGATCTACCCCTCCAGATTTCCCAAAAATAAAACTTAAACCATGTAACCGATATTTCACTTCAAATGGTAAAACCAAATCGGCTTGAATGCCACTGACCAAAACATCTACCTCTCCCAAATTGCGTAAACAAGGAACAATATCCATCGCTCGACTGAGGTGGCCATTGCCTGTTCCTTGTACCGCATAAAGTATTTTCATAAACTGCGCGATTATTTAGGCCAAAATAAAAATTTTTGATGACAAACAGTGTTAAATTTATGTTACGTATTCTCCACTATGTCATATCTCTTTATCTAAATTTAAATTATAATCGGTAACTTACTTTTAATTAACCAATTATTTTATGATGAAAAGATTATCGGTCACTATCACCATAGTGACTATTTTTATAGTATGCACGTCATGGGGATTTTTTGC
This sequence comes from Sphingobacterium sp. SRCM116780, assembly GCF_021442025.1. Taxonomy (NCBI): domain Bacteria; kingdom Pseudomonadati; phylum Bacteroidota; class Sphingobacteriia; order Sphingobacteriales; family Sphingobacteriaceae; genus Sphingobacterium; species Sphingobacterium sp. SRCM116780. The sequence continues at coordinate 1,803,478 of NZ_CP090446.1, forward strand.
CCATAAAAAAATCAATGAATATGCCATATATACACTTCCGCCAGCATTAGCCTCATTTTATAAAAAAAATATCTACCTCATCAGTGAAAAAGCAGTAGATCCAGATAAAAGATGTTATATCGATAGTTTAGAATCTCCTCGTCATTATATCGACATTGACGACTACGAAGAGCCTTCCATTGACTCTATCCCCATACACTGGACAAAAGCCAAACAGAAATATCAGGAAAAACAGTTATTATTAAATGGAATTGTTCCTTGGCAAATATCATTTACCTATAATAAGCTCGTTAAAGCATTTAAAAATAAAGATCTTCGTCAGATCATCCGATATTCAGCGGATTTGGGTCATTACATTGGAGATGCGCATGTTCCCTTACATACAACAAAAAATTATAATGGACAATTGACCAATCAAATTGGCATACATGCCTTTTGGGAAAGCAGACTACCAGAAATGTTTGCCAATCATTACAAATTTATAAAAGGCAGATCGCATTTTATTACAGATCCCCTTCGTGAAGCCTGGGCAATTGTGAAACAGAGCAATAGCTTAGTGGATTCCGTATTAATGATGGAGAAAGAACTATCTGCCTCTTTTTCAAAACATGAGAAATATGCTTTTATAGAACGAAATAATGTGCTTATCAGAACGTATTCTGATGATTATGCGAAGGCATATCACCTCGCACTTAATGGAATGGTGGAGAAAAGAATGGCAAATGCCATACAACAGGTAGGTTCCTTTTGGTATTCTGCTTGGGTGGAAGCAGGTCAACCCGAACTCAAAAATTTATCAACCAATAAATTAGAAGAGACCACCATTAATACCGATAACAAAAAAAATATGGGTCGAGAAGAATGGTAAACAAACCGGACTATGTTATATATAAAAAGTGGTACCCTGAAGTAAGAACAGCTGAAGCTATTTTTGTCAAAAAAAATTAAGAAAAGCCAAATGAATAAAAAAACTACCTTATTAACTTTTTCTTTATTGCTGGGATCTTCTTATGCTTTTAGTCAAATAGCAAATGCTCAAGCATACTCCTTAAGAGATACCACTAATCTCAATGAAGTTATTATTAATCAGAATCGTTTGCAGATTCCTTTTTCCAAGCAAACTAGAAATATTCAAATTATAACGAAAGAGGATATCAAGCGATTTCCTGCTCGATCGATCAATGAACTTTTAGCCTATATCAGTGGCGTTGATATTCGTCAAAGAGGTCCTTTTGGGTCTCAGGCAGACGTCAATATTGATGGTGGTACTTTCGAACAAACGTTAATCCTGTTGAATGGAGCGAAAATATCAGATCCACAGACAGCTCATCACTCCTTAAATCTTCCAATTCCTACAGATGCCATTGAAAGAATAGAAATTATTAAAGGGCCTGCATCTCGCATCTATGGAATCAATAGTTTAACGGGTGCCATTAATATCGTCACAAAAACTGCTGAGAGTAATCTCATAAGTGCTCAGGTCTATGCGGGTAGCTCATTTGAAAAAAGTGAAGATGCACAGCATGGAAAATATTACGGTAAGGGAATCCAACTTGGATTTGCAAATAAAATGGGACATTTTGGCCAACAGCTTTACCTAGGTCATGAAGATTCAAATGGACAACGTTATAATACCGCTTCAAAAAACAATAAAATTTATTACCAAGGAAACTATACTCCGAACAGTAATAATGAAGTTTCTACTGCTGTTGGATACATCGACAATCAATTTGGAGCGAATGGCTTTTATGCAGCTCCTGGAGATAAAGAATCGTATGAGTTAGTGAAAACTGCCTTTGCAACCCTACAGTCTAAACATCAATTGGGAAAGCGCTTCACGCTATCTCCACGGATTTCCAATCGATACAATGAGGATGATTACCGTTATTTAAGACATGACTTAACGAAAGCGAGAAGTAAACATTATAATAATGCTTTTATGACCGAACTGAATGCGGTATATGAACAAGATTATGGTTCTTTTGGTATTGGGGTTGAAAGTCGATTTGAAAACATTAACAGCTCGAATATTGGACGTCATAGCCGTGAGAATTACGGTGGATATTTCGAATTCAAGACAGAAATGATTAAAAACCTATTAATCAACATCGGTACTTATGTCAATTATAATAGTGACTATAGTTGGCAAGTTTTCCCAGGAATAGATTTAGGATATGAGATCAATAATCAATGGAAATTGGTTTTCAATGCTGGTTCTAGCCAAAGAATACCTTCATTTACGGACTTATATTTGAATCAAAGACCTGCGAATATTGGTAATCCAGCATTAACTTCTGAACGCGCAAGACAGGTCGAAGGAGCTGTAAAATATGCTGATGCACATATCATCGCCCACGCAGGTTATTTCTATCGAACCATCAATGATTTTATCGATTGGACACGTGAGGTGAATACAGAACCTTGGCAACCGCAAAATATGGATAAAAATGAAGTACAAGGTTTTAATTTTAATTTCCGTCTGGATCTTAATGATCCAGTAGCTACCACCAAGTATTACACCACTTTAGGCTATAATTACCTGCATCCAAAAGTAAAAGATGCGACTATGGGGAATGCTTCTAAATATGCGATTGAAAGCCTGAGACACCAAGCAAATGTGAACTTTACTGTTTCACACAAGGAATGGAGTTTAACAACAGCTAACCGTTTCAATGAACGTATATCTTATAAGTCTTATTTTATCTCCGATATTCGACTTTCCCATAACATAGCTAAACTCAATTTATATGTAGATGCGCAGAACTTATTCAATGTCAAATACATTGAAGCGGGTGCAGTACCCATGCCAGGCACTTGGTATACGATGGGAATAAAATACAGTATGGGTTATTAAGAAATAAAAAAGGTCAGCTGATAAGCTGACCTTTCCTTATTTCTTTTTAATGGCATATAAGATACCCCCTAAAATATGCTTTTGAAAATTCTCCTCGTCAAAGGATTCGCTTGTATGACCGAGTCCGGTATAAAATGAACGTCCTCCATCAAAATCCTGATACCAGGCTATAGGATGAAATTTTCCCATCTTTCCATCTTTATAACTTGTTTCATCCAAGTTCATCAATACATGAAGCCCCTTTTTCACGGATTTATAATTGTACCATTCATCCCGATGAAACCAAACCTGAGGTAAATGTTTGGTGGAAAGATGCTTACGGTTCTTCACCTGAATTTTAGCATCTTGTACTGCGGGATGTGATGCAAAGTAACCTCCAACCAGTTGACCATACCAAGGCCAGTTATATTCCGTATCACTTGCGGCATGAATACCGACAAAGCCATTACCCGATTGAATAAAGCGAACAAAAGAAGTCTTTTCATTTTCGTTTAAAATATCCCCTGTTGTACTTAAAAACACCACTGCATCATATTTCGAAAGTGTACTATCTGTAAACAGACGGCTATCTTCAGTATGATCAGACGCTATATTTGCTGACGAAGCTAATGCTTTTATCACCTCAGTGCCATGCTCTATGCTCGCATGTCTAAATCCGGTCGTTTTAGAAAAAATAAGAATTCGATGTTGTGCATACCCTTGTATGGTACAAAGTACCAACAAAAGGAATATTATTTTTCTAACGAGAATAGTCATAACCAAGAGTTTAAGATTGTGAGATTAAATTACGATAAAAATCTAAACTTTCAATAATTAAATCTTCTGTCACATAAATATCATAGTCACATGCACCGATTTTATTTAATAAGGCGAATCCAATCTGATTGGAATGATTCTTCTTATCATTATTCATCAAACTCAACAATTCAAGATCAATGGATTCATCAAAATGATAATCGGTAAAGTTTTTTCTAAACGTAGCAATCAAATCATTTAGTTCATCTAGCGATAAACCGTTCAATTTATGCGATAAGTAACCTTCACAGATCATCCCTATAGCGATCGCTTCACCATGCAATAATGAGTTTTTATCGTTCAATAATGAGTATCCTTCAATCGCATGACCAATGGTATGTCCAAAATTCAATATTTTGCGTAAACCCTTTTCGGTAGGATCTTGTGTAATGACCGTATTTTTAATACCAACAGAATGGCTCACATAATCCGTATTGATGGCAGAAGCATCTAGATTTTTAATCGTTTGATAATAAGCTGCGTCGAATATTAAGCCATGCTTAATCACTTCTGCGAAACCAGAGACAAGCTGTCTTCTTTCTAATGTTTTCAAAAATTCACTACTGATGAAAACAGCCTGAGGTTGCGTAAACGTACCAATGATATTCTTAAAATTGTCTAAATCAATGCCTGTTTTACCACCTACGGATGCATCTACTTGTGATAATAAGGTAGTTGGAATTTGAATAAAATCAATTCCTCTCTTAAACGTAGAAGCCGCAAAACCACCCATATCGGTCACTACTCCTCCCCCTAAATTGATCATTAAACTATGGCGATCTGCTCCAAAATCAAGCATGGTTTTCCATACACCAATACAAAAATCGATATTTTTATTTTCTTCTCCAGAATCAACCGCTATGATATCGTAATTACCCAAATCAGCTAAAAGAGGTTGAATAATCGGTAAACAATGATCATTGGTGTTTTCATCCACCAACACAAAGATTTTAGAGTAATTTCTTTCTTCTATAAATGTTTTTAAAGAGTCTAAAGAGTCTTCAAAGACTACCTGATAGCCCAAACTTTCAATAACCTGCATTTTTATTGTTTCAGTTTATATTTTTAATAAACAAATTTTGTTAAATATTATACCAATTTTACTTGTTGACCTTCAAATTCAACCACATCATTGGGTCTTAGTTTTAGCCTTTTACGATAATCAACCTGACCATTATAAAGCACCATCCCTTCGGATACAACCTGTTGAGCCATAGCGCCATGTTCTACCCAATTTAAAGCTTTAAGTAATTGAATTAATTGAATATACTCTCCTTCTATTTTGAATGTTTGCATGCCGCAAAAATAAGTTAATATTTTAGCAATCTCCTAATCAATAAGTTTTAATATTTTGGAATTTACTACATTTGTGAGGATTATAATATAATAATGACACAGATTTCGGAACCCAGAAAACTTTCTTTTGATAATACAGAAATTGCATTCAAAAGTAAAACCGATAAAGATTTAGATCGTGCTTATCTACTTTACAAAGTAATAGCGAGCAATTTTTTAGTAAAAGTAGGTCCTCCTATCACTAATTTTGCACTTAATATCGGACTACCTATTCAAGGAATCATCAAATCAACAATCTTTAAACAATTTTGTGGAGGTGAAACCATTGAGGGCTGTTCAGAAGCAATTAATCACTTAGGAGAGAATCATGTCGGTACAATCTTAGATTATTCGGTAGAAGGGGAAGAAACAGAAGCTGCGTTTGATGCGACGTTCAAAGAAACACTGCGAACTGTAGTAGCGGCAAAAACTAATAAATACATTCCTTTCTCTGTGTTCAAACCAACTGGCTTAGGTCGTTTTGAATTGTTTGAAAAAGTAAATGCGAAAGAAGTATTAACGGAGTCTGAGCAAGCGGAATATAATAGAATGTATGATCGTTGTGATCAGATCTGTCAAGCATGTTATGAGGCAAATGTTAAAGTATTAATCGATGCGGAGCACTCTTGGATCCAAGATGCCATTGATGACATTGCACGTGAGATGATGGAAAAGTACAATAAAGAACAGCCTATTGTCTATAATACGTATCAATTATATCGCCACGACAAGTTAGCTTCATTAAAAGCAGATTTAGCTTACGCCAATACACAAAATTTCTTTATAGGTGCTAAAATCGTCCGTGGTGCTTACATGGAAATAGAAAGACAGCGTGCAGCAGAAAAAGGGTACCCAGATCCTATTCAACCAACTAAAGAAGCTACAGATGCGGATTATGATGCTGCTATTCACTTCATTTTAGATCATCTTGATCGTTTTGGTTTTATGGCCGGTACACATAATGAGGCGAGTAGTTTATTGTTGGCAAATGAGTTGGATAGACGTGGTATTGACCATAGAAGTGATCGTATATTCTTTGCTCAATTATTAGGGATGTCAGATAATTTAACTTTTAATCTTTCAGCATCTTATTATAATGTGGCAAAATATATGCCTTATGGTCCAATAAAAGCTGTTATGCCGTACTTATTCCGTCGCGCTCAAGAAAATACTTCAGTAGCAGGACAAACTGGACGAGAGCTGGGATTAATCATGAAAGAAAAACGAAGAAGAAAAGCTAGTCGATAAGATTAGCTTTTTTACAAAAAAACACTCCCTATAACCTCGTATATGTCACCCGAATCAATAGAAAAATTTAATAAACTAAATGAAATAGCAGCATCATATGATGCTTTGTTGTTTGATGTTGATGGAACTTTAGCCGATAATATGCATGCGCATAAAGCGGCTTATGTAGCTACTGCAGCTGAATATGGTGTTACTTTAGATGATCGTTTGATTGATGAAACTGCAGGCTGGCCTACTGTGGCTGTGGCTCAAGAAATCGGAATTCGCTATCAAAAAACTTTTGATGTAGTAGAATTTTCGAAACGAAAATCTACCATCTTTATCGAACGTTTTGTTCAACAAACGCAGCCTATTGATTATGTTGTTGAGCACCTAAAATTTCAAATAGGAAAAAAACGTATTGCAGCTGTATCAGGTGGTACCCGATCAACATTAACCATTACGCTAACTGTGATTGATGTGCTTGATAAATTAGAAACCTTGGTATGTGCAGGTGACACTCTCAATGGTAAACCTTCTCCTGAACCATTTTTATTAGCAGCAGAAAGATTGCAAATCGAACCATCAAAATGTTTGGTATACGAAGATGGCGAACCGGGTGTGCAAGGAGCTACCGCAGCAGGAATGGGATCTGTACGTATTGATCTGCTAGATTAAAAACTGGTAACAATTTTTAATCCGCCATTGGTATAATTAAGATCGGTAGATTTGAGACCTCCAATGGGAAGTTTAACAAATGGTTCTACAGCGATTGATAATTTTGATCCTACTCCTATCTTCTTTCCAATGGAGAAGTTGACAAAACCGTTAAACTTATCGGTGCTGACAGAGTTTCCTTTAAAAGACTGCTTCACAGTTTCAGGAGATGAAACTACAGATTTATTATTGACAAATGAATCTTCGTTAATTCCGTCAACAAAATAGTTATCTTGTGTCTGGTTTACCACCCCCACATAAGATACACCCACTGATGTATACAATGATTTTGTAACATGATAACGTACATCAACGGGTATGTCAACCGTCAACAATTTATTACTTACCCCACTTAAATCTTTATCTACTGTTTGTTTAGCTAATAAAAGTGATTCATTATTTTTTGGTACTGTATTCTGTGCAATCGCATCATTGTAAGCCAAACTAGCTGACTGTACAGCACCTGGATTCGTTTGTCTATTTGCTCCTGCCCCATATTCTTGCATCGATACACCAGATCGAATACTCACCTTATCGCTCACTTGGTAAGCCAAGCTTAAACCACCACCCAATCCAATTTTGTCAGCTGTAGAAGCAGGTGCAACAAAAGCGCCGACCTCCCATTTTTTCAAAGCCGAAGCAAAATCATGTTTCTCAGATTTTGAAGGATAAAGAGAACCTAATCGCGCTAACTGTTCACCTACAGACATCATCGTTTGATTTTCTTTCTTAACGGTTTCATTAAGCGCTGTATGATTGGGGTTGATTATTTCTTTTTTAGTTGAAACAACATTATTCGGAACGGTTACATTACCAACAGTTATCTGTTTATTTTTATCACTTAAGCTAAAATTAGGATTGATACGAGGACTTACCAGATGTTCTAAGGACAAAACATCTGTATTCGTCAAATGCTCAGTCTGATCCCCTTGTAAAATCTCCTGATCAGCTTGTTTAGCGATCGCAGCAATTGCAATATCACCTAAAAAAGAGTTTTCAGGTACTGATGTTGAAGTATCGATATCTGTTGTTATTGGTTCTACTTTTACATTTAGTGATTTCACATCAACAGTTGATGCCGTTTGAACAGGTAAATCCAATGGATCATTTCCATGATTCAGGTAGAAAAACGAAGCACCCGAGATCAGCAATACAGCTGCGGCGGCACTCCAGTATTTCCAGTTTGATTTTTTATTTCCGACAAAAGGGTTATTTTTTGACGCAAATCTTTCCCACGAACCTTCCTGATAAGGAAGCTCATGAGCTTTCAGTTTGTCGACAATATTGTCTATCAATTCCCTATTTTTTTCGTTTGCCATTGTACTTTACTACTTCTATTTATTTAAATTCTTGTCTTATCGTATTTTGTTCCAAATAAAGCGTCCTTAACTTTTGCTTGGCTCTCGTCAGATAAGTACGAGAAGTACTATCGGGTATATTCAGTTGTTTTGCTATTTCATCATGTGAAAAACCTTCTATCTCATATAGATTGAAGATAACACGCTGTAGTTCGGGCAATGCATGTAACAATTTTAGAATATCACTAACCTCTAAACTGCTTGAATTATAAATCATCGGAACCTGTAGATCACCTTCATTAACATCCTCTAAAGATGTCATATGTTTTTTTGAACGTAAAAAGTCAATCGAAATATTAGCGGCAATTCTACCTATCCAGGCACGAAATGATTTTTCTAAAACATCCTCCTCTACTTGACTATTAAAAGAATCTAATCGTTTAAAAACGCGAATAAATGATTCATTTGTTAGTTCTTCGGCATCGACATCAGATTTAACATAGCGAATAATGATAGCCATTAAGTAGCCATAATATTTTTTATAGACAAAAGCTTTCCCTTGCTCACGATTTTGTAAACATTCTTCCAGCGCACGTTTAAGTGTTTGTTGTTTTTGTTTTTTAAAATATGTTTGAATAACGCTCACTCAATAAGACTAATATTAATTCCCAATCTTTATCTAAAATAATACTTTCTAAACTAAGATTAGGAAAGTCTTTTTTCTAATTTTATCATGCTATTGATCAAGTACGTTGTCATAACGTGAGGATCGGATGAAACGCTACAGGTTCTCTACATAAATATTATGAAAATTCAACCCTCATAAGTGCAAAAAAAAAGCTATTTTTGCATGATTTTTTTATTATTTAATCCTTACCAATGAGTACTGTATTATCCGAACAGGAACAATTAAGAAGACAGGCATTGCAATCTCTAATCGATTTGGGTATCGACCCTTATCCTGCACATGAGTTTGAAATCAATGCGAATGCTGCTGATATATTAGAAAATTACGATAGAGATAAGCTAAATTATAAGAATATAACGATTGCTGGACGTATCATGAGTCGTCGTGTAATGGGAAATGCCTCATTCTTTGAGATTCAAGATAGCTCGGGTCGTATCCAAGCGTATATCAAACGTGATGATATCTGTCCTGACGAAGATAAAACCTTATATAATATTGTTTTTAAAAAATTATTAGATATCGGTGATATTGTTGGTATCCATGGATACGTATTCACAACACAAACAGAAGCGATCTGTGTGCATGTCGAGAAACTTACCGTATTATCAAAATCATTGCGCCCACTTCCGATCGTAAAAACAGCTGAAGGTAAAACCTATGATGCTTTTACAGATCCAGAATTACGCTATAGAATGCGTTATGTTGATCTTGTGGTGAATCCTCAGAATAAAGAGATTTTCGTAAAACGTACCAAGTTATTTAGTGCGATGCGTAACTTCTTCAATGATGCAGGATACATGGAGGTTGAAACTCCTGTATTGCAATCCATCCCTGGAGGTGCAGCTGCCCGTCCGTTTACTACCCATCATAATGCTTTAGATATCCCATTATATTTGCGTATTGCAAATGAGTTGTATTTAAAACGTTTGATCGTCGGTGGTTTTGATGGTGTTTACGAGTTTTCTAAGAACTTCCGTAACGAAGGGATGGATCGTACGCATAACCCTGAATTTACAGCAATGGAAATCTATGTAGCCTATAAAGACTACAACTGGATGATGAATTTCACAGAGCGCTTATTAGAGCATTGTGCTATTGCGGTGAACGGAACGACAAAAGCGACTTTTGGCGAACATGAGATTGATTTCCGTGCACCGTACAAAAGGATCACGATGGCTGATTCGATCAAAGAATTTACAGGTTTTGACATTACCGGAAAATCTGAACAAGAGATTTTCGAAGCTGCAAAAGGAATGGGTATTGCAGTCAACAATACCATGGGTAAAGGCAAGTTAATCGATGAGATCTTTGGTGAAAAATGTGAAGGAAAATACATCCAACCAACATTCATCACCGATTATCCGAAAGAGATGTCTCCATTGACGAAAAAACACCGTGATAATCCAGAAATCACAGAGCGTTTTGAATTGATGGTATGTGGTAAAGAAATTGCAAATGCGTATTCAGAGTTAAATGATCCGATTGATCAACGTGAGCGTTTTGAAGCACAAATGGCCTTATCAGTACGTGGAGATGACGAGGCGATGTTTATTGATCAGGACTTTTTACGCGCATTGGAGTATGGTATGCCTCCTACCTCTGGTTTAGGTATTGGCATGGATCGCTTGATTATGTTCTTAACGAATAATGCTTCTATTCAAGAGGTTTTATTCTTCCCACAAATGCGTCCAGAGAAAATAACAACAGTTGCTTCTACAGAAGATTATGTTGCCTTAGGTATTCCTGCAGCATGGGTTCCTGTACTACAGAAAATGGGATTCAATACCATTCCTGAATTGAAAGAAGCAAATCCAAATAAAGTGTTCAACGATTTAGGTGGAATGCGCAAAAAAATGAAATTAGAGATCGCTATGCCAACGAAAGACGAAGTCTTAGCTTGGTTTGCATAAGCATCATCAACGAAATAAAGAGCCGATTCTGTGTTAGAATCGGCTTTTTTTATGGAGAAGCCGCAGCTTCTGTTGTCGAAAATTCTTCTTACTGATTGTTGAATATGCTATTGCGTTTGAAATCCCTTTAAGAATACCATTATCTCCTTCTGCATTTCTATAAGGGTCACTCCTCTCCGTCATACTACTAGCAACCCTAACATCTTTATTATAGTGAAAACCCTGCATTGACTACTTCTGTCAGCATACTGTATTAGCTTGTTATTGATCTTGTTTTTTTCTTACAATTTCATATTTAATGCTTGAAGAGAATCTCAATAGTTAGAAGCGGAGAAAACAATAAACTACATAATGGTTAATAACATATAGGACAAAGAGATTAAGTTCTAAAATTAATCCTGTTTTCAACCTAGCTTATTCGAACCTCATTCATACCTTGTTCGTTTCTGCTCGAACGAGGTACGAACAAGGTACGATTGAGGTACGATTCAGCTCCCTACTATGTTACCAGTTAAATCCTTATTTTATCCTATTTCTGTCTAATATCTTTAAGAAATACAGGACATATCTTTAACTCGTTAAGAACTCTTTTCCCTTTAATAATGATTTCTTCTCAATCATAATGTTATAAATTTTAAGTCAATAAAAAATGCGAAGTCCATATCGAACTCCGCATTTCTATAACTTACACATTTTATGATATAGTGTCAAACTTTAATGAATTTGTCTCAATTGAAGGAAAATAAGATTATAAATTTAATTACTTTAAATATTTTAAATTCTATACTTTGACTTTATCAGACTTTTCTGTAAAATTTGTGTCCAACTTGAATTCAAAGTCTTTTGTCTTTATAAATTTCACAATATATCCATCAACAAAGCTTAATGTTATATTTTCACTATAAATATTGCCATAGTCATTTCCTTGATATACTTCTATATCTTTAAATACTTCTTTCATTTTTTCTAGCCCTCCAGATGCATCAAGAATTACTTCATCTTTAGCTGAAAATGATGTAAAATCAAATGCACTTTTTTTATTTGATTTTCTTAACAAATAAGGAAGAAAAATCAATGTATTATTCAATTTTTTACCGATAAAAGTTGTGTCTCGTTTTACTGAAAGAAAATATTCTTGGACATTTGTAGAGTCGTTTTTTGACTCATAGTGCCTTTTTATTAAATATACATTATTATAGTTTGTTTCATAATATTTATAGATAACTCTTAATTGCTTTGTTTTAAAATCCCTAAGCTCAAAAACTCTAACATTAGATTTGGAATTACATCCATGAAGAAACAAGCTAATTGCTAGAATTAACATTATTATGATTTGATTCTCTTTTTTCTCGTTCAACATTATTAAAAATTTTACTATCCCCATACCAACCTCTTAAATATTCAACGTAATGGCCTTCAAGCTCACCTAGCCTTATTTAAACGTTGTATTTTCACGTACATAGTTTAAATCAGAACCTTCGGATATCATGTAAAGACTTCCCTCCTCATATCCTTTTTGAAGATTATAGTAGATTGTTAAATCATTAGAAACCACTTTCACAGAATCGTCTACTTTTATATCATTCGAAATTGTAGTATATAATTCCGCTAAATCATTCTTAATTCTGTATGGATAAATTCCCTTAAATTCATTATGAACAATGCTTTTATAGAAGTCATTGACATTGCATTTAATGAGTTTTAATTCAATGATTCCAAAAGCATGATTATTCGACCTTTGAATTCTAACGATTATACCTTCAAATGCAACATTATTATGTAATAATCTATTAGACTTTGCAATCTCTTTCTTTGATAATTGAAAATTATAATATATCAAATAAGAAATAACAAATACAGTAAAGATCCGTACTATATGCCTAAAATTTTTCATTTTTTTTATTTAGTAATAATTCTGATTCAACAACAGATGTCATAATGACCTCATTTCATTATTTCCCTTAATTTAGCCACCGTTCCAATTGATATGGCAGAATCTATAGGGTTTATCTTATTATTAAGCCTGTCCAGAAATTCTCTTTGAGATGTAGGTTTAACATCATTAATTAACCATGTCTGAGCCCTCTTTGGTTTAAGTGTTCCAACGGGTCACTTAAATCCTTTTTAGCCACCAGGTCTCCAGACCAAGATACAGTACTACACGAATGTTATATGGACATACCCTATGTTGGATTAAGTGACCGCAGAAATAGCGAACACTTAAACCAGAGGAGTCCTTTTTCCTTTTGGATCATCAGTATATCCCTTTAGGTATAAAAACATTTCATTTCCAAGTATTATTGGAGAAGTTTCCTCATTCTGATTAGCAATATCTACTTCGATTATATATTGAATAATTAACATACTTTTCTGTAAGTGGGTCAATAACACTCCAGCTTCGCATCATAGAACCTTGCTCCGTAGTCGTAATGGTCCCCAAGCTTACCTAGCCTTATTTAAACTTTGTATGTTCTCGCACATAGTTTAAATTATAGCCTTTAGTTATAATATAAAGATTATCTACTTCACCCGATGTTTTAGGATTAAAATAAATCATAAAATTGTTTGAGACGACCTTTACTTGATCTCCCAACTTTCTGTCAACCGAAATGGTACAATATAATTCTGCTATACCATTTCTAATTTTGTAAGGGTAAATTCCTCCACCATCATCTTTTCCAATATTTTCATTAAAGTTTTTAACATTGGACTCCAATAGCTTTAACTCAATTATCCCAAAAGAATGATTCGTCGACTTTCACATTCCTATAACTACCCCTTCGAATGTTATGTTATTACTCAAAAGCTTATCAGATCTTATTGCTTCCTTTTTTGATGAATCGAAATCACGAATCATCAAAAAAGAAAAAATAGATAACGCGACGATTAACCCTAAATATCTTAACTTCTTCATTTTATTATATTTTAAAGGTTCTGAATAAAAAGACTTAATGAAACTTACTTTTAGTAAATTTCTCAATTTAGCCACCGTTCCTGTTTATATGGCAGAACCTATAGGGTTTATCTTATTATTGAGCCTGTCCAGAAATCCTCTTTGAGCAGTAGGCTTAACATCATTTATTAACCATGTCTGAGCACCCATACCAACTACCACTCCTAAATTACCACCTACTCCTACATTCATTCCTATCAACACTCCTTTCCAACCCAGTTTATCTGCCGAACCAGTAACCACTCCTCCTGCTACCACTTTAACGTCTGCTGCAGCTCCTTGAGAGATCGTTATACCTGGATAACCTTCTGGGGATCTATTCTTCTTACTGAAGTATTATATGCAATGGAAACACTACCACCAACACTTGCATTTAAGGGTGCTTGTGCTCCCACCGAAATGCTTAAATGTGTACCCGCATAAACGTAATTATAATCGCTATAATTCTTATCAGTAAAATTTACCACAGATAATTCAGCCCCACCGCTTCCACCAACTCCTAATGATCCACCTAGATCCGCCTGTACTGTATAACCTATTGCAAATCTACTTGGATCTACATTGCCTGCACCAATATCAATTGTAGTGTTATTTTTTAAGTCAAAAGGAACATTATAAACGATATCCTCCCCAGCAGTTTTTACTCTCCACTCTTTATTATCAGTTCCTTGGACAACAATATTTTCCAGCATCCCATCTGGATCAATAAACCGTAATGGATTGTCATATGCATAACGATATGGTGACCATTTTCTATTAACCTCGGATTTCGGATCGATCACATTCCATCTTCCTATCTCTGCATCCCCGATAGATCGGGACAAGCTGCGAACCTTGCACCATAATCCAACTGTCCTTCCAGAAAATAAGTAGCTCCCAAAGTATGCGTACCTACATTCAGGTCACTCTGCATTTATTCGGAAATAATTTGTCTTTTAGCTGACCTCATGAACCGCTATGCGGTTTCCTTGCTATTATAAAGCTACTTACTATTTACAATAGCCTTGGTCTTTCCAAATGGATAGTAATCCTGTTTCTATACAACCGTTGCAATTGGTGCTGCAGCAGTTCCTGTCTGCTTGATCACCGAGCGTACATTGCCCAGATGATCGGTTAGGTTGTAGTGGTAGCTGTAAGTTCCAGCACTGTTCAACAGGAAGCCTTCTTCTGTAGCGATCCGTTCGATCACACTGCTACTGCTCCAAGATTGCCGTATTCGATACCACCAATATAATCTTGCTCTGTAGTTACAGCAGCAACCGTTGCTGTCTTTTTCAGTTTAGCTCCTGTTGCATCATACAAATAAGCAGCCGTTCTTCCTGTTATTGTTGCTGTTTTGGACAGGTTTCATCGGTTCTGATCTATTTCTAGACGAAGTCTTAGTTTTATATATTGGATTTAAGTGTCATCAGAAATAGCGGACACTTAAACCAAGGGGGAAAACACTTAACCTTAAAAAATTGAGTTTGAATTTCACATGTTATTTTGAATCTTACTTAGTTAATCAAAAGCTATAAAAGATTCATAGATATTTCTATTTTCATTGGAGGATTACTTTTATTCATCTTTTCTTGAAACTGATTAAAGAATGATTCTTGTTCTACATATTGAATAACGTTAGTTCCTGGCTTTGAGACAAAATATACACCGTCCTTTATATCTTTGAAATCGGATAGATCTTTTGTTATTTTCTTCAAATTCCCATTGTCTAGTGAGTAAATACCAATAGGTAAATTTTCAAAATTTAAATTTAGGCCTATCAAATTTCCGTAATTAAGACTTTTTTCAAGCTTATTCTTTGGATCATAAAAGTTATATATTCCATTTTTTTTCAAAATCATATAATTAGGGAATTCATCTATTAAGCTATCTAAAATTATTTTATCATTTGGTAATCTTTCAATTATATTTCCTTTTTCAATAGCATACCATCCTTGAAAATTGCTTTTTTCTTTATCAACAATACATAAATATTTGCTTGTAATAAATAAATCTTCTTTTTTTGCAAGGTTTATTTTATATGCTGCAGAGTATTTTCCAGAATTTTGTATAACTACTCGATTAATAGAAAACTTTCCAAAAGGACTATCATTTATAATATTTCCTATTATTATTCCTTTACTAGTTATGCTGATTAAAGTATCTATTTTAAAATGATCTTTATTAATTCTTTCTAAATCTAATGTATTGGATCTACTATCGCATGCAATTATTAGTAAAACTAATACATACATTAATATTATTTTAATCATTTTCTATCCCTTAAGTATTGATAATATAATGTGGTTGTTTCTTCAAGATTACTATTGTCATTTCTTGTTTTATTTGTTTGATTTAGATAACCCCTTATAATAGATTCAATATGATTGTTTTGATTGTCCTTAGGGCTATCTCCAAAATAGTTATCATAAGTGTTATACCCCTCAGCCGCGTTCAAAGAAGTATTTAAATCTATCCCTAATTCAGCAATACTTTTACCCCACATATAATTCAATGCTTCATGATTATTCATATAAATTCCATCCAAATTAATCAACTCTCCAGGAGCGAAATTAGGTCTAAAATCTAAATTTCCTCCGTCAGATTCACGTACGACATCTTCATAACTATTTATTCCTTGAATACTATTCGAAACCATCTCATTTTGAACATCTGAAGTAAAACTATTGTTAAATTCCCCAGTAAACCTCGCTCCTAATCCAATTCCTGATCTCCTATTTTCTCGAGGATCACCTAAAACAGATTCCGAACTTAAAACTCTTACAGCATTAAAAGATTTTTTATCCCCTGTAGTCCAAATAAAGTCAGCGTTACTATTTATAGCTAGATAATATTGATCTATATATGAATCTTTTATTCTGCTTATTTCTTTTCCATCTAAATTTAATAGTATTTTATCAGTTGGTCCTCTTCCATCAGGATCAATAAACCGAACCGGATTATCAAAGGTATAGTTGTATGGAGAATGTCTGCGCATTTTCTCCGCCAAAGGATCCACTACATTCCATCTACCGATCTCTGCATCATAGAACCGAGCCCCGTAGTCATATTGATCACCTAATTCTGACTGAATTTCCTTGCCATTATAAAGATACTTATTTCCTGCACCACTTACAAATACCCCCTTACGCTTACCAAATGGATAATAATTATCGCGTTGAACCAGATCTATTGTTGTGGCAGAACTTCCTCGTTTCAAAGTTGCGCGAACATTATCGAGATGGTCTGTCAAATTATAATGGTAGATATAGTTATTACCACTCTTCAGGGCATAACCCTCCGAATTGTGAATCATATCGATAGTCGTGCCATTGTACTCAATATTTCCAACATACTCCTTTACAGTTGTAATTCCACTGACTATAGCGGTCTTGCGTAGTTTCGTACCCATTGCATCATATAAATAGCTCACATCGGTACCTGTCTTAACAGCAATTTTGGGCAAGTTTAGATGGTTATATGTAAAAGTCATACCCATTCGATCGGTCTTGGCATTGCCATTGCCATCATAGGTATAGTTACCTCCTAATCCACCAGTCAATCCAGTTAGTTGATTGCCATTATAAGTATAGGTCGTCACTGTTCCTGCATCCCGCTTCAAGGTTTTGATATTGCCCATATCGTCATAAGTTATCAACTCTGTCATGGCTGTATTACTTCCGTTGAGTAGTCTATTGAGCGCGTCATACTGATAACTGAAGATATTAGGGAGTGTACGATCATCGCCCCAAAACTGTTGGCTGATGTTACCATTCCATTGTGGATTCGTACCATCTTGATATTTCAACTGCTGGCTGAATTTATCCGAAATGCTCTTGCTTAACCAGCCTCGTTCATTATATGTATAGTCCGTATTGTTAACAAAGCTGCTCTCTGTTGACATCGCTTTCCCCACCGATTTGTTCTTGA
Organism: Sphingobacterium sp. SRCM116780; assembly: GCF_021442025.1. Classification (NCBI taxonomy): domain Bacteria; kingdom Pseudomonadati; phylum Bacteroidota; class Sphingobacteriia; order Sphingobacteriales; family Sphingobacteriaceae; genus Sphingobacterium; species Sphingobacterium sp. SRCM116780. The sequence continues at coordinate 1,821,164 of NZ_CP090446.1, forward strand.
GCTGACCAATCTCATTGTAACTATTAGAGGCCAATATCACTGTATCTTGAGCATTGATTTTTTCCTTCACAGCTATCAAACGACCAACATGATCATAGTCATTCTTACTTACGATGGTGGTAGCTGTACCTGTCTTTGGTGTATGGACCCGTGTACTTTTGATCAGCTCGCCAGGAAAGTTGTACTCATTGGTCACCACGTCCGTTCCTTCTAGATGATTTTGAGAGGCTGTCCGTATTACCCTGCCATAGTCATCGTAGTAGTTGATCCTGAGCAGCGTAGATGTACCATCATCTTTAGCAACCTTCGTAGCTGTCAGCAATCCCTTGGTTTTGATACTTTTCGTAATTCCTATAGGTTGGAGACCTGTTGTCGTATTTCCATTGAAGGTATAGTCGTCATAATAATTTGTCACTAATATTGAGGGCGATCCCAATGGAAAAGCTTGATTTGTCGTATACTCTGCAGTTCCAACACGGTCCTCCCAATATTTGGTTACTGTATTTACATCCGTCTGAGCAGCGATTTGGTTGCTGTAGGACTTGGTAAATTTACCTGTGATCGCAACATGTCCAAATGCATCATATTTTGTATACAACCATTGGTTCTGTGTACGTAGTACTGAATCCTGAGTCATCACTACCTGATTATTCTTGTTGTAAACTAACCATTCCCAGCCTTTACCTGGAATTTTTCTCTCAATCAGTCTTCTCCTATCATCATAATTATAGGCGTAGATATATTTACCAAAATTAGGGTCAGTAGACTTGATTGTAAAACTGTTTGCCGTTACTCCTGGAGGAATAACATACCTCAGATCACCAAAATCATCATAGATATAGTATGTATTCAATGACTTCGTCTCCGATTCCCAAACACGTTTTAACACCACTCGATCCGCAAAATCCTTGTATTCGTCCACAGATCCTGTACGGCTGGTTGTATTGGTACTGTTCTCATCGCGAATGGTAATCAAATGCAGTTTACCTGTAAGATAATTACCTGTACTGCTTGCCCCATCCACTCCTATATTCCATAGTTTTACCGCGTCGTTTCCTGTCGTTGTGTTGGTAGCATAGTTCGTCTTTACTGTATGACCTGTTCCCACAATAGCTGCTGGTTGCCAAGCGTCTCCGGGTGCTCCCTGCTCAATAACACGATTCAGCGGACTGTTCTCGAAGATTGTTACTGAAAAAGGTTTGTTCGTACGAACAATACCGACGATGTCTCCTCCAGTCGTTTTGCTGTAAAAGGTAGTTACATTTGTATTTCCTCCTGTCTTGTATGCACCATTGCCTTCGGTATGCACATAAGGCAGATATTTATTACTCTCCCTTCCAAATACATCGTATTCCTTATGTTCTACAATATCCTTGTATAATGGACTTGCCATTAACTGCACTGTTTGAAGAGATCTCCCTAATCCATCGAAATATTGGATGGTTTGATTCTCTTGTCCAATATTCCGTAAGGTATTCAGAGTCTGAGGTGTTACTCCTGATATTCGAAATGTTCGTGTCAATATATAATTCTGCCCTATACTAGGCTGACTCATCAATGTAGGAAAGCCTGCTATACTGATTGTGACTGTTTTGCCTGTAGGAATATAAAATCCATTGGTGAGGGTAACGCTTTTTAGTGCTTGTATGTTCGTTTGGTTGCTATAGCTATTAAGAATGAGATCATTCTGTATGGTCTGTCCTTGAGCAATACTGGTTGCAAATAAGGATAATATGGCTAGAATATGTCTTTTCATAACTTAACTTGATTAATTGGGATTGTAATGATAATCAAAGGATTTGTTCACATTCTTGAACTGATCCAAAATGACCTGTAATCTTTGCATGCCATCGTAGTTGTAGTACTCTGTAACTCCTCGTGGATCTGTCTTACTCGTCATACCTACAAGTGGTTTGTACGTGTAAGTACTAACCTGCGATTTTGGTAGGTTTGCTCTGAGTAACTGGATCGTACTATTGATGGTTTCTGCTGTTACTCCATTTGCATTTAAAGCATCTAGCTTGTTTGTAGCTATAGTACCAGATCCCAATGCGGTAAGTACTTCTGCATATGTCGCATTCTCAATCTTCGCAACAGGATATTGGCCTATATAACCCCAAATATAGACGGTAGTTGTTGACGCATCCATACTAACTTGAGTAGGATTACCGTATGTATCATAAAGATGATAGATAATTCGTGGTTCAATAGTTTTATTAACTCCTGTATTCGATTTTACTGTAGACAATTGAGGCACACTATTAAATAAGGCATAATCATTAATAACTTGCGAAAACTTCCCATTAATTGTTTGTTTAGTTTCAATTGGAATACTGATTCTATTCGTCTCTGTCAATTTATTTACGACAGAATTACCTGTTATATCTGGTGGATATTTATAATCAATAGTCTTTAATACTTCAGTACCAGATTTTAACTCTTCCTTTGTTATATAATTGTAGGTAGGATTATACGTATAATTCATTATAGACTCTATCGGCACACCATTTTCAAAGATTGTTTCTTTCTTTTGGTCAAGTCTCACCCATATTGGTCTTAAGGCTGGATAAAGAAAATTAAGCCTTGTTACTTGAGTATTATTTTCATGTGTATATATATCTCCATTTGGGATAAGGTAAGGAAGAGAGGTCGTTGTATATCTGCTCTTATTAATACCCCAAGCTATATTTTTTTCTAATATATTATATATATATTCCGTTGTCTTTACTGGCTTTAGGCTCTGATTTTCCTCCCTAAATAGACTGTCTCTTAACAATGTTCCATTTTCTTGATATTTAAATCCCTCTACACCAGAAGGATTAATATCATAAGCATAATTGGAATCACTGAATTTAAAATTGTAGTATAAGTTTTTATCAGGTTTATTTATATACTCATATAAAGCCACACCATTTTTAGAGCCATTAATGAGGTCAACATCTGTTACATATACCGATGAATAACCAACAGAAAAACCATTACCTCTTCCTCCATCAGACGTCTGATACAAACGATTTTTCATGTATCGAGGGTAGAACATTAATTTACCTGATGAAAATCCTGGAGAATAATAATCATATCGGAAATAATTAGTCGTATACTTAAATGATTTCCCAGAAACAAACTTATTATTCCTATCATAATTGTTTATCATGTTAATCCTTAAGCCCCCGCCTATCCCTAAATAATTTTTCTTTATATAATCTTCTGGATAACCATTTATTCCTGTGGCACTAGCTGTGATTGACTTTAATTGTTTAAACAAACTGCCTCCGACCATAAAAATATAATTTCCAGGTGGTATCAAAATATCTTCTGAAATATATGTCATTTTCTTGTTTTCTGAAACAGGGGGGGCTGGCAAGAAATTATTACCATGTAAAGTGTATTTAAATAATGGATTCAAATCATTAATATCTTTTTTAATACTTATTTCCAAAGAGGGGTCGCCTGTGTACAAATATTGATCCAGAACGAACTCTACAGAAATATTGAATTTCTTTGAGCTATTCGCAACGATGAAAGATTTTAACTGATGAGGCATATTATTTAATCCATTTGCTTGACTTTCTGTAAAAGAATTAGATTCCCGAGTATACATGAGATTCCTTTTATAGGAATCATTTTCAAAGTTGTCCGTATGAAATCTATTCGGCTCAAAGGCAAATTGTGTCTGTCCTCCCGTTGGATACGTAATTTTTTCTAAGATAAAAGCTTTGTTATACTCAGCATTAGCCTCTCTGTTTGCACCATATCCTCCATAATTGAATTTTGGCATTCCATTTTCATAAGAATCAAACTGAATTAAATCTGGTATTAATGCTAAGTTATTAGCGCCATTATAATACCCCCAATGATCAATCGATGAGGATAGTTTTGAAGGTAATTTATCCTCATTATAAGTCAACTTATATACTTCTGGCTGATTGTCCGTATTTGTTCGCCATATTTCATCCAATCTCAATCTTTTTTCATTCCAAGATTTGGAAAAACTTCCCCTATTGGCGGCATCTATATAATAATGTTGTCCTGCAAAATTTAAGTTTAATTGTTCTAAAGTGGGAAGATCTACTCCAGATACATTCGCATTGAAATAGTTTTGAATGAATTCCCATTTATGTTTATTAGATCCATATTCGTCATCAATATAGATGGTTTTCAATCGAGGTTCAGGTTCATTATCTTCTCTATCAAATTTATATTCGAACCTGACACTACCACCTGCGAACTGTATGTTATCTAAATATACTACTTCATAATATCCAGTACTAGATTGTACATATTTTCCTAGGTCTCGGGAGTCTTGAGACCGAGAAAAAGTTCCCAAAAGCATATTGTTCTTTTTATAATTTAAACTTATAATAGAACCATTTATCGTTTCTATTTTTGTTAAGTAAAAACTACTATTGTGAGTGTCCTTTTGAGGACGATCTACAAATTTCACTTTTTCTGTTTCATTAAAATAATATTTTGTTCCATCAGGCGTTGTTACTTTCCAAGATGCAACATCAGTTGTCGTGACAGTAGAATTGACCGTATATTCAATTTTTAAATTGTCTTCTTTTTCCTTTAATACCTGGCCATTTCTTAAAACAATAAATTTACCCGAATATCCTAAAAAATTGTAATTAAATATATCAGGCTCAAAATCATATCCTAATTCTGGGTCATTATATAAGCTGCTAATTCCTGCTATAAATTTATCATACGTCAGATTAGATGGTAAGGAGAATGGAATAGCGGTTTTATTAACGGGGTCTTGCACCACTCTGTAATAGTTATCAAGAGGATTAGTTCCTGTAGAGCTATTTGCATTAGGATTATGAAGTATAAATTGATAATTCTGTTTTATTGTATAATCGTTAGGATTAATTCCTTTCAGATCAGGTAAGTCATTATCAGCAGGATTGTTTAAGTAATCATAGGAGTAAAAATCATTAGATTCTCTTATATTATGTGTAATTAACCCACCTGCATTTAAAACCCATCCTAGCCCAACACGACTAGCTTCTTCTTCAACCCTAATACCTGATGAATTGTAAGATAAAGTAATGGGAAGAGTAATATCTTTAAGTGAAATATTATATATAGGGACTGATATATCAGGCACCCCTGTGTAATTGGATACTGGAAAATTGCCATACTTAATAAATGTCTGAGCATTTGGTGATGGAGGTATAACATTTGGTAGCTCAACAACATTTTGTGCTTTAATCTGCAAAGTAAATAAGAAAGATATAGCAAGTGTCAGCGTATTTTTTTTTAGTATTTTTATCATCTTTTCTTTAATAATTAATGAACACTTAGTTTTCCACCATATCAGTATTCCTGAATTATGGAAAAAAGCGTTTTGTTTAACAACAGTTACAGCTGTTTTTTATGTGTACGTATAGTTCGTATAATACTTTCCTATCTAATATATTATTGTTAATCAGACATTTATTTCATTCAATATTCTTATTTTTCTACGTTATTTAATTTGAATGGTATTGATTCCTCTAAGAATGCTTTACAGAATCTTAAGTAGAAAGCAAATCCCAATAAAATAACTATTAGTATATGTGACCTAATATTTTTATTTTCAACTAAATTAACAGAGACATTATGGTTAATTATATGGCTTACATATAACCAAAAAAACATGTTGAGCAAATATAAAAAATTAATACACTTTTAATATTATTCCTTTATTATTTTTTTAAGCATTAAAATTTCTTTAATCGAATCGTTAATAATGATACAGATTAAGGATAACATCCATTTCAAGTGGTTTGTCTATAGTATGTATACTGTAAATTTCTAAAATCTTGATGAAATCTAACTAAGTCATTCAAAAGGATTTTCCTCAACAACTTTTTTTGAATGACAAGCGTTTAATAACTATTTTTTGTACTTTAGAATATAAAGATTAAAGATGAAAAGTATACTTTCCATAGATGGTGGTGGAATTAGAGGCATAATACCAGCTTTAGTACTCGTGGTTTTAGAAGAAATTCTTCAAAAAAAAAGTAATAATCCCAATGCAAGGATTGCTGAATATTTTGATTTTATAGCAGGTACAAGTACAGGTGGTATTTTAGCGTGTATTTTGTTATATCCGAGTGATGAGGATCCTTCCAAGCCTAAGTTTTCGGCGAAAGATGCCTTAGATCTTTATGTATCACACGGCACAGAGATTTTCAAAACGACCAAGTGGCGAAAATTTTTAAGTGAGTTTGGATTGGTCAGCGAATTATATTCTGCAAATGCTTTAGAAAATGTGTTGCATGAATACTTTGGAGATACCAAATTAAGTCAGCTCATTAAGCCGTGCATCATGACTGCATATAATATTGAGCTTCGAAAAAATCATTTCTTTAGACAGCAGAAAGCAATTACGCACGGGCAAGCACGAGATTTTTATTTAAAAGATGTTTGTCGCGCTACTTCTGCGGCTCCTACTTACTTTTCTGTTGCTGAAATATATTCCATTTCTGGCACCCGGTTTCCACTAGTGGATGGTGGAATGGTTGCTCAAAACCCTTCTATTTGTGCTTTATTGGAAGTGATGAAAGCTTTTGAGGATACGGAGATTAATGACCTATTTATGGTTTCATTAGGGACAGGAATTGCAAAGAAAGCGTACAATTATGAGCACTTCAAGAAAAAACTTGCCATTCAAATTGGCCCCGCTTTGGTCGATATCATGACCAGTGCTTCGTCCGAAAGTACGGAATTTTTTATGGAACAATTATTTAAATTCAATCGAAGCTCACAAAATTACATCCGATTAGAACCCACCAATTTATCAAGTGTGGAATCTTCTATGGATGCTGCCTCGAAAAACAATATTCAAAAGCTTATCTCATTAGCGGATAGATTAATGGGCGATCATGAAGATCAACTCAATGAAATTGTGGAGCATCTGATAAAAGAAAATAACGCTAAAAACAAGAAAAATCCTTGGTCGAAGTTGATGGATAGGTTGTAAAAGTTTACATTTACGCATATTTTAAATCTATATGGCATTAAATATCGTTTGGATAGCGTTTTTTGTTATTGCATTCATTGTTGCGTTAGTAAAGCTGATTTTCTTTGGAGATACGGAGATCTTTATGAAAGTTGTGAATGGCATGTTTGATAGTGCCAAGAACGGCGCTGAAATTTCATTGGGACTAGTGGGAATGATGACTTTTTGGTTGGGCATCATGAAGATTGGTGAAAAAGCGGGCATGATTACGTTATTTGCAAAGGCTGTCAATCCTTTTTTTAGTAAGCTCTTCCCTGGTATTCCGAAAAATCATCCTGCAAACGGATCGATTATTATGAATTTTTCAGCGAATATGCTTGGCTTGGATAACGCGGCTACTCCAGTAGGTTTAAAAGCAATGCAAGAGCTGCAAGAATTGAATCCCGAAAAGGAAACGGCAACAAATGCACAAATTATGTTTTTAGTGCTCAATACGGCTGGTATCGCATTAATCCCGACATCAGTCATTGCGTTAAGAATGGCAAATGGGGCAGCCAATCCCGCAGATATCTTTATCCCTTCTTTAATTGGAACATTTATTTCCTTTATTTCAGGGATGTTAGCTGTTGCATTTTTTCAAAAAATTAATCTTTTTAAACTACCAATTCTTATCTTTCTAGGTAGTTTTATAGCGTTGATGGTGGCTTTATATTTTGGATTAAATGGCCTTCCTGCTGATAAAATTGAAGTTATTACCGGTTTGATTGGTGGTATTTTAATTTTTTCAATTATCATCTTATTTATTGTTTATGGAGCATTCAAAAAACTAAATGTTTATGATGCTTTCATTGATGGTGCAAAAGAAGGTTTTAAAACCTCCATCATGATTATTCCTTTTCTAATCGCCATACTTGTGGCTATTTCTGCATTTAGAACAACTGGCTGTATGGATTATATTGTTAATGCCATTGGGTCTTGTTTTGCATATTTTGGATTAGATACCCGATTTGTACCAGCTCTTCCAGTTGGACTGATGAAAACATTAAGTGGTGGCGGAGCAAGAGGTCTTATGGTCGATGTGATGCAGGCATATGGTGCTGATTCCTTTCAAGGAAGGCTAGCGAGTGTTATTCAAGGGTCTTCAGAAACGACTTTTTATGTATTGGCCGTGTATTTTGGTTCAGTAGGAATTAAAAATACGAGACATGCTCTTGTGTGTGGTTTAATTGCCGATTTAGTTGGCTTAGTCGCTGCTATTATTTTAGCTTATATTTTCTTTGGTTAATATAGTACGTTAACAAATCAGGTATCACGACTCTATATATTACGTTGAAAACTTACATGCATAAATAATTATATTTCAATGAAAAAAACAATTGCATTAATCGCTCATGATGGTAAAAAACCAGAAATGGTTGCTTTTGTAAAAGATCATATCGAGTTTCTTAAAAAAGCACATTTAGTGGCTACTGGTACTACGGGATCCTATGTAAAACAAACAGGATTGGAAGTTGAACTAAAGTTGAGTGGTCCTATGGGAGGTGATGCACAAATTGCCGCGCTTACAGCAGAACGAAAAATAGACGGTATCATATTTTTTAGAGATCCTTTAGGTAAGCATGCCCACGAACCAGATATCCAAATGTTGATGCGTGTCTGTGACTTGTATAATGTTCCCTTAGCGACCAATCCAGCAACAGGGAGTCTGATTATTGAAGGCATATTAGAAGATGAGTAAAAGATCATATTGATAGAAAAAATAGTTAGATAACCATTATTTAACTATTTTTTTTTATTTTTAGGGAATGAACGATAATGAAATTTCAGTTTCTATAGGTCAAGTTGCTTATACTACGACCATTACCCATGGGAAAAACACCCTTATAGCAGACGAACCAGAAGAAGTAGGCGGAAAAGACAAGGGTTTTAATCCAGCTTCCCTCCTTTTATCTTCATTAGGATCTTGTAAAGCGATGACAGTAAGAATGTATTCTGATCGTAAAAAATGGGATTTGGAAGAGGTAAACATCAAGCTTTCATATGAAATTCTCAAAAGTGAACTGCAGCAAACCACTTATATAAAATGCCATATTTCCTTTAAAGGAGAATTGGATGAAGCACAAAAAGCGAAATTATTTGAAATTGCAGATAAATGTCCTATCCACAAATTACTGACTAATCCAATTGTCATTTCTTCTAATCTCATCTAAAATAATTATTCATAATTTTTGATTATATAGATGAGATAGTATATTTGTCGCCACAAAGAATCCAGTAACATGCAAAATGAACAGTACACGCCCATTGATTCTCCTTTTACATCAATTAAAAGAGAAGATTGGAAAAAACTAAATGGTCACTTCACACATACATTTGCACAGCAAGATCTGGATCAATTGCATGCACTTAACGAACCGCTAAATGCAGAAGAAATTGAAGATGTGTATTTCCCTTTAAGTCATTTACTTGGTATTCATATCGAACGTTTTCATGATTTGCATAAAAGATCCAATCTTTTTTTTCAAAAAAATGAAAGTAGACTTCCTTTTATCATTGGGATTGCTGGATCAGTTGCTGTAGGTAAAAGTACAACAGCAAGGGTATTGCAACGTGTTCTCGCTTTACTTCCCACAAAACCAAAAGTAGACTTGGTTACGACGGATGGATTTCTTTATCCAAACAAGGAATTGAATGAAAAAGGCATCATGAATAGAAAAGGGTTTCCTGAAAGCTACGATGCTAAAAAGTTAATTCAATTCTTATCTGCAATAAAATCTGGTGTTGGTTCAGTTTCTGTTCCTGTTTATAGTCACTTAGCATACGACGTCTTACCTGATGATCAGCAACAGATCATTGATCATCCTGATATTTTGATCGTAGAAGGTATCAACGTCTTACAAGTCAATTCACAAAGAGCTAAAAAAGGACATAACAGTGTCTTTGTATCTGATTTTTTTGATTATTCTATTTATGTCCATGCAAGTGAAAAAAACCTGTTAGAATGGTATACCAATCGATTTGAATCTTTAAGAAATACAGCTTTCCAGGATCCGGCTTCATTCTTTCACCGTTACGCCAATATGAATACCAAAGAGAGTGTGCAAATGGCTCATCAAATCTGGAACGAGATCAATAAACCAAATTTAGAACACAATATTTTACCGACACGCTACCGTGCTGATTTAATTTTAGAAAAAGGTAGTCACCATTTCGTTAAGAATATAAAAGTGCGCAAGATTTAATTCTCTCTGGAGGTAAACAATAGCACTTCATTTAAAATTTCATTCTGAATTTGATAATGTAACTTATTGCTACTGGATATGGTTGTTAGGTCAATTTTATATTTAACAAAATCCTTCCCTACTTCCGCAACTTTTACTTTAAATACATCATCCCAAATAATATTTTTATTTACTTTCAATAAGGGTTCCAAGTGGTTTTCAAACTGATTGATGGGTAGCATTTTTTCCAAAGGAAGTTCAAACTTGACAATCAATTTATTCGACTTCTGCGAAGATTTATTCACCATTGTTGACGTAAATATTAAATTATTGGGAATCAATACGACATCATCATCCTCATCGCGTACCACGATATTCGCTAATGTAATATCAACAATTTTTCCTTGATAATTGTTGATTTTAATATGATCTCCGATGGAAAATTGATCAGAAAACATTACTAAAAGTCCACTGATCATATTGGTAATATATTCTCGAAAGATGACAGCTATAGCCATCGCAACAATCGTCATGCTGGTCACAAATTCCTTCGGATCGATCCCTAGTGCAATCATTACTGTAATGACAATCATCACAGCATTAAATACACGTGCTACTCGTGATATACCCAAAACAAAGTTACCTCTAACAGTATGGTTCGCATGCTTTCGATTATACAATGAAATGATTAAAAATCGCCCAATGGAGATCAATAAGTTTGCTGTCAAAAATGTATTTAACGCATAGGCAAAGTGCAGAATAAGGGTATGCTTTTCATAAAAAGAAGCAAAACCCACAAATGAGTAATTTAAGACTAACCAAACGATGCAACGGATAACAAAAGATAAAGACAATTTATTTTTAATCATGTAGACAAGATTTACTTCAACAGCTAAACTAATCATTTTTCAATCAATACAAAAAACAGGTTTATGTAAAATAAGTATATTTGCAACAGACCTTTTTGGTCAGAAAAGCATGAACGAAGAAACTAAGTACACAGAACTGACGGTAACAGGTATGCATTGCAACAATTGCGCAATTGCTATCCATCAATATTTAGAAAAAAAAGGTGGCAAAGATATATTTGTCAATTTTGCTGAAGATGAGGTCAAATTCTCCGGTATAGACGACCGCAACCTGCTCACAATAACAAAAGGAATAGAGGAGTTAGGATACAAGGTAATTACAGCCAATTCTTCAAAAGAAAAGTTCTATAAAAAAATAGAAACTAAATTTTGGTTTAGTCTGATCTTTACGCTCCCCCTATTTGCACATATGTTTATACATCATCCTTTATTGCATGACCCTTATCTGCAACTTGGATTATGTATACCAGTATTTTTATTGGGATTTTTCCATTTTGGAAAAAGTGCATTTTTCTCTGTAAAAAATGGGATGCCTAATATGGATGTGCTAATTTTCATTGGTTCAACTGCTGCTTTTACCTATAGCCTCATTGGGACAATTAATCATCTTGGACCTAGTTATCTATTTTATGAGACATCAGCAACGATTATCACCTTGGTTCTTTTGGGTAATCTTTTAGAAAAGAAATCCATCAAAAAAACAACTTCCGCTATTGGGGACTTAATCAAAATTCAACAGGTAACTACCACAAAAATTGTAGACGATAAGGAAGAAACGATACAGGCAAAAGATGTCAAACAAGGTGATATTTTATTGGTAAAATATGGAGATCAGATTCCAGTCGATGGTGACATCATAGCAGGAAATGGTTTTGTCAATGAATCGATGATCACTGGAGAGAGCCTCCCTGTTGCGAAAAAGAAATACGATACTGTTGTTGGAGGTACTATTTTGTCTGAAGGAAATTTAAAAATAACCGCGACAAAGGTGGGTAGCAAAAGTACCTTGTCTCAAATCATTCAACTGATCAGAGAAGCACAATCAAAAAAGCCACCGATTCAGAAATTAGGCGATAAAGTTGCTTCTTATTTTGTCCCCTTAGTAGTAGTCATTTCATTATTTACATTTTTCATCACTTATTTTATCGCAGAGGTGCCTTTACAACAATCTCTAATGAATGCGATTGCTGTACTTGTGGTATCTTGTCCTTGTGCAATGGGACTAGCCACTCCTACTGCTGTCATGGTTGGTTTAGGGAGAGCTGCAAAAATGGGCATATTGATTAAAGGTGGAGATACCATTGAGGAAATGTCGGATTTAAAGTACATGGTATTTGACAAGACAGGTACATTAACAACAGGAAATTTTAATATTAAGGCCATTCAGACATTTGGTATCGAGCAAAGCCAAGTAGAATCCATCATTGCCCAACTAGAAGGTTACTCTAATCACCCTATTGCCAAATCTATTCGGCAGCATATGGTAGAGGTAAAAGCTTATCGTATTATCTTTCAAAACGTGAAAGAAATTAAGAGTGAAGGCATTTACGCTGTAGACACAAATAACAACGAATATAAATTGATCAATGCGCGCTTAGGAAAGGTTGATTATTCCAATCGCTATGACTTAATTTTAGCGATTAATGATGTTGTTGTTGCTGGTTTGGTAATAGAGGATCAAATAAAACCGTACGCTAAAGAGTTGATTCAAGCGCTCAAACTTAAAAATATCACTCCCGTGATGCTGAGTGGTGATCGTAAAAGTAAATGTGATCTCGTGGCTCAAAAATTAGGGATAGCCGATGTTTATGCGGATAGCAGTCCTGCAGAAAAACTTAACATCATCAATAAAATTAAGAAATCTGGTATTACAGCAATGGTGGGCGATGGAATAAACGATGCTCCCGCACTTACAACAGCACATGTTGGCATTTCTTTAGGTGATGCTAGTCATATCGCCATTCAGTCAGCAAAAGTTATTTTACTCAATAGTGATCTGAAATCCATTGAAAATCTTCTTTTGATTGGAAAACATACGTTACAAACGATTAAGGAAAATCTATTTTGGGCTTTTGCGTACAACATCATTGCGATTCCATTGGCAGCCATGGGCTTTCTAGGGCCGATGTTGGCTGCATTATCAATGGCTTTTTCAGATATTATTGTGATTGGAAATTCCCTTCGTCTTCGTTTTAAAAAATTAAAATAAAAAAGTAATCATTTCTACATTATCATTTCAAAATCAATTAAAAATTCGTCTATTTTTTCTATATCTTCCTGTGCAAAATATTCGCTTTTGAGGTTATTTTTTTGTAACTTCGCATGCGTAGCAATCCGCTTAAACGGTATTGCTTAATAGTTTTATCGAAACCAAATTAATATGGCTGAAGAAACAGAAAATGATAATAATTTAGTACCTGCAAACGATCGTATTATTCCGGTAAGTATCGAGGATCAAATGAAAACTGCTTACATTGATTATTCAATGACAGTTATTGTTTCCCGTGCGTTACCAGATGCTCGAGATGGTATGAAGCCTGTACACCGTCGTGTTCTTTATGGCATGCTAGATTTAGGTGTGACAAGTAGTAAACCTTACAAGAAGTCAGCACGTATCGTTGGGGATGTTTTAGGGAAGTACCATCCGCATGGAGATACTTCAGTCTATGATGCCATGGTGCGTTTAGCACAAGACTGGAACATGCGTTATCCTTTAGTGGATGGCCAGGGTAACTACGGTTCTGTTGATGGAGATCCTCCTGCTGCAATGCGTTATACAGAAGCAAGGTTAAAGAAAATTGCGGAGGATATTTTATCAGACATCACCAAAGACACAGTCGATTTTCAATTGAACTTTGATGACTCTTTACAAGAGCCAACTGTATTACCAACACGTATTCCTAATTTATTAGTAAATGGTGCTTCAGGTATTGCTGTTGGTATGGCAACGAATATGGCGCCACATAACTTGACGGAAGTAATCAATGGTACAATTGCTTATATCGATAACCGTGATATCGACATTCCTGAATTAATGCAACATATCAAAGGTCCAGATTTTCCTACTGGTGGTTTGATCTATGGCTATTCAGGTGTGCAAGATGCTGCAAATACAGGACGTGGACGTGTTGTGATGCGTGCTAAAACGGAAATTGAGGTATCCAAATCTGGAAAAGAATCAATTGTTGTTACTGAAATTCCTTATCAAATCAATAAAGCGAATATGATTGAACGTACCGCTGAATTGGTGAATGAAAAGAAATTAGAAGGTATTTCTGCTATTCGTGATGAATCCGATCGTACAGGTCTACGGGTTGTGTATGATATTAAACGTGATGCAAATGCAAATGTTGTTTTAAACAACTTATTCAAATATACTGCTTTACAAACTTCATTTTCAGTTAATAACATTGCTCTTGTTAAAGGGAGACCTGTATTGATGAATCTGAAAGACATGATCCAAGTTTTTGTGGATCACCGTCATGATGTGATTACGCGTCGTACGCGTTTCGAGTTAGCGGAAGCAGAGAAAAGAGCGCATATTTTAGAAGGTTATCTAATTGCGCTTGATCATTTAGATGAAGTCATTAAATTAATACGTGCTTCAGAAACTCCTGAAGATGCACGCGTAGGATTAATGGAGAAATTTGGTTTGTCTGATCTTCAATCTCGTGCAATCCTAGATATGACGTTACGTCGTCTTACAGGACTAGAACGCGACAAAATTAAAGACGAATATGCTGAATTAATGAAAACGATCGATTACTTAAAATCTATCTTAGCAGATGAAGGTCTTCGTATGCAGATTATTAAGGATGAATTGATCGAAATCAGAGAGAAATATGGTGATGAGAGAAGATCGATCATTGTCCATTCGGCAGAGGATATGCGTATGGAAGATTTTATTGATGATGAAGAAATCGTCATTACCATCTCTCATAATAGCTATGTAAAACGTACGCCTCTTACGGAGTATAAACGACAAGGACGTGGCGGTCGTGGATCTATCGGATCAACCACGCGTGAAGAAGATTTTACAGAACATATCATTACCGCTTCGGCTCATAATTATATGTTGTTGTTTACAGAATCTGGTCGCTGTTTCTGGTTACGTGCATTTGAAGTACCGGAGGGAAGTAGAACTTCTCGCGGACGGGCTTTACAGAATATCATCAATGTTCCAAAAGACGAAAAAATAAAAGCATACATATTAGTGAAGAACTTAAAAGACCAAGACTACTTGGAAAATAATTTCATCATTATGTGTACGAAAAAAGGTACAATTAAGAAAACTTCTTTAGAAGCTTACTCCCGCCCTCGTGCTAATGGTATCAACGCGATCAATATCAATGAGGGTGATCAGTTATTAGAAGCTTGTTTAACGAGCGGTACCAGTGAAATTGTGATGGCTTTACGATCAGGTCGTGCGATCCGTTTCAACGAATCGACGGTAAGACCTATGGGTAGAACCGCTACTGGAGTTCGTGGTATTACTTTAGGTAGTGAAAGTGACGAAGTAATTGGTATGATTAGTGTAGATGATCCAGAGACGACTGTACTTGTTGTATCTGAAAAAGGATATGGTAAACGTACCGATATTGACGATTATCGTGTTACAAATCGTGGTGGTAAAGGTGTAAAAACAATTAGCGTTACAGAGAAAACTGGTAGTTTGGTTGCTGTAAAAGGTGTGAATGATACCGAAGATTTAATGATCATCAATAAATCGGGAATTGTTATTCGTATTTCAGTACAAGAATTAAGAGTGATGGGACGTGCAACGCAAGGTGTTCGTTTAATTAATCTTAAAGGAGAGGATGAAATCGCATCCATTACGAAAGTAGATCGAGAAGAGGATGAAGAAGAAGGAATTACTGAAGAAGAGATCACCTCAGAAGATACAGCAGCAGACAATCAAGAAGAAAATTCTGAATCAAACGAAGAATAAAATAGAATGAAAGCATTATTGACATCGTTTATATTGTCAGCTACGAGTTTAACTGTTGTTGCCCAATCCAATATTAAGGAGGGCAACAACAGTTTTGCTCTTTATACACAAACTGGAGATATAAAGAATCTTGAAAATGCAAGAAAGTTTAGCGATGCTGCATTTCAAACTAGAAAAGATTCCTCTTCAGTTCGTAATAATATTTTAAGAGGCTTAGTTTATAGCTCTTTAGCAGTGATTGATTCCACTAGAAAACAACAGTATACCAGAGATCCTATTGATGAAAGTTTAAATACGTTAAAACTAATCAATAGGAAAAAGGCTTATAAAAATTTCCCTACTGAAGTGGATTATATTAAACAAAATTTAGCGACTGCATTAATCTACAAATCGAATGTTGATTTAAAAAATACAAAAGTAGAAGATGCCTATCGTGGATTTTTAAAAGTAGATTCTCTAGGCTTTAAAAATACAGATCTAAAATTTAATTTAGCAACTTTAGCGGTCAGTAGTAAGAATTATCCAGATGCTATTAAATATTATCAAGAGTTAATTAAACAGGATTCCCCAAAACCTCAATATTACTTGGAGCTTGCTTCGGTATATGAAAAAATCGGGACAAAGCAGGATGAACTCAATACGTTAACAGCTGGTCGATTACAATTCCCTCAGAATAAGGAAATTCTTTTTAAACTTATCGATATCTATACAAAAAATGAATCTTATGACGCTATTTTACCAATAGTGGATGAGGCCATTAAGTTAGAACCTGAAAATATCGAATTGAATTATTTAGCCGGTTATGCTTATGAAGAAGCTAAAGATATGCATAGCGCAAAACAATATTATAACAATGTGTTGCGTTTAGATGCTAATAACTATGCTTCAAATTTAGCTTTAGGCCTTATATACTTAAAAGATTTTCTAAAGTCTAAATCTGAAGAGGATAAACAATCTGCACAAGCTTTTCTTTTGAAAGCAAATGAAATTAAACCCTATGATATCAATGCACTCAAAGCTCTATCGACTTATTACACAGCAATAGAAGATTTTGTGCAATTGGATCGGGTGAATATATTATTAAATCAATTAACAGTTAATTAGCGATGAAAATTAAATCATTATTACTATTGGCAGCTTTGGCATCAGCAGGAACCTCCGTTTATGCACAAAAAAATAATGTTAATAAAGCAAAAACGAGTATTGCAAAATATGAAGAATTAAAAGGAGCAGGAACAGCACAACTTGCTTTGCCAAATTTGAAGACTGCGCAGGAAGCGATTGATCTTGCCGTTGTTCATGAAAAAACAAAAGACAATGCTGAGGCTTGGACGATCTATTCTTTAGTATATGCCAATTTAGCGACTTTGGACAAATCAGCTGATGAAGCTAAAAAAGCTGAAGACGGAATTGCTAAAGCAAAATCACTAGACACTGATGGCGCTAACAAAGATAACATTCGTGTTTCTGAGCAAGTATTGGGTCAATTTAACTTTAATAATGGTGCTGAACAATATCAAGGTCAAAAATATAAAGAGGCTTATGATTCTTTTGAAAAAGCATTAACTTATTTACCAGGTGACACCACATTAATTTACTATGGTGGTATTTCTGCATTACAGTTTAATGATTATGGTAAAGCGATTGCAAAATACAAGGAGTTGCTTCCAAGTAAAACTTTTTCGTCTCATAAACAAGTGGTCGTAGATTTACCTAAATTATATTTACAGTCTAAAGATACGGCTTCTGCTTTGGAGTACGCTGCAAAAGCGGTAGAGCTTTACCCTGAAGATAATGCTGCAGCAGTACAAAATATCGAATTTAATTTGATCACTGGACATGAAAAAGAGATATTAGCAGGTATTACTTCTCAATTGGCTAAAGATCCAAACAATAAAAATTTAAATTATTACTTGGGTATCGCTCACTCAGCAAATAAAAATGATGCAGCAGCTATTGAAGCTTACAAAAAAGCATTGGCTGTAGATCCTGATTATTTTGAAGCAAATACAAATATTGCTATTACAATGATGAATGGTGTTCGTGAAAAATTAAATGCGTTAAATAATGATCGCTCACTTAGTCAAGCGAAATATAATGAAGGTGTTGCTAAAATCAAGGAAGAAATTAAACCTGCTTTAGTTTATTTAACCAAAGCTGTTGAATTACAACCTAAAAATGTTGACGCGTTAACAAACTTGAAAAACTATTATGTTTTCATGCAAGATGAGGCTAAAACTTCTGAAATTACAGCAAAAATCAATGCTTTAAACTAAGTTTTAAACTTAATCTAATAATAAAAAAGGGATTGCATTCATTTGCAATCCCTTTTTTATTATTATTAGATTATCCGGTTTAATTTTTTTCTATATTTAATTCTTACGCAATCTGTACATAAATTCTAGCATATCTATTCCATATTCACCCTGGTATTAATTACTTTTCAAAAGCTTTAACTTTAATTAACATTATTAAAAAAAATAATTACTATCTTTAGAGAATAATATTTTTATCAACGTAAGCTCCGTATATGAACCTAATTTTTACTATTATTTTTTTACAGGGCTAATCAATCTCAATGAAAACAACAATCAAATTTAATAACGTTAACACTTTATTTTCTAAGTCTTTAAAGGAAAGAATTAACGATTATTTCAAAACTAATCAAATTCAAAAAACAGGAGAACACAGAGTCCTTACAAAAGCAATTATTTTGTTTTTGACTGCTGTTTCTTTTTACATCACTTTGGTGGTTATACAACCACATTGGTTAATCAGTATTGTTGTCTGTATTTTGTTGGGGATAAATTTTGCTGCTATAGGTTTTAATGTCATGCACGATGCGGGACATGATACGTTTTCTAAAAGCAAAAAATTGAACAGTGTATTATCTTATAGTTTGAATCTTTTAGGGGGTAATATCTATTTTTGGAAATTGAAACATAATATTGCACACCATACCTATACCAATATTGAGGGAGAAGATCATGATATTGATATTAAATTTATGCGTGTACATAAAGACCAAGAGTTAAAGAAACATCACTCCTATCAAAAATATTATTTCATGGCGCTCTATAGTGTCTCTTACTTGGCTTGGATTTTCTATCAGGATTATGAGAAATACTTTTTAGAAGCAATGGGAAGTAGAAAAAAATCATTTGACTTTCCAGCTCGTGAAAAAGTAATCTTTTGGGTAAGTAAAATTATTCATCTAACGATCTTCATTGTTATTCCTGTATTAGTTGTCGGTTGGTTACCCACATTGATCGGATTAGTTGTGTCTGGAATTGCCTGTGGTATTTGCTTAGCAACTATTTTTCAATTAGCACATGTTGTGACAGAAACAGAATTTGTCGCCATGGAAGAAACAACAGATGCAACCAAAATGGAGAATGAGTGGATGATACATCAATTAAGTTCTACTGCAAATTTTGCAACAAAAAATAAGTTTTTAACGTGGATATTAGGAGGTTTGAATTATCAAGTTGAACATCATCTTTTTCCTAAAATAAGTCACATTCATTATCCTGCTATCAACAAATTAGTCAGAGAAACTTGTCAAGAGTTCAATGTAAAATATTTAGAATATAAGACCTTAAATTCTGCTTTTAAGTCACACGTAAATGTGATTCAAGCGATGTCTAGATAGTTATTCTTTCAATCGTATAGTATAGAAGAAGGGCTAAACAAAATTGTTTAGCCCTTCTTCTATTTAAAAATCGACGTACTATAAGTCTATATCGTTATATTGTGTCCAGAATCAGGCATCAGCATGCTATTTTGAATCTGTAAATTAGTATACGTTGTTATTGTATAATAGTTCATAAAAAGGCCATTGTACTTGAATACAATGGCTTCTTATGAATAGTATTATATTTACTCAATCGGTAGAATTGAATTCTTTAGAACGTAAGTTTAACAGAAGCATTCCAAGTACGTCCCCAACCAACCAAAACATAGTTTGAGGTATCAATACCTTTCCAATATGTTGTTGTGCTTGTTGTCGTATTATTAGAAGTTGCTTCCGAGATATAAAATGTGTTGAATAGATTGTTCACATTCACACGGAAACTCAATGCGTTTTTAGGACTAACGTGTAATTTATACGATACACCTGCATCCGTTAAATCGTAGTTAGGCAATCTTAATGTTTCATTTGAATTTGTAGGCAGTGCTCCATATAATCTTTCAAAACGTCTGTAGTCAGCATCAATAGATAGGCCTTTTACGATAAAATAAGTAGCACCAAGACCAAATGTCGTTTGGGCGGCATCTCCAACATAAACGCCAGTTAAATCTCTATTTTCTACAGCCAATTCAACACGATTTTCATTACGGACGATTGTTGTAGCATTTCCTTCATATTTCCAATCGCCAATGGATGCAAAACCTTTGACAGTTAACCCTTTTAGTGGTCTTGCTGCAAAATCCAATTCTAAACCTCTATGCACTTGTTTTACACCATAGTTGGAAAGATAGATATACTGTCCTTCACTTAAAATAGTAGGATCATTTGTTGGATTATATTTTTTTACATCAGCTGCACTCGCATTTTTCGAACTTCCTGTTACTCGGTTTTCCCAAGTCGTACGATAGGCGTTAACGCTAAGATCAAAATAACGAGAGCTAAATTTATAACCTGCTTCTAATCCCAGTATATCTTCATTTACAGCATTTTGATTGATATCATTTTTGTAGTTCATGAAGATATTCGTTTGATATGGTTGACGTGAATACACACCAGCATTACCAAATAAGGTATGATGACCTAATGTATAGCTTACACCACCTTTAGCATTGTAACCTAGGTTGTTCACACTTTCCGAATCTCCAGTACCATATGTATATAAGAAATAATCTTTACGGCTATTGTGTTGTTCTGAAACTGATCCCTGTACGAAAGCAGTAAAACCATCTTTCGCATACTCTAACTGGCCGAATAAACCTGCGTAACGAATGATTTGATCGTAATCCCAAGCTAAACGATCTTCAGCTGCAGCCGGTTTATCACGCCACGATTTCCATGGATTAGTACTATAGGTATGCAGAGTTGTCACAGTTCCTATGTTTACATTTCCACTGTGCGTTACCGAAGTAGCGCCTAATAGATCTGTCACTTGTCTGTAGTTCTCACCTTTGAAATCACGTAAATCAAACCCTGCATTTAAGTTTAAATTATCGCTCAATTTACGTTGGTAATTGGAAACGATTCCAAACCACTGATGATTATTAACATCAGCAGCTAAATAATAATTGGGGTTAATTTTACTATCATTGCGTTGTGATTGCCCTCCTCCCCGTGCCATAGAAGCATATACAACAGTTGACAAGGATGATTTATCATTGATGGTCCAATCCCAGTTTAAATTCGCTACTGGTTTGTGGTAATAGTTTTTACGTGGATTCATTTCAATACCATTGATTGTTTTGATGTTATCGTTGTATCTTTTACCGTATTGTAGAAAATTACTTAATTTAGATGTGTAACCTTGATTGTGCCACTGAGGTGCACCTGTTACCATTAAATTTAGATTATGATGTTCATTTACTTTATACCCTACTGACAAGAAATAGTTTTGTCCAGCCCCCTCGGTTTTGTCCATGTAGCCATTACCTTTCCAACCGGTTAGCATTGCTGAAACAGCAAAACCACTTTTCATTAAACCAGTATTGTAAGCAATTGTGGATTTAACAAACATATCGTTACCAATAGAAGTTTTAACAAACCCTCCTTCTTTCATATCGGTTGATTTTGTAACAAAATTAACCGTACCTCCTACTGATGATATCGCTAATTTTGAAGAACCTAAACCACGTTGAATTTGAACTAACGAAGCAATGTCAGTCAACCCACTCCAATTAGACCAATATACACGACCATTGTCCATGCCATTAATGGGTTGACCATTTAATAAAAATGCGGTATTGGATTGATCAAAACCACGCGTTGTCATCGAAGATTCACCAAAACCTTTTGCCTGACCTGATACATAAACACCAGGAGTATTTACCATAGAGGCAGTGATATCTTGTGTACCTACTTTTTCTTCGATTACTTCTCGTGTGATTGTAGAAACAGCAATGGGAGTTTTGCGATCTTCTGCAATGTCAATCAAACCTCGTCCTACAACAACAACTTCGTCCAGGTTTGTAGAAGAAGATTCT
Source organism: Sphingobacterium sp. SRCM116780 (assembly GCF_021442025.1). Classification (NCBI taxonomy): domain Bacteria; kingdom Pseudomonadati; phylum Bacteroidota; class Sphingobacteriia; order Sphingobacteriales; family Sphingobacteriaceae; genus Sphingobacterium; species Sphingobacterium sp. SRCM116780. The sequence goes on from NZ_CP090446.1 coordinate 1,843,319, forward strand.
GAAAAAACCGGATTTAATTGAAGTGCTTCACCAGCTTTTAAGAAAACATTGTCGTAAATGAGTGGTTTTTGGCCAAGATAGGTGACTTCGATTTTGTAAGGACCACCGTCTTGTAGATTCGCGATGTTAAAATGTCCGTTAGCATCTGCCGACCCACTGAAGGTGGCTCCACTTGATTGATGCGTAATTTTGATGGTTGCACCTGTTGTTGTTTGTCCAGTTGATTGTTTTACAACTCCTGTAACACTGCTTGTTGTTGTTTGTGCATGGATGGCTCCATAACTAGCAACAGTAAGAGCAAAAAAAAGTAAAGACTTTTTCATGTAAGATGTGTTTGATATCGTTTAATCCTGCAAAAGTAAAATTCAATTGTTTATTTAACTAATTTTAACATTACATAATTCTATTTAAATACACTTTTCCATGTATTAAAAATTAACAAAAACCCATAAATTAAGATAATAAAGTGTGAAAATAAAACGAAAAGAGTTTTGTAATTATAGATTTCATTAATAACAATGCATTTTAGTTGCATAGATAATAATTCTAGTCAAAATAAAAGTTTGTCTTTTATTGATAAGAATAAGAACTATTTTTCATACCTATAATCTTAAAATCTTTGTTATACAGGCTGGCTTGAAAACGAGTACCTCTGGATGTTCTCTGTAAAATCAAATTACATAAAAAAGGCTTAAAATTAATTTTAAGCCTTTTTATGTAATAATTCCTTTTTATTTTTTAGGAATTTCTTTCAAGATTTGTTTGACAAACTCCCAAAATTTTTGAACAGAAGATACAGATACACGCTCTGCTGGAGAATGGGCTCCTAAAATAGTAGGTCCAAATGAAATCATATCCATTTCAGGATAATTTGTTCCCAAAATACCACACTCTAATCCAGCATGACAAGCAACAACTGCCGGTTCTTCTTGGTGCTGTTCTTTATAAATGCGTTTTAAGACATCTAAAATATCAGAATTGGGATTGGGTGTCCATCCTGGATAAGAACCCGAAAAAACAACTTTAAATCCAGCTAATTCAAACGTTGCTTGTAATGATTGCGCTAAGTCCATTTTAGAACTTTCCACAGATGATCTAGTCAAGCATTGGATATTGATGTTTCCCTTTCCGACAGTAACTCTTGCGATATTATTTGACGTTTCTACGAGATCTTCAAAATCTGGACTAACACGATATACACCATTTTGTGCTGCATAAATAGCCTGAATCAATTGTTCTTGATCTACAACAGGAATTACCTGAGCAGGCACTGTTGTCAATTTTTCAATTGAAATCGTTAATCCTGGATCAACCGTTTTAAATTCCAATTGGATATTACTAATCAAAGGCGCTAAATCCTCAGCAAAATTATTTTCATATTCTGAAGATACAATCACAACAGCAACAGACTCACGAGGAATAGCGTTACGTAAGCTACCCCCATTTAAGGATGCTATTTGTAAACCAAATTGATCATAGGATTTAAACAATAAACGGTTCATAATTTTGTTGGCATTGCCCAATCCTTTATGAATTTCAATTCCCGAGTGTCCCCCGTTAAGTCCTTTTACAGAAATTTCAAAAGCAACAGCTCCTGAAGGACTTGCTTCCTCTTTATATGTTTTTGAAGCCGTTACATCGATACCTCCTGCACAACCAATATCGATTTCATTATCCTCTTCCGTATCTAAGTTTAATAGAATTTCACCAGAAAGTACTCCTGCTTGCAATCCCATAGCACCTGTCATCCCTGTTTCTTCATCTATTGTAAATAGTGCTTCAATCGCTGGATGAGGTAAATCTGTAGATGCTAAAATCGTCATGATGGTCGCTACACCAATACCATTATCAGCACCTAATGTCGTTCCATTAGCTTTTACCCAATCTCCATCAATAAACATATCGATCCCCTGTGTATCGAAATCAAAAACGGTATCGTTATTTTTCTGATGAACCATGTCTAAATGTGATTGTAAAACGATCGTCTTACAGTCTTCCATACCTATTGTCGCAGATTTCTTTATGAGTACATTTCCAACTTGATCTTTACTCACCTCAAGTCCTAAAGATTTTCCAAAATCCATCATGAATGCGATAACACGTTCTTCCTTCTTTGAGGCACGAGGAACGGCATTCAATGCCGCAAAATTTTTCCATAACTCCTGAGGAGCTAAAGATTCTAAATTACTATTTATCATAATTTCTCTATTTCGAGAACAAAGTTAGTTTTTTTGAAGTAATTTAGACATATGGATGGTAAGAAACTAAAGAAGGAGTACTTTCGTGAATCTGGAAAAGAGCTTTTCGAAAAAAGACTTCATGCGAAAGTGGAAATTAAGAAATTTAATGACGCTGATCCCAAATCATTTAAAGAAAGGCAATTGATTATTAAAAAATTGATCAACACGAGTACCAATCGATTTTTTATAGAACCTCCTTTTTACTGTGACTATGGGTTTAACATTTCCATTGATGATAATTTTTTTGCTAACTACAATTGTACGCTACTAGACTCGGCTCCTATTTCTATTGGAAAAAATGTATTATTTGGCCCACATGTATCTTTGTATACTTCTGGGCATGCTATCCATCCAGAAGATCGTGCTAAAGGTTGGCAATTTTCAAAATCCATTACTATTGCAGACAACGTTTGGTTAGGTGGACATGTGATTGTCAATCCTGGCGTACATATAGGTGAAAATAGCATCATTGGTTCTGGATCCGTCGTGACAAAAAACATTCCGTCAAATGTCATTGCCGCAGGTAATCCCTGTCGGGTCATTCGATCAATACATGAAAGTGACCGATTTGTTAGGGAGGAAATGGACAGCTTCTAATCAGGCTTTCGTCATATTCCTTGATCCATGTGATCAATTTCTACTATTTATTCTAAAACTAGTTAAGTTTGTAACTTGTTTGAGAAATTAAACGGTATATATATGACTTCAATTCGCAAAAGTACACTTCTTTCATTTTTTTCATTGGCCATTGGTCTTTTTATATTTTCCCAACCACAAACAGCTACAGCACAAGAGCAAATACAAGAATATATAGATACTGTTAATAATTTTAAACCTGTCCTGGAGAACGGTAAATTAGATTCCGTTGAAAAAAAACAGCATGGGCAATCTTACTTTTTTAAAGATTCGGTATCATCGCAAATCTTTGTTGAAAAAAATTATCAAATTCCCAATTATCAAGATACAATTCGTAATAATCCCCGAAAGCACTTTGCAAGAGCAGGAGTAGAATGGTTTATGTTCCAAGCGTTACCTGCTTCTTTCAATTATTTTATACGAGAAGATCCTTATTCACATATTACATTTAATAATTGGTTTAAACATTTGAAACCAAATGCATGGGCTTGGGATGATAATGCTTTTGCAACGAATCAAATCGCTCACCCTTATCATGGGCAATTATATTTCAATGCCTTCCGTTCCAACAACTATTCATTTCTACAATCCTCACTAGCTACATTAGCAGGAAGTTTTATCTGGGAAACAGCTGGAGAAACACAAGCTCCTTCTATCAATGATTTAGTCAATACAACCTATGGTGGTATTATTTTAGGGGAGATTACCCATCGGATCTCTCAAAATGTATTATCACGACCAACAAAAACATTAGCAGAAAGACAAGGTAAAGAAGTACTTGCTTTCTTTATTAATCCTGTCAATGGATTAAATCGTTTATTAGATGGTCGATGGGGAAGAGTTGTTAAAGGAGCCGTTGTCGATTCTTCAAAAGTAAGAGCTGAAATTGATTTTGGTTTTCGTCGTTTTGACACAAAAGATTTGGATATTATTAGCAAAGGAAAAACAGATTATTTTGTTCGAATGAGTTTAGTGTATACGAATGATATGATTGAAAATAAAAAACCTTTTGATGATTTTTATGTCAATCTAGAGGTTGGTGGCGATGATAGTTCATTTGTTAATACCGTAAATGTATATGCATCTCTTTATGGTAAACGTATTTTAAGAAATTTACCAGGCAAACACTTGGGTATCTTATCGGCTAATTATGACTTTTATCATAATGAAGCATTTTTCTATGGGGCTCAAAGTATGAACTATAATATCATCTCTACCTATAGTTTAGGAAGAAGAAATCGATTAACCACTACTTTTGGTGGAGGCCCCGTTATATTAGCAGCGGTACCCGACCCCTACTTACTCTTTGGAGACAGTCGAAATTATAATTATGGACCTGGTGTCGATATTCGCGGATCTGGAGAAATAAGTGTATGGAATAGGCTTAAGTTTGGCGCACAGTATCATGGTGGATATTTCGCAACGATTAGCGGTAATGAATCACATTATTTTTTACATACGGCATCGATCAGTGGTAGTTTACGCTTATTGAAAAATTTTTCCTTGAATCTTAACTCAGGATATTTTAGATTAGAGGGTAATTTTAAAGATTACCCTGATGTAGACAAAAGCTATCCTTTTGCTCGTTTATCTCTTGGGTATAATGTTTTATTTTAATGAATAAAATTATGAAGAAGTTATATCTTATTTTTATTTCTTTAACCCTGATAAACTGTACATCATCTTCTAGTCAAGATAAATCAAAAGATAAACCAGAACAATTACGTTTTGTTGATGGCTATAATATGGATTTAGTTCATGCTCAAGGGAAAACCATTAAAGACAGATTTTTACCTCCAACAGGTTATGAAAGAGAATCTTATAAAGAAAAGGAATTTGGTTATTTCTTAGAACATCTCCCGCTCAAGCCTATTCAAGATCTCGTTACGTATTATAATGGAAGAACGAAAGAAAGAAGGGATATTTATGCCAGTGTCATCGATCTGCCGATCGGTAAAAGAGATCTTCATCAATGTGCCGATGCTGTCATGCGATTACGTGCTGATTATCTATATCAAAACAAAAGGTATGATGAAATCCATTTCGATTTGTTATCTGATGGTAAACCTAAGTATTATAAGCAATTTGTAAACGGAGACTATTCTTATCCAAAATACTGGAAATACCTGGAATATATTTTTTCTTATGCCAATACAGCCTCACTTCATGACGAATTAACAACTATCAAATCATTGGAGGATGTCCATATAGGTGATACTTTTGTCCAAAAAGGAAATCCGATTGGTCATGCGATTATTGTCGTGGATATGGTCGTAAACCCTGAAAATGGTCAGAAATTAGTATTAATGGCACAAAGTTATATGCCTGCTCAGGAATTGCAAATCATCAATAATCCCATCAACAAATCATTAAGCCCTTGGTATGTTCTATCAGGTGAAGTGATCAGAACACCAGAATGGAAATTCTATCCCGAAAATTTAAAAACTTGGAATTAATGATAGTAAAACATTCTAAAGTCTAAAAATATTAGTATATTTGCTAATATTTTTAGATTATGTCAGATCGCGTATTTCAAAAACTTCATATTTTAGCAGATGCTGCAAAATACGATGTAAGCTGTAGCTCTAGTGGTAGTAATAGATCAAATAAGAACAAAGGACTAGGAAATGCAGATCAAGGTGGCATTTGTCATTCCTATACGGAAGATGGTCGCTGTGTCTCCTTATTAAAAATTTTATTGACCAATCATTGTATTTATGACTGTGCATATTGTGTCTCGCGAAAGAGTAATGATATACAGCGAGCAGCTTTTACTGTACAGGAAGTTGTTGATTTGACGATCAATTTTTATAGAAGAAACTATATTGAAGGTTTATTCTTAAGTTCTGGTATATTCAAAAATGCCGATTATACCATGGAACGGTTAGTTTCCATTGCTAAAAAACTACGTCAGGAGCATAAATTTAACGGATATATTCATCTTAAAACAATTCCAGGAGCCAGCGAAGAACTTGTACATCAAGCTGGTTTGTACGCAGATCGTCTTAGTGTCAATCTGGAAATTCCGACTGAAGAAGGTCTAAAACTTTTAGCTCCAGATAAAAGTAGAGCGGAAATGATCCTGCCGATGAAATATTTAAAAAATGAAATTGTCCGGTTCAAAGAAGAACGACAAATCATTAAATCAACTCCCACCTTCGCTCCTGCTGGTCAAAGTACACAAATGATCATTGGCGCTTCAGGCGAATCCGATAAACATATCATTCAAACAGCTCAGCATTTCTATACAAAATTCCAGTTAAAACGGGTGTATTACTCTGGATATGTACCCATATCCCATGACAAAAGACTTCCCGAAATTGGCTCTCAGGTTCCTATGGTTCGTGAAAATAGATTGTATCAATCGGATTGGTTAATGCGATTTTATGGTTTTAAGGCAGAAGAAATTGTAAATGACATGTATCCATTGTTGGATTTGGATATTGATCCAAAATTAAGTTGGGCGCTTCGTAACCAACAGCTGTTTCCTATAGATATCAATCGAGCCGATTATAATTTGATTGTCCGCATACCAGGCATTGGTGTTCAATCTGCAAAAAAAATCATTATGGCACGTCGTTTCGGCCCATTGCGGATCGAGAATTTACAAAAGTTAGGTGTAGCCATCAACCGTGCAAAATACTTTATTATCTGTCTAGGATTTCAGCAACTATATGCTGATAAATCGGGTGCAAACATCAAACAGTATATATTGGCGCAGTCGAGCAGTAAATACGTCAAAAATAACAGTGAACAATTATCACTATTTTAGATGTTAAAAACACTTATTTACGACGGTACATGGGCAGGTCTGTTAACCACAATATTTTGCTCATTTGAATACAAATGGCAAATTGCAACTATTCAACATCGTGATGAGCCTGTACAATCTGGATTATTTGTAACGACCGAAACCATTTTGACTGATGAATTAAAAACTAAACGCGTATTACTGGGTTTAGAAAAGAAAATTGGTCTTCAAGGTATCAAAGAATTATATTATGTTTTTCTTTCTGAATGTAAACATCGGGAGTTGTTGATTCTTCGTAGCACTCATTATTATTTTAAATCCAATCCAAAAGCAAATCTCAACTATGCGCATGATGATATCTTAAAAATAAAAAAAACAGTACGATCAGTATCTAGGGAAAGACATCGGATGACAGCCTTTGTCAGATTTCAGAAAATGAAAGATGGTTTATATTTTGCGAATATTGAACCTGATTTTAATGTATTACCTTTAATAGCAAATTTTTTTAAAGATCGATTTGCAGATCAAAAATGGTTGATCTATGACCTAAAGAGAAAATATGGAATATATTATGATTTACAAGATATTACAGAAGTTAAATTTAGTCATACTTTAGATAGGAATACCATTCATATTCATTTAGATGATGATGAATTGCACTATAGTTACTTATGGAAAAATTACTTTGATTCCGTTAATATTAAGGAAAGAAAAAACACAAAATTACATGTCCAAAGTCTGCCAAAGCGGTATTGGAAATATTTAAATGAGAAAAATTTATTCTAAAAATCTTATTTTTATCAAAACTAAATTCCCGGTTTAGCTGTATATTTAAATAAAAACGCATATGACTATTAAAAATATTGAAGGAGAAAAAAAAGGTCAAATAATCGCTGAAATTGAAGGGAAAGAAGCAGGTGTAATGGAGTATACTTGGGCAGGTTCAGATAAATTTATCATTGACCATACAGAAGTTCACGCAGCATTTGAAGGACACGGTGTCGGAAAAAAACTTGTTTTAGAAGCTGTCGATTACGCTCGTAATAATGATGTTAAAATTATGCCTTTATGTCCCTTCGCCAAATCTGTATTTGACAGAACAGAAGCTTTTAAAGATGTATTATTTTAAGATAATGATCAGGTTAAGGAGGTTAAAAGTAAATAAGTCCAGATGCAATCGCTGGATTAATGTATAGCGGAACAAAAAATTACGATAAGAGTTTAAGGTAATTTATTTTTTAAGACAAGATAAATTAACGAAAATGATATGTAGCAGTATAACTGCTGAATTTATGTATCAATAACAGTCATTTCTATATAAAAAAGAAGCTTTCCTTTTGAGAAAGCTTCTTTTTGTTAAGTGCATCATTAAATGACAATATTGATAATCTTACCTTTTACAAAGATTAATTTCTTCAAAGGTTTACCATCCATATAGTGTAAGACTTCTTCATGAGACAACACGATTTCTTCAACAGCTTTTGCTTCTAAATCCAATGCCAATAGCAAATTCATTTTCATCTTTCCATTGATGGAAACAGGATAAGCGAACTCTGATTCTACTAAATAATCAGCAATAAATGTTGGATAGGCCGCATATGATATCGATCCTGCTTCGTTTCCTAATAATGACCACAGTTCTTCAGCAATATGTGGCGCATAAGGCTCTAGAACAATAACAAGCTGCTCCAAGATGGCGCGTTTATTACATTTTAAATCTGTCAGTTCATTGACGCAGATCATAAATGCAGATACAGATGTATTAAAAGAAAAGCGCTCGATATCTTCCTCCGCCTTTTTGATGATCTTATGCAAAGCTTTATATTCTGCTTTTGTTGGTTCTTCATCAGATACGCTAAAGTTACCTTCCGTATCGTGAAATAAACGCCATACTTTTTTCAGAAACTTATAAACCCCCTCAATACCATTTGTATTCCAAGGTTTTGATTGTTCCAAAGGCCCTAAGAACATTTCGTATAAACGCAGGGTATCTGCTCCATAAGTTTCAATAATGTCATCAGGGTTTACTACATTGAATTTTGACTTGGACATTTTTTCAACTTCCGTTCCACAAACATATTTGCCATCTTCTAAGATGAATTCAGCTTGCATATAATCTGGCCGAGAAGCTTTAAATTTATCCAAATTCAAAACATCATTCACGACAATATTAACATCAACGTGCGATGGAAGAAAAGAATCGTTATTTAGTAAAACATAATTTAAACCCGGATATTTTTGAAATACAGTTTTTGAAAGTAAATCACCAAATTCACTTAATTCTTCAACTTTATCTAATTCATTAAAGTATATTCCATCCTTATATAAAAACAAATATTGATAAACCGTAAAATTTTTTGTAAAATTTTTAAAATCTAAATAATGATTTAATGATACTAATACATTTTGAATTGATGAATCTATTCCAGAAGTTGAAGTGTTAGCCAATTTGTACACAAAATTTGAACGTCCTTGAATCATACCTTGATTGATCAATTTTTTGAAAGGCTCTTCTTCATTATGGAATCCTAAATCCTTCAAGAACTTATTCCAGAAGCGTGAGTATAGCAAGTGACCTGTAGCATGCTCAGAACCACCAATATATAAATCGACAGCTTTCCAATAATCGACAGCTTCTTTGGATGCAAAGTTACCTTCGTTTTTTGGATCCATGTATCGGAACCAATACCAAGAAGAACCTGCCCAACCTGGCATTGTACTTAATTCATATTCATACTGATCTTCATATTTCCAATTTTCAGCTCTTCCCAAAGGAGGTTCTCCTGTTTCCGTAGGCAAATATTTATTAACCTCAGGTAACAATAAAGGAAGTTCCTCCTCTTTAATTAAATAAGGTAAACCATTTTTAAAATAAACAGGAACAGGTTCTCCCCAATATCGTTGGCGTCCGAAGATAGCATCCCGCATTCGGAAGTTAATCTTTGCTTTTCCTAGTTTCAATTCTTCCAATTTGGCGATTAAAGCTGGTACTGCCTCTTGGTAGGTCATTCCATTAATAAATCCGGAATTGATATATTTTCCATCTTTATTCGCATCCGCTTCTTCGTCAATATGTTGAGAATCAGAAATTGGAATAATAGGTAAGTTGAAATGTTTTGCAAATAAGTAATCACGCTGATCGCCTGAAGGAACAGCCATTACTGCACCTGTTCCATATCCTGCTAATACATAATCGGCAATCCAGATTTGTACATCTTCACCTGTAATTGGATGTTTGGCATAAGAGCCTGTAAAAGCTCCAGATACGGTTTTTGTATCTGCCATACGGTCTAGTTCAGATTTTTTACTTGTCTTATCAATATAAGCGGAAATGGTTGCTTGTTGCTCTGCTGTTGTTAATTGAGCAACCAATTCATGCTCAGGTGCCAATACAACAAATGAAACACCATAAATGGTATCTACTCGAGTTGTAAAAACTTCAATATTGGTTTGCAGTTGAGGAACTGGAAACTTGACGAGAGCGCCAACAGATTTCCCAATCCAGTTACGTTGCATTTCAACTAAAGGTTCAGGCCAATCAACATGATCCAACCCCTGTAGCATACGATCTGCATATGCAGTGATACGCATAGACCATTGCATCATTTTCTTTTGTTCTACAGGATAGCCACCACGCTCAGAAACCCCATTGATAACTTCATCATTTGCCAGTACAGTACCTAATGCTGCACACCAGTTAACGGTGCTTTCGCGCAAATAAGCAATACGGTATTTTAGCAACTCGCGTTGTTGTTGTTCTTCGTTAAATGCCTTCCATTCTGAAGCTGTGAAAGACAAAACATCATCGTCAGAAACTGCTTTAATACCTTCGGATCCAACCGTGTCAAACTTGTAAATTAACGTATCGATAGTCTCTGCCTTATTTGATTCATTGTTATACCAAGAATTAAATAATTGCATGAATATCCATTGTGTCCATTTATAATACGTAGGGTCTGAAGTACGTACTTCCCTGCTCCAATCATAAGAAAAACCAATATTATCCAATTGTTCGCGGTAACGATTGATATTCGTCTCCGTTGTAATTGCAGGATGTTGACCTGTTTGGATAGCATATTGTTCGGCAGGTAAACCAAATGAATCATATCCCATCGGATGCAATACGTTAAAACCTTTTAAACGTTTGTATCTTGAAAAAATATCCGAAGCGATATAACCAAGTGGGTGTCCAACATGTAAACCAGCTCCAGAAGGATAAGGAAACATATCTAACACATAATATTTCGGTTTTTCATGTGTATCTGCTGATTTGAAGGTTTCATGATCAGCCCAAAACTTTTGCCACTTTTTTTCTAACGATTTGTGATTGTACTCCATGTTTTGTATTGAGGAATTTATTAAGACTTGCGAAATTACGATTTTAATGGTGAATTGTAAGAAAAGTTTTGTAGTTTGAACAATAAATTATAGTATTGAAAAGTTATTTACAAGGAGCAAATTGAATTTTTCAGCTTTTAATAGGAAACTTATTACAAGATTAATTCGATTTAATCCACTCAAATCATTACTTTCGCAAATAAATTTTTATTGCTTATTATGTCAGAATACGAATCAAGCACGCAAAGAAGAAAAACTAAATCAGTTTATGTCTCTACTGTTATCAGTATTGCGCTTGTCCTTTTAGTGACTGGATTATTAGGTTTATTACTTGTTCACGCAAAGAATTTATCTAAATATGTAAAAGAAAACATCGTTTTAAATGTTATCGTTAATGATGGTACAAACGAAGGTGATGTGCTTTCATTACAAAAAGATTTAGAGAAAGATAATTATGTTCTTCGTACAGAATATATCAGTAAAGAACTTGCTGCAAAATCGCTCAAAGAAGATTTGGGTGAAGATTTTGTTCAATACTTAGGCCATAATCCACTCCTTCCTTCGATTGATGTATACATGAAGGAAAACTATGCTAACTCTGATAGTATCAAGACATTTATTGATAAAATATCGCGAAACACTAAAATTAAAGAAGTCGTTTATCAAGAATCGTTAATTGATATGGTGAATAAAAATGTGCGGATCATCAGTATTGTTGTATTAGCGTTTGCAGCTATTTTATTGGTAATTGCAGTTGCATTAATTAACAATACAATACGTTTAGCGATTTATTCGCAAAGGTTCTTAATTAAAAGTATGCAATTAATTGGAGCGACTAAGAATTTTATTCGTAAACCTTTCATCACTTACGGCATTATTCATGGTTTATTAGGGGCTTTAATCGCTATTTTATTATTGATATTTACCTTAAAATTTGCGCAGCAACAAATTCCTGAATTAGTGTTTTTAAGAAACTGGTATGAATTCGCTGCTATATTTATAGTGGTTATCGCAATTGGAATTTTAATTTCAGGATTAAGTACTTACTTCGCAGTAACGAAATATTTAAAAGCAAAATCTAACGATTTATATAGTTAAAAATGGCTCAAATCAAAAAATCTGAATCGACAAACAAAGGTTCTTTTGTTTTCGGAAAATTGAATTATCAATTATTTATCTTAAGTATAATCATTGTGGTTATAGGTTTTGTTTTGATGAGTGGAAAAACTGACATCTACAATTTTACTAAAATTACTTTGGCTCCCATTGTTATTGTACTTGGGTTTGCTTTAGGTTTTGTAGCAATTCTTTACAAACCGAAATCTAAATAAAAGAAAAGCCAAACTATGTCTTTATTTGAAGCTATCATTCTAGCAATTATAGAAGGGTTAACCGAATATCTTCCAATTTCATCTACAGCCCACATGGGTTTTACTGCAGCCCTCATGGGAATGCAAGAAAGTGAATACTTGAAGATGTTTCAAGTATCTATCCAATTTGGTGCAATTCTTTCAATTGTCATACTTTATTGGAGGAAATTTTTTGATCTAAAAAATCTCCAACTTTATTACAAATTAGCAATTGCTGTTATTCCTGCTTTAGTATTAGGAAAATTATTAGATGATAAAATCGAAGCTGTTTTAGGTAATCAAATCGCTATTTCTTCTGTATTGGTTCTTGGAGGTGTTATCCTGCTATTTGTGGACAAATGGTTTAAAAATCCGACGATTACAGATGAGAAGGAAATTCCTGTAAAAAAAGCATTGGTTATCGGTTTTTGGCAATGTTTAGCCATGATGCCAGGAACATCACGTTCTGCCGCGTCAATCATTGGCGGTCTAACACAAGGATTAGATAGAAAAGCTGCTGCTGAATTCTCATTCTTCTTGGCTGTGCCAACCATGTTGGCGGTTACTGTTTATTCCGTATTTGTAAAAACATGGGGTGAAGGAACTGCACATGCACAAAAAGGTTATGAAATGATTTTCGCTAGCCATGAAAATATTATTGTGTTTATCGTTGGAAATGTGGTCGCATTTATTGTTGCTATGATTGCAGTGAAATCATTTATCACTGTATTAACGAAATACGGATTTAAGTTTTGGGGTTGGTACCGCATTATTATTGGTATTGCTTTACTTGTGTTTTTTTGGAACCAATAAATGCTTAGAAAACGCTCCTATTACATTTGCAACCTATCGTAAAAATTATTACTACCTTTGTACAACGCAATAAAATCGCTTGATTTTGTCTTGTTAGCAGATTATACTACAAAGAAAAATTAACATCAGTGATCTAGTGAAGTTGAATGAATTAATGGAAAACAAAGAAAAAGATCAAAGAGAACAACCTTTCTCTTTTGCAGAAGGACAAATGTTGTTGATAGATAAACCGCTAACTTGGACAAGTTTTGATGTAGTTGGAAAAATTCGCAATTCCATCAAACCGCTAAAAATAAAAGTTGGACATGCGGGTACATTAGATCCATTAGCAACTGGATTGCTGATCGTCTGTACGGGTAAATTCACAAAAAAAATTGACAGCTACCAAGCAGAAGATAAAGAATATATCGGGACAATTACTTTAGGTGGAACAACGCCTTCTTACGATCTAGAAACTGCAGTTGATGAAATCTTTCCGACGGATCACATTACGGAAGAAATGATTTACGCAGCTGCTAAAAGCTTTGAAGGAGAAATAGACCAATACCCCCCTGCTCATTCGGCTATAAAAATAAATGGCGAACGTGTGTATGAAAAGGCACGTCGTGGTGAAACGGTAGAATTGAAAACTCGTCATGTAAGTATTAATAGCTTTACTATTGAAAAAATAGAAATGCCAGTTGTTCATTTTAGGGTATCTTGTAGTAAAGGAACCTACATCCGTTCTCTCGCATATGATTTTGGACAGGCACTCCAAAGTGGAGGACATCTGAGTTCATTGAGAAGAACCAAAAGCGGAGATTACCAAGTAGAAAATGCTTGGAATCTGGAAGAATTAATCCACAAAATAAAGGCTCACAAAGAAATTAGCGTAGCAGAAAATCAAGTATAAAATTTGTTTTTTTTCGTTAATTTGTCGCAAATATTCCAGTAAATGAAAATTTATAGAAGTTTAGATGATTTTAAGGCATTGGACAATGCTGTTGTTACAATTGGCACATTTGACGGTGTTCATATTGGCCATCAAAAAATATTAACTCATCTAAAAGAATGTGCTAAAAAAATAAACGGTGAAACGGTATTACTAACCTTCTATCCTCATCCGAGACTTATTATCAATCCAGATGATGACAGTTTGCGTCTCATCAATGATATTGATGAGAAGGTCAGCAGGCTTGCTGAATTAGATATTGATCATTTAATTATCACACCGTTTTCTAGAGATTTTTCTAATCAAACTCCAGAAGAATATATCAGCAATGTTCTGGTTGGGAAATTAGGAACTAAAAAGATTGTTATCGGATACGATCATCATTTTGGAAAAGATAGAAAAGGAACTTTAAAAGATTTACAACAATTTGCCGACATATTTGATTACTCTGTAGAACAGATACCAGAGCAAGATATCAATGATGTAGCGGTTTCTTCAACGCGGATCAGACTAGCATTGATAACGGGTGATATTTATACCGCTAATCTTTATCTAGGTTATCCTTTTGAATTGACAGGAACGGTCATAAGAGGAGACCAAATTGGACGTACGATTGGATTTCCAACGGCAAATTTGCAAGTTCATGAACACCACAAGCTGATCCCGGCCTATGGTATCTATGCTGTTGAGGTACATATCTTTGATCACCTTCAAAATATTACAACGGGTGAATATGTCGAAAATCCACCATTTAAGGTCGCTAAAGGAATGGGATACATTGGTACGCGTCCAACAGTAGATGGAATGAACAGAAGCATTGAAATTAGCTTATTCGACTTCAATGAAGAGATATATGGCAAAACATTACGTGTGAAATTTTTACACTTTATACGTCACGATGAAAGATTTGATTCACTACAGGAAATGAAAGAACAAATTCTGGAGGACGAAAAACAAATTAGATCTTTACTTTTCTAAAAAATAAGATTAAAAAGATAAAGGCTAGCTCAATGAGCTAGCCTTTATCTTTTTATAGGGAATCCAGTATAATTACCAAATTACAATTCTACTGTTTTTAGGTACAAACAACTTATCACCTTCCTTCGTTTCGAAAGCGTCATGAAAACCATCTAAATTGATGATTGGTGCAAATGCGCGATACTGAGCAGGAGAATGTGGATCTGTTTTTACTTGATTGACAACAGCTTCATCTGTTGTTTTTGCTCTCCAGATAGTAGCCCAAGATAAGAAGAAACGTTGTTCTTGTGTAAATCCGTCAATTAATCCTGGATTTCCTTTATCTTTTAAGTACATTTTCATGGCATCAAAAGCAACAGAAGAACCACCTAGATCTCCAATATTCTCACCTAAGGTGAAACGACCATTTACTTTGACCCCTGGAACTGGTTCATAAGCTTCGAATTGTTTTACTAGGGCATCTGTAGAAGCTTCAAACTTTCTTTTATCATCTGCAGTCCACCAATTATTCAAGTTTCCTTTTCCATCATATTTAGCCCCTTGATCATCAAATCCATGTGACAACTCATGTCCAATGACTGCTCCAATACCACCAAAATTAACAGCAGCATCTGCTTTATAATCATAGAATGGGGGTTGCAAAATAGCTGCAGGAAAAACAATCTCGTTAAACAATGGATTATAATAAGCATTAACCGTTTGAGGAGTCATTCCCCACTCGCTTTTATCAACAGGTTTTCCTTGTTTTGCTAAATTTTCTTTAAAACCCCATTGACGTGCATTGAGTACATTTTCAAATAAAGAAGTTCCTACAGTCAAATCTGAATAGTCTTTCCATTTGTCAGGATAACCAATTTTCACATTGAACTTTGACAATTTTTCCAAAGCTTTCACTTTAGTCTCAGCTGACATCCATTTCAAACCATTGATATGTTGTTCAAACGATCTGATCAAATAGCCAACCAATTCTTCCGCTTGTGCTTTCGCTTCTGGAGGAAAATTTTCTTTCACATATAACTTACCTAAAAGCTCTCCAGCAATACTATTCACAAATTCAACACCTCTTTTTTCTAAATCACGTTGCTCCTTTTGACCTTTGAGTTTTTTATCCCAAAAATCAAAATTAAGTTGATCAAGATCTTTTGTCAAATATGCTGCTGCATCATTCATCACATTGAATTTTAAAACATCTTTAATTGTTTCCAAATTCTCTGGTTTCAAAACTTGATCTAGATTTTGGTAATATGCTAATTCCGAAATAATTACTGTATCTGCTTGAAATCCTACATCCTTCAAATATTGTGCGATGTCAAAATTCTTAACCAATTTCTTCAAGTCAGAAACTGCTACTGGGTTATAGCGCTTCTCTGCGTCACGAGATTGTTCTACCGTTTTTAAATTTTTAGCTAATTGCTTTTCAAATTCTACAATTTTAGGACCTTTTAAATCGCGTGTTTTCTGGCCTACTTTACTGTATAATGAAGAAATGAAGTTTGAATAATCTCCTAATGTCTCTGTATTTTTAGTATCTACGACTTGATAATAAGAACGACCTAAACCAAGACTTGCTGCTCCTAGATAAACCGTATTGAGATTGCTATTTTTTAAATGTGCATGTACATACGCTCCAAAAAAAGGATTGCCTCCTATTGGCGTTACTTCAACTAAGTAATGATATAGTCCTTTAAAATTCTTAATCGCATCTATCTTATCTAAATAAGGTTTAATAGGACTTATACCTAATTGATCACGTTTATCAAAATTAATATAGGATTGATATAAATCACCAATTTTTTGACCATCTGAACCTTTTTCAAAAGTTTTGCCTAATGACTCTTTTAAAACTTTTAAAGTAGCAATATCTGTATTTTCACGAAGTTCATCGAAAGAGCCCCATCTAGCTCTATCAGAAGGTATGGTTACTGTTTTCATCCATTGACCATTTACAAAATTATAAAAGTCATCTTGAGGACGTACACTTTTATCCATAAATGCTGGATTTATTGCTGGTTTTTCTTGTGCAAAAATCGCTCCTCCACACATCATTAAAGCAGCTAGGACTGCATGTTTTTTCATATTATAGTTTATTTTGTTTTAATTTAATGACAAACTTAGTAAAAGTTAGTATTATGTTTGCATAACAATATTGTTAAATTCCATATGATCGTAGAAATAGCTGGAAAAAAATATCAAATCGTAATGACGGATACAAAAAGTATTCGAATTGATAATCATCAAGATCCTCCTATCCTATATACTTCCGCTAATTTTAATCTGACGACTGTAGAACAATTTGTCAAGAACAACAAGATAAATACCCTCATATCTGAGGAAATAGTTTACGCGGATGAACCTATCTGTATTTTTCAACAAAATTATCTGATAAAGATTATTAAGAACCAACCATCAAACAAAGTAATACTGAAAAATAAAACCGTTACCATTTATTGTAAAAAGAATAGTAATTATCGGACACAATTAGTCCTATGGCAAAAACAATTTGCCATGAATCAATTATTGGATGTTGTTGCTTATTGGGAAGAAAAATTGGACGTGTTGCTTGAAAGTATTGCTTTAAAATCTCTTAGCAAAAATCTCTATGCTATTAATCAGTCCAAAAAAACGATTACTTTTCATTCTAAAATAATGAATTTATCAATTTCTGAAATGAAATATCTCATATTTAAAGCTATTGCAGATTTATTTAGATTTACTTCTGAAAGTATACATCAGTATTTTCCTACAGCACAAATCATTCAAGATCAAATTGCATATACACTTCAATCATGTCAACAATCAGATTAAAAATAAATATAAGTAACATTGAATTGCAGGAAATAGAGCAAAATCATCAAATCCTCTTGACAAAGATGTCGCTAGATGATATGAAGCAAATTCAAGATACTGTTTTTGATAGTTTAACAGATAAAGATGGGGCTCCTCAAGTTGGAGATCTCTTTGTCTCTATATTTGATATGGACAATTTGAAAACCAAAGGAAGATTTAGACTTACCTTTAATATAAACAGACAGTTTTGTTGTAGCGACATTAATTCCTGTAAATCAGACTATATTGACTTAAACTTCACCTATGTAAATGATCAATTTGAAGCTGTAGGTAGTTTTATGAACTGGGATATGGATAATTAATAGAAACTCAATTCGATAATAAAAATCAAAAAAATAGTCCAGTTATTTCAACGAAATAGAATTCTCTTTTAACATTGTTTTAAACTTTGAATTCCGGATATAACGATTAAACTCATGACTTTTCATCCCTGAAAAATCAGTTTTTTCAAAAAAGTCATAATGCTTTATTAATTCATTGTATACATTGTCTCTATAACCCAGATCCGTTGGATTTAATTTATCAGAAAGAAATCCAACAAATTTCTTCAGTGTATTATCCGTGTTATTGATGGTGATATGTATCTTTTTTACTTGAGGGCTAAAAGAACGAAAAGAATCATCGCCATTATGCAGGTCTTTTGATTTAAAATCAACTAAACCTACAGCTGGAGCAAGCATAATACAGGTGATTCTATTCCCATTTTCCAATAGTGTTTTGGAACCATCCACATCTACATTATGAATTTCTTTTGTTTCCTGTGCAAATTTTTCATTGAAAGGGGGTGTACTTAATGCACTCAGAACAACGGAGGCTCCTCGACTATGTGAAATGATATAAACATCTTTGTTCGAAATAGCATTTAGGATTCTGCGCAAACCAAACTCACCAGCCATTTGACTAAATGAAGTGGCAGTAAACCAGACTTTAGCACCTCCAAAAGGATTAGAAGTCGATAATCCATCCCAATAAAAACGGATAATCTCATCATCTTGCGTATTTGTTTTAATTAACTTTTGAATATAACTGTAACTCTCATTCACTTGTGCATTGGCGGCATTAAATCCATGAACTAAAATAAAAACACGTTTCTTTGATTTCACTTTTTCTTTGAGCTCCTTTAGTTTATTACCTTCAAAACCGGTAAGCTTATCGGTAATTCCACGCTCAGTCGCTATCTTCATTAAAGAATATTCATCCTTTTTTCCATTGCGAGGTGGATTTCCATAATTTTTACGCCAGTTATCTGGATAAAAATTACCATTTTGGTCAACGAATGAATTTACAATATTTGGCTTTACAAATGAATTAGGTGTTTGGGAACTAGGTACATTATGCATAATTCCGCATGAAGAAATAAAAATTACTAAAAATAAATAACGCAAGTGTAAATTCATATGACTTAAAAATTTTATTCTAAAATAGTGTTAAAACGTCATTATTCTAAAATTGTTCTGTTAAATTCAATATATAAATTATTTAATTGGATTTATAGCAATTTCGTTTTATTCCAATATGACTATAAGGTAAAATCTCGGCACTATGTTTGGTAATCAATTATTCCAGAAAAGTACATATTTAAGATTTTAAACTTTTCGGAAAACTCGATTCATTCGAAACACTCAATAACAATGAGCCATATTTTATGAAGTATTCGCATATTACCTCTATTTTACTATATAGTATATTAGTCTCTGCTTTATTTATTTCTTGTCAAGATGGACAATCAAAAAATAATAGACAAGACAATAAAACGAAACATACTGCAGACTCATTAGCAGAAATAAAAAAGAAAGAAATAGAAATAGAGAAATCCAAACCAAAAAAGGCAGAGGATATCGAAATTTCAAAAGATCTTCAGTATGACAAATACACACTTGAAGATACTTATCCCTACAAAGATACAGTTCGTCATTTTCAATGGGATAAAATTAAAGAAAGGTTAGCCTTTGTTGAGAATTTCCAAGATGGTAAATCGGTCTATGGTGTTTTACAAAATTATCAAAATTCAAATGGAGAAGCACCCACGATCTCTAATTTTAAAAGAGATGTATACAAACGTGTTACAGATTCTTTAGGAACTGAACGGTACCAAGCTGCACCCTTGTACAGTGATGGGGAAACAAAATTACCGACAATCTACGGAAAAGATGGGTGGTTGGTCAAGTTACAAAGTAGTGATACATTGGAACCCGTAAAAGTTGAAGGTGTCTCCTTTAATGGGGTTTGGGAAGTTCCTAAGAAATATTTAAAAACCATTGGTGATTCAGTGATATTTGATAAAGTTATCGTTGTCGATGTTACAAATCAAAATATTTGCACATTAGATCGTACAGAAAAAGGATGGGTAGTTCGTAGCATGAACCCTTCTACAACAGGCAGGCACAAGCCTCCACATGCACAAGAAACCCCCACTGGGATGTATGTTATTCAAGAGCATAAGTCTAAAATGTTCTATTATAAGGATGGTACGAAGACTTACGAGGGCTATGCTCCTTTTGCAAGTCGATTCACTGCTGGTGCCTATATACACGGCGTTCCTGTCAATAATCCTAAGGGAAGTATCGTGGAATATAGTTCAACTTTGGGTACGATACCTCGGTCTCATATGTGTGTCAGAAACGCGTCATCACATGCTCAGTTTGTTTATAAAAGGTCAAAAGACTTTCAGACTTTAGTCATAATTATTGATTAACAATAATTAACATATTGGTTTCCAATTTTTTACTATCTTTAATTCTTAAGTTTGTACTTGAAAAACGAAAAAGGATTAATTATGGGAAAATTACTGTTCATTTTTTTTATGGGTTTAAATTTATCTATCTTTTCTAAATCAGATAGTTTACCAAGCACAGAAAACCATGAAAAGCAAATTACAATTACAAAAAAAATATCGAAGGTTGACTCGTTATACGAAAATATGAATCTGTCGAATGTTGTCAATTACAAAGCATTCAAAGAAGCGATGGAAGGCTATCGACTACTTCCTGCTAAGAATAAGGATATAATAACAATTATTGATTTTACATTAGCATCAACAGAAAAAAGACTAGTCGTATTGGATCTTAAAAACGAGAAGGTGTTATTTCATTCACTCGTTTCACATGGTAAAAATAGTGGTGATAATTACGCTACTTCTTTCTCAAATAGACCGGAATCATTCCAAAGTTCATTAGGGTTTTACGTTACCGAAAACACTTATCAAGGTGAAAACGGATATTCTTTGGTATTGAATGGATTAGAGAAAGGTTTTAATGATCAAGCTAAAGCTAGAGCGGTTGTTATACATGGTGCTGATTACTGTAGTCTAAATGTAGTGGATATCTTGGGGCGACTAGGTCGTAGTTATGGCTGTCCGGCATTGCCAAGAGAATTAAGCAGGCCAATTATCAATACGATTAAAGATGGATCACTCCTCTTTATTTATGCTGATAACAAAGAATACTTAGCGAAGTCGACCGTACTTAATCATCATAACGAGCTGATGGCTCATTATCAAGACGATATGGGTGCGGACAGATTAGGTACTATAAACTAAGTAGTGATCTAGCTTAACTAGAGAATATTGTTATTTCCACATACTAATTTAATATATCAATTTTGAAGTGGCAATAACAGTTTCTTTAAATAAATAAAAGCCAAATTAATTCAACATTAATTTGGCTTTTATTATTATGATAAGTATAAATTTGATTTCAAGCCCCCTTTATTGCGTAATAATATCTAATAAATAGAAAACTGCAAAGATAACAGATGCTACTCCATTCGTGGTCATAAAAGCACGATCAACTCGACTCAAATCTTTGGGGCTTACAATACGATGCTGATAAATAAGCAAACTTGCATAAAATAAAACTCCGATATAATAAAACCAACCTACATGCATATAAAAAGCGGGTAGTAATACAAATATAAAAGAGAGTACATGCAGCACTTCTGAAACCCGCAATGCTCCCTTTGCTCCTAGCCAAGCAGGAATGGAATTCAATCCATTTTCACGGTCGAATTCTTCGTCTTGCAATGCATAAATAATATCAAATCCACTTACCCAACATAATACTGCTAGGCCATACCATATGGGCACAATATGAAATTGCCCGGTTACAACTAAATAAGCACCTATTGGTGCTAACCCTAACCCCAACCCCAATACTAAATGACATAACGCCGTTATCCGCTTGGTATAAGAATAAAAGAGCACGACAAATAAAGCAATAGGTGAAAGCATAAAACATAGGCTATTTATAAAATAAGTTGCAACGACAAACACGAAACAATTGAATATGGTGAAAAGCAAAGCGCCTTTAGCCGTAATTCGACCTGCAGGAATGTCACGCATCGTTGTTCGGGGGTTAATAGCGTCAATATCACGATCCAAATAGCGATTAAAAGCCATTGCTGCATTCCTTGCGGTAACCATACAAACAAGCATCAAGATCAATAACTTCCAATCGAACACGTGGTTGGTTGTATGAATAGCCAAGAAAAAACCAATGATAGCAAAAGGCAAAGCAAAAATGCTATGCGCAAACAAAACCAAGGATAAATATTTTTTCATACGATATTACTCAAAATCTGGAGAAGGATCTATTTCAGGTAAAACAAATCGTGTATTGATATCAGCAATAGTATCCAATATCGCATCGCAACCAGATTTTACTTCTGCAGAAGTTAAGAAACACTGAGGAATTTCTTCAAACCATTCAGAAAGGGCTTTTTTAAATTTCGCCATATTGACATCTGATTTAACTGCGGATTGTTTGTCTGCTTTGGTGAAGACTAACATAAATGGCAAGCCATTCTCTCCTAGCCAACAACAAAATTCTAAATCTATTTTTTGAGGTTCATGTCGACTATCAATCAGTACAAATATACATTGCAAATTATCGCGATGTGTTAAATATCGACGGATGAACTTCTCCCATGCTTCTCGATTTGCTTTTGAAGTTTTGGCAAATCCATAACCAGGTAAATCGACTAGAAACCACTCATCGTTGATAATAAAGTGATTGATAAGTTGCGTCTTTCCAGGTTTTTGCGAAGTTTTAGCTAAACCTTTCTTATGAACCATCGCATTGATTAAGGATGATTTCCCGACATTGGAACGACCAATAAAAGCATACTCTGGTAGTGTACCTGCAGGCAATTTATCAACTCGTGTATTACTACAGATGAATTCGGCTTTTTTAATTTGCATGTTGCAAAGGTACTATAAAACTATCCTTTTGACAAACTCAACTCCTATTGCTACATTTATAAAAGCAACGGCAATTTGTTTTATTGTAACATTTCGTTGCTATTGATTACTAATTATTAAAACTAACTAAATAAAACATGTTTTTAGAAATCAAAAATGTCGTCAAAGACTACGCTAATCACAGAGCCTTAGATCATGTATCATTGAGTATACCTAAGGGTAAAATATTTGGCTTATTAGGTCCTAACGGTGCTGGAAAAACATCTTTAATCCGAATTATTAATCAAATAACGGGGCCTGATTCGGGTGAAATCTTATTCGATGGACAACCCTTATCTCCACAACATATAGAACGCATAGGCTATCTTCCTGAAGAAAGAGGGCTCTACAAAAAGATGAAAATAGGTGAACAAATGCTTTACTTAGCACAGCTTAAGGGTTTATCTAAAAATGAAGCAACAAAAAGAATCAAAGAATGGTTTGAAAAACTAGAAATGCAAACCTGGTGGGATAAAAAAGTAGAAGATTTAAGTAAAGGAATGCAACAGAAGGTTCAATTTATTGCTACAGTTTTACACGAACCCGATCTAATCATCTTGGATGAACCTTTTTCAGGATTCGATCCTGTCAATGCTAATATCATTAAAGATGAAATTATCAAACTGAATAAAAAAGGAACTACTATTATTTTCTCTACGCATAGAATGGAATCGGTAGAAGAATTGTGTGATTATATTGCATTGATTAATCGTTCAAAAAAAATACTAGATGGGAATATTCGAGATATTAAAAATACCTACAGAAATCAAACGTATAAGATCGAATTACAATCCATTTTAGATGGAAAAGTCCTAGTGGATAATGAACTATATCATATCATTAGTCAAGAAAAGAGCGACGACAAAACGACTCTGAATATCAAATTAAATAACAATAGTAGCATCAATCAAGTTATCCAACAGTTACTCCCATTAGGAGAGATACATCAAATATTAGAAATCGTTCCTTCTATCAATGATATTTTCATCGAACAAGTGACTCTATCAAATAATTCAACTAAAGAAATCAACCATGCATAAAATATTATTAATCATTAAGCGTGAATACTTTTCGCGGGTAAAAAAGAAATCCTTTTTATTAATGACATTTTTGGTTCCTTTGTTTTTTATCGCTTTATATGGTGGTATTTTTTACCTAACAAAGAAAAGTTTTAAAGATGCTCATGCGCATATATATATCCTTGATCAGGAAGGAAGTTATGCTGGGCAACTGAAAAACGATCCCAATATTACATTTACAGTAAGTGATCAAACCTTGGATAAGTTAAAAGTAAAAATCAAAGATGATGAGCAAAACAGTTCAATTCTGGTTATACCCAAAAATATATATGAAAAATCTGCTATCGAATTAATTTCAGCCGATAAATCAAATATTACAATTCAAGATGCCATTGCAAAACAAATGGAAGAAATCATCCGGTTAAAGGAATATAAAAACCTTGGCATCAACAGCGAATTGTTAAAATCTATTCAACCTAAAATAAATGTCTCTGCCAAGGAACTTACTGATGATGGAGAAGAGAAAAATAGCAATACGGGTATCGCTATGGGAATTGGAGTTGGTTTGGCTATTTTAGTCTACTTATCTCTTTTTTTATATGGTGTACAAGTGATGCGGGGGGTTATTGAGGAAAAGAGTAATCGAATTATTGAAGTCATCATCTCATCCGTAAAACCCTTTCAGTTAATGATGGGAAAAATTATTGGGATTGGGATGGTAGGGCTTACACAATTCTTACTTTGGATTTTACTGACAGGAGGATTAACAGTGCTGGCAAGTAGCCTGTTCATGAACGATAACGATTTAAAAGAAGTTACTACACAACAATCCATACCTTCTAGGATGAGTAATGTGAACCCATCTTTACATCAAGATACTGGATTAGGGGTTATACAGAATCTACAATCTGTTAATTTTCTTGAAATTGCCATTTGTTTTTTTCTATTCTTTTTGGCGGGATACCTTTTGTATAGCGCTATTTTTGCTGCTGTGGGTTCGGCTGTAGATAGTGAAACAGAAGCTAATCAATTTACCATGCCGATTACTATGCCTTTGTTATTGACATATGTATTATCCTTTGGTGTGATTATCAATGATCCGAATGGTCCTATAGCAACATGGTTAAGTTTTATTCCCTTCACTTCACCAATTGCCATGCTCGTTCGTATTCCCTTTGGTGTTCCAACCTGGCAAATCGTTGTTTCCCTTTTCTTATTGATTATAACTTTTTTATTGGTTACCTGGTTAGCAGCTAAAATATATCGTGTTGGTATTTTGATTTATGGTAAAAAAGCAAATTTCAAAGAAATTATAAAGTGGATGAAATATTAATTTAATATACACCAACATGTAAACAGCTCTTTATCTAGTAGATAAAGAGCTGTTTATGTTTAGAACAAATATACTTACCGACTTTCATAACTCGGGGACTACCACTCACCGAAAATACTCCCCTATTAACCGAGTTTACTTGGTGATTCACCTTATTTCTATCTGGTTATATCCAAATCATGAATACCTTTGAATCAATCAATTACAAAAAAAAGTAAAACTAAATCTTAAAACCATGAAAAACTCTTTCACCTCCATCTTTGTCGTACTATTATTAGTAGGCATCCTAGTTGCACTCACGACATCCAGCTTTGCTAAAGATAAATTTCCTGAAAATCTAACAGCAACTGCTGTCCTCGATAATTATGTTGAAATTATATCGCTAGGAAATGTAGAAAATCTACAAAACTTATTTTCCAACGACTTCAAACAGACCATGTCATCCAATGCTAAAGCATTAACATACGCAAGAACAGACATTATAAAATTCTTGAAAGCAAACAAAGGTCAAAAACAAAACTGTAAAATATCCTACACAGTCGTTGAAGAAAATACAAACTGTTTCATCGCAAAAGTATTAATGAAATATGAAAATTTCACAAGGGTAGAATATGTGACAATTTGTAATGAAAATAAAGAATGGAAAATAAATCAGATTATAGTTTCCTACAACTAAAAAGCCAAAATAAAATAGAAAAGGTCTTAAAAAAACAAATTTCAAGACCTTTTCTATTATCGTGAGAATAATGCTATTTCATTAAAAATCCACCACCAATTAAATCATTACCTTCGTAGAAAACTGCAGATTGACCTGGGGCAATTCCTTTCACATTATGAACAAAGTCTATTCGAACTTTATCATCTTCTTGTGAAATTGTTGATAGACATCCAGCATCTTTATAACGAACCTTGGAAATTGCTTCCATAGGTTCTTCTAAAGAAGCATATTTGACTAGATTCACATTTCTAACATAAGCAAATGACTTTTCCAGTTCATGTTCTTCTCCTAGTACTACTGTATTGCTTTCAGGTAATATCTCCACCACAAACATCGGTTTACCTAATGCAATACCCAATCCCTTGCGTTGTCCTATCGTAAAATATGGATATCCAATATGTTGTCCTACAACTGTTCCATCAGTTAAAATAAAATTTCCTTTACCAATTTGTTGATCTAAGGTTGGTACCTTATGTCTCAAAAAAGAACGGTAATCGTTATCAGGAACAAAGCAAATCTCATAACTTTCTGATTTATTTGCCAATTCAACCTGACCCATATCTAAAGCCATTTGACGAATTTCCTTCTTCGTAAAAGAGCCCAATGGAAATTGTGTACGCGCTAAATTTTCCTGAGAAACTCCCCAAAGTACATAAGATTGGTCTTTATTCTCATCTTTACCTTTTGAAATCACATAACGGTCATTGTCATGAAGACGAATATTAGCGTAGTGACCCGTTGCAATAAACTCACAGTCTAATTTGTTCGCACGTTTGATTAAAGCTTCCCATTTAATGTGCGTATTACACAATACACATGGATTAGGCGTTCGGCCAGCAATATATTCATCAACAAAATTGTCAATTACAAAGTCTCCAAACTCATCTCTGATATCTAATATATAATGTGGGAAACCATAATTAACTGCCAATGAGCGTGCATCATTGATACTATCCAAACTACAACAGCCGGTTTCCTTAGATGAACCACCTGAAGACGCATAGTCCCAAGTTTTCATCGTGATCCCTATAACTTCATATCCTTGCTCATGAAGCATGACAGACGCTACCGAACTGTCAACTCCCCCACTCATAGCAACCAATACTCTTCCTCTTTTACTCATTTTATTTTATTGAACTGCAAAGATAGGCTATTTCCAATTTTTACGTGTTAATTTCTTGTAATTTTATCTCTATCAAAATCAAGCCTTTCAAAGAAATACCTAAAATATTTATGGTAAAAATTTTAGAATTCGAATTATCGGGGTATATTTGCAACGCGTTTAAAGTTAAACGATAAAGCAAACAAAGGTGCCATAGCTCAGTTGGTAGAGCAAAGGACTGAAAATCCTTGTGTCGCTGGTTCGAATCCAGCTGGCACCACCAGATCTGAAAGTAACAGATTTAAATAAAAAACTTGGAAGGTGCCATAGCTCAGTCGGTAGAGCAAAGGACTGAAAATCCTTGTGTCGCTGGTTCGAATCCAGCTGGCACCACCAGATCTGAAAGTAACAGATTTAAATAAAAAACTTGGAAGGTGCCATAGCTCAGTCGGTAGAGCAAAGGACTGAAAATCCTTGTGTCGCTGGTTCGAATCCAGCTGGCACCACCAGATCTGAAAGTAACAGATTCAAATAAAAAACTTGGAAGGTGCCATAGCTCAGTCGGTAGAGCAAAGGACTGAAAATCCTTGTGTCGCTGGTTCGAATCCAGCTGGCACCACTTTAAAAGAGCTTCAACAGTATGTGTTGAAGCTCTTTTTTTATACTCCAAAAACTAATATTTTCACGAATTCGATGCTATTCTGAATTGTTGAGAGGGTACTTTTAAACATACAATTTCATTACAGAGGTACTATTCTAATTTCAGATATCTCGAAAAAACTTGCAAGGCGTTAGTCAAGTAGCTTTATAAGTCATATAATCTTTAACGCTTTTTCTCATTTTTGATAGAAAATATAGCTATCTGAGAGAAGAGCATCCAATAGATCTTCTGTCTTCTTCAATCATTAATGGATTTTATCTGAGTTTAAAATCCGTGATTGTACTAATCAAGCTGATTATTCTTGTAAAATCATACTTCTGAGCCGCAGATAAAGCAGGGACTAGGCAGGGATAAAGCATATGCTAGGCGTTGTAAAAGCGTTTCCTCGAGAAGAACCATCATAATAGATGCTCAACACAGATAAATTGTAGGTCAAGCATGTTAAGTTGATACGTGTGTAACTTGATGGCTATTTGTAGTACGTATGTAAGATGAGTTTAGAACAACTGTCGGTCAACTGTTTTTTGAGTAGGTTTCAGTTATTGTTCAAGTTGGTTCCGAAAGTGTTTCAGAACTGACTTGACCACGCTTTGATTGGAGAAAGAGTTTTACTTGCCTTGTTTTTGAAGATATATGGAATGGAGACCTGACAACTATCACAGGTCGGGTAAGACACAACTGTATATATATCGTAGTAAATACGAATAAGTAACGAACATTGTTGGCACTTCTAAGGACTTTAAAGGACTTACATGGACTTCTAAGGACTTTTGATTGTAAGATTACTGAAGGATTTAGCTATCTGAAGGTACAAATGTGTGAGTAAGAAACCACATCTACGAATACTGATCGTAGATATAAGCTATACAAAAGGTTAATTATAATTTACCTGACTACATATAATATCTAAACAAAAAAACCGATTCGCTGTTCTTTAAAGATAAGGAGTATATATTATGACATCATTTAAAGTAGCCCTGATTGTTGGAAGTTTAAGAAAAGAGTCCTTCAATAGAAAAATCGCTCATGCAATAACAAAACTAGAGATCAAAAATATAAGTTTTGGTTTATTAAATATCGGTAACTTACCTTTATATAATGAAGATCTAGAAAAAGACGTTCCTATAGAATGGAAAAACTTTCGGGAAGAACTCCAATCCTTTGATGCCGTCCTTTTCGTTACACCTGAATATAATCGATCTGTACCAGGTGTTCTTAAAAATGCTCTAGATGTAGCTTCACGACCATACGGAAAAAATATATGGGATGCTAAACCTGCTGCTATTATTAGTTCTACAATAGGAGGATTAGGCGCCTTTGGAGCCAATCATCATCTTCGTCAATCTCTTGTTTTTTTAAATATGCCCGTATTACAACAACCTGAAGCATATATTAGCAATGCCGCAAGTTTATTTGATGAAACGGGAGAATTAATAAATAAAAGCACGCAAGATTTTCTAAAAACTTTTCTTGAAAAGTTTGAAGCTTGGGTCGAAAGGAATATTTAAACGATAACATCAAATGCAAAAAAGCCTCTCTACAAATGTAAAGAGGCTTTTTTGTACGCCCATCAGGATTCGAACCTGAGACCGTCGGTTTAGAAAACCGATGCTCTATCCAGCTGAGCTATGAGCGCATACCTTTCGGTGATGCAAAAGTAGTTAAATCATCCATATTTACAAAACTTAAATGTATTTTTTTCACCCTAGAATATTAAGTCCCTGCATTTCAAGCTAATTAATTTATACCAGAAGATACAATATAAATAAGGTGCATTCTTAATGAGAGAAGTTTTGTTTTCACAAAATATTTTCCTTTAATAAATGTAATTAAACGTATTTTCTATAAAAAATTTGAACTCCCCATCCTATTCTAAAAGTATTTATGGATATGATAATCTTAGTTAATTCTATCATCAGTTATCATCGAAATTATAAGAGCATAACAATTAAATTAACTATAATATCCTAACAGCCAAACGAATTAATATGAAAGCAGTGTTAATCCATTATTATTTTAAAAATAAATTTGGTAGGAAAGCTAAAATTCGTACTTTTGTCGCGGAGAGCTGGCAGAGTGGTCGAATGCGGCAGTCTTGAAAACTGTTGACTGTCACAGGTCCGGGGGTTCGAATCCCTCGCTCTCCGCATTGACATAAAAAATGCAGTTAGGGGCATGTATAATAAGATTGTGGCAAAATCGTGGCAGAACGGTTTTAGATCAGTTGAAAAACAGCGCTAACAGGGTTAAAAACGAAAAAAGTTCGAATCCCTTCCTCTCTGCAAGAAAAGAAAGTTAATAGCTTTCAAAATTGTCAAAAGGCTTTAAAAACCTGTAATTTCAAGAAATTACAGGTTTTTTGTTTTTAAGAGTATAACCAAACTTTTTAAAAATACTCATAATTTTCATGGCAGATTAGTGGCAGTTGAAAATGTCAAAAAAACTGCCACAAAAACAGATTTAACAAACTGTAAATCAACACGTAAATATCATTAACGACTTGATTTAGATACAACATAATTCGATATTTAATAACTTAAAAATTGTGTTATGATTGAAAAGAGTTTTGGTGTAATATTTTTTTTGAAAACACCTGAGAAAAAAGAGAGTTTGAGAGTCTTATATCTAAGGATTACTGTTGATGGTGTTCCCAAAGACATTTCTACTAAAAGAAAATGGGATATAACACGCTGGAATCAAAAAACAGGACGCGCAGTCGGAAATAAAGAAGACGCGAAGTCACTGAATTATTATATAGAATCAATAAATACTAGAATTTCTAACTACAGGACAGAGCTAATAAACAATAATCAAACTATTACTTCGCAAAGACTTATTGATTTTGTAAAAGGAAATAACATTTCAAAAATAAAAGTTTTAAAGGAATTTCAAGAGCATAATTTGGAAATACTTGCATTGGTCAAAACCAAGGAATATGCGATGGGTACATATGAAAGATATAAAATTGCACGATCCCATGTAGCGGAATTTATAAAGTTTAAATATAAGCGAGAAGATCTAGAATTCAGAGAACTAAATTTTGAATTTATAAAAGATTTTGAATTTTATTTGAAGACCGTACGAGAATGTGGAAATAATACAACTTTGAAATACATATCCAATTTCAAAAAAATTGTATTAAGGGCAGTTGCAAAAGAAATCATTCCTAAAGACCCTTTTAAACTTTTCAAAGGAAAAAAAATGAAATGCAACAAACAACCTTTATCTACAAATGAACTGTATCGACTAGAAAATAAAGTCTTTTCCTCTGAAAGACTATCTGTGATTAGAGATATATTTGTATTTCAATGTTATACTGGATTGGCTTATATTGATGCATATCAACTAAAACCAAGCGATATTAAAGAGGGAATTGACGGAAGTTTATGGATTATGTCCAGACGTCAAAAATCACGTTCAAAGACAGATATTCCACTTTTACCTAAGGCAATTGAAATTATGGAGCGATATAAAGATAATCCTTTATGTATTACTAGAGGAGCGGTTTTACCTGTAAAATCTAATCAAAAAATGAATGAATATCTTAAAGAAATAGCCACATTATGTAATTTGACAAGCACTCTCAACACTCATAAAGCGAGAAGAACATTTGGGAGCACTGTAACTCTTAAAAACGGAGTGCCTATCCACATTGTCAAGGAAATGATGGGGCATCATTCTGTAAAACAAACAGAAGAATATGCTATTACTGAGCAAGAATCAATTGGCATAGAAATGCAACAGTTAAAAGATAAACTTGCTAAAAATAACAACAATCAGAATAATGAAAATCCTATGCATTTATTACTAAAGCTTGAGCATGAGGTCGCTGAGTTAAGACAACAACAAATGCAAAATGAAAATGAGCTACCACAAGAAGAGTTAAGAGCAATTACAAAAAGACTTGACTCTATCAAAGAAATGCTCCTAACTCAATAATCTTTAAATAAAATTTTTAGTTTGGATATGTCAGAATGTCTATTTCACAAAACTCCTAAATTACATTTGTTGTTTGGGAGTTTTCGTGCTATTGAGACCATTTTGGCACGGTGGGCAAATTGTAACAGAAATCCACCTGTTCCCTCGTATCACAGAATTTCATTTTTAAACTAAAAGCTAGATCCAAAGTCTTGAGGAATTGGTGAATGCATTGACGAATTGGGGGATTCAGCAAAAAGCTAAAATAACAAATTCCAATATTATTTTCGAACATTATAGTTCCTGTAAACAACAATTTCGGAATACATTAAAATAATTCCTACATTCTGACAGAAAAGTTTAGGAATCCACGAACAGATTATAAGTCTACATCTTCAAAAATACTTACATCCTTCGTACCTAGTATACCATCCTTTAACTCACTTTCATTTTCATAGAGAGAATTCTCCTTTTCATCACTCTCTTCGATTTTATTATCCTCTATCCAAGCATCTATTTCTTCCATTTGTGATTGAACAAGCATGCCAATTTCAGGCATGGTCTCCTCATAATAATTTTCGAGAAGCCACAATTTATCCTTAAGTTCACTCATATGATATTCAGCATCTTCACCGTCCTTAAACTCCTTTTTTGCTTCTAGCAGTAGGGCTGTAAGATTCGGTATCAAGACCTCCTTAACTCCCGCTTCCAACTCCGTCTTCTCTTTTTCAGTCAAAAGTTGATGGCCTTTTCCAGAACCTAAAATGTCGAGTTTTTTCCCAGTAAAGGCAGTTCTCAAAAGCTCTTGGGCGACTAATTGCCTATTTATATCTGGTAAAAGTCCATACTCAAATAGCTTTATCGCCAGGTCAAGCTCAGGATTATAGCTATAGTTATGTTTCGCCAGATTAATTACATCAAAAATCTTTGGATTTTCTCTTATATAAAGTTCTAAAAATTGTTTTGAACACCTGTTAGAAAGAAAAACCAAAAGTCGGTCCTTAGCATAAAAGTTAGCGTGTGATTCAGATTTAAAATCTTCACTTTTTTTATAGTTCATTAACTTCTGAATAATGTTTGGAAATAAAGACCTTGGAACGATGGTAGCACCTTTTAACTTAATATCACCACATGTGATCTGGCTTAGCATTTTGTCAACCCGGCTTCCAATTATAAAAATTTTAAGTAATTCAAGATCTTTAACTATATATTTTGCAAAAGCGTCACCAATTGTTGGATGCTTATATTTCCATATGACCTCATCAGATATGTAGGCTTTGTGTACCATACTTCCATCCATGGCAGTAAGAGCCTGTTTACAACCATGTTCATCTGCTCCTAATTGCTTTATAGTATGTAAATCCTCTTCATTTAAATCTAAAGGTGAAGAAAGATTATCGTTATTAATATATATTAATGCCAGAGCTGCGATACTATTTCTATCCAGCCCTTCTATAACATCCAATAGAAAACCCTCCTGTGTAGAAACAAATTTTACAATGCTTTGAGAGCCTAAATTAAGTTTTTTCGTGAAATATGGGTCAGAAAGTCTCCTTGCAGTTTCCGGAATAAACATATTCATTTCACTTACAGAATCAAGAAAAGGTTTAATGGCAGATTTATATGCAATAGGCTGCTTCCCCATTTTCATATGGTTATACAACATTTGTTTCTTCTCTTCTAATTTAAGATCTTTCACATCGATAACGACTTGACTTTCATTAAATAGAGGAAACATATTCTTTTTTAGATCTTTCTTTGCTAAATTGTATATATAATCGCGCGAGGTCATTACAATTTTTGCTCCCTTCATTAACATTGCTGAAATTTGAGGTAGCCACATATTCCACTCGTGGCATAAAGGCGCTTCATAACGTGTTTTCCCAAAAGCATCATCTATCCAGAAAAATTGATTTGGATCATGTGGATTCCAGTGTTCTACCACCTTCTCTGCTCTACCTACCATAAAAGTCGAAGCTTTCCAATGATCTAATGCACCCATTGCTAAAAGACTAGCAATAGTACTCTTACCTGTTGCGGCTTCCCCAATCAGTAGAACAAAATTCTGTTCTTCTATAGCTTTAACAGACTTTTTGTAAGCCCCTGTGATCACAACCTTTTCTAATTCAAATTTTAAAGTATCAAGATAAGCCTTTCCCTGCTCGTAGACACGCTCATCCAAAATTTGGGACAAATCCCCTAGCCCGTATACTCTCGGTACTAATTTACGTAATCGTGCGTTTTCCGTAATCTGTTGGGTAATCCATTCTGTACCGAATATCAAAACTTCTTTTACCCCTTTATCCTTAAATGCCTTCTTTAACTTTCCTTCTGTCTGGCCAGATAACTTAGAGTTAGTCATAATGATATATAGATCACATTCTCCCTTTTGAACAAGTTTTTCAACCTTTTGAATCTCTTCCTTAAAAACTGCAGTACCGCATTTTGAGTCAGGAATGGAAGAAAATTTACATTGAATAATAAAGGCTCCGGTATAGTTCTCATTTTCTGAGGGACTCCATTTACCTCTAAAACTTCCATCTTTACCCTCATCATTTGAAGGTGAAAAAATGTGTGCAGTCTGCCCTAATACTTCTCGAATAATAGAGTTGCATAGCTGTTGAAAACCATACCAGCCCAAAGAATGCAAATGATACATATGTTATTATATTTTATAGAAAATTCAAAACTAATTTAACTCTTAATAATAGCAAATTTTTTCACTGCTTTTCCAACTAAATCCATTTTTCTTCGAATGTGAAATAAAAGGGTGAATGAAGCTATTTATATTCAATTATCTTATTAAATTTTTGATCCTTTTTATAAGGATGAGCTATAAAAAACGTATCCCTTCTTTCATTCGTTTTAAAACGAACTTCGCGTTCCCCCCAAATAGTATAAACTAGCTTAGATTTTGTTTCAGTTAGAAACCGATCCAGTAAGTCTTTTCTGATGTACACGAAACTATCATTATTATTATAATCCTCAACATTTTGCAAGTGGATTGCGGCTAATTTCCCATCTTGATCAAATAAATCAAATGTTTGCGGCTCACATATAAGACCCAGCTGGTTCACAACCTCCTTTCCCAGAACCGTTGTATGCCCAGCATCATTAACAGGACTGTGATAACTTTCCCAATTATATTCCATTACCGGAAATAATATTTCAAAATCTTTAGTTACATCAACTTCAATTTCAATCTCTTCTGGCAAATTAGACTCGGTGTAATCTTCCAACCAAGACAAGTAAGTAAAGTAATCAGGTTCATATTTCTTGATCGTCCGTTTCTGCTTTTCAATATCGCATCGTAAATCAGCGTAATTGCTATACGTGGCCTCATCAATAGTATACAGTTCACCAGCGAAGGTGTGATGATTTTCCCGTTTTGCAGGGATATGAATCTGCGAAAAGTCTTGATCTTTTAATAGCTTGATTACCTCATCAAATTCCGAATTTTTAATAACCAACCCACGTATGACTATATAACTACTTCTTCCCGTTGATATCTCCTCCTGTCCAATGAAGGAATCCAAGCAAATCCAAGGCCCTGGGTTTCCGTTAATCTCCGTTACTTCCAGATACCCATTTAAATTAGGCATTCCCCCGTTTTCATACCATTCATTTAGAGATGTTGATCTATCACCCAATATGTCATCTTTAAAAAAGGGTTCATTTTCTAGTTTCTCAGGAAAGCTGGGGTCTATATTTGCATCTGATAGTCGAAAGCTATCCCAATCTTTCTCCAGCAAGCCAAGATCAGCACGTAATCCCGCATTTTCAAAGTATGCGATCCACGAATATTTTTTTCCATACCGCTCCACCTTGGCTTGCCTTGTTCTACCAATATTGTAATAATTAGCGTTTCCTAAGGCCCTTTCAAACTCAGCAAACAAATCTTTGCTCCACCCCAAGTCGTAGATCCGCGAATATATTTGTTTACGTACCTTAATTTTTTCCACTGGATTGGAATAGGCATGACCTCCCTTTACAATGCGTCCTAATGTGTAATTACTAAAATCCATTTGAATTGGCCCGTCGTATCCATATTCTTTTTCTCCATAATCGAATTCTTTTAATTCTCTGATACCACCAAAAGAATAAGGCGGTCTAATATTTTCTTGCTGTTTTGTCTTCAATAATTTAGGGTGATGTTTTAATCCAATTTCGATAAGCCTTCTGGCATAGTCCCTTGCTAATATATGAGTTGTTCCAAACGGTGCATTTTCGGCAAAAATCAGCTCATATAGAGATTTACATAGTCGAGGTAGCAGGTTAATACGAAAGTCTTCCCCAGATTTACAATTATATTGGGCCATTGCAATACCATAAGAAGCTGCCAACGTACGCTCCCAGATATATGGGTCATTGTACCCCAATGATTCCTCCACTAAAGCTATGAATTCCTCGGGAAACTTTATGCCATAAAAATAAAGAGCCCTCGTAACTTTATCACGTAAGGTTCTATCGGTGCTTGTTAAAAACCAGACAATAATTTTAGAGACTAATTTTTGCTTTCTTGACATTATGTCCGTTTCTGGACTGTTACTACGGCATTGATTTTCAAATTCAGAAATAAACTGTTCCAATTGATAGCTGTTCGTCCGAAGGTATTCCGTCCAAGTTATATCTCGTTCGTTCATCTTAAGTTTGGACAAAAGTTCACTAAAGAAAATGGCATTGAGCGGGTGATTTGCATCTCCAATTGTTTTAAGCGAAAGTCCAAAAATCAGGTTTTTATTGTCATTATCTATCAAAAAAACTTCACGTACTAAATCGATGTCGCTAGTTTTTACCAGCCTTCCTGGTAATACAAAAAGTGATTGGAACGATCTGTCAAATACATAGTCCGAATAAGCAATTAAATCAGTCAATCTGGCCTTCGCGAATTTCGGTAAATATTTAACAATCCTAAAATCGGAAAGTTTTATAAGCCAGTCCCCATACAGTAGCTGATGGAATGATATCCCTCTTAGCTGTGGCAATAACAAACATAATGCAGCTATAACGTCCTCAAAAAGTGGATGCTGACCTTCTCTAAGAAAGACTTGTCTGATAAATTTATTGCTCTTAAAATATGAAAGATTTGTATGATTATCAATCAAATTTTCAGCAATCATATAACCTGCAAGTACATCGTAAGTAAAACTGATATATTCAATTTCATTTCTAATATCCCTATTTATTACAAGTCCCTCATCAAGAAGGACATCTGCTTTTGATCGATCTTTCTCATAGCTAGCGTTCTCATCAATTAGGCTATAAAAATCTACGACCGTTAGTTCACGGAGATTGTTTACCCAGAGATAATTTGCCAATTTGTTTAGTGATACCGCAATAAAATCCTCATTGTTCCTAAAGATCGAATTTTGCCGAGTTACCTTCCTATTGATCTGGCTCAAGTACTCCTTAAAGATATCATAAGATGACTCTTCTTCGATGTTTACTGAAATTTCACCTGACCTCTTCCAATTAGGATTTTTTATTTCACAAAATATTTTAAGAAAGATAGGGTCGGCAAACTTCTCAATAGAAGCAAAAAATAAATCCGCTTTTAGTTTATATTTTGTGAAATATTTATCAACTGCTTCATGAATTGTTTCGAAATCACCGAAACCATCTATACGATGAAACTCTTCCTTAAAAGTATTATCCCAGATCCTATCCGCATAAGAACCTCGACAAGTGGTAAATATAACAATGTTCTTTGTCTGTAAAATCTTTGCTATGAAACCTTGCAAATGATTCCTCCAAATAGGCGAAAACAGTCTATTCGATACAGTCTCATTCAGACCATCTATAATTATAGGAATCCGTACATTATGGATTGCCCCATAAACTTCCATTGCATTCAAAAGGTCATCAAATGAATATTCTAGTGGTATGTCCAGAATTTTCCGGATTGCATCGCTAATACTGGTCTCATCTGTAAATTTGTCCCCTGTTAAAAATATAACAGGTTTCAAATCTATAATCCTGTTATAAGCAATATCGGTGGAAATATGGGTTTTACCTTTGGCCGCATCAGCAATTAAATGTAGCTGCCGCTGGGTTCCGTGAAAATAATTTCTAAAAAAACGACCATAAGTTTCTGAGAACTTTGACATTAATGAAGTTATACTCTCTGACTCTCGATAAGCACGTGACTTTTCATCAAAATTAAATTTATCAAGTTTAGTAAGGAAAGTATTCCAACTCGCTCTCAAATCTTCAGAACTAAATAGCGCGAGTTTTTCGGGTTCACAATTTTTGAAGCATTCATCAACAAAGTCAATTTTACTAAAACTAACTTTTACTAGATTTTCAAATTCATGACTAGCTGAAAAAAAATCTTTTCTTAGAGCTTCCTCCGCGGGACTGATCATTGTTTTATTATGAAATTCATGTAATTCGCTATGTACTTGAATGGCTATTTGCTGCAGATCACTTTTTAATTTTCCAGTTATGTTAATATAGTTCGAATCAAGCACCACACAATCTATTATCGATTTCGTAAACTGATCAATAGCGTGCAAATCCGGATCGTATTTATCCTTTACCTTCTCAAAATTTTCATAAAACTTTGCGGTAAACCATTCCTGACTTAGCTCTAGTTCTCCAAAAAAGAAATTACGTACTCCTACGTTTTTAGGCTCTTTTAAGAATGCAATAAATTGTGATTCTCCCCAAAATTCTAGCGATATTGACCTGTCCACAGGAATCTTTTTTATTAGCTCTTCGTCGAACCAATTCTTTTCCCCTTTACTAAACTTTCCTGACTTCTTTGAGGTACTCTCCGTTGTCAGGTCTGTTTTGAGGCAAACAAAATATCTGGTTAGATTTCCATGATTTCTTATCGCTGTTTCAAGTGACTCCGCAATAGCAACATCTCTTTTAGCTACACTCAGTCGACCAGTATCTCCAAAAAATTTGCATTGCCATCCCCACCTTTCACCTGTATCAAGATCCAAATAAAATTCTACGCCACCATCACCACCGCTGCCGTCAATAGCTGTGAATGTACCCATATGTCCATACTCTTTGATTGCAAGTTGATAACATAAATGTTCGAAACACTGGGTAGATTTCCCATTAAAAGGTTTAAGTCTGTTAAAGTCAACTTTATCAATTGTAATCATAAATTTAGTAATCTTGTTTTGCCAGCAACCCGAGAAAAGTTTCATTATTTTTCTATGACCTCCATCATCAAAAGCTATTTATCAGCTCACAATGAAATTCAACATCTTATTTGGCTAACCTATGCCATAATTCAATCTTATATTTTGAAGGAGTCAAAAGCTACGAATTGGTAAACTTTTACTTTTAATTAGGGTAAAATTGCATGATGCAGAAATTTACATCTATTTTGTTAATATTCCAATAATCAATAACCATTAAAGATCATAATTTTAGATCTTAAGTAAAAACGTTGCATTTTAATATCGTGTGGCTTAAATATCGATTTAGGTATATGTTTAGTGGAATTTATTTCAAAGTAATTCACCATCAAAATTACTGTCGATTATAAGAAATATAAAAAAGCCCCATTATGCAATGCCCCCAAAAAGTTAGACACTTTCTGGGGGCATTTTTATGATAAAGAAAAAGAAACACAGTTTTGCATTCAAACTGCATTGTGTAAGACAAATGTCGGAACAATACCGTTCCGCAAAATCGCTGTCAGAAGAATATGGGATTACCAATTCACTGTTCAAAGATTGGCTTAGCGTATACCAACACCAAGGAGTGCCTGGGCTTCTTTCCAGAAAAGGAAAAAGAGTTTTTAGTTCTCAGTTCAAACTGTCGGTACTGACAGCAATTCATAAAGATTATAATCCAGTCCTAAGTCCTGCATAATGATTTTACCAGTAATTCTATCGATTGCGAAATCATCCATTTCAAATTTACCAAAGTAAATATAATCTTCGGTCTCCTCTAATATTTCTTTAAAAGTGATCATTCCGATTTCCAATTTAGAGCAATTGTAATTTTCAACCAACTGTATTACTGGGATGGTGGAAACACTTAAATCACCTTTATAATCTACTATATAATTGTTTTTTAGTCCTTCTATCGCGTGGTCAGAAATACCTTGTTCTTTCAATAAATCGACGTCTATCTTAATATTTTTTAGTCCTTCGACAAAATCATTTGCTTTCATTTTAAATTTAATCTTAGAATCTTTACTAATATCAAGATTATAATAATTTATATTTTATTCTATTTTTATTAATGATCGATCATTTATATAATTTAGATAAGAGAAACTTTTGGTTTCTAATAAATAATAATAATCATAGAGTGTTTCGTTAACTTTTAATCTACTCATATTATATCCTTCGATATTGGATCTACTCAAATATTTAGAAGGCACTGACACTTTACCCCAAATCCCATCAATGAAAATGATTGACAACTCCTTAGTTGAATCTTTTAATCTATAAAATGTACCATTATTTCTTAAACTATTTTCAAAACAATCATTTACAATTTCTTCAATTTTCAATCTTAATGGAGATTGAAGCGCTAATTTTAAAAATGCATTTAGTTCAATCACTTTCATTTTTTCTAAAAAAGAAGTTGGAATAAACAAATCTGTATGTGATGGTTCTTTTTCTTGTTTGTAAATCGATGAAAAATTTTCATTTTTGAGCTTTTCAATTGGAATAAATAGAAACTTACGCGGTATATCGGATCCTTCTTTTAAAACTTCGTGATTTCCCTCAATTATTAAATATCCCTGTATTCTCATTTTTTTAGTGAAATCAATAGAATCCAATTTCTGACCAGAAGCAAATACTGGGATTAAAAAACTAAAAAGAAAAAATATTATATAATTTTTCATATCATCTTGCTTTATATATAGCTCCAGGTGCACCTGAATCTGTGTTTTTAATAATGTTTCTTACTTCCTTTGGTGTTAAATACATTGACTCTAAAGAATTAGGATTACCTACACGACCCATAATCGCACGTATTCCGCTACTATTTACAGTTGGATACTTATAATTATAAGTACCAGTTCCTACCTCACCACTGGAACTCGCCTTTCCTATTTCTTTAATATCTAATTGGCTCATGATACTCCCTGGATCTCCATGACTTGCACCTAAATTATGGCCAATTTCATGAACAAAAGTTCCTGTCATAAGTTTCATTTTGTCACCTCCCGGATTAGTTGTTAGTAGATTTTCAACTTTTTCTCTATTTATTTTAACAGTAGTACTTGTTGCATTTCCTATATCTTTTCCACTCGATTGGCCATTACTGATAACATTACCATATTGATATTCCTTCCCATCTACTTCCACCTTATCTTTATAGGCGAAATCATGTGCTGTCCCAGCGTCCTGTGCATCAACTTTAATAGATTTAAGTTCAAAAACTGAAAAGTATGTTGTCCCATCTTTATCCTTAAAAGTATGTGCATTTCCACCATTATTATATTCTGCTATTGCCTTATTCAAAGCTGCTACTTGATCTTCTTCTAAATCATAATAGTAATAATTAGCTTTAATCCTAAATGGGTCGTCTAATGTTCCTGTACCAGTAACTATACCGTCCTTTCCATTTGGATCTATAACCATAACAGGATTATTAAATCCATAAGCGTAAGGTGAGTGGGAACCATAAAGAGCCGCATTGGGATCCACAACATTCCATCTTCCAATTTCTGCATCATAGAATCTAGCCCCATAATCTAACTGTCCTTCAAAAACATAAGAACTTCCCAAGGTATGTGTACCCAAACTTAGGTCATCCTGCATCTCCTTGCCATTATAAAGATACTTATTATTTATACTGGTTGCAATAGGTTTAGTCTTGCCAAATGGATAGTAATCTTGCTTCTGTACCACCGCTACAACTGGTACTGTGGGAGTTCCTGCCTGCTTGATCACCGAGCGTACATTACCAAGATTGTCAGTCAGGTTGTAGTAATAACTATAGGTTCCTGTTCCGTTCAACAAAAAACCTTCTTCTGTAGCGATCCGGTCAATTGTACTGGTAGCCGCACCCAGTTTACTATATTCGATTCCGTTCACATAATCCTGCTCTGTTGTAACTGCCCCAACTACCGCGGTTTTTTTCAGCTTATTACCCTCCGCATCATACAGATAAGTGACCGTTCTTCCTGTTATTGTTGCAGATTTCGGCAAATTTAACTGATTGTAGATAAAAGCCATACCTGTACGGTCTTTAGTTGCATTACCATTGCCATCATAAGTGAATGTCCCAGTCAATCCCCCGGTCAGACTCAAAAGCCTATTACTCTTGTTCGCATTGTTATAAGTATAGGTCGTCGTGCTGGTTGTAGTAGTATTGTCAATATTACGTGTAAGAGTCCTGATATTTCCCATATCATCATAGGTCAACGCTTCACTCATAATCGTTCCAGTACTGGTACCATTCTTTAACCTATTTAGGCCATCATAGGTATAGGTAAAAATACTGCTCGTCGTTGCTGCATGCCCCCATAACTGCTGGGCGATATTACCATTGTACTGCGCATTGGGAAGTACCGTTGAACCTGCACTGTTCACATTATAATTTAGCTCGTAAGTAAACTGTGGAGAAGATGTTTTAGTTCCCCATCCACGTTCGTTGTACGAATAAGCCATATTGGTGAGAAAGTTCGTTCCATTATTTTCACTATGGATATCCTTGCTCTTAAGCTGACCGATTTCGTTGTAGGCTAGTTTGCTCTGAATAATCTCTGCTTGTGCATTCACTTTCTTTTTCGTGGTCAGGAGCCTGCCTACGTGGTCATATATATTCGTGGTTAGGACTGTAGTAGCTGTACCAGTGACAGGCTTGTGCTCACGCTTAGTGGTCAACAGTTCTCCTGTAAAACTATACGTATTGGTGACCAGATCAACACCTAACAGATGATTTTGTGAAGCACTCTGGATCACCCGACCATAATCATCGTAATAACTGATGCTCCAAAGTGGTAAAGTTCCATTATCCTGATAGACCTTGGTACCTGTCGCTAAGCCCCTGAGTTTCGTACTTTTTGTAATCCCTACAGCTGCCAACTTAGTTGTGTCTCCTCCTTCAAACAGGTA
The DNA here is from genome assembly GCF_021442025.1 of Sphingobacterium sp. SRCM116780. NCBI lineage: Bacteria > Pseudomonadati > Bacteroidota > Sphingobacteriia > Sphingobacteriales > Sphingobacteriaceae > Sphingobacterium > Sphingobacterium sp. SRCM116780. The sequence continues at coordinate 1,886,234 of NZ_CP090446.1, forward strand.
ATCATCGTAATAGTTAACCGTTAATGGAGTCATCTGAGCCGCTACTTTTGGAAAGGCGTTGTTCGTATATTTCGTGTATTTAACGGTACCCACTAACTTCGTCTGTATGCTTCGCTCTTCCCAATAAACAACGACCGAATCAGCAGACTTCTGAGCAGCAGCTTGGTTCACATAGTTTCTTTTATATATACCTGTAATGACGACCCTACCCAAAGCATCATATTTAGTATAGCTCCATTCTTTAACTGGCTTTCCGCGTTGTACAGAATCTTGGGTCAGAATAACCTGATCACTGCCATTGTATACTAACCACTCCCAACCCTTACCTGGAACTTTCTTCTCTATCAATCTTTGCTTTGCATCGTACCGGTACGCATAGATTAGTTCCTTGAAATCAGCATCATTATCAGTAACAGTCCCTGTCGTATATCCAGGTGGAATAACATACCTTAGATTTCCAAAGTCATCGTAGACATAATAAGTCTCTAACTTTTTGACATCTGTTTCCCAGATACGTTTTAGTATAATATGACCTTCAAAGTCCTTAAATTCTTCAACGGTTCCTTGTTTACCAGTAGTTTTCACCCAATTCTCATCCTTGCTAACCTTTTTATAAAGTTTGTTTGCAGCATAAAATGTGGAAGTTGCTCCATTATTGGTCGGCTTCATACTCCATAGCTTTATATCACTGGCGACATTGGTACCATATTCTGTAACAGTCGTATGACCTGTGGTTGAAGCAGTTGTTACGGTTTCACGATTGGCAGCAGGTTGCCAGGCCAGACCAGGGGCGCCCTGTTGTTGCACACGGTTCAACGGACTGCTTTCAAAAACTGTAACAGAGAAAGGTGTAGTCATCTTCTTGATATGTGCATCCCATGTATTGGTCGTTGCGTAATAAGCCACTTGATCAGCTGCGGAAGTGGTTTTAAAGCTCCCATCCTTTGCCATATTTTTTACATAGGGAAGATATTTCTTGCTTTCCCTACCAAAGGCATCGTATTCGCTGTACTGTACTATATCGTTCTTCAATGGGCTACCTTGCCATTGAATAGACTGCAAAGATCGGCCAAGACCGTCAAAGTATTGTATGGATACATTAACACTGTCAACCGTTCGTCCTATTACTGCCGCTACAGTTTTTAAACCGGCTTTTCTTATAGTACGCTCGACCACATAGTTCTGATCAGTGCTGGCAGAAAAGCCAGATACAGGTGGATTGGCAATAGAAAAGCTGACTGTTGCTGTCGATGACCCAATCCCGTTTAATGCCGTGACAGTGTAGCTCTGTGAAGCCGTGAGAGTGGCAATTTTACCACTGATCTTCCCTGTAGAAGCATCGAAAATAAGTCCCGCAGGTAGTGCCGGGCTAATGCTATAAGCAGCTTTGACCGCCACCTTCTTGATCTGATTAGCAAGGTTCTCCGTAATATAATATTTGCCATCCAAAGTTGTCGAAATTCCAAATGGATTACTCAGCATCCCACTGGTTGAAATCGTGATTACAGCTCCAGTAGGTGAAACATAACGAAGCGCATTGTTGTTCATATCCACCACATAGATGTTTCCCCCTTTAACAACCAGGTTGTTCAGTGCATAGAAACGTGCTGCACTTCCTTGTCCGTCAACATTACCTGAAGTTCCATTACCAGCGATAGTACTCACTATCCCACCTACGATCTTTCGTAATGCATGGTTCTGTCTGTCGGCAATATACAGATCGCCGTTAGTGTCAAAGGCCAATCCCATCGGACTGTTGAACTGTGCACTTAACAACGCTCCGTCCTGAAGTCCCAAGGTTCCAGTTCCTGCATAGGTGCTCACTACTCCTGCAGCTGTGATCTTACGAATAAGATGGTTCATACCATCGGCAACATACAAGTTACCCGAAGCATCAAATGCAAGACCCATCGGATTATTAAAGGAAGCCGCTGTTCCCGTTCCATTTGTCGCTCCCGCGGTTCCACTTCCTGCAAAGGTACTCACTACTCCTGCAGGGGTAATCTTGCGGATCCGATGGTTCTGCTGATCGGTCACAAAGAGATTGCCCCCAGCATCCATTGCAACAGTACTGGGATGCCTGAATCTCGCCGCAGTTCCTGTACCGTCAACATAGTCCCAAGCTGTAGAGTTTCCTCCTGCAAAAACGGTTTCTGTACCTGCAGCAGTCCTCTTCATGATCGAATGGTAACCTGCATTAGCAATATAGAGTGATCCATCCGATCCCATGAAGGTATTCAACGGATTATAATAGTTTGTTAGGGTCTGTTCCACCGTCACCACAAATTCAGCAGCTCCACCACTGTTGGTTGGAGACCAGTCAATTTGTTGATTGGGCGTAAACGTCTGCGCACTTCCATAACTGATCGCGGGTTTGACTGTTGCTGATAATGCCTGAATGGAAGAGCTTGCTGCAAATGCCTGCATGCCCATTGACATATTCTGTATCTTTTTATCTGCTTCCAACGTATCCACCTGCCCATATACGTGGCAGATTTGAACAAGTAGTGGGAACAGGAATAATATTTTCATTAATCTTTTCATCATCTTGACTTTGGTTAATTGCTTTTGTAATGATAATCAAATGATTTGGTCACATCGTTCAAATGATCCAGTATCGCCTGTAGGCGCTGCATACCATCATATTGATAAGACTCTGTTATTCCACGTGTATCTGTCTTACTCTTCATACCCACCAAAGGCTGATAGATATAGGTGCTGATCAAAGAGTTGGGCAAATTGGCTCTAACCAGTAGCTCCTTACTGCTGTTCAGGGTGCCTGTTCCTGAAAAATCATATCCGCTGAATGCAGTCATTACCTGACTATAATTGGCGTTTTTTATGATGGCAATTGGATATACACCCGAAGTGTTCCATAAATAGGTAGTCATCGTTTTATCGGGACTTAAAAACTCTAAAAGCTTACCCTTATCGTTATACTTGGTAAAGGTATAATCATTCTTATAGTAATTACTATAAGTAGTTAATGCTTGCGGCACTGTTGACTCAAAGGAATAAGATTTTGAAGGAAGATACATGCTCAATGTATCCTTATAAACTGTTTTATACCCATGAACGACCTTATTGTCTACAATCGATAATCTTTCGATGGGGATACCTTTCAGGTTTTTGCTGAGCATCCCTGTACTGATGACATCCGTATAGTCGAAGGGATATTTGATCAATTCTTGCCTACTTTTTCCCTGACTGTTTATTGTCTCCTTTGAGATAAGCAAAGAATAGCTTAGATCATAGATGTAATTTTCTTTTATATCCTGTGCAATCAAACCATTAACATATGCTGTGGTAGATTTGTTTTCCAGCACATTTTCCTCAGCTTTCACGTCATAATACCCAAAATAAGCACCATCTAAAGCATCCAATGGTTTTGGCAGAAAAATCTTATACGCAGCAATATTTTTTACTGAATTAATCTTATAATTGAAGGTATCTTTTTGAACGATTAACGCATCTTTGTTGTATACGGTGACACTTCTAGGCGATCCATTTAGATAATCTTCTTTTGTCGGAAAAAAGGGAATATGTTGATCTGCTCCTGCCCCAAGTCTACTATTACTTTGATTTCTAAATAAATATTCCGTATAACCATTTTCACTATTTTCTCCAAAATGCTCAGTAACCTTCGTATACCCTACAAGATTTCCCTGAGCAGCATTACTAAATGGTACAATAGATGAAGTACTGGATATTAAATATTCAGCATGTAAGGGGACAGTATTATTAGGGTCAAATGAAGGGTAACCAGGAAGACTGGAAACATTATAATAATTTGGGGCAACAATCTCTGGTGTTGAAAATACAGGATTATACATTGGTATAGTTCCTGAGTAACTAAAATGTCTTGTTTCTGATTTATTTCCTACTTTATCAATTATTTTTTGAATTCTTAAACCTGCACCAGCTATAATTTCTTCATTCACTTCACTTCGGCCAATATACTCTAAACCTGCAAAAACAGAAAAATTGACATAACTGGGCGTGCCCACCTGCACCTTTAATCTATATTTTCCCTTAGAGAGATAAGTAAAAGCCGTGGAATTATTCTTTTCATAATTTAACTGGGTATGGGACACAGAGAAGCTGTAACCAGGTTCCCTCCATGCTACATAATTAGTTCCATCAAATACTTCCAGTGAAACATTAAAGCTGTTCGTCGCTGATCCGCAGCTTTTTGTTGTTCCAGAAATATTGCTTACCCTGAAATTCAATTTAGCAGTCTCAACAGCATTATCCAGTTCAAAATCTTGAGTTACAATTTTACCTGTGGTTCCATAAAGATTGCAAGGATCATTATAATCCGGCCCCTGAACCGTAGTGCTGATCCCACCTGCGTATTGTACCTTGTCAAAAAGATAAGAAAGCGTTTGATGAATATCATGAGGCTCAAAATAAAAGTCCGATGTACCTCCAGTTGGATACTGAATCTGGGTAAGCATCATATTTTGTAACAGTTCAGGTTTTGGACGTTTGTTGCGGCCATAGAACATTTCTCCCAATAACCCCGTAGAAGGAACCGTTTCGAAGGTTTTGGGATACCCTTCTATTTCTCCCATATTATAAAATCCCCAAAAATCCGTTTCAAATGAATTTTTTGCAGGTAGCTCTCCAGCGTTATACGTAAAGGAGTGTACAGCACCATTATTTTCTGTTACTTTATCCAACATGAGTCTGGTGGAGAGATAATTCAGTCCACCAACCGGTATACTGCCACGATAAGACTGTGTAAATGAATAAGATTTGATCAATTTACCTGAGGTATCTTTTATTTCTACAGAGGATATTTTCTTAGGAGCGGTTTCATTGGGGATAATCTGCAAATCCGTTCTGTTAATAGCATTGATCTGAATGCTGCCCCCATTAAAAGTTATGCTGGTAGGACGTAATTGTTTTATCCTGTTGTAAGAATAGGTAACATCATTATATTTTCTTAACAATTGTACATCGGTTGGGGGTAACTTATCATATCTATAAAATTGGAGAAGATGAGGACTAGTTGAACTATACATCTGCTCTTGTAAACTTATGGGGGTACATATCGATTCAACTTCGTAATTGAATGTGACCCGATTTTTTAATGGTGATTCGATATAGGTTAAATAATAAGCTGTTGTTTGAGTTTCTGCCGGACTGAATGATAAAGTCTTTAATTCCTGTTCAGTTTTGTCCAATAGACCTAATTGGTGCAAAGAGAACGAAGACGATGATTCACCACTCTCAAAGCCATAAGTATACCCATCCATATCTTTCACCGTCCAAGTACCATCGGTTGGATTATAAAGCACATCGATATACGCTTTGGGATTTAGCAGAACAGCTTTTGCTGCTGTGGCTGTGTTGATGTGTCCTTTATAAACAGTGCCTATTCGATCAAAAACCATTTTCCCCGAAAAACCGCCAAAATTATAATAATATAAATCTGGTTCCCCTTTTCCCCCTGAGGAAATGTATTCTGAATATGCACCCATTACGTTGCCTTTAAGCTTTTCACTCTTTCGGACAAGGTTCTGCATATTTGCAATTGAAACTGTATCAGTATAATAGCTCTTGAAGGCAAGATTAGAAGATCTAAAATCATCTTCTCCATTTATAGTTTTGGTAATACATCCCCCCACGTTAAGTGTCCATCCCAAACCTACTGAACTAGCTTCCTGCGAAACTCTGATGCCTGAAGCATGATAAGATAAACTGATCGGTATCTTTTTACCATCCAGATCGATTTCATAAAATGGAATATCAATATTGGGTACTCCTGTATAATGCCCTACAGGGGTATGTCCATACATACCTAAGGACGCTGTATTGGGCGAAACCGGTGTTAGTTTAAATCCCTCATTATTTTTGGTCTGTTGGCTTGATCCCTGGAATGGAACACCAAAGAATATCATACAAATGACGAATGCAATTATTCTATTTCTATTCATATATCGTGTTGTAAAATTCTAAACTTGGCTTATCTGACATCAGTTAAAATTGCAGAAATACTACGCTTTGCAGAATACTCTTTTTCTCGTATTTCTATACATATTATTTTTATCTAGTTAATGTCATGGTTCTCTCAGCAATTAAAATATTTCTTTCCTTTTTGATCATTAATTGTCCGCTTGTTTCGCATACTACAAAAAGATAATTCCATCTATTTAATCAGATTGGTTACTAAAGAAGTAAGACGTAGCAATTGTAATAAAGGCTTTAACTCTCCTATCCTAAAAAATTTATTACAATAATGAACGTAACTCGTCAATAGGAAAATTTTTTCTTTACCATTATTTTTTTTAAAACTTCAAAAATTCATTAAATAAGAACAGGAATTGTTGTTAGCACCGATATAACGGTACATCAACAACAAAATCAATTGTTAATTTGACACTTTTCATACCTTAGAACCAGGTTAGTACTTATTATTTAATAAATAGCACAATTTGTGATGGTCAATACGTAAATATATAAATTTTTTAATATATTTAATAATAAACATGTTTTTTTTAATTATGCAATAATTATTTCAAATCAAATTATTCATAATTACATGTACAGAAAATGAAACAATCTCATCGTATAATATCAACTACACGAGAAAATTAATTACCCCAAAAAGGACTAACTTAATCAATAATAGTAGATAATGTCAAACTTTTAAATGACGATACATGTTTACATGTAACGAAATCAAACCCATTGATCTGTGGATATTAAGATTCATTACCTAGGATCTTTCCCATCTTATGTTGACTGAAAATCAATGAACTAAAAATATATTAAACCAATTGAAATATCGGTTACAAGTTTTCTTACGACATCACAAGTCTGTATTATTACGGATAGTTTTAGAGTGTACTTCCCACCCTATTTTGCTGTGATAAAATTCGGGTCTCCCAACGGTATTTACCAGCATATATCATAAAACACCACATACAGTTGGGTCCTGCTATACACTATATCTTTTGCATCGCGAAAGGATGCCACTTCTATCACTGACGCGAAATAAGACTTCTTTAATTTAAATTTCCATTGTTCTGTTTTCTTCTTCCCCTTCCACGCACCAAAGCACATTTATTTACCTTCCAACACAATCCCTTGCTGTAAAAGAGCTTTTGGCATCCTCAGTAGTAGAAAATTGTAAAACGGGAGGCCAAGACAGTGCTTATTCTTTCCCTTTTTTCCAATTACCTACCCAATGTATTTTCTGTTCATTTATATGCTTTTTATGAATGTACAATTTATATCATTTTGCAAAAGAACAGTCGAAAAAGGGAAGTAAAAATACTCCGGACGCTCAACCCACGGGCAAAAGACTACGGCATAAACACAAGCTGCCGCACAAGTCCTTCCTTTATTCCGTTTCCTTTTGCGGCCATGTCCTACGTTACAAATTACTTTCTTTTTTTTCCTGTTTTTTCTTTTGAAAAATAATATCGGGGCCGAGCCTCGACAGGACTGGAAGAGGGAAAAACGTAACAAGACTGTATAACTAAAACAAAAGATTATGAACATCACAGGAAGACTGACACGCAATGCACAGGTCACCACAACACCAACAGGAAGAGAGGTGGTAAACTTCTCCATCGCAGTGAACGAAAGCTACAAGGCTAAGGACGGACAGCGCATCGAACAGACTGCATACTTTGATTGCGCCTACTGGCGAACCGCTAAAGCTGCTTCATGGCTACAAAAAGGGTTATTGGTAGAACTTACAGGACAGATAAGCGTTAGAGCATGGCTAGACAAAGAAGATGGTAAACCAAAAGCAGGCTTAAATTTTCACACCACAACCATTAAGCCCCTCGCAAAAAGTGGTAAGAACGATACTAATTCTGTACAGGACAGTATAGAACCAAACAACAACAAAAAAGGAAAAGGCAAGGACGACCTTCCATTTTAAAAAAGCAAAGCACAAGATTTCAACCCTTTAATAAAGTTAGTTATGAAAAATTCAACGAAAACGCAAGAATCATTACCTGACAATATAGCACTGATAGCAGAATTGATATGGCAGGATTGGAAAAATGTCTATTTCGGAGCAAAACCGTATTTAATGGCTATGCAGTCTATCAACAGTATTCATGATCCTTATTTTGAGGACTCTGCAAAAATGATAGTCAATTACTTCCTAGCCAATGCATCAACTTGGAGAGGTGAAACTGCAAGACGGGTAAAAACACAGCTTAAACTATTGCTCGCACAAGAGGATAGCAAGGATTAATCATTCTAAAATTCAACATCATGGCACAAAAGATAGATATTACAGAAGCAAAAGTATATGTCGGAACCTATCGAAAATACAATGAGGGATCACTTTTCGGAGAGTGGTTAAAGTTATCCGACTATGCAGACAAAGACGACTTTTATCGGGGGTGCAGAGAACTGCACAAAGATGAAGAAGACCCCGAATTTATGTTTCAGGATTATGAAAATGTTCCTGATGGATTGATCCGAGAAAGTTGGATCAGCGACAATGCATTCTACGTTTTAGAAGCACTGCAAGACATGAACGAAAGCCAAAGAGAAGCTTTCTTAATATGGAGCAATAACGGCCACCACAGCTTAGCAGACAAAGATATAGGCGACCTGATCAGTGATTTTGATTGTGAATTTATTGGATTGTACAAAAGTGAGGAAGATTTTGCAACGGAACTTATCGCGAACAGAGAAGATCTGACAGATTTCGCAAGACAATATCTTGACTATGAAGCCTATGCAAGAGACCTCTTTTGCAGTGACTATTGGAGTGAGGACGGCTACATATTCCTTAACGTATAAATACCAGTTTTAACCAAGGCAACCGCCAAAGGCGGTTGTCTATAAAAAATAAATACCATGCTAATTATAGAAACTTTTACAGCAACATTAAAACATGATCACGGCAAGCGACGATTAACAATAGTATCGCTAAGTGGCGAAGAAGGAGCAATTAAGCAGATAACTATGGCAGAGAATTGTCCTAGAATAGCAATAAAAAATTTAAAAAAAATAAGCACTCATGAAATACTATAGGATGAATATACAGAGCGAATCGAAAAAGTGATTGTCCCCACTTAAATGTTTCCTAAAATTTTGAAAGAATCTGGAAACTAAGATTACTTAAAATTGGAAAATCTAAAGTTAAAGCTATGAATATCGGTATAATAACTTATAAAAAATATGATGAAAATGTGCTACTAAATGCCTTTTTCAATGCAGATGAACTATTTACAATCATCTTAAAAGATGAGGATTTTATCCGCTTTGAAATCTTTGACTGCAATAAAAAATTACTGGCTTCGACGAATTTCCCTGATGTAGACGGAAAGGGATTTTATATCCATCCTGTACAAGTTGAAAGAGAAGAGGAATTATTATGGATAAATTATTATGCCTTTAGAACACCGTCAACAATTCGTAAAACAAAGGTCATTTGGAAAGTTTATGGTACACCGTTCCGAACAAAAAAACTAGCAACTGAACATGCTACTAAAATGAATACTGCAATAGCTAGAGAAATAGAAAAGTTTAAAGATTAAAAAATTTAAAACTCCATGAAAATTACCGATTTAAAAGGGCACTCTATTGAAGTAACCGATCTTAATAAAGCCATTAAACAGGCTAGATCATATAAAGATTATTATCATACTGACCCTAGCTTCGCTGATTTTGATAAACGTCAAAATGAGTACTGGAAAGACATGTATGAGAAATTGATAACTATTAAAAAAATGAATTATGGAAACAACTAATTTTTTCACACAGCTTGCACAATTGGACATCAAAGGACATATTGTGCTCACAATAGCAAGATCAGCAGATGATACCTTTATCGTTTCGACTTTGGTACGTGCCCTGTCCTCTTCTGAATCAGCTCCAAGCAAAATTATTCCCTATAACCTTACAGCAAGAGCAGAGGAACTGGACAACTGTTATTTTGATCGAATCACCGCACCTGCGCAAAAGGCAGGGGAAATCGTTGATAACATGGAGGAATATTTAAAATCAATGGAGAATGCTAAAGCTAAACCGCAAAAGGAGAAAAGCAAAACGTCCAAACCGCAGGGAGAAGCAGAAAAACGTACTCAGAAATACCATGATGCCTTGAACAAATCGGAGGAACTTGAAAAGCAGAAAAAATATAACGATGCATGGACTGCACTTCCCAAAGCATCAGAATATCCTGAACATGCAGAATTGATCAGGAGCCGACAGACTGCTATTGAACATAAGATCTGGCCTGATCTGTTTGCCAATACGGAACATCAGGTGAAGGAAATCGAACAGGAAGAAGAAGAATAGAATGTTTAATTAAAAATCGAATAAAAATGATATTAGCGACAGAACTTCAAAGAGTATTTATACTCCAAGATAAAGGAAATGAAATTAAGCTCACAGACCCTGAGCGAAATTGGTCTGAACAGGATGTGCTGTTCTTTTACTCCAATATGTATCCAATACTAACAACGGCAAAAATATCGTCACCTGTAATACAGGATGATCAGATCGTTTACAGGTTCGAAACAGTAATCGGAACAAAAGGTTAATATAAAATTTAATACGATGGAACATCATGCAAAAACAATATCCACCAACAGTAAAGCGACCAAGAAACGAACAGCAACATCGGCTACATCAGCAGTTAGGAGCGTTCGAGTATTGGATGAAGAGAACAAAGGATGCAGGGGAAATTGGCAAAGACAAACGCCAGTCCCTGCCCCCTTCCATGTTGCCAATGCCTTTTTAAGATTGAAATTTTTACCAAGGTTGCAGGAACCTGAACTCATAGAAGATTGTAACAAAATGGAAAGGGAGTATTATGATTTCCTTTCTCTAGTCGCCCAAAAATATGGCATTAACCCACAGGACACAACGGCTATTCCCTTTCCCTATAATATTTCTGCTTCACTCGCAGATGTAAGACAGCAATTAAAGGAACGCACAGCAGATTGGAAAGAAGTCAGACTGATATATGAAAATAACTGCACGTATTTCGCAAAAGAAGAAAGGTACAATACAGGGATGACATTGTACTATATCCCCGTTATTCCATTGTATGAAATTTTGCAAAACGCTAAACACGAAAATACGGGTGTACTTTTACTATCCGTGTATGCTTACCTCTATCAGATACTGGGGGTTCCATACTACAGAAATGAGGATAGCTACCTGTATTCGACCTATGAAACATTTGAGGAGTGGATTTTAGAAGATGGGGAAGATCAAATATTTGACGATCTTCAATATGCCAAGGATATTGGAGATTTAATGAAAAATAAGATTTGCGCTGAAAATTTAGATTCTTTTGAAACCCGATTAATAAGCTTTAAAGCAAAGACTGATTTTGACAGGAAAATCTTAAAAGTAGCCACGCAATTTTTTGACCTTTACAAAAAATTTCCTAACACCCGAGTAGACAGAAAGTATTTTCCACTTCGGTTTAGGGAAGAACAGGAATATGAAGATAGATATGTGATGCTGGATAACTATCTATCTTTCTGCTCATCTTTAAAGGGAAACCTATTTGAATGCATATGCCAGTTTGTTAATGAAGATTTACAGGAATATGGTGAAATTGATGAGCCTACCCGATTCCTGCCATTTGATAATAGAACCATTGTCGATAACAATTTCGATTTTGAAAGTGCCGTTTTTGACAGCCTTGATGATCTGATCGCAATTTGGCAAAATTCAACCTTCTAAAAATAAAATAGTATGAAAGATATAACCAACAGCTTCGGAACTTATTTTCATCCTGTATCTGCACTCGTATTTTATCAGAGTGAAAATTACACAAGAGAGTCGTATGTGGAACATTATGACATCGACAAGAGTGGAAATCCTATAAATGCACATCCCTTAACGGTGCGAGAAGCAAAAAAATTAGCAGAATCACTTCATATTGATCAAAAAAAGAATAATCTATTACATTCTGATGGACTATTGGATAGTAATATTTTGTCTTTTGATGCCAAAATTGGAAAAATCATATGGTTTACAAAGGCTCAGTTCCGACAGCTCCACTTTGGCCAGGGTCTCGGAATAGCTTCAGGCATGGCGCATACTCCTGCATTGTTATGGATAGCGCACAAAGAATCACTGAATATACATGCCTTATCAGGCAACAGAAGGCCTACACCTAATACCCAACTTTATTATGCTCCGTTTTTTAATGTCTATCAAAATGGAAATGTCTGTATGGGCACGGTGGATATAGAAGTGAACGAAACAGGTTCTATAAAGCAATTGACGACCCTATGGGAATCGTATTTTTTTAACAGCTATTTTACGCATTTGATGTCCGAGCACAATCCTGTAAACGGCAATTGCGTACTCTTATGGGAAAGTCTGATCAATTCAGAAAAGCCGTTCCCTAATGAAGCTCTTATAAAAAATAATAGAAAACTTAAAGATATATTGTTATGAAAACGATAAAAAACAAAGTTCATTTTCTCCCAAATGACTTATTAAGTCCAACGAATCCCATCCGTGTAAACGTTATCGGCGCAGGGGGAACAGGTTCTAAGTTCATGACATCGCTGATAGAGATTAATCATAGTTTAATTGAACTAGGCCATGCAGGTTTACAGGTACATTTGTGGGACGATGATATCATAACTCAGGCTAATATCGGTCGCCAACGTTTTGCGGAATCGGAAAAAGGTCTGTACAAGTCCGTGGCGATTATCAATCGTATCAATCGTTGGTCTGGTTTTAATTGGAAAGCGGAAACTCAAAAATTTGAACGTGATGTACAAGGTGAAATTCCCGAAAATGCAGGAGCATCAATTTATATATCCTGTACAGATAATGTAGAATCGAGATTTGAGATTGCTAACATCGTGCGAAAACTGAAAGGACAATATAACCATCATAGGTATAGCGCAAACTACTGGTTAGATTTCGGAAATAGTAAATATTCAGGGCAGGTAATCCTTTCAACAATAGGTAAGATTGAACAACCTCGATCAAAAAAGTTTGCAACTGTGGCTGAACTACCGTTTGTTACCGATGAATATGCTGACTTACTTCAAGAATCTGAAAAAACGGATGATACGCCTAGCTGTTCCCTTGCGGAATCTCTTGACAAGCAGGATCTTTTTATCAATGCTACTTTGGCACAGATGGGGGCTTCCCTTCTATGGAATCTTTTTAGGTTCGGCATGACTGAAAATCGAGGTTTCTTTCTTAACCTCCAAAATTTCAGGACTCAGCCAATTCCCGTGGGCAGTTGACAAAAATTGCCCGCGGCCAAAAGGCAGTTCCTTCCTATGGTCGAAACAGCCTTTTGGCGGTAAAGCGGTGCAAGCCTTTTTGAAAATAACTCCCTATCACCTGGCGATGCGTATTTTCAAAAAGGTTTGCGGGCTGTTAGTTATTTTAGTTAATATTCTACTTTTAAAAATTATAGATTGTAAACGACTAATCATTAGGATTAATTATTAGACTTTTACTGCGTTCTGAAAAGTCAATAGTTTTTAATATGTAACTGAATTTAGAAATATTAACTTCATAATTTTGATCTAACTCATTTCTGCAACTATCATTGGTGTAGGAAAAAACATTTATAATTTCATTTATTAATCCCAAACGTTCTTCTTCTGTTCTGCTTCCAGAAGCAGATAATACTTTTAAAAGGTTGATTTTTAAATCTATTACATTGTCAATTACAATATCTGAATTTATTTTTTCTTCCATAATAATTTATCATTTTTTAATAAATAGTTCATTAAGGATTACATGGCACCTTTTATAATTTCAACTTTGAGTTATTTTAGCAATTACTATAATATAGGTGCTGTCTGACTGATTTCTAAATAATACTCCAATTTTCCTAAGGTCGAATAAAAATAAGGATATTTTTTACCATCAATAATTTCTAAATTTGGAATTTTCCTATTTACAATTTGAGCATCACCGTCTCCATAAAGAAAAATTTGACCACCAGTTGCAAATTGATATAAATTCCAAGATGCTACATCTGTACTTTCAAAATATGATGTAAGTCTGTTACATATTCCAACACCTTCACTTGTTTTGACTGGCAAAACAATATTTATTAATTCAGTATTTTCATTAAATACCTTTGATGTGATATGAGTTGATTTATATTGTATTCCATCTAACCTGTCATTATTCCTTATCCACTGCAAAACTAATTGTGGAACTATATATTCTGGTTTAAATGTATCAGTAGGGTCCTTGACCTTCACACTACAACACATTATTATCGGAAAAGTCATAAAAAATCTGTATAACTCATCAATATCTGTACAATCTTTTGAAGGTGGAGTTAGATCAAGTAGTTTGATTTCTTTTATATTTTTAAATTTTATAGCCTGAATTTTATCTATTGACGGACGATTTAATTCTTCCCAGCAGATATAAATCGTTCTACCCAAATATAAACTGGGAAAACCTGGTATGCTAAATCTTTGGGTTGAGACTTTATTTCTTAATTCGAAAGGAATATGAAACATTTCTGACCTTTTGTACAGATAATTTTTATCACTTAATCTGATTCTGAAAAAACTTTCATTGACTGCATATTCCTTTTGATTAATAATTGCGTATAAGTCTTTAAAATCATTACGAAAGACTGTATCAATTTTTTCATAAGCATTGAAAGGATTCCCATTATAGTAGTCTTCAAAACAAAGTATAAGACTTTCGATAACTTTTCTTTGAACTTCCTTTACAAAATCCGATGAAATATGATTTTTTTCAATATGAATAGGTCCTGGATCTAAATCGTTAACTTTTTCTAAAAATAGTTTTAGTTTAGCAATAATAAATGTTTTATAATTCTCATTTGTAGTTTGGTTCAACGGTAACTCAAAAATTTTATCTTTTAAAAGTTGCTCAAAGTTCATAGGATTTTAATTGTTAAAGTTATCTATAGTACATGCAAAGCAAACTATTTATTATTTTATCATTGTTTTGATTTCAGATTTTTTTTAAAATGGACATCAAGCTCTTTAAGATATTTTCTAAAACAGAAGAAGTCAAAAATCCATTATTTGAATTTATTTCATTACTATACCGTGTCTTTAAAGGTTAGCGAATCAAGAAAAATCAACCCTTTATTTTCAGGTCTATGTTTTTATACAGCAAAGTAAGAATTCCAATCGTCGATTGAATTTACTCTAGATAATATAACTTGCTCCGATCCATAACCTCGTACCTCTGTTCAGGAGTATAAAATTGCACATAAAAAGAAAAACATACTAGTATTAAATATCAGCAAAAACAATAATATAATTTATGCATATTTATTTTCAATATCTTCTCCTAACGCACATTCCAATATAATTTGGAAAAAGAGTTCTTCATTAGTAGTTGAAAACAAATTGGTTTCAAAATTATCTCTTGGATGGAAACTAAATAATTTAGACTGTATATTTTGCACAAATAAATATTGCTCTGAATCTGCATAAAAAATATATTCTGCAAAATATGCATTTGTATGCCACTCTTCATTAGCCTCGAATATCCCATCTATATACCTATCCTCATATCCATTTATTAATGCCCTCATTGTAGCATACAAAACTGTTCCATTATTATCTATTCCATTTGTGATTTCTAGTATTTTAACAAATGTAGTTGGTATTTCAAACTTGAATAGTTGTATAAATAAAGATTTAAGTTTTTCTAGATCAAATGAAACTGCTGGTAATTGAATTTCATCACCATATTTTAGATTTTGATCTTTTATTTTTTCTATTAAAGATTTTATTGTTTCCATATATTAAAAATTAAGGGTAAATGTTTCCAGGCATCGTGTACCAAGGAAATTCTTTCACTGCACCGGCTTCCATTCCTTTTGTTACAGTATTTTGATAGACGGTCAGTGCTTTATGATATGGGTCATTTTTAATCAATACCAAATTGTCTAAAGCATTTGTTCCACTATCGTCCAAAGGGTATTTATGATGTACATCATATCCTTTTGGGTTTAGCCCATCTTTCATTCTTTGAATATCGGTATCTGTAAGACCTTTTGCTTTAAGGCGATTTTCATCTTTAAGTAATTCCTGAAAAAATTTTTTCTTTTCAGTATTGTTAAAAGCTTTTCGTAATGCATCTGCTTCATCTGCACTTCGTTTAGTATAAGTAAAAAGCTCTTCCAATATATTTTTCAACTCAATCATTCCTCCTTTCAATGGCAATATAATGGTTTTGGTTTTACTACCTACTTTAACGATTGCTAAAATTCCTTGCTTTAGAGCATTAGCGAATTTAGAAATTTTAGCTGAAAGTGCAACCAAACGTTCAGCACCAATTAAGGCTTTAGCTCCAGCACTTAATCCTTTTACAACCAGTCCAGCTCCTTTACTTCCTGCAACAGCCTCTACTATTGCGTATTGAATTTGTCCTATACTTTCACCTACTTCTCCCGTTTCACCTCGCTTAACATCTTCCCAAGCATTAGAAGCTACGTTATTTACACCTTCTACCAAAGCATCTTTGGTCTTTCTAAAATCTGTCCCGAAAGCCTGATCAATCGCCTGAAGGTTAGAATCGCCCATCACTGGTCCCAAAGGTCCTGAGTAAGCGACTCCAATAACGGCCATTTTTCCAAGGCCAACCCATGTTTCACCCTGCCATATATCATGTGTAAAAAAATTAAAAGTGCCTTCCATTCCTTTTTTGAAACCACGTCCAGCACCCTCAGTGAATTTTTTGTCATCATCACAAAACAGGTCTACAATAGCTCCATAAGGAAATGTTAATGCTTGCCCCAATATATTTGAGGAAATTTCTTCAGAGACAAAATCACTTTCATTGTTGTTTTCATTGGCCAGATCAGCCTCATATTTATCAAAAAAAATCTTGATTTTACCCTGTCCTACAGCACAAATGGCCTCAGAATCCTCTAAAAGAGGTTTTTGATTATTGGCAAATACACTGCCTGATTTTGTTTTTGTCCATTCTACACAGGCAAAGGTACACGGAGCACCTAATTTTTTACAGGCTCCAAAAGGAAGAATATTTATGGTAAACTTATTATCAGCATCTGTAGCTAGCATTGGGCCGTATAGGTTTACTTTTCGTGGTGTAGCAATGAGCTGGGATGGCGTGGCTCCCATGTCGCATACAAGGAATACGCCTTCTGGTACATATTTTTTATTTTCATCGCTCATCGTGAATGTGTTTATATTCTATTATATCTTTTTTGAAATGCACACCCTTAACTTCAAAGTACTGATCTATTTTCCCAGTTTTGTATTCTAATTCATGAGACAGCTCATACTTCTCTTTTGACTGAAATGTAATATCCTCCATTTCAACTCCTTCACCGTAAAGCATTCTAAATGCAGAAAGAAATTCTTTTTTGTTTTCAATACTTTCAATATCAAGATTTCCATAAATATTGGCAGTTATTAGATTACTACTGTTTTTCTGAATGACCAGTTCTTCTTTTATCGGGATCTTTATTCCAAAGTAAAATCCGTGTAAGATTCTCTTTCTCAAAAATTTTTTTGAATCAATTGGGAATTGTAGTAAATGCTTGATTCGTGGAAAAAATAATTGTGCGATCCCGATATAAAAAATACTATTTCTCAGTTTTGCTTCATTGGCAATGTTTTTTTCATAGTTATCGAGCAACTCGTCAAGATTGGGTATAGACTTAAATTTTTCAGCAAGTACTTTTTTTTCTGATAACCATTTCTGAGATATTTCAGGAAGATTTAATATGCTTTCAACCTCATACCCTTCATTTATCGCAAGTTCCAGGCTTGAAGTAATATCATTGAAATACTGTGCAAATTGAAAAATCAAACCAGTACATGACTGATTTAAGTCTTTAACCTTATATTTTACACTTTTAGCCGTACCTATCAAGTTCTCCTGGTATGAAACTGTAGCCGAAAAAGTGTTTTCTATGAAAGTAATCCCATTTCTGGTCTGTGTTGTACCAAAAACATCATATACAGACCCTTGGCTTTCACTATTCTTTATAGTTTCTTTAGCCTCTTTTAAAATGTGAGCAAATAAGGTCATAATTCGTTGATATTTACTGTCCCCCCTGTTGTATTGGTTGTTGCTCCTCCTCCAAGATTCGTCTCAGTAGCTCCTTTAATACTTGCTTTTGCTGCAGCACTTTCAATAGTAACATCACTGGTCAGACTTTTTACAATGATTTCTCCATTTTTTGCCGTTGATTCTACTTTTCCTTGATCTGCAATGGTAATAACTCCTTCTTTACTTATCTTGATCTGATTTTTTCCTACTAAAAAAGTGATACTGGTCTTCGCGTCAATTATTACATTCCCATTGCTATCTGCTTTAATTATTGATTGTGCAGGTTGATTTTTATTTGCTCCTACATTGATAACTGTGGTTGCTCCTGCATTTACCGTATGATTGGTATTTGCATTTGTGGTAGCGTTTCCTGATCCATCAAAATGCATATTTGCCCCACCCTTATCTTTTAGATTCATGGAGCCAGCCCCATTGTCATATTTTAATTCAGCTCCGCTTCGGCCGCTGAAACTCATGACATTATTAGCCTCTCCACCGCCAGCACCAACTTTCCCATGATACATTCCCCCCATTACAAAAGGGCGGTCAGGATGAAGGTGGACAAAGTTGACAATGACCTGATCTCCTACTTCAGGTACAGACATGAACCCACGATTTTTGCTGACTTTTTCACTGCTTCCTGCATCTGGGGACATTACACGGATAAATTCTGTTGAATCTTTTCCACGTTGCCAGTCCAACTGTACCTGTACACGGCCTTGATTGAGCGGATCAGTATTTGAGATTACTTTACCAAACTGAGGTTCTGCAAGCGGAACGGAAAATTCGGGTCTTGGAATAAACCCAGTATCTGATGCGATAGCCTCAAAAGAACCATCATAATACCCTCTTGCATCTACTTCATGAACTACTTCTATAAGCATCAATTTGGTAAAATAAGAAGTTTGATTGCTGTCTGTTTTACGCATTTCAACATCAGCAATACAGCCGGGATAAAGAAACGGAACGGTCGTATTTCCTGAAGTGATAAATACTTCTGCAGCTTTACTTCCAGCAGTCCCTTTCTGAGAGGCGTCAATATCCATAAAGGACACTGCTTTTATCGGTGCCACCCGTAAAGAAGGTGTCTGGAAAGTTTTTTCTGAAATTTCATAGGCACGTTTGGCAATATCGGAAGTGTGGTTGATCTTTGTACTGCCACCTATAAACTTCTCATTTTTGCTGCTATTGTACCCATAGAATGATGGGTTCACGTGCTGGGCTTTCATTTTGATCTTAACATCTGTCAGGTTGCTTCCATAAGTTAGCTTGACAGGTTTTTCCTGTGGCGGGAGCTGTCCAAAATGCAGTACTTCGCCGTCATAAAAGAACTGCTCTCCATAGGCTTCCGCAATTCTGGCGAGATAATTATAATGCGTTTCTTCGTATTGAGAACTATAAGGCACGTTTCCATAACGTGAATCAACCCGGTAATCAAATTTCCCCTGTCCTAATCCCTCCCTGATCACATCAGTAGCAATACTATTTAGGCTGATAGGCTGTGCGCCACCAAAACTTTGGATGTGCGGTGCAGCATCTAATAATACTGTTGGGCTGTTACCTGATAATACAAGATTTCCAAGATTACCCTTTTCCTGGCTGAAGCCTACTTCTGTGATCACTCCAACGAAATTTCTCTCTGGCCCATTTTCGACATCTTTGTATTTAAAAACAATAGTAATTCTTTTACCAAGAAAACTCTGCGCTATTTCCAGATTATGATTTTCTGCACTGCCCAACGTATCATGAGCGAGTATCAGATCAAATTCATGATGCTTGGTAGCACTTTGCGTCAATTTAAAATGCTTGAAATATTTAATTGGTTTTCCTTCGACATGAATGTCGAGCATCACAATCCTATTGATCCCTGAAATTGCATTTTGTACAATTCCCTCTGCATTAAATATCTTTGATGTGGGTTGTTTTTCCCATACTTTTTCTTCACTGATTGAAGGAGTATTGGGTACCAAAGGCTGGTTTAGAAATTGCTGCCCGGTATCCACAACATTCTTCACTTGTGAGATGGTCTTTGTAGCATCTTTTATAATTGAATTTTCTTGGACATTTTTTACAACATCGAGCTTATCCAAATCTACTCCCGGTTTGGGAAGATCCTTCTGTTCTTGAAACATGACATAATTTTTTTCGGTTGTGTTGTTTTAAATTGGATTTTCCACCTGCTAGGGTGAGACCATTCTGCTCAGGAGATACAATCAATAATTTGCAGCGGTCTCGCGGGCAAGATTACAACATGACTGTTCTGAGATGGGTGCGAACTGGAAATTCACGGGAGTGAAATTCTTCTTGAAGTACTAAACAATACTATTCTCTTAGTCTGGTTTTCATTTTTTTCATAGTTTTTTTTGTGATTTTGTTTTTGCAATATATAACCTTATAAATTCACAGCAAAATGATTTAGTCATTATTTAAGAAATTGTAGTATTTCTACTAATCAGCTTGTTACATTCAATTATGGAGATCGTATTAAAAATAAAATACTTTTCCTCCTTCACCAAAGACAACTACCTTATGTATAATCCGAACGGTTATCCTCTTGTCGTTTCTTGATAAAATCGACAGGTCTGATACCATTAATTTCGCGGAATAAATTTGAAAAATTGCTCCGGGATGCGATGCCACATTCCTCAGCCAATGTCTCGATTTTATAATTCAAATATTTCTTGTCCGTATACAATTTCTCCGTGATAAAACCTATCCGCAACTCGCTCAAGTATCGATTAAAGTTCATCCCTCTGTAGTCATTGATAACTTGCGAAAGATAATTTCTGTTGGTGTCGAATGTTGATGCTAATCGGTTTATGGTTAGCCCACTTTGTAAAAATCCCCGAGCTATTTCAAATTCCTCGAGCTTCATTATGATGTCAGTCACAATTTTTCCTTCGATCTCTACTTTATCGGACTGTTTTATCACCACCACCTTATTACCGCGTGAATTCTCTTTATTGAGAATTTTCTGTTCCAATTGATTATAATTTTGACGTATTTTTTTCTCGATCCGATACCTCACAAGCAGAACGATCAACAAAGCTATGGCCAGCATGATCAATAGGGCTATAAAATAACCATGACGTGACGAGTTCCTTTCTAGTTTACTCTTATCTTCCTGTAAAGAACGGGTATCATATTCTTTATGAATGCGGGAAGAAAGAACTATGAAGTCTTTTGCAATTAAACTGTCAGCTAGTAACAGCCGCTTGGTATAATACAGCTCTTTATCTGTGTTTCGTTGCTTTTTATAATAGTCGATCAATAACACATAATTGTTCCGAACTTCGGGCAGAATAAAATCATATTTTTCATTTATGGAATCGACCTTCTGGAAATAGGTGATCGCGTGATTAATTTCACCAAGTTTCTTATAAGACTTTCCTATATATGAATAACAAACTGTTGTCCATGCAAAATCATCAACATCAGCAATTTCTTTCAGCGAGCTCTCCAGGGTTTTTATTGACCTGTCATACTCTTCCCTAAAATATTCACTGATCCCTCGTTCTTTAAGAAAATAACCATGTTCCTGATTATATTCCCTATTTACTAATGTTGCTGAAAGTCCGATGTAAACAATAGAGTCTGCAGTTTTTAATTGGCCTAGATTTCGATAACAGACAGCCATCTGATGAAGGCTATTGAAATACCCCCTCCTATTACTATATATTAAGTTTGAGTGTAGGTCTTTTTTGATTTCAGATTCAAAAAATGATCTTGTATTTTTGAACTCAGCAAGTGCCTCATCATAGTAACCAATATAACTTTTAACGACACCGATCAAATATCGGAGCCTGTTCTTATGATATTGGTCTTTGCTGTCTTTACAGTATTCGTATGCTTTGAGGTATTCTGTCAAGGCCAGCTTATATTTTTTTAGGTTAAAATAATAGACCACCCCCTTGTTCATAAATGCATTACTGATCATTTCATGATCTTTGGTCAGCAGCGCTGCACATACTACACTGTCAGCATACTTTAATTTATCAGCAGGATCGGGTGAAAACACAAGACCGTCTTTATAACCCAGCACTAGCTTCTGGTAGTTTTTTTCCTTTTTGGCCTTCTGAATATATTTCGCGACAAGTGGAAGCACAGTAGAATCATTTTCAGGTCGATTTTCATACTTCTTTTGAAGTTTATAATAATCACTGTATTCTTCCTTCTGTGCGAAAACCAACTCGCAAAGAAATAGAAAAAAAAGAGTAAAATAGAGGTTTAGAAAATTTTCCATGATTTTGTGCCATGATAAATTTATAAAAATTCAAACAAATGTGGGTTATCTATATCTCAATCATACCACGCAAAAACTGTCATTACATAATATACTATATATCAATCAGATAACAATGTTCTAAATGGTCAATTAGCACATGTTCATTGCCGGATTAGTGCATACAACAATTTTCTGCCTCAGAAAAGACTGATACTTTGGCTATAGAATTCTATTAACCACCCGGCCGGGATAATCTTAATTAACAATGAAAAAAACGATTATCTCCGTGATATTAACACTCACAGCAATTTGTTCACTGGAGTCTTGCAGAGAAAGTGAATCAGGTCAGATGGATGAGCTTAACATAGACATCCAAAAAGTAGAAAAACAAAACAAAAGTATGTTTATCAAATCCGGAATTGACAGTACAAGTGCATCTGGATTTTCAGATTATTCGAATGATGATGATCCGCCACCAAAGGATCGAGGACAATGGAAAGCCACGTATCCAAGACATTAATTGGTGCTAATTGATCCATTCGCACCATAGAAATTTGTAGCACAGTATTAAACCGTTATAAATTTGATCACATACATATACGATACTTATGAATCAATTATTTATATGTGTTACAGGGACTGTAAAATACTGATCACAAAAACCTAAAACTATGAAAAATACAAAGACGATAGGTGAAGCTATAGTGTTCTTGCTCGTTCTTATGTGGGTATACACATTTGTAAGTAAGGCAATTGATTTTGATACTTTTAAACGGCAGATCACTGGTTCATACCTGATCTCTGGTACTGGCCGGATGCTGCCCTATATTCTGCAAGCAGTTCATGCCGTCATTGTAGTCCTGCTTATGGTTAAAGCTTGGAGAAAAGCGGGTCTGATAACTTCCATCTCACTCCTTGTTCTTTATACTGGGTATCTTCTATATATCCTAAAGTTTGCCCCATCAGTTCCATGTACCTGCATTGCTTTATTGAGGGGAATGACCTGGGAAAACCAGCTTGTAGTAAATCTGATAGTGTTACCGCTAAATATAATTGGTCTGATCATATTTTCGTTTAACCGACCGCCACACAGTACTATTCAGACCACTGACCACTAACTAAATTTAAAAATAAAAGAAAACAGGCGAAGCCGAAAACCTTATTCAGAGTAGGCATAAAACTAAAGTTTAGCTTTTTGATTTAAAAAGCAACCAACATCATGAAAAATTTAAGAATCGCCCTTGGAGTAGCAGCAATTGCACTGGGCACGGTAACTGCATTTTCTTTTGCTCCGGCAAAAGCTGATTCAAAATTAGCAACAGGAGTTTTTTACGTCAATCCAGATGGATCGATGGGAACACAAGTTACAGGACAAAGTAACTGTGATGAAGAAACTTCGAGAATTTGCTCTCAGGAGTATAATTTACAAACCCATCAGCCCACTAACAATCCTGCTCTGATTAAAACAGGAAATAGACCTTAAAAAAATGGAGAACCTACTGGTTCTCCATTTCCTTTAAAATGAATTTACAAATTCAACAAATTCCTTACTTTTACTTCTTGGATCAGGGGGGATACCTGCAAAATTTCCTTTTTTATCAATTAGCACCAGCATGGGATAAGACGAGAATTTCAGATATTTAAGCAAAGGATGATCAGATCCCTTTTCGTTGGTATAAAGCTGGAGGGAGTTTACACTAGAAAATCTTCCGATTCCATCAAGCCACCTCTTTTTTGTATCAATACTGACAGAAATAAATTCTACTTCATTTTTTGAGACTTGTGATTCCAGTGAGTCTAAGACCTTTGTCATCTGTGCGCATCCGACACAACCATTGAACCAAAAATCCATTACAACAACTTTACCCTTAAAATCATCCAACCGGTGTAAATTTCCCGCAGTATCAGGTAATTCAAATCTATAAAATGGTACCCCTGACACAAGAGTTCTTGAAAAGTAGTTGTAAAAATTCTGCACTTCCTGATAGAAGATACTATTACCTTTAACATTCATATTGTAAAAATCATGAAGTGCTTTAGTACTATCACTTAGCATCTCTTTTTTTAACGTCTTCACAGTTAGATCAGCTAATAAAAATTCTTTGATTGGAATATTTTCACCAAAGTATTTTTCAACTAAGTTCGCGTACTCCAATGATCTTTTCCAAAAAAAATTATACCCTACATCTTTGACGGGATTTCTAAACTCTGATAATAGGATATAATTACCTAAAACATGATAGGGAAAATAATTGACAACTTCCTTTTTTAGCAAGACATTCATTCGACTTTTTTTTACAATGTATTTATCAAATAAATAATGTAAAGAATCACTTTCACTTCTTGTAGCCGAAACAAAAAGGTTATCCAATACATCATGATATGTAATTGCTTTAATAATATCTTTTGCTTGCTGGCTCACATTATCTCTGAAAAAATCATATACCGAATCAATCACACTCAGTTTCCGGTCTGTAGTTTCAAATTTATATTGAATAGTTTGTTTCGAGTATACGGGGTCTGTTTTAAATATTTTAAAGGTAGCTTTTGTTGTTTCTTTTGTAAAATTGATTTTCTCACATCCTTTCCCTGTTACTTCGATATCAAGTAAACCAAGTTTCTTTATATTATTAACTCTAAAATCAAGACTATCTTTGGGCTCAATTAAAACTTGATATACTCCAGGAAAGAATAATCTGTATCCATTGATATGCAAGGTGATCAGACTCGCTTTATCAATTTCGAAATCAAAAGAAAATCTACCATTTTGAGTTTCTGTTTCAAAAAATGTATAACGATTTGCAGAAATTGAATTTTTATTTTCTACTGAAACTTTTACCGTCCAGGATGAATCTTTAGCTTCAGGAACAAATCCGGTAATCTTTGTTAATTTTTGAGCAATTGACGGTAACGTAATTACATTCAAAAATATTATTATAAGGAATTGAATTTTCATGTTTAGTATTTGTTTTGTTCTATATCATTAAAGTTGATAATGTATTGTGGAATCGGTAATACATACCTTGGATCATTGGGAGGTAAGTTGAATACCTGTGAACCTACTGCCCGTTGAAGCGTTTTTGCATAGCGAGGATCTCTATTCAATCTCTTCAAATCTTGCCAACGGAGACATCTGGTAAGGAGTTCCTTTCTTCTTTCTGATAAAATTATGTCCAATGCCTCATCTTTTGTACGTGCCTGCATGGGAACAAAAGTTCCTTTCCTAAATCGTTTTTCCAATATGAGATTAAGTCTTTCCATTGATTTAGAAAAATTGCCTAGTCTAGCATTGCATTCGGCACTGATCAACAATACTTCTGGAGTCGTAGTTCCTGAAAATAAAGCTGAAAGATAATGTCCTCTAAAAGAAAACTTATTGTCTGGCTCTCTTTTAAAAAATAAAATCTTTCTCAAATCATTCACATCATAACTATTATATAATTCTCCATTAATTCGAGCTACAGTCGGATACCCCAAAGCCATCCGGGGATTTACTGGGATATGCATTTCTTTACTTTGGATATTTAACGGTCGACTTGGGGAACTATTTACGGAGTTATAATCTTCAATAAAATTGTGATTACTGTAGCTCGAATCAGCGGCCATTTTTGCATCAGAATATCTGTCCATAAATAGAAATGTGCGTGCCAATAAAGCATAAGCACCGCCTTTTGCTATATGGGTATAAGAAACCTTCTGCACAGGCAATAATGTAGAAGCTGATTGGAGATCAGCCACAATTCTTTGATATGTCTCTTCCAGAGAAGCCCTGAAAATAGGTTCATCAATATCATCAGAAAGCTTGAGTGGTATACCAAGATTACTTTTTGCTGTGGACGGATCATAATATTTACAAAATGTCATAGCTAAATTCAGAAATTGCCTGCTACGGTGATAAAGTGCTGTACCCCTAATCCTGTCATATAAAATCTCGTTAGCATGAGCCCTTGAAATTTTTTGCAAGCTATTAAGAACTACATTGCACACTTGAATTTGTTTGTATGCAATGTCCCATTCATCCATATTAGCTCCCATCTGCTCAAATTGTAACACATTCCATGTAGCAAGGCTTCGTTGAAATGAATAAGGAAGTGCATTAAATTGATCTAACGAATATTCTGCTTCATCCGAAGAAATTTCGGAAGCGCCACGACCATCATAGTCAAAGCCAGTATTTAACAACATATCTAAATCGTTCAATGTTGTAGGTATGATTAGTTTGACATCTTGTTTTTTTTCCAGCCAATCTTTGGAACAACTCGTTGTGCAAAAACAGATAATACTTAAAAGGAAAATAAAATTTATCTTTTTCATAATTGTCTAGTTTAAAAGTTACAATTGAGGCCAATGGTCAAACTTCTGGTTAGTTTGCTTATTGGAAAATCTGGGTCTAAATTGGCTTTATTTGCTTTCCACAGAATTCCCAGATTATTTGCCAGGGCAAATACTTGCAGGTTTTTCATCTTGAAATTATTTAAAGCTTTTTGACCAAATGTATATGACATCCTCACATCCTGCAATCTAATATGGTCACCTTTCGAAACTAAGATTTCTGAACTCTTATAATACTCGTCAGCAAGATTATTTGCAGGGTAAATCAAAGCGGGAACATTTGTCTTAAGTTCATCACCTGGATGTTGCCATCTTTGGTAATAGTCACCATGAATTCCATAATCGCTGTACAAAGCCGAATACATAATAGAATTATGTCTAAAATAATATCCGAAGCGAAAGGTAATGTTGAATGAAAGTTCTACGCCGCAGTAATTGAATGTATTGCGAAGTGCACCAAAATAAGGAGGTAAAGCATTTCCATTATATATCAGATTATTTGCAGGATCAGCTGCTAGGGAGGCTGTAATCTTTGAATACTCAGTTGAAGGTTGTCCATTCAAATATCCTCGCCCTTGGCCAGTTTCTGGATCAAGGCCAGCCCAGGGATAAGAATAAATGCTAAATAAAGATTTTCCAACAACCGGGGTATAGGTTGTTGGATTTCGGTAAAGACTATTGTCATTTAAAAAATCATTGATAGCAACTGTTCGTTGATATTTGGTTACCTTATCTTTTGCGTATGAAAAAATAACATTTGTCAACCAAGAAAAATCTTTGGATTGTATGTTTATCGAATTGAGTTCTATGTCGATTCCCCTGCCAGTCATATCCGCAAGGTTTCCTCGATATGATGGAAAACCTGTAGTTGGATCTATTACTCCATTTCCGATCAGATCAGTTCCGTTGCGATTGAAGTATTCAAAACTACCTGCTACTCTATGATCTTTGGAACTAAAATCTACCGCTATATTCCACATAGCATTTTTTTCCCATCTTAAGTTTTTATTGGGAGGGTTAAGTAAATATGCCGCCGGGAGGTAGTTTGTATAGTTCATACTCACCATTGCTGTGGTATATGCCGTCAGTTTTCGATCTATATTTCCACTATATCCATAGGTTGATCTTATGCTTAGATCAGGTAGCCAGTCAATATGATAAAACGATTCTTTACCAATATTCCATTTACCTCCTATCGACCAAAGAGGAACAGATTTTTGATTTGTCTTAACACCAAACAAATTGGACTGATCGATACGGGCACTAGCCGAAAATACATATCTTAAATCATAGTTATATGCAGCATTCATGTAGTAAGATCGCATTCTATCTAATGTCTCTGAATAATCACTTAATGGAGGTATTGATACTGTTACACCTTTACCATACTGTTCAAATTGGGTTAAATAATCGACAATAATATTAGAACCAATACTAGGATCAAAACCGTAGAGTCGATTTGCTATTCCGTTTGTTTTTGTTTCCCTTAGTTCAAAACCTCCAATTGCATTGACCTGATGTTTGTTCCACTTTTGGTCATAATTCAACTGGAACCGTCCATTAAGTGCCCCAAGTTCGGTGTTTGTTTTATCTAACATGCCACCTAAAGGTATATTGCGCGTCATCACCGCATTGGCAAAGGTTGTGTACAAATTGATCTGGTTACGCATATAATAGCTATTTTGGTCATAGTAGTTGCCGAATTTGCCACTTTCATTTTCGTATTGAAATCTGGCTTCGGCAGATAAAGATGGTACTATAGTGTACTTAATGGCAGCATTCACCCGCATCTCAGATTCCTTACTTGTATTGTCCTGATATTCTAGTTCATTAAGCGGTATAAAATCCCAATTGAGTAGTCCTTCATTCAGTGCCTTCTGTTTTAATAAGTTGCTGTGATCTTTAATAATAACTACAGGATTTCCATCATCATCAACAAGTCTAGCATATGGATACATCATCTCCTGCCCCATATTGGAAAGCATGGAAACTACATTGGAGGTTGATTGTCTATTTTGGGTATAGCTCAACCCTGCGGAGATTTCTAATTTATCAAAGGGACGGAATATCTGATTACTGTTAAGGCTCACACGGCTGAATCCATTCCCTTTTTCTGCATTTTGGTTTTTATCAAATCCCGCAGAAAAATAATACATGTACTTATTTGTACCGCCACTAAAATTCAGAGCATGTTGTTGTTTCACACTCAGTTGGTATAAATATGTATTCATATCATTTCTGAGATCATGCCCCCGCAATGCATCTATTTGCGCGTTAGCTTGCTGCTCATTGATAAGCCCATCTTTCTGATCGCTGAGAATACTTACAACTGGCGAATAGGGTCTGTTTGCAGCAGTATTACTAATTATAGTGTTATAGAATCCCTTTTCGAACAACATTTTTTCAATGTCAATGAAATCTGTTGAATTGATTTTCGTCAGATACTTCAGATCAGGTTTTTGACCAATCGTTAGATTAGACGTTAATCCAATATTCATGGTCTGATCTGATCGTCCTTTTTTAGTCTTAATGACGATCACTCCATTGCCAGCTCTTGCGCCCCATATTGAAGCGGCCGCCGCATCTTTTAATATATCAATATCCTCAATATCGTTCGGATTGATATTATTGATATCACCCTCATAAGGAAAGTTATCAACAACAATTAAAGGTTGATCATTACCAAATATCGTGGCCTGACCCCTGATCGTAAGTTTAGGACTTCCCGAACGCTCATCAAATAATATAGATGGCGCTATCCCTTTCAGTCTACTGATAACATCGGTTGAAACTTGTCTGTTAAAGGTCTCGTTATCCACTTTGGAAAAAGACCCCGTTGCTCTTTCTTTTGGAATGGATTGATAACCACTAGCGACAACAGATACCTCATTTATTAGATTGCTATTAGTGATAAGCCGAATGCGATCGATAGATTTCGCTGATACAGTAAGGGGTGAATAGCCTAGAAATGTGATTTGTAGCTCAGACTCCAAATATTCGTACGGCAATTCAAAATTGCCGTCTACATCCGAATTGGTAACAAAATTACCTCCTTGGACATGGATCGTTGCCCCTGCCATCGGATTACCTTTTTCGTCTATGATGTTACCCTTGAGGCCTTCTTTTTTTTGGGCGGATGGTATCTGTTTTTTATCGGAATTATTTTTTTCTTTGAGAATTATTATGCCGTTGCTGATCTCAAAGGTTATCGGTTGCTCCGCTAAGATCATATGCATCGCTTTCTCAATCGTAAGATTCCTACCCGAGGTTGTGATCAGTCCGGCCTTTTTTAATAAATCATTATTGTAGACAAAATCCAATTTAGACTGCTTGTGTACTTCGTTCAGCGCAGTGGATAGTGATGCTTTCCTAAGTGAAAGATTGATGGTCTGCGCATGTAAACTAGTCGTAATTGTAACCAGTGCAGCACATACAATGATCTTGGGCATAGTTCGCCTGGGTGAGAAAAGCATACATAATAATGGAAATATGCTTTCCCATTTGGAAACGTCATGATATTTCATACATTTGTGAGTAGTAGGGTTAATATATAGTTGCTAAAAATTAGAATGTTCACCCGATTGCCGGAGTGCTCGAACACTCCGGTTTTTGATCAGGCCACACTAGGATGTGAAACAGTTTATTTACTCGTTGATCTCTAGCCTCCTTCCTTTGTTTAGTTGAAACTTTAGACTGCTTATCTTTTCCAGTGAATATAGGACTGTGGATAGTTTCTTATCTCTACTGATTGTTGCATATACGACTATATCTTTGGGAATGTGGCTGTAATCTACATGTATATCATACCAGCGTTCGAGCTGTCGTAGCACCTCCTGTAAATTAGCTCCATTAAACTGAAATTCGTTCTTAGTCCACGCAGTAAAAGGCTCGGTATCAACTGACTTGATATCAAAACCATCATTTACCAGATTTGCCTGCTCTCCTGGTTTTAGTTTCACAAATTCCTTACTTTGTAAACTGCTCAGCTCAACACTTCCACTAACTAAAGTGGTCAGCAAACTGGCTTCATTGTCATATGAATTGATATTGAATTTTGTTCCTAGAACCTTCACTTGCTGACCATTGGAAGCTACAATGAAAGGTTTTGTCCTGTCATGAGCAACCTCAAAGTAACCCTCTCCCTTCAATTCCACATATCTTTTGGCTGATGAAAACTTGGTAGGATACTTTAATGAAGACTCGGCATTGAGCCAAACTTTAGTACCATCCGGTAAGGTTACTTTGTACTGTCCCTGGCGTGGTGTTGTAAGCGTAGCATACTGTACTTTATTGGTAGAAATTGAAGTGCCGTCCAAATATGAGGTTCCTTGGTCGTCTACTTTTATGGTTTTCTTATCTCCGATCAGCTCAATGACTTTACCGTCTTCAAAAGTCAGCGCGGCCTTATCAGTACCCGGTAAGATATCTTCGGATAAGTTACCTATAACGACTTCGCTGTCTATGATTTTATTTGATTGGTAGTATCTGTAAATCCATACAGAAATGGAAATAATGAAAAGCACTGCAGCTGCAGAAACTAAATGTAACCAGATCCGGGATGGCTTGGGATCTTCAACAAGTTTATTGAATTTTTCCAGTTGCTGTTCGGTAGTGGAATTTGATTCTTCAAATTCCAGCAGATCAAAAGCCAGAAGATAGTCATCTGTTAAATATTGAAAAGTCGCCCTGTTTGAATCACTTTCCGCAATCCATTCTTCGACAGCTTCTTTTTCTGCTATCGAAAGTTCCAATCCTCTTATATACTTTTTAAGTAGCGGAACTATCTCCAATCCTTTGAACATTGCATCTTCTTCCATTTTCCTTTTATTATAGAAACCGGAAAAGGTTATGATTTGTCCAAAAAAAAATTAAAAAATTACAAATAGTATAAAAGAAATACCATACCGCTGCTGGAGAGGGATTTTTTCAATAAAAAAACCGCTCTTGATTTCTGGCTATTGACCGTACTGACAGTGATATCAAGCTCTTCTGCGATCTCTTTAGCGGTCTTTCCTTCCATTAATTTCTGCATTACGTTTCTGCACTGTTCTGGTAAAAGCTCTATGGCATAACGCAATTCCCGAAGCACCTCAGTTTGTACAATGCGGCTTAATATATTCTCATCGTCAAACTCTTCAAAATCTTGCGTATACTTATTAAGTCTTTTTAATCTAACTTTCTCTTTTTCTATAACGTTCAGACACGCATTCTTTGTTGATAAGTATAGAAATGCTTTTAGACCGGCAAAAGAAACAAATGATTCTCTTCGCTCGAATACTTTAAAGAATGTATCGAGTACCACTTCCTGCGAATTTGCAGAG
This sequence comes from Sphingobacterium sp. SRCM116780, assembly GCF_021442025.1. NCBI lineage: Bacteria > Pseudomonadati > Bacteroidota > Sphingobacteriia > Sphingobacteriales > Sphingobacteriaceae > Sphingobacterium > Sphingobacterium sp. SRCM116780. Next base: position 1,918,121 of record NZ_CP090446.1, read on the forward strand.
TCACAATTAATAAGAAGTCTATTGGCAAAGAAAAGCAAGGCTGGATGATATATTCGAAAAATTTTATCCAATGCCCTCCTGTCACCGCTTTGAAATTTAATTAGCAGTGCCTCTTCTTCGATCACATATCTGGATGTCATAATAAGGCAATTGACAGATACATAAAGTTAAGAAATTTTAAATTCTTTAAAGAATTTTTTTGTGAAAGCAAATCTTCAAATCGTATTTCTTGTTTTAAGCTCCCTTAACTAAGGTCAACATGGCAGAAATATCCCTATTTTTTTATGAGCTCATTAATGAGCTTGCCCTGCATGTCAATTAATTTGGAAATTTCCTGCTGATTATTGACTAACGTTTGCAAAAGCTCCGGGGAATTCATGTTAATATTTGAAATTGTTGAATTGGTAGGATTTAAAATAGTTGCATTACTAATCGTGTTATGTGAAAAAACAGAACGGTTCTCGTCTAGTAATTCCTCCATATCAATGTTATAAAAATCGCAAATTTTTGCCAGATTTTCATTGGTAGGCCGACTTGATTCTGCTTCCCATTTATGGTATGCTGGCTGTGAAACTTTTAAATGAGCTGCAACTTCCTCCTGCGAGTAACCTCTCTGCTTACGTAATCTTGCTAGTTTAGTTCCAATTGTAGACATTTCCAAATTTTCATGCTAAGATATTAAAAATAAATTTATAACTGCAGTTATTAAATTTATAACTAAAATCACTAAATATTGAAATATTATATTTTAAATTGGCTAAAAAATAAAATATAATTCTGTTTATAAGTGTAAACCTATTTTTGAACATCGGCCTATTTATCGGATATACATCAATATAATAATGGGGTAATTTCTTCAATTTATATTCACTTTAAAATGAGTTATAGTATTTCAACGGAATAAAATATGGGGAAAACCCCCATACTGTAATATAAAAAAGCATCATAAATTTAACAACGCAAAAACCCAAAGCCTATGAAACAAAATTATTTTGGCGCACTTCTTAGTTTGTGCCCTATACTTATTATTTCTGCCCAGGAAGTACTCTGGCAGAAAGATATTAAATCCAGTACTCAGGATTTTTTAAGTCAAATAACCACAACTGTGGATCAACAGTATCTAATTACTGGCAGTTCCATTCAGTCTTCAAAGTCACAGACAACTGAAAAAAAACAAAACAATGGTTACGATTTTCATTTAGTAAAACTTAACCAGCAAGGGGAACAAGTCTGGGAAAAATACTTATCAGGTCAGAATCATGATTACTTATCCTCCTCTATAGCGACCCAAGAGGGCGGTTTTTTGATCTCAGGAACTTCATATTCAAACCAGGGGCTTGATAAAAAAGAAGATTCCAAAGGTGGTTCTGACATCTGGATGATCCGGATCAATGAATTTGGTGATGAAATGTGGCAGAAAACCCTTGGGGGCAGCTCCGATGAAGAAGCTCGGGCGGTTGTTCAGACGACAGATCTTGGATTCTTTATTACCGGAAATGTCCAAAATTCGACCAAAGGTTATGGTTCAAAAGACGCTTTGATTATAAAATTGGATAAAGATGGAAAAGAATTATCACAACTTATTTTGGGCGGAAAAGGTCTTGATGAAGTTGAAAAGATGATTCCAACTAAAGACGGAGGTGTTTTGGTAGGGATATACTCGAGAAGTACTATTGGAGGTTCAAAGAAAACTGAAAATTTTGGCGAGGGTGATTACTGGATCATCAAACTCAACAAAGAAGGAAAAGTAGAATGGGAAAAAAATTATGGCGGAAAAGGTGATGATCATTTAAGAACCTTAGCACTAACCTCAAACGGTTACATTATCGGTGGTGAATCCAGATCCGAAAGATCAGGCAATAAAACCGTGGGCATTGAAGAAGGCACCGATTTGTGGCTAATTTCACTGAATGAAAGAGGCGAAGAGATCTGGCAGAAATCTTTCAATTTCAAAAATCGAGATGTGCTAATGGGAATGAGTGTCCTGCATTCAGCCGATGATAAATCTTCAAAAGGAATTTTGCTCGGTGGATACACTCAGGCGGAAGGCAGAGTAGAAAGTGATGACGAAACATTTTGGATGCTATATATTGACCAGCAAGGGAATGAGATATGGAGAAAGTATGTGAAAGGAGAATCCAGAAAACGAGAAGAGAGACTTTCGGATATTAAATTAAACAGGGATGGCTCAATCATTCTTGTTGGAACTAGCGCCGAAGAACTTGGAAAAGAGAACTGGAAGATCATAAAGCTTGGGGATAGCCAGATCGACCAGTTGATTGTAAAACAAGACATCAAGATTTACCCAAATCCTGTAACCGATTATGCCTATGTAGAAACAGGATTCGAATTCAAAGAAGCAGACATCACTTTGTATGATATGGGTGGTAGACAGCTGCAGAACTTTAAAACCAAGAATAAGGTGACGAAGATCAATACCCAGAATTTGATTCAGGGAGTTTACCTGATTGCGATTAAAACCGACACTAATGAAACGGCAAATGTCAAATTGATCAAGAAATAAACGATTGAAAACAATGAAAAAATTTAATTATATAAAAATAATGTTGCTCTGTCTTTTTCTCATACTTGGGATGCAGAAAGGATACGCGCAGTTAGGGGCAGGTGACGTAGTGACCAGTGGCGTTGCATCACCATCAATGGCCGCGATGTCACAGTATTCTGATGTATCAGTCTCAATGACTACAGGACTTCCTGATATTGGAATTTCGCTTTTAAGTGCCCCGATTTCAGATGGCAGTACCAGTTGGCCATTGAGTTTAAGCTATAATACAAGAAGTACTCAAGGAGACGAAATAGCAAGTGATGTAGGTAATGGCTGGTCATTTTTCGGAGCGGGTGTCATCTATAAAAAAGTCATTAATTATTTAGATGAATGCTATGATAATACAGCATTGACATCTTATAAAAAGAATGAATTCGATGACCTTTATTACTATAACCTCCCAGGTCTTTCCGGTAAATTCAAAGTAAAGAGGGATACCATCAACAATACTTTTTCACTGATTAATCTTACCCCAAATCATGCAAAGATAGAATATATAAGAAACAGTAATACGGCCATCTTTAAAGCAGACAGCTTTACAATTACCGCAGATAATGGGTTCAAATATTTTTTTGACAAAACTGATCTAGCAAAATATGATTGTGGCGATCTTTTGACAGGTAAAGAATTTAAGACAGCATACTACCTTACCAAAATCCTGAACCCTATAGGTGTGGAAGTTGCGATAATGAATTATGACGAGCGGAAAAAATACAAGGGAACCAGTACGACAAACCTCCTATTTGTTCAGAATAAACTCAAAGCAATCACCAGCCGAACTGGAGAGGTGGCATTTAATTATGTATATGATGATACTTTAGAACCTAAAAAAGCAAATGATGAGGCAGTTAGTGATCCGTACAGTCTGCAGAAAATCACCCTTAAAAATCCTGCTGGAGAAGAACTATACTCATATGTATTTAACTATACTATGATTTCTAAAGGAATTGAGCCTTCTGATAAATTCAGGGTACTAAATTCAGTATTAAAAAATGATAAAAACGGGACTCTGATTGAAAAGAATAGTTTTATATATGCTTCACCATCTGGAGAAGGAATTCTAAAAAGAGTAATCTCTCCAACAGGAGCGGTCACGGAATATAATTTTGAAAGCGGTGATATCTTTTTTAACTACAATGATCCTGCGTATCTGGCACAACTTGACGGAAGCACTGACATTACCAATCCTACGATACAATATCGGTCTATTATGGCTACTGCACAAGTTAATACGAACCAGACATTACAATATAATTTCAGTGTATCTGGCAATCCTTCTGTGAAAAAGAAGTTTAAATTTACACTCAGCATTCCTGATTATTCATATCCTTTACCACCTCAACTTCCTGAGATTCATGAGATTCCAGGGTTTCCTCCACTTCCCGCAAAACCTCGAAAAGATAACCTGAAGATTACATTAAAGCGAGGAAATGATATTATTATTCAAACTTTCACAATTAAAGAGGCATTTGAAAATAAGCAATTTAATCTGGATGACTATCCAGGCAATTATACCCTAGAATTAATATCTACAGAAGGAGCTGTGGGAATGGGAAATTTCTCGGTGTCAGAGGTCAAGATACACCCTGGGCCATTCAGAAATGCCTATTCTGGAGGCCAGTCAAGAATACAAAATATAAAATATTATAAAAATAACAGCGATACAAATGCTTATAGAACAGTGAATTATGGTTATGATTCCTTTGAATTCTCGAACAGTTCGAGTGGCTATATGTTTGATAATGAAAGGGACAGTGAAGAAGATGCGGCTATCCAATATACTTTATATAAAAGTGTAAAAGTATCGGAATCAGGAAAAGGATCGATCAGGTATTCATTTAAAACTCCAGATGATTATCCTAAACAGCAGATTGGAGGAACGGCATTAGAGCCTCAGTATTTCTGGCCATACTATAATATCACGAAAAGCGGACTGCTATCTAAAAAAGAAACATATGATGAGCAGAATACATTGCTTAGTGCAGAATTGTATGATTATGAACTAGATCAATACTCTGATAACGATTACAGTTTCTCAGGCAGTTATAAAATTACTTCAAAACCTGCTTACGTAAAGAAGAGCATGGTTAATAATAAAGCATTTTTTTCTGGTGGCGGTTTGTTGGAAACTGGATCTGAAACCTGGGTAAGTCCTACGAACCTTAAACCTTATTATATAAAAAGCTTTGCAGATGGTGAAACTTCAGAACAGTTCCTGACCTACACGAACGGGCTCGTCGGATATAACCATCTTGAAGCAGCTAATATGACAGGGATCCCAGTGATCAAGGAAGCAAAAAAGAACGGAAAAACCATTTCTAAATCAGTTACAAAATATGAAAATACTGCCTTATTGCTTCCCACTTCTGCACTTGCAGCCAGTATCAGTGATGGAAGTATGAAACAAGTCATGAAGATTGATTCTTATGATGATAAAGGAAATCTGGTACAACTCACTTCAGTTGCAGGACTTCCGACATCATTCCTTTATGGATACAATAAAACGCAGATCATTGCCAAAATAGAAGGTGCCAGATATGATGATATCAAAAATAACCCCCTTCTGATTACAGCTATCACTGCATCTAATGATGATAATGTAAACCCTGCTTCAGAGAGCGTTTTGATCACAGCACTTGATAATCTTCGAAAAGACAGTTCTATGGCAGAATACCAAATCACTGCATATACATATAATCCATTAATCGGGCTTACAACAACAACAACTCCCAATGGACAGCGTGAGGTCTATGAATATGATGGTGCTGGAAGGTTAAAGACCGTCAAAAAGATGGAGAAAGATGTCTCCGGGAATGTTATATACAAGAAGCTAAGAGAATATCAATACAACTACAAACAGTAAAAAGATGAAAAAATATTTAAGCATATTCGGCGTACTGTCTGCAGTTTTTATTACCGCACAGACCAACCTTACGAATACAGAAAATTATATATATAGCAAAAACTGTCTCAATGACGATTGTACCAAATCTTCGGAAAATGTACAGTATTTTGATAGCTACGGGCGTCCATACCAGTCCATAGGTATTAAGGCTTCTCCGACAGGAAAAGATGTGGTACAGCATATTCCATACGACAGCTATGGAAGATCAGTTGATACCTGGTTTCCCGTCCCTATGACTACAACGAGCGGCGCTGTACAGGACAGTAGTTCGGTAAAAAGTAATGCACTGACAGTATATGGCGATAGTCGTCCGTTTTCGCATACCATACTGGAAAACTCCCCTTTAAACAGAGCACTGAACCAGATTCCTCCCGGACAAGAATGGCTGACTCATCCTGTTACGATGAGATATAATGCTAATACAGCTAATGAGGTTAAAAAATATACTGTGTCCACGACCTGGATCGAAGGACGGACAGAGTCTGCTCTTTCACTTTCGGGTAACTATGCAGCCAATACATTGGTCAAAAACACCGTAACGGATGAAGATGGAAATATATCTGTTGAGTTTAAAAATAAACAGGGCCAGATTATTCTGGTAAAAAAAGGCGTAGGCACTGCGGATAATACTGATACCTATTATGTATATAACGAATATAGTCAGCTAGTATATGTTCTGCCTCCTTTAACGGCTAGTGTCACGGTGACTCCAGATGTACTGGAGAAGCTATGCTATCAATACCGATATGATAGTTGGAGCCGATTGGTGGAGAAAAAGATTCCTGGCAAAGGCTGGGAATACATGGCATATGACAAAGCAGACCGAGTGATCTTATCTCAGGATTCAAATCTCAAAGCACAAGGTAAATGGATGATCACAAAATATGATCCATTTGGTCGATTAGCTTATACCGGGCTCATTTCTGGTGGTGAACGTGTAATGATGCAAAGCCAAATTACAGAAGCTGTAGTTTCAGAAAAAAGAGATCTGACAGGATTTATGAAGAACGGGATACAGATATACTACTCTAATGTATACTTCTTTAATCTGGACACAATCCTAAGCGTTAATTATTATGATACATATCCTTCCTACAGCTTCAATCCGTCTGCCCCTGCTACAGTGTATGGAAGTCAAATCCTTACTGACAATGTGACTTCGGATATAAATACAAAAGGCGTTCCCGTGATGAGTCTAGTTAAAAACATCGAAGATGATAATTGGACAAAAAACTATAATTGGTATAATACAAAAGGAAAACTTGTAGGAACATATGCGATCAACCATTTGGGAGGTTATACCAAAACAGAATCTGATGTTGATTTTACAGGATTGGTACAACGAAGTAAAATCTATCATAAAAGATTGTCTTCGGATAGTGAAAAAATTATTTCAGAAAAATTCGAGTACGATCCCCAAGGCAGATTAAAAAAACACTATCATCAGGTTGACAGTCAACCAGAAGAATTACTGAGTGAAAACACTTATAATGAACTTTCGAGGCTTTCAAATAAAAAAGTAGGAAGCAATCTACAAAGTATCGATTACACCTACAATGTTCGCGGAGCGCTGACAAAGATCAATGACCCATCTATTCTGGGCGCTAATCTTTTTGCTTATTCGCTTAAATACCAGAACCCGGTGTATGTAAATCTAACGTCGGGGAAAAGCAATGGTTATATTTCAGAAATAGACTGGAATTCTGCTTCTGATGGAATCCTTAAAAGATATTCTTATGTATATGACCCATTGAATAGATTAAAGGATGCTATATACACAGAGCCCAATACTACAACACCATATAACAACAACTATAATGAAAATGTAACATATGACCTGAATGGGAATATTACCACTCTCAAAAGAAATGCATTCCCTGTCCTGGGCGCAACTTCCACATTAGTAGATGATCTTGTCTATCAGTATACCGGAAATCGCCTGGATAAGGTGATAGAAAATTCACTGAATGATTCAGGGTATGAGGGTGGAAATAACATGATAGACTATGACCTGAACGGAAATATGACAAACATGAAAGATAAGGGTATTCAAAACATTATTTACAATTATTTGAATTTACCTGATCAATTAGAAATCCAGAACACGAACCCAATTGGTAAAATATCAACGACAAATATTAGTGTCCTCTATCGTGCAGATGGTGTAAAACTTCACAAAACGTATGTTCTTCAGGCTCCGATGGGGCTCCCTACAACCCAGATGACAGATTATTTAGATGGCTTTCAGTACACTTACCTAGATAAGGGAGGAAGTTGTATTACCTGTAGAACGGAAAATGCGTATGAAGAACAGGCTTATCGAAAAATTATCCCTGTGGTACCTAGTCTACCCGAGTGGAAACTTGATTTCATACCTACGGCAGAAGGCTTTTACAGTTTCACGGAAAACCGTTATATTTACCAATACAAAGACCACCTCGGCAATCCAAGGGTAAGTTTCGCGAGAAACAGCGCAGGCGCTCCAGAAATTTTAGATACCAATAATTATTATCCGTTTGGATTGAACCATACTGGAGGAAATGGACTCAACAGTTCAGCTTTTGGTACCTGGCATAGCTATAAATTTAATGGTAAAGAGCTTCAGGAAACAGGGATGTACGATTTTGGGGCAAGATTGTATATGCCTGATTTGGGACGATGGGGTGTATTAGATCCCCTCGCTGAGGAGATGAGAAGACATTCTCCATATAATTATGCCTACAATAATCCTATAAGCTTTATAGATCCGGATGGAAGAAAGCCTATGATTTATAATGCAGGGGGAGTGATGCGTTGGGAATTTGACCCCTTAACAACCATTAGTGGATCGGCTTGGTTTGCGGGTGCGGATTTTGCAAGTCAAACTGCGTTTGCCGGTTCAAGTCTTCTTTCGCAAGGCTTTACAGGTGGTGGTGGTGATGGTTCCGATGGTTCCAGCACTCCAGGAAACAAAACATACTATGGGCAAGACGCTTATGATATGTTACAAGATATATTATCAAAAAGTGATGCTGGAGCTCAGTTTAGCTTTTCTCAGTTTGACTTTAAACAGTACGGAGCTGAAGATTGCTGTCCTGGAGGTGGATTAACAGCCACTTTAGCAGAAGGTGGAGCAGCATCCCGAGGAGGTGCAGTGGGCTTTTTATGGTATGCGATGAATAACGTGTTTGGCTCAGCACATATCCCCAACCATGCAGATTATGCCTGGAGGTATACAGGATCAACTCCGTTAACGATTACTGAAGTAAAGGCTGAATACAAAGTAAGAGAAAAAAATCAAGGCGATGGTTCTTATACCATTATATTTGGGAACAATCACAAATATCATGGTAAAGGACCACTTGAAAGAATGTTTACATCAGCGATATTACAAATGACAAGGTATCAGACGACCGTAAAATCTTTTGACTGGACACCATCTCCTACAGCACGCGAAGCTTTTAAGTCAGAATATAGAAGGATGCAAACTGATAAAGTAATAAACTTATATGACGAAGGGTATAAAAACCCAATAAATTATAATATGATACAATCACCAGGAAAAAATTATCAATCACAGGATGGATACTAACATTTATTATATTCCGGCTCATCACACAATCTCAATTACAAGTGATTTTGCCGAAGAACAAAGACGAATGGATACAGGTATAGATCCTAAAATAGAGTATATAAAGTTATCTATCTCGGATCTAAGCAATTATTCTTTTGACACAATCGGATTTAAAAGGGTAGAGAACGATTATTTCCAAAGTATAAAAAGTATATTTTCAAAGATTAATTTAAAGGCTGTCGCATTTCATGAGTCAAATATAGATTTATCGGATGTTGTAATCGATGTCCAACATCTTCTCATAGGAGATAAATCCAAAGTTAATCTAAAAATGGAGAACTTTAAGAACCTTAAAGAAGTTACTTTTTTGGAAATCAAGACGTACAAGGGAAAAGTCCTAAATCAGCTTAGTACCGTGAAGAAAGCCGTGTTGTGGGATAGTACTCAAACTTCTTTATTACATGAAATGCTTCCTAACCTTATAGAATTGACAGTTAATAAAGGAAGCTTGACAGAGTTAGATCTTAGAAACCATAAACATCTTGAAAAATTAGATATCCATTACTGTACAAAGTTAGAACAAGTTCTCTTGTACAAGGATCATAAACTTCAGAATGTAATGATAGAAAATTGCAAAAAATTAGATATTAGCAACTTACCTTTATCTGTAACATCAGTTTGGCCTCCCAGAAAAGAGACAAAAATAACAACCCAATCTATGGATATAAAATCAACAGGAAACCAAGACATTAATAATTTAATTCTTGATTTGAAAAAGAACATGGAAGATTATATGAGGGATGCAGATCCATCATATAATCAAAATGACATTGACGAATGTATGTCTTTGTTGACTAACTACGTGACAAGAATCTTTAGTACAGACTCAAAAGATGAGGCTATGGAGATTGTCAAATCAACAGTGCTTAAATTGAATGACCTCAATGAAAAGTGTGATTTCTCGCTTATAGAAACTAATGAAAGAGAGCAGATAGCTGAAATAATGATTTTAGCAGGGCATGAAATGGGCTACAATTCATCCGATGAAGATATTACGGAAGAATGGAGAGAATGGTAAAGCAACATTTCAAATTTCGAACTGCTTATAGTCAATCCTACCTTGAAGATAAAAAAGCTGAATGAAATCATACCTGGCTTTACATTGAATCTCGAAAAATTTACAGACGTTTAAATCCATATTTAGATAAGATTGAATAAATTGAGAAAAGGTCACATTTACTGTGGCCTTTTTATTATATCAATCAATAGTTGAGCTAACGCCTTTCTGCAAGTAAACAGACTGTCATATAGCAATATATACAAATTTTCATTTCCCGATAATGAGATTTTTTTTATATTTATTACTTAAAAGTACAGGTCATGGAAACTTTAGTAATTGCTATAATAGTTCTGCTACCAGGTATATTTTTACTTTTCTGGATTAGCAAACGAAAATTTAACCGCCGCAATGTTGCTGGAATTGAAGGATTTTCCAGTTATGAAAAATCATTGTTCGTTCGTTTCTTAGAACGAATTGGAAAATGGTTGGCCTATATCCTCATTATACTTGGTATTCTTTTATTATGGACTTATTCAAGACAGAAAAAAGAACTGGATAAAAACCTTAAAACAGAAGAATCAATTTGAGTTTCCGTTGTAGCTATTTCTCGGAAGATTGATTTCATGTTCCTGCGGATAAGGTGCTCTGAAAGTCATGCTTACATCTTCCTTCATCCGTTCTTGCGCTTCGTAGCGCTTTTCCTCATCGTGTGAATATCTCGGATCAGGTATGAAAGGCATCTTTGCCATTTTAGTTATTGTAATCGTTGGAAAATGGAAATCTACTTCCACTGTTCCCAATAGAAGGTAACATCCCCCACCCTGAAAAGGATATTTTTGAAGGCTATCGGGAAAGTGAGCAGTATCGAAGTAATCTCCGTTATCATCAATCCAGGTTCCAAAATACATGGTTCCTTTTTTTGTTGGTACATGCTTACGTGAAATTAAATACGCAAGCATCCTGACTTGTTTTTTATGATGTTGAATGAGTTCATTTGCCATTACCGTTCCTCTGTATTTTGTCTGCAACAGATCAAAGACAGAACAAGAGACCGGGAAACTCAGAATTTCAATCTCATCAAAAGCATCTTCAAAAATATTTCGTTTCAATTCGGGAAACTTAAAGTCCTTTAAAGGCTCGTCAAAAAGAGTTTCAAATCTACGCTCTGGTTTAAAATCACCAAGCAGTAATCTAGCTTTTAACAGTAGTTCATTCTTTGGTATACCTGTGAACCGGAACGCCCCAATGAATATCAAAATCTGCAAAGTTTCAATACCTACTGGAATCCTCTTGATAAAATCTTCTAACGACTTGTATTCACCATTCCTCTTTCTTTCTTCTGGAATTAGCGCTCCAAGCTTTGATTCTACTTTTTCAAGATGCATGAAACCCAAATAGATTTCATCCCCATAAATCGTTGCTTGTTGCTCACTCCTATTCATGCATGGATTTAAGATTTTACCACCAGACATTCTTGCTTCATGTACATATACCTCTGTGCGATAAAATCCTCCCATATTGTTGATCACGGATACCATGAATTCTAAAGGATAGTAGACTTTCAGATATAAACTTTGGTAACTCTCCACCGCGTAAGATGCAGAGTGGGCCTTACAAAAAGAATACCCCGCAAAAGATTCGATCTGGCGATATATTTCTACGCTTAGTTCTTCTGGGTGTCCTTGCTGTTTGCAAGATGCGAAAAAATCATCCTTTACATTTTTAAGGGCCGAAAGTGACCTACCTTTTCCGCTCATTGCTCTTCTTAATATATCTCCATCTGCTGCCGATACCCCTCCGTAATGTAGCGCTATTTTGATCACATCCTCCTGATATACCATGATGCCATATGTCTCCCCTAGTTGCTGTTCAAAAACAGGATGGAAATATTCAAATTTGTCGGGGTTGTTATGTCGAAAAATATATTCCTTCATCATACCAGATTGGGCAACACCTGGCCGGATGATTGATGATGCGGCCACCAGAACTTTATAATTATCACATTTGAGCCGTCGTAATAAACCTCTCATCGCCGGACTTTCAATATAGAAACAGCCTATTGTCCTCCCCTGGCTTAAAAATTCATTGCACTTTTCTTCATCTTTAGATAGTATTGTATCTTCTATATTTACTTTTATTCCTCGCTTTTCTTCGAGAAGTCTTACAGTGTCGTTTATCGTTCCTAACCCTCGTTGTGATAGGATATCGAATTTTTCAAATCCCAGATCCTCTGCTACATGCATATCCCATTGTACAATAGCAAAGCCTTTGGGAGGCATTTCAAGCGCTGTAAAATTAACAAGCGGCTCTTCGGAAATAATAATACCACAGGAGTGCATGGAACGTTGGTTCGGAAATTTTTGTAAAAGCATTCCATATTTTTGAACTTGTTGCACTACTTTATCTTTAAAAACCTTCTCTGGATTTTTACTCAGTTCATCCAATTCCTCTTTGGGGAGTCCAAATGCTTTTCCAACCTCTCTAATAATAGACCGATACTTAAACTCTACGTTTGTTCCGCAAAATGCAACATATTCCTTACCATACCGATTAAAGATATATTCCAAGATAGTGTCCCGATCTTGCCAGCTCCAATCGATATCAAAGTCAGGCGGGCTTTTTCGATTGAGATTGAGAAAGCGTTCGAAGTATAAGTCCAATTCTATAGGACAAATATCAGTGATACCAAGACAATAGGCAACAATACTATTTGCGCCACTCCCCCTTCCTACATGCATAAAACCCATACTATTACTATATCTGATGATATCCCAAGTAATCAGGAAATATCCGCTAAAATTAAGTTCATCAATAACTTTTAGCTCCTTGTCTACTCGTTTTGCAGCTTGATCATTACTTCTGCCATATCTTCTTTCTAATCCTGCGTAGGCTAATCGCGTTAATAATTTAAGATCATCGGCCTTAGTCTCCATATAATGCTTCTTATTTCTAGGAGTAGAAAACTCAAATTCAAAGCTACATTGTGAAAGAATCGCCTTTGTATTCTGAATAATTTGAGGGTAGTATTGAAAATTATCTAAAATATTCTGTTTAAAATATTCTGATTTTTTACAGACTTCGTTTTCAGAGAGCTTTGAAAGCAGCACATTCTTATCAATAGACCTTAAAATCCGGTGTAGATTGTATTCTTTTTTTGTACAGAATGTTATCGGTTGTAAGATTACCATTTTCGGAACAAGCTTGCTAAATTCCGGACGGATCAACAAATTCACTTCCTCCTCGCAGATCCCTATATATTCATTTTTATCAAGATTCTTAGGGTAATTACTTAAGGGATATATGATAAAATTATTTGACAATTTTGGCTGTGATGGTAAATCTATTCCATCACAATTAAATAAAGTCAGCATTCTGTTAACTTCTGCCAATCCTGCAAATTCTTTGGCGATAACAACGTAGAGCAGCTCACTTCCCTTGCGAACTTCAACCCCAGCAATAGGTTTTATACCCTTCTCCTCACATTTTTTCTTAAATTCATAAATTCCTGTGATGGTATTAATATCAGTAAGGACAAGTTCTTTTATTCCCAAGCTAGAAGCTTGAAAGACCAGATCGTCAACAGATAAAGTTCCATACCGTAAACTGTGAAATGAGTGGCAGTTTATAAACATATTATGAGTCTTTAACGTGAAAAATTAAACCCCACTGCCCGACCAACAGCATCTTTTCCAAATCTATTTTTGATATCATCCATCGCTTGGTATAGACAGATCAATTCGGAGGTGTCTTCAAACAAATTCATCTGATAGTTTCCATGCACCAGGTCGGTAAACCTCAACCCTATCAATCGCAAGCGCATCCGCCGAGAATATATTTTATCAAAAAGTTCCAAAGCTACTTTTGCCAGTGTATGATCTGCAGATGTGTAGGTAACACGACATTGCTTAGTTTCTGTGTCAAAATTTGAATACCTGATCTTGATCACCACAGTAGAAGTTAACCACTTTTCCTGACGGAGCTGGTGCGCCAGTTGCTCAGCCATGCCAGAAATTAAACTTTTTACCTCATGGATATCCATTGTATCACTGCTGAATGTTCGCTCCTTCGAAATTGACTTTCTTTCTGAGTAAGGTACTACTTGACTCTCATCAATTCCATTTGCTTTTTTCCATAGATCAGTACCATTTTTTCCGATCATCTGCCGCAAGACCTCAACAGGCATTTCCGACAATGTCCCAATCGTTCTGATGCCAACTCTGGAAAATAACTGAAAAGTAGCATTGCCAACCATTGGCATTTTCTTAATTGACAATGGATTTAAAAAGGAATGAACGCCTACCGAAGGTATCTCACGATGGCCATGTGGCTTGGATTCTCCTGTTCCAATTTTACTGACGGTTTTATTGATGGAAAGTGCGTAACTGATCGGTAAGCCCGTCTCCTTTTCAATTCTTGCACCTAGTTCATTAGTCCATTTATAAGCCCCAAAAAACCGATCCATTCCTGTAAGATCCAGGTAGAATTCATCTATCGAAGCTTTCTCCATAACAGGTGCTCTTTCTTCGATAATTTCAGTTACTGTATGTGACAATTTTGAATACAGTTCCATATCGCCTTTCACTACTTTAGCCTGCGGACAGAGACGAAGTGCCATTTTCATGGGCATTGCAGAGCGTACTCCAAATGTCCTTGCTTCATAGGAGCAAGAGGAAACTACTCCCCTGTCACCGCCTCCAATAATGAGTGGAATGCCATTCAACTGTGAGTTGACCAACCTTTCACAGGATACAAAAAATGTATCCAGATCCATATGTACTATAGCACGCTGCATGATGTAGAATTTATTTCACAAATTTGCTATGTTTTTTAGCAAAATATCCTACATTTGTTGCTATAAATCATAGCAATGTTATTACTCGCTGAAAATCTGCGCTTTCTGAGGAATGAAATAAAGGCATCACAGCAATCTGTGGCAGACACTCTCCTGATTACAAGAGGGCGCTACGCCAAGTATGAAGATGGAGCAAATGATCCTCCTATTGAGATTTTGCTTAAGTTGTCGCGCTTTTATAGGATTAGTGTTGATCTGCTGATATCTGTCGATCTGAGAAAATATAGGCTAGACGAAATACTCAAATTACCCGATAATCGAATATTACTACCGATTAAAACTGACACTAAAGGCGAAAACAAAATCGAAGTTATTCCTTATAAAGCTTCAATGGGTTATTTAGCCGGTTATTCCGACCCAGAATACATTGAAAATTTACAGACTATGTCTCTTCCATTTTTGCACAATGGAAAGTACAGAGCTTTTCCAGTCGAAGGTGATTCTATGCCGCCTTATAAAGATGGAACATACATTATCGGAAGATATATAGAAAGTTTACAGGAGCTTAAAATCAATAAGACTTATTTATTGATCACCCGTACCGGATTTATATTTAAACGAATTGAAAGCATCAATGAAACATCTATTACCGTAAAATCAGATAATACTTTTTATGAAAACTACAATATTCCATTTGTCGATTTGTATGAAGCCTGGCAATATGCAGGCAGCTTCTCAAGTCAGGAATTAGAAGTGGTTGATTTAACAGATGAGGATGTAAAATCAATGCTCTTCAAGTTAATGCAAGAAGTAAAAGAAATTAAAGGGAAAGTAATTCAAAAATAGATTAGTCGTTATTTGATTTCTTTTTATTATGCATTCAACCTATATTAGTAATAAAGACTATTAATTGCTCTCAGTATCCAAGTGATCAATGATATCAATCACCAACACATCATCGGTTTTTTTATCATATGCGGCAAGGTAAAAATTTATTAATTTAGTTAGTGCCTCTAAAGAACAGAGACGTTCGTAGGGGATATTGTTCTCTACTATTATTTCTCCAAAACCTTTTTTTGAATAAAAAAACTTATAATCAGTATCGGCATTAATAGAATATTGAGCATAGATTAGAATCTCCTTCAAATGTTTAGTAGCTAAATCATCACCTAATAAATCATTTATTGTTTTTCCTCTTACTGCGTTAATAATTTCTTCTAGTTTTATCATTTATTTACATTTTATAATTAACTCTAATCAACACGGTTCAATACTTTCCAGCCATCATCTTTTAAAAATCCTACCCATAAATTATTTATCGTTATTGAACCGTCCCGATAAATAACTTTTTCCTCAATCAAGTGCTGATCTTTCTTTTGATCTTTCAAAGTAAATACCCGGTCTATTTCATCAAAATTTGGAAACCCATTTAATTCTAAATCTTCGACAAAAGATATTTTCAGAACTGCCTCTATCTTGCTACGTGTTTCTTCATTGATCTCTATGTTATTCTCAATCAATATATTTTCAGCTTCTTTCCTGAAATCTTTACATGAAAGTATACCGTTAAGGTCTTTATTATTGTAAAAATTTTCAATAGTGATGATTGCTCCTTCAGCACTTGATCGATCCGGTCTGAAAAAATCATTCCCCTCATCAATTCTAACTCCATAATATCCATCGAAATTTATTCTTTCATCTTCATCAAGTGTTCTTCTGTAATATCTAATTGTGTAACCTCCAATCAATCTTGCATCTTCAATAACCAACCAATCTATAGCATCAGCTAATGGAACACGTTCGGGATCACCATTTTCCGCCAGAACTCCTACATAGTATTCGCCTTCAATCCTAACATTCTCCAGCCAGACAAATACCTGATTATTATTACTATATTTAATTGAATTATATCCCGAAAAACCATTTTTTATCAATTCATTAAAATACCATATTGTGTTTTTGGCTTTGTAAACAGCATATATATAGTCTTGATTTACTTCAATTATGATTTGATTGTTCATGGCAGATTTTTTTTTACCCGTTGTGTTTTCCCTCTAGGATTAAAAGGCATTCTCTGCTCTGTAATAGCCGGATCTACTTTTAAGTAGAAACTGGATATAATTTTTTTCATAGGTTGAGATGTGTTTTTTCTAAGTTGAAATTTCCTGCGCAATTTATTCTATTTTAAAATATTAAAACATAGGTATTTTCACGGAATAATGAATTACAACTTATACTTTGTTACTCAATTACACTCCTTTTCTATTTTAATTGTAACAAAAAAGGACAGTCTAATAGACTGTCCAAGCATATTTTTATCCTTCACTAATTTATCCTTACAGAGCCTTGATTCTGATTGTTAAATTGGAAAGAAATCTGCTTTTCATTACCAAAGCTATCCACTATCCAAATATCAAAATTTTGCGATACGGTTGATCCAGAAGTATAATAAAGCCTAAATTCTTTTTCAGGCAATGCATAAAGATCATTTGGGAAATAGGGTTTATGACCAAAATAGCTCAATGATCCCTGGCCCTCATTCTGAAAGTAGCGCAGATAATATTTGTTTCCTGCATAATCTCCATTAGAAATTATTGAAATTCTAATCTCAACAGTTTCTCCAAACGTAATACTTTTTGGTACAGGCATGACGTTGAGCTCAAAAGAAAAGTTCTCCTGAATGTCCAAACTTTCCTTATCGCAACCGGATAAAATTACGGTTCCTGCCATCATCATCAATCCAAGAAGAAATGTACCCAGTGACATTTGCCATTTATTCATTATTTTTTTCATAACGTTTTTTGATTTCAGAAGTTAAAACGAAAACCTATTCCTGTAGACGGCCTAAATTGCTCCAGATCAGTACCCCAAAGCACCCTGATTCGTCCCTGCAGCATAAGTACCACTCTATCGGACAGATAGGTCTCTAAGGACAATCTTCCCCCTGTTCCATAAATGAAATTATTTTCATCCAGCAACTTTGCACCGTCAAGCAAAAGACTGTCGCCTTTATTGACAATTTCATAGCCTCCAACACCGGTCAATCCAACATTAAGTGTAATAAACTTTTTTGCATCCGAAAGTAACTGTACACTGTAACCAACTTCTCCTAGATAGCTTTCCAACGGAATCTGCCATTCCCTATATGCTGTTGTCTTTCGCTGATACTCTGCTCCCCAGATCCAGTAATTTCCTTGTCTTGCGAATCTGTTCAAAGTTACATTGACATAGAAATTTCTATTGGCTTCTTTGGCCGACAAAATGCCTGTGTTTACTTCAATCGCCTTTTGTTTATAAATCATGCGCTGCGAATATCCAGTAATACTGATGAGGCAAAGCACTAAAACAATGATGTATTTTTTCATAAGTTTTTGCTTTATTGATTAATTTTTATTTTCATTTCGGACACAGGTTTCGCATCAACCAAATCAGAATTATTTATTTCCAGAACCTGGTTTCTCGCACCATTTTTTTCATATAATGCTATTTTTAAAATCTGGTCATCAGTAATGGTAAATTGATCCACGAGTACAACGTTAGAAGCTGACGAATCGTCCGATATGATCTCCATCATTGGGTACTCCCGCAATGGGATAAGCTGCTTTTCCTGCGAAACGGTTCTCTTTGCAACTTGTTTGTCAACTATTTTGAATGTGCAAAAGTCCGTTATAAACGGAACGTTCGATGTATTCTTAACCTCTGTATGAAAGTAAAATTTACCGTTATGCACATATATCCCTTTTAAAAGAAACTGTATCCCATAAGATTTGGAAGCAATATGTCTGATATTCCTTTTATTTTTCTGGTAGATGGCTTTCAGTAATCCTTCGGTTAACGATGGCGGATTGAACCCCAATTCCTCAAATTGCACAGTCTTTCCCTCTTCCCTTTCATTATCCTGCTGCATTTTTAAGAGGTCATAGTTTAATGTCATGGGAGCTGGACTGTAGGTTACATTGAAATTGTAAAATTTTCCATCTTCCGTGATTACGCTGAAATTAGTCTCTTCTGCAAAACCTTTAACACCCGCCTTAACACGCAATACGTTCTGTGCATCTTCGGCCTTTCCTGCAATAAGATAATCTGATCCCAGATCGGCATATCGTATCGAGGCAGGAAAGATTAAATGAGTGGTCTTGTTATAAGTAACTTCTAATTGATAGGGTTCTACCTTGCCTGCTTCCAGAGACTGCTGTCCAAAACTTTTGAAAAACAAGCCAAAAAATAGGGCTATCGCCAGTGTATTTTTAATAAAGTTCATAATTCAATTTTTGATTTAACGATTATTTTTTTGCCAGTAATAATACCTGGTGACCTGCTTTTAATGTCACTTTGGTCATCCTTATTTTTTTTGAAAAATAGCCGGACACTCCCTGAATGGCACTCCGCGCAAGATCCCCGACAACTTGTTGTCCCGCCGAACTTGACATCGAAATGTTCATTCCTGATGAACTCTGACTCATGTTCCCTGCTATTTCGCCTGCAGCATTGATTTCATCTGATCCTGGTACTGACAGTCCAGGCTGCCCATTCAGATCATACACGATGATCTCAACAGGCAGGATATTGCCATCAACCTCAACCGAGGAAATCTTTAACTGTAACCTGTTACCCTGAAACTTAGTTCCTGCTACCAAAATAGTCCCCTTTGGTACAGTATGACTGGCAAGCACCGCATTTTCCTGCAAACGAAGTTTGACAGATCCTTCACCGCTAATGATCTGGGTTTCCATAACTGTTGCTCGAATGCTGTTTTTTACAATGTCTACCTGCCGGGTTACTCCAGAAGTGATAAAAGAACGGTTTCGTTCTTCTTCCATACTGGTAAGAAAACTTTGGTCATCCGGTTCTCGGTACAGCGCTGTGACTATATTTTTCCTCACTCCTTTAACACCTTCCAACCTATCATTTTGGGTAAGTGCTGTCTGATTTGTATTGCCCGTTGAATCTACAGGTACAGATCCCGTTTGTGCTCCCATTGGAAGATATTTTGATGCCATCGCATATGACTTCTCCATAAGGGTTAATTGATCATTTAAAGTAGGTGTCGCAGGTACATCTTTTTCTGAAAGCCGTTCCTTTAATTGATCAACCTGCCTGCGTAATTCCAGCTTTTCCCGATCATCATCTTGATAAAAAGAACTGAGTGTGTTCTGTGCATTCCGATAGCTTGCCAAAGGGCTGTTTTGATATCCCGTATTTCCGGGACTACCAGTCATGCCATCAGAGGTTATGCCCGAAGCGGGAACTTCACCTGCTGCTCCACTATCGCTACTGTTCCAGTAATCCGACAATGAATTCAGTGAATTTCTTTTCGCCGCTTCACCTTCTTCCGCAAGCTGTTTTTCATATGCTTTTTGCTTGTCAGCCTGCAGCCCCTTATCGGTTGCTTCTGGAACCGCATTCTTTAGTCCAATATCCTTTTTCTCATCATCAGTACCTTCAGGTTTGAAGATCAAATAAAGGCATCCAATAAATACGATACCCATGAGAACAAAAATCAAGGGTTTGGTAAACCTTTCCTTTTTTGATACAATACCAGATGTGTTATTTTCGGGAGTTCCGTCATCTACGATGATGTTCACTCGTTTATTCTCTTTCTCTTCCATTTCTAAGGTTTTTATTGTTGATCAAAACTGAATCTTTGCTTAAAGATTCTCCATTAACTCTCGCTGTGGATTCAATATGATTAATTGAAATCTGATCCTCCTTACCCAGATCATACCAAACTTTTGCTAGTACGCCGATACCCAATAGGAGATATAGCATAAAAAACACAATGACATACTTACACTGGGTCTTCAGCGGCAAAGCCCGCCACTTGAGGTCAAGTTTATCTAACTCACCATTTATAGCTGCTCTAAAATTTTTCATAGTATTTCTTTGTTAAAAACGAAAATCTCTTTATCAGCCTTTTCCATATAGGATTATCACAGTTGCTTTACCGAGGTTTTCATTCAATTTTCTAAAAACTAACGTTCAATAACTTCTTCATCCTTATTGGAAATTACCCCGAATTTCAAAATCTGAAATCCCTGTGGATTACTATCAGATCTTACACTATTCAGCAGGTTACAGGAGGTCACCAAACTTCTTCTGGTCAAATTGCTGGATCTGATAATAAACTGTTTCGCGTAGGTTGTGACCGAATAAGGATAGGAATTGAAATCACAGACCACACTATCAACCTCAATGCGCTGCTGCACATTTCCCGAAATAATCCTGTTATAATATCCTTTCTCTGATAGATCCCGATAATAATCGAATGCACTTTTGTCAGCAAGATCAAATGCTCTTTTCATATTGCTTTCAATAGCTGCTTTATCAGGGGCTAATGTGAAGAACAGCTCATGAAATCTTCTCACATGTTCCCGTGCTTCAACCGGTCTATTGATAGACGCATCCTGCGACAAGGCCAGCATCAGTGATTTACCCTGGTCAAGTACATAGATTTTTTCCCGTTGTTCTGTTGCAAAAGCGTACGATTTCCAGATTGCTAATCCTGTCACTAAAATGCAGAGCAGCGCAAAAACAATAGTATATAACCTGATCAGCTTAAAACTATTTTCAATATTTCGAAGTGTCTTAAATTCCATAACTCTATTTTTATTTTTGTTCAGATCCCTTTTTTTGCAACAGTTCTCCCGAAATACTTCCTGCGATAGCACCTGCTCCCGCTCCTGCTACATTTCCACTTCGCATCGCTGCCTGGCTCACATTTCTGGTAAAGTTACCAGCTCCTCCTGCCTGAATGATCCAACTGGTCACCGTAGGTATCGTGAAATAACCCACAATGCCTATGATCATAAAAATCACATAAACAGTGTTGCTTGTATCAGGAATGAAGGTCGGATCGTTTAACATTTCTATGTCCTGTTCCAAGATCAATGATTGGATCTTGGCAAGCATGGCACTGAACATATCAGCAACAGGAAGCCAGAGATAAACACTGATATATCTGGTCAGCCATTGTGTCAATGTACTTTGAAACCCGTCCCACACACTAATTGCAAATGCGATTGGCCCTAATATGGATAGCACAATGAGGAAAAATGTCCTGATCGTATCGATCACAAGAGCAGCAGCCTGAAACAGGATCTCAAGTAGCTCCCGTAACCACTTCTTTGTTGCCTGCTCCATATTGTAGGCTGTCCGATCCATATACATGCCTGCCATTGTAACCAGATCATTGGGTGACCAGCCAAGCTCCTCCAATTTCTTATCAAATTCTTCATTATTGACCATATAAGCCGTTTCAGGGTTTCTTAGCGTAGCTTCTTTTTCAAGCAGATCCTTTTGTTGCTGGAGTTTGTTGAGATCCAGTACCTGAGTATCCAGCATTCCATGCGTACCTTGTACTATCGGACTCATAACTCCATTAAGCGTTCCCAATACAATAGTTGGAAAAAACATGATACAGATACCTATTGCAAAAGGTCGCAATAATGGGAAAACATCAATTGGCTCCGCTCTGCTAAGTGCCTGCCACACTTTTAAGGCGACATAAAATAGAGCCCCAAGTCCTGCTACTCCTTTGGCAACGCTGGCCATTGTTGCGGACATTGGCAGCATCTCATCGTAGAGCCCTCTTAACAGCTCGTGTAGATTATTAAATTCCATGATTCTAAGATTTATTACCAGTATTTCTCACCTGCTGTTCCATATAGTTCCATTACCCTTTTCGTATTATTCTGCTTTTTCGCCCGAAGAATACTGACCGATATATTTTTACTGGTGAAATATCTAACCAGGCTGTGGTATTCTTTTACATTCTTGTATACCCGGTCAATAATTTCCATCCTTTCTTTATCATTAAGGGATAAGCTGCTTGAAGTGACGATCTGCTTCAATTCTTTCAGCAGTTCTGTACTCTCGTTCATAAGAGCGGAATAACCATTTCCAATCGCCATAAGCTCATCTGCGGAAAAGTTTTTATCATTAAGCATTTTCCCGAAGTTGTTGACATACATATCGCTAACATCACCAACTAGAAGGACGGTTTGTTGCACCTTTCTGGCATCTTTAACCAGATTGTTTACAGCTTTTAATTTGTCGTAATACTCCTTACCCTGTTCGTACACTTTTTTTACTTCGTTAAAATTTTTCACCACATTGGAAACCGTGTTCGAGGTTTGCACAATTTCGTTGGCAGAATTCAAAATCCCCGAAGCCAGATTGGTAGGGTCGGTAACTACCCATTGTGCATTTGCTTTTTGTGATAGGGCTAATGTTAGCACCATTACCACAGTAATAATGAAATTTTTCATGTTCTAAATTTTTAGGATTGTTATTAAATAGTTTAATTTTCTCGTTCTCCAGAACCTTTGATTTTACGGAGCGAGATTTTCTTTATGGCAGCTTCAACATCACCCCCCATTTCATGTGCGAGATTCATGACTTCCATTTTTTCAGATTCTTCGGTCGTATAGGCCAGATATTCCTGCCCGCTTACCTCAGTAGCATACACAGCCGAGTGCGTTCCGCCAAGACCGATCCAGACCTCTTTGTACTTCCGACTTGGATCATTATCCTGGTTTATCGAAAGAATCTGAGATTTTTCACGTTCGGTCAAACCGAGCATATTTTGGATGTCGTCGAACTTATTCGCATACTTTCTTTGGTCAAGCAGAATCTTGCAGTCTGAATTATTGATAATACTTTCTCTCACAATCGGTGAATGAATAATGTCGTCCACTTCTTGTGTCACCACTACGGCTTCTCCAAAAAATTTTCTTACGGTCTTAAACAGATACTTAATATATTCTGCCATTCCCTCCTTGGCAATAGCCTTCCATGCCTCTTCGATCAATATCATCTTACGAATACCCTTCAGTCTTCGCATCTTATTAATAAAGGTTTCCATGATGATAATGGTTACAACAGGAAAAAGAATTTTATGGTCTTTTATGGCATCAATTTCAAAGACAATAAACTTTTTGTTAAGCAGATCGAGTTCTTTTTCTGAGTTCAGCAAGTAGTCGTACTCTCCGCCTTTATAGTAAGGTTCCAGCACATTTAAAAAATTAGCCAGGTCAAAGTCTTTTTCGCGGACTTCCTTCTGCTGAAGTATTTTTTTGTAATCACCTTTAACATATTCATAGAAACCATTAAAAGATGGTTGCTCAGGTGAGTTTTTAATCTGTTCAATGTATCCGCTCACTGCATTGGATAATGCTACTTCCTCACTGCGTTTGGGAGGTTCATCATCTCGCTTCCACAGGGTTAAGATCAGCGTCTTGATACTTTCTCTCTTTTCGATATCGAAAATTCTGTCATCAGTAAAAAACGGATTGAACGCAATTGGATTTTCCTCAGTATACGTAAAGTAGACACCGTCTTCACCCTTTGTCTTTGCATTGATCAGCTGGCACAGTCCCTGATAACTGTTTCCCGTGTCCACGAGCAGAACATGGGTTCCCTGTTCATAGTACTGTCTCACCATATGATTGGTAAAGAACGATTTACCTGAGCCTGATGGCCCGAGTATAAACTTGTTCCGGTTGGTGATAATCCCCAGGTTCATGGGTAAGTCGGAAATATCCAAATGAATAGGCTTTCCTGTAAGCCTGTCAGCCATTTTGATCCCGAATGGTGAAGGGGAATTCTGATAATTGGTTTCTTGGGTAAAGAAACATAGCGCAGGCTCGATGAATGTATAGAAACTTTCTTCTGCAGGAAAATCACCCGCATTACCGGGGATTCCCGCCCAGTACAGGGTTGCGACATCTACCGTATTGTGTCTGGGTGAACATTCCATTAAAGCCAGCGCGCTCCCCGTATCATTTTTTATCTGCTTGAGTTCATTCCGATCATCAGACCATGCCAATACATTAAAATGTGCACGTATGGACGACAGACCAAAAGAATGTGCTTCATTCATGTACCTTTCAATCCATTCTTTATTAATTTGGTTGGATCGGCTGTACCTTGCCAGGGAATGCATATTACGGGCTGATTTCTCGAACTTGCGCAAATTTTCATCACTATTATCCAAAAACAGATACTGATTGTAGATATGGTTACAGCTTAAAAGAAGACCAACAGGTGCAGCAAAAGACAAAAGGCAATCACTACGATCCGTTGAAAGCTTCTCATAACGGCTGTTTGCAGATACTGTTCCTGGAAGGTCATCGGTATCTGAAAGTGTATGCAAACAAATTCTATTATTGCCGATTCTGATTTCTTCTGCTCCCAAAGCGATATCCTGCATGGGTGTCTTTATATTCCTTGACAAGGTGAAATACTGCGCCAGCAATCCCTGTGTATCATCCCCTCCAACAATATCCTCTTCACTTAAGCGTTCCATTTTTACATACCCACTGTCGTTTACGATTCTTTCAAATTGTGCAACGGCCTCCATAAAAAGAGAGATCGTTTCTTTATCTCTCATTTCTTTGGGCACAAGCATTCCTTTGCACAGCGATGAAAAATTACTTTGCATCCGCATACGGTCTTTTGTCGTTTTGGTCAGAAATAAATAACAGTAATGGTTCAAAAATGCCCTTTCATTAAAATGCTGCTGGTAGGATCTGGACAAAAAACTTTGATCCTCCTGTCCTAAATCTGCCGCATAATTTTCTTTCATAAACCAGTCCTGTTTGTGAATAATCGTGTAATCCGGCAATGTCTTAATAGCCTTGTGCCAAGAAGAATGGATGGCTTCATATTCCGGTGATGAAACAGTAAACAGGTCAGGCAATTTTACTTTAAAACATGCTGTGATATCCGCTTCTTTTGAAATGATGCAATTGCCTTCCACAGCTAGCAAAGGGAACTTATTTTCCAGAGTTGTTGTCTTTGATATATTTCTCATTTTTTTAAGTTTTCGGATTAGCTTAATCTTGGTTTCTTTCGTTTTAAAGGAATGGCCTGCTTATTTTTCATTGCATTGATCTGATTGTTTATCTGACTGATATCCACAAATTTGATATGCGCAGGCAGGTTACCATTTTTGGACTTGAGAGCTTCCAGCTCATATGGAAAAGGGAGAACTTTCTTATCTGTATCTATATAGATTCCCCATGTGCCATTATCAGAAGTGGTATAGCTGCATTTATGTATGCGGTTGAAAGGATTTTCACACAACATCAGACATGATCGCTGCTGATTCCATAGAAATGGTATACCTGCAATGTCGATAACAGGAAATCTTTCTAAATTCACATTTGAACGCTCTAATGCTATCTTTGCACCTTCAGGATCATAAATCTCCAATGGATGGAGCCATATGTACTCGTAGCGGTTATCATCCCTTTCCAGCCAGTTGTATTCTTTGAGATTACGATTGACCTTATCAAACAGCATCTCGTAATGGTCCTCCAATACCATCATTTCAAGGACATGGATCGTGTTGTTTTTATCTGCGGTATCGATAAGAATATCATGGAGGGAATCGACATAGAAATAAGCTCCTGCTATCTCAATGGTCGGCAGTATTCTTTCTTCATTTACATCCGTATTCATCTTGAATTCTTATCAGGTGAGGTTAATCTAAGACAGGTTCTCACAGGTTTCCGGCAGATTATATATCGGGGATGACGCTTTCTGGCCGCAATTTTCATAAGACCATGTTCTCCATACCTGCCATTCAGCGTGAAGGTTTTCCAGATGATAAGCGAAGCTGAAGACGCGCCAATGACCAGGCATACAACCGTGTTGATGCCAATCATATAGAAGATCATGACTAAGATCAGCACGGCAAGAAGCCCTCCTGAAAAAATGAAAAGGTATTGTGCCTTCAATCCTTTGAACTCGACTGTTCTTCCTATTCCTTTATTGATATTGTACTTCATAGCAAGAATTTTATAAGAAGAATGAGCGGAGAATGGTTGCTGCTACAATCAGGAAAATACAGGCTCCGAACCAGCTTGCTGCCGTCTTTGATGTATCCGGGTCTCCCGATGAGAACTTATTATACACTTTTACGCCTCCGATCAAACCGACGACGGCTCCAATTGCGTATATCAGTTTCGTGGCAGGCTCGAAATACGAAGTCACCATCTGTGTAGCCTCCTGAATTCCGGCCGCTCCATTTCCCTGAGCAAGTACAAGTTCAGAGGACAGAAACAGGATTGCCATGCCTAACAGAATTTTTTGTCTTTGATTTTTCATGCTTTCCAATAATTTTTGTTTAAAATCCCCGCTCTTGCGGGCTTGGAAACAAAGGTGTTGCAGGAATCAAAGGAGATCGGGAAGAGTTGTATCAAGGGGACTATATTTGCCGTCATTGTCCTAATTGGATATACACAGCCAAAAAAAAACACCAAACTCATTTTGAATTTGGCGTTTCTCTATACTGGGGATCCAATCACATTTTTGGCCCCTTACCCTTTTTCTTAAAGTTGTCACTTTGAGGCAACTCAATTTTTGCTTTCACGGGACGATCGAGCTGATTTCGGGCAATCAGTTCATCGATTCCTACTTTTTGCCTCGGGATTATGCGTCCTACAAAACGAAGTTTCAAACCGAGCTCTTTTAGAAAATCTGTCTCACGAAAGCCATTTTTGCGGTTCCATCCTACCGGGTCAAGCACCCGTACAAACGGAACTTTAACAAAAACAAGGTCTTTTGGATATTCCCGTATATTGTCATAATCAAGATCCTGCAGCCGATGGGTTTTAGGATTATAGGGAAACATGTAACATTTTTTCATCGGTACATAATGGTCACGTAATTCCGAAAAGCTGATTCCCATAGTGGAAAAATCGTCTTTTGGCCTTAAAAAATCATTTCGTGCGTCTGCGTAAAATGTATGCCCACAAATTGAGATCGTTGGCAGCTGTCCTAATTTTATCCTTCGGTGAAAAGCCTCCTGATCAACCATCACATCAAAATCATTCTTACCACTAACATCTGTGACTTTATATTTCTTGCACATTCCCTCAGGATCTAACCTGGTTAGTTGTGGAACGGAAACAGGTACATTTTTTTTCATTTCCTCATGATAGCACTCAAAATAGTAAGCGTCCGTTAAATCTTTCATCTCAAAAATTGAATGTCTATTCTTCTCATTCCCTTTTTCCCGTAATTCATTTTTATTCACATCAACAATCCACTCAAAATTGCCACACTTGTATATTGGCAGGTCTCTTTCTTTTTTCATAAAATTTTAATTTTTATCCTTCCGGGAAATGAAGGTAAAAATTGCAGTAAGGCAAGAATATTACGTGACCTAAAATGTCCTAAATAAGAATGTAAATGCCAATATTTTCTGCAAAGAAAAAGTTCATACCTTACACAAAATTGTTGATATCGAAATCATCAACATCATTTTTTTGTACCATAGAAGCCCCAACACTTTTACGTTCTAAAGTTTTATCAAGAAGGATTGCTATTCTTTTGGAAGCTCCTTCTATTGAATCTTCCAATACACTGAATAATTCCGTCCCCTGTACTTTTTGAACTACATCAATAACTAAATTTTGCTGCTCAGACTCCAGAGTATTTTGCTGGAGGAGTTTACCAACGCTCGTCAGCTCTTCAAGGGAAACACCCTGACTGAATCTGTTATCATAAGCTGGAAACTCTTCATCGTCCCACTCCCCATCAATAGTATTATCTTCAAACATATTTGAAGTTATAATATTCTTTACATCAGTTTTTGGTTCCACAATCTTGGGAATTGGTTCCATTATAGTACTCTTGTCAGCGATTTTATCTTCAAATGA
This sequence comes from Sphingobacterium sp. SRCM116780, assembly GCF_021442025.1. Taxonomy (NCBI): domain Bacteria; kingdom Pseudomonadati; phylum Bacteroidota; class Sphingobacteriia; order Sphingobacteriales; family Sphingobacteriaceae; genus Sphingobacterium; species Sphingobacterium sp. SRCM116780. Next base: position 1,946,664 of record NZ_CP090446.1, read on the forward strand.
TCGTTGCCGTACGCTATCCACATTAGCTCTCCCCATAATATCTGGGTTCTTTATTTGAACCAAATTTTCAGGCTCGCTCTCATTGCTTTTTACAATTTTAACCTTGTCAATCGATAGGAGAAAAATGACTACTAATAAGCAGATCACAATGACTATCTGTAATAAACTATCCATGACATCTAATTAAAAAAGAGGTTTACATTTAGCTTCAAATTCTGCTATAAGCATATTTTCAAAAAGATCAAAGTGGTGCGAAAGGATATTATCAAAGTAGGCATACAGCGGTATTTTGTCTTCTCCTATAACTTGGGCAATCCGCGATAGCCGCTGATGATATTCCGGGCGCAGATAGATAATTTTACACCCACATTTATCCATTATTTTTGTCCTCAGGAACAAGCTTTCATAACTGGTTTGGCCTGACTGTATATGCTCACTGAGCTGGATGGTCACCTGAACTCTTTTCATTTGCTTTTTCATGATAATTAACTTTATATGGTTATAAAATTGGTTTAAACCGGTCATTGAAATATTGCGTAATATCATCGCCATACTCATTAAAATGCTGTTCAAGGATATTGTCAATATAGGAATACAGCGTAATTTTTTCCTCCCTTGTCAATTGCACAATGCGCAGTAACCGTTCATGATATTCAGACCTGATATAAACGACTTTTCCGTTACGCCCTGCCGGAAAACGGTTGACCAGAAATGTTTCTTCATAATCCATTTTTTTTGATGTACCTGCCCGAAACTTTTCCCGTGGTTTAACTTCTTTCTCCTGAAGCTGCTTTTTTGAAGAATCATCCACCAGAGGTTCTTCTCCGCTCATCACGTTCATCAGGTAATCCTCATCAACGATGGGTTTTTCAAAATCTTTACGTCCTTTATCTCTTGTCATTTTCCTGATATTACAAATGAATAATTCTCAAAAACTCTGATATAAAATTGTCTAATCGCGTCGCCTTCAATAACTGCGGTTCAGCTGGCAAAAGGCTTGAGCGAAACACATAATTGAGGGTATCGTCCGTTTCTTTTCGAAATCGTTTACTATCCATAATACTGGCTTTCATGATGGACAAGTCCAGTTCACGGATGACCTCACCATATGCCTGATAAAGACCTGTTTTTTCTCGGCCATCGACCTGATTCCAGAATAGCCATAAAGCCTGATTCTGGTTTTCATCGACCGAAGAAGGATGCTGCAGAAATGCTTTACTGAACGCAAGTGTACTTTCCACAACCAAACGGTCAGCAGTTATAGGAGAAAAAATAAAATCCATTGACTTGAGGGCACTTAATACCCCTTTTGTATTCGCTGTTCCAGGAAGGTCAAAGAAAATAATATCCGGCTCAACCGCTAACTGGTTCACATGCTCCAAAGCTTTGTGTAAAGCATCCTCCGCTTTGCACTTAACAATCGGGTATGCTTTTTTATTGATGCTCTGATATTGTTTCATCGCTGCTTTTTTATGAAAATCGCTCTCCATGATATTCTTCTTATCGCGATCCCTCATATTGGTCAAACTATGCTGCGGAAAATCACAATCCATAACCAGAATGTTGTACCCTAAACGGTAATGAAGGACACTTGCAAGCAATGTGGTAATTGTTGATTTTCCTACTCCGCCTTTTTGGGTGTAGATACTGACCTTTAAAGTTTGCTTTCTTGTTTCCATTGTTTCCATATTCTTTATTGTTTTACTTTTTAAGTGTGCAAGTATATTTACCTACAACTATTCTACCTGTTTGCTAGATGTACAGTTATTCATATTCATCACTGTGAAGGAGTGTACACAACTATGAAAGCAACAAGTTATTCTGTCAATAATTTAATTTCATGTACAGACTTTTACCTATATAACCTGTTTGCAGTTTTACCGCTTTTACACTTTTATGCTTTTATATTTTTAAAACCCAATGTTTTTATTGCTTACGAATTGATAGTTTCCACAAATTGCAAGCTTACAGGTTTACCAATCGTAATGCTTTGATATAAAGAAAACAAGGAATATGGGAGGTTATGGCTAACATGGAAATGCTAGCCTATTTTGTCCGGCATTTGCCAAATACCTTTTAAACTAATATCTATTTTTAGCGTTCTTTTATTTCCGTTCCCGTGAACGGAGCAAGTTGTGTTTAGAGTGCCTCAAAACTCGTTTTGTGCCCCAAAACTACTTGCTCCTGCCGAGGGCCAGGTGCATCCTCCGAAGTCGGATGCACTATTTTATTTTCTTCTTACTATTTGTATTCTTTTCGGTTATAAATGGCCGAATTAGGAACATGAAGGTCAGAGCTCCTACTGTTGCTCTAAAAGCATCTATGTTTTGCGGAAAAAGGTATGAAAGCGGTACGTAAAGGCGGGAGAAATCCCAAACTAAACAGGGCGGTTCACCGTTATGTTTTTCGTTTAACAGATCAGGAAAACAGTAAGTTTCTTTCATTATTTGAAGAATCAGGATTGGATACAAAGGCAAAATTTATAGTTTCTGTACTATTTAACAGGCAGATAAGATCCATTAAAATAGATGCCGGAGCTGCAGAATACACAACAAAATTGTCCCAGTTCTTCTCTCAATTCAGAGCGATTGGGGTGAATTACAACCAGGTAGTAAAGGTTCTTCATACAAATTTCAGTGATAAAAAGACAATCCTTTACATTGGGAAACTTGAAAAACAAACCATTGAATTAGCTGGTCTGTGCAAGGAAATATTGATTCTTTCTCAACATTTTGAAAAGGAATATCTTCTTAAAAAGGAAAATTTATGATCGCAAAAATTGGAAGAGGTACCAACATTTATGGAGCATTGCAGTACAATAATATTAAAGTTGCTGAAAAAAAAGGCGAAATTCTGCACTTGAACAATATGAAGGAAACGCCTGATGGCATATATACAACAGGTCAATTGTTATCTTCTTTTCTACCCTATTTATTCGCAAATAAAAATACTGAAAAAACAGCCCTGCATATTTCGCTCAATCCAGATCCTAATGATAATCTATCTGATGAAGATTACATGAAAATTGCAGACGAGTACATGAACAAAATGGGTTATGGCCAGCAGCCATATGTCGTTTTTAAGCATAATGATATAGAGCGTTCCCACATCCATATTGTTTCTACTGCAGTTGATCACGGCGGTATTAAAATATCGGATACATTTGAAAAAAAAAGATCAATGGAGATCTGCAGGGATATCGAAAAAAAATATAATCTGATACTCATAACCGAAAAACAGGGTCATACGGATAATCTACAGTTCGCTCCTGTTGATTATCATAAGAAAAATGTAAAGAATCAAATAGCATCAGTCGTTCGTTATCTTCCAAAATTTTACCATTTTCAGACATTGGGAAGTTATAATGCGTTGTTATCGCTCTTTAATATTACAGCAGAAGAAGTTAAAAGAGAATACAACGGTGAAATCAAAGAGGGTCTGGTCTATTTTGCACTTGACCAGACGGGAAATAAAGTGAGTAACCCTTATAAATCATCTTTATTTGGTAAACAGGCAGGACTCTCTGCCCTTAGATCTCAGTTTGAGAAAAGCAAACAGAATAGTTCCATAGCCAAATCTTCAACAAGAGAGCTCCTGGTTCAGGCCATGAAAATTACATCCGATCAGCAGGAATTTGTATCCTATTTAGTTGAACATGGTATCAATACCGTCATCAGGAAAAATGAGCAAGGTAGAATATTTGGGATTACATTCATTGATCACAACAGCAGAAATGTGTTTAACGGTTCACAGCTTGGAAAACAATTCTCAGCAAACGTATTTCAGGAATGGTTTTCTAATAGCAATATGAAACCTATAGATAAACCAACTGAGTTGCTAGGTACCACTTCTGAAAATCCACGCACAGCCATGTCTGAACTCATTAATTTACACCCTCTTTTTGATTTTATGAGTTCATTATCAAATTCTAGCGATTTTGGATTATTTGACTCACTACTTTTAGCGACATATGCTGACGATCCAGAGGAGCAGGAATTTGTAAACAATATGAAAAAAAAGAAACACAGAAAAAAAAGATAGTATTTACCATTCGGTATCTGTTTGATATTTTTTATTAAGATCTTCCCCGAAAATAATATTGCTATTTTTATGAAAATAAGGAAATACTATTTGATATTTCTTGTGAAGATTTCTGAAAATCCCTATCACCAATACATCATAAACACCTGATTCACATCCAAATTACTACTAATGTTTCGGTGTCAGGATCTTGCCTGCCTTGCTTTACTTGATTAATAAGTAATTCATAGATTTCATTTTCAGTCAAACTTCTGATGCACTTATAGAATCCATCACTTTTCCAGCTTTAAGAAATATTCTAAAAGGTCTAAATCCACCGATTTGAAGCAAAAAAAGCGCGCCCGTTCTTTAAGCGCTTCTAAAAATCCTTCCATATTTTCATTATTTTATATTTTTCAAATAGAGCATTAAAATTTCAATGTTCTATCAAAAATTGCTACTTACGGTATTCTATTTCCTCCAAATGTTCTTTAACTATATTATGATATTTCTTACCGTCTTGTTGCATAAATTTTTCAACAACTTCATTCAAGGCCTCAATATCTCCTGTGGCTTTTAAAAATATGGTCAAATATTTAAATTTTTCGACAGCTGTTGATCTAATAAAATCTCCTTTTATCAAACTCTTCATAAGACCTTCATCTGTTAAGCGCTTATCAATTTCAGGTAAAATAATATTTTGTATATTATCTATTATATTTGAAGTAATCTCATATAAATTATCTTCTGCTTGAACCTTCCACCAAAAATCATGACCATCAGGCATAAAATGTCCAATCCTAGCTTGCCATTGGGATGACCATACATCTGGTACTTTTGAATTATCATAATCAAAATCTACAACTTTTCCTAAAAGATCTGAATATACACCAAAATTAATTGTGAATTTTGCTTCATCTTTATTACCATCTTGGCTTTTTTGAAAATTTATAATTCCAAAATTGTTATTTGATTTTAAGTGAAAACTATTCCCTTTTTTACTATATCCTTTTTCTTTGATAAATGGCGTAATAGATTTTGTAATTTCTTTTAAAATGTCCATAATATTTATTATTTCTTAGCTAATCATTCATCGCCGAATATGGATTTAAATCCTTTATTATTCATAAATTACTTTTTATAATATGCTTCTAAAACTTTTTTCCACTGTACATCCTTAAATTCGGGATATTTTTCAAGCACCGCTGGTGATTGCAATTCTTCCATATACATCTGTAATTGTTTTTCTGCCGCTTTTAATGCATTAGGATTAAATGGTTTCAATTCGTAAATTGTTTTGACTCAAAATCTACGAAATCTGGACGAATCCCTGAAATACTTCTGAATTCTTTGCTACAACAGGAACAACATCATCTAACTTATAAGCATTATGTAGATCTCTCCAGCTTTAAATTGGACTTCGTATTACCATCTTCGTAACGAATATTTATCACTTAAAGAGAGTTATTAGTGATAAAAAAAGTTTGATGGGACAACAAAAAAGGTCAGATACTATCTTCATCTCTGTCATATTATTTAGTGACAATTAAAATCACTGAAAAAACAGCCCGGCATATTCCACTTAATCCAGATCCTGATGATAAACGATAAGATGAAGATTAAATTATGAAATGTGAATCCACATTTTACTCCAGAAATATCATATGGATGATTAAAAAGCAAAACAGAATATAAAAAAATGCTTAGTCCTCTTCAAAATAATAGCTAAAAACAAAGAGGACAATAAAGGCAAAGTTATACATACTGAATACACTTTCACTCCTTCTGCTGCCACAAACGATAATTATGCTAAAAATAAATTTTTATGCAGGAAGACGACGTACGAGGACTCGCAAAGATAATGGCATTCATGCGCGCTGTGAGTATCATAGTGGTACTGATGAACTATTATTGGTTCTGCTATTCTTTCTTTAGCCAGCAAGGCTGGACACTTGAAGTTCTTGAGAAGATACTTCGGAACTTCCAAAGGACAACGGGACTGTTTAATACAACCTTTAATAGCAAACTATTCGCATTGGTTCTACTGGCTCTTAGCTGTTTAGGTACTAAAGGTGTCAAAAATGAAAAAATTAAATGGGTAAATATTAACACTTGCCTGATCGCTGGAGCTATTCTTTACCTACTAAATTTTCCCTTGCTTCATGTCTCTGGCATACTGTATATGCTCACTACTTCGATTGGTTTTATTTTATTGATGGTAGCTGGTCTCTGGATGAGCAGACTATTAAAAAATAGGTTGATGGATGATCCTTTCAATAACGAAAATGAAAGCTTCCTACAGGAAACCAGACTAATCGAAAATGAATATTCTGTTAATCTACCAACAAAATTCTACTACAAAGGAAAGTGGAACGATGGATGGATAAATATTGTGAACCCATTTCGAGCGTCAATTGTGGCTGGTACACCTGGATCTGGAAAAAGCTATGCTATTATCAATAACTATATCAAGCAGCATATCGAGAAGGGATTCGCGATGTATATCTTTGACTTCAAATTCGATGATCTTTCAGTCATCGCATATAATCACCTTCTAACACATGTAGATAAGTATAAAGTTAAGCCTCAATTTTATGTAATAAATTTTGATGACCCTCGTCACTCCCACAGATGCAATCCGCTTAACCCACAATTCATGACAGATATTTCAGACGCCTATGAGTCCGCCTATACCATTATGCTAAATCTCAATAGAACATGGATCCAAAAGCAGGGAGATTTTTTTGTCGAATCTCCAATCATTTTACTAGCGGCGATCATATGGTTCTTAAAAATTTATAAAAATGGAAAATACTGTACGTTTCCGCATGCAATTGAACTTCTCAATAAAAAGTATGCAGATCTTTTTACTATATTAACCAGTTACTCACAACTTGAAAATTACCTAAGTCCATTCTTGGATGCTTGGGAAGGCGGAGCGCAAGACCAGCTTCAAGGTCAAATAGCTTCAGCAAAAATTCCTTTATCAAGAATTATTTCACCAAAACTTTATTGGGTAATGAGTGGTGATGACTTTTCACTTGACATCAATAATCCAAAAGAACCAAAGGTATTATGCGTTGGTAGTAATCCCGACAGGCAGAATATTTACTCCGCTGCATTAGGGCTTTACAATTCAAGAATTGTTCGATTAATCAACAAAAAAAAGCAATTAAAATGCTCTTTGATCGTCGATGAGTTTCCACAAATTTTCTGGAGGGGCGTAGATAACCTGGTTGCCAGCGCCAGATCCAATTTAATTTCTGTATGCTTGGGATTGCAGGACTACTCCATGTTAGCCAGGGACTACGGCGATAAAGAGAGCAAAGTTATTCAGAATATTGTTGGGAATATCTTCGCAGGCCAAGTATTGGGAGACACAGCAAAAACACTCTCGGAACGATTTGGCAAAGTTGTACAGAAAAGACAATCCATTTCGATTAATCGAAATGATACCAATACTTCAATTTCGACTCAGCTAGACAGTCTTATACCTGCTTCAAAAATATCAACACTCTCGCAAGGAATGTTCGTAGGGGCGGTAGCAGACAATTTTGACGAAAAAATAGAACAAAAAATATTTCACGCTCAAATTGTTGTAGATAACGAAAAGGTAGCAAGTGAAATGAAAAGCTATAAGCCCATTCCTCAAATTCGCTCCTTTATATCTGATTCCGGTGAAGATATGATGGAGGAACAGATAAATGCAAATTACAATCAAATAAAACAGGACGTTTCCAATATCATTGATGATGAAATGAGACGCATAGAAAATGATCCCAACCTTGCTCATTTGATTCGGCAGAATTAGCTGAGCAACTTTTATTCCCTGACCAAGCCCGTTATTTGTTTAAAATTTATAAAAGCTTATTTTTGTTGTGAAAAATTATTTTACTACAACATGAAAGAACTGAACGAAAAAATCACTGCTGTATTCGATGCATTTAAAATTGATGCGGAATTACAAAATGAAAAAGGGAATAAGGCAGCGGGAACAAGAGCTCGCAAAACCTCACTTGAATTAGAAAAGCTTTTAAAAGAGTTTAGAAAAACATCTTTGGAAGCTTCAAAAGGCTAAAAATTAACCCCTCCATAAATTTTATTTAGAGGGGTTAATTTATTTTAAGGTTTAATCTGAGATATTCTTTTTGAATTATCCATTTTTGACATCTCCTCATGTGTCTGTTTGGAAGATTCCTTTTCATGATCTAGGGATAACATGATCTTTCTTTCCATTGCAGCTAACCCTATCCGTTGCTCTTCAAGGACTCCCTCTTTTTTCCATTCTCCTTTTACAATTTCATTGAGAATCAATTCATCTTTCTGCAAAGAGGCAACCTTCTTTTCTTCGGTCTCGATCAACCCTGGAATCTTGTGCAAGGCATTCAAAAAATTCATTGAAGCACGCTCAGGGTCACTGGCCATAATTCCATTATTATGGGTATATTTTAAATTACCCTCACCACTGATAAAAAAACGATTATCTCTTTCCAGCGAATCCATCTTTTCAGAAAATTCAGTTTTTACCAGCAATCGAAAACCATATAATGAACCAATTTCTTGGTAATCACCAGCGGTTCTGGCCGAAGCTGATATCTTATTCAAATAGGCTCCGATTTCTTTGACTGTCGCATTGCCTTTCAAACCAGTAAGATCAATAGGGTTTAAGATATCTCCAGCATCCGATTTCCGGACACGCTTACTAAAATTATCCCAGTCCGCTTTAAGCCGTTCAAGAAGGGACTGTCCTTCCTTCAATTCTTCCAAAACAGTCTCCAGTTTCCATAAAGAAGTTCTCTTGGATCGCATGAATGACTGTCTTTCACTTTCAAGGGCTGCAATCTGTTTTTGCAGTTTAGCCTTCTCCAATAAGTCTGTATTTCCTGACAAAATAGCCTGATATTCAGAATAGCTCATTCCTGTTTTATCATCCATTCCGCCTTCATCTATAGACCGCACCCCTAAATTATTGCTTTTTAACTGGTCAATGAAAACCTGTTTGTTATACAGCGTATTAAATTTATAGCTGTCCAAAGATTTCTCAACGGCATAAATGAAAACATTCACCTTATTATCCGCAAAAAATTTAGCAATTTCATTTCCAGTCCTGATTGCTCGTCCATCACGTTGAGCCAGGTCTGACGGCCGCCACGGAATATCCAGATGATGAACTGCAATGGCACGCTTTTGCGCATTAACACCCGTCCCCAGCATTTCCGTTGAACCAAAAAGTATACGTATTCGGCCCTCGTTCGTGGCCTTTATAAGCTCTTTTCGCTGATTTTCTGTCTTGGCCTCTTGGATAAAACGAATTTCATGAACAGGAATATCATGATCATGCATCAGCTTTCTCTTGATCTCAGCATAAATATTCCATGCGTTTGTCTTATAGGTAGACAAATCTGAAAAGACAAGTTGAGTCCCTTTTTGTGCATGGAACTGCCTGTAATATTTTGCAAGGTTTGCAGCACATATCGATGCCTTATTGCCAGGATCATCACCATATACAGGCGAAATTAGCCGCATATCCAATGACATTTTTCGGGCATAATCCGTTGCAATTAACATTTTAGCCTTCTCTTCTGTTGGAGTAAGTGGAGGCCTACCCAATAATTCTGCATTGCCTCTTTCTGCAAACTGTATTAATTTTTTAATAAAAATTTCCTGGTCAGGTGTAGGAGGTATATGTACCAACTGTTCATTTTTCTCAGGCCGATCAATTCCTATATCTTTTGCCGTTCTATAGTCTGTGATCTCTGAGTAGAACTGCGCCAGTTCTGGTACTTTTATAAAATGTCTGAACCTTTCTTTTTGCACAATATTATTGGCTACTGAAAATTCATAGTCTACTGATTTTCGGGCATAAATTGCAGCCCAAGCGTCAAAACACGTGATCCCCTGCTTCTCCATTGCTTTTGGACGTAGGTATTTAAACAAAAGATAGAGTTCTGTTAAGGAATTGCTTATTGTTGTACCGGACAAAAATGTAGCTCCTAGGTCTTTTCCTGTTCGCTCTTGTATCGTTCGGATTGTGAACAACAGATTGAGGGCGCGTTGACTACCCTGTACATTACCTAACCCCGCTACTCGATCATGCCGTGTATTAAATGTAAGGTTTTTAAAAAGGTGGCTTTCATCCACAAAAAGATGATCTACCCCCATCATTTTGAAATCAACAACATCATCCTTACGATTCTCTATATTATGTTCCAGATTTTTCAGTTTTACATTCAGGTTCTTTTTCCTTATTTCAACGCCTTTTAGCATGGCGCCGGACACATCTTTTCCTTCTTTTCTTAAAACATTAAGATTCCGCTCTATTCCCTCCAGTTCAATATTCAATATTTCTTTCTGCAACTCGGAGGATTGCGGAATCATCTCAAATTGTCTATGAGTCAAAATGATACAATCCCAATCATTATTTTTGATCTCACCAAAGATCCTTAATCGGTTTTGCGGCGTAAAATCTTTTTTACCAGGGTATAATAATTTTGCATGTGGATAGGCTTTCCGATAGATTTCTGCAATTTCATGTACATTGGCTTTTAAAGCGATAATCATAGGCTTATGAACCAGTCCCAAACGTTTCATTTCCTGTGCTCCCGTACACATAATAAGGGTCTTCCCTGCTCCTACTTCGTGATCACAGATACCCCCACCATTGCATTTAAGCATCCAGACAGCATCTTTTTGACTGTCATACAGGTCCACGATTCCTAAAGCCTTTCGATCAAGTCCTGGAAATTCTTGGTGGCTTCCGTCATATTGAGGCCGGACATGACAATTGAAAAGATCATTATACCTTGCCGTAAGTTCATCCTTAAATTCTTCGTTTTGTTCAAATAGCCAGTCGTTAAAAGCCCTTCGAATATCATCGATCTTCGCATTGGCAACCTGAATCGTTTCCATATCCCGTACTTTGACTTCTTTGCCATCTGCTAGATAGGCCTTCTTGGTAATGTCGGGTGTTGTATTGACAAGTGCATGCCTAAGAAGATTCAGTCCATCAAAAGTTCTGCTCTCTGATTTCACCGCATATTTCTCAGTGATGATGATATTGCTGCCTTTGCTCTGAACTGCAAAATCATCCGAACTTTCGGTATAATGAATAGTGACTTTTGTTTCAAAGAGATCGCTCGCAAATTGGCTGTAGACTTCCGTATCAATCCATCTTTCGCCTAAATTAAAATCAAGATCTTCAAAGGATATCACAGCTGGCCTAACCGCTTCAAGTGCTTTTAGACTTTCTTTACTCTCTTTATCAGCTGGATGCTCTATAGTATAATCTTTTAGCTGTTTTGCCTTTTCAACAACATTTCCGGAAAGAAATTTTTGAGAAATTTCAAACTCTCTGCTAAGGGGATTAAAATAGATATAGCCTTTTAACTGTTCTTTCAGCTCAACCACTGAAATCCCCGATATTTTGTGCATGAAATCCAGATCAACAGTAGATGATTGATTTAGTGAGGCTGATAATGCTTCATTAGCATTATCTACCGTTAATACGGCAGTAGAGAAGCTAACAGGATGCTCAAAAATATCAGCCTTACGAACTACCCCGCCAATGACACGTTCGAGGTAAGGCATTTCATTTCCACACGCATCCAGTTTGATCACCTTAATATTCTCCGAAGCATTTAGATTACCGTATTTCCTGACAAATGTGTCATATCGATCATTGAGCAATTTCCGTCTGTCTGTATCCTCTTGCTGCATCGTCGCTTCATAGATATACAGATCATGGTAACTATCCCGTAGTCTTATATAATCCGCTATGCGACTTTTTTGGCTTTCAGCGTTTAAAATCGGATGAAAAACATATTGGCCCTCCCGAAAATTCCACTTAATAGTTCCTACGTGGTCTTTGTAATTGACCAACGTATTATCCCTGTAATATTCTTTCTTTGAGCCTTCAAACTTTAGAGGTTCAAGTATGTTCACCTGATCTAAAATATCTGAGAAAAGAGAAGGGGTCTGAATATTTTTAACAGGACCTTTTTTTGAATATGTAATCGCATTTTCCTTTCTTAGTTCCGAGTCAGGATTCTTTATGTTGGAAGACTTATCATATACATCTTCTTTAGAAGGAGTCTTATCAAATAAGGTCAGTTGCTGTGATTGATCTTGTTTTCGGGATTTGCGTATTGGCTTTTTCGTAGCATCTACTTGCGGAGAACCACGTTCAATTTGCTCTTCAAAGAATAAACTAAGTTGAACAGGTCGCTCTTGGAGCGTTTCGTGTTTTTTATTTTTAACATTAAAATTTGTAATAGCATCGGGTGCTTTGATACTTTTTTTCAGGGTATGGGATTTTTTTTCAGGATTGTGGGATTGGTACAAATTGGAATCAAAATAATTACTGAAATCCGAAGTAAGTTTACTTTTCAGATCACGGGAGATTCCTATAATCTGCCCATCGTGTAAATACAATGTTCCTTTTTTTCCATACTGATCTTTCTCCAGCAGAGACCGGGTGAATATGATATGATTTGGATTATCAAAAAATAGATTACGGTTCTCTCCCCCTTGTGTAGGTAAAGTCCGCATAAAGTCTTTTGCCCTGTGTGATAATGTTCTTTCTTTGGTGTTTTTTTGCAGCACGATCAGATCACTGCCCACCGCTGTTCCAGCTTCTTCAAACAGATTGTTGGGAAGACGTATTGCAGAAACTAATTGGTGCTCTTTCATCAATGTATCACGGATCAACTGGTTAGAGGGGCTGTTCAGCATTCCTTGTGAGGTAATAAAAGCAAGAATGCCACCCTCACGTAGCTTATCCGAAGCTTTTAAAAAGAAATAGTTATGAATACTTTGTGCTGCTAATTTTCGCGCGGGATCTTTGCCTCTGGAAAATGAAAGATCGAAAACTGAACTGGTACCAAATGGTATATTTCCAACGACAAGGTCATAGAATCCTTCTTCCTGATCTGAAATGGTTTCGAAACCGTCTACCCTAACATCAGCTTGTGGATACAGTTGTTGTAAGATCTTACCCGTTAATGGGTCTTGTTCATAGGCAGTGACCTGAAGATCTGCCACTGCTTCAAAAGGCCCGACAAATGCTCCGGTACCAGCAGACGGTTCAAGAACGTTTTGGATGGGTATACCCATATCCATTATGACTTCTGCAATTGCTGTTGTAATTTCTGTGGGGGTATAGAATGCATCAAGGATAGAGCTTTTCATTCCCCGTACCCACTTTTTATATTCTAAATCATTTTCTGCATGTTCGCTTAGTAAATTATAGAGCTCCTTTGTCAGCGCAAACAATGGTCTATCGGAGTTGCTCCATTTTTCTACATCGGATGGAGATTCTATTGGATTTAGAATACATTTTAGTCCACCAAAACCAGCATAAAGTGACATCAGTTTCCACTCACTCTGAGACGCTTCCCGTTGCTCTTTTTCCACTTTGAAAGCAATTCTTAAGGCATCAATATTCTGCTGTAGATGCAGCCTCCTACTGAATGCCATTTTGCTCGATCCATATAGCTATGAAACCCGTAAGTTCTGTATACAACAGATCATAATCGTTTGTATAGGCAAAATCATCCGTCAGATCGTAGTTGTCAAATACCTCCGTACACTGAGGAAGTACCTTAATTGCAAAATCCCTGAATTCAAAATCAAACAGAAGGTCAGCAAATTCATAGGTCAGTACTTCAAATAGGGTATCAAACTTTGAAAAGTGCAATCCTTCATACAGAATAAAATTTGCTATTTCATCACATTTATTAACATGGTTTCCAGATCTGAACGCCCCTTCATAAGCATTGGCTGCCCATCTGGCTCTTTGATTAATAAACTTATAATCACCGGACTTCTCCGGGAAGCTGGCCTCTATATGATCCTGTAACTTTAATTGGTAGTAGGAAAAATCCTTTTGTTCTTTTTTCATGTGTCTATCGTTTACTTGTCAATCAGCTGACATGTAAACCTAGTCACCATAGGCTATGGGAAACCTTTTTAAGGATAATGTGACCTATAATTTCCTGTATTTTCCTAATCTGGGAACCGGGAATAAAAAAGCCTAAGATTACGGGAATCTTAGGCCTCACAATACAACATCACGAAAACTATACGAACTATCGCTTCTTTTTCTTTTCAAAATCAAAAGTGGTGGAACCATCTTTTGCCATTATAATATAAGCATCAAATTGCTTTCCGCTACGGCCAACCATCTTTCGGATAAGTGGTGTGCGGTTCGTGTTCAGCAAGGCTTCAATCTGATTGTAAGAAAGATTGATGCCACATACATATCGGAACAGCATCCATCCACACTCATCGTTCGCGCATTTCACTATTTTCTCGCGAAGAAATACCTTGGACTTACATTTAGGACAACATAACTCTTCTTGTCTGGGTACATTTACCTTTACTTGCAAAAGTTCTTCTGTCACCTTTTTGGTGAGCTCTTCAAGAGCCAGATGGAATTCCGCAGGACTCATTTCTGCATTCTGAATTTTTTCGAATGACATTTCCCATTGAGCCGTCATGTTTGCATTAGCAATTATCTTATCACCGACGATCTGATACACTAAAAGTCCTTTTTCTGTAGGTATAATGGCTTTTTTCTCACGTCTGATATAATCTCTATCAAAAAGGGTTTCAATTACAGCAGCACGGGTGGCAGGTGTACCTATTCCTATGCTTTTCAATACCTTTCGTTCTTCTTTGTCCTCCATTGCATTTCCGACATTTTCCATTGCAGATAGCAGTTCTGCCTCAGTAAACAATGCTGGTGGTTTTGTTTTTTTTGCAAGAACCTTTACCCCTCGGATATTAATTTCATTTCCTTTTTCTAAATGAGGAAGATCAAAAATATCTTCATCTTCATCCTCAAAATTTCCGTTAATTGATTTCCATCCAGGCGAGGTAATCTTGATCGCTTTTAATCCAAATTCATAATGGAGAACAGAAAAAACAGCAGTTGTGATTTCGCGGTGGCATGCCGGTGATACAGTTTCCAACAAACGGTTTGCAATCATGTCATAAAGTGTATTTTCGTGTGCTGCCAACATTGTCGGTATATTTTCAGTAATCAATATACCATGATGATCGGTGACCTTAAGATCATTTACGATGTGCTTATTATAACGTTCCCATTTTATTTGATCTACAGCACCTTTACTAGCTTCCCTTGTACCTAGCGCACGAATAAGAGCTGGAATTTCTGCCCATACATCTTCAGGAATATACTTGGAACCAGTTCTGGGATAGCTGATGAACTTCTTTTCATATAAACTCTGTGCTATTTCTAGCGTTTTTTCAGCAGAAAAACCTAGCTTCTTATTGGCTTCTTTTTGTAAACCTGTAAGGTCAAAGAGTAATGGAGCCTGAACAGAACTCGACTTTTGCTCAATATCAATTATACTCACTGTACCTGCACGTTCAATCGTCCTTGCTGCCGCCTCAGCTTTGGCCTGTTCATCCCATTTATCCGTGGATACCGTGGTAAAAACAGTACCTTCCTTTTGGTGTTCCAGCTGAATCTGGAAATAGTTTTTTATTTCAAATGATTGATGATCGTGATATCGCTTGCAAATAAGCGATAGTGTAGGTGTCTGCACTCGTCCCAAAGAATATAGCCCATCTCCTATAGCAATGGTAAGTGCTTGTGTCGAATTGATCCCGATCAGCCAATCCGCTTGGGATCGTTCACGTCCTGCAAAATAAAGTCCGTCAAAATCGCTTCCTATCTTTAAATTACTCAGTCCGTTTATAATTGCATTTTCTGTTAAACTGCTGATCCATAACCGTTCAAACGGTTTATTACAGCCTAAATATTCGTAGATATATCTGAAAATCACCTCTCCTTCCCGTCCTGCATCGGTGGCAACAATTATACCGTTGCTGCGTTCAAAAACTTGACCGATAATCTCCAATTGCCGTTTTGCACTCTGGTCAAAGACATACTCCTTCCCCGACCTGACTTTCCTGCTGATCAGTCGGAAAGATTCCGGGATTATAGGAAGGGATTCCCTATTGAACCCGTTTATCCCATAATCCTCGGGCATAGCCAACCCAACTAAATGACCGAACGCCCAGGTGACCATAAAATCATTCCCAATAAAATATCCTTCCTTTTTTTCTGTAGCTCCCACTATTCTCGCAAGTTCATGAGCAACCGACGGTTTTTCAGCTATAATTGCTTTCATGACGTTTTATTTTAATGAATTTTAGGCCCTTTTGAAGGTGTCTTTTTCTGCGGAGAATTAGTCGTCACTGTATTACGTGTTGATGCTTTTGCGGGATCATTTTTTGTTGGAGTTTGTCGTGGTTTTTGTGCTCCGTCATTGGCCACCTGTTCTAATTGATTGTTCAGCTCCGGCTTCCTAAAGGAAAAATCTAATTTTCGCTCTTGTTCATTATAGAAAACGTAACCGGAATATAATTTGTTTCCGTCTCTATTTACAAGATCTTCAAGGTAGACAGCTTTTCCCTCTTTCAACAAACCTTGCTCTTTCTCGGTCAGTTGACGTTCTCTAAAATCCGTAGGTATTTCCCTACTTACTTGCTGTTCATTATTCAGGGCTTCTCTATTTCCTGCAAATACGAGCTTTCTGTCGTCCGCACTAAACTGTAGCATCTGGCTAAATAATTCCCCGGTAGTTTTATTCGTTATTCCTTCAACAAGCACAGCCTTTCCTTCCATGAGATCCTGCTTTTGCTCTTTGTTCAATTTCACGCCACCGAATTTATCGTTAATTTTAATCCATTCTAACGGATATGACACCGGTTCTTTTGTGTATTTGTCCAAACTGATTAAGACCTTGACTTTAGTTCCGTCCTGATAATTCGTTAGTTCTCCGACACGCCCCATATTTCCGGTTTTCAACAGATTCTCCTTATCTTCCTTACTGAATGTATGTCCATAAAAAGGGGTATCCAATGGAGCCTTATGTCTTATACCATGTGTAAGGATAACAATCTTGTTGTCAGATTGCCTCAATGATAAACGGGCGTCTCCTTTTAATACCACTCCATCAAAATTTCCCTCGATCCTAAAGATAGTGTCCGATTTGTAACCTTTTAACAATTTCTCCAATTGTCCATTTTTTTCTAACAGTTCTTTGTTCAGACCAAATTTATGGGCAGTATCCCAGTCAATTTCATTGGCATTGTAACGATATTCTGGCTTATTATCGTTTTTTGCTTGTTCTTGATTTACTTCTTGTTTTGTTTCCATATTTTCTTTTTTTAGTGTATTGTTATGTTTCACCTCAAGGGCATCCAAAAGCTTATTTCCTTCCGGTGTCGGATGGTCTATGGCAGTCTGCAGTTTTTTAGCCACTGATTCCATATCAATATTCGAAATCTTCAGGAATTTGTAACCCGACGGATTATTCAGCTTTCGCCAGAAATTGGAAAAGAAATTGCTGAAAACATCACCATTTTTATCAACCCGCATAAAATCAATTTCGTTTTTCTTTTGAGGGGCAACTGTTTCCAGATTGCCATCCTTATCCACTCCCTTTACCGCTTCAATCCGATTCTTTATCTTATCAAGCACAAGCAGGATATCAGATAAAGGTTCCAGCACAACAGCTGCTTTTTCGTCTGTGATATTTTGTTCGTTCATAATAAATTGATTTTAAGATTTACCGAAAGTATCTATCGGCAATAGGGTTCATAGTTGTATATCCTTTGGTTACCTATTTTTGCCTGTATGTTCCACCGTGATAACTATCACGGATAAACTGCTGCACATCAGAACTCTTGTAATAGATCTTACCGCTAATGGTGAAATACTTTATTCGGCCTATCGTACGGTAGCGCTGCAGACAGCGATAGGTGATCTTTAGCATCTGAAGAACGTCCTGATTATCGAGAAGCTCTTCGCCGTCAACACTCAATCTCTTTTTTTCTCTGATTTCTAAATCACCTGCAAGAATGTCAAATCGCTTCATAATACGATCCATCCATGCAAGGAATTCAAGTCTGTCGATATTCATTGCTTTTGATGTTTGGTTTACAGATCAAAATTGGCCTACATTTTCCACCAAATCGTACAAGGTCTTAGCAAGGAAATACCAAGAGAAATACATTTTTTTTAAAATTCTTCAAGGCAAAGAAATCAACTATTGACCATTTTCAGGGCTTCAATATGGGTAGTATATTGGTATAGGATGGGTACAAAAAAAGCAGGCAATCTTATTGATTGCCTGCTTTGGGTTCTATTGTTTTATCAAAATCGTTTAAAGATCTTTATTCATATACTGTTCCAGCGAATTTTTTAGGAAACGCAAGTAACTTGCCTTTTCACCTGCTCTGAATTTCATTTGATGAAAAGCATGATGAATATCGCCAAGTTTGACTTCGAAGAGGTCTTCAAATAATTTACTCATTCTTCTTAAACCCGCCCTTCCATTGGATACACTACCGGATATATGAAGTGCATAAATCAGCTCTATCAATGCATTTTTAGAATCAGTCCAGGAAAATTCTGAACCATCAGCACTTTCAAATGAAATCTTTGCACTTTCTCCTTTAGCATTCACTTTATCTGAAACGTAATGATGGATAAGATCAAAAGCTAATATGCGCGCAATTTTATAGTCATAAAAGGTAGAAAATTCCGAATCCACTTCGAAAAAAAAGCTGTTTAAGCCATCAAAGAAATTGATATTCCCCAACCTAAAATAACACTCATCTCTATCGATACGTCCAGATCTATAATACTTGTAAAAATCGGAGCTTGCGATATATTTTCTATACTCTTTGTTAAGAATCTTAATTTGCTCTGCATAATAAAGTTCCAGCAGCTCTAAATTCTTAGGACTTACTGATTCAATCCGGATAAGCTTATTATAATAGATTAGTTTACCAAGAATTTCAGGCTTTACATGTTTAAAAAAGGTTATTTCATCCAGAATACTATCAAAACTGTTAGCTGCTATTTCTAACTTTAAATCGGTCAGGGAACCTCGCAGAAAAGATAGCATATGATATGCTTCATCAATAACACTTTTAGAACTTTTCGAAACATTCTTTTCTTCTTGCTCTATCGTTAATAAAATGTTTTTATACAATTGTTTCATGGTGACTATGATTAAAAGTGAATAACCTCCACACAGTATTTCGCTTTAAATTATATCTCGCCACGGTGAGATGTTTACTTAAATATACATTATAATTTAATTCTTATTCATTGATTACAAGGATATTTAATTATTTGAAGCAATGTAATTGGTATTCGCTCGGATTTTGTAAAAATTTGAGCTTATCAACAAGTTTAATTATTACCGCATGAAATTTTTCGTATTGAATAAATATATTAATGCTATGAAGAAACAATACCTAGATCATTTTTGGGCATTATATTTTCCTGGCTTGATACAAACTCTTTCTCGGCACCGATAATAAATTCATTCCTAAGAACATTAAGAATTGTCAAACAACAGTCCTTTTGTCCTTCTTTTCACAGTATAATTATTTGTAATATGCTTTTTGGTAGTACAAAATAAAAACTATTTATCCTTATTATTTTTGATGAAAGGCAAAAAAAAATAGCCTTTATTAGATTTTTTTTCGTATATTTTGATTACCGTTTATTATTAAATATTCGGTTTTATCATTTTCACACATGAAAAATGCAGTAAATGAAATAGAAGAAAATTCAGCGAAAGAAATAGTTCTGAACTTTTTCGAGAACATTCATTTTATGTCATCTGCACTTAGAAACGCTATTATTTCAAATACTTATTTGATAAAAGTAAAAAAGAAAAATATCCTACTCAACATTGACCAAATTCAAAAATCTATTTATTTTATTATAAAAGGGGCTGTGAGATCATATTATGTTGATAGCCTAGGTAAAGACACAACTTCATGGCTTCTTTTTGAAGGAGATCTTGCCATTTCCGTTTATAGTTTTTTTAGCCAAAAAAGATCTTTTGAAGTCCTTGAAACTTTGGAAGATTCAGTCCTTCTAGTATTAAATTACGCCGATCTGATGCATTTATATCAATCATTTCCAGAATTCAACTATATAGGCCGGGTCTTAACGGAAACTTATTATATTAAAGGAGAGGAAAAAGCAAACGAACTACGCATATTTAGTGCGACGGAACGTTATCAGCATCTTATCGCAAAACAACCCAATATAGTTGCGCGCATCCCGTTAGGTATTATTTCATCATACCTTGGAATTACGCAATCAACTTTAAGTAGAATTCGGGCAAAGAGAGAAAAAACAAAAGCAGTCAAGTGATACTACCTACTTTTAATCATTAATCAGATAGCTCTTCTGACCCCGTCCCAAGTTCCTGCAGTTCAATCTCCCAAAAGGAACGGAGGGTCGTACTATCCGCTATATCTTTTGCATGCAAAAGGATGCCGTCTCTATCACTCACGCATTGAGAAATCGCCTCTATCTTAGTGTTCTTTAATTGATAAATTGATTTCTGTTATATCTATATATTTTTTGCCTTTTGTCAAAAGACAATAACTTTTATAGTTCTAATTTTGAGTCATTAATTCATTAAACGAAGAAATATAAGTACACTAATTTTAAATCACATAAAATGTTAAAATCAATTTGCAGAAAATTAATCTATGCAGTATTTGCGATTATGCTCTTACAGTCGTGTGAAAGGGATGTGGAAAGATATCCGCAAACCGAGGAAACCTCATTAGCAAAAAAATGGTATGAGGATAATGGAAAACCATTTCCATTAGAATGGTCAAAATCAGAAATTATAAAGGGGAACAAAGGGGGTACAACGATTGTCGTCCCTTTAGAAAATGGCTTAAACTTAGGGCCGGATAACTCTATACAACAAAACCTTGTTTTCACTATTGACGAACATGATGTAGTTAAAGGAAATAAAGTGGTCGTATTTTCGGATACACGTACGATAACTGAACATGGAAAGGAAGCAATTTCTAAATTTGTTAAAAAACAGGATAGCAACAGTCAAGACCAGGGAAAAGTATATTTTCTTGTTTATGACTTGAAAGAAAGTTTGCTGTATAGCCAGCTTTTGGACGCTGAGGGATTTAAACCTGTAAATTTGCGCCTGACTACTAAGAATAAAGATAGCAAGGTCAAAGCTCACAACGACGCACCTTCTACAGGTAAAAATATACCTGTTGTTTGTAAAGAGTGGTATTTAGTTGAGTATTATGATGATGGTTCCGAATATTGGATGTATTTATACACAGCCTGCAGTGGTAGTGGATCGGGAAATGGCGGCGGTGGCGGTGGCGGCACCGGAGGAGGAGGCGGTGGTGCTTCTTATTTGTACGAATCTCCATCAGAACCAATTAATCTTCAGCAATTATTAAATTGTTTCAACAATGTTCCATCAAACGCTCAAACCACATATAAAATAACTATTCATGCTCATCTTGCAAATCCAAACAACGTCACTCAAGTTTACAATTTTTCAACGGATGATCCTGGACACGCTTATATAACAATGCAGAAATCCAATGGTTCAACCACCCGTTCACTCACTTTCGGTTTTTATCCTTCTTCAGATTCTTGGATGACTGCGGTAAAAGATGCTGAAGGCGCATCAATTGGACGGGAAGACCCACAACAACGTAGAAGCGACGCAAGCTATACAATAAACGTAACTGCAGCCACCTTTAATAATGCGCGTAACATTGCATTGACAGGAAGTACGAGGCCGTACGATCTTAATGATTATAATTGTACGGATTATGCAGAGGAAGTTTTTAATGCAGCGTTGGGTGGGGCCGGACTAGCAGTGCCAAATAGTACTATAGGCTATACGACCCCAGCAGGCTTATATGGCCGATTAAGCCAAATGAAGACAGCGGGAGTCACTGGTATTTCACTTACACAGAGCATGGCACCTACCAGTACACCTGCATGCAACTAAATAGAAAGATATGAAGAAGAAAACAATCCTTATTGTATTTATTAGTATATTATTGGTTCCCAATTTACCAATAATCAATAAGTATATTGCTCATCGATTAGATGAAGGACATTTTAGATATGCTAATTTAGACGGATCATTTATCATAACTCAAAATTTTTCTTTCAAAAGTCCTGGTTTCTCTACTTTTAGCTTTGAACACTTTATTAAAGAAACCTCTCCTGCTAAAGAAAATCAGAAGCTTTACCGGTTATACAAAATTAATCCATTATGTTTTTGGCGATGGAAAAATTATATTGTTAATGGAGTTCATTTTGACTATATGGACTGGGAAGTCATTGATAAGAATATGCAGAAAAAAAGATAAATACCAAGAAAGGAATATTAAATAAGTAAGTGGGGTTATTTAGATGACCCCACTTACTTATTTAACACTTAAGTATTGCGGTAAGATAAGATTACAATCATTATATAATAAAGGTTATATGTCAATAACTATTCTATAATTTTGTATTTTTTAAGAAAATCAAGTTTTGTTTTAGCCAATGGCAGCTGAGAAAGCTCTTTATTATCTGTTCTGTATAACTTAAACGAGGAAATATTATTAATTGTATAAGTTGAATCTATATCTAGAGTAGGATCCCAGGTTTCCTCTTCAGTAAAATCCTGATATAAAGTAGCGATAATTACATCTTTATACAACAAATGAGATATATTAGATTTTTTATCATCTAAACTATCTTTTATCAAAAAAACACCCTTATCTGTAATTAGGGTATCATAGGTAAAGGTTAAAATAATATTTGCATCATTTTCGAATGAATAATGATAATCACCTTTGAAGATGAGTTTATCTTTAACGTTATTTTTTTTTAAGTATGGAATCCTGATTCAGCGCATTATTCTTAACCTTTTGGGTATTCCCAGAACCGCAAGCACAAATTGTCAACAGTACTATTAAGCTTAGTATTTTCATGTACTTATTTAAATTTAATTAAATATAGATTTAATTTCGTTCATTATCCAACCCCATATTTCGTCTAACTGCAAATATGCAATGATTATGCTACAACCCCATTTATCTCATTCTAAAAGACCTCTAAAGTAGTCTCTATTTAGGCTATTGCTCGCTCTTTCAGTGGTCAATACAAACAAAGACCTTGTCTGGGAATAAAGTGGAGCGTATTATAATTGGGGCAGTATTGTATTTCGGTCTGGAGACCAGAGTTCAAAAGAGAGCATTGAAGTGGTCCTTCGGAACAATAAACTGGAGGACGGTATTAACGAACACTTTATGAGACAGTGTCTTTAAATGGAATGAGCCCAATAGAATATCGAGCTCATTATAACAAATCTAATAACTAAATTTGTCCACCTTTTAGGGTCAGCTTAACTGACAACCTCTGTGAAAATTATTTATTACTTAATGCATAATCAATAAAACTATCTATGAAGTCACTGAAAGAATCTTCCGTTTTTTTATAATAAATTTCATCTCCATTTTCATTTGTATAAATCTTATTTTCATCATACTTGTAAATTGAAGGGTTATCTCCTTCTCCAATAAAGAAAAAGAAACAATTACTTCCGTTAAAATCAGCAAAAGCAAAATATGGTCTTAGCTTCAAATCAATACTTTCCATACTCTCCTTTATATTTTGTTGTCGCCAATTTAGATATTTTGCTTCTGAACTCCAACCATCTATAATCTGTTCAGTTTTTCCTCCTAAATATAAGAATTCTTTATAGGCCTGAGGAAATTTGATAGTGAACCATTGTTCTAATTTTTCAATTTCTACCTCGGATATTCCTTCATTTTCAAATCTTCCTACTTTAGGATTATTTTTCATTTTGGTTAAATATTGTATTTCCATCATATCAATTTTTAAGCTCATTGGGAATCCTTAATTTCATTATCTTTTCCGTTCATAGCAATTATATCTTTGTAAATCAGAAATATCAGCAGTATCAGATTTTTGGATCAATTTTGAAGTACAAATCTCATCTATTCCAATGTGATGATACCCTACAAAAAGAGCTTTATCAACAATTGGAAAATCGTTTATTTTATCATTTTTTAAAGTATTTTTAAAAACAACTTCTTATTTTATATTTCTAGCTTCTATAGGATCGCCAAGGTGAAATGTTCCATATCTACTATAAACAGTATATTTATCCTTACTAAATTTTACATATTCCTTTTTATCTAATAGATTAAAATGGTCTCCAGGAAGAGTTGGAGAAAAATAAATGAATTTATCGTCTTCAAAATAACTGGAATTGATTATTTTGAAGGATTTCTGATCAATAATATCTTTCACACGAACTTCCTTATCTAAAGAGTAGATATAAACAAAATTGTAAAATTCATAATAGTTATTTGCTTTCAATTTTTCTTGTTTCATCGGGTGACGATCTTTTGCCTTTAGTCTCACATAAACCTCATCATCCTTATCAATAAAAATTAGACTGTCTTTATTTGTTGTACAGTCTTGGCATTCTTTTAGGTTGTTCCCACAAGAAATATAAACAAATAAAGAAGCTAAAAGAGCTATTTTCGTTGAATTTTCCATATAGAGGATATTGTTTTGGTGGATGTGTTGCTATTATTATAGAAGCTTAATAATAAAGGTTATATCGTCAATAACTATTCGATGATTTTGTATTTTTTAAGAAAATCAAGCTTTGTTTTAACCAGTGGCAGTTGAGAAAGCTTTTTATTATCTGTTCTATATAGTTTAAACCAATCATTATGATTAGTTACATAAGCCGAATCAATATATAAAGTAAGTACTGATTCATTATCATCAGTGGGATCTTGAACTACCATACCAATAACTTTATTTTTATATAATAAATCATATCTAATAAGTTCTTTCGAATCCCAAATAACTTTTACTGGAAACACACCCTTATCTGTAATTAGGGTATCATAGGTAAAGGTTAAAATAATATTTGCATCATTTTCGAATGAATAATGATAATAATCTTTGAAGATGATTGTATCTTTAACGTTATTTTCCTTAAGTATGGAATCCTGATGCGGCGCATCCTGCTTAATCTTCTGGTTATTCCTAGAATCAAAAGAACAGATTATTAACAGTACGACTAAGCTAAGTATTTTCATGACCTTGTTTAAAATTTCACTAAAGATAAATTTAATTTCGCTCACTATCTAGCCCCATATTTCGCTTATATATAAATATGTAATGATTATGCTACTTCTTCACTTATTTCATTATAAAAGGCCTTTAGAGTAGCACTTTTTGGTTTATTGCTCGCTCTTTTAGTGGTCAATAAAAATAGAGACTACCTCTAGAAATTCTGCAAAGAGAAAATGGTTGAGAGCTTTAGATTCTGTATGACAGAAAAAGGATTAAGTATTTGTCGGGCTGTATTTCGGGCTGGATACCTTGGTTTTCAAAAGATGACTGAAGAAGTGCTCTTTTGGAACAATAAACCAGAAGAGTGTTCATGGTGGTTTGCACTTCTACTTCTATTCTCAACTCATCTACTTGTTTCTCTGTCTACTTTAATCATAATCTCCATGAGAAGATATGTCTTAGATGCATTAAAGGTTTTTACTTTCTCACAAAAAAGCCTTCAGAAAGTTAGACACTTTCTGAAGGCATAGTAAAATAATCTCTTAAAAAATCGTTTATTTCTGAGAAGCTATATTTTAAAAAGTCTGATGATGAAATGAGATCGAAAAATCGCTATTATTATGTTATAAATGCTATATGACAAACAATTATTCGATGATTTTGTATTTTTTAAGAAACTCAAGTTTTGTTTTAGTCAATGACAATTGTGAGAGCTGTTTATTATCTGTTCTATACAATTTAAACCAATCATTATTATTAATTGTAAAAGTCGAATCAATGTCTAAACTAATTATTGAAGTTTTATCATCAGTAGGATCCTCAATTACCATACCCATAACTTTATCTTTGTATGATAAATGATATATATTTGATTTTTTATGATCTAAAAAATGTTTAATTAAAAAAAAGCCTTTATCTGTAATTAATGTGTCATAATTAAAGCTCAAGACAATATTTTCATTATTCTCTAATGAATAATAATAGCTTCTATCCTTGATTTTATCTTTATTGTCTTTACAAGATACAAGAACTAAGAATAGTATTGATATTTTTAATATTTGGTTCATTGTTTTAGCGAATTTAACCGTCTGTCTACAAAGTTAATAATTTGATAATCTATTTTATCATACATTTCTTTTATTTTTGGCCTACCCGCTTTAGTATGAAGTTCTAAAAATCTCGTGTAGCCCAAGATTGCCTCTTTTGTGTCCCTTTTTACTCCAAAATATGGATCCTCAGGAGAAGCAGGATCATGCCATAAACCCCAAGCACAACAGGCTTTTTGTATATTGAAACAAGCACTTGTACGAAAATTAAAAATTGGATTTACCAGTCTTTTATCTAAAACTTTTGCAGCCTTTATATAGTATTCCACACGTTTATCAAAATGATTAAACCCACCATTGACTTTAAAAGCTATATAAATAAAATCATTTATATCCGCATCGTCATTTAATTTTGTTCTTATTGACCAGAACCATCCTCCTGAATCTAAGTAATATGGGAGATCATTAACTTTATTTTTATTACTTGTTGTACTTGTAAAATCAATATTAGGAAGATCTTTTTTCTTATATTCTTCATAGCCTACATAATTTTCTTTTCCTGTGAGTTGCATACATCCCCTACCTTTGAATCCACCGTAAGCGGTATCGGAGACTCCATTTTCTGTCTTAATTCTAAAAGCTTCTGTTTCAGATAAAACCTGACCGAAAAAAGAAATTTTTCGTAAAGGAGTATTTATTTCATATCTATCGAAAGTAGCATTCAGGTCTTTTATATATTTCTGTGCTGTTTTTGCAGGCACTCCCATTTGTGACAAATGATTTGCTGTTAATTTTGTTTCAAAAGAAGTTGAATAATCGGTTTTCAAATTGATATCAAAATTATCAGATCTTTTTGAAATCCCATTAACTGCAATTAAAACATAATACTTATTCTTTTCATTAGTAAATATATTACTGCTGGAATATCTATCAAGATTAAATTTCACTCTTGAAATCCCATTTGAAATTTTCACTTGTTTGCTAAAACCTTCAAAATAGAATCCTAAAGACTCTGCTTTAAATAAAGATAAAATTCCCTCAGAACTATTAAGTCCTTTTGCTTCTACTTCAAATTCCAAATTTATTAATCCCTCCTCTTCTTTAAATGATAAAAATTTTATATGTAAGATTTTTTCAGATGGATTTTCTACACCTTCTGTATTACTAAGTCCTAATGGTTTTATTCCTGGAACCCCTAATGGTTTTATAATACTCATTTTTTTAATTTTTAAATGTTAACAAAATAGAAATGGTGGTTTTTACCACCATTTCCTTCAATTAATTTAGCCTAACGTACTTGTCGTACCTGGTAGAGACAGCATAACTGCATCTACAGGTGCTCCAAAAGCACTTACGGTTTCCAATTCCTTCGGATTTTCACAGTTCTCCGGATTATCTTCAGGGAAAATCGGTAATGCATCTTCCACTTCAAGACCTGCAGATTTTGCCTGCAATATGGTCAAGGTTGTTGGTACACGTGTAATCCAGAATTTTCCTTGTGGAACGCCGGTAGGTTCACGCATTTCATCCACAATCGATAGGTATAACGGATCACCAATAACAGGCACTATCCCGCCATTCCAGATTCTTCCGGTATTCATAAAGAACTGTACTGCATCTTCAAAGCCTGGTTTTACAGTGACAATGACACGTGCCATACCTGCCTGTAAAAAACTACGGAACAATGGATTCAGCTCTTCTGACATATACAGATCTTTCCAATGGTTTTTATTTGCCCAATAGTAAGGATAAAAGGTATAATCCATTACATTCCATTCAAAAGCCTGTTCCATAAATTTGGCAAGAGCGGTGTACTGATCCAGATTGTCCCCAAACTTCATGCTAAAGCTTGTCATATTTTGACCATCATCGACAGACATTGCTGATCCAAGGGAATTGTAATTCTGCAACAGATAAGCTATACAGTTATGTTTTAAGATATTGGATTCTGTACTGCGGTAGAATATGGCCGCTTTTTCCTGATTCTGTCTTTCCTGTTCCGCTGCCTGTTCATTAACTGCTACCTGTTCATCGCGGAAGCTTTGATATTCCGCTTCATAAGCTTCAATAATTTTAGCGAATTGCTCTTTCTTCCAATTCGTGATATACTCGTCACTTAACACACAATCCACCGTTATTGCAAAGCTAAACTCCGCCACATTACTACCAGAAACGCTAAAAACATTACTTCCCTTTAAGCTTAATCCGCTTTTTTCTTCGGTTCCGCTCATTGCATCTTCATAATTCTTGAAGTTATATTCTCCTCCTGCCAAATCACTAAATTTTATAGAACTTGGTCTCGTATAATATCCTTCAAGCCAGCTGGATCTATTGTCTTCTCTAGTGGTTCGCCAAGTTATGGTATAGCTTTTTCCAATATAATCGTCCGGTATCTGAAAAGCTGTATCACCAAATAAACCATTATCTTCATTGTGAGGGGCACCATTTGCCTGATGGCTGACTTCGGTATTTGGTTTAAGGTTATCCAAAACAACTCCATAATGATCAGCCCAGTAGGCTAGAATACTTTCATCTTTGGCCGCATTTTTCATCGTAAAAGGAAAAGGTGCTTTTCTTGGATCTATAGGCTCCGTGAGTGTTTTCTTTACTGATTTTGTCGCCAAAGTGTGAAGTCTCGCAGGTTCCGGAATCATAAACTCAAACATCATCCTCTTTCCGTAGTTGAAGATCTGATTTTTCATTTTCTTATCCACCCAGCGGTAAACTCCTGAAATATGCTGCGGACGGGTTTCAGGGGTATTCGTTCCGATCACTTTACCACGGTTATCATATTCATGGACATTGGTCTCTGTATATTCTTTGATGATCTTTTCTACACGTTCCTCTGAAATCTTCGTCAACACACTTTCTAGCGCTCGCTCTGTAATTTCTTGAGATTTTGCGACAGCCTGTCTGGTACTATCCTGCTGTGCACTGTTACTTGCATAACTGCCACCAGCTTCAAAATACCAGGTTCCCGATTTACCAAATCTGGTATCGGCATCATAGCTTTGCTCTTTTTCCAGTTGGCGTGCCACTTCAGTCTGCATATCGGCTCTGGATGTTTTAGTGGTATCGGAAAGCTTTTCTATTTCCTGACTTTTGGATGTACTGGTTGTAATTTCCGAATATTCTCTGGATGTCGAGGATTTATGTCTCAGCTCACTGGCCATCACATTTTCAATATTGGAAATTTCACCCGGCACATAGGCATGAATACTTTGTTCTACCTTTAAATAATCAGCAATTCCCAAACGTTTTACGCCAAAATGTTTAGGCTGGAAAACTGAGGGTGATTCTGACGATGTATCCGTTGAATCCTGAGGTTTGATTATATTCAAAATACCACTCAAATCGGCATCATCAGCTACTGAAGCAAAATCCAACATACCTTCACATCCGTTATCAAACCAGGCATGTATGTTTATATAGCCTATATTCTCGCTATAATCAAGGATTATTGGTGGAATTGTTATTTTCCCATCAGAAACAGCAATGTTATAATGTGTTTCTTCCTGAGGAATAAGACCATTGCCAATTGTAATTTTTATAGATGAAACTGACCAGGAACTATCTTCAACGGTGAAACCAAAATATAGAGACTTTATCCTGACGAAGGAACTAATTTTCTGTACCCGCAAATAATAGCTGTTTGGAAATACTTGCGCGCTTTCCGCCATAGGGATTAATACACCTCCAATATTCGCAAATTGTCTTTGGGGTAGCGTTTGAAGCGATAATGCTTGTGAAAAATTTTCAGAAATTCCGCTGTTTAATTTTGTTATTACAGCTTCAAAAGTTGAATATATAGCATTCAATGACAGGGTAAAACCGCTGATCTCGGTCAATGTCGGTGAAATCACCTGAATGTCCATTTCGGTATCTGGATTTTGGGAGATGTACGTCTTTAAATCTTCACCATAATTGGTGAATAACTCCACAAATAAAGCAAAAGAGGTTGCTGTCAGTTTATTCTTTAAAACTGTCAGATCAATTTCTTTATTGAAAACAAATTCAAACAGAGGAATATTCAGCGGAGCAACGCTTTGATACGCCGCTGCTTTTTCAGCTTCTGTCGTCTGATCCGTAAAGCCCGCTTCTACCGCTCTGATCTCACTTTCGTATCTGTTCTTTTCTGGCTGTATACTGGCCTGATAAGCGGAATACTGCGTGTTATACGAGGCATTATAGGCAATAGTATACTCTTTTCGAGCATTTTCCAGCTCGCTTTTAAGTACCTCCTGTGCATCTTTTTTCATCAAACTGTCGGAAGTTCCAACTTCGATATTTGCCATATTGGTCAGCTGATTTTGCTCCGCTACCGATAAAGTTCTACTGTTAGCATATTTTATACTGGCACCTCCAATGGTACTTTGATTCACGGTAAATGGAATTCCATTATTCTCTGTTGTGGTATGCAGCACTAAAGCATCAGGAAAGACAATTGCTGCTGTTGCTGCTTTTACTCGAAAATCTTCACCATTGATTTTGATGGTTTCTTCGGTTCTCTCCAATGAATCGGCATCCAGGTAGTGAATCGCTTTGAGGATCTGAATGATCACTTCTTTTACTTGAAAATCATGCTGTGTTACAGTCTGATAGATCATATTGTCCCAAAGGATCTTCTGCTGTGCAATAGTCTCATCTGCATTCAGACCTGAAGTTTTGGCACTCCACTCTGATGTAGCCTTATTGATAGCACCCATTGTAATTTCTTCTCTTCTACAAAGGCTTTTTCCCAGACTGGATAATGCCGGATATAGGTTTTCCAGTTTTATATCTGATTTAAAATCTTCTGGAACAGTAAAATCCTTAGAAGCTCTTTCTAATGCTGTAAATTTTGTAATACCATCAGTTGTAGCTCCCGCTTCTAAAATGGCATCAAAAAAGCCTTTTATCCCTTCTACATCCGGACGGTGGATAAAGCCCAGATTTTCTTTTCTTGTTTCTGTTAATTGCGGGCTTCGTAAACCTGCTAAACGAAAAAGTGTTTGTGATGCGTTATTATTATTTGTACTCATTCTTTTATTTTTTTAAATTTTTAGACATAGTTTTACCTGTTGACCTGATTGCAGATCAATTTTTAAGGGTAAAAATTTATTTGTTAATGTGCCTGGATCAAGAGGAACTCTCTTGTCTCTAAAAGCTTAATATGGAATCGCGTTATTGAAAACAAGTGCTGGCAAAGTCGCTTTGTCCGTGATTCTAGCATCCTGATTCAGCAGATAGAACACACCGTTACGGCCATCATTCTTCTCATCTGTTGTTCCTCCCGACTGTCCAAGCATCTGTTGTGCATACGCGTTTACACTTCCTGCTTTCGCATTTGGAAATTTAGCCAGGAAGTCTGCAGCATTGAAACTTTGGTTGATGGTGACCGGACTAGCACTAGCAGTATAGTTCAGATCATGGTTAAATCCATATGTCGCTCCTGTAGCAGCTGCCGTAAACGCACCGTTTAAAGTCAGGATATTCGGATAACTCGCATCCGGGAACATCACATTTAAATCATAGGTTAAGCCATTTCCTGCTACTTCAAATGGTTGTCCCCCATCATTGGAACGAATGGAAGTCGTCTCATTCTTGGCAATAGGAATCATTCCTCCCCAGCTAATCGCATGGGACACATGGTTGGTCTGTGTGAACATACCGCCGATATGTTTCATATTGGGCGCATATTTCAGGAAGTTCGCTTCACATAGGATCCGATTGTTTTTAGCAAATAGGTAAAATGCATTTTCAATTGTACCCGTTGCATTACCCACTGATTTTCCGTTCCAGAACAGTTCTCTTCGAACGATATTAAACGCCAGGTACCCTGAAGTCAGGTTACCAAATCCACCTTCTCCGATATAATTAAAACAATGCGATACATCTTTCAATTTCGGATTCTTCCAGAATAAGGATACCGGTATAAAATCGTAAGATGAGTTTATACTGTGTTTATCTCTATAATTTCCTGCTGTGATCCCATTGTAGTATCCTTTCCCTAATTTGGAGTTTTTAAAACATTCAAAAACACTCACCAGTTCAGCGAAACTGTCCAATAGGCCCGGAAGGATCTTTTTAAGTCCTGCTTTAAAGAATGTACCCAGTAATATCGTGGGTTTGGTAATCTGCGCAAGCATGTCTGCTGGAAAACTGTCAAATTCCCTGCTTACCCCAAAACCGTAGAATGTGGCGTTCATGCTGGTTACTTGCGGTGTTTCCAATTTAAAACTTGGGTTAACATTCGCCTGGGACAAGCCTGCAAAGGTAAAATCCAGATTTGTTAATGAATCGGACCTGAACTTCGAAATCTCCTGTACATAGTTGTTGATGGTTGGAGATAGATATCCTGCCCCGCTTGTCAAACCTTCACAGAATCGTACATAGTTGACGTTGGATCCAGCATTAATGGTGACTACATAGTCTCCAATATTATCGAATATATGATAAAAAGTATTACCATTGTCTACATAATGAATATTTCCTTCATTATCCGTCCAGGACTGGGAACCATTGAAAGTAGGCACCGAAACCAGGTCTTCTTTCCCATCCCCATAGTTAATCTTAGCGAGTGTCTGGGTGTCCGAAGTCCGCAAAAGTGCGATAGGCACCTGCTCATTTAGTTGGGTAGTTCTTACTGTGAATGTAATCTCCGTATTCGATAGATCTGGTTCGAGTGTTACTGCGATGGTCATGTCTTCTGTTACGGTCACGGTTTCTGTTTTTGGAAAATAGCCAGGTCTTTCTACCGTATAGCTCACCGTTGTTCCTATGGTCACATTGCTGGTATTTCCCACAACGTCATTGATCTTAACCGTCGCATCGTCAGGTGTTGTGGTGATCGTCAATGTACGTTTTGTCTTTCCGTAGAAAATTAAATCTAATAAATCCTTGATAGGCATCTGGTCGAATGTTGTCCCAACAGGTACTCCCCCTACTGGGTAAATGCTCGGAAGCGGATTGGTATACTGCATGGATGCAGCATCCATCATTTCTTCCTTGTGCCAGTAGCTCTCCAGCCATGCCCAAAATTGTTCTTGATCGGGGACATCCCCATTTTCAAAAAACTTCTTTAATTCTGATTTTGTTGTCATAATAAAAATTTTGAATTTGTTGTCAATACCGTTCCGTTCTCACGGCGGCTTCTTGTTAATTAATCTTCCAGTCACTGTGCGCATGCTTACACTCCTTCTGGAATTTTGTGATCATTAAGCTGTTAATATCATTTTATCTCCCTCACTATTTTAGTACGTCCTCTTTGATCTTTCAACTGTTAAACATAAAACTTGAAAGCCCTAGTGGACTGCTCAATGACTCTGCTAAATTACTTAGTCAATGAGATAAAAAACTATGAAAACTGCAATTTGTAAGCGGTATATGAGATATACCGAAAACTTGCAGATTTCAATACTTAAAAAGTGGTAAAAAAGTAGGTTTGAGTATTAAATAGCTAAATAAAAGCTTCAAAAAAGTAATACAGATCTTTTATTTCTTACTTTATGTTTTGATGAGATAGGTTCACGAAGCTTGTGAAATGTTTTCACATTTTTGTTTCTTTCCATAATAGAATATTTGTGTTTTGTTAATATGGTAAATAACGATGATCGATGCGCCAAAACTCGTCGCATTAAAATTTTATAAAAAAATCTTGTAAAACTTTTATTAATTTTCAAAAATTAGATCGAAACTATGCATAATCTCTTCGTTTCATGCAACGAAATTTATTCCGCCTATATTCTCCTAGTAGTATCCAGTTTCAGTGCTGTATACCAATTATAGTAGAATATGTTTGTAATAAATATTTTGGAAATTTGTTGGTAAACGAAAAAATAAACAGTCACTTGAAAGAACTGAAGCAAGGAAATTAATGAACTCCTCTAAAGCATGTTAAAAACTTAATTAAAAGACAACGCCCTTCAAAAAATAATATATTGGAAGCTTGGTGTAATATCATTTTAAGAAATATCGCAGAGAAAAGAGAGCGGGTCTTTTCTGAAAAAATGCCTGATTTTGAAAGTACAAACATAGATTTAAGAGCAGGATCGCCATTACTTATCGGAGAAATATATTATCTTTTCCTTCACTCTTCTGCTAATGAAAGTGTATTCTGCAGAATTGATACATATTAAGAATCGGGTAAAGAACACGTAAAAACAATTACTGCTATTATCAATGAGTCAGCCTTATAGGAATTCCACTATTGATAAATGAAACATTTAAAAAATATTTCATTAAATTATTGCGACGATATTTTAGCGCAGCAATTAAATTCTATAATGGCTTTTAGAAAAAAAATGTAGTGGATTAATTCATAAAGCGTCAACAAAACAATGATTGCTTATCTATATAATGCATAACTCGAAACATTTTTTTATTTTTAATAATAAAATGGCTATTTCATCAAAAACAAGAAAATTTCTCTGGGCTAAATCTGGCAACAGATGTGCAGTTTGTAAAGTCGAATTGATAACTAAAAAGACCACATTAAATGAATTCAATATTGGTGAAGAGTGCCATATTATTAGTTCAAAACCGAACGGACCACGGCATATCCCCGATCTTAAAGAATATGACATCTATGAAAACTTGCTTCTCTTATGTAGAAATCACCACAAAGAAATTGATGAGTTTACAGATACGTATACAGAAGAATTATTGCGTTATGTTAAGACCAGTCATGAAAACTGGATTAAAAATACAATATCTAAAGCTGTCGAGGATACTGAGAATGAATATAAACCAAAATTTATAATGAGGATTTTATCAGGAAAGGAATTGCTAAATATAGTTAACGAAGCACATGCATATAACACAGACTATGATGATATAAAAGACCATGAGGAAGCACAATACATTGGAAGTATTATCCAAACTTTCATTGATTACGGAGACATAAGCGGGATGGTTGAAGCTTACGACAAAATTCAAATGGGATATGATTTACAAAAATTACTTGATGAATTAGAAGAAAAAGGATATTATGTATTTGGAGAAAGAAACCCAGAAGCTATTCTTCCTCATATTTCGAAAACAGACAAATGGACTGTAGCAACCATCATTATAAGAAAGAAAGAAAATCCTGAGGTTTTAATTTTTTTTCAGAATACTTAAAATATCTGACGAAATTTTAGAACTTGACATTAATACCAAAAATATTCCTACAAATCTTGAAAAATAACTTACCAAATATATGCTACTGGTGCGGAGATTCTTTGACAACTGAATCAGTAAATAGAGAACACGTACCAGCTTTCAGTTTTTTCCCAAAAGGTCATAGACATAATCTAATGACGGTTCCATCATGTAAGTCACATAATAACAATCTGTCTGAAATCGATGAAAAGTTCCAGTTATTCATTAAAGCATTCAAAACAAACAATGTAGCAATAAAGGACTTAAATGATCGTGTTAGGCGGGGATTCGAAAGAAAAGAAAAACGAAAATTTGTTGAAGAATTGGAACGTACAGCAAGATCTGGGAAAATATATGGAAGACCACATTTTTTTCTTGCATTGAAAGAAAATGAAGCTGAATTATTTGCTGAAAAAATTGTCAGAGGAATATATTTCTATCATAAACAGAAACCTACAAAAGGAATTATTCAAAGTGTGACAAACAGAATTATCTATGAAGGTTTTAATACGATAGCAGTATTTAATGATTTAAAAAAGGACTTAACTCCAAATATTATGAAAGAAGGAGATTACAATAATCCTGAGGTTTTCAAATACCGATACTTGGATTATGGTGGTCTCTTCACAATATTTATGCAATTTTATGATCATGCAGAATTTATAGGTATCGTGTATCCAGATGGGTTCTCATTTGATTAAATTTTAGTAATCATATACTTCAACGTACGAATTTATAAGGTAAAAAATGCGAAGAAAAAATCCAAGTTACCCCCTTCAAACCTCAACTAGTTGTTTTTCATACTAAATTTATCTATATTCCAGCTTCAGAAGATATAGATTCTGCATACCAATGAAGGTTTTAGCTAGCCAAGAGTAATTAACTCCGTTGCAAGATTAAAGATTTCTTCATATTTAGCCGGAGAATTTCTTTTTAAAGTTGCATGGACCTCAATCTGAGTGACCTCATCTAGACGATATTTTTCAACACCGAAGCGAGCTAATATCCTATCTAAAGGTTGTTTGCCAAAAGAATCCTCATACTCCCCATCCAAATGAATATTTACACTATGGCAATAACCTAATCTCGAAAATGCATATTGTGATGTATATTTCTCAGCTATTATTGCTGTAGCCGTCAATCCTTTCTTTTCCTGTAATACATGGGCGAAAACTGCACAATGACCAAACGAAAAACTGGCCGCCAAATGAGCAGGAACATTTGGATTTAATCTTTTTGGTAGCTTTTTTAAGTATAATTCACTTTTTAAAATAATACTTACGGCTTTCAAAATTTTTTCTTCACTTGGCATAACCCTAAGAGGAAGCTTCCAAACCTGCTCTTCACTATAAAAAGTTGTCTGAATGCCACCACTAAATGATCCTCCACGTTTAGCCGCAATTGGAAGTATAACATTTTGGTTAAAACTTTGTATCTTTTTTTTACCAATAAAATCGAAAATATCGTCGTTGTCAGTACCTACGTACACTCGTAAGGATTTTCTTAATTCCAATGGTGCGTCGTTATATGGCGTCCACCAATCAACGTGAATTAGCCAGCCACTCACTCTTGCAAGTGCAATGGCAAAATTTACTCCATCCTCTTTCTCCCATTCTTTTAGAAAAAAATCAAGAAAATATTTCTGCGAAACTTTTTTATAATTTTTCATACCTTATTTTTTTAAGAAAATCTTCACGCTCCGCAACATGGAATATCTTCACAGAATTTAAAAAAGCCCAAATTGATCTTTTTACCTAATCAAACCATGCTCTTGGAATAAGTGCCTTATAAGTATCGGGTTGGTCGAATGAGCCTCTCCACTCCTCCACCAGATGTACATTAGAGACCTCGCTCCACGTAGATTCTGAAGCGTGCTCAAGCACAATTATCTGGGTCTGAAATTTATTACTTTCGATGAATTTACTACAGGCTTTAAATATTAGTGTTGTATTTTGAATATCTTCCGAGATTTTCTTTTTTTTGTTAAGATCAATATTATCTTTGTCCAGATCCTTAAAATCCTCTGGGAAATATACTTGACTGGGCTGGTCTAGGATCAGAAATGAAGGGATATAATTCTTTTTACCAGATTTTGGGAGATTTAAAAAGTACTCATGTAGTCCCAGCATAGTTGCCAAGTGAAAACACATATGGTTTGCTCCACTACCCAATTTATATAAAAAGTTAATATTCTTCGATCGTGTATCTTCGATACGGATACCCACACTTACGTCAGGATCCAATAAAACACGTCTTTGCTCTTTATTTTCTATTGGTAGAATTTTGACATAGTTTGCAATCGCCTCTGATACCCTTTTTAAACAATACTCTTTATCGAATTTTTCCTTCAAACCCTTCAGTGTTTTCCTCTTGCCTGCTAATTGACCTGCAATTCTTTCCAGTTCAGAAGCTAAATTTGCCGAAGGTGAAATCTTTTCTAAATTTTCGAGAACATGTTCAATCTTTCCACTAAATTCAAAGATATCTTGAAGTTTCTTAAAATTTTTACGATCCTCGTTTCTGAGAATTAGAATATTTGCATCTATCTTTACAATATCCCGTTCTTTAGCCTTAATCTTTTCTTTATAATCTCCTTTTTCTTTCTCAAAACTAAAATTTTCAGATCTTGAGGCTTCCAAAACTTTACCATTTTTTTGGCTTTCACTTTGAAGATTAAGGAGTGTATTAATCGCTTTTTCAGATACCGAATCACAAAAAGGGCATATATTAGTACCTTTCTGCTTTAGCAGCCAATCAACTGGCTTCAACCTTTTATCAATTTCAACAGCTACACTTTCAATATATTCAACTTTAGAGCGATCAAACTGCTGTATTTTCTGTAGTCCAACTCTAAGTTCATCTAACTCCCGCGTAAATCGGATACGATCACCATCTAGCTCCTCCAACTTCTCGGAATATCTTATAGCAGAGCCCTCTTTAAAGAACCTGTTATTTTTCACATCCAAAACAACTTTTTTCAACTCGCTTTTTATCAAATTTACGCTTCCACTCTCGATACTAATATCGGCGTTTGACAATCCCAGATTTATCGCTTTGGAATAATATTCGTAAACGTCTGTTTGCCAGCTTTCATATTGCAAACGGAGGTCATCTAATTTTCTGGCTTTTTCTTTCTCTTCACGTTCTAAAGCGTCGATTTCACTTTCGAGATTTAAAATTTCATATGATTTATACCCCAAAACTAAAGGGAAAAGTGTCTTTAGGCGTCGTAAATGTTCAAAAGTATCAGTTTTGTAAAATATGGTTGTTGGATTGGCGATAATATTTTGAGGTTGAAACATAAATGCAGTAGTATCTCGGAAACTTGCTGGAGCATCATCTTTTTGAGATTCGTTATTGATTGAAATATTCTCAAAGCCTGCTTTGACACTAAGATAGTTTTTTACCTTATCTCTATTCGTTTTATATTTACCTGCTTCTTTAATCCATTCATTTGTGTTCAATTTAGGATTATCGCCCTTTCCCTGCACATCATACATATACATCACATCAGAAACTTTATTATCATTTCCTGGGCAGTCCCTCGCTAAAAAAATTGACTGATCTCCTATAGCAATATAGATTGCAAATTTATCAACCTTCTCCCTTATTGTTCCTACAGGTATATCACACTCGCTGCTACCGAGGCAGTAATCAATAATAGAAATAATTGCAGATTTCCCTCGTTGACTATAACCAGTAATCACATTAACCTTGGACTCATGAAATTTAATAATTCTCGGATTCAGGGTCTCGTCAAGTGGATATAGTATAATATTTTTTATCTTGAGTTTCATTAAAACCTAATGTTTAGATCGTTCTGTAAATTGTTATCATGTTTTTTCGCGAAAATACTCCCTAATTTAAAAGCACTATCCTGAATTTGTTTAACACTATCAAAAGAATTATTAGATAACAGTGCCAATACTAATTTCTTTGAGGTGTATGGTTTTAGGAGAGTTATTGTGCCGTTTTCTTTATTGATGCTTAAAATCTTTTTACTAAAGGCTACATTAAGTCCGTCAAAAGTCTGTACTGACATCTTAAGTGCTCTTTCCTGAAGGCCAAGAAGTATAGAATGTTCCTTCATCAATGCAGTATACAATTCGTTTGAATTTAAAAAGCTAAGCATAGCTGAATAATTATAAACAATCGGTAGCACAAAAAAAAGATAATCAAGTTTTGGAAAGGTCACTTCACTTTTTCTATTTTTGGCAATAGTGTGGTAACCTAGAGTAAAACTATGTAGGGCTATTACACTTAAAGCATCATTCTGCATTAATTCAAAAAGATTATATCCTTTATCAAGTGATTGGCCGTCTCTTATGCTCATAATTTTTTATATTTTAATTCCCAGTCAGGATGCCAACCGATTTCTGGTATATTAGATAGTTTTAGGAATGTACCATTACGTATATAACTATTCGAGGAGTTAAAAGTAAAACCCTCTTGAAAATTGACTTCGATATTATGCATTATATAATCAAAAATTTTGATAGCCATCTCATTTTTCTCCATATCATTATACTCCTCCAGTTCTTTTATTATGACCGTATCTACGTAACTTTGCCACCTATCCATACAGGCTTTTTGAAACGCTCTAAAATCTGGCTCAGTGAAGTCTCCTCCTATTACAATGTGTGCCATTTCAATATCATGATATATGAAATCCAATACTGCATTTTCAATAAGTCTTTCTTTTGCAGATTTCTTACGATTGAGATCAGAAATCTGTGCCACGAATAATTCCTTCTTTACTTCCGAAAGACGCTTGAAATCAATTGTTCCTAAATCATCTTTTTTTCTAAAAACGGCATTAACAATGGCAGGATTAGCATTTACAATAGATAACTTGGAATCGAAATCCTTTTTGGTAAATGTCGCTCCAATTTTTATTCCCTGGAGCCATTTTGCCTTACTTCCGTTGAGTAACCATCCATACATGGCGTCATATACAAATTCTTTTCTTGCTTGGGAATAGTTATCTGTTGTCATATGGGTTGCAATAAAAAATCTTTCCATTAAAGACTCCTTGTCTTCAATAGAGAGATTTTCCTTTATAACTCGAAACTTATCCTCCTTTGAAAGAACGAATTCAATAAGTTTAATAATGGGTTTGATTGATTTTCCTGCATCTTCGTTTGAAGATTGTAAACTTTGTAGCTTAGCTTTCTGCCTATCTAATAGCAACTTAATATCTTGTATTACCTCGTCAAAGGAGCCAGTGAGAATTCTTCTCAGCAAAGAATGGTCTGCAATTTTTTTATTGGTCGAACATATAAATTTCGTCGAATCATTAAAAATACCGCTTTCAAGCTTTTCAATCCATATTTGTAAGGTTCTCCACAATGATTTACTAGTATCCTCAAATGTAGTTCCATTTGGTGCTATACTATGCTTTGATTGGATTGTTACCAAGACAAGGTCTTCGTCAGTCTGAACAGCAACATCGTCAACTTGCTCAATAGAAACCACATCCGTTATATTATCGAGAGTAGCTAAAAGAACCAAAGCCTTTTCAAATTGAAAGAGAAAACCTGATATTGAACCAGAGGCTGAATCGGACATAGATTAAATATGGTTGTTAATTTGTACTAAAATAGACATTTTTAAGAGATTAGACAAAAACTTCGTATGTGAAGATCCTACTTAATGTCGTTTGCTGATAAATATTAATCATATATACTATTTTAAGTAGTAAATATAAGTTAATAGCATTTACTAAAATTATGGTTATCCGTAACGAATGTGACTTACCACATCATAAACCACAAAACCAACATTTTCTTCTATATAAAACTGGATCATACTTTCCTAATTATAACCTTCATTAATTATTGCAGTTTGCTAAATGCCCTATGTGATTGCATCGAACGCCCTACAAAGTCTGCTTGGATATACCAAAAAGGATTAGAGTCAAGAAAAAAAAACGTAAAATCCTATTAATCAAATACATATTTCTAATATTTTTTCAATATCAGCAATAAAAGTGTTCGAAGATAATACTGTCAAGTTCACTGAACGGACATCTTAAGACAAAATAAGCACCAATAAGAATGTTTTCCTACTTCAGAATAATTCATATTCAATTTTGAGTCATACAAAATTTAAAATATAGAAATGGTATCAAAACAAGATCTTGAAATATTCAGAATAAGAATAATTGCAGATATAGAACAATTATTGGAAGTTAGTCATAGTCATTCCAAAGACGAATTTGACTGGTTAAGAAGTAAGGCTATCAGAAAAATGATGGACATATCTCCCGCAACCTTGCAGAACTTAAGAATCACTGGAAAAATCCGCCACAAAAAGATCATGGGCTCTTATTATTACAGCAGAATAGATCTACTAAAATTATTTGAAGATGAAAACTGATACATCTAAAAGAGGTTTGATATATCTTGATAACATTTGTAATGATCCTAAACTTACTGTTTGGCATATCAGCTTACTCCTTGCAATAGTTCGATTAGCCTATCGACAAAGTGAAAGCAACATTATAAGGGTCAGCAGAAGTAAACTTATGTTAATGTCACATATCAATACTACCCCCACCTATCACAAATATTTTAAAGAACTACAAAATTATGGCTACATTAAATATACCCCATCATATCATCCAGGCTATCGTAGTACAATAGAATTATTATAATCATCCTAATTCAGATAGTAAAAAACTTCAATACTTCAGGAGCTTTTCTCGGTCTAAATTCGGAGACACATTACGAGCAATATGGGATTTCATCTATTTTGAAAACCATATTTCTCAAAGTTCCACAAGATTATAACAGTTATAGTCAAAAATTTCAATCCCTTAATGATTAGGGAAGAAATTAGTCTATTTATCCTGAAAGCGATGAAAACATTTGTTCCCTCTTTTTGAGAATTATGAGTTAATTGCTAATCTTACTTGTACCTTGATTACAACAAATTGTACAAAGAGTTGTTAAATAAAATAACAATTCTGTTAGGTGAAAATGGTTTTAAAAAACAGGTATAACTGATGAAGAATTATTGTAAAATTATTTATGTGAGTACTTAATTTTAGCAAATTCATTTTTTACTAT
The DNA here is from genome assembly GCF_021442025.1 of Sphingobacterium sp. SRCM116780. Classification (NCBI taxonomy): domain Bacteria; kingdom Pseudomonadati; phylum Bacteroidota; class Sphingobacteriia; order Sphingobacteriales; family Sphingobacteriaceae; genus Sphingobacterium; species Sphingobacterium sp. SRCM116780. The sequence goes on from NZ_CP090446.1 coordinate 1,988,876, forward strand.
TTCCTCAACTCGCAAAGATACAGAGACTGTTGTTACTTTTTTACCAAGTGTATTCTGAATATTAAAAACTACATTATCAGAATTTCTACTCTTTTTTATTAGTTGTTCTTTTTTCTGAATATAAACAGATTTTTTTAATGAAGAATTTTTCATACTAAATTTTAAAATACTTATTAGCAAATGATTGATTATTTTCCATATCAAAATAATGTTTCCTTTTCATCCAAATAAAACCGTCCCCCTTGGTAACGATTGCAACGTCAACTGGCCCTCCCACACTTTCATCTGAAGAATCCAATGAAGTGAACTTACGTTTAAGTGAAGTAATATTCACTAACGATTCAGCAAGTTCTGACATATCTTCCTTCCCCATAAATGCTAAGGTATCCAATAAAGGTTTTGTTATGTTACTAAATTGATAATCATCTAAACCTTTTATTAACTGGGTGGAAATATTTGTCAACGCAACCCTTATTTGATCTGATAAATCTGCATCTCCCAAAAGTTGTTCTATTTGATCAGAAGCACTCTTAAAACTTTTCTTAACTGAATTATGCATTTCACTTTTAAAAATCGGATCTACACCTGTCAAAACTGTAGTTGTAACATCAGCTTGAGCATAAGGAATGATATTTGAGCTATTAACAGTGCCTGGCTGAATGTATATTGGTTCCAAAACTCTAATTCTTAATCTATCACCAATTAATGCCCCAATTAATATATTATGGCTCGACGGATACATTTCATTTTCCCCAAAACCAAAAAAGACGAAACCGCAAAAACTTTCCATTATAAATTCAATATTAATTAATGAATATAAAACACTTTTGATTCTTTCCTTATGTTCATCATTAATACTAAATTCATCAAATTCCTCTTTAATCTTTTGCTCAATAAAATTTTCGATCTCCGACAATTCGACTGAGTAATAATTGCAATAATCTTCGTAAGATAAATCGCTATAAACTGCTTGCGGGTATGTAGACAATTTTTCTGAATATCTCTGTAGTTCTTCGGAGATTGTACGGTGAAAAAATTCATTCCTCTGTTCTGGTGACAAACTTTCTACATCAACATCATCATTATATAAATTCTCTATAGTATTATTGATAATCGATAGGTGAGCCCAACCACAAAAACCGTAAAAGTTAGTTCTCTTTACTTCTGCTGGTACCTGCCCAAGTTTTCCATTTAAAAACCCAATAAAATCATTTTGATATTCAACCATTGTATTAAATGAGCGATCCCCTAACTGCCTTCGGTACATCTTAATCAATGTTTCTAGAGGCATACCCAAAAGATTTGCATTACTATAGATTGCAATACCGACAGGGTGATATTTGGAAAGGGTAAATATTTTATTACTTCTATTGTAAACTTTTTTACCATTTGTGCCTGTAACAGTTACAGCGCTGTCCGCAGCAACCGAAATCCCTTGTGAATTTAATACTCCTACTATTGCAGTCATGAAAGATTATTTAATTTATGGTAAATATATCAAATTACGTCAAATACAAAAACGAATTAATTTAAAAAATTAATAATATCACCTATGGGATTGAAACTATTAATTTAGAAATAGATAGATAATAATTTTTTCTTAATTTAACCTAATATTTTTTGGTTATATTTGTTTATAATCTAAGAATTAGTTGTTCTTTATCAAATTGTTAAAGGTTACATATTTAAGCACTCAAGAGTTTTGTTAAAGCAGTAATAATGTTATGGCAAAATCGTGGCAGCCAATATGATTGTACTTAGAAATGAGGTTTTAAAGTGTTTGGAAAGAGTTGGTTCGAATCCCTCGCTCTCCGCCATAATAAAAAGAAAGCCCGATGTCAATCGGGTTTTGTTGTTTATGGACTTTTGCAAACAAGGTTTGAACAAAAGACATAAACAACAAAAGAAATGAGCGCAGCGAATGGCTTTATTGTTATATGAAGCCTTCCCCATTAGGGATCATGGAATAATCCTCGTTCAAAAAAGACAAGTTTCGATTTTGTTGTTTATGGATTTTTTATCTTATAAAAGACTATTATGCTACTTTTGGATTAAAGTATTAATTTCCTGAAAGCTTAACGAATCATTTGCAAAATCGAATTGACCTGATTTAATATGTTGTATCGATTTGATAAAACTGCTCATCGCATTTCTATAAAGTGAGGCCCCTAGACTAATACGTCTTACACCAATCTTTGATAGCTCTTCAAAACTTAAAGTACCACCTTTTAATCCCATAAATACATTCAAAGGTTTATCAATGGAGCTTATTACAGATTCAATTTCTTCTTTTAAGATTATTCCTGGAGCAAAGAGAACATCGGCTCCCGCTCTTTGATATGCCTGTAAACGTTTTATTGTATCGTCTAAATCTGGATTACCAATAAAATAATTATCTGCACGAGCAGTTAGTATAAAAGGAAAATTTAGGCTTTTGGCTGCTTCTGAAGCAGCTTTTACTCTTTCTACTGCAAGTTCAAAAGGATAATTTTTATTTGAATTTGTATCTTCAATTGAAGCACCAACAATTCCAGTTTCAGCTGCTCTTAGTATAGTATCATAAATATTTTTGGGGCTATCAAAAAAACCGTAACCCAAATCGGCACTCACAGGTAAATCAGTCGCTGAGGTAAGCTCTCTTAAATGAACTAATACCTTTTCCAGAGCTAATGAATTATCATCAGCTCCATTTGACAATGCAAATGCAGCACCAGAAGTGGCTAACGCTTTAAAACCATAAGAACTTAAAATCTTTGCACTTCCAATATCCCATGGATTAGGCATAATAAAAGCTGATTTCTCTTTGTGTAATTCACTAAAAATAACTGCTTTGTCATATTGACTTTTCATATTAAATCAATTTTAGAATAAAAAATGTTCTTTAACATTATCATGTTACTAATTAAATCACCAACTGTTTTCTAGTGGACTTTTAGCAACAACATCGAATATAAAATTAAATTTTCGGTTTGTTTTTCAAAAAATCACCATCTATGATGAACAATTTTACACCATTTTTGCTACTGGAACAATGTGAGCTTAAATCATCTGATACGATGTAAGACATACCTTTTTCTAATTTAAAAATACTCCCATTTTTAAGTTCACTTTCAAATTCTCCATCTACACAATATACGATATGTCCTTTTTCGCACCAGTGATCTGCGAGATAACCAGAAGAATATTCTACCATTCGCAATCTCAATCCTTCATATTGCATCGTCTGCCAAATTGCAACACCAGTCTCTCCTTTGTGTTGAACTTTTGGAATGTTATTCCAATCGATATTTTCAAATAAAATGTTACTCATACAAATTTTGTCTGTTTAAATGAATTAATACTGTCTTGCAATTATAACCCAACTTATACCCTATTCTATTGTTTGAGTGGGAAAGCTCGAACCGGTTAATAAAATGTATCTTCTTGAATTCATTTCAATAGACATCAATATTTCCTTATTGTTGTCGTTGTTTTGAAAGGCAACTATATAAAACATAGTATTTATCACAAAATATTAATATTATACTGTGTTTTTTTCTAATAAGTTCAATTGGGAATCTACTGGTAGAAACTCTTATTTGAAAAAGTAGTTTTTACACCTTTAAAATTGCTATTAGCTATGTTAATCTTTATTGTAGTAAGGAAAAGAAACTATATAGCACATAATTCAAGTAGTTGATTTTTGATTGCGTTCTTTTACACAGGTCATGTTTTAGTAGTGTAAAATTTGAATACTTTCAAAAAAGAATAACATAAAGACATTCTCTTTTATATTTACCTAATGCTTAATTAAGAAGTAATATTCCATCAAAAATATATTTTCTTCTTGATCTATTCACATTAATGAGATTTTATACTCTAAATTAATTAGTATAATGAGCGATCATTTTATTTACCAACCCTTTATCGTCAAAAAACATAACTTCTATTGACATTTTATTCATGATAGATTTGTAATACAAAGCCACAGAATTAACTCCCGAGGTAACTGCAATAAGCTCAAAATGTAAATCTGGGAATTTTAGTAAAGCTTTATTCCAATAATCTTTGATCAAGTCTTTTCCTATTAATGAACCATTTTCTATACCTGCTACCAATTTGATCATTGGTGTTATAATTTCAATATCATCAGCATAATGATCCATTATATTCTCTAAATCATGAGAGTTCCACGAATTTATCCATTCTTGAGCAAATTTTTGAGCATCCATATAAATCATTAAAATTATTATATCTATTTGCTATTTATTTTACGATATAACCAAATATAACAAATATAATTTCAAGCAAATAAATAATTAAAAATCGGTTACTTTGCAACATGCTATTTCGTTTTCCACCACCTGCTCCAATCATAAATGACTCCACTTTTTTATCCAGTGGTTCAGAAACATTTGCAAAGCTGAAAATCGAATTTAAAGCAGGGAAAAGAACCGTCTTTATGACTGAGCATACGCTTATTTTTGTAATAAGTGGAATAAAGCTTTTACATTTTTCAGACCAAACCTTAAAAATCACTCCAGGTCAAGTTGTTCTTTTGAAGAAAGGAATATATGTAATGGCAGAATACATTGAAGAAGGATTAGCCTTCGAGGCACTTCTGATATTCTTACCAGAAAACATCTTAAAATCTTTTATACCAAAATCCAATAAATACATTGGCTTAAATAAAAGCGATCCCTATATAGTTTTTCCAATTAACATGCTTATCCAAGATTTCAAGATTCAGTTCCGACAATATTTTGAACATCCTTTGTTTAATTACGAACAGTTAATTCCATTGAAACAAAAGGAAATTCTGATCCTTCTGCTATCTTCAGGTTATAAAGAACAAGCCTTAGCTTTTATTGATGCCGCTGTTAGCAAGAATGTACAGGATATGGATGCTATCATACAAGAATATATGTTGCACCCCATTACCATTGCTGAGCTTGCTAGCCTATGTAATAGAAGCCTTGCTACTTTTAAAAGGGATTTTCAAAAACAATATCATACTTCACCCAGAGTATATATCAACAAACACCGGTTAAACCATGCCAAGATGTTGCTGGAGAATACAGATAAGCAAATTTCTGAAATATCGACCGATTGCGCTTTTGAGAGCACCTCATATTTCATCCGCATCTTCAAGCAGGAGTTTGGTATTACACCACAAAGAATGAGAGCTAAAATTACTATCGAATGAGCCATTAGAAGTATTGTACCGTGATAAACTGCTTTAATTTTGTTAAAAAAACAAATATGAAAATTTTAATAGTAGGTGGTAATGGTACAATAGGAAAAAAGGTAGCTGAAGGACTGTCTCAGAAACATGATCTGATTATCGGAGGAAGAAATACGGGTGATGTTCATGTAGACATCTCTTCATCGACATCCATTTCTGAAATGTTCAAAAAAATTGGTAAACTAGATAGTATTGTCTGTATTGCAGGGACTGGGTATTATGGTTCTTTTGAAGAGATGACACAGGAACATATTATGCCAGGAATTTACGGGAAATTATTAGGTCAGATGAACCTGGTTTTAATAGGCAAAGACTTTTTGAACCCCGAAGGATCAATTACCCTAACAACAGGCATTGCAGCGAGTCATCCCGCTCGAAATGGATCTTGTGTTGCAATGATCAATGGTGCAATTAATAGTTTCGTACTAGCAGCTTCACAAGAGCTCAAAGAAGATAAAAGAATTAACGCAGTAAGTCCAGGCTTGGTGGAAGATAGCAAGGAACGCTATGGTGAATTTTTTCCTGGCTATAATCTTGTACCCATGGGTAAACTGGTAAATGCCTATATCCTGAGTATCGAAGGAGCTGTAAACGGAAAGATTCTGAAAGTATATTCATAAAGAGCATAAAAGTTAGTTTTGAGCTGTGTAAAATACTTTACGCAGCTCAAAACTAACTTTTAAAATTGCATAAACAAATGCAGAAAAGTGTTCAAGTTATTGTTTTTACTTCCCTTGTTCCACTCGTTTCAATGCTTCATTGTCTTTGGTGTCAAACTTGAAATTTTGAAAATATTTATCTGTTGGTATGTTCAGCTCAAAACTTTTCATCTCCGCAATTTCTATTGTCAGATTTCTTGCTGTGAAATCCAAAACATGTCCCCCTTGTGTTTTGTTTGAAGAAAGGAAATGATAATGAAATCCTTTACTGTTGATACCATTCAAGTATTCGGGCAGATGATAACCAACTAAAATACCCTGAGTATCCGAAAACTCAAAAAACTTTTGGGTGTCAAAAATAGTCGTGATCACGGGAAACGGTTCATTTTTTACAGATGGAAATGCCCTTGTTTTGATGTGATCAAATTTCCCAGTTATCTTAATAGCATACATGGCATTCTTGTTCTTTAATACCTCACTTATCTGTTCCCAAAGAGCTTTTTCACCAACTGCATTTTCAACATTAAAAACAGTATCAGCTTTAAAGAATGTAACAAACGACATGGAAGTTTTAAAATCATTTTCAGGTTCAACGGTTTCGCCTGTAGCTTTTGTCTGATATACCTTACCGTCCAAAATGGTCAGTTCTCCATCCAGCATATCAGGAGCTCCTAAACCGAAGTCACCCTTTAACTTCAAATCTTTCAAGGGTAAAGTTCCTCTGTATAATCCACCCACAAAGGCGTCAGCAATCCCATATTGATATAATCTGTTGTATTTCTCTTTATTTACTGTTTCCAATTCCTTTTTATCCGTGATGATTACTTTATTTTTCTGCATTTGAGGCATGTAGATTTTTTGAGTAGCAGAGTCATAGTATATATCTGCAATACTTTCTTCGGTGAGCAGCATCTCAGCTTGTTGATTTTTCAAATCATAAAACCAAAGCTTACCATAGCCTTTAGTCGGAAATGTTACCCAATCCGAAAGCAGTAAACGACTATCATCGATCCATACTATACCGTCAAAAAATCCATTGGAAATATTAGGCAATTGTCGAAAATCTTCATTTCCAGTTTTAATATAAACAGCACCCTCACCTAGCGTTTTTCCATTAGTACAGACAGCTAGCTGATTGGTATTCTTATTGAACGAAATACCATTTATGGTCGGGATATTTCCAATGATTTCAAACGACTTTGTTCGGGTATTTACTTTATAGATATTCCCTGAGTAAGTATCTGTGATACCGATAAAGCCATTCTCCAAAAGACAAATATCATTTAACATGATAGCCTTTGGGATGGAGAGTTCAAAAACGGTTTTTCGGGTATTGATGTCAAACCCTAGTACACGTTCCAAATCCGCCACGTACAAAATATTGTGCTCAATAGCCATACCTTTGGGGGCGTGTAAAACACTCTCGATTGGTGCAAATTTCAATTCTACTAACTTACCATCTGCGGAAATTTCACTTATAAATCCGTCACTATCCCGACTGCTGAAATCCTGTCCTTGATTGGACACGAAAAACCTTTTCCCATCCGATGTAACGCTTTCAGGCATTGCAAAACCGTTGATAACTTGTTGCGAAAAACTATTTAAGCTAATGCAAATAAAGGCTGCGATTAGCATGTTTCTTAATTTCATTAAGTTGATTATTTTAGAATTTGATTATGATTTTTCCAAATGCATCTCCCGATTTGAGTCTATGGAAAGCTTCCTGTGTCTGTTCGATAGAATAAACCCGACCAACAACTGGTTTAATGCTGTTCTTTTCTATAGCATTTACCAGTTCCCTTAATTCCTCAGCATGCCCCACCGAATACCCCTGCAGACGGACATAGTTCATGATAAGAGGGAAAACATCTATCGTAATTTTGTTTCCTGACATAAAACCAATGATACCCACATATCCGTTTTCCTTGACGGAAAGAATACTTTGTTCGATGGTAGTATTCCCTGCCACATCCAACGTTACATCGACACCAATACCGTTGTTCAGTCGCTTTACCTCATCACTCCAATTCGGAAATTCTTTGTAGTTGATAACTTCATCTGCTCCTAAACCCTTTAGTTTTTGTTCTTTTTCCTTACTTCCAGTGGTAGCAATTACTTTTAGTCCGAAAGATTTAGCAATCTGTAAGGCAAAGAGAGAAACACCACCACTACCCTGCACTAAAATAGTTTGTCCAGCTTTTATATTGGCTTTAGTAACCAGACTTGTCCAAGCGGTAAGACCAGCAACTGGTAAAGATGCTGCTTCTTCATCGGATAGATTTTTTGGTGCGCTAACCAATGTGTTTTCAGGCTGTACAGTAAATTCCGCTAAAGTTCCCGAAACCTGCAGACCCGTTCTGATTTCGTTTTTATAAGCTGTTATTTCACCTGCTTCCCACCTTGGAATAAATGGAATCAACACACGATCACCCCTTTTCCATTGTGTTACATTTTTACCTATGTTTTCCACTACCCCTATTCCTTCTGAAACAGGAATATGTGGCAAGGGCAAATGAGGAGCAATAACTCCTTCCACCACTGATAAATCTAAGTATTGTAGTGAAGCAGCTGTTGTTTTGACCAACACTTCGTTTTCACCAAATGCAGGAATCTGTACTTCTTTGAGTTGTAAATGGTCAATGCCAAACTGTTCTAATTGTATTGCTTTCATAACTATTTAAATTTTATGAAACAAAAGTAGAAGATAGACGACGACTAAAATTATGCAAATCAAACGGATGATTATGATATAACAACTACGTTTCTCCCTCCTCGTTTTCGATAGTCATCCTAAGGTTTCAAATGATGAATCCCATAATCATATTTTGATGTTATACTTATTTTAGTTGCAAAACCATTTTCAGCAAATTACATTTGTAATAACTATCAAATCCGATAAGTTGAAAAAACGTGTAACATGAAAACAGAATGTATTGGTGATTTCGTAAAGCTTAAAGGAAAAACTTACCCTTGTACGGTAAGCCTAACGATGGATTTAGTTGGTGGCAAGTGGAAAGCTGTTATACTCTACCATTTAAAAGACAGTGAAAAAAGATATAGTGAACTTCGTAAAGAAATGCCAGATGTTACCGAAATGACTTTGAGTCTACAGTTGAAGCAATTAGAAAAAGATGGTCTGGTATTGAGAAAAGCATATGGCGAAAAGCCCCCCTTAAAAGTCATTTATAATCTCACTGATTTCGGAAAAAGTTTCATTCCTGTTTTAGAAGCTATTACAGAATGGGGAAATCAGATCGTGAGTGAGCAAGGTGAATTCTTGACTAAAGACTAAAACAATATCAGTTCATTTTAAATACCAACAGAAATAAATTTCCTGTATTGTAATGGCGTTTCTTGCGTTTGTTTTTTGAAAAAGATAACAAAATTGGAAGCATGTTCAAATCCTAGACAATAACCAATCTCCGCAATATCCCAACTGCTATATTGCAATAAAGCTTTAGCCTCCTTAGTCATACGTTCGGCAATCCATTCCGTAGTAGTTTTACCCGTGATTTCCTTTAAGGCTCTGTTTAAGGTGTTGGTATGTACATTGAGTTGTAGCGCAAATTCATTTGCATTCTTAAATTTTAAAACCTGATTTGGAGAGTCAATTGGAAATTGTCTTTCCAATAGTTCCGTAAATAACGATGTGATACGCTCCGAAGCATTTAACGGTTTATAAAATGTTTCCGGAGGTTGAATCTTTAAAGCTTCATGCATAATAATCTGCACATAGCTTCGTAACAGTTCATATTTATTGGTATAACCTGATGCGATTTCATTCAGCATATTCTCAAAAATCCCACCTATTGAATTTGCTCTTTCTTCTGACAAGATAAAAACGTGATTTCCTCCAACCTTAAATAGTGATGATTTTGAAAGACTTTCATTTTTTAAATTCTGACTAATGAAATCTTCCGTAAACAGACAAAAATATCCTGTTTGATTCTCCGAAATCGGTTCCCAAGAATAGGGAATTAAAGGGTTCATGAATGTAATGGCATTGTTTTTTATATGAATTGTTTTATCAGCCGTTGATATAATACCCTCCCCTTCTAAAACCAACGAAATCTTGTAAAAATCTCTTCGGTTGGGTGGTAAAGAAGTAGAGCCGCAGACAAATTCTTCTCTACGATAGATATTAAATTGACTTGACTCGGGATGTTTCTGTCCGTGGCGGTTATAAAATGTAACAACACTTTCCTTATTATTCATTTTACTAAATTATGAAATTCAAACAAATAATCAAAAATAAGAATTAGTAATTGTTGATTTGAAAGATAGGAATGGATCGTTTAGAACACGATCGGTTGATCCTAGTCAAGATGTATTGTTTAAGAGCCATTACAAAAATAGGATCAAGAATATCATAAAAAAACAGAGATAAGCATCGTAATTCTACTGTTTTTCCTATATTTAAAATGAATTGAACGGCTATAATTAAAATGTTGAATATGAGAAAATACTTTTATACAGATGGATATACCAATTTTGGACCTTTTACTTTAGAAGAGCTAAAATATAAAAATATAACCCGGGAAACCTATGTTTGGTATCAAGGTTTAGCGCAATGGTATCAAGCTGTCGATCTACCAGAATTAGCTATATTATTCTCCAATTCATCACCTGCTGTTCCTAACCCATTTCACACTGAACAGACTCCAGAAGTTATATCTCATAACCCATTATTTAATAATCAACAGAATAATCCATTTAACAGCCCACAAAATACTCCGTTTAACAGTTCACAAAATAACCCATTTAACAATCCGCAACAAGTAATACCAAGAACATGGTTAGTTGAATCCATATTGGTTACTATATTTTGTTGTTTACCATTTGGAATAGTAGGGATTGCCAATGCCGCAAAAGTGGAATCAAAATTTTACGCAGGAGATTTTGAAGGTTCACAACGGGCATCAGACGAAGCTAAAAAGTGGACCAAAATTAGTTTCTTCGTACAAATTGCCCTATATGCTAGCTATTTAGTATTCATATTATTGGGAATTGCAGGATCAATATCCACAAATGGTAATTAAGAAATCTACACGATTTATTTTAGCAATACTTGGATTGGGTATTCTTATTGTAATTTATAAAAATTTTAACCCTGTTCAGTATGCTCTTTTCCCAAAATGTCCCGTTTATGCTATTACTGGATACAAGTGTCCTGGTTGCGGATCACAAAGAGCCGTACATTATTTATTAAATTTTGACCTTCAAAATGCGTTAAAGGAAAATTTACTACTCGTTATCGCTATCCCTTATATCATTACAGGATTTGTCTTTGAATCTATCAAGCAACCTAATGAGAAAGTGTTAAAATGGCGAAAAATTATCTTTGGGTATCAAGCTATTATTATCGTATTTCTAATCGTGATTAGTTTCTGGATTTTAAGAAATTGCTAAACAAAAAAGAGCGTTCAATAATGAACGCTCTTTCTCTATGTAATAAATTGTAGGATTACAATTTACGTTTTACTTCAACTTGTTCGTATGCTTCAACGATGTCTCCTTCTTGGATATCATTGTAGCCTTGAATATTCAAACCACATTCATAACCGAATGCAACTTCTTTCACATCGTCTTTGAAACGTTTTAATGAAGCTAGTTTACCTGTGAAAACCACTACACCATCACGTACGATACGAATATCATTGTTACGGTTAATTTTACCATCTAATACCATACAACCTGCGATTGTACCTACTTTAGAGATTTTAAATGTCTCACGGATTTCAACGTTAGCAACAATTTTCTCTTCAAACTTAGGCGCTAACATACCCTCCATTGCCGATTTAATTTCTTCAATAGCATCATAGATGATTGAATAAAGACGAATATCAATTTGTTCTTGTTCAGCCAATTTACGCGCACCTTGAGAAGGACGAACTTGGAAACCAATGATAATCGCATCTGAAGCTGAAGCTAATAATACGTCTGACTCCGAAATCGCACCAACAGATTTGTGAATCACATTCACTTGAATCTCTTGAGTAGACAATTTCAATAATGAATCTGACAATGCTTCAATAGACCCATCAACATCACCTTTAACGATAACGTTCAATTCTTTAAAGTTACCAATTGCCAAACGACGACCAATTTCATCCAAAGTAATGTGTTTAGTAGCACGCATACCTTGTTCGCGTTGTAATTGCAGACGTTTATTTGCGACATTTCTAGCTTCTGACTCACTATCCATTCCGTAGAATTTATCACCAGCTGTTGGCGCGCCCGCCATACCTAATATTTGAACAGGTACAGAAGGACCTGCCTCTTTTACACGTTCACCACGCTCATTTGTTAAAGCTTTCACTTTACCACTATGAGAACCTGCTAATATAGGATCTCCAACACGAAGAGTACCACCTAGAATCAATACTGTCGTAACAATACCTCTTCCTTTATCTAAAGCAGCTTCGATAACAGAACCTACAGCACGTTTCTTTGGATCCGCTTTGAGGTCTAGCATCTCTGCCTCTAACAATACTTTTTCTAACAATAAGTCAACGTTCAATCCTGTTTTTGCCGAGATCTCTTGCGCTTGATATTTACCACCCCAATCTTCGACCAAAATATTCATTTGAGACAATTGTTCTTTAATACGATCTGTATTAGCTCCAGGTTTATCCACTTTTGTAAAAGCGAAAACAATTGGAACACCAGCAGCTTGTGCATGGTTAATAGCTTCTTTCGTTTGAGGCATCACCGCGTCGTCTGCTGCAATAACAATAATAACGATATCGGTTACTTTTGCACCACGAGCACGCATCGCTGTAAAGGCTTCGTGACCAGGAGTATCTAAAAATGTAATCTTACGACCATCTTCCAACTTCACGGCATAAGCACCGATATGTTGTGTAATACCCCCTGCTTCACCACCTGTAACGTTAGCTTTACGAATATAATCTAACAAAGATGTTTTACCATGATCGACGTGACCCATTACCGTAACAATTGGTGCACGAGATACCAATGCTGCTTCACTATCTGCTTCTTCAAGATCAGCAATCTCTTCGTCTTCAGGTTTTATGAAATCAATTTGATATCCAAACTCATCTGCTACAATCGTTAATGTTTCTGCATCTAAACGTTGGTTAATTGACACAAACATACCTAAGCTCATACATGTCGCGATAATCTGCGTAACTGGAACATCCATCAAGTTTGCAAGTTCATTTGCAGTTACAAATTCTGTAACACGCAATACTTTTGCTTGCATTTCTCTTTCTAATGCTTCCTCTTCTGCATGGTGAGCAACATCGTCACGTTTCTGACGTCTCAACTTAGCACGTTGTGCAAATTTACCAGACTTACCAGCCCCGCTTAGACGAGCTAATGTAGCTTTGATTTGATCTTGGATTTCCTTTTCTGAAGGTTCCTCTTTCGGCTCGTTAGGTCCTTTACCTCTATTTTTGAAGTCTGGACGACCTTTATGAGGTCCCGCATTATTACCACCAGGACGATTATTTTGGTGATTACCACCTTGACCTGGTCCACTAGGACGGTTTTGATTACCTTGACCTGTTCCAGCTGGACGGTTTTGGTTATTACCTGCAGGATGATTACCTCCAGGGCGGTTTTGGTTATTACCACCTTGATTAGGGCCAACTGTACGGTTTTGATTGTTTGGATGATTACCCTGAGGGGCATTTCCAGTATTATTTGTACGCTTACGCTTACGTTTTTGATCATTATTATTCCCTGTCGCACTTGAAGAAGATGCTACGGGCTTATCCCTATGAGAAGGTCTTGCAGATGGCAATTCAATTTTACCAATTACTTTAGGACCTGTTAGTCGCTCAGCTTTAGCACTGATTACCTCATCTATAGGAGTAATTTTTTTCTCTTCCTTTTCAGGAATTTCAACCGGTGCTTTTACAGCAGGCTTTTCATTTTTTGGTTTTTCTTCTACCACTTTCTTCTCTTGAACTTTAGGAGCTTCAGTTTTAACTTCAACTTTTTGAGGTGTAGGGATGACAACCACAGGTTCTTCTTTAGCTTTTTCTTCTACTTTTGGAGATTCTATTGCTTTTTCTTTTGGAACCTCAATTTTTGGTTCTTCTTTTACAATAGGTTTCTCTACAGGTTTCTCCACGATAGGAGTTTCAGCTTGAATGACCTCAGTTTTTTTCTCCACTTCTTTTGGAGTTTCTTCTTTTGGTTTAGATCCTCTTTTCAAAGCATCTAAGTCAATTTTACCCACAACCTTCATCCCTCCAGTGTGTGTATTTGTAGAATTTTCTGATACAATAGGTTCAGCAGCTACTTTCTCAGCAGTTGTATCCTTTTTAGCAGCATCAAAATTTTCTATTGTATTCGCTGTAGCATTTTTTATCAAAACCTCTTTTGATTCTACAGGTTCTTCGTAATCGTCATTTTTAGATGATTCTTTAGGAGAAGCTGCTGGAGACTCATCACGACGAATTTTGCCAATAACTATTTGTTTAGCTTCATCTTTCACGATTTTGTCACCTTGAAACTCTTTCAACAGCACATTGTACATCTCTCCCGATAGTTTAGTGTTTGGCTTTCCGTCTACGTCGTATCCTTTTTTTACTAAACAATCTACGGCAGTAGATATGCCAATATTGAGTTCCTTTGCTGCTTTAAGCAGGTTTGTACCTTTTCCTTCAGTCATCTATTATTTTAACTATATAAATATTTAATACAAAAATATGTTTTTTTTACATCTCTATAACAATTAAATTCGAAAATAGAGATGAAAATTAATTATGTCACTGAATCTATTCAAATTCAGCTTGTAAAATGCGCAGGATATCTTTTACTGTATCTTCTTCCAAATCAGTCCTTCTGGCCAATTCTTCTTCTGATAAAGCTAATACAGAACGTGCTGAATCTAAACCTACTCGTTTCAATTCATCAATAACCCAGCTTTCAATTTCATCGCTGAATTCTTCGATATCCACATCTTCATCAAACTCATCATTTTCACGATATACATCGATCTCATAACCAGTCAATTTACCTGCCAATTTAATATTGTGTCCACCACGTCCAATTGCCAATGATACTTGATCAGATTTCAAATAAACAGCTGCAGTTTTATTTTCTTCATCAATTTTGATGGAGCTAATACGAGCAGGGCTTAATGCACGCGTGATGTATAGCGAATGATTTGTTGTAAAGTTAATCACATCAATATTTTCATTACGCAATTCACGTACGATACCATGGATACGAGAACCTTTCATACCCACACAAGCTCCAACTGGATCAATTCGATCATCGTAAGATTCAACAGCCACTTTAGCACGTTCTCCTGGTTCGCGAACAATTTTCTTAATGGTAATCAAACCATCAAAAATCTCAGGAACTTCTAATTCGAATAAACGTTGTAAGAATTCTGGAGCAGTACGAGAAATAAGAATCTTAGGATTGTTATTCATCATATCTACTTTATAGACTACCGCACGAATACTATCTCCTTTTTTGAAATAATCAGCAGGGATCTGTTCCGTTTTTGGTAAAATTAATTCATTACCGTCTTCATCCAGAACAAGTAGTTCTTTTTTCCAAATTTGGTAAACCTCACCGATCACCAACTCACCTTCACGATCTTTATATTTCTTGAAAACTTCGTCTTTCTCTAATTCTAAAATTTTAGAAACTAATGTTTGACGTGCTGCCAAAATAGCACGACGACCAAA
Source organism: Sphingobacterium sp. SRCM116780 (assembly GCF_021442025.1). Classification (NCBI taxonomy): domain Bacteria; kingdom Pseudomonadati; phylum Bacteroidota; class Sphingobacteriia; order Sphingobacteriales; family Sphingobacteriaceae; genus Sphingobacterium; species Sphingobacterium sp. SRCM116780. The sequence goes on from NZ_CP090446.1 coordinate 2,004,433, forward strand.
ACTTTCTAACGTGATCTGCTCAATGAAGTCATCTCCTACTTCTAAATCGACGTCAAATTTGTTAGCCTCTGCTAATTCTATTTCTAAATCATCATCTTCTGAAAATTCATCCTCAACAACAACACGTGTTCTCCATATCTCTAAATCTCCATTATCTGGATTTACAATAACGTCACAGTTTTCGTCTGTACCAAAACGTCTGCGGATCATACTACGAAACACTTCTTCTAAGACAGAAATTACCGTAGGACGGTCAATGTTTTTAAACTCTTTAAACTCCTGGAAAGAGTCAATCAAATTGATATTGCTGCTCATTTTTATTTAAATGAAATTAACACCTTAGTTGCTTTTATTTGTTCGAAAGGAATGATACGAGCAACTTGCTGCGCCTTTTTTCCTTTTTCTTTTATTGTTTCTTCAATTGTTATCTGTGTATCTTCCACTGCGACTAACGTACCTTCAGTTTTTGTTCCATCATTCAACTTCACTTGTACATTGCGACCTATATTTTTTTGATACTGTCTGATATGTACAAAATTAGTATCAATACCTGGAGATGAAACTTCCAATCGATATGCTTTTTCAACAACCTCTTCCTCCTCCAACTGAAAGCCAACAAAACGACTCACCTGTACACAATCGTCAATACTAATTCCCTGATCACCATCAAGTAAAACTTCCAACACACTATTGGGATGAAACTTGACACTTACAATAAACAAATCATCGCGATCTGCTAACTTTTCTTGAATGAGTTCAACAACTCTTTTCTCTACATTTTGCATATTCTTTCGAAAGCGAATAAAAAACTGAAATCAATGAATTAAAAAAGGGGGCATACGGCGCCCCCTTCCTTTCAGATATGACAAAGATAAATATTTTTTTCAAACTATCAAAATATAGATTAAAAACTTCACACATGGAAGCAAACTAGCTTTTATCAACAACTGAATTTATTGTTTTTTGCATTTGAGCCATCATGTTTGTCAACGTTTCCATCGACGGTTCGTGACTTGGTTCTGGCAACTCTGTACTAATGAATGCTTTTGCTTTCCACACTTCCATAATATCAGAAGCTTCTACCCAATAAGGATCATAACTTTTATTATCAGAAACTAGTTTCAAACCTTTATCTTCTTTATACTTAAATGCAATCCGCTTATATACCACACCATCTTCTTTGGAGACAACTATATAGGTTTGACCTGGTTTTATATCATTCCAATTGTCTACATACTCAGCAATAATAATAGAACCACTCGGAAGCGGCAACATAGAATCCCCTTTAATCTCGAATGCACGATATGTTCCCTGGTTAAACATAGGCAAAGAGAATCGTGGTAAAGTTGCCACATATTCTGGATCCCCATACCCATTCATATAACCTGCACTAGCCTTCACAGGAACCAACTCTATATTTTCACGATCTTGCCCATCCACTGTCACACTTAAGACACGTAAATTTGAAGCATTACTTTTAGATATAGGTTTCCACTTCTCATTGATAACCTCATTAGCGAGATCATCCATCGAAAGTTCATAAAATTCAGCTATTTTTTTTAGCAATTCATATTTTGGTTCCGCCCGATCCTCTTCATACGCACCTACTGAAGCACGTTTTATCTCCATTAGATCAGCAAACTGCTGCTGTGTAAGTCCTTTTTTCTTTCTTAAGTACTTAAGATTTGAAGCTATATTTGGCATATTTTTTAAATTTAATTTTGAATATCTAAAAATATTAGTATTATTGTGCCAATAAAATTAGTAAAAACTTTATAGATAACCAAATTTATTAGCGAAAATATGCATTCATACACCTTATACATTATTACCGACAGCAACAGACAATTCTTAAATGTAGATATAACCACTGATTTAGCTTTAACTGTAAACGAAATCAAAAGTAGTATCAATTTATTTTTTCCAAATGGACCACATTTGACAAGAATTGTACACTTGGAAACGTTTGATTCAAAAGAAATAGCTGCAAAAAGAAAAAGCGAGCTACATCATTTCACCAGAATGCAAAAAGAAAGGCTCATTAGAAAGTATAACGCTAACTGGAATAATCTATGTCCATCGACAATAAACATCGTGCAAAAAAAATCGGTTGTTTATACTTCATAAACAACCGATTTAAAAACTATTAAGTATACTCTTAATCCAATGTATTAGAGTAATCTTCGGGTTTAATAGCAACAGCATCTTTTTCCGAATCCAAAGCCCTGTCTTGATTAGGACCAGTAGTCTCTGTCACACCTTCTCCTCCTTCTTCATTAGTTCCCTCTAACCCTTCCAAAGGTATTTCTTCTGTAGCAGTAGAATCAGATACCGATTCTTCACGAGGAGGTCTTGGAGTTTCACATTTGTATTTTTTAGTAATCTCCACAGTCGGTTCTGGAAATTTACCTTGCGTATAACCTAATGCTTTATCTTTATACACAGCTTCCATAAATAAACCAAAGATAGGCAGTGCCGTCTTTGATCCTTCTCCAGTCTGTGAATTTTTAAAGTGAATATTACGATCGTCACAACCGACCCAAACCGCAGTTACCAAATCCTTGGTGATACCCATATACCAACCATCTACATATTCAGAAGAAGTACCTGTCTTCCCTCCAATTTCATTCTCTTTATCAAATAGATCATAATCCCAAAGCGCCTGAGAAGTTCCACCTGGTTCTTCCATACCACCTCGTAACATATAAGTCATCAACCAAGCATCTTGCTTATTAATCACTTGTTTACGTTCTGGTGTAAAGGTAGCAATGACATTACCATCATGATCCTCTATCCGAGAGACCAAAATAGGTGTTACACGTTCTCCATGATTCATCATTGTGGCATAACCGTTCGCCATTTCAAAAACAGAAACATCATTTGGACCTAAACCAATAGAAGCTACGGGATTCAGTTTACTTTCAATACCTGCACGATGAGCCGCATCAGCAATTTTGTCAGCTCCAATCTCATCTGTTAATTGAACAGTTATCGAATTTACAGAACGTGCCATCGCCCAACGCAATGACATATTGCGATAACTAAAATTCCAATCTGCATTTTTAGGTTCCCAAACTTCCACAGAATCTCCTTTATCGATTTTTATTGTTACTGGTTTATCTTGATATTGATCACAAGGATTTTTACCTGATTCCAATGCCGCTAGGTAAACGAATGGTTTAAAAGTAGAACCTGCTTGTCTTTTAGATTGATTCACGTGATCATATTTAAAATACTGATGATCAATCCCTCCTACCCAAACTTTAATTTCTCCAGAAAAAGGATCCATACTCATCATTCCGGTATTCAACATCGTCACATAGTATTTAATTGAATCAACAGTAGACATCTGTACTTTCTCACGAAGGCGCTCCCCTTTCCAAGAGAAAACTTCCATCTCTTTCTTCCGATTTAAATGAAAATCTATGCTATCAGGAGTGCTACTATATTTTTTTGTTAAATATTTATAATAATCTGTTTTTTTTACCAAATTATCAATAAATCCAGGAATGATATTGCCTTCCAAATCACGCCATGGCTCTTCGCTTCCCCAGGCATTTTTCAAACGTCGTTGTAATGCCTCCATCTGCTTGGCTACCGCTTCTTCTGCATGCTTCTGAAGCTTAGAGTTAATGGTTGTATATATTTTTAAGCCATCCTTATAAATATCCATATCATTATCCTCACTCCATTTCTCTAACCAGCGCTCTACAGCTGCACGTAAATAAGAATCTTCTCCAGCATGAATATCTTTATTCTCCGTATGTAAAACCAAGGGCTCTTTCGACAATTGATCTACTTTTGCTTGATCAATAAAATTGGCTTTTTCCATTTGGAACAAGACGATATTTCTTCTCTCTCGAGATTTTTCAATATTTCTAATAGGATTATAAAGGGTTGTACCTTTTAGCATCCCAACTAAAACAGCGGCTTCATTAATCGTTAAATCACTGGCATTTTTACTGAAATATCTTCGAGCAGCAGTTTGAATACCATAGGAATTATTACTAAACGATACCGTATTTAAATACATGGTGATGATCTCGTTTTTGGAATACCTTGACTCTAATTTATATGCAGTCATCCATTCCTTGAACTTAGTAACAATCAAACCAACTCCAGGAATTTTACCCATTAACCCTTCTGATTTATTATATCTTGTCCGGTATAAATTCTTTGCCAGCTGTTGTGTTATCGTACTTGCTCCCCTTTTATCTCCTGTTAATGTCGATATAATACCAGATCCAAGACCTAAAAAATCCACGCCATTATGCTTATAAAAACGAACATCTTCAGTTGCAACCAATGCATTAATCACATGCTTAGAAATACTATCAAAAGCTACCGGATTACGATCTTCGTCAAAGTAACGACCAATCAAAACACTATCCGCTGTATACAATTCTGTTGAAATATTCACGCTTGGCATGACAATATCCTTCTTTGTAGGAGAATAACCAAATAGACCTAAAAAATTAAGTTGGATGGCACAAACTAGGATAACTAAAAAATATATAGCGATTACTATATAGCGTAAAAATTTATTTTTAATGCGTTTGAACATACGGTAAAGGTCTAAAAATGTTTTGTGAATTCAAGCAAAAAAAACAATGATTTATATACTCAAATAAAGAATTAACGAAATTTAACATTTCATTATTCAAATTCTGATAATTAGGTGTATAAGAATTTAACAAGCCTACAATAATTATACCCGAACGTGCTTATAAGAAGTTTTTTTTCATAAATAGATATAATTTATATAAATTTATCATGTAATTAGTCATTCGAAACATGTTAAAGCAAACCTTACAACAAAAGTTATTACAAAAACTATCTCCTCAGCAGATTCAGTTTATTAAACTTTTACAGGTACCTACCGTCTCTTTAGATGCGCGTATTAAAGAAGAATTAGAAGAAAATCCAGCGCTTGAAGACGGAAGTTTAGCAAACATGGCTGAACCAAACGAAGAATATCCAGATCGTGATCCTGATGACAATTTTGATAGTGAGGAAAGTTATGAAGGAGACGAATTCAATGTCGATGAATATATACAGGAGGATGATTACAGTGATTATTCCAACAATTACAATTACGCAGATGATGAGGACGATAAAAAAGAAATCCCTATCGCTGTACAAGACTCATTCTTTGAAAACTTACAACAACAACTCGATTTATTAGCTTTAGATGATCGTGATTTTTTAATCGGCCAACAGATTATTGGAAGCTTAGATGATGACGGATATTTGAGAAGACCCATATTAAGTTTGATTGATGATCTTGCTTTTTCTCAAAATGTGATTGCTGATGAAAATGAAGTACTAGACATGCTGAAAGTTATTCAAGACTTTGAGCCTGCAGGAATTGGTGCACGAGATCTTCAAGAATGCTTACTGATCCAATTACAAAAGAAAGATCAAAATAATCCCATCATTATTCAAGCAATTAAAGTAGTCAAAAATTATCTTGACGAGTTTACCAAGAAGCATTATGACAAACTTGAAAAATCATTAGGGTTGAGTTCCGAAGATTTGAAAAACATTGTCAATGAGATCTTGAAATTGAACCCCAAACCTGGGGATTCAGGTGCGGTTGCAGGAAAACAGCTCCATGTAATTCCTGATTTCCATATCACCAATAATGATGGTGTATTACACCTAACATTGAATGGTAGAAATGCTCCCGAGCTACGTGTCAGCAGATCATACCAAAGCATGTTTGAGCATTACGAAAAATCTGATCAAAAAGATAAAAAAATGAAAGAAGCAGTTCAATTTGTTAAGCAAAAATTGGACTCTGCAAAATGGTTTATTGACGCCATCAAACAAAGACAACAGACGTTGCTAAAAACCATGAATGCAATCATGGAATATCAATACGACTATTTCTTAACAGGAGATGATGTAAAGTTAAAACCAATGATATTAAAAGATATCGCAGATCGTATCGCCATGGATATCTCCACGGTTTCTCGTGTTGCCAACTCCAAATATGTGCAAACAGAATTCGGTACTTTCCTATTAAAATCATTCTTTTCAGAAGCCATTCAAACAGATTCAGGCGAAGAAGTTTCAAACAAAGAAGTTAAAAAAATATTGGAGGAATGTATTTCGAATGAAGATAAGCGCAAACCTCTCGCTGATGAAAAATTAACTGAAATCTTAAAAGATAAAGGTTACAACATTGCTCGGCGAACCGTCGCCAAATATAGAGAAGCACTGAACATACCAGTAGCTCGACTACGTAAAGAATTATAATAAAATGAGAAAAGCCACTTGATCAAGTGGCTTTTCTCATTTATCTACGATATCAAATATCATCTTTATATCTCCAATTAGATTATTATCTTTGTATTTTGAATTAAAATATAAAATAAGCATGAGCAAAGTAAAAGTTGGTGTTGTACAGATGACTTGTGGATCCGATAAACAAGAAAATCTAAACAAAGCGATTGAGCAAGTAAAAGAAGCTGCAGCAAAAGGAGCACAAATAGTATGTCTTCAAGAGCTTTTCACTTCTTTATACTTCTGTGATGTAGAAGACTATGATAATTTTAATTTAGCAGAAGCTATTCCAGGGCCGTCAACAGACGCGTTATCTACCGTTGCTAAAGCATGTGGAGTTGTTATCATTGCTTCTCTATTTGAAAAGCGTGCGCAAGGACTATATCATAACACGACTGCCATTTTAGATGCTGACGGTTCTTATTTAGGTAAATACCGTAAGATGCATATCCCTGATGATCCCGCATTCTACGAAAAATTCTACTTTACACCTGGTGATTTAGGATATAAAGTATTTAAAACAAAATTTGGTAAAATTGGTGTCTTGATTTGTTGGGATCAATGGTATCCTGAAGCATCTCGTATAACCGCTTTAATGGGTGCAGATATTTTGTTTTATCCAACAGCAATTGGTTGGGATACCACACAAGATGAAGAAACAAACCAAGATCAATATAATGCTTGGCAAACCATACAACGCTCCCATGCAGTGGCTAATGGTGTTCCAGTTGTATCTGTAAACCGAGTAGGCTTTGAACAAGAAGGAGCGATGAAATTTTGGGGAGGAAGCTTTGTTGCTAATGCGCAAGGAAAACTGTTATACCTCGCTTCACATGATCAAGAAGAGACTGAAGTAATTGAATTAGATTTGTCTCAAACCGATTATTTCCGCAAGCATTGGCCGTTCTTAAGAGACAGAAGAATAGAAACTTACGCTCCTATAACAAAACGATTTATTGATGAAGATTAACTTCAAAACAGCATTAATAAAGATGTATGTAATAAGTATTTTTTCCTTAAGCATTACCTCTTTATTTGCACAAAATCCAGTTCTTAAAATAGAAAAAATCAATCCCAAGCTCTATGTCCATACGACTTATAATGTGTTTAATGGACAACAATATTCAGCAAATGGTCTGTATTTAATTACCAAAAAAGGAGTGGTAATTTTTGATACCCCTTGGGATCAAACCCAATACCAGCCTTTATTGGATTCCATTAAGAACAAGCATCATTTGCCCGTTATAGCCATTTTTGCTTCGCATTGGCATGAAGACCGAGCAGGAGGTTTTGCTTACTACAATAAGATTGGTGTCCCGACTTATGCAACAGCACAAACCAATACGATACTAAAAGCAAATAATAAAGCAAGTTCAACAAAAGAAATTGTTTTAGGAAAAACATATCGTATTGGCGGTGAAAAATTTAAGATTGAATATTTTGGAGAAGGTCACAGCTTGGATAATACCGTTGTTTGGTTTCCAAAATATCAGGTCTTAAACGGTGGATGTTTAATTAAAAGTGCAGAAGCAACGAATCTAGGATTTGTAGGAGATGGAAATGTAGCAGCATGGCCAGCTACCATACAAAAACTAGAACATGCACATCCTGTTATCAAAAAAGTGATCAGTGGTCATGATAATTGGAAATTAGATGGACATCTAGAGAGAACAAAGGAATTACTAAATCAGAAATAAAAATTGAATACAGTAAATACAGCATTATATCCTAAAGATTTAGGATATACATTTCCTGCAGAATGGGAAAAACATGAAGCAACCTGGTTATCTTGGCCACATAAGAATGAATCATGGCCAGACCGCATCCACTTGATATTTCCTGCTTATGCCCAATTCATTGCTGAATTGACAAAAGGCGAAAAAGTAAGGATTAATGTTAAAAACGAAGAGATGAAGGCATTTGCCTTATCCTACATTGAGCAAACAGATGCTGATTTAAATCAAGTGGAATTCTTTTTTCATGAAACCAATGATGCTTGGTGTCGTGACCATGGACCTGCTTTCCTAATCAATCGTCAACAGCCTGATCATAAAAAAGTAATTGTCGATTGGGGTTTTAATGCTTGGGGAGGAAAATATCCACCCTTTGAAAATGACGATGTTATCCCAACAAAAATAGCAAAAGCATTTAATCTACCTGTCTTCTACCCTGGAATTATTATGGAAGGTGGTTCCGTAGAATTTAATGGTGCTGGAGCTTTATTAACTTCCAAATCCTGTTTATTAAATGAGAATCGGAATCCTGAACATACACAAGAACAAATTGAAGAATACCTAAAAAATTACTACGGTGTTTCACAAATATTGTGGGTAGAGGATGGAATTGTTGGTGATGATACAGATGGACATGTTGATGACACCATTCGATTTATCAATGAAGATACCGTTTTGACAGTTATTGAAGACCATATAGAAGACGATAATTACGAATTGTTGCAAACGAATTTACGTCAATTGCAAGAAATGAAACTTGAAGATGGACGTTCCTTAAATATCATCACATTACCGATGCCAGATGGCGTTTACTGTGAAGGAGAACGTTTACCTGCATCTTATGCAAATTTTTACATTGCCAATAAATCCGTGATTGTCCCGACCTATCGTTGTGCTAAAGATACAATTGCATTAGATATTATTCAAAAATGTTTTCCTGATCGAAAGGTTGTAGGTATTGATTCCACAGATATTATTTGGGGGCTGGGCAGTTTTCATTGTTTAAGTCAACAAGAACCTGCTATTTAAATAGGACGTAACTTTTGGTAGGTCACATAAAGATATCCAAACTTTAGAAAAACAAACAGCGCTATAGGAGCTGATTTAAACAAAATAAGAAAGGTCCAGTGCTTTACACTGGACCTTTCTTATTCATATTCTTCTTCTAATTCTTCAAATTTTTTCAAGTCTTCCTCTGCCCCAGCACGGTCTCCTAAATTTTCTTTTACAGCAGCACGATATTGATACAAGTCCGAATAATAAGGATTTAATAGTATTGCCTCATTATAATCACCTAAAGCATCCTCCCATCGCTCTAATCGCTCAAAAAGATCTGCACGCAACGTGTAGGGATAAAAATCATCTTTTAACAAGTTGATGAGTGTAGAGTAGTCGCGTATTGCATCCTCAAATTTCCCCATTCTTTCAAACAAAGAAGCTCGTTCTTCATAAATAGTTGATTGTGCAGGATTAATCAATTCTGCCTGTTGATAATCGGAAATCGCTTTCTGATCATCTTTTAGGCATTCCTGCAATTTTGCACGCAGTACGTAAGCAGGAACACAATTACGATCAATTTCGATAGCTTGGTTACAATCATGTATAGCGGCAATATAAATCGTTAATTTCGTATAGATAGCTGCTCTATAAACATATAATTCCGGATTGTCCCCTACTATTTCCAATCCTTTATGATACAAACGTAACGCTGCCTGATAGTCATAGATATGCACATATTCCAAAGCCAATTTTACCATAATCTCCAGATTATCTGTATCATGTTGCAAAGAAGTTTCTAGTTCCTGAATCTCGGTGTGTTCGCGTTTTAACTCTGTCAAAAACGGTAAATGTTCTTGCCATTCTAATAAACTATGGTAATTAAAATCAAGCCGTTTTGCGATTTGATAATCGTAAAAAGCACCCTCATCGTCTTCCAAAGCTCGATTAATGACACAGCGACAAGCATAAAAATATGGTTCCTTTGGAAAATGATCGATTGCCTCCGTATAAACATGTAAAGCCTGTTCAAAATTTTCATTTAGAAAATAATATAAAGCCAAATAGCTATAGCCCAAAGCCGAAGCATGAAATCGCTGTGCTTCCAACAAATGATGTTCTGTATTTGGATCATCCAGTTTAATTCCTGCAATACCTTTTAACAAGACTAGTGTAGCGGGATCTACTCCTACCCGTGTCTCTAAGTCTTTTAAAGCTTCTTGATATCCAATTTTAAACGTAGGTTTAAAATCAAGTAACTCTTTGATTGGAAAATAAGCGTAGTGAGCCAACAAAATCGTGGATGATGCATCTAAATCAAAGTCAATCTCAGCTTGATGTCTAAATAATTTTTGAAGAATATTTTGGATATTTTGCATACACAAAGGTACGAGGATGCACTTCAAAACAAAATATATTCGACCTTAAAAGAAATGAAGATACAAACACAAGCTATTTAAGCAGAAGCTATCATAAAAGATAAAGTCCAGACTACTTCATGAAAGCCGATTACGAATTAATTCATATAAAAATTAAGAACTATCCCCGATCCCTTCTCTTTTAAATCCTGAAATGTAAATCCCTCTTTGATGATATTTGTCTCTTCCGTACTTGTATCTTGGATAGCATAATATATTCCTTCAGGGCTATGCTCCTTCCGTTCTTCATGGTACCATTTATTTGCAACAATAGCCTGATAGTCTTTTCCATACTCTGGTCCAAAGAAAGTATGCGCCACCCAAACCAGCCGATTGATCTCGATAATTTATAGCAGTCTTCAAATAAGCATCGTAACTATAATGATCACAGCCTCCTATACTCAATTCCAACTGATCGTCATTATCCAGATAAACAGATGCACGAGTATGGTCTTTATTCCAATTTATTTTAAGCCCTTTATTAAAAGCAAAGATTGCTTTTTCAGTATCTCCTTTTATATCATTAGAAAAGACGCAACCAGCTGTATCCATTACAATTTCTTTACTTGTATCCTTCACAACCAACGCCCGAACCAAAGTATCTTTGCTACTGGTTTCAACTTTAGTTGCATTTTTTTCAGCTATTCCCGTGCAACTAAAAAATAAACAGGCGAAACAACCAAATACGCTATATACGTTTATTTTAAAAATTTGCATCATCATTTTAGCTACTCTTTTTCAATTACCTATTGTACTAATTTAAAACAAAACGACCAGATATGCTATGCAACATTAAAATTTTATTGATCATTCTTTCTCTACAATAAAATACGAATTACCAATATGAAAACAAAAACAACGCAACAAAAAAAAGCTTAAACTCACAACAATGAGTTTAAGCCTTTTTTCTAGTTTAAAGCAATCCCTTACGCTAAATCATCGCTATAAACATAGCGAATTTCTTCCCTAAGATTATAACGAGAAGCCATCACTTCACCATATGCACCTGCTGTACGAATAGCGATAAGATCTCCTCTTTGAGATAGCGGTAAGCTAACTTCTTTACCAAAACAATCTGAGCTTTCACAGATTGGACCTACGACATCGTAATTAACCAATTCTGTTGCAGCAGCATCTCCTAGTTTTTCAATTTTATGAAAAGCTTGGTAAAGTGCTGGTCGCATTAATTCGGTCATCCCTGCATCTAAAATTAAAAAATTCTTTTTTAATCCATTCTTTACATAAAGAACTTTGCTAATGAGTGAACCACACTGTGCAACCAATGCTCTTCCCAATTCAAAATGAACTTCTTGCTGTGGGTTTCTTTCTAAGAATTTATCAAAAATATCGAAATAAGCTTCAAAATCTGGTATTGCTTTCGCATCAGGGTGATGATAATCAACGCCTAGACCTCCTCCAACATTCAAAACTTTGATCGTAACTCCATGCTCTTCAAACCAATTCTTCCACTCATTAACTTTCACACACAGGCTTTTGAAAACATTCATATCCGTTATCTGAGAACCAATATGAAAGTGCAAACCTATTAATTCAATATTTTCGCATTTCCGAATAATAGCAGCAGCCTTTTCTAATTCCGCATTTGTTACGCCAAATTTATTTTCATCCAACCCAGTCGTGATATAATGATGGGTATGTGCATCTACATTTGGATTAATACGTAAGGCCACCTTAGCTTTACGCCCCTGTTCTGCAGCCAGCTCATTAATCACTTCAAGTTCTTGAATAGATTCCACATTAAAGGCAAAGATATCATGTGATAAAGCTGATTTAATTTCTTTATCCGACTTACCAACACCTGCAAAAGTGATCATCTTGGCAGCAAATCCAGCATCGATAGCGCGTTGCACCTCATTTCCACTGACACAATCTCCTCCAAAGCCTTTACTTTGAATCATCGATAGCAAACGACTATTGAAATTTGACTTCAACGCAAAATGAACGTGAAAACCTCTTTTATTCGATGCCACATAAGCTGCATCCAATGTCTCTTCGAGGACTTTCATATCATAATAATAAAATGGTGTTTCTTTTCCTACGAAACGATCACCTATATTTTCCTTCATCATCTTATCAAAATTCAATTAAAATAAACGGTTATGTAATGACTTCAGTGCTTCTATTTTATGATCAGAATTTAATAAAATAGATATATTATAATTTGAACCACCATAAGAAATCATACGAATAGGCAAATGTTTTACTGCATCCAATACACGTGCAGCATACCCATGTGTGTTCATACCAAAATCACCAACCACACACACAATGGTTTGATGCTCATCAACAGCAACTGTTCCAAAATCTTCCACTTCTGCAATGATATCTTTTAAGTTTGTTGTATCATCAATGGTCACCGAAACAGCAACTTCAGATGTTGTGATCATATCAATTGGCGTTTTATAACGTTCAAAGATTTCAAAAACCTTACGCAGGAAACCATAAGCTAATAGCATACGTGAAGAATGAATATGAATAGCAGTAATACCATCTTTCGCCGCAATTGCACGAATAATACCCTTTTGAGCCCCCTCTTTACTGATTAATGTTCCCTTTGCCTGTGGATCCATTGTATTCAATAGTCGGACAGGAACATTATATTTCTGAGCCGGAAAAACAGACTGTGGATGTAAAATCTTAGCACCGAAATAGGCTAATTCAGCTGCTTCATCAAAACTCAGATGAGCAATTGGAGTTGTATTTTTTATGATACGTGGGTCGTTATTATGCATGCCATCAATATCTGTCCAAATTTGAACCTCTTCCGCACCAATAGCAGCACCAATTAATGATGCCGTATAATCAGATCCCCCACGACGTAAATTATCAATCTCCCCAAAAGAATTCCGACAAATAAAGCCTTGCGTAATAAACAATGTATTTTCAGGGTATTTAGCTAATATCGCTGATAATTTCTCTCCGATATAACCAACTACAGGTTCATTATCTTCATCAATTTTCATGAAATCCAATGCAGGTAACAACACCGACGGAACATTGATTTCTTGTAAATGAAAATGGAATAAAGCTGTTGAAATTAACTCTCCTTGTGCTAAAATAATTTTATCCTCAATAGAAGTAAAAAGTTCATTCGCGAAACCTTCAATAAAATTGAAGTGAGAATCGATTAAACTTTTCCCGTTCTTATAGCCTTCTTCAGTTTTGAATAATTCTTTAATTAGGTCTTCGTACTTGTCTTTATGCTTCTTTATTAAATCCTTTGCTAAGTCCTTCTTATCTGCTAAATAAGCTTGACCGATTTCTACTAAAGCATTTGTTGTCCCCGATACGGCTGACAACACAACAATTTGACGCTCGGAAGGGTTTACGATGTCTAACAACCCTTTGATGCGCTCTGCACTACCGACAGATGTACCACCAAATTTTAAAATTTTCATACTAAATTACATTATATTTAAATTTTGCCGTGAATATAGGCATTTACTTAATTTTTTTTAAATAAAAAGATGATTAAAAAACGAAATTAAACAAAGTGATTAAAATCGTTATAAACAATATTTTATAATAATGATACAACCGACTACAATCAGCAGTGCACCTCAATAATAGAACTAATTTTCATTTGAGTTTTGTTTGAAGTGCAATTGGTCAAAATGTCGCACAACGAGCAACGACTTGGCGATACAAAGATAGACGGGGTCTTTAGTTTTAGCATTTCATCTCGCTAAGTATCTATGTTAGTGGCGAGCAAATTTTTTCGCAAACCGTTCTGCTAGATTTTCAATATCTTTTTTTCTTGCTAATTGTTGTAACCAACTTTTAGGAATATTATTAATTCCATATAATAGTCCTGCGAGTCCGCCTGTGACAGCTCCTGTTGTATCAGTATCTTCTCCTAGATTTACAGCTTTTAGAACAGCATCTTTATAATTATTTGTTGTAAGTAAACACCAGATACTTGCTTCAATGGTATGAAGGACATAACCACTACTTTTTATATTAGCTTCTGTTTGTTCGTAAATGTTTGATTTTAGCAAACTGTCAAACCATGAAATTTCCGATTGGTTAATTGAAAGCGTAATCAAAAAATTCGTAATTTCTACTTTTAGATTTTGATAAATCTCAAATTTGTCTTTCTGCTCTATCAGTTGTTTGGCAAACTCAAGATAATAGAAACAAGCAATTACTGAACGAATATGTCCGTGTGTAATAGACGAAACTTGTTTTATTTTTTGGTATCGTTCATTCAATGGTTTGTCTGAAATGTAAAATAATAATGGTAAAATTCTCATAAGAGAACCATTGCCATTTTCATATTCATCAAATCCCCCTGCTAGCTCTGGAATTTCTCCTTTTTTTAGTCTGTAAATAGCTTGACTTGTAGCAATTCCTATATCAAAAACAATTCCTCTTGGTGTCCAATAACCTTCATAAGCCCATTTTATAAAGTTTTGTCCTATTTCATGAAGGTCAAATCCATTCGTCAATGCTTCAGCGAGACAGAAAGTCAATGAGCTGTCATCTGACCAAGTTCCAGGAAGTAAATTGTATGTTCCAAAGCCAATCATATCAGTAACTTTGTTCCTGCTTATTGTTTCTCTGCTTTTAAACTCAACAGGCACTCCTAATGCGTCCCCCACAGCGACACCAAAAAGTGCTGACCTTACTACATCTATATTTATTTTTTGATTTGAACGATTTTTCAATGCTTTAATAATTTTCAACATCACTCCGCTTTCAAAACAAGACGCCATAAATCCTTCACTAAATCTATCTGCTCTAATAATTAAAGTAAATAGTTTACATAGTGTAATGGTGTCCAGTTTTAAATAATCAAATTCTTTGTCATTTAAAATAGTTTTACCCGCTATCCAAGAAGTCCAATCAAATATTGGTACAAGGTTTAACGTATTAATAATTTCAAACGTTTTGTCTACTAATTCAGATGATGCCCAATATGGAAATGAATAAGAACCATTTTTAAGTTTTTCAGAATCTTTAGGTTCTCTAAATTTTTGATTTTTTTCAATTTGAGGAATTAATTCAAAAAGTTTATTCCAATCGTGGAATGATAAAGTATTTAAATGTTGCTCAAAATTTTCTAATTCAATCATCAAGTTTATTATTTTCTAGTTTATTAGTTTTCTTGCCATTAACGAGCAACGGATTGACGATAGTGAGGACAAAGATGAACGGCTAACTTTTGACTTTTTGCATAAAAAAGCGGCACAAATACAATTAAGTTTTTGTGCCGCAAATATAAATATTTTCTTGCGGATGACTACTTCTTCAGATTCTCAATAATCAACTGAGCCAATTCTTCGCCAATGCGTTCTTGTGCTTCATTTGTTGCTGCTCCAATATGTGGAGTTAAAGAAATTTTCGGATGTTTCAAGATTTCAGTTCTTGGTGTTGGCTCATTATCGAATACATCTAAGCCAGCAAAAGCAACTTTTCCTGCATTTAACGCTTCAATTAACGCCAATTCATCAATTACACCACCACGTGATGCATTTACCAAACCAACTTGATCTTTCAATAAAGCAAACTCTGCTTGACCAATAGCTGGTTTATCTAAAAATGGAACATGTAACGTAATGAAATCTGAAGTTTTCAATAACTCTTCCATTTCGATTTGTTGAACAGGAAGTTCAACCTCGATACCTTGTGTCAAATTTAGTATTAAGGTTTTTGGTCCTTCAAATAAATCATAGTACACGACATCCATGCCCAATCCCAGACCAATTTTCGCTGTTTCACGACCAATACGTCCAAAGCCAACAACACCTAACGTCTTACCTCTTAGCTCTACTCCACCAGCATATGCTTTTTTCAAAGAGCCAAATTTAGTATCACCAGAAACTGGCATTTGACGATTAGCATCATATAGGAAACGTACGCCATTTAAAAGATGAGCAAACACAAGCTCAGCAACAGACAATGAAGAGGCTGCAGGTGTATTGACTACAGCTATACCTTTTGAACGCGCATAGTCCACATCAATATTATCCATACCCACTCCACCACGACCAATAACTTTCAAATTAGGGCAAACATCAATTAAAGCCTGTCTAACTTGCGTAGCACTACGTACTGTAATCGCATCGTATTGTTGTAATTTTTCCGCCAATTCTGCTTGCGGTATATGATTTGTGTCTACCTCAAATCCAGCATTTTCCAATATTTTTTTTCCTATTGGATCAATACCATCATTTGCTAATATTCTCATTATTTGTCTCTGATTATTTGTGTAATTCTTCAAACTCTTTCATCGCATCTACCAAAGCATTGATACTTGTAATCGACAATGCATTGTATATAGACGCTCTAAAACCACCTACTGAACGATGACCTTTGATACCAATAAGCTCACGCTCTTTTGATAAAGCCAAAAACTCTGCTTCTAATTCTGCAGAATCCATAATAAAAGTGACATTCATGCGAGAACGATCTTCCACAACAGCAGTTCCCTTAAAGAAAGGATTGCGGTCAATTTCATCATATAAAGTACGTGCTTTAATGATATTTTCTTGTTCGATTACCGATACACCGCCTTTCGCTTTCAACCAACGTAGATTTAATAAGGATACGTAAATTGAAAATACTGGAGGCGTGTTATACATTGATCCAGCAGCTATATGAGCCGAATAATCTAAAATAGAAGGTATGACACGACCTGTTTTACCTAAAATCTCATCTTTCACAATCACTAATGTAGCGCCTGCAGGGCCCATATTTTTTTGCGCTCCGGCATAGATAAGATCAAAATCAGAAACAGTTATCTGACGGCTAAAAATATCGGAAGACATATCAACCACAACAGGAACATTTGAAGCTGGAACATCAAATACTTCGGTGCCATAAATCGTATTATTTGACGTATAATGAAAATAAGCTGCATCAGCAGGAACGGTTACATTTTTAGGAATGTAAGTGTAATTTTTATCACTTGATGAAGCAATCACTTCGACTTGACCTATTTTTTTTGCTTCTTTAGCAGCTTTTGTAGCCCAAACACCTGTATCTAAATAAGCAGCTTTACCACCCTCAGGCAATAAATTCATCGCAACCATGGCAAATTGTAAACTTGCACCACCCTGTAAAAACAAAATGGAATATCCCTGAGGTACATTTAACAATTCGCGAACCAATTTTATTGCTTCATCCAGTACAGCTTCGAATTCTTTGGAACGGTGCGAAATTTCTAAAATTGATAAACCTGTATTATTAAAATCAATTACAGCTTGTGAAGCTTCTTGAAAAACTTCCTTTGGCAGAATGCAAGGACCTGCTCCAAAATTATGTTTCATCGATATATAGTTTGTTTTTTAATAGCTTTTTTTAATTCCTTTAAGCAATCGTTTGATTACGAATGCACAAAGGTACAAGAATTCTTGTTTAAATTTCAAGAAAAAATCAATTTTAATGAAATTAACAAAATACTAATAGCAAAATAATAAAAATATCCTATTAAATAGAATGAAATTGATTAAAAATGATATTAACAGTGAGTTACAGTAAGATAACTTTCCAGGCTTGCAAGACTTGATTATTTTTTAATAATTCTTTTGCATAAAGCTGTAGATGAATAGTACGACTATTTTCGTCTCCGATAAATGCATTTAATAAATCGTAAACCTCAGGTTCATCTCTGATGGCATCAATTTCTCTATCGGAAGGTAATTGGTCGGTCGTAAGGAGTAACTGTAATTCGGCATCACTGAAAACAGAAGATTCTTTTAGAAATGTAGGAAAATCTGAAAATTGCATATAAAAAAAGCTGATCCTTAAATTAAATTTCAAAGATCAGCTTTATCGATGGAATTAAGAATTGTTTTTACAACTTTTCAATGATACGATCGGCAAATTCACTTGTCTTCACAAGGGTTGCTTCTTCCATTAAATTATAAAAATCAACTGTAACTGTTTTCGCCTTTATGGTATCCCCTAATGCTTTCACAATCGCATCAGCTGCTTCTTGCCAACCCATATATTCGAACATCATCACACCACTCAAAATAACAGATGAAGGATTCATCGTATTTGTATTCGCAAAACGAGGAGCTGTTCCATGCGTTGCTTCAAACACAGCATGACCTGTATTGTAATTAATATTCGCACCAGGAGCAATCCCTATACCACCCACTATTGCAGCTAAAGCATCCGAAATATAATCACCATTTAAATTAAGTGTAGCAATAACGGAATAATCACGAGGGTTTAACAAAATCTGTTGTAAGAAATTATCAGCGATTACATCTTTGATCAAGATCCGACCAGCGGCCAAAGCTTGTTTCTGTTCCTGATTGGCAGCCTCTTCTCCTTTTTCTTCTTTTGTCCGTTCCCATTGTCCCCAAGTATAGGTCTGATTTGCAAATTCTGCTTCTGCAAGTTCATATCCCCAATTCTTAAAAGCACCTTCTGTGAACTTCATGATATTACCCTTGTGAACCAAAGTTACAGAGGGTAATTTATGTGTTATTGCATGTTCAATAGCCGTTCTAATCAGTCGTTTAGAACCTTTTTCTGAAACAAGTTTGATCCCAACACCCGTATCATTTGAAAAGTTATAATCCACGTGAAGATTTTGCTTTAAAAAGTCTTGAATCTTCGTCGCGTCCTCCGTTCCTGCAGCAAATTCTATCCCAGCATAAATATCTTCTGTATTTTCTCTAAAAATGACCATATTGACATATTCCGGGTGCTTAACAGGAGAAGGAACACCTTCGTACCATATAGTAGGACGTTGACAGACAAACAAATCCAGCTCTTTACGTAAAGCAACATTTAAGGAACGAATACCACCCCCAATTGGAGTCGTCAAAGGCCCCTTTATACCCACTAAATATTCTTTCAATATGGTTAGTGTTTCTTCGGGTAGCCAGTCTCCGGTCTCATTAAATGCCTTTTCTCCAGCTAAAACTTCTCTCCATTCAATTTTCCTTTTACCCACGTAAACCTTTTCTACCGCTCGATCAAATACCCGAACAGATGCATTCCAGATATCTGGTCCGATACCATCCCCTATAATAAACGGAATAATGGGTTGGTCTGGAACTTGTAACGATCCATGAGCTGATTTTGTTATTTTATTCGCCATACTTGAATATCTATTTTTCCTTATTAAACATATTGCCAATTTCCTTACTTATTTTTCTAAAAATTGGTGCAGCCTGTACATCCTCATATTCATCGATATGTTGATTATCGATACGACTCGGAAATACCAAAACCACATTTTCATGCTGATGAATCTTTTCCAATTTCTTTGCCAAACCATCTAAAGAACTCCGATAAGATACTTCTCCGTATCGCGAAGAAACATAAAATAATAAGGCATTATCTTCTCTAAAATGAATTAAACCTTGTATATTATCCCAATTGTCATAAATTCTAAAATCTACTGGAACTGAATTTTTTATTTCAGCTAGGTATTCTTTTGTTGCTAATTCAGTTCTTCCATCACAAACAAAAGTGACTAAAATAGTAAGCTCTTGTCCTAATTTAAGCACTTTTTCTACCCAGTATTCAAAACCAAATTCTGATTCTGCCAAAGGTGGGGCAAAAACAATAATTTTTTTATGCGAAATAAATGGTTTTTTAAATTGACACATCATCACGTTGGCAGAAGTACGATTTAAAATACTCTCTGTCTTTTCCCCAACTATTTTATCAACAAAATTCGTTGCACTTGGCCAGCCTAAAATAATACAATCTGCCATTATATCTCTGGCACTGCGGCTAATTCCACTAGCAATATTAAAATCGATAGTCGTTGCTATATTTACTTCCGTTTCACTCCCTGAGGCATACTTCACGATATTATCCAAGTTTTTACGAGCAGTTGCCATGTTCTTTTCCGCTTGTTCGTTATCCTTTACAACGGATACAATATTAATAGGATGATGCGATTTTTTACTCTTCATCATCGTTGCAAAGTCTAAAATAGACTGCATGTTTTCCATGTTAGCCAACGGGATCAAAATATGTTCATCATGCTCTTTCACAATATTAATATGGGAATCATCTTGATCTCCATCCAAAACGATTTTTTTAGAAGCTCCTTCTGTCACAATCGTCGCGACGATACAAGTTACTAAAATCAATAAGATCGTTCCGTTCAATACACTTTCATCGATAATGCCATTTTTATGACCAACCATGATAACTGCCAACGTCGCCGCTGCATGTGAGCTACTGAGTCCAAAAATAACATTACGTTGACCTTTAGTATACTTAAAAACAAATTGTGTCACTCGAGCAGCACTCCATTTTCCAATTATAGCCACTACGGTTAACGTAGCTGCAACAATTAAAGCTTCAGGACCATGTAAAAGTACACTAACATCAACAATCATCCCTACACTGATCAAGAAGAATGGGATAAAAATGGCATTCCCAATAAATTCAATTCGATTCATTAAAGCCGAAGAATGAGGGATAAGCTTATTTAAGGCCAAACCTGCCACGAATGCACCTATTATAGGTTCTAAACCTGCTATTTCAGATAAAAAAGCTGCAAAAAAAACAATCGCTAAAATGAAAATGTAGTGAGAAGTCTTTTCACTTTCAATTTTTTCAAAAAACCATTTGGCAATTCGAGGAATAATACCAAACATAATAAAGAGAAAGATCGCAAAAGATATACCCAATGTCACCCAAAACTCTTGTCCGATATTACCCTGAGCAGCACCAGTAATCACAGCAAGAATAATCAGAACAGCTGTATCGGTCAGGATTGTCCCTCCAATAGTAATGGCAACAGCTTCATTTTTAGAAATACCATAACTATTCACAATTGGGTAAGACACCAATGTATGGGTAGCAAACATACTTGAAATCAATATACTCGCTAATATGCCATAATTTAAAAAATAATAACAGACAGGAAAGCCAATGGCTATGGGGATGATAAAAGTAAAAAAGCCAAAAAGGAAGCTTTTATGTTTCGTTTTTTTAAACTCATTCATATCCAGCTCCAAACCAGCAATGAACATGATATAAAGCAAGCCTATTGTTGAAAATAAATCTACTGCTGAGTTTTTTTCTAACCAATTTAAACCATGTGGGCCGATAATAACACCAGAAATAATCAAACCTATAATTCCTGGAACCTTTATCGATCGCAATAAAATTGGCGATAATAAGATGATAACAAGTACAAGCGCGAAAATAAGTACTGGACTTTTTAAAGGAGCTTCGAAAGCATGCGATAAGTGATCTAATACGTTTCTATTCATAGATATATAAAGCTAATTCAAGTACACATTTGAAAAGAATTACTGATAAAAGTTCTTCTCTCAAACTTCTAAAAGTAAAATATTTATTCCGAAACCACAATTAAACCCTCAAATTATTTGAAAGAAATCGCTTTAATTGGGCTGATTTTGGTAATCAATAAAGAAGGAATAAACAAGGCTAACATACCAATCAACATCAAAGATATATTAATCAAAATGACATCCGTCCACAAAAGTTTCACAGCGACATAAGAGATATAATACGTCTGTTCATCCAGTTTGAAGAAATGGGCATGATATTGAAAGAAATAAAGGCTTAGACCGAGTAAATTGCCTATAATAACACCTAAACCAATTAAGTACAAGGCATTATACATAAACACTCTTCTGACTCCGTTATTATGAAAACCCAATGCTTTCAGAATCCCAATCATCGAAGTTCTTTCTAGAATCGTAATGAGTAAAGCTGAAACCATATTAATGATGGCAACAAGTGTTACTAACACGAAAATAACCTTCGTATTCATATCCAATAGATCCAACCACTGAAATATATCAGGTACTTGATCTCGAATACTGACCGCCTGCATATCCACAGGAAGTTCATCTTCAATTTGACTAGTCGTCTGATTCAATTGTGTAAAATCGTGAATGCGCACTTCATAACCTCCAACCGCTGTGCTATCCAAATTATTAAGTCTTCTGATCAGATTTAAAGAACCGATAACATATATTTTATCGAGTTCTTCTGAACCAGAATTATAGATTCCCTTAATTTCAAATTTTCTTTTTCGGATTGGTTGTTGAACAAAATACATGATGAAGTCATCACCGACTTTCAACATTAATCTATTGGCAAGATATTTTGAGACCAAAATCTGTTCTCCTGACCCCTGATCTGCTTTAAAATTAATGGTATCACCTGCCACCAATATTGTCTTTAAATACGATTGATCGTAACAAGAGTCTAATCCCTTTAGCAACACCCCTTCTACTTCATCATTTACGTTAATAATTCCAGCTTTTGTAGCAAAGGAATAAATTGAAGCAACATTAGATTGTTTTTTCAATTTGTTTAACTGGGTTGTATCCAAACTGATCGGAGAATTTTCATATGCATTATTCAAATCATAACGCAAGACCATGACATCTCCAAAAAAACCACGCTGTTTTCCAGTGATCTCTGACTTAAATCCTCTTAATACAGCAACAGAAAGAATGATTGCCGCAATAGCTAAAGCAATTGCCCCAACAGTAATGCGTACAATCAATTTAGAAAAAGTTCTTTTTCCTAAAAATGTGATTCTCTTGGCTAAAAAGTATGGAAAATTCAAGCTTTAAATATATTTATGTAACTTCGCAAAGTTAAAAAAAAATGTGAATCAGCCTATTTTATTCCTGCTGTTTGCATCATAATCTATCAAAATATAACGAGATAATAGTATATGCGTATAATTTTCATGGGAACCCCAGACTTTGCCGTAGCTTCTTTAGATGCTCTTATTCAATCGGGAGAAAATGTTGTTGCTGTAGTCACTGCTCCGGACAAGCCAGCTGGTCGTGGTCAGAAACTTCATCAATCTGCAGTAAAAGTATATGCAGAAGCGCATCATATTCCTGTATTACAGCCCATAAAATTAAAAGACCCTGCTTTTTTGGAAGAACTAAAATCTTATCAAGCTGATTTACAAATTGTCGTTGCGTTTCGAATGTTACCCGAATTAGTTTGGAGCATGCCTATTCATGGAACAATCAATGTACATGCATCCCTACTCCCACAGTATAGAGGAGCAGCACCGATCAATCATGCCGTTATCAATGGCGAAAAGGTAACTGGTGTTTCTACTTTTCTTTTGCAACACGAAATTGACACTGGGAATATCCTATTATCTGATCAAGTAACCATTGAAGAGGAGGACACCGCCGGAATATTACATGATAAATTAATGGTGGCTGGCGCTCAACTTTTACTCAAGACTATTGAAGGATTAAAAAACAACAATCTGAGTCCAACCCCACAAAGCACGTTGATTCCAGAAAGTGAGCTAAAACATGCGCCTAAAATATTTAAAGAAAACTGTCAAATAGATTGGAACCAAGACATTGATCGTATTTACAATCTTATTCGTGGTCTAAGCCCTTACCCAGCAGCATTTACAAGCTTAAACAATAAAACGGTGAAATTATATACGGTGACAAAAGAATACACAGCTCCGGATATAGCAACTGGAGATTATAAAACAGATGAGAAGACTTATCTTAAATTCGCTGGAAACAATGGGTATATCCATGTTTCATCATTACAAATAGAAGGCAAGAAAAAAATGCAAATCGTTGAATTTTTAAGAGGTTACAGATTTTAATCCTCTATATATTCCATTAAATCTGAAGGCTGACATTGTAAAGCCTTACAAATAGAAGCCAAAGTATCTAATCGTAATGCTTTGGCTTTTTGATTTTTTATAATTGAAAGGTTTGACAACGTAATACCTACCTTAGCACTTAAATCGTTCAATGACATTTTACGATCTCTCATAACTTTGTCCAAGTGAATAGTAATTGGCATAATTTAAATTATAATATTTATTGGTTAACATTCGAAAGTATAAAAAGGTTTTATCAAAATAAAATCATTTTTAGGCCCTCTCAAATTTATTCTTTTTTTATTTAAAACTTTTCATTTGGTTTATAATCTTTCGTATAAATAAATATTGAAATTAAACCATATTCATTTACAACAGATTACAAATAAATATATAATTTCCAACAATAATATAATTAAAAATCAATGCTTTTGGAATAATTTTTGCTTGTAGAAAAATTAAATAAAAATCCTCATAACCAATCACATATACAAATGAATTGGCAATAAATATAAAAATAAGTCGTTTTATTTTTGTACTTTTGCAAACATTTCAGAGAAGAAAGGTATTAATATAATTAATGAGACAGCTCAAAATCACACAATCGATTACCAACCGTGAGTCACAGTCACTAGACAAATACTTACACGAAATTGGTAAAGTAGACTTAATCACAGCAGAAGAAGAAGTTGAATTAGCTCAACGTATCCGTGAAGGCGATCAAGTTGCATTGGAGAAATTAACTAAAACTAACTTACGTTTCGTCGTATCTGTAGCAAAACAATATCAAAATCAAGGATTAACCTTAGGCGATTTAATCAACGAAGGTAACTTGGGCCTCATTAAGGCAGCAAAACGTTTTGATGAGACAAAAGGTTTTAAGTTTATCTCTTATGCGGTATGGTGGATTCGTCAATCTATTCTTCAAGCTATTGCAGAGCAATCTCGTATTGTACGTTTACCTTTGAACCAAGTCGGTTCATTAAGTAAAATTAGTAAAGCTTTCTCTAAATTAGAACAAGAATATGAACGCGAACCTTCACCAGAAGAACTTGCAGAAATTCTTGAAACAACAGTCGATAAAGTATCGGACACATTAAGTAATTCAGGTAGACATGTATCTATGGATGCACCATTCGTGCAAGGGGAAGAAAATACCCTATTAGATGTATTAGAGAATCATGACCCTGAAACAGACAGTTCCCTTATCGATGAATCTTTATCTGAAGAAATCAAACGTTCATTAGCAACCTTAACAGAACGCGAAAGAGAAATAATTGTTTTATTCTTTGGCCTTGGTTCAAATCATCAATTATCATTAGAAGAAATTGGTGAGAAATTCAGCTTAACACGTGAACGTGTTCGTCAGATTAAAGATAAAGCTTTACAACGCTTACGTCATACGTCTCGTAGCAAAATCTTAAAATCTTATTTAGGTTAATAGTATTTACAGTATTTTTTCAGATGCGCAGCCAAAAACTGCGCATTTTTCATTTCTTATTATCAACAGAAATATACATTCTGAATGATGGACTCCTAACAAAGATAAAAGCGATATTCATCTACAAGAAATATTGCAAAATCAAATAAAGCAATATTAACCCACAGGAAATACAACACAACTATTGTAACAACAAACACTTGTCAATACATCAAGACAAATCACCTCCTCTCATTCAGCTTCGAGATAGCTACTAAGCTACTTTTTAACCGCTCTAGCGAATGATCTTCATTAAGAGCAAATGAATATCGGTTAAAAAACAACCAAACTAGAGCACTCCTTTTTAGTTCCTTAATACGGAAGCTGGATATTGATGTAAAAACTGATCATTATGAAACCTTTTCCTAACCTTATTCGTACCTTATTCTAACCACCTTCGGAGTTTTACCACGGCTGGAACGCTCTTTTACCGCTGTTGCACCGCTCTTTTCGCGTTGCAGGTGTGTAAAACAGTGATGCACAGGTGGTGCAAAGGCGTTGGGAGTTAGAAGAAAGTCCGAAGTTGGTTAGAAGTTGATATAGATTAAGCACGAATTGCATTCCTGTACTGAACTTTACTTAGCATAGAAAAATAAAAGCACTATAGATGAAATATATTTTTTATAAAAGTAATTTTTTTATAAAAACATACAACGTTAAAATAGACGTGAAAAATAAAATTATTTATAAGAAACAAAACGTTGAATTTGTATATTGTATCAATTTTAATAAAACAATAAAGATTAAAACAGCAGTTGTATGAAAACTTTTAATAATTAAGTCAGTATGCTCATCATATTTGGAACAAAATCAATAGGTAAAACGGTTAAATATGGTAATTTCCACTGTCCTCGCTGTCAAATGGAACGTCCTTATCAATTAAAACAAAACCGCAGGTATTTTTCGCTATTCTTTATTCCTATGATTCCCTTGGAAAAACAGGGAGATACTTTGGAATGCAATTTCTGCAGAACAGCCTATATACCTGCATCTATATTACCTGCTTCAGAGTACACATCATCTACTTTGAATATCGATGGCTTGACTCATCCATTAGCTTCATTCGGTCAACGTATTGGTAGTTATTTCATTGATCTTGTCGTATTGATCTTACTTAACTTTCCGTTAGCAACATTGACTACACGTTTTAAAGATTACTTGCCTGAGAATTATTTTTTAGTATTTTTACCTGTATGGGCGCTTTACTTCTTCCTGATGGAATGGTTATTGAAAGGAACTTTGGGTAAGAAGATATGTGGCATTAAGATTGTTTCAGATACAGAAGGAAAATCTGTTACTATTTTCCAATACCTAATCAGAAGTATCATAAAAACAATTCCGATTATCAACATGATACTCTTCTTTAATGACAAACGTAAGGGCTGTCATGATTTTGCAGCCAATACAATTGTGGTTGAAACGAAATAACACATTATCTATTATGACGGACCATATCCCATTTCTATCTTATATCATAAGCGCTTGTATTGGTATAGGTCTGGCTGCAGCGACAGGATTTCGGGTATTTCTACCGATCTTCATCATCAGTTTGTCCAGTTATTTCAATTGGATACCAATAGCCGAAAACTGGGAATGGTTAGCAAGTCTACCCACATTGATTATCAGTGCTGTAGCGATGTTAATTGAAGTATTAAGCTTTTATATCCCTTTTTTGGATAATGTCCTTGACAGTATTTCTATCCCGTTGGCAACGATTGCTGGATCCGCATTGTTTGCCCTCCAATTTACCGACATGCAAGATATACCCCAGTGGGCTTTATCAATAATTGCTGGAGGAGGAACGGCAGCACTTATCGGAACAAGTTTCGCAGGCACACGTGCAGCTTCATCCGCTACTACTGGAGGATTAGGGAATCCCGTTGTTTCTACAGTAGAAACGACAGGTTCTATTGTGATGACGATCTTAACGATAATAGCTCCAATTTTAGCGCTGGTAGTTGTTATCTTAATCGTTTGGCTTATTTTACGTTATGGTAAAAAATTGTGGAATAGGCTATTCATGAAGAAGAAGTCTATTGCATAAAAAAAGGTTACAATTCTTTTTGTAACCTTTTCTTTAAATTCGTCCATATGCTAGAAAGAAAAATCATCTTTCGAGCTTTCAGCCGCATATGTTGTATCATCAAAATTAGGTTCGTAACGTTTTTCTACTACTTCCTGATTAGATTTAATATATTCAACCACATCAGTTAAACCTTCAGCAAATTTTTCAAAATCTTCTTTATATAAGAATATTTTGTGTTTAATAAACTGTCCGTCTTCAAAACGTTTCTTACTTTCAGTGATGGTAATGTAATAATCATTAGATCGTGTAGCCTTTACATCAAAAAAATAAGTACGTTTACCGGCTCTCACCTTTTTTGAAAAAACCTCTTCGCGCTCTTTGTTCTCAAAATCTCCCATTGGTTATTATTTAAGTTTAAGTAATCTTAATCTGTGATAAATATATAATATTTAGCATGAAACTTCCAAATATTATTCAAAAAAAATAAAATAAAATATACGATAACATACTGGTAAAGTTCCTATCTTTTATTTTTTAACGACAAATCATCGGTAAAAACTGGTAATGATATTTTTTCACCGATGATTTTATTACATTTACCGAATAATTTAGTTTAATTACCTATTTCAACTACTCAAGATCGCGTAACCAATATATCTTTGAGGTATAAATTTAAAAGTCATGGAAAAAGAACCATTCATACCAAAAAGTAACAACAGTAAAAATATCATTGGAGGTATAATCATACTCATTGGTATACTATTTTTATTAAAAAACCTAAACATAGACTATCTCTTTCCATCATGGATGTTTGGATGGTATATGATTTTGATTATTGTCGGTTTAGTGATCGGGATTAATTCTCAATTTCAAAAAAAATCTTCCATAATTTTAATTGCTCTGGGCTTAGCATTTCTTGCGAGAGAGATTATGCATACAGATTTTGGAGGAATTATATTTCCAATATTGATTATTGGCGTTGGAGCATACTTTATCATTGGTCGTAAAAAAGGATTACCTGAGATCCCTCCTATGCCCAATAATCCGAACAACCCTCCAAAACAACCCTCAGATTTTGATTGGGACAAAAGGGTTGTTGATCCCAACACAGAAAATAATTCGTTAATTGTTGACAACAATATAACGAATGAAACAACAATAAGTAATGAGCCAACAAGTCAAGGTCTGCCTAACGAGCAGACCTTTGGAGCTCAAAATTATGCAAATACTGATAATAGTTTTGAAGATGTTTTGAATGTTAATTCCATTTTTGCAAGTCTAAAAAAACTGATTCTATCCAAAAATTTCAGAGGAGGTAATATTGCTTGTATGTTTGGTAGTGTATCCATAGACTTAACACAGGCAGATATAACCGATACGGCTGTAATTGATGCATTTCAGATGTTTGGAAGTGCTAAAATAATTGTACCTGCAAATTGGACTATTTATACCAATGTATCTTCTGTATTTGGAGATGTTGATGATCGTCGATTCCATGTAGGATTAACAAGAGATCCCAATAAAAAACTTTACATTACCGGTACTTGTCTTTTTGGAAATTTGACTATTAGAAATGTCTAAATCATGAAGGATAAGATTTTATTGCAAAATAAAAATAAGCTCATTCTAATCATTTGTTTAAGTATACTAATTGGCTATTTTGTTATACAATATGCATTGATGTATCGCTCTGGTTTTCCAAGCGACATTACTATTAAAGACTGTATCATCAATAGTCTTGTGATGATGCTTTGTTGTTATGCCTTATCAACGACACTAAATTATTACATTCCGAAACCCAATCAAATCTGGAAAGTGCTTATTATTGGGTTAATCATGAGCGGTATAAGCATCATCGCGAGTCGTTTAGTCATTCAATATTATCTTCCTCTAGAACATTTGAAGATATATGATCTGATCATTCCTTTTCGTTTCATTACCAATTTTCTTATCCTCACCTCTGTTGCCATTTTTATTATTATTTGGAATATTCAAGAGGAACACATTACAAATATTAAAAGAAAACAAGATTCGGAAAACCAATTGCGAGAAGCAGAGTTATATAATCTGAGACAGCAATTACAACCACATTTCTTATTCAACAGTCTCAATTCAATTATTGCGCTGATTGGCCCTAAACCCTCAGAAGCTCGAAACATGACTTTTCAGCTATCTGATTTTCTACGAGGAACACTCCGAAAGGAAAACAATCAATTAATTGTTCTGCAAGAAGAGTTAAACCATCTGGAATTGTACTTAGATATTGAAAAAGTAAGATTTGGACATCGTCTCAGTGTTCATATCAAACATGATACGGATGTATTAACAGCTAAAATACCTGCCATGATCTTACAACCTTTGGTAGAGAATGCCATTAAACATGGCTTGTACAATGTAACAGAAGATGTTACGATTTCTATAAAATGCTTTTTCGAAAACAAAACTTTATGTGTTGTCATTGAAAATCCCTTTGATCCAAACGAATCTATGCAATCAAAAGGTACTGGATTTGGTTTGACCAGTATTCAAAGGCGTTTATTTCTTCTTTTCGGAAGAAATGATCTCTTACTGACCCATAGTGAAAACAATATATTTACCAGTAGTATCAAAATTCCTCAATATGATTAAAGTGATCCTCATTGATGATGAACCGTTGGCACGTTCCATCCTCGTAGAATATTTAAGCCAAGATCCTTCAGTGTCTATCGTTGCAGAATGTGGTGATGGATTTGAAGGTGTAAAAGCCATCCAACAACATCAACCTGATTTATTATTTCTAGATGTTCAGATGCCTAAATTAACAGGATTTGAAATGCTTGAATTGATAGAAAATCCTCCTCCAGTTATTTTCACAACCGCTTTTGATGACTATGCACTTAAGGCTTTCGAAAAAAATGCGATTGATTATTTGATGAAACCAATTTCTCCAAATCGATTTAAACAGGCTTTAGAAAAATTTAAATTAAACTTTGCTAAACCTGTTCCCGCTCCAACACCAAATTATGAAGCAGTCATTCATCAAGAAGAATCAAAATTAGATCGTATTGTTGTCAAAACAGGTACTCAAATTAAAATCATACCTGTTCCTCAAATCAAATATCTGGAAGCTTATGACGATTATGTAAAAATTCATACTGCAGATGGTGTCTTTCTAAAAAATAAAACAATGGCATTTTTTGAAAAACACTTGGACGACCGTGCATTTGTTAGGATACACCGCTCTTTTATTATCAAAATCGATCAATTGGCAAAAATAGAACCTTGGGAAAAAGATAGTTTTATTGCCGCTCTGATCACTGGTGAAAAACTAAATATCAGCAAATCTGGATATACACGCCTAAAACAAATCATTGGCATATAAATAAAGTTTATGTAGATTTGTAATAGTATATTCATTATGAAAAAAATTATTACTGCACTTTTATTCAGTAGTTCATTATCTGCTGTCGCTCAAAATTCTACACAAGAACAGATCAACCATACGTTCTATAACAAAATAGAGTTTTTTATTAATTCACAAAAGACAGATTCCATTTATAATTTGGCGAATGAAGGATTTAAAAAAGCGGTGCCTTATTCTTCTTTGAAAAATCTATTGGAAACTGAAATCTATCCATTAGGAAGAATTCAACATGTTGAAAAATTGAATTTCAACAATGGTGTTACTCAATATCTCGTAGACTTTACAGATAAATCGTTCACAGTACCTTTTGGTGTGGATAGCACCATGCATTACCATACTTTAGGTTTCCAACCTTATGCCAAACCAGTAGCAGATAAACAAGAGCCTGTCATGACAAGCACTGTTGTCGGGAATAAAATGGATTTTTTTATTGATTCGATAGCAAATGAATATAGCAAAAAAGGAAATACACAATCATTAACGATAGGTGTTATTCAGAATGAACAACTCAGCACTTATTTCTATGGAGAAACAGAAAAGGGAAATAAAATCTTACCTACTTCGACAACATTATATGAATTAGGGTCGTTATCAAAAATTTTCACCGCTACTCTTCTCGCCAATCTTGTTGAAAATGGTACAGTTAAATTGGATCAATCCATCACAGATTTTTTACCTGATACCTTAAAAGCAAACCCAAATTTAAAGGCAATAACCTTCAAAAATTTAGCCAATCATACTTCAGGATTACCTCGATTGCCTAATAATTTTGAAAAAATAAAAGGATACGACGCAAATAATCCATATAAAGGATACGATAGAAAGTACTTATATCAATATTTATCTACTTTCAAATCGGACAGTACCGCTGGAGAAAAATATGAATATAGCAATTTAGGTTATGCTGTATTGGGAGATATTTTGACAACGATCTATAAGAGGAACTACAATACAACTATTCAAGAGATCATTGCAAAACCATTAGGTTTAACTGCCACATCAGATGTCATAAACCCAAAAACGCAGTATCTGTCAAAAGTTTATAATGCAAAGGGCGATGAAACCAAATCATGGGATTTTCTTTCCTTTAGTGCAGCCAGAGGTTTAAAATCGAATGTGACAGATTTACTTACTTTTGCTAAAGCGCAATTTAAGATGCCAGAAACACCCTTAGAAAATGCGATGGCTTTAACCCGACAGTTCACTTATTTCCTACCTCCAAATACAGATATTGGACTGGCTTGGCATATGGATTTAATCGACGACATCACCTACTGTTATCATACAGGAGGTACTGCAGGAAGCAGTTCTTACATTGCTATTGCTCCTGATAAAAAAACTGCAGTTGTATTACTTTCAAATGCAGCAGAATCTGTCGAAAAAACAGGAGTTTCCATTTTTAACTTCCTTCTTTCTCAAAAATAAAAGAAAAATTAGGCACAAAGACATAAGGGGTTATACGTAAAAGTATAACCTCTATTTTTTTCACTATTTATGCTGTAAAAATTTCACAAGATAGAAGAATACATGCTTACTCACATCGCGCTTATGCATACCTGATCATGCTACCGGTCTAAATGATTTACCGATCTATATGTATTGTCATTATATTGCGTATACAAGCAAATTTAGTTAAGTTTGATAGGAAAGTACAATTGAATAACAGGATAGATTAAGATCATGAAAGTTTTTATCACTAGAAAAATACCACAAAAAGGAATTGAAAGTTTAAGGGCAGCTGGTTTTGATATTACCTACCGCACTGATCCAGGGAATATTAGTCAAACCGATTTAATTCAGAAATGCCAACAGGTAGATTGTTTACTTGCCGCAGGACATAACCTCTTGGATAAAAACTTTTTTGAAGCATGCCCTCATCTAAAAGCGATCGCCCTGATGAGTGCTGGATATGACAGTGTAGATCTGGATGAAGCTACTAAACATGGAATACCGGTCAGTAATATAACTGATGTATTGTCCAATGCAACAGCAGACATTGCTTTTTTGTTGCTATTATCGGTATCTAGGAAAGCTTTTTATATGCATAAAAAAATTCTAAATGATGAATGGAAAGATTTTGAGTTAACCGAAAATTTAGGAATTGAGTTGAATGGAAAGACCTTAGGGATCTTCGGATTAGGAAGAATTGGACTGGAGCTTGCCAAGAAAGCAAAATATGCTTATAATATGGACATTATCTACTATAATAGGCATCCTAATGAAATTGCAAAACGTATTTTAGATGCGGAGTATGTAAATTATGATGAATTGTTGACGCGCAGTGATGTTTTATCTGTACATGCTAACCTTTCTCTAGAGACAAAGGAAAAATTCAACAAGGAAGCGTTCAAAAGAATGAAAAATACCGCTATTTTCATCAATACAGCGAGAGGTGGATTACACCAAGAACAAGATCTATATGAAGCTTTGACAACGGGAGAAATATGGGGTGCAGGGCTTGATGTTACAAACCCGGAACCGATGTCTTTTCAAAATCCTTTGCTAAACTTACCTAATGTTGCTGTATTGCCACACATTGGATCAGCAACAGAACAGGCACGAGATAATATGGCATTGATGGCAGCAAATAATTTAATTGCATTTTCCAATCAAGTTAAAATGCCGCAAATATTGAATCTGGAGGTCTATCAAAAATGAAAAATATTTATAAACTACTCAACAAGATCAATAAATTGATCTTACCGAAATATGCGAAGAAAGACCCTTCAACGTTAACAAAGTATCAACAAGCAATTGTTGCTTATCGATACTTTGTTTTAATCCGTTCTTTAGATTAAGATTTCATAATGCGATCAATACCACCATTTTGATCACTTACGATACGCATTTCTGTTTGTGGGTAAGCAGCCCCTATCTGCTGTTTATCCAACGCATTTCTAATGGCCTCTTGATTTTCATTATTTGCAGACGCAAAATCTTCTTTTTTAGTCCATGCACGAACAGTTAATCGAACAGCACTATCTCCCAAATCTTTAACGAATACCTCTATCGCTGGTGTTTTCAAAATACGGGGATCACTATTTAATACATTCATAATGGCTTCACGTGCCTCTTTAATATTAGCATCATAAGATATACCAATTGTATATTCAAAACGTCTGTTGACGATTTTAGTATAATTATGGATGATTGAGTTTGCTAATGGTCCATTTGGACTAAAAACGCGAATCCCGTCACCACCAATTAACGTAGTATATAAAATATCTATTCTTTCAACTGTCCCCGAAGTCCCATTATTACTCGAAATAACATCTCCAACTTCAAAAGGCCTAAACAACAGAATCAACACTCCTCCAGCAAAGTTGCTTAAACTCCCCTGTAATGCTAAACCTGCAGCTAATCCAAATGCTGATAAAGCAGCAATGAAAGAAGTTGTTTCAATTCCCATTGTGCTCGCCGCAGTGAGAAACAATAAGGCATAAAGCACAATTCTGACAATACTTAAGACAAATGAGCGTATGGATAAATCAATATTCCGTTTTTCAAATCTTTTACGCATAAGGTTTAGTAAGAATTTGACAACGAAACGTCCGATAATTAAAATAATGATTCCCGTAATAATACTCGGGGTTTTTAAGATCACGACATCTAACAATTTTTCTACACTTGATTCCAATTTATTCATTTCTTAATGCTTTTTAATTTGCGCCAAATATAGTAATCATGACAATAAGAGACAATAAAATATTATTTCGTTGAAAAACACCACAAAATCAATAAACAAACCAGTAAAACAACTTCAATTAACAGTAAATTTGTACTATGACAAATAAAAATACCATACCTGTCTTAGATAATTGTAGCATTAACAATGATTCCAATAGCTTATTGCTTGTCGAGCATCTGGAGCATTATATACAAGTGCATCACAATATGGTATTTCCTCATAAACATAATTTTTATCATTTTGTATTATTTACGCAGGGATCAGGTAGTCATTTAATTGATTTTGAAAAATATGAAATTGAAGATTATCAAATTTATTTTATGGCACCAGGACAGGTTCATACCTGGAATTTTAAAGGAGACGAAGCAGGATATGTAGTAAATTTTAATCAAGAATATTTTCAATCTTTTTTACTGCGTACAGATTATCTCAATCGCTTTTCCTTTTTAAGTGGTCAAAATGATCAGCTCGTTTTTACGATACCAGAAGCACATCGGGAGCAGGCAATTAAAATTTTTGAAACATTATATGAAACAAGTAAAGATCTTAGTGCAACAGACTTGATACGTGTAAGTTTATTACAACTTTTGCTTTGGATAGAATCTTGGCATGGAACAAAATTAGAGAAATCCAATAACCCTTATAATTATACTATTTTTCATAATTATCAGCAATTGGTAGAGAAAAACTTCAAAGAAAACAGGTTACCAAAAACGTATGCAGAACAGTTATTTATTACTCCCAATCATTTGAATGCGATATGCAAATCTTATATAGGCAGTTCTGCTGGGGAAATTATTAGAGAAAGGATCTTATTGGAAGCAAAAAGATTATTGATCAATAAAAGCTTGAATATAAATGAAATAGCAGTTGAATTGAATTTTAATGACAACTCTTACTTCACTAAATTTTTTAAAAAAGCAACGGGTTTGACACCCGATGAATTTAGAAAAAACAACAGTTAGCTATGGAAAAACAAGAAAATACGTACGAATTATCCGAATTTAAATCGGCTTGTGAAGCGCGATGCCCACGCTGTAGAAAAGGAAAAATATTTACAGGAAGTACTTATGGGCTCAAGACTCAAAAAATGAATACACATTGCGATTATTGTGGATTGCGATATGAACGCGAACCAGGATATTTTTATGTTGCCATGTTTGTTAGTTATGCATTTACAGTAGCCGAAATGGTTTCATCTTGCCTACTAGCATACCTCATAACAGGTAATGACAATTCGTTTTGGCTGTATGCAACGGTCGCATTAATGACCGTACTCGTATTAACACCTTTCAATTATCGTTATTCTCGAGTAGTACTCATGTATTGGTTAAGTCCTGGATTAAATTATGTGCCAAACATCAAAAAGAAAGAAATCAATTCTGCGGGACAGACGCTATAAACAAGATAATTTCTACCTTTATACTTATGAAGGATTTAATTTATCTTGACAATAATGCAACGACAAAAATTATAGATCAAGTATGGGATACGATGGTCCCTTATTTTATCCATAATTATGCAAATGCTTCCAGTCTCTATCACAGCATGGGACGGGAAGCAAATAGTGCCATAGAAAAGGCCAGAAGTCAAGTTTCAAAAGCCTTAAATTGCCAAACAAAAGAAATTTTCTTCAATTCAGGTGCTACTGAATCCATCAATACCGTACTAAAAGGTGTTTATAAAAATTATCAGTCCAAAGGAAAGCATATCATCACTGCCAAAACAGAACATAAGGCCGTTCTAACCACCCTAGAAAATTTAGAAAAAGAAGGCGCCCTCATCACCTATCTTGAGGTAGATCGTGCTGGAAACATAGATCTTTCGGCTTTAGAACAAAGCATTACACCAAAGACCATTATGCTATGTCTAATGGCTGCGAATAATGAAACAGGTTTAGTTCACCCTCTTGACGACATTGCGCAGATTTGTAAAAATAAAGATTGTTTATTTTTTTGTGATGCGACACAATATATCGGTAAACTACCCTTAGATCTTTCAAAAACAGAAATTGACATCCTGTGCTTGAGTGCACATAAGTTCCATGGTCCCAAAGGCATTGGGGCATTGTTTATCAGACGGAAAACAAAACCGATACAAATTCATCCTTTAATAGAAGGTGGTGGACAAGAGCATGGTTTTCGTGCAGGTACTTATAATGTCCCGAATATTGTCGGTCTGGGAAATGCAATTGCTTATTTTCAAGAAAATAACAGAGACGCTAAGGAAATAGCACATTTAAGAGATTACTTAGAAACAGCATTATGTGAACTACCTGAAGTTTATGTGCATGCAAAACAGGCTCCCCGACTTCCAAACACAGCGTCCATTTGCTTTAGACATATAACCGCAAGTGAGCTTATGACTTCTTGTCCACAGTTAGCATTATCATCTGGCTCTGCTTGTGTAAGTGGAACCAGAGACCCTTCTCATGTTTTACTAGCCATGGGAATCTCAAAAGAAGATGCATTAGCCACTGTTCGTTTTAGTTTGAGTACGTTAACAACACAAGAAGAAGTGAACAAAACCATTGAATTGATTAAGAAAGCCGTTCAAAAGGTTAGAGAACACTCTCCTATTTGGCAATTGTTCCAAGCTGGACTTATTACGTAATTATTACATTCACACGTACTTTTAAATTGGAAATAATAAAGAAGTTAGCGTACTTTGTAGTATTAGAAATAAATTACAATTATTCAGCACTATGGTAACCATTACAGATAAAGCAAAATCTCGACTTGATGAGATTATGAATACTGAAAATTATGACAGCAGTTACTTTGTACGTGTTGCTGTTGAAAGTGGGGGCTGTTCTGGCTTAAGCTACAAGTTGGATTTTGACAATGAAGAAAAAAAGGGAGATCAATTTTGTGAAGATAAGGGTGTCAGAATTTGTTTAGATATTAAATCGTTTTTGTATTTAGCAGGAACAGAGCTTGACTATACAGACGGGTTGACAGGAAAAGGATTTGAATTCCATAATCCAAATGCAACAAGAACATGTGCCTGTGGAGAGAGTTTCTCTGTCTAAAAAATATAACAATCATGATACAAAGAAGGTCATCATAGTACTATGATGACCTTCTTATTTAAAAAACACTATCAATTTCTTTAATTTTTTGCCATAAAATCAAAAATAAAGGAACTTGTAAATAAATTTACCAACAAGACCTTGTAATATCTGAAATATTGCTATTTTTGACCCTAGGGAAAATTACCGAATTTGTTGAAAAGAATTGCTTACATCAAATTCTACACAAAAAATAAAAAATAGTTCACCAATTAAGCTATTTTTTGATATACATATTTCATGGATAAAAGAACGTTATTAAAAACTGAGGTTGCAATTAGTTTTGTGAAGGATACTTTTGCACAACAACTTAGAAATAATTTAGGGTTAATTCCGATATCATCACCATTAGTGGTATTAGATAGTACAGGGATAAACGATGATTTAAATGGCATAGAAAGACCTGTTGCTTTCCCAATCAAATCATTACAGGATCGTAAAGCTGTGGTGGTTCATTCGCTAGCGAAATGGAAACGTTTACGCTTAAAAGAATTGGAATTGGAAATAGGTGAAGGCGTATTAACCGATATGCGCGCGCTTCGTCCTGATGAGGACTACACACCTATTCATTCCATTTATGTAGACCAATGGGATTGGGAAAAAACAATCGCATTCGATCAACGGAAGTTTTCTTTCTTAAAGGAAACAGTACTCAAAATATACGATGCCTTACGTTTTACAGAAAAGCAGGTAGAACGTCAGTATCCTGATATTAAAGCAGTCTTACCAGAAGAAATTACGTTCATTTCATCTGAAGATCTATTGCAAAAATATCCTTCATTCACACCAAAAGAAAGAGAAAATGCAATTGCCAAAGAGTACGGTGCTGTATTTATTTATGGAATTGGTGGAGTTTTAACAAATGGTGAAGCGCATGACGGTCGTGCTGCGGATTATGATGATTGGAGTACTGAAAATGGAAATGGTACAAATGGTCTAAACGGAGATATCTTAGTTTGGAACCCTGTTCTAAATACGGCTTTCGAACTTTCTTCTATGGGCATACGCGTTGATAAAACGGCTTTACAAAGACAATTAGAAATAAGAAATAATGCAGAACGCGCGCAATTGGCTTTTCACCAAATGCTGTTAAAAGATGAGCTACCAGAATCTATTGGTGGTGGTATTGGTCAATCACGTGTTTGTATGTTTATGCTTAAAAAATCACATATCGGTGAAGTGCAAGTCAGCATATGGGATGAACAAGAAAAACAGGCATTGCAACAAAAAGGGATCAATCTCTTATAAGCGTTTTCTGAAATCGAGATAAGGGTCTGCAATAGCAGACCTTTTTTATGTAATAGTTTGTGTACTTTTGCGCTATGCAAATAGAAGCCATATTAAATAAGCTCCATATCTCCGCTTTAAATGAAATGCAACAGGAAGTATTGGATAAATTTCAAGAAAAAGAAAATCTCCTCTTACTTTCTCCAACCGGTTCCGGTAAAACATTAGCTTTTGCACTTGCTTTGATGAAAACATTAAAACCTGATGCAACCGATATTCAAGCTTTAATCTTGGTACCTACTCGTGAATTGGCTTTGCAAATCGAACAGGTCTTAAAAAAAGTAGCTACTGGATTCAAAATAACCTGCTGTTATGGTGGTCATGATACCAAAACCGAAAGAAATAACTTAAAAAATCCTCCCGCTATTCTTATTGGAACTCCTGGTCGAATTGTTTACCATTTAGATGGAAAGTATATCAATACCGATCAGATCAAAACATTAGTATTAGATGAATTTGATAAATCTTTGGAATTAGGTTTTCAAGATCAGATGTCTTTCATTATTGATCATCTGCAGCAGCTAGAAACGCGTATATTAACTTCTGCAACAGCAATGAAAGAAATACCAGATTTTACAGGTATCTCCTCTTCTATTGAGGTTAATTATCTGAATCATATACAAAGTGCTCCTGCATTAACTATAAAAAAGGTAGTAGTACCTGTGCAGAAGAAGCTGGAAGCATTGTTTAATCTGCTATGTAAAATTGGTAATCAGAAAGTCTTGATCTTTTGTAATCACCGTGATGCAGTAGATCATATCAGTGAATTATTACAGAATCGTGAAATTATACATGATGTATTCCATGGAGGTTTAGAACAAAGTGATCGAGAACTGGCTTTATTAAAATTCAGAAATAATAGTAATCATATTCTCATCACAACAGATCTTGCTGCTAGAGGGCTTGATATCCCTGAAATTGATGCCATTATCCATTATCAACTGCCTTATAAAGAAGATGATTTTACGCACAGAAATGGTAGAACTGCCCGCATGCAGGCAAAAGGAGAAGTTTTTATCATTTTGAAACCAGAAGAAGATTATCCATACGTTTCAAATGAAATTGAAACTGAACAGATAGATGGTGATTATGATCTTCCTAAAAATTCAGAATTCGCAACGTTATACATTTCTGCAGGTAAAAAAGATAAGGTAAACAAGATCGATATTGTCGGCTTCTTACTCAACCTAGATCAAATTGAAAAGAATGACGTAGGGATCATTGAAGTAAAAGACAGAGAGTCATTTGTTGCAGTCAAACGTGCATTGGTCAGTACCATCTTAAAACATTCCAATCTAGGAAAAATTAAAGGAAAAAAAATCAGAATATTGAGAAGTTAAGGAAGCCATCCTTTTCAAAATATATTAAAAAATACCAGATGAAGTCATTCCGATCTTCAATCTGGTATTTTTTTCACCATCTCTTTGACATTTTTCTTATCTTGTCTCATCTTAAATCTAATCTAAAACAATGAAAAAAGGAATTACTATTTTTTCAGCGCTTCTTATTGCTTTTTCATTTAAAGCAGCAGCTCAATCAACTGCTGAATCTAACTATGTAAAAGAGCATTATGAAAAAACTGAAATTGCTATACCGATGCGAGATGGTGTAAAATTATTTACCACCATCTATTCTCCTAAAGACAAAAGTCAATCATATCCAGTTTTACTAAATCGTACACCTTACACTGTTGGGCCTTATGGCCCTAATGAATATAAGCCAAGTTTAGGAAATTTCCCTGCAATGGCTAAAGAAGGATATATTTTTGTTTATCAAGATGTTCGCGGAAAATGGATGAGCGAAGGAACTTTTGAAGATGTAAGACCCACTACCTTAAAAAAAGGTAAAAAAGATATTGATGAAAGTACAGATACCTACGATTTATTAGAGTGGTTGAGTAAAAATTTAAAAAACTACAACGGGAAAGCTGGTATGTATGGCATTTCTTATCCCGGATTTTATTCTACGGTAAGTCTTGTTAAAACACATCCATCTTTAAAGGCTGTTTCACCACAAGCACCTGTAACAAACTGGTATATCGGAGATGATTTTCACCACAATGGTGTTTTGTTTACAGGTGACGCGTTCAAGTTTATGTCAAGCTTTGGCATTCCTCGTCCTCAACCGATTACACCCAACCAAGCGCCTCACACTTTTCAATACCCTTCCAAAGATGTCTATCAATTTTATCTAACTGGGGGAACAGCGAAAGATTTAAAAAACACTTATTTTGCGGATTCTGTTAAATTTTGGAATGATGCATTTGCACATCCTCATTATGATCAGTTTTGGAAAGACCGATTAATTTTACCTCATCTTACCAATGTAAAACCTGCTGTGATGATTGTTGGAGGGTTCTTTGATGCTGAAGATGCATACGGAACTTTCGAAACCTACAAAAAGATTGAAGAACAGAATCCACAAAACAAATCTATACTTGTCGCAGGACCTTGGTTCCATGGCGGTTGGGTTCGAAGTGATGGTAGCTCTTTTGGTGACATTCAATTTGATCAAAAAACAAGTGTGACTTATCAAGAAAAATTTGAGCTTCCTTTTTTCAACTATTATTTAAAGGGAAAAGGCGATTTTAAAGCTGCTGAAGCGAATATTTTCGTAACAGGAAGCAACCAATGGAAAAGCTTTGATAAATGGCCACCAAAGGATGTAGAAGACAAAAAGCTGTATTTACAACCACAGGGTAAACTTGATTTTGAAAAAGTAGGTCGTACCGATTCTTGGGACGAATATGTCAGCGATCCAAACAAACCAGTACCTTATCAAGGTGGTGTCATGGAAAGCAGAACACGCGAATACATGATTGATGATCAACGATTCGCTAGTTCGCGACCTGATGTAATGGTTTATCAAACCGAACCTTTGACAGCGGATATAACAATCGTTGGCCCAATTAAAAACTTTTTGAAAGTGTCTACTTCGGGTACAGATGCAGATTATGTAGTCAAATTAATCGAT
Source organism: Sphingobacterium sp. SRCM116780 (assembly GCF_021442025.1). Lineage (NCBI taxonomy): Bacteria > Pseudomonadati > Bacteroidota > Sphingobacteriia > Sphingobacteriales > Sphingobacteriaceae > Sphingobacterium > Sphingobacterium sp. SRCM116780. Next base: position 2,046,380 of record NZ_CP090446.1, read on the forward strand.
GTATATCCAGCCAATAGTCCATCTTTCAACAACAAAGTAATGGATGGGTATCAAATGTTGGTTCGTGGAGAGATTATGGCGGGTAAGTATAGGAATAGTTTTGAAAAAGCGGAACCTATGCAACCAGGTTTTGTTACTGACATCAAATATACCATGCCCGATGTAGCACATACATTCAAAAAAGGACATCGTATCATGATTCAAGTGCAAAATACCTGGTTCCCAATTGCCGAGAGGAATCCACAACAATTTTTTGAAGGTTATGAGGCAACAGCAACTGATTATAGAAAAGCAACACACCGTATTTTTCATGATGTGAATAACGCTTCTTATATTGAATTCAGTGTCTTAAAATAATCAAATGCAATACCCTTTTTTTCTTGCCCTACATTCGGCTACACGATGGATAATCACGCTCTGTATGATCATTTTATTGTTCCGAGCTTATTTTGGATGGAAAAAAGGGTATTCATTTTCAAAAAAAGATACCATTCTTCAAGTTTCGACGCTGCTACTATTGTATCTACAGTTTGTTCTTGGAATAACACTGTATTTCGAGAGTCCTATTGTTGATTATTTCTTAGAAAACTTCAAAGAAGCGATCAAGCTTCGTCAGGTTCGATTTTTTGGAATGGAGCATATCACGATGATGGCAATTGGCATCTTTGTATTTAGTATTGGTGTGGTCAAAGGTTTCAAAAAAGAAAGCAGTGTAGATAAATTTAGAACTATATTTATCTACACTGCTTGGACTATTTTGATCATCTTCACTTCTATCCCCTGGGAATTCTCGCCATTAACGAGTAGACCTAGTTTTAGAGCGTTCTAAGAAGCTTTATTCTCCCTTCCAATCTGGAGTCCTTTTTTCTACTCGCGCATCCATACCCTCTTTAAAATCATGACTTGTGCGCAATTTATCTAATTGCTGCAACAAATAAGGATACTGTTCTGAAGATTTAAGATTCCTTAATTCTTTTGCTGACTCAAATCCCATTTTTACTGCTAATGGAGCTGCTGCTGTCAATTTGCTGATCAATGTTGAAAGTAATGTTGGCTTTTGATCCATTAATGCATATACCAATCCTAAATCTTGCATTTCTTGTGCTGTAGACACTTCGCCTCGAATACATAGATCTAATGCCTTATGATAAGGAAAATGCTTCAATAAACCCGCTAACACTTGAAATGGAAACAGTCCAATCTGTACTTCTGGCAAAGAGAACTGGACATCTGTATACGCAAAGACATACGTACATTCCAAAATCAGAAGAAATCCTCCTGCAATGACATTACCCTCCACAACAGCTATGGAGGGTTTATTTAATTGTGACATAACCTCTCCCAAAGATAATTTCACATTAGGTATCTCATCAGATTGTTCGGCCAAATCCGGGTTTTCAAATGCTTTCAAATCCATGCCCGCACAAAAGACTGGACCTTCTGCCGCGAGTACGACGACACGAACATTGACATCATCATTGGCACATTGAATAGCATGATATATTTCACTAATCATGTGTGGAGTGAAAGCATTGCGTTTTTCCGGACGTGCTAACGTTAAATAGAAAACATGATTTTCAAGTTTGGTTTTAATAAACTTATAATTCACATCATTATGCATAACTATCTGATTTTATGATATTAATTTAATAAACTCATTCCCTATGGCTAGAATTTTATTCTGTCCATCTCGTTCAAAATAATACAGCAAATCCTCTGTTGGAATATTTCCCACCAATTCATCTTCGGCAAATGGACATCCTCCATATCCCAATATAGCTCCATCAAATTTTCGACAACCGGCTAAATAAGCGGCATTAATTTTTTCTAAACTACTGGCTTTTGGCGAGTGAAAATGTGCTCCGATATGCAAAGAAGGAAACTTCGAAATAGCCTGTTCAAAAAGTTGTGTAATCTGAGGCAACGTTGCTTCCGAGGTAGTATCGGCTAATGAAAATTCAATTACTCCTAGTGCTGCTATTTTATCGATCCACTCCAATACCAGTCCCTCACTCCAAGCATCTCCAAAAGGATTTCCAAAAGCCATTGAAATATAAACAACCATTTGCTTTTGATGTGCATGAGCAATCTCAACGATACGTTGCAATCGTTCAAATGATGCTGCAATAGATGCATTGGTATTGCGTTGCTGGAAAGTTTCGGATATTGAAAACGGGTAACCTAAGAACGTAATTTTTTCAGATTGCACCGCACGTAAAGCGCCTTGCTCGTTTGCAATGATGCTCAATAACTTTGTTTTATCATTTAAAACCAGTTGACTTAACACTTCTTCTGTATCAGCAAGCTGAGGAACAGCTTTTGGTGATACAAATGAGCCGAAGTCTAACCAATCAAAAAGCTTACTCTCCAAAAGCATATTGAGATATTTCACCTTCTTTTCTGTTGGAATAAAAGGTGAAATACCTTGAATGGCATCTCGTGGACATTCTACCAGGATGATATCTTGATCTTTAGGCATCTTTTTGAATTTCTCTAGAAATGACCATTTTTTGAATACTGGAAGTTCCCTCTCCAATGGTACATAATTTTGCATCTCTAAAAAATTTCTCTGCGGGATAGTCTTTTGTAAAGCCATATCCTCCAAAAATTTGTACCGACTCATTCGACACTGAAACTGCTGCTTCAGAGGCATACAATTTTGCCATAGCACCGATTTTAGAAATACGTTCGCCCCTATCTTTCATATAGCCTGCTTGTCTAGTCAACAATTCTGCCGCTTGAATTTCAGTTGCCATTTCTGCAAGCTTAAATCCTACAGCTTGAAAATCAAATATTTTTTGATTGAATTGCTCTCTTTCATTTGCATATTTTAAAGCACATTCATATGCTCCACGCGCAATACCAAGTGATAATGCTGCAATAGAAATACGACCGCCATCCAATAGTTTTAATGCTTGTACAAAACCTTGTCCTTCTTCTCCTACCATCTGATCTTGATGTACACGACAATTATCAAAAAATAAACATGCGGTTTCTGAGGCACGCATTCCTAGCTTATTTTCTTTCTTACCTGCAGAAAAACCAGCTGTACCTTTTTCTATAATAAAAGCGGTTACCCCCTTTTTATCTCCCTTTTCTCCTGTACGCGCCAATACAACCGCAACATCACAGCTAATCGCATGGGTAATAAAATTCTTAGATCCATTTAGCACGAAATAATCACCATCCCGAACGGCTACTGTAGACAAACCTCCAGCATCAGATCCTGAACCTGTTTCAGTTAATCCCCATGCACCTATCCATTCTGCTGTTGCTAATTTTGGTAAATATTTCTGTTTTTGGTTTTCGTTTGCAAAACTCAATATATGATTTGTACACAATGAATTATGTGCTGCTACCGAAAGTCCTATAGAACCACATACTTTTGAAATTTCATCTAAAATAGTGATGTACTCTTGATATCCAAAACCAGACCCTCCATATTGTTCGGGCACAATAATACCCATAAAGCCATGCTCACCTAATTTCTTAAATAAAGGAACTGGAAAAGTTTGAGATTCATCCCACTCCATAATGTAAGGACGAATATGAGTTTCCGCAAAGTCTCTTGCACTTTGGCGAATCATCATCATTTGTTGTTCATTTTCAATAAACATAAAAATGTTATTTTAATTTATAATTGGAATTCTGTTATTTACAAAAATAACAAAATTATAATATCTTTTTTTAGACATACTCAAAATATAATGTTAAATTTATCTCATATTATTAAATTCTAAATTTAACATGCTTTAAAATCCAATTATAACAATGAACGCATTAATTGTAGAGTTAGAAAAAAAAAGAGAACAGCTTCGATTAGGAGGCGGTGAAAATAAAATTAAAAAACTAAAAGAGAAGGGAAAACTAACCGCCTGGGAGCGAATAGAATATCTTTTAGATCCTCAAAAAGAATATATTGAAATTGGTCAGTTTGCTGGCGAAAACATGTATCCCGAAGAGGGAGGCTGTCCCAATGCAGGAGTTGTATGTGTACTCGGTTATGTTAAAGATGAATTATGTGTAATTGTTTCTAATGATGCAACTGTGAAAGCAGGCGCATGGTTTCCGATCAGCTGTAAGAAAAATCTGCGTGCACAGGAAATTGCAATGGAAAATAAAATTCCAATTATCTATTTGGTGGACTCTGCTGGGGTGTTTTTACCGATGCAGGATCAAATCTTTCCAGATAAAGAACATTTTGGTCGTATTTTTAGAAACAACGCTAAAATGTCTTCTATGGGCATCCCACAAATCGCTGCCATCATGGGCAGTTGTGTCGCGGGTGGTGCTTATTTACCCATCATGTCCGACTATGCTTTTATTGTAGAAGGTACAGGTTCGGTATTCCTTGCTGGTCCTTATTTAGTAAAATCTGCGATTGGGGAAACCGTAGATGCAGAAACATTAGGTGGTGCAAGTACACATTCTGTCATCTCAGGTGTAACGGATAATAAATTTCCTGATGAAGCAAGTTGCTTAGACGCTATCAAAGGCGTTATGGATAAGCTTGGTGCTCACCCTAAAGCAGGTTTCAACAGAAAAGAAGCTAAATTACCGATATGTAAAAGCGAAGAAATAGCGGATATTCTACCCTTAGATAGAACAAAACCCTATTCCATGCATACGCTATTAGATGCGTTGCTTGATGAAGGAAGTTTTGAAGAATATAAAAAAGACTATGGAAAAACAATTGTCTGCGGCTTAGCTCGTATAGATGGATGGGCAGTAGGCATTGTTGCCAACCAGAGAGAGATTGTAAAAGCTAAGAAACCTGCAGGTGCGATAGAGATGCAGATGGGTGGTGTGATCTACAGTGATTCAGCGGACAAAGCTGCTCGTTTTATTATGAACTGCAACCAACAACTCATTCCGCTTGTTTTTTTACAGGATGTGACGGGCTTTATGGTCGGTAGCCGATCGGAACAAGGGGGAATCATAAAAGATGGCGCTAAAATGGTGAATGCGATGGCAAATTCTGTTGTTCCTAAATTCACTTTTATTATTGGTAATAGTTACGGAGCGGGCAATTATGCGATGTGTGGTAAAGCCTACGACCCTAGATTAATCTATGCATGGCCTACAGCTCAAATGGCTGTCATGAGTGGTGCTGCGGCTGGTAATACCCTATTGCAGATTCAAGAGTCAGCATTGAAGTCCAAAGGGGTAAACATTTCTGAAGAAGAAAAGAACTCTTTACTGAATACTATTAAGCAACGTTATCAAGAGCAGTTAAGTCCTTATTATGCTGCTTCACGTATCTGGGTAGATGGTGTCATCAGACCTGATGAAACCAGAAAAGTAATCAGCTTGGGTATTGAAGCTGCTAATCACAATCCGATAACGGAACGGTATAATGTAGGTGTTATCCAAACTTAATACGCTGATCATAACAGATGATCTCGAAACACTTGACTACAAAAAAAATAATAAAGCCCAGGTTCTAAAAAAACTGGGCTTTATTATTTGTCTACTATAGCTAGAGAGCTTTTACTTGTTATTCATCTGCATATGGATCCAAAAGTCCAATGACTTCGGATCTTTCAAGACATCTAGACTCACGGCTTTTTCAACAGGGGTTCCCATCATAATTTTCTTTACGGGAATTTCTAATTTTTTACCACTCATGGTATAAGGAATAGCGGGTACAGCCACGATCTCATCTGGAACATGCCGAGGGCTATAGCTTTTTCTTAGCTTCAACTTAATCTGAGCTTGAAGATCGTCTGATAACTCCACTCCTGGCTTCATTTGCACATATAAAGGCATCTTTGAGGTGCCGTCTTCATGATCAAGACAGATAATCAAACTATCTTCCACTTCCTCAAATGTATTCAACACGTTATATATTTCAGCTGTTCCAATACGGACACCTCCCCGATTCAAAGTCGCATCAGAGCGACCATATACAACAATACCATCATGTTCCGTAAACTTGATCCAATCCCCATGACACCACAGTCCAGGATACTTTTCAAAATAACTTGCCTGGTATTGTCGATTATCATGGTCATTCCAAAAATACAACGGCATAGAAGGCATCGGCAGCTCAATAACCAGTTCGCCTACCTCATTCTTTACGGATTCGCCATTTTCATTATAAGCGGCAATTTTTGAGCCTAGTGTTAAACATTGGATTTCTCCAGCATACACGGGTAGTAAAGGGTTTCCCGATAAAAATGCACTACAAACATCTGTTCCTCCGCTTAACGAAACAATTTGTGAGGAAGGAAATTGTTTTTGCAGCCATTCAAAAGTTTGAGGAGGTAATGGAGAACCTGTAGATCCAATTGTTTTCGGTTGAAATCTCGGTTGATCTAATGTCAGGTGTTGATTGGCAATATAATATGCTGCCCCCGCCCCTACATGATCAATTTTATTCTGTTCAACAAAATCCCAAAAGGACAATTTTTCTGGATAAACCATTGCACCTTCATAAATACAAAGTGTCGCACCGATTAATAAGGAAGATAGGGCGTAATTCCACATCATCCATCCTGTCGTTGCGTACCAAACAAATCGTTCTTCTTCTTGCACATTTTGATGCAAAGCCAAAGCTTTAAAATGTTCGATTAAATTACCACCATTACTATGGGTAATCGCTTTCGGTTTTCCTGTTGTGCCTGAAGAATATAAAATCCAAATAGGGTGATCAAATGGAACAGCGGTAAATGTTAGCGGCGCTGAAGTAGAAAAAGACAACATATCTGTCCATTTTTGCTCATCTATAAAAATAACATCATCTACTAAAGTATCTAGCTTGGAAGCTAACGATAGCATAGAAGATTTAATATCAAACAGCTTTCCATTATAGGAATAAATAGCGTCTGCAAACAACAATTTGGGTTTTACCTGACTAAATCGTTCGACGATACTCGCCTCCCCAAAATCGGGTGAACAACAAGACCAAATAGCACCTATGCTGTTGACCGCTAGAAAAAGAGCAATTGCTTCTGGACTGTTTCTTAAAACCGCTACGATACGATCTCCTTTTTCAACACCATACTCCAAAAGATGGTGCTGTAGGGAAATAACCATATCTTCCAGTTCTTTCCACGAGCAAGTGCGAAGGGGTTTGTTTTCTTCTTGAAATAAAATCGCAGGTCTATCCGTACTGGCTTTACGAAAAATATGCTCTGCATAATTTAAAGTAGCACCATCAAACCATTTTGAACCTATAAAACCTTGTGCAGATGCTGCAAGAACTTGGTGATAAGGAGTATGTAGTTTTAGATCGAAGAATTGACTGATATCTTCCCAAAATTCAGCGAGTTCAGAAATCGACCATTCCCAAAGTGCTGGATAGGAATCCATTTTTTTATGGCGCTTTTGTTCTACAAAATGCTTAAATTGAGTTAAAGAAGATTCCTGTTTATAATGAACAGAGGGCTGCCAAATTAAATTACTCATTATTTCCGTTTCATTGGTTTGAGTCAAATCTAATGAAAATAAAACAACAAATCAGGTCAAAAAGACTGATTTATAAGAAAAATCAGAATCTACATCGGACATTAACAACAACAAAATTTCTCAAGGCGATTCTTATGGAAAATATAGATTATGGGAACTTTATTTAAAAAAATAACAACAGTATGTGGACTTCTTGTTCTTACAAAGTCAGATAACAAATCTTGTACAATAACATATACTTTCAAATATGTAAATATGTTTTTTGATCGGATAGATTAAATGACATCCACAACAGTTCCCTCTTCTACGGGATGTCCTGTACAAAGCAAAATACGACCATTCTCCATTTCGCGATCTGTTAACACTTCATTATAATCCATTCTAACTTTGCCTTGAGAACAGTTTGATATACATGTGCTACACATACCTGACTTACAGGAATACGGGAGCTTAATCTTATGTTCGAGACCTACATCCAAGATCGATTTATTATACGGAATTTCTAAGTCGTAGCTTTTTCCTTTAAAGTTCAACTTAATGGAATAACTGGTCTTGTCGATTACTTTTTCGGTCCCATCGTCGTCGTCTTCTTCATTCTCAGGGAGCAAAAAGGTTTCTCTTTTTATTTGCTTTTCATCAAACCCTATCCCCAATAAAGTGAAACGACATAAATCCATGTAAATAACCGGCCCGCAAGTATAAAACAAAGCTTGTTCAGGCTTATTTTGCAAATGGGTTTTCAAAAGAGAAAGGATATAATCTCTATTCAACCGTGCCGTCATGAGATTTTTGTTATTTGAATAGATCCAAACAATTTTAAACCGATCAGGATATTTGGCTTCCCAATCTTTCAGTTCATCTTTAAAGGGAGTTAATTCAGGAGAGCTATTGCTATAAACTAATATAATTTTAGATTTACGTTCGCGAACTAAAGCTGTTTTTAAAATGGAGTATAAGGGGGTAATACCAATACCTGCAGCAAATAAAAATACTGTCCGATCGCTATCTTCGATAGGTTCGTATGTAAAAAGACCCTGTGGATCCAACGCATTTACCACATCATTAGGTCCAATTTTATGATGCAGAAACCTAGAAATCTCTCCATTCTCTACCCGTTTGACGGTGATACTCAACGGCTCATCGACATCTGGAGAACTGCTAAATGAATACGATCTTCTCACTTCCCGATCTCCAAATTCAAAAGATAAAGTCAAAAATTGACCTGCTTTATAGGAAGGGTAAGAACCCGATATAGGTTCGAAGTTAATAGTTACATTATGATTTTCTCGAGGAATGATATTCTGAATTTTTAGCTTATGCATACCTCAAAGATAATACTCATAGCTAGTTTTATCAAATCATAAATATTGATGGAAGATAGAGGGATGAAATAACAGTCGACTTGTTATGTAAGTTGATTGATGGGGAAAACGAATGATCGAGGTATACTTCTAATATAGTAAGCATTATTATTAACTAAGGTACTGTCATATCGATTCACAGTACCTTAGTTAAGTTAACATACTACCAATTTGGGTTTTGTTTTAAATTGTTATTTCGCACAAGAACCGCTGCTGGTATAGGGTAAAGGTATTGTCTATCCGTAGCATCCCAGTCACGGGGTTGTGCTTTAAACCATTCTAAATGGTTATCGCTGGTCATGGTCTGAAAATTCGTTGCTTTTCCACCAACCGCGACTTTTGCCACACCCGCAGGTACAGTAATCGATGGTGCTGATTTGTTACCATCATAAAAAACGACATCAGATGTTCCATTATGATCTAAATCCATGAGCTTGTCCAGTGCAGGAACATATATTCCTGTCCAAGGAAGGGTAGCCATCAAAGTCCCTAATTTCCATCTTTTCAGATCCGTAAAACGAAAACCCTCTAAAGCCAATTCAATCTGTCTTTCTCGACGTACTTCTAGTAAGATTGGATCGGAGATGTTTGGAAAAAATGTCTGTTTTAGGTAATTATCGACTTTCGTAGGTAGCTCATTTATTCCGCCTGTTACTCCTGATCTTGCACGGATAGCACCAATAGTTTTTTGCCAGTCTGTAGCATTCATTTGATTGAGCTCAGCCTTAGCTTCCGCTACGTTTAATAATACTTCAGCAAAACGCATTAACGGAACAGCATTTGTATTATATGCGCCATTGTCATAATAAGGATCATCTAATGTATATTTGATAGGTTGGTATCCCGTATAGGTATGACTGCTAAAATTTGCTGTTGTTGCTACCGCATTTCGCATATATCCTGGTGTTCGGATTAATTGAGCCAGGCGATAGTCGCGATTTTGACATTCTTCAAAAAATTCTTGCGTTTGAAAATTAGCACGATCTGTATAAGGTGTACCGTCTATATTGAGTATGGTATTGATAAATTGACGGGTTAAACTCATGCGCGGTCCATACGTTGCGGAGGTATACCACCAATTGGCATCATTTAAAACTGCTTGCTCTTTACTGAAGGCTACAGCTAGCATGACTTCCTTCGTCACAGCTGTATTACTGATAAATAACTGTCGTTGCGATGCTTGAACTCCTTGTGCCGTATTTAATCCATAAGGGCTTTGCTCCATTAATATTTTACCTGCATCGACCACCATTTGAAAAAATTGATCGGGTTTGGTTTCTAAATTTATATTGTGATATTTCCGATATGTTCCTTCAAAAAGCGCTACGCGAGTCTTTAATCCCAGTGCCGTCCATTTATTAATCATCGTTCCATCTCCACCTGTTTCATTGATGTTTTGGAAAGCAAAATCCAAATCTTCTAAAATATGCTTAACCACCACTTCGCGAGAATCTTGCGTAGCATAAAGCAGTTCTTTTTCATCTTGAGAAATCGGATGATCTACCCATGGTAAATCTCCAAACCGAACCAACATATCGTAATAAAACCATGCTCTAAAAAAACGGGCAATGCCATTATAGTTGTTCTTTACATTATCGGCTAGATTCGGATTGTTATTTTTGACTATAAATTGATTGATATTTCGCAAAGTACTCCAAGACCAACCTGAGCTTGTTTCAGCAGAAAAGGCTCCTTTCACCATAAAATCATTGAGACTATTTACCGCAGCATAGTCGCTCATTGCATCTCCTTTATAAGCATCAGAACCTGAAGTAATATTATTATAAAAGGAATAACTATATGTTTTCAATCCACTTTCTGTCCCAAAGATATCGTCTTCTGTAGCAGAGGCTTTGGGAACTTCATTTAGCTCGCAAGAACTAAAAAACAAAGCAAAAGCAGAAATATAAAATACATTTTTAATTGTGTTCATTGTGTTCATGTTTAAAGTCCTATTGATAAATTAAAACTGATACTCTTCATTACTGGATAATTAAATCCATCTCCACTATTGGAACTACTTACATCTGGATCCGATTTGCCTAAATTTCCTACATCCAAATCTTTCGTGTGTTTGTACAATGGCGACCATGTCCATAAGTTCTCTCCAGATAATCCCATTCTTAAGCTACGTAGTTTCATTTTACTCGTAATTGAATTGGGGAAATTATAACCTATCTGAATATTTTTCATACGGATAAAGGCCACATTTTGAAGGTATCGAGACTGTGTATTGATTTTAATGGATTCATTATAACCTGCATAACGTGGTAAATAAGCATCCGTGTTTTCTTCAGTCCAATAGTTATCTAAATGCCATGTTGGTAAATTATTATAAGGTCGGTTGTATTGTCCCCAAAAAATGGATTCATTACTCGGATACCATTGTTGTTTTCCCACACCTTGAAAGAAGGTACCGAAATAAACATTGTTCCAATCTAAGTTTACATTAAACCCATAAATATAACGGGGTTCCGAATTTCCAATAATGGTTTTGTCACCATGGTTCGCTAGCGTATTGCTACCATAATCAATTACACCATTGCCATCTAAATCAGAAAAACGAACATCTCCAGGATAAATTTTCCCCGAATTGGATGATTTGATCAATTTTTGAGTAGGTGCTCCATCAATTTCTGCTTGGTTTTGGAATAAACCATAAGTTTTGTATCCCCAAATCTCTCCTAATCGCTCTCCTGCATAATAGTCAGTCAGAATTCCTGTTTCATTATTATAGCGGTCGATTGTAGAACGATAATCGGCTAAAGTCCCCTTTAAAGACCAATTAAATTGGTTGCCATTAACGTCAAAATTATCTTTGTAACCAACCGATAATTCAAAACCACTTGTTGTCATATCAGCATAATTTCCTTTTGGAGAAGCGGCACCAAAGATCTCTGGAAGCTGTTGTCCTACAGTATACATGTTTAAGGTCTTACGTTGATAAATGTCTCCGGTAAAACTCAGTTTGCTATGGATAGCAGAGATGTCTATTCCAACGTTAGCTGTTCGTGCTGTTTCCCATGTTAAGTTATCCGGAATCACAACAGGTACGCTTGTATAAGGGTTTCTCATACCATTTAATATTCTTCCTGAAATAGCAATGGTATACTGATCTAAATAACTATAAGGGTCTATATTACCATTTCCTAAAGAGCCATAAGAAGCTCTCAGTTTAAAATCTGAAATTACGGTATTATCGATTGTCCAAAAAGGCTCTTGCGACACGCGCCATCCTACTGAACCAGATGGAAAAAATGCCCATTGTTCATGTGTAGGAAATTTTGAAGAGCCGTCATATCGTCCATTGAATTCAAACAAATAACGATCTTTAAAAATATAATTGGCGCGCATGAAAACGCCTACATTGCGATATTTGTTATACCCTGCTGTAGCCGTTGTATTCTGACCTAATGCGAGATTGATATTCTCTGTATTTTCAGTTAAAAGTCCTGTTTTTGTGATATAAGTCGATTCATAGCGACGTTGTTCATAATTATATCCCAACAAACCTTTGAAGTAGTGATCTCCTATTGTTTTCTCGTATTCTCCGTAAAGATTAGAGAAGAGATACTTCCAATTTTGATCTACTTGATAGATATTATTGTTCAAGGAAGTTTCCAATTTGAGTATTTTTCCTTCCTGAACACTATAGGGTACTGGAACTTTTACACGTAATGAATGAAAATCACGATTTCTGAAAGTTAAATCACCTTTAATACGCAATGAATTATTCAAAAATTTGGTTTCAAAAGCTGAAGTATTTCGGAGATCGCGATTTTCTGTATCGGTACCATTTTTACCATAAATAAAATCACCTACGGTATAGGCTGCAGAAAAACTAAGGGAGCCATCTGGATTAAAAATTGGAGAAGAGGGATGTCCTTCATCAGCGATGTTACGCCAAATATTTCCTCCTTCACCTCCAGTAGAAGGATCCCAATATTTCGCGTAGCTGTAATCGATATTATTCGTTACCCGCAACCAATCTGTCACTTGCAAACCAGCCTTCGCCCGCGTATTATAGGTGGAGTATTTATCGGTATTGTATCGATACATACCATTGTAGTCATAGGCACGACCAGATAGATAATAATCTAATTTTCCCTCATTTCCACTCACAGAAAGATTATGATCTTGTACAAAGGTATTGTCCTTAATTAATGTTCCATAATAATCTTCATTACCATAATATACATAATTACCTTTATCATCAACGGTAGTCTGTTCACTAATCCCTTGTTCCTTACGTCGTTTGAATTCTTCTAGCCAATCGGTTGTGAAGATTTGAGTTTTATTGAGCTTACTGGGAATCGAAGAATAATTATTCCAGGCATTATATGCCGTAAAGAAATGCGATGCATACGTGTAGCCATCTGTCACGAAATCTGGTAAGGTAACTGGTTTTTGAAATGAGGCATTTCCAGAGTACGTGATAGAAGTACGTCCAGAGTTTGCTCTTTTCGTAGTGATAAGGACGACTCCAAATGTACCTCTTGAACCATAAATTGCAGCTGATGAAGCATCTTTTAATACCGAAACAGATTCAATATCATTCGGATTTAAAGCCCCAGGGTCACCTTCCACTCCATCAATTAAAATTAATGCACTTCCTCCTTGGCCAATAGAAGTTGTACCCCGGATATTAAAACTTGGATTTCGGGTAGGTTTACCATCCGCTGGTATAATGTTTAAATTGGGAACTGCTCCTTGAAGCATCTGACTCACGTTGGATAATGCTCGACCTTTAAATACTTCAGAACCAACCTGATCAACAGCACCTGTCAGGTTTGCTTTTTTCTGTGTTCCATAACCAACAACTACAACTTCTTCCAAGGATGTATCACTAGATTCCATGGTGATTTGCAATGAACCACTCCCAGCTTGTAAGGTATTATCTTTATACCCTATAATACTAAATTTCAATTTTTGTCCAGGTGATCCAGGAATTGAAAACTCTCCACTATTGTTTGTCCCAATGGTTTGTTGAGTAGTCAAATTGGTAACAGTAACCCCAGAAAGTGGTTGTCCATCTTTGTCTTTAACTACTCCTCGAATGGAATTTTGTTTTGTTTGCAAATGCATGGATTGAAATCTTTTTGCATGAGTATGCTCATAGTTTGCCCAACTGGGATAGGAAAGACAAAGCGCAAAACTAATTAATATTGTTTTTTGCATAAAAAATAAGGTTTAGATTTTTCACCAAAGTTGGTGATTTAAAGCGGTTTATAACTTAAGTTAATGTTAATAATTTTTTAAGAAAACATCAAGTTAAAGTGATATCAATTAACAAAAACTTAACCTAAAGGTGTTAATAATGGATATCAGCAAGATTAGATTGTAACATAAAAAAAGGAATATGTATTTCTCCAAAAGATAAATGCTGTCAAATAGCACAATCCATTCATTACCCAAAAGCAAATTCTACAACCTGAGATAACCTCCCTGATAAGAGAAAATTTTGTCATCACTGCGTTAGCATAATGTAATACGCCTCAGTCTTGAATAGTATGTGAACAACATGATAGTTTTAATTATTTAGATTTATTATAAATAATGTATATTTGTAAATAGATATGATTATTAAGGCGAAGATTAAACAACATAATGAATGGCTTTTTTGGGAAGAAATACCTGAAATAAATTCAATTCATACGCCTTTGTCAGAAAAACATATTGCTATAAACAAATACCCTGTCAATATTACTTACCAAATTTTATATTCATCATGTTAAACTTAAAAATCAAAGAAGCTACTAAACCGGGTCACCAAGAACTAGAGAAACATGTTATTTATAAATTGAAGGCAATTGAAAGCAATAACGATTATGCTGATCTCTTAAAATATTTCTACGCTTATTTTAAAGCTGCTGAAGCACAAATCCAAAAAGTACTACCAAATAGCTTAGCTCCATATTTTGCAACACGTAGAAATGCATCTCATGTAGAAAAAGATATTTTGGAACTGGGTGGTAACCTTGATAATTTACCAGAGGTCGCTTTACCGCGTATCGAAACTAAAAACCAAGCTATTGGAGCACTATATGTGTTAGAGGGTTCTATCATGGGAGGACCACATATTGTAAAGATGTTACAGCACAGAGGTGTACAATCAGGTTTTAACTTTTTCAATGGATATGGGGATCAGTCTTTAGATAAATGGAATGAATTTACCTCCATCATCAATCAAGAAGTAGCAAAAGAAGATAATCAAGAAGCTATAGATGCGGCTTTAGCTACTTTCTCTGCCTTTTCCAACACATTTAACTCAAAAACTATTTTATCTTAAATAACCGCATCTATTTTTTCTTTTAAAATTAAGTCAACTATATAAACAACTAAACATAAGTAAGTAACTAGCTATTTAGACCTTTCAATTCTATTCATTGCTTAATTATCAGATATAAATAATAAAGAAAAATAGATTAGTTATCTTATTTCTAAATTCAATAAAATTTGTACAGTCTTGATTTATCATAATACCGAAAAAGAGGTCTTGTCAGATTTTAAGAAATCAAAATATTCTCATCAACATTAAGTGAACTCCATATCTTCCCACTTTAACAAATAAAAACAAATCAATTGATCGAAATTCTTTCAAAACTGAACTAGATATTCAGCTGTTAATCCCATTTAAATTGAAAAAATTAATCAAAACAATTTATTTTCACTACACAAAAAATACAAAATAAGAGAAAAAGTCATGGTTTGGTAACATTCTCATTGTACTTTAAAAATACTAAGGTTAAAGAGTAATAAAGTTAAAAAATCACGTTATATTACTATTATTAACTTAATAAAGAAAAATAATGCAAACACGTAGAAACTTTCTTCATAACACAGCTAAAGCGACATTAGCTGTAGCCGTATCTGGTAGTGTTTTAAATAATCTAGCAAATGCAGAACCTGTTCATCATTTAGCCGCTCCTCTTTCTTTTAATCAAATCAAATTACCCTATACATATTCAGCATTGGAGCCTAATATTGATGCACTCACGATGGAAATACATTATACAAAACATCATGCTGCCTATATAAAAGCAATCAATGAAGCTATCGTTGCTGAAAATATCTCAGAGACATCAGAGGAGCAATTATTGGCTAATATTTCAAAATACTCTGCTAAAGCACGTAATAATGCGGGAGGAGCTTGGAATCATAATTTCTTTTGGGAAAATCTATCTGCTGAAAAACTAGAGCCATCTGAAAAAGTCATGCAATTGATCAATAATTCATTTGGCACACTTGATAAGTTTAAGGAGGCTTTTGCTGCTGCTGCTACGACAAGATTTGGATCTGGTTGGGCTTGGTTGATTTTAGATGAATCAGGCAAGTTAAAAATAACTTCTACAGCAAATCAAGATAATCCACTCATGGACGTGGTTGATAATAGAGGGATACCAATTTTGGCATTAGATGTTTGGGAACATGCATATTACCTTCATTATCAAAACAAAAGAGCTGATTATATCAAAAATTGGTGGAATATAGTCAACTGGAAAAAAGTTCACGAAAGAATTGCTTAACAAGATCAAGTTATAAAATTAAAATGTCTTCCAAATTGGAAGACATTTTAATTTTAGACCGAAAATATTTAGAATAATCTAGGGATAAATTATCTTAAAATTTCTTTCAATTTATTCACTTGAAAATCAGCTAGCTTTTGAAGAGGGCCTGCAGCAATCATCTTCATCATCATATTCAAATCAGCTTCTATAATAAAAGTAGCTAATGTAGAAGTAGCAGAAATCTCTGACAAAGTCCATTTTAATGTAACATCAAAAGGAGCCTTTTCGGATGGTACTAATTTCAATTCTTGATTTTCAATTCTTTGCTCTACTTTCAGGGCTAATTTAGCCATATTTTGAATCGTAAAACGAGCCTCATCAGCAGTTGAAGACCAATTGTAAATAGTATCAGGCATCAATTGCTCATGATTGTTCAAGTCTGCCAAAAAAGTGTATACTTCTTGAATTGACTTTGCAACTGTTACATTATTTTGAATCGTTGTCATATTTTTTTTCTAAACAGCAGGTGACCATTCGGATGGATTCGTTCTCCACTCTTTTAATAAATCAACATCTTCTTCAAAGATAAAACCATTTTTAGCAGCGACTTCAATTAAGGCATTGTAGTCACAAAGACTATGAAAAGTACATTTAGCATCAGCAAAATTCTTCACAGCTTCATCAAATCCGTAAGTGAAAATAGACACTAAACCAACCACATTACATCCTGCCTCACGTAAAGCTTTTACTGCAATTAAACTGCTTTTACCTGTGGAAATTAAATCTTCAACCACAACAACACGCTGACCACTAACGACTTCCCCCTCAATCATATTCTGACGACCGTGATCCTTAGCACTACTTCTTACATAAGAGAATGGTAAACCCAAGTCCTGAGCAACCAAAACACCTTGTGGGATACCTGCAGTAGCAACACCAGAAATCATATCCACTGATCCAAATTCTTCTTGAATCAACTTTGAAAGCTTCTGACGCATGTACGTACGGATTGCTGGATACGATAACGTAATACGATTATCACAATAAATTGGAGACTTCCAACCCGACGCCCAAGTAAAAGGGTTTTTAGGTTGCAATTTTATTGCTTTAATTTGCAATAAGGATTCAGCAACTTTTTGTTCAACCTCATTTAAATTATTCATGTCGCAAATTTATAAAATTTATATGAACCAATCTGTCCTAATTTTAGCAGATTTTGTTCCTAGTGGTATAAAATACCCACAAACAATTGATGTTCAAGATATTGATTTAGAAAAACTTTTTAAAATATCTGAACAAGAAGATTTTCCGAAGTCTTATTTATATATACATAAAGATTGTCAATTAGTTTTTCAAAAAATTAAAAACGACTCTAAAATCATTAAGGCAGCTGGCGGATTGGTAAAAAATGGTGACGGAGACTATTTATTTATATTTCGTTTAGGAAAATGGGATTTACCAAAAGGAAAGGTAGAAAGTCATGAAAAAATGAAAGAAGCTGCCGTTAGAGAGGTTGAGGAAGAATGTGGTTTAAAAATAAATTATTTGGGAAAGAAAATTCAAACATCATACCATACCTATCGTCTTCGTAATGGTGAATTTGTTTTAAAACAAACGAATTGGTATGAAATGGGAGTGAATAAAGTACCGAAGCTTATTCCACAGACTGAAGAAGATATTACAAATGCCGAATGGCTTGGTGCTCATAGTTTAAAACAAGTAAGACAGAATACCTATCCAATCATTGAAAATATTTTAGATGAAAATATTTAGAATTTTAAATTCTATTGACATAAGCATCAAGTTGAATTTATATCTTTAAAACATGGAAAATATAGCAGGTAAAAGAGCATTAGTGACAGGAGGAGCTCGTGGATTAGGCAGAGCTGCTGCCGTGGCTTTAGCGAAAGAAGGTGTTCATGTTGCGATCACTGGTCGCAATGAAGAAAAATTAATAACAACAGTAGAAGAATTAAAAGCTTTAGGTGTAACAGCTACCTATGCTGTCTTTGATGTTTCAGATAGTGATGCTGTTCAAGAAGCCATTGATCAGTTAACCCATACTTTTGGAAATTTTGATATTGTAATTAATAATGCAGGGATTGCCTCATTTGGCACAGTAGCCGATATGGAACCACATACGTGGACTGACATCATCAATACGAACCTTTTAGGGACATATTATGTAACGAAAGCTGTATTACCTCAGTTAATATATAAAAATGAAGGAGATATTATCTTTGTATCTTCAACAGCTGGATTAAATGGTGCAGCAGGTACTTCTGCTTATAGTGCATCTAAATTTGCGGTAATCGGATTAGCGGATTCATTAATGCGTGAAGTACGTAAACATAATATTCGAGTATGTACATTAACGCCAAGTACCATTGCGTCCGATATGTCAAAAGATCTTGGTTTAACAAATGGTGACCCAGATTCGGTACTACAGCCCGAAGATTTTGCAGAACTAATAATTGCCAATTTGAAATTACCAAGAAGGGCCATGTTAAAATCGGCATCGCTATGGTCAACAAACCCATAATATTTTAAAGGAGCACATGCTCCTTTAATTTTTCACTTTATTTTCAAAAAAATATGAGTATCCTATTCTCCAGTTTGCAACTTAAACATATTCATCTAAAAAATAGATTGGTTGTCTCTCCAATGTGTCAGTATTCTGCGATTAATGGTTTTGCCAACAATTGGCATCTTGTACATTTAGGGCAGTTTGCCACTGGTGGAGCTGCCGCGGTCATTCAAGAAGCTACAGCTGTATCTCCAGAAGGTCGAATTAGCGCGAGCGATCTTGGAATTTGGAAAGATGAGCATATTGAAAAACTAAAAGAAATAACAACTTTCATTAAAGAAAATGATGCTGTTCCTGGGATTCAATTAGCACATGCTGGACGTAAAGCTAGTGCTGGAAAACCTTGGGTTGATCACCATCAAATAGCTCCAGATGAAGAAAATGGCTGGCAAAGCCTTGCTCCTTCAGCAATAGCTTTTAATCCAGAAAGAGAAAATGCTCCAATAGCCATGTCTCTTGAAGAGATACAAAAAACAGTTTTCTCTTTTCAACAGGCTACAAAAAGAGCTATAAACGCTGGATATGAAATTATTGAAATTCATGCTGCTCATGGTTATCTTATTCATCAGTTTCTTTCTCCTCTATCCAATAACAGAATAGATGAATATGGTGGATCTTTTGAGAACCGTGCCCGATTTCTCTATGAAATCGTACAAGCAATTAAAAAAGAACTAACAACTCAATCTTTATGGGTCCGAATCTCAGCGACAGATTGGGCTGATGGTGGATGGGATTTGGAACAGTCTATTAAACTTGCAAAAGAATTAAAAAAATTGGACGTAGAGGTTATTGATGTTTCTTCAGGTGGTGCAGTATATCATCAAAAAATTAAAGTCGAAAAAGACTATCAATTACCTTTTGCTGCTGCAATTAAAAAAGAAGTAGAAATCATAACGGCTACTGTTGGATTAATCAGGGAAGCTGATCATGCTGAGGAAATTTTGAAAGATGGAAAATCGGATATCATTATGATTGCAAGAGCATTTCTAAAAAATCCGCACCTACCCTTTCATTTTGCAGAGCAACTTGCAGACAATATCAAATGGCCATCACAATACGAACGCGCTAAATAGTTATGAAATTAAATCTTCAACATGTCCATCACATTGCTATCATTTGTAGTGATTATCAAAAATCTAAAAAATTTTATACAGATATTCTAGGTTTAGATATCATACAAGAGGTGTATCGTCAAGAGCGAGATTCTTATAAATTGGACCTAGCATTAAATGGTATTTATATCGTGGAGTTGTTTTCTTTCCCTAATCCTCCAAAACGGACTTCAGGACCTGAGGCTACAGGTTTAAGACATTTAGCTTTTGCAGTAACAGATATTGAAAAAGCTGTCGAGAATTTAGGTTACTCTGATATTATTGTGGAACCCATTAGAATAGATAGTTTAACACATAAAAAATTTACTTTTTTTGAAGATCCAGATGGATTACCGATTGAACTCTACGAAAATTAATAAATTTGAACGCTAGTTGTAAAAATAAGCTTTCTTTTTTTCGCGTTTCATCTATCTTCTTCAATTAGAATTGATATATTTAGAATATAAAACTTCTTATTTGCTCTCTACCATGAAACATAAACAGATAAATAATAATTCCATTAATCAGATTATGCTTATTATAATCATTCTTTTGATTTGTATCTTAATCTTCAAGAATTTATCTTATTATTTACCTGGTTTTTTAGGAGCGATTACACTTTATATTTTATTTCGAAACATCTATAATACGTTGACTGAAAAAAAGAAATGGAATAAATCATTCTCCAGTATTTTTTTGATTTCTCTATCGGTCATTTTTATTATTTTCCCGATTTGGGGTTTAATCAATTATTTGCTACCTCAATTGGAACAACTCATCCAAAATAAAGATGATCTTCTTTCCAAATTTGACTCCATAAAGGAGTATATGCACAATAAATCTATATTAAAAAATATCGATCTGTCAGATGAGGCTATCCTGAATTCTTTACAAAAAGGTGCAAAATATATCCCAAATATTCTGAATTCTGTAGCCGAGACTGTTATTAATATTATCGTAGCGCTATTTGTTCTCTATTTCATGCAATACTATAGTAAAGAAATGGAATCAACGATTTTGAATGCGATACCATTTTCGGAAAAAAGTAAAGAAGAACTATGGAGTGAAGTGAATATGATGGTCCGATCAAATGCGATTGGTATTCCAATTTTAGGTATATGCCAAGGTATTGTTGGAGCTGTAGGTTATTGGATTTTTGGAGTAGATAGTCCGATCTTGTTAGGAATTATTACGGCTATATCTACGATTATTCCCGTATTGGGCACCATGACCGTTTATGTACCCACTGCTATTTATCTATTAGCAATTGGTTCGACAGGAAATGCGATTGGATTGGCCTTATATGGATTCATATTAATTGGAGGTATAGATAATATTTTACGCTTCACAATTTTACGAAAATTAGGAGATGTACCGCCTTTAATAACCGTATTTGGGGTATTACTTGGTTTAAATCTATTCGGTATGTTAGGGCTAATTTTTGGGCCGCTCATTATCTCTTCTGTCCGTGTATTGTTAAAAGTTTATAGTAACGAATATGGAAGAAGCACCCCACAGATCATTGAGTCTACATCACTAGAGAGTTCCAATAATGACAATAACATAATTACATAGCAGCTTATACACTATAATGTCATTTATCAGCTTTTTTAAGTTTAAAATTCAATATTTTTTATAGTTTTGGTAGATAATACATACCATTACGATGAACAAAAAGTTAATATTAGGCATAACAGGAATTTTTACCGCTTCCTTGTTGTTTTCTTGTAATTCAAACAACAAAACCCAACAAACAGCTGATACGACAACACATGATGAGCATGAGGCACATGACCACAGTAATCATGATCACAGTGCTCATACTGAGGCTCCTACTACCATGTTAAAAGAAGTATCAAAAACACTTCCTGATTTCACTTTCTACCAATTGAAATCTGGCATTAAAGTTTCAAAATCTGATATATCCAAAGATAAAAATAATATTTTTGTCCTTTTTGATCCAGGATGTAGTCATTGTCAACAAGAAGCCATCGCTTTAGAGAAAAATATAGCCCGATTGAAAGATGTCAATATTTATTATGTATCAATGAATGATCCAGCCTTGATATTAGGTTTCTTTGACAATTTTGCTCCAAAGTTATCAAAACTGGATAACGTTGAAATTTTAGTAGATAAAAATCAAGAGTTTATTCAAAAAATTCATGTTCCAAATCAATTCCCAGCAAACTATGTGTATGGTGCTGATGGTCAGCTAAAAGCACACTGGGAAGGTGACAAAAATATAAACGAAGCAATTGCTGAATTTCATAAATAAAAATCAAACAATTTATGATGAATATTGCAATAAATGGGTTTGGACGTATTGGTCGTAATACACTTCGCAATATTTTCATTAGAAATGCTGATCGTCTAAAGGTCATTGCAATCAATGATCTAACGGATACAAAAACTCTAGCTCACCTGTTCAAATATGACTCTGTACATGGGCCATTCTCAGGTACAGTGGATTTTGATGAGAATCATTTAATTATTAATGGTCAGCAGATCATGGTCACAAATGAAAAAAATCCAGAGCATCTTCCTTGGAAATTATTGGATATTGATGTCGTAGTCGAATCTACAGGACATTTTACTACGCGTGAAAAAGCAAATTTACATTTGTTAGCGGGGGCAAAAAAAGTGATTATATCAGCTCCATCTCCAGATAAAGATATACCGACCATTGTATTGGGTATTAATGATAAAGACTTTGACTTAACTGTTCCTATCCTTTCCAATGCTTCTTGCACAACAAATAATGTTGCGCCATTGGTAAAAATATTAGATCAAAATTGGGGAATTAAAGATGGTTATATCACCACCGTACATTCGATGACTGGTGATCAGAACTTGCATGATGCTCCACATCGTGATCTTCGTCGCGCACGTGCTGCTTCTTCATCGATTATTCCAACGACTACTGGTGCAGCAAAAGCAATCACCAATGTCTTTACCCATCTCGAAGGGAAATTAGGAGGAGCTGGTATTCGTGTACCTGTCTTGAACGGTTCTTTAACTGACTTTACTTGTACACTCATTCATCAACCTACAGTAGCTGAAATCAACGCAAAGTTTAAGGAAGCTGCGGCAGGAGAACTAAAAAATGTATTATATTATACAGAAGATCCAATTGTCTCTGTTGATATCATTAACAATCCTTATTCCTGTGTTTTTGATGCTGAATTAACGTCGATTGTTGGGGGATTAGTTAAAGTTGTCGGTTGGTATGATAATGAATTTGGTTATTCAAATCGACTAGTCGATCTATTAGAAAAAATTAATAACCTTGAACCAAATAACTAACGTATCGAACCCCGAATGTACCTGTTATACTTGATAAAGTATTAAAATTAACTTCAATAAAAAAAGGGCTTTTTAAAGCCCTTTTTCTAAACTAAACAAACAAAACTTATTAAAATTTATACGTTAATGTCGTCATAAAACTTCTAGGTGGAATTGGATTCACACTATAGTTTTCATGAATATAATAATTGAAAGCATTGTTGATATTGGACATTTTTGCTAAAATACTCCAGTTTTTAAAAGCATAACCAGCCGATAGATCGACCGTTGTAAATGGACTAACAGTAATCAAACGATCAACACCGTCTCTTTCATTAATCTTCGTGTTATTCCATCCTGCATTTCTCCTGCCTGTATAGAATGCAGATACACCCAATTTCAAACCTTTAGCTCCACCATTTTGTAAGGTATAGAATATTGTTCCATTGGCAGTATGTGCAGTTGTTCCTACCAGACGAACATCTTCTTGGTTGCCAGAAACTTCTGTTACTTTTGGTGTGCCATCTACAACAGTTGTAATCTTCGTAATAGGGCTTGTTTCTGTATAACGCATATAGTTATAAGAATAACCTGCTAAGATATCTAAACCTGGAAAAAGAGAACCTGTCACATCAATTTCAACACCATCAGAAGCAGTTTTACCTGTAAATTTCTTCATATTAGTATCTCCGTTATCCGTTCCATCAGGTTTTACTAATAACTGTTGTGCAAACTTATTATTGTTGATTCTATACCAAGCTACATTTGCTGTTAAACGACCATTGAAGAAATCATTTTTAACCCCAGCTTCGTATTGATCAATTGTTGAAGGACCCATTGGTTGATAATTTACATCATAACCTGAATTTGACGTGAAGTTATTTGCATAAGTCACGTAAATACTAGAAGTAGGTATAGGTTGATAAATTAAACCAAATTTTGGAGACCAAGCTTGATCAACCTTTGCCCCTAATTCGTTTTTGTTAATGTCGACGTTCTTAACATCCTCCGTTACATCTGTTGCATAGGTATATTTCTTTCCATATGGAGTACGTTGATAGGTGTAACGTAAACCAGCCAGTACTTTAAATTGTTCTGTTAATTCAACTAAATCTTGAACAAAAACACCATAGCGATAAATATTTGTTGTTGTTCTCGTTAAGTAATCTGCCCCTGGCATATCTGTTCTTGCCCCCGTTTTTGTTACTTCAGGAACTGGAACCTTAGGATTTGCTAAATTATTTTCGAAATGACTAGGAATATAGGTATATACAGTTGATCCAATATCAAAAACATTAATATTATCGTATACAGCTCCCGGTGTAATAACTGGTGCTCCAGTTTTATCATAGGTTACTGTTCGCATGTTCAAAGAATTATCAATCGTATAGGCATATGCCTTGGTATTTGATTGATCGGCATCTGCACCAATTAGAATTTTATGCTTAATATGACCTGTTTTCACTTCTCCAGTCAAATTCAACTGTTGATTGAAACTTAACTCTTCTGATTTTGAACGTGTCAAATTTCGAGCAGCTATACCATTTGCATTTGCTTGAATACGATCTGATCCATAATAATCACGATCATAACTTTGGGAACTAGCAATGGCATTTAATTTCCAATTATCATTAAATTTATGATTTAAGTTAATTTGACCATTTGTAGAATTGGTATTATTGTATGCCCATACTGTATTTAAAAAAGTGTTACGACCTACCCCTTTGTTCAGTTTACCATCTACAGATCCTATACCAAAATCTGGCGTAAAATCACTTTTCAAATAATCAAATACAAAATTTAAATCGGTACGATCACTAATTTTGTATAATACAGAGGGGTTAACATATAATCGTTTAGAATTTACATGATCTCTGAAACTACCCGCTTTTTCATACGTACCGATGACCCGGAAAGCAACTTTATCCGAGATAGGTCCATAAACATCAACCGTTGGTTTATAAAAATCGTAACTACCGACACGCATAGAAGCTTCGCCACCATATTCAAACTTTGGTTTTTTTGTTACTAGATTTACAACAGCGCCACCCGAAACTCCACCATACAATAATGCAGAACTACCTTTCAAAATCTCAACAGATTCTAAAGTACTTGCTTCAATTGATCCACCATTGTTTGTGCGAGCTCCATTTTTGAAGATGTTATTTGCTCCAAGACTATATCCACGGGCATAGAAGGTTTCATTTACCCCTCCTCGATTTGCTCCCATAGCAACTCCATTCGCATTTTTTAAAGCATCGCTCAATCTATTGACTTGCTGATCAGCGATCACCTGTTCATTGATAATTTGAACACTTTGCGGTAAGTCTTTATCAAGAATTCCACTTTTACCAATATAAACAGTCTTGTTATTATGAGAATTATAACCATGCACTTCGACTTGATCCAGTTGAGATTCATTGATATCACCAACTAAACTCAAATGATGGGAAGATCCATTCACTACTTTGACTGTTTCTTCATCAATTACATTTCCTAAACTTTTAACAATGATTGTATAAACACCATCAGGCAACTTTGAAAATGTAAAAGAACCATCACTATTGGTTGATGTAGATTTTCCCAATTCTTTTACTGTAATAGTAGCAGCTTCTATTGGCTCTCCTGATTTATTTTTTAACTTACCTTGAATGCCGTTATGTTGTGCAACAGCATCCAATTGTACCCCTACCAATCCTAGACTTAATATCAATCCCAGGTATGACTTTTTCATATTTGTATGTTATTAGATTATTTATTTCGGATGCAAACATACATCTTTTTTCTTTTATTTAGAATTGTTTTAAATAAAAATAAACAAAATATCTAAACAAAAATTAACACGACGTCCCTATTATGATGATTTTCAATTTGATCCATTAATCAGCGTTAATCATTAGTTGGTTATTTTTTTTGAAACTGATAAGATTAAGATGCTAGTTGACTTAAATATTTTCTAAAAATAATTCATGAAACAAAACAGCCTTTTCTTACACAACTCTTCACACATACAGCATAAAAATGCAAATTGTTACCACAAGAGTTCGTAATTATTTTTACCTTTCAGAACTAATTTATAAATCATGAAAAAACACCTTGTCAATTTCCTAATTTGGATATTCATTATCCATCATACTGCACTTGCACAAACGTCTGCTGTGGATCAACAGATAATAGCTATCATGAATAAATATCAAACGATGGGGTTGTCTGTGGCTGTTGTAAAAGATAATCATCTTATTTACAACCAATCTTATGGGTGGAAAAATAAAGAATCTGCTCAACTGCTGAAGAATGACGATATTTTCAGAATTGCCTCTATTTCTAAATCATTTTCAGCAACAGCTATTATGCAATTAATAGAACAGAAAAAATGTCACTTAGACGATGATTTCAGTGATTTAATTGGGTTTAAAATCAGAAATCCAAATTTTCCTAATAAAAAAATAACCCTAAAAATGGTACTATCACATACTTCTAGTATCAATGATAAGAACGGTTATTTTGATTTGGATGTCATCAATCCTGATAAATCGGATAAATATGCGATTTCTTATAATCATTATGAACCAGGAACACAATACGAATATTGCAACCTAAACTTTAACATGATCGGAGCGGTTATCGAACGATTATCAGGACAACGATTTGACCTATATATCAAAGAGCATATTCTTGATCCTCTGCAATTGTATGCAGGATATTGCGTAGATTCTTTAGACAATACTAAGTTTGTAACACTCTATGAATACGATACGGTTAACAAACAACTCTCTCCTCAACCCTCAGCCTACAATCCAAGATCTGAAGAAATAAAGAATTACAAACTAGGTTATTCTACCCCTGCCTTTTCCCCTACTGGCGGAATGAAAATATCAGCTGTTGATTTGGCCAAATACATGATGATGCACATGAATTATGGTAAAGGATTGACCAACAAACGAATTATTAAAAAGGGTAGTTCCAAAATTATGCAGATTCCAATCACTTCTAATGAAGGATATGGTCTTGCCCTAAGAGTAAGTGACAAAATAATTCAGAATAAAACCTTAATCGGACATACAGGCTCAGCATATGGACTTTACAGTGCTATGTTCTCTGAACCAAAAGAAAAATTTGGTATAGTCGTCATTACGAATGGTTGTGCTATACCTCCGGATACATTTGATTTTAATCCTTTATTGCAAGCATGTATGAATACGTTATATACAGAATTGATCGCTAAAAAATAGTCCTATTATCTTATTGTTAAGAGGGTTATTTTATAAAACGAAACTAGTATATTCGTCATAAGAACTCAAAAGAACGATACCATGGAACTATATACAATTGAGACTCAAAATTTTAAATTAGATGGAGGTGCCATGTTTGGGGTAGTTCCTAAATCAATTTGGCATAAAACAAATCCAGCCGATGCAAATAATATGTGTACATGGACGAATCGGTTATTATTAATTGAAGAAGGATCTAAATTAATTCTTATTGATACTGGACTTGGAGATAAGCAATCTGAAAAGTTTTTTAGTCATTATTACTTACATGGTGATCATTCAATAGACAAATCTTTAGCGAAGTATGGTTTCAACAGAGAAGATATAACCGATGTGATCCTGACGCACTTACATTTTGACCATTGTGGAGGTGCAATAACACGAGTGGGAGATAAATTAAGACCTGCATTTACCAAGGCAAACTATTGGAGTAATGCCGAACACTGGAACTGGGCAGTCAATCCGAATCCAAGAGAAAAAGCTTCTTTTTTAGAAGAAAATATAAAACCAATCCAAGAAAGTGGACAATTAAAATTTGTAGAAAAGGAAACAAATCCATTTGGTTCCGCTATCCAAATCAGATATGCTCACGGACATACTGAATCCATGATGCTACCACAGATTCAATACAAAGGTAAAACGATCTTATATATGGCCGATTTATTACCTTCTGTTGGTCACATCCCTCTTCCCTATGTTATGGGTTATGATGTTCGCCCATTAACAACAATGGAGGAAAGAAAAAACTACTGGCAAGAAATTGTAGAACAAGAACATATTCTTTTCTTAGAACATGATTCCGTAAATGCATGTTGCACCTTACAACAAACCGAAAAAGGAATTCGATTAAAAGAAAGCTTTAAACTTTCGGATATTTAAAATAAGAGAGGCTGATTTTAAAAATCAGCCTCTCTTATTTTGCATGGATAAAGGGAATATCAGAAGATTTTGTTCTTAGAATTTAAAGCCTAATACCCAATAATTTTCGAAGAACCAAATCGACTGACTCGCTTTATCTATATTATTTCTACCAGTAGTCCGAATATTACTCAAATCTGTCCATCCTGTTTTAAAGCTTGTTTGCAGATACATCCATTTTAAGAAATGGTATTGCAATCCTACTTTTGCAGCTGCACCATAACCTGCAATATTCCAAAAATTATTCTCTCCTACACCAAATAAGCGCACATCTGTTCGCGGAACCAATAAACCTAGTTCAGCACCTGTTTCCATCGACAAATATGATTTTCCTGTTCTCGAAACCCAGATATCATCATGTCTTTCTAACGCAACAGAGGCAAAATTGTATCCGTCAGTATGTTCAAATTTCAATACTGAGTCTACTAAAGTAACCTCTTCACCATTATAAGTACCAGCCATACCACCAGTTGGAATACCTGGTTCAGATATTTCCGGACTAATATGTCCTTTAATTCTTACGGTCTGCGGAATATCAACCACATATTTCATATGGTCCCAACCTAATGAAATCGAATAATTGTCTTTAATAAAATATCCAAAATGAAAATTAAACTGCGGAATCGAAATCGTTGCTGGATTAATATAGGTCATGGAAAGCTTTGTCGGTCTATCCGCAGCTTTCACATCCAATAATGTGAAGTCATACCCCGTTCCTTTGAAACGGATATCACTTTTAGCATAAGAAGAGAAATTATAGCCCCAATGAAAATAAAACTTACCCTCATTACTTTGGGTACGTGAATACTTAGGATTAAAAATACTCTTAGCAATTGGCTTTGAAGAAGTTTCAGCAATATTATCTTGAGCGAATAAAGATGAAGCAGACACTGTTAGCACACTTAAGGCTAATAAAAATTTATTCATATTCATGTACATAAAAAACCCAGCACAAAAGTACCGGGTTATAAATTGATAAGCAAATAATTAAAGTTATTTTACTTGATTTTTGCGAATAATATTCAAAGCACCGCCTTCTTTAAACCACTCAATCTGTTGAGCATTGTAAGTATGGTTTGCTAAGATTTGATCTTCAGTTCCATCAGCATGATGAAATACCAAAGTTAATGGTTTTCCTGGAGCGAATGTTGTTAAACCTAAGATATCGATTGTATCGTTTTCTTGTATTTTATCGTAGTCTTCTTTATTAGCAAAAGTCAAACCTAACATCCCTTGTTTCTTCAAGTTCGTCTCGTGAATACGAGCAAAAGATTTAACCAATACAGCACGTACACCTAAGTGACGAGGTTCCATAGCAGCATGTTCACGTGAAGATCCCTCACCGTAGTTTTCATCACCAACTACGATAGATCCAACACCAGCAGCTTTATAAGCACGTTGCGTAGCAGGAACTGGCCCGTATTGACCTGTTAATTGATTTTTAACTGAATCTGTTTTTTCGTTGAAATAGTTAACTGCACCAATCAACATATTGTTGGAAATGTTATCTAAGTGACCACGATATTTCAACCAAGGACCAGCCATAGAAATATGGTCAGTAGTACATTTACCTTTCGCTTTGATCAATAATTTCAAACCCTTCAAGTCCGTACCTTCCCAAGCAGCAAACGGGGCTAACAATTGAAGACGATCAGAATTAGGATCAACATCAATTACTACAGATGAACCATCTGCAGCAGGAGCTTGGTAACCTGCATCTTCTACGTCAAATCCTTTTGTTGGTAACTCATCACCTGTAGGAGGATCCAATCGAACTTGTTCACCGTTTGCATTTGTTAATGTATCTGTTAATGGGTTGAAACCTAAATCACCAGAGATTGCAATAGCAGCAACCAATTCTGGAGAAGCTACGAAAGCAAAAGTATTTGGGTTACCATCAGCACGTTTTGCAAAGTTACGGTTGAACGAATGAACAATTGTATTTTTTTCTTGTTTATCAGCACCCACACGATCCCACATACCAATACATGGACCACAAGCATTTGTAAAGATAGTTGCGTTCAGATCTTCGAAAGTTTTCAATAAACCATCGCGATCTGCAGTATAACGAACCTGCTCAGAACCTGGATTGATACCAAATTCAGCTTTTGTTACTAATCCTTTATCAATAGCTTGTTTAGCAATTGAAGCTGCGCGTGACAAATCTTCATAAGAAGAGTTGGTACATGAACCGATCAGTCCCCACTCGACTTTTGTTGGCCAACCATTTTTAGCAGCCTCTTCACGCATACGTGAAACAGGTGTATATAAATCCGGAGTGAAAGGGCCATTCAAAGAAGGCTCCAACTCAGATAAATTAATTTCAATCACTTGATCAAAATATAATTCAGGGTTTGCATACACCTCAGCATCAGCAGTTAAGTGTTCTTTAATTGCATTTGCCGCATCAGCAACATCGGCACGATCAGTAGCACGTAAATAACGTTCCATGGATTCGTCATATCCAAAAGTTGATGTAGTAGCACCAATTTCAGCACCCATGTTACAGATTGTACCTTTACCAGTACAAGACATAGAAGTGGCACCTTCACCGAAATATTCTACGATAGCACCAGTACCACCTTTTACAGTTAAGATACCTGCAACTTTCAAGATAACATCTTTAGGAGCAGTCCAACCACTTAATTTTCCGGTCAATTTAATACCGATCAATTTAGGGAATTTTAGCTCCCAAGGTAAACCAGCCATCACATCACATGCATCAGCACCTCCAACACCTATAGCTAACATACCTAAACCACCAGCATTTACAGTATGAGAGTCAGTGCCGATCATCATACCTCCAGGGAAAGCATAATTTTCCAATACAACTTGGTGAATAATACCTGCTCCTGGTTTCCAGAAACCGATACCATATTTATTTGCAACAGAACCTAAGAAATTAAAAACTTCTTTTGATTCCGTATTTGCTCTTTGTAAATCGACTTCAGCACCTGCTTTTGCTTGAATCAAGTGATCACAATGTACTGTAGAAGGAACAGCCGCTTGTGCACGACCTGCTTGCATAAACTGCAATAATGCCATTTGAGCAGTTGCATCCTGCATCGCTACACGGTCTGGAGCGAAGTCTACATAAGATACTCCTCTATCGTATGTTTCAGTTGCATTACCATCCCATAAGTGAGTATATAAAATTTTCTCAGATAGGGTCAAAGGTTTATTCACCAATTTACGAGCAGCGTTCACACGTTCCTCATAACGGCTATATACCTTTTTAATCATTTCTATATCAAAAGCCATATATTTCTAATTTATGATATTTATCTAGTTAATTACTAAAACGTCAATATTAAATATTAGTTTTTACTTTGTCGAAATAGGCGCAAATTTAGTTAAGTTGATACCATCAACAGCAGCTTTGTACTCTTCCATGTTTGGAATTCTACCTAAGATGGCAGAAAGCACAACAACTGGAGTAGATGCCAATAAAGATTCACCTTTTTTACCATCTCTGTCTTCAACCACACGACCTTGGAAAAGACGTGTAGAAGTCGCCATTACAGTATCACCTTTTGCAGCCTTTTCTTGATTACCCATACAAAGGTTACAACCAGGACGCTCTAAATACATGATGTTTTCGTATTCCGTACGAGCTGTACTTTTTGGTAAAATATCACTAAATTCGAAACCAGAATATTTCTGTAAGTATTCCCAATCTCCTTCTGCTTTCAACTCATCAATGATGTTGTAAGTTGGAGCAGCGACAACTAAAGGTGCATTAAATTTAACTTCACCTAGTTGTTTCTCTACGTTCTTAAGCATTTGAGAAACGATTTTTAAATCATCTTTGTGCACCATACAAGAACCTACGAAACCTAGATCTACTTTTTTATCACCACCGTAGTAAGACAACTCTCTAATGGCATCATGCGTATAACGCTTAGAAACATCAACGTTGTTCACATCAGGGTCTGCAATCATTGGTTCATCAATAATATCAAGATCAATAACCACCTCAGCATAATATTTAGCATTTGCATCTGGAGTTAAAGCTGGTTTTACACCCGTTTTAATTTCTTCGATACGTTTATTAGCTTTATCAATTAGACCCTGTAATACTTGATTTTTGTTTTCCATACCCTTATCAATCATGATTTGGATACGGTTCTTAGCGATTTCCAATGATTGAATTAACGTATCGTCTTGAGAAATACAGATAGAAGCTTTTGCTTTCATCTCTGCAGTCCAATCCGTAAATGTAAATGCCTGATCGGCAAGAAGCGTACCGATATGCACCTCGATAATTCTACCTTGGAATACATTCTCTCCACCAAATTGTTGTAACATTTGGGATTGTGTAGCATGAACCACATCACGGAAATCCATGAATGGCTTCATGTTACCTTTAAATGTTACTTTTACAGATTCTGGAATTGGCATAGACGCTTCACCAGTCGCTAATGCTAACGCAACAGTTCCTGAGTCAGCTCCAAAAGCAACACCTTTTGACATACGTGTATGTGAGTCACCACCAATAATGATCGCCCAATCATCAATAGTAATATCATTTAATACTTTGTGAATAACGTCTGTCATAGCGTGGTATTCCCCTTTAGGATCACGAGCTGTGATTAACCCGAAGTCATTCATGAACTTCATCAATTTAGGGATATTAGCTTGCGCTTTCTTGTCCCATACAGATGCTGTGTGACATCCGGATTGGTATGCACCATCTACTGTTGGAGAAATGACTTTTGCAGCCATTGCCTCTAACTCTTGAGAGGTCATTAAACCTGTAGTATCTTGAGAACCTACGATGTTCACTTTAACACGAACGTCAGAACCAGCGTGTAACACTTTTCCTGGAGTTTTACCTACCGCGTTATTATTGAATATTTTCTCAACAGCTGTTAGACCCTGATTTTCAACTGAAATTTCTTTAGAAGGAGCAAATACAGTTGGCATTTCAATACCTAAAACTTCAGCAGCAAATGTTTGGATTTTCTTACCAAATACAATTGCATACGAGCCTCCAGCTTTTATAAACTCTCTTTTCTGAGGAGTAAGTGCTTTAGAGATGTCGATTAACTCTTGATCTCCATGATATAATTTTTCAGTCTTTGTATTGATGGTAAGAACAGTACCTGTAGCAACAGAGTAAACTTGTTCTAAAACCGGTTCATTATTTTCATTACGAATAACATCACCGTTTGCATCAACTTTTTTCTTCCAGTTTTGAAGATCGATTCCAATACCACCCGTAACATCTACTGTAGTAAGGAAAATTGGCGAAATACCGTTCGTACCACCCACGATTGGAGCAATATTGACAAATGGAATATAAGGACTCGCTTGTTTACCTGTCCATAACGCTACATTGTTTACGCCAGACATTCTAGAAGAACCTACTCCCATTGTACCTTTTTCAGCAATCAACATCACACTAGCATCTGGGTGTTGTGCCTGTAAAGCTTTAATTTCTTGCTGCACTTCTGGAGTGATCATACATTTACCATGAAGCTCACGATCCGAACGAGAGTGTGCCTGGTTACCAGGAGATAATAAATCCGTAGAAATATCACCTTCACCTGCGATAAAAGTAACCACTTTTATTTCTTCTGCTAATTCTGGTAGTTTAGTAAAAAATTCAGCTTGAGCATAACTTTCAAGAATCTCTTTTGCAATTGCATTACCACTAGTAAAAGCATTTTTTAAACGCGTTGTGTCTGCTTCATAAAGGAAAACTTGTGTTTTAAGAACTTCTGCAGCTTGCTTAGCAATAACCACATCATGACCTAACGCGAGATCTAAGAGCACCTCGATAGAAGGACCACCTTTCATATGAGATAATAACTCAAATGCGTAAGTTGGAGTAATTTCTGCAACTACCTCTTTTCTTAGAATAATTTCTTTTAAAAACGTTGCTTTTACACCCGCTGCACTAGTCGTACCAGATAAGGTATTGTAAATAAACAACTTCAGAGAATCTGCTCTGTTTTCGTTATTTAGATCTTTAATTTGAGCAATAACCTCACTTAATAATTCTGCTCCATCAATTGGTTTAGGATTTAATCCTTGATCTTTTCGTTCTACAACCTCTTGTAAGTAATCGTTGTAAATACTCATAGTTTATCAGTCTTTTATATGTTAAAGGTAGCTCAAAAAATACACATTGCTATTTTTTAATACGACCACAAGTTTAATAAATTAAGCCAAAAAAATAACATTTCATGCGTAACACGATGACACGTAAATTTAGCTTCACACTTCCTTGATTTTAATGATCAATTTTCAATAAAATGTTAGTACAAAAATACTAAAAATCAATGGTTAATAACCATCCTTGAGATTTATTCCCTCAATTTGGAAATATTCTAAACAAGAATTATTTTCCATTGACAAAAGAAAATAAACCTCTAAAAAACAATCATTTGTACCTCACCATTTTAAAAATACACCTTGACAAGATTTGAAAATTTTGACCCTTATATTAAATATTATGTCAGCAAAGCGTATAAAAAAGGGGAAAATCATGTCTGATTTTCCCCTTTTAATATTATTTTTATTTTGATTAAATACTTTTCAGCTGACTATCAACAGCTTTGAGATCAGCAATAGCTTGCGTTGGATCAGATGCCGCAAATACCGAATTACCTGCAACCAATACATCAGCACCCGCTTGCAAAAGAGCTCCTGCATTACTGACTCCTACTCCCCCGTCAATTTCAATCAATAATCCATCATTTACTCCCGCTGCCATCGCGCGCAACTGTTTTACTTTATTATAGGTGTTCTGGATAAATTTCTGTCCCCCAAAACCAGGGTTAACAGACATTATACAAACCAAGTCCAAATCTGCAATTACATCTGCCAATAAAGAAACGGATGTATGTGGATTTAATGCCACTCCTGCTTTACAGCCCAATTCTTTTATCGCAGCTAATGTCCTGTGCAAATGTGTACAAGCTTCATAATGTACCGTAATGATTTCAGCGCCAGAATCCTTACAAACTTGTAGATAACGATCTGGATCAACAATCATTAGATGTACGTCTAATGGTTTTGTAGCGTGCTTAGCAATAGCCTGCATCACAGGAAAACCAAAAGAAATATTGGGTACAAATACACCATCCATGATATCGATATGAAACCAATCGGCTTCACTTTTGTTTACCATTACAATATCATCATACAATTTGGCGAAATCCGCAGCCAAAACTGAAGGTGCAATAAGATGCTTTTTACTTGACATGAGTCTTTGATTTGTTTTTACAAAGATAATTAAGTCTAGCGGATGGTTCGAATTTAAATCAAAAAAATTAAATATCCTGCTGATTACAATATATAATAGCCTTTATAATAGATCATTTTTAAGTACATTTGTTTGAGTAATTCTTTTTATCCAATAGCAATTCATTTCTGTGAGTAGATTAAAAATTAAATATAAACGCGAAACCGACAGCAGTTTGAACCTCATTAGCAAAATAGGTTTAATACTAGCGACCATTATTCTTATTTGTATTTTCCTACCAAAACAAGCTCGTTTTCGTTACGAATTTCAAAAAGGTAAAGTTTGGAATCATGAGAACTTAATTTCCCCTTATAATTTTGCGATTCTTAAAACACAAGAAGAGTTAAATGAGGACAAGAAAAATATTCTTAAAACTATACAACCTATTTATGATGTTAATCAAACCATAAGCAGAGAGCAGGTTGATCAATTTGGAACGGATTTAGCTGAAAAATGGCAAACCAATAAATTAGACACAACACCTCAGAAAATTCAAGATTACCGTGCTGTCGGAAATGATATTTTAACCCATTTGTATAGCCGTGGAATTTTATCGCTTAATAATAGATTTCAAAATCGTAACGACGATAAAAGTCTTGCTGCAAAACAGTATAATTTCACGCTCATACAAGATAAAGTAGCCACACAAAAAAACACAGCTGATTGTTATACCATAGAGTCATCGTACGAGTATGCAAATTCTGTACTTACCAATTCCAATAAAATTGTATACAAAAAGTGGTTACTGGAAACGTTAAAAAATTACATCACCCTCAATTATGTCTACAATGACCAACAGACAGAACGTTTAGAACAAAATGCACTGGCCAATATTTCTTCCACTAGAGGGGTTGTACAAAAGGGAGAACTCATTGCTGAAAAAGACAAAATAATCAGCAATGAAACTTATCAAAAATTAGAATCCTTACGGAAAATATATGAAGATGAAGGTAAAATATCTGGAAACCAAACTTATGTTACCCTTGGACAATTTTTAATCATCTCTCTTGCTCTGTTCATTTTAATGATATTCCTATATCTTTTCAGAAAAGACATCTATTATAATAACCGACTATTAACCATCATTATGATTGTGATCATAGGGATGCTTGCCGTATTGTCATGGGCCATTAAAATAAAAATTCCAAATCTATATTATATTCCCTTTTGTTCCGTTCCTATTATCATTCGTATTCTATTTGACTCTAGAGTTGCGCTCAATATACACCTCCTCATGGTGCTATTGGCGGCCCTATTTGTTCCAAATTCATATGAATTTGTATTCTTACAATTCATGGCAGGAATAGTAGCCATTTACAGCATTAAGTCATTAGTTAAAAGGGAACAATTCTTCATTTCATCTGCCATCATATTAGCCACTTATCTCACTGCATACTTTGGACTCTTGTTGACTCGAAATGGCTCCTTAAGCACCATTAATTTAATGGACATTGTGCCATTTATTGTGAGTGTGATGATCACCTTAATGGCTTATCCATTGGTATATGCTTTTGAAAAATTATTTGGAATTGTATCTGATTTGACATTAATGGAGCTAACAAATAGTAATTCAAAATTACTTCGAGAACTTTCATTTAAAGCTCCAGGTACTTTCCAGCATTCACTTCAAGTTGCAAATTTAGCTGAAGCTGCAATTTATCGAATTGGTGGCAATCCATTATTAGTTAGAGCAGGAGCACTTTATCATGATATTGGTAAAATGACAAGTCCACAATTCTTCATTGAGAATCAAAAAACGGAAAAGAATCCACACGATGAACTATCACCAGAACAAAGTGCACAGATTATTATTTCCCATGTGATCAAAGGTGTGGAGATCGCTAAGAAAAATCAACTACCAGATGTGATTATAGATTTTATCAAAACGCATCATGGCACGACACAAGTTGATTATTTTTATAATCTATTTATTAAAAACAACCCTGACAAGCTGGTTGATGAAAGCTTATATCAGTATCCAGGTCCTATCCCATTCTCCAAAGAAACGGCTGTTTTGATGATGGCAGACTCGGTTGAAGCGGCTTCTAGAGCATTAAAAGAACACACTGAAGAGTCTATCAACAAATTAGTAGATAAAATCATTGAGCACAAATTGAAGCTCAATCAATTTGCAAACAGTAATATTACATTAAAAGAAATTACAGAATCAGCACATATATTTAAAGCCATGTTAAAGAGTATTTATCATGTGCGCGTGGATTACGATTTAAGTAAGAAAAAATAATTGAATTTTATTACAGCAGCAATAAATTGACAGACAATAGCTTACTAAGAGCTTATCTTATTTTTATGTTTTTTTATAAAATACGCTTTGCAAAATAAAATAATTGCTTTATGTTTGCATTGTCAAAACACGGAAGGGTGCCTGAGTGGCCGAAAGGAACAGTTTGCTAAACTGTCGTACTGGAAACGGTACCGCGGGTTCGAATCCCGCCTCTTCCGCCAAGACAAAATAAAGCCCGACGATAGTCGGGTTTTGTTGTTTATATACGTTTGTAAACGCAAGTTTTAACAAAAAGTATATGACAACAAAAATAATGAACGAAGTGAATGGCTTTATTTTGTATTGAAGCCTCCCCCTTCAGGGATCATGGAGTAATCCGCCTCTTCCGCCAAGACAAAATAAAGCCCGACAATAGTCGGGTTTTATTGTTTATATACGTTTGTAAACGCAAGTTTTAACAAAAAGTATATAAACAACAAAAAATAATGAACGAAGTGAATGGCTTTATTTTGTCTTGAAGCCTCGGATCAAGTGGAATTGTTGGCGGGAATACTTTTAAGCATACAGTTTCATTCTAATTTCAGATACCTCGAAAAAACTTACAAGGTGTTGGTCAAGTAGCTTTATAAATCATATAATCTTTAATGCTTTTTCTCATTTTTGATAGAAAATATAGCTATCTGAGAGAAGAGCATCCAATAAATCTTCTGTCTTCTTCAATCATTCATGGATTTTATCTGAGTTTAAAATCCATGATTGTACTAACCAAGCTGATTATTACTTGTAAAACCATACTCCTGAGCCGAGGATGAAGTGTGGATAAAGCAGGGATAAAGCATATGCTAGGCGTTGTAAAAGCGTTTCTTCGAGAAGAACCATCATAGCAGATGATTTGCACAGATAAATTGCAGGTTAAGCATGTTAAGTTGATACGTGTATACCTTTATAGCGATCTGTAGTACGACTATAGGATGAGTTTAGAACAACTGTCGATCGACTGTTTTTTGAGTAGGTTTCAGTTATTGTTCAAGTTGGTTCTGAAAGGGGTTCAAAACTGACTTGACTACACTTTGGTTGGGGAAAGAGTTTTACTTGCCTTGTTCTTGAAGATATATGGAATGGAGACCTTACACCTATCACAGGTCGGCTAAGACACAACTGTATATGCATCGTAGTATGTACGAATAAGTACCGAACATTGTTGGCACTTCTATGGACTTTAAAGGACTTACATGGACTTTCAAGGACTTTTGATTGAGACAAAACAAAAAGCCTTACTTAGATTGTTTTTTTTCGTTTTATAAAAATGAAATTTCTTGTGCGTCAATATTGGTAATAGTTAACGTTCTTTTATTTCATTAGCTATCCTCAAAAATTATTGTTGATCAGACTTTAAGATTTTCCAATTTTCGGCAGTCATTTGAAATTTCACTTCACCTTTTCCATGAGTACCGATTTCTGTCCAACCTAATTTACGGTAAAATGTCTCTGCTCTTGTATTCGGAGCAGTACCTAACCAAACATGTTCAACAGTTTTACTGAAATACCAATTAAGCATTACATCATGCAGCTGTTTACCGATACCTTGTCTGTCAAAATCGGGATGAACAAATAATGCCCAGACATTATTTTCCTGTAGGCCAATGATCGAAAATCCAACAATCTGATCTTCTATTTGGTAAACCCAGCCTTTTCCTCTTTTTGTAATAAATTCCTCACAGTCTTGATCCGACACAAGATTCGGATCCGATAACATATTTTCCTTTACAGAATTCCTTACTCTTTGAATCTGCTTTATATCTCCTACAATTGCTTCTCTCAAGTTCATATTATGGTTTTTTATTAAACGATCTAAGCAGTTTTAAATTTAATATATCTATTTTCATTGAAGAACTATACTAAACTACAAAAATTCGTCAACAAGGATTCCTGAAGAGGTTTGGTCTTAATAAAGTCTAATAGAAAAGAGTAGCATTGTAATTGTATATTTCATATTATTTGTTTTTAGGTAGCAATATTTGAAATACGATTAACACTATGCGATCCAATAAACAAGTAGCATTACGTACATATCCAAGATTTATCAGCGGACAAACAAAATTGTAGGTTAATAACTTAATATAAAGCCAATACTAATATTCAAATTAATCTACATAAATATTTACGATTAAAATGAAGATAAATAAATGTATATCCTCTTATTCTATAACTTATGTAATAATGTATGAGGGGTCAGAAAATTTATTCCCGTATTTTATTGTAGATTATAAAGATAAATAGCGCAAACTATAACCTACCTATAAATAATGCATTTGCAAGCAAGTTATGGTTTACTGCTATGAAGACTTGAATTTTATTAACCATTATATTTTCCCTTTATTTTATGTCTTTCTATCCATTCAGGCATGTTTTTCATTTTCAATAGATTAGGTTATAATGGCTAAAATTTTCATAACCTCACTAATCAATATTACTCAGCACGTAATCTATTAATTGGATTTGCTTTGCTGGTGTTGAATACCTTCGTACCAATAATTACACCGCAACTAAGCAATACAATCAGGAATGTTCCAATATATGGCACTAGTCCGGCAGCAGGATGATAATGATAAATAACTTGAAAAATAAACTTGCTAGTAAACAAATAACCTAAAGTTGAACCAATCACAAAGGCAATGAGAAGAATTCGTATAAACTCTCGGCAAACAAGAATAATGATTTGAAATATTGATGCACCGAGTACTTTACGAATACCTATTTCTTTACTTCGTTTATCAACGTTTAAAGAAATCTGTGCAAACAACCCTGATGCTGATAGCAGTAAGGTTACAATCGCTAGAAAAAATGCTATTGACTTAAATGCTTGCGTCATACGGACTTCTTTTTCAATTAAATCCGACTGTAGATAACTCCGATATGGGACATTGGGTACGAGTTGATGCCAAGAGGACTGTAAGTCTTTGGTAACTTGCATCAAGTTATTTTTATCTGTGCGAATAACCATAAACTTATAATCTTCTGGTTTAGCCATGCGTAGCACACAAGGAGGTACAAGACCGTGCAAACCATATTCTTTGTAATCACTTACAACCCCAACAATCGTATAGTGTACGCTATCTAAGGTTACTTGCTTGCCTAGCGGTTGTTTTAGCTGCAATCTTTGCAGAAAAGTCTCATTGACTATGATAGATGCATCCACATCTGCACCAGTATTGTAAAAATGACGTCCCTGCACTAAACGAATACCCATAGTATTAAGATAAGCTTCACCTCCAACCTGGGCGACTTGTGCTTGTATTTCGTTATTCTCATTTTTGATGGTTTGGGTATAAGTGCCATCACCTATTTGCTGAACACTTCCCGCTACACCTTTAATTTCTGGATTTTGCTGAACGGCCTTGCTGAAAACAAGATATTGCTGTGGGGTACTAATTTCTACCACCGCCACCTCATTTATGCTATAACCAAAATCAGCTTTCTCTTGAAACGAAACATTCTGAGTCATCACAATACCTACCACCAATGCAAAACACGACAAACTGAACTGTGAAATCAATAAGAAACGTGTAAACCGACTGGAAGCACCAAGAGCAGTTTTTCCTTTAAGGATCTGCACTGGTTGAAAGGAACTCACATACACAGCTGGATATAACCCAGAAAGGATGGCACTGATAGCGGGTATGCATAGCAGGAATAGCCAAAAACCATAATCCCTACCATAGTTAGGTGAAAGATCAAAGCCAGTAAGCTGATTAACAGTTGGTAATAATAAGTGGACAAACAACAGTGCTAATATGGCTGCTAACAGACAAAGTACGATGTTCTCGGTCAAGAACTGCCAGATTAACTGACGTTTCAAACCTCCAATCACTTTTCTAATACCTATTTCCTTTAACCGACTACTAGCAAATGCAATGGAAATATTGGTAAAATTAAAACAGGTAATCAGCAAAATAAACAGCGACATGATAGCTGGAACGATAACGAGTACACCACGAGGATTGGTTGTTAGTTGACTTCCATATACATATCCAGACATATCAATATCCGAACTGGTCGCCAGTTCAGAAAAAGGTTGCAAAGTAAAGCCTTCTATTAGCCAATCTTTACGATGATGATTGTGAAGTGCTACATAGGGATTCAGATTAACCGTTACGGAACGGATCGCATTAGCATTTTCTAATTCAACAAATGTTGTAATGAGGCCCTGATTTGCCCAGTCATCAGATGTCGATCGTCCATGAATAAATTCATTTTCAAAAGATGTAATGATATCGAACTGAATACTTGAATTAGCTGGGATTTGCTGCGTTACAGCAGCGATTGTATAGATCATTGGATTACCTTCTGGTCCGATAAGCGTC
This sequence comes from Sphingobacterium sp. SRCM116780, assembly GCF_021442025.1. NCBI lineage: Bacteria > Pseudomonadati > Bacteroidota > Sphingobacteriia > Sphingobacteriales > Sphingobacteriaceae > Sphingobacterium > Sphingobacterium sp. SRCM116780. The sequence continues at coordinate 2,088,669 of NZ_CP090446.1, forward strand.
AGAGATCTACCTACAGGCATTTGTTTCGGAAAGTATTTATTTGCAAGAGCTTCGCTAATGATTAACTGGTTAGATTGGTCAAAGCTAGACAGGTTACCATATTTTAGAGGAAAGTTAAAAAAATCAAATAGGGTTTTGTCAGCATAATGAACATGCTCATCGAAAGTATGCTCTCCGATTTTTACAATAACAGAAGTATTACCAAGCCGAGCAATCCGATCATTCCCAGTTTTTTCTTTCAACACTGTCTCTGCCAATGATAAAGGTACAACACCCCAGGACTGTTTACTGCCTTCTACCACGCGAGTGGTGTTTAATCGGTAAATCTGTTTGGAACTCGCATGATTCTGGTCGAAATTCTCCCTGTAATTGTAGTTGAGATAAGACAGAATACAACATGCAATGGCAAAACCCAAGCCTACAATGTTGAGAATTACATAAGTCTTGTTGTGCCAAAGAATACGGAAAGCGATCTTCAAGTAGTTCGAGAACATAAGATTAATTTTAATGATGCGTGCCAAATACCATACCATTTGTCTCAATATCACTTTATATGCTTTATTAGCCTTATTTACGGCTTTGTGACGATTTTCTTTTCAAATACGATGTACGGATACGAACACTTTACAAATTCGATGTTCAGATACGGACAATTATATTCAATTTTAATCGGTCACATTAGATCTTATATTTTGAAGTACCAATACTGTTTGTTTTAATAACATCGCAAGTTTGTTCTTCTGTAAGTTTACTCTCCTCAATGCAATTGAAAGTATAGGTTAAACCAATTTTAAAAAACTGATCATGAGTTGACTTCTCGTTCCTTTTGTGTATCAAGTTTCTTTAGAAAGCTTTTCGACACTTCAAACTTTCCTTTTTACCAGAAATGTGCAGAGAGAATAGGAAACAAAATTTATACTATTAATTTTGTTTGAATTAAACGAAAAAATCACCAAGTTCGATTATATTTACAAATGAAAGTGATAAAAGGAATAATAATAAGCATCCTGGTGCTCGTTCTAATTGGCCTTCTATTTCGTGGATGGATTTATAGGCATTTGATTACCTATAAATCAATTGGCAAACGTCAAAACTATACCTCAACAAACAGCGAACTTACAACGTACATCGATAGTTGCAGTATAGATAAAAAAGAATTAAACATTCAAGAGGTTATCGAATTGTCATTATCGATTACTGCTAAACGACTAAATTTTAGTTTCTCCAAAAACGAAAATAACCCAAATAAACTTTTATATACTAAAAATGCTCATTGCGTGGGATATGCGGCATTCTTTACGACCACCTGTAATTACCTTTTAAAAAAATATAACTTGATTAACAATTGGGAAGCAAAACAGCAAATTGGTCAATTATCCTTTTTGAGCAATAATATTCATCATTATTTTGACTCTCCTTTTTTCGCAGATCATGATTATGTACTCATCAAAAATAAAAATAATGAAATCTCCTATGCTGTTGATCCAACGCTGAATGACTATCTTCATATTGATTATGTTATATCGGCAAACTAACTATTAAACATGGGCGTATATTATTCTGTCATTACAAATGCTAAATAAAGTATGAGATTACTCTTCATTTTATTCATTACAATACTATATATGCCTTTCAGTAAGGCACAAGAATTATATGTCATCCATGATCATGATGGTTACAGCAATATTCGAGACCAAAATGGAAAGATTATTGACCGCCTTTTAAACAATCAGGTATTTACCATATCAGCGACATTAGCAATAAAAAACAATATGGTACCCATTGAATATCCAGCATACGGTACAAAAACAAAAAATAGTAAGATCTATCAATATGAAAATGAGATAAAAAAAGGTTGGATACATCAATCCCGTATCAAAAACTTAATAAATACTGTCCCTTTAGTAGAAGATCCTATCGAAATGATCTTTAAAGATCATCATTTTTGTCTTGAGTTATTAATCGGACATAACTTCTTCCCCACTGAAAATGCCATATTTAAAGGAGATCAATTCATCAGCATGTACGGAAAACTACCATTGGGAGTAGCAGGAAATATTCCAAAAGAAGGTTTATCTACTATTGAAGATGCTGCAGTTATTTGGAATGGTAAAGAGGAAAAAATTCAGACCATTTATTATCATAATTTTTTTCAACCAAATACGAGAGACTGGAAAGTCTATAAAAATGACACTTACTACTATCTAAAGGCTGATGGAGGGGACGGATCACAATATTATTCTTCGATATGGGTTTTTAAAGAAAATAAACTGCAGTACATCTATATCGCTGGAACACCATAAGAACAACCCCTATTGTATAAAGAAGATTTGAAAAAATAATCCTCTTTTTATTTCCAAGTAAACAAACACTCTTCCTAGTGACAAAATGATTATTTTTGTTGCCATATGAATGAAGATCCTATTATCATTATTGGTGCTGGTCCTGCTGGATTGATGGCCGCTCAGCAATTAGCATTGAAAGGTTATCGAGTACATATATATGAAAAAAATAAAGCTGCAGCAAGAAAATTTTTAGTTGCTGGACATGGTGGTTTCAATCTTACCCACAATGAACCCATAGATACGTTCATTCAAAAGTATGATGCCCTCGAGATCAAGAAGATCGTGCAATCATTTGATAATGAAGCGACAATCCAATGGTTGTCCTCTATTGGAATATCTACTTACGTCGGAAGCTCAGGAAAGATATTTCCATCAAAAAATACTAAACCTATACAAGTTTTACAAGCCTGGCTAGATCATCTTCAACAGTTGGGTGTTAGTATTCATTATGGATATACATGGCTTGATTTTGATAAGCAATCAGCAACATTTGAATCCGATGGTATTATCGTTAATAGAAACTATCAAAAACTTATATTAGCTTTAGGGGGTGGCTCTTGGAAAAAAACAGGCTCAGACGCAGCATGGATCGCTATTTTAAAAAATAAAAACATAGCAATAACAGCGCTTCAATCAGCTAACTCAGGTTATAACATGATAGCCCCTTTTAAGAATCTAGAAGGGCAAGTTCTCAAAAATATATCGATTTCTTTTGGCGACCAAAGGAAACTCGGTGAGATCGTATTTACGAAATATGGAATAGAAGGAAGTCCTATTTATTACATGAACCGTTATACTCGAAATCACGAGTTCCCACTATTTCTTCATATCGATCTTAAACCTCATATGTCTGAAATTGACATTTTAGAACAACTACAAAGTGAGGGCAATGTGAGTTCAATCTTAAAAAATAAGTTAAAGCTCTCGTCTACTGCGTTAACAGTATTGAAAAACTTAGATAAAGCTACTTTCACAGACCCTATAACATTAGCACAAGCGATTAAAAAGTTTCCTATCCAAATTTTGAGCTTAAGACCTATTGATGAGGTTATTTCTACAGCAGGTGGTGTATCTTTTGCTGAACTCGATGAGCGCCTCGCCTTTCATAAATTCCCAACTATATATTGTGCCGGAGAAATGATTGACTGGGAAGCCCCCACTGGAGGATATTTGCTACAAGCGTGCTTCAGTACTGGTGTTTGGGTTGCTCAAGCTATTAGCAATAGCTTGGTAATTGAGTAAAAATAATAATCCTATTTTTCTACAACGAAAAACAAAAAAGGTTATCGCACTCATGCACGATAACCTTTTTTATAAGAGATTTAGATAAAACTAAATAATAGCCTGTCTAATACGGATTAATTTTTCCATCAATCCTTCTAAATAATCTAGATGCAGCATATTAGCGCCATCAGATTTTGCATTTGCCGGATCAGGATGAGTTTCAATAAATAAACCATCAGCTCCTACTGCAATTGCCGCTTTTGCAATTGTTTCGATCAATTCAGGTTTACCTCCCGTTACACCAGATGTTTGATTCGGCTGCTGTAAGGAATGTGTACAATCCATAATGGTAGGTACGCCAAAGCTTTTCATCTCTGGAATCCCTCTAAAATCAACGATTAAATCCTGATATCCGAACGTATTTCCACGATCCGTTAACATTACCTTTGTATTTCCTGAATCGATGACTTTATCAACAGCAAATTTCATCGAACCTGCATTCAAAAACTGTCCTTTTTTAATGTTAACCACTTTACCAGTCTTCGCTGCAGCAACAAGTAATTCTGTTTGGCGACAAAGAAAAGCAGGAATTTGCAGTACATCAACATAAGCTGCTGCCAATTCCGCTTCATGGCTTTCATGAATATCGGTAACCGTCGGTATTCCAAAGGTCTTTCCAACCTTTTCTAAAATACGCAAAGCTTGTTCATCTCCAATACCTGTGAAGGAATCTACGCGTGAGCGATTTGCTTTCCGATAAGAACCTTTAAAAATATAAGGGATATTTAATCGGTCAGTAATGGTAACTATTTTTTCAGCGATACGCAAAGCAATTTCTTCCCCTTCTATCGCACATGGCCCTGCCATTAAAAAGAAATTTGTTGAATCTCCGTTTTTAATTTGAGGTAATACTGTATTTATCATGATATTTACGCGTTTCTAATTTCCTAATTCAGACATAAATTTAATTCGCATTAATTGAATATCTTCATACGAATAATCATCTCCATCTAAATCTTTTAAAGCTTCATTTATAGAATCAGAATCAGCTTGTTTAAAGTAATCATACACTTCATCCTGACGATCTTGATCAATCATCTCATCAACGAAATAACCAATGTTGAGCTTTGTTCCAGCATTAACGATCGTCTCTACTTCTTTCAATAGTTCTTCGTAGCTAATACCTTTTGCTGCAGCAATATCATCTAAACCAATCTTACGATCAATATTCTGAATGATAGCCACTTTTAATGCAGACTTATTAGCGGTTCCTTTGATCACTAAATCGACAGGACGATCAATATCATTTTCTTCAACATAATTCTTGATCAATTCGACAAACTGCGCTCCAAATTTGACTGCTTTGCCATTACCGACTCCTTGTATCTGCTTTAATTCATCTAATGAAACTGGATAATGGGTACACATTTCATCCAAGGATGGATCTTGAAAGATAACAAATGGAGGTAATGATTTTGACTTTGCGATCTTTTTACGAAGATCTTTCAACATCTTCAACAACTCGGTATCCAAAGCACCTGTTGCATGTCCTGCATCTTCTGAACCAGAATCGTCTGAAAAATCCAAAGGACGATTCAAGACAAATTTCAAAGCATACGGATTATTTAAATAATGGCGTCCAATATCGGTCATTTTTAACAATCCATAATGATCAATATCTTTTGCTAAGAAATTATTTAATACCGCTTGGCGAACTAAAGACTCCCAATAGACAACACCTTTTTCTTTTCCTTTTCCAAAAAGTGGGTGCTCATCATGTTTATAGGCGGAAACAGGTTGATTATTTTGTCCTACCATCACATTAATAACATGATGATCGTCAAAATTTTCCCCTTGTTCTTTGATAAAAGAAAGAACTTCCAACAAAGATTCTTCAGCCTCAAAGTAGGTTTTTTCTGAACGACAATTATCACACATATTGCTGCATCCTGTCTCGTCAAAATTCTCACCAAAGTAGTGCAAAATTTGTTTACGTCGACAGACTGCAGATTCCGAATAATCAATAACTTCTTTTAGAATCTGTGTACCTATTTCTCTTTCAGCGACAGGTTTATCCTTCATGAATTTTGTTAATTTCTCAACATCTTTCTCTGAATAAAAAGCAACACAAATACCCTCTCCGCCATCTCTTCCAGCACGACCAGTTTCCTGATAATAACCTTCCATTGATTTAGGAATATCATGGTGAATAACATAACGGACATCAGGTTTATCAATACCCATACCAAATGCAATTGTAGCAACGATAACTTCAACATCCTCCATTAAGAATTTATCTTGTGTATCGGCACGCGTTTTTGCATCTAAACCTGCATGATAGGGTAATGCTTTTATACCATTGATATTCAGCACTTCACTTATTTCTTCAACCTTCTTACGGCTTAGGCAATAAATAATACCTGTTTTACCAGGTTGGCCTTTAACGAAACGTACAATTTCCTTATTGACATCTTTCTTTGGTCTGATCTCATAGAATAAGTTCCCCCTATTAAAAGAAGATTTAAAGAGCATCGCATCATTCATTTGAAGATTTTTGCGAATATCAGATTGAACTTTAGGGGTAGCTGTCGCTGTTAAAGCAATAATAGGTATATGCTCACCAATACCATTGATGACCTGACGGATCTTACGATATTCTGGACGAAAATCATGTCCCCATTCGGATATACAATGTGCTTCATCAACAGCAACAAAAGATACGGTAATTTGTTTCAGAAACTCCACATTTTCTAATTTAGAAAGAGACTCTGGTGCTACATAAAGTAATTTTGTTTTTCCGGCTGTCACATCTTGTTTAACCCGCGTAATGTCACCTTTATTCAATGAAGAATTCAAAAAGTGAGCGATACTATCCTCTCCGCCAAATACGCGAAGCTGATCAACTTGATTTTTCATCAAAGCAATTAATGGCGAGATAACAATCGCTGTCCCCTCACTCATCAATGCTGGTAACTGATAACAAATGGATTTACCACCGCCAGTAGGCATAATGACAAATGTATCTTTCTTTTGAAGAACATTTGTTATGATTGCTTCTTGATCCCCTTTAAAAGTATCAAAACCAAAAAAATCTTGTAAATTGTCGAAAAGTGATTTTTCTATTTCCATCGAGCCTTGGGCAAAAATAAGATAGATAAATGACCAAATAATATGTAAAATAACCTATTTTTGTAGTCATTCTTAAATATAAAAGTAGATATTTTTTTTGTGAAAAGCAACATCGATATAAAAAATATAGCTGTCCAAGCTATACAGGAAGAAGCTAAAGCGGTAGCTGATTTATCGCAACGAATTGACGACGACTTTGTTAACGTGGTTAAGCATATCATAAATTTAAAAGGTCGTGTTATCGTCACTGGAATAGGAAAAAGTGCAATAATAGCGCAAAAGATTGTTGCAACCATGAATTCAACAGGAACCCCCTCTATTTTTATGCACGCAGCTGATGCCATTCATGGAGACTTAGGGATCATTCAAAATCAAGATTTAATCATCGCTATTTCGAAAAGTGGCACGACTCCAGAAATTAAAGTTCTGGTACCGTTCTTAAAGCAAACTAGCAATACACTGGTTGCTCTAGTAGGCAACGTTAACTCGTATTTAGCAGAGCAGGCAGATTATGTACTAGATACCACGGTTGATAAAGAAGCTTGTCCAAATAACCTCGCTCCTACGTCTAGTACAACTGCTCAACTTGCCATGGGAGATGCTTTAGCGGTATGTTTACAAGAGTGTCGTGAATTTTCAGATAAAGATTTTGCAAAATACCATCCAGGGGGTGCTCTTGGAAAGAAATTGTATTTAAAAGTAGCAGACCTTTCTGATCAAAATGAAAAACCTCAGATTCAAAGCGATGCAAGTATCAGAGAAATTATACTCACCATTACACAAAATCGATTAGGCGCTGTTGCTGTTTTGAATGAAGATAAAATTATTGGTATTATTACCGATGGTGATATTCGTCGTATGTTAGAGAATCATCAAGATCTAACAGGATTGGTTGCTTCCAACATCATGGGAGCAAATCCCAAAACAATTGATAAATCTGAACTCGCAGTGCATGCCTTACAGATGATGCGTCAAAATAATATTTCTCAGTTGGTTGTTCTAGAATCTGGTAAATATGATGGTATCATTCATATTCAAGATCTTTTGAAAGAAGGTATTATCTAAGCTAAATTAATGTAATATTATTGTTATCAGGCTCCTTTTTAGTGGAAACAAACATTCAATTATTTACTTTGGTACATTGTTTGACAATAGTAAAGAAATAGTTAAAAAATAAAAACAAGATATGAAAAAGTTTATAGCCGTATTAGCTGTTGTTATTGCATTCGTTGGATTTACTGCTATGCAAGCAAGTCAAAGCGAATTTAAATTTGAGAAAGAGACACATGATTTTGGAAAAATCCCACAAGGAACTCCAGTTTCCTATAGTTTCAAATTTTCAAATGTTGGAAGTGAGCCCATTATTATCGCAGATGTAAAACCTTCATGTGGCTGTTCTGTTGCAGAGTTCACAAAAACACCGATCAAACCAGGTGAAGCTGGAACCATAAAAGTAACATACAATGCTGCTTCAAAAGCTCCTTTTACAAAGAGCTTTACAGTAACATCTAATACCAAAACACCTGTAAAAACATTATATATTAAAGGAATCGTAGAATAATCACTTTCGTATAAAAATTATAAGGAAAAGCCACTTTCTAAAGTGGCTTTTTTATTTTTTATTCCTTAAATTTGCGCAGATAATCCATATAAATAATGCCAGCAATATCACAAAAAGGGTATAATATGCCCGCATCCCCAATTAGAAAACTTACCCCATTTGCAGATCAGGCAAAAAAAGAAGGCAAGAAAATCTATCATTTAAATATCGGACAGCCGGACATCGCGACTCCAGAGGTTATGCTTCATGCATTAAAAAATATTGATTTCAAAGTTTGGGCTTATACTCCATCTGAAGGAACAGCCTCTTATCGCAACAAACTCACTTCATACTACAATAAGTTAAATTATAATATTGAGCCTACAGATATTTTAGTTACCAATGGTGGCTCTGAGGCGATCATGATTGCCATGCAAGCATGTCTTAACCCTGGTGAAGAGGTCATTATCCCTGAACCTTTCTATGCAAACTATAATGGTTTTGCATGTTCAGCAGATATTATAGTGAAACCCATTATGTCTTATATTGACAATGGATTTGCTTTACCCTCTATTGCTGAATTTGAAAAAGTAATTACTGAAAAAACAAAAGCTATTGCCATCTGTAATCCAAATAATCCAACGGGTTATCTATACTCGAGAGCAGAGTTGGAAGCTTTACGTGAACTTTGTTTAAAGTATGACCTTTATTTGTTTTCAGATGAAGCTTATCGTGAATTCTGTTATGATGGTCGCGAATTCATTTCACCAATGCACATGGAAGGATTAGAGCAACATGTTGTTGTCTTTGATACTGTTTCAAAACGTTATTCTGCTTGTGGAGCACGTATTGGCTGTTTAATCACTAGAAACAAAGAACTATATCAAGTAGCACTTAAATTTGCTCAAGCGCGTTTAAGCCCTTCTTTGGAAGGTCAGATTGCTTCTGAAGCTGCAGTAAATACTCCTCATAGCTATTTTGAAGCCGTGTCCAAAGAATATACCGCTCGTCGTGACACGTTAGTTGCTGGTTTAAATAAAATAGAAGGTGCATTTTCTCCGAATCCGGGAGGAGCTTTTTACGTTGTTGCCAAATTGCCAATCGATAATGCAGACAAATTCTGCCAATGGATGTTAGAAGAGTTTGCTTATGAAAATGAAACGGTTATGATGGCTCCTGCAACTGGATTTTATAGTACGCCTGGTGCAGGTACAAATGAAGTACGTTTAGCTTATGTACTGAATCAAGAAGACTTGACAAAGGCATTAATTTGCCTAGAAAAAGGATTAGCAGTATATCCTGGCCGCACAGTATAAATAGATTAAAATATAGTTAAAAAAGACCTCAAATTATTGAGGTCTTTTTTTTATAAAACAAATTAGGTACTTTTTACGTTATTATACTAATTGATCACTTAATTTTAAATAGTATGGATAAATTGAAAAAGTTTGAATTGATGGAGAAAATCGCAAGAGAGCTAGAAGATGTTAGAAAAAGTCAACAAGCTGTATTAGAAAAAATTGGGAAAATCGAAGTTGATAATATGGAACTTGGAGACAAAAACTTGGAGAAAACTTTACCGGATATTTTTCAACGTACAGCAGATAATTCGGATGCAATTCGACAGCTATTGGAATCTTTTCAAGAAAAAACGGATGAATTTGGAGAGGCCAACCATGTTGATAAACTAAAAGAACAACAACAGATCAATAGTGTTAAATAAAAAAGAAGAGCTTCCTATTTGGAAGCTCTTCTTTTTGTATATTCATCAATAACAAATGTTAATTGATCTTCTTGGGTCATATGTGAATTATCCAATACAATGGCATCTTCTGCTTTTCGTAATGGACTTTCCTCTCTGGTACTATCGATATGGTCACGGTGGGCAAGATTCTTGATAATCTCTTCCATGGTCACCTGTTCGCCTTTACTGAGTAATTCTAAATATCTACGAGCGGCGCGAACTTGTGGATCAGCAGTCATAAAAATTTTAAGATCTGCATCAGGAAATACTGTCGTTCCGATATCCCTTCCATCCATTACGATATTACGCCTTTTTCCTAATTTCTGTTGTTGCGCAACCATCGCTGTACGAACGGCTTTAATTGTGCTCACTTCACTTACTTTATCTGAAATATACATTTGACGAATTTCATCAGAAATATCCTCATCATTTAAATGAATTTCCGTTTTATCTGAATTTGGGATAAAATCAATATGAATATTTTCTAGCGCATTTGCAACAGCTTCTCCATTTTCTAAATCGATCTGCTCTCTCATAAAATAGAGTGTAACAGCGCGATACATAGCCCCACTATCGATGAAAACAAATTTCAACTTTTTTGCCAATGCCTTGGCTACTGTGCTTTTTCCACAAGAAGAAAAACCATCAATTGCAATAATAAAGTTATGTCTATGTGTCATAAACTAATTCATTCCTCCTATGATCACCCCCACCTTATTCACTAAAGGTACAAGTATTAAGTTGCCTTCAACAATACTCTCAGGCAAGAAGATATATTTTTTATCGTAAATAATATGATCGATGTAATAACTTAACCAATATTCATTGGTCAAACCAAATACTTGCTCATCAATTGCTTCGATTTTAGTAAAAGAATGCGCATCCAAATTCCCTATAAAATGACGAAGTGTAGTGGTTTGGACATGTTTACCATCTTTCTCACCATAACCTTTTGAAGTCACCAAAACAGTTTGAATATCTTGATTTTTTTCATTGATTAAATATACATTCCACACCTTCGATTCTGGACTCTCACTTTCCAAAACAACGGCTACTGTGATATTTTGAACGATATTTTCTGGTAAATCCTTTTTCATACCAATTATTTCACTTTACTTGCTTTTACTGCGGTTGCTTTTTTTGCGGCTATCTTTTTTGCAGGAGCTTTTTTCGTCGTTGTTGTTTTCTTTGCGGTAACCTTTGTCTTTCCTTTTGGAGCATCCGCTTCTGCCCATTTTAAGACATCTTCGTAAGTAATTTTTTCAACTTCTGCTCCTTTCGGAATTTTTAAATTTTGCTTTCCAAAACGTACAAATGGTCCCCAACGTCCTTGTTCAATTTGTGCTTCCGGATTTTCATCAAAAACACGAATTACCTTCTCAATATCCTTTTGTCTTTTATCTTTAATAATTTGAATACATTCTTCTTCCGTTACATCTAAAGGATCAACCTCTTTTGGTAATGAATAGAAGGAAGAATTATGACGAATATAGGGTCCAAATCGACCAATCGCAACAGTCATTTCTTTTTCTTCAAACTCTCCTATTTTTTTAGGTAATTTGAATAATTCCATCGCGTCTTCAAAAGTAATCGTTTCGATCATTTGTCCTTTTCGTAAAGAAGCAAACCGCGGTTTCTCTTCATCATCTTGTGCACCTATCTGAACCAAAGGTCCAAATTTACCGATACGAACCGATACTGGTTTTCCTGAAACAGGATCTATGCCTAGTTCTCTTTCATTATTAGCACGCTCCGCATTTTCCAATGTATCTTGTACTTCTGAATGAAAAGGGCCATAAAAATCACGTAACATATCTGTCCATTCAGTCGAACCATGTGCGATCTCATCAAATTCCTTTTCTACTTTAGCAGTAAAATTAAAATCGACAATTCCTTTAAAGTGTTCCACCAAAAAGTCATTGACAACAATACCAATATCTGTCGGAAACATCTTTCCTTTCTCAGCACCAGTCATTTCAGTTTTTGTTACTGCAGAAACGTTTCCATTTTCCAAATTCAAGACACGATAATCACGAGAACGGCCTTCACGTTCTTCTTTTACCACATATCCACGATTTTGAATCGTTGAAATTGTTGGTGCATAGGTAGAAGGTCTACCGATTCCCAATTCTTCCAATTTCTTAACTAAAGCAGCTTCTGTATAACGAGCAGGTGGGCGTGTGAATCGCTCTGTCGCATTCATATTTTTCAATACCACAGATTGACCAATCGACAATGGAGGTAATATTGAATTATCGCTATCCTCATCATTATTCTGATCCTGTTCTTCATCTGTTGATTCAAAATAAACTTTCAGGAAACCATCAAATTTCATCACCTCTCCAGAAGCAGATAAGTCCTCTTTACGCGTAGAAATAGAAATCTTCGCTAATGTTTTTTCAAACTCTGCTTCACTCATTTGAGAAGCAATGGCACGTTTCCAAATCAATTCGTACAAACGTCTCTCTGCAGCATCGCCTTCGATACTATGTTCAGAAAAATACGTTGGACGAATGGCTTCGTGGGCTTCTTGTGCTCCAGATGTCTTGGTTTTATATTTTCTTAGCTTATGATATTTATCACCATAAGCAGAACGGATTTCTTTTTCAGCCGCTTCAATTGCTGTATCACTCAAATTAACAGAATCGGTACGCATATAAGTAATACGTCCAGCTTCATATAATCGTTGTGCTACTTGCATCGTACGCGCCACAGAGAAACCAAGTTTACGACTGGCCTCTTGTTGTAGTGTAGAAGTTGTAAATGGAGCTGCAGGAGCGCGTTTAGCAGGTTTTGTTTCTAAACTTTTAACTGCAAACTCTGCAGTTCTACAATCGTCTAAAAACTGCTTTGCTTCTGCCTCCGTAGCAAAACGATGAGGCAACTCTGCTCTGAAACTATCTTTAATTTTTCCTGTATGAAAAAATGCAACAATTCGAAATGAAGCTTCTGCATTAAATTTGATGACTTCGCGTTCACGGTCAACAATCAAACGTACAGCAACCGATTGTACACGTCCTGCTGATAAAGAAGGTTTTACTTTTTTCCACAATACAGGGGAAAGTTCAAAACCTACTAAACGATCCAGTACACGACGTGCCTGTTGTGCATTCACTAAATTATAATCTATTTTACGAGGATTCTCAATAGCCTTTAAAATAGCTGGTTTTGTAATTTCATGAAAAACAATACGTTTGGTACTTTCATCTTTCAATCCTAGAGTCTCAAATAAATGCCAAGATATAGCTTCCCCCTCGCGGTCCTCATCGGACGCTAACCAAACCGTTTCAGCGGCTTTAGCTAATTTCTTTAACTCACTGACTACAGCCTTTTTATCGGATGGAACTTCATACTTTTGTTGAAAATCTTTTTCTGTATCAATAGCATCATCGGTCTTCACCAAATCACGAATATGTCCGTAACTCGACTTTACTAAAAAGTCTTTTCCTAAATACCCTTCTATTGTTTTCGCTTTTGCTGGAGACTCTACTATGAGTAAATTTTTAGCCATTTAAATTTGAGATTTGTGCAAATAAAGGCATTTCTTTAAGGAATGACAATATTTTTAGCTTTTTTTTACATAAATTAAAGAAAAAAAATAATAACAAGCTTCTTTTGTTAAAATCAATTCCTGTCGATTGTGAATAAATGGCCTGTTTCCTACTCCGCAATAATCAATTTAACCCCAAGTTTTTCAATCTCTTCTTTATAGTATTGACTCACTCCGTTATCTGTTATGATAAAATCAATTTCATCAAAAGCACATATACGTCCAAAAGATTTTCTTCCAAACTTAGAAGAATCGGCCAATACAATCACTTTTTGTGCCGCTTGAATCATTGCCTTGTTCAACTTCGCCTCTTGGCCCGATGTCGTCGAAAGTCCATAGGTCAAATCTATACCATCCACCCCTATAAATAACTTTGAACAAAAGTAATCGCCTAGAATTTGTTCCGCATAATGACCAGAAATAGAGATACTACTTTTTCTAAGAATGCCTGGTAATTGCAAAACTTCAACTGCAGCAAATTGATTTAATCTCATGCTCACTTGTAATGATGAGGTAATAACATTCAATTCCATATGTGGATCCATTGCATCCGCTAAAGCATGCATAGTTGTTCCTGAAGCTATAATGATGGATTCATTGGGTTCAATATATGAAACAGCTCGTTTACTAATCAATGCTTTCTCTTTTGAATAATACTTTTCCTTTTCAAAAACATTACGATCGATGATGTATGGATTTTTATTGGTAGCACCACCATGGGTTCGAAAAAGTAAATTTGAATCTTCTAATTGCTTCAGATCCTTTCTTATGGTTACAGTCGAAACATTTAAATCTTTACATAACTGCATAACAGATATATGCTCTGATTCTTTTAATTGAGCTAAAATGTATTCATGTCTATCGATTAGATTCATAAGAAAATAAGATGGTTTTTCGCAAGTTACTACTAATTATGAAATAAATAAAACAAACCTTCATAAGCTTTCGTTTGATTATTAAAATGTTTCGTTTATATTTGAACAATACAATTAAAGAATACAAATGAAACCAAGCATAATAACTCCAATACATGTATGATCAATTTTAACAGAAATACGAACCTAGAAACGATAAGAAGTACTTCCCAATGGGATATCGTCATTATTGGAGGGGGTGCCACTGGTCTTGGAATTGCTGTTGACGCAGCTTCCAGGGGATTCAAAACATTACTCCTAGAGAAGTATGATTTTGCAAAGGCAACATCCAGCAGAAGCACAAAATTGGTGCATGGTGGTGTACGATATTTAGCAAATGGTGATATTAAACTTGTTTATTCAGCGTTGCATGAAAGAGGATTAATTTTCAAAAATGCTCCTCATTTAGCTAGAGTCCAAAGTTTTATTATCCCTTGCTACTCCTTTTTTAGTAAATGGAAATTTCTAATTGGCCTCAAAGTTTACGATTGGATGGCGGGCAAATATAGAATTGGATCATCTCAGTTTTTGTCTAATAGTCAAGTGATCTCCAAACTTCATTCTGTCAAACAAGAAGGACTGCAGGGAGGAATTATCTATTATGACGGCCAATTTGATGATGCTAGATTTGCCATTAATTTAGCTCAATCTGCAAATACATTAGGGGCAACAGTGCTCAATTATTGTGATGTAAATGCCATAAAAAAAGATGCTAACGGATCTGTTTCAGGAGTTACATTTCGAGATATTGAATCAAATGAAACTTTTGAAATAAAATCAAAAACGGTCATTAATGCCACAGGAATTTTTGTTGATGATATTTTAAAAATGGAATCTCCAAATCATAAAAATTTAGTACGCCCCTCTCAAGGTACACATATCGTCATTGACAAAAAATTTTTAGGAAAAGAAGATGCACTTATGATTCCAGAGACGACAGATGGGCGTGTGTTATTTGGTGTTCCATGGCACGATCATATCTTACTAGGGACAACGGACACGCCTTTAAATGTTCATAGCATTGAACCCAGACCTTTAGAAGAAGAAGTAGAATTTATTCTCAATACTGCTAAAAACTACCTCAATCCTGCTCCAACAAGAGCAGATATACTCAGCGTATTTGCAGGTTTGAGACCATTGGCAGCGCCAAAAGAGGAAGGTCAAATTTCTACAAAAGAAATCTCTCGAGATCATAAATTGATCAGTAGTCCATCCGGTCTTATTACAATCACAGGAGGAAAATGGACTACTTATCGTAAAATGGCAGAAGAAACGGTAAATAAAGCCATTGAAATTGGAAAATTAAATCAAGCTCCTTGTGTCACCAAAACATTAAAGATACATGGTTATCAACAAGAGAAACAAGAAGGACATTGGCAATTTTATGGATCTGATGCAAAATTGATTCAAGATTTAGTGTTAGAAAATGAGAATCTTGCTCAAAAGATTCATCCAAAGTTTGATCATATTGCTGCTGAAGTTGTCTGGGCTGTACGACATGAAATGGCAAGATGTCTAGAAGATGTATTAGCTAGAAGAATACGTATGTTATTTTTAGACCCAAAAGCGGCAATGGAAGCTGCTCCCTTCGTTGTTCGAATTATGGCTACTGAACTCAATCAATCGCAAGCATGGAAGGATGAGCAGTTAACCTTATTTCTAGCACTTTGTAAAAACTATACTTATCATTTATCATAAACCTATTCACTGATGAATACAACAGATTACATTTTGGCATTAGACCAAGGAACAACAAGTTCAAGAGCGATTATCTTTTCTAAGTCAGGAAAAATTGAAGCTGTTGCACAAAAAGAATTTACACAAATTTATCCAGAATCAGGTTGGGTGGAGCACGATCCTAAAGAAATCTGGTCAAGTCAGCTTTCTGTTTTTACAGAAGTCATGGCAAAAATGAAAATAACACCTAAGAATATAAAAGGTATTGGCATTACAAACCAAAGAGAAACAACCATTATTTGGGATAGAAAGACTGGTGAACCTATCTATAATGCCATTGTTTGGCAAGACAGAAGAACAGCAGACTATTGTAAAAATATCGAAAATCAAGGGCACGGAGA
This sequence comes from Sphingobacterium sp. SRCM116780, assembly GCF_021442025.1. Lineage (NCBI taxonomy): Bacteria > Pseudomonadati > Bacteroidota > Sphingobacteriia > Sphingobacteriales > Sphingobacteriaceae > Sphingobacterium > Sphingobacterium sp. SRCM116780. The sequence continues at coordinate 2,105,193 of NZ_CP090446.1, forward strand.
TGCTATTCAACGCAAAACAGGTCTTCGTATAGATGCTTATTTCTCTGCATCAAAAATCAATTGGATATTGGATAATGTCAAGGGTGCTAGAGAAAAGGCAAATGCTGGTGACCTTGCTTTTGGGACTGTGGATAGTTGGCTTATATGGAATTTAACCAATGGAGAAGTACACGTCACGGATGTATCCAATGCTTCCAGAACAATGTTGTACAATATTGAGACATTGAATTGGGACAAAGATCTATTAACATTATTTGATATTCCTGAAAGTATCCTTCCTCGAGTTGCATCTTCTTCGGAGATTTATGGTCAGACTTCGGGACAAATCCTATCCAGTAAAATTCCAATCGCCGGAATTGCCGGAGATCAACAAGCGGCTCTTTTTGGACAAATGTGCACAGAAAAGGGTATGGTAAAAAATACCTACGGAACAGGATGCTTTTTATTAATGAATATTGGTACAAAACCAATTCTATCAAAAAATAATTTAGTGACCACTATTGGCTGGAAGATTGGCAATCAAGTCGTTTATGCCTTGGAAGGTAGTATTTTTATTGGTGGAGCCGTTGTTCAATGGTTAAGAGATGAATTGGGCATTATTAAAACTTCTTTAGAGATAGAAAAACTGGCTAAAAGTGTAAAAGACAGTAATGGTGTTTACCTCGTTCCTGCTTTTTCAGGTTTAGGAGCTCCACATTGGAACCCATATGCACGCGGTACTATTGTGGGAATTTCTAGAGGAACAAATGCGGCACATATCGCTCGTGCAGCCTTAGAAGGAATCGCTTTTCAAATAACAGACATCTTGACCGCTATGCAATCTGATGCGCAAACGGATATTAAGGAACTCCGTGTGGATGGAGGAGCGAGTGCAAATGATTTTCTTATGCAAACACAAGCTAATTTTCTAAACGTAGTAACATTACGTCCTGAAGTGGTAGAAACCACGGCATTAGGTGCTGCTTATTTGGCTGGTCTGGCTGTCGGATTTTGGTCCAGTATTGAAGAGATTGCTGCACAATGGACAATAAACAAAACCTTTACTCCTATTCCCGATGATACAGTTAAACACTCTTTGAAAGAATGGAATAGAGCTGTAGAGACTGCCAAATTTTGGGCAAATTATGATATGACTAATTAAATTTTTATTATGAATGCATTATTAGCAGAATTTATTGGCACTTCTGTCCTGATCCTTCTTGGAGGTGGAGTTGTTGCGAATGTTGTTTTAAAAGATACAAAAGGAAATAATTCAGGATGGATCGTGATCTGTACCGCATGGGCATTAGCCGTATTTGCTGGAGTAACTATAGCGGGACCATATAGTGGTGCTCATCTGAATCCTGCAGTTACTATCTCAAATCTTTTACTCGATAAGATGAGCCTTACTCTAGGGCTTCAATATATGCTGATGCAATTTTTAGGTGCTATGTTTGGATCTTTTATTGTGTGGTTAATGTATAAAGATCATTTTACGCAAACAGATGATGCAGGAGCAAAAGAAGCTATTTTCTGTACAAGACCTGCTATTTTCAATCCTAAAATTAATATCATCAGTGAAATCGTTGGTACCTTTATATTGATCTTTTCAATTTTACATTTCACGAATCCAACCACACATCAAGGAGAAACTTTTGGTTTAGGATCAATCGGTGCAATACCCGTGAGCTTTATTGTATGGGTCATTGGATTATCATTAGGAGGAACAACTGGCTATGCTATCAATCCAGCTAGAGATCTAGGACCTCGAATTATGCATGCCTTATTACCAATAAAGAATAAAGAATCATTTAATATTTCTTATGCGTGGGTTCCTGTTATTGGACCAATCATTGGAAGTATTCTTGCGACTATGCTTTATCTATATATTAATTAGTTATCTCTTGAATTGCAGCTATCGAATTGCATGAAATTAACTATTACTAATATAATAACTACAATCAGGCAATATGATGATCCGTTAATCGTAGCATACCGACTTGATCAATAAAAGAAAACAGCTTTAAGTATAAATTTAAAGCTGTTTTCTTTTACTACCCTATTTCAGAAAAGTAATAGATGATAGTATACAAAAGTTGTAGACAGTCCTCTAGTTGAAGTGTTCCAAAGGGTCACTTCAATCTTCTTTGAAAACTAAAGTCTCAGACCAAAATATTATTGTATAAATGTTATAGTTGGTAACTGCAAAAGTTATAAATGTGGACACTATTATCTCTATATCTTATTGTCATTGTTCCGTTTTAAATTTCATTGGTTCTACTCTATTTCCAGACAGAGTCTTCGGTTTTATATTGGGATTTAAGTGACCGCTGAAAGAGCGGACACTTAAACCAGAGGGGTAATTTTAGTAACTCTTTGATTACATCAATTGCTTTTAGCAATATTAACAATCATACATATAGTATAAAAATTAATGTTCAGCTACAGAAAATCTTTAAAGTCAAACTTCACCACTATACAAAAAAGATGAGAATTTAAGCAAGAGAGAGAATTTGAGGGGAAAAGTAAAGTGCACAAAAAAGCCTTTACTTTTCAGCAAAGGCTTCTGTATAAAAAAAGGCACCGACCTACTCTCCCACCTGTTACGGCAATACCATCGGCTCTGGCGGGCTTGACTGCTCTGTTCGGAATGGGAAGAGGTAGACACCGCCGATATAGGCACCTAAAATGTTTTTTAGATATTAGATTTGAGATGGGAGATTTGAGATAGTATATGGTCGCCCATGTATTTATCTTAAGTCTCATATTTGACATCAGATCGGAGGTCAGATCATTCCTTTCGGAAAATCTAGGTCTCTCATATCTATCGTCTCATATCTAATCTATAGACAATTGAAAGAAAAAATCAAAGAGGAAGACAACAGTGTATGCGTTGCTTGAGAAAGCTTCGGGTGATTAGTATTGCTCAGCTATGGTATCTCTACCTTTACACCTGCAACCTATCAACGTAGTCATCTGCTACGGCCCTATAAGGAAGTCTCATCTCGTGGCTAGTTTCGCACTTAGATGCTTTCAGCGCTTATCTATTCCCGACGTAGCTACCCAGCCGTACACCTGGCGGCATAACTGGTTCACCAGCGGTCAGTCCATCCCGGTCCTCTCGTACTAAGGACAGATCCACTCAAACTTCCAACGCCCACAACAGATAGGGACCGAACTGTCTCGCGACGTTCTGAACCCAGCTCGCGTGCCACTTTAATGGGCGAACAGCCCAACCCTTGGGACCTTCTCCAGCCCCAGGATGTGACGAGCCGACATCGAGGTGCCAAACCTCCCCGTCGATATGAGCTCTTGGGGGAGATCAGCCTGTTATCCCCAGCGTACCTTTTATCCTTTGAGCGATGGCCCTTCCATACAGAACCACCGGATCACTATGTCCGTCTTTCGACCCTGGTCGACTTGTCGGTCTCACAGTCAAGCAAGCTTATGCCATTGCACTCCGCGTACGGTTACCAAGCGTACTGAGCTTACCTTTGAAAGCCTCCGTTACCTTTTTGGAGGCGACCACCCCAGTCAAACTACCCACCAAACAATGTCCTCCCCATCGGGGAGTTAGAAACCGGATACAGAAAGGGCGGTATTTCAAGGTTGATTCCATGACTCCTGGCGAAGCCACTTCAACATCTCCCGCCTATCCTACACATCCTGTACCCAATTCCAATGTTAAGCTATAGTGAAGGTGCATGGGGTCTTTCCGTCCCGTTGCGGGTAATCGGCGTCTTCACCGATACCACAATTTCACCGAGCTCATGGCTGAGACAGCGCCCAGATCGTTACACCATTCGTGCAGGTCGGAACTTACCCGACAAGGAATTTCGCTACCTTAGGACCGTTATAGTTACGGCCGCCGTTTACTGGGGCTTCGATTCAATGCTTCTCTTGCGATGACATCCCCTCTTAACCTTCCAGCACCGGGCAGGTGTCAGGCCTTATACCTCATCTTTCGATTTTGCAAAGCCATATGTTTTTGTTAAACAGTCGCCTGGGCCTTTTCACTGCGGCTTCTTGTACTGCTACAAGGAAGCGCCCCTTCTCCCGAAGTTACAGGGCCATTTTGCCGAGTTCCTTAGCCATGATTCACTCGAGCACCTTAGGATTCTCTCCTCGACTACCTGTGTCGGTTTACGGTACGGGTTTTTATAACCTGAAGCTTAGCGGGTTTTCTTGGAAGTCTGTTTACCTGCTCTATCAGCGCCACCGAAGCTTTGCTGTACTATTGGGTCTCAGCAGGGTCGGCGGATTTGCCTACCGTCCCTATACCTACGCCTTTTAACGGACTATTCCGTCAGTCCGCGGCAGTGTCACTACTCCGTCACCACATCGCAGTTATAAAAAGTACTGGAATATTAACCAGTTGTCCATCGGCTTTCTCCATTCGGATGCGCCTTAGGCCCCGACTAACCCTGATCCGATTAGCGTTGATCAGGAAACCTTAGTCTTTCGGTGGGCGGGTTTCTCACCCGCCTTATCGTTACTTATGCCTACATTTGCTTTTCCATACGGTCCACGGTCCATTACCAGGCCGCTTCGCCCCACATGGAATGCTCCCCTACCAGATGCAGCTTATGCTGCAAATCCATAGCTTCGGTAATACACTTGATGCCCGTTTATTATCCACGCCCGGCCGCTCGACTAGTGAGCTGTTACGCACTCTTTAAATGAATGGCTGCTTCCAAGCCAACATCCTAGCTGTCTGGGCAACCGGACCTCGTTAGTTCAACTTAGCGTATATTTAGGGACCTTAGCTGATGGTCTGGGTTCTTTCCCTCTCGGCCTTGGACCTTAGCACCCAAAGCCTCACTGCCGGCCATATCTTATAGCATTCGGAGTTCGTCTGGATTTGGTAGGATTTGACTCCCCCGCACCCAATCGGTAGCTCTACCTCTATAAGACTCCATGCCGACGCTGTTCCTAAAAACATTTCGGGGAGTACGAGCTATTTCCCAGTTTGATTAGCCTTTCACCCCTACCCTCAGGTCATCCGGAAACTTTTCAACGTTTATCGGTTCGGTCCTCCATTACATGTTACTGCAACTTCAACCTGCCCAAGGGTAGATCACAAGGTTTCGCGTCTACCTCATCTGACTATGCGCCCTATTAAGACTCGCTTTCGCTTCGGCTGCGCGGCTGAACCGCTTAACCTTGCCAGACAAGAGTAACTCGTAGGCTCATTATGCAAAAGGCACGCCGTCACTGGACCCGCCAGCTCCGACCGCTTGTAAGCACACGGTTTCAGGTTCTTTTCACTCCTCTGTTCGAGGTTCTTTTCACCTTTCCCTCACGGTACTAGTTCACTATCGGTCTCTCAGGAGTATTTAGCCTTATCAGATGGTGCTGACAGATTCCCACAGGGCGTCTCCGACCCCGCGGTACTCAGGGTACTGCTAGGCTAGCTTTCTATACGTGTACCGGGCTATCACCGTCTATAGCTGGGCTTCCCATCCCATTCCACTTCTGTCTGCTAATGCCACATCGCAGCCCTACAACCCCGGTCATGCCGTAACATCACCGGTTTGGGCTCTTTCCCGTTCGCTCGCCACTACTTGGGAAATCATTATTATTTTCTTCTCCTACGCCTACTTAGATGTTTCAGTTCAGCGCGTTCGCGTTTTATACAGCATACCTTCAGTATGCTAGGTTGCCCCATTCGGAAATCTTCGGATCAAATCACATTTGCTAATACCCGAAGCTTATCGCAGCTTATCACGTCCTTCATCGCCTCTGAGAGCCTAGGCATCCCCCGTGTGCCCTTATTTACTTTCTTCACCTCATAGCCCTTTTGCTACTATGGGTTGCTTTTGATATATAACCATGGTGCTACGCATCGATCCGTTCGGCTTTTGACCGAGGGTCTTCTCAATACATCAAGCACACCACAGTATGGTCTCTACTGTTGTCTTCTCTTGTAATTTTTTTTCTTTCAATATGTCAAAGAACTCTTCTTCTAGATGTGAGATCAGAGATGGGAGATTTGAGATCTGGTATGGTTGCCCATAAGTGTCTCTTGTCTCATATCTATCGTCTCATATCCAGAGATGTGGAGAATATCGGAGTCGAACCGATGACCCCCTGCGTGCAAGGCAGGTGCTCTAGCCAGCTGAGCTAATTCCCCTTTGTGTAGACAGCAGAGTTCAGAGCCGAGATCCGAGACTATTTACTCTGTCTCTTGTCTCTTATCTTTCATCTCTGATCTTAGATGGTAGTCCCGAGCAGATTTGAACTGCTGACCCCTACATTATCAGTGTAGTGCTCTAACCAACTGAGCTACGGGACTAGCTTATCATTCTTCATCTCTCAATGGACCATCCTAAAGGGACGGGCACATTTCTTCAAATGTTCATCTTTGTTTTCTTAATATTAACCATGTGTATACGTAACGAGCTTCAATTCCGAATGCTCTAGAAAGGAGGTATTCCAGCCGCACCTTCCGGTACGGCTACCTTGTTACGACTTAGCCCCAATTATCGGTTTTACCCTAACACGCTCCTTGCGGTTACATGCTTTAGGTACCCCCAACTTTCATGGCTTGACGGGCGGTGTGTACAAGGCCCGGGAACGTATTCACCGCGTCATTGCTGATACGCGATTACTAGCGAATCCAACTTCATGAGGTCGAGTTGCAGACCTCAATCCGAACTGTGAATGGCTTTTAGAGATTAGCATCATATTGCTATGTAGCTGCCCGCTGTACCATCCATTGTAGCACGTGTGTAGCCCCGGACGTAAGGGCCATGATGACTTGACGTCGTCCCCACCTTCCTCGCTGTTTGCACAGGCAGTCTGTTTAGAGTCCCCACCTTGACGTGCTGGCAACTAAACATAGGGGTTGCGCTCGTTGCGGGACTTAACCCAACACCTCACGGCACGAGCTGACGACAGCCATGCAGCACCTAGTTTCGTGTCCCGAAGGACTGATCCGTCTCTGGATCATTCACTAACTTTCAAGCCCGGGTAAGGTTCCTCGCGTATCATCGAATTAAACCACATGCTCCTCCGCTTGTGCGGGCCCCCGTCAATTCCTTTGAGTTTCAATCTTGCGACCGTACTCCCCAGGTGGATAACTTAACGCTTTCGCTGGGACGCTGACTGTGTATCGCCAACATCGAGTTATCATCGTTTAGGGCGTGGACTACCAGGGTATCTAATCCTGTTTGATCCCCACGCTTTCGTGCATCAGCGTCAATCACACCTTAGTGAGCTGCCTTCGCAATCGGAGTTCTAAGACATATCTATGCATTTCACCGCTACTTGTCTTATTCCGCCCACTTCAAGTGTATTCAAGTCCTACAGTATCAAAGGCACTGCGACAGTTGAGCTGCCGTATTTCACCACTGACTTATAAGACCGCCTACGCACCCTTTAAACCCAATAAATCCGGATAACGCTTGGATCCTCCGTATTACCGCGGCTGCTGGCACGGAGTTAGCCGATCCTTATTCTTCCAGTACATTCAAGCCCCTACACGTAGAGGTGTTTATTCCTGGACAAAAGCAGTTTACAACCCATAGGGCAGTCATCCTGCACGCGGCATGGCTGGTTCAGAGTTCCCTCCATTGACCAATATTCCTTACTGCTGCCTCCCGTAGGAGTCTGGTCCGTGTCTCAGTACCAGTGTGGGGGATTCTCCTCTCAGAGCCCCTAGACATCGTAGCCTTGGTGGGCCGTTACCCCGCCAACTAGCTAATGTCACGCGAGCCCATCCATATCCTATAAATATTTGATCATTCAACGATGCCGTTAAATGATGTTATGCGGTATTAATCTCTCTTTCGAGAGGCTATCCCCCTGATATGGGCAGGTTGCTCACGCGTTACGCACCCGTGCGCCACTCTCATGGAACCAAAGCAAGCTTTGATCCCAATCCCGTCCGACTTGCATGTATTAGGCCTGCCGCTAGCGTTCATCCTGAGCCAGGATCAAACTCTCCATTGTAAAATGAAGGGTAAGATCAAGACTATTTATAATAAATAGAATTGTCTTGTATTTTTATTTCTAATTCTAAAATTGACAGGTTGAGTTTTTAACTTTCGCTGTTTCTCAACACTACTCGTTACGTTACATGATTATATTTTTAAAGAACTTGCTTCGCATCCGCTTCACGCTTCTGCTTTTATATCTTCGGCATTGCGCCCCGATCTTCTCTTGTTTTATTCCCTTCGTCTCCGTTGGGACTGCAAAGGTAGAAATCTTTTCCGAAATTCCAAAATAAATCTGAATTTATTTTTTATCGCTTCTCCTCAGATTTCTGCGTTCAAATCACTTTAAACCCTCCTTTTTTCTGGTGCCTTCTCTTGCGATCCAGCCCATACTCCCTTGCGGAGTGGTGCAAAGATAGCAACTTCTTAGCCTCACTTCCTAACCTTTTCTGACTTATTTCTTAATATTAACCTTAACTGGCTGTAACATTGAACGATTAATTTCTACCACAGGGAAATAAAATAGGTACGGCTCTCTGGATAACAATAAACTGCTCTGCTTTCCATTGCGGTCATTGACGGGGGTCAACTGGGGATCAAACGGGGACCAATTCCTGCCCGTGAGCACAGTGAGAGCACGGTGCGTGCACCGTGAGTCCACCTTTTCTGGTACTCACACGGCGCTCACACCCCACACGCAAGGTACCCACAGTCCAGAGTTGGTCCCAATTTGGTTTTAATTTGATCCCTGGGATGTCTATAACCGTTTATATGATCGGCCTTAAGACTTCCTCTTCCTTAAATAAAGACGAAATCACGCGAAAAGGTGGAAAACCATGCAACAGGATCTTATCGTTAAGCTTTCCTTAACTTTAAACAATATTTTACTTTATCTGTATATTAGTACAATTAGGATCATTAAAAATATATCTTTTGGACGAACTTTTTAAAATTTATACCATCGGTGCTGAAGAAGTTAAAAACTTCAACTATTCAAAAAACGAAATACACCAGCATAATTTTGAAGAATTGATCATTGGCCTAGCAGGACAATTGGAACATTTTATTGATTTTAAATCACGTGTTTTTAATGCTCCTTTTATCAGTTTTGTCACGCAAGGGAAAACACATCGTGTCAAACCAATGATGACGGATGGGGAAGCCCGATTTTGGGTCATTCGATTCAAAAGTGAATTTATACCAGAAACAACCTTTCAACTCTATACACAATTTCATGAGACCGCAACTTTTGAATTCAAAGAATACAATTGCTTCCATAGATTGATTCGTCTTTGTGAAATGATGGAAAATGAAATGCAACAGACAGTAATCGATTATGGGGTTATCAAACAATTATTAAGTACCATTTTTACCATGATTGAATCGGAACGTAAAAAACAATTTCCCGAAACAAATCTTCAACTCAAAAATCAAAGTACTACTTTCAAGAATTTCCTTTCCATATTGGAAGAAAACTTTAGGCGACCCGAAGGTATCAATTACTATGCAGAAAAGCTATTCATGTCTGCACGTAATCTGAATTTAATTTGTCAGAGCATTCTACAACAAAGTGTATCAGAAATTATTGAAACCAGAAAGTTAATTGAAGCCAAAAACCTTTTGCTCACAACCACAAAAACTATTTCAGAAATTGGTTTTGATTTAGGTTATAGTGATAAGGCTTATTTTACCAATGTATTTAAAAAGAAAGCTGGATTGACACCATCGGAATTTCGAAATGAAATGCAACAATTAATTTCCGAATAACCCAACAGAATTACAAAAAAGTCATACCTCCTCCCCTTTTTCTTGAAGTATCTTTGTATCAACAAATGAAACAGTAACCATATTGGTCATATGGAAAGAAAAAAATTTGTAAAAATTATGGCAGGATTATCATTAACAGGAGTTGCAATGAAAGCTAATTCTTTATATAAATTCTCTTCCGAATTGGAAGCAACAGAAAAATTTCCAGTGCTATTTTTGGGACATGGTAGTCCTATGAATGCCATTGAGGATAATGAGTTTGTTCAAGGATTCAAAAAAATAGGTCAAACATTTGAAAAACCAAAAGCAATACTCGTTGTCTCCGCGCATTGGGAAACGAGAGGAACTTTTGTTACCGCTATGGAACATCCAACAACTATCCATGATTTCGGTGGTTTTCCTCAAGCTTTGTTTGATGTACAATATCCAGCTCCAGGAAGTCCTGAGCTCGCCGGAGAAACACAAACGTTAATCTCAAAAACAGACGTTTATTTGGACGATAAATGGGGATTAGATCATGGATCATGGTCAGTTGTAAAACATCTATACCCGAATGCCGATGTACCCATTATTCAAATGAGTATCGATTACACACAGCCAGCGTCTTATCATTATGAGCTTGCTCAACAACTCGCAGCTTTACGTCAAAAGGGGGTCTTGATCATTGGGAGTGGCAACATGGTTCATAATCTACGAATGGTTGCTTGGGACAAATTAAATACAGCAGGTTATGCCTATGAATGGGCTTCAATCGCAAATGAAAAGATGAAAAATTTTATTCAAGATGGAGATCATCAAGCTTTAATAAATTTCAGACAGCAAGGAAAAGAATTTGACTTAGCCATTCCTACTCCAGAGCATTATCTACCTTTGATCTATTCCTTAGCATTGCAAGATAAAAAGGATGATTTGTTCTTATTTAATGACAACTCTGTTGCTGGTTCTTTGACGATGACTTCTGTAAAAATAGGTTAGTCAATAAAGTTGTTCTACCGGGGTAGAAAAGCGAATATATGACATAAAAATCCCTTATAGTTAATCGTTAGGGAAAATCGCGTATATTCGTTAATCATTCTCATTATTCATAATATGAACGTATCAAAACCAACCATTTTAATTGAATACTGCCCAAAATGCAATTGGATGCTTCGTGCTGCCTATATGGCACAAGAAATTTTAAGTACTTTTTCAGAAGATGTCCATGGTGTTTTACTGATCCCAAGTGTAACTTCTGGAAAGTATACGATTTCTGTCAATGAATTAATCGTATTTGACCGAAAGGAAATGGGTAGATTTCCTGAGATAAAAGAGTTGAAACAGTTATTAAGAGATCAGATCAATCCAACTAAAGAGTTGGGTCATTCCGATAAAAAAGAAGTATGATAATTTTTCAAAAACTTGAAATTAATTTTATAAAAAAAGCTCCTGATAACGATCAGGAGCTTTTTTGGTCTTAAAAATCTATTTTGCGTCTGGCAGTAAAATAAACTCAAACATACGTTCTTGTTTTAAATACTTGTCCGCAACAGCTTTCACACTTTCTACAGACACTTTACTCAGGTCATCCAACCTTCTTAAAATTTCCGCAACATCCTCTTGATTTTGATAAGAACCTGATATGTAGCCTGCCCAGAATCCATTTTCTTTTAACTGCAGTTCTAGCTGGCGTTTTTGTTCAATCACGAATTTATCAATATCTTCTTTGAGAGGACCATTTTTCTTAATTTTCGACACTTCATCAACAGCAGATTTTATCAATACATCTACTTTACTTGGAGCTGTTCCGAATCCGATTCCAAAACTATAACGGGCATGCGGTAATTTACCATAGCTTGCAGAAGCTCCTACACTATAAACACCACTTTCAGCTTCACGTAAACGTTCTAACAATTTGATTGTTAAGATACTTTCCAATGCATCCATATTGATATTTTCTGCTTCAGAATAGGCATAATCACCATAATAAGCAAGTTGTACCGAAGCTTTATCTTCTTTACCTTTATTCACGACAACACGCTTTCCTTGAGCAGGCTCTATAATTCTTAAATCTTTATACGATTCTTTACGACCTAAGTTCGGTAAAGCTGCTAAGTAATTTTCCAAATAAGGCTTAATCTCCTCTTCGGTAAAAGATCCGACAATAGTGAAGGTAAAATCCGAAGCATCTGCAAACCGGTCTTTATAAATTTCAAAGGCGCGATTTTTATCAATAGTTTTCACCAAATCTATCGTTGCATTTTTTCTTCTGATATTATCACCATATAATGCTGTTTTGATCTGATCAGAAAACACATTTGAAGGATTGTTCTCTCTATTTTCTAAACCTCCTATCGTACGAGCGATCGTGCTTTGAAAAACATCATCATCCAAACGAGGTTCTGCAAAGTATCCATAAACTAATTCAAATGTATTTTTCAATCCTTCTTTATCAGAACTTCCGTACAAACCTTCATAGTTTTCAGAGATATATGGACTCATTCTCACATTTTTACCCGTCAGGTATTTTTGCAATTCAACATTTTTTAATTGTCCTATACCACTTGCATCAACTAAACCTGCTGCATTACTTGCCGAAAAATAATCTTGGTCGGGATATAATGAAGATCCTCCAGGACTAGAAGCCGTTATCAGAATTTCATCATTTTTAAAATTAGTAGGTTTCAAGATCACTTTAACGCCATTACTTAACGTTAATTCTTTTGAATTGATGTCTTTCAATTCTTTTGAAGAAACGATTGAACCTTTTATAGGCTCTTTAGACAACAATGGTAATTTTGACACCTTATCCTCATAAGCCGTTACATTTTCAGATTCGACTGTCTTGATCCAGCTATTTACAGTCTGTTCTGTTGGTAAAGTAGCTTTATCTTTTTCAGGTCCCATGATGATCACATCACGATTCAGATCCGTATAATATTTGGCAATAAGGGCATTTACTTCTTTTAATGTTAAAGTCGGTAAAAGTTGTTTTGTAATTTTGTAATTGTCGTCGTTACTTAACACGGCCTCATCTTTTAAGAAATTGTTCATATAACGATGTACATAGCTATCTGACTTTTTCTTACTTCTTTCGATATAGGATGTTTCATTTCCCTTATTCATCGCAACGATTGCTCGATCTAATTCAGATTGGGTAAATCCAAATTTTTGAATTCTTTCAAATTCAGTCATCATCTTCTTGAACCCTACTTCCAACTGACCTGGTTTCGGAACAACCATCAAAGAAAAAACATCAAGTCCCGCAATAAATCCAGCAATATTTCCTCCTGCATGTATAAAAGGAGCGTCTGCTTGTTGCATAATTTCAGAAAAGCGATCAGCAACCATCATATTAAAAGATGATACCAATAATTCTTTTCTATAATCTTTTACAGTTACTGTTTTTTCCTCTTTGCTCTTAATCATAATCTGAACAACCGTATAGGGAAGTTCTGGATCCGTAATGGCAATAAATTGATTTTTATTCAATAAATCAACATTATATTTCGTACGCTCTAACTTTTTAGCGGGTGCTTTTAAATCAGAAAACAACGTTTTTACACGAGCTTCCATATCTTTCACATCAATATCGCCCACAATGATAATGGATTGTAAATCTGGTCTGTACCAGTCTTGATGAAATTTACGTATTGTTTCGGGTTTAAAAGTGGTAATAATCTTTTCTGTTCCTATTGGTAAACGTTTAGAATATCGAGAGCCATTTAAAACGATAGGGAAAAATTTATCTTGCAAGCGTTGACTTACCCCACGATTACCACGCATTTCTTCCATTACAATACCGCGCTCTTTGTCAATTTCATCCGTAGTTAATAAAGCATCTTGTGCCCAATCGCGCATCACTTGTAAACCATTCTTTAAAAGTTCTGGATCATCGGATGGAATCGGAAGTTGATATACTGTTTCGTCAAATCCTGTATAAGCATTCAAATCTGAACCAAATCTGACACCTGCTTTTTGCAGATAATTAATTAATTCATTTTTAGGAAAATGCTTAAGACCATTAAAGTTCATGTGTTCTAAAAAATGCGCTAGTCCTAGCTGCTCTTCGTTTTCTAAAATAGAACCTACTTTATTTGCCAGATACATGGTCACCCTTTTTTCAGGTTCCACATTACGACGGATATAATAGGTAAAGCCATTTTTCAATTTACCTGTTAAAACTTCATTGTCAAATGGTAGTTTTTGATCCCAACTGACCGTGTCTTGTGCTAGTATAGCTCTCGCTTCAGCACGGAATGATGTTGCGGCTGTACTTGGAGTCGTACAAAAGAAAGCTGGCAACAAAAATGTTAATGCAATAGGTTTAATAAATCTCATGTTTTTGATTTACCTTTAATTATAAATTTAGTTTATTTTATAAATTACAGTTCGAAATTACAATTAATCTATTGTATTTTTGTCATTTATGATCGAAGAAAAAAATTGGATTTACTTAAAGAAAAATTTTGAAAGATTTCTAAAATTCGAACGTGGATTATCCGATAATTCTATTGAAGCTTATTTAAATGATATTTCTAAATTGGAAGTCTATTGTGAAGAACAAAAGTTATCCTTACAACAAGTTACCAGTAAAGATATCCAACGATTTTTAATGTGGATCAATGGATTTGGCATCTCCCCTTTTACCCAATCTCGCTTGTTATCTGGGTTAAAAACTTTCTATAATTTTCTATTAATCGAATACGATTGGGAAACCAATCCTGTAGAGTTAATACAGTCCCCTCGTATGGCTCGAAAAATACCGAGTGTCCTTAATATTCAAGAAATAGATCAGCTGATACAAGCTATTGATCTGTCTAAATCAGAAGGCATGCGCAACAAAACGATATTAGAGGTTTTATACGGTTGCGGGCTACGTGTATCGGAGTTAGTAGGACTCAAGATATCAAACTTATATCTTGATGTAGAATTCATTAAAGTCGAAGGCAAAGGAAGTAAAGAACGTCTTATACCTATCGGAAATCAAGCTATAAAATATTTAAAGATTTATCTTGATGAGGTTAGAAATCATATCAAAATCAAAGCAGGACAAGAAGATTTTGTTTTTCTGAATAAAAGAGGAGCTGCTTTATCTCGTGTCATGGTATTCATCATGATTAAAGATTTAGCCAAGAAGATTGGTCTTCAAAAAAGTATAAGTCCACACACTTTTAGACATAGTTTTGCTTCTCATCTCGTTGAAGGTGGTGCTGATTTGCGTGCTGTGCAGGATATGCTTGGACATGAAAGTATTACGACAACGGAGATCTATACACACATCGACCGAGAATATCTGCAAAGTGTCATCACACAATACCATCCTCGTTCTTAATCATAAGAACCTATCCGTCAGACTTTAATCCTTTAACAAAGTAACATTAAAAAATTAAAATACAACATTGTTGCATTTTAATTTTTATTAATGCAACAATGTTGTATTTTTGTTTCGTAATTAAATCAAACATGACGAAACAATATAAAGTCATCCACCTATTGGTATTAGGATTAATAGCGATTAGTTATTCCAATCATTTATTTGCTCAAAAACAATACGTAAAAGGGCGTGTCATCGATCAGGAAACTACGTCTCCAATTCATGGTGCTAATCTACATTATGAAGGTCATAAGAAAGCGGTAAGCACAAATGTTTCTGGTGAGTTTCAATTTGAACTCGATAATACATTACCCTTAAAATTAATTACCTCTTTGGTTGGGTATCAAAACGACACCACGTATGTAAAAGATAACCAATCGGTGTTCATTCGCTTAAAAAAAGATATTCAAAAATTGTCAGAAACACAGGTCTATGGTTATCATGTAGATCAAAAGACACAAATTGCTCAGCAGGTCGATCGCTTAACACTAGCGGAAAATAGAAATCGGTCTTTAGCTGAAGTTTTAAAAAGTATTTCAGGGGTACAGCTATTGCAAACGGGTTCTACCATCAATAAACCAATTGTGAATGGTTTATATGGTAATCGATTAGCAATTTTGAACGATGGGATGAAGTTGGAAAGTCAACAATGGGGTAATGATCATGCACCTGAAATTGATGTATATACCGCCAATACCATTACAGTTGTCAAAGGTGCGGAAAGCCTTCGCTATGGAGGTGAGGCTTTAGGAGGAGCTGTTCTGTTGGCATCCAAACCTTGGAATAACATTGATAGTCTTTCAGGACAAATCAACTTGAATGGTTATACCAATGGCAGAGGTATGCAAGGCGCATTAAATTTAGAAGGGATCACTCCTATCCCTGGATTGAAATGGACGTTTAATGGCAACTATACCAAGAGTGGAAATAGACAAACTCCTGATTATTATCTCAACAATACCGGCCAACGTATCTATAATTTGAATGGGGCCTTGGACTATCAATATAAGGATGCAAATTTTGAATTGTCGTACAAACATTATCATAACGAAGCAGGTATTTTATCTTCCACGCATATTGGTGATTTAAGTTCATTTCAAGAGCGCTTAGCTTATGGTCGTCCTTATCCAAGTGAGATTTTCGGGTTTTCCTATGCGATCGACGCACCTCGTCAACAGGTCAATCATGATGTCCTGCAATTTATCTACAATCAACAACTGGCTGAGCATAAAATTTTATCGGTAAAATATGCTTATCAGAACAATCATCGCCAAGAATACGATAAAAGACGTGCTGGGCGCAGCTCTGTTCCTAGTATGGATATGATTTTACAGTCTCATGCACTGGATGTTTCTTATTCCGTAGAACAGCTAAATCATAAAATCATCACAGGATTACAAGCGCAAACGCAAGTCAATAATAATGTTGTAGGCACTTTTAACACGCCTTTGATTCCAAATTACGATGCCATCAATATCGGAGCCTATGGTATTTATCAATGGCAAAAGGAGCGCTTCACCTATGAGTTGGGTGCGCGTTATGATTTCAAAAACTTCGATGCTGCTGGTTATGACTTTTATGGCAAGGAATACGGTGGAAATGATCAATTTCATAATCTTTCTGCCAATATTGGTGCTTCCTATTTAATCGATAACCATATGAGTCTAAAATCTAATTTAGGTTTAGCATGGCGAGCACCCTCTGCTCAAGAATTATACAGTCAAAATATTCATCAAAGTACCGCTCGATTTGAGAGAGGTGATGCTGATTTGAATGCCGAAAAAGGTATTAAATGGATCAGCAGTCTACATATCCACGAACGAAAAAATTTCCTAAATGTTGATGTGTACACCAACTTTATCAATAATTATATCTATGTACGACCTACGACAGAATTCATTCAGAATCTCGCTGGTACGTTCCCGATTTGGCAATACACACAAAATAATGTCTTGCTTACTGGGATAGATTTGCAAGGAAAATATGTCATTCATCCCAATCTTGAATATGTAGCAAATTCATCGTTTATCTATGCTCGAAATTTGGACGAACGTAATTATTTACCCCTCATCCCTCCTTTCTCTTACACACATGAAATTGCTTACATCAGAAAAGGAACGAATAAATGGATGAATGACCTAAAATTAGCAATCGGACAAGAAATTTATGCAAAACAATTTTTGACAACAACCAGCAATGAGATGGCGCCCGCTCCTGCTGGGTACCAATTGCTAAACAGTTCCGTTAGTATAGGTTCGCTTATCGGGAATAATAAACTTCAAACACGCGTCCTTGTTGAAAATCTATTGAATACTTCTTACAAATCTTACACCGACTTATTTCGTTACTACAGTCATGGAATAGGTCGAAATATACAACTTACCATTAATTATTCATTTTAAAAACAGTACCATGAAAAAGATCATTTACAGTGGAAAATTTCTATTATTAGCAATTTTATTCATTTTCAATTCTTGTAAAAAAGATGAACCCGTACACGAGCATGATAATGAGGAAATGAAAACGATGACCATGACTTTCGTTGAAAAAACAACCAACGAAAATGTAACCGTTAGCATCGATGCGACAGATAAAGAAACGAAGGTGTTAACCTTGAAAAAAGGGAATTACGATATGACAATGAAGTTATACGATTTTGAAGGACATGAGGTACAACAAGAAATCTTAGATGATGCCAACATGCATCAATTTTTCTTTGTCGGTCCTAGTCAAGAACAAATCAATTTTACTTATTTAGATGCACAGGTTGGCTTAACCAGCAACTGGAAGATACTACAAGCGGCAAATAACATTCCAATGAAAATTGTTCTAATGCACGGTTTAAGTAAAGGATATGTCACTCCTACTGATTGGAATAGTAAAAACTACCAAAGTATTGCTGGTGGTACACCTGATATTGCAGTGAATTTAACGTTAAATCTTATTGACTAAAGATGAGCTTGTTGGCAACAGATTGTGAATAGCTCTTTTCATTTTTCATGAAATAGTATATCTTTGCCAACAAGTCTTCGTAGTTTAATGGATAAAATTACAGATTCCGGTTCTGTCGATATGGGTTCGACTCCCTTCGAGGACACATCTGGGAGTAAGTCTAAAGAAAGACTTGCTCCCTTATTTTTTATATAAATCACTGACTTACTGAACAAAAAATATTATCTTCTATCTCAAAATGGACAATATCTCCACCTTTAGAAACTATTTTATCTGCTTGATGGATACAAATAGTATTCTTCTAGTTTAACACTAAAGGCTAACAATCAATCTTATTAAGATTATAAAAGTAAATGATTAAAAAAACATTCTTTTTTCAACAAATCCTCTCTAAATAATTATAAAAGTTTAATAACCATGTTTCTATAGAAGCAATAGTTGTATTCATAGAATCATTCCCCCTGCTTTCAAACAAACAATAAATCCCGTTCTTGAAGAAGGACGGGATTTATTATAACTTTTTATAAATTAAAAGAGCTAATTATTTAAAAAAATTTCACTAATCCATTTTTTTGGAAAAGAAATTATATTCTTCTTCTGACATCTTTTTGACCTCACTATTTATTTCACTTTTACTCTTAGGCATTTCTCTCAATTCACTAACCATGGGTACATATCCCATAAGAAGTTCATCTGGTCCTGTATTTTGATGGTCAATAACTCGTTTGATTACTTTATTATTTTTGAGAAAAGAAATGGAATAATGAACAGAAGAGCCAGTTCCACCTCCTATATATTCGTTTTTAATTTTATTTAGATCTAAATATCTAAAATTAGAAAAAAAAGATGTCACTATTTTATTATCCAGTTTGTATGAGGCAACTTCGTTTCTGCTATTTTTATAATAAAAATAATCATCTCTGTCTATATAGAACAACTCATCTACACGTTCATCCCTATCCCCTAAGAATATTTTAGAAATAATTATTTGATTATATAAACTTTCATTTTCATTAAATGTTATAGGCCTAATATATTTTAGGTTATATTGCATATTATAATCGAATAAAATTAAGCTATCCTTTGTCAGTTTTTCAACTAAATAGAGATGCCATTCTTTTTTTTCTGTATCCCATATTTTTAACGAATCATTATTTATTTTAAAAGGGGTGGAATATCCCGTTTTCATTCCCGTGTAAACATTAGACTTTTCCTTTCTATAAAAAGAACAGTTCATATGACAGACCTCTTTATCGAATTGAAAACCACAATTATCACGAATTTTTGATATAACTCTATTAGATTCTATAATTGGTAAATCAGAATTATCCAATACCCACTTACCTTGGATATTATTTATTCTATAGTCTTTTTTATCAAAACCACATGAAAAAACAAAAATACATATCATAAGAAGGAACGGAAATACTTTCATTATCTAAAATAAATTGTAAAATTGTTAGGAATATTATTCATGTTATCTTGAATTAATTTTAATAGTTTATTAAATGATTGTTGTAAATCATTTTTACTATACTTATAAGTCTCACCATTTTTTGTTGTATAATCATTCCTTGACCCTTTCCCTTCTTTATTACGAATATAATTTTGAGCAGAAACAGCATTCAATTCTGAAAATTTACTTTTTGACGGCATAACTCCCTTATCAATATCAAGCATATGTCTCATTTCATGAAAAACTGTCTCAAGTGGTGAAAAGTCACTTTTTGATGTTTGTTCAAAATCAAATTCTGAATAGCTGTCACTCCCCCTTCCACTTGAATATTTTTCGTAAGCATCTTGTGACCATTTTCCAATAGGAACAACACCTGTAATAGCACCTTTACCCCCTTTTCGAACTTCATGCTTATTTCTACTATTTACTAAAGTATTTAATGTCCCTTTAAGAACTCCATCCTCTGAATTTTCCATATTGCGGTATTGATTTAGTACTACTTGTTGGTCCTTAGATAAGAAATCATATTTACCATCAGTATATGGAGTAAAAACTTGTTTATTATTCAAATAAAGGTTGCCTTGTCGATACGTGTACTTAGCTTCCCCTACTACAAAGATAATCTCTTTGCCATCTGGATCCTTAGCAATTATGGGATTATTGGCAACATAATTGTATTGAGAAAAATTAGAATATTTCTCCGCTAATGGATCCACCACGTTCCATCTCCCGATCTCCGCATCATAGAACCTAGCACCGTAATCCAGTTGCCCTTCTAGAAAATAAGTACTTCCCAAGATATGCGTACCCAGATTCAGGTCACTCTGCATTTATTCGGAAATAATTTGTCTTTTAGCTGACCTCATGAACCGCATAGCGGTTTCCTTGCCATTATAAAGATACTTACTATTTATACTATTTACAATAGATTTGGTCTTTCCAAATGGATAGTAATCCTGTTTCTGTACCACCGTCGCAATTGGTGCAGCAGCAGTTCCTGTCTGCTTGATCACCGAGCGTACATTGCCCAAGTGATCGGTCAGGTTGTAATGGTAACTATAGACTCCTGCACTGTTCAACAAAAAGCCTTCTTCTGTAGCAATCCGTTCGATCGCACTTGCTGCCGCTCCCAGTTTGCTGTATTCGATCCCGTCCACATAGTCCTGTTCTGTGGTAACAGCTGCAACCGTTGCTGTCTTTTTCAGTTTAGTTCCTGTTGCATCATACACATAAGCAACCGTTCTTCCTGTTATTGCCGCTGTCTTGGGCAGGTTCAGCTGATTATAGGTAAAAGCCATACCTGTACGGTCCTTGGTCGCATTACCGTTCAGATCATAGGTAAATGTACCAGTCAGTCCTCCTGTCAAACTCAACAGTCGGTTACTCTTGTTCGTATTGTTGTAAGCATAGGTAATTGTAGTACCACCGTCCCTTGTCAAAGTCTTGATATTACCCATATCATCATAGGTCAAAGCCTCACTCATGACCGTACCTGTACTGGTTCCATTCTTCAATCTGTTGAGGGCATCATAGGTATAGACAAACGTACTGCTGATCGTAGCGGCATGTCCCCATAACTGCTGGGCGATATTGCCATTGTATTGTGCACCTGTTGTTAATACCGCTCCTGCACTGTTCAGGTTATAGTTTAGCTCATAGGTAAACTGCGGAGCAGAAGTCTTGATTCCCCAGCCACGTTCATTGTAAGCATAGGTCACATTAGTGAGGAAATTCGTACCACTGTTTTCACTATGGATACCTTTGCTCTTCAGCTGACCGATCTCATTGTAAACAAGCTTGCTCTGGAGGATCTCCGTCTGTGCATTCACTTTCTTCTTGGTGGTTAGCAGTCTGCCCACATGGTCGTAATCATTGGTCGTCAGGATCTTAATAGAACAACAGAAGTGTTCATAAGGCTCAGCTACATAGTTCAATGAACAATTATTGTATAAGATTAAACTTTTTAAATTGGTTAAGTTTCGTTCCCAAATTTTGTAGTTCTTTATGCAATTCAATACTATCTAATGGTCCTAAAATTCCCTTACTTGGATCAAGCTCTCCTTCTTTATAGACAGGGATGATGTAATATTCTGGCATACTATCATTCATTACGAACTTAGGCTTCTTTATAGCAACCAGTAGATCTTTCTTTTGATACAACCCTATTAATCTTCCTCCCAACAACCCTAAGTAACCTTCGTTATTAAGTTTGTAACATATATCCAAATCATCAGGACTATCAACTTCAATAACAAAATAATTTGGCACTACTTCGACCTGCTTATTAAATCCACATCCATTTAGAACCAGTATTAATATGAAAACTAATAGTATTTTATAATTTCTCACGTTCAAGTTTTTCAGTAAAATAAAATGTTTGATTGGCATTACTCATAGGGCCACCAGAATCATAAGATGGAGCCGCATGATAAAAGAATGAAGTCATACTCGTTGTATTTTTAATTTGATACTCCAGATATTCCTCACCACCTATTTTACGATAGTAAATATTCACAGTATAACTACCAACAAATTGTTCTATTGGATCCAGGCCAGCTTTAAAAACTTCCTTTATTCCAAAAACTCCTTTAAAACTAGTTACACTTGCTCCATCCAAAGAGATTTTACCTTTGTATTTATTATAAAAATATTTTCTAGCTGCCTCAATTTGAGATGCATTTTTGAAAGATTTGGCAACTCTATCATTATCAAAGGAATTGTAAGTAGATATTCCTAATCCTCCTGATATCCATTGAACAAATAAACCTGTTGCAGTTTTAAAATTTGCACCCCAATTATCAAAATCACTTCCATTCTTTTTCTTTGGAGGATCTTGGGGGGAATCCTGATGCTCAACGTAATTACCATTTCCATCAGAGAAACTTCCATCTCCCTGATTTGTCCAGGTTGTCTGACCGTCATTTGATGTATTCAAAAGATTATCGATAAAGGATTGAGACAACATTCCATCTGGATCAATAAAACGGATCGGATTATTATTTCCATATACATAGGGTGAATATCTCCTCATCTTCTCCGCCATGGGATCTACCACATTCCACCGACCAATCTCAGCATCATAGAACCTCGCTCCGTAATCTAACTCCCCTTCTAAAAAGTAAGTAGCTCCCAAGGTATGCGTACCCACATTCAGGTCACTCTGCATTTATTCGGAAATAATTTGTCTTTTAGCTGACCTCATGAACCGCATAGCGGTTTCCTTGCCATTATAAAGATACTTACTATTTATACCTCTAGTTTAAGTGTTCCAACGGGTCACTTAAATCCTTTTTTGACCATCAGGTCTCTAGACCACAATACAGCACTAAATAAATGTTATAGAGACATACTTCTTCCTTTCCATATCTACAAATCTATATCTTGTTACCTTCGTGCAGTTTTTAATTTCATTTGTTCTGATCTATTTCCAGACAAAGTCTTCGCTTTATTGGGTTTAAGTGACCGCAGAAATAGTGAACACTTAAACCAGACGATGGGAAATACAGCGAAATTAACTCTATAATATTTACGAATAACAATTAAATCTTCTTATTAGAAGTTCGAATACCAATGTTCTGAAATTTTATTCTTTTTTGTAAACTTAATTTTCCAATTTTCATTTATGACCTCATTTACATTGGCAACATAAGCAGCAAAATGTTCTTTATCATAGTAAAATATAACACATTCTCCTATTGCAGAAGAACTCAAAACTTCTGTAATTCCCAAATTCAAAAATTCAGATAAAACATCTTCTATATATTTCCCTGTAAATTCTAAAGCTCTTGCTTTATCATCTATACTATTTGCTGTTGCAAATTCAAATATGTTGAATTTCTTTTTTGTAGCATCATTCAAACAAGATAAATCATTTAAGGGACAACCATAATAGGAATAGTTTGGAAGAATATATGTTCTCCCTCTCAGTTCTTTAGAGAAAAAAGGCACTTGATACCTGCCATCTTTTTCAAACCGTGCTTCCATTGTGATACCTTTTAACAAGTTGACATCACAAACTTTTATCTTTTCTAATATAATCTCCCTTTTCTTACTTTGTGTATTACATGAAACGAACAAAAGCATTATTAAAAAATATTTCATAAGATTTACCATTTAGATTCCCAATATTTAAGTGCCCCTGGATTTTTGGTTGGATCACTTACTTTAGATTTTGGCTCGCCTCGTGGATAGTAAAAACCAGCTCTAATCGCTCGTTGATCTTCTGGAGAATCTAAGATACCTACAGCAACTCCAGGATTATCTTTTCTACCATTTATAGCATTATTTAGATGAGCTGCTGCTTCTAATGTAAAAATATTAAATCCTAACTGTTTACCCGCTTGTCCCCATAAGAAATTTCCAAAATCAAAATTATTATATGCAACACCTGTTTTTGAAGAGCCATTTCCATTAACCAAGTGAAGAGTATTTCCTCCACCTACGATCGAAGCTGTAGCAACTTGATCTAGTTTTCCTCTGCTATCACCAGATAAACGTGAGGAATTACCTATCGGTCTACTTTCTCTTTCGATATATACTAAACTATTTTCAGTTGTAGTTGTGGATCCATTCTCTTTCATCTGTTGATTGATATCAGCTTCAGAAATAACTGAAACTTGATTAATTTTTCCTGATTTGATACCTTCTACATCATTAACTGGATCATTGAATTCATAGGTTCCTTGAACTTTTCCACTTTTAGAATTTTCTACAACAATTTGATCGGGTTTCTTATTCTCGTCAACTCGAACAAAATTTCCATTCTCGTTGAACACATAGTCGTCGACACTCATCCCGTCAGGATCAACAAACCTGATCGGATTGTTAACAGTATAGTTATAAGGAGACCATCTTCTATATTTCTCTGCCAATGGATCCACCACATTCCACCTTCCGATCTCCGCATCATAGAACCTTGCACCGTAATCTAATTGTCCTTCAAATATGTAGGAACTTCCCAAGGTATGCGTACCCACATTCAGATCAGCTTGCATTTATTCGAAAATAATTTGTCTTTTAGCTGACCTCATGAACCGCATAGCGGTTTCCTTGCCATTATAAAGATACTTACTATTTACACCAGTTACAATAGACTTCGTCTTTCCAAATGGATAATAATCCTGTTTCTGTACAACAGTCGCAATTGGTGCAGCAGGAGTTCCTGTCTGCTCGATGAACTCGTCGCCAAGAGCAAGATGCAGGCGATACTCAAATAAAACAGCAACGCCCAATCTTTATTGGATTGGACGTTGTTATAATTTAATAAATTTCACATCTAAGCTTATCCTAAAAAGATCTATAGCTTATGAAAAATTAATGGTATCGATCCCTCTTCTAAGGAATTGTACTCATCCAAATGATAATGATAGTCTTTAGGCACATTATCCTGAGCTAGAGTCAATAATTGCTTTGCTATTGAAACAAGTCCCTCTTTATTAGCTGAAATCATTAAAGATCCGCCCTCCATTTTTGCTTCGATTTCAAACCCATGTTCCCAAGTAATTTGAAAGCCCTTATCTTCTGAATATTCAGGTATTATAACATCTATAGTCATTCTAATCAATTAAAATTTAGTTCCTGTTGCATCATACACATAAGCAACCGTTCTTCCTGTTATTGTTGCAGTCTTCGGTAGGTTCAATTGGTTATAGCTAAAGTCCATACCTGTACGGTCTTTGGTTGCATATCATTGTCCCTTTGGTTTAAGTGTTCCAACGGGTCACTTAAATCCTTTTTAGCTACCAGGTCTTCACACCAAAATGTAGACGATAATCAAACAAAGCCCAATCCGATGAAAGATTGGGCGGTGCCTTTAGTTCGAAGTAGAAAAAACTCTAATAAGTGTACCACGATTCTCCTATTTCTCTTAATGAAGATTGATACTTCTCATCAGAAATAACTTTCCGATCTGGCACATGTACAACAACCGTACCGTCTGACATATAGAATTTCATCTTCTCGCCTAAAGAGGCAAACCCAGCACTACAGCCATTAATGCGGTAAGTTTTCAATTCCTTGTTTAAAGCCTCAACGTATTCTTCTATTTCCCCTTTATCATGTATGTTCTTTATCACAACATCGGGTTCATATCGTATTACTTTTCTGACCATAATTGCTGTATCACCTTTCAGATCAAAAAAATACTGGTTCTTAGTTGAGTCATTATAAGTTTCAAAAAACAGAAGATTATTACCTCTACTTTTCATTAGTTCAATATTTGAACACCGTTTAGAGAGATACTCTCTATTTTTATATACCTTTTTTACATTAGGATCCATACAAGAGAAGAACACACTAACTATTAGTGCGACACCAACAATCTTCATGACGATTTTACCATTTAGGGCCATACGTTCCATATTTTATCCTTTCTAGTTGTCTTTGGGTATTTCGTTCAAGTATTGCCTTTCCCACAGGAGAATTAGAATAACCATTCTTTATCGCACTCTGATCTGCTGGAGAATCCAATAAACCTATGCTCCCATATGTCCCTGGACCAAAATCGTATGCCGAAGTTTTTTGGGAACGTCCATTCATTAGATTATTGTAATGGGCACCCAAACGGGCAACATCCAAATTAATCCCGAGTTCAGCCATACCACGTCCCCACATATAATTCCCAATATCTCCCACATTATAAGCGGTATTTTCTCTCACATAAAGGATGTTAGAGCTTAAATCACCAGAAGCAACATTTTGGACCCCATAATCCATATTTCTGGCACCCTCATTTTTTGCATAGGATAATGGCGAACCTTGAGCATCTCCTCCACGCACCCCACTTTTAGCAATCATTTCCTCTACTTTACTATCACTCAGTATCTCGACCCGATTAATCCCCTTTTCCCCACCAGATGCAACACTATTTCTTATAGCTTTGGTATCCACTTCAGGATCATTGAATTCATAAGATTTAGATTTTCCAGTTTTCGAATTTTCTATCACTAATTTATCGGGCTTATTATTCTCATCGATTCGGACAAAGTCTCCATTCTCATTGAACACAAAATCATCCACTCGCATCCCGTCAGGATCAACAAACCTGATCGGATTGTTAACAGTATAGTTATAAGGAGACCATCTTCTATATTTCTCTGCCAATGGATCCACCACATTCCATCTACCGATCTCAGCATCATAGAACCTTGCTCCATAATCCAGTTGCCCTTCTAGAAAATAAGAACTTCCCAAGGTATGCGTACCCACATTCAGGTCACTCTGCATCTCCTTGCCATTATAAAGATACTTATTATTTACACCAGTTACAATAGATTTAGTCTTTCCAAATGGATAGTAATCCTGTTTCTGTACAACCGTCGCAATTGGTGCAGTAGGAGTTCCTGTCTGCTTGATCACCGAACGTACATTACCCAGATGGTCGGTCAGGTTATAATGATAACTGTAGATTCCAGCACTGTTCAACAAAAAGCCTTCCTCTGTAGCGATTCGTTCGATCACACTGGCTGCCGCTCCAATCTTGCTGTATTCGATCCCGTCCACATAATCCTGTTCTGTGGTAACAGTTGCAACTGTTGCTGTCTTTTTCAGTTTAGCTCCCGTTGCATCGTACACATAAGCAACTGTTCTTCCTGTTATTGCCGCTGTCTTGGGCAGGTTCAGCTGATTATAGGTAAAGGCCATACCCGTACGGTCTTTGGTCGCATTACCGTTCAGATCATAGGTGAAGGCTCCTGTCAATCCTCCTGTCAAACTCAACAGTCGGTTACTCTTGTTCGTATTGTTGTAAGCATAGGTAATTGTAGTACCACCGTCCCTTGTCAAAGTCTTGATATTACCCATATCATCATAGGTCAAAGCCTCACTCATGACCGTACCTGTACTGGTTCCATTCTTCAATCTGTTGAGGGCATCATAGGTATAGACAAACGTACTGCTGATCGTAGCGGCATGTCCCCATAACTGCTGGGCGATATTGCCATTGTATTGTGCACCTGTTGTTAATACCGCTCCTGCACTGTTCAGGTTATAGTTTAGCTCATAGGTAAACTGCGGAGCAGAAGTCTTGATTCCCCAGCCACGTTCATTGTAAGCATAGGTCACATTAGTGAGGAAATTCGTACCACTGTTTTCACTATGGATACCTTTGCTCTTCAGCTGACCGATCTCATTGTAAACAAGCTTGCTCTGGAGGATCTCCGTCTGTGCATTCACTTTCTTCTTGGTGGTCAGTAGTCTCCCAACATGATCATAATCGTTGGTCGTCAGGATCGTGGTTGCTGTTCCGGTCGCTGGGGTATGTACCCGTTTACTGGTCAGCAGTTCTCCAGGAAAGTTATAGGTATTAGTCACATAATCCGTACCACCAAGATGATTCTGACTCGCAGTCTGGATCACCCGACCATAATCATCATAGTAATTTATCGTCAACAATGGTGCTGTACCATCGTCCTTGTAGACTAAACTCCCTGTCAACAGACCTTTGATCTTCAGACTTTTGGTTATGCCCTGAACAGCTAAGGTTGTTGCACCTGTAAAACTGTAATCGTCATAATAGTTGACCGAAAGTGGAGTGATTGTAATGCCCGTACCTGCTGTAGGAAAAGTGGTTGCAGGGGTCAGGTAAGTAGCTGCTCCATTTCGGCTTTCCCACAAGGGTCCTGCATGCGTATCCACATAGGTTTCCAGTTGTGCCCTTGTCAGCTGTGCTGTATTGGTATTGACATAAAGTCCTGTTGTGGTGACACGGCCAAAGGCATCATAACGGGTATAGCTCCATTCCTTACGTCCCCGTTGGTTCGCATCCTGCGTGAGAACAATCTGGTCATTCTTGTTGTAGACCAGGTATTCCCAGCCTTTACCAGGGATCTTTTTCTCCACCAGTCTGCGTCTGCCATCATATTTGTAGGCATAGAGCAGTTCATTGAAGTCCGCATTGTTGTCTGTGACCGTAGTAGCGGTATACCCAGGTGGGATCACATAGCGCAGGTCCCCAAAGTCATCATACACATAATGGGTCTCCAGTTTCTTGGTATCTGTTTCCCACACACGTTTCAGCACGACACGGCCTTCAAAATCCTTGTACTCTTCGACTGTTCCCTGCTTACCCGTAGCCTTTATCCAGTTCTCATCCTTGATGATGGTCTTGTACAGCTTACCTGCTGCATAGAATGCCGAGGTTGCTCCCGTACCTGCAGCAGTGACTGTCCATAGTTTCACATCACTGGCTACATTGGTACTATACTCAGTAACAGCGGTATGACCTGTGGTCGAAGTTGTGGTTATGGTTTCTCTGTTAGCAGCAGGCTGCCAGGCCAGACCGGGTGCGCCCTGCTGCTGTACCCTGTTCAGCGGGCTGTTCTCGAAAACAGTAACCGAAAACGGTTGATCCGTTTTCTTAACATGGGTATCCCAGCCTGTGCTCTTATAAAAATTGGCCTGGTTAGTTTTAGCAGTGGTTTTATAGCTGCCGTTATTGCTTGTCTGCTCGGCATAAGGAAGATATTTACTACTCTCCCTGCCGAAGCCGTCGTATTCGATATGCTGCACAATATCCTTATAACCGGGACTGGCCATCAGCTGGACGGTCTGCAACGGTCTGCCCAGACCATCGAAATATTGGACTGTACGGTTTTCCTGTTTGATCGTACGGGTATTGTTCAGTTTGGCCAGGGTAACCGTATCACGGAAGGTTCTGGTCTGTATATAATTCTGGCCCACACTGGGTACGCTCACCACATTGGGAACAGTCTGCCCATGTGCAGCATGTAGCATCGGGGCCAATAAAAATGTCAAAAGGAGCTTTCTCATCATCTATGTCGTTAATTGGCCTTATAATGGTAATCGATGGCTGTGTTGATGTACTTGAACTGGTCAAGAACAGTTTTCAGGCGTTGCATACCATCATATTCGTAATACTCGGTAACCACTCGTGCATCGGTCTTGCTGGTCATTCCCACCAGAGGTTTATAGGTATAACTGGTCACCATGGCTTTAGAAAGACTGGCATGCGTACGCAATGTATTCATGGCTGTATTGATTGTTGCTTCCGAAACAGTCAATGCGTTGAGATTATTAATAGTGGTCTGACCCAGTACCGCCAATACTTCCGCATAGGTTGCATTCTTGATCTCCGCTATCGGGTATTTACCCCCATAACCCCAGAGATAAATGATTGGAGGAGATTTTTCAGTAGATTGTATTTCAACGGGATTACCATATCCATCATATCGGCTAAAAATTTGAGCTATCTTATACTTACTATCCATAACAGGAAGATTGGAAGCTCCTGTAAATGGTAAAACCCCTAAGTTTTTATTGCTAAATTTAAAACCGGCAAGACTAATTGGCAAAGCACTTTCGAATTGATAATTTTTATCCACTTCTCCTTTCCCTCCAGCTAAATAACTTGTATATTTTCCAGCTAAAACATTTAAGGTTCCACTTTTTATCTTTCCATAGACGATCTCTACCGGAGCGACCAAAATGTTATTGGAAATCATAGTATCTAAAATAGCATTACCTGTAGCATAATCCTGAGGATATAAATAATATGTTTGAGAAACCTCATTTTTACTATCTGTTTTCGTTATCTGAGAAGGTAGTTTATGATTCACGTTCAGATAGCTGTAGGAGACACGTTCCGTTGATACTTTGGATTGGTTATCAAAATATGTTTTAGTTGTCACTGAATCCAGTACATTCCATTTGCTGAACAACGTGTATTTATTCACATCTACATTCATAATTTTATTGTAAGTATTCCGTA
The DNA here is from genome assembly GCF_021442025.1 of Sphingobacterium sp. SRCM116780. Classification (NCBI taxonomy): domain Bacteria; kingdom Pseudomonadati; phylum Bacteroidota; class Sphingobacteriia; order Sphingobacteriales; family Sphingobacteriaceae; genus Sphingobacterium; species Sphingobacterium sp. SRCM116780. The sequence continues at coordinate 2,135,363 of NZ_CP090446.1, forward strand.
CAACCGTAGAAGATCTATTGGAAAAGATATAATAATCTTTGGATTTTGTTTGAGAAGCAACATGATTATAGTAATAGAATTTCTCCTCTATTAATTTGTCGTTGGCATCAAACGTACCCGTATAATATTCCAGACCTGTATGCAGTCCAAAATTTGATAAGGCAACATTTGGTATCGGGTTACCTAAAGCAATCTGTGCAGGCTGATCGAGAGATACATTGTATTTGTGTTCTATCCTTCCGTTTTCACCCTGTCTAACAAAATTTTCTTTAACGCGAGAATAGCTGATGTAACTACCGGAATATTGCGGATAATCATAAAAACTAAAAGAGGTAAGTTCCATAAATTGGGCTGGAAAATAATATTGCGTCCCCGCATTATAATAAAAATACCTGATAAAAATATTTTGGTAAAATGGTAAAGGATTGGCGACTATAGAAGCACCTCCGTAATCCCCATATTCATAGGTTTTGGATTCTTTGACATTTCCCTTATCATTATGATAAATCCCCTTTACCCGCACTCCTCCGATCTCATTTTTAAAGCCTTCTGGTGTCGGAGCAGGTGGCATACATCCTGAAAACTCAGCATTTCCCCAGCATGCCCCCTTAATGGTCAATACAACAGAATAGGTGCCTGCGGCTAAACTTAATTGCGCATCTTTGATATCTCCTTTCCAGGCTGCTTCCGAAAATCTAACGACGTTATTCATATCTCTAATGGTCAAGCTGACACTGTAGTATTCCCGGTCGTATTCAATATCTCCGACCGGAGTACAGGCATAATGAACTTTTAAGTCTTGTAAATTAGCCTGTACACTTAACGTACCCTGATAAGTAGCAGTTTGTTTGAATTCCGATTCTCCAGACAGAGAAATCAATTGCAGAGGTGTACATGCATCACTTTTATGAGAATAGACATAGTGGGGTTCATAGACAATGCTGTCAACCCCTCCTGCAGGAAACTGGATTTTATTTAGTTGACCGATGACCGCGTAGTTAAATTGGGGGATTCTATTCCCAAATTGGGGGATTCCCCATTGAGAAGCAATATGCTGATTGTCCTGATTAGGAATCAGGGTTGTATTTTTCCGGCCATTAAAATAACCTAAATGATCCTGCGAAAATGAAGCAGTGGCACAGATTTTATCCTTCCGCTCGTAAGAAAATCTATATCGCTCAGGATTAGAATTTTGGCCATCTAAAAAGTCTAATGAATCCAGGAACATTCTTTTGTCATTAGTTGGTGAATAAGTGGAACTGAATTCAGATGAAGGAGTTATATAGGAACAATAAAATTTTATCCTTTTTAAAATTTCAGTTCCGCTTTTAATCTGAATTTCTGCAAGCTGTTTATTGCCGACTATATCCTGTCTGTCTATATAATTAAAAATTAATTGTTCACCTTCTGTACTCGTAATACCACTCAGGACAAAACCATTGACAACATTGGTGGTGATACAAGAACTCATCGGATAGTGTTCAGGGACAATACTAGTTTGTTCGAGTGCCGGATCTTTAGATATTAATTTTGTGCCGGTCTGCACGACATTTCCTTGGAATGAATAAGAAACAGCAGTATACTGAAAGTGTATTTCCTTTCCGGAAACATCTACAATCCTGCTCAGCATATAAGATGTAGGGTTGAATAACTTATTTGTAGGATTACATGAATTAACAGACTTCGTATTTTCAATCACTTGATAATAATATTTATTTCCAGAGGGACCAACGAGTATAAATCCTTCCAGTACATCTCCTTCTATCTTTAAATTATTATCTTCTAGTTTTTTTATTGCGAGATTTTCAATGATGAATGTTCCATTTATACCTTCTATTGAATAGGTATATCGATCAGGCATATTATCTCCATATCCACTAGCCATTCCTGCAATATAATTTTGCCAATCTACACTTTCATAATCTGTCCCAGCTGGTGGAACTGCATAACCGGTCATCTCATCTGCCTGCCCTTCTATACTTCTGGATATAAATCCTCCTACATTCATGTTCCAGCCCAGTCCGACAATGGAAGACAGTTGAGAGACTTTGATTCCATTAGAATTATAAGAAATTTCAATGGGTAAATTTATTTTTTTATTTAAAAACTTATAAATAGGAATTTTATAATTCACTGTTCCAGTTGATAGTGATACTTCCGTATGAACATTTTGAATCCATGAAGTCACATCTGGTGAGTTCGGTATAACATTAATGGGCGATATGTTATATTCTGCTTCACCACTAAACGTGGTTAATTGTTGCGAATATGACTGGAGCGTAAAGCCCATGTTGACAAATAAGAATACAAGTATTGCCTGAAAAATTTTAACTCTAAATTTTAACCCAGACTGAATTCGTGTTAAAAAAACAAGAATATTTCTATAATGGCACTTTCTTTTCATAAAATTAGCGTAACGACTTCTCTCTCTTTGATAATATCTTAAAAATATAAAATATTTTTAAGATATTATAATTATTACAAATCAGTTTATTTTTATTAATACACATAACAACATGAACTACACCTTAAGAATAAAGCAAAAAGTTATTGGATTAGCATCTTCCCTAGTTAATCCAAACCTATAGTTAGCATGGAATTATAGGACAACTTATCGTGGATAGTGTCGTAAAATCATTGTTAGTGGATAATTGTCAAAAATAGTGTAGCATAATCATTCAGATTTATGGAAATCCGTAAACAAGACCGATAATTAGGAGTTGATAAATAAGCTAATTTTTAGCGTACAATATCCATCAGCAGTAATAACAGCTGACCAATGCGGGACTAAATTTTTAAATTCACGCATTTGATTTATATTTGAATAGCATAATAGCTTCACGTTGTTGAGTTCTAGTAAAAGAATGCATTCATTTCTTTTTTAAATCGAATTGTAAAAACACGTTGTTTCAATACGAGTATGAAATAATTTCTGATTAGAAAGAACCAAAGCGTATACTTTAGAACAAAAAAATCAATTCAGCACGTTTCGGATTTTATAAAAATAAAATCATGTTGAACTTTGAATATAAATTAGAATAAAATGGAAACGCAAGCAAGTCTTAATTACAATCGCATTGCAAAGGCAATCGAATATATACAACAGCATTTCAAGGGACAGCCAAACTTAGATGAGGTAGCAGGTAAAATACATTTAAGTCCATCACATTTTCAGCGGCTCTTTACAGAATGGGCAGGTACAAGTCCTAAAAAATTTTTGCAATACATCAGTGTTGAACATGCAAAAAAAATGTTGACTGAAAACAATCAAATCACTTTATTTGATATGGCTTATGAAACTGGTCTTTCCAGTACAAGCCGACTTCACGATCTATTCATTAATATTGAAGGAATGACTCCTGCTGAATATAAAAATGGCGGTCAATCTCTCTCGATCAATTATAGTTTTGCGAATAGTCCGTTTGGTGAGATCATCATTGCTTCTACTGCTAAAGGAATCTGCTATATTGCCTTCGAAGGAGATGAAATAAAAGCATTGAACGATCTCAAGAGTAAGTTTCCAAATGCGACATTTCACAGTAAGTTAGATCGCTTACAAGAAAATGCTTTATTTATTTTTCAAAATGACTGGAATCAATTATCGGATATAAAACTGCATTTAAAGGGTACAGATTTCCAATTGAAAGTCTGGGAAAGCTTGCTAAAAATACCGATGGGAAAACTTGCTACCTATGGTAATATTGCCAATCAGATCGGTAATCCGAAAGCTTCTCGAGCTGTAGGAACGGCTATTGGTAGTAATCCTGTTGCTTTTCTTATTCCATGTCATCGTGTTATTCAGTCTACAGGTATTACTGGGGGATATATGTGGGGACCAACGAGAAAAACAGCTATTATTGGTTGGGAAAGTGCGCAATCAAATCTCGAATTTTAGAAATACTTCATGCATTTAAGATATAGTACTTATAATAAAAATGTGGAGGAAATATGAAATTGTTTGAAGATCTTATTGATCATAAAAAAAACTGGCTTCCCCAAGATGGAACTGTATACTATTATGGCAAAATATTGCCATCAGAAACAGCTGATTTATATTTTCAAAAACTCTTAGACAAGATTGACTGGCGTAACGATGAAGCAATTATCTTTGGAAAGAAAATATTGACCAAAAGAAAAGTTGCTTGGTATGGTGAAAAGTCTTTTGAATATACCTATTCCAACACCACTAAACAGGCATTACCTTGGTCGAAAGAGTTGTTGGAACTGAAAAATCTAGTTGAAAAAGAAACAGGTGAAACATTTAACTCTTGCTTACTCAACTTATATCATACTGGCGATGAAGGAATGGCTTGGCACAGTGATGGAGAAAAAGATCTCAAGAAAAATGGTGCTATAGGCTCATTGAGTTTTGGAGCGGAGCGTAAATTTGCTTTTAAGCATAAACAAACAAAGGAAAAAGTAGAGCTGACTTTAGCACATGGAAGTCTATTAATAATGAAAGATGCGACACAGACTCACTGGTTGCACCGACTTCCACCAACTAAAAAAGTCAATTCTCCAAGAATAAATTTGACTTTCAGAACAATTGTTGAATAAATAAGGCCGCTACTGCAATTGGATAGCGTATTCAAAACCACACAAAACTAGATAACCTGATGAACGTTTTACTGCAGCAATTAAAAAAATATGGAAGCCTTACTCTAGACCTTGAAGAAGAATTGCTAAAAAAAACAAAACACATAACCAAGCAAAAAGGTGATTTTTTCTTAAAACAAGGTCAAATTGTTTCCAACCTATTCGTCATCGAAGAAGGACTGGTACGTGCATTTTACAAAAAAGATGATCGAGAAATCACAGTATGGTTTGGTCTTGAAAACATGATTTTGGGATCTGTAATTCCTTTATTTTTCAACCTTCCCTCTTTAGAGAATATCCAATTTTTAGAAGATTCATCTATTTACTACATTTCAAGAGAAGATATGAATGAACTGTATCAAAAATATCATCAAATGGAGGTTATAGGAAGAAAATTAGCAGAAGAGTATTGTAAGATATTGGAGGAACGAGTTATTTCTTTACAAACAGAATCGGCAGAAGAACGCTACCATACGCTGTTAAAAAACGAACCAAAGGCTGCTCAACGGATTTCTTTAGGACATATCGCATCCTATCTTGGTATTGCTCAAGAAACCTTAAGTCGAATTCGAAAAAAATAGATGATTTTGACATATATCAAAAAAATCAAATCAAATTGAATGTTTCTTTGTACAATTAATAACAACATTAATAAAAGACGCAAATGAAATATTTATTTTTAGGTTTAGCAATCGCATTTGAATTATTAGGCAGTAGTTTTTTGAAGGTATCCAATGGATTTTCAAAACTTATTCCATCTGTCGTCACCATTATCTCTTTTATTATTTGTTTTTATTTTCTTTCATTAGCGCTTAGATTTATTCCATTAAGTGTTGCGTATGCGATTTGGGGAGGCTTGGGTATCGTATTGACGACAGCCATATCTGTGATTATATTCAAACAATCCTTGGATCTTCCAGCTGTAATTGGAATAACCCTAATCGTTTTGGGAGTAATCATCATGAATGTTTTTTCAAAAGCGGCTACTCATTAGCAGGTTATAACAAAAAGCTCCCAATTACATGTGAAGTAACTGGGAGCTTCTTTATTAAAAATAACTGATTATTATTTCAATTTTTTCACTCTTATATTTTTAAAGAATACCTCGGAACCATGACCTAGGAAAGCAATATGTCCAGAAGTACGTTTTAAACCAGGGTGATCTTTACCATCCAGGGTACCGTTTTTACTCGCTTCAGCAATATCTGCATCGACAATAACGACGCCATTCAGTGTCACTTTAACGCGGTTTCCTTTGACAATAATTTCTTCCGTATTCCACTCACCTACAGGTTTCAACTGTCCTTTTTTTGCAGTCACAACACCATAGACAGAACCATGGTATTGATAGGGTTTTAAATCTTTATAGATATCTGCCGTGTTATCCAACACTTGAATTTCCATTCCCTCATAGGCTGCATCTCCTTCTAACGGAGCTCTAACCCCTACTCCATTATTTGCTCCATCCGTTAATTTGAAATCAAATCGGTATACAAAATCACTATACTCTTCTTTGGTATACAGATTACCACCAAATTTAGCATTTGGATATACCCATAACAATCCTTCGTCATTGATAACATAACCATCAGATTTTGTCCATTTATCTAAATTTGTTCCATCAAACAACATTTCAAAGCCTTCTTTTTTTTCTGCGTCGCTTAATTGAAATACTTGCTTTCTCGCCAGTTCTTTTAAATAAATATCTCTATAATACACCACCGTACCATGCGCCTGTAATTCGATTTGTTCTGTTGGAAAAATAGATTGGTTACGATCCCAATAATTTTCTAATGGAACCTGATCGGTTACTAATTTACCATTTAGATAAACTGTGACTTTGTCGTCAACCATTTTAATTCTAAAGGTATTCCACTCGCCCAATGGATTATCAGCCACTAACAAAGGTTTAGATGTTGCTTTTTGGTTATTATATAAACCTCCAGATCCCACTTGAGCACCATCTTTTACTCTTGCGATATCCCAGATCTGCACCTGTGGTGTACCGCGAAGATAAATACCTGCATCTCCGTCTGTTCCATTTTTATCCAACTTCCAATCCACTAACATCTCGAAATCGCCATATTGTTTAATGGTGGCGATGTTATCTCCTTTACCATTGAAAACCAATTCTCCATTTTGGGCAGACCATCCTTGACGCATTTGTTCATCAGCTTTCACCTGAGCAGCAGCTAATTCCTTCGGCGACATTTGACCTCTTTTGATCGGATTGGCAACTAAGCCTTTCCATCCTGTCAAATCCTGACCATTGAATAGACTCACAAATCCTTCTGATTTTGGCATCTCCGCAAGATGCTTAATAACAGCTTCTTTTAAGTAAGAACTTTCACTGCCACTCAAGTTGCCAATAACTTCGTTTAAGACATTACGAACTTCTGCCCCCACAAAACTTTTGTCCTCTAAGGCAATATTCATCGCTGTGTTTACAGCAGCTCCTTTTAAATCCGCATCTTTCATGTATTGACTTGCAAATATCAGCGCTTGATAAGTACCTGTCGATTGTAAAGAAGCCAATACAGATTTTTTCTGATTGCTACTTTTAGCAACTGCAAAAGCATCTTTTAATAAAAGTGTTTTTTGATCATTTGTTTCTGTTGATTTATTGATATTCTTCACTAAACCAGAAAATACCTGTTGATTTAAATCAGCAGATAAATCAGCTCTTGATAGCTGAATCAACTCATTCAACGCTAAAGGTGTTGACCAATCCGCGATAGCAGCAATAGCAGCCTCTTTAAGTGCAGGATTATCCGATTTCAAGTAATTGCTAACGGCTGTCAGCGATGTTTGATCACCTAATCGAGCAAATATGGGGAAATATTTTGTTGCACTTGGAGCCGCTGATCGCGAAATATTCGCTGCTAATTTGGTAATATGTTGTTCTTTATTGGGACTCGATTGGATAACATTCGCAATTGCCGTTTCCAAATTCTTACTGGATGCTTCATCTGCTGTTCCTAATAAATTAATGAGTACATCCAAATCTTTTTCCTGCGCTACATTTGGTAGTGCATTGTTAATTGCTTTATTCACCTCAGCATTCGAACTCTTCAATCCCAACACTGCTTGTGAAGAATTACTATTTGATCGAACGCTTAAGATATCCAATAACTGAATTTTCTTCGCATCATCCACATTTGCTAATGCATTATTAACTTCATCAATGGTATTTTCATTTTTCGAACTTAGCAATAAGGCTTTGATGGATTGATTCAATTGATCGTCAGTAGATAAGTTTGAAATCAACGACTTTGATTCTGCACCTTTTGACAATAAATTGATTGCTGACAATCCCGCTAGTTTCGCATGTGTATCTGTCGATTTACCAACAAGTTTTTCAATCGCTTTCAATTGGTTGATCGAACCGTTCTGTGCAATGTAATTCAATAAAGATTCTTGAACTGCAGGGCTTGATTTCGCCGCTAACCCTAATAGTTTTTTCGTATCGTTGGCATCACCATACTTTTGTAATAAACCTAAGGCTACATGACGATAGGTATTATTTTCATTTTGAACTGCCAATAACAAATTTTTCTTTTGTTTTTTAGCATCCAATGCTGTCAATAATGTTAAAGATCCAACTTGTGCGTTTATCGCTTTTAATTTAGATGCCTCAGCAAACAAGCTATTTAAATACGCGATCGCTTCTGTGTTTTTCTTGTTATCGATTAAAGATTCTGCATAATCCAATCCTAAACCAATGCCATTTAAATTGTCATAACTGTAATTGGCTGCCTTTAGTTCTTTCTCAAAAATAGGTAATGCCGCTGTGCCACCAATTTTGCTCAAAGCGATTAATGCTGTTCGCTTGAAGATGTCTGATTTGTACTTATCCAGTAAAGCAATAATTGGCTGTTCAGCAGCTTGATTTTTAACATCCCCTAATGCTGTTACTACCGCTATAGCAGATTTTTCATCAGACGTATTTGCTAAACCATTCAATAATGCATCACTAGCCTCTTGGCTATGAATAGTAACCAACGTACGAGCTGCACCGTCTGCCAAATAAGAATTATTCAAATAAGTTGCAACTTTTGCTACAGCAGAATTGCCAGCACATTGGCGTAATAGACGGAGAATAAAAGCCTGGTTTGTGTTTTCCTCCACTGTGCTTAAGGCTTCCAATAGACCTTGCACATACACTTCTTTTTGTTTTTCTTTTCCAGGTTGGTTCACAAAGAATGAATAGCTATTTGTCGCATATTCAACCTCTGCATTATTTTGTCCTTGCGGTTTTAATCGACTTAACAAAGCAACAACATCGCTAGAAGTGAATCCTTCTAGTTCGTTCATTGCATATAAAAACTTGACCTTTTCATTGGCTGGTTGTTGCCCGAGTACATCTGCAATTTTGGTTGCTGTCGTCCTATTTTGAGGTTGTTGTGCATATGCAGCAACTTGAAGCAATAATAAAACAGATATTGTATTAAAAACTTTTTTCATTTTAGATAGATTAGGAAATTACATAGACCAAGAGCCACGCATTGGTTGATAAATTAAACGGTTTGCTGCTTCATCATTAATAAACTCTTCTTTTGTAGAATCAAATTTTAATGAGCGATTTAAACGTACAGCGATTAAGCCCATATTCACCAATGTACATGAACGATATCCGTTTATCTCATTTAATGCAAATTTCTCTCGTGTACGTACGGACTCTAAGAAATCTGTAATTTGTGGAGCAGGTTCTGGATATTGTCCTAATTTTCTTTCTAGATCTGGGATATCGGAAACAAAGCCTTTATACAGTTTACCCTTTGGTCCTTCTACATAAGCCATACCTTCATCTTTACCTTCTCCATCTAGAATGATTTGGCAACCATCGGCATAGGTATAGGTAATTCTTCTCCAAGTGCCTACCGCATCGCTATGTTGTTGAGGAGCATCTACTTCTACCTGAACAGGGCTTTCACCATCTTTTCCTAAGAAGTATTGAACAGGATCTAAATAATGTTGTCCCATATCTCCTAATCCTCCTCCATCATAATCCCAATATCCTCTGAAAGTGGTGTGAACACGATGTGTACTATAAGGTTTATAAGGAGCTGGTCCTAACCACATTTCGTAATCCAATTCTGCAGGGACTGGTTCTACTGGAAGATTTTCTTTTCCTACCCAATAAAATTTCCAATCAAAACCAGTATGCTTACTGATCGTCACTTTCAATGGCCAGCCTAACATACCTGTATCTACTAATTTTTTAATTTTTTTCACTGGAACATTCATTCCGTAAAAATTAGCATCAAAACGAAACCAGGTGTTTAATCGAAATATATTGCCATGTTGAGCGATGGCCTCTTTTACTTTTTTACCTTCTCCAATCGTACGGGTCATTGGTTTCTCACACCAGATATCTTTACCTGCGCGTGCAGCTTCTAAAGACATCAAACCATGCCAATGTGGAGGAGTAGCAATATGTACAATATCTACTTCAGGAGATTTTATTAAATCACGAAAATCATGATACTCCGTAACCCCTCCCCCTAACGTTTTTTGAGCGATCGCTAAATGCCTTGTATCCACATCACATATAGCAACTGTCTTGGTTCCTGCGTATCCAAAGTGACCACGTCCCATTGATCCGACTCCAATGATTCCTTTTGTTAAATGATCACTAGGAGCCAAATATCCTTGCCCTCCTAATACAAATCTGGGAACAATTGTGAATGCAGCTGCTCCTGTGATGGATTTTTTTAGAAAATCTCTTCTGGAGCTGTTTTTTTCTTTCATAGTAATTGGTATAAATAAGATTTTTGGTTGTATTTAGATTTAATAATCTGTTAAATTACGATTTTTCAATACATTTGAGACCAAAAAAAAGCCTTGTTGGGTAACAAAGCTTTTACAAACATTAGAACTGACCTATATTTTACATCGTATGTCGTTCATATAATGTTCGTGTCGCAATAGATCTACCGAGTGTCAACTCATCTACATATTCTAATTCTCCGCCAAAAGCAATCCCTCTTGCGATCGTTGTGATCTGAATATTAAATTCTTTTAATTTTCTATACAAATAAAAGATCGTTGTATCTCCTTCCATAGTCGCGCTTAAAGCTAATATCACCTCTTTGATTTCTTGATTTCTGATACGATCGACTAGTCCTTCGATCTTTAAATCTGAAGGTCCAACGCCATCCATAGGGGAAATCAATCCGCCTAGCACATGGTAACTTCCTTGATAAGAATTGGTATTTTCAATGGCCATGACATCTCGAGTATCTTCAACAACACATATTATGGAGTGATCTCTTTTTTTGGATGTACAAATTTCACATTCCGTGAAATCAGAAATATTAAAGCAGATTCGACAGTATTTTATTTCTTCTTTCAGTTGATTAATGGTTCCTGTAAAGCGTGCAACCTCAGCATCTGGCTGCTTTAACAAATGCAAAACAAGTCGCAATGCTGTTTTTTGACCAACACCAGGTAAACGTCCAAACTCAGCTACAGCGTTTTCTAATAATTTAGAAGAAAAATTCATGTCGCAAATTTAATAATAATAGACTAAGAATATCTCAATTTAAAAATAATCCTTATCTTGTATTCCCCGAAATAAATGGGGAAGATTTTTTATATGAATTTTAACGAATGGATATTACAAAAGACGACAAAATAAGAAGTGCCTTTGAGAACAAAACTTGGCAAGAGATAAAAGTAAAGGATTCGTGGCAGATATTTAAAATCATGTCCGAGTTTGTGGATGGGTTTGAGAAATTAGCAAAGATAGGTCCGTGTGTATCCATATTTGGTTCTGCCCGAACTCCACAAGATCATAAATATTATCAAATGGCTGTAGACGTAGCTAGTCTATTAACCGCAAGAGGATATGGTATCATATCTGGTGGTGGTCCCGGTATTATGGAGGCTGCTAATAAAGGGGCTTATGAATCTGGGGGTAAATCTGTGGGTTTGAATATTGAATTGCCTTTTGAACAATTTCACAATAGATATATTGATCGGGATAAGCTATTGGAGTTTAACTATTTCTTTGTTCGGAAAGTGATGTTCATGAAATACTCACAGGGTTATATTGTCATGCCTGGGGGATTTGGTACTATGGATGAATTATTTGAGGCAATTACCTTGATCCAAACGGGTAAAATTGCGCGTTTCCCAATTGTACTGGTAGGTACAGCCTATTGGGGTGGGTTGTTGGATTGGATTCAAAATACGATGTTAGGTGATAAGTATATCAGTGAAGAGGATTTAAAATTATTCCGAGTTGTTGATACAGCGGAAGAGGCTGCAGATCATATCTTCAGATTCTATAATAAGTATTTATTAAAACCAAACTTTTAATCATTCTTTTTATAAAGGAGAAAAAGGGATTCCGTATCATGATGTGGAATCCTTTTTTGGTTTATCTATTATTACAATTCATAGCGTGCTAAATTCATGGGAAACCGTAAAAAGTCTGGAGTAATATGAGCGAAGAAGTAAGCTTGTACCAATAATGTACATTTAATGTTGTATTTCAGTCTGAACACCTTGGTTTTCAAAAGAGGGATTGATTAACCCTGCGGAACACTTAAACCAGAGGGGACCAGCTTTTGTTGTGAATGTCGATACCAATGTATAATTTCGGTAAAGCAGTAGTTTCTATTTCCATACATCAATTGTTTTGCAGCTTAGTCAACGCTAAGCCATATCTTTTTTTGATGCAACGGGATTATCACTTTTACATGGGTGTTTTGCCTCAGGCAGGCTTAAATGCAAAATTCAATGGTTGTTTTTCAATTGAACAGTAGTAATAATATCAGCTTTTGTACTTCGAGCCCCACTAAATATAAAGTCGTGAAGTGTTGGAGGTAATAAAATAATGCATTAATTTAAAAAGATTTAGATTTTCATTTTAAAATTATAGATTAATTAAATGTCACACAGAGTTTATATATATAATGTTGAAAAAATAGCTGAAGCTCAAGAAACAGATGTTATGTTTGTAGAATGGGGTTACGAAGTTCCATTGCTTTTACAACCTTTATTTTTTGGCGATGCATTTATTACAGGTAATATTTACAATACCCATACTGAGCCCGAGAATTACGGGTTATATTTCGATGCAAAATCAGGATTGGCAGAAATTAAACTTTTCTACAATTTTATAGAACAACACCAAGATGAATTGATAGACGATGTAGATGCTTTCCTCAGTGCTAAAGAAAAATTATTTACTTATTTGGCAAGACTTATACACCCCTATTTTCATGTAGATGCCTGGGATGTTTTTAATATGAGTGAGGAAGGACATGAAAGTCAAACGGAGCAATTATTGGTCAGCATTAAACAAAACAATGACGCAATTAAAAATGCTATAGAAAATAACGATACATCTTTTTTAGATTTCAAACACTTTAACAGAGATGCAACTTTAGGATTTAACAGTTTTAAAGAGTTATTAAACTATCCCGACTATAATTTTGGTTTAGGTCATATTTTCGATTTGGATGAAGAAGATAGCAGCCAATGCAATGATGTTGAAATTTACGAAGTAAACAAACTTTGGGGTTTAAAGTCAGCTAATGGTGAGGTTTTAATTATGCCTTTTTATGATGAATTCTATGGTTTTGAGGATGGTACTTTAGCTGTAGTTTCTAAAGCTGGTAAGTATGGATACATCAACAAAAAAGGTAAAATTGTTATTCCATTATTGTATGATGATGCTTACGATTTTGAAGGAGGTTATGCAGTTATCAAGCAAAATGAAAAATATGGTTTAATTTTCGCAGATGGTAAAATAAAATTACCTGCTAAATATGAGAATTTGTCACCAATCGGTTCACCTGGCTCCTTTTATTGTGCAAAATTAAAAGGTAAATTTGGTGTTATAAATTTGGACGACTCTTTAATTCTCCCATTCGATTTTGATAACGAATTTGAAGGAGACCAGTGGGATAAAATGTATTATGTAAAGGAAAATGGAAGAGGCGCTCAATGGATTTATTCTGATAGTTTTAATTTTCTAGGCAAGTTTTCTACCAAATTTATATCTCCAATTTTAGATTATAGTTTGCAGCCAATTCATTATTTAGTAACTAACCATAAGTATCAAAATACAAATTTGTTATTGGCAAATACTGGCGAAGTTTTAGTAGATAATTTTGAGAAAATTATAGTAACCGAAACCAATTTTCTAATTATAAGAAAAAATAAAAAACTAGGTTTGTATCATAGTAAAAATGGTTTGATTTTAGATTTTGAATATGATGAAATAGTAGAAATAACTACAATTTTAGATGTTTTGCCAAGTATATTTTTCAAAAATATACAAGCAGAAGAAGAGTTGGGACGCTATTACATTTATAAAATAGTTAAAGATAATTTATGCGGACTTTATTTTTTGATAGCAAATTTCGAAACCTGGATTTGTGATATTAAATACCAGGACTTTAAAGCATTAAGTAAAGAGTTTTTTGCCATACAGGAGCAAAATAAATGGGGGGTTATAGATTTGACTGGGCAGGAAATAACTAAACTAGAGTTTGATGAAATAATACCAGTAATTTCATACAGCGGTATTGGCTATGGTTTTTTCGGAGATGATGTGTACCTTATTGAAAAAGAAGGAATTGAGTTGGCAGATAAATTGCACTTGGAAGATTATGTAGAAGCAAACGGTGAGCACGGTTACTATTATTTCAGTAATGAAATCCAGAAGAAAATTGAAGCTTACATCGCTAAAAATTAGATTGCTTTAGCATTTTATTTAATTCGGTTACAATTATTAACATAAACTCAAAAGTTAAATGGATTATGAGCTTTTTCATTTACCTGTTTTTGTTATAAATAATAAGGCCGGGTATAAGTATTGCTAATGCACCAATGATCAGAGGCCAGTCGCCATAAGTAAACAAAAACTTGGTTTCCTTAGCAGGGCCCATTTTAAGGATAATCGCTAATAAAACCCCAATAAGGATTAGGATAACACCAATTGCTTTTTTCATATTTCTAATTTTATTGTTAATTTTTTTGTTCTTTAAATTTTTCCAGTTCCGAAAACATATTTTTAATCATATCTTGTTCGATTGGGGCGAAATAATCTCTTTCCATAAATTCTTTTGCTAGCAGTTACAATAGTTCCAGCCCTTTCCTATGATGGTATTCAATTCGGATTGCCAGCCTACATGTCATACTGCTGCGAAAAGTTCCCATTTTTATATTGAGCCATATAGAAGTCTATCCAATAATGAATCTTTATTTTATGTATTTATCCTCCATCCCTGCTTTTCCAAAAAGATTGACGACGGAAAATATTTGATTGTATAATATCGTACTGTTTCTTACGGGTGAAAAAAAATCGGAAACGCTTGTTTTATCAAATTTTCTCATGATTTAAGAAATTCTTCTAATTCATTGCTCAGTTGTTGCATTCCCCCTTTGCCAAAAGATTGTCCCAAGAGATGACGGTTGGTTTTCCTGTCAGCACTAAACCGCCCATAAAGTTCTGTATTTAATGGAATGCGCAAATAATACACTGTCTCCAACTCAAAGCTTATAAAGTCTGAAAAGCTGTATTGTATAGGCTCTTTTCCTCGTATTCCGGTATCAATTTTGATGATTTTTTCATCGGGTATTATCCTAGTTTTAGACGATCTCAATATCATCAATATCAAAACTAACAGGGTAAAAGCGATAACAGATAACCCCGTTTTGGTGTAGCTGCTGTAAACAAATACACCAATGCCTACAAGTAGCCATATAACGAAGATGACATGAGCCGGGGAGACCACATTTTTTATCCTGTAACCATTTCCCTCCCGTATGAGACTTATGTATTGCATTATCTTTTTGAGTTTAATTGATTAATTATAATGGGTAGAATTTCCTCTTCAAAAGTGCTGTTATTCTCCGTTTGGTTAGGTAAGGATTAATTTGATAGGCTCTCCCGCATGGATTGCTTTTATGAGCGATAGCCACGAACTGCTTATAATTTGCTGACCTGCCAACGATTTCTACTTCCTGTTTATTCCAGATTTGTCTTTTTCCAAAAACGGTTTGCACGTTGATCATGCTTCCATCTTTAGGAATGCAGATTTGCTTTCGTACAGCCAACAGGTAATACACCGTTGTAGAGATGGCAAGGCATCCGCCCACAATTAAGGGCATCTGCCAGAAATCACCGACCCTTATAGACAGGTAAAAAGCTAGCACAAGCAGCAGTAAGCCCACAAAGAAAAAGACTTTCGTTTTTTTGCTATAACAACGGTTCGGTGTCAAAACAAGGTCGCCGCCCTGCCAATGCATCAGTTGCACCCTCATCTTCTGCCAAGTAACGTCTCGGTTTCTAAAAGTAACGCTTCCGTAACTTTGGTGTTCATCAAACTCTGCCCTAAAAGGATACCATCCTGTTTTTTTGAATGCTCAATAATCGCATATGCCGATGAAATCAACAAGATTGCATAAATCTTGTTACTGATGGAAAAATTTTGTATATCTCCAAACGCTATCGTCTGCTTGGATGAAAACAGTCCCGATTTCTGGATGATTGTCTTCCTGTTCAGATCAATGACAACCGTACTGCCTATCTTAGCAATAAATCCACATGCGAAAAGAAACATAATTCCAGCGAAAACATAGGCTCCTGATTGCGGTCCTTTTATAATAAAGAAAACAGCACCAGCACCCAGTAAAATTGCCGTCATAATGATATGCTGCATATCCTGGTTTTTTCTTTTGTAAACATCAGTACTGATCTCTTGGTAATAATTAAGTTTTTTGTTCATAGTGATTGTATTATTACCATTAACCGATAAAATCAAACCTGTTTTCAAACATTTTACCTAAGATTGGTAAAGGCTTTTGCACTTCGTTGGCGGCATTAATAATTCCGATAATCAACAACACAAGGAAAACTAAACCGACAAAGCTTAATATGGATAAAGCTGGTATAACGTTTATCAAAACGGTTAGGGCTAAGTTGAAAATGACACTTACAATCATTAATCCAAACGATTGTTTTAAATGATATTTTAAAAGACTGTCTGCATTTTCTTTACCACTAAAATAAGCGATTAACCATCCAATAAGGGTGATGTAGGATACGATCGATAATGTTTTGTTGTTCATTTTTTTGATTTTGATACTGTGAAATTTTATTGGACAATAATATTCCCCAAGTATCTGTATTGCAACTTTTTGGTAACGTCAAACTAGCTACAATGAAAATATGGATCTACTACAAAACAACTACAATGAATTTAAATGTTTAATTTTCAGTTATTTAAAAATTAAACTTAAAGCAATATTTTGATACCTGAGTATATAATGCCGTTTACAGCTTTTGTACATTTGCAATATGAGGAGATTTATACTTATAGTAGTTTGGCTTGTTGGGGGCAGTACGTTGAGTTCGGCACAACAAAGCTATATGGATAGTCTTCAGATGTTAATCGCAAAAAGTACGGAAAAAGAAAAAACTGTTGATCTACAGCAGCAGCTTGCAGACTGGTACCGTACCGATGAACAGGATGAAGCTGCAATAAAACTGGCAGAGCAGAGTCTAAGAACATCTTTGGAAATTTCGGAAAACAACATTGGCGTTACCAAAGCTGATGCTATTTTGTCAAATGTATATACCAATAGAGAGGATTTCGAACGCTCAAAAGAATATATTGATAAAGCGTACAGGTCTGCCAAAAAACAGAAAAACACACTAGCAATGGCCTATGCCCATTATGCTTCCGCAGTGCTCCATAGTGTACTTTTTGACAGGGAAAGTACATTGAAATTTCTTCAACAGTCACTGGCTAACATTCCAGACAAGGATAAGGAACCACAGCTTGTCTGTAAGATCTACTATCAACTATATGGCATATACACAGAATGGAACGATATGGAAAAATCTAGAAAGTATATCCAAACCGCATTATTGTATGCCCAGAAATCGGGGAATAAGAACCTCTTGGCAAATGTATATTCTGCCATCTCGGTTGTGTACTCCTTCCGTTATGAACTGACAAATGAAAAAAAATACCTCGATAGCATCATGCAACCTTTGGACGATGTCATCAGTCTTTATAAGCAGCATCCGGGGAAGGTCATGAAAAACACCTATGCGAATTGCCTTATTAATAAAGCAAGCTATTATCTGCTGTACTACAACACCAATGATCCGCTGATAAAGCAGAAAATTCGGGATAACGTCAATCAGGCTTTAGAGGTTGCCCCAGCTGACAATGATGTCATCTCCAGTGCCTATGGTATGCTCAGCGAGTTGAGCATGGCGGATAACGATCTCACGGCTGCCGAAAGTTACCTTTCCAAAGCATATCAACTACAGTTACAAAGGAAAAAACCCTACTATCATACCCTGATAAATGTGCTTAACTCGCTGGTGAGCCTCCATACAAAAAAAGGAGATTACAAAAATGCACTGAAATACCAGCAAAAAATGGCTGAATACAATGGTCTACTCTTTGATAAACAGTCGGCATCTACCACCAAAAGGCTCGAAGCGCAATTTGAATTCGGTAAGAAGGAAAAGGAGATCACTTCCCTCCAGGAAAAGGCGGAAAGCCGAAAAAGACAGAATTATCTTCTACTCGCCCTAATCGGAATCGGTTTAACGGGTACATTTTTCGTGTTCCGATCTTACCACTTAAATCTCAGGTATTCGATAGCAAGAGAGAAACAGGCAACAGCAGAAAGGAATGAAGCAGCTATGCAAGTGCTGTATGAACAGGAAGAACAGGCACGGCTAAAAGTCGAACAGGAACTACTAACCCTGAAACAGCAAAAGCTAAATGACGAGGTTATGGCCAATCATTTACAGTTAGAGCATAAGAACAATATTTTGTTGCAGCTACAAGAAAAACTAGCTAATGAAGAACCGATAAATATTCAACAGATACTGCGGGAAGAAACCCGTACCGACAACGAATTTGAAAAGGCAAAATACCAGATACAGGAAATACACCCCAACTTTTTCAAAAACCTGAACGAAAAAGCTATCCAGAAACTGACTTCGCTGGACCAAAAGTACTGCGCATATTTATATCTTGGATTGGACACCAAACAGATTGCTTCTATATTGAACATAGAGGCTAAAAGTGTAAGGATGACAAAATACAGATTAAAGCAAAAGTTTGCCTTGGACTCGGAAACTGATTTGATTAACTATCTGAAAGGTATAGGATAAAAAAGCAAAGAAGTGAGCTTATAGATAAAATGTACATCTAGTGTTATATCTCGGTCTGGAGACCTTGGTTTTCAAAAGAGGATTTAAGTAACCCTGCGAAACACTTAAACCAGAGGGGTGAAGTGTAAAATTCAGCTTCTGCGCTTAAATTGAACTTTTTTAACAAAAATTCCCACCTTCGGCAATATTCGAAACGTTTATGCGTTATTGCAAAAACCGTATAAAATATTAAATTATAAATAAACAATAAAATGAAAAAAAACACTATCGCAATTTTAATGCTGTCAGTAATAACTATTTTTTACTCTTGTAAAGACAAAAAGAAAGAACAAGAAAACCAAACAGCAACTGTACCGCAGACAAAGGATAGCACTACCGATATAAATTCTGGAGCTGAACCTAAAACTTCTGGAGCTGAACCTAAAACGTATCAATTAACGGCATTGCCCGACAGCGTATCATTAGGAAAAAACAAAGAGGCATTCATCAGAATAAAAGAGTTGAAAGCAATCGAACTATCCAATCCAGACGGAACTTCCGCAGGTATAGAACTGAGCTATAAAATAGAATTAACAAATAAAAATGCAATCGGTGGCACTGCTGTAGGAATTCCCACAACAGATTTTAGACTTGAATTAGACAATGGAAATAAAATTGCACCGAATTCAATTTTTGTCAATGCAGAACCAGAATCAAGTAAACTTTCCGATTTTGATAAATTCACAATTCCGGCAGGTGCAAAACCTGTAGCATTACATTTATACTACGACCAAACAAAAGCAAGTGTGAAATTGGAAATGAAGTAAGTTACATCTGCGAACGTACAATATAGGTTTGGCAATATGATAGCACATAAGTACTTCTATTGAATTTTTGCATGTTAAAATCCGCCATAACGTAAAGCCCTTCTCGTTAGCGCAAAGTTAGGTGCGGCACCAGGGTTCTATGTTTACACCTTATCCCAAAAAATTCTATGTCTCCTATAAATTCATATAATTCACCTGAATTGGGCTTAAAACCTTTTATACTTACAATATCTTCAGTAACTGATAAGCAACAGGCAGGAGTTCCATTTAAAACCAAAAGAGTTTAAATATTCCACAAGATCCTCTTTGGTAAATTAGTATACAAGTAGAGATGGAACGGCTGAGGTTGTTCCATCTTTATTTATTCTCTATGAGGTACTATTCTAATTTCAGATATCTCGAAAAAACTTGCAAGGTGTTGATCAAGTAACTTTATAAATCATACAATCTTTAACGCTTTTTCTCATTTTTGATAAAAAATATAGCTATCTGAGAAAAGGGCATCCAATAGATCTTCTGTCTTCTTCAATCATTAATGGATTTTAGCTGAGTTTAAAATCCATGATTGTACCAATCAAGTTGATTATTACTTGTAAGATTATACTCCTGAGCCACGGATGAAGTGTGGATTAAGCAGGGATAAAGCATATGCTAGGCGTTGTAAAAGCGTTTCTTCGAGAAGAACCATCATAGCAGATGCTTAGCATAGATAAACTGTAGGTTAAGCATGTTAAGCCAATGCGTGTATACCTTAATGGCTATCTGCAGTACGCCTATAGGATGAGTTTAGAACAACTGTCAATCAACTGTTTTTTAAGTAGGTTTCAGTTATTGTTCAGGTTGGTTCTGAAAGGGGTTCAAAACTGACTTGACCACGCTTGGATTGGGAAAAGAATTTTACCTGCCTTGTTCTTGAAGATATATGGAATGGAGACCTTACAACTATCACAGGTCGGGTAAGACACAACTGTAGATGTATCGTAGTAGATACGAATAAGTACCGAATATTGTTGGCACTTCTATGGACTTTTAAGGACTTGCATGGACTTCTAAAGACTTTTGATTGAAGATACTGAAGGATTTAGCTGTCTGAAGGTACAAAACCGGATTATACGGAATTGTTGGGAGATACTTTTAAGCGTACAGTTTACCATCCAACTGAAAGAAAAGCTCTAAACTTTTGGTATTGATCCCTAAACTTTAAACAGATCCACAACTTTTGGTCTTGATCCTTGATCCCCCTTATGGTTTAATTAATCTTTTTAATAAAAAAAGGTTAATCTTTTTTGAAGATTAACCTTTGTGAGCCTCTTATCGGAATCGAACCAATGACCTACTGATTACAAGTCAGTTGCTCTACCAGCTGAGCTAAAGAGGCTTTTTCAATAACTCTTTCGAATTATGATGCTGCAAATATCGAAATCTTTGACTAAAAAATCAAACTTTCTCACCTTTTTAATCGGATATTTTTTATAATTTTCTGAAAATCAAATCATTTATTTTGATTTCAGGAGTCAACATGTCCCTTTAAAGTGCTTAAGACTGAAATTTTGTCATTTCTCAATAAATACACAGGACATTTTTTCCGAATATTCTAAAAAAACAGATATGGCATTTTGATTGTTATTCCTTTATAAAATCAAAAATAACTTTACAAAAATGAATTTCAATAACTATACAATTAAAGCACAAGAGGCAATTCAAAAGGCTTCCGAGATTGCCAGCGGCAATCAACAACAGGCTATTGAAACAGCACATATATTAAAATCATTATTAGCTGTTGACGAAAACGTCGTTAGCCATTTGCTAAAAAAATTAAATGTTAATATTTCCTATTTAAGTGGAGAACTAGAGAAACAAATTTTAGCTTTCCCAAAAGTTAGCGGAAGTAACATTTATTTAAGTAATGATGCGAATGCTGCTTTGCAAAAAGCGCAGAATTATTTAAAAGAGTTTAATGATGATTTCGTTTCGGTAGAACATCTCCTATTGGGGCTGTTGAATGCCGGAGATAAAACATCTAGTTTACTGAAGGATCAAGGTGTCAATGAAAAGGATCTTAAATTGGCCATTAAGGAATTGCGTGGCAATAGCCGTGTAACGGATCAAAATGCGGAAGCAACATACAATGCACTCGGAAAATATGCACGTAATTTGAATGATTTTGCGGAGTCAGGAAAATTAGATCCTGTCATTGGTCGAGATGAAGAAATTCGTCGTGTGATGCAAATATTATCGCGTAGAACGAAGAACAACCCTATTTTAGTCGGTGAACCTGGAGTTGGTAAAACCGCTATTGCTGAAGGAATCGCACATCGTATTATCAAAGGAGATGCTCCGGAGAATTTAAAAACAAAAATTGTATTTTCTTTAGATATGGGGGCTTTGATCGCTGGCGCTAAATATAAAGGTGAATTTGAAGAGCGGTTAAAAGCAGTTGTAAAAGAGGTTGCTGATAGTAATGGTGAGATTATCTTATTCATTGATGAGATTCACACCTTGGTCGGTGCTGGTGGCGGTGAGGGAGCAATGGATGCGGCTAATATCTTAAAACCTGCTTTGGCTCGAGGTGAGCTACGTGCTATCGGTGCAACGACATTAAATGAATATCAAAAATATTTTGAGAAAGATAAAGCTTTGGAGCGTCGTTTTCAGAAAGTTATGGTCGAGGAACCCGATACACAGGATGCTATTTCCATTTTACGTGGTCTGAAAGAACGTTATGAAACTCACCATAAAGTTAGAATTATGGACGAGGCTATTATTTCTGCGGTAGAATTATCGACACGCTATATTTCAGATCGTTTCTTACCGGATAAAGCGATTGACTTGATCGATGAAGCGGCATCAAAACTACGTCTGGAAATGGACTCTGTCCCTGAAGCTGTTGATGAACTCGATCGTCGTATCATGCAACTGGAGATAGAGCGTGAAGCAATTAAACGCGAGCATGATGATAAGAAGGTAAAAGAACTTTCAGAAACCATCGCGAACTTATCTGCGGAACGGGATTCATTACGCGCTTCTTGGCAATCTGAAAAAACTCTGGTGGATAGTGTCAATCAAGAAATTGAAAACATCGAACACTATAAACAAGAGGCAGAACAAGCAGAACGTGCCGGAGACTATGGTAAAGTCGCGGAGATACGTTATGGTCGCATCAAAGATGCGCAAGATAAAGTGGAAAAATTAAAAGCAGAATTAGCTGAAAAGCAAGATAGCAAGCGTATGTTAAAGGAGGAAGTTACTTCTGAAGATATCGCGGATGTTGTATCGAAATGGACCGGTATTCCTGTGAATAAAATGATTCAATCTGAACGTGAAAAATTGCTTTCGTTAGAAGACGAATTACATAAAAGAGTTGCTGGTCAAGAAGAAGCGATTGAGGCTATTTCAGATGCTATTCGTCGCTCAAGAGCTGGATTAAGTGACGCGAAACGTCCTATTGGCTCATTCATTTTCCTTGGAACAACTGGGGTTGGTAAGACGGAATTAGCAAAAGCTTTGGCAGAATACTTATTCGATGATGAACAGTCTATGGTCCGCATTGATATGTCCGAATACCAGGAACGTCACGCTGTGTCTAGACTTATCGGAGCTCCTCCAGGATATGTAGGTTATGAAGAAGGCGGACAATTGACAGAAGCCGTTCGTCGTCGCCCTTATTCTGTGGTTCTTTTAGATGAAATTGAGAAGGCACATCCTGATGTTTTTAATATCTTACTGCAAGTATTGGATGATGGTCATTTGACCGATAATAAAGGGAGAACAGTGAATTTCAAGAACACCATTATCATCATGACCTCCAATACGGGTTCGCATATTATTCAGGAGAATTTCTCTCGGTTGAATGATCATAACAGGGATGAAGTGATTGCTAAAACAAGAACTGAAGTTTTTGAATTATTACAAAAATCAATCCGTCCAGAGTTTTTGAATCGTATTGATGAAATCATCATGTTTACGCCTTTAAGTAGAGATGAAATTGGAAGTATCGTACGTATGCAGTTCGGTCATATTCAAAAACAATTGGCAGAACAAAATATCATCATCACAGCCTCTGATGATGCAATGGATTGGTTAGCACAATTAGGATATGATCCGATCTACGGAGCTCGACCGCTGAAACGTGTTATTCAAAAACGTATCTTAAATGAGCTTTCGAAAGAAATTCTTTCAGGTAAAGTGAATAAAGATGCTATTATTCAGTTAGATGTATTTGATGGACAATTTGTTTTCTTAAATAAAAAGGAAACAGCATAAACAACATCAGTAGACAAAACAGAAATAAGCTGTCTCTCACGAGACAGCTTATTTTTTTATAGTACTCGCATAGGAGCTGCTTTCGATTACAACTGCTACTTCTTCCAGATTTGGCGTTCCGTGTTATTACTTTTATAAATCGTATAGGTGAAATAAGCAAAGCCCAAAACGAGAACAGCAGTCAGTACAATAGATCCTAGAAATCCTAATTTTTCTGCGATAGAAAACAAGATATTTTTAAATCCTGCCTTGCTACCATTTAAATCAATTGTATGCCCCTGCTCTATTTCTCTAGCCATTATGACCAAAGAAAATCCAAAAAAAGCGATGGCTATGGTGTAAAAAAGATTGCGGATCCAGGTTTTGTTTCTCAAGACTTCAGTCTGTTCTTTTAAGCTACTGTTTGCTTCTATTTCATGGATAGCTTCTTCTAATTGATGCTTATTCTCAAAATCCGCTACTAATGATTTGTATTTACGTTCATCAATGACATCGATATCCAACAATGGTGGTTGATTTTCATAAAGTGGAATCATTTTTTTTATCTGATTGAAGGGTAAAAAAATAATATCACTTCCCATTGCTTCTTGCCCACTCAAAACAGGTAGTATAGTATCTTCATCCAATTCTTTTTCAGAAAAATAAAGTCCTTCTGTTGTCATCCAACGCGTTTTAAAAACAAGTTGTTTATTTTGATAATATTTATGCATACCTCATATTGTAACTAGCTAATAAATTACGAAAATAGTAATTTTATTTATTCTCTAACGAAAAATGAATGTTCAACTTTTGTTCATTCGCTTTAATTATTCAATCCCCACTCCCATACACTATGGTAGCTATTGATCGATTCCACATAATGGATGAAATCTTTATAAAAAGGATGTTGACCTACCGTAGCACTATCTCCGATAACAATTAATTTTTTCTTCGCTCGGGTCATAGCCACATTCATTCTCCTTATATCCGATAAGAAACCAATGATTTGTTGATCATTACTACGTGTCAAACTGATATAAATAATATCCTTTTCTTGTCCTTGAAAACTATCAATAGTATTAATTTGAATGTATTTTAAAAAAGGAACCAGTTCCTCATCTGCTAGAAGAATTTCCTTCAATCGTACGACTTGTCTTCGATAGGGTGCAATAACAGCAATATTTGGGAAATCATTTTCTATAGAGGTCTTTTGAAGATTAGCCACGAGTTCTTTCAAATGGTTTCTTAAAAAAAGAGCTTCTTCATTATTAAATATGGCACTATCTTCTTGAGTCTCTTCAAACCCTGCTCCTGCTGTATCAATAAAAACCAATGGTTCTACATCATCTTTCAGTTTCCAATCCGCCACTTCCTCTGCTGCTATTAATTGATTCCCATATAGTGCCAATGAGGGAAATCTCATAATCTGTTCATGCATACGGTATTGAACATTTAACAGATTGACGTGATCGGGATAACGTGTCAACAATTTCTCAAATAAAGTATGATACAGTCCCGTTTTCATATTCGAATTTGATTTAACTGTTGGGGATAGCTGACAATGGTCTCCAGCTAAAACAATTTTATTTGCTTTCAATATGGGAATCCAACAGGCAGGTTCCAAAGCTTGAGCCGCTTCATCAATAATAACCGTTTCATACAGCCTATTCTTAATCGCATATTGATTAGAGCCTACCAAAGTTGCCGTAATGACCTGTGCTTTATTCAAAATATCTTCAACGATAAAATCCTGAATTTGCTCAACCTCTTTCATGATTTTTCGCGCTTCATTAAACAATGCTTTTCGTTGTTCTCGTTCCGCTTTTCCAAAGCTTCGTTTATATTTTTGAGCCATCTCCGTATAGGCTCGAGCTTGTTTCTTTAATGATTTCACTTCTTTGTTTGCTGGATGTTTATCCACTTGGGCATCGAGTGTCAATTCTTGAAGATGATCTGAAATTTTTACAGGGTTACCAATACGCGTTACCAAGATTCCAACGGCATCTAAACGTTCTGTCAATACATCAACAGCTGTATTACTTGGCGCAACAATAAGCATCTGCTTGTTTTCTTTTTTCAACAAGGCTTCTACAGCTTTGATCAACGTGGTTGTTTTCCCTGTGCCAGGAGGGCCATGAACGATCGAAATGGTAGGTGAGCTCAATACATGTTGAATGGCTTTATTTTGACTATCATTTAATCCGGTATGATGATATTCAACTTGTTTTTGATGATCATCTATATTTTCTTCTCCTATAATTTCTCTAATAAATCTTCCTTTATATGGATCCAAAAGAAATTCTTTCGCATTCATCAAGGCTTGATTCATTTCCTTATACGAATTTTCATCAAATAACAGGTCTACACCTAACTTTCCGTTCCTCGTCCAGTCGGGTAGTTCGTCCACTCGGAATGATATTTTCATCGTATCTCGACTTACATAGGAAATCAATCCGCCCAGTCGATCTGTGTTTGGATCATAATTAGAAAAAAGAGAAACAGGCATTCCAAAACGAAACTTGTGTTCATCTTCTAAAAAATTTGTTTTGGATAAGGTGATTGTCAAATAATCTCCCCTTCCCATCTCACTATTTTTGATTTGAATAGGAAACCAGGTTACTCCTTTTAATCGTCTTTCATTTAAGTTTGATCGTAACAACAATTGTTCATATTGCTCACGATCATATTGATGTTCAATATTTAATAGCGCAATAAGCTCATCAAAATAATTCATACTATACTATCCTCTTCTTACTTCTGAAGCAAAATAACTATTTTTTTAGCTTTAATCGGGTTAGGTTTGATAAATAAAAATAAATTGACTTTCCTAAATTATCTCTATTTTTAGCGTTATATAGAGAAAGTATGGAAACAGTCATTATAACTGGAGGCACAGGAACAGTTGGCAAGCAATTAACAAAATTGCTTATCCAAGAGGGATTTCAGGTGATTTTATTTACCCGTAACCCAAAATTCAATCAGCGCAATGATACTGTTCAATATATACACTGGGATCCAAACGAAAAAAGGATTAATAGTGATGCAATAAAACAAGCAGATTATATCATCAATTTAGCCGGAGCGAGTATCACAGATAAACGTTGGACAAAAAAACGACGTCAAGAAATTATTTCCAGTCGGGTTAATAGTTCTGAACTACTTGTTGAAGCCTTACAGCGTATTCCTAATAAAGTTAAGGCTGTTATATCCACATCAGCTGTTGGTTGGTATGGAGCAGATAAAGAAGTCGATCATGCATTTTCAGAAAATGAAGAACAGGGAACAAGTTTTTTAAGCTGGACGTGTAAGCTTTGGGAAGACTGCATAAAGCCCGTAGAGTTATTGCATAAAAGAGTCGTCATACTTCGGTTGGGGGTTGTATTCACCAAAAATGAAGGTGCCTTAAAAAAGTTAACGCAATCCTTAAAGTATCGAATGGCAACTTACATAGGATCAGGAAAGCAAGTGATAAGTTGGATTCATATAACAGATCTCTGTCACCTATATTTAGCTGCGATTCGCAATCCCAATTTATCTGGAATATACAATGCTGTTTCCTCAGAGCCTTTATCTCAAAAAACGATTATCAATAGAATTGCTAAACAAAGATTTGGTTTCTTGTATCTCCCTCTTTTCATACCCTCATTTATTATCAAGTTTGCGATGGGACAAATGGCAGATGAAGTGTTACTGACCAGTACAACTGCAAGTAATCAAAAAATATTACAAACGGGTTTCCTCTTTAAATACCCCACTTTAGATGAAGAATGTATCAAAAATCTGTAATTTGGACGATTTAGTCTTGTAATTTCCTTGTACATTTAATACATTTGTCCAAAATATAAGAATAACACAATCGCCTCGCTTGAGGCAATTGATTAAATAACTAACAAGCCTTTCATACTATACTTGAAAGGTTTTTTTGTAAGATTAGTTTTTACTATACATAAATGATAGAATTAATTAACATTTCCAAGACATTTGAAGTAAAAAATAAGTTTACAAAGGCTTTAGATCAAGTAACACTTCGTATTCCAGATGGAGAAATATTTGGTGTTATCGGTACCTCAGGTGCTGGAAAAAGTACTTTAATAAGATGTGTCAATCTTTTAGAAAAACCTGATGAAGGACAGATTTTAATTCATGGAGTTGAATTGACCGCATTGTCTCATCAGAACCTGATTCAACAACGTAGAAAGATCGGAATGATATTCCAACATTTCAACCTGCTTTCTTCCAGGACGGTTTATCAAAATATTGCTTTCCCATTAGAACTTATCGGAACTTCAAAGCAAAAAATCAATGAAAAAGTAAAGGAATTACTTTCTTTAGTGGGTCTTGAAGATAAAGCGAATGATTATCCAGCGAATCTTTCTGGCGGACAAAAGCAACGTGTTGCTATTGCTCGGGCATTAGCAAATGATCCGGAGATATTGTTATGTGATGAAGCAACCAGTGCATTGGATCCTGCGACGACAAAATCTATTTTACAACTATTAAAAGCGATCAATAAAAAGTTAAAGCTCACGATCTTGCTTATTACGCATGAGATGGAGGTGATCAAGACCATTTGTGATCAGGTAGCTGTTATTGATCAAGGTAAATTAATCGAAACGGGTACTATTGAACAAATTTTCACTTCACCTAAAGAGCATTTAACGCGTCATTTTATTCAATCTTCATTACATGCAGAATTGCCGCCTATTTATCAAGAAAGATTGAAAGAATCTGGTCATCCACTTGTTCAGATTTATCTAGCAGAGAGTGAACATCAAACCTCTATTATCAAACACCTGAATCAAGCATATCATTTAGATATAAACATTATCAGTGCTCAAATCGATTATGTAGGGTCTATAAAATTTGGAATATTAAACTTAGAGCTTAAAGGAACACAAGAAGATACGCTTGCTGGCCTTACTTATTTAAAATCAAATTATTCACAAATAGAAATTATAGGATATGTCTGATACAGTTATTGATTTGTTGCTAAAAGGGACTATAGAAACTGTCATTATGACTTTTCTAGCTGGTTTCTTTGGTTTTTTAATCGGTCTGCCAACTGGTATTTTTCTTTTTTTGACCAGAAAAAATCAATTGAATGAAAACAAATTTGTACATCAACTACTGGCTTTACTGGTTAATGTATTTCGCTCCATTCCTTTTATCATTTTAATTGTTTGGATGATACCTTTCACCCGACAATTAGTAGGTACATCCATAGGTGTCAGTGCTGCCTTAGTACCACTTAGTATAGCCGCTGCACCGTTTATTGCTAGATTAGTAGAAAACAGTCTGTTAGAAATCCCCAATGGTCTCATTGAAGCTGCTCGTGCTATGGGCGCTACGACATCTCAAATTATCTTCAAAGTGTTACTTCCAGAATCATTACCATCACTCATTAATAATTTGACTATTACATTGATCACATTGGTTGGTTATTCAGCTATGGGAGGAGCAGTTGGCGCGGGGGGACTTGGTCAAATCGGGTATCAATATGGATACATTGGATATGATACCTTTATTATGAATGCTGTATTAATTTTATTAATTTTAATTGTATTTATTTTACAATTTACGGGAGATTACCTATCTAAAAAAGTTAATCATCGTTAATACATCTATTTAAGAAAAAAATATGGGATTAAATTCAAAAACTTTCATGATAGCTTTAAGCTTATTTGGCTTAATAGCTTGTAATGGTAAAAAAACAGACTCAAAAGTCCTAAAAGTAGGTATTGTAGCAGGACCTGAGCGAGAAATTGCTGAAACAGCCAAGAAGGTGGCAAAAGAGAAGTTCAACCTCGATGTTGAATTGGTTTCATTTAGTGACTATGTGGTCCCTAATGAAGCATTAAACCAAGGTGACATCGATATCAATGCCTTCCAGCATCTTCCTTATCTGCAAGAACAATCTAGACAACGTGGATACCAATTGGCCGCCGTGGCGAATACTTTTGTATTTCCTATTGTCGCCTATTCAAAAAAAATAAAATCGATTGACCAGTTGCTATCTGGCGCCACTATTGTCATTCCAAATGATCCAACCAATGGAGGTCGATCGCTATTGTTACTTCAAAAAGAAGGGTTAATAAAATTGAAAGCTGATGTTGGGCTTCTACCTAAAGTAACCGATATCATCGAAAATCCTAGAAATTTAAAAATAATGGAGTTAGAAGCTCCACAATTGCCTCGGGTTTTAGATGATAAAGAAGTTACAATTGCTATTATCAACAATACTTTTGCTGCTCAGGCGGGCTTAAATCCTGAGACAGAAGGATTATTCTCTGAAGATAAAGAGTCTCCTTACGTCAATTTAATTGTATCGAGAGAAGACAATAAAAATGATGAACGTATTAAACAATTCATAGAAGCGTATCAATCAAAAGAGGTAGAAGCAACTGCAAAAAAAGTATTTAAAGGAGGAGCTATCAAAGGTTGGTAAAGTAATCTTCTTATTTCTATAATAAAACCCAATTATTTTAATCAAAGAATATTGGGTTTTATTTTTTTATACTCCTTGAGTTTCTTTCCTTTGCATCATGTTATCCAAATCATTGCAAAAAACTACTTCAGATTACCGCCTTCAAATTGCTAGCTATGTTATTTTAACTTTCTATGGATATTTCACAATAGGTTTATCTCTAGCTGTTTTACCCATCTTTATACACGAAACATTAGGTTACAATACCATCATCGCTGGAGCAATTATTGGGTCACAGTATATAATGACTTTTTTTATGCGCGCTTATGCAGGAACTATCGTTGATAAAAAAGGTCCTAAACCTGCTGTTATTGTGAGTATGATTTGCTTTATAATAACAGGCTTACTTTTATGGACAGCTTTTTCAACGACCTCAACTCCATTCATCTCCCTTAGTTTACTGGCATTATCACGGTTAATTGCAGGTTGTGGTGAAGGTATGGTAGGTGCTAGTCCTATCAATTGGGCTATATTACGCTTGGGGGATCGACATACCAGTACAGCAATTTCTTATAATGGGATAGCAAACTACAGTTCGATGGCTATAGCTGCTCCTTTAGGTGTTATTTTAGCACAGCATGTGGGCAATTGGAGTATAGCAATCTTTACCATCTTCGTCGGAATAATCGGACTTATTTCAACCCTTAGTAAAGAAGCATTGTATGCGATATCAACAGAAGCAAGAAAACCTTTTTTTTCGGTTCTAAAATCTGTTTCACCTTTTGGAATTGGATTGGCCTTGGCTGGTATTGGATTTGGTACGATATCCACTTTCATAACACTTTATTACAATTATAAAGGCTGGGACAATGCTGCTATTTGCATCACTTGTTTTAGTGTTATGTTTGTTTTAGGGAGATTTATTTTGACAAATAGTATCGATAAAATTGGTGGGGTCAAAATAGCGTTATATTGCATGTTGATTGAAAGCTTAGGTCTATTGCTGATCAGCTTCTCACCTTCTCCTTTGGTTACAACTATCGGTGCAGCCATAACTGGTCTGGGGTTTTCCATGGTATTTCCTGCACTAGGTGTCGAAGCTGTTAAACATACATCAGCTGCTAACAAAGGAGCTGCACTAGGTGCTTATGGTTTATTTATTGATATTTCTTTAGGTGTTGCTGGACCAATCGTTGGTTTAGTTGCCAAACAATTTGGTATGAATTTCATATTTCCTTTTAGCGTAACTTTGGTCTTGGCAGGCATTGTCGTTTGTATACTCTTGATAAAAAAATCTAAGAAAAACGTTTTTAATAAAGAAAGTCAGTATTCATCTTTAAGTTAATTAAAAATTAAACTTAAAGATGTTAACATACTGATTTAAAATTTATAATATATCTCTAACAACTAGGTTTCCATCAAAATATTGTTTCAAAATCCTTCCATCACCATGTAAGGTCCAAACTTCTTGAGGTTTCACTTCTTTAATAAAAAGTAATATATCATTCCAATCCACATGATCAGAAATATAAAGAGAAAGATCGTTATGTTGTTGTAGTCTCTTCCAGCCTGAAGCAAAAGCTCTTACTACGTTAGTTGCACGTATATAACTATTGAATGTCATAGGTGGTACTAAATAAACCTTATTAGGTTCTCCTTGTTTCATTTCCCTTCTATTATATTGCTCGTAGACCATCTTTTTAAGCCTCATATCGTCATAAATACGATGAAGGGGCACAATACCATGATGAACCAAAACTCTACGGTCAGGACAATGTTTATTGATTAAATTAGTTAATCGTTGCGCTTTTCCCAATGCATAGGTTCCCAACAAGATATTAAAGGGTTGTTGATTTAATTTTTTTATCTCTTCAATTGGATCTGGATGGATAATCTCTGGATCTGCAAATGTACATTCTGTTATCAATACATCCGCTTGAACAATTTCAATAGCTTCACAGGTTTCATCTTCTTGCAATTTATAGTCACCTGTGTAGAGGTATTTAACTCCCTTGTACTCCATGAGAATCTGGGCTGAACCCAAAATATGACCTGCTGGTATAAAAGTCAGCACAACTGCACCAATCTGAAAGCTACTATGAAAGGCAATATTTCTATAACTGGATAACGGCTGTTGGCTATAACGATATCGCATAAATGCAGCTGTAGCTTCAGTACAATAGATTTCTTGATGCCCTGGCCGAGCATGATCTCCGTGACCGTGGGAGACGACATCTCGCTCAACAGGTAATAATGCATCTATATAGAAATCTCCATATTGACAATAGTAACCTTCTGGTTTTCTGACCAAAAAGTCTGATAATATATTTAACATAAATTTATTTCTGAAATCGATGGTGTAATGCCATCACTTGAGGAATAATGGGTTCTATTCCATCGTTAATAATCACAAAGTCTGCCAGTTTAGCTTTTTCTTCATCAGACATCTGATTACGCATTCTTTCCAAGACTTGTGCTCTTGTTACTTCATCGCGTTGCATCACACGTGCAATTCTTATTTCTTCTGGGGCAGTCACCAAAATACTAAAATCTACTTTTTTGTACGATCCACTTTCAAAGAGTATGGATGCCTCCTTCAGCGAATATGCTGTTGTTTGTGCATCAGCCCAATCTGCAGCTGCTTGTATAACTGCTGGATGGACAATACTGTTTAATTTGGCTAACTTTTCTGCGTTACTAAAAACCTGAGCAGAAAGAAATTCCCTGTTCAAAACACCATTTTGATAGGCTTCTTGTCCAAACACTTGCATGATTGCTAGTCGGACATGATCACTTTTATTCATGATCAATTTGGCTTCTAAATCGGCATTATAAATGGGTATGCCTAAAACCTTAAAAACATGACAGATAATTGTCTTCCCTGAACCAATTCCTCCGGCTATTCCTACTTTAATTCCCATATTATTTGCGGACAAAAAAATCAACATTTTGTGGTTCTATTCTTATGATAGAACAAAAATTCGGTACTTTAGTCAATATGACAGGAAGATATTTAACGCTTCCTTCTTCCCAATCATTGAGATCTACAACAGCTTCAAAATCTCTCGCGGTGTAATTATTATAATCTTTTACGGACATCAAAACAGTAACAGTTACCTTACTTGGCATTGTTCTTACTGATTTATAATGGGTATTATTTTCGACTTTCAGCGGTAATTCTATAATTTTCTCTGTTAGCTCTCCTACTGGCATCAATACTTCTACAGAAGTTGGATAGACATTGATATTTGCCCGCTGATTTTTATTCAAATAAGCAACTGTTCTCAAATCTGTGTCTACCTCTTTTCCTTTTATCGTATCTGTTGCCCAGTATTCAATATTAGCAACATCTTCATAGGGTCCGGAAATCGTTACATATTTGGGGTTCACGATTGTTTCTCCTATAAAGCCAAATTGCTTTTTAAACTGAATATCAGCCATCGCCTTAACAGGTACTTTGCGTTGTGTTTGCTTTGAAAAATCGAAATACAGCGTATCTGGACTAACAGAAACGACCAATTGTTCATGCGGAAACTGACGATTGATAAACCCAATTTGATTGGAGAAGACAATCCAGTTTTTAGTTTTCAGACTGCTGATATCAACATGGACGGTTGGTATTTCTGCTTTCACCTTGGAAAATAACACTTGCCACCCGGTCATTTTCAACTTAATCTGAACGGTATCCGATTGTTGGGGATGAAAGGCGCGCTTCTCTGGCAAGTTCACATACTCTATTCCTGCTTTAACGGTAATGATATATTCATTAGAAATAGAAAATAATAACCAGGCAAATAGAGAAATGAGTACACAACGTGTGAATGTGACTAATTTTCTTTTTTGTGATTTATTAATACGAATATTACTTGCCATAGTGCAAACTTAAACATTTTGCTGTTCAAATCATTGGGAAATACCTCGCAATTGTCATGTATTTAAATAAGAAAGCCGATCTTATTTTAGTAAGATCGGCTTTCCTTTTGTCTAGCAGTATTATGCTTTTGTATTTGCAGCTTTTGAAGCATCTAAAGCAACGGCAGATTTGTCAAAACGAATTTTAACCCCTGAACCTACATCTACTAAAAATGTTGTCTCTGAAACTTCAACAATACGACCATGAATACCTGCTGTTGTAACAATTTGAGAGTTTACACCTAATTCTTCAATGTATTTTTTATGGTCTTTTTGTTTCTTCATTTGAGGTCTAATCATGAAGAAATAAAAAACGACTACGATAAGAACCATAGGTAAGAAACTCATTAAACTACTACCAGAGCCTGCTGCCTGTAAAAAAACTGTGTTCATGTTATATCTTTATTATATTTAATTATTTAGCTGCTAAAACTTCACCCTTTAATTGAACAGTTGCCAATTTATTTGAAGCATTAGAAAAAATGGTTATCATCTTTTGTTGTTTACCCACTTGACCTTCGCTGTTGAAAGTAACATGAATATCGGATGTTTTTCCTGGAAGAACTGGGTTCTTAGAAAATTCAGGTTGTGTACATCCACAAGAAGCTTTTACATCTGAAAGGATTAATGGTGCGTTTCCAGAATTAGTAAGCGTAAAAGTATGTGTTACTTTTTCTCCTTCTTTTATTTTTCCAAAGTCATAATCGAGTTCAGCAAATTCAACAGTTCCTATAGCATCTGCAGAACCCTTATCTTTTACTGAGGCATCATTCACTTCTACAGTTGAATCTGAAGAAGTATTTTCATTTTTAGCACTAGATCCACACGAAGTGCATGTTAAAATTCCTAATGCTAAAACTAACGAGTAATTCAAAATTTTCATAAATATCTATCTAATTCTTTAATCCACGACCTTCTTTTTGAATGCGGCCATCTTGATTTAAATCACCTAAAATCTTATCTAAAATACCATTAATAAAGGTATTACTTTTCAATGTACTGAACACTTTTGATATCTCAATATACTCATTGATCGTAACTTTTACTGGAATAGAAGGGAAATTCACCAACTCACAAATAGCCATACGCATCAATAATGTATCAATAAGTGCAATACGATCTGACTCCCAATTTTTAGTTTTTTCGGTAATCATTTTTTGATACTCATTGGTATTTCGGATTGTTTTTGCAATCAGATTCAAGATAAAATCTTTATCATCATACCAGTTTTGGGTAAGATCTGCTAATCTATTTTGTCTAGGTTCTTCCGAACTAAAGTTTTTAAATGTTTTGGCAATTAATGCTTGCAAAACTTCTTTATCCACTGGCCAGTTGATAAATTTTTCTTCGAAAACTTGTTCGATCACAGGAGATTTTAAGATAATTTTTTTAAAAATAAACTTAATGATATCTTTTTCTACTGCAATGGAACGATCTGCTGATTGCACATAATAGGCATAATCTTCAGAATGCTTTAATTGAGCAAATACGGTACGAACGATTTCAGGATCAAAACCCCAAGAAACTTTATACTTTTTCACTCCTTCTGCATACTGCGGATTTTGTCTCAAAGACTCAATAAATGTATTGCTACTTAATTTTGTATTTAATGACAAATCTTTTTCCGTTGGCAAAAATTTATTTGCACGACCTTCTGCGTCTATTAAGGCATAATCACACACTTCATCCAGTAGATTTAATGTCCAAATGTACATTTCATACACTTCATCTACATTTTGTAAAAGTGCCTTTTCAAAGGCTTTAATATCTTTATCTTCCGATAAACTGTACGCATAAAGCGTCTGCACTACTTTGACCCGTAGGTGTCTTCTATTTAACATAGTATTTTAAAGAACGATTGTTGTATATAAGAACGATTGTTTTATTTTTAATGTTTCTGCTACCTTTTGAGTTTTCGAATATCAAAGATACGTTTTTCTGCGATTTGATTAGCAGCTTGGAACGAAGAAATATTTTCCTGTTTTGATTTTTGGAAAACTTCTCGTGTCGCATTGTAGATGTTTTTGATCACAAACTCGGTATGATCAGAGCCATAACCTTGTATTTCGGAGTAGCAACTCACTAATGCTCCTGCATTGATTAAATAATCTGGTGCATATAAAATACCTCTTTCATGCAAGATATTACTGGTTATCAACTCTTCTTTTAATTGGTTATTTGCTGCTCCAGCTATAATTTTGCATTGCATTTTTGAAGCGCTTTCTGGATTAACGGTACCTCCAAGTGCACAAGGAGCATATACATCGCAATCAAAATCAAAGACTTTATCAAAAGCAATAGTTTCTACTTTATATTTGGCGGCTATTTTTAACATGCGATCTTCGGTGATATCGCTGACATATATACGGGAGTTTTCTTCACGTAACATCTCGATCAAACGCTCACCTACACTTCCGATACCATGTACAATTATTTTTCGACCAGCTAAGCTATCAGAACCATATAATTCTTTTAACGATGCTTTGATACCATACAACACACCTTGAGCTGCAAAAGCGGAGGTATCTCCTCCTCCATTGATTGCTTTTGGCAATCCGGCAACATGAGAAGTCTCTGTGTAAATATGCTCTAAATCGCGTTGACCAATTCCCACATCAATAGAAGCAATAAAATTACCATTTAACCCTTCAATAAATTGACCAAATCGTCTTAATAAAACTTCAGACTTATCGATACGATGGTTACCAATAATAACGGCACTACCTCCCCCTAAATTAAGACCTGTGATAGCTGATTTGTAAGTAATTGCTTTAGAAAGACGAAGGGCATCTTCGATAGCCTCTTCAGTGCTGGAGTAAGGTAACATACGGACACCGCCTATTGCTGGCCCTAATGTAGTATCGTGAATCGCAACAATTGCTTTCAAACCTACTAATTCATCATTACAAAAAAACAAATTCTGGTGACCAAATTGGCCCAATAATTCGAAAATTGGTGTTTGAGATGCTGACATAAAATTCTGCTTCAAGTTTTATTTATGGTAATAAAGGGACAAAAGTAAAAAATATATTTCACACTAAATTTTTCTTTCAAAAGAATTCTAAAACTTATGAAATCGATGTGACAGTATAAGTTTCAATTTAGAAAATTAAATGCTGAATAAATTTTACATTTGTACTATTATATGAAAGAGCTATCCTACTTAAATAAATACTTTTACAAGTACCGTTGGAAATTAATTCCTGGTGTCATTTTCGTTATCATTTCTAATTATTTTGGTATCCTTCCTGCTAAAGTAATTCGCGAAGCCTTTGACTTAGTTCAAGAAAACATCTATTTATATAAACTTTATAATGGATTTGAAAGACAAGAACTTATATATAAAGTATTCGGGTCTAGTCTCCTTTTCTTTGGAGGGGTAGTTTTGCTACTTTCATTACTCAGAGGTATTTTTCTTTTCATGATGCGTCAGACCATCATATTGACATCTAGGCATATTGAGTATGATTTAAAAAATGAAATCTATCAGCATTATCAAAAATTAGATTTCGCATTTTTTAGACGCAATAATACAGGTGATCTCATGAGTAGGGCAACTGAAGATGTGAATCAGGTTCGGAATTACCTTGGCCCTGCTATTATGTATGCAATCAACACAATTGTCTTATCTATTATGGTCATTTATGCGATGTATGATGTCAACGCTAAACTAGCCACATATGCATTAATTCCTATCCCTATACTTTCTGTTATCATCTTGTTTGTCAATAAGATCATCAATAAAAGAAGTGAAAAAATTCAAAAGCAATTGGCTAGATTAGCTTCTTTTGTACAAGAGAACTTTGCAGGAATAAGGGTGATCAAGACGTATAATCGAGAAAAATATAAGATGGATTCTTTTGAAAAAGAAAGTACAATCTATCGAAATACAGCTTTATCTCTTGTGAAAATACAGGCTGTATTTTTCCCATTGATTCTGTTGCTTATTGGTCTAAGTACGATTATAACCATTTATATTGGTGGACTAGAGGTTGCCAAAGGAACGATAACTGCTGGGAATATTGCAGAATTTATTATCTATGTCAATCAGTTGACTTTTCCTGCGATGTCCTTAGCTTGGGTAACATCTCTTGTACAACGTGCATCCGCTTCTCAAAAAAGAATTAATGAATTCTTAAATACAACTTCTCCAATTATAAACGGAAACACAAAGAAGGAACTTACAGGAGATCTAAAAGTGGAGGATATATCATTTACCTATCCAGAGACGGGTATTCAGGCCATTAAAAATCTATCTTTTCATATTCCTGCAGGAAAGACATTAGCTATTATTGGAAAAACCGGATCAGGTAAATCAACACTCGCCAATTTATTACTACGAATGTTTGATATCGATAAGGGTGTTATTAAATACGACAATACACCTATCCAGGAACTGGATTTTCAGGATTTAAGACAACAAACTGGATTTGTACCTCAGGAAGTATTTCTTTTTTCAGACACGATTAGTAATAATATTGCATTTGGTGTAGATCAATTTACACAAGAGCAAGTAGAACAAGCGGCTAAAGATGCTGCAGTGTATGATAACATCATGGGATTTGAAGAGGGTTTTGAGACTTCTGTCGGAGAACGTGGCATTACTTTATCTGGAGGACAAAAACAACGTGTTTCAATCGCTCGGGCTTTAATCAAAGAACCAAAAATACTTATATTTGATGATTGTTTATCTGCTGTAGATACAAAAACAGAGGAACAGATCTTGACTTCGTTAAGTCGTATTATGAAAGGTAAAACCTGTGTTTTTATTGCGCACCGGGTTTCTACTATTAAGAATGCAGATAAAATAATTGTTCTGGATGCAGGAAAAATTGCAGAAGAGGGATCACATGAAGAATTAATGAATCTGAAGGGACAATACTTCGAATTACATGAGAAACAATTATTAGAGGCCATATAAATCATTAAAAGAGTTAAAAACAAATAATATCTATTAAAACAATAGATATTATTTGTTTTCTAAATTATCCTTTCTATATTTGTGTTATAGTATTCAGAATCGTGAAAAACGATACCAACCGAGTGTAGACACCACGGTGGTAGATTAATACGGGTATCATCCAAAATAAACATGAGCAAGCACCCATGCAAAGATCCTGAGTACAATTTAATCATCAAGGTTTTTACCTTTAACTATTAAAATTGTATGGCAACACAAATTCAAAACAACAACGAAAACATTTTAAAAAGATTTGAATCTTTTAATGACGAGCAACTCGTGCAGGAACATAATTTTTATGTGCATACGTTACAAGAAGTTGAAATTTTAGGTCGGTTAAAAGTAGCCCTGATTCAAGAGTTTAAAAGACGTAATATCGATATCTCTACTTTAGTGGAGAAACTTGATGAGGGACTTACTGCAATCAGATTGATTCGCATACAGCTTGTCGGAAACACCTTGATTCCCCTTGAGAATTAACAAGCTTTGCGCTTGGAATAAGCATCGAAAGATTTTGTTTTTGAAGAAATCTTTCGATGCTATATGACAAAGCATGTTCTTTACTCCAACATAACCGTTATTTTTCAGGGATCTTCATCATATCAGCCAAACTGGGAACAATACTTGTTGTTTCCATAAAAACCCATCTGTTCTTGATTCGGTCCCTAAGCAAGGATACTCCAGGGTATAAGCGTAGCAAAAGCGTTATTCAAGAGAGCACAATATTTGGAACTGGTAAGAGCGTACTAAGTGCGTTGATAGTACGTTATAGGTATACTTTTAACGCACTATGTACGCTTCATCCCTGCTTAGTCTCTACTTAGCCCCTACTTATACACTGCTTTACCCCTACTTATGAATAGTATGGAAGCTACAGGAAAAGCTTTCCAAAGCCATGTGTTGTCTACAAAGTCATCTAACTCTTAAGAAAAAGTCAAATCTTGTTTAAAGACTTCGCTTAAAGCTTTGTATAATTCTGGATGATGCGCTTTTAACCGATCTGGATTTTCAAAAAAATATTCTGATGCTACGGCAAAGAATTCAGCTCTATTTGTTACGCCATAAGGATCAATATCTGATTTTCCTTCTCCGATCTTTTTTATTTCTTTTCTAATCATTTCTAACCAGGCTAAGGTATAGGTATGATCTACTAAAAATGAAGGTAGACCGTCAACTTCACCGTCGGTCTTATCTAACAAATGAACAAATTCATGAATAGCCGTATTTTGTGCATCTGTAGTATTTAAAAATCCTGCCTCTAGAGCCGATTTAGATAAAATCATTTGACCATTCATCGCCCCTTCTCCTACCATGCCTAAAATCTTTCTATCACTTGAGCCCTCAAATTGGTAATCTTGGTTGAATGTATTAGGGTATAACAATACCGTTGTTAAATTGGAGTACTCCCAATTTTTAAAAGCAAAGACAGGAATAATAGCACTTGCGGCAACTAACATATAGTCTTTTAAAGAGATATCTATGCCCACGCCTTCAACAGCTACATGATCTAAAAATTTTAAACAACGTTCTTCGAATTCAATTTTATCCTGATCATTCAGAGATTGATAATAATGCACTTCTTTTGATAAAATAGCTTTACCTTCTTGACTTAACACCTTCCGAATAGCTTTACTATTTTTTTCTGTTTTATTTAATAAATAGTAAACTAAGTATATAACAACAGGCACCAAAATGATAATAAATAATTTTTCCATGTTTAATTATTTTATAATTTTCCAAGCATGATTGCGTTCTTGTAAACATTTCAAGAAACCTTTATAATGTGCGCCTCCAAACATAATCAGAATTTTTTGTTGTGAAGCATCTGCAACTAAAGCTGCTAAATTTTCTTCTCTCCTTTTCATGATAAAGTCTTTATTAAAAATGTTCTTCCATTTTGTTTTTATTGGTTTACAAGTATACGGCTTATTCAAAGGAGTATTCCAATCACAATCATCTAAAACTATGGGTCCATGCGTATATTCATACTCGTCTAATAAAACATTTTTGGGAATATCTGCAACCACTGCGGTATTATAGTCAACTTTAAAAAAAGAATATTCGGGTTGCTGAATAATTCTGCTTCCTAAATTTTTGTAAATGGGAGCCATCAATACTTTTGTTGTATCGGAAGTTTTTTCATAGACTTTTGTACTTCCTACCACATGTCCAACTAATTTTCTAAATTTCCGATCATATACATCTCTCTGCTGAACACTATCTACTTCGTAAGCAATACTTTCATAAAAAACAACGAATCCTTCTTTTTGCAAAGAATCTACTTTCCGCTGAATAAAATCATAATAGTTGCGTTTACCCAAATGTCGCATTGGAATATAAATAATCTCGCGATTACCATTTTTTAAATGATATGTTTTAGAAGCATTTTGTAAGACTCCTGTTGATTGGACTAAAAGGGATTCGGAACAGGACGAAAATAATAGGAAGAGTATCGTTAAAAATATAAAGTATCGCATACCAGTCATTGAACAACTATTTACAAATTTTACTGGTCAGTACAATTATCATGCAGTAATTTTATAATCATAAAAAAGCAGTAGCCCATGCGACTACTGCTTGAATAGAAAATTTATACTATTTTATGCAAAATGTGCACGTAGCATCCAAGCCATCTTTTCATGTTGTTCCAATATACCAATCAAGAAATCTTCTGTTGCCTGATCACCAGCTTTTTCAACCGCCGCTAAGTTTCCTCTAATGTTCATTGCAATAGATTCATGGTCGGACAACAACTCTTTATAAAAACCATTGCTATCTGTCTTTTCATATTGGCTCTCCTTTAGATGAGTCAATTGCAAATACTTAGCATAGGAACCAACTGCATAATGTCCCAACATACGAACACGCTCTGCTACTTCATCAATAATTTCTGCTAATTCTGTATACTGGGTTTCTAAAAACAGGTGTGCTGCATGAAAATCTGGCCCTTCTACATTCCAGTGTGCATTTCTTGTTTTTTGATAAACAATATTTTCATCAGCTAATAAATTATTCAAAATAGCTGTTACTTTCACTAAATCTGTTTCCTTGATACCAATTTTTGCTTTCATAATAAATTATTTATGTTGTAAACGACAATCTTGTTTTACTGATAACTAAATTAATGATTCTCTTTCATAAGGGACAATATTTACTCTATTATAATGTCACTACAATAACATCATTTTTGTATTTTTGCCATCATTATCCATACAACACAGATGAAGGGAAATAGTTTACGTAAAGATCCATTTTTTCATACTTTCAATAAAGAAATTACGACTATCCCATTACCTATAAATTTTACTTTTCCATTCTGCTATGAACCGCATATTTTAGCGAAAATGGCAAGTGAATCTGTTCAAAAACATATTACTACCCAACGTCAATGGCTACACAATTTTGGTTTAAACAGTCACGGTGAAGGACAATCTATCGGAAAGATGTTTGGTGTGCTGGTAGTTGAAGATCAAGAAAAGAATATTGGTTTTTTAGCTGCCTTTTCTGGAAA
The DNA here is from genome assembly GCF_021442025.1 of Sphingobacterium sp. SRCM116780. Classification (NCBI taxonomy): domain Bacteria; kingdom Pseudomonadati; phylum Bacteroidota; class Sphingobacteriia; order Sphingobacteriales; family Sphingobacteriaceae; genus Sphingobacterium; species Sphingobacterium sp. SRCM116780. Next base: position 2,177,975 of record NZ_CP090446.1, read on the forward strand.
ATTGGCGGGTAAAAATGATCATGAATATTTTGTACCTCCAATTTTTGATATGTTGACTGAAAATTCCTTCTTTCTTGTAGAAGAAGAAAACTTAAATAAGCTCAACAAACAAATAATTGCATTGGAGCAAAATCCACTTTTAACAAAATTGGATACCGCTTTTAAAGAAACCAAAATGGCTTTGAACTTACGTTTAGCTCAATTTAAAGAAGATTTAAAGATCCAAAAACACAACCGTAAGCAAGTAAGAGAGGAGTCGAAAAGAGCGCTATCTCAAGAGGAATACGATGTTATAGAAAAAGATTTAATTAAACAAAGTCTCCGAGATAAACATGATTTACACATTTTTCAAAAACAAAATCAAGAGGAAATAGCAAAAGCTGAAGTTCCTCTATTAGATTATTTAAATGGTATAGCTTCATTGAAAGAAGAGCGTAAAAGACGTTCTTCGGCATTACAGCATAAATTATTCGAGCAATATAATTTTCGGAATGCCAAGGGAGAAACCGAAAATGTTATCCCAATTTTCAAAGCATTTAACAATTTACAACCACCAGCTGGTTCTGGTGAATGCGCTGCTCCTAAACTGTTACAGTATGCTTATTTGAACAAGTATAAACCACTTGCTTTAGCGGAATTTTGGTGGGGACAATCCCCTTCTGCAGAAGTAAGAAGACATCAACACTATTATCCAGCTTGTCGAAACAAATGTGAGCCTATTTTAGGATTTATGTTACAGGGTTTAGCTATAGATGAGAACCCGATGTTACAAAGTCCTGATGATACGATAGAAATTCCTATTATTTATGAAGATGAAAGCCTATTGGTCATTAATAAACCCGAAGAGTTTTTATCAGTTCCTGGCATTCATATACAAGACTCTGTATATACAAGGATGTTAAATAAATATCCCGATGCTGGTCCTTTAATTGTTCACCGGTTGGATATGTCTACTTCAGGAATTTTAGTACTGGCGAAGAACAAAGAAGTGCATAAGGCATTACAAAGTCAATTCATTAACCATCGTGTTGTTAAATACTATATCGCATTGTTAGACGGTATCATTAAAGAGGAGTTTGGAGAAATATCATTACCTCTTCACGTGGATCTGGATGATCGACCTCGTCAATTGGTCTGTTATGATTATGGTAAAAAAGCAATTACAAAATGGGAGAAGCTGAGCGTTGAAGATGGAAAGACCAGAATAAAATATTTTCCCGTCACAGGAAGAACACATCAATTACGGGTGCATTCCGCTCATCCAAATGGTATGAACTGTCCAATCGTTGGAGATGACTTATATGGCCAAAAGTCTAATCGACTACATTTACACGCCGCTTATATTGAATTTAACCATCCTGTATCAAACGAACGAATAAGTTTTACAGTAAATCCAAAATTTTAGAGATTAATGATAGGATTGACCTTTTCATTACAATAGTCAATACAGAAAGAGGCTATTTCTTTCAAGAATAATCATAAACAAGTAAAATTACAGTCAGTTAATTATGACATTTAAACAAAACAACTGTTTATCAGCATATTAAAATTTCATCACATCTAAATTTCTTCATTAAATAACTGGAAGTATTTTATTAATTCTATATTTTTTATTTCTTTTGCATACAAATATTAGAACATTTAAGTTAAAAAGTCAAAAATTAAGATTATGTTACAACACATATCTATAATGGAGACGAAACAAATGTAAAGAAATCATGGAATATCAACATTCTAGCAATAATAGTTTAAAATCTTTTTTTATACTCTTCTCATTTTTGTTTTTGAGTATGACCACTGCATTCGGTCAGCTCAAATCAGTACAGGGTATTGTAAAAGACAGTAAGACGAAAGAGCCTATCGCCTATGCTACTGTAGCTGTTGTAGGTGCTCCTGCATCGCCAGGTAGTGCCACTTCTACGCAAGAGTCAGGTCGGTTTTCATTAAAGTTTCCAACGAATTATACGAAAATTCGTGTTTCTAGTATTGGATATGACAATAAAGATGTATTTGTTACGAATGATGAATCGCAACAAATTGAAATTTTGATGGATAGTCAAGATAATACGCTTGAAGAAGTTGTTGTAAAAGCTAAAAAGAGAAAATACTCAAATAAAGAGAACCCTGCTGTTGCACTCATTAGAAAAGTAATTGAAAATAAAAGTAAGAATAGATTAGAAGGCCAGCAATATGCTCAATATGATCAATATGAGAAAATTTCATTGGGACTTAGTAATCTTTCTGAAAAATTTGTGAATAAAAAAATATTCAAAAATTATCAATTCCTTTTTGAGGTAAATGATTCTGCAAAAACGGCTAATAAATATCTTTTACCCGCTTTTATTGAAGAAAAATTATCAAAAGTTTATTACCGAAAAGATCCAAAAAAGACAAAACAATATATTCTTGGTGAACAAAGAGCACAATTTGATCCAAAATTTATTGATAATGATGGGTTGAGTTCGTATTTTAATAAGTTATACGAACAAGTTGATATTTATGATAATAATATTACGTTAATCACGAATCAATTTTTAAGTCCAATAGCAAACTCCTCACCTTCCTTCTACAAGTTTTTTATTACAGATACGATTAAAACACAACAACCTTGGTTAGTTGAACTCAGTTTTTTCCCTAGAAATAAAGCTGACATGTTATTCAAGGGGCAATTGTATATTACGTTAGATGGTAATTATGCTGTACAGGCTGCTAATATGACCGTTGCAGACGATATCAACTTGAACTTTGTGAGAGATATGGATATCGCATTAAAATTTGAAAGGGATGACAATAAAAGATTCTATTTAAGTCAAAGTTCATTGGGTATTGATTTTTCACTGACTGATAAAGGAACTGGTATCCGAGGTAATAGGACGGTAAACTATAAAAATTATCGAAGTGGACTTGTACAACCCGATAGCGTCTATAACGGGCCAGAAACTGTTATTGCGTATACCGTAGGTGATGTTAAAGGCACTAAAAAATTATTTGAAACACAACGTCAAATTCCTTTAGCTCAAAATGAAATTAATATCTATCATAACATAGATTCATTGCAAACGATTCCTTCTTTCAAAAGTTTTATGGACATTGCTTCTTTGTTATTTTCAGGGTATAAACAGGCTGGCCCTGTAGAAATTGGCCCTGTCAATACTTTTTATAGCTTTAATCCAGTTGAAGGATTTAGATTACGCGTGGGTGGTCGTACAACAGAAGCATTGAGTAAAAGATTTTATGCGGAAACGTATGCTGCTTACGGGTTTAAAGATGAAAAGTGGAAATATTTTTTAAGCGGAGCATATGCTTTTAATAATAAATCGGTCTATTCTTTTCCACAGCATTATATCCGAGCATCATTTCAACGAGACACTAAGATTCCTGGACAATCTTTGGAATTTGTACAAGAAGATAATTTCTTGTTATCATTTAAACGTGGAGAGAATGAGAGCTATATTTATAATGATGTATATCGTTTGGATTATCGTAAAGAATTTGATAATCATTTAAGTATTGGTTTAGGATTCAATGCGACAAAACAAAGCCCAGCAGGTACATTAACTTATCAGATGCTGGATGAAAATGGACAGTCCAAACTATTTAATGAAATTAATTCAACAGAGTTGTCTCTAAATGTGCGATATGCTCCTCATGAGCAGTTCTATCAAGGAAAAGTATACCGTACCCCAATTTTCAATCCGTATCCAATCTTTAATTTCAACTATACAGCTGGATTAAAAGATGTATTTAAGGGAGAATATAGCTACCATAATTTTAATATTGGTGCTTTCAAAAGATTCTATTTAAGTCAATTAGGTTATGCTGACGTTAATGTTGAAGGTACTTATATCGCAGGTAAAGAAATACCGTTTCCTTTCTTAACTATCCATAGAGCCAATCAGACGTATGCTTATCAATTGAATTCCTATAACTTGATGAACTTCTTAGAGTTTGTGAGTGATCATCACGCCTCTTTAAATATACAATATTACATGAATGGCTTTTTGTTGAACAAGATTCCTTTAATTAAGAAATTAAAACTTCGCGAAGTATTTAGTTTTAAAGCTGTCTATGGTGGTCTTAGAGATGAGAACAATCCCGATTATACCAATAAGGTATTTCAATTTCAAAAAAATGCTGACAATGTACAGTCTTCTTATACATTTGGTTCAGACCCTTACATGGAGGCTAGTGTTGGGTTATCCAACATTTTCAAGGTTCTTCGTGTGGATTATGTGAGGAGATTAAATTATTTGGATCATCCAGGTGTTCCGAAATCAGGAATAAGAGCACGTGTCAAGTTTGATTTTTAAAGAATAGATGAAACAAAAAAGGCTTTCTAAATACATAGAAAGCCTTTTTTATTTATTTACCAGTCAATGCGCCAATGAATAATGGTCTAAATTTAGGATCTTTCTCAGAAAATTCAACTGATCTTTTGTACGTATCAACACTAAAAAACATTTCAGCAGGAGTTCCTGAACTATTATCTAAAAACAATTTGAAACTATAGGTTGCAGTTTTGTCCAAATCAACATTCACTTTATTAGAAGAGAATACATTTGGAAGAAGTGTTGCAGATGTAAAGGGATCTGAGGTTTTTATTTCATAAATACTTCCTAATGCCTTTATAAAAGCATCACTTTGCGCCCCCAATGAAGAAATTTTAATTTTTCCTTTTGAGAATCCTACATCATCATTAGGCTCTTCATCAATAATTCCAGCTCTAATTTGATTTACAACTTCAATTTTAAGTCCTACTGTATCTTGATCATGTAACCCCTGTGTTGTATAAATATGACTAGAGTCTGTTTTTACATCGTCAACGATACGTAAAAACAAATGTTTATTATTCGTGACAGGACCTTTAAGCGTCAGCTGTACAAGGGGTTTATTCGATTTTGATTTCTCTCCTTTTTGATCTTGGCTAGTATTACCACATGCCGTAGCAAATACTAAAGCTGATAAAACAGCAAATTGACTAATTTTTCTCATCTTGTTTGTAATTATAGTTCCTCAGTAGAATTCGTTTACTAAAAATAATGATTTTTACTGATAAACAAAACAATTACCCCTTATGTTTTACTTTATCAAAGCATCATATAAAATTTCAACAGGATGGTAAGATTTACGCCCTACCCCGTCTTTTATTTGATGTCTGCAAGAAGTACCTGCTGCCGCAATTAAAGTTGACTCTTCTGTCTCTCGAACAGCTGGTAATAGCACTAATTCTGCTACTTTCATAGAAACATCATAATGTTCCTTTTCATAGCCAAAAGAACCAGCCATACCGCAACATCCTGATGGAATAACTTCCACTTGATAATTCATTGGAAAAGATAACAGCTTTTCTGTTGTCTGCATCAAGTGAAAAGCTTTTTGATAACAGTGGCCATGTAATTTTATCTTTCGACTTTCTGAACTAAATTGCTCTTGATGAATACGACCAGCTTCTATTTCTTTTAATAAGAACTCATCGAACATCAACGCATTTTTAGCAACATTTACAGCGTTTTGATACAGATCTTTGTCTACCAATGATAAATATTCATCTCTAAAAGTAATGATACCTGAAGGTTCTATCCCTAATAAAGGAGTTTCATCTGAGATAAGATCTTTTAAGAAATTGATGTTTTTATTCGCTATTTTCTTTGCTTCCTTTACATAACCTTTAGATAAGTAAGTACGTCCGCTTTGTATATGTTTAGGAATGACAACTTCATACCCTAAAGCTGTCAACAATTTATAAGTAGTGATACCGATAGTCGTATCGTTATATTCTGTAAATTCGTCCGCAAATAAATAGACCTTTCGCTTCGCTTCACTGTTTTTTTCTTGCTTCTTAACCCATTGTGTTAAGGTGGTTCCACTGACTGTTGGCAGTGATCGTTTTGGTGCAAATCCGATCGTTTTTTTAACAAGGCCTGCTAAAAAACTATTGTTAACAACGAAATTATAAATTGGTGCAACAAGTGATCCTAATTTTTGAGATTCCGTGAAATGAGCAATTACTTGGGTTCGAAATGGAGTTCCATGTTCATCATAATAATGTTGTAAGAACTCGGCTTTCATTTTAGCGACATCTACACTTGAAGGGCATTCTGTTTTACAAGCTTTACAACTTAAACATAAATCCATTACCTCTTTCAATTCTTCATGATCGAAACGGTTTTGTTGTGTGGAGTTTGTCAAAAACTGACGCAACATATTCGCTCTTGCTCTTGTTGTATCTTTTTCATCTCTTGTTGCCATAAAAGATGGACACATCGTTCCTCCTGTAATTTCCGTTTTACGGCAATCACCGGAACCAGAACATTTTTCCGCTAAACGAAGAATACTCTCCTCTTTGGAAAAATCAAAGTAAGTTTTAATTTCAGTCCTGTTGCTGTTATTATCGTAACGAAGATGTGTGTCCATAGGTGGTGTATTCACAATCTTATTTGCATTAAAAACACCTCGTGGGTCAAAAATTTCTTTTACTTCTTCCAATAATGTATATACTTTTCTACCCAATACTTTTTTAATAAACTCACCTCTCAAGCGTCCATCTCCATGTTCACCGCTCAATGAACCATTATATTTCAGTACTAAGTCGGTTGTCTTTTCTAAAATAGACCGAAAAGTTTTAATCCCTTCTTCGCTTTTTAAATTCACAAAAGGTTCTATATGCAACTCTCCAGCACCAGCGTGTGCATAATAAGATGCATGTACGCCCTCTTCCATCAATAAGTTTTGAACGTCATTGACATATGCGGGTAGGTCTTCAGGTGAAACAGCACAATCTTCTATTAAATTGACTGGTTGACTATCACCAGGGAGATTACGGATCAAACCAAGCCCTGCTTTACGAACATCCCACACCAAATCGGTTTGATCTCCTGTAATAAAAGGATAGGCATAACCTAAATTTTTATTCATTAGATCGGCTTTTAAAGTCATTGCTTTTGCTTCTACTTCCGCGGCAGTATCCCCTCTAAATTCAACGATTAAAAGTGCCTTAGGATCTCCTTCTATAAAAAACCGATTATATTGATAGGTTGGATGTCCTACTGTGAAATCCATGATGTACTTATCGACCAACTCTGAGGCCTCTGGTTGATGTGATAGCGCAACAACATTGGCATGCATACACTCAATCATATCATCAAAATGAATGCATAAAAGTCCTAGTTCTGGAGGTGGTAATGGTCGTAAGTGTAATTTTGCTTCTGTAACAATTGCAAGTGTCCCTTCTGATCCTGCTAACAGACGACACATATTAAAAGGATGTGATTTATCTGAAACCATATCCAAAGCATAACCTGTATTTCTTCTCGTAATGGAACGCTTCGGATACCCCTCTTCTATCGCTTTAATATTTTCTTCTTTAGTCAATAACTCATTGAATTGACGATAGATTGTTCCTTCTCGATCTTTTTGGATTAACTTTTTAAAGTAAGATCCTTCGTCTAATTGTTCGAAGATTACTTCGGATTGATCATCCAAAATGACCTTGGCTGAAATTAAATTTTGACGTGTATCTCCCCAAACAATAGAATGTAAACCTGATGAGTTATTTCCAATCATTCCACCAACCATGGCTCTATTTGCTGTTGAAGTTTCTGGCCCAAACATCAAACCAAATGATTTGAGATAATGATTCAAATCATCTCGAATAACTCCTGGTTGTACGCTTACCCAACGCTCTTCAACATTCAGTTCGATAATTTTATTGAAGTTTTTGGAAATATCCATAATAATACCATTTCCGACAACCTGCCCCGCTAATGATGTACCCGCTGTACGTGGAATAATTGTCACAGCAGATGCAACAGCAAATTGAAGTAATTTTTTAATATCTTCAATATTCTTGGGAATGGCAACCGCCAAAGGCATTTCCTGATAGACAGAAGCATCTGTTGAATAGGCTAGGCGTACCATATGATGTTGTGATGAGTCATTATAGTAAAGTTCACCTACAAAAGATCGTGCTAGTTCATCTAAAGAAATATTATCGCTCACAGTTTATGTATTTTATTATAAACAAATCTAACTAATTTAAAGAATCAAAAAAATCAATATTGCAAGAAATTGAAAAATATCTCAAAAACATGCATAAAAACGCATTTATTTAATTCTTGATTATATGAATAAGCTGTATTTTTGCGGAACATTACTTTGATTAAAAATGCGAAAAACTCTTTTAAGGTATAGCTTACACTCCGATTTTATCATTTATTTAATCCGTATTTTAATTGGATTCTCCATTGGCTACTTTCTATATATCAAATTCCCTCAATATTCAGCTACTTGGGCTTTAATATCAATCGTATTGGTTATTTCTCCAGATGATAAAGAAGCAACAAAAATTGCTATTGATAGAACAAAGTCAAATTTAATTGGATCAGCTTCTGGCATCATTTTTTATTTTACAAACCTACCCCAAATGTGGTCTATGCTCTTAGGTATTATTGCATCAGTTGCTATCTGCAAGCTACTGAACATTTTGAGTGTAGCGCGTACTGCTATGGTAGCCTTAATCATTGTGGTCATACATGAACAACAACTCAAATCTTATATTGGCGCATTAGATCGATTTGCTTGTGTTACTATTGGCTGTGTTATTGGTTTACTGGTTACGTTATGTACAAGCTATTTAATCAAAAGACTCAGAGAACAATATGCACTTGAAATTCCAAAAGAATAAAATTCAATGTAATAGACTTCAAACCAAAGATAATTCTAAATACTATACAGCTCTAATAATCAATATTTTAACAATTTTAAAATCCTCACAACATATTCAAAAGCCATTTTTAAATTAGATTAACAGCATCCGACATAGAATTATATTCTGATTTGTTAAACAAAATTTGAATATAATTCGAAATTTACTTATATTTGCACTCGATATGACAAAAGTAGAATATAATTTAGATCATGTAGACTATAAAATCTTAAGTCTAATGCAGGACAATGCGCGAATTAACAATGCAGATATTGCGAGAGAATTAGGTATGGCACCATCTGCTATATTAGAGCGCGTTAAAAAGTTGGAGCAAAAGAATGTAATCCTACAGTATAATGCTAAAATTAATCCTGCCGCTATCGATCAAAAATTATTATCATTCATATTTATTAAGGCGAATGATATTATTGGTGAACAAAAGGTTGGAATTCTTTTAGCGGAAATACCTGAAGTACAAGAAGTGCATGACATCGCTGGAGATGATGGTTATCTCATTAAAGTTAGAACAGCCGATTCTACAGCTTTGGTAGATTTAATGCGTAACACATTAGCCAAAATTGAGGGCATTATTTCTACGCGTACTACCATTGTATTACAAACGGTAAAAGAAGATCAACAATTAGTCATACCAGAATAATTAAGAAAGGAGTTTAATATGTTAAAAAATAAAACACATACGACTAGTTCAGTAATGGTTCTAATGGCTTATGCTGTTGTGTATATTGTGTGGGGTTCGACATTTTTCTTTATTGAGAAAACACTTCACAGTTTTTCTCCTTTTATTTTAGGATCTTTTCGATTCGCTACAGCAAGTCTTTTATTAATGACCTACTGTATCATAAAAGGTTATAAGATTTTCAATAAAAAAGCTATTCGCGATTCTTTTATCGTCGGTTTTTTATTACTATTCGTTGATATGGGTGGTTTAATATGGGCCGAACAATACGTTTCCGGAGGTGTGGCAGCTATCATCGCTGCTGCTGCTGCAATTTGGTTTGTATTATTAGATAAACCCAAATGGAAAGAAAACTTTAGGAGTAAGACAACCATTATTGGTTTAATTTTAGGTTTTTTAGGGGTTGTACTTCTTTTTGCTGAACAAATTGTAGCTAGTAATTCATCTTCAAATAAAGAAATAACCGTTATTGCTTTAATTGTTATGGTGCTAGGTTCCATCGCTTGGACAATGGGTTCTCTTTATTCTAAATATCAAAAGAAAACGGAGAAAGAAGAAAAAGAAGATTTACACGTAATGGTGAAAACGGCATGGCAAATGGTTATCGCTGGTGTTCTATTCACGATCGTCGCAACCTTTAATGGTGAATTCGCACGTTTTAACTTTGAGCAAGTTGCTCCGATGGACTGGTTCAATTTATCTTATTTAATTCTTTTTGGATCTATTTTAGCATTCAGCTCTTACATTTGGTTACTTCAAGTAAGGCCTGCAACTGAAGTCAGCACTTACGCCTATGTAAATCCAATTGTAGCATTGGTACTTAGTTATTTCTTCAGTAGCCATGCCGTTACTTCTGTACAGATTATCGGTCTGGTTGTGATATTATTTTCTGTTCTACTTATGAATTGGAAATTGTATAAAAACAACAAAATGGTAGCAAAAATAACAAAGACTACCATAGCAGATCGTAGGAAGTCTATAAAATTGAGAAATCAACGAGATGCTGTTGCTAGAAAAGATCATAAAAAAACTGAACTTACAAGCTAAAAACAACACTTCTTTTTCATATAGATAATAAAAGCTTAACAAAATGTTGAGCTTTTATTGTCTACATTTGTATCGAAAAATTACTTATTACATACAATGAAACTACTTAAACATCAACTTCAATATGTAACCTTCGGGATTTTAGCGGTCTTACTTAGCATATCCTGTAGTAAAAGGTTGAGCCCTACTCAAAAGGATTTTAAACAATACGAAATCAACAAAAATACAAGTGATGATGATGCAATTGTAGCCATTTATACGCCTTATAAACAGCAGATGCAGGCCGAGATGAATAGAGTGATCGGATTTTCTGAATTCGCGCTGACAAAAGAAAAAGCTCCTGAAACTTTAATGGGAAATTTTTTCACACAGGCTTTAATGGATGCGAGTGAAAGAGTCAATAATAAAGCCGATATCGCTTTTGCTACAAAAGGAGGAATTCGGAATGAGATCAAAGCTGGAGAAATTACAGTTGAAAATGTATTTGAGGTGATGCCATTTGAAAACCAATTAACAATCATTGAGTTGAATGGAGAACAAATTCAAAAACTTGCCGAGTTTATTGCTGCAACTGCTGGACAACCTGTTACGGGTCTATCGTTATCTATACAAAATAAACAACCGATAGCTATCCAAATACAGGGTAAAAATTTGGATAAGAATAAGGTATACAAAGTTGTAACGTATGATTATCTTGCTAATGGTGGCGATAATTTAGATTTATTCACCCATGCACTCAAGAGAAATGATTATCCTCAAAAAGTAAGAGAAAGTTTGATGGATTACATTTCGAATTTTACTAAAAATGGTCAAAAAATAAAAATGCAATTAGATGGAAGAGTTAAAATTATTAAATAGAAGAAACTTTCTAAAAACAGCGGGTAATCTTTCCGCTATTGCAGCATTCAGTACATTACCATTTGCATCTTTTGCTGATTCAAAAAAAGTCAAATTAACGATTTTACATACCAATGATGTTCATAGCCGAATTGAACCCTTCCCTCTAGATGGAGGAAGATATCAAGGTCTAGGAGGAGTTGCCCGTCGCAGTACGTTAATTAATACCATAAGAAGTGAGGAATCACATGTTCTTTTATTAGATGCCGGAGACATGTTTCAAGGAACCCCATATTTCAACATGTTTGGTGGAAAATTAGAGCTTGATCTCATGACGAAATTGGGATACGATGCGGGGACTTTTGGTAATCATGAATTTGACAATGGACTAAACGGTTTAGTTAAATATTTAGATCATGCAAAATTTCCATTTTTAACAGCAAACTATGACTTTAAAGGAACAGTTTTAGAAGGTAAAACGCAAGAGTTTACAATCTTTAAAAAAGCAGGTGTCAAAATTGGCGTTTTCGGCCTTGGAGTTGATATTGAAGGTCTTGTTGATCCGAATAACTTTAAAGGCATGAAATATTTAGATCCAATTTCGGTTTCTAATCGTGTCGTGAAGGAGCTAAAAGAAAAACATAAATGCGATTTAATTATTTGCTTGTCTCATCTGGGCTATCAATATGAAAGTGATAAAGTTTCCGATCTTGTTTTAGCGGCTGAAACAAGTGATATCGACTTGATCATCGGTGGACATACGCATACATTCTTAAAAGAACCAACTTTTATAACCAACTTAAAGGGCACAAAAACAGCTGTTAATCAAGTTGGCTTTGCTGGTATTAATTTAGGAAGAATTGATATTATTTTTGAACCATCAACGGGCAAAAAAAATATACTAGCCGCTAGTTATGAAATTAATAATTCTTTGGAAGACGCACAATTAGTATAATTATACATTTCTCATAAAGCCAAAGAAAACAGAAGCTGTATTTCTTTGGCTTTTTTACATATTTAAATTGAAAAAACTTTTATCTATTTATATAGACTCCTTTAGAGGACTTTCTCAATCTGCATGGCTGCTTGCTATTGTTATGTTGATCAATAGAATGGGGAGCATGGTTATCCCTTTTCTTGGAATTTACATGACCAAAGCTTTAGGATTCGACATTAAGCAAGTTGGTATTGTCTTGATGTGTTTTGGAGGAGGATCCGTGTGCGGATCTTATATTGGAGGTTGGTTGACAGATAAGTTTGGAAGCTTCAAAGTTCAGCTTACGAGTTTGGTATTAGCTGCTCCATTATTTTTGATTACTCCTTATTTCAAGACTGTAACGTCATTAGGTATTATGATTTTTATACTCAGTACCGTTTTTGACGCTTTCAGACCTGCAAACTCCGTCTCGGTAGCGAGTTATGCTAAACCTGAAAATATAACACGTGCGTTTTCTTTGAATCGGTTGGCTGTCAATTTGGGGTTTTCTATTGGTCCTGCTGTTGGTGGTTTTTTAGCGGGTATATCGTTTAATTGGATATTTTATGGAAATGCAATGGCAGCAACAGCAGCAGCTGTTGTTTTCTTTCTCTTTTTCTACAAAAAAGAAAAGAATAATCTGAAAGCTTTAAAAAATTCAGCAATTGCAATAACAACTCACGATAAAAAAGAAAGAAACCCATATAAAGATGGACCTTTTATCATCTTTAATATCTTATGTTGTATATTTTCACTATGCTTCTTTCAGCTTATATCTACACTTCCAATCTTCTACAGAGAGGTTCATCATCTCAATGAACATCAGATTGGATTCTTAATGGGTTGGAGTGGATTCATCATTGTATTATTAGAAATGTTTATTGTTCATATTGCTGAAAATAGACTTTCCTTAACAAAAACATTAGTTTTAGGTACTATCTTTTGTTCTATTTCCTATGCCATGTTTAATATCCACGCAGGATTGTTCATGTTATATGTGACCTTTTTTATTTTTGGTATAGGAGAAATGTTAACCTTACCTTTTATGGCTACGGCATCAATAAATAGATCAACACCTAAAACACAAGGAGCATATATGGGGTTTAACTCCCTTGCCTTTTCTGCCGCGAATATATTTTCTCCTCTATTGGGTACGAATATCGTTGGTACTTATGGATTCACAACACTTTGGTGGTGCACCTCAGCACTTTTAGCCCTTACAGCTGTTGGATTCTATTTTGTATTAAAGCGCTTATAAAACAATATAAAGAAAGAGGCTCGATATTGAATTATCGAGCCTCTTTCTTTATATTAATATTTCCAAAACTAACTACTGAAGTAAGCTCTTACATTCTTACCTTCAACCCAGTTCATAAAAGCTTTATTCACAACTTTATTTCCACCTGGAGTAGGATAATTACCTGAGAAATACCAATCTCCTTTATGATCAGGACAAGCGATATGTAAGTTGTCTAAAGTTTGGAAGATAACTTTAACTTTCGCCTTTAAATGATGAGGAGTTATGATTTTCGCTATTTCCTCTGAAATTTCATCATCAGTAAATGGTTCATAGATCTCTTGTACGTAATTTTCGATATCTTCCACCTCTGCTGTTATAGATAAAACACATTTTTGATATACTTCATCAATGATATGTGCCAAACCACGTTGTCTTAATAAAGATATAGCTGCTTCAAATGCAACAAACTCGCCCATTCTTGACATGTCGATACCATAACAATCTGGGTAACGAATCTGAGGTGCTGATGATACGATGACAATTTTCTTAGGATTTAGACGATCTAAGATGGTTAAAATACTTTGTTTTAAAGTTGTTCCTCGTACAATAGAATCATCAATAGCAACGATCGTATCTTCGTGATCTTTCACAATGCCATACGTGGTATCATAAACATGTTGCACCATATCATTACGGTCAGCATCTTGTGTGATAAAAGTGCGAAGCTTAGCATCTTTCACATTCAACTTCTCAAAGCGAGGGTGAATATTCAAAATGTCTTCTAACTCTCCATCTTCAATTTTGTCTGAACGATTTAATAGTGCATCTTTTTGAAAATCTCTTACATAGGTATTGATGCCATCCATCAATCCATAATAGGAAACCTCAGCTGTATTGGGAATAAAAGAGAATACCGTATTTTTAATATTGTTGTCGATTGCCTCTAATACTTGTGGGCATAAAAGGCGTCCCAGTTGTTTACGTTCTTTATAAATATCAGCGTCTGAACCTCTAGAAAAATAGATACGCTCGAAAGAGCATGATTTCTGTTCAACAGGTTCTCTAAACATTTCTTCTGTAACCGTTCCATCTTTTTTAGCAATCAAAGCATGACCAGGTTTTATTTCCTTTACTTTATCGATCGAAACATTGAATGCGGTCTGAATAACAGGTCTTTCTGAGGTAACAACAAGCACTTCATCATCTTTATAATAATATGCTGGACGTATACCTGCAGGGTCACGCATCACAAATGCATCTCCATGACCAAATATACCTGCAATGGTATATCCACCATCCCAAGTTTTTGCGGAACGTGTTAAAATTTTAGGAACATCTATATTTTTAGCGATTAAAGAGCTTATTTCAATATTAGAATATCCTTCTTTTTTAAACTTATCAAACAGATCTTGATTTTCATCATCTAAGAAATGTCCAATTTTTTCCAGAACAGTAATCGTATCTGCTTTTTCTTTAGGATGTTGTCCCAATTCGTATAATTGTTGCAATAACTCATCAACATTTGTCATGTTAAAATTACCTGCAACAACCAAGTTACGAGACATCCAGTTATTTTGTCTTAAAAATGGATGACAACTTTCAATGCTATTTTTGCCATGTGTGCCATAGCGTAAGTGGCCCAATAACACTTCACCCGTAAAACTTACATTATCCTTTAACCATTGTGTATCCTTAGATTCCTCTGGATAAACCTTTTGTACTGCAGCAAATTTCTTTTGAACGTATTCAAAAATATCTGCTACGGCATTTGCCCCCATTGCTCTATAACGAGAAATGTATCTGTTTCCAGGTTTAACATCGAATTTGATAGTTGCAATACCAGCACCGTCTTGTCCACGGTTGTGTTGCTTTTCCATCAATAGGTACAGCTTATTAATGCCGTAGTAAGGCGTACCATATTTTTCCTGATAATAAGAAAGGGGTTTTAACAGTCGAATAAGTGCTATTCCGCACTCGTGTTTAATAGAGTCGCTCATATCTTGATTTGATGTCGCAAAAATAACAAATAATTATAATTATTTGTATTAAAAACGACACCTACGTATAAAAATTACAACTAGAAGACAACCAGATTATTGGCAAGTTTATGGAAGTGCAACTTGCAATTTCTTAACATCATCTTCACCATCTAAATGTTTGAGTAGTTTTTTTGTCTTTGCATCATAGATATAAATAGAGGGAGTCTGCGTAGGTTTAAACAATTCTATAAATTGACCATCTGGGTCATGAATAAACGTAACTTGATTATTTGGTTTCAATTTCTTAGCAAACATATTAATAAAACCTTCCACATATTCCCGATCATTCATGGATATAAAATAGAATTTCACATTTTTAAAAGTATCGATATGTTGAGCAATCCCCGCTCCCATTTTCTGGCAATGGCTGCATCCTGTATCATAATAATTAAAAACAATAACACCATCTTTAGGTAAATCTTTTTGTGTAAAACGTTTACAGGTGAAAACTTCTGTAAGCGAAAATGCTGGCATTTGAACTGAAGATTGCGCACAAACAATTTGGCAAGAAAAGAACAATAAAGCAATAAAAAATAGTTGAAAAGATTTCATCATATTCAGAAATAAAAAACAAATTTATAATCTTTAAATATACATGACAGAATGTGTACATTAAACATTATCTGTTAGTTTTTTTACAAAAAATACCGTAAGTTTGGTTGATTTACTTTTTTTGAACGTCATTTAACACAATTAACTGTGAAAAAACGTATTGCCATATTTGCTTCAGGTTCTGGCTCTAATGCCCAAAAAATAATGGAATATTTTAAATATTCTGAAGACGCTGAAATCTCTTTAGTTTTGAGTAATAATCCTGATGCTTATGTTATCCAAAGAGCTGATAATTTCGAAATCCCTTCCCACATTTTTGATAGAGATGAATTTTATAGATCGGAACAAATTGTCAATATGCTAAAAAATTTAAACATTGATTTAATTGTTTTAGCAGGATTTCTTTGGTTGGTACCTGATAATCTTTTAAAAGCATTCCCAAATAAAATCATTAATATACATCCTGCTCTACTTCCCAAATATGGCGGTAAAGGCATGTATGGAGATCATGTCCATAAAGCTGTATTAGCAAATAAGGAAGCTGAACATGGTATTACCATCCATTTTGCAAATGAGCATTTTGATGAAGGAGAAATCATTTATCAAGGTAGGTTCAAAATAGAACCAAATGACACTTTAGAAGTTATTAAGTTCAAAGGACAGCAACTTGAACATCAACAATATCCAAAAGTTATTGACAGCTTGATAAAAAAGATGTAGTTTAACATTTTTTTATTTAGACTGTTTACAAATAATATATATCTTTGCAATATGAATACGTCAGAATTGCAAAACGATAGTTATCAAGATACATTTTCAAAGGAGAAAATAGATTTTTGCGCGGATTCAAAAGCATTAAATCCATTTTCTCCTTTTTCATGTGCCTGCTTTAAGAAATGTTGTAAGAAATATAAAAAAGGGAATCGTTGTGGAAAATGTCCAAAGCGATAAGTAATTATTCTTCTATATAATTCAAATCTTTATCAAAGCTCTCTTCGAGCTGAGTCAAGGCATAAATAGCAATTCCTGATAATAAGAAAACCATTACAAAAGCTGCCACAATTATACCTCCATATTGTACTAAAACACCATATAACATCGTTGAAGGGATCAATGCTCCTCGAACAAAATTAGGCGCGGTAGTGGCAACAGTAGCCCGCAGGTTCGTTCCGAACTGTTCAGCAGCAATCGTTACAAAGGTAGCCCAATAGCCAATACCTAGTCCCATAAAAAAGGATAACCACAAAAATTTGGTTTCCGATATTCCATCACTTAATAAATACCATGAAGCGCTAATTAAGATAATGAGTTGGCACATTAAAACTACTTTTTTTCTAGATTTTAAAAATTGTGCTAATAATCCAGCTAATAAATCCCCTAATGATATCCCTAAATACGTAAATAAAACTCCTTTCCCAGCACTTAAGGTTGTCGGAGCATGCAATGCCTTCCCTATCTCTGGTGCTTGAGTGACTAACACACCTACGACAAACCAAATGGGTAAACCAATACATAGGCAATACATATACCTTTTGAAACGTCGTTTGTCGGTAAAGAGCATACTGAATTTCCCTTTAATTGCCGATTTTTGATCAGCATTTTTGAATATCCCTGATTCTAGCGCCCCTACTCGCATTAATAATAGTAATAATCCCATTCCTCCTCCTACAAAATAGGCTGTTCGCCAATCAAATTCTTCAGAAATGAAATATCCTAAAACAGCTCCTAAAACTCCAACAGTGGCAACTAGCATCGTACCATATCCTCTTTTAGATTTATCCATGCTCTCACTAACAAGGGTCACACCTGCTCCCAATTCACCTGCCAAACCAATTCCTGCAATAAAGCGAATGATTCCATAAGTCATTACATCTTGAACGAAGCCATTAGAGATATTCGCTAAAGAGTATAACAAAATAGAGCCAAATAAAACTTTTAATCGACCAAATTTGTCTCCAATGATTCCCCATATAATCCCTCCTATTAGTAACCCTGCCATCTGCATATTTAATACAAACTCTCCTTTAGAACGCATATCTTCAGGCGAGACGCCTATTTCTTCAAAGGATTTGATTCTAACGATGGAAAAAATAATGAGATCATAGATATCAACAAAATAGCCCAAAGAGGCCACCAGGATAATGATCCAAACTTTATTTGCTGAGCGCGGAGATAATGGGTTAGACATATTTTAAATTTACAGTAAAAATATCATTGTATGTTCGTTTTTACAAATTAAAAACATCTTCAATTTTAATTAATATATAGTACCTTTGCGCGATGTTGTATACCCCCAAATCCCTTAAATGGCTATTGAGATTTTACCCTCCATTTTTGTTCCAACGTATTTGGGTTCAAAAAATTCATCCTGATTTTCAAAAAGCAGACGTCAAGATTATTAAAAGTCTTCTCAATAGAAATACAAACAATAGTATTTTTGGTGGAACTATATTTGCAGCCGTTGACCCTTTCTATGCCATTCTTATTGATCAAAGATTGCAGTCGCATGGATTTACGAAAACCGTAGCTTGGTTAAAATCCGCTTCTATCGAATATAAAAAACCGGGCTTATCAAGTCTTAAATTCTCCATTAAAATAACTGACGAGGATTTTCAGGAATGTATGAACACACTCAAAGATAGAGGAAGACTGATCAAAACTTTTTCCATTGAAATCGTGAATGAGTTCAATGAAATATGTGCAATCGCGAAAAACGAAATCTATATTCGTGACCTGAATTTTACATATGTAAGGGTATAGATAGCTACTATCTTCCTTATCTATTTGGTATCTTTGTCGGTATTAGATAACAACATTTCAATATGAAAAAATTAGCTTTTTTAATTGCGTCAGCTTTCGCAATTACTTCCTGTGCCAATAGTTCAAAAACAAATAATCAAGATGATCTAGTCAAAATTCAAAAAGAGACTATAAAAATTCATGATGAGATTATGCCTCAAATAAGTGCTTTTGACAAAAGTGTAGTTACTATTGATTCTATCCTTACAAATCTTGGAGCAATAAAAACAGCTAAACCAGCTTTAGATACAACGAATAGTCGTCAAGAATTAACACAATTACAAAAGAAACTCGACGATGCTACAGATCATATGATGGACTGGATGAAAGATTATCGTTCAGACTCGACAACATTAACATATGCTAATAGTGAGTTAGCAAAAGTCAAAACCATGAAAGCATTATTTGAAACTGTATCTAAAGAAAAACAAGAAATTTTAAATAAGTACTAAGATGATAAAATTATTTACGCTTCGTTCTTCGTTATCTTTGGCTGTTGCTACCTGTAGCTTAGCAAGTTGTCAATCAAATGCACCCAAGCTTCCTATTTATGGTCAACGAGAACCTGTCGAGAAAACTGTCGATGGAAAAACAATTACAGATACTATATACCATACCATCCCTGCTTTTAAGTTTTTAAACCAAGATAGCACCTACATTACGGAAAAGAATTATGAGAATAAAGTCTACATTGCGAACTTCTTTTTCACACATTGTCCGAGTATTTGTCCTACCATGAATAGAAACTTATTGAAGATTTATGAAGCATACAAAAACAATGATGAAGTATACTTCCTATCGCATAGTATTGATTTTAAATATGATCAACCTTCAGTATTAAAAGAATATGCTAATAAATTAGGTGTTAGTAATAATCACTGGAATTTTGTAACTGGATCCAAAGCGGATGTTTATGGCATAGCAAATCAATACTTAGTCTATACTGCTGAAGATAAAAATGCTCCAGGAGGATACGATCATCAAGGATACTTGGTTTTAGTTGATAAACAAAAACGAATTCGTGGGGCATATGATGGAACAAATGATGAACAAGTTGCCCAACTACAAAAAGATCTAGCCATATTATTAGAAGAAAAATAGGATGGCTAAATTATATATTTTAGGAATTCTCATTTCTGTTTATTTTTTGAGCACCATAATTGGTTGTCAGTCTGGTACTAATATCAAAACAGCTCAATACGCGGTTAATGGACAAAAAATATATGTTAGCCATTGCAAAAACTGTCATGGTGCTAAAGGAGAAGGATTAGGTCTTCTATACCCTCCTTTGACTGATATTAATTTTCTTACAAACAATAGAAATCGGTTGTCATGTATTGTCAAAAATGGTTTAGAAGAAGAAATAGTTGTTTCAGGAAAAACATTCAAGAACAATATGCCGTCAAATGCAGCATTGACAGCTATAGATATCGCTTATGTATTAACTTACATAACAACTAATTTCGGAAAACATGATAAAATATTTAGTCTAGAGGAAGTACAAAGAGATTTAAAAAGTTGTAAATAGATAAAATTTATCTCATTTTGAAAAGCTTAGTTTTAATTAACTAGGCTTTTTTTGTCGTTAGCCTAAAAAACGAAAGGTTTTCAAACGGGGAGAATGAAAACCTTTACTAACCAATTATAAACCTAAATTATGATGATACAAATATAAGTCATCGATATTGATTAGCAAACTAACTAACTGTTAAATTTTGTTAACTTTTACCTTAAGAAATAAACGAAAGTCTTCAACGAATAAAATTAATCTATTTATAACATTATTTTGACAGATGAGCTTAATAAAAACAGGTACATTTGTTACCGAATGAACGTTCAATACACACAAAATAACCCCAAAGTAATTTCCATTTTCGAAACGACTTTACGTCTTATAAAAGATCATGGATTTCACGGTACAGCTATGAGCAAAATTGCTCAAGAAGCTGATGTAGCAATAGGTACGATATACCATTATTTTCCATCTAAAGATGATCTGATTGTCCATCTGTTTCAGTATTGTGGAGATAAATTAAACAAAGCAATTTTTGGAACGCTAGATGATGAGTTAACTTACAAAGAAACGTTTTTTCATATCTGGAAAGGATTTGTACGGTTTTACAGAGAAAATGAAGAGATGTTCAGTTATTTTGAACAGTTTTATTCTTCTCCGTATTACAAGGTGAATGCTTCCGAAATAAACGAAACGATTAGTGGCCAGAGTAATATTCTCAAATTTTTAAAAGAAGGTATCAATAAAAAAGAATTGAAGAATTTAAATGTGGAGGCTCTGGCTTGCATATTTTTTGGCTCTGCCGTTTCAGCCATTAAAGGTGTTAAATACAATAAATTAAAATCAATTGATAGTATTGAAGACGTCATTACGATCATTTGGGATGGAGTTAAAAATAAATAATATATATGAAGTTTAGACAAATAGCCTCTTCTTTTGCAGCCATGATTACAATCTTGAATGTGAGTTATGCGCAGCAAAAAGGCAATGAGGTACTACCCGCTAAAGCAAGTTTACAACAACTCATTGACTATGCACTTAACAATAGAATTAGCCTTAAACAAGCTATAATTGATGAAGAAATTGGTGAAAAAGATATTGATATAGCCTTATCAGGATGGTTACCTCAAATAGGTGCAACAGGCTCTTATAATTATAATGTTAAGATTCCCACATCATTTATAGGAGGAAATAATATTGCTTTAGGACAGAAAAATTCAAGTGCGTTAGTTCTTCAAGCAGATCAACAAATCTTGAATCCAAGCTTGATGCAAGCTTCAAAAGCAGCTGCCCTCGTTCGTGAATCGAATAAACAGAACACGGAAAGTCAAAAAATTAATACGGTTGTAGAAGTAAGTAAAGCATATTTTGATATTCTAACAAGTGAAGAACAAATCAAAATTGTCCGTGAAAATATAACCAGACTTCAGAAGCAATATAATGATGCAAAAGTGCGATACGAAGTTGGGATGGTTGACAAAACAGATTTCAAGAGAGCCCAAATTGCTTTAAGTAATGCCCATGCAGATGAGAAAAGAACTATAGAACTGCAACGGTATAAATATGATTATCTAAAAAACATCTTAGCAGTAGATCAGAAAGCTAACATTACCCTATCTTTTGAAAATGCAAGTATGGAAAATGAGATCTTAATTGATACCACTTCTACTGCGAATATGACAAACAGAATTGAATTTCAACAATTGCAAAATTCTAAGAAGATGCAAGAACTAGAAACTCAATATTATAAATGGACTTATCTACCCAATATAAGTGCTTTCTATAATTATGCTTTTAATTATAGAAATAATACGTTTAAAGATTTATATAGCGATAACTTTCCAAGCTCAGTAGCTGGGTTATCTGTTTCTATTCCAATTTTTCAAGGATTCAAAAGAAAAAACCAAATCTATCAGTCAAAACTTCGTGAAAGTAAAATTGATTTGAGCATGGCAAACTTGAATAATCAAATCAACACAGAATATTCACTTGCCAAAGCATCTTACAATGCAAATCTAATTGATTGGAAGACTTCAAAAGAGAATGTTGATCTGTCCAAAGAAGTATATGATACCATTAAGTTGCAATATGATGAAGGTATTAAAACGTATTTAGACTTAATGACAGCTGAGACTGATTTAAAAACAAGTCAATTAAATTACTTAAATGCACTTTATGCACTTCTTTCGAGCAAGTTAGATGTTCAAAAAGCTTTAGGTACTGTAAATACAAAATAAATAACATTAAGAAACCAAAGAATATCATGAATAAAAGACATTTACTAACAGCTTTTTTTATAGGAACCACTCTTATTTGGCAATCATGTGGCAATAAAGATGCGCAGAAACAACAGGCTGCACAGCAGGCGGAAAAAGTGGTTCAAGTAACCTTTGCGACGGCCACTGAAGAAGTCGTTACAGGAAATCAAGCTTACCCTGCTACAGTAAAACCGCTAAACGAATCTGATTTATTTGCTGAAGTTTCTGGTTATGTTACTAAAATATATGTTACTGATGGTGCATCTGTTTCTAAAGGTCAAAAATTATATGAAATTGATGGCACAAGATATACTGCAGCCTTAGATCAAGCAAGAGCTAATCTTAAAATTGCACAGTCAAATTTTGATCGTGTTCAAACAGACTTAAATCGCTATCAAGCATTGGCAGATAAAGACGCTATTGCTAAACAAACTCTTGATTATGCAAAAACAGATTTAGCGAATCAAAAAGCACAAATTGTAGCCGCTCAAGCAGCTGTGACAACTGCTCAAACAAACTTAAACCGTTCCACTATTCGTGCCCCGTTTGCTGGTATTGTTGGTATATCTGATGTACGCTTAGGAGCTTTGGTTAATCCTGGAACGACCAAATTAAATACAGTGTCTTCCATCAATCCAATTGCAGTAGAAATTCAAGTGAGCGAGCGTGATATCCCGCAATTTGTAGCACTACAAAAATCAGGAACTGCTTCACAAATTTCTGCAACATTACCTGACGGAACTGCATATACATCTGCTGGTAGAATTGCAACTATCGATCGTGCAGTAGATCCGCAAACAGGAACGATTAAAGTACGTGCAAATTTTGAGAATCCGAGCAATATATTAAGAGCAGGCATGAATGTATCGCTCAATATTAAGACAAACTCAACGAAAGAAGAAGTTGTCATTCCTTATAAAGCCATTCAAGATCAACTGGGTGTATTTAATGTCTATGTTGTTGGTGATAGTAGTAAAGCAGAACACCGTCAAGTAGAATTAGGTTTAAAATTAGGTGATAAAGTTGTAGTTAAATCTGGTGTTAAAGTTGGTGAAAAAATTATTGTAGATGGTATCATGAATGTACAGCCAGGGGTAAAAGTGACCGATACTCCTCCTGCAAGTACTGCCGCTCCTGCAAAAAAATAATTCAACAGCATTAACGTAATATACGATAAATATGATTTCAGAAGTTTTTATAAAAAGGCCAGTCACAGCCATTGTTATTTCCCTATTGATTATGATCATAGGTGGAATCGCAATTGTGTCTTTGCCCATTAGTCAATACCCATCTGTAGCTCCTCCAACAGTTTCTGTAACAGCAAATTATACCGGTGCTGATGCTCAAACTGTTGAGCAAACAGTAACAACCCCTATTGAGAGTCAAATTAATGGTACTCCAGGCATGCTTTATATGTCTTCAAATAGTACATCCAATGGACAGTCGCAGATTACAGTTACCTTTGAAGTGGGTACTGATATTGATATTGCAACATTAGATGTTCAAAATCGCGTAGGTATTGCTGAGCCAGCCTTACCTGAGGCTGTTAGAAGATTAGGGGTAACGACGCGTAAAGCCAATACTGATATTCTAATGTTAGTATCATTAGTGTCACCAAAAGGCACACGTGATGCTAAATTTCTAGATAACTATGTCAACTTATACATTAAAGATGCCCTTTTAAGGGTTCAAGGAGTTGGTGATGTTACCGCATTTGGTCAACCCTTCTCTATGCGGGTTTGGTTAGATGCAAATAAATTAACAAACTTAAATTTAACACCTGCGGATGTATCTGCTGCTATCTCGGAACAGAACTTAAGAATCCCAGGAGGATCTGTAGGAGCCACTCCGCAAAAGTCTGATCAAGTATTTGAATATCCTGTTATCACAGATTCAGATTTATCATCTGTACAAGACTTTGAAGAAATCATTGTTAAATCGAATACAGATGGATCTATTGTTTTGTTAAAAGACGTCGCCAAAGTAGAATTGGGTCAATTCAGTTATGCAACAGGTACTAGCGTGAATGGTATGATCTCTACGGGTATGTTAATTGCACAAACTCCTGGAGGTAATGCTGTACAAACGGCGGAAGGTATATACGCATCTTTAGAAAAGTTAAAAAAATCTTTCCCTGAAGATGTGGATTACATTGTCGGTTATGAAACAATTTCTGTCGTAAATGCTTCTATTGAATCGGTTGTTCATACCTTAATTGAGGCCTTAATATTAGTTACATTAGTTGTATTCTTTTTCTTACAATCTTGGAGAGCTACATTAATCCCAGTATTAGCAATCCCAGTATCCATTGTTGGTACCTTTATTTTCTTTTTATTGTTTGGTTTCTCCATCAATAATTTGACTTTATTAGCGTTCGTACTTGCTATTGGTATTGTGGTCGATGACGCAATTGTCGTCGTAGAGGCTGTGCAGCATTATATCGATCATTATAAAATGTCGGCTGTAGAAGCCACGCGTAGGGCAATGAAGGATATTACAGCACCAGTTATTGCGATCGCTTTAATCTTGGCAGCGGTATTCGTTCCCGTAGGTTTTATTCCAGGTATGGTTGGTCAATTGTATCAACAGTTCTCGATTACAATTGCAGTTTCCGTTATGTTATCGGCATTTATCGCCTTGTCATTAACCCCTGCTTTATGTTCGATTTTGTTAAAACCAACAGCAGTACATGCTGAAGCAAAAGGTCTGAATAAATTCTTTCACAAGTTCAACATATGGTTCGAAAAAGTAACCAATAAATATTCTAATGGCGTAAAACAATGTATAAAAAAAGCACCATTAGTTTTAATTATTTTACTGTGTATCTTCATCGGTACAGGATATATGTTTAGTGCTAAACCTACAGGATTTATCCCAGGAGAAGATAACGGAATGTTCTTTGCTGGTGTTACCTTACCAGAAGGATCATCAAGTACACGTACCAACGAGATTCTTAAGGAGATTGAAAAAGATTTAAGAGCAGATTATCCTGAGATAAAACATATTACAGCTATTTCAGGTATTAATATTTTAAATCGTGCTTTCCAATCCAATGCGGCTACCGTTTTCGTTTCATTAAAACCTTGGGGTGAAAGAGCGCGTACCGCAGCTCAAATTACAGGAGGTATCATGGGTAAGTATGCGACTTATAATAAAGCGCGTGTACTCGCTGTTACGCCTCCTGCCATTCCAGGTTTGGGTACTTCTGGAGGTTTCAGTTTAATGATTCAAGATCAACAAACAGTTGACATTAAAGTTTTTGAAAGTGTTGTTGGTAAGTTTTTAGCAGCTGCTAATCAACGTCCTGAAATTGGAATGGCTTATACCCTATTCAATTCCAAAACACCAAATTATAAGTTATCGGTCAATAGAGAGCAGGCTAAAAAAATGGGTGTTCCCATTTCAACGATTTATGCTACTGTATCCGCATACCTCGGATCATCCTATGTCAATGACTTTAGTCGATATGGGCGTAATTTCCGTGTGGTGACACAAGCTGATCAAAATTATAGGATGAATATTGAAGACATTAATAAATTATATGTTAATAATACAAGAGGAGAATCTGTTCCATTGAGTGCATTGGTCACTTGGAATTTGGTTCAAAATCCTGCAATTATCAATCACTATAATATCTTTAGAAGTATTGAAGTTAGTGGTAGTGCTGCTCCTGGCTTCTCTTCGGGAGATGCGATTAAAGCGCTACAAGAAGTGGCCGCAGAAACATTGCCAAATGGTTATAGTTATGATTTCTCTGGATTGGCATTACAAGAAACCAAGTCTGGGAATATGACCGTCATGATCTTTGGCTTATGTATTTTGTTTGTATTTTTATTATTGGCAGCATTATATGAAAGTTGGTCGGTTCCATTTTCAATCTTATTATCTGTACCTCTTGGCGTATTCGGAGCGATCTTAACATTGACGTTAATTCCAACATTAGATAATAATATCTATGCTCAGATTGGTTTAGTTGCCATTATTGGTTTAGCTGCTAAAAATGCTATTCTGATTGTCGAATTTGCTAAAGAACGTGTTGACATTGGTATGAATCTATATGAAGCAACGCTAGATGCGGTTAAGCTTCGTCTGCGTCCAATTATCATGACCTCATTTGCATTCATTTTAGGTATTATACCTTTGATGTTGTCCAAAGGTGCTGGTGCCATTTCCCGTCAAACAATTGGCTGGACTGTGTTTGGTGGTATGACAGCAGCAACAATTTTAGCAATCTTTATTGTACCAGTATTATTCGTTGTGATTACACGATTGGCCTATGGTAAAAAGAAACTAGCCGAATTAGAAGCTTCCTTTGACGAGGAAAAAGCTAAAAATTTATCAGCTCATTAAAATATCCTTATTCCATATCAGAAAGCCTTTCAAGTAAATTTGAAAGGCTTTCTTTTTTTCCACTGATATACAACACGTTACTATCCTACAATAATATACACAAGATTCTTACAAAGGAATTTATAAAATATGTCAATAAATCTATACTTTAGCTCATTAACCTAATAATTCTAAAAATGATAATGAAGTTTATGCCTTTGTTAGTGCTCACATGTGCAATAACCACTTTAAAGGGTCAGTCTGCTCAAGATTATGCTAATGTTTATAAAGATTTACAAGTTTTTGAAACACCATTAGCGGAAAAACTAAGAAAGGGGATTAAAAAATCCGATTTAGCTAAAATTCAAAATCCACAGATTAAAGAAGTGGCGTTGTCTATCTTGCAAAATAAATACGATAATCATTATCGATTAGCAAATTATAGCGCTTTATTAAATCCAGATGCTTTAGGTGGCCAATTAATGATTGGTGATGGATACAGTAAATACGAAAATATGACGGGTATATACCTTCCTATCGGTCGTCACATTGTATCTGTAGATCACATTGATGGTGATAAGACTATTAAACTGGTTATTCCAAATTGGAACAGACATGCTCCAGAAGGAACGGATCCAACAAAAGATCCTAAAGGCTGGGGTATTATCAAGCAAGAATTCAAATTGCGAAACGGTGTAAATATCATTGATGTAAAAGACTTTGACGGATTAGCTTATATCGATTATTTTTCTGATGAACCAACCAAAGAGACTCCAATATCGGTTCATTTTATCGGAAGCCAAGTAAATGGTTATTTTGATATTCGTAAAAATAATGATCAAGATTGGAATAATTTGGTTGATCATGCTGTTTATCCCATCGTAGATGCAAAGGGTAAGCATATTCAGATTGCCTATCCTGCCGCTGACATTAAAAAATATGCTTATGGAAAAGGAGTTGAGTTGATTAGCAACTATGACTCTCTTATTTCCAGACAACATCGTATTATGGGACTTATTAAATATAATAAAGTACCTGATAATAAAATTCTTGCTCGTGTCAATTATAATTATTATATGTTTCGTGATGGAGATGGCGTTGCTTATATGGGAACAAATCCAGGTAATGCTATGCCACTTGTCGTTGACCCAGCTCGTGTTATAAAAGGTGATCCTTGTTGGGGGTTCTCACACGAAGTTGGACATGTACATCAACTGAGACCTTACTTCAACTGGGGTGGTTTAGGGGAAGTAAGTAACAATATATTTTCCTTGTATGTCACCACTTCTTATGGAAATAAAAGTCGAGCTTCAGAACTAGGGAGTTACAAAAAATCCAGAGAAAGCATCATAAATGGTAAGATAAGTTATTTACAAGACGCCGATGTATTTAATCGTTTAGTTCCATTTTGGCAATTGCAACTGTACTTTACCTCGAAGGGAAACAATCCTTCATTTTATCCTGACCTATTCGAGAAATTGCGTACTCAAGAATCTGAACAAAGAAATACACGAGGAGAATGGGCTGAGTCGCGTGGAAGTAACCCTGCTGTTTATCAGTTAAACTTTATCAAAACAGCTTGTGAAGTATCCAAAACTGATCTAACTGATTTTTTTAATCTTTATGGTTTCTTTTATGTAGGAAAGTTTACCTATGACGATTATGGAAAATACGATTACGAGATGACTCAGGAAATGGTCAATACTTGCAAACAGGAAATAGAAAAAATGAAATTTCCTAAACCAAAGATAGATATATCAACATTGGAAGATTAATAGGATCATTCAAAAAGAGAGCAATAAATATCAACTACAAAGACTAAAAAAGCCTCTAAAAACGTAGTTTTTAGAGGCTTAATAAGAATTATAAATATATCTTATTTAATAATTTCTTCAATTTCAGCTATTATTTTTTGTGCGATTGCTTCAGCAGCTTCTGCTGTTGGCCCTTCTGAATAGATCCGTATAATAGGCTCTGTATTTGATTTACGTAAATGAACCCATTCATTTGCAAAATCTATTTTCAAGCCATCAATAGTCGTATGATCCTCATGCTTATATTTTTCTTCCATTTTTGCTAATAGATGATCAATATCTAATTCAGGAGTTAAAGTAATCTTGTTTTTAGACATAAAATATTGTGGTAATTCTGCTCTATATGCAGAAACTTTTTTACCCAATTTAGCCAAATGTGTTAAGAAAATAGCTACCCCTACTAAAGAATCACGACCATAATGAGATGCTGGATAAATGACACCACCATTACCTTCTCCACCAATAACAGCACCTACCTCTTTCATCTTAGTCACAACATTCACCTCCCCTACAGCAGCAGCAAAGTATTGACCACCATGCTTTACTGTTACGTCGCGTAATGCTCTCGTTGAAGATAAGTTAGATACTGTATTTCCTTTTGTATGTTGTAAAATATAATCTGAAACAGCTACTAAAGTATATTCTTCACCAAACAAGTCACCATCTTCCATCATAAAAACTAGTCGATCCACATCTGGGTCTACAGCAATCCCTAAATCAGCACCATTATCCAATACTGCTTTAGAAAGATCCGTTAGATTTTCTTTCAATGGTTCAGGGTTGTGTGAAAATTTACCATCAGGTTCACAATGAATTTTATAAATTGTCTCTACACCCAATGCTGCTAACAAAGCGGGTATAAATAATCCACCAGAGCTGTTTACAGCATCTACTGCTATTTTGAAATTTGCATTTTTGACAGCCTCTGCATCTACTAAATCTAATGCTAATACATCATCAATATGCTTCTGCATATAGGTCTCATCTTTCGTTACAGATCCTAGATTTTCAAATTCTGCAAAATCAAAATCTAAACTTTCACCTAAAGCTAGTACCTCTTTTCCTTCAGCATCGTTGATAAACTCACCTTTAGCATTTAAAAGTTTCAAAGCATTCCACTGACCTGGATTATGAGAAGCGGTTAATATAATACCGCCACCAGCATTTTCTTTTGGGACAGCAATCTCAACAGTAGGCGTTGTTGATAAACCTAAATCAATCACATCCACACCGATGCTTTGTAAAGTACCAATAACCAAGTTACTGACCATTTCACCAGATACGCGAGCATCACGACCAACTACAATTTTATTGATACCCGTTTGCTTAACAATGATTTTTCCATAAGCTGCGGTGAATTTCACGATATCGATAGGTGTTAGTCCCTCTCCAGAACGACCTCCGATGGTACCTCTAATACCAGATATTGATTTAATTAAAGTCATCTTACAATTACGTTTATTCTGTAAAAATAAAACAATAGTCTAAATATTTATAATAAAGCGCTTCCTTTTGTAAAATAATTAATATACTTTTGTTGCAACATTGTTTCTTTTACATATATAACACGATTAAATTGAAATTATTTATACTTTTGAAATGATAGATTGATGAATTTTTCTATCAGAATTTCAATTTTAACACATACACATGATTGAACAAATTGTAAACATAGATCAAGATGTTTTTTTAGCCATCAATCAAGGATTGAGTAATCCTGTATTTGATTGGCTACTTCCCATTTTAAGAAATCCATACACATGGGCTCCCTTATATCTATTTTTAATCATTTTTTTCATTAAAACATATGGTAAAACAGGAATTCTCATTGTAGTGATGACATTAGCAACATTTGGTGCATCTGATGCGATATCTTCACATTTGATTAAAAAGTCTATCAAACGCGTACGACCATGTAACGATATCGAGTTTAAAGAAGAAGTGGATATTCGTGTTCGATGTGGTTCTGGTTTTAGTTTCACTTCTTCTCATGCGACGAATCATTTTGCGGTAGCCTTTTTCTGGATTGTATTATTTAAAAGAAGGTGGAAACATGCCATGTGGCTAGGTATTACATGGGCTACTTTAATTTCAATATCACAAATTTATGTAGGGGTGCATTATCCTTTTGATGTACTGTGTGGTGCTATTTTAGGTACACTGATAGGTCTAGCAACTGGTTACATCTTTAAAAAGATAAAACCCGAATTCTTTAATCCCGAAATAGCGAAATGAACGCCATCATCTTAGTAAGTATTCTATTTATCTCTGCACTAGCAAGTGGGCTAGCCGTATTCTTTGTCAAAAGAAATAACACGAGCTTACTTAAGTTAATACTATCGTTCAGTGGAGCTTATCTATTCGCTATTACAGTTTTACATCTCATACCACATGTCTATCAAACACGTACAACAGATGCAGAAATATTAGGTATTTATGTACTTGGAGGATTTTTATTTCAATTAATATTAGAACAGTTCTCTCAAGGAATAGAACATGGTCATATCCATCACGAAGAAGGACATCATCATGCTTTTCCAATGGGTATCATGATTAGTTTATGTTTACATGCATTCTTAGAGGGCATGCCTTTAGCCGCAACTCATCAGACAGAATTGGTCTTTGGAATAGCCATTCATCATATTCCAGCTGCATTTGCATTGGGAAGTTTATTAATTAGTACCCATCTCTCCAAGAAAAGTATTACCACCCTATTAATTGTTTTTGCTGCCATGACACCATTAGGATTCTCTTTTAGTAAAGCAATCAGCACTGGTGAAATTGGAAATATTCAACAATATTTTGATAAGATTATGGCTGTCGTTATTGGTATATTTTTACATATATCAACAACCATACTGTTTGAATCAGGGTCTGCAGATCATCACAAATTCAATAAAAAGAAAATGATTGCCGTATTTGTTGGTGTTGCAATTGCACTTATGAATTTCTTATTTGATAGTCATGATCACGAACATCCTGCAGAAAATCATCAAGAAATCAATCATGATCACGACCACTAATTATTTTCAGATTCGGATTCTAAACATCCTCTAAAAGTATCCAAAAGTTCATTTAATCGTTTACAATTTGCTTCAGAAATATTTTTAGGGAGAATATCATTCAAAAGCATTTCTTCTTCTAGTTCTTGTAATACTTGAAGTCCCGCTTCTGTGATCAATAGGCTGACAGCACGTTTATCAATATTTGACTTGCAACGATCAACCAGTCCTTTTAATACCAATCGATCTATTAATCTTGAAATGTCTGGCATATTCGTTAACATTCTAGATTTTATTAGATTATTCGTGATTGGATTTGGATATTGACCTCTCAAAATACGGAGAACATTGAATTGACTTAATGTAATTTGTTTATGTTCGGCTCGCTTTTCCAAAATTGCACTTACCCAACTACTTGTATACACGAGATTGATAACAGCCTTCTGCCATTCCGTACTAAATTTTTTTGTTTGTTGTATAGCTTCATCAATTTTCATGATTTAAATATATCACATATTTATCATAAATGCACAACAATTACATTAGAATCATTCTAAATCAGATAAAATTCTTATATTTGAAAACTACATAATACGATAAATAATGCGCAATATATCTAGCTTAGACACACTAAAAAAGGGAAAAAAGGCGATCATAGTTGATTTTAATTCAAATGAAATTCCAGCTAAGTTTTATGAAATGGGATTTATTCCAGGCACCGAAATTGAAGTGAAACATATTGCTCCCTTAAATGGCCCTATCTGTCTAAATATAATTGCCAGTAGCTCATTAGTTGCTATCAGAAGATCTGAAGCCAAAGTAATCATTATCGATTCAAAATAAATGAACAATCCTATTATTGCACTTTTGGGGAATCCAAATGTGGGTAAAACATCGCTTTTTAATCGTATTACAAAACTCAATCAGAAGGTCGGAAATTATCCAGGTATTACTGTTGAGAAACGTGAAGGGTCTGTAACAGCAAATAATAAAACATATAAAATTATTGATCTACCAGGCACCTATACCTTATTCCCAAACTCTTTGGATGAGGAAGTTGTATTTAATATTTTAGTTGATCAAAAAAATGTCTTAAAACCTAATTTAATCGTTGTGGTTGGTGAGCCATCCAACTTAAAAAGATCAATTATTCTTTATCAACAAGCTAGAGAACTAGGTTTGCCTGCCATTTTCGTCATTAATATGATTGATGAGGCGATGGTGAAAGGAATAAGCATTGATATCCCAAAATTAGAATCTTTATTAAAGACTAAAATCTTTCAAACAAATGCTAGAACTGGAGAGGGAATTGATAAACTCATTAAAGAATTTGATTCAATACCTCCATTATATATTAGTAATTTTGATATTCCAGCTTCTTTCCTTCCTGCTTTAGAAGAATCAAAACGCTTATTTCCACTTGAAAATGAGTATAGTACTTGGCAATATTTAGCAAAAGGAAATGTGGAATTTCTTTCTAAAGAAAAGAATGATTCTTTAGCAGCTATACGATTAAAGTATAACCTAACGCCACAATTACTGCAAAAGGAAGAATCAATCAAACGGAATAGTAATCTCGAACAGTCCATAAAAGGCATTGTTTCCAAGGATAATGACGTCAAAAGTAAAACCAATGCTATTGATAAAATTTTATTGCATCCTTTTTTTGGTTATGTTGTTTTCTTTGGCTTATTATTTCTAATCTTTCAAGGTATTTACACCTGGTCAGGTCCAGCTATGGATTTCATTGACACCTTATTTGGTGATCTTGCAGCTTACATACAAGCGACACTACCAACTGGTCCCCTGACAGATTTACTATCCAATGGTATCATCAAAGGTATTGGAGGTATTGTTATTTTTGTTCCTCAAATTGTTATTCTATACATATTCATCTCTTTGATGGAAGAAACGGGCTACATGAGCCGCGTTGTATTTCTAATGGATAGATGGTTAAGACCATTTGGATTGAATGGAAAGTCTGTCATTCCGCTGATATCTGGAGTAGCATGTGCGGTACCAGCAGTCATGTCTGCAAGAAATATTGAGAACAGTAAAGAACGTTTAGTGACCATGTTGGTGACTCCTTTTATGACATGTTCTGCCCGTCTACCTATTTATATTGTTATTATTGGATTAGTCATCCCTGAAACAAAATATCTAGGATTCAATTTGCAAGGGATTATACTGTTTATCCTATACATTCTAGGGATTGTTGCCGCATTAGGTTCGGCATGGCTATTAAGTAAAATAATCAAATCGAAACATAAATCGTTTTTAATTTTTGAATTACCAACTTACAAACTACCTGACTGGAAAAATTTATTTTTAAACGTTTGGGATAAATCATCAAGCTTTGTTCTTGGTGCAGGTAAGATTATTTTAGCAATATCTGTTATCTTATGGGCATTGGGTAGTTTTGGTCCTGGCGATAAATTTAAAAATGCAACAGATATCGTTACTAAAAACAATCCGACCCTATCTGAAGATGATCTTGCACATGAAATTTCCTCTTACAAAGTAGAACACTCTTATTTGGGGTATTTAGGCATGGTCATTGAGCCAGTTGTAGAACCCTTGGGCTATGATTGGAAGATGGGAATCGGCTTGATATCCTCATTTGCTGCTCGTGAAGTTTTTGTGGGTACAATGGCAACCGTTTACAGTATCGGAGAAGATGCTGATATTGAAGATGAAGCTTCAAAAAGAACTATTTTGAGTAAAATGAAGAGTGAAATTAATAGGAATACTGGGTTGCCAGCCTATAATTTGGCATCAGGAGTTTCATTGTTATTATTTTACGCTTTTGCAATGCAATGTATGAGCACCATTGCTATTGTTAAAAAAGAAACTGGCTCTTGGAAATGGACACTCATTCAGACAGGTTTTATGACAGGTCTTGCTTATATAGCAGCACTGTTTGCCTTTCAGATTTTAAAATAATAAGATCATGACAAATTTAACTATTCAATATACAATTGTTGCTGTAATCATTATTGCTGCAATTCTATATTTTGCAAAATCCATGCGCGCTTCTTTCGCTGGTAAAAAAAGTTGTGGTAAAGGATGTGAATGTGATGTAGACCAATCGATTAAAATACATCAAAAAAGCGACTCATAATAACCTGACTGCTGCATTCGACGATCACATCGTTTGAACACCTAGAGGTATCGTAAAAAATTAATTTAAAACCGTTGTGATAAGTATTGCAACGGTTTTTCATTTACCCAGATTCATAAATGCTTTTATTAAATGGATTGTATTTTTTAAAATACAGATCAAGTTTACATTCAAATCAACGTAATGTCCCCCTTTTAAGGACATATATTCCTTTTTCCTTACGTTAGCATCCATAAAATCTCTACATAAACACTATATTAGTCCTATATTAACTTCGTAAATTATAGCATCGTGGATCAGAATCTCCAAGAGAACAAAGAATTAAAAAGAGGTCTTAAAAATCGACATATCCAGCTCATTGCATTAGGAGGAGCTATTGGAACAGGACTGTTTTTGGGTATTGGTAAAGCAGCGACATTAGCTGGACCTTCCGTTATTTTAGGGTATGCATTAGCTGGGATTATTGCATTCTTTATTATGCGTCAGTTAGGAGAAATGGTTGTAGAAGAACCTGTATCCGGGAGCTTTAGTTTCTTTGCGAACAAATATTGGGGAGCCTTTGCAGGCTATGCTTCAGGATGGAATTATTGGGTGCTCTATATACTTGTCAGCATGGCAGAATTAACTGCGATTGGTGTCTATATCCAATTTTGGTGGCCAGAAATACCACTTTGGACATCTAGTTTATTCTTTTTTATTGTCATTAATGCATTAAATCTAGCTTCTGTAAAGATATATGGAGAAGCTGAATTTTGGTTTTCTATCATTAAAGTTGTGGCTATTATCGCCATGATATTATTCGGATCATACTTACTGATAAGCGGTACAGGTAGTCCAACATCTTCTGTAACCAATCTATATAATGACGGTGGCTTTTTCCCAAAAGGATGGTTATCACAGCAAGAGAATGGTTCGTATCAAGGTTTACTTGCTGCTATGGCTTTGATCATGTTTTCATTTGGAGGTCTTGAGTTAGTGGGTATTACTGCTGCGGAAGCAGAAAACCCAGAGAAAAATATTCCAAAGGCAACAAACCAAGTGATCTACCGTATTCTCATCTTTTATGTGGGTGCATTGATAATTTTGTTTTCTTTATCGCCTTGGAAGAGCATTACAGCAGATACCAGTCCATTCGTGACTGTATTTGACTCCTTAAAAAGTTTTCAATTTTCATTATTTGGAAAGACCGTATACTTCACGAGCATTATTGCCAATATTCTGAATATAATCGTATTAACCGCAGCACTATCGGTTTATAATAGTAGTGTTTACAGTAATAGCCGTATGCTATATGGATTAGCAGCGCAAGGGAATGCCCCTAAATTTTTAAATAAATTGAGTAAGAACTCGGTCCCTATTAACGCCATTTTAGTTTCAGCAGTATTCGCTGCTATCTGTGTTATCATCAATAAAATCATGCCTAAGGATGCTTTAGAAATATTAATGTCGTTGGTTGTCTCTTCTCTGATTATTAATTGGATTATGATCACCATTACGCATTTTTTCTTTAGGAAGAATAAATCGGACCAGCATATTAAAACGCAATTTCCATCATTTTTCTATCCCGTAAGTAATTATATCTGTATTTTATTTTTGACAGGAGTTCTTATTATTATGTGGATCACAGGAATGAAACTTCCAGTAGAGTTGATTCCGATATGGATGATTTTGCTTTACATCTCTTATGTCCTTGTAAAAAGAAGTAAAGCAAAGAAAGCATAACACAATCAACCTTGTTTTCAACCTCCGAAAGATTCCTATAAAAAGAAAAGAACATTGGGGGTAGTTGAAATTTCAAGATATTTAAGCTATATATAAAACAAAAAAAAGTCTAGTATAAATTTTACTAGACTCTTTTTTATTAGCATTTAACAATCGGGATTATTCAACAGGATCATTGTAGTTCCACGTCAATAATTTGTTTTGTAAAATTCTGGAAATTTTATTAAAATATCGTTTTTGTTTATACCCCATAACCCACTGAACCCCTTGCACGGCATTGGTCAAGAAAATCTCTTCTGCTTCTTTCATGATCTGTGGGCTGATCTGTGCTTCCACGACTTCAAGCCCTTCGTCTATCGCCATATCAATGACAACACGACGCATAACACCTTCAATACATCCTTCTGAAATAGCTGGCGTATATAATGTCTTATCATAATGTACAAAAATATTAGAGCTTAATGCTTCACAAAGATATCCTTCTTGATTTAACAATAAGACATCATCATATCCCATCTTCTTCTTATAGATACCCGCTAAGACATAAATTTGAGAGTTGAGGGATTTAATTTTTGATAAATCACTAAATGGTTTTTTATACTCGGTATATAAATCAACAATTAGCCCTATTTTCTTATCTTTAAGATTAGGTTCAGGTCGAGCTACTTGAAAGACATAAGATGGCTTATTTGAATTTGGACTATACAACCCTCCTCCTTTTCTAAAAACAATCAGTCGAATACGAACCTGTTGTCCGACCATATTATTTTTACGTATAAGCTCTTCCACTTTAGAACGAACAAAAAAATCATCAAACAAATTGACATCGTCAAAATGTAATGCAATCATTCCTTTTTGTAATCGTTCCATATGAAATGATAAAAACCTAATTTCACCATCTTTAAAAAGCATTGTCTCAAACAATCCATCACCATAGCGTACGGCTCTATTCTCTATGGAGAAGATTTCTTGATCTTCGGGTACAATATTTCCGTTAAAATTGATATATGTTGTTGCCATTTAAGTATTAAATATTATTCATCCATTGGTTTTGATAAAGCAGCATAATTTCGCCATTTCTCTAATCCTAAACGAAAATCTTCTGGTAATGGTACTTCAAATTTGATATTTTCTTTTGTTGTTGGATGTACAAATCCAATAACTTGTGCATGAAGAGCTTGTCGAGGTAATATTTTAAAACAATTTTCTACAAATTGCTTATATTTTGTAAAAACAGTTCCTTTTATAATCTTGTCCCCCCCATACATCGCATCATTAAATAAGGGATGTCCGATAGACTGCATATGCGCACGAATTTGATGTGTTCTACCTGTTTCCAATTGACATTCAATTAAGGTAACATATCCCAAACGCTCCAAAACACGATAATGTGTGACAGACCAACGTCCATTCGCCTCACTATCATACATTGCCATAATGCGTCTATCTTTCACATGTCGACCAATGTATCCTGTTATCGTACCATCTTCTTTGATATCTCCCCAGACTAGCGCAACATACTTTCTAGTGATGCTATGATCAAAAAATTGTTTGGCTAAAGAAGTCATTGCTTTTTCATTCTTGGCAATTACCAATAAACCAGAAGTATCCTTGTCGATACGATGTACCAAACCTGGACGATCCGAATTACCTGGCAATTGTGGTAATTGTTGAATGTGGTGCGTTAACGCATTGACCAATGTACCTGTATAATTATTAAAACCAGGATGAACAACCATTCCTGATTCTTTGTTGACAATCAATACATCGTTATCTTCAAAAACGATATCCAATGGAATATCTTCCGGATAAACTTCAGTATCTCTTGGTGGATCAGGCAATACGACCGTGATCATATCCAAAGGTCTTACTTTATAACTTGCCTTTACAGGTTTATCATTTACTAATACAGATTCTGCTTCAATTGCAGCCTGAATCTTATTTCGAGAAGCATTCTCTACTCTATTCATCAGGAATTTATCAATACGCAATAATGCTTGTCCTTTATCTACCTCTATTCGTAAATGTTCGAATAGTTCTTGTTCATCTTGTTCTTGTAACTCTAAATTTTCAGCCATCGTACAAAAATAACCTAATTCGTATAAATTCTACTACCTTTGCGAATAAAGTGTATGATATCTTTTGATTTTTATAGTCCTGAACAGAAAATCAGCCTTCCAAGGTGGCAAGAGAGGTTTATTCATGTTACAATAAAAAGGGATGATATGATTCACCCCTTTATATCTGGCAACAAATGGAGAAAGCTAAAGTTCAACATAAATAAAGCTTTAGAACTTCATAAAAATCAACTTGTTACTTTTGGTGGCGCTTGGTCAAATCACCTCTTAGCCACCGCTTGTGCAGGAGCCACTTTCGGTTTCAAAACAACCGCTTTTTTACGTGCCGATGAGGGAATTAACAATCCCGTTATTGCTATGTGTAAGTTATTCGGCATGGAACTAATTTATACTAATCGTGCAGATTATAAAGATAAACAAACACTTTTCGACAAACATTTTGCAACAAATCCAAATGCCTATTTTATTGATGAAGGAGGATATGGAATGGATGGAGCAAAGGGTTGTGAAGAAATTGTCACGTCTTTAACGCAAACTTACGATCATATTTTTTGTGCTTGCGGTACAGGAACCACACTAGCAGGTATTCAACATGCTGTTGATACTTTAAAACTCAATACTAAAGTCCACGGAATTCCCGTTTTAAAAGGTGGAGAATTTATTCAAGAGGAAATTCAAAAAATATACCCCGAAACCAAACCCGTAACCCTCCATACAGGATACCATTTTGGCGGATATGCAAGAACACAACCTACTCTACTACAGTTTATTGAAAAGTTTGTTTCAAGTAGTGGTATTATGATTGAACCTACTTATACAGGTAAACTATTTTTTGCAATTGATGACTTAATTTCCAAAGATTATTTTGAACCCAATGCTAATATTTTAGTTATTCATACAGGAGGTCTAACGGGATTTTTAGGTATGTACGACCGTTTTAATCTTGATCTAAATCAATAAAGAAGCCTTTAAATAGGTTTAAAACATTATTTTGACAATTTCATAAAAATATTATTGTACGTTTGGTTTTCAAAATAAAAATACAACATGAAAATATTAGCGTTTGCTGCTAGTAATAGCAGAAATTCAATTAACAAAACATTCGTTACTTCGGTTTCTAAATATTATAAAGAAAAGGACGATGTTATTGATATTTTAGACCTGAATGATTACGAAATGCCTATCTATTCAATTGATAGAGAGCTAGAATCTGGTATTCCACAACTGGCACTGGATTTTGCTGCTAAAATTGATGAAGCAGATTTCTTATTAATTTCAATTGCCGAATATAATGGATCTTACAATGTTGGATATAAAAATATCATTGACTGGGTTTCGAGAATTGCTGGCCGTAAAACCTTTAATGGAAAACCCGTCTTCTTACTAGCAACCAGTCCTGGCCCTATGGGAGGTACTACTGTATTGACCACAGCTGTCAATAGAATCACTTGGGATGGAGCAGAAGTATTGGATTCATTTTCATTACCACAATTTGCGAATAACTTCGAAGTAGGTAAAGGCGTGACGAGTATCGAACATAGAAGTAAGCTAGAAGCTAAAGTACGCGCTACGAAACGCGCTCTAAAAGAAAAATTATTAAAATCAGTTTAACAACAACTTAACAGAAATCGGCATAGTCTTCTATGGCTTTTTTTGTAACTTAGGACTATTAAATGTTAAATATATGGCTAAGAAAATATTATTACTTGTTGGAGACTTTGTAGAGGACTACGAAGCCATGGTACCATTCCAAGCAATGGGTGCCATCGGTATTGAAGTTGATGCCGTAGCTCCAGATCGTAAAAAGGGAGATGTCGTACCGACAGCAGTTCATGA
The DNA here is from genome assembly GCF_021442025.1 of Sphingobacterium sp. SRCM116780. Taxonomy (NCBI): domain Bacteria; kingdom Pseudomonadati; phylum Bacteroidota; class Sphingobacteriia; order Sphingobacteriales; family Sphingobacteriaceae; genus Sphingobacterium; species Sphingobacterium sp. SRCM116780. Next base: position 2,218,539 of record NZ_CP090446.1, read on the forward strand.
TTTTACAGGCGATCAAACTTATAAAGAATTACGTGGACATAATTTTGGCATCAATAAAGATTTCGATAGTATCCAGGTAGAGGAGTATGACGGCCTGTATATTGCAGGGGGGCGATCAGCGGAATATATTCGATTAAATAAACGAGTTTTAGAAATAACAAAGTATTTCTTTGATCAAAATAAACCTGTTGCTGCAATTTGTCACGGAATCCAGGTGCTGACTGCGGCAAAAGTGCTTCAGGGTCGTACGCTAACCGCTTATGTCGCAGTGGGGCCTGATATCGAATTAGCTGGGGGAACCTGGAAAAATATTCCTGCAGATCAAGCGGTCGTAGATGGCAACCTGGTTACTTCGCCTGCTTGGCCAGGTCATCAGGCTATCCTTAAAGAGTTTTACAAATTATTAGGAATCACCATATCACTTTAACTCTTATTCCTTTCAATGAAAAAAAATAAACGGGTATGGTTTATCATCATACCCCTTCTCGTTATTATAGCGTTTATGCTTAAAGATTCATTTACACAAAAAAGTATTGAAGATCTTCCAGGAGACTTTAAAGAAGTTGCCTTTGTTAGAAACGATCAAAATAAAGGAGAAATTATTCGAATTTATGCAATTTCTGTTGGTAATCCATCAGCAGCTGATTATCAAGCTTGTATAGATCTGCTCCCCGTCAATGATTATGGGAGTACAACTACAGCTTATTTTTTTGATAAAAATATGCCTTATCCGACGACGCTTACTTTAGAAGCACCACATTATGATGGAAAGAAATATGAAGCCATTCAAATTTCCAAAAAAACGGGATCAGATAAAGAATAAAAACACTAGATAATTTATTTATATTTAAAGAGAATACCATGTGTTCTCTTTTTTTATGTCCCATTGATCTTAATTATGAAAAAATTACTCCTTCTGATTCTTTGTATATGCTGTATATCTCCTATATATGCACAGAAAAATAATCTTTCTTCACTTTGGAAACAGGTGGATAGCTTGGCAGATCATCAGTTTTGGAAAGAATTACCCCCTATCCTCTCTAAAATAGAAACAGAAGCAATAAAAAGAAGTTGGTATGATGAACAGATTAAAGCTTTTCTTTATCAAGAAAAAGTAAAACTACAGACATCTGATAACACCGATATAAAAGTACAAGTCATTCAAGAATTTGATGATAAGATAAAACAAGTAAATAATAAAGCCGCAAAAGCAATTTTAACAATTCAACAGGCTCGAAATTACAGTAACTATCTAACAAACAATTATTATGTTATCAATCAACGCACAGAAATACAAGGAGGAACAAAGCAAGATTTCACATTTTGGACAAAAAATCAATTTTATCAAAACATAGAATCACTCTATAAAAGTGTATTGATAGAAAAGAATACGTTGTTAAATGAATCAAAAGAAAAATGGATCAAACTGATTGAGGTTGAGAAACATCAATATCTACCCACGCTCTATGATATAGCTGTCTATGACTATATTGATCTGTTAGAAGGAAATCAGCAATATCAAATGTCCTTAGCGAATAATCAGAAAGATATTCGTATAAAATTAGTTGATAGTTTATATCAAAACTTAATCGATATCCATCAAGGAAAAAATAACGATGCCTACTTATTCAATGTCTATCAACTCTTTCAAAAGAAACAGAGCCAAGATTCACTCAAAGCCAAAGAGCTTGAAACTTGGATTGCAAAGTATAATCATTCATCGCTTAAAGAAATAATGATTGTTGATCTTATCAATATTTATAGAAATAATGCGAGTACAGCATCTCCAACTCGTCAAAATAAATTGGATGAATTCATTCAAAAAATTGATGCATACCTACCCAGAGCAGACAGCTTAAACACGAAGAATTATTTAACTGCTATCCGTGCCAACATTTTCAAACCATATGTGCAATTAGAGGTTAAAGAATTTAACATACCAAATAAAGAAGCATTGCTGAAAGTCAAACATCAAAATGCAAACAAAATTTATTACAAAATTGTACAACCTAAAAATATTTTCAACCGCCTTGAATCCGAGTTGATCACCTATTATGACAGTACGATCTTCGATAGGATCAATACATTTATCAAAAATAATGTCGTATTGAAAGAAGGTGTCTTTGAAGTAAGGTACTTCAAAGACAATGTCGTACACGAAACGACTATACTCCTACCACAATTACCTGCTGGATCCTATACCCTTATATATTCATCCACTCCATTTGATCAAGGTTATGATCAGAAAGCAATCTATGGGCATTTAAGATTAAATTACAGCCAATATGCCATTCTGAATAAAGACAATAAAGTCCTGATTTTGGATCGTGAAACTGGAGAAAAACAAACAGGTGCTGCTGTCAAATTTTATGCTATTCAACAGGATAAATACGTTGAACAATCATCATCAAGAACCAATGAGTTAGGTGTTTTTTTAAATGACGATAAAAATAGAAACTCATTTTTAACCGTTAATGATGAAAACATCATCGTTCCATTTAACAACTATTATTACTATAGAAACCAAAATGTTGAGAATAATGAGACGACCTATGATGCAAAAGTTTTCACCGATCGTTCGATTTATAGACCGGGACAGATTGTATATTTCAAAGCAATAGTTTATAAAAACTATGAAACCATTAAATATACTGTTGTTCCAGATAAAAAAATTGTGGTTGAACTCGTTGATGCAAACAATCAAAAAGTAGACGCAAAGACATTAACTACGAACGAATTTGGCTCCGCTTCAGGATCTTTTATACTCAACAACGGAGGCCTAACGGGCAACTATTCTATTCAGATCAAGGAAGGAAATATCAATCAAACTTATTCTTTTCAAGTCGAAGAATATAAGCGCCCAAAATTTGAAGTGACTTTTGATGAATTTAAAGATAAAAAGTCATTAGGAGATAGCATTTTCATTACTGGAAAAGCTGTATCTTTTAATGGAGTACCACTACCCCATGCTCAAGTAGCCTATACTGTCGATATGATAGAAAGTAGGTTTAGGATTAATGACGGATTTTATAGCGATTCTTATGACAGAATTATAGCTAGACCGAGAACCGAAAAAATTAAGGCCGACACTATCCTAACGGATCAGGATGGCAATTTTAAGATTAATTTTAAAAGTGAATTGCCGAAGGATCTTGACAAGAAATTGAAATTAACCCAGAATTTTCGTGTAGAGGTTTCAGTAATGGATGTCACAGGTGAAACGAATGAAAGCGCAACGAGCTTAACGATTGGAAATATTCCTTTTAACTTAGTGCTAACTGTCCCATCACAAACAAATGCAAATAACTTAGATTCAATTGGTATAAGAGCTCTTAATCTATCTGGACAGGAAGTATTAGCAAAAGGTAAAATAATCCTCAAAAAGAAAAAAGAAAGAACCCGATTAATTTTACCTCCTTTATTTTCTATCGAAAATAATTACAGCTATTACAACAGTATACCTCAAAAAGAGTTCTTACAGAAATTTCCGTATGAATCTTATGGAAATGAATATACCCAAAAAGATGAATATACGAATCTAGACGAAATTGAATTTGATTTAGCAAAATCTAAAAAAATAAAATTGCCGAACAGTACAGACATGGTCGGAATGTATAACATCGAAGCAATTTCTATTGTAGAACGCGATACTATTCGTGAAGAACAAAACTTTGAAGTCTTCCATAATAAGTTGCAATCCGATCAAAAATCAACCTTAAAGATAACAACAGATAAAGATCGCTATGAAATCGGAGATATTGCAAAAATAAGTTTACAAACAGATTTTGATGCGCTCCAGCTGAACATTACTTCTTCTGAAAATGAAAAAATAGATTTTAAAACTATCTCTTCAAATAAAACGAGTATTCAAATTGAAATTCCTAAAACAACTAAAAACAGTTTGGTATTGAACTTTGCAGGAATGAAGAATGGTCAATTATTTACTCATACCAAATCATTGGATATCATTCAAAAAATACCATCATTAATCCTTGAAACCAGAACGTTTCGGAATAAGTTGTATCCAGGACAAAAAGAGCAATGGGAACTTTTAATTAAGGGAAATAATGGTGAAAAATTAGCTGCTGAAGTTTTAGTGAATATGTATGATGCTTCGCTAGATAAATTAAAGGACGTTTCTCCGCATAACTTCTCCTTCGTTCCGAATCGTTTCAATTATCCATCTTACAGCACTTGGTCTTATTATAACCAGAATGTAGAAAGTCAGTTTTTCCGCAATGATCAGTGGATAGACTTTAACAGTCAGCTCACTTATGATCGATTTAAAACTTTTGGATTTAACATCAATAATTATGATCAAGATAGCAGAATAGGAATAAGAGGTATTTCTGGTATAAGTAAGGGCGATGCTAACAATATGACAAGTCAACTACAAAGAAAAGTAGCCGGAGTATCAAGTAGTGCTCCAATGACGAGCGATGCAGGAGCAATGTACGATCAAGTCTCCGAAGTTGTGGTAGTACCCGAACCTGAGAAGACAACGACGATTCAGATCCGTAAAAACTTACAAGAAACGGCATTTTTCCTTCCCCAACTTCGTACAGACAAAGATGGAAACGTTATCTTCAGTTTCGATTCTCCAGAAAGTTTAACCCGTTGGAAGTTTATGGCACTAGCACATTCCAAAGACTTAGCCATTGGTACTTATACAGCTTTTGTTGAAACCCAAAAGGACTTGATGATTATTCCCAATATGCCTCGATTCTTCAGAGAAACGGATCAGATTACACTCCAATCTAAAGTCAATAATCTTTCAGAAAATGAATTGAATGCTGGAGTTACACTGGAATTATTTGATGCGCTAACCCTGAAATCTTTGGATATCATTGCTTCAGAACAACAACTGACATTGTCAGCCAAAAATAGTAAAAGTGTTGAATGGGATATTAAAATTCCGAAAAATATAGAAGCCATTACTTACCGTATTGCAGCAAAAGCAGGGAAATTCTCGGATGCTGAGGAGTCTACGATTCCAGTTTTAAAAAACAGCATGCTCGTAACGGAAACCTTACCTATCTCGGTAAGAGAGGGACAGGTAAAAACGTTTGAAATGCCGAATTTAAACAACTCTTCTGCAACAACTGAACCCTACCAATACACGTTAGAATTAACAAGTAATCCCATCTATCATGCATTATTCGCTTTACCTTATGTCAATGAATACCCTTACGAATCATCAGAATCTATTTTTAGTAAATTCTATTTAAATTCACTGTCGACACATCTGGTGAACCAAAATCCAAAAATCAAAACAGTTTTTGATTCGTGGAAAAACAACAAGCAGTTAAATTCAAAATTGAGCATTAACGATGATCTTAAAAGTATACTGATACAAGAAACTCCTTGGCTTCAAGATGCTTTAAGAGAAGAAGAAACGATGAAAAATATAGCGAATTTATTTAATCAAAATTCCATTAAAAGCAATCTAGAAATAGATCTCAATAAACTTGCCTCTTATCAATCAGCTAACGGTGGTTTTGCTTGGTACCCAGGCGGAAATCAAAGTTTCAATATCTCAAGTTATATCTTAACGGGAATCACTAAATTAACAGCCCGTCATGTTATTCAAGAATTTGACTTGATGGATAAAATTAATCCTATCCTTACAAAAGGGTTGCAATATCTAGATAACGAGATTTTATATAGTTGGAATCGTTACCAAGAAAATAATAAGCTGAAACCAAGTATTGAACAAGGAATTCAATATTTACTGATCAGAAGTGCCTATCCAGCACAAGCAAAAAATAATAAGTTGCAACCCGTCATTGACTATTACTTGAAAGAAATCGATAAGGACAAGCTTAATTACGATTTAGCGAAGCAAGCACAAGTAGCCATCATTCTCAATCGTTATCAAAAGAAATCAGAAGCTCAACTTGTCATCAAGCAATTGCAACAAAAATCTGTGGAGTCCGAAGAAAAAGGGATGTATTGGAATCAAAATCAAGCAGGATGGACATGGTTTCAGGCACCTATTGAAACCCAAGCCATGCTCATACAAGCATTTGAAGAAGTAAACCAGGATAAAAAAGCAATTGAGAACATGAAGATCTGGTTAATCAAAAACAAACAGGTTCGTCACTGGAACTCAACCAAAGCTACTGTAGCAGCTGTAGATGCACTACTTAATTATGGTGAGCATTGGATCGATGGTCAAGATGACTTACGTATAAAAGTTGCTGGAAATTCCTTAGATCTCCATGGTATCAATAAACAAGCAGGGTCTGGCTATTTAAAAGAGGTATGGTTTAAAACCGAAATAAAACCTACACTAGGAACAGTCGAAATAGCAAAAAATAGTCCTGGCGTTGCGCTCGGAGGTTTATACTATCAATACTTCGAAGATCTAGATAAAATTCAATCATCTTCTTCTACTATTGCATTACAAAAGGAACTATACATCAAAAAAATAGAGCAATTGAAAGAAGTTTTGATCCCCATAACGGCCACTACTCCTATTCAACTTGGAGATATCGTTAAAGTCAGAATTTCAATAAAAACAGACCGCAATTTAGCGTTTATTCATTTAAAAGATATGCGTGCTGCAGGTTTTGAACCTACAAATGTAACTTCCACTTATAAATACAAACAAGGTTTGGGTTATTACGAAAGCACAAAAGATGCAGCAACGAATTTCTTTATGGATTATTTACCACAGGGAAGTCATGTATTTGAATATGAGTTAAGAGCAAATAATGCAGGTAAGTTTTCGAACGGAATAACAACTATTCAGAATTTATACGCACCGGAAATGTCAGCACATTCTGTTGGAATTGGGGTAAAAATTAATAATAAATAAATGCAACAACATTTTTGTGTTAATCCGTTATCAATTAACATAAACTTAACAATTAATTAATATTATTTAGAGTACAATATTAATTAAGTACATTTACATTTGAAGCGAATCACAAACAAGAATTATTAAGAGATATGGCACGGAAATTCATACCTAGAGATGTCAGTTGGTTAAGTTTTAATGGAAGAGTATTACAAGAGGCAGCAGATGAAACCGTCCCTCTTCCTTCTAAAATAAGATTCTTAGGTATATTTTCCAATAACTTAGACGAATTTTTCAGGGTACGCATACCCGGATTAAAACGGGCAATTGACATTAAAGATAAAGAAGCGAATTCCTCTTTCTTTGAAGATCCACAAATTATACTCGATGAAGTCAATGATATCGTCATCAAGCAACAAAGAAAATTTGACAACATCTGGAATCAAGTACAGAAAGAAATGGCAAAACAGCATGTCTATATAAAAGATGCTGGCCAATTAAATCTGGAACAAGAAAAATTTGTTGAAAATTTCTATTCCGAAGAAGTGGAGTCCAATGTTATTCCTTTATTGTTGGATGACAATCGCCCAATGCCTTATCTACGCGACAAAAGCCTTTACCTAGGTATCTCCATGCGTAAAAAGGAATGGGAATATGAAACTAGATTTGCTATTATAGAAATCCCAACAACATTAAATGGTCGGTTTATTATTCTACCTGCTTCTGCAAAAGAAAAACATATCATTTTGCTAGAAGATATTATCAAGTTCAATCTACCTTATATTTTCTCCTATTTTGGTTTCGATGAATTTCATGCACATGTTTTCAAGATTACAAAAGATGCAGAATTTGATCTGGACAATGACATCAATACCACATTAGCGGAAAAAATTTCTAAAGGAATTAAAAATCGGAGAAAAGGGAAAACAACACGCTTTATCTTCGATAAAGAAATGGATCCCAAGCTTATTGAATTTTTAATCAAGAAATTACAATTAACGAAGAAAGATAACATTATACCAGGTCAGAAAATTCATAATTTCAAGCATTTTATGGATTTCCCTAATGTTTTTAAACAAACACATCACCCTATTGAAAGAACACCTTTTACTCATCCTCAGCTTAATAATACACATAGGATAACCGATATCATTATTAAGAAAGATATTCTGTTGTCCTTACCTTACCATACTTTCCGTCCTGTGATCGACTTATTACGTGAAGCAGCGATGGATCCAGATGTCAAAACAATACAAATCACCGCATACCGACTAGCTTCTAACAGTAAAATAGTAAATGCGTTGATTAATGCCGCTAGAAATGGAAAAGATGTTATTGTCATGTTAGAACTTCGCGCACGTTTTGATGAGGAAAACAATTTATTCTGGAAAGAACGGTTAGAACTGGAAGGTATTCATGTTTTAACAGGTGTGCCGAATAAGAAGGTGCATGCTAAGCTTTGCATCATTAAAAAAAGAGTCGGTAATAAAACGGTTCAATATGGTTTTGTGAGCACGGGGAATATCAATGAAAAAACAGCTAAATTATATGGTGATTATTGCTTACTGACAAGCAACAGAAGTGTAATGGCCGATATCAATAAAATATTCCATTTTCTTAAAAAACCAAAAAGCAATCCAGTTGATGTGATTAAAAATTGTCACAGTTTATTGATTTGCCCTACTGATATGCGTCAAGGTATACTAAACTATATCGATAAGGAAATGGAGGAAGCAAAGGCAGGCAGAAAGGCACGAATAATACTCAAAATGAATTCGCTAAGTGACAAGATTCTGATCAAGAAACTTTATGATGCGGCTGAGGTTGGTGTACAGATTGATATGATTGTGAGAGGTATATTTTGTGCAACAAATCAAACAAAATTTAAGAAAGCGATGAACAGTATCAGTATTGTAGACGAGTTCTTGGAACACGCGCGAGTTATGTATTTCTATGCTTCGGGAAAAGAAATCACCTATATTTCATCAGCAGATTGGATGACTAGAAATCTGGATCATCGTATAGAAGCTGCGATTAAAATTAACAGTAAAAAAATAAAAGATGAGCTAAAAGATATGTTGCACATTCAATTGCGAGATAATGTTAAAGCACGCATCTTGAACAATCAACTGAATAATCATTACGTAGAGAATAAAAAAGAACCCTGTCGTTCTCAAATTGAAATCTACAATTACCTGAGAAAAAAGACGGACGAAATTTAATTTCATAAAAAAGGGTCACACAACAGTGTTGCGTGACCCTTTTTTAAAACCCTTCATATCTATTATCCTCTACTGTTATAGTTAGGAGATTCTTTGGTGATCGAGATGTTATGTGGATGTGATTCACGTAATCCAGCACCTGTAATACGAACAAATTGTGCATCTTGTAATTTTTCTATCGTAGCAGCACCACAATATCCCATAGAAGCTTTTAAACCACCCATATACTGATAAACAACTTCTGCCAAGGTACCTTTATAAGGAACGCGACCAACAATACCCTCAGGAACTAGTTTTTTGATATCATCTTCAACATCTTGGAAATAACGATCTTTCGATCCTTTTTCCATCGCTTCGATAGACCCCATCCCACGGTAGGATTTAAACTTACGTCCTTCGTACATAATGGTCTCTCCAGGAGCTTCTTCAACACCTGCAAATAATGATCCAGCCATAATGGTATGCGCACCAGCGGCAATTGCTTTTGCGATATCACCTGTTTGTTTAATTCCACCATCTGCGATTAATGGAACACCAGTACCTTTTAGTGCTTTAGCAACTTCATAAACTGCATATAGTTGAGGTACACCTACACCAGCGATGATACGTGTCGTACAGATAGAACCTGGTCCAATACCTACTTTCACGGCATCTGCACCCGCATCAGCTAATGCTTTTGCTGCAGCACCAGTAGCAATATTCCCAACAATGACTTGTAATTCAGGAAAAGCGGATTTTACTAATTTTAACTTATCGATTACTCCTTTTGAGTGACCATGAGCGGTATCAATGGTAATGACATCAACGCCAGCCTTAACGAGGGCCTCTACGCGATCTAATGTATCTGGAGTAACACCAACTGCCCCACCCACTAAAAGACGTCCATGTGTATCTTTCGCTGCGTCAGGATAATATTTATATTTCTGAATATCTTTAAAAGTAATAAGACCTTTTAAGATACCATCTTGATTAACAACTGGAAGTTTTTCTATTTTATAATTTTGCAGAATCTCTTCGGCTTTCACTAAATCTGTACCTTCTGGAGCAACCACAAGATTTTCTTTCGTCATTAATTCTGCAATAGGCTGATTCATATCTTTTTGAAAACGAAGATCGCGATTGGTCACAATACCAACTAATTTACCTTTTTCATCGATAACAGGAATACCCCCAATTTTATGATCTTTCATAATTTTGAAAGCATCTCCAACCGTAGCTGTTTGCAATAAAGTAACTGGATCTTGGATCATGCCACTTTCCGAACGCTTTACTTTACGTACCTCCGCAGCTTGCTCCGCAATCGTCATGTTTTTATGTAACATACCAATACCGCCCGCTTGTGCGATTGCGATGGCTAAATCAGCACCCGTAACCGTGTCCATTGCCGCAGAGACTAATGGAATATTTAATTTGATTTTTTTTGTCAAGAAAGTACTTGTATCGACATCACGAGGTAAAACTTCAGAATAAGCTGGAATTAATAATACGTCGTCGTAGGTAAGTCCTTCTGCTACGAATTTTTGTGGATCTAATTGCATGGCAAATATGTATTGGGTTTTCTATTTGCCAGGCAAAATTAAGAATTTTTCACAAAAAATGAAAATTTATTTGAGTAATTACATTCAAATGATTAAAATAACAATCTCTTTACCTTATTTTTTTATTTTTTTGTAACTCCTCATACAACTTTGGCAAGCTATTTGCATGGGTTCTCACAATTAATTTAAAAACAAAATTTATTTAAGATTATGAAAAAGATATTACTATCAGTAGCAGCGGTTGCAATATTAGCGTTAGGTGCTCAAGAAGCAAAAGCTCAAACTCCTTACAAATCGGCATTAGGTATCGTATTTGACGGTAGCGATGGTGCAAATGTTGGTATTCAATACAAAACAGCTTTAACAGGAACTACAGCTGCGCAATTTCAAGCTGCTTTTGGTGATCAATGGCTTTCATTAGGTGCAGATTGGCAATATGAAAAAGCTTTACGTGGAGCTGAAGGTTTAGCTTGGTATGTAGGTGTTGGTGCACAAGTAGGTTTCATCACTGCTGATCACGTTGATAACAAAACATTTATTGGATTACGCCCTCAAGTAGGTTTGGAATACAAAATTCCTACTATTCCAATTGGTCTACACTTAGATTACAAACCATATTTAGGTTTGAATAATGATTCTGGATTCAATGGTGACGGATTCACTTTTGGTGTTAAATATGTTTTGAAATAAATCTAACTATAATTAAAACAAAAAAGAGGGTTTTCTTAATTGAAAGCCCTCTTTTTTGTTTTTAAACACAGAAAAATTTTATTATTTTCATTAAACAACTGATATTTTCGAAAATCCTTGAAATAATGGTGTTAAGATCATAAAATAAAACTTTCCATTCTACAAAATTTTTATACCTTTGCCATTCTTGGAGAATTGTAATTTTTCGAACAAGAATAAGTTATCAATTATATAAATATAATATCAAACTAATACACTAAAAACAGACGATGCAAGGTAAAGGGCTGATTAAATTTTTGGTGATAGCGGTATCAATAGCATGTCTATATTCCCTATCATTCACTTTTGTAACCCGCAAAGTTGAGCGTGATGCTGAAAATTATGCAAAAGGAGATATGGTACGTGAAAAATCGTACTTAGATTCTATCGCTGGCGAGGTTGTTTATAACTTAGGTTTTGCTAAGTATACCTATAGAGAAGCGAAAGCACAAGAACTTGCTTTGGGTTTAGATCTTAAAGGTGGTATGAACGTTACAATGGAAATCTCAATTGATGAGTTGATCCGTAACTTAGCCGACAATCCTAAAGACGAAAAGTTCAATGCGGCGCTAGCAACTGCGATTACAAAAAGTAAAACGAGTCAAAAATCTCTAGTAAATTTATTCATTGAAGAATATAAAGCTACAGGTAATTCGACACCACTTTCAACTTTCTTCGCGACTAAAGATAATGCATCTTTAATTAAAGCGGGAGATTCTGATTCACAGTTACAGTCATTCTTACAAAAAGAAGCTGAAAATGCGATTCAGAATTCATACAAAGTGCTTCGTACACGTATTGATAAGTTTGGTGTTGCTTCTCCTAACATTCAAATTCAACAAGGTACAAATCGTATCTTAATTGAATTACCTGGTGTTAATGATGAACAACGTGTTCGTAAATTATTACAAGGATCTGCTAAGCTAGAGTTTTACGAAACACATGCGAATCAAGAAGTATATCCGTTGTTAGAGAACATTAACAAAACGTTATCTGCAACTTTAAAAACTACTGCTACTACAGAAAAAGCAACGACAGACTCCACTAAAAAATCAGATGATCTGTTGGCCAATTTAGGTGCAAATAAAAACAGTAAAGATAGTTCAGCAGCAAAACTATCACAAGAAAATCCATTATTTGACGTCTTTAAGCCAGCTGTTTACATGGGTGAAAATCAGCAAATGGCTTTAATGCCAGGTGCAATGGTGGGTAGCGCAGATCTTAAAGATACCGCAAAAGTAAATGCGTTTCTAAATAGACCTGAAGTAAAATCAATTATTCCTGGAAACTTAAAGTTACTTTGGTCAGTAAAACCTGAGGCTAAAACACCTAACATTCTTTCATTATATGCGATCAGACCTGCTGGTGTTGATAACGGACCTGTTTTAACAGGTGATGTTATTAGCAATGCACGCGATGAGTTTAATGAGAGAAACGAGCCTGTTGTTTCTATGCAGATGAATAGTGAAGGCGCTCGTGAATGGGCTAAAATCACTAGAAAAGCTGCTCAAGGTCACCAAGCTATTGCAATCGTTTTAGACAATGTTGTGTATTCAGCTCCAGGAGTAAATGAAGAAATCGCAGGTGGTAACTCTTCCATTTCAGGCTCTTTCACTGTAGAAGATACAAAAGATTTAGCCAACGTATTGAAAGCTGGTCGTCTACCGACTACAGCTAAAATTGTTGAAGAGGCAATCGTAGGTCCTACATTAGGTCAATCAGCGATTGATTCAGGTGTAAATTCAGCAGTTATCGGTATTGTACTGGTACTCGTATTTATGATCGCTTATTATAATACGGCTGGTTTAGTAGCGAACATTGCTGTTATTATCAACGTATTCTTTATCATGGGGGTATTAGCATCTTTGAATGCTGTACTTACCTTACCAGGTATTGCAGGTATCGTGTTGACAATGGGTACTGCAGTAGATGCAAACGTATTGATTTATGAGCGTATACGCGAGGAGCTAACACATGGAAAGTCAATGCGACAAGCTGTTGCGGATGGTTATAAACACGCATTACCTTCTATCTTAGATTCACAAATCACAACATTCTTAGTTGGCTTAGTGTTATTCTTCTTTGGTACTGGCCCAATTTTAGGTTTTGCTACGACATTAATGGTTGGTATCGTGACCTCTTTATTCACAGGTATATTCCTTACTCGAATTATCTTTGAATGGATGTTGGATCGTGATATGAAAATTAAAGTTTCATTCCCTTGGTCAGCAAAAACATTACAGAATGCAAACTTCCAGTTCATCAAGAAAAGAAAAGGTCTTTACATTGTCTCTATTATTGTTGTAATCGCCTGCTTTGCCTCTATCTTCATTAAAGGATTTAGTCAAGGGGTAGATTTCCAAGGTGGACGTACCTATACCATTCGTTACGAAAAACCGGTTGATTTGGAATCTGTACGTCATCATTTAGATCAGGCCTTCCAAAAAACAACGGAGGTTAAAATATTTGGATCCGCTAACCAAGTTCGTGTAACAACAACTTATCACATCAACGAAACTTCCGATGATGCCGATAAAGAAGTGTTAACGAAACTGAATGAAGGATTATCTAAAGTAGATGGTGCAAATAAACATGAGATTCTTTCTTCTCAGAAAGTAGGCCCTAGTATCGCAACAGATATGAAATCCAGATCGATATATGCGACCATATTCTCTTTACTTATTATTGCAGGATACATCTTATTACGTTTCCATAAATGGCAATATTCAGCAGGGGCAGCTATTGCTACCCTACATGATGCTATCATCGTATTGGGATTATTCTCTATTTTAGACGGTATAGTTCCATTCTCGTTAGATATTGACCAACATTTCATTGCAGCGATTTTAACTGTACTCGGTTATTCCGTAAATGATACGGTGGTGGTATTTGACCGTATTCGTGAAGACGTGAACAAGCCAAATGCTTTAAGTAAAGATTTTGGCGAAACAATTAATCATGCGATCAATACAACCTTAAGTAGAACTGTTATTACTTCATTAACGATCATATTCGTATTGACAGTATTATTCATATTTGGTGGTGAAGTAATCAGAGGATTCTCTTTCGCAATCTTAATTGGTATTATTGTAGGTACTTATTCATCCATATTCTTAGCTGCTCCAGCAGTTTATGATTTTAGCAAAGGAAAACATTTGGCTAACGCTCCTAAAAAAGCAGAGCCAGTGACACCATAACTGCTGCTAAAGCAACTTTTTTAAAAGGCTTTCAGAATTAATCTGAAAGCCTTTTTTATTTTAAAATAAATTACAATAATACTTGTTGTACTAAATATTATTATCATTATATTTGTTATGCTAAATATTATCAAAACAAATATTTATATGCAAAACGAAAAATTCAATCGATACTCATTCATTCTGGAGCGAACGGCAAAAAAAGTAAAACAATTTGCTCAAAATTCATTTTCCAATAACGGATTTGACATTACAGTAGACCAATGGACAATCATTAAAACGCTCTACGAAAATGACAGTCTATTACAGAAAGAATTGGCGGAAAAATGTAATAAGGATCAACCCACATTGACACGTATTGTCGATATATTAATAAAAAAGGGATTGACCGAAAGAATAGTACATCCTTCTGATCGCCGTGGACTCTATGTTCATTTAACAGAAGAGGGACAAAAAAAAGTAGCCTTGTTATCCCCTATTATTGCCAACATTCGAATGAAGGCTTGGGACAATTTAACAGAGCAGGACTTTACAGAGCTGACCCGTATTCTTGATAAGATTTATAATAATTTAAATGACTAAAAATCGTAATATGATTACAACAGACATATGTATTATAGGCGCTGGTCCTGTCGGATTATTTGCTGTATTTGAAGCAGGTTTATTAAAAATGAGATGCCATCTTATTGATGTTTTACCCCAAGTTGGAGGTCAATTATCAGAGATATATCCACATAAACCAATTTATGATATCCCCGGTTATCCAACGATCCGTGCGCAGGAATTGATTGAGAATCAAATGAAACAAATTGAACCATTTAAACCGACATTTACCTTAGGTGAACGTGTTGATGGTTTAGAAAAACAAGAGGACGGTTCTTATATCGTGATAAGTTCTGAAGGCACCAAAATTTATTGTCAAGTTGTCGTTATTGCCGGTGGATTAGGTTGTTTTGAACCGCGAAAACCAGAAATTGTCAACTTAGCTAAATATGAAAGAAAAGGAATCGATTATATGGTCAAAAATCCTGAATCCTATCGAGATAAGAAGATTGTGATAGCAGGTGGAGGAGATTCTGCTTTAGATTGGACGATTTATTTAACGGATATTGCAAAAGAGATTACGTTGATCCATCGTAGCGATTCTTTTAGGGGAGCTCCCGATTCGGCAGATAAAGTGTACGAACTTGCCCAAAAAGGTAGAATCAATCTGTTATTGTCTCACAATCTTGCTGATGTACATGGTGCGGAGAATCTATCACACGTAATCGCAACCAATAAACTGAAAGAAGAAGTTAAAATGGAAGCGGATTATTTCATACCCTTGTTTGGTTTGACACCAAAATTGGGACCGATAGCAGAATGGGGATTAAATATTGATAAGAATGCAATTGAAGTTAATACAATGGATTATTCTACCAATGTGGAACGTATCTATGCGATTGGCGATATCAATACCTATGCAGGAAAACTGAAGCTGATCTTATGTGGTTACCATGAAGCAGCATTAATGGCACAAAGTGCATTCAAATATGTTTATCCAGATCAAAAGTTAAGCTTTAAATATACGACTGTAAACGGAATCAATACTTTTTAATGATGGAAGATATTATTCAAATAGAAATTGAAGATCGTGATGGCACGACGCAGGTGATTGAAGTTCCCACAGATGTTAACTTATCCTTAATGGAGTTGTTGAAAGCTTCAGAATATGAGGTTTTAGCAACATGTGGAGGAATGGCTTTATGTGCCACATGTCATGTACAAATTAAATCTGGAGCAGAAAACCTACCAGAACCCCAGGATCAAGAATTAGATATGCTGGACACCTTGCCAGATGCAGATAACGATAGCCGTTTAGCGTGTCAGTTACGATTAACAAATGAAAATGAAGGTTTAAGTATTAAAATCAAAGGCGCGCTTCAATAACAAATAATACAAAGTGTACTTTATACACCTTAATTTAAAAAAATAACAGCAGATCGAATTAATAGACTATGCAATTAATTTGATCTGCAATAGATTGATTAACAAGACTTAACAAAAATAACAAAATAACGAAAATACAAATCACTAATAAAAATGACAATAAAAAGCAGTAATGCCTAAAGATATTTTAGCTTTTTGAATGGAAAATTAAGATATTTGCAGAAGGATTACAATTTTCCGAATATTTTATATAAATTTTAGATAATATGCTAAGCAATCGTTCAGATACAAAATTCCCAAAAGTAGTCATCATTGGCGCAGGTTTTGGTGGAATTGAAGTTGCTAAAAAGTTAAAAAATAAGGATGTAGAAGTGCTGTTATTAGACAGAAATAATTTTCATACATTCCAACCTTTAATGTACCAAGTTGCTACGGGTACGTTATCCGCAGATTCGATCTCTTTCCCTGTTCGTAAGATGTTCAAATCTCAAGAGAATTTTAGTTTTAGAATTGCAGAAGTTAAACATATTGATTCTTCCAATAAATTAGTGCAAACAGATATCGGTGACTTCGAATATGATTATCTAGTTGTTGCGACTGGTGCTACGACAAACTTTTTTGGCAATCAACAAATTGCAACATATGCTTTACCAATGAAGAGCATTCAGGAAGCATTAAACATCCGAAGTTTTGTTTTGCAAAATCTGGAAGAGGCTGTTCAAATTGAGAACCCTGAAGAACGCAAACCATTTCTAAATTTTGTCATTGTTGGTGGTGGCCCAACAGGCGTTGAACTCTCTGGTGCAATCGCTGAAATCAGAAATAATATACTAGAGAAAGATTACCCTGAACTTCGCAAAGAGGAAATGAACGTTTACTTAGTTGAGGGTCAGAGTAAAGTATTAGCGAACTTATCTGAGAAATCTGCTGAAGATTCTGAAAGATATTTAAAAGCCTTAGGTGTTAAAATATTATTAAACGTTTCTGTTACAGGTTTTGATGGAACTGCCATATCATTTGGTGATGGAAGTACGATAGAAACAAAAACAGTTATTTGGGGTGCAGGTGTTGCGGGTCAATTTCCAAGTGGCTTCAAAAAAGAGAATATTCAACGTGGCAATCGTATTCAAACCGATGATCAATGTCGTGTATTGGATATGGAAAATGTATATGCAATTGGGGATGTTTCGGCCTTTATTACAGAAGATCTTCCCCGCGGACTACCAGGTGTTGCGCCAGCAGCACAACAACAAGGTAAGTATGTAGCAGAACACATCAGTAAAGTGATGAATAATCAATCTACTGAAAAATTCAGTTATTTCGACAAAGGTTCTATGGCTACTATTGGACGTGCTAAAGCTGTTGTCGATATGGGTAAAATACATTTCAACGGATTCTTCGGTTGGATCGTTTGGATGTTTGTTCATTTAATGTCTATTTTTGGTTTTAGAAACAAAGTGATTACCTTTATCAACTGGACGGTGAAATTTTTCACCAAGAACTCGGGTGTACGTTTGATTTTTTATAAATACAAACAACCAACTCCAGAAAAAAAGATAGAGGAAGTATTAGAAAATCACTAAAATGGATAACAAGACAATTGCTAAAAAATTCAAATTATGTAGTCAATTAATGGAATTACATAATGAAAATCCTTTTCGAATAAAAGCAATTGCCAGCGCATCCTTTAAATTAGATAAAGTTCCTTTTCAACTTGAAAATGCTTCTTTTGAAGAAATAAGTGCACAACCCGGTATCGGAAAAAGTACCGCTGAAAAAATCAAGAAACTTGTAGAAACAGGCTCCTTTGATGAATTAGATTCCATGTTAAGCATTACACCAATAGGTATTTTGGAAATGCTTAACATAAAGGGTTTAGGCCCCAAGAAAATTCAAATCATTTGGAATGATCTAGAGATTGAAAGTGTAGGAGAATTACTATATGCCTGCAACGAAAACAGGCTCATAGAGGCTAAGGGTTTTGGATTAAAAACGCAGGAGGAAATCAAAAAATCTATTGAATTCTCTATTTCCAACCAAGGTTGGTTTTTATATGCAAAAGCTTTAGCACATGCAGATCAAACATTAAAATCCTTACAGCAAAGCTTATCTCCTACCCATAGTTCATTTACAGGTGATTTTCGTAGAAAATGTGAAGTCTTAAGTGCTATCGATATTATTTTAGATGCGAGTAAAGAAGCAACATTACAGTATATCCATCGTACTTACCCCAATCATGTAAAAGAAGACAATGATTATATCTCTTTTCAAGACGAAAATGGATTTTCATTTCATATTTACGTGACTACTTCGCAAGATTTTTATAAAAACTTATTGTTAACAACAGGTTCACAAAACCATATCGAACTACTTGATCAACAAAAAATTACACCTTTAGGATCTGAAGAAGAAATATATGCGGCACATGGGTTAACGTATATCGAACCTGAATTACGGGAAGGTTTAGATGAAGTAACATTAGCAAAAACAAATCAATTACCAACATTAATTACTTTTGAAGATCTAAAAGGAACCTTGCATAATCACTCGACCTATAGTGATGGTGCCCATAGTTTGGCAGAGATGGCTCGATACTGTAAAGAAGATCTTGGACTTTCTTATTTTGGAATTTGCGACCACTCTAAAACTGCGGTATATGCCAATGGATTATCGATTGAGCGCGTTCAACAACAGAGGCAAGAGATCGATCAACTCAATCAACAATTAGCACCTTTCAAAATTTTCAAAGGAATTGAATCGGATATTCTTTCTGACGGATCATTGGATTATCCAGATGAAATTCTTGCCGGTTTTGATTTTGTTGTTGCTTCCGTTCACTCCAATCTGAAGATGGAGGAGGAAAAAGCAACTGCGCGATTATTGAAGGCAATTGAAAACCCTTATACGACTATATTAGGTCACCCAACAGGCCGTCTTTTATTAAGTAGATCAGGCTATCCGATAGATTACAAAAAAATTATTGATGCTTGTGCAGCCAATCAAGTTGTCATTGAAATCAATGCAAATCCATTACGTTTGGATTTAGATTGGAGATGGCATCGTTATGCACTGGAAAAAGGTGTATTATTATCGATCAATCCAGATGCACACCGAACTGAAGGATTACGCGATATGCATTATGGGGTCTTCGCTGCAAGAAAAGGTGGTTTGAGTGCTAAAAACTGCTTGAACAGTTTTTCTCTAGAGGAAATAGAAAGCTTTTTCGCTAAAAAATAACAATTTCTACATTCTAAATACCAATACCCCAATAAGATTAGCGAAATAATTGCAAAAAACAGTTATATTAAATATATATGACTCTATATAATGTATTGAAGACCTAACTTATTTAAATCACAATTGTTATTTTATCACCCTTTATCTCAAACACTCAATTATTAACCAACAAAAATAAATTTTCTACAAGGTTTTTTGACAAGGTCAAGGTAAAATCTACGCTAAATGGAAAAATATAATCAGGAATTTTGAAATATCTATTTTTATGAGGTCTTCAAAAAATACGTTAAAAGTAATTAATAGTACCAATAACGATCAAACATAAAATATACCAGAGCTATCTAAAGAAAATATAATGATTGACACTTTTAATGACTATATTGATGTCGAAAGAGATTAATTAAAAAATCAAAAACATAAGAAAATAGCTTTTTAATCGTTTACTTCATGTCAGCATAAGAATCTTTAAAAGAGTAATAAATTCTCAAAAAATTTTCATTACTTACTCCTAAAGATTAATATTTTTTCAGTAGGTTTGCATATTAATAAAAAGTAGCTTAACATACAGCAAATGGGTTTATTTAACTGGTTTACGCAAGAAGTTGCCATCGATTTAGGTACAGCAAATACCTTAATCATCTATAATGATAAAGTAGTAGTCGATGAACCTTCAATTGTAGCTTTTGACCGTACCACAAACAAGGTAATTGCAATCGGGCGTCAGGCAATGCAAATGGAAGGAAAGACGCATGATAATATAAAAACAGTACGTCCTCTTCGAGATGGAGTTATTGCAGATTTCACTGCCGCAGAACATTTAATTCGTGGAATGGTGAAATTAGTGAATAATGGAAAAAGTTGGTTTTTCCCATCTTTAAGAATGGTTGTCTGCATTCCATCGGGAATTACTGAAGTTGAGAAACGTGCCGTACGTGACTCTGCAGAAATTGCAGGTGCTAAAGAAGTATATCTAATCCACGAACCTATGGCTGCCGCAGTAGGTATCGGTATTGATGTAGAAGAGCCTATGGGTAATATGATCATTGATATCGGTGGTGGAACAACAGAGATTGCTGTTATTGCGCTTTCAGGTATCGTTTGTGATCAATCGATCCGTGTTGCGGGAGATAATTTTGATTCTGATATCGTTCAGTACATTCGTAGACAGCATAATATCATGATTGGTGAACGTACCGCGGAGAAGATCAAAATCGAAGTTGGTGCTGCCTTACCAGAGTTACAAGATCCACCTGAGGATTTCGCTGTTCAAGGACGTGATTTAATGACTGGTATTCCGAAACAGATTACTGTTTCTTATACAGAAATTGCACATTGTTTAGACAAATCTATTTCAAAAATTGAAGAAGCAATTTTAAAAGCTTTAGAAATCACACCTCCAGAATTATCTGCTGATATTTATCAAACAGGTATCTATTTGACAGGTGGAGGAGCTTTGTTAAGAGGTTTAGATAGAAGAATTCAAGCAAAGACTAAGTTACCTGTACATATTGCAGAAGATCCTCTTCGTGCCGTTGTTCGTGGTACTGGCATCGCATTGAAAAATATCGGAAGATTTAAATTCTTAATGCAATCGTAATTGCCACTCACATTAAAATTTTATATGCGATATAGTTGATTTTTCACTATATCGCTTCTTTATTAAATAGCAACTAGTAATAATTACCAAACAATGAGAACCCTTTGGTTATTCCTTAGACGTTACAACGCTTTCTTTTGGTTTATCCTATTTTTTGGATTTTCTATGTTTTTAGTTGTTAAAAACAATACTTTCCAACGCGCAAGTGCCCTTAACTCTTCCAATAGAATTATCGGGAATATTTATGCTAAAGTAAACTCCTGGAAAAGTTATCTATCGTTGACAGAAACCAATGACGCTCTGGTAAAAGAAAATGCATCCTTGAGAGCTAAACTTGAAAATTACCTGACAACTGACTCTGTACCTATGCTAAAACGTCCTACTATAGATAGTAGCGATTTTGGACGATATGAGTTTATTATTGCCAGTGTCACCAACAATAGTATTCATCAAAAAAGTAATTATTTAACCTTAAATAAAGGTTCATTAGATGGAATAGAAAAAGGAATGGGTGTTATTGCTCCTAACGGAGTTGTGGGTATTATTTTAAATGTTACCCCGCATTTTTCAACTGTTCAATCTCTCCTACATCCAGATACTAAAATATCCGTTACATTGGAAAATACAGACATCTTTGGATCATTGGTTTGGGGAAATAATGTCGATTATCGTTTTGCGATGGTAAAAGAAATTCCAAATCACGTAAAAGTTAAGAAAGCTGAAAAAGTATATACATCAGGCTACTCTGCACACTTTCCAAAAGGAATACTGGTAGGTGCTGTTGTAGAAACAGGCATATCTTCAGGAGATTCTTTCTTGGATTTAAGAATACTGTTAAGCACTAATTTTTCAAACCTTCAACATGTCTACGTTGTGAAAGATCTTTTAGCAAAAGAATTACAACAAGTAGAAGCAACGAATCAGGACAATGGCTAGAATACTACTTTTTAATATCGTTCGATTTTTTGTGCTTATTGGCATGCAGGTATTTTTGTTTAAAAATATTGGCTATTATAATTTAGCTAGCCCCTTTCCCTACATTCT
The DNA here is from genome assembly GCF_021442025.1 of Sphingobacterium sp. SRCM116780. Lineage (NCBI taxonomy): Bacteria > Pseudomonadati > Bacteroidota > Sphingobacteriia > Sphingobacteriales > Sphingobacteriaceae > Sphingobacterium > Sphingobacterium sp. SRCM116780. Next base: position 2,240,834 of record NZ_CP090446.1, read on the forward strand.
TTTTATCTTTTTGCTACCTACAGGAATACCGAACTTTGTATTATTTACACTTGCTTTTTTAACAGGGCTATCCGTGGATGCCTTTTATGATACATTGGGAGTCAATGCCGCAGCTTGTGTCGCTTTAGCTGCGTTTCGGGTATTTTTTCTAAAAATTACAATTGAAAACAATGATATGGAATCATTCATCACTCCTGCTTTAGGCGAAATGAATTTCAAATGGTTTTTGTCCTATACCTTTTTCGGAACCTTAATCCATCACATTGTTCTTGTTATGTTAGAAACATTCAGTTTCAAACAATTCCCATATACCATAGCAACTATTGGCTTAAGTTGTATCTTTACAATGGCTATTTTACTAATTTTTAGTTTCCTTTTTTATAAAAAGAAAAGCAGACTTTAATAGTCCATAGCTTAAAAACAGGAGAAAAAGAATCTATGAATAGTTTTTTTGCACGTAAATTCGTAATTCAAGGGATCATTATTAGTGTTGCATTATTGATCATTGCTAGACTATTTTACCTTCAAATTATTGATGATTCTTATATGCGCTCAGCAAATAGCAATGTGATGCGCAAAGTTATTGTATATCCTGCTCGTGGAGTGATATTAGATCGTAATGGTCAAGTGTTAGTGCAAAATGAACCTGTGTACGACTTGATGGTTACCCCGAGAGAAGCTAAAGAAATAGATACTGCTTTGCTTTGCCAATTAATTGATATTGATAAAGAAGGATTTATTAAACGAATGGAGAAAGCTAAGGCTCACTCTCCTTACCGCGCCTCTGCTTTTGAAAAACAACTATCTTCTCGTACTTATGCTAGTTTGCAAGAGTATTTATATCGCTTTAGGGGGTTTTATATTCAGAATAGAACAGTACGTAGTTATCCAGATAGTATTGCTTCACAGTTTTTGGGTTATGTCAGCGAGGTAACAGAAAAAGACATCCAATCTTCAAATGACTTTTATCGTTCTGGAGATTATATTGGTCGTAGTGGTGTAGAGCGATCTTATGAAGACTTATTGAGAGGAAAAAGAGGTGTTAAAAACCTGATGGTGGATGCTTTAAATAGACCTAAAGGTGTATTCATGGAAGGCAGATATGATACCTTAGCGGTATCGGGGGAAGGTCTTGTATCTTCATTAGACAAAGAGCTGCAAATACTGGGAGAAAAGCTCATGAAGAACAAGCTGGGATCTATTGTTGCGATTGAACCTGCAACGGGTGAAGTCTTAGCTTATGTGAGTAGTCCCAGCTACAATCCTAATGATATGGTAGGACGAGAAACAGGAAATAATTACATGAAACTGTTAAATGATGAAACTAAACCGTTATTTAATCGCCCGATCCAAGCATCTTATCCTCCTGGTTCTGTATTTAAGGTAGTTTCTGCCCTAACAGCTCAACAAGCTGGTCTTATTGATCAAAATACAAATTTCTTTTGCGCACACGGTTATAGTTACGGTGGAGGAAGGGGATTCATGCGTTGTACCCACTATCATGGAGCGACAAGCTTACAAAGATCCATTGCAGTATCCTGCAATACCTATTACGGTAACGTATATGCCCGCATGATCGATGGCCGTGGATTATCTGGTCCAAAAGCATATGATCTGTGGTTTGAAGCCATCTCTAAATTTGGTATTGGACATAAATTAGGTATCGACTTACCAGGAGAAAAGGGAGGTTTACTCTATAAGTCTGATCATTTCACCAAAAGCTATGGTAATGACAAATGGCGTTCATCATTCAATATTTCCTTGTCTATTGGTCAAGGAGAAATGGGAATAACGCCACTTCAAATGGCCAATATTATGGCTATAGTAGCCAATAAAGGATTCTATTATCGTCCCCATTTAATAAAAGGAATTGGAGAAAAGAAGATTGTTAAAAAAGAATTTACAGAAAAAATAAGTGCTGGCGTAGATGCAAAATATTATCCTCTAATCATACAAGGAATGAGTGATGCCGTCAACACACCAGAAGGAACAGCCTGGGCCAATCGCATACCTGGCATTGAAATGTGTGGTAAAACAGGTACTGCCCAGAACCCACATGGAAAGGATCATGCCGTATTTTTTGCTTTTGCTCCTAGAGATAATCCAAAAATTGCCATAGCCATATTTGTTGAAAATGCGGGTTTTGGAGGAGTATGGGCTGGTCCGATTGCCAGTATGATGATTGAAAAATATATTAAGGATACCATAACAACTCCAAAATATGTCCAAGATCGCATATTTAAGGCCAATTTTATGCCTGCCAAAAAAGTTGATCCAAAAGCTACGGAATTGAAAAAAACAACAGATTCGACTAAATCTAAAAAAGATACAACAAGAAATGGGAATCGTCTGGTTGCGATAAATCAAAGAGAAACAATTGTTCACCATAGCGCGGTAAGGAGAAATCATGAATAACCAAAAAAATAGTTTTTTCGGAAAAATAGATTGGTTAACCATTTTTTTATGGTTCGCTTTATGTTTAATCGGTTGGTTTAACATTCATGCGGCAGTATATGATCCTGAAAATCCTGGATTATTTAATATGGCAACAAATTATGGTAAACAGTCGATGTATATTGCTTCTGCAATCGTACTAGGTATCACGATTCTCATTATTGACGCCAAATTTTTCAGCTCTGTTTCTCCTATAATTTATGCAGTGGTTATCTTACTACTGATAGTCGTACTAGTTGTTGGTCGAAATGTAGGCGGTAATCAAGCCTGGATACCATTGGGTAGTTTTAGACTTCAACCTTCTGAGTTTGGAAAGCTTGCTGCCTGTCTACTCCTCGCAAATTACCTGAGTTCTCAAAGTAATAAAAATCCAAATTTACAAACATTAGCGATCGGTGCAGGAATTGTTCTATTTCCTGTATTTTTGGTTATGCTTCAACCTGATACAGGTTCTGCACTAGCATTTTTCTCACTCATATTTGTGTTTTATAGAGAGGGATACGTCAATAACAGTTTTCTGATTTTTGGTGGATTATGTATTGTCCTTTTTGTGCTTTCCTTATTAATAAATCCGTGGATTTTAATTACTGTTCTTGCTATCATTGCTGCTTTTTTCATGTGGACATTGAGAAAGAAAAGAAAAGATTTAATCAATCTCGGAATTCTTTTTGCCGTTTCTTCCGCGTTTATATTATGTGTAGGTTTTGTTTACAACAATGTATTACAATCCCATCAAAGAAATCGTATCGATATTATCCTTGGGAAAATGGATGATCCCAAAGGACAAGGATATAATTTAAATCAATCAAAAATTGCCATTGGATCTGGGCAGCTTTTAGGAAAAGGGTATCTACAAGGAACGCAAACGAAGTATAACTTTGTACCAGAACAAAGTACAGATTTTATCTTCTGTACCGTTGGGGAAGAATGGGGATTTGTAGGTTGTGTCGTGTTAATCAGCATTTACCTAACACTATTATTGCGTATTATTCACATTGCTGAACGACAGCGTTCTGCTTTTGCTCGGATATATGCCTATGGAGTAGCCTCTATCCTATTCTTCCACTTCTTCATTAATATTGGAATGACCATAGGAATTGTTCCTGTAATTGGTATTCCTTTACCATTCATTAGCTATGGTGGGTCCTCCTTGTGGAGTTTCACCATCTTGCTATTCATTATGCTGAAGTTTGATTCAAATAGAAAAGGAATTGTTTAACACCATTCCTTTTCTATTTAAAGTTTCTTTTCCCCCTACACTCTTTCGAGTATCAGTTTAATTGCTCTATCGACAACCTGATCTGGTTCTGAGCTAAATTGACCCGCTACCCGACTTGCCAAGATGGCATTAATGGATAATGCCTTATGCCCAAACATACGTGATAAGGCATATATTCCAGCAGTTTCCATTTCTAAATTGGTTATTCTCCATTCTTTTGATTTAAACGTATTCGCTAATTCAATCAAATTTGAGAAGGTATTTTCTGAACGTACTTTTCTTCCCTGAGGTGCATAAAATCCAGGAGATGTCATTGTTACTCCTTTTGGCAAATCATAGGCATATTGATCCAATAAGTTAGTACTTGCTTCAGCCACATAAGGTTTCAAATACAAACCAGGGAAATATTCCCATATTGCTTTTTCTAGCGTCTTCTCTTCTACTGAATATGGTTTCACATAATATTGCATCAGGGCATCAAAACCGATTCCAAATGATGACGCTAAAATAGTTCCCATCTCAATATCTTCTTGGACAGCTCCAGACGTCCCTATTCGAATAATATTTAAACTGGTCAACTTTGGTTTCAATAGTTTTGACGTAAAATCAATATTAACCAAAGCATCTAATTCGTTAAAAACAATATCAATATTATCCGTTCCTATACCAGTTGAAATAACCGAAATACGTTTACTTCCAATATATCCAGTATGGGTAATAAACTCTCGTTTTCCTTTTTGAAGTTCAATACGATCAAAATACTGCGACACTTTACCTACTCGATCAGGGTCTCCAACAGTGATAATTGTTTCCGCAATATCTTCTGGTAACAAATTCAAATGGTAAACACTACCATCTTTATTCAAAATTAATTCCGAATCATTTATCATATCGTTCTTAAGTATGTAAGTGTACAATTGTCAATTTTATCAAAACGAGCAAACACACTATTCACTTGCATTTTTCTAACCTCTACCTCCATATAACAGCTATTATCAAAAACTTGTTTACCCACCGTTATATTTTCTTCCTTTATAATCCGCATCACGTCATTCATCACGAGGTAATCAAATTCGATTTTATAGTGATCATTAACGGTTTTTTCAACGATATCAAGTACTGCTAAAACCTCTTGTGTCGCTGTTTTATAGGCATTGATTAGTCCTGGCACTCCGAGTAAAGTTCCTCCAAAATAACGAACAACAACAATAATAATATTCGTTACATCTTGGGACAATAAAACGTTCAATATAGGTCTTCCAGCAGTTCCTGATGGCTCTCCATCGTCATTGAGGCGATATACGTTGCGATCTGGACTTATGCGGTATGCCCAACAAAAGTGACGCGCTTTAGGGTGCAATGCCCTTACTTCCGATAAAATATCTTTCAGTTGATCCTCATGCGTAAATGGGTAGGCATAAGCAATAAATTTACTTCCCTTATCACGAAATATTCCCTCTGCACAATTTTCAATGGTGCGATAAGTATCTTCAAATAAACTCACAAATATGTAATAATTAAAACAGATAAAATAGAAAGCCCTAAACCAATTTTATTAACAAAGCTTAGCTTTTCTTTAAACAACAATACACCTATTAAAGCACCTAATGAAATGACGCCAATATTCATACCTGTAAATACAATAGATGGATTTTCCGGTATTGCACGATGTGCCTTCATGTAGAATAAAATATTTCCAAAATTAAAAACTCCCAACAAAATCCCTAAAAGCAAAGATTTTATAGAAAATCGCTGCTTTTCTATAACTAAAAAATAAATAAGAAATAAAAATGCCACACCCATTGCCAAAACGAAAACAATAAACATAGCGGTAATATAGGGTACGGTTTTATTTAGCGCAATCTGTTTAAAAAAAATGTCGATAATCCCCATCCCAACAAAGACCAACAATGGGTAGACAATTGTTCCTCTCCTATCCATTCTATTTCCAGCATGTTTTTGCCAACCTATAGAACAGATTATCGCTAATAAACCGACAAAGATACCCAAACCCTTATTCCAACTAATAGTCTCTGAAAATAACAGAAAAGAGGCTAGTAAAGGAATGAATAAAGACAATCGCTGGGCAATCTCTGCCTTCACTAATCCCGTGTATTGAATAGCTAACGAAATAAAAATAAAAAGACTAGGTAACAAAACTGCTAAAGGGACATAGAGTTCCCATGGTATTTTTTGAAAATGGACAATCTCCAATTGGGGTTGCAATACAAAGTAGGTTAGTAAAACGGCAACAGGATAATTCCAAACAATAATTTGTTTTGTACTTAACTGAAGAAGTTTTGCATACTTTAATAAAACAGCCACTGTTACACTACATAAAACACTTAAAAGGACAAAAATCATAAATTTAAATAATTCCGAAGATCAATTGCATTTCATAGGTCTTCTGTCCCAATTTTACGAAATATTCTGCATATTTCTACACCTGCGCCTGCATTATGCAAGAAGACTTATTGTTTTACATCACAATAACAGTAACAATTTTATACTCCAAATAATCATTAGCGATCCGTTATTCCTATTGACTTCTCCCGCTAGCCGTATGTTTGCTAAAGCATTTTCTTGAAATAGCGTATTGCACCCCCTCTGCTTTGTATACATGCTAGATATAGCAATTAATCAATCATTGCTAGGTTTTAAAACCTTTCTACATCAAAAATCAGCTATAATAGCTGTTTATGGTTTCTATAAATCTAATTTAAACACAATTATATCCATACCTATTCTGGATATTCTTAAAATTAACTGGTAAAATAGTAGGGAGCTGATTCGTACCTCATTCGTACCTTGTTCGTACCTCGTTCGAAGAAAAGCGAATAAGGTACGGTTCAAGTGCGTATGAGCTGCGTTTTAGATATGAGTTATTTTACTATGTCTTATACTGAATTATCCTTACAGCATTCGGATAGTTAAACGGTTGAATATTTACATTCCGACCTGAAGTGTACAGGATTAGAATTCTTACGACTATATGTTTACATCATGTTGCTTATTACTCCTCTGCATTGTGCATAATTCTATTTTGTACTCTATAGCAGTTGCTCTCTTTTACATGTATGCCTAGTTATTATTTTTCAGAAGATTTTGAGTGAATTTGCCAATAAGTGGATCATAATTACCTTGAATATGACATTAAAAACAGTAAACAATAGTCATAAATAATGATAAAAAATCGAACATATATCATTAAAAATTACCTATTTTAAATGAATTTTATATTAAAAATACAAGAAATAATATAGTATATATTTTAACAAAAAACACATTAAAAAATAGACACAAATAAGTTAATAAATACATTTAAACAATATTTAAAGCATTTTTTTATAAAAAAATACTTTAAATTAATGATGATATTTATATGGTAAAAGTGCATAAAAAATCACTAGTTTTTATATACAATAAATAGCAAAAATTAGTTTAAAAAAAATATTTAATATTTCTATTGTTTTTATAAAAAATACCTGTATATTTGAAATATCGAAACGAAGAAATAATGACACGAAACCATACATATTTTTTTAGTTACTTTTATTTTAAACAATAAGGGCTGGAACGAATTTGTATAATCACAAGATATTAAAAAGCAAAAGTTCCGGTCAACATCGGAACTTTTGCTTTTTATAATGCACATATAAAAAAGACAATGAGTTTAAAAATTGCAATACAAGGAGTAAAAGCCTCTTTTCATGAGGAAGCATCATTTCGATATTTTGGTGAAGATATCGAAACCATCGAATGTGATACTTTCAAAAAAACATGCGAATTATTAAAGCAAAAGAAAGTCGATTATGTCGTGATGGCTATTGAAAATTCAATTGCTGGCAGTATACTACCGAACTATAATCTATTGAGAGATTATAAATTCAATATTGTTGGTGAGATTGCATTAAGTATTCATCAGAACTTATTAGCGTTACCAGGAGTTAAGCTTTCGGATATTAAATATATAGAATCTCATCCGATGGCCATTCGTCAATGTGAAGAGTTTTTACAAGAATTGCCTGATGCCAAAATTTCTGAAAGTTCTGATACTGCTGCCTCCGCTGCTAAAGTAGCCAATCAAAAGTTAACAGATACTGCTGCTATTGCAGGTACACTTGCTGCAAAAACATATGGATTAAATATACTGGAAGCAAAAATTGAAACGAACAAAAAGAACAGTACACGTTTCTTAGTATTATCGCATGACGTAGAAGATCAAAAAAATGCAAATAAAGCTTCCTTATCGTTTCAAACAGGAAATTCTGTCGGTTCTTTAGCCGCGATTTTACAATGCTTTGCAGAACAGAATGTAAATCTGAGCAAGATTCAATCCATGCCTGTCATTGGAAAAAGAAATGAATACGATTTCTTTGTTGATGTCGAATGGAAGAAACAATCGGATTATGATGCAGCCATACGGAAAGTATTAAAACATAGCATCAACTTTAATATCATGGGTGAATATGTAAAAAATGATCGCATTTAAGAATTAATGAACTATAATTTTAGAAAATAAAAACCTCAAAATATAAATGAAAAATACATTAGATATTGTCCCTTTGAAATCTTGGTTAGATACAGGCGACAAACCTTTAATCATCGCAGGACCTTGTAGTGCTGAAACAGAAGATCAATTAGTATCAACAGCACATTTATTAGCCAATACAGGTAAAGTAAACGTGTTACGTGCAGGTATCTGGAAACCTCGTACTCGTCCAGGAGAATTTGAAGGTATAGGCTCTATTGGTTTAGAGTGGTTGAAAAGAGCTAAAGCTGAAACAGGTTTACTAACAGCTACTGAAGTAGCAACTGCAAAACATGTGGAAGAAGCTTTAGCTGCTGGAGTGGATATATTATGGATCGGTGCGCGTTCTACTGCAAACCCATTCACTGTTCAAGAAATTGCTGATGCATTAGTTGGCGTTGATATTCCTGTTCTTATTAAGAACCCTGTGAATCCAGATTTATCATTATGGTTAGGCGCGCTAGAGCGTGTGAACCGTGCTGGTATCAAAAAATTAGGTGCCATTCATAGAGGCTTCTCTTCTTACGAAAAATCTGCTTTCCGTAATGAACCGATGTGGGATTTAGCCATCCAATTGAAATCTTTATGCCCAGAGTTACCGATCATCAATGACCCTAGTCATATTTGTGGTAACCGTGAGCTATTACCATACATTTCTCAAAAAGCAATGGATATGGATTTACAAGGCTTAATTATCGAATCTCATATTGATCCTTCTGTTGCTTGGACAGATGCAAAACAACAAGTTACACCTGCTGCATTATCAGATTTAATTGATCATTTAAACTTACGTAAAGCGGAGTCTAATAATCCTGCTTTTGAAGATAAATTAGCAGAATTACGTAGCAGTATCGATAAGTTAGATGACTTGATTATCCAAAAAATTGGTGAGCGTATGAAAATCGCTGAAAAAATTGGTGAGTACAAACGTGATAACAATGTAACGATCTTACAAGTTAACCGTTGGGATGAAATTATCCAAAAACGTACACAACTTGCAGAAGCTTTAACTTTGAGTAATGATTTCGCAGTAAAATTCTTAGAATTAGTTCACAATGAATCCATTCGTAAGCAAAATGCAATCATGAATGCTCAACCTACAGCGGAGGCATAATGAGTCAACAGGTGATTACACTTTCTCACCCATCAAAAAGTATTCATGGCACGGTTCAACTCACTGGTTCAAAATCAGAGAGTAACCGTGCCCTCATTATACAGGCTTTGGGTAAAGGGAAAGTTGCTATACAAAATCTCTCGGATGCTTTCGATACGGTTACCCTAGCGGCGGCTCTTCAAAAAGCAGCTACGCCTCAAGATGGATTCAACACCATTGATATCGGTCCGGCTGGAACAGCAATGCGTTTTTTGACCGCTTACCTCAATTTAATAAAAGGTAACTTTATCCTGACGGGATCTGAACGCATGCAACAACGTCCTATTGGAATTTTGGTAGATGCCTTAAAAACAATTGGTGCTGATGTTCATTATGAAGCAAAATCTGGCTTCCCTCCTCTTAAAATTGAAGGAGGTATGTTTCAAGGAAAAGATAAAATTTCGATTAAAGGAAATATCAGCAGCCAGTATATCTCGGCTTTATTGCTGATCGCTTCCTCATTAAAAAAAGGATTGACACTTGAAATCGAAGGAGAATTAACGTCAAGACCTTATGTCACCATGACGTTGAATATGCTAAAGGAAGTAGGTATTCAATCTGAATGGCAAAATAACACCATCCATATTGCTCCTCAAGAAACGCAAGAAGCAACCATATATGTGGAACCAGACTGGAGCGCAGCTTCCTATTGGTATGCCATCGTAGCCCTATCTAAAGCTGGCTCTATTGTTCTTCCTGGATTGAAAAAAAATAGCTTGCAGGGAGATATCGCTATCGTCGAGATCATGAGCCATTTTGGTGTAGCTTCATCATTTGAACAAGATGGATTACATCTGACGAAGGTTAGTGAGCCTTCTGGAAAGACATTTTTTGACTTAAAAGAATGTCCAGATTTGGCACAAACGGTCGTTGTTGTTGCAGCCGCTTTAAGAAGAGATATCTCATTAACAGGCTTAGAAACACTGAAAATTAAAGAAACAGATCGAATTGCAGCATTACAAATGGAGATTGGAAAGTTCGGTGCCAAACTGATAGAAGATGGCACGACTTATCATATCAAAACGGATGAAGTTTTTGAACCAACGGACGTTTCTTTTGCCACCTATGAAGATCATAGAATGGCAATGGCATTTGCCCCTCTTTCATTAATTTTCAAAAGTATTAAAATTGAAGAACCACATGTTGTCGAAAAATCGTATCCAGATTTTTGGAAACATTTAGCTGATCAAAAATTTATCATTGATTAGCAAAAAAAAACAGCAATGATACTCCTATCATTGCTGTTTTACCTATATTTATAGAAATTATATTAAATCATGGCAGGAAATTCATTTGGCGATATATTTAGAATTAGCACTTTTGGGGAATCACATGGAAAAGCGATTGGTGTTATTTTAGATGGTTGCCCTCCAAATATCGTGATTGACGAAGAGTTTATCCAATCAGAACTGGATAAGCGTAAACCAGGTCAATCAAAAATAACCACGCAAAGAAAGGAAAGCGATACTGCACAAATTCTTTCTGGTGTATTTGAAGGAAAATCAACAGGAACGCCTATTGCCATACTGATCCCTAATGAGGATCAAAGATCCAAGGACTACTCACATATAAAAGATATTTTTAGACCTTCACATGCAGATTATACGTACCATATGAAATATGGTCATCGTGATTATCGTGGAGGGGGACGTTCTTCGGCAAGAGAAACCGCGGCTCGCGTTGCTGCAGGAGCTATTGCCAAATCTTTTTTAAAACAATATGGAATTGAAATTTTTGCACACGTTTCTGGCGTTGGTAAAATTGAATCTCCAAATTTGGATACCAAAGATCTAACTTCCTTATTAACATTGAGAGAGGCAAATATCGCGCGATGTGCAGATCCTGCAACAGCAAATGAAATGATTGCTTTCATTGATTCTGTTCGTAAATCTGGAGACACAGTGGGTGGACGTATTTCAACGATTATTAGAAATGTACCTGTTGGATTGGGAGAACCCGTATTTGACAAACTCCACGCTGATCTAGCAAAAGCTATGATGAGCATTAATGCTGTTCATGGCTTTGAATATGGTTCTGGATTTGCAGGCTCCGAATTATTAGGTTCCGAACATAACGACCTATTTGTATCCGATGAACATGATATCAATAAAGTAAAGACCCATACGAATTTTTCTGGAGGAATTCAGGGAGGCATCTCAAATGGGATGGATATTACGTTTAAAACAGCTTTTAAACCTGTTGCAACAATTATGAGAGATCAACAAACCATTGACTCAAGTGGCAACGAAGCTACCGTACAAGGCAAAGGTAGACATGATCCATGTGTCGTATCAAGAGCCGTTATTATTGTCGAGGCAATGGCAGCATTAGTGATTGCAGATCATTTATTAAAACAATCTATTTACAAAAATGTCAGAAAATAGCGAATTCATTTTAGGCGTTGATATTGGTGGCACACATATTACCGCAGCGTTAGTTAATCAATTGCATTGGGAAATACTTTCTGATAACGTGGTGAGAAACCACGTTTTTTCACAGGAAAATGCTAAATCGATTTTTCATACTTGGGCAAATACCATTAATGCTTGTTTAAACTCTGTAGATTTCAAAGTGAAACATATTGGTATTGCTATGCCAGGCCCCTTTGATTATGAAAATGGAATTTCCCTCATGTTTGGACAAAGTAAATATGATGAGCTCTATAAAATGGATGTAAAAACACCATTGTCAGAATTAACTGGGATACCAACACAAAATATTCACTTTATCAATGATGCTGCAGCTTTTCTACAAGGCGAAGTATTCGCTCAAAATTTAAACACCAAAAATAATGTCCTTGGTATTACATTAGGAACTGGTCTTGGTTCTGCTGTTTGGAATAATGGCGATAAATCCTTTGATGCAGATCTATGGAATACACCTTATCAGGATTCAATTTTCGAAGAGTTTTTAGTAACCAGATGGTTTATAAAAAGATTTAAAGAATTAACGGGTATTGAAGTCTCGGGGCTTAAACAGATTATCACAGAATTTCAAGATCACAAAGCATTTCCTGTCATTTGTGACGAATATGGAACCAATCTCGTTAATTTCCTAAAGTTCTTTAGTGAAAAATATAGTTGTAATGAGTTTATCATAGGGGGTAATATCTCTAAAGCATTACCCCTATTTTTAGATCAAAAGAAAAATCTAATCCAAGATTTTCATATCTATAACGCAACTTTAGGAGAAGAGGCTGCTATTATTGGAGCAGCAGCTCAATTCTCTTAAAATTTAATATCCCTTACTTAGTTAAAAAGTGAGGGATATTTATCTGGATAACCCTCATTCATCATTTCAAAAACAGTTTCTACAATATCATCACTAGATGGTTTTGTGAAATAATCTCCGTCAGACCCGTAAGGAGGGCGATGTGCTTTAGCACTTAATGTTCTCGGTTGACTATCCAATAAATAATAGCCATTTTGTATTTCTAATATCTGTTGCAGGATAAAAGCAGAGGCACCCCCTGGTACATCTTCATCTACAACTAACAGTTTATTTGTCTTTTTTAAAGATGTAGCACATAACTGTGCTTTATCAAAAGGTTGCAACGTTTGCGCATCGATAATCTCAACACTCACCCCTAACCGATCCAATTCCATAGCTGCTTCTTCAACAACTCGTAACGTAGATCCATAAGAAACCACCGTAATATCAGTACCCTCCTTGATCCGCTCCGCATAACCTATTGGTATGGTGAATTCGCCAATATTATCAGGCAAACGTTCTTTTAAACGATAGCCATTTAAACATTCGACAACGAGTGCAGGTTCATCAGATCTAAATAATGTATTGTACATACCTGCAGCTTGCGTCATATTGCGTGGAACACAAATATGCAAACCTCTTAATGTCCCTAAGATCATCGACATCGGAGATCCTGAATGCCAAATTCCTTCTAAACGATGCCCACGCGTACGGATAATGACAGGTGCTTTCTGACCACCAAAGGTACGATAACTTAAACTTGCTAAATCATCACTCGCAACGGTAATCCCATAAAGAAGATAATCGAGATATTGAATTTCGGCAATAGGTCGAAGACCTCTAATCGCTAAACCAATACCTTTTCCAATAATTGAATTTTCTCTAATTCCAGTATCAAAAACTCGAAGCTCTCCAAATTTCTCTTGCAATCCGGCAAAACCTTGATTAACATCTCCTATTTTACCAACATCCTCACCAAATGCTAATAATCGTTCATCTCTTGAAAAATTCTGCTCAAAACAAAAATTTAAAATCTCACGTCCATCAATAATTTTTGAATTATCTGAATATACAGGAGCGATCACTTCGATATGACTGGGACTATCAACCCCTTCTGTAAAAAGTTTTGAATTATATCTTTTTGTATTGAGTTCTTGTTGCTGTTTATACCACGTTAATAATTCAGATTTACCAGAAACTTCTTTCCCTTTCAATTCACGAATAACTTTACGAACAGTACCGTATACTTCTTTGAGAGAGGGTTCTGTTAACGACTGCAATTGTTTTAAAGGTAATTCGACTAACTCATTATCAATCTGACTTAATAAGTCAATCGCTTGAGCGGCATCAATAGCCAATGCTTTATTATAATCTGACCAAGCGCGACGTTGTTCTTGTCTAACAAACTCCTTCGCCTCATCTTCTATTTCTTTTAATTGTTCTGCTGTAGCAATAGCTGAGTCAATTAACCATTTTTGCATTTTCGCAATACAGTCATTCTCCAATTCCCAATCTAAACGTTCTTTAGATTTATAGCGTTCGTGAGAACCTGAAGAAGAATGTCCTTGAGGTTGTGTTAATTCGACTACGTGTACAATACAAGGCGTATGATTTTCTCTGGCATATTTTGTGGCGCGTTCATACGTTTCACAAAGTCCAGGATAATCCCAACCTTTTACTTTAAAGATTTCAAATCCATTGGATCCGTTCTCTTTTTGAAAACCCTTTAATACTTCGGAAATACTTCCTTTTGTTGTTTGGACTTCATTTGGCACAGATATACCATAACCATCATCCCAAACAGAAATAACAACAGGTATTTGTTTTACTCCTACTGCGTTGACAACTTCAAAAAATACACCTTCAGAAGTAGAAGCATTCCCTATTGAACAAAAAACAACTTCATTACCTCCATTTGAAAAATATTTCAAATACGATAGATTAGCATTCTCACGGTATAATTTAGAAGCAAGGCCTAAACCCAAAATACGAGCCATTTGGCCCCCTGTAGTCGAAACATCTGAAAACGTATTCTTTTGTTTTGTTTGATCCAACCAATTACCATCTTCATCTATGACACGTACGGAGAAGTGGCAATTCATTTGTCGACCTGCAGAAGAAGGATCATGTTCAACATCAGGATGCGCATATAATTGGGAGAAAAAATGGTAAATCGTAGTCAATCCACTCGCAAAAGCCAATGTCTGATCTCTATAATAACCAGAGCGCCAATCACCTTTTTGAAATACTTTAGACACAGCAATCTGTGCCAATTCTTTTCCATCTCCAAAAATTCCAAATTTTGCCTTTCCAGTCAAGACTTCCTTACGCCCCAATAGACTAACATACCTGCTTTCTACTGCAACCTTATAATCTTGAACAATGATCTTTTTAAAGTCGTCAAAACTTAGTTCTGAAGTTAAATCACTGCTGTGGTCTAATGTGGTTTCCAACATACTATATTTCAGTTTCCAACAAATTTAATAAAAATAAAATTCTAAAATAATCATTATTAACATTAATAAAAAATTGGAGAAGCCTAGTTAAACAATATAAATATTTGTTTAACAGAATTCGCGCTTATAATTCGCTCGTATATACTCTTCTAAAGATTTTTATCAATTTAATCGGTAAACCTTATCTTTGATAAAATAAAAAAATAGTAAATTGAAATTTCAAGAACTTCATATCCATTCTAATCTTTTACACATTTTAGATCAAGCGGGTTTAAAAAATTTAACTCCGATTCAAGAACTTGCCATTCCCCAAATATTAAAGAAAAATGACCTGTTGGCGATTGCACCTACTGGAACAGGAAAAACAGAAGCTTTTTCAATTCCTATCTTACAGCGTTATTTAACAAAAGAAACTCCACTTAGTAGCAAAACGCTCATTCTAAATCCAACTCGCGAGTTAGCCATTCAAACACAATTACGCTTTAATGATTTAGCACAAAACAGTGCCGTTAAAACGATATTAATCTGTGGTGGACAATCTTACGATCAACAAATAGAGGAGCTCAACCAACACCCCTCTGTTATTATAGCAACACCAGGTCGCTTATTAGATCTCTTTCTTCAAGGAAAAATTTTATTGGAGGCTATTCATACGATTGTTATTGATGAATTTGATCAACTGTTACAGTTAGGCTTTATGAAAGAAGTCAATCAAATTCTAAACCACTTACCAAAAGATCGACAAAATCTATTTTTATCGGCAACACTTCCAAATGATCTCTTGCGGATTGCAAATAAAACGTTACAAAACCCATACAGAATAGAGATCACCACAGATCAAAAGAATACGAATATCGAAGAGAAAGTATTTTATGTCGACAAAACAGATAAAAAGAAGCTGATCAACTATCTAATTCAACAAAATCCTGCAGATCAAATATTAATATTCAGCAGAACAACGCATGCTGTAGATCGAATTGTGCAAGATCTAAAAAGAGAAGAAATCCGTGCTGAAGCACTTTATGCTGATAAATCTCAAAAAAATAGAATCCAGATATTGACAGACTTTAAAGAAAAAAAGATACACATATTAGTGGCTACGGATCTTGTTGCAAGAGGTATAGATATTGAAAATCTGCCCGTTGTCATTAATTATGAAATTCCGGATACTGCTGAAGGCTACACCCATAGAATTGGAAGAACAGGACGCAACACAGCTATAGGCAAAGCCTATACTTTTTGTGATGCAGAAGATAACAGCAAGTGGATCCAGCTTCAATTAGCATTAAATAAGCAGATCAAAATCGAAGACCAACATCCTTATGTATTAAGTTGGCAAAAAATGATTTCTACGAGCGAATTAAAAAAGGGAAAGAGAAGAAAAAAATAAGAAATTCAAATTGTTAAGGTCGACCTATAACCCATTCCTAATAAAAATACCTATTTTTACTAATCATTACAGGATTGAAATTTAATATGAGTACAATACATTTATTTAACGACAGCGAAGATTCTACCGAAAATCTGCTAGGAGATCTTTCAAAAACTATCATCATTAATTCCTTGATTGAAGTTCCTTTTCATGAACGTGATGAAAAATGGGTAGCTGAATTTCTAGAGAATATCGGTGAATCAACTTTTCAATTAGCCGATTCCGAAGTGATCATCGGCCCAGATGGCTATCCCTATTTTCAACTAGAAAATGCACCAAAAGATCAAAATTTTCAAGCATTTGTTATCAAAAATAGATTGAAAAGTTTTCTCCTAAAAAAAGGAATGGGTATCGCGATCAATGCACATCAAGAAAAACCTGATTGGATATTCTCTTACGGTGATTTAGTCAACTTTCATTTAAATAACGAATTTTATACAGACGATTCTATCTTCTCTAAAAAGACGGAAGAAGCGCATATTAATAAAGATGAACAAATATTGGTAGGTCAACCTTCTGAAACAATTCTTCCTCAGGATTTACGTCATAACTTGCGAGAATACTTAATCAACATGGGAATCAAAGACCCTAAGATTATGTTAATCGCAAGAAATTACGAAGATGAAAATCTGGTTAGCCAAGATTTAGTTTTTAATATTACACCGACCATGTTCCAAACCGAGAAAGATTTTAAAGAAATCATGTCTTCTATCTCGTGGTTTTTACCTCGTCATTATTCCTACATCGGTGTTGATGAGCAAACAGTAGAGAATGGTTTTATGGCTTTGTAGGATGAGGATCAAACGTCTATTTTCGATCGGCTTCATTGTACACATTGGACCCTATTCCATAAGTTAATTTGTGTTTCCGCAAAAAGAGCCAATCTGTAGAATTTAGATATATATATCTTAAAGATTTATCAAAAAAATAAAAAAATAGCGCATGTTTCCTTTTAATGTAAGAGTATACGGAATTTTAATTAATGATGAAAACGAAGTACTCATCAGTGATGAGAAAACTGAAAATGTATCATTTACAAAATTCCCTGGAGGTGGTTTAGAATATGGGGAAGGATTAATTGATGCCTTGAAAAGAGAATATCAAGAAGAATGCAACTTTGATATAGAGGTTGTATCTCATATTTACACAACAGATTTTTATGAAAAATCTAGTTTTAATGATAGCCAAATCATATCGATCTATTATTTAGTGAAAAACCTAAGCCCTATTCAGATCCGCACAACAACAATAGCCTTCGATTTTGAAGGTCAAGAATATGAAGATGGTAAGGCACAATCATTTCGATGGATAAAGCTACAAGATTTGGAAGAGAAGAGTCTAACCTTTAAAACAGACCAAGCTGCTTGGAATATTTTCTATAAGGATATAAAATAAATTTGTATTTATAAAAAATAGTATTAAATTTACGTCAACCAAGTGAAAAACAACTTTAATAAAAAACCCGAATAAGTTTTATTTTTTTAATATGAATTATGTGATAACATGTCATCTTAAAAAAGATAAATAAAGTATAGCAACATATTGGTTCATGAATTTGTAAATTCCTAGTTCTATAGGTTATTTAATAGTTAGTGTGATTTTATGGCGATACTCCCGGTATCGCCTATTTTTTTTCAATAATCTAAAACTAATAAAAAACAAAAGAGCCTAAATAACCATTTAGACTCTATTATCAGGTATTAGCATAAATTTTATGTGAAATATGCCAATAATAATACGATAATGATACACACAACAATAATAATCTTTGTGATGTTCGAATTATTATTATCACTTTTAAAGTGATACTCTCTTTTACTTGGTAACATATAAACTCCTTTCTTTAGTAGATGTTCAAATTACAAAAATTCCACAATTATTCATGATGATAAGGTTCACCCTTTAAAATCGAAAATGCGCGATAAACCTGTTCAACAAAAAACAAACGAATCATTTGATGTGAAAATGTCATTTTAGATAAGGATATTTTATGATTAGCACGTTGATACAACTGATCATCAAAACCATAAGGTCCTCCAATAATAAAAATAAGATGCTGTATGCTATTGATCATATTCTTTTCTAAATAAGATGAAAATTCGATAGAACGATATTCTTTTCCAAATTCATCTAACAAAACAACTGTATCCTGAGCACTAATGTACTTTTGTAGCAACTGTGCTTCTTTCTCCTTTTGCTGATCTTGAGTTAAGTTTTTACTATTCTTTATATCTGGGATAACAACTAAATTAAAGGTAATATAGAACTTCAATCTTTTCAGATATTTATCTATTCCTTCAATCAAATATTTATCGTCTGTTTTTCCGATGCACAACAGCGTAATTTTCATACTTCATTCTCTTTTTGTAAAAATGCCTTATTTTTCGAATACTTTGTAATAAAAATTCGACAATTAATGAACAATATAATTGTAGGTGTTGTTTAAGTGTATAAATTTACTAAATTTTTAAAATATGAAGAAAATACAACTTTTATTATTTGCGTTAACAATCTTATTTGTCACTAAAGTTCAAGCACAAGATGTAGCAATTGATTCAACAAAAAATTGGAAAATTCATGGAGAAAACACCTTTTTAATCAATCAAAGTTCATTCTCGAACTGGGCAGCCGGTGGAGTTAATTCTTTCGCAGGAAATATTATGCTTAATTACGATTTTAATTACAAAAAAGATAAATGGTCATGGGACAATAAAGTTATTGCTGCCTATGGACAAACTTTTCAAAAAGAAACAGATTGGAGAAAGAATGATGATCGCTTTGCTATCAACAGTTTATTAGGGTATCAAATAAAGGAAAGATGGTTATATACCTTCTTTCTGAACTTCAATACACAGTTTGCAAAAGGATATGATTATACCTCAACAAACAGAAAATTAATCTCTGACGCTTTTTCGCCAGCCTATTTAAGCTTTGGCCCAGGTATCGCATACAAAAAATCAGATAATTTCAAATTTAACTTATCTCCTGCCGCTCTGCGCTTTGTATTCGTGACCAATGATAGTTTAGCGACAACTTACGGTGTAGATGCGGGTAAAAATTCACGCGTTGAATTTGGTGCTTCATTCGATGCCTATTACAAAACACAAATCATGGAGAATGTCACTTTTGAAAATATCTTAAAACTATACTCCAACTACTTGGAAGATCCACAAAATGTAGATGTCGACTATACCGCAAACCTAGCAATGAAAGTTAATAAATGGATTACGGTTAATGCTGGCGTACAAATGATATATGATGATAATACAGAACTACCAAAAATTGTGAATGGTGTTGAAGTTGGTAAAAAATCAGACTTACAAGTAAAACAAATTCTAGGAGCTGGTATCACCTACAAGTTCTAATAAATAAAAAATTCAAAAAAACAGAGAATCCCAATTAGATTTGTTCTAATTGGGATTCTCTGTTATGAGGATATTAATATTTAAGTTTAATTCTTTTAAAAGCAAAGTGCCAAAGCCAAATCGGGCCTATCGTTAAGAACTTCCAAAACTGACCGATGGAAATGGTATTTTTTTCTTTTGATTTTCCAAACCAAAGTATCGCTAAAGAAACCAACATAATAAGACCTGAGACCAATAGAACACTTGGCCCTCCTTCTCGCGCCACATACTCGAGTTGTACGATAAAATAACTCATGATACCAATACACATTAAGACAGCATAAGATAATGTCGGAGAAAGCTTCAAATAGCAATAGATAAGAATAGCGATAAAAAAAGATCCCCAGTTCAAAAATGTATGCCATCCCAATTTCACCAAGAAATCAAATTGTGGAAAAGGAATCATCCAAATGATCCCCATTAAACCAAAAAAGAACAAAGGCAAAAAAACAATTTGAATCACCCGATTGGTTGGATCTTGAAAATTTTCATTCAATTCATCAAAATATTGATCGACAGGTCTTTTTATTTCTTGTACAGGAGCTTGTTTTTTCTTCATCTGATAACGGGTATTTTCCTTATTCTAAATAATAGCCACAAAAATACTAAAAATAAAAATTGAAATGTAGCCGAAACATGAATAACGACAAAAGCCTCAACAATGTTGAGGCTTTTGTATCTATTTTTCTAAAATCCTATTCTACTTCGCATAGGCGACAGAACGAATCTCGCGAATAACGGTTACTTTAATTTGACCTGGGTAGGTCATCTCCGTTTGAATTCTATTTGAAATATCTGCTGCTAAAACCTCTGCTTGTGCATCCGATATTTTCTCGCTTTCAACAATCACGCGCAATTCACGACCAGCTTGAATAGCAAATGTCTTTTCAACACCAGGATATGATAACGCTAAATCTTCCAACTCTTTCAAGCGTTTGATATAACTTTCTACCACTTCACGACGAGCACCAGGGCGAGCGCCAGAGATTGCATCACAAGCCTGTACAATTGGAGAGATCATTGCTGTCATCTCGACTTCATCGTGGTGAGCACCTATCGCATTACACACGTCTGGATGTTCTTTATATTTTTCAGCCAATTGCATACCCAAAATAGCGTGAGGTAATTCTGGATTATCATCAGGTACTTTACCAATATCGTGTAATAAACCTGCACGTTTTGCGTGCTTTACATTCAGTCCCAATTCTGCAGCCATTGTTGCTGCAAAATTTGCTACCTCACGAGAGTGTTGTAATAAGTTCTGTCCATAAGATGAACGGTAACGCATACGCCCTACCATACGAATCAACTCAGGATGTAAGCCATGAATGCCTAAATCGATAGCTGTACGTTCACCAATCTCGACAATTTCATCTTCAATTTGTGTACGTGTTTTGGCGACAACTTCTTCAATACGTGCTGGGTGGATACGTCCATCTGTCACCAAACGGTGTAAAGCCAAACGCGCAATTTCACGACGAACAGGATCAAAACCTGATAAAATAATCGCTTCAGGTGTATCATCAACGATAATCTCTACACCTGTTGCAGCTTCTAAAGCACGAATATTACGACCTTCACGACCAATGATACGACCTTTAATTTCATCATTTTCAATATTGAAAATCGACACTGTATTCTCGATAGCCGACTCAGTAGCAGTACGTTGGATGGTTTGAATAACGACTTTCTTCGCCTCTTTTGTAGCGGTTAATTTTGCTTCGTCAACAATATCCTTAATTTGCATAATCGCTTGAGAACGGGCCTCTTCGCGTAAGGAATCAACCAATTGGTTTTTAGCTTCATCAGCAGTAACACCAGCAATACCTTCCAATTGTTTTATCTGTTGAAGCTTGAGTTGTTCGACTTCTTCAGATTTCTTTTCATTTACTTCAACAAGTTTGTCCAATTGCTTACGGCTTCCATCCAACTCTTGTTTTTCACGACTCAAACTTTCTAGTTTTTGATTAACAGATTGTTCTTTCTGACGTAACGTATTTTCCTTCTGACTTATGGTATTATTACGTTGGCTAACCTCTTTTTCATGTTCAGATTTCAACTGAAGAAACTTTTCTTTTGCTTCTAATAGTCTTTTCTTTTTTAGATGTTCTGCCTCTTGCTCTGCTTCTTTTATAATGCTTTTCACCTTTTCTTGAGCTTCTTCCTTTTGTTTTTTAAACAAAATAGCTAAAAGATAACGGCCAATAGCAATACCAACAATCAGAGAAAGTATGATATAAATTGCGATGTCCATGTATTTATTAATTGTTTATATATGTAATTTTATTTATAATTCCTTTCAAAAAAAAACCGCAATTAAATAACGGGTATCTAATATAATTAAACTTCTATATCATATGATTAGGCTATGATCATGACCTAGATGGCTTACGCAAAATGGCCTACATCTTTTTCGCCTGTAATATTGAAGCGTTAAGTTTAAAATAGTGACAACCCGAATTTAACTGCGGCAAATTCGTTGTAATAAAGCTCGATAAAGAACGATTATTTTGTAAAGAAATTAGATAATAACTGATCCAGTTCATGAACGGATTGCTCCACCCCTTGATCTTGTGTCTGCACCTGTCGTTCTGCCTTCAACATACCTGTTGCATATTGAAGTACACACATCGACAATAAATCCTGCTTATCACGTACAGTATAATTATCTTGTAATTCTTTTACTTTTTCATTAATCAATTTCGCTGCATGGCGGATGATCTCCTCTTCCGACGTATCTACTCGTAGTGGATACACGCGATCAGCGATGTTTATTTTTATGGAAATTTCTCCCATTGTTATTTGAGCTTTACGTTTGTATTAATAAGTTATCCTAAACCCACTATCCTATTAGCTTACTTCAACAAACTAATACATTTGTCTATTTCTCGCACAAAATCGTTAATTTTTTGCTTTGTGTCAAGTATTTTTTCATTTATTGCATCTTTATCAGCTTCAGAATTATCAAGAGTACGCGCAACTGCCATTGCCTTCATCTGTTCCTCAAGTTGCTTATTCTTGTCGCTACTTGTATTAAAGGCGACTTGAAGTGATTGAACTTCTAATTTAAGCAAATCATTTTCTTCTTGCAAGACTTCGCACATTTGAATTAAATTTTTCGTTTTCTCAACGATAATATTCATTTGTGAAGATAATGTTGCCATATATTAAATTTATACAATTAAATTTTATTATTCAAATTAACCACGCACTTCTGCGCTTACTTCCTTCTCAAAGTTAAGAATTAATTTTTGAACTATTGCGTCAATCTGTTTGTCCATCAAAGTTTTTTCCTCATCTTGGAGAATAAAACTTAATGCATACGATTTTTTCCCTTCAGGAATCTTATCTCCTTTATAAACATCAAACACATTCACCTCTTTGAGTAGCTTACGTTCTGTTTTTTGAGCGATTGTTTTTAACTGCTCAAATGTAACTGCCTCATCAATCAATAAAGATAAATCTCTTTTTACCGCAGGGAATTTAGATACTTCTTTGAATTTGATGACATTCTTACGAATGATTTTGATCATTTGATCCCAATCGAAATCAGCAAAGAAGACCTGTCCTTCTACATCAGCCTTTTTCAGTGCCGTTGTTGCTACCGCACCAAAGCTTACTAAAGGTTTAGTGCCTTTCAGATACGTTAATCCATAAGCATAATGGTCACTAGGCGCATCTTGAATTTGAAGTCCTTCGATTTTCAGTCTTTTTACAATAGTATCAACAACCGCTTTGATATGATAGAAATTAACCGCTTGTTTGCTATTATTCCATTGCTCAATCTCCGATTTACCACTGATTGCAATCGCTAAATGTTGTTTTTCCTGATAGCCTTCACCAGTAATAGCATATGTTTTACCGAATTCAAAAACTTTCAAATCTCCATTTTTTCTCTTTTGATTATAAGAAACCGCAGTCAAAGCTGAAAACAGCATGTTTTGACGCATGGTATCCAGATCAGAACTTAACGGGTTATAAAGACGCACAGCAGTCGCTTCATCGTCAGCATAATCTAACTTTGTTAACGAATTTGATAAAATCTCTCTATACCCGTTCGCGATCAATAAATCTGCTAATTGATTTAAAACGACCTCTTTATCAGGTTTATCAGAAGTATTTAATGAGGACTTTATTTGTGGTTTCAATTCCACATTATTATAACCGTAAATACGCAATACCTCTTCGATGACATCAACCTCACGGGTTACATCAACACGATAAGGAGGAACCAAAACAGCTAAGTGCTCTGCTGATTCTGTCGCAATACCAATACCTAATGCTAAGATGATCGACTTGATCTCTTCGTTAGGAATAGCTTGACCAATCAATCTTCTTACCTGATTATAGTTAACATCGAATGCAAAAGGTTCTACTTCAACGGGGTAGATATCTATAATTTTGGAACTAATTTGACCACCAGCAACTTGTTGGATTAAAATAGCTGCTTTTTTCAATGCTTCTACCGTTATATGAGGGTCTGTACCTCTTTCATATCGAAAAGAAGCATCTGTTTTCAGATTATGACGCTTCGAAGTCTTACGAACAGAGACCACATTAAAATAAGCGGATTCTAAAAAGATATTCGTTGTTGATTCCGAAACTCCAGAATGAGCTCCACCAAAAACCCCAGCAATACACATTGGTTTTTCAGCATCTGCAATAATTAAATCTTCTGCAGAAAGTTTACGTTCAACCCCATCTAACGTGACGAAAATTTCATCTTGTTTGGCTTGTCTCACAACGACTTTATTCCCAGCTATTTTATCCTGATCAAAAGCATGTAACGGTTGGCCTAAATCATGTAAAATGAAGTTCGTAACATCAACAATATTGTTGATTGGACGTATACCGATTACATTTAGGCGTTCTTTCAACCAGTCTGGAGATTCCGCTACTTTTACACCCGAAATATTAATACCTGAGTAGCGAGGACTACCGATAGAACTTTCAACAACAACTTCTGTGTTGCTATTGTTTCCTTCTTGAAAAGATGAAAGATCAGCTTTTTTCAATGCTGTTCTAAAATATGCAGCGATATCACGTGCTACGCCAACATGAGAAGCAGCATCCGCACGATTTGGTGTTAAACCTATTTCAAAACGGTAATCGTCTTGTACGTTATAAAAATCTTTTACTAATGTACCTACCTTAGCATCCAAAGGCAATTCCACGATCCCTGCATGCGAAGTACCTAAACCGACCTCATCTTCTCCACAAAGCATGCCTTCTGAAACTTCACCACGTATTTTTGATTTATTGATTTTAAAAGGTTCACCAGTAGTCGGGTGTACCGTTGAACCTACAGTTGCTACAATTACTTTCTGACCAGCAGCCACATTAGGAGCTCCACAAACCACATGTAATACATCAGCAGCACCAATATCAACCGTTGTTACTTTTAATTTATCTGCATTTGGATGTTGTTCACAAGTTTTCACCTCTCCAACGACCAATCCCTCTAATCCTCCTGGAATACTTTGAACCACTTCCAAAACCTCTACCTCTAATCCAACATTGGTTAAAATTAACGATAACTCTTCTGGTTTTTTATTTATATCAATATGATCTTGAAGCCACTTATATGAAATATTCATGTTAGAATCTGATTTTACGCACAAACTTAGATAAATTTGCTCTGATTCGCAATTATAATTACATTGTTATCCACACAAATTGATCGTTTTCTCCTCAGCTTTGCGTGTTTTTTATTGCGAAAGTAAAATACTTTGTCTTGAATAGCAGGTTCTATAAATTGGATTATTTTGTTTAACGATAAAGAAAATAAGATGATAGACTCTCCTTTTGCTAAAATTTTGTAGTTGCATGTATCTTTTTTCATTATTATTGTTTTTCAATTAACATTGATTGAAATAAACAACATGAAAAGTTCAGCATTATTACTCATTCTTGCCGCCATTTTATATTGGTTAAGCTGGTTTTTGATGCCAGATCAAGGCACCGCAGATACCAAACATATCTTAACAATTGTTTCCCAAAACAGACAACCTGTGTTGGTATCCGTAATGGTAGGAATCCTGTCTTCTGTTTTGTATCTGATTAGTTTAATGAAAATAAATATATATTTACCCAAAACCAACAGCTATACGATGACAGGAAGCGTCCTATTAGCCATTGGAGCAATGGGTATGTGTGTGGATGCTTTTTTTCACCTTTTCGCATTTTTCATGACAGATCCCTCTATACATATGGATACTAATATCGTGCAACTCATGACTTTTGTGCAGACAACAGGAGTCAAGTTTTTAATTCCTATACTTTTGCCCTTTTTTATTGGCACCAGTATATTTTCATTTGGATTAGCCAAACTAAGCGTCATTTCTAAACTCGCTTTCTATAGCAGCATTATCGCTTTTATATTTGCTATTTCTGGAGGTATCATCAGTACACAAATCTTAGGATATGGTAGACCATTGGTTGTTTTAACTTTTTTAGGCCTTTTCGCAATCACTCAGATCATTATTGGAATATCTTTCATGAAAGTTGATCCCAAAGAAATAAATCTCTCTTAAAAAATAATTTTACGATTATTTAGCACTTTTCATTCCTGATAAGTCAAAGGATTAACGTAAATTTGTATTTTAATTTGAAGAACGTTCAAAATTTACAGTTATAATGATTCATTTCTTTGTGAACCCTAGCGACATCGTTTACGGTGTGCAAACCCAACAAGATTTATCAACCGAAGATATTTCTAAACTCAACTGGCTATTTGGAAATGCTAAAAAAATCGAAAAATCTATCCTAAACGATTATTATGTTGGTCCTCGTGCAGCAATGATTACTCCTTGGAGTACGAACGCCGTGGAGATCACCCAAAATATGGGGATAGCAAGAATTATTCGTATAGAAGAATTTCAAAAAGTACACGCAGATTTTAACGATTTTGATCCCATGATTTCGCAGAAATACGAATCATTGACACAAGAAATGTACAGCATCAATATTGCTCCAGAGCCAATTTTGGAAATTGATGATATTGCTGCTTATAACACACAAGAAGGTCTTTCATTAAACACGGAAGAAGTTCAATATTTAACTAATTTAGCGATTAAATTAGGTCGCAAATTAACCGACTCCGAAGTTTTCGCATTCTCTCAAGCAAACTCAGAACACTGTCGTCATAAAATCTTCAATGGTACTTTTATTATTGATGGTGAAGAACAACCGACTTCCTTATTCAAATTAATCAAGAAAACATCGGAAACAAATCCTAACGAGATTGTTTCCGCTTATAAAGATAATGTCGCTTTTGTAAAGGGACCACGTGTCACACAATTCGCTCCAAAGTCAGCTGACAAACCAGATTTCTATGAAGAGAAAGAATTTGATGCAGTCCTTTCTGTAAAAGCTGAAACACATAACTTCCCGACAACTGTTGAACCCTTCTCAGGAGCGGCTACAGGTTCTGGTGGAGAGATTCGTGATCGTTTAGCGGGTGGTCAAGGTTCTTTGCCTTTGGCGGGAACAGCGATTTACATGACTTCTTACTCGCGTTTAGAAGATAATCGTCCTTGGGAAAAAGCCATGAACGAGCGCGATTGGTTATACCAAACACCAATGGATATCTTAATCAAAGCATCTAATGGTGCTTCTGATTTTGGTAATAAATTTGGACAACCCCTGATTACTGGTTCTGTCTTGACATTTGAACATGAAGAAGAAGCGCGCAAATTGGGCTTTGACAAAGTCATCATGCAAGCAGGTGGTATCGGCTATGGTAAGTTAGATCAAGCGAAAAAACATACGCCTCAAACAGGAGATAAAATCGTTATCCTGGGTGGTGAAAACTACCGTATTGGTATGGGTGGTGCTGCTGTATCTTCTGCAGATACAGGTGCTTTCGGTTCAGGTATTGAGTTAAACGCAATCCAACGTTCTAATCCAGAGATGCAAAAACGTGCTGCTAACGCCGTTCGTGGTATGGTAGAATCCGATCATAATCCTATTGTTTCTATTCATGACCATGGTGCAGGTGGTCACTTAAACTGTTTATCTGAATTAGTGGAAGAAACAGGAGGTCTGATTGATTTAGATGCTTTACCAGTAGGTGATCCTACTCTATCTGCGAAAGAAATCATCGGTAATGAATCGCAGGAACGCATGGGCTTGGTGATTGGAGAAAAAGATATCGATACATTAAAGCGTGTTGCTGATCGTGAACGTTCACCAATGTATACTGTTGGTGATGTAACGGGAGATCATCGTTTTACGTTCCAATCTAAAACCACAGGTGAAAAACCAATGGATTACGCACTAGAAGATTTCTTCGGTTCTTCTCCAAAAACATTCATGCGAGACAACACGGTTGTTAGAAATTACGCTGATGTCGCTTATACAACAGAAAATATACCAACCTATTTAAAGCAAGTGTTGCAGTTAGAAGCGGTAGCATCAAAAGATTGGTTAACAAATAAAGTTGATCGTTGCGTAGGCGGTCGTGTTGCAAAACAACAATGTACAGGTCCTTTACAACTACCCTTGAATAATGTGGGTGTAATGGCGTTAGATTATAAAGGCAAAGAAGGTATTGCGACGACTGTAGGCCATTCTCCAGTAGCTGCGATCATCGATCCAGCTGCAGCAAGTAGAACCGCTATTGCTGAAGCGTTATCAAACTTAGTCTTCGCCCCTATCAAAAATGGTTTAGCAGGAGTTTCATTATCTGCAAACTGGATGTGGGCTTGTAATAATGAGGGTGAAGATGCGCGCTTATATAAAGCGGTAAAAGCGTGTTCGGATTTTGCTTTAGAATTGGGAATCAATATTCCGACAGGAAAAGATTCACTTTCGATGAAACAAAAATATCCAAATGGTGAAAATGTCATTGCACCTGGTACCTTGATTATTTCTGCTGCGGGTAACTGTACAGATATCAACAAAGTTGTAGAACCCGTTTTAAACAAGAAAGCAGGTTCTATTTACTACATCAATTTATCAACAGACACCTTCAAATTAGGAGGTTCATCATTTGCACAAATCTTAAACAAGATTGGTAAAGAGGTTCCGACTATTCAAGACGGTGCTTATTTCAAAAAAGCATTCAATACCATTCAAGAATTAATCCAAGCAGGACAAATCAAAGCAGGTCATGATGTGGGTTCTGGTGGTTTGATCACAACTTTATTAGAATTGACTTTTGCAGATGTGAACTTAGCAGCTAACTATGATTTATCTGGTTTAGGTGAAGCGGATACGGTAAAAGCATTATTCAATGAAAATATAGCCGTTGTTTTACAAGCGAAAGATGATGCTGCATTTGAAAGCGCATTAGCAGCTGCCCATGTGGAAGCGGTAAAAATTGGTCAGGCAGTTGAAGGAACAGAAGTTTCATTCAAAAATAATGCAGATACATTCTCATTTAACGTAGCTGAAACACGTGACACTTGGTACAAAACGTCCTTCTTATTAGATTCAAAACAATCTAAAAATGGAATGGCGCAAGAGCGTTACAACAATTATAAAAACCAACCCTTAAACTTTGTATTCCCTACGCAATTCGATGGTAAAAAACCGTCAATTGATGCATCAAAACCACGTCCAAAAGCAGCAATCATTCGAGAGAAAGGTTCTAACTCGGAACGTGAAATGGCAAATGCGATGTACCTAGCAGGATTTGATGTAAAAGATGTGCACATGACCGATTTAATTGCTGGTCGTGAGACATTGGAAGATATCCAATTCATTGGTGCTGTTGGAGGTTTCTCGAACTCCGATGTT
This sequence comes from Sphingobacterium sp. SRCM116780, assembly GCF_021442025.1. Lineage (NCBI taxonomy): Bacteria > Pseudomonadati > Bacteroidota > Sphingobacteriia > Sphingobacteriales > Sphingobacteriaceae > Sphingobacterium > Sphingobacterium sp. SRCM116780. The sequence goes on from NZ_CP090446.1 coordinate 2,270,434, forward strand.
TTAGGTTCTGCAAAAGGTTGGGCTGGAGCTTTCTTATACAATGAAAAAGCAAAAACAGCTTTGACTAATTTCTTCGCTCGTCCTGATACCCTATCTGTAGGAATTTGTAATGGCTGTCAGTTATTCATGGAGTTAGAATTAATCAATCCTGATCATGATGTACATGGAAAAATGTTACATAACACTTCACAAAAGCACGAATCTAACTTTGTGTCGGTGAAAGTACAGGAAAACAATTCGATTATGCTGTCTACGTTAGCTGGAACGACTTTAGGTGTTTGGATCTCTCATGGTGAAGGAAAGTTCAACTTACCAAAAGAAGAATCACAGTATAACATTGTAGCAAAATATGCTTATGAAGCGTATCCTGCAAATCCAAATGGGTCTGATTTCAATACAGCCATGTTATGTGATACAACTGGTCGCCATTTAGTTACCATGCCTCACATTGAACGTTCCACTTTTCAATGGAACTGGGCAAACTATCCAGCAGATCGTCAGGATGAAGTAACGCCTTGGTTGGAAGCATTTGTCAATGCTAAAAACTGGTGCGAAACACACACAAAATAAACGATAAAGTATATATTAAAAATCCTCTTGCACAAATAAGTACAAGAGGATTTTTTATGTTTACTGAATACATCATTCAATAAACGGCACCCAGCTAATTAAAATCTGTTTAGTATAAAAAGTCTACCAGATTATGTTCTATGTATTCTTAAATTTTTCTACTGTAGCCTGGTTTATCCATTAAATTATCCAATGAATACTTACCCGATCCCATAATAAGAAAAACGATTAAAAATATAAATACGATAATAGACAACCAAAGTTCTGAATTTAGAAAACTAAATCCATTTGTAATATTAACAAAAAACACGGCTCCAAATAAAATAGGTAATAGCACTGCAGCAGCTAATCTGGTTTGAAATCCAAAAATTAAAAACAAACCGCCAACAATTTGGGCAAAAACAATATAATGAACTCCGCCCCAAATGTATAATTTATAATTCACCTGCTGCACTAAAGCACCAACCCCATCTAAATCTCCCACAAAGCTCATTCCTTTTACTAAAATTAATATGCCCAGTGCAATTCTTAGGTAATCTATCCATTGTGGATGATGACTATCCCCCCAATGCTCAATTTTGTGAATAAGGTTCATAATAACGCTCCTTTTTATTGGTTTATTAAATACAAACAAAATTCACTTCAATTTGTTTTGTTAAATTATATATTTACAAAAACCGTAATGTGTTATGTTAATTCAAAAACATAAAAGCACAGTTCTAATTAAAAATAAAGCATGTATCCCTATCATAATAAAATAAAGCAACGAATTAGCAATGGAGAACTTATTAAATACGAATATGTGGAAAAGTACAAACAAATCTCCCCTTGTCTGTTACTGTATTTCAATACAGAGCCCTACGTTCGTCCCATAAGAGAACATCGGTTTGAGGAGTACGAAGAAATTTTAGATAACAGTCTATTGAAGAGCAGTGATGTTTAAGGTTATGGATGCCTTTTATGATCGAATGATATGTGGTATAAATCTACTTTGATCTGTTGTTATAGGCATCGTTGATTCCCTAAAACTAATTCCACAAGATTCTTGACCAATCATCCAACTTCCAATGATGGAAAACCCAGTTTCCTCTCGGTGTAAAGTGGCCAATTCTTGATAGATATAACCTTCATGACCATACTCACCATTCGTTTCATGTATGATTTCATTGTTATAATACATTTCGATATTTGCTCCTTCACGAGACAAAATAGGTTTCTTTACAAAGTGATTTAAATGGTTTGGGCCGTTAAAATAAGAAGCCAGTAAATTAGGATGATCGGGAAACAATTCCCATAAGATAGGCAATATCGCTTTATTTGACAAAATCATTTTCCAAGAAGGTTCGATCCATTGTGCCTGATTGAGGTCATTGACAATTTGTACTCCAAATTCCTCATTAACCATCCATTCCCAAGGATATAACTTAAATATCGAACGTATCTGTTCTCCTTCTAGGTCAACAAAATTTCGTCCATTCCAACCAATGTCGTCTATGTAAATTAATTTTGTTTGCAAACCTGTCTGAATGGCTGTATCTCGTAGATATTCGACATTTGTCAAATCTTCTAACGTCTCTTTTGCACAAGAAAAATGAAGGATATCCCCTTTCAAATAAGGTTTTAGATTGCCCCAACTTTCTACTAATTGTTCATGGATGGTATTAAATTGATCGGTCAATTCTGGAAAATAATGCTTTTTCCAATACCATTGCACGATTCCACATTCGAATAAAGACGTTGGTGTATCTGCATTAAATTCCAAAAGCTTAAGCTGCTTTTGATCATTATCGTAAGCAAAATCAAAGCGTCCATAGATCGAAGGTTCATCATTCTCCCAAGATCTTTCGATATGATGAATCATAAAATTGGGGATTTGAAATAAATGGTATAATTTATTTTGCACAACATGCTCTACCGCCTGTAGACACATATCCCACAATTCCATAGAGGCTTTATAGATCAGATCAGCTTCTTTGTTACTGATTTCATAGTAATAATCATCTACCCAATAGGGAACGCCATCCATACTGTGATAACCATAGCCAATAGATGTTAATCGTGTTTGCCAATTGGGATCTATTCTAAGTTTTTTTATCTGCATCAAGAACCGAAAGAAGATGATCGAGAAGAGCGCGCACTTCTACCAAAACCACCTCTTTGCGCTTTAAAAGCAGATGATTTAGCGGCATTGGTACCTGATACGGAACTTGGATGAAGGCTACTGTTCGCATAGCCAAATCCGCCACTCATATGTCTGAATGCCATAAACCACAAAAAACCAGTCCCTACTCCTCCTGCAGAGTGTCGCCCTTGCTGATGGTAGTTGTTGGTTACTTCTGTATATTCCGCAGTTGAGTCAGCCCGCATGAAAATGCGTTGCTGATTAGCATCTGGTTGTTGTACTTGTGGCTGACTGCAGGAAGCCAAAACTGATGTAATTAAAACGAGCTGAATGCTTTTTGACGTTTTCTTTCTCATACTATTGCACCGTTACAAAAATAGGCACTTTACTAAGCGTTTGTGTAGAATCAACTTTATTCCATGTTTTAGGAGCAGCAGCTGTTTTTATAGTATCATTCTTCGTCGCTATTTTATCACCATTATACCAAATGTTTTGAACAGTAATATGCAAGACAGAATCTCCTTGGGTTATCGTTTTTAACGTAACCTCACGCGCAGATTTTTTATCCAACTGTTCTAATTTTTGTTCATCTTCTGGATTTGAACAGCTCCACAAAGCAAACAAAGTCATTATTGTCAATATATATTTCATTATTTCAAATTTGAATAAAAATAGGTTATAAAAAGAAAATCAAATTGCGGCTTTGCTAGAGAACGATCAACACCTGTCCGAACAGCAACATCATCATCAAGAACTTGGTGCAATAAAGAGTGTTAAATTTAACATTCTTTATCGTAAGTACGATTCCAATGCTTATTGCTATCTAAAGGTGTAGACTTAACTTTATATTCCAAATGAATACCATTCAGCCTTCTTTTTTGAATACGTTTATTTACTTCATTAATATAAGCAATATGAGTAATTCGATAGGTGCCAAGGCTCGAACCTTTAATATCTTCCCGATCTAAAAGATCTTCTACCAATTCAAAATTAAAGAAACAACCTAAATAGTCTTTCCAGAATAAAACAGGATTATCAACCTTATCCAAATAACTATCTTCTGCGTAACAAAGCTCACCGTCTTCCACCTCAAAAAAATCCCCTAACATCTTATTGGTGTGTGATACAAACTCTTTAGCAACTTCTTTATCCTCAATAGGTAGAAACGAGATCACATCTTCCTCTTCTAAGCTATCAAACATCAGATGATTATTGAAGCAATGAATTAACTCTGGTAACAACTCGACCACATCATTGTACATTTTTCCCATAATGCAAAGATACAAACATTCTATGATTATTGTTTTTATTTCCTTAGAAAGGAAAATAGAAAACAAGCTTAAAACAGATAAAAAACAAGCTGGTTTTTAGCATGCTAAAAATCTTTATTTTATCGCGTATTTCATCCAAAATAGATTGTATTTTTACCTGATGCAAGTATCTCGATTTCTATTCATCTTATTATGGATGATAACTGCTCAAATTAGTTTTGGGCAAACAATCAATACCGAAAGTCTTAAGAATGGCGACCTGATCTTTGTCGGAGCTGAGAAAGAAAATCTTTCTGGAGCTATTAACCGTGTGACACAACGCGATAAAAATATTTCCTTTGATCATATCGGATTAATTGAAATGAATAAGGATACTATTTTTGTACTGCATGCTAGCGCGAAACAAGGATCTATTCGGGAAGAAATACATGTATTCTATGATAATCAAAAAACGAAAGAAAACAACTTGATCATTTACCGACTCAAATCTGAAAATCAAAAAGCAATTCCTCAGGCTATCCATCAAGCAAAAGAAATGCTCGGAAAACCTTATAACTGGAGTTATATTCTCCAAGAAGACAGTTATTATTGTTCAGATTTTATAGAAAGAGCCTTTCGGACATTTCATATTTTCCAATTAGAGCCCATGACTTTCATCAATCCAGCGACAGGTAAAACGGACGAGTTTTGGATAGATTTCTATCATAAACAAAACTTAGCAGTTCCAGAAGGCAAATTAGGCTGCAATCCGAATGGTTTAGCTGCTTCAGATAAATTGACAAAAGTTGCGGAACTTATCTTATAAATATCAGTTGCAATTTTATCGAAAATTAATTTTTTCTCGTAACTTACAGGCAACATTAAACACAATATAAGATATGGGTCCAAGCTTGATCAGTAAATTGAAGAACCAGTATAAAGTCCTTTCAGGAAAAATTTCATCATTTAAAATTGAGCATAAATGCACCCATATTTGGTACGGCAATTCATACGGAGGTTTCTATGTGAATCCAGAATTACTAGCTGCTGAGTCAATCGTTTATTCATTTGGAATCGGTCAAGACACTTCTTTTGATGAAGCAATTATTGAAAAACACAATTGTCATGTATTTGGATATGACCCAACCCCAAAGTCAATTGATTGGATCTCAAAAAGAACAGATTTATCTCCTAAATTTCATTTTCAACCGATAGGTTTAGATAATGAAACAGGATTGGCACATTTTAATTTGCCCAAGAATAAAGAGCATGTATCCGGATCCATTATCAATCATCAGAATGTGGATGAGAATAATATTGTCGAGGTACAAATGAAATCTTTAAAAGATATTTTAAAGGAAAATAACCATCAACATATTGATATCTTAAAAATGGATATCGAAGGTTCTGAATACAAGGTAATCGACAGCATATTAAATTCCTCTATTGAAATCAAACAGATTTTATTGGAAATACATGAACGTTTCTTTGATAATGGCAAAGAAAAAACAAAGTCTTTATTAAATTCCTTACATCAACACGGTTATCAGGTTTTTGGTGTATCTGATAGCTTAGAAGAAATTTCATTTATAAAAGTCAACTAGTCTCAATGGCTTTAGTTTGGTAAAATGCTATGGAAATTTTCAAGGAATACATTAAAAAAAGAATATCGGTTACAGACGAACAATTGGAGTTAATCACCTCTAGCTATACCCCTACTACTGTTAAAAGAAAGAATTTTGTTCTTCGTGCTGGTGAAATCTGCAATTTTGAAGGTTTTGTTAAAAAAGGATCATTTAAGATTTTTTATTTGACTCCAAACGGAGAAGAACATATCTTATATTTTGCTATTGAAGAGTGGTGGATATCGGATATTGCCAGTTTTAATGATCAAGAACCAGCTCAGTTATATATCCAAGCATTAGAAGACGCTGAAATACTTGTGATTTCTCGGGAGCAAAAGGAGCGATTATTTCATAACTGCCCTCAAGTAGAACGATTATTTAGGATCATGTCTCAACGATCGCAAGTTGCCTCTCAACATCGTATTATCGCTGCACTTGGCTTTACCGCACAAGAACGTTATTTAGATTTTATCAAACGTTACCCTAAAATCTATCCCAGAATATCTAATCTGCAACTCGCTTCCTATATTGGTGTGTCTCAAGAGTTTCTGAGCCGCATGAAACGACAGATTTTAAAACCAAACAAATAAAATAGGTGTATGAATAGCATATTGTAGACCTTGATCCAATAATAACGCTAAACAAAAACATTTCCATCAATGAATTGTTAAAAACTAACAATTATAAACGTCATGAATAGATCTTTTCAGACCCTAGTCGTTACAATCCTAATGATTAATAGCGCCATGGCACAGGTAAAATGGACAGTCGATCCGACACATACACATGCAAGATTTAATATTACTCGTTTAGGCATTAACTTGATTGACGGACAGTTTACCAGAGTGAAGGGTTCTGTAGATGCGCCAAATAAAGAGAGCTTTGATAATGCAAAAATAGATTTTACAATAGACGCCACCAGTATTGATACACATGTCACAACTCGTGATCGTGATTTAAAATCAGCTGATTTTTTCTATGCTGAACAATATCCTAATATCACATTAAAAACGATTTCATTTAAAAAAGCTAAAAACAATAAGTATATATTAATAGCCGATCTAACCATCCGTGGCGTAACAAAGAAAGTTACTTTTGATGTAACTCAAAATGGAGAAATCACGACAGATCAATGGGAAAAAACACGTGCAGACTTTACCGTTAAAACAACGATCAATCGTTTTGATTTTGGAATGAAACATACGAATAAGTTACCTTTCGGACTTGAATCGCTAACTTCAAATGTGAAAATTACCGTGAATACCGAGTTGGTATTGAATAAGTGATTCATGCATAATAAAAGGCTTTTAAGATAAGAAATCTTAAAGGCCTTTTATTTAAAATCCATTCATCATACCTCCATCCAACGGAATATTCGTTCCTGTCAAATAGTTGGCATATTCAGAACAAATGAAACTAACCAAATATCCATATTCTTCTGGTTTACCCAATCGATTCATGGGTACTTGTTTCAATCGCAATGCTAAAGCTTCTTCATACGAAATATGTAATCGATCGGCATCCATTTGCGTCAATGATTGAATACGTGCTGTATCAAAAAGTCCTGTCAATACATTATTGACTGTAATGTTATAGGAAGCAACGTCTTTCGCTAAGGATTTACTCCAGCTCATTAAGGCAGTTCGCACAGTATTGGATAAAACTAAAGTAGAAACGGGTTCTTTCACCGTCAATGAAGAAACATGGATAATTCGACCATACCCGCTTTCTTTCATATGCGGCAACGCCAATTCAGTTGTATAACAATGGGTTTTAAACAGCAGTTCAAATGCCTTTTGATAATCATCCAATGTTTTTTCAGCAATTGTCCCAGCCTTTGGCCCTGGTGTGTTATTAATCAATATATCAACCACATGCTGTTTAAAATAAGTGGAAATTATTTGCAAGTACTGTTCATAGTTATCAAAATCAACAACAAGATATTGATGTTGCTGCCCCCTACTCCTATCTAAAGTGGCTAATGTAGCGATTAACTTTTCTTCGTTTCTGGCCATCAACGTTACAGTTGCGCCATGCAAGGCCAATTGCTGCGCGATGGCCGCACCAATACCTCCTGAGCTAGCACCTACAAGGGCTTTTTTATCTGTTAAATCTATCTGCATGACCTCTGTTATCTAGATAATCAAACTTAGATAAATTTGCGAGTATACGCAATATAATTACACTGAAATAGAATAGGTAAATGATTGAGGTGGGTTATTGTCTTATACGTAAGAGCGTGATACGATTGATCACGCTCTTCTATGTAAAGTCTTTATAAAGGAAATTGACTCCAAACTAATCTTTATTTCTGGCGCGCAGCATGGATATAAATAAATAGATAGCTAAGGCAAAAGAAGATCCTAAAAATAGCCAAGCCCAAATAGGAATACCCCAAAACTTAGGTTCTACATGCGCAATAATCACCATCCCCGCCAGCATATTCAAAGACAGCATCATAATCCCGATCACAATACGATTGACACCTTTTTTAAGAATCTGATTGAAGGATTTGGCACTGATTAAATGATGATTAAGCGTGAAATTACCCGTTTTTATCTGTCTAAAAACACTTCGAAGATCATCAGGAAGTTTTTCTATGTCGCGAGCAAAAGCAAAAGCTTTATTTTTTCCCTTTTTAAATAAGTAAGCTGGATCCAAACGTTCCCGCATAATGCGGTTAGCGAATGGTTTAATACTTTTCATGATATTCAAATCGGGATTGAGATGACGACCAATTCCCTCCATCAACGATATTCCACGGATGAGTTGATAAATGTATTCTGGAAAATACAAACGGTTATTTCCAATGATTCTCCACAGTTTATTAAATAGAGATTCTAAGCTGATATCTCCTAATGATACATTATCGATCAGATCAAAGATCTCATATAAAGAGCGTTCAAATTTAGCACGATCAGGAATATGACTGACAATGGCAACATCTTCAATAATATCTGCCAAATGCGGGGCATTGGAAGAAACAGCAGCCTGAATAAATCCTTCTAAGTTTTGTCTATCTATGGATAATAATTTACCCATATTACCAAAATCTATAAATGCTAATTTTCCATTTCGCATTACAATTAAATTTCCTGGATGGGGATCTCCATGAAAGAAACCATGTACGATCACTTGTTCGAGGTAAAGATTGATACCATTGTCTACGATCTCTTCCAAGTCTAATCCTAGCTCCTTTAACTTCGCTTTATCGGTTACCTTGATACCATCCATATATTCCATCGTCAAGACACGATCAGAACTTACTGCAGGATATACTTTAGGGACTACAATTTTGCTGTTTCCTTTAAAATTTTTAGCAAATCGTTCGATATTATAGCGCTCGTTAAGCAAGGAAATCTCTTCCTCCAATGTCGCTGCGAAAGAGTCAACAATTAAAGGTAGATTTAGATTTTGTAGCGGTTCACTATAACCAACCAGTATACGCGCGATATCCCTCATCAAAGCCAAATCGGTCTTCAGTACTTCGTCAACATGTGGTCTTCGCACCTTAACGACAACTGCTTTACCATCCAATAAATTCGCTTTGTACACTTGAGAAATAGACGCTGCTGCAAAAGGTTCTGAGTCAATATGAGAAAAATGCTCTTCGAAATGGATATTTAACTCTTCCTCTAAATAACTTTTGATATCGATCGAAAACGGATCAACGCGATCCTCCAAATACTTCAGTTCGTCAACCAATTCTTTTGGTAGCAACCCCTCACGTGTAGAGGCCGATTGCCCGAGTTTCACAAACGCAGGGCCCAATTCCTCCAACGTCATCCGAATACGTCTGTAAACAGAGATATTCGCTACATCGACACCTTTTTCTAGATGAGTTTGTTTCGTATTCCAAGGAAGTCTGGTCAATATATCACGAAATCCATACTTAGCTAATACACTAATAATATGAGAACTCCGTTGCAGTTTTTTAGCAGGATTGTGCATGATCATCTATTTCGATAAAGGTATTGAAGTTACAAAAACCCTGCCTACAAAGCCAATATCCCCATAATATTTCCACATCCTTAATTTTACCGAATTGTTCATTGAACACTTTCTTTTACAGCTCTTCATCTAAAGCATCTATATTGCTTTTAATCATCTTTAAAAACTTGCCATAGTAATAATAACTCATCAATTCAAGGCAAATAATGAGAAATACAAGACTTACGACTAGACCCAATCCAATAAAAACGAGAAATGATGGATTGTTATGCCAAGTATCAGAAAAATGATAAATCTTTTCCAACCATTCTCCTGCATGTCCCAAAGAGAAAAAGATAAAAAACATAACTAAGCCTTGAGGAATTAACAAATAAGAAGACATTTTATACGTTTCTATAGAAAACTTCAAATCGTAATACAACTTTAAAAGATTCTCTCGAGAAGTTAATAGCTCAAATTGTTTGGTACTTTTATAAAAATAGTAAAATCGTTTATAATAAAACATGCTCCCAAATCCCAGTTGTAAAAGCAAAAAATAATAGATCACTTTGACATAACCGGTGATTTTATAGAGTTCAATATTAGGCAGCACAATTAAAAAAAGCATTGCACATACCCAGGATATAAATTCAAACTTAATATTCTTCCTTAATTTCACAAGAATATTACCCACCGATTTATAGTGATTAAGATTTGGATTAACTTCGAAATTATCTTCCGATTGTTTATTCCATTGTTCCTTTAATTCATCAAAATTCATAACCTTGTGTTTTAATAATCTGTTGTAGTTTTTCTTTCGTACGATTCAATTTCACACGTGCATTTACTTCCGAAATACCTAAGTTCGTCGCGATATTACGATGACTCTGCCCTTCCAAAAAAAGAAAAATCAATGCTTTCTCCACGGCATTCAAATGTTGAACAGCTTGGTAAAAATAACGTAATTGTTCTTCCTTTTTTTCAAAATCAAACTCTTCCACAATATCGTGATCTTTCGTAAGCTCATGTTGATCTGGTCTTCGCTTTTCTTTCTTCAGATAGATCAGAGCTGTATTGATCGCAACGCGATATAGCCAAGTGGAAAATAAGCTTTCTTCTCTGAAAGAACCATAAGAGCGCCATAACTGCATAACAATTTCCTGAAACAAATCTTGCTGGTCTTCTAAATTGTCCATATACATACGAGACACTTTGATGATAGCACCTTTGTTCTTTTCTATTTGACTTAAAAATTGCTGTTCGTTTAGTTTCACATTTAAATTTTTAGCCTATTGGCTCATAAATTCTTTTAATTTATAGAATTAGTACGGTATTTTTAGAAATGTTACACAAAAAATAATAATATAAAATTCTATTTTATTGACTAATTTAGTTCAATACCAAAGGTTATTCATATGGATAAAATATTTTTTAAGGGGCAGGTTCTTTGGGCACAGATTGACGCCAATAGACATTTACGTCATTCTGCTTATGCAGATTTTTGTGCGCAAGCTCGAAGCAATATGTTAAATAGTATCGGCTTATCTTTAACGGAATTTGCTATTCACCGTATTGGTCCAATCTTATTTAGAGAAGAGCTTCTGTACCATCGGGAAATTCACTTGGATGAAGAGATTTATGTGGAGGTAGAATTGACCCAGTTTAATGCGATCAATAGTCGCTTTTCTTTCAGACATCTTGTATTTAAAGCCGATGGAACCAAAAGTGCAACGGTGCATGTAGACGGTGCATGGTTAGATTTAGAAAAAAGAAAACTAACAACAATCCCAGCCGAATGGCAAGATTTCATTCATAAAATACCGAAATCAACAGATTATATAGAAATTAATGAATAAAAAAAAGCCTCTAGCATAAAATACGCTAGAGGCTCAACACTAAAACTAAACCTTATTTAACTTCAATTAATCTTTTTGCAATGATTGCATCTTCTTTCTTACCTACCGTTACTGCTAAGATACCTCCTTCATAACTCGCATCGATACTGTTGTAATCCACTGTATCTGGTAATGTAAATGATCTTGAAAATGAAGAGTAATTAAACTCTTTTTTACTATACAATTTTTCTTCACTTACAGACTCTTCTTTTTTATCCGCTGAGATTGTGATTACTTTTTTATCCACATTGATTTTGAAATCTGATTTCTCCAATCCTGGAGCAGATAATTCAATACGATAAGCTTTCTCTGTTTCAGAAATATTAACTGCAGGCACTCTTGCAATTAAACGATCTGAAATGAAAGAATCATTAAATAAGTTATCAAATACTGTACTTACAAATGGATTTACAGAATCTGTATTCAAACTTTTTGTTGGAAATTTAATTAATGCCATTTTTTATCCTCCTTAATATTTTTATTTTTTTAAATCAATTTCTAAGATTATTTCAATTCTTATACCAAAACAGCTTCCCTTATATTTTACAGACATTTTGTCTTAAAAATATTTTAACAAAAGACAAAATGACACCTCAAAAGTCTAATAAAAGATTAACCAACTGAAAATCAAAACTTTTTTATTCCTATTTTTTTTAATCATAAACTATTCTAATTAGTTCCTTTTAATAAGTTATTGACCATAGCACCAATCATGGTTATAGAAAATGGTCTAATTTCTAATAAAAACCTGTTTACGAGTGTTTATTGAAAGTCAATATGCTAAATAAATATGCAACGTAAGATGATCTTAATCACAATTATATTCTTTAACTTTATCGCCCTAATACATGTAAACAATGAATAAAGGATCTACCATCATTTTAGTTTTACTTTTATTATGTGCTTGTCAAACTCAATATGCAGACCGTGGAAACAAAAAATCAAATCATAATTTTGATTTTATTATTGGCTCTTGGAAGAGAATCAATGAAAAAGAAGGGAAAGAGACTTTTGAAATCTGGAGAAAAAAAAATGATTCCACGTACGTTGGAACTAGTTTTACATTAAAAGACAAGGATACCATCTGGAAAGAAAATGTCATTTTATCCCCAATCAATAAAAAATGGTATTATCAAGTAACAGATGCTAAGAAAACAGCAACTAACTTTGCACTAATTAAAAGCACAACAACATCTTTTACCTGTGAAAATCAACAAAATGATTTTCCTAAAAAAATTACATATAAGAAAAGAAATGATCATTTCTTTGCAGAAATATCGGATGCGAAAATGAAGATTGATTTCCTTTTTGCACCACTTCATAACTAGCAGACTATGTGGCAGATAATCTTTAATTTGTTACATCCTCCACGTACAAAAACTATTTATATCATTCATTTGTTGTAAAATCAAAAAAATAAATTCAATTGGACAAGACTATTAGCAAAAAACTTTGTTTATTCCAACATATCGCGCGTCTGCTAATGGGCGGAGTTATGTTACTCGCAGGTATTGGACATCTTACTTTTGCCAGAGTTGAGTTTCAGGCACAGGTTCCGCAGTGGATACCTGTAGATGTTGATCAGGTGGTTATCCTCTCAGGTTTTGTTGAGATTTTATTAGCCATCCTGATTCTGACCGTCGGACATCGTAAAACTTGGGTTCCTACTTTAATAGGATTATTTTTCATTGCTGTATTTCCAGGTAACTGGGAACAATATATCTACCACCGAGATGCTTTTGGTTTAAATACAGATACATTAAGAATAGCTCGGCTTTTCTTTCAACCCATACTGATTTTCTGGGCACTCTGGTCTATGGATGCTCTTATAAAAAAATAAAAAAGGCGATGAACTGGAATCCGGAAATATACAATCAATTTAAAACTGTTCGCTACCAACCCTTTTATGATTTGATTCAACTCATCTCAACAGAAATAGGACAAAACTGTATTGATATCGGATGCGGTACAGGCGAGCAAACCTATATTTTAGCGAATACATTCAACGATTCTTATTTCTTAGGAATTGATCCATCGGACGCCATGTTGTCAAAGTCTGCGGACTTAAAAAATGAACGATTAATATTTAAAAGTGCGACGACAGAAGATATTATCGCTACGCAACAAACTTGGGATTTGATATTCAGTAATGCCGCTTTACAATGGTCGGATAATCATGAAAAAATATTTCCAGAGTTATTAAAATTATTGAATGAAAAAGGTCAGTTTGCGGTACAAATGCCAATGCAACATGACAATATGCTCAATCAACTATTACTCACATTAGTACAAGAAGAGCCTTTTAAAACTTATTTGGATAGATGGGTAAGGGAATCCCCCGTTTTATCTATTGATCAATATGCTCAAATACTCTATAACGGCGGTTTAGAGAATTTGCAAATCATTCAAAAAGTGTATCCAATTATTGCGAACAATACACAAGAACTTGTTGATTTTATATCTGGATCAGCCTTAATTCCTTATCTGGACAGATTAGAGGAGAATCAGCAAGAAGAATTTATAAGCGAATATAAAAAACGTATTGATCAGCAATTCCCAAAATTTCCTGCCCTATATGCATTTAAGCGTCTATTACTTTATGGTAGAAAAATAGAAGTGTTAAACTCATAATACCCAATATTCTTTTACTCCCCTAGCTTGATCATATTTATAAAAACTTCGGCGCCCTCTCTAGATTTGATGCTGTTGTCGCATTTTTCCATCTTCTTAATAGCAAAGAACGGTGAAAAAATAAGCTGATATTCGACTGTATTTCCTCCGAATGGTGGTCCAGGTTGTGTAAATGTTTTATCAAAAAGTAATCCGACAATCTTTCCATGAGTATGAAGTAATGATGCTGCAGTTTCAGCATATTCTTTTCGCTTCAAAACTGGTATTGCACAAAAAAAAGTTTGTTCAATCAACACATCGTATTTTCCTTTATGCTGAAAAAAGTCTTCACATAATACCTTTACAAACTGATTTCCTGCAAATTTATCCTCCAATCTTCTTACCGCTTCTGGAGCAATATCGATCAAAGTAATATTTGTGAAGTTATTTTCGAGTAAATAGGCTGCTTCATATGCATTTCCGCATCCTGGGATTAAAATAGCTGCATCCTTGTTTTCGTATTGACTCATATACTGTTTAATCGCAGGTGACGCATAACCGATATCCCATGCTATTTGATTGTTTTCCCATCGTGCATCCCAATATTGCTGATCTAAGCAATGACCATCCGTTGTTAAACCACATGGTATCTCCTTGTTCTTTTCCATATTATTTAAGTTTATTAATGCATGAATTTGTATAGGGGTCTTAATTTAAGCAAGTCAGTTTCGTCACTACATCTGATCAATACTTCCAATGTATTAACCATCAGTGCACATAAACAAATATAGTTGAAACGGAAATAAATTGGGCTACTTAAATTGACAAAAGAATGGAATAATTCCTTTCACACAATTATGACAAATATGAAATTCAATTCGGTATAGAAGGACGATATAAAAGTAGGCTATAGGAAAAAATCTGTAGGTAATTTTGACAAATTAATACGGCAAAAGATCAAAAAGTAAAGACATCGCTACAAGATATAAACGGATTTATTATGATTCAGGATGGGAATATCATCGTTTTGTCATGAAATAAAATAATTACAAAATTTCTTTTGCTTAGTGTACAAATAACACTTATATTTGTATCATCATAATTTAGGTTTATAATTGGTTATAAAGGTTTTCATTCTCCCCGTTTGAAAACCTTTTCTTTTTACCCCTAAACCGATCACATCCATGTATAGTAGCGGTGTATTTTGGGATCATACCGAAAAGTTGGGGGATCATATTTTTAAGCATATAATTTCATCACTCTGTATAAGAAGAATGTAGTATCCCTTACTCCGCGAAATACACTTCTAAAAGCTTTAAGTTTAGCATTGAAGGATTCTGCAGATGCATTTGTACTTCTGTTATCGAAGTAATGTAAGATATATTGATGATGTGCAGCTATTGACCTTGCTACACTCTCAAATGAAATTATTCCTACATTCTCAACCTGATTATGCCACAGGCCTAGCTTGGTAAAAGCTATTTTCTTGTCTTTGCATTTGTTGAAGATATCGCCCAGGGCAATTCCTAGATCGTAAGCTTGTTTTAGTTTGGGAAACCGCAGGAATAAAAGTTCTGCACGATGTTTCTGACTTTCTGTCCATCTACTTGGGTGCTTGAAAAGGAGATGCCTAGATCTAGCTAAAAGCTGCTTAAGAGTATCTCCGTTGGCTAGCAGCTCAGGTTCATAGGTTTGTCCCTGTTTTCTGGATACCGTCATATTCTTACTTTCAGTATCCAATACTTCCCAACGATATTTTATTCGAAGCTCCTGAACAGCGTCGTAAGCTAGCTTTTGAACATGAAATCGGTCGACCACTCGTCTAGCATTCCTGAAACATCTGCGGATAGCTTTGGCCATGTTTGGCGCCATATCCATGGTCACTTCCTTAACCTTGTTTCTTGATCGTAAAGGAATCTTTTCTAAGACAGTAATGATGTCTTCGGCCTTAGTGCCCCGTATAGTGGCTAAAATGGTTCCTTTCCTACCTTTTGCAGATTTGCTACTTATTATCGTATAAAGTTCGCCATTACTAAAACTGGTCTCATCAATGCTTAGGTGTTCGGAGATGTTTTCAGGGAAAAGAATCCATTGTTCAGCATGAGGCTTTTGATCCCAGTCATGGAAATCACTGAGATGATTCTTGTATTGATCCTGTAATTGCTTACCATCCACATGAAAAAATAGTCCCACCAAATGGGCGCTTACAGGATGGTTATCCAAATATCTTCTTTAAAAAAAGCCCGAATTCCGTTGTCATTCGAGCACCCTCACGTACGAGGTTCCAATCTCTTGTGATAATATCTCCAGTATCAAGAACCGTCCAACGACGACGACGAATATGTAGCGTAACTTTCTGCCCTCGAATAGGGAAGTCTGAAATCTCGGTGGAAGGCATAAAACCTTTCGACTCCAGCTTACTGTTCTCAAAACCAGCTGGAACTATATTAAGTTCATCTAAATAAATGTGGAGTTGATTATCAACCTGATCGACCTCTAAAATTTGAAAGTATTCTAAAAGCCCTTCAGGCATTAATAAGGATAATAATTTACGTTCAGCCTCTTGCAAAGTATATTGTATTTAAAATGCTAAACTAACAAATTTTTAATATTCCCCCCAACAATTCATCTTGATCCGTATTTGGTACCATTTAAGATGGCTATTATAATACATTAGGATAATATCAATAAGTTTATTGCATTAAAAATAATATTGATCACTTACTCTTTGATTTTACTCATGATCAAATACAAATCTGGTCTACAATAAATCTCTGGTCAAGTTAAAATGTTCTTCCACTGAAATTAGTTTTCTGCTCACCTGATTGAGATCCTTTCCTTCTTTTGTCCAGAGATTGGGGAAAAATGAAAAAACTTGATTACCATCCACTTCCTGAACTTCTTTTTCCCAGCCATTCCATTTAAATGTTTTATAGAATAGTGCAATGTCCCCATTTAAAGACCAATTGACAAAATCGGAATAACCACAGCCCAGGCTTTCCCATTTCAATGTATCTGGAGCAAAATAATATATCTTACCTATTTCATCCCCGAGTTCTCCAGCATTAATAGCAAAGTATCCACCTAATATATCATCAGCAATGAGTAAAAAACCACCCTTTTCACCTTCATGTACATACGTTTTATTTTTATTCCACTCCATCATGCCCCTATTCAACTTATGCGATCCTGAGCCCAATATACGTAACCAACCCTTATCAATCAGGATACCTCCAGTTTCAAAAATAATAGCGCCCATGGGTGATTTTGTAGAAATTTGCACCCGCAATAATTCTTCATCCGCTTTTTTGGGGTTCCTTGGTAAAATTTCGAAATTATTTTTCGCACTTTTCATCCATCCTTTGACCAAATCCCAACCTGGTTCCTTTTTATTTATTAATTCTTTTAATGTTTTCATCTTCTAAAACAATCTATCAAAATTTTACATTGAAAAATTAAGCTGTCAGCTGTTCGTTACATTTAACTACTAAAGAGATACAACCTTTCACTTCATCTCAAACATCCGCCATTCATTACATGGCTACAGTTTTACAAAGAAATAAAAAACATATGAATATCCTTTCAAACAAACGTGAATACAGGACGATTTTCATTTTAATCTCATTTTTTTAAAATATTTTGCTTAGTGTATAAATAACACTATATTTGTATCATCATAATTTAGGTTTATAATTGGTTATAAAGGTTTTCATTCTCCCCGTTTGAAAACCTTTTCTTTTTATAGCTATTTGCTCTCAAAAAAAGAATCTCTATTCAGTTTTACTACTATAAAGACATACGGTTCACTTTTTAATTTTCCTTCAGTATCCTACCAACAGGCAACATAACTCCTATTTATCCGCCAATAATCAAGTCCAATACTATTCCTAACAGATAATTAAATTAAAATGGATTTTCTCATTTACCATGAGAAAGATTTAAATTAAACTTAAATTGCAGGATGAATGCTTTCAATATAATGATATCAAACAATTTTACATCAACATATTCATGATCTCAACATACTATCTCATATGAAAAAATTGGCAACAATAACTGCAATAATTGGATGCTTCCTGATCAGTTGGATCGTTTATTCTCAAGTCTTTTCTCAAAAAAAAGGACCTAAAGCAACTGATAGTGAAGAAACCAATGAAATCTTTTCAAAACAACGTTTTCAGTCAGGCGATATGATTTTTCAGTCATCGGTATCGGCACAATGTAAAGCGATTCAATTAGCGACACATTCTCCCTACTCTCACTGCGGATTAATCTTTACTGAAGGTGAAAAAAGTTATGTCTTAGAAGCTGTTCAGCCTGTCACTATAACAGCATTACAAGATTGGATTGAAAGAGGAAAAGACAAGCATTTTGTTGTAAAAAGACTCAAAAATGCTGACAAAGTCTTAACAACAGCAACAGTATCAAAAATGAAAAAGATAGGCAAAGAGTTTTTAGGAAAGAACTACGACGCCACTTTTGAATGGTCTGACGATCGCATTTATTGTTCAGAATTAATTTGGAAAATCTACCAAAGAGCGACAGGATTAAGCATTGGCAAACTTGAAAAACTCGGCGACTTTGATTTAAGCAGTTCAGAGGTAAAAGCGAAACTAAAAGAGCGCTATGGAGACAAGATACCACTTGAAGAAATTGTTATTTCTCCTGTTTCCATTTTCAAAAGTGACCTATTGGTAACGGTTGAAGAGCATTAACCCCCTATCCACAACGTTAATTTTGATTCCCCAGCATAAAGTTGAAAAGAAGAATACTGTTTGGATATTATTGTACAAAATTTCTAAAAAGCGTTAGGACTTTCAGCGCATATTTCTTTAACTTTATCCTATGCAACAAGAACTTGAAAAATTAAAATATCCAATCGGTAAGTTTTCTATACCAGCTACAATCGACAGTCAAGTGCTGGAGGAATGGATAAAAACGATCACTGAATTTCCTTCCCGCTTAACATCCGAAGTTGCTGGACTTTCCGAAGCCACATTAAACAAACAATACCGTCCTGAAAGTTGGACTATTCGTCAAGTGGTACACCATTGCGCAGATAGCCATATGAACAGCTTCCTCCGTTTCAAATTGGCTTTAACAGAAGAAAATCCGACAATCAAGCCTTATGAAGAAAACCTATGGGCAGCATTACCAGATACAAAGATAGCACCTATTGTCAGTTCGCTCAAATTATTGGAAGGTCTACATGAACGTTGGACAATCCTGTTGAGAAACTTAACCCAAGAACAATTGGAGAGAACATTTATACACCCACAAACCAAACAATTGATTTCATTAAAAGTCAATATAGGGATTTATGCATGGCACTGTAATCACCATTTGATGCATATCCTCAATGCCAAAAATAATAAACTATAAGGTTATCACTCATTATATAAGCGAACAGTGTTACGATCAAATAAACTCATTATTTTGCCAATTAAACATGATCATTAGGTAGTAAAGGATACACTTTTTTGTTATATAATCTCTAATGATGGTTCAGTCAGCATTTTATTTAGCTAAGCAAGAAATTTTTGAGACAAGAGTATAAAAACAATTTTTGCATTAACAAACAATTTAAACAATGAATAATAAACCACTAGTAATCATTTTATTATTATTATTTTTATTAAGTTGTAAGCAAGAACAAGCAAAGCAAAAAAAGCCTATTGTTGTTGATACGATAACAGCGCAAACAAAAGCAGCTGTCTTGGATATCAAATCCCCTACACCATCATTATCGAGACTAGATAGTATTGAACGCACAAACAATAAAAGTGTTTTGGAATCTGGAGATCAAGTAACCAAGGCTTATGTTCATCTTAACGATGGTGGTGATAGCATCATTCGATTAAATGCCAATATCCGGATCGATCATCGGATCTTTGGCTATGCACAACCTGATACACAATCAAAACGTCTGTTCTTATTTTCTATCTTTACAGATGATGTCGAAAATAATCCGTTTGATCTTCCATTGGGAGCCTATTACGAAACCTCTGCTATGGAAGCCAAGAAGTTGAAATACATCAATACCACAGGTAATTTCGTTAAAGCAATGTTTATCGATGCTAACAATAATCCTGGGCGCACCCTTTATTTCGAGAAGAAGTGGATAGAAATCGAATAAATACGCACACGTCAGAAACCATATGACATGAGCGTTGTAATATGGTCAGCGATTTCTTTGCAACAATCAGCCGCAATGATGAATTCAAATTATTGACCCGATATGAAGTTATCACAGCTATGCTTGCCGAAATCTTGGAATATCTAGGCAGGCATATTTACAACCAGTATCCTCACCATGTCCAGTATTCTTATTTAACAATATTTTAAAGCCTTGACACAAACGATCGGACTCAAAACAACTAAATACACGTCTTAAGAAATTCAATCTCTTAAACAGTCTCTTTAAGGATCTTCCGTTCGCTAGGAAGGGATACTACAGGGTATAAGCATAGATAAAGCGTTATTCAAGAGAGCACGATATTTGGAGATGATAAGTGCGTACTAAGAGCGTTGATAGTGCGTTAAAGGTATACTTTTAATACTGTATGTACGCTTAGTCTACGCTTATACCCTGCTTAGTCCCTACTTATCCCCTGCTTTAGCCCTACCTAGGAATAGTATGGAAGGTAGAGAAATGTCTCGTCCTGAATTGGCTATACATCATTTGATTGATTATCCTAGATTAGCTATACACCTTGTGCATACAATCCTATAATAACTATACACTATTTTCATAGTACTGAAATGGCTATACATTCGGATATTTCAGTAATGTAGTTAATTTTTCTCTGCTTTTTATGTTTGCTTCATTTCTTGTATTTTGAATTGGATTAAGCCTTCGGCGACTTCAGTTGATATAGCGGTCGAAGAGTCCCCTATATCAATTGAAGTGCTGTTTTTAACATTTGCACTTTCTTGTTTTTTACGTTCCCAGTTGACTTTTCTGTAGTTTTTCCAATTTTTGTTTAAGAACCCGGTTTTTAGATGTGCCTGGTTTGGGGTAAGTGATTCACAGCTGTCATGGGGCCTAAGGTTATTATAGATGTTGATGGCATGGTCTATTTTATCCCGTAATTGTATCATAGATCCCGTATTTCGCTCTATTTCAAACTCTGATTTAAGAATGCCGTTGATCCTTTCTGCAATGGCATTATCATAAGGACTTCCGTTCTGGGTCATACTAACGGCTACTTTTTGCGTTCTCAATATATCTATATAAGATTTACTGCAGTACTGTGACCCACGGTCTGAATGATGGACCAGCGATAAATGGGGTGTTGTCCTTTTTAATACAGCCATCTCCAGGGCCCCGATGCAACCTGCTGCCGAGAGATCATTTTGCACCCGATGACCCATAATCTGATGAGAATAAGCATCCGTGATCAAACTCAGGTACACAAATGAGTTGTTCAGGGTCAGATAGGTAATATCACTCACCCAGACCTGTTCGGCACGGATGATTTCTATTTCCTGGATCAGGTTGTCATATTTGTGCATCCAGTGATTGGAATCTGTAGTAATGCTGCGCCTTCGGCGCCTTTTGACAAGCATCCCACGGCTGCAGAGCAGATCAAACAGATAGTCCCGTCCTATAGATATGCCATGTTTCAACAACGGGTCCTTTAGCAAAAAATGCAGTTTTCTGGTGCCCAGCTTTGGTAGGTCAGCCCTGATCTGACCTACTTCCCGTAGCACAACATCCTGAAGAAGAATATCACGTTCAAGGCCCCACAGATAATCATAATGGGCATGTCTGGTCTTGCCAAACAGTGAACATAGTGTTTTAACACTTACATCCGGTTCCTGTAACCGGAGTGTGATCACGGTTTGGCCCCAAACTTTTTTCTGATGTCCACATGGAATTCTTTACTTGCAATATCAAGCATTATTTCCAGTGACCTGATTTTCAGCTCCGCCAGCTTTAAAGCATCGGTGGCAATATTAGAGGATACAAATTCTCTCTCTGCTGAGGGGATCTCAGCAGGCAATAAATCTATCAGTTCCTGCTGCCTGAGTTTATAATGACGGATCCACATATTCACTGTATCACGATTCCTCGCATTATATTTCAGCATCGCCTCCTCTATACTGATATGGCCCGAAACGATCTCCCTGGCTATACCCTCCCGTTCGCAAAGGCTACGTAGTTTAATCTTATTCTGTTGATAAGAAATACTCCCATATTGTTTCAACCAGGTATGTATAGATTTATAACTTATTCCATGACGGCTACAGACTAAAGCTAAATTCCCTTCACGTTCAACCTCGGATACCACTTCCCGTTTAAAGGAGTCTAAATAATATCGCCCAAATTTCTTGTCCGCTTTTTCTATTGACATCTTCTAAAGTACTATTTAAGAATTAATAAGTCTGATGTATAGTTTTTTTAGGACGAGACAGAATGAACAGAATTTGATTGATTATCCTAGATTAGCTATACACAAGGTGTATAGAATCCTATAATAACTATACATAGAAAGTCATATTATTCTGAAATAGCTAAATACAATAGATACCTTATTCGTACTTTCTTCTAACCAACTTCTAAGTTTCACTACAACTGGATCGCTGTTTTTCCGCTGTTGCCCCGCCTTTTTCCCGAGCCAACTGTGGTGAAAAAGTGGAGAAAGGACGGTAGAAGAGTACTGGAAGTTAGAAGAAAGTCCGAAGTTGGTTAGGAGTTGGTCTAAAGAAAGTTCGAGAAAAGTTTTTAAATGACTGGCTGAGAATATTTAAATAAATTATAAACATAAATATCTATACATCATATAGTTATGTAATTTATATGTATTTTTCAATAAAATAAATCTTTGTTAAGATAACATGATGTTTTGATCACCCTATCAGTAGCTCTGCATTATCATTAATTCATATTCTAGTTCAATTAATTAAACTATAAATAGCTGTTCCTTTTTCTAGATACTTAATTCGTCATATACTTGATGTAAAAATCAAAGCTATGATTGACATTTGAAGTAAATCCTCTCCTAAAAAATGTTCAATCTTTTGATAATAATGCTTTATTTTCGGCTGTGCTAAATATCACATAATAAACGGTTCCATTATTTAATGTAATTTTTGTAACGCCTATTTTTTTAAGCTCTTCTATACTTTCCACATCGCTTACTTTAAATGGCTTATCTAACTTAGATATGAAAAATGATTCATTTTCATAATATAAATCTTCTAGTTTATAGTAGATTCCAAACTGTTTTATACAGAAGAAGCTAAAATATAATTATAATAATTAATAAAAATATATTTAATGGATAACCACCAAAAAAAACAGAAAGAATAATAAGGAAAATTCCTACTGCAGTACCAAATACAGGGAACACTCTTCGAATTGACGTATCAGATATTGTTAATAACATATAATTAAAATAAGTTGCAAATATTGAGAGTTTAATTAACTATTGCCTTCTTCTGATCTGAGATAACAATATATTAATAAGAACACCTAATTGCTGCCAATCAAAGTTCTAATTGCTATCAAAAGTAAGTCTTACTCAATCTTTTGATAATAACGCTTTATTTTCTGTCGTGCTAAATATCACGTAATAAATAGTTCCATTATTTAATATAATTTTTGTAATGCTCATTTTCTTTAGGTCTTCCACGCATTTCACATCATTTACTTTAAACGGTTTGTCCAATTTAGATGTGAAAAATAATTCATCGTCGCAATATAAATCTTCCAATTTATAATATACTCCAATCTTTTTTATAAAAAAGGCAGATATAAAAAAATATGAATAAAAAGTAAAAAAAATTATATTAATTGGATAGCTTAAATGAATAAGAAAAAAGAAAAGCATAATCCCTATAGTTATTAAAAATAAAGGAAATACTCTTAGAATTGACGTATTAGATACTGTTAATAACATAATAATTAGTTGGATTTTTTGGTACTTTCAAAAATACCAAGAAAAATGTCTTTGCTTACAGCGGATATCCTAAATCTCTTATTTTTTTTGCCAATAGTTCATTGACTCCCCCTTAGTTTAAATGTTCCAACGGGTCACTTAAATACTTTTTAGCCACGAGGTCCCAAGACCAAAATACAGCACTACATAAAGTTATAGGAACATATCCTTTCCATAACTACAAATCTATATCTGGTTGCCATCGTGCAGTTTTTAATTTCATTGGTTCTGATCTATTTCTAGACAAAGCCTTAGTTTTATTGGATTTAAGTGACCGCAGAAATAGTGAACACTTAAACCAGAGGGGGTTCATTCACAAAAAGACAACACAAAGAAAAAAATAAAATAGATAAATATCTTTTCATTAATTTTTAAAATTGAATATATGCGATCTAATAATTTTTTAGAAGAAGTATTTTTTAATCTAATTAACGCTGTAATATTATTCTTTCATAATATAGCGTTAAAATCTAATTTTTAGTCTGAGTTTTCAACACTTCCATTTCTTCTCTTAGCATTTTTAGTTCATTGTCCTTCTCAATCAAATACAATGTTAATTCTTCGATTTTTTTTAAAAGAATTTTATCCATTTCATTCAAAGAATAACCTTGTTTTTCGATATCTGTTGCTTTTGGAATTTCTGGAAGATGTCCTTTTTCCTTAACAAAACTAGCTACAGCTTCTAAGGTCTTTAATTTATAATCCTCTTTAAAAACATAATCAGGCCAATTGCTCGTTTCCACTTTTATTTCCTGTGCCCGAATATTGCCGTTGACTGATAAGGCCTCCTTCGGCGCGTTGGTACCAATACCAACAAAACCATTATATCCAACAAAAAATTGATCATTGAGACTTAATTGTCCAGCTTTTGCTTCAGCTCGAATTGTACCTCCACCATTAGGCAAAGCACCACTATATACTTTAGCAACATTCCAACCGTAAGTGTCCGATAACAAACTTAAACTACTGAGTTCTTTGGAAAAATTAACTTCAATAAAAGTAGTATCATTATCATATGTTAACCTGGCTCCAGTCCAAAAACCTGCTTTGCTATTTGATTTTATTGACAGACCTCCAGTGACCGTCCAATCTTTAAACCATTCAATATCCAAATAATAAGGTGCACTACTTCCTCCAATAGTAAACAGGGAAATTTTCCCAAATCCTCTTCCCTCTAATCCATCTACATGGGCAACACGTTTCCAACCACTTGCATTTACAGTTGCTGAAGCTGGTGTTTGGGCTTGTAGATTTGAGCAAGAGATTAATATAAAGAGTAATATTAAGTATTTCATTTTCACAATTTGATTATTTACTCTTAGACTCCAATTCAACCAGTTTTTGTTCCACTTTTTCTAATCTTTTATCTTTTTCAATCAGATGTAATGTCAGCTCTTCAATTTTTTGTAGCAGGATCTTATTCATCTCTCCTAAAGACACACCATTTTCTTCCACTTCAGAAGCTTTAGGAACTTCAGGTAAATGTTTATTTTCTTTTATGAATTGTTCTGTTTCCGTTAAAGAAGGAAGTTTATAATCTTCTTCAAATACATAATCTGGCCAATTGGTCGTCTCGACCTTGATTTCTTTTGCACGAATATTGCCGTTCACGGATAAGGCTTCTTTTGGTGTTGTGGTGCCAATACCCACATAGCCATCCATATAATATAGATTATTAACAAATCGTTGCCATTGAAATGAGGAACCATAAACAGCAGGGATAGCTGCTCCATTTCCGCTGGTAAAAACTTCTGCAAATACTTTGATTGAATACATCACTGCATGGTTAGTAAATACCCGGACAACATTATCACTCACCTCAAGTAAAGGATGGTTGGATATATTTCCGTTAGCACTTACTAACCTTAGTTTCCAAAGGGAATCAGGTAAGCTATACCAAACCAAATATTCAGCCCCAGTAGGTGTAGAAGTAGTCAGTATAGATAATTTTACACGATAAATACTCCCTACTTTTAATGATTGATTACTAAGATCAGTTAATTCAACTCGAGTAGTCGTATTTGCTAGAATTGTTTTTTCAAAGGAGCTCGATTGACCAAATGATAGCGTATATACACTGACAAATAAAAATAAAAGAGTAATGATTTTTTTCATTTATTTAAGAAAATTATTTATTTGATTTTTTAAGCTTGTCAATCTCTTTTTCTAATTTTAATAGTTGTTCAGCATTAGATTTTTTCTCCTCAATCAGATATAGCGTTAATTCCTCTATCTTTTTCAGTAAAATTTTATTCATTTCACCCAGTTCTACACCATTGGATTCTATCTCTTTTGCTTTAGGGACACCTGGCAAGTGCCCATTCTGATCGATAAAGGCTGCAACGGCATCTAGTTTTTTTAAATCGTAATCTTTTTGAAACACGTAATCTGGCCAATTAGCTGTTTCAACCTTAATTTCTTGGCTGCGAATTTTTCCGTTCACAGCTAAATCATATTCTCGTGGTGTATTAGTTTTGATTCCGACTTTACCAGCAAAGAAAAAGTCGCTGCTACCCATAGGGTTATTTAACAAGGAGGCAATCGTTGGTTCATTTCCATTCACTTCCTCTATGCGAGGTCCATAAAAATATTGTCGGTCATTTGTATTTTTATCATAATATAGATATGATCTGATATTATTACTGACTGCTCCAGAAGCAAATTTATAATCTATTATAGCACGTACTTTCTGTCCTGTTGTTCCATCATATATTCCTCCAAAGTGCTCCGTAGATGGATCATTACTTCCATGAACATAACCAACAACGAGATACCATTTATCAAGCTCTGGAAGATCTCCATTCCAAAAATAAGCGTTTGCATTGGCTACATCTGCTAAAGTATTAACCGCTCCACAGCCTAAATAGCTCGTACCATCGTTCGAGTTTGTTTTTTTTAACCAGATCGTATATCGATACATTTTTTGATGATTAATGGGAATTCCAACACCAGTAAAGCCACCATCGCCAGTATCGTCTCCACTCGGTGTTCCTTTCCATAATACTACTTGCGTACCTTGTGGGCCAATTCCCCATTCGCGTTCGTTCTCGCTTATAAGTCCATTCATACTAAACCCAGATATCGATCCGGAACCAATCACCCATTCATTCAGATTTAATAAATTTTGTGCCTTTGTGCTGCTTATACAACACAACAATAAAGTCGATACTAATAATTTACGATTCATATGGTTCATTCTGTTATTTAAAAATTAATAATCTTTTGAGTTATATTATTTCTTAGACTTTTAAACATAAAAAGCTCACACCTATTTTAAACATTCGGTTAATTTGAATATGATTAAATAGAATAATATTACAGGCTAATTAATAGAGTTTACTATTTAACGGTAAAATTAAATAAAATACCTGAAAAATTAATAATTTAAATCATTATTATTCTAATAAGGATATAGATTTTTTGAGAAAATTTTAAGATAACTTGTACTATTATTAACTAGAAAACTAGCTACTAATGCTTCTTGTTATAAACGCAAGACAAGCATCCGCAGATGCTTGTTCATTTTAATGTTATTGGGAAACTGCTTCGTCTATTTAGATTTATGAAATTTAAAGCCAACTATTGCCTTTTCTAATATACTTCATTATATACCTGAATACTTAGCAATCAAAGTCGTGATTACTGCCTGAAGTAAGTCCCTTTAAAGTTTACTCAATCTTTTGATAGTAACGTTTTATTTTCTGCTGTGCTAAATATCACGTAATAAATGGTTCCATTATTTAATGTAATTTTTGTAACATCTATTTTTTTAAGTTCTTCTATGCTTTCCACATCGCTTACTTTAAATGGCTTATCTAACTTAGATATGAAAAATGATTCATCTTCATAATATAAATCTTCTAGTTTATAGTAGATTCCAATTTTTTTTATAAAAAAAGCGAAAAAATAAAAAAATGTAAAAAAAACTAAACAAATTATATTAATTGGGTAGCCTATAGAAATAGAAAAAATAAAAAGAAGAATTCCAACAGCTAGCAAAAACACAGGGAACACTCTTCGAATTGACGTATCAGATATTGTTAATAACATATAATTATTTTTTTACTGGAACCATTTTCAAGATTACATTTCCTTCTCCAACAATTACGATCCCACCATTAAAACCACTTTTAAATTCTGCAGAAAATTTATTGCGGATCAACTCCAAACTGTTTTCCATACTTAATCCTCCATAACCAATAGTTCCAGATATTTTACGCTCAATTTCAACTCCATTTTTACGTAAATTCCCTCCATCGAACTCTGCAGTAAGACCATAATAACCCATACTCATATTTGTTGAATATTCTAACTCTCCGGTATGCAAACCAGTCCATTCCCTTCTCTAACAACCGTCTGTCCTTCACTCAGTGGCAAATGCTATTTATCATCTTCAATTCCTCTATTAGCTCTTTGTATTCTATAAAACTCTTCTGAACTTACTGCTGCCGTATAGTCTCCATATATTTCCTCAAATACCTTGTTTCTATTTTCGTAAGCATTGAAGATCCTTTCTCTAGCTGATTTATTATAGTGCTTAAATAGTTCTTTAGTATTCAAGTTATTTAAAACACCACCTTCAAAACTAAAGAGAAAAACAAGCAAGTTATCTAAGGCATTTAAAACTGCTTCCTTAGGATTACATAAAGTAATTCTAATAGATAAGCATAAATCATTTTGAATTTCAAGATCTATCCAGAAAACGTCATCCTTCTTATAAACATATTGTTTTTCATTTGATTTAACAATTTGGTTATTACTTTCCACGATTGTTTTAATCAACTCTTTTGAACAAAAGAAGAAGTTTATTGCCTCTAGTCCCATATATATTAAATTTAGTACCCTAATGGTGTAATTGATAAGTTGTGTTTAACCAGTTTGGAAAACCTACGGGCCCTCCAGTGTTTCTAATTATTAAAGGAGGTTTGAGTCCCAGTTGCATATGAGCAACAAATCGGTGATGGCCCTCTTCAAGAAAGATCCTTTCTCCAACTCTATAAGCTTCACTTGCTGGCACTTTAGCCCCACTTTGAATTAATGATTTATATTCTTCCACTTTTAAAGGATTTATATAATCTTGTGTTGGTAAAACTTCATTAAATTTCGTTCCAACAATATCCTTTCCCCCCTTAGCAGCATCATCCACCAGAGTTAAAGCAGGAGCAGCGCTAGTAACTGCCGTCATCGCTTTAGCTTCTGATGCAATTGGCCCCAATGCTGATGCAATAGTAATTACCCCTGCTGTTCTATATTCATTAGGATCAGCTCCGTAGCCTCCTAAGTGCCTCGCATTATTAATATTTCCAAACCCAGTAAAATATACGTACGGATCGTCAAATAAGCTGTATAATCCCCTAATAAAAAAAATTTTGTTATTTCCCCATGTCTTTAGGAAATTTTGTTTCTCTGGTGTTATTTGACTCTTATTGTAAAACCTCGTAATGACTACTTCATCTATAGTATAATGTTTAATTTTCTCACCACCACCATCAAATAAAGATTTAAACCATCCGCCAATATTCCATCCACCATTTGGATCAAATCCACTTACGGGATTGTTTCCCATTCCAACATATGGAGAGTTATACTGTCCGTAAGGATCCGTCGTCAACCAACGGCCGACTGCAGCATCATAATTTCTCAGTTCAAAATTGTTCCAGCCTGTTTCTTTATCCTTCTCTGCATACAATCCTTGATAACCGTATCGATTATCAATACCTCCTGAACGAACTTCCATTCCAAATGGATAGTAATCGGCGTAATACAGCACATCAGTATTTCCACTAGACAATTTGTTACGATTGACAACTGCCCGTGTATTACCCAAATGATCTGTCAACGTATAGCGGTAACTCCCCCCTTGTCTGATGAAGGTTCCCAAGTTGCCTGATCCATATACAGGTTGCTCGATCAACTGTAGTGCTCCTGCTACTCCTTGATTATCAAATATCGCCATCAATGAACCTCCAGCATCATAACTATACCAGGTATTCAGGCCAGTACGATGATCCTTTTTCAGGATACGATTGCCAGCATCATCGTACATAAAGCTAAGGATTATTGTTGTCTTTCCTATATCGCTGTAAATTTTGGTTACCTTGCCCGTTACATCATAATCCATATACATACCCACAGTTCCCTTCACTTGTGACGCCAACTGACCGATGGCATCATACGTATAGGTTGCATATCCTGGCACACTGGTTAGTTTATTGGTATTCGCCTGATAGGTATAGGTAAAGTTATCTGCTAAAGCACCTGCTACATTGGTACGCTGTAGCGCCAATATATTGCCGTGACCATCATAACTGAGTCCCTTTTCCTGGTTGACATTACTTAATCCCGTAAAAGTCTTGGTTGTATAATTAGGATTACCCCACGTGCTGTTCAACAGCTGTCCTTTAACATCATAATTAAACACATTCATCACAGCTGCATCCAGTCCAGTCACAGAACTAGGTTTCTGCGTTTGCCAGCTTAATCCGTTGATCAATCCCGCATATCGAGCAGGGGCAGTAGCATTCTGAATACTGTTGATATTCACTCCTGTACGGGAATAGTCATTTGCATAATATTCCAGATTTAAGCTGAATACATCCTTAGCAAAGCCATTACCACCATCCTTTCCTGGATCGTTTGCTATATCGGCATTGTTGATACTCTTCAGTTTTCCGTCAACCGTATAAACATAGTCCACCCCCTGTAACTTGTCTCCATATTCTATTCGTTTGAGTGCTCCCGTCAGGTAGTAGCTATATTTAGCATGCACAGCCTTACTGTTTGTATTGTCTACCGTATTGGTATATACAGCCTTTAGATTACCATTCTGATTATATTCATAGTAGTGGACAAAGGTCTCTGTCGTTGTGCCTTTCTGATAAATGGCTTTAACTACCCGACCGAATTCGTCATATGTATAATCCATTGTTTTGTTACCCAAGCCTTGAATCAATGAGATACTCCAGCTGATATTTCCATCTCCATCGTAGTTGTACCAAGTACGATTGACAAGTTTAGTTTCATCCTTCACATTACCTGCCAGTTGCGAATACTTCTCTGTATAACTGACTGCTCCACCAAGGAAATAACTATCCTGTACATAAGCCGTCAATCCATGCGATGCATTGACCTCATCATAATGGATCTCATTCACATCGCTCTGTGTACCGACTGTTGAAGGGAGACCTGTTGCATCAAGCATCACCTGGGAGATACTCTCAAATTTCACTCCTGTTGCTGATGGTAAGTATTCTCCTGACTGCAGCACACGTCCGTATTGATCGTAGTTCGTATAGCTGTAACTCCCTTTTTGTTTTTGTAGCGCATTCTGCGAGAATCGGACCTTTCCCTCCATATTATACTTGAGTTCGGATCTTCCCTGATCGGGTGAGGTATTAGCTGCCAATCTTCCCAAACCATCGTATTCATAGGTGTTAACAAAGGGAATACTTGCCAATGCTGCATAGCTGTTAATTCCTCCATTCAACAGTTTCTTAACACCCTCGGGTGGGATACTGGCTTTCAACCTTCCAAGTTGATCATAGAAGTTCATCGAAATCGTACCTAATCCCATGCTATAGTTCGCTGTCTGTCCACCAACTTCCGTACGCAGTTCATAAAGCCCCTTGTCTAGGGTAATTGCCCCTGAAGAAACTGTGCTTACCTGCTCATTACGAACATAATCCACAAGCGCAGAGGATGCACCGCTAAATGTTACTGATTGTGAGGACAATATGGGGAAATAAACATTGCCACTTGTACCTACCTGAATGCTTTTGTTTATGGTCAATTCCGAACCGCCCAATGCTGTCATCACTGTACGACCATCGATAGCGATTGAAATGCCTATGTTGCGATCTGCGTCAAGGCTCACAGCCATGTTTCGCTGTGCAGAATCTTGTAGAGTCCGACCACCAATCACAGCGTCTGTGAAGTACTTATTACGTATACTCTCATAAAGCGCTAGTTCAGTAGTCACAGGCACTGAAAAGCTGATACTTTCGTGCCCCTTACCCATCCGTAATTCGTTACCTATAGAAGCTGAACGGTTAAATACTCCGCTACCATTGGAGGCATCTGTATTCATGCTATAGGGATAACCTGTCACATCTTGGTATTTTTCCCAATTATTTCCAGCACTGTAATACCAGCCTAATGTACCTGCGGTGGTACCTCCCAGCAGATCCGCTGTATTGGTTTTGTCTACAGTCGTACTACCGTTCTTGTAACGTCCAAAGTTGCGGAAGCTGTATACTGTTCCTGATGTTGTGGTCGCAAAGTCATTTTTATAAGCAAAAGAAGCATTATTAATAGGTGCCGACAAAGTACTTCCAACAGCTTGTCCATACACTCCATATAGAGGTTGACTCGCAAGAACGTGTCCCGCTTCCAGGTTCCTTACTTGTTGCTGAATCGGCTTCCCCAAATCGTCATAGAAGACCTTTCCTTCAGAAACCACCTGTCCTAAAGCATTGAAACTACGACTTAGTATCCAGTTCATATCCGTATTAGCCTGTGGATTATTTGGTGCTAATGGAATCTGGAAACTGGGATCAACTTGTAAGAGTACATTAGATCCTTCCATCAGATGCACCCCGTTCTTCAATGTAATCGATTGACCACTTTTAGCAGTCAAGCTCTGTCCTGATTGAACAATGTAAGTGCTTTGTCCTACAGCCGGAAAAACAATTGCCTCTGGCGTATTGACCTGAGTCTGTCCCAAAGCAGTACTGATACTCAGGATAAAAATGGCTATATACTTAGAGATTGGAACCCTGAGAGTCCATATCTTTATGTAGTTTTTTCTTTTCATGCTGTCCTCCTGCTTAATTGCCCAATCCAATAAAACTTTTTGTACTGTAGTTGAGCTGATTTTCAGCGCTCTTATATGGCACCCGTCCAAACTGTTCTCTATAGGTCGTAACAACTTGTCCCATCGCATTGTATTCATATCTCGTGAACAGATTGTATTGGTCTAAGGTATGTGTCAATTCACCTGTTTTACCATCATAAACATAAGCAACAGCAGATCCATTTTTCGGCTGAAAACGGAAATCATCCACATAGGTGGTTGTACTACCATCGTTTTTGGCAAAGATCTTCACATTGGTACCCGTTGTGACTGGTATATCGAAATGTATCAATGTCCAATCCCCTGAAGTTTTTGTACTCACATTCGATGCTAATGAAACTGCTTTCTGCACATTATCCAGTTGGTAATATAACTTGATATTGTTCACAGCCCCCTTGTTCACCCAGATGCTAGCGGAGTAAGTCCGTCCAACGGTAAGTTCGGATACAGGAGCTGTATATTCAAAGGCGGTTTGTCCAGCCCCTACCTGTATGCTCTGTTGTCCCGTATGCATAACTGTTGTTGAAAGGGTACCTGTACCTTTTTTCACTTCCAATAGCTTCGTATTTGTTAGATTATCATCCTCTGCACCACTAAAAACGATCTCGCCATACTTAGCAAAGCTACCACTCAACACTGTTTTAGCATTGTTGTAACCGTAACGCGCACTGGCTGAGTTACCTTTGAAATCACGTGTTGAGAGCGTGTGTGAATAAGGATCCATCAATGTCGTGGTCACATTATTCTTCCATGATATATTTGCTGTAGAAGGATTGGCAAATGGGAAGGCTACAAAATTGGCAGCTAACGTCATTCCGTTGGCTGCAGCTGTAGTTGGCATCCAGATATAATCCGAAATTTGACGCCATACATTTCCATTAGCAGAAACGGAACCATCTTGTATTATTTTAGCGCCTGTCTCATTCAGCACCTGGCCTTTGTTACTCCATTCGTTATAGCTTGCTGAAACAAGGTATTCAGGGACACCACTAGCATTTAATTTATATACATTCTGGCTAGCAACCTGTGCCAGCATGTTCTTGTTACTTCCAATCAGCTGGCTAGAGCCCATCGCAGGGTAATTATTGTATGCTGCCTGAGTTTTAGTCAAGAAACTATTACCATAGGCGTCTGTACTGATTGATTCGGTTACGGCTCCGCTATAGAAGTCAAAAGCATTCACACGGGTAGAGGTTTTTGTGTTGTGAATATAGTCGTATTCGACTGTACCTGTATTCACCAACGGATAATCCTCGCGTGCAATCATGGTACCCATTGTAACGAAAGTATTATTTGATGCTTTTAGTACTTTTTTGACTTCTGAAAATCGCTCAGCAACTAGACCTTGATACCCAAATTTTTCCAATCTCACTTTATAATCATCGAAAAAATTTCCTGTGATACCATCATGAAGATATTGTTTAATTATTCGTTTAGTCAATTTGCCATTACCATCGTAATAGCTCATCGATTTAGGAGAGCCCAAAAGACTGAAAAATTTACGTAGTACTAGGTTTACTATAGAATAGGTACTAGATGAGTTCGAATTGCTCGCATAATTTTTTTCTATTTTTATATCTTTAAAGGTGAAGAATTCCGAGACGCTCTTTTCCGGAGAAGTGTCATTCGATCCATCAGGATATTCTACTTTCGAGCTCGTCTCTACTCTCGAATACATCATGTTA
Organism: Sphingobacterium sp. SRCM116780; assembly: GCF_021442025.1. Taxonomy (NCBI): domain Bacteria; kingdom Pseudomonadati; phylum Bacteroidota; class Sphingobacteriia; order Sphingobacteriales; family Sphingobacteriaceae; genus Sphingobacterium; species Sphingobacterium sp. SRCM116780. Next base: position 2,304,916 of record NZ_CP090446.1, read on the forward strand.
GGACCAGATAGTTCTGGTCCATATCCAATTACGACTGAAAAGCCTGTATTTAATGCATCATTAAAACGAATCTCATCATAACCGGTTACAGGCGCAGCCCCTTCATAACTATCATAATTTAAAGGTTCGAAATTTGCAACACCTGATGAATTAAGCTGATCTTCATTCGTATAGCTGTATTGTGTGGTAAATTTAACTCCATCTAAACCTTTTAAGGTAATTGATTTTACTCTTACCCCATTTCCTCCCAGGTATTTTTTGCCATACGGAGTTGGACAAAAATTTGCGTCAATTATTTTGGTTTGTGATATATCTAAATATCCCACATTAAATAAGGATTGTTCAAACGAAGCACTCAATTCAACATCAATTGTATTTCCATTGACGGCTTTTACTAAAACAACAGCTCCCTGATACGCATCATATATTTTTGTGGAATTGGGATCAATTGGATCTATGCTGAAAGTACTCATGCTGGTATTATTGTTATTTTCAGGATTTTTTTGATAAAACTCCCTGAAAAACACGCCTAGCATATTATCCCCTACTTGATACATGTCTTTACATTGTCGACCATTTGGTGCCATTGTAAGACGATAATTTTGAGCAGATAGCTTGGTCATTGACATAAAACGAACAGACATATTCTGACTATATTCACTTTCTCCAAAATCATGTCCTTCAAAATTTACTTCAACCAAAGGTCCTCCTGTTGTTTTGATTGTTCTTAATGACCAAACATCGGTTGATTTATTAGAGATTTTTGTAGGATTTCTACTTATATTTTGATTGTAGTAATACACGTAATCAGATTTGTACATGCCCCAATAATCATATTTATCATTCTGATATGGAGGATTCTTGGTTCTTCGAATACTTTTCAGACCAAGATTTCCTAAAGACTCATTTCCTTTTAGTACATAATTGTAAGTAGATCCATTTTGGGTAACTTGGTCTACATAACCACAATATATTGGGTTTGTTTCATCAGTTTCTATAAGATCTCCTACTTCATATAATGAATTTGCACCCGTAATACTTCCAGTAGCAATTGTACCTTGTCCTTTCTTTTGATCTATTGTAGAGAGATTATAACCAAATTCAGTCTGTGGCAATACACTTAGACCTCCCTTACCTCGAACTTTGAATGATTTTAGAGTAAGCTTACCTAGCTTGCTGGAAGGATTGGAGAAATCAAAACTTGTTGTACTACCTTTGGCAAGCGAATAATCAAAATTAAGATCAATTACTCTTAATGAGTTTGCTTCCAACAGTGTCCTACCGTAGGAGTCCACATCATTTTTATCCAAAATATTGTTTGGTAATTCACACTCCGAACAAACTACTGAGCGCCCGACTGGGATTAAACCTCCACTTCCACCTTTAGCTGGGTTTATTCCGGCAGCGATATCATTTTTTAAAATATAAATATGGCTTAAACGAAGACTCTGATTTGAGTTAATATTAAATAGTCCTTGGTTACTATAATCGGTAGAAACATTGTTTTGTGACGACCAATTTTTATTGAAAGATTCTTTTGATGCACTTTTTCCATCTGAACGAACATCTTTTTCAAATAAGGCAGTATGTGTACGAGTTTTAATCGCATTTAAATAATACACTTCTTTCTTACCCATTGAAACTGTGAAGAAATGTTGATCAACATTTCTTGTAAAACCCTCTGTGGGGCTTCTCCAAACAAACTCATCACTCCATTTTCCGTATTCAAAGCTAACCCAATATCCATAATCAGCTTCGTCAAGAACTCCTATAGATCCACGATCAACATAATCAGGTCCCGTTACAGCGGTTAGGTGCCAAGTATAGGCATAACCCGCAGTTTTAGTTTGTCGATTAAATTTTAAATCACTGCTATTGGCTCTAACGGTATTTTCTTGGTAGGTTTCTTCATCATAATTATAGGCTGGTAAATTATAATGATAAGTCATGCCACTTTCATTGGTAATTGAAAATCCAGTAATACTTTTAATACTTGCATTACTTGCTCCTACAGCAATTTGACCTACATGTTTTTTTCTATCTAATCCCTGTGCAACTGGCTGAATAAATTTAACACTACTATTTGGCAGAATAATGTCCCCATTTGCATCCGTTTTAAAATATTGGATAGCTTTTGATCCCGTAAGAACTTGATTTGTTGCATTATATCCTGAAGACCAGTTAGCTCCATTTCCTGTCGGAGATGCGAAAGGTAGAGTGCTATTTAAAATCGTATTGGCATCTGTGGAGAATGGTGTATAATCTTGTTGTAACGTATTTGAAAAGTCGCCCACAAATCGAAAGCCCAAATTACTTGAAACTTTCGTATTGTTACCATATTGTACTGTCATTTTAGTAGAAGAGGATGATTCTCTTTCAATTACATTTTGCTTGGAAACAGAGCCTTGAAAAAGGAACGGTCTCATATAGCCCCCCAGCCCCTGTCCTGTTACAGAGTAAGTATCAAACGCTGGAAAAGCACCATTCTGCAATTTTTCGGGATTGCTTTCTTCATTTAGACCAATATGGCCAGTATTTAATTGATAAGCATCATTTACTAAACTATTATCTGTAAGTAAACCACTGAAAGATTGTGAATTTAAAGCTCCGTAAATATTGCTATTCTCTGTCTCATCAGACCAATACCGAGTTCGTGTTTTTGAATAATTAAAGAAAATTAGGTTCAGTTCTGTTCGCTTGGTTTCAGTCTGTACAATCCCTTCTTTACTATTGGAAAGATCTGTTTTGACTGCAGGAGAGAATGAAAATCCTGATCCCTGAGTGGAGAGAGATGCTCCCAACAAATTAAAGGGTGTAGAAATCGATATTCCAACATTACTATTCTCGCCCACAGATCCCATAAGGCTTAATGCACCCGCACTTAACCCACCTGTTACGGAAAAGCCACTACTATAAGGGTTCGAACCTATACCAATTTTAGCTTGGACTACATCACTGATTCCGTAACCATACGCGACATTCCATCCCACTCCTAGTCCTTTATAGGTATCTTTTACAACTGTTACATCAGCTGAAACATTAATAACCGGAATATTGACACCAACCGAAGTGACATTGGTGACTCCCCCAGCCCAGTAGTCTCGTCTACTGGATAACGTATTTGCCCAATCGTCAGGGAAACCGCTTACAGATCTTGTAATTGATCCAGGATTTAGGGTCCATCCCAAACCCACCCAACTACTTTCCTGTTCGGGATTTATTCCTGCATGATAGGACAGTGAAAGGGGATAGCTTCCTTCAGGGCCTGGTACTTCCATAAGAGGAACATTATATACAAAATCTCCAGTTAATGGGTTGACCATTGTAGAAGTATCCACAGGCTCGAAGCTTGAAGCATCAGGTGATATAGGTCCTGAAGTCAATGCCCAAGCTGTTAATGGACTGAATGTCTGATAAAGTATTGTACTCAAACAGACAAATGCAAATATCTTTCTTTTTCTTTTCATTACTATTTTGGCTATTCGGTAATTTTTAGTTTGCTGGTCAGCTTTTCCAATTGTTCAAGATCGGACAGTTTGAAGTCAAAATGATAGGTAGGCACTCCTAAGCCAATATCAGATAATTCTAATTGTATGCTTTCACTCTTACCAATTTTGGATCTAGATATTGCTACTATAACATCTGTAGAGGAAGTGGCTCCGAAAAGTGGTGTAAATTGAAAATCGTCAGCTTCCTTTTCTTTTCCTTCAATTAGAAACTTTACATAATCATTCATTTTGAAAGAAAGTCTATTCAATATCACAGAATATGCTGATTGATCTAGAGTAGACAGCATATCCCGTCCTTTATTCTGATAGGATAGTCGAAAATATAAATAATCCTGTAGATCGCTTGATTTTTGAGAATCTAACCCATCTAAAAGAACACGCGGAATATAATTCAAACGTAAAGTAAAAGGTGAATCATTTTTGACCATACTCACCCCATTTTTTTCGTTATTCATATAGGTATAAAGTTCTTTCTGGTTTGTGATGTCACTTTGACAACTAATCAAAAATGTTATGATCATGAACAATGCTATAGCTGAGATGAGACGCATAGTTATTTACTCTTCTGGTTAAGTTCTTTTATGATATCACTTGTAATATCTGTATTGTCCTGTGCATAAGCAATCGTACCTGCAGGATTTGCGATCAAGATCATTCGATATCCTTCACGGACTCCATACTCTTTTAGAAAACTATTGATATTATTGACCGCAGAAGCAAATTCCTCTCCACGCTGTTTTTCTAATTTTTCTTTTATCACAGCCTGATAACGCTGCAGATCCAGTTGTTTTTCATTGATTTTTTGTTCCAATTTTGATCGACTAGTAGCATCCAATTTTGATCCCTTTCTTTCATAATCACTCATAGCCAACTGCACCTCCTTCATCAATGTATCTATATTCTCCTCATATTGTTTAGCTTGCTCTTCCAGCTTTTTATTTATTTTAACGGTTTCACTATATTCTTGAAATAACTTAGCGGTGTCCACGTAAACGATCTTTTCACGAGACTGGATGAAATTCCAAAGTCCTAATCCAAGACATAACAAGAGTAGGCTATACAATAAATAAGGTTTATTTTTCATCAAAATTGGTTTTTATGGGTTCACTTATTTTCAAATACTTCAATCAATATGATTTTATTAGAAAATCATACAAAATTTTCACAATCCAGAATCAAAAGTATTTACTCAATTAATATAATTACATTTTAATTCACAGAATGAAACTTACTTAAGACACGCTAAATTCTTTTTAGTTAATAGGTTGGCAATCATTAATTGCATATCACTTCTTTTGTATACAAAGTGTGATTTTTCACTTTACAAAGATAAAATTATTTATTTTAAGTTTAAATATTCTGATGATTTATTTTTTCAAAACAATTTCGAATAACTCAAATAATTCACCAACAACAATTTATAATTGACACAACATACAGTTGTGGTGGTTAATAAGTAAAATTCTATTCTAAATAGGGATATATTCTATTAAAAGTAGTTCTTTAGACTAAAAAAACTATACCTAAATGACTCACACTTAAAATTAAAAAATTATACCTCCGATCTCATTAGTTTAATACTATTAGGAGGAGGAAATTCTTATTTATATAACGACTCTTATCTATTAGAGACTACCAGAGCCAATCTTCTGATTTTGACACCCTACTTCAATGCAATAGTGTTTATTAAGAATATCATCTATCTATTAAAATAACAAAACTGATTCTATTATTATATTGTAAGGACATCAACTGACAGACAAAAAACAACATATAATACGCCATTTTTCACTAAATTTCAAACCTATCACTTAAAAATTATATATATTTGCTTTATTAATTATATTCAGATGAGAAGTACTTTCTTGGTTGTTGTTTTATTTATAAGTTGTTTTTTCTCTTGTTCAGAGTTTGTTGATTATCCTTTAGAAAAAAAGACAGTCGATTTGATTGGTCCAGTGGATAGTCTCAGCACAATAGATACTACATTAACTTTTTTATGGGAACCACATGAGGATGCGACCTCTTATCGTTTACAAATTGCGACACCAGACTTTGAGTCTATTCAACGCATCGCTATTGATACTGTTGTTTCCAAAGACTATGTTGAACTTAATCTTCAACCTGGACAATACCATTGGAGAGTTCGTCCAGAGAATCGTGGAAGTGTAGGAATTTATTCCAGTAGACAGTTTAAGATTTTAGCACAGTAACCAAATGAAAAATAAGGCGATGACATACGTTTTATTGGCAGCAGTTATTGGACTTTGGGGTTATATCTTAATGCAAGTTTTTAATTCCTTATCCTCCGATAGCACTATCCCTACTACAGGCAAGCGAACTTTTGGGGAGCAAGAAATGAACCTGTCCTTTTATAAAACAAAAAATACGGGGGCACTTCTTTTAAATTATTCAGATCCGATGTTGCGTAATCAGACTCATGAAGAGTTAACAGAACCTCTAGTAGTGGAAAGTAATACCGCAATAGATACTTATGTTGCTCCACAACCCTATGAACCAGTTCCTCAAATCGATGTCCAGTACCTCGGTTATATCGAGAATCTAGTGGACAAACGTCCGACAGCAATTATCCAGATTGAAGGAAAACAATACATGATGAATAATGGTGAACATCAATCAGGCATGAAGTTAGTCAGTATGACGAAGGAATATATTAAAATTAAAATTGACAATATGATTAAAACTATTTATAAAAATGAAAATTAAGACGTTATTCTATATCTTATTTATTTTGTTGGGTAGTCAACATGCGTATTCCCAAAAGAAAGATCTACCTATTTTTAATCGTTTTACCATTTCGGATGACAATGGTACTAAGCGTGTTTTTTATGCTGATAATCTTGATTACCGTACGGTTAGTGATAAAACATACACCTGGTATGCGAGCAACACTTTGCACACAACGATGGGAGGCTATTCAGGGAAACTGCTCTATGGTCAATATACGGAGTTTTATCCCAACAAGAATCTGGCTGAGCGAGGTCCTTATGCATTTGGTATGAAAGATGGGATTTGGAAAACCTGGTATAGTAATGGTAATTTAAAAAAAGAATCCCAATGGTTGGCCGGTATACAGGAAGGTCCATTTGTTGAATATCAAGAAAATGGTCAATGGATAAGACGTGGTCATTATAAGAATAATCATTTTCATGGTATCATCGAGGAACAACAAAAAGACAGTGTGGCAACACTATACTTTATGGATGGCAAAATCATCAGCAAAGAAGACTATACCAATACGAATATCTTTAGAAAATCTAAAAAATTAATTGGTGATAAGATCAATCAATGGTTTAGAAAAAAAGAAAAACAAGAGGTTGCTGATATGCCTCAGACATCATAACTATGTTAAAGTCTTCGGCTTTATATCTGGTGTTGGTCATATCGCTCATTGTCTCTATTGTCTTGGGTTCGATGATCTATATGGCCTACTTTTTTCGTGATCAGGAAGCCCGTTTCCATCGTCAAGATCTATTGCGTCAACAGCTAGATGCTGGGTATCAGCTCGTATCTTCACGGGATTTTCCTTATGTTAAAGATAGCCTACTCGCCAATGTGCTTATGCAGGGAGATTCCATTCAATTATCAAGGTTACAATGGGGTATCTATGATCTTGTAACTGTCAAATCGCATATACAACAAGACAGTTTGCAACAAGCGGCATTGCTTGGTCAACAAGTAACAGATTCCACCGTACTGTACGTTGTTGATGAAGATCGTCCTTTATCGGTTAGCGGAAAAACCGTTATTAAAGGAAATACCTTTTTACCTAAATCGGGTATTCGCCCTTCTTATGTAGATGGTGACTATTTTAAGGGATATAAAGACATCGTTGAAGGTAAAACGAAAGATAGCGATCGCAAGATGCCTGCTGTGGTAGAAAATCGTGTGAAATGGATTCAGGCTTTAATGTCATTTGACTCTCTTCCTTATCCTGTATTACCTACGAGCAATATAGCGGTATCTTTTTTAGCTGCAACGCAGACGTATCGCATACCTTCAGATATGACACTACAAGATAGCTTGACTGGAAATCTGATTCTGATATCTGATACGACCGTCCGTATTTCAGTATCTAGTCATTTGAATGATATTATTATCATTGCTCCAAATATTCATATCGAAAAAGGTTTTAACGGAAATGCTCAGTTTTTTGCGAGTGACTCCATTGTCTTGGAGGATCAAGTACAGTTACAATATCCATCTACGATTGGTTTAATTACAGAAAAAGATCATCAACCAAAAATGAGTATTGGGAATGCATGTAAAATTTCAGGAACTGTGTTTCTCCATGAGAAAGAACGTTCTGACGTTCCTCCTATGGCAAGTTTTGGTAAAGATTGTGTGATTGAAGGTGATATGTACATCGCAGGTCTCTTAGATTATGCTAAAGGTTTTACGATATATGGAAAAGTAAGCTGTTATCGTTTTTTATATAAAAGTCCTTCTTCTCTTTACGAAAACTTTCTGGTCAACATTACTTTTGATCGGTATAAACGTTCGCCTTATTTTATCGGTTCTTATTTACAAAATTCTGGTACAAATAAGCCTTTGAACAAACCTATTAAATGGTATCATGAGATTTAACATCCATCATAAACTCCGAGCTTCCTCACTGATGGAGGTATTGATCTCTATGGTGATCTTACTCGTGGTGTTTGGCATTGGGTTGATGATTTTTACCAATGTGATTTTATCTTCAAAGAGTGAAGAATCAAAAAAGGTGGAGCAAAGAATGGCTGTATTGGCACAACAGGCTCTTGAAGAAGGGGCTTCAGAAGAAATGGAATTGGACGCTGTACATTATCAGGTTAACAAAGAGATTCTTCCACAATTTTCAGATCGTATTCGGATCAGCGTATTGGCGATGAATACAACGAGTGGAAAAATAATCGATAGTTTGATCGTTATAAAGGAATATCAGGATGAAAAATAAGAGACTAAAAGCCTTTACCCTGATGGAGATCAGCATTGCACTATTGATCTCTGCCATTTGTATTGGTATGGCTTTTTATATGTTCCAATTTTTCCAGCAGCTTTACCTTAAGCAACAACAGGATAAACAAGCACGTTTTGCATTCTCATTATTACAACATTTAATAAAAAAAGACCTGGCGCAAGCAAATGCAGCCTATTATGCCGAAAATCAATTGCAATTAGTCGATAGCCTTGGTAGTATTCGCTATACGTTTGATCAACAACATATTTTGCGGGATCATTATCAACAGCATACCGACACATTTAATCTTCATCTAATAGCAGTTGAGGGTAAGTATATAGAGCCTACTCCGCCAAGTTCAACTTGTATCGATCAATTGCAATTGCGCGTTGATTTTGAAAAAAGTACACATACTTTTATATTCGAAAAAAAATATGCGGCCACACAATTAATGCAAATCGCGCAAGCTAACCAACATACAAATTAAGCTGACTATGCCACAGATTGACGTATCTAAATACAAGAAAAAGAAAAATACGGCTATTCCATCATCCGATGATCGTCAGGGATTTGACTTGATTGGTTTTTTTAATAAAGATATTTCTTTTGGGAATGGACAATTATCAGATCGTAAAAAAGAAGAATTTTATTTGGAGTTTAGCACTCTTCTTCTTTCAGGAGTTGATTTGAAAACGGCCTTTGATCTCCTCCTATTGGATCACAAAGACAACAAAGATGGCAAGACTTTTCAGACGATCAAAGATGCTGTTCTTCAGGGAGAAAGTCTATCAGAGGCTATTCAAAAAAACGGTCGATTCAGTAGTTACGAGTTTTACAGTATTCGTATTGGAGAAGAAACTGGAAAATTGGGAGAAGTCATGAAAGAATTGGGTTCTTTTTACAAGAGTAAGATTAGCCAAAAGCGTAAGATTATTTCAGCGTTGACTTATCCTGCTATTGTCATGACGACTTCTTTGGGAGCTGTATTCTTTATGTTGAAATTTGTAGTCCCGATGTTTGCCGATGTATTTTCTCGTTTTGGGGGAGAATTACCTGCCATTACGGCATTTATTCTCCATGTTTCTCAATTTTTAGACCGTACCTTTTGGTGGGGAGTACTCATACTATTGGCTATCTTTATATTCTTTTACGTGAATCGCAAAAAAACTTGGTGGCGGAAATGGTCCTCTACCCTACAATTGCGTTTACCACTATTTGGAGATATCATTCGGAAAATTCATCTTGCTCGCTTTGCAAATACCATGCGACTTTTGGTTAGTACTAACACTCCTTTACTGCAATCAATTCAACTGGTACAACAGATGACTGATTTCTATCCTATTGCACAATCGTTGCAAGAAACAGAAAAGTTCATCTTGCAAGGAGAATCCTTACATGCATCACTTGCTCGTTTTACATTTTATCCTGCCAAGCTGGTCCAATTGATCCGTGTGGGTGAAGAGGTCAATCGCCTAGATTTTTTCTTCGAAAAGATAGCTACGCAATTAACAGAAGAAGTGGAATATAAAACTTCTACTTTATCCAGCTTATTGGAACCTTTTATTATTATTTTTTTAGGCCTCGTTGTCGGTTTAATTCTTATAGCCATGTATTTACCGATGTTCCAAATGAGTAATAGTTTTTAATCTTTATTATCATTATTTTATTCTTTATTATCATTATTTTATTCTTTATTATCATTATTTTATGAAAAAATTAATTTTATTTTTGAGTTGGTTATTTTTTATTCCAACAATTTATGCCCAAAATAGCAATGACTATTTTGTGACTACTGTAACATTTCCAAATGATTATGTTATTGGAGATTATATTGAGTTTGCTACCGCAGCACCAGTTGCATCAGGAGCATCTGCATATTATGAAGTTTCAATAGCATATATACGGAATAGCGTCGCTGCAGCAGCAACGCATATTGTATCTTCCACACATTCAAATTCGGCGAGATGGCAAGAAGCTGGCCGCGTGAACAACAATGTTTATACCTCAGGAGGTGTCAATTTTACCATCGATCATAATCCAGGTACAAAGGCATTTCGAATAAGAGCAATCAATACCTTAGGTGTCGTAACTGCACCATTATTGGTCAATATCAAAATTAGATCTATAAACTTAAATACCTCATTTGTAACCACAAATATCGTTGGTCAAGAAACAAATCCAGTCAATCTATTACCTATGACCAATGATTGGGATCTTATTGTTGGTAATACATTTACGAGTACTGCAGGTATTTTGGCTATTAAAGCCATTTCCAATGGAAATGTCGGTATAGGCACGGCTACTCCTTCTGAAAAACTTGCTGTCAATGGTACTATTCGTGCCAAGGAAATCAAAGTTGATGCGGATCCATGGCCTGATTATGTATTCCATGATGATTATGCATTATTACCTTTGGATAGTTTAGAGCAGTTTGTAAAGACAAATAAGCATTTACCAAAAATCACCCCTGCTCCACAGGTAGATAAAGAAGGTATAGCATTAGGGGAATTAAATAGACAATTGCTTCAAAAAGTGGAAGAGTTAACGCTTTATCTGATTGATCAGAACAAGCAAATTCGCGATTTGCAATCGGAAGTAAATACTTTAAAGAGTAGCAAATAAGAATAAAGGTCTTGCTGATGTATCAGCAAGACCTTTATTTTAATGATCTATTAATTCCAATAAATGTTGTAAACCCCACTTCCCCTTCAATCACTTTACGTTGTTCGCTGTAATTTTTTTTATTGTCCATTTTCAAATTGATAGTAGACAGATAACCTAAAGTTGTTATTTTCTCCAATTCAGCAATGGATTGTACAATAGCTCGATAATCACCTTTGATGGTTAGTAATTTATTTCTAGTAGCACTTGAATCAATTTGCACAAGACGATTTTTTAAAGGATTGTTATTGTAATATACTTGTATAGTAGGACTATTGACAGCTCGGCTAGCATTGGATAGAAAATTATCATCCCAATTCGTAGAATCTGTCTGGTATACCTTCGTAAGACTATCCAATATTTTACTTTTATGCTCCAGTTGATACTGTGCGCTATGACTGACGTCGCTTCCGACTTGTGCAGACAATTGTTTATTGAGACGGTAAGCTTCATATGTTTTCCCAAAGGCAAGCCACCACCCCAATACAAGCATCAAGATAGCGCCAACATATAGCAACTGGTTACGCTTTTTATAATCAATTTCCTTCCACTTGATCATTGTATTCAATTTTTAACGTAAAAGCGTCATTTGTTTCGCCAACTTGTTTATTTCCATATTCCTCTATATTGACTTTCATGATCCATGTATTGTTTTTTATTTCTCGAATCCATTCGTTCAATATATTCAATGAAGGACAAGATCCTTTTATCAAGATGAATTGTGGCTGTTGTATAAGGGTATTACCCAATCCTTTTTGCTGTGGATTGATTTGAATCTGTTCCAAATTGATTGAGTTAAAATTGCGAATTGAAATTCCAATTTGATCCAACAACCAAGCTTTTGAAACTCCTCCATTCCATCCCAATTGTGTAATCAAATTTTCATTAAGCTTGATGTCCTCTTCAATCTTTCCAAGATCTTTTACGGTAGATTGTTGTGTATTGACACGATTGCTTAAATCTTCATTATCTTGATAATAATGGCTAAACAACAGGGTATTGATGAGTAGCAGTGCAAAAAATAACCCCACAAAAAACAAGGCATTTGTTTTAAATTTCTTTTTCTCTTGTACAGTTTCCAGCGTTTTTTTCACGCTCGGAACATCTACGCTATAATCTTCCACATATGTATCCATCAGCGCACTGAAAGCCGATGCATAAGCCAATACATATTCTTGCTTAATAGGCTGATCACCGACTTTAACTACAAACTGACTAGCATGCGCATCGTTGTAGTCATAATGCTGCCATTTAGCCTGAGTAGCATCAATTTCAATACGATGTCTATCAATGATATACCGATGTTCGTAGCTATTCAGTTGTCCAAGAATATTATCCAAGACAAAGGGACCAACAAATAAAGTTGTAATCAAGTAACCAGCTTCCTTAAATCGTTCTAAGAGATTCGCGATGTAATCTTTTCGTACGAAAGCCAACCAAGTTCGATCAGTGCCCTGAAGTTGTTGAACATAAAAACGATCGGCATCATAACTCGGAAAAATACTTTTGATCGTCTCTTCATCAACAACTTGTCCCATATACTCTTTAAAAAGTATCTGACGACTCTCCAAGTGCAATGCAACTGGCCATTGCTTATCCTTTCTTGTTGCAAATTCTTCCCAATCTAAGCTAGTTGTCGTGTCCAAAATTTCTAACTTATCTTTATCCAGTTCTACGGTACAACATCGAAAAATATCTTGATCATTTTCCTGTCGATAGGAAATCCCAGTATACTTCGATAGTTTGTAAAACTGTTTGATTCGTTGAAGCATATATGCGTCCTTTAATAGATAATCGTTGGTTTGATAAACACGACTGAGACTACCTTTTTAGTTGTCTTCTCGCGACTGCTGAATAACCATTTCAAGATTGGAATACGCGACAAAATCGGAATCCCTCGACCGCTATTACCATTTTCTGTTCGCTCAATACCTCCCAATACAATCATGTCTTCATTGTGAGCTCGAATAATGGATTCAAATTTACTGTTGGAAGTTGGAGGTGGTTCATTTTTAGCTACTGTACCAATAAAGTCAGAGATATCAACAGAGATCTTCAAAGTAATTTGATCATCACCTGAAATAACTGGCCATATATCGATCTTCAAATTAGCATCTACTGCTGTATATTGCTCTGTAAAAACCGATGTTGTTTGCAATGAAGGGATTACATTTTGCGTTTGTGTTTTGTAATATTGTGTACTTCCAATGCTAAGACTCGCGTGATGTCCATTTAACGTGGAAAGTTTAGGTACCGATCGTAATTCCACATTTTTGTTTTCTTCCAATGCTTGTAATCGGACATAAAAATTAGGTGTTACCTTACCGATATTGAACGAATTATTTTTACCTAATTGCGATAAAAACCGATTGATTGATCCCGAACCAAATGTCATTCCATCCGCTATACTTCCTCCTGTTCGAGGAATAGAATCCGCAATTCCCATGCTGATCCCAGTTTTGATGGTATTGCCTTTTTGAATATCCAACATGGTAACTTCAATCAATACCATCGGGACAAGCTTATCTAGTTTCTTGACATACTGTTCAATTTCACGTATCTGCGGACCAGACCCTGAAACCAACAACATATTTTGTTCTCGAAATTCTTTGATTTCGACATCTTTACGCCAATCCATTGGAATCATGGTCATCATGGTATCAATAGAACGATGTTGCAAATGGATAATCTTATTTTCCCGTAAACCTTCATTTCGACGATTACCGATCAAATACATACCATCATCGACTCTAAAAGTATAAGGTGTGCCTTGGAATATAGAGGTTAAAAATTGGTCAAAAGAAATATCCTTTACACTTGTTGTGATATTCCCATCAATCTGGCTATAGATGAAATAATTGACATTAGATTCTTCTGAGGCACGCTTGATCAACTCAATGATGGGTGTATTTGTTGCCTGAATGGTGAATAGTTTACCTTTACCCGTTTGACTTTTTCCATATAGTGCATAATTTCCAGGTTGTCCGCCCATTCCCTGTCCATCTGGTGACATACCACCATTCATTCCATTTGCAGCATTATTCGTATTTCCTGGACGGAAACGAACATCTGTTTGTTGATCATCATTGATAAAGAGTTCTTCTCCGGGTACCAATGATTCAAAAACATACACATTGTCATTTGTCTTTTTGTACTTCAGTCCATTTACATAGGCTAGTTTTTCCAACGCAGTTTCAAACGGAGCTTCCGCCATAAATCCAGTCACACTCTTCTGTAATAAAGGTGTAGGTACAATTAAATTTTTACCTGAAAGTGCAGTAATTTTTTGAGCGACTCTGGCCAGGGTATCATTCTGTAAATCATAGCTAAGTCCATCTGATTCCCTATTATATTGTACCTTGATATCTTTTGGTTGAAAAATAGGTTGCGCATTAGGCAATTTATGAATGGACATAATAGAGCCGATCACATTGATATCCAAACTATAGGTCTTGGCTAAAAACAGCAATACATTTTTTGCTGTTTCTCCTGTAAAATTATTTACTATACTAAAATTTACACTTTGATCCACATTGATATTCAAATCATTGGATTGTGCCAATGCTCTTAAAAACTCCTGTACGGATACGCCAGAAACGGATAACTTAACTTTCTTTTCCAAACCTGGAACTGTAACAGCAAGTGCGTCCAGCCGCTGTTGTACACGGTAAAAGCTTTCTTCGCTAGTTTGTGCGACTCCTTTCATCAGCGCACATAAACTAACCAATATGGTGATGATAATAATTTTTAAATTCATGTTTAATAATTGAACAATAGCGGATAGATTTCTTCTAATGTAGTTTCTTGTTGAGCGAATAATTCAAATGCATTCTCTCCCAATGTTTTTATTTTTCTCTCTTTCAGCAGCTCATCGACCTGCATATTTCCTTTTTTGATTTCATCCACAAGTCCTTGATCCATCGGTATAATTTCATACACCGCCTTACGTCCCTTGAAGCCCGTGTAGTAACAGTTGGGACAACCTACTGCTATTGCTTGTTGTTGGACGGGGAAATAAGGTTTAAATTGTTTTGGATATTGCTCATCCAGCATCGGTTCGATTTTCTTACATGATGAACATAAGGTTCTCACCAAACGTTGCGCAACTGTTGTATTTAGTGTGTTGGCAATCAAGAAATTAGGTATCCCCATATCAATCAGCCGTGAAATGGTTCCCCAGGCCGAATTCGTATGGATAGTTGATAAGACAAGGTGACCTGTTAATGCTGCGCGAATAGCCATGTTAGCTGTATCTGGGTCACGAATCTCCCCCACCATAATTATATCAGGATCTTGTCGTAGAAAAGTACGCAATGCAGCTCCAAAGGACAAGCCTATATTTTCCTTTAATTGTACTTGATTGATTCCTTCCAAGGTATACTCAATCGGGTCTTCAATCGTCAGGATATTATTGGTTGTTTTATTTAAATGTTTCAACGTCGCATACAGGGTGGTTGTTTTACCCGAACCTGTAGGACCACTAATTAATAAAATACCATTTGGTTTCTTAACGCCATGTAAATAGTTCTCATAATCACTTTCTGACATACCTAGCGCATCCAACTGAATATTGGTAGCATTATTGTTCAACAAACGTAGTACAACCTTTTCTCCGTGAAGTGTGGGTAAGACAGATACTCGGATATCAAATTGATCTTGATTCCTTCGATAATGAATACGTCCATCTTGTGGCAATCGTTTTTCAGCGATATCCAAATTTGCCATGATTTTGATCTTATTGATCAAAGCTGGATAGTCTTCTTTCTGTAGCACATACCGTTCTACCATCATCCCATCAATACGTACACGTACCCGACAACGGTTTTCATATGTTTCAATATGAATATCACTACTTTTGAGCTGCTTGGCTTCATAGATCAAGTTATCTAAAAAATCAGCATTAAAAACCAGATTTTTTACAGTATCTCGCTGTTCTGTACCCTTGTCTCCAAAATAATATTTGTTGAGCCATAGCTCAATTTGTGCACTTGGTAAAGCTTGTAATGTAATTTTTTCATCGAACATGATCGCGAGCTCATCTGCTAAGGCTCGCTGATCTCCAGCTTCGTCCATATAAAAATGAATTTCACCACCTTTAACATCAAAAGGTATGACACGATAATGCCAAGCCACATCTCTGGAGATGCTGTGTAATATTTGAGATGAAAATATAGGTTCGTTCCCCACGTTAATATTAATATTAAGTCAGTGTTTCTATTTAATTTAAGTTAATTTATTTCCTTTTAAACGGTCATATTCATGAACCAATTCGAAAAGAAAGTTTCCCAATCAATAATGTTTAATTTCTGCAATATGAGCCACAATCCAAAAAGTAATGCTTGACATCCCGCTAAGGGAATCCCAATCTTAACATTTCGCCAACGAGGTAGTAGTGCTGTTAGGATCAGGACGATCAGAAGACTTAAGATGTAAAAAACAAAGAAACTTAAGAAAGGAAGATACAAGGCCATACAAAGTAAAAACACCATATCCCCCCATCCTATTTTCTTATCCATTAATTGTTGCCAGGTACCGGTTTTTATTCGAAAATAGACTTGCAAAACTGCAAATTGTAGGAATAAAAAAAACAGATTGATTCCCACCTGTTCATCCATTAGAATGGCTCTACTTTCCTGCTGTTTCAACAATAACAATAGCAAAGCAAGAAACGCAAACAACCAGACATATACAGCCCTTATTTTGAAGTCTAAATAACCTATTGCAAACAAACAACAACAACAGATTGTCACGGGTAACCACATGTTAATCGGGTGTTACTTCTTTCAGATTTTTATCTTGATCTATTTCCCAGACATTAAATGTACCATCGCCATCAAAATCCACTACAGCTGTTGCTCTTCCTAAAAAAGTATTTTGATCAGCACGAACCACTTCTACGCGGTAATTTGCCTTACCATCTTTGCCATTCGTACTCAATTTCTCTTGGATAAAACCAACTTCATCTAATGAACTGCTATATTTGGATTTTTCATAAAAATGATTCTTTTCCAATGTCTGTAAATGTTGAAGCTGTACTTTCGCTTCTGTATTTTTTGCTTTGGTAATCAAGGGCATCAAATTTGGTAATGCTAACAAAACAAGAATACCGATAATGACCATTACGACCAAAATTTCGGTCAAACTATATGCTTTTAACTTTCTCTTAAGGAGCTTTTTCATAAATCTTTCCATACCTCGACTATTAGGCACTGCTAATATAAAGATTTTAGGTTAAAAGCAAAATTAATTAGATCCTATTGAATTCAATTTTAAAATTCTTGAAGTAATTATCGCTTTATTTGATAATTTCTGATAAATATATCTTCGAAGTTAACTAGACCAATTAGCCATGATTTGAATTCACAATATTATAATCAAAGGTTAATTGCTAACGACTACAAGTTGATTAGGAATCAATATTTCCATGGAGAATGGAACAGAATTTTTCGAGAAATTATTCTGTTCTGTTAAGCCTTATCTTGCAAAGAGAGGGGTAATTATCTTAACATTTTTCAGGATTTTTATTCTTAAACGTTTTACATCAGTAATGTAGCCGATAAAATCAATTATCATAAATAGAAGCTAAAAACCATTTTGGTAAGTTTACGCTTGAACAGTCTATTAAACGGAAACAAATCACATAAAAATGTATCCTAGTTATGTCGATAGTCACCATTGCTGGTATCAGACATACTATATTTTGATGTAGGATAGGGTTCAAACACCTTTAAAGAATCCTAAATACAAGTGATAAGAAAGATATAAACGAAGAAAATTCCACTGGCTCTTTGGGATGATATTACATAAGCGATTACGCTATCTGTTTACGTACTTAGCAACGATGGCTTCCAGATCATCTAAATTAAAAGGTTTCGCCAGAAAATCATCCGCACCTGCGGATTCGGCAAGAGCAGCGATATCACTATTTGCTGTGATATAGATAACAGGAATATGTTTGTATTCAGGGTTCTTTTTCAACAATCGAGTTGCCTGTATTCCTCCGATATTAGGAATCCAGTTATCCATTAAAATCAAATCAGGTTTAATCGCAGCGACCTTTTCAATGACATCATGAGAAGTTTTTGATATGCTCACCTGATATCCAGCATCTTCCAAAATAATGGTCACGATTTCCAAAATCGTTGCATCATCTTCGAAAATTAAAATTGTTTTATCTGCATTCATGTTTTCATTTTTTACATCGTTAACACATACTTCTTATTTAATTTAAGGGTAA
This sequence comes from Sphingobacterium sp. SRCM116780, assembly GCF_021442025.1. Classification (NCBI taxonomy): domain Bacteria; kingdom Pseudomonadati; phylum Bacteroidota; class Sphingobacteriia; order Sphingobacteriales; family Sphingobacteriaceae; genus Sphingobacterium; species Sphingobacterium sp. SRCM116780. The sequence continues at coordinate 2,323,283 of NZ_CP090446.1, forward strand.
AGTAAAATAAAAAGTGGTCCCTTCTCCCAATTGACTCTTCATCCCATATTGTCCTTTATGCTGTTGAATAATTTCTGCACAGATATATAATCCTAACCCCAAGCCTTGAAATCGAACAGAAGTCTCTTCTACACGATAAAATTTATCAAATATAGGTGCCTGATTTTGGACAGGTATCCCAATACCAAAATCTTGCACACTAACTTTCACCTCCTGATCATCTATTTCTGTATGAATGATAATCCGATCTGAATCAGGTCCATATTTAAGCGCATTGGTCATAAAATTAACTAAAACCTGTTCTATTCGCATTTCATCGCCCATAATCAATGTATGCAATCGTTGTCCTACTCGTTCGATTTTGAGTGCTTTTCTTTCATGTGTGTGATCTATCGTTTCTATAACCGTATCAATTAAGTGATCTAAATCAAATGGTCGATGACTGATCTTCAATTTACCATGATCAATTTTTGATATATCCAGCAGATCTGCTATTAATGCGCTTAATTTATCCAATTGTGTTTGAACACGATCGACGTATTTATGCGCAACCGTATTGGGTGAATCATGCAAAGATCTTTTTAATAACTGCACGTAGCCCCTCATACTCGTTAAAGGTGTTTTTAATTCATGTGAGGCAATACTTAGAAATTCATCTTTCTTCTGTTCGATCTGCTTTTGATCGTCAATATCCGTAAATGTTCCTACCCAATGGGTTATTTCATCCTTTTCTATAATCGGTACCATACGAAGCAGATGATAACGATAAAGTTCTGCATTCAAAGGTTTTATACGGACTTCCATTTTAATAGCACTTTTCTCTAAAATATGTGCTCTCAAAACTTGGTCAATGAGCGGATCATCGGGATGACATGCTGGAAAATCATTTTTACTTGCAGCGAATAAAAACCAATTATCATTGACAAAATCTATTTTTCCATTCTGATTAACAGTGAAGGCAATTTGAGGTAACGATTCTAAGATTAGGCGTAAATGATCTGCTTTTTCTAATAGTAAGAGTTGCGCCGTTTTCCGACTTTCAATTTCAGCACGCAGATTTTGTTGTGTTTCATTCAACGCCAATGTCTGTTCATACATCCGATAAAAAGTTTTCACCTTGAGTAATAGTAGATCTTCATTTATCGGTTTGGTGACATAGTCGATGCCCCCAGAAAAATAGCTGTGCGTAATGAAACGTTTATCCCGATGATCTGCTGATAAAAAGATGATGGGAATATTTTTCGTTTTATTACAATCTGCCAAATGAGATGCGACTTCAAAACCATCCATTCCGGGCATCTGTACATCTAAAATGATGAGAGCATAATTGTTCGTTAACGTCTTTTTCAAGGCCTCTTCTCCAGAAAGGGCTGTATCCACTTTAAAACCTTTAGATGCTAATAGTTGCTGTAAGGAAAAAATGTGCTCAGTTGTATCATCAACGATTAAAATCATATAGTATTACTTTCATTTTTCATAGGAGACATCTCGTAAAAATCAACACATATTTGTCTCTTAACATGGGTATGTTACGCTAACATTAAATATCAAAAATCACTCCAAAACAAGGAATAAAAACAAATAAAAAGAAAACCAATAGGTAACCAGTTTAATATACAACTAAGATAGTGTTTCCTTAAAACAAAAATTAATCCTAGTCTTTAAATTAATAAAAATACAGTAACTTTAAATTAACATCTATTTTTTTAGCCTATGAAAATTGACCCTATTTTATGTGAGCATGAAGCCATTCATTTGATTGGAAGAACACAGTATTTTGGAAAATTGATTATTCTGAACAATCAACTGAGCATAATAGCTTTAAGTGATCATGTTACGGACTGGGGAATCAAGGATGCGCAACAACTATTAGAAAAACCATTAGTAGATCTTTTAGATGCTTGTAATTTATCCGATGCGAACACCTTACTTCATCCTATCGATCAAGTGGTTAAGAAGCAAACTGAACAGAAGACGATCAGTATGCAGATCGGCATACATAATTATTTCGTCCATATCTATCTGGTAGAAGATCTTTGTTATTTAGAATTTGAAGAAAAGGGAAATACGAGTTTTGACGCCACAATTGTATCCGATTATGCAACAAGTCTACCCTATGCAGGAGATAATTTATGGACAACTTTATGTGATCATATTCGCAAAATCATTCTATACGATAGAGTGATGGTTTATCAATTTTTGGAAGATGAAAGTGGGCGTGTGATTGCAGAAAGTAAAATTTCTGAAGCTGAGTCTTATCAAGGATACCGTTATCCTGAATTTGATATACCCAAACAAGCACGTGTCTTATATCTGAAAAATAAAAATCGACAAACTGCTGATATTGATGCCGAAACATTTCCTTTATTATCGCGACAACAACGTGAGTTTGATCTATCCAAAAGTGCTGTTCGGGCACTATCTCCTATTCATCTTCAATATTTAAAAAATGCAGGAGTATCTGCCAGCATGAGTTTTTCGATCATTATAGAAGGTAAATTATGGGGACTTATCGCTTGTCAAAATCAACTTCCTTGTTACGTAGATTACAATCAACGGACGTTAGTGCAGTTTTTGACGGACTTTACGGTCAATACATTTTTAGTTAATCTTCAACAGCAACATAATGCTTATGATCGACAGATCAATGTGCTCAGCTTAAAGTTGAAAGAGCAAGTATTACTGAAGAATCATGTATTAAAAGGATTACAAGTGCTTCTACCTGAAATAGCTGAATTAATTGGAGCAGATGCCCTTGCAATTATTCATCCTGAACAAAATTTAATTTTCGGTGCAGAGCTGTCTGAGCAACAACTTTTAAACCTTAACCAATATATCAACACGATCACACCATTACACTTTGATGATCACAAGTTTTTGATTCATCATACAGATTTTGCGTTGTCCAATTTTCCTTTTGCAGGAGTATATAAACTTGATATCGACCACCAACGCTTATTCAGTTTAATCGCATTTCGGAAAGAGCAGATAATAGAGGAAGAATGGGCAGGAAATCCAGAGAAACAGGTGGTCTATGATGAAAAAAACAAAAATTATGTGCTATCACCAAGAAAATCCTTTGCAGTATGGAAAAAAGAAAATAGAGGAACAGCGCCCAAATGGTCAAAAAGTGATCGACAATGTTTACATATGCTAAGATCGATTATCCAAGAGAGTATGCTCCAAAAATCAGAGGCTATTGAACAACTTAATGCGGAGCTCATCCAACTCAATAATGCATTGGACACTTACTCCTATACGTTAGCTCATGATCTTAAAAATCCACTCTCTAGCATAAAATTAACAGGACAATTTCTGCAACAAATAATAGGAAAAGATCAACCCAAGATCATAAAACCAACACAAAATATTCTTGAAGCAGTTTCCAATATCGAAAATATGCTTGCTAAAATATTGGAGTTTTCTCGAGCCAAGGTTTTTAAATTTTATCCAGAGTGGATCGGGTTAGAACGCATTATTCCTTCCATCTGTGCAGACTGTGCTAGCCAATACAAAGATGCTTCCATATCTTATGAATTTGATCAACTACTTCCTGTTTATGGGGAGAAAACCTTACTTAAGCAGTTATTTAACAATATTATTGGGAACGCATTTAAATTTTCAAGTCAAGAAGAAGCTCCTTATATAACAATTAAAAGTTATCTGGAAAAAGATAAAATTTGTTATCAGATTCAAGACAATGGCATCGGTATTCCTGCACCCGAAAGTGCACGGATCTTTGAAGTTTTCAAGAAAACCAGCAATGCCAACAGATTTGAAGGTGCTGGAATCGGACTAGCGATCGTAAAACGCATCCTGGAACGTATAGATGCAGAAATTAAAATCGAAAGTCAGATTGGGAAAGGAACAATAGTTAAACTATATTTTAACAAAAGTGAAATACCAGCTCTCTTACTCTCCAATAATTCATTCGTGGATTCGTAGTCTTCTTTTTAATCTGTACATGATAAAATAGTATCGAAAATCCTTTTCTAGCCTGAAAATAAATAAAATAGACTTAAGCATACTTTATTTATTTTCAGGCTATTTTTTAGCTTATTCAAGTAAAATAAACAGTGACACTTCTTATATACAGGTATTAATACGCCCTTGAAAACGTATTTATTATTATGGAGAAAATAAGAGCACTTTTACCTATTGATAAAAATATCATAAAATATTAATTATCAGTGTTTTAAAAAACAAAAACGTAGTATCCGCAACATTAAGTAAAATTACTCGAAATACAAAAACCCTTGGAAAACACTATAGTTTAGCATTCCTTTTGATAAGTCCTTATTGTCAATTTGGTATACATCAATCGAAGATCTGCCGTCAAAACAGCAATTAATTTCAAACAACTAAACAAATAGGTAATGGAAAAAAATATGCGATTTAAAAACGAGGAAGAAATTGTGAATTACATCTATTCAGAAAAATATCGAAATTTAACAACATTAGCTAGGAAATTCACAACAGACAGTGATGAGATAAACGATTTGATTCAAGAGACCATTACACGTTCTCTTAAATACATAGGACGTTTTCTAGACAGTCCCAAGTTAATGGCTTGGTTATATACCATTATGCGCAATATATTTATTAATGATTATCGTCGAAATCAGCGACACCAACATTTAGATAACGAGCTATCCAACAATGTTAATATCGAGAAAACAGCGAATAATATGTCAGAAAATAAATTTATACGTGAAGATATCCAAAAGGCTGTTGAAAAAATCAATAAAGATTACAGCGAGGCATTTTTCCTTTATTTTGAAGGTTACAAATACTACGAAATTGCAGAACATTTAGGTATCCCAGAAGGAACTGTTAAAACACGGATACACATGGCTAGAAAGCAACTTCAGAAGCAACTGGTTACCTATAAGGAGTATGCTAAGAATTAAGGAAGTCAATCGCATATTAATGACTTTATATAGCATATGGGGACAGTTTAAATAACTTGTCCCCATATATATAAGAAAGACTAAACCAATAAACCCATTTGAAAACTAACTTTCACCAACTCTGCAGAATTTTTTGCTTTTAATTTTTCAATCAGTTTAAAACGATGTCCTTCTACTGTTCGTTTACTTAAAAACAATTGATCTGCAATCTCAATATTGGTCAGTCCATTCGCAATATGGATTAAGACTTCGTATTCTCGATCAGTAATATCCAGCTGTTTCAATAACAGTTCTTTATCCACACATTCTTTAGACTCAACGGATGTCTGTTGAAGGAGATTCATACTGATCTGCTCGCTCATATAAAACCCATTATCTGTAATGTGTCTAATGGCAAAAAGTACTTCAGAAAAATTCGCATTCTTGAGTACATATCCCTTCGCTCCACTTTGAAATGCTTCTTTTACAGAACTGAGTTGATCTACCATAGAAAGCACCAATATATTAATGGATGGATGTTGCTCATTCATGATTTTAATTAATGTCATTCCATCCATCCCCTCCATACCCATATCTGTAACAATAAGATTGGGATTTTCGTTATTTGTCAAAAATTCCAAGGCTTCTAAACCATCTGAAACTTCGCCAATCACTTCTAAATCATCCTGACTCTCCAATAACATTTTGATGCCATTGCGTACAACCAAATGATCTTCAACCAATAAAATTTTAGTCATATGATGTTTTTAAATAAATGCTATTCTATATTCTTTATCGTCATTTTTTAGACCATAACTTTCCTTTATTACACGCATGATATTGATAGTCATGTATTGAATTAGAATATTGTGTTTTTCATCTGTAAAAAGAGTTAATACTCTCAATAATGGATTAAGGTAATCAAAATATAATGAATATTTCTATCAGGAGCATATTTAACAAGCTATAAATTTAAAATTGAGTATTGTACGAAACCAATTCAGATTTATCACTATACGTTCATCTGTATTATTGCTAGTATCATTAGGTATAAATCCCTTAACAATCTTATTTAAATACCTAAAACACAAGAATCACTGTCCAAGTTTATATTTCAGCATAGACTGGCACAGGCTTTGCAAATCATATCATAATATATCTAATAACTAAAATTTAGTAATTATGAATACGAAAAATCAAAACTCGAAAAAATTAGGATTGGAAAAAGGATATTACTTATTACTGATGGCAATTTTAGACTTGCCTGTAGCACAAAAAATAAAGAGCGCTAAAAAATAGAAACGTAGTTACCTTTATCATATAAAAAAGTCCTTCAATATTGGAGGACTTTTTATTTGGTACATTTTTAACATCGTTACTGTGCGAAAGTAAACTGAATAAAATTAGTTGCCAAACCGCTACAAAAAAAGGCAAAGCAGCTGAGCTGCCTTACCTTCTTACAAAATAACCATATGAAACTTTTATTCCCCCGGATGCGGAATCTTTACAGGTCGAGTATCCCACCACATTTTTTTACCCCAAGCGTGATCAGCAACCTCTTTAGCTGCAGCTTCCACATTCACCTTATTGTATAAGTATTCATTATTTGGATATGGTAATCGATAAGGTTGCTCATCATGCGTCTCCTTATATATTGAATTTAAAGAAGCATAATTGGTTGTCGGAATACCAGTTCTTCGGTATAACGACCAAGCCTCAAAATTCTCTTTAAAAAGAGCCACCCACATATCCCACCAAATTCTTTCTTTGGTATTATTCCACTTTCCTCCAGCTGCAAGATATGCTGTAATATCTGTCTGAGCGACTTCATTATCTTCCATAGATAATTTTACTGCTTTTTCATAAGCATCTTTGGCCGAAATTCCTACATTGTAGCCTAACATAGCTGCTTCAGCTAACGTGTAATAAGTTTCGCATGATTTATAAAAAGGAGTAGATCCAGCAGGATCATTGATATAGTGGTTTCCGATCCAGGATACCGACCGCAGTACTGGAGGACCAGATGTTAAACCATTTTTAAAACCTACATATTCACCTGTATTATTTTTTTGAGCAACAGCAGCAATTCGAGGATCGTTTACAGATTTCATATAATCGATAAAAATATCAAACATACCCCAGTTATCTATTCTTTTACTATAGATTCCAGAGTTATACCAAGGCTCGAAATAAGGTAATGCACCAGGATAATTAATGTCGCAATTTTCTTCATTCGTTTCCAATATTGGATATTTAGCTTTATTTCCTGTTATTTCCTCTATTGTTGATTTTGCTAATGCAGGAGAAACACCCGAGATCCGCATTGCCATTCGAAGTCTTAGAGAATTACAAAATTTTTGCCAGGAGAGCATATTTCCTTTATAGATGATATCAAAATCCCCCACCTCATCTGTTCCATGTCCTGTCGCCATCTCGTCCGCTAGCTCTTTTAAACTTTTTAAAACAGCAGGATAAATATCTTCTTGTTTATCATACTTTGCTTTTAACAAACTGCCCTTATCTGGCATTCCTTGCAATGCTTCTGTATAAGGAACATCACGCCAACCATCGGTTAGATAAGACCACATATAATTTTGCCATATGCGAGCAATCATACGTATATTTTTATATCCTTCTACTTGTGCATCGGTTTTTTCCAACAAATCATTCAGCTGTGTATTGTTATAATAACAGGCATACCAACGATTTCCATAGGTATTATTTGTTGGGATTAAACCGTCTAATTTATCCATATATTGGATCTTCACAATATAACCACCAAATGTACCATACCCATCCACATCACCTCCAAAAGATTCACCTGTGTTTCGAAGTACATTTATTAACATGTTACCAGGAGGCACATTATTTAGTGCATCAGGATCTGTATTTATTTCATCAAAATTTTTCGTACAACTGGATAACAGCAAAATGATTGCAGATGCAGGAATACTTAATTTCTTTAGAACACTATTCATAATCAATTTCTTTTATTAGAATGAAAAACCTAATTTTAAACCAATACTACGAGAAGATGGTACTGTCGCTTGTTCAAATCCCATTCCTCTACTATCACTAGACACCCCTCCTGTTTCAGGATCTAGACGCATCGTATTTGATTTGTCCACCCATAATAAAGCTAAGTTGGATCCAACTAATGATACATTTGCTCTTTTTATTCCTTTAATGCGGTTATAAACATGTTCAGGTATTGTATACGTTAAATAAGCTTCTCTTAATTTTAAGAATGAACCATCGAAAACATAAGATTCTGAAATTCCACCTGACTCAAACCAATCTTGCGCGTTTACTTGGATCGTATTTTCTACCCAATCATTACCCTGTTTCATCGCATAGCGTTCATTCTGCATCACATCTTTTCCCGCTACTATCGCGCGCTCACGAATTCCATTTGCAGCAGTAATCTCAGCAACACCTGTTGTATAACTATGACTCATTGTCTGAGACCAAATATCCCCTCCTTTTCTAAAGTCAAGCATAAATCCAAAACTAAAATCTTTGTATCGGAAGTCATTGCGCAGGCTAGCTAAAAAATCTGGAACCACATGTCCAATAACCTCTCCAGGTTTACTCTCTACAAAACCACTATTATTGACTTTAATAGCACCTTTCATGGGGCCATCCTCCACTCGATCATAAGCATTTCCTCTTAAAGCTCCCCAAGATTCGCCAACCGTAGCCGTATTGGCAATTCCCCATGTCCAGCCTAATTGATAAACATTCAAATCTAATTCAGGATACAATTCCAAAATTTTACTTTTATCTTTGGAGTAGTTGATTGTTGCCGTCCAATTCAAAGCATTTTCATTCTTTAAGATATCACCTCTCAGTTGCAACTCGACCCCTTTACTTTCTATATTTCCAGCATTTAAGACCATATTGCTAAATCCAACAACATTTGAGGTTGCCACAGATAGAATTTGATTGATCGCATTTTTGTGATAATAGGTAAAATCAGCATGCAAACGATCTTTAAAGAAACCAACTTCAGTACCTACTTCCCATGTATTGATCCGTTCTGGCTGGATATCCTTTATAGCATAAATCATACTTTTATACATTTGGGCGATACCTCCGTATGAATTATTTTGAGCATAGTAATAGTTCTGATTGCGATATGGGTCTGTTCCGTTACCGACAGCAGCAATATTAAATCGTAATTTCCAATAGGATAAAATATCGCTTTTTAAATTGGCAAATGAAGTGGTAGGAATCCAACTTAAGCTCAACGATGGATAGAAAAAGGCATCGTTTACCGTAGAAGACCAATCATTACGAGCAGTAACATCTACATACAATTGATCCCTCCAGCCAACAGATGCTTGTCCATATACTGAATTGGAACGACTATGACTATGATCCATTGCTGTAACCGCATCACCAACTTTATTCGTTATTGTGTACACCCCCAATACTGTAAGTCCATCAGCACCTAAGGTATTAGACTCAAATTGTGCATCACGATAATTGGCTCCTAAGGTTCCTACGACATTAAAATCACCAAATTGCTTATTAAAGTTTGTTAAAAAATCTAAATTAAATTCGGTATTGCGATTTTTCATCTCCCGAAAACTACCCAGTGGATGATCATAATTGAAATAATTCCGTTCAAACATCTTGGTATCCACATGATCTATTCCCACACGTCCTTCAAATTTCAAAAACTCATACGGTTGGTAATAAAGAGATGATTTTCCAAAGATTCGATTGAGATTGAGCGAATTTAATGTTTTATTCATCGAAAAATAAGGATTCATATGATAGGATGAATTCCAGTTATAATAGGTATAGTTACCTTGATCGTCTCGTTGATCCCAATTCTCCTTCAAATCTTTCATATCCACTTGGCGACCAAACCATATTAACCCATTCATTGGATTTGCCCCATCGTAACCCTGAGAAACTAAATTATCACTTTCTGTTCTCGTATAATTAGACATAATATCAAAAGAAAACTTATCGTTTATCTTATAATCATTATTCACTTGGGCTGTATATTTTTTTTGATCGGTATTGGGAACCGTGCCCTTTTGATTTCGGTAAGATAAAGATGCTCTAGTAGATGAATTTGCTCCTTTTGCTAACAGAGAAATATTGTGGTTCTGAGAATACCCTGTTTGAAAAAAATCTTTCACATTACTTGGGTGAGAGATCCAAGGAGTAGCTTGTCTTACACCATTCACAACGGGGCTATTGAACTGCGGTAATAATAATCCTTTATCTAATCGAGGTCCCCATGATTCATCGAAATTATCGTTCACTCCTGCTCCTGCACCATCTACGTATGTAAATGATTTTTGTTGTGCATAATCTTGATACGATAACCCATTTCCTAATAAACCATAATGATATTCATCACCTCGATTACCCTGACCATATAAATCTTGATATTTTGGAATAGTTGCCGCTTGATCTACAGTGAAATTTCCATCGTAAGACAATACTACTCCATCGCTAGCTCTTTTACCAGACTTTGTCGTAATCATGATTACTCCTTTACCAGCACGCATACCGTATAATGCGGCAGAACCTCCTTTAAGTACGGTTACACTTTCAATGTCTTCTGGGTTAATATCATTCAATCCCGATCCATAATCCACCCCATTATAGGTGTTATCTCCTGATCGTTGTGTTCTGTTGGATATCGGCACACCATCGATCACAATAAGCGGTTGTTGCTCCGCTAGAAGTGAAGAGTTACCACGAATAGCAATACGAGCAGAAGCACCTACCGCACCACCAAATTGATTGACTTGAACACCAGCAACTTTACCGGAAAGGGAATTTGTCAAGTTTAACTGTCCAGCACTTGTTAATTCCTTGGCCTTTACATCCTGAACAGCATAACCAAGAGATTTTTTTTCTCTTGTTATCCCCATTGCGGTTACTACTACTTCATCCAATGTTTCATCATTGGAAGCTAAAGTAACTTCAATCGTTGTCTGATTAGAGATCGCGACCTGCTTCCTTTCATATCCAATAGCAGAGATACTTAATGGTCCCTGTTGTTTGTAACTGATCGAAAATTCTCCATTTGATCCTGTTTGGGTACCTGTCCCATCTTTTAATGTAATGGAAACTCCGGGGATTGGTTTTCCTTCTTTATCTACTACCCGACCTTTTAATACAGTCTGTGCATAGATTGCCGTACTTAAGAGTAAATTCGCGGCTAGAAATACTACACTTCTTTTTTTCATAAATATGATGTTTCAATAGTTTGGTTTTAATCAGCTATCTGTAATGCCTAAATTATTAAAACTCTTTATTGAAAAATCACCATATCTTAACCACGTATCCCCACATTTTAACCTTCATGTTAAAATATACGCAAACCTACTTAAAAAGGGGATAGTGCTTATCCTAAGCTATAACATCGTGGAGACGGTCTTCTTGTAATTTTGCACGTATTCTTTCGGATTACAACCAACAATCTGTTTAAATACCCGGTTAAAATTGGTTATACTATTAAATCCACAATTGTAGGCTACAAAGGAAACGCTATCCAGATGCTCTTCGTTCAATTGGCTACACACTTCTCTGACACGAATGCGATTGAGGTAAGAAACAAATGTCAATCCACAGTGTTTTTTAAAGTAACGACAAAAAGCTTGTGGGGTAAGATTCGCCTGATTCGCAACTTCTTCAAGAGTGAGCTCTTTTTTATAATTTTCCTTGATATAATTACAAATATCATGCATCCGATTGGAACTTACCGTTTCATTCGTTAACGTAACTCCTCTTTCCACACACAAAGGTTCAATATCTTTTGACATCATGGATAAGGTTCGCAGTAAATAAAAGAAATGCATTAATTTGTCTATACTATCGGAAGATTTTAACTGAATAACTCGCTTGGATACCGCATCAAAATATGCCTCAGGGACTTTAAACCCTCTCGCATTATTATTTATAAATTGTAACAGCGTCTCAAATTCACCTAAGTTAAATAAGGAACCTAATTTTCCTTTGGGATCAAAGAAAATAGAGATTGATCTAGACTCATTACTGTAATCATCCATCGACATTGATTTGAAGACATGTGGTTGATTTGCACCAAGAAAAAAAATATCGTTTTCTTTAAAGGAATGCAACGTATCTTCTACAACCAGCACACCGCTTCCTTTGATTATCCACATCAATTGTGCTTCATGATGTTGATGGAAATAAGGATAAAACTGATCCATAACATCTTCTTGAACCATTACACTTTGTCCATGAACAGTAGGTACATTAAATTGCAAAGTTTTCATAGTTTGTTCATCTTTAGGTAATATTTAGATATTATTTGCTGTACATAAATCTACCAAATTCAAAACTAAAAAAAATGAATGCTCTACAAGTACGAATCAAATATGTCAATATATGTTTACATATGGACAATATTTACATAGAATACCCTATATAAGTAGGCATTATTTGTGTAACAACAACACAAAGTCTTTCTTTACGTATAGGTTAAAAAACAAATAGAGAATGATAAATTTCAAGTACTTCGCTAACCAAAAAATTAAGAACTTTATGCCGTAACCATTAAAGATAATTTCACCCTGATAAAACCTTATAGTTGACGACACTATGGCCACAACCAATATCATGAAAAATTATATATCCCTCGTTATTCCTTTATTATTTGCCTATCCAACAGTTCAGGCTCAAACGTTTTTACCACATACACAGATAAAAACCACTGTCTCTGAAAAGGTAAACATACAAGCCAAAGCGTATAATCTGGAAGAAGTTACATTGTACCAAAGTCCATTTTTAGTTGCACAACAAGCGGATGTCAAACTGTTAAAATGGATGCAACCCGATCGCCTTCTAGCAGGATTTAGAACAAATGCAGGACTTCAGCCCAAGGCAGATAAATATGGTGGTTGGGAATCAATGGGATTAGCAGGACATAGCTTAGGGCATTATCTATCTGCATTATCGCTTTATTATGGGGGAAATAAAGATAATGATATCCTACAACGGATCAATTATATTGTAGATGAATTAAATGAAATTCAAAGTGCTCGAAAAACAGGATACATAGGTGCCATACTAGAGGAAGATCGTATCTGGTCGGAAGTAGCCAAAGGAGATATTCGGACACATAGTTTTGATCTTAACGGAGGCTGGGCTCCTTGGTATACCATTCATAAAATTATGGCTGGTCTTTTAGATGCCCATATTTATGCTAAAAATCCGACAGCACTAACAGTTGCGACAAAATTTGCAGACTGGGCAGATCAACTTCTTACCAATCTAAACGAAGAACAAATGCAAAACATGTTAAAATGTGAGTATGGAGGAATGGCGGAAGTTTTGACAAACATCTATGCATTTACTGGTAATGAGAAATATCTCAAACTTTCCTATCGATTTTATGATAAGCCTTTACTAGATGCGCTAGCCAATCAAGAAGATGCCCTTCCTGGCAAGCACGCCAATACACAAATTCCAAAAGCTATCGCCAGTGCAAGAAGATATCAGCTAACAGGTGATAAGAAAGATCAGGATATTGCCAACTTTTTCTTCCAGACGGTCCTTCAGCATCATACTTATGCTACTGGAGGAAACAGTAATTATGAGTATTTCGGTCAGCAGGATAAACTCAATAATACTCTTTCAGACAATACAACTGAAACCTGTAATACCTATAACATGCTAAAACTTGCGCAGCAATTATTTGTTATCAACCCACAAACATCCCTGATGGATTATTATGAAAGAGCCCTGTATAATCATATTCTAGCTTCTCAAAACCCCAATGATGGTATGGTTACTTACTATACCTCCTTAAGAATGGGAGGTAGTAAAGAATTTTCAGACCACGAACATTCTTTTACCTGTTGTATGGGTACAGGTATGGAGAACCATGTGAAGTACAATGAATCTATTTATTTCAAAAATCCTAACGGGGGTATCTATGTGAATCTTTATATTCCCTCTCAATTGGATGATAAGAGTCAAGGTATTCAATTAAGCCAGCAGTCAAATATTCCGACAACAGATTTTGTTTCATTTTCAGTCAACAGTACCTCCAAGAAAGTAATTCCTTTGTACTTTCGTAAACCTTCATGGACTACTGTCTTTACCATTTCTGTTAATGGAAAAGAAATACAACCTATCTTAGATGAAAAAAGTGGCTATTATGTAATTAGTCAAAAATGGGGTAAGAATGATCAGATTCAGCTACAATTGGGTAGTGGTTTCCATACGGAAGCAATGCCAGACAATCCAAACAGAAGAGCGATCTTTTATGGCCCTGTTATTTTAGCCGCTCAATTGGGTCTGGACGAACCGGATCCGGTTGAAGGCATTCCTGTTCTTATTAGTAATTCCAATGATCCCAAAGATTGGGTACAAATGGAGAACGCTAATTATTTAAATTTCAAAACAAAAGCTAAAACAGCCTATCCAAACACAATTGCTTTAAAACCATTTAATCAATTTGTAAATGAACACTATACCCTCTATTGGGATGTATTCACAGCAGATCAATGGAAAGTACAACAAGCTAAATATGAAGCAGACAAGTTTGCACAACGTGAATTAGAATCGAGAACACTCGCTTTCTTTAGACCAGGTGAAATGCAACCCGAACGGGATCATGAATTTACAGGAGAACATCTGGAAACAGGTGAAGATCATAATCGAAAATGGCGTATAGCATCTCCAAAAGGGTACATGAGTTTCACCATGAAAGTGAATCCAACGGACAACAATGAATTGATGTTGACCTACTGGGGAATGGATAACAGAGATCGTACATTTAATATAGAGGTCGATGGGAAAGTTATTGCTCAACAAGATGTGAATCAATTCAAAGAAAGTAAATTTTACGATATTAATTATCAGATTCCTAAAGAGCTAACTAAAGGAAAATCAAAAGTTACCATCAAATTAATTCCTAAAGATGAACGCAATTCAGCTGGGCCAATTTATGGTGCTCGAACAGTGGTATCAAAAAAATAAACTTAACCACGATTATGATAAGACTATTTTCTTAACTTCGAATAGTCTATTAAAATGAATACATATGATGTTTGATCAGGAACTTTACATCCAACGGAGGAAGGGATTAATTAGCAAGTTTTCCTCTGGAATGCTCCTATTATTAGGCAATATTGAGAATCCAATTAATTTTGAACACAATACGTATTCCTTTCGTCAAGACAGTAACTTTTTATATTATATCGGTATTAAGAGTCCTAAACTTGCTGCAATTTTTGATATCGACCAGGGAGAGACAATTTTATTTGGTGATGAGATGACCATTGATGATATCGTATGGATGGGACAACAACAAACATTAAAGGAAAAAGCTTTTCTTTCTGGTATTCATCAAGTTTACCCTTTCGATCTATTGGGTACTTATATCCAACAAAGACAGAAACTAAAGAGCGTCATCCATTTTTTACCTCCTTATCAGTCCCATAACAAATTATTATTACAACAGGTCCTTCATACCCCATTTACTGAGCTTGAACCATCTATACCTTTTATTCAGGCTGTCGTGGCGCAACGAAGTATCAAATCTATTGAGGAGATTGCTGAACTGGAAAAGGCTGTGAACGTAGCTGTTGATATGCATCGCCTAGCCATTCAAATGACCAAACCTGGTTTACATGAATTTGAGATAAGCAATGCAATGCAACATTTTGCACAAGATCAAGGAATGTCCTATTCCTACCCCCCCATTGTCACAAAACATGGAGAAATCCTACACAATCACATGCAATATCATCGCATCCATGATGGTGATCTATTATTAAATGATTCAGGGGTAGAGACTTCATTAGGCTATGCTTCAGATTTAACAAGAACATTTCCAGTTGGTAATCGGTTTACTCCTTTACAAGAAGAAATGTATGCAATTGTATTGCATGCTTTCAAAACCGCAGAACAAGCGTTAACAGCTGGTATTACTTTCAAAGAAATCCATCTTAAAGCTTGTGAAGCACTTGTAGAAGGTCTTATTCAAGTTGGTTTTATGAAAGGGAACGCACAAGATGCTGTTGCAAATCATGCACATGCTTTGTTTTTCCAATGTGGATTGGGTCATATGCTAGGTCTTGATGTCCATGATATGGAAGATCTAGGCGAACAATATGTAGGATACACGAAAAGTGAACCAAAAGATACCCAAACTTTTGGGATAAAATCATTGCGTTTAGGTCGAAAATTAGAAGCTGGCTTCGTCTTGACAGTGGAACCAGGTATATATATCATTCCAGAACTTACTCAACTATGGCAACAAAAAGGTCTGCACATAGAATTTATTAACTATGATCTGTTGACTAAGCATCTGGATTTTGGAGGTATCCGCATCGAGGATAATTATTTGATCCAAGAAAAAGGTTTCCAACGACTTGGAAAATACCTCGAAAGGGAGATCCATGAACTTTACCAATTAAAAGATAAATCTTAATTTTTTATTGCATCAGTATAATTTAATTCATGAGTAGATATGAAAAAATACATCTTACACATTACCCTTATTTTAATTCTATTTTTTCCTTTCTGCACATCAGCCAAACGGTTATGGACAGCTGAGGGTGATCATTATTATGAATTTACCTCAAAAGGCATTGAAATAGTTAATCCTAAAAATTCAGAAAGAGTTGTATTCCTCTCTCGTGAATCCCTCATCCCCAATGGAAAACAGGAAGCATTAGATATTCAGGACTTCTCAATTTCAACTGATCAAGAAAAGATACTGCTTTTTACGAACAGCCAACGTGTATGGCGAGAAAACACGCGTGGTGACTATTGGGTTTTTAATAAAAAAAACAAACAACTTCATCAATTGGGATCCAAATTTACTGCAGCCCAATTGATGTTCGCTAAATTCAATCCTCAAGGGACACATGTTGCTTATGTTTATAAGGCAGATCATAATATTTACATCGAAAATCTATCCGATGGAATGATTACACCCATTACCAATGATGGAAGTGACAAGATGATCAATGGTACTTTTGATTGGGTATATGAAGAGGAATTTGGTTGTAAAGATGGATTCCGTTGGTCTCCAGATGGTACCACCATTGCTTATTGGAAATTGGATGCTCGAAACATCCGTCATTTTTTAATGATCAACAATACCGATAGTATCTATTCGTATACCATACCGATTGAGTATCCTAAGGTAGGACAAGATCCTAGTGCTTGTACTATCTGGACTTATCAAATTAAATCTGGGGAAACTTCCAAAGTTAGTCTTCCTGGAGACCCATTTCAACATTATATCCCCCGTATGGAATGGTGTTTAGATAGTAAAAACATCATTTTGCAACAACTCAATCGGAAACAAAATGAAAGCAAAATCTTCACGGTAAACATACAAGAAAACCTAGCCAAAGATATTTACACAGAAAAGAGCGATGCTTGGATCGATATTAAGGCCAGATGGAATAATAATGACCCTGCTGGCTGGGATTGGATCCAAAATGGAAAAGCTTTTATTTGGATTTCTGAAAAAGATGGATGGCGTAAAATCTATCAAATTGATCTCAATGGAAAAGAAAAATTAATCAGCAAAGAAGATTTTGACATCATCAATTTTGATTTAATGGATCCAAAAGGTGAAACCATTTATTTTACAGCTTCCCCTACAAATGCGACTCAAAAATATCTGTATAGTATAGCAACAAAAGGAGGACAAGCGGTTAGATTAACACCTAAAGAATATGAGGGAACCTGCTCCTATGATATTTCTCCAAATGGAAAGATGGCTATTTTTAGTTTTAGCAATCATAAAGAATTAAAAAATAACGCTTTAGTATCCTTACCATTACATCAAACATTAATTGATTTCGATCGTAAAATAACAAAAAAAGCAACGGATGGTATTGCCGAATTTTTTAAAGTAAAAATTGCAGCAGACGTGGAATTGGATGGGTGGATGGTTAAACCATTGGATTTTAATCCCGCTAAAAAGTATCCTGTAGTTTTTATGGTTTATGGCGAACCAGCATCACAAACTGTATTGGACAATTTTTATGCAGGCTATAACAACTTATATGTGGGCAGTATGGCCAAAGATGGTTATATCTATATTTCAGTAGATAACCGAGGTACACCAGCTCCAAAAGGAAGCCAATGGAGAAAAAGCGTTTACCGTAAAATTGGTCAGCTCAACATCAGCGATCAAGCACTTGCTGCCAAAGAAATTCTAAAATGGTCATTTGTAGACAGCAGCCGTGTCGCCGTATGGGGATGGAGCGGTGGCGGTTCCAGCACCTTGAATTTACTGGGGCAATATCCAGAGATCTACAAAACGGGGATTGCAGTTGCTGCTGTAGCCAATCAATTGTTATATGACAATGTGTATCAGGAACGCTACATGGGCTTGCCTCAAGAAAATTTAGCGGATTTTGAAAATGGTTCTCCATTAAAATATGCGAAGAATATCAAAGGAAATTTGCTCTATATTCATGGTACTGGTGACGATAATGTACATTACCAAAATGCCGAAGTATTGATCAATGAACTGGTCAAACACAATGTTCAATTTCAATTGATGTCCTATCCAAATCGTAGTCACTCGATTCATGAAGGAGAAGGAACTTCGGAACATCTAAAAACCTTATTTACCAATTACTTAAAAACTCATTGCCCTCCTGGCGCAAGATAAATCAACATGATGAACAAACAAGTTTTATATGCATTGGGCAGTATTTTGCTATTAACAATAAGCATTCCACACGCATCTGCCCAGCTGATGAAAGAAAAGGTTGAATTTACCCGAGCAGATTCTTTACGGGGAAATTTAACACCCTTAAGGACATGCTATGACATCCAATATTATCACCTGGACGTCAAAGTAGATATAGACAACAAATATATTTCAGGATCCAATCTGTTCCGTTTTAAGGCAACCCAAGATTTTAATCGACTGCAATTTGATCTTTTTGCCAATTTAAAAGTCAACAAGGTCGTATATAAAGGAAAGGAGCTCCCTTTCAAAAGAGAATTCAATGCCGTATTTGTCGATTTTCCATCCAAGATAGAGAAGGGGAAAATAGATGAGTTTACGGTTTATTATGAAGGTCATCCCCAAGTTGCAGCCCGAGCCCCTTGGGATGGTGGGTTTGATTGGAAAACAGATAGCAAAGGTAAGCCTTGGGTTGCCACAGCCTGTCAAGGCATGGGCGCTAGTGTTTGGTGGCCAAATAAAGACCATCAATACGATGAAGTGGATAGTATGTTGATTTCGGTCGCTGTTCCCAAAGAAGTCATGAATGTTTCTAACGGAAGGCTTGTAAACGTTGAGAAAATGAAAGATGGGTATAACAAGTACCATTGGAAAGTTGTCAACCCCATAAACAATTACAATGTTGCTTTAAATATCGGCGATTATATTCATTTTAAAGAAGACTTTAAGGGTGAGAAGGGACCTTTAACAATGGATTATTATATTCTGCGCGAAAATGATCAAGCAGAGAAAAAGCAACATTTGATAAAAAATGCCACAGAGACATTAACAGCCTTTGAACATTGGTTTGGTCCCTACCCGTTCTATGAAGATGGCTATAAACTGGTAGAAACATCCCACACCGGTATGGAGCATCAAAGTGCTGTTGCTTATGGCAATCACTATCAAAATGGCTATCGAGGAAGAGATGCATCCGGAACAGGCTGGGGACAAAAATGGGATTTTATTGTCGTACATGAATCTGGACATGAATGGTTTGGAAATAATATTACTTCTGCAGACCTGGCAGATATGTGGATCCATGAAAGCTTTACCAATTACTCAGAAGCCTTATTTATTGATTATTTTTATGGTAAAGAAGCCAATCAAGCTTATGTACATGGCAACAGAAGTGGTATTCAAAATGATAGCCCAACGCAAGGTCCTTATCATGTAAACAAAGAAGGTTCTGGAGATATGTATCCTAAGGGAGGTGTCATGCTCAACATGATACGAACCATGATTGATAATGACGAAAAATGGCGGGCCATTTTAAGGGGATTAAATAAAGATTTTTATCATCAGCAAGTTGATTACCAAGATATTGTTCAATATATTGTAAATAAGTCAGGTATCGATTTAACCAAAGTATTTGAACAATACGTACAACATGCTGACATTCCAACATTAGAAATTCGTACTGATGCAAGTGGAAAAGTATACGGAAGATGGATAAGTGAAGTTGCTAATTTTCAAATGCCTATTCATCTTGGCATTAAAGGAAATAAAAAACAACTCATCTCTTTAAATAAAAAATTCACGGAAATCAACATCCCTGGATTAACCAAAGAAAATATCGATATTGATACCTTCAATTATTATATAGGTGTATTAGTCGAATAAAATATATCCTAAAAAAGACCTCCTCGGAGGTCTTTTTTATCCTTTTACAATTCGTGTGCCTGTCAACTTTCCTTGCTGTTTGACAACCAAAGCACAGAAACTGCAAGCTAATTATTCTCTACAAAATTTTTTATACGCTGCATACTGAAAAGAGTATAAAACGATACCTATGGAAAATATCAGCTTAATTCCAAGCAGGTGGATCTACACCCAATAAATGCTTGACAAAATAATCGCGACGTTTTCTTTCTCCAAAATTTCCACCAGAAGAATGTCCCATACCAGGAACCATAATAAAATCGTGATTTTTATTGGCTTTAATTAAGGCATTTACCAGTTGAAAAGTCGACGATGGATCTACATTATCATCCAATTCACCAACAATTAGCAATAGATTTCCTTCCAGTTTTGCTGCATTTTCGATATTGGAACAAGCAGCATATTCAGGACCTACGGGCCATCCCATCCATTGTTCATTCCACCATATTTTATCCATTCGATTATCATGGCAACCACAGGAAGAAACCCCAACTTTATAAAATTCAGGATGAAATAATAAAGCAGCGGTAGAACTTTGTCCTCCTGCTGAGGTTCCATAAATCCCCACTCGACTAATATCCAAATAGCTGTATTTTTTAGCGGCAGCCTGCATCCATAGTATCCGATCTGGAAACCCTGCATCTTTCAAATTTTTCCAGCAAACATCTTGGAATGCCTTGGAGCGATTTGAAGTTCCCATCCCATCAATTTGCACTACGATAAAACCTAGTTCAGCCAGCTCATACATCCCACTTGGATTGCTATAAAAAGATTTAGGCACAAAAGAGCTGTGTGGGCCCGCATAGATATACTCAATCACAGGATAAGATTTTGTAGGATCAAAGTTTGTCGGTCGAATGATAATACCCCAAATATCTGTATGTCCATCGCGACCTTTTGCTGTAAACACTTCAGGAGCTTTCCAACCGATGGATGTAAGTGCTTGTGTATTGGTTTTTTCCAATTCCATTAATATAGTACCTTTTCGATCCCGTAATACAGCAATAGGCGCTTGATCCACTCGGGAATATACATCCACAAATTGCGAATAGTCAGGACTAAAAGTCGCTTGATGGTTGGCATTTTCTTTTGTCAATTCCGTCATGTTTCGTCCATCAAAATCAACTGTATAATAATGAATCAAATAAGGATCTTCCTCTGCATGACGTCCACTTCCTTCAAATATAATTTTCCGATTTGTTTCATCCACAAAAATTACTTTTCTAACCACCCACTCCCCTTTTGTAATTTGATTTTTAACCGAACCATGCTTACCATCATATAGATACAGATGATTCCAACCGTCTCGTTCTGAAGTCCAGATAATTTCATTTCCATCCTGAATATCTTTCCGATATTTTTTGCCACTATAATCAATGAAAGTAGGGCTTCTCTCTTCAATTAAATACCTGGAGGCTCCTGTATTGGCATTCATTTCTAGAACTGCATAAGTTTGATGACCTCTTTTATTATATTCAAATGTGATCGCATGGCTATCACTGTGCCAAGATAAGCCACTCAAATCAAACTGATTATCAATTAACGCTTGATCACAGGTATAAAGTCTATCTTGTTCTAAATTGTAAATAATCGGTAATTTTTGAGGCAACGCATCTCCTGGTTTCACATAATCTCGGGTTTGAATTTTGGGTTGTAGTTGATCTTTAGGTGAAGACTCAATCAAGGTCAGCTGTCTTATATCTACCTTTTGAATTTTCAACGCTGCCAATTTTTTACTATCCGAAGACCATTGGATGTAGTTGCTGTAATATTCTTGGGGATTCCCATCAAAAGTAACTTGTTTTGCCTGATTTAAATTTCCTTTCGGTGCTATATAAACATTGCTGTTTTTAATAAAAGCGACATGTCGTTTATCAGGGGATTCAATCTCCATATAGGTATTATCCTGGTATCTTTTGCCCCAATAATCACCATCTCGCTCTTTTTTAGTACTCTGTCCATTTTGTTGCAATGTATTCAATTTCCGATTCCATGTCCATTGAAAACCTTCCATATCCAATGAAATATAATCTTCATCAATCAGTTTAATCCGATCATTACTGATGGAGGGGTTTTCTATTTTCTTTCCCAATTGCGTTTCCATTGCTGAAAACACCTGTTTGGTATCAAACAAAATCTCTTTTTTCTTTTGACTTGGAGCAACCAATACATATTCCTTACCATTTAAGGTTGATTTATCATACCAAAATAAATCACCTTTATCATTCCAATAAAACTGAGCCGGTAGATTATCTACCTTATTCATAAGCTGACTTTTCAGATCCTTCGCTCTTTTATAATCAGCTGAAGTCCCTTGGGCAAAAATCATATGGAAGCCCAACAATAAGAGTACAGTACTAAGATATTTCATTACTTTCTTTTCGTTTAGGATTGATCACATAATAGATCGGCACACCAAGCAAGGCGATCGCAATACCTGGCCAAGTATAGTTCGGTTTAAAAAGAACCATCAACAAGATAAAAGAAAGTCCCATGATGATATAGATAATAGGTAAAAATGGATAACCAAAAGCCTTATAAGGTCTATCCAGTTCTGGTCTTGTCACTCTGAGACGAATGATACCAATAATGGCTAATACATAAAAAATAACAACAACACAGGTAATCATATCCAATAGGTCACCATATCTGCCACTTAAGCACCATATCGCAGCAGCAGCACATTGAATCCATAATGCCCAAGAAGGAACAGATTTGTTATTTAACTTCCCTGCATTTTTAAAAAAGAGACCATCTTTAGCCATAGAATAATATACTCTTGCTCCTGCAAGTATAATCCCATTGTTACATCCAAACGTACTGATCATGATCATGATGGCGATAATGGTAATTCCAAAAGGTCCAAATATTTCTTGTGCAGCACTCATCGCTACCCGATCTTTTGGTGCATTGACCATTTGCTCTAACGTCAGTACACCTGTATACATCAAATTTGTCAGCAAATAAATAATCGTGACCAGTATCGTTCCTAAAGCTAAACTCAAACCTATATTTCGTTGTGGATTTTTAATTTCTCCAGCAACAGCAGAAGACGAATGCCAAGAGTCGCTACTGAAAAGCGCGCCTACCATCGCTGCAGAGAAGGCTCCCATAGCAGAGAAATTTGTGTACGAAGAATAGGAACCATCTGCATTCAAATGCCGCATTTGCCACCAGGACGCTTGCTTCCAATTCCAGTTCCAGACTTCATATTTAAACGCGATAAATCCAAATAATACCAATAGCAGTAGGCTCACTATTTTTACGAGTGTGATCGTCGTTTGTACACGTTTACCACTATTAATACCTCTTGAATTGATAAAAGTCAATATGATGATAACTGCTATGGCCAATACCTGTGCGGAGGAGATTTTAAAATCTCCCAAAGTCAGGAGGTAAACATCTTCATCCAAAAAAGGAAATAAATAGGCGGTAAATTTAGCAAAGGCAACCCCTATCGCAGCAATTGTGGCTGTTTGGATAACGGCAAAAAAAGTCCAGCCAAAAACAAAACTAACCACAGGACCATAAGCTTCTCGTAAATACACATACTGCCCACCCGCTTTAGGAAACATGGCACTCAGTTCTCCATAACTCAAAGCGGCTGTCAGGGTCATGAAACCACAAATAGCCCAAACCAACAACATCCAGCCTGCAGAACCCGTATGACGAGCAATATCAGCAGATACAATAAAAATCCCTGAACCGATCATACTCCCAACAACCAACATCGTGGCATCCAACAATCCCAAGGATTTTTGAAAAGATTGATTTTCTTGGCTCATGACATTATTTTTTAAAGGTGTAAAACTTCCATTTTGTCTCATAATCTGCAGGTAAATTTTCCTCCAATAGAATTGCTCTTAGCATCTCCATTGGTAGATAATTCTCCTTTATCACGCGATCATGAAAGGTTTTATACGACATCTTCCCTTTATCTACAAGCTCTTCTTTGATACGCATTAGTTGCAGTCCGCCTACGAGGTAAGCCAATTGATATAATGGGTCATAGGAGCCTTCAAAAGAGCGCTTGACTTCTCCATGCGCATTGGCCGATTCAAAACCAACACGGTTTACCAGATAATCAATACATTGCTGCGGGGTCCATTCTCCGAGATGAAAACGAATGCTAAACGTAATGCGTGCGCAACGGTGCATACGCCAAAACAACATCCCTATCCGCTCTTCTGGGGTCTGTGCAAATCCTTTACTATAAAGCAACAGCTCCCAATACAAAGTCCAGCCTTCGGTCCAAAATGGTGTATTAAAAGCTTCTTCACGATAAGGCTTGTACCTGCTATTCATAAAATATTGCAAATGATGACCTGGGATAAGTTCATGCTGAACCGTACCTCTTGAAAAATAAGGATTATTGCCACGCATGCTCATTTCTTTAGCCTGTTGGCTCATTCCACTTGTTGGATAGGAAATACTAATTTCTCTTCCTCCCGTAAAAAATGGATTGACTAGTTGTCTTTCAGGGGACATCATGATCATCCCCCAAGTTTCATCTGCTAGGCTTGGGATATCCATTAATTCATGTTTTGCTATAAATTGCTGGGCATCATCGTACAGTTTCATGATGAGCTCTGGTTGCTTGCCTATGGGGACGTACGAATTTTTAACTTTCTCTTGTGCAGCTTTCCAGTTATTACCAAATCCCATTTCATTGGAGGCTTTCAGTAACTCAGCCTCACACCAAGCAAATTCTTGATCAGCCAAACGCAATAGCTCATCCGCATTGTAACTGATCATCTCTTGTTTCAATTGTCGATTTAACTCATCTTTGCCAATTGGAATTCCTCCAATATCACTCCCGTCGTTAAAAACCTTCCAATCACTTTTAGCAATTAAATCTTCTTTATACTGTTGTAATTTTTTCTTGACATCTTGATAGACCTCGGGTGCCCACCAGGTAAACTGTGGATCGTATTCATGATAAAAATCAAACGTGCTGGTCAAACGAAGGTCTAAGGATGATAATATATTGGTTAAAAAAGTGACATCAGTGCTTGGGATATGATCGACTTTTTTGAGATCCCGCTCTGCTGATGTTATCACTAATCCTACTGCCTGAAATTCCTTAGCCATTTTTTCTCCATCTACACTGGTTCCTCTACGTCTTAATTTTTCAAAAGCAAGTATTTTTTCAGCAAAAGGCAGGTAATGTACAAGCTTTTGGAACTGTTGTTTACTCTGTTCTATTGTCGCTAGGTTCTTTTTTATTTTTCTTTTTAATAGAATAAAGTCTACTTGACCATTGGTTTCCAATTTTTTATAGGGAAATGCCTGCAATTTATCCAGGTATTCTTTATTGAGTTCCAACAGGCGATCCATTTGTTCTGGCGATGCCGCTGCAGATTCACTCCCCCAATCTTTAGGCATTGGTCCATAGAAATAATTGATCGCTTCGACATCTTTTGCATATTGAACAATATAGGGTTCAATAGGAGTCGTATGGCTATATAATTCCAAATTTTGAGCTTTCATTGGAAAAGGTAAAATAAAAAGCAAACTGTAGAAGAATACTTTTTTAGGTTTTAATTTAGGAAATATGATCATCATTTAGGTTTTCTAATCGGTTTAAAAATCAACTGTCAAATCGATCGGGATTAAACCCAGAAATGTCGGATTCCAAAAGCCGATCTGCCAATATATCCGATACGATCTTTCCAAATGCTGGACCTAAACTCAATCCCATCATGCCACCTCCCCCGGCAATCACTGTATTTGAAAATTTCTTCAGGCGCCCTAAGTACGGTAAGCCATCAGGTGAACAAGGGCGATAGCCGTACCAGATTTTATCTTCTGGATAATCGACATGAAGTTCCGGATAATATTTAGGAATGGATTCGACGATACCTTTTACGCGATTGCGGTAAATTTTATCATTTGCAGGCCCTAGTTCCATAGTACCGCTAAAACGGATCATACCATTCATTGGAGTCACCGCTACTCTAGCTTCCAACAATAGCGCAGCATAGTTAAGCTGTTGCTCTTGTTCTGGTTGATACATAAAAGAATATCCTTTCCCTGGCATAAGTGGGGTACTGATATTCAGTTTAGCGGTTAAACTTGGTAAATAAGCGCCTCCTGTGATTACAAAAGCATCTCCAGGGAAGCTCCCTTGATTTGTTATAGCTGTTTCGATTTTACGGTCAGCAAACGTAAATTTAAGAACTTCTGTATTTTCGTAAAATTCAACTTGATTGGCTTTCAAGTAAGCAATCAGTTGTTTCATGAGTTTTGGAGGATACAATTTACCATCACATTTATACAAGACCGCACCTAGAATATCTAATTTTAAATCTGGTTCTAGCGCTTGTGCTTCATCACGATCCAAAACAGCGATATCCAACTCTAGATCTTGCGCTCTTTTTGCCAATTCAATTTCCTCATGTTGGACTTCTTTTGATTTGTACATCATCAAGATTCCATTTTGATCCAATTCGAAGTCAAAACCATCTTCATTGGCCAAACGATCGTATAAACGACTGCTGTATTGATTCAGATCCCGAATACTGGTGGCGTGCTGGTCAACATGCTCCTTATTCGCGTGTTTCAAAAATTTCAATCCCCAATTGATTAAACGAGGATTTAATGATGGGCGCACATAAAAAGGACTTTTGCTATTTAACATCCATTTTACTCCTTGTGCAACAATTCCAGGTGCTGCCAATGGAGTGAAATGACTGGGCACGATCATCCCTGCATTCCCATAGGAGCAATTATTATCCAATGTGTCCTTTTCCAATACCTTTACCTGCCATCCATCGCGCACTAAATAATAAGCTGAAGCTAGGCCTGCAATTCCAGCACCAATGACTACGACTGTTCCTTTATTTTCTTTCACTTTTGTATTCTAATTATATCCAACATTACATGACTTGAAAACCTTCAAAATAGGGATCTTCATCATCCAAAAAAATGGTATTATATCCCGTAATCCTTGCCCAGCCTTCTACTGATGGTATGATCGCGGGCTTTCCATTAACAGTGGTTTCCTCTTCGATCTTCCCAATAAATTGAGAACCGATATAACTTTCGTGTACAAATTCTTGTCCTTTGCTCAACTTTCCTTGGGCATACCACTGTGCCATACGCGCCGAAGTACCTGTACCACAAGGCGATCTATCTAAGGCATTCTCTCCGACTAAGACTGCGTTTCTTCCTGAGGAATTTTCTTTAGTAGGAGTCCCTGTCCATTGAATATGACTGAGTCCGTGGATATTTGGATCTTCAGGATGGATAAACGTGTAATGATCGTTAAGCAATTTTCGAATCAATTTACCGTAGTGGATGAGTTGACTTGCAGAGAAATCGCTAATATCTTTAAAATTGGTTTGTGGATCGATAATGCCATAAAAGTTACCTCCATAGGCAACATCCACTGTGATAATACCCAAGTCTGGACAGTCTACACTTAAACCCTCAGCATACAGGAAAGACTTCACATTCGTGAGTTTCACACTTTTCACTTTTTGTCCTTCTTGTACATAATCAATATATACCAGACCAGCAGGTGTTTCCAGTCTTAGTTTCCCTGGTTGCTTGGGTTGTATCAACCCCTCTTCAATAGCGATCGTCACCGTACCAATAGTTCCATGTCCACACATCGGTAAGCATCCACTGGTTTCGATATATAAAACTCCCATATCATTATCTGAATCAAACGGAGGATATAACATACTACCACTCATCATATCATGCCCGCGAGGTTCAAACATCAACCCTTTTCGGATCCAGTCATATTCACGCATGAAGTGCAAGCGACGTTCCATCATGGAGTTTCCCGTCAACAAAGGAGCTCCACCTGCTACAAGTCGTACAGGACAACCACAGGTATGCGAATCAATACAAAAAAAAGTTTTCTTCATCGACAGCTATTTTATGATTTTATTTTTACTCCATTGTTGATTGACCAAACGATCTATCTGCAATGGATTTTCATTTTTTAATTCATCGGGTAAAAAAGTATTCGGCCAATTTTGAAAACTAACTGGTCGTAGAAAACGTTTGACCGCATCAGGACCAACAGAAGTAAATCGTGTATCTGTTGTTGCCGGAAAAGGTCCGCCATGTTGAATGGCATATTGTACTTCTACTCCTGTAGGCATTCCTTGGAATAGGAGTCGACCACATTTCTCTTGTGCCAGTTGAAACAGTTCCTGTTGGCTTTCTATATCCTGTTCTGTCGCCGAAAAAGTAATTGTCAATTGTCCTCCAAAAGCGTTTAGCACAGTCAATAATTCTTGTTTATTAGAACAAGATACGATCAGGCCAAAAGGTCCAAATACTTCTTCTGCTAGTTTGGGATTATTTAAAAAATAAGTTGAACTCGTTTCATAGATGGCTGCTTGAGCTAATTCCGTTTGATCGGTACCTTTTCCTTTAGCGATGAGTTGTACACCTTCCTGTTGGGTAACTTCTGTAGCCAATTGTTGGAAATTTGCTAAGATTCCAGCATGTAGCATTTTAGTCGGAGGGATTTCGGATAATTCACTTTTTAGACCTTCCTTAAACAGCTGTAAATCTTGCCCTGCTAACGCAATCAGAATGCCTGGGTTTGTGCAGAATTGTCCTGTTCCCAAAACGAGTGATGATACGTATTGTTTGGCAAATGTCTCTGCATGTTGAGTCATGAAATCAGGTAATGCAAATACAGGATTGACACTTCCCATTTCTGCGAAAACAGGAATGGGATCAGGACGAGTTTGTCCCAAATCAAACAATGCTTTTCCTCCTTTAAAAGATCCAGTAAAAGCTACCGCTTTTATAAGCGGATGCTGCACAAGTCTTTGTCCCAATTCGAAAGAATCTCCTATGACATGTGTAAAAACATCTTTTGGAGCACCGTATTTCTCCAGAGCACGATGAATCTTCTCTGCCATCATTTGCGATGTATATACATGACCAGGATGTGCTTTAACAATAACGGAACAGCCTGCGCCTATTGCACTCGCCGTATCTCCTCCAGCAGTAGAAAAAGCGAAAGGAAAATTGCTTGCACCAAATACAACAACAGGGCCTAAGCCCTTGTTATACTTTCTCAAATCCATTTGTCCATCTTCACTCACATCTAAACGAGCTTCACTGTATAAGCCCGTTTTTACTGCATTGGCATACCTACGCCATTGGTTTACTGTCCGTGCTTTTTCTCCCTGAAGACGACCTAATGCTAAGGCCGTTTCTTGCTCTGCTACTTCAATCAACGCTTCGTCCAAAACTTCAATCTCATCCGCGATCAGATGCATTAATTTTGCACGTTCATCACTGTTTAGTTGTTGCAAAAATCGAAATCCACTTTCAGATTGCTGTGCAATAAGATCGATTTCATTAGCTGTCCATTCTTTCCTCATCATGCTTGTAATTGTGGTCTCGTCGCTATCGCCTCACGAATAATCCTTGAAATTCTTTCTTTTTCTTCTCCTTGCAACGCTAATCGTGGAGCTCTAGTATAAGTTGTGCTGATTCCTTCTGCTGTAGCGGCAAGTTTGATGTATTGTACCAATTTAGGATGGATATCCAGTTCCAATAACGGCATAAACCATCGGTAGATAGCAACAGCTTTTTCATATTCACCTTGTAACACCAAATCGTACATGGCTACCGTTTCTTTTGGGAAGGCATCGACTAAACCTGCGACCAAACCATCTGCTCCTAACATTAATGTTTCTAAGCTGATGGTATCGACTCCGCCTAAAATCTTCAAGCGGTCTCCAAATTTATTTTTTAATCGTGTCACATTCGTTAAATCACGGGTAGATTCCTTGACTGCTT
The DNA here is from genome assembly GCF_021442025.1 of Sphingobacterium sp. SRCM116780. Lineage (NCBI taxonomy): Bacteria > Pseudomonadati > Bacteroidota > Sphingobacteriia > Sphingobacteriales > Sphingobacteriaceae > Sphingobacterium > Sphingobacterium sp. SRCM116780. Next base: position 2,353,319 of record NZ_CP090446.1, read on the forward strand.
GAATCGTTGGTTCTTGTAATAACTCTTCAAACATTTCAACACTAATATATGTACTATAATCTACAGGATTATTATAAACTAAGATCGGAAGTGTAGAACTTTGTGCTACAGCGCGAAAATAAGCGACAACCTCACGGTCATCCGCACGGTAACGCATCGGGGGCAAAAGCATTAAACCATCGGCTCCTAAAGCAGCTGCTTTCTGTGCAACTTCAATCGCCGCTTGTGTGGTATTCTCTGCAATGTTTAATAAAATAGGAATCCTTTGGTTGGCGACCTTTAAAGCATGGCGCAATAAATCAAACTTTTCATCTGTACGCAACACACTTGCCTCACCCAATGTACCAGCTATAATTACACCATGTACCCCAGCACTAATTTGTGCTTCAAGGTTCTTTGTAAACATATTGTAATCTAAATTTCCATTTTCATCAAATGGAGTTAACAACGCAGGATAAATTCCTTTCCAATTTAAATGTGCCATATCAAAATCTATTTTTTTAGTTCTTTAAGACAAATCTATAGGCTATTTCACTGCTGGTCTTCTTATGAATTAATCAAAACTGACCTTATTTTCACTTATCATCAAATTCATGAAAAGTGTTGATGCAAGAAAACTTCAAAAATTCTGATAAGCAGTATGTATAAGTCTGGTTATTGCGCAAAATAATGTTTGAATTGGTTAAAATCAAAACAAAGTTTTAAGTTATAGAAATGTAATTTTGAGGTTTAAATCAGCAGCAAGACGTAGTATACGAAGCAATATGAAGATCTTATTTTTAGGAGCCTGTTTGTCCGTTATTATATCCATACCAAACACGTATGCACAGCAATCGTTTTGGGATGAAATTAAACAACAACCAGCTACTTTAAATATACAAGAGGGAACACATGAATTTCATTTAACAAATCTGAATCTTCAAATTCTAAAATCCTCTCAAACTGTTGCTGGGCTTAAACTTTCTCAGGATAAAGAATTTGATTATACAGCAGATGAATTATTAAATAAAAGAGACAAAAACCGCTTTTTTCATCTTGGAGATATTAATTTATCGATCAGAAAAGCAACTGAATCAACTTGGACAGCTTATTCATCCGCATTAGCACGAAAAGACGTTCTTCCATTGAAAACAAAGGGTTCTGTGCTGGCAGCTGCAGACTTAAGTTCAACTTTACCGAATTTACCCTTACAGATCATCCGCAGTTGGGAAAATCAACAGGGCGATCTTATTCTTCGGTTTGAAATTAAAAATAATACTTCGGATAGCTATGAAATCGGAGATCTGGGTGTACCGATGATATTCAACAATAATATGGAGAACAAAAATCTGGATATGGCGCACCAAGATAATGTGTTCTTTGATCCTTATATTGGTCGTGATGCAGGATATCTTCAGGTGAATAGACTGCATGGTTTAGGTCCCAGTCTTCTTGTATTGCCTTTGGAAAACAGTGGTTTTGAAGCTTATCAACCACTGAACTCAGATCCGACACCTCGTGGGATTACCTTTGAGGGATTTCATGAATGGATGATTCATAGTAAAGCGAAAACAGAGACCGAATGGAAAGCTGTAGAACCCTGGAATACCGCAACCTCTACCCTATTAAAACCAGGAGAATCAAAAACATTCGGATTTAAATTTGTCTTGGCGCCGAGCATCAAAGAAATAGAATCGGAATTGATTCAAAATAAAAGACCTGTTGCCATTGGAGCACCTGGTTATGTCGTTCCATTGGATGTACCTGCTCAACTATTTATCCAATACCACAAATCGATTGCATCGATTGATATCTATCCCAGTAATGCGCTACAATTGAAGAAACTTCCAACAACAAAACATGGTTGGAAATCCTATGAGGTGATCGGCAAGCATTGGGGAAGAGCACGCTTGACAATCAATTATCGGGATGGTATACAACAGACCATTCATTATAAAGTAATTAAATCGGAAAAAGAGGTGGTCAAGGACCTTGGAAATTTCTTGACGACCAAACAATGGTACGAAAATGACAACGACCCTTTTGGCCGCTCTCCGTCCATTATCACCTACGATAATGAAACGCATCAGCCTGTAACACAAGAAAGGCGTGCGTGGTTTGCCGGATTAAGTGATGAAGCAGGAGCCGCAAGTTGGCTAGCAGCGATCATGAAACAGCTATTGGTTCCTGATCCAACAGAGATCAATAAACTAAAGCAATTTGTCGACAAAACTTTATTTGCTAAGATTCAATTGACCACTGGTGAGAAAAAATATGGCGTTGTAAAAAGTCTTTTTTATTATGAACCCGATTCCATGCCAGTGGGAACTTATGATGCGAACATCAATTATAAGACCTGGTCGGCATGGCCAAAGAAAGAAGCTGATGATATCGGGCGTTCGTACAATTACCCACATGTTGCTGCTGCCCATTGGGTATTTTACCGCCTTGCTAGAAATTATTCCAATTTAGTTACGGAAGAAAAATGGGAAACCTACCTGAATAGGGCTTTTGAAACCAGTATGGCGATGATCAATAAGGCTCCTTATTATGCGCAGTTTGGACAGATGGAAGGTAGTATATTTTTGATTGTACTCAACGATCTGAGACGAGAAGGATTTACCGATCAGGCGAATCTGTTGGAGAGTGCCATGCGGAAAAGAGCTGAACATTGGAAAACCTTAAACTATCCATTTGGAAGTGAAATGCCCTGGGATTCCACGGGTCAGGAAGAAGTTTATCTCTGGTCTAAATTTTTTGGATTTGATGACAAAGCAGCAGTGACTTTAAATGCCATCTTAGCCTATATGCCTACCCTGCCTCATTGGGGATATAATGGTAGTGCCCGAAGATATTGGGATTTCGTCTATGGTGGTAAACTTGCTCGCATCGAAAGACAATTACATCATTATGGTTCTGCTTTAAATGCGATTCCGGTATTGACAGACTTCAGAAATAATCCTCGAGATTTCTATTTGCTACGTGTTGGACATGCAGGAACATTAGGTGCGCTTGCTAATGTCACACAAGAGGGCTTTGGCCCATCGGCCTTTCACTCCTATCCTTCCACATTAGCAAACGATGGAATATCGGGTGATTATGGCTCTGGCTTCTACGGTTATGCGGTCAACTCTGGCACCTATATCATCCAACATCCTGAATTTGGTTGGCTGGCTTTTAGTGGACTTTTAAAAGACAATAAAGAAACCATAACGGTAGATATTAAGACTGCATCAAGAGCCAGAATCTTCCTTGCTGAAGAAAAACTTTGGATTACTTCAGATGTAGGTGAGATTGATCAACTCACCTATTATAAGAAAGCTAAAACGGTAATTTTAACATTGAATAATACCACCTTACAGGCTAATCATTTTCTGTTGAACATCAATCCTGAAAGTGGGTATACGGTAACCGATTATCAACAAGATTCAGTAGGAAGGTACAGAATTCCTGCTCATACGCAGACCGTGACATTGAAGAAAAAATCAATTTAATTATATCTTATTTTAATCAACCTACCAACCTGTAAGAAGTACCCCATTTATTGGGGTGCTTCTTTATCATTTTATAGTCCGATTATGATGATGACAAAAGTAATCTTTCTCATAATTGAGATCATGTTGTTATCAAGATTCTTATAAAACTAATTGATCAATTACAGCATTAAATTTTAGGATAAGTATAGCCATTATGATAAACCGCAGCTAGGTATTGATTGGACTTCTTGTCATCAAAATTTGATCTCTCTTTATTCCAATACAGTTTTTTCCCAGTTCGATAAGCGATGTTTCCCATTTGTGAAAAGATAGCAATGTGTGCCCCTGCTTCGATAGGAGCATGCAACAAAGATGAATCTCTTTTGGATATTGCCTCTACAAAATTTTGCATATGTTTTTCCAGTCCATTATCTTTCGAAGGCTGGAAAACTACGGCTTCCATTCTACCTTTTTCAGGAATAACTTCCCACCCCTCACGGTTCAAGACCAAGGTTCCATTATTACCAATAAAGGCAACGCCATGATTACGACCATAAGGACCTAAGTCTATCCCTTTGGCATGTTCCCATTGAATATTGAAATTTTCAAACTCATATACCGCAGTCATCGTATCTGGCGTTTCCCCGGCATCATCTGGATAAGCCAATTTTCCTCCTGCTGCCATGACGGATTTTGGATCCGATACTTTCATACCAAGTAACGCATAATCTAGCATGTGAACGCCCCAATCGGTCATCAGACCTCCAGCGTAATCCCAAAACCAGCGAAAGTTAAAATGAAAGCGATTTTGATTAAAAGGTCTTTTTTGTGCAGGTCCTAACCATTGATCATAGTGTACACCACTAGGTACCTGTTCATCTGCCAAGATAGGGATACTATTTTTCCAACCTTGATAAGACCAAGCTTTTACTAATCGTACTTTCCCCAGTTTTCCAGTATGTAAAAAATCAATAGCATCCTTAAAATGTTGTTGGCTTCTTTGCCATTGTCCCACTTGAACGATAGCCTTATGTTTTTTAGCTGCAGCCACCATTAGCTGACATTCTTCTATAGAATTGCCGATAGGTTTTTCTACATAAACATGTTTTCCAGCTTTTACAGCATCCACCATTTGTAGGCAATGCCAGTGATCCGGTGTTCCGATAATAATGGTATTGATTTTCGGATTTTTCAACAGTTCCCTATAGTCGGTATACTTTTCTACTTGTATGTTTTTTTGCGCTAATTCAGCCACTCTTTTTTCAAGTATACGTTCATCTACGTCACAAAGCGCTAAACAAGAAACACCTTCAATTTTTAAAATGGCATCCAAATCAGACCATCCCATACCGTTCACCCCAATTAAGCCTACCCGGATATCCTGAGGAGCTCCAGCAAATAGCTCGTTTGATTTAAAAAAAAGGGAAGAAGTTGTTAAAAGGGTTGAATAACGTATAAAGTCCTTTCTATTCATACAGGTTTGATTTAAATTATATTTGGTTACTCTCAACCTTGAAATTACGAAATACATTTATATTTTACACACATATGGTTGTAATATATATATCGACAAATAAAAATAAGCTGATTATTTTCTTAACAATATATGTCCACTAGATTAGAAAAAAGGTCCCTTCAGATAGAAATAACAGGTATAAAATTTAGTTTTGCCTCGCACCAAATATCTGAAAGGTATCATAAAGTCTATTTTCATCCATTTGCAAAAGATGATCTATTTCCCAAAAAGATTTGAAATTAGCTTTCATGCGACGCGTCAACAATAACAACATATCGAGCTTATGTGCGGCCATTATCGATACAATACGGTTCTTAGCATCCCTATCCATCTGCAGAATATCTTTTGCTCCTACTTCTTGTTCAAAATATAGCATATTCGCATAAACGCTTCTCCCAATTTTTACAACCCAAGGATTGATCAGTATATGCTCATCCTTGATCATCCATTTCTCCCCATTTGCAAACACGGCAAAAGTGCATATTTCTGTTTTTTCAAAAAGTACAGCTTTCCAAAGTGGTATATTCAACTCAAAAACTAAATATTCATTTGGGTGAATAGCGTACAGGTAGCTGCGTAGAACAAAAATATTTCTCTTCTCCAGCCATAATTCATATAATTTTCTATTTTTATCCATTAGCATTTTCGGATCGTATAACCAAAGTAATGCTTTATCTGGCTTCAGATATACCAAGATCACATAAACGCAAACAGGAACAATAAAAAACCAAAAATCTCCTTTAAAATACAACCAAGTAAATACAGTTGTTGATCTTTGCCCTAATAATAATGATAGCATGAAGAGATGGATACTGCAGATCGGGATTATTGTCACCAATAGAAAAATGGTCATTTTCAGATCTTTCTTTTGTTTGCAGTACCATACATTGCTGTAGCGAAGATGATTCATGAAATTGATCCAAAGGATGTACATGACAAGCAACAAGGAAGTTCCTAAGCACATCCATTTAAACAGAGGTTTTATCAATCGAGGAAATGGATCATCAATAGCGCTTCCTAAATTGATCAATAGCGATACAGCCAATACGGCAATAAAATACAGCGTATATTTTGCTTTAATCTTGTTTCTCATAGATAGTAGAATTGGTTAAATGAGCATCAGTATTTAACACAATTGATGTAAGCTAAAAAAGATTTTTAATCTAAAAAAATGACTTTCGTCACTTTTTTATTTAAAGAATAAATTTATCCTTATAAAGAGCTATTTATCTACTTCTTACGGTAAAAAATAAATATACACATTTGTGCATTTCTTCATTTTGTCAAATATTTGCTTGTTTTATATCCATATCAGTTTTTATTTTGTATAAATTTGTACTTAAAAAATAAATCTATTATGAAAAAATCATTTGATAATGCGGGTGTTGCTTCCTTGCAACAAGAATTCTTGTTTTTATCAGCAGTAAACCAACAAGTTTGGATTGATGCCGTTCGTACAGACTTCCCACAGTTTATGCTAGACAAATTTAATCTTCAAACAACTCAAATCACGTTAATAAACAGTATGCCAACTACTTTTCAGGACATGTTAGCCAATGGAATTGCCGATACTTGGGAATCAGGTCAAGCAGTCAGTTTCCAAAAAGATGCCGCAGCCGTAGACAAGGATACAAAAGATATTATTGTCTCAGATCCTACTCCTACAGCAGCAGAAAGTGATAGTTTACCATTCCCCTTTTCCATTTGGATTCGATATCGAACCACCCTGTAAGTTTATTATCGTTATATATATTGCTAACAATGATACCTAATCTTTTCCATTGTTAGATAGCTACTCAGCTATTGTCGTATCTATAGTCGACAATAGCTGTCAATGAAGCATACACATAAGGTCTTAGAACCTAATTGAACCAAAGAACAAGTCTCTTCTATTTGCATTTCCCTTAAAAAACCCATCTTTGATTTATATAACTTTTAAATCATGGAACACACCGAAAGTTTATTACAGTATTATCTACAAACCAAAAAAGATATTCCCGAAGATTTAAAGAAGAGTCTTGGAAAAACTCCTCATTTTAATATCATGAAAAGGATAAACTGTTACCGTTCTATCGAGTTCATGCGAAGAGATTATTACAAAATTGTATTGACAAATGGCAATGCCTCTTTGTTGACTGAGAAAGGAATTATCAATATTGACAAACCCGCTCTATTTTTCTCTGATCGTATTGTTCGCTTTGGATGGGAGAACCAAAAAGATTATCAGCAGGAAGGATACACGATTCTTTTCAACGAATACTTCATCAATTATACGTTAAAAAAATCATTCCGCAGATTATTCGAATTATTCAAAACAAAAGTATATCCATTTTTATTTTTAAATAAAGCACAATACGACGAACTTCTTCCCTACTTCCAATTGATTGAAAAAGAGAACTGTACTTGCTTTAAATTCAAGCATGACATTTTAAAAGATCTGCTCAACATCTTGGTCAATCAAGGAATAAAAATTGAATTGGAAAACCAACATCGAATGTCTCCCCTCTATACTTCAGATCTAACAAGCAAGTTTCTGGATCTCTTGGAACAACAATTTCCAATTGACAATCCAACGGAATCTATATTGATTAAAACACCAGCAGCATTTGCTGAAAAGTTACATGTACATGTGAACTATCTCAACCACAAAATTAAAGACCAGACAGGCAAGACAACTTCTCAAGTTATCCAGGAACGGTTTCTTGTAGAAGCTATCAATTTGCTACTATACAGCGACTGGAGAATCGGAGAGATTTCACAATCTCTTGGGTTTGAATACACGCAGCATTTTAACAATTTCTTTAAAAAAGCCATGCATATCAGTCCTAATGAATATCGTAAGCAAAAAGTGTAAGATTTGATTTTCGTACATTTTGGTTTGATATTTTTATTTTATTAGATGATTAGAGCTTCTATATTTGCTTATCTAATAAGATGCAACATATGAAAATTTATAATCCCAAAAACGAGTGGATCTGTACGTTTATTACTTTTTTACTTATCCCATTATCGGGTTTAGCGACTGATATTTATTTGCCTTCTTTTCCTGAGATGCAAAACTATTTTCATGTTTCACCAACAGCTGTTCAGTCAACACTAACTTATTTTCTGATTAGCTATGGTGTCTCGATGCTTTTTGTCGGAAGTATAATCGATAGTTTTGGCAGGTACAAAATCGGTATATTCGCTTTGTTTATCTTTTCTTTATCAAACATCGTGATTGTGACGACACATTCTATCCACATGATGAATCTGATGCGTGTTTTACAAGGATTGGCTATCGCTTTTATCGTAGTTAGTAAACGTGCTTTTTTAGTGGATATCTTTAGTGGAAAAAAGCTTCAACATTACATGTCGATCCTGACCATTGTTTGGTCTATGGCTCCGATCACAGCTCCTTTTTTAGGAGGCTATTTACAAAAGCTATTTGGGTGGTCATTCAATTTTTACTTTTTAGGTATCTTTTCTTTTTTGATTCTTGTTCTTGAACTTATTTATGGAGGTGAGGCGATAAAGCATTATAAAAAATTCAACAAAGCTGAAATATGGAATGCCTATAAAACGATTTTGACCACCAAGGACTTTACCTTTGGCTTATTTGTTCTAGGATCTTGTTATAGTATGACAATGGTATTTGGCATGTCATCCTCTTTCATTATAGAAAACCATTATGGACTATCTGCTGTTGTAACCGGGTATTGTGCACTTATATCTGGGTTAGGTTTATTGACTGGTGGGATTATTGGGAAAACACTTCAACATAAAGATTTTACGACCAAGCTTGTGACAGGAAGTATCTGTATCGTTATATTGGGCTTATTGTTATATGGAGCAGGCTTTTACACGGATAGTCTCCTTTTGATGATGATCATAGTCTATTTATTACAATCTTCAACAGGTTTTCTCTACACCCTCTATTTTACCTATTGCATCACCCGATTTCCTCAATTTGCTGGTGTGTCCAATGGTCTTGCGAGTGGCGGGAGTTATGTATTCACCTCGGTATTCAGCATCATCATTGTTCATCTTTATGTGATTGATAAACCAATTGGTTTATCTTATAGCTATATTACATTGGGAGTGCTGTTACTGATAGCAGTATCATTTTTTGTTAGATCCATTGGAAAACAGAAAAAATTGACGGAGGAACTTGTTCCTGAGCAAGTGGAAAACGAATAGATAAGTTGAGCAATAGCTATTGCAAATTGTTGACGAATACATATGGACAACAACTCTATTTTAGAATTTTCTTAAACTTGGAACATAGAAACAAGTATAGTAGATTGATCTTTGCAATTTAAAAACAAGCACATAGAAGTAGTAGACTTGGTATCAAAAAAATTTTGAAATCAAGTCTTTTCGCTTTTTAGTGATAGTCTGTATGGAAACAAAATCCAAATAATATGAAAAAGAGCTACCTGAGATGTGGTTTTACCAGCATTTCTCTTTAAATTTATGAAGATGCCGTCTGCTATAAAGAAGAAAGATGAACGAAAATGATTCAAACTAAAACGGTTGTTTGAAATGGTATAAATAAAATCTAGTCAAGGGAGCTTATCGACAAGATCCTTGACTGAGGCTCATAAACAGAAAACAGTACAGCTAAACCAGTATCCATATGAACAAAAATAAAATTGATTTCGGGACACTTGCCATACATCAGGAACACTCTGATGGTAAACATGCGCATATTGCTCCTATTTATGCTTCTTCAACCTTCACCTTTGATAGTGCTGAACAGGGAATGCGTAGATTTGCAGGCGAAGAAAAGGGATACATCTACTCGCGTTTTGGCAATCCAACGACAGATGCAACAGCAGACGCCATTGCTGATCTCGAAACTTGGAACATTGTCAATCCTGATGGCACTCCACTGCGTGCACAGGCCTTATTAACCTCCAGTGGACAGTCGGCAATGGCAACCTTATTCTTGTCCTGTCTAAGTGCTGGTGATGCTATACTAGCTACTTCCTCTTTGTATGGTGGTACACACGAGTTTATAAGTAAGTTACTTCCTCGTTTTGGGATAAAAGTCTATTTTCTATCGATGACCGATATGAATCAAGTTGAAGATCTTTTAAAGGCAAATCCAGAAATAAAATTGGTTCACTTTGAGTCTCCTGCTAATCCAACCATGCAATGCATAGACATGGAACAGCTAGTTCAGATGTCAAAAAAATATAACAAACTCGTCTCCGTCGATAATACCTTTGCGACACCTTATCTACAACAACCATTTAAATATGGAGTAGATTTTGTTTTTCATTCCACGACCAAATTTCTGAATGGGCATGGTAATGCCATTGGTGGTGTGCTGATCGGTCGAGATCATCAAGCGATGAATACACATATTCATCAAACCCATAAACTACTTGGGGTCAATAGTAACCCATTTGATGCCTTTTTAGTATTACAAGGCATCAAGACTTTACCGCTTCGTATGGAACAACATTGCCAAAATGCGATACAAGTGGCTAACTTTCTGAATGAGCATCAAGAAGTCCTACAAGTACATTATAATGGGCTTCCTTCTCACCCAGATTATGCTATTAGTAACAAGCAGATGCGTCATGCAGGCTCGGTGATGAGTATTGAGCTTAAAGGTGGTTATCAAAAATCCATTGACCTGATCAATAAACTTCAAATCTGCACCCGAGCGGTTTCGATAGGTACTGTAGATACACTGGTCTCTCACCCAGCCTCGATGTCTCATGCTGGAGTTCCAAGAGCAATCAGACTACAAACAGGGATTACAGATGGACTTATCCGCATTAGTGTGGGATTGGAATCTATTCAAGATATCATCTCCGATTTTGAACAAGCGCTTCGGTAAATGTTCCTTATCCATCTGAGAAATGAAATACACAAACCAAATTGACTCTTGAAAGTTAAAATCTGTTAAAAACAGAACCTACTTGTATCTATTTTAAAATTTCAATCGTTTAGGTAGTATTCATAATTTAGGTTAATAATTTGGTTAGTTAAAACGCCTGTAGTTCCCCACTGCAGGCGTTTTTCGTATCTATTTTTCTTCATTCCATAGGCTAAATACTGAATTTTGTATGTTATATCAAATTCTTGTTAGCAGTGATCATTGAAAAAAGCACTTAGATTCCTGATTAACGCTTATTAAATCAGGAAGTTTTCAATTTTTTTCAACCAAAAATAATTATATTGCAGCTTCAATCTAAGTCGAAATACGATCATACAAATCTATTCCAATATGAATTATTGTCAAATCCTACGTGTATACGTACTTGTTTTATTAGGCCTGGTTCTATTTACAAATGCAGAGGCTAAATCAGCAAAAATAGATGAACCACCCATGTTTTGGACCTGGTTAGGATATAGTCCAACCATGAACTTTGATTCCGTCTGTAATGAAATTCACGCTTTAGGCATTGATGGTATTATGCTCAATGCCCCTACTCCCGATGATTATCGCGTTGCCATTCCCATAGCGCAAAAATATGGAATTAAAATAGTGGCTTGGCTCTGGACGATGAATCTGGAACATGATCGAGAAAAAATATTGAAAGAGCATCCAGAATGGTTTAGTGTCAATAGAAATGGAAAAAGTCTAGCCGATACAACCGCTTATGTTGGGTATTACAAATTTTTATCCCCTGTATTGCCTGAGGTTAGAGACTATATAAAAAAGAGAGTTGAGTCTTATTGTGCCATAGAAGGGTTAAGTGGTATATCGATCGATTATCATCGGTATGTAGATGTTGTTTTACCAACAACACTATGGCCTAAATATAACATTGTACAGGATCGCGAATATCCAGCTTGGGATTTTGGATATCACCCGGTAGCCATTCAAAAGTTTAAAGCACAATATGGTTATGACCCTCGTGAGCAGAAAGATCCTTCTAAAGATCTCAAATGGAGACAGTTTCGATGTGATCAAATCACTGAAGTCGCCAATATGATTGCTGATGTCGTACATGCGAGTGGAAAAACAATGGCGGCATCTCCGTTTCCTACACCTAAAATGGCTTCACGAATGGTAAGACAAGATTGGGGAAAATGGAAGCTCGATATTGTTTTCCCAATGGTCTATAGTAATTACTATACAGAAGATGTAAGTTTTATTACAGACTGTACGATCGAAAATAGCCAAGATAAAAACCAAATGACAAATTTATACTGTGGACTTATGGCAAGTAATAGTGACGCCATGTTTACGGATATGGACGCTGCATTAAACCATGGTGCACAAGGTATTTCTATCTTTACGGTAAACGGTATACGTGACCCGGAAATCAAAAGAAAATTCAAAAATTATACGGATCAGGCGAAGGCGAAAAAAGCAGCTAACCATGGAGTAATGCCCATCGTTGGTCAAAATACTGTTGAAAAAGATCCATTTAAAAAAGAAGGAATCATGCAGCTGATTCATACTAAAATTCAAAAACTAGTTGCAAATTCTGACGAAGAAACCAACCTTCCTACCATAGCACTATCTAAGTTTAAGAAAGTTGATGCTTATGATGTAACACAGCGATACTTGGTAGAGGACAAATTAAGCAAAAAGAAATTTCATGTTACTTTTTACTTTTATGGTGGCATACTTTCCGGCTGGAATGTGGATGCTACATCCTAATTGTTAAATAACAACAGCAAATCTGTAGATCGATCTTAACTTCATTTGCTAACGAACAGGTAGATTATTGACCCCATTCCTGGAATTTTTCAATCATCTACCTGTTCAATAATGCCGTTTCACCTCTCTTTTAGTGCTATCGCATCATCAAAATGAATCTATAAGTACATACATTGGAAATAATTATCGACGCAGTCAAGGTTAAATGATAGCGTTGGTTTTTAAATTCCATGGAAGTATCATACGGATATTTTTCTGTGTAAGATATAGTCTGTACAACCCAATCCATATGTAATATCTCCTTTTATATAGTAGGAAAGAAATTATCCCTCCATATCAAAAGAATAAAAATGAAACCTTATATTTACAAGAAAGGATACTAGAAATGCTATATGCAGATACTTTTTAATCATGTATACGCATTTCCATTTTCCCACCCTATTCGACGTAAAGATTCATTTAAACGCATACGTTGTATAGCATTCCAAGTGCATTCCATACATAAAGCATATTAAAATAACGAGAGATGTCAGAAGAAAAAGAACTTAAAATAGCCATCTTGATTGATGCCGATAATATCTCGTATAAAAAAATAGAAGAGATATTAAACGAGGTTAAAAGATATGGGGTGCCCACGATCAAGCGGATTTATGGTGATTGGACAAGCCCTTATGTAGAAAACTGGAAAGACAGCCTCTTGACACATGCGATCACACCCATTCAACAATATAGTTACACCCAAGGTAAAAATTCCACGGATTCTGCTTTAATTATCGACGCTATGGACATCCTGCACTCGGATCGCGTAGATGGCTTCTGTATCGTTTCCAGTGATAGTGACTTTACACGTTTAGCAACAAGATTAAGAGAATCGGGCAAATTGGTTATTGGTGTTGGGGAACGGAAAACTCCAAAACCCTTTATTTCTTCTTGTGATAAATTTATCTATGTAGAGATTTTAGAGAAAGAAGTTAAAAAGAAAGCTATCAAAAAGAAAAATAATACGGTACCCAACACCACTCCTATTCCAGTTGAACAAAACAAGATTTCCTCCTTGGATGAAGAAACACTTGAATTATTGAAGGATACAGTAGATGATACTGCTGATGAAAACGGATGGGCTTTTTTAGGAGAAATAGGAAGTCTATTCAATAAAAGAAAACCAGATTTTGATGCTAGAAATTATGGTTACGCAAAAATATCGCATCTTTTTAAAGCTTATAAAGAGGATTTCGAAATAGAAGAAAGAAATACGGAAAAATCAAGAATAAAAAACTACTACATCAGAAATATCATCAACAAATCCGTCAATCAAATAGCAACAAAAGCGGCTTTTGAACCCGTAGACATAACTGTCAGTCCACAAAAAAGCAAGAAGTTCACCGATAAATCGCACAATCAAGCGACAACAAAACCTACCGTGGAATCCTTGGAAACTATTGTTATTTCATCAAAGGATAATCAGGTTACTAATACACCAACCCATCAAGCGACAGCAAAACCGACTTCGGAATCTTTAGAAACCGCTATTATCCCCTCTAAAGGCAACCATATCACGAGCGAAGATGTTAGTAAACATCAAATTAGAATTACGAAAGATTTAAAATCGTTATTTCCAAACAAAACAAAAAAGATTAGAGTACTGATAAAAAATGAGCATGAATGTGCCTTTTCTTATCGACGAGATCGATCGCATGTCCTGAGTTTGGGGCAAGCTGCTGCGGAAGAGTTAGGGCTAGAAGTCGGTGCCACATTTAAACTAATCAAGTTAGGGGAACTTTCTTACCAGCTAGAGAAAAATAGTTAATTATTGTAAAAAACAAGAACATTTATATTTTTGGCACAGCATTTGAATTAACTTAGATTCATAATTTAGGTTAATAATTGGTTAGTAAAAATGCCTCAGGCTCCCCGCCTAAGGCATTTTTTTATTTTTACCTTATATGTGATATTACACCAATTGTTTCAAGGCAATTTCATAAGCTGTTGATGAAATATGTGTTTTAGATTCCGAAACGGTTCTGATATTTTTGATTGCTTGTTCAATAATGCGTGAAACATCTGAGAAAATAGCATCGTCACTAATTTCTACATTTGGTTGCATCAAATAGGCAAATACACGCGCCATACCACAGTTGGCAATAAAATCCGGAATAACAGATACTTGCGTATCGGCATATTCCATCACAGGTCCATAAAATATTTCACGGTCTGAAAATGGAACATTGGCTCCTGAAGCAATGACTTCCAGTCCGTTTGCCACCATTTCACTCACTTGTTCTTTTGAAACCAATCGAGAAGCTGCTGCAGGGATAAAAACTTCAGCAGCAATACCCCAAATCTGTTTATTCACTTCTTCAAAAGGCATTAAATCTGGGCTCGTCAGTGCGTTTCCTTTTCTGTTCAAAAAAAGTGACGTGATTTCTTCTTCCGTAAAGCCAGCAGCATTGATCAATCCGCCAACACGGTCTATGATACCCACGATCTTCACTCCCATTTTACTGAGATAAAAAGCCGCAGCTGCAGCGACATTCCCCCATCCTTGAATAATGGCTCTTTTACCTGCACAATCTGAACCATATAGGCTATAAAAATGTTTAACAGCTTCTGAAACACCAAAGCCCGTAATCATGTCCGCAATTTTATATTTGCGTTTCATATCCGGACTATAAGCCGGATCTTCCAATACTTTAGAAACACCATACCGCAGCTGTCCGATTTGATGGATTCTTTCATTTTCGCGGACATTAAAATGTCCATTCAAGACACCTTCTTGTGGATGCCAAAGACCATATTGCTCGGTCAGCGGGATGACATCGTGAATTTCGTCTACATTGAGATCTCCACCAGTTCCATAATAGTTTTTCAATAAAGGAGTGACGACTTTAAACCATCGATCCAAAACCCCTTGTTTACGTGGGTCAGATGGATCGAAGTTAATACCCGATTTTGCTCCTCCAATGGCAGGGCCAGAGACGGTAAATTTAACTTCCATCGTCTTTGCTAAAGATTCCACCTCATTTTTATCCAAACCCAAACGTATACGAGTACCTCCTCCTGCTGCCCCTCCCCGCAGAGAATTAATAACGACCCAACCTTCAGCTTCTGTTTCGTTGTCTTTCCATTCAAATACAATCTCTGGCCTTTTACGTTCAAAAGCTTGCAATAAATCTTTCATGTCTTTCATATTGGCAATGCATATATTTTTTTATTGTTCAACTATTTATAGATTTCCTCGTTTCGCTTGTTCTCTTTCTATGGCTTCAAACAGAGCTTTAAAATTCCCAGCCCCAAAACTCTGAGCGCCCTTACGTTGAATGATTTCAAAAAACAAAGTCGGTCGATCTTCCACTGGCTTTGTAAAAATTTGCAATAGATATCCTTCATCATCACGATCAACAAGAATTCCCAGATCTTGGATGATTTTGATTTCTTCATCAATCTCACCTACACGTTCAGGTAACATATCGTAGTATGCTTCAGGAGGTGCACCTAAAAACTCTACTCCTCGAGCTTTCAACGCTTTTACCGTTTTAACGATATCTTTTGTTGCCAAGGCTGCATGTTGTACACCTTCTCCTTCATAGAATTCCAAATATTCTTCGATTTGGGATTTCTTCTGTCCTTCTGCAGGTTCGTTAATCGGAAATTTGACATAGCCATTTCCATTACTCATCACCTTGCTCATGAGTGCAGAATATTCGGTATTAATTTGTTTATCATCAAAGGACAGGACATTCACAAAACCCATCACTTGTTGATACCATTCCACCGTCTCATTCATCTTGTTCCAGCCCACATTTCCTACGCAATGATCAATGTACAGCAATCCCACTTCTTCGGGCTGATAGTCACTTTCCCAAGCTTCATAACCCGGTAAAAAAGAACCTGTATAATTTTTACGTTCCACAAAAAGATGGACTGTTTCTCCATAAGTATAAATACCGGAAGTACACACTTCCCCATATTCATCCTTCAACACTTGAGGTTCTTGATAAACTTTGGCTCCTCGTTTTGTTGTCTCCTCAAAAGATTTTGTTGCATCATCTACCCATAGGGCAAGAATTTTGACCCCATCACCATGTTTTTTGACATGTTCGGCTATGGGGTGATCCGACCGAAGTGCAGTGGTTAATACCAATCGGATCTTCCCTTGTCTCAAGACATAAGAAGCACGATCGCGTACACCTGTTTCAGGCCCTGCATAAGCTTCGGATTGAAATCCAAAAGCTGTTTTATAAAAATGTGCAGCTTGCTTAGCATTCCCCACGTAGAATTCGATGTAGTCTGTTCCATTAATGGGAAGGAAATCTTGTGCTAAGGCTATTTTTTCAGCAAAAGTTTGTTGTTTCATAGTTTCTGTATTATTTATTTTTTACTCACTCATCCAGGATTTAAAATAATCTGGATCTTCAATCTTCAAGGCTTCTTCGGTTAACATCAGCGGTCTAAAAGGATCGATCATCACCGCAAGTTCTTCTGTCAGTTTTTGTCCGATACTTTTTTCTACTGTACCTGGATGTGGTCCATGTGGTATCCCTCCCGGATGTAGGGTGATCTGTCCCCGTTCCACACTTTTGCGGCTCATGAAATCGCCATCTACGTAATACAAGACCTCATCGGAATCGACATTGCTATGGCTATAGGGTGCAGGAATAGATTGCGGATGGTAGTCGTAGAGTCTTGGACAGAAGCTACAGACCACAAAACTGTCGGTTTCAAAAGTTTGATGTACGGGAGGAGGTTGATGCAATTTGCCCGTAATGGGCATAAAGTCATGGATAGAAAAAGCCCAAGGATAATGATAGCCGTCCCATCCTACAAAATCAAATGGGTGACTGCCATATATATACGGATAAATCAACCCTTGCTTCTTTATTCTGATCTCAAAATCACCGAATTGGTCGTTCGTTTCTAACTGCACAGGTTTTCTCATATCTCGCTCATAGAATGGCGCATGCTCCATCAATTGTCCAAATTCATTGCGATAACGTTTAGGTGTGCGAATAGGTGAAAATGATTCAATAATAAATAGCCGGTTGTCTGGACTATTAAAATGGATCTGATAGATGACACCTCTTGGAATGACGATATAATCACCATAACCAAAAGGAATTTGGCCGTATCCTGTCTTGAGTACGCCTGTACCTTCATGGATAAATATAATCTCATCCGCTTGACTATTCTTATAAAAATAGTCCGTCATTGACTTTCGTGGGGCAGCCAACGAGATGTGAAGATCTTGATTGACCAGAACAGGAGTGCGACTTTCTAAGTAATCGTCCTTTGGTGAAACAGCAAAGCCCTTTAGGCTGGTGTGTTTCAAATGTTTGTCTCGGACAATCTTTGGGGATACATCATAAGGTTCCTGAATTTGCTTCACTAATGTCGGTGGATGGCAATGGTAAACCAATGAATAGGTGCTCGAAAAACCGTGAGTAGAGACTAATTCTTCGGAATATAGTGCACCATCCGGTTTTCTAAATACGGTGTGTCTTTTAGGAGGAACTTCCCCCAATTGATGATAAACTGGCATATGGGAATCAATTAAAAATGTTAAAAGATATATTTTTGCAGAACTTGTTTAACAATTCATTCTGGCACAGAAAAAAGAGAGGAAACAGAAATTAGTACTGTGCAAACACCACATCAGCAATCAACGCCTTCACGAAAGCGTTCATACCGAGCATGACTCTTGAATATTGGAGTCCGTTGATGTTCATAATTGGATTATTGATTATATCAAATGTAATATTTTAATTTTGAATATTTAAAAAAATAAACAAAAAAATATAGCTGAACTTCCTATATTTATGCCCATCCTACTTATGCGTAACGAAAAAGCTTATTATAATTAGATAAGCTAAAAAAGGTAATAAGAAGGAAACCAATTTGCACAATATAGCATCTAGATTATGAAACTTGTTACCTGTATTCAAGAAGAAAAAGAGTCTTTGGGTTTTGTGGTTGATACCAACATCCATTTATGCAGACAAATAAATTCGAGCTTTCCTGATTCCATGCAAGCTTATTTGCACACAGATGAGGAAACTAAAGTACAGATGAAACATGCTTATGATATGCTTTGTTCAGCTACCCAAACGATAGCCCCTCTTACTGTTAACAATACAACTTTACGCGCTCCTGTTCCTTATCCAAGTTCGCTAAGAGATGCTTATGCTTTTCGTCAACATGTGGCTACCTCTCGTAGAAATCGCGGTTTAGCAATGATTCCTGAGTTTGATCTATTCCCTGTATTCTATTTTTCTAATCATCGTGCTATTTGTGGACCTGGAGAAGTCGCCTGTATGCCCAAGCATTTTGATAAACTTGATTTTGAATTGGAGGTGGCCGTGGTATTAGATAAACAGGGGAAAAATATCTGTGCTGCAGATGCTGACACCTATATTGGTGGCTATATGATCATGAATGACCTGAGTGCCAGAACACTGCAAATGGAAGAGATGAAACTCAACCTAGGTCCTGCTAAAGGCAAGGATTTTGCAACGGTTATCGGACCTTGGTTGGTCACTCCGGATGAACTTGAAAAGTATCGTGTCGCTACTGCTGCTGGTCATATTGGTGCCACTTATAATCTGGAAATGACTTGTTATGTCAATGGCCAACTGGTTTCAAAAGGAAATCTAGCCGATATGGATTGGACGTTTGCTGAAATTATCGAACGGGTTTCCTATGGCGTTGAGATGTTTCCTGGTGATGTGATCGGATCGGGAACAGTCGGAACCGGTTGTTTCTTAGAACTCAATGGTACGGGTAAACTAAACAACCCGGTGTACGAAGAACAATGGTTGCAGGCTGGTGATTCCGTCCTTATGGAGGTAACGGGGTTGGGACAGTTATACACCAAAATTATTGCACAGCACGAAGATTAATTACGATTGCATTTAGACCTATTTTTACGATGCCACTAAAAAAAACAACTGTTATCGATCCAATAGCACAACAAGCTATTTTTGACAATCTAATCAAATATGCTGTAGCACCGCGTCCTATTTGTTTTGCCAGTACGATAGATGCTGCTGGTCAGGTCAATCTGAGTCCTTTTAGTTTCTTTAATTTCATGTCGCAACAACCTCCGATTTGTGTTTTTTCACCATTGAGACGCATGCGGGATGGATCTACAAAACACAGCCTTGAAAATATAAAGGAAGTTCCTGAAGTGGTGATCAATATCGTCAACTATGCGATGGTACAACAGCAGTCTCTTGCCAGTACAGAATATGCCAAGGGTATCAATGAGTTTGAGAAATCAGGGTTCACTCCCATTCCATCAACACATATCACACCACCTCGCGTAGCCGAATCTCCTGTACAATTGGAATGTAAAGTTCGCGAAATCATCAGTTTAGGTGATGGTCCTGGAGCAGGTAACTTAGTCATTGCGGAGATTGTATGTATGCATATTCATGAAGAATTAATGAATGAGCATCATCAAGTAGCACAAGATTCGCTCGATCTTGTCGCGCGATTGGGGGACAATTGGTATTGTCGTGTCACCAAAGACAACTTATTTGAAGTACCAAAACCTCTGCGCAATTTAGGTATTGGAGTAGATTGTTTACCAGAACATATCCGTTTGTCCGAAGTCCTGACAGGCAATCATTTGGGTATGCTCGCAAATGTTGAACAATTACCGACTCGAATAGCAGAAAATATAGGGATCGAAGATCAGGTGATACAATCATTGGTAGACCACTCCTTTGCTGATGTGCAGGAAAGAAGTAAAAAACTTCATCAATATGCTGCCAAGCTTTTGGATCAAGGTGAGGTGACCAAAGCTTGGCAGGTATTATTACTGGGCTACTAGTAAAGCAATCTGCTGATCTTTTGCTAATCGAATTCCATCCTGAATAAGCTTGGTCAATTGCGGTTGATCTGTTATAATATCATGAAGTCGTTGTTCGATTTGTATCGCCAATGATTGATCTTGATCATGTATTGCGATTTCCAGCATTTCAACAAGTGCCAACCAATCTGTTGGATAATTGGCTATTATATGTTTATAAAGTTCCGTCAGTGTTATTATAGATCCATTATTGATGCGTCTTTGACGGATGAGGCTATATAGTTGATCTCTCTCTTTTGTTTGATCATCCTGTTCATGTAAGATGGTTTTGAGTTCAGAAACAGAGGCATCTTGTTCATACGCTGCTTTATCTGCCGCTCCACAAAACACCGAGACAATCCGTTCACCTACAGCCATATCATAAGTTCCCCAGGCTGGATCAAATAAGGTTTGACAGTTTCTATTGTCGATGACCTGACAAGGATAAAAAGAGATCAGTTGTATTTTGTTATCTTGCTGTACTAAGGATTTTACGACTCCTCTTACCTCAATACCAGAAGTAAATGTCAATATTGTTTGTTGATCGGCTATAATTCCATGTTCCATTAAATCAACCTCATCAAAATCTTCTAATGCTTTATGAGTACCAAGCAAACGCCCTACAGGCGAACCAAAACCTTCAGCATGATATGTTTTACCATGCCCTTCTAGTTGTTTATCATGAACTGCCAATGCCGTAGGTCCAGTTGTTTGAATATATTCGATTTCATTGGCAACAATACCTGTTTGAAACAATCCGGAAACCTGTAAACCGGAACGGTAAACGATTGTGCATAAATTCTTACAAGCAATCGCTTTTTCCAAACCTATTTTCCCTCCTACACGAAAAGCCATTGTATTGGCAAATTGATCCAATACCTTTCGTAAATGTGTAAAATCTGGCGTAACAAATAATTGGGGTTGTGGTTTCGTAATATCGTAAGCGTAATTCAAAGCCCCTAAAGAATACGGTAATTTAGGTACTTCTTTTCGCATACAGGATACACTCTCTCCTATCGAAGAAAGTAATCCGGCACCATAAATTTTAGGGTCATCTACTGTACCAATCAATCCATATTCCACGGTCCACCAATGTAGTCTGCTCAATAAAGCCATTTCGGAAGGTGCTCCCATATTTTCCTGGATATGCTTAAGCTTTCCTTCAGCTTCGCAAATTAAAGCTGTTGTAGCCGTACTGCTTTCTTTTAAAATAGAAAGATGTCGAATCGCTTCGTATAATTCGAAATCTTTCGCTGAAAACATTGCTTTTGTACCGATTTCTCCAAAATATTGTAGGTATTCCGCATATTCAGGTTCTCCAATGATGGGTGCATGACCTGAAGATTCATGTATGATATCTGGTGCAGGTGTATATTCAATATGTTCTATTTGACGGATATCAGCAGCGACGACCAATACACGATAGGCTTGAAATTCCATAAAAGCTGCAGGAGGAATAAATCCATCCACAGTAGCTGCTCCCCATCCAATCTGTTTGAGACTGTCATTCATGGCTTGCAAATTTGGAATCTCTTCAATCGTAAGACCTGCTTTGCGAAGTCCCGGGATATAAGGATAGTAGGCTATGTCTTTCAAATAGGCATAGTTTTGTCTCATGACATAGCGCCATACGGCTTGATCTAAAGCTGTATAACGTTCATATTGTTGTGGTACTATATACCGTTTGAGATGTAGGGGTAGATGATGTAATACCGGATTACCGTATGTTTCCATTTGTAAATAAGCTATAGACAAATTTAGTTTTTTTACCACAGGTAAACTAAAGAATATGAAGCTTTTACAAGGAAATAGCTCTTTTTAAATAAAGGAAATGCTAAATGAATCGCTTAAATTTTATTTTTTTAACAACCATTATTCAGCTCTTTTAAAAATCACTTACTAAAAAAGGAAAATGAAACCCATTTTAATAAAAATTATCATGACCAAATAGCTTGCAAAAAAAGCGTATTTAACACGTTTCACATGCTCGAATTCCTGCATGTTATTGAAATATCCTTGACAATAATTGTGAAATCTATGTAGCACTAATGACGACTACTTTTACTTGTTGAAGGTAGATGATCTGTTTTTCTAATTTCATAAACGACATTTATCCGATTGGGTTCACCATGGTAGGCGACTTCTTGCTCCGCTATTTTTCTTCCTCCTAGTCTTTCCATCGCTTTCTGTGATCGCACATTATTTTTTCCTACATGAAAATAAACGGTATCAACAAACTGAAAGATATAATCGAGCATCATCTTTTTCACCTGTGGGTTGATTCCCTTCCCCCAAGTTTTGGTTCCATAAAATGTGTAACCAATGAAAATACTCTTATCTGCTTCATTGTACTCGTAAAATCGTGTGCTTCCTAAAATCTCACCACTTTGTTTTTCTTGTATCAAATAAGCACCCTGGCTCAATAATGCGCCTTCAAAAAATGTTTGGAATACCGGTCGTTGATACCTGTCTTTATTTGGATGTTGTTCCCAAACGAGTGGATCTTTTGCTACTTCATAAAGTATTTCAAAATCTTCTTCTTTAAGGGGAACTAATCTGAGCTTATCATTTTCTAAGTGGGGTTGAAGCGAAAAATGTATCATCTGTTCTATTTTATTCATTTTGATTACTGAAGACAATATCGTGTTTTTTAACCATTTTCAAACAATTTATCGGTATAAAGTATAGGTAGCAAACTTTATAAGTTAGTTAAATACTTTCAGTAGCGTTTACATTAAGCATGTCGTGATCAACAAAGCGGTCTTATGCACCATCTCTTTGTCATGGTTGCTTTATTAAGAGAAATAATCAGTCTAGAATTTAGCTGCTTTTGTCCGAGAAACAATTATTTCAGATATTTTGTTATTACTTGTTTTTCCAAAATTAAATTCTAAACAATAAATTTTGAACGGTATCATTACTAGACCGTTTTGCAATTCGGTTCAAAAAAAGTAATTCATCGTAATCATTTTGTCACAATATCATTATTTTGTAAACTGTTGATAAAAATATATTACTTTTGCAACTCTTTTTGGGTCTGTGAAAGTATAAATAACGGAGCTATAGGATAGAGATTGATAAAAAAATAAACAACATTCAAAGGCTAATCATACTTAACTATGATAACCACTGTATATGAATACAACTTTTCCAAATAAACTTTACGCTGCAATTACCGCAATTGGGGGATATATTCCTCAAAATAGACGAACAAATTCTGATCTTGAGAAGGTATGTGATACAACTGATGAGTGGATCATAAAAAGGACTGGAATCAAGGAACGTCGAATTCTAGAGGACGAATTAGCGACTTCTGATATGGCAGTTCGGGCGATTCAGGATTTGGCAAATCAATATGGAAAAGATTTACAGGAAATAGATGCTATTCTCGTTGCCACATCAACACCTGATATGCTAATGCCTGCAACAGCCAATATCATTGCAGAAAAATTAGGTCTTAGACAGGTATGGGCTTTTGATATTAATGCCGCTTGTTCCGGATTTTTATACGCCTTAGATATGGGTGCATCATTGGTTGAAACTGGTCGTTACAAAAATGTATTAGTTGTCGGAGCAGATAATATCAGTACCTATGTCGATATCCATGATCGTTCTACTAATATTTTATTTGGAGATGGTGCTGGAGTAGTATTATTGCAACCTTCTGTGGAAGGTGGTATTATGGATGCTTATTTAAGAAGTAATGGTGATGGCCGAGAGTTTTTAAATATTGAAGCTGGAGGAACACGATATCCGATTAGTTTAATAGATACAAACATACAAAATAGATACTTGCGTCAAGATGGTAAAACAGTTTTTAAACAAGCTGTTCAATCCATGAGCGATGCCTGCAGTCAAGTATTGCAACGAAATAATTTAACGATAGCGGATGTGAATTGGGTTGTACCACATCAAGCAAATCAACGGATCATTGATGCTGTTGGTCGCTCATTAAACATTCCGGAAGGCCGTACCTTAAGTAATATTGAATATCTTGGAAATACGATAGCAGCAACTATACCTTTGTGTATCTGGGAAAACTTAAAACAGATGAAAACGGGGGATCTCGTTATGTTAACGGCATTTGGTGCTGGTTTTTCATGGGGAGCAAGTCTATTCCGCTGGATGGTATAAGAAAATAAATACTATAAACGCCATGATCGTTGATCATGGCGTTTAAATTTATAATAATCTATGTATCAGCAATTATACCTAGTTTAAATCTATTTTAACTTTACTATCTGTTTGTGTATTTTTAGCTGAGATTTAGCGAAAAGGGCTCCGCCATACTCTTCGTTATCAAGGGATATGATTTCAATATCCTTTACTCCCATGATTGTAAAAATTGTCTTTAGGTAAGTGGTTTGAAAATTCATATGCGCATTTGGCTCTCCCAGACCATATCCACTGTCTCCTCTGCTCGATAAAATAAATAGTTTTTTATGCGATAACAGTCCCACATAGTCTCCGTCAGGTTCTCCTGATCGGAACTTCCATGTTTCATTGATACGCATCACTTGATCGATGTAAGATTTTAATCCACTTGGAATAGACCAGTTATACATGGGAACACCTAAGACGTAAATATCTGCTTCTTGAAGTTCTTTTACAAGCATATTGCTTAATGCTAAGGGTTCCTGATTTTCTTTTGTTCGATCTGCAGGCTTGATGAAGGAAGCGGTGATCCAATCACTTGTGATGTGTGGAACTGGAGTTAAACCTACCTCTCGATAGGTATAGCGATCTTCCGGGTAATTTTTAGACCAGGTTTCAACGAACAATTTTGTGAGCGTTCTGCTCTGTGATTTTTCATCTCTTGTACTTGCGTTAATAACCAAAACTTTTTTCATTTGTCCTTTTATTTGATTGTAAGACAAAAGTATCAGCAACATTTCAGTACTTTCTTAATATATATTAAGAAAAAATCAGTTCTTTTTCCCTCTGATTTTGCTTAAAAACTCAGGTGTTATTCCAAGGTATGAAGCGATCAGATATTGCGGGACTTTTTGAATAATTTTTGGATACCGCTGCACAAAATCACGATAGCGCTCTTCTGCTGAGTGGGAATTGGTTAAGATTATTCTTCTTTGGATCGAAGAATTATAGCCTTGTAAAATGAGTCTGAAGTATCGTTCAAGTTTTGGTATTTGTCTTAACAGTTCTTCAAAGGAGGGATAATTTATTTGCAGTACAATCGAGTTTTCAATTGCCTGTATGGCATACATGGATGGACTTTGATTAGAAAAGCTATCTAAATCGGTCGCCCACCAATTTTCAATAGCGAAAAAGATTATTTCTTCTTTTCCTGTATCTGGATGGATATAAAAGGCTTTAAAACTACCTGAAATAACAAAACTATCAAATTTGCAAATTTCTCCGTTTCTAAAGATATATTCATTTTTAACCAGCTTTCTTTCTTTCCAAAACGTATTAAAAATCTCTATTTCTTCGGTACTTAATTTTATTTTGGATTGTATGTTCTCTATTAAACTTTCTCTCATAACAACATGATGAATGCAGACGTGGTATAAGCTTGTCGTTTTTCCTTAAAATAAGCTTGTTTAAGCGGATCAAACCCCCAACGACATCAATTACTCTATCGAGTATATTTTGATACGCTTATAGCTTTGTTTATCGCTATCTTTTTTAAGATGCTACTATTTTGTTCTTTCTCCATGTTGGAGATAAACTTTCAGTAGATTACTGCTTATGTCCAATCTTCTAGCTAATTTCTTGATGCTGCGCTATTGTGGAGCTTTCGTCGACCGATATAGTGCTACCCTTTGTGAGCTTATGCAATTTACCATACTTTCGATGTATTCCAAAATGTTTGAACTGTCGATGTACTTGTATAGGGTTTTCTTTATACCAACACTATACCTTCTTCTAACCAACTTCGGAACCCAAACACTAAAATACCACCCTTGCACCGCCTTTTTACCACATCTGCATCGGGAAAAGAGCGGTGCAACAGCGGTAAAACAGCGTTCCAGGTATAGTGGAACTTAGAAGTTGGTTAGAAGAAAGTCCGAATAAGGTTAGAAAAAGGTGTCCTGTTAAATAGCATATCTTAACAGTTTAGTTTTTCTTCATCCAGATCTATTTTATGCAGATATTTACGGATAATCTCTTCATCTATATTTGGGTGTTTTTTATTCATTTCCAATAGCAAAATCCGTTGTCTTTCGAGTAAAGTCAACCAAATTGTTTTTATTTGTTCGTTTGATTCTATTGCTCTGGTTGAATGATGATGTTCATTCAGGATACTCACAAGGTCTTTTATTTGATGATTAAGATTATTTGGATCTTTCGTTTCACCCAGAAAATTTGATAATTCTCTGGATAAAGCGTTTTCCAGCATCTCTTCGGTTTCTGCTTCTGTCAAATGATCAGGGAACTCTGGTAATGGTGCTTTTTTAATTAATATGGGCAATGTTAATCCTTGCACCAATAAAGTCACTAAGATCACGACAAAGGTGATATACAGGATCATATTGCGATGTGGAAATGCCATCCCGTTGTCCATATGCACCGGTATAGAAAGTGCAGCAGCCAGAGATACAACCCCACGCATACCCGCCCAGCCCAAAAATATTGGTGTCCGTAAGCCTGGATTTTTAGCATCGGCAACAGTGATGAAATTTCGCATCACCAGCGTAACCAACACGGCACCATAACAAGCTAAAATTCTTCCGACAACCAATACCAAGGTGATGAGTAATCCGAAGCCTGTTGCTTGGTAAATATTGATTCCTTCTGCTCGCAAACCTGAAGTAATTTCGGGCATATCTAAACCAATCAGCATAAAGACAAGTCCATTTAAAAGAAATACGAAACTCTGCCAAACATTCTCAGATCGTAAACGGGAAGTACCTTTTAAGAATTTATGTCGTTGATTGGATAGAAAGAGTCCAGCACTTACAACCGCTAAGACGCCAGAGCTATGCACCTCTTCCGCAGCTATATACATGACATAGGGAGCTACTAAAGTTAAAGCAATATCCATGTTGACATCTGTTGGCAACCGTTTATGGATTTTCATAAAAACATAACCAATCAGCAATCCAATACCCACACCACCAATGACCATCCAACCAAAACTTAATAGCGCATCGTGCCATATAAATTGTCTAGTAGCGACAGCAATCAAGGCAAATCGAAAGATGATTAAAGAAGAGGCATCATTGAGTAAACTTTCCCCCTCCAAGATACTCGACAACCGTTTTGGAACCTTCACAAATTTTAATATAGCATTTGCACTTACCGCATCTGGAGGTGAAACAATACCACCCAATAAAAACCCTAAAGCAAGTGAAAATCCTGGAATGAAATGATTTGCTACAAAGGCAACCGATACCGCTGTAAGAAAGACAACTACAAAGGCAAAGCTTCCTATGATACGTCGCCAATGCCAGAGTTCTTTCCATGAGGTTGCCCAAGCGGCCTCATACAACAGTGGTGGTAAAAAAATAATGAAAATCAATTCTGGATTAATTTTCAACATCGGTATCCCTGGGATTAAGCTTATCCCCAACCCTGCTAAAACCAACAAAACAGGATAAGCCACCTTTATTTTGTTCCCAATCATGATCAGGAAAATAATGAGAACGATTAGGGATAAGTAAAATGGAAAGTTTTCTAGCATGTAAGAATCTTAACGTTAGTGATTTATAAATTGTTGTAATAAAGAAAAAATTACTTGCTCTCCAATAGCATCAAAAGTTTTCAATAGACGAATAGCTAGCATATATTCACCTCAACAAACAGGACTAATAATAGCATTTTATACTCTTATTTTCAAAAACTTATATAAAAATTTAAAATTCAGTTAATGTTCCAGAACTACTTGCGCCATTTTCGTGAAATAAATCATAAAAACTAGGTTTTGAAATGAATAGATAGACCTTAGCATGATCAAGTTCATCCAGATTGGATTTGAAGTGTTGAATGATATCCATTTTAGAAAATTTTTCAGGTTCTTCTATAGGTTTACCATTCTCATCATATCCTTGTGAATATGTTTCATCGGATCGATCAAATTGAATCGGATCTTTTTCTGGTAATACGATTTGTATTGTTTTTGTCGGGCCGCGCCAAATCAACCGCAGGCCATCTTCTTTTTCTATTTCTTTTGACTTCATGAATGATTCCGTATTATCTTTTTCAATCCTATCAACCAATTTAGAAATATCATCCTTGTTCATCGTGTCCTTTACAGCCATCGCGACCAACACTTCTGTTTCGTCATCATTCGCAAGCAGCTCTAATGTATTAAATTTTACATTTCGATAATTCGCCAAATTAAGGTCTCCAGACTGAGATGTCACATCATATTGTACATATCTAACAATAGAATCTTCCAATCCTTCTCGTGAGACTTCTATTTCATGCTCACCTGTCCGCAACCCTACTTTTTCCACCTTTCCGCGAAATAAATCTTCATTGCCATAGAAGTCTTCCAAATTCATTCCAAAATCTAAATCTTCCAACTGAAAAGCCCCTTCTCCAAAGCGATTTCCTTGATGTTGACAAGACAAAATGGTCAACATCAAAAAAAGAATACAGCTGTATTTGTTCATTTTAATCTTCATTAGTTCTCTGTATTATCTTGCGTTAACATTTCATAGGTAATGGCTGCTGGATTACCCTGCCAATCATAAACTTGTTCATCAATAGTAAAATAACCATCCTTCTCAGAAAAGAGATGAAAATCAATCGATGGGTTATGATCACTTGCCGTTTTCAACACTTTTATCGTTCTATTCGATTGATCGATCATCTTTATTTCATTATTCTCCGTCTCTGCTAATGCATGACCTCTGTAAAACTGTGTCACATCGGAATAGGTTGCTGGAATCAAAACACGTCCTTGACTATCCATATATCCCACGTTATAATTTTGTCCAGCGAAAGCAATCAGTCCTTCTGCAGTCTTCAACGAGTAAAAATCTTTAAAATCGGCTGGCAATGGATATGATTTCCCATCATAATGCAACAATACTTCTTTATTGTCTTTTAGGGCTGAAACTACTTTTGGGATTTTAAGATCTTTTATATTGGAATATTGTAAGGGAACTAGAAGCTGTCCACTATTCGATAAGATACCGAATTGACGTTTGCTATCTCTTAGTACAATATTTTCATCCACTAAATATTCAATATCTCGGATGATAGGTACATCTATTTTTTTGCCATCAATCTGATAAAAATCGTAAACGGATCTTCCTCTTAATGTATACTTAGCAATCAATAATTTATTGACTAATTCAATCTCATCATATTTGAAAGGAACTAACTCCTCCTTGTTATTTTTTAGTATTCCTTTAAAATCATCCTTATTTTCAAATACACCCAAGTCCTTGTTTAACATCTTATCAATGGTATATCCTTTCTTTACAGGCTCCAATTCCTTTGTTTTTGTATTGAGATAATAACTTATACTATCTTTATTATCAAAGAAATATCCGTTTGATACTCGACTAAGTTGCTCAAACTTCGGTTCAATCAGCATGTGACCGATGGAATCCACAATACCGTAACGATTTAGTTTTTCATCATAAATTGCTGCATATGATGACCCTGGCTCTCTGGTTACTTGAGCAGTCTTCGTTTGGGTAATTCTTGTACTTTCCTTTGTAAAATATAAATTAAATGCTTTAACTGGATACGGATAAGCAATCGTTAATCGTTGTGCTGTAGGGCCAAAGTATTCCTGATTTTTTTCTAAAAACTCCCGCATCTTCTTAATTTGGTCGAAAACATCCGCATCTTCATCTCCTTTAAGAAGATGTTCAAGTTCTTTCCATTTTTCATTTTTACAGATTGACAAATTTTTTGTTCCCAAAAACATTTCATCTGTAAACTCTTTTTCAAATAAAATCAAATCAGCATCACTTAACTCTTTTGCTCCATATTTTTTAAATAAATTAGAAGATTTTTCAGCAAATGTTTTCACTTTGGGATGAAGTCCAAAAAGCGGCATTGCAGAATAGGAATTGGTACTGATCACCTGATCGTTTTTAAGGACACCTCGATTATCTAAATAGCGTGCGTATACTTCCAATGGAAGATCGATTTCTATTCCTTGAGCAGTGATGGTATCGATATCCAATTCATGTCCTTCAAACTTCGCTGTTTTTGATCCAGGGAGTATCACTAACGAATCCAAACCTATTGGTACATCATAATGAAGCGTCATAGCGATACTATCTACCAATTTAAGGCCAATGGCAGCAGAATCGATGCGAGTTTTACCTGAATAAATCTGATTAAATTGCACCTCGATCTTATCTTCATCTGTAAGAGATTCTCCAGCATCATATGCAAAATTAGAATTCGGTAATTTGAAATGCTGCAATACTGTCAACTGTTTGACATAATCCTGAAATTGAGCTTTTAACGTATCTGCAGGAGTTAATACAAATGGATCTTCTTTTATATCCAATTGGTTAAAATCCACGGTATCCCAGTCTACTTTTTTTTCATCACCTGAGGATAACCCCATAGAAAAACTAAAATAGACACTATTACCTGCTGCATTTTTTAATGTAGAATCAATATCCGCAGATTGATTTTTTAAAAAAGCTGTGCGATCAGCTGGAGATAATTTGTTAAGAAAATTAAAAAAATCAGTCTTATTTTCGAATTTACTAAAGGTTCGCTCTTGTTTACATGAAATGACAAATAAAAAAGAAAGCAAAAAAATGATATACCTCATATATTCTAGGGCTTAATAGGGTTAGCTATAGACTCAAATATATGTCTTTTTAACCTAATGTGAAATACTTGGTAAAAATTAATTTTAACAAAATTAATTTTCAATCAATATTCATCTGTTCTGAAAAGAATCTTGAAATGAAAGTCGAAAGCTTCAAGTATTTATAAATATGGAGATTGTTCTTATATTCACAATAAAGGTTCTAAAGAATCTTTTTATATTTTTAAGATTTATCTAACAGATGACACAACAGGAAGCTCTATATATTTCAATAGCACAAAGTCTAAAAGACACGGTACAGAGCCAAATGTTTGGAAAGCCTTGTTTCAAAATTGGCAATAAGGCTTTTGTGTGTTTTTTTCAAAACGAAATGGTTTTTAAACTTTCGGGAGATATACATACAGAAGCGCTCCGTTTGGATGGATCACAATTATT
This sequence comes from Sphingobacterium sp. SRCM116780, assembly GCF_021442025.1. Lineage (NCBI taxonomy): Bacteria > Pseudomonadati > Bacteroidota > Sphingobacteriia > Sphingobacteriales > Sphingobacteriaceae > Sphingobacterium > Sphingobacterium sp. SRCM116780. The sequence continues at coordinate 2,384,897 of NZ_CP090446.1, forward strand.
TGATCCGTCTGGTAAAAAAAGACCAATGAAAGAATGGGTACAAGTTTCTTATGATCATAAAGAAAAATGGACAGCATATGCTGTATCAGCACTCCGACATGTAAGTTCAAGTTAATTGGGGTCTATAGTGGAATCAAATCTTCATAACCTGATTGTACAAATAAATTCCTTCTGTCTAGAAGTCTCATGATCTTATAAAAAATTCGGCATTCATGTAACATTTTGATGGTAAAGACGTCTTTAACAAAAAGATGAAAATGAAGAAAATTATTTTTTTGTTCTTATTAAATTGCTTTTACAATATTACCAACGCCCAGGGTAACTTAATGGACAGCATCATTCAAAAGAACTATCATACTTTTGAAATGGAAGGCAAGAACAGGTCTTTTAAAGGGAAAGGTTGGGAAATTTTATTGACAGAAATTAACAATGCAAATTCTGTATTATTAGGAGAAACTCATTTTACAAAAGAGATTCCTTATTTCACGAATGCCATCATTGATGCTGTTAAATTCGACAATTATTTTCAAGAAATAGATCCGTTTTCAACGCAAATAATAGCCTCTAAAATTAAATCATTATCATCTGAAAAACTCCACGAATTTGTAAAAGAATACAATTCTAATTTTTCATTTTTACAAATTGAAGAGGATTTCAGTTTGTATAAGAAAATTGTTCAAAGTGGAATAAAGACGTTTGGTGTTGAACAAATAAGTCTATATGCTAGTAACCTGATTATTTCTGAGCTGAATGAAAATTCTAAAAATAATAGAGCACGAGAAATTTACATGCAAATGCTTCATCAAGCTCAAGAATTATCCTTGCAAGATAAAAAGAAAAGATATTTGTTTTCCGAAGACTGTTTAGACAAAATTAATTTGTTACTAACCTTAGACCTTTCTTCTCATGAAAGACAACAAATTGAAGCATTGAAATTAAGTCGGGAAATTTATTTAAATAGAAATCATCATTTAAGGGTCCAGCTGATGAAAAACATCTTATTAAAAGAAATGTCCAATTGGACTAATGGAAAAAATCTTTTCAAATTCGGTGCATTTCATACCCCAAAAGGTGAGAGCTTGATAGAAATATTTGATATCGGCAATCTCGTATATACTATTGAAGATAGTAATTTCAGGACATCACTTCATGTCATGGTAATTGGGAAAAGCAAAAATGAAACAATGGATGACTTAGCATCATCTTCTTTCTTCTCATAAAGTTTTATTGTATCGTTAGAAATGTGATAATCACACTTGTAATTGATTGCATATCCTCCAGGAGATGCTGTTGGAAATTCACTTTCCATCCTGCTATCATTACTGAAAATGATTTCCGTTGGACTTATTATCAACTCATACCAGCCAATTTTATTTTTTATTTCCTTAAAAGAAGTTAGTTTCTGATCATCAGAATTCATATAAATTCCTGTCCAATCTTCAAGTAATGAAGCAGTGACTGGTTTTGATATGCTTTGTTCTTTATTGTCTATTTTTTTCAAATGACCATCAGAATTTTTTGTATTGCTTTGACAGCTTATTAATTGAAATAATAAAAAAAGTATTGTACTATATATTCGCATGCTACCTATAATTTTTTAGTCTCAAATATTCAATCCATCAGACATTTCATGCTTGTCTGCGAAAAAATACAAAATCCCTTTCAAAATTTAATTAAATTTTTCCCAGATCTATCACTTGATCAATAAGAATTAGATGACCATACCTTTAAATGCTTTCGAAACTTGAAAAAGATTTTTGTATTGTAATCTTTTATTCACACTGTTTATTTCCTCTAGTGACAGTAATGACAACTTGTTCAATGAATAACTTATAGATATAACATCTCCGAAACTGTCCACATACAGTGAAACAACTATTTTTCCTTTTCGTGTTGCTCTCTTAATTTTTTTGTTAAGTGAACTTCTAAAAATATCAATAATTGCGTTCTTATTTGATAATACCACCTCATTAATAGCATTTCTGTGAACATCATGTTTAGGGATATCGCTATCGGTTATATTTTGCACGTAAAAACTATTTGCGCCTTGCTTATTGACACGATAGTTGCTTTTAACAATCACATTGTCTCCAATTGAAAGCTTTCTTTCTTGTCCTTTAGAAGCAAATCCGGTTAATAGTATTATGAATAAAACAATGATATTTTTCATCTTAACACAACTCAATATTCTTATACCTTCTTTAAAAGTTTACTAAAAAAAATTAATTCCGCTCATTATCCAATCCCAGATATAGTTAATATATAGATGTGTAACCATTATACTACAACTTGTTTAACTCATCCTTAGTTCCTTGTTTTTGAACCTGGATTTATAACCACCTCAAAACACCTACAATAAAAATATCCAATCACTACAAAATGTCTACACACAAACATAATACACTACATATCAATTCAATATAAAATATATGTTTTTAATTTCCACTTGTCAGAGATGTAATAACGTACACAGCTTTTGTACATTTGCAATGTGAGGAGAATGATTTTTATCGTGTTATGGTGAGGGTGCAGCTCTTGTCGTTTGGACCCTGTCGAATCATATTGATAGTCTTCAAATCCTATTAAAGAGCGGTATTGATAAAAAAAAAGACAGTTGTCATATTAGTAGAACATTGCAGGATGGTACACTTCAATATACGAAGACAGAACAAATCCTGAAGCTAGGGGTGAAAATTTCTAAGAAATAAGCTTATGCTTAAAAAAGTTTACATTATGTCGTAAAAACTCCACATATTAAATTTGTTTTACTATTTATTAACTTTTATTCTTCAAAAATTAATAAACTTATTATACAAACTAAACTATTTAAAAATTACATGAAAAAGAAAAATTTATGGACATCAGGAGGTATATTCCTTGTGAGCATGTCCCTTTTGCTATCTTGTAGCAAAGAGAAGACCGATTTAAAAATCCAAGCACCCACAAAGCATGGCTTTGTGGCATTGCATTCAGATTTCCTCGATAGCAAAAATCAGACTCAAAACTTTCCTGCAGAATCAGGAGTAGATTTCACTTCCAAAGGTGGAGCCGTTGTACAATTGGATCCGAATTGTTTATACGACCAGAATCAAACTTTAGTTACAGGGCAGGTAACCTTAAACTTTATTGAACTATATGACAGAGGCAATATCTTGATGGCCGACAAACCCTTGATGGGGGTCAATAATCAAACACAGACATTGCCTTTGGTTACTGGAGGTCAGTATTATCTAGAAATTAAGCAAGGCAATAAAGTTCTTCATCCTGGATGTTCATTCCATGTCCGTATCCCAGCCAAGAATACAGGAGCTATAGACAATGGAATGAAATTGTGGAAAGGTTTTATCGATGATAAAGGAGATCTTACCTATTTTGATGTCAATAACCCAGAGCTTTTTCCCGAAATTAAAGTAGACACTCCTAATGTAGAGGCTCCTAATCTGGAAACTGAGGTTGTCATAAATGGAGAATACGGAACATACGATATATTGAGTGGCTCTTTTGGATGGACCAATGTGGATCGTTTCTACTCAGACAGTCGTCCAAAGACACAGATTAAGGTAAAAGTGCCTTCTGGCTATAATGGAGAAAATTCCGCTGTATACTTAAGCTATGAGGATCAGCCGAATTTGTTGGCAAAATTGGATTTATATGATACCAGTGGAAAGTATTTTACCGAACATTATGGTTTTGTTCCGATCGGTTTTAAGGTACATATTATCTTTGTGTCCGAAAGCGCAGGAAAACTTGCCTATTCGATCAAGTCTGTTGAAATTTCAAAAGATGGAACTTATGAATTTGGCCTAGATGAACTGAAAGTTACGGATAAGGACGATTTAATAAAATTGGTTAATAATTTGAAGTAGTAAATTTTTAATATTGTTCATCGTTCAGAAGTAATTCTTTCTAGCAAAATATGCTTCTGAACGATGAACAATATTACTTCGGACTTTTGTCAGTTGTTATCTGTACATAAATTCCCATACCATGAAGAGTAAATTCAGGATATACAGATAGATCACTATCTGAAAAAATAGATGAATAATCTTTCTTTTCTAAAAAGTGGAATTTCTCAATGCCGTAGCTTTCAGTTTTCTTATCAAATGGATTTAAAAAATTATTGAGTTGTGTGTTGAGTGACGATTGCAAAAGAAATTGATTTAGTTTCTCATAGCTTATCGCTTTCCTACCAAATTTTTGTTCGTATTCTTTCGATAAAGCATTTGCCAAATCAGGGTAATAAACAGGTGCATTAAGGAATATGGAACCGATTTTTGTCCAATCAAAATCTTCTTTTATCTTAGGAATAGATTGGTTGAGTTTGTCAATAACGCTATTAAACAAAACCATTTTCCGTTGATCAACTACCAGATGTAAAGTATTATCTTCTTTACGTTCGTAGGCATTGATAACAATATCTGCAGTATCATTTACAGTGACCCAATAATAGCTATATGATTTTGTCATATAGTCTTCGTTAAACCCTTCCAGCTTATTTTTCTTCTTTACAAGTATAGTATCTATTTTTGAACTTACTTGTTCCTTCTTGTCTGTATTCTTTTTTTCCGTACAGGAATAAAATATTGCTAAAAAACAGATCAGGACTAGTGTTCTTATCATTGGTTGGATATTTTATTGACAATATTAAAAATTTCGAAGAAAATATAGCACAATCTGAAAGAGAAAAATATAGAAACGATAAAAAGGTTTATAATTATATTGAAAAAGAAATTACGACAAATTCTGCAAAAGTAATTGTAACAGGAAATCAAGGAGATTATACGGTAACCATAGTATTTGATTTAGTGAAAGAAAAAGATCATTGGTTAATAGAGAAATTTACAAGTAATTAAGAGAATAACATTTGAATAGTTATAGATCGAAACACGAAACTTAAATTTTGCTGTATTATAAGGTATTATTTCCTACATGAATTTAAAAAAAATCTTTCTGGATACGTATGCAGGAAGGTTTTCATATCATGTATCAATACTTATAAAAAGGATGAATATTTCATTTCTATCAAACGTGGATTATACAGCAATCATACCATGTGGGTCAATAACAAATTTTTTCGCGACACCGTTATCAAAGTCTTTATAACCTTTTGGAGCATCTTTGAGGTTGATCACCTGTACATTCACCGCTTGGGCGATTTTAATCTTATCGTGTAGAATAGCATTCATCAACCTGAGGTGATATTTCATCACTGGACATTGCCCTGTATGAAACGAATGAGATTTGGCCCAGCCCAACCCTATTCTAATTTTTAAACTACCCACTTTTGCGGCACTATCCTTGGCTCCGGGATCCTCTGTAACATACAATCCTGGGATTCCTATAGCTCCTCCAGCACGAGTAATTGCCATCGCTTGGTTCAGTACGGTAGCCGGATGTTCTTCGCCTGCATCACCCCCATGCCCACGCGCTTCAAAACCTACACAATCAACAAAACTATCTACTTCTGGTACCCCCACAATAGCTGCAATTTGCTCTTCCAATGGTGTGGGGTCTTTTAAGTTAATGGTTTCACAACCAAAGCTTTTTGCTTGAGCAAGACGTTCTTCTATCATATCACCAACAATAACCACCGCAGCCCCCAACAGGTGACAACTTGCCGCACAGGCTAGACCTACTGGTCCTGCTCCTGCAACATATACAATACTTCCTGGACCTACACCTGCTGTTACAGCGCCATGGAATCCGGTAGGGAAAATATCAGAGAGTAAGGTTAGATCTCGGATATAAGCCAGAGCTTGTTCATTGTCAGGAAATTTCAACAGGTTGAAATCGGCATAGGGAACCATCACATATTCGCTTTGTCCTCCTACCCAGCCTCCCATATCTACATAACCATAAGCGGCACCAGGACGAGCGGGATTTACGTTCAGGCAGATACCTGTATTACCTTCTTTACAGTTACGGCATCGTCCGCAGGCAATATTAAACGGCACGGATACAATATCCCCTACTTTTATAAACTCTACATCACGTCCAATCTCTATAACTTGCCCTGTAATCTCGTGACCAAGAACCAATCCTTTAGGGGCTGTGGTACGACCTCGCACCATATGCTGATCAGAACCACAGATATTGGTAGATACCACCTTCAGGATAACACCATGTTCACATTTCCGATTACCCAATGCCAACTTGGGATAGTCGATCTCTTGTATGTCTACTTTACCAGGCTCTAAATATACTACTGCATGATTTTTACACATAACAAATTGTTTTAGAGTATATGCCCGTCAAACGATAGCATATACCTTGTTCAAAAATAGAATTAAAATGCAGCCAATGCTCCAGCAGAAGCCACAAGATGGTCGTCTTCTACCGTGGAACCGCTTACACCAATCGCACCAACAATGTTACCTGCAGCATCTTTTATGCATACGCCTCCAGGAAAAGTAATCAGACCATTGTTGGAATGCTCTATGTTGTACAATGAACCTCCAGGTTGAGACAATTTGCCGATCTCTCCTGTATCCATATTAAAATAGCGGGCTGTGCGGGCTTTCTTTTGAGAAATGTCAATAGAACCTAGCCAGGCATCATCCATATGCGCAAAGGCTACCAGATTGGTACCAGCATCCACTACAGCGATATTCATTTTTGTATTTATTTCTTTTGCTTTAGCAATGGCAGCGGCCACTGCTTTTTGTGCTTGCTCTAAGGTGATACTCATCGTCTTTTGTTTTTTAAATGTTTTATAATTGTTTGATTATTATAAATTTACCAACAACATTTCGAGCAGTGTGACACAATCCTATCAATTGATAAAATAATACTATCACTTAGTAAGGGGTAAGAAAATACTTTTGTATATTTATAAGTATGAATGGCTCATTTATGGATCAGAAACACTATTTACAGCCCATCAACTTGAGTGATACCAGTACCATTGATTCCTTGGTAGAGCATCGGAAAGTCTATACGCTTAAAAATCTTGAGTTGAGTATCTTTGAGACTTTTACCCGATGTACAAGTGTTCATCTTAGCTATGAAGGACTTGTTATCACGAGTATGATGCGTGGCAAAAAAGTGATGCATTATGGACAAGAACCTGGGTTTGATTTTCTTCCGGGGACTTCTATCATGATACCTTCTGGTGTCAGTATGAAAGCGAATTTTCCAGATGCCGACAGTTTCAACCCTGTACAGTGTGCTACGTTGATGTTGCATTGGGATGTCGTCAATGCATGCATTGATCGGCTTAATGAGCAATATTCCAGAGAAGATGGAAAAATGTGGAAACTTGATTTCAAGAATTATCATTTCAATAACAACCAGATGCTGACGGCTACACTCAATAGGCTTATTTCTATCAGTATGGAAGATGATATAGGCAAGGATGCGCTTGCTGACCTAACATTGAAAACCCTACTGGTGCGGGTAATGCAAACCCAATCGCTACCCTCAATAAAAGAAAATGATTTTCATAAGCCAGATCCTATGCTGCGAATGGAGGCCTATATCCGAAACCATATTACGGATAAGATCACAGTCGAAGATCTTGCTAAAATAGCAACGGGTAGCAAAGCATCTGTATTTAGACATTTCAAAGATGTCCACAATACATCACCCATCAATTATATTAACCACCAGCGAATCGAGCTGTCTAAACGGTTAATGTGCCAACCGGGAGTAAACATTTCGGAAGTCTGTTACCAATCGGGATTCAGCAATGTGAGTTATTTTGACAAGGTATTCAGATTCTTTACTGGAGTCAGACCAGGCGACTTTCTTCGACAGATCAGGGAGAGATGATCAGGAAGCAGTAATTCAAAATTATTATTTTTCAATTGGTGGTAAACCTTGCAAAGCTCTAATTCTATTTATTTGAGTTAAATCTTCACCTGAAAATTGTTTTAATTTTTCTTCATCTTGAAATTTATCCCAACTATTAGATTCTTCTATATCTTCACCATATAATTCTGCAAGTACTTCTGTAAAACTATTAGCAACAAAGTCTACATGATAATAATCTGATTCTTTATCATAGTCTTCAATGATCAATTTCTTATCTTGAATTATAAATTTTTGTTCATGATCCCATCTTACGAGTTTAGGATTATTTTGATCATCTCTAAAATCATAGCATAAAAAATTCCCTTCTGGATCCATCGTGATTGGATATACTTTTTCAGGAATTTTATTCTTTAATTCTTCATACAAGGAAAGGATATTTTCTTCTGAGTCTAAATTAAAGTTTAGAAGCTCACCAAATGCTTTTCCTATTTGTCTTGATGTATTGATGGTATTGGGAGATGCTGTTGCCCCATTATGTTCTAAAATTACTTTTTGATAATCTAATGGAAAATTAATTCCTAATGTTTGTTCTACTTTTTGGATAGAACTGGTATCTCTCAAGTCTTTTTTATATAGCCACTTCATAAGTCTTGGTAATGTTCCGCAAAGTGTGTAAATAACGAAATATTAAATTCAGTTTTACAAATCCAGCTCATAATTTGCATTGTGCAATAAATATACGACTTATTAAACGCAAGAAAAGCGGAGAATATGATAGTTATTCTCCGCAATTAATCTGATTTTAGTTAAAATGAGATCAAATATCTCAACCTTCTACTTTTATTTCAAACAGAAGAATTTCTGGATTCCAATAAGACCTAAATGACTATATTATCTTTGATCAATAGCATAGTTATACTTGTGTATTTTCCCATGATAAATGAGCCTTTGCTCCTGTTTACAGTCCACGATCATATCGATTAACTATTGAAATGATGGAATAGCAGATAAGACCAGATTGCTTATTTTCTGATTTTTATTCTCTGGAAAATGGACGCTGTTCATTAAAGTTCCAGGGAAAAATACATCCGTCATTACTGTTAAACCATCGTCAGCAAAAAGTTCTGCGGATGCAACATCCAGGATCAGACTAACTTTCGCATACGTGGTACTAGCTATTCTTGGTGCAGTGTGCTTTTTTGCAAATCCTTTTTCAAAATCTGAGACACCAGCATGAGTTCTGTCAATATAATAGGTTTTTGTCTGATAATCATAACCAACCAGAAGCTTTTGTCCTCCTTTATTACTCAGTACAAGCTGAACATTCTCAGAAGTATTGAAAGTAAAGTCAAGCTTCATCCTTCCTCCTAGATCCTTCGTGTAATCGGACAGATCGATCTCCTTGTTTAGTGTTAAAGATTTCTTTTTATAAACCGGTTTTAAATGGACATTCATTTCTTTGACAGGAATAGACTGCACATAAAAATCTCCCGCGTTTTGATACAGATATAAATCTCTGGCAATTGTTGTCGCACCTCTCCAGTTCTTTGTCGGCACTTGGTTTGCATACTGCCAGTTATTCATCCAACCAATGAAGATTTTTCTATTTCCGGTATTTGACCAGGTAACACCTGCATAGTTATCAGTTCCATAATCCATCCATTTTTTTGACTTTGAATCGGTTGCAAATTTACTTCCGTCAAAACTTCCTGTAAAATATTGGGTTGCAGAACCTCCGTTTGGCCCTCCTGGGTTTATACTGACAAGTAATACCCAAACTGTTTTACCTTGATATTCCAGTGGAAAAAGATCGGGGCATTCCCATACGCCACCATGTGCCCCAAGGTTATTTCCAAACTCACTTTCCTTCTTCCAATCTTTTAAATCTTTAGAGGAGTAAAAGGTAATCCGGTCTTTAGTAGCTAGCGTCATAATCCATTTCTTTCCGGCTTCATACCACATCACTTTAGGGTCACGGAAATCTGTGATACCCGGATTTCGTAATACCGGATTACCAGAATATTTAGTCCATGTGTTTCCTTCATCCAGACTATAGGCTATACTTTGGTTCTGGAAATTATTTGTTTTTTTCTCTTCCAGCTTTGGATCGTGGTGTGTAAAAATTGCGACCATAGGCGCTTTTCCCTCCTTGCCTAATCCGGAAGTATTGTGCTCATCCATCACGATACTTCCCGAAAAAATATAACCTAGACTATCAGGATAAAGAGCGATAGGTTTCTCCTGCCAATGAAAGAAATCTTTGGTTGTTGCATGACCCCAGTGCATGGGTCCCCATACTGTACCATTAGGATAATACTGATAAAAAAGGTGATAAACGCCTTTGTAGTATACCATTCCATTTGGATCATTCATCCAATGCGCTTTAGGAGAAAAATGGAATTGAGGGCGATGTGCTTCACCTTGCAAAGGTATCTGCTCCTGAGCAGTCGTTGTATTTAAGCTAAAAATACACCCTACCAAGATGTTAAAAACAAGTTTTAAAAATTTCTTATTCATATTCATGTGTTTTAATTCGTTCATTTCCAGATAGAGTTCCATCTTCCACGCTTTCATATTAACTTCTTTACCAGGATTTGTGGCAAAAGTCTGGAGGTTCCTGTCCGATGTTCCGAACATTCGGAAAAGTAGTCTTAAACTGTCGATAAGTCATAAAAAAATGCTTTAGGATTATCTGGCAGCTGCAGATAGATTTCATATCTTGCAATCACGATATGTATCTGATTTTATATTTAAGCTAAAACAGCTGTTCAGAGAAATTTCTCTGAACAGCTGTTAATAGTATTACCAGCCATTATTCTGTTTATATACACCTCCACTAAAGTTAATCTGATTTAATGGGATTGGAAAATATTCATCTCTTCCTTGCGTAAATTTTGCATCGGCAAGATGAGAAACCCTTGATTTCTCTGTTGTAAAATATGCATTCATCGTTTGAGAAGCAATGCCCCATCTTACTAAATCAAAGAAATGATAGCCTTCTGTAGCAAACTCCAGTCTTCTTTCAAATCGAAGGGCCTGTCTGGCGTAATCCTGAGTCCAGGTACAGTTAACCCCTGGTTGATAAAGCTGTACATTATAGTTAGAAGTCGGAGTTCCATTGGCATTTTTTAATAATGCTTTACTTGCATTAGATCTATTTCTAATCTGATTGATAAGCGGAACGGCTTCTATAAATCGTCCTAATTCTATCAATGCCTCAGCTTTCCATAACAATACATCTGCATAACGAATAATTTCCCAGTTTTTTGAACTGCCAATAAAAGGTGGGATTTTTTGAAAAGATGGATCATCTGGAAGAACTGCTTCTTTCATACTGGCAAAAGCACCGTATATGGCAGGAGCACGTGCCCAAGAACGTGCAAAAATAAAAGTAGGTTTATATTTGAATGGTGCACCAGGTTTTGCAACTGTATGGTCTAAACGTGGGTCAAACGAGCTGGTTTGAAAATCCAACGCTGCTGCTACATCCGTATTATTGTAAGTCGTAAATTGTGGTAATCCATTTGCGTCAGTTTTAAAGGCATTGATTAAATCATGACTTGGAACATTAAAACCGCAGCAACCATATTCTGAGTTCATCGGATAGTTCAGCGCATGTCCATAGTCTAACCGACCTTTAGGTGTACCATCATCTTTCGAGTACTGGATGGCAAAAACAGATTCAGTACTATTTTCTGAAGAGGCAAGGAAGTTATTTGCGAAATCTAAACTCAAATTAAATTTACCAGAAGCAATAATTTCATCGCATAAAGCATTAACCTCGTTTAATTTAGCTGCATCAACACTGCTTACTGCATTGGTTTCATTTTGGGTATAAGCCTGATAAAGAAGCACTTTTGCCAAGTAAGCTTTTGCAGAAAACTTATTCACTCTACCTTTATCTGTTTGATCTACAGGTAAATTAGCCGCCGCAGCTCTAAAGTCATCTGCAATTTTATTCCATAGCGTATCATTACTCAGTGCCTTGTTTGAAATCGTTGGATAATCAGTCTTTGGTACATTCTGATCAATATAAGGCACATATTTGAACAAAATTTTCAAAAGAAAATAGAAGTGTCCTCTTAAAAACCTAAGTTCTGCTTGGCGTTGCATTTTATTAGGATAATCACTTTCAGGAATTGCATCCACTCTTCTCAAAGCATCATTAGCTCTTCCTACACCAACATACAATCTAAACCAAAGTTGGTCAATTAATGCATTATCTGGTCTGTTTAGAGAGAATGTTTCAAATAAATGGAACTCGGAAAGATCGCCAGGTCCATCCCCACCCTTATAGGTATCGCCTCCACGAACACTTCCATAAGACCACATACTCGAATATGGCGAGGTGTAGTGATCGTTTCCTAATGCTGAATAAGCGGCAATCACCATTTTATCAATATTTTCAGGGGTATTTAAGTCATCTCCTGAAGCTACGCCCTGCGCAGGTTCATCAAGAGTTTTTTGACACGAACATAATATCGTGCAAAAAAGTGTTAGCATATAGAATATCCTTTTCATCTTAATAACGAATATATTTTACAGTGTAATATTTAGTCCAATAGTTCCAACAACTGGTACTGGAAATCCATAATTTGGAATTTCTGGATCAGTTCCGGTAAAGGATTTGCTCTTAATCGTAAATAAATTGCTTCCCTGAGCAAAAACCCTAAAGTTTTGAATTTTCATATTGAATGCTTTTTTTAGGTTGTAGCCAATTTGTAGGTTTCGTAATTTTAGGTAAGAGCCGTTTTCAATGAAATAAGTAGAAAATCTACCTTCATTATTCCTATCAACAAGCGTTAATGCCGGAATAGTTGAACCTGGGTTAGATGGAGACCATGCTTCTAACGTTCTACTTCCCCAGTTAGTTCCTGTCCACAAAGAAGAGAAATCGGTATAGGTTTTAAATTCATTTACTACGTCAACATGGATAGCCTGAAGAAAAAAGCTCATATCAAAGTTCTTATAAGTTAATGAAACATTAAGGCCGTAGGTAAATTTTGGACTGTTACTTCCTATAAAATCCCGATCAAGATCGTTAACTACCCCATCATTGTTCAAATCTTTATACTTGATGCGGCCAAGTCCTTTACCTGGTTGGTTAGCATAAGCATCTACTTCTGCCTGCGAGGTAAACAATCCATCTGCGATGTAACCAAAATAAGAATTGATTGGTCTTCCTAATACATTTTTATCGGAACCATTACCTGGATAAGAAGCCAAAACATCTTTAGGCAAATAAGTTACTTGATTTCTATAAAGCGAAAAATTACCAGTTAAACTAAAGCTAAGGTCATTTCCAATCTTATCTTCATAGGTAAGAATGGCATCAAGCCCCTTATTTTGTAATGACGCTCCATTACTATACTGATTGCCACCATCTCCCAATACAGCAAGATAAGCTGGACTAATTAGAATATCAGAAGTTTTTTTAATGAAATAATCTACTGAACCCGTAACTTTATTGCTCAAAAGGCCAAAATCAATACCAAAGTTAGATTCGCTTAACGATTCCCATTTCAGGTTATCATTACCTTGTTGAATAAGTTTAAATCCTGATGGAAGTTGTCCGGTACCCGCACCACTAATATCATAGGCGGTACCTTGGTCGAAATCCCATGTCGGGTCTGTACCATAAATTGCTGAATAAAGTGAAAGAGGTGCATTATTTGGTATTTCCTGATTTCCAGAACGTCCCCATCCATACCTTAATTTTAAATCAGAGAATAATCCAAGATCCTTAATAAATTTTTCTTCGCTGGCTCTCCATCCTAATGAAAAAGCCGGAAATGTTCCATAGCGGTTTTCTTTACCAAAACGTGATGAACCATCTCTTCTCAAAGTTACTGATGCAATATATCTATCGTTATAGCTGTAATTAACCTTTCCAAAATAAGAAAGTAAAGTATTACCAGCACCGCTACCACCATTTAAAGTATTGGTTGAACCTGCATTTAAATAGGCATAATCAATGTTTTCTAAGGCTAATCCTTGTTTGCTGGCAGAAAATTCCTGATTAATATTTTTGATATATTCCTGGCCCAGTAATACCTCAACATTATGGTTATTTTTGACAATTTTATAATTTAATGTATTTTGCCAGATTACATTTCCTTGATAGTTTTGTGAATTGGTTACCTGATTTGCTGGATCAACCAAAAAACCTGAAGCATAAGACTTTTTCAACAAACGCTGATAGGTACCATTATAGTCTATACCAAAATTTGTCCTGAAACTTAAGTTAGGAATAATCTGATAATCGGCGTATGCATTTCCTAATACTCTGAAAAATTTCATTTTATTCTGAGCATTATCTTCAATTAGCCTAACTGGGTTTTGTCTGTCAGTCATCCCAGCAGCAGGACCACCCCATCCACCAGAAACTGTATGTACAGGAACAATCGGCTGTTGAACCAACGAAGCAAATAAAATATCACTGGTAGGAATAAGCGCATTCTTGATATAACTTGCGGAGAAATTCTCGCCGACTTTTAACTTGTTATTCAAATAATTATAATCCGAATTAAATCTAGCTGTATATTTTTGACTTCTTGATCCTTTCACTATCCCTTGGTTATCATAATATCCCATTGAAAAAAGAGTATTTCCTTTCTCGCCACCATTAGATAATGCAACATCATAAGATTGAATAATAGAATTTTGTGCAATTTCATCAAACCAATGCGTATCTGCTGGTTTCATTGTTTTTGCACCATCAATATATTCCGGAAAAATTACGCGGTTAAGTATCGGATTGTCAACATTATTATTCCAGTCATACTGATAAATCTGATTGTTGTTTGGGTTAGCTTTATCATTTACTGCTGCCTGCCAGTATGCCCTGCCTCTTTCTTCAGCATTTAATGTTTTAAGTTTGGTTGCATAGCCCTGTAAAGAGGTTGATGCATTAAAATCAATTTTAGAAAAACCTTTCTTTGCTTTTTTGGTAGTGACAATAATTACACCATTTGCAGCTCTTGAACCATATATGGTGGCAGATGATGCATCTTTTAACACTTGGATTGATTCAATGTCGTTTTGATTTAGCTGATCCATACCACTTTTCGTAGGCACTCCATCAATAACATATAAAGGGTCGTTATTACCCAAGGTTCCAATTCCACGAATCCTTACCGTAGCCGCCCCTGTTGGTGAGCCATCAGTTGTAATTAACACACCAGGAACCCTTCCCTGAAGTGATTTTATAGGATTACCAGAAGGAATATCCTTAATTTTTGATACATCAACAACATTTACCGCTCCTGTTATATCTTTCTTGCGTTCTTTCTGATAACCGGTTACCACAACCTCTTCCAGGTTTTTAGAATCCGGTTCTAAAGTAATATCGA